>CBDESV010000001.1:0-15753 GCA_965242665.1 Dehalococcoidia bacterium | reverse complement strand
GTGGTGGGGGGATGAGCGCAGGCCGCGTACCACTCGGGGAGCTTTGCGAGATGGATCGCCAGGGGATCCAGCCGGACGATCCGCTGACGGCCGAGCTTCCCTTCGTGGGCGTCGAGAACGTGGTCGGCGGCACGGACCTCCTGAATTTCGACACGGATTCGCGCATCGGCGGCCAGAAGAGCACCGCCTTCCGCTTCGACCGGCGCCATGTCCTCTACGGGAAGCTCCGCCCGTACTTGAACAAGGTCGCCGTTCCCGACTTCGTCGGCAGGTGTTCGACCGAGCTGGTCCCGCTCCTGCCACGGGACGGCGTGGATCGAGACTTTCTCGCCCATCTGCTTCGGCGCAAGGAGACCGTCGAATTCGTCATGGCGTCGGTCACGGGTTCGCGGATGCCCCGCGCCGACATGAAGGTTCTCATGTCGATGCCGGTTCCGTTCCCCTCGCTTGATGAGCAACGGCGGATCGCCGGCATTCTGAATCGAGCGGCGCGAATCGAATGCCTGCATGCACAAGCAGGCCGACACCTCCGCGATTTTGCATCAGCCCTATTCGTCAAGATGTTCGGCGATCCTGTCCTGAATCCTATGGGATGGCAGGTGAAGTCGCTGGCGGAACTCTCGGAGGAATTTCGCTATGGTACATCGAAAAAATGCGACGACACTGCCTGTGGAGATGCCGTTCCCATCTTACGCATACCAAACGTTGTGAACAGCATCATCAGTTGGAGCGATCTTAAGTTCACTTCGCTCGGAAAATTAGATCTTGAAAAATTGTGTTTGGAGAATGGTGATATTCTATTTGTACGAACGAATGGAAATCCAGACTACATCGGCAGATGCGCGGTCTTTAATGGCAACAGACCGACTGCATACGCATCCTATTTGATCCGAGCACGCTTAAAAACAAACGGAATAGCTGATCCACAATACATCTCTAATAGTTTCGCGTTACCTTCGATGCGCCAGATCATTTTGAAATCTGCACAAACTACTGCGGGTAATTACAACATAAGTATCAAGAACCTGGGAGGCATAAGAATTCCGATCCCAGCACATGAATTCCAACAGAGATTTTTGGCGACCATTGCTATGGCGAAAAAAATAGCGAATATGACCGATGCTGCCGTCCAAGCATCTTCGACGCTAAGCGCCTCCCTAATTACCGCGCTACTGGAAGGTGGTGCATGACAGATATCATAACAACCACCAGTGAAGTTAGATGCTCCATCTAGTCTTCCCCTCGCAGAGAATTTTTATGGATAAGAAGAAAGATAATTGATCCGACTTATCTTAGATAATATCCTCAATTGCATCGTCCCTCACGCTGTAGACTCTGCTTTTTAAATTCCATCCTTCAATACTTGATGGACGGTTAAGGTACGCATCGTGTGGAAGGCTAGAAAGATGATCATAGAGTGAGTTAGTTACGATGTCAGCGGCAAGTATAAGCGGATTATTTTTGCCAACGACATGCAACTCTCCAAGAAATCGAGCACCTAAAGGAATTGATGCATGGATACTGAAGGATATTTCACGTTGGACTTTGGATTTCGTTTCTTGATTCCAACCCTTTACAACATATCTCGAATCACCAATATTACTGATCTCTGCTATGATTTCTCTATATTTTTGTGCCACATTGCTATCGATTTCATCGAACAATAGACCTACCTTCTGATATCTGGAATCTTGGCAGAACGCATTTAACTTTATAGCGAGGCCGAGAACTAATTCGTCTTCAACTTTCGGTTGATTAGGATGATCCGTAATTCGGATTGGCGAACGGCGCAACTTCTTGATCTGCGAAATGAAAACCTTCTGGCGTTCGTGGGAATCGCGTTCTACTGCCAGACGACGTGCATCGTAGACCACTGATATTTGGAGACAATGGATCAGTCTATGGAATTCGGATCGTACAGAACGGGCAATAGCCGCCCAGCATTCGTTCCCGGGCGTGAATGCATCCGTGATATGAGGTTTTGCGTTGTCTGGCTTTGCATCCAGGAATCGTTTGTAGCCAGGTAGAAAGGCGTTGTGGTAATTTTCGAAATGCTTGGCAGGAATCAGTAATGCGCACATTAACCCAATTTCGTGATCACGGGCCGGTTCGAGATTCCGCGAATAGCCACGAGAGCCTGACTCGTCGATGAAGGCAAGTACATCACCCACCCTCTTCAGCAGCTCATGGGGAGGTGATCGTTTCATCAGGTTGCCGAGAACGTCGGTATCGAAAAGGTACATCAGTCTTCAAGCTCCACAGGGAGGCCGGTGTCGCGCCGTCGCGCCGCGTAAATCGTCTCGATCAGTACGTCCACCTCGTGATCGTTGATCGGACCCCATCCACCACGCAGGCCGAGCGCTCCCTCCGAGCCAAGCCATCCCCCGACCCCGGCGTTGATCTCGTCGGCCAAAGCTGCCCGTTTTTCGACTGAGCCACTGTCGTCGAGATATTCGGCTTGCCGGCGCTTGATGCCGGCGGCTTCGGGGTAACGGGCGGCGGTAGGGATGTCGAAGCCTGCCTTTGCGTCCCGGTAGCGGGGGGTGTCGGCGTTCATGGCGCGTCTCCCTTGGGCTGAATCAACGATAACTGAATCGGTGGCTCGCTACGACTGCTGAGGAATTCGTAGCAGCACGGCCAGGGCATCGCCCACGCCTCCTCCCCCTTCGGCGAGCGCACGGACAAGCGAGTATGCCGACTCGTGCAGGCGTGATTCCGTGCGATGCGCATGGGCCGGCAGGTTCGTGTTGTCCGCGATCACCTTGCTCCCACTCTCCGTACTCTCCGTAGATCATCCCGCGCAGGTCCGGCCACGAGCGGGCTTCGAGCGGGTCTGCCGCATCTGCATTTCCCACACTCGAATCGGGCAGCCGATACCGGCGACGCGGCAGGCGCACGGCGAGCACCTCGCGGAGCCCGTCTTCGACCACCTTGCGTAACGGACACCCGGTGTTCTTCGCGTAACGCTTCGCTCTCGCCGGCGACTCGTCCTGGGTGTCGAGTGTCGTCTTCATGTGCCCATACTACCAGGATGGCTCGATACGGCAAGGATGGGACCGGCTTCTCCGAGATTGTGGCTTCGTCCAAGGCGAGAAGGCGGCGCATCGTTTCGCTGGCGCGTTTCTCATGCCGGCCGAAGCGCTGTGGTCGGAGGTCGGCAAGCGCCGCACGTCGGTCGGATGGGCGAACTCTTCAAGCTCAAGCAGTTGTTCGGGACAAGTGTGCAAGCCCTCACTTACCGCTGCAAGGAGCTCGGCATGTTCAACCGGACCCTCTTCCGGTTGCGCCCTGCGCCTACGAACCGCGGCCTCTGCGTCCAATGACGCATCCCCCACCGGCTGCCATGCTCGCCTCATGGACGCCCTCGACAAGCTCGCCTTCTCCTTCCCCACCATGGTCCGCGCGCTCCTGCGCCTGCTCCCCGCGGCGCTCACCGCCGAGCTCGACCCGCGCACCCTGCGACGCCTCCCCACCACCCACGTCGGCCCCGGTCTGCGCCAACGCCATGCCGACATGCCCTGGCGCATCGCCTGCCGGCCCGCCGCCGGACGCCCGCCCTGGCCCCACGTGCTCCTCACCCTCGAGTTCCAGGCCACCGTGGACCGCCACATGGCCCTGCGTGTGGAGACCTACACCGCCTTGCTCCGACAGGACCTGCTCCGCGAGGGCCGGTTGCTGGGGCCGAACCGGACACTGCCCCGGGTCCTGCCGGTGGTGGTGCACACCGGACGCGAACGCTGGCGCGCGCCGCTCGGCGTGCGTGCGCTGACCGCGCCGGGACCGGAGGCCCTCGCGTCCCTGCAACCGGACGCCACCTGTGTATTGCTTGACGGCCCGGCCCTGCCGGATGACGATATCCGCCGCAATCTGGCGGCGGCGCTCATCGCGGTGCAGAGTTGCGCCGAGGCGTCCCGGATACCGGAGCGGGTGGCGGGGCTGTTGGGGCTGCTGCGCCGCACGGGGGATGCGGAGTTGGGGAAGGCGTTGCGCGATGGGTTGAGGAAGATGTTGGAGACACGGTTCGGCGGCGAGCTGCCGCGACGATGGATGGAGGAGCCGACGATGTTGGAGCACCGGATGGACGAATGGGAGCAGGAGTGGTTCCGGCAGGGGCGTGAGGAGGGCATCCGACGGGGGCGCGATGAGGGCCGCGAGGAGGGCCGGGCCGAAGAACGAGCCTTGCTGCTGCGACAGGCGGCGCGACGGTTCGGCGCGGGCACGGCCGAGGCCCTGGCCGGGCTGCTCGAAGGGGTGGACGATGCGAACCGTCTCGCCGAGGTCGGCGAGATGATCGTCGATTGCCGGACCGGAGGCGAGCTGCTCGACCGCGCCAAGCGCGCGTGAGCGCGCGCCTCCGCCCCCCGCCGGCATGACGCCGGACGGCGCGCGCACGGCGAACCCTCCCTCCTCGCGGGCGGTGCGGCTACATCCTGCCCGCCGGCTTCAGGCCGTCCGCTCCCGCCTCCCGGGGTCTCGACGATTGTAGTCCCCGGGACTCCCGGGGCGGTTCAATCGAAAAGGTACATCGGTCTTCAATCTCCACAAGGCGGCCGGTGTCGTGCCGTCGCGCCTCGTAAATCGTCTCGATCAGTGCGTCCACCTCGTGATCGTCGATCGGCCCCCACCCACCCCGCAGACCGAGCGCTCCCTCCGAACCGAGCCATCCCTCGATCACGGCATTGATCTCGTCTGAATCAACGATCAGTGAATCGGTGGCTCGTACCGATGGGGTCCACCTCAAAAGATGGGATCGGCTTTTCCGAGATCATGGGTGTCGACCAAAGTGGAACCAGAGGTTTACAAATACCTGTTTCTATCCAATAATTGGAAATCCTCCATCATGGAATAGTGCGATGATCGGACAACGACTGAAGATCGCCCGTGCCGCGGCCGGGTTGTCACTCAGGGGGTTGGAGGCTGCAATTGGAAATCGGGTCACGGCACAGGCGATCGGCAAGTACGAGCGAGGCGAGTCGATGCCGGGCTCCGGGGTGCTGATCGCGCTGGCCGACGCGCTCGGCGTTTCCGTGGACTACTTGGTCGGTGATCAGGAAATGGTGCTGGAGGACGTCGACTTCAGGAAAAAGACGGTCGCGAGCAAGCGTGAGGTGGCCCAGGTCGAGGCGCAGGTGCTGCGCATGCTGGAAGGCTATCTCATGGTCGAGGAACTGCTCCGTCTGCCCAGCGTGGAGTGGGACAAGCCCCGCGATGCGCCCTTTCCGGTCGTCAACGACGTTGCGGAAGCAGATCGGGGAGCCCGCGTGCTACGCAGCCATTGGGGCCTGGGGATCGATCCGATCCCCGACCTGGTGGAGACCCTGGAAGGGCGCGGGGTGAAGGTACTGTCCGTCACCCTCGCCGAGAACATCGACGGCCTGACGGCGCGGGTCCGCCGTGCGCACGGAAACGCCGTACCCGTCATCGTCGTGAACGGCGCCCACTGGGGTGAGCGGCAGCGCTTCACGATAGCGCATGAGCTCGGCCACATGGTTCTGGCCGCCATCGGCAGGAAAGTGGACGGCGAGAAGGCGGCGCATCGTTTCGCCGGTGCGTTTCTCATGCCGGCCGAGGCGCTGTGGTCGGAGGTCGGCAAGCGCCGCACGTCGGTCGGATGGGACGAGCTCTTCAAGCTCAAGCAATTGTTCGGGGTAAGTGTGCAAGCCCTCACTTACCGCTGCAAGGATCTCGGCATATTCAGCCAAACCCTCTTCCGGCGGTTGTTCGAGGAGTTCAAGCGCCGCGGTTGGCGTGACCCGCCCTACGAGGAACCTCTCGCGATTCGGGAGGGCGAGAAGCCCAGGCGATTCGAGCGGCTGTGCCTGCGCGCCCTGGCGGAGGGGGCCATCTCCGAGCCGAAAGCGGCCGAGTTGCTGGGGATCCCGGTTCGAGAGCTGGATCGCCGGATGCAGGAACCACCGGAGAGCGGCCCTGCCTGAGCCCGGATGCCGGAACGCCATGAAGGTACTGGTCTCCGACACTTCCGTACTGGTCGATCTGGAACGCGACTCGTTGCTGGATGCAGCCTTCCGCCTGCCGTTCGAGTTCGTCGTCCCGGATCTGCTGTACGAGCGCGAGCTGAAGGACCACGGCGGCGAGAGATTGCTCGACCGGGGGGATGCGTATCGAGGAGCTGGACGGGGATGGGGTCATGCAGGCGTTGAGCTACCGGCGCCGGCGGCCCGCGCTCTCCTTGGCGGATTGCTTCGCCCTTGTGCTCGCCGTGCGCGGCCGATGGATTCTCCTGACGGGGGATGCGGAGCTGCGGCGGTTGGCCAATGCCGAGCGCGTGGATTGTCATGGTGTCCTGTGGCTGATGGACGAGATGCTTTATGCCGCCGTTGCGTCTGCCCGGCAACTGCATGATGGGCTCGAAGCCATCGGCGCCCATCCGAGATGCAGGCTGCCGAGAGGGGAGGTTCGGGCACGATTGACACGTTACGCGGCCCTTCTGGCAGACATGGGCAAGTAGAATCCCGACGACAGCCCTGTGACCTTCCATCGGATCGACCCGACCCCTCCTCTTCCCCGGCGACCGGGCGGTGGTGGACTCGACAGGCAGCCTCGTCATCCGCATTCACGGCGGTGCGGGAGAACCGGGATCTGAGCGGAAGAGGCTTTGCTCCGGGCCGGCGCGCATGAGTGCTCATGGTATCCCGAACAAAGCCGCCGCGTTCCTTCCGGCGCCGTGAGACCGGGAAAGGTCACGGTGGTCGTTTGCCCCTCTGGATGTCCCTCTCGCCTTCCCGGAGCAGCACGGTGCGGGTCTCCGCGTCCAGGAGAGCCGTTGCAATCGCTTCCCACTCATCGTCCGGGGACACCTCCGGGGGCGGCCGTTCCGCACGCCGGTACCAGTAATTCGCGTTTGCGGAATCGCCTTCCACCCGGTGCACGTGGGCGTGCACCCAAGCGCCGTCCCGGTCGTTCCGGCTCTGGGCGTAGCGATGGGCCGCGTCCCACTCGCCCCGGGCGAGATGCCAAAGCGTCTTGAGCGCGGGGCTCAGCCTGTCCGGCGGTTCCATTCCGGCCCGCGTCGCCCAGGCCCTGAATTCTCCGGCGTCCATCGGGTTTCTCCTCTTCGCGGCTACTCGGCCTCCTGCCACTCCAACCTCACTTTGAGGCCGTTGAGATGGGTCCATGGAAGGAGCCCCTGATGCTGAAGCATACCGACGACGATGCCGGGCGCGATTCCCTGCCCTTCGGCGAACGTCCGGACCGCGAGCTTGCTGCGCGGCGACGTTGCGATGAACTCTTCCCACTCGCGCCAGGGAACCAGGGTCCTCGACGCCCACTCGTTCGCCTCCTTCTCCTCACGGCCGGCCCCGCCGCCGTTCAACTCATCGACGAAAACGCTCTTCTTGCTGTGGAGCAGGACGTGTGCGGCTTCATGGAAGAAGCTGAACCACAGATGGTCATCCGACTTGTGGCGCGCACTGAGCTGGATCACCGCCTTCCGGGGCGAGAGCCACCAGGCCGCCCCACTGAGCGCGGTCTTCGGAAGCGGCCGAACCAGGGCAAGCGCGACACCCGCCCGATTGCAAAGCTCCGTGGCGCCCTCCAACGCCTCGACAACCGGCCCTCGCGTCAAGCCCCGAACCTGCTGCACCGCCTTCCTGAATCCGGCTTCCCGGTAGTCCGCACAGTCCTGGAGCCCGGCTTCGAGCTCGCCCAGCCGAAGCCAGGTCGCCAACGCCGCCTCGTCGCTCCTGAAGCTCGGCGAATGCCGATAGGCGACGTTCGCAACGGCATGGCGGGCGGTCCAGGCATCGATCGAGCCGACGCCGAAGAACGAAAGCAGCTTCGTGACGGCATCCGCTTCGGATCCCGGCCGCTCGAAGGCTCCCCGTTTCACCAGCTCGCCCACCGGAAAGCCTTTCGCCCATTCGGCTGACGCGGCCGCCCCCGCCGCCTCGTGCTCCCGGGCGCGATGGAGCCGGTACTCGGACTCGATCCCCAGCCAGACCCCGGCATCCACCCCCAGAACCTTCTCGAACTGGAGCGCGGTCTCCGGTTCCAGCGGCGCCTTGCCCGCGATGATCTCGCTGATGAGCTTGGACGAGCGCCCGCACCGGCGCGCGAACTCCGCATGAGAGATGCCCTGGATCTCCAGACGTTCCTCAAGGACCCACCCCGGAGGAACCGCATAGTCCGGCCGGTACCGATTGCTCGCGCGCATCATCTCCGTCTCCTCAGGTCAGTGGTAGTCGGTCACTTCGACGATCACGATCGCGGTCACCTGCCCGGCATCGACCCCTCCGTCCTCCGTGCGCGGAAGCGGTGCGTGACCGGGCTCGAAGACGAGCCGATACGGATGAACGAGATCCACCGCATACTGGCCGTCCCGGTCGCCACGTAGCCGGTGCGCCCTCTCCGGCCGTGAAGTCGGCACCAACGCCAGATTCCGGGCGGCCCGCAGCACCGCGAGCCGAGTCATGATCACCTTCGCCATCCGCGCCCCGTAGACCCGCTTCAGAGCATCCGCGGAGTTGAAGGTCTTCTCGATCTTGCGGGTCCGGAACGCGATGTCCAATGATCGGCTCTTTTTCGTTACGTGGCAGGTAACAGTTTACCGGGATGGACGGAGGCCGGCAATCGCCCGCGGGGCCGAGGCGGCGTAGTCCGGGGCGCGGTGCAGGTCTTCGGGAGCCGCGACGCGCCGGGTCCGGTGCGCGGCGTCCTCGATGCCACGGTCTTCGACGATAATGGAAGCAGGGCGGCGGCCCGGTGCAGGCCGGTGATCGTCCCCCGGCAATGGAGGATTGACGAGACCCATGCCCCTGACCCCCGATCTGCGCCGCGGCCTCGACCGCATCCGCGACCATCTCTACGGCGGCGGCTACCCCAACCCGGCCCAGAACGCCGAGCAGCTCAGCTTCCTCATCTTCTTCTACATGTTCGAGGCGGCGGACGCCGCCCGCATCCGCGCCGCCCGCCGCCCGAAGGCGCCGCCCTACGCGAGCGTCTTCGAGGGGCGATGGCGCTTGCGCAACCCCCGCAACGGCCGCGGCCGGAACACCAAGACCGTCCCCTGCGAGCTCTTGCGCTGGTCATCGTGGGCCAACGCCCTGAACGGCGAGCGGCTGGTCTCCTGGGTGCGCGAGGAGGTGTTCCCCTTCTACGCCCAAGTCGCCGCCGGAGGCGTCACCGACTTCATGGACGGCGCCCGCCTGGTCATCGACGAGCCCACCGTGCTCTCGCAAGTGGTCTCGCAGATCGACGACCTGCATCTGGAGCGGGTGGACGCCGACACCAAGGGCGACCTGTTCGAACACGTGCTGCGCCAGATCCGGCAGGCGGGCGAGCTGGGCCAGTTCCGCACCCCGCGCCACGTCATCCGCGCCATGGTCCGGCTCGTGGACCCCCGCCTCGGGGAGACCGTCTACGATCCCGCCGCCGGCACCGCGGGCTTCCTGGTCGGCGCCTACGACCACATCCGGCTCGCGAACTCGTCGCCGGACGGCATCGAGGAGGTCGAGGCGGACGGCAAGGCCATCCGCCGCGGCCTCGGCGACCTGCTCGGCCGCGATGCGGTGCGCCGTCTTCACGAGGCGACCTTCTTCGGCAACGACGTGGACCCGCAGATGGTCCGTCTCGCCACCATGAACCTGACCCTGCGCGGCCTGGACAAGGTGCGCATCGCGCGCCGCGACGCCCTGACCCGCGCCCTCGACCGCACGGCGAAGGCGGAACTCGGCCTGCCGCCGGAGGGGTTCGACGTCATCCTCGCCAACCCGCCCTTCTCCGGCCGGCTCGACCGGGACCGCATCGTCGAGGAGGTGAAGGTCGGCAGAACCGCGCAGACGGAGCTGCTGTTCCTCCAGTACATGCTGAACCACCTGAAGCCCGGCGGGCGTTGCGGCGTCGTCCTGCCGGAGGGCGTGCTGTTCGGCTCCACCGGCGCGCACCGCGAGCTGCGCCGCAAGCTGGTGGAGAACCACAGCGTCGAGGCGGTGCTGTCGCTGCCGGGCGGCGTGTTCAACCCCTACTCCGGGGTCAAGACCTCCGTGCTCGTCTTCCGCAAGGGCGGCGTGACCGGGCATGTGATGTTCCTGCACGCCGACCACGACGGCTTCAAGCCCGACGCCAACCACGACCAGCCGATCGACGCCGACGACCTGCCGGCCCTCGTCGCGGCCTTCCGGGAGCGCACGGACCGGTGGACCGCCTGGCAGGCGCGCGACCCGAACGCCGACTGGACCGCGAAGTGGTGGTTCGCCGACGCGGACGCGATCCGCGCCGCCGACTTCAATTTGAGCGCGGGGCGTTACCGTCCACAGAACCGCGCGCGGGTGGAGCATCGCGATCCGCTGGAGATCCTCGACGAGCTCAGGGCCATGGAGCGGGAGATTCTGGCGGAGATCGACGAGCTCGCCGATGCCGTGCGGGAGGCGGTGGGGGAATGAGCGCTTATCCTCGGGTTCCTCTCGGAGAGGTCTGCACGATCAACCCGCGCATCAAAAGGTCTGGAATTCCAGAGGAAGACACGCTCGTGAGCTTCGTACCGATGGCTGCCGTGGATGAGCGTTTCGGGATGATCGCGGCTCGTGAAGATCGGCGTCTCCGAGACGTTTCAAAGGGCTTCACGGCATTCGAAGACGGCGACGTCCTGTTCGCAAAGATTACCCCGTGCATGGAAAACGGCAAGGCGGCCCTGGCCCGTAACCTGACCAACGGCATCGGTCGTGGCTCGACGGAATTCTACGTCCTCCGGCCCGGCAGCGAGGTCCTGGGCGAATACGTTTATCACTTCGCTCGCCAGCCACGGTTCAGAGAGAAAGCGAAACGGCATTTCACCGGCACGGCAGGTCAGCAGCGCGTTCCCAAGTCGTTCATGGAGGACGTTCCTATTCCCCTTCCGCCGCTCGACGAACAACGGCGGATTGTCTGCATTCTGAACCGGACGGCACGCATCGAAAATCTGTGCGCTCGGGTAGACAAGTACCTCCGTGATTTCGTCCCGGCCCTGTTTGCCAAAATGTTCGGTGATCCCATCGAGAATCCCATGGGATGGGAGCGGAGACGTCTCGGAGACATGAGCGAAGTCCAGGGAGGCTTGCAGGTCACGAGGAAACGCGCAAATCATCCCTTGAAGAAACCATACCTTCGTGTGGCGAACGTACTCCGGGATCAGCTTGCGCTCAGTGAGATCAAGTGCATCCGTCTCACCGACAACGAGTTTGACCGAGTGCGACTGCAACGTAACGACCTTCTGATTGTCGAGGGACACGGAAATCCGGGCGAAATTGGAAGGGCGGCAATATGGGATGGCAGCGTCAAGGATTGCGTCCACCAGAATCACTTGATCCGGGTACGTCCCGATCGTGCCTCACTCATCCCGGAATTCGCATGTGCGTATCTGAATTCGACCTCCGGTCGCCAGTACCTGCTTCGCAGTGGAAAGACAACCTCCGGCCTCAATACCATATCAACGTCCGACGTCAAGGCTTGTGCCCTCTTCGTTCCGCCGCTCGACCTTCAGAATCGATTCGCGGAAGTCGTTGCGGCAGCGCGTGATATCGCCGTCACCACCGAATCTTCCCTGGATACGTCTTCAGCCTTGAGCGCTTCCCTCATGGCCCGATTGCTGGGGGATGGAGCGTGATCGGCGCCGTTCCCTCTCTTTGGAGCTTCATGCCTGTGTTGCGTCTTTCCCGTGCTGGAGCTTGTCCACTTCGTTTGCCGGTTGCCCTATCTCCGGAGACTCCCCAAAGTACTTCGGCCCGCCTGTCGCCTTCTCCAAAGCATCAGCGATCCGGTGCAGAGGGTGTGTCGCACGTCCTCCTGTGTTTCGCAATTTCGGCGCTTCGCAGGTGTACGTTCGCACCCCCATATCCTCTCCGGCCATGTTCCGGAAACGGACCTCGACGTCGAACGGCTTCATCGGCGCCTCCGTTTTCACGTGCGGGTAGAGTTTCCTGTCAGGCACTACCAGACTCGGTCCTCCCAGCGTCATCTCGAATTTCTCTCCCGGCATCAGCACGTCGATTGACGGTGCTGTCTCCGGCCTGTCGGGCCAGGTCATCGTGATTTCCCGCCCCTTCCAATCTTCTCGATCAACGTTCTGAAACCACCATCTCACATCCCTCGCGACTCCCGTGCCGACGTTGCCAACTACGATATTCAACAGGGGGATTGTTCCGCCGAATTCCGGCTTCAGCCACACGACGACATCGGGTGTCTTTCTCGCTTCCTCTTCCCGCTCCGCGATCTTTGCCAGTTGCTTCGTTCCCCGAGCCGTGCTCCACGCCGCGACTACGATGGCCACCGTTGCCATCAACGTCAACATCGCACTGATCGCCATGGCCATGGTGCTGCCCGCTACCGTCGCGTCGGCGTGTTGTTCCAGGATGCTTATCACTTGCATTACTTCGTCCATTCTTTTCTCTTCCTCGCCTGTACACCGGCCCTCACAGCCAGTTCTCCACGCTCAGGTGGGGAATTCTCTGGAAGTGTCTGACGTTTCCGGTCACCACGATCAGCCTTCGAACAAGTGCAATCGCGGCAATTCCGATGTCGGCGTCGCCGATCGGGGTCCCTTGACGCTCAAGATCGGCCCGAAGCTCGCCGTATCGTCTGGCTGCTTCCGCATCGAACGGAAGTATCGGCAGCTTCGCCGCGACACGTTCTTCGATCTTCTCCATCAAATTCTCCGATCTTCTCCTCCGTGCCCCGTACACCAGCTCTCCCAACGTGATACTGGAGGTAAACTGACTCCCCACAGGCACCGATCCCGCCCTCTTCAGCAGATCATGGGAAGGCGATCGTTCCATCAGGTTGCTGAGAACGTCGGTATCGAAAAGGTACATCAGTCTTCAAGCTCCACAAAGCGGCCGGTGTCGCGCCGTCGCGCCGCGTAAATCGTCTCGATCAGTGCGTCCACCTCGCGATCGTCGATCGATCCCCACCCACCTCGCAGGCCGAGAGCTCCCTCCGAACCGAGCCATCCCCCGACCATGGCGTCGATCTCGTCGGCCAATGCCGTCCGGTTTCCGATGGCACCACTGTCGTTGAGATATTCGGCCTTCGGCAAAGGCAGGACCGCGACCGGCTTGGCTACGTTCCGAAGCCGATCAAGAAACGTCCGAAGTGCGGAAGCATGGTCCGGATACCGTGTCCAAAGGAGTATCAAGTATGGATCGGCCGGCTTGATCACGTCCTCTATCAGACCGCCGATCACCGAGAAATCCTCGGCAGGGTCGGACATGGCGCCACCGATGAGACGGAGATCCGAGAAGATGACCTTCACGTGCGGACATGCGGGAATATCCGGTCCTTCACCGGTAAAGTGGATCCGAAGCAGATCCGCATCCTGTCCTCTCAGACCTCCAATCAAGCTGTCGAGGTGTTTGGGATCGTCGTCGATCGCTATGACTCTCACGGAATTGGGCATTACCGGGCCTCCTTGAAAATCAGGGCGACGGCCGCGCCATCGAATTCATTGGGGATCTCGACCTCTCCCGGTTGGGGGAATGCGAGTTGCCCGCCGTTCAGCTCCATCGCCAAGTTTGCGTAATACAACCCCAAGCCCATGCCTTCGGGCTTGCGCGTAAAGAACGGTCGCACGAGATTCCCGGGATCGTCGTCCTGAAACCCGGGGCCATTGTCCGCAACCACGATGGCCGGCCCCGCCTCGAAATCGTGCGACAGGCCAATGTAAAGCTTTCGTTCTGGGCCGTCTCCCTGCAGGGAGACGGCCGGCCACCTGACCCGAAGCCAGTAAAAAGCATTGTCCATGAGGTTGGTCAGCGCCCCCAGAACGAGACCGAACGCGAACCGGGAGTGAAAGCCGGGGTCGTCCTTCTCGAGCATCGGGCAAACGAATTTGACGCGATGATGCCGAAGCCGGAGGAGGTTGTTTCGACGTGCAGCGTAGACCAGCTCCCTCCCACTATGATGCTTCTTGCTGCCCCGCCTGAGCAGTGTCGCGAAGCCGTCGAGCAACTGAATGAGGTCCTGCGTCTGCCGGGCCGCGCCTTCCATGTTCACGCCCTTGGGGATGGCATGGTGGAGTGCCCGCACACCCCGCTCCACTTCATGGAACACGACGGACAGATTCAGCCCGGACATGCCCGCGGAAAGGAGCGTGTCCCGCATTTCCTGGTAATGATTTTCGATCCTGACCAGATAGCCATCGAATTTTTCTCGTACACCTTGCCGTTCGATCTCGCGCCTCAACTCCCGAATCGGAGCCTCGATCCGGGGGGTCGTGGGGTCATCGGATTTTCCGCCCACCCGCCTCAGGCGTTCCCTGTCTATTTGACGTTCCGCTTCAAGAGCGCCCAAGGCGCCGAGAACGATCCTGCGCAGTTGGTGGCAGGACTCGTTTTCCACGAACCCTTCCCGATTTGTCTTCTCGACAAGGCCGGTCGATTCCTTCAGGGAGAGGTGGATTGCCCCAAGAATGATGTTGCGGCTGATCCGGCGCGTCGGCACGTTCACGCGGCGAAGATCGAGGCCGAGCCAATCGTCACCGAGCTCGCCGTAGTTGTACACTCGGATGCCGTCCCGGTACACCCGCACGCCTCCCGTCTCGTCGAGGTAGCTCTCCAGAAGCCGGATGTTCGGCATCTGCTGGCGAATCTCCCGATCCCGGTCATACACGTAGAACTCCCCGGTGACCGGGCCGATGCCTTCGAAGTCGCCCTCGTCGGCCGTGACTTTCTTCTCCATCCGATCGTCGCCGGACCGCGAGGGAAGTTTCAGACTATCGCCGGGTTTCTCGACGGTCCGCCCATCGAGATTGAACCCCGGCACCTGACGGAACTCATAGGTCCAGTCGAACCTGCCGCTGTCGATACGGAACGAGAACTTCCAGATGGCGCGATCGAGGATTTCGGAGACGTCCGGAAGGTCTTCGATCCAGTGTTCGCGGCCGGGGACGTGCAATGTAGCCCGGAATCCGCTTGGCTCTTCGAACGGTGAGCAGATGGACGTGATCTGGTTGTGCAGCCGCCGAACTTCACCACGGGACCAGTCGGTCGTGCGCAATTGCCGGATTCTGATCCGGGTTCCGGTCCTCTCCCCATCGAACACACGGGGGCGGCTAACCCTTATCGTGACGGGGGCTTCGTCGAGATATGGCTGAGCAATCAGTTCGTTCCAGTCGATTTTGACGACGCATTCATCCGAGTCCCGAGCGCGCGTCACGAGGGTGATGAGATTCCCGAGCTTGTGAACGGCAAACCTGCCAAGTCCCTTTTCCCCGAGGGGAAGACGCAGATGCCGGGGTGTCCTTCGATCTGCCAGTCGCTGCCTCTGGCGATGATCGTCCCCCGGCACCAGCCAGACCGATCGGAGCACATCGAGCGTCATGCCCTCACCGTCGTCGGTCACGGTGATAGCAGGTCCTTGGTCCGAATCGAGATCGACGCGAACGACGACTTCGTTCGCGTCCGCGTCGTATGCGTTCTTGACCAGCTCGAAGACTGCCAGCCGGGCACTGCCGATCAACTCGTCGCCGAGCAGTTGCAGCACCCTGGCCCTCGGCCGAAACGGCTGGCTCGTTTCACTCAGGATGCCGTTGCCCAAGGGTCCGTCCTCCGTGTGCCGCTGATCGGGATGGTGCGTGAAACGCACGACCAGCGGTGTCGTCGGCTGTCACCGAATCGGATCGCGTGTTCGGAGTTCCGAAAACAGCGGGAAATCGCGGTCACGGGTGAGTAGCGCCTCGGGCCTGCGACACGGGGCGCGGCCACCCGGGCGCCGGCGTGATTCCGTGCGATGCGCATGGACCAGCGGGTTCGTGTCAACCGCGAT
>OZ251484.1:0-3476543 GCA_965242665.1 Dehalococcoidia bacterium | reverse complement strand
GACGCGCGTGTCTGCACCCGATGATGTCGACGGCGAGGGCGTCGACATGTCCCAAGAGGCCCTGGCTGAGTACGTCAAGGAAGAGTTGATGAACATGTCGGGGCGGCTGCTGGACGGCGCGGGGCACACGTCGTTGTTCAAGGGGCGGGTCTACGCGGCGTTGTTGGGGCACGTGCGCTCGAAGTTCCTGGACGGATCGTCGTTGGGGCTTGCGGATCTGCATCAGGTAGAGACTGCGAGCAAGATGCTGTATCAGGTCGAGGCGCAGGTCAAGAATACGGCTGGGTTGGTCGAGGGGATAGTCAAGCATGGCGATTAGCAAGCGCAGCATCTTCGAAGCCCCGCAGAAGAGCCCCTACAGTTTCGAGCGCTGCGACAGCGAGATGGAGCGGTGGATGATGCAAGATCTGGAGGCGGACGCGTCGGTCGTCAAGTGGCAGAAGCGGCACAGCATCAGGATACCGTGGGTCGACTCGCAGGGGCAAGAGCGTCACTACTGCCCGGACTTCATCGTGGAGTACGCGGACGGGCAGCTGGTGGTGATAGAGGTAAAGAACCCGGCGCTGATGGATTCGCCGTCCGTGCGACGGAAGGAGAGCGCCGCGCACGATTGGTGCAGGCAGCGCGGAATGACATACGAGCTGAGGACGATCAAGTGAGGGCGTCGGTCACCGCTCGACTTTGAGGATGCTCATGAACGCTTCTTGCGGGATTTCGACGCTGCCGACCTTCTTCATGCGCTTCTTGCCCTCGGCTTGCCGTTCGAGGAGTTTGCGCTTCCGGGTTACGTCGCCGCCGTAGCACTTTGCGAGGACGTTCTTTCGCAAGGCCTTCACCGTTTCCCGAGCCAGCACCTTGCCTCCGATTGCGGCTTGGATGGGCACCTCGAACATTTGACGGGGGATGAGCTCGCGCAGCCTCTTCACCAGGTCTCGGCCGCGCTGGTACGCCCCTTCGCGGTGGACGATCATCGACAGGGCATCGACCGGCTGCCCGTTCACCAGTATCTCGAGTTTGACCAACTTCTCCGCGCGGTATTCGCCCAATGCGTAGTCCATGGATGCGTACCCCTGCGTCGTCGACTTGAGTCGGTCGTAGAAGTCCACGAGCATTTCCGATAGAGGCATGGAGAACTCCATCATGACCCGCGTCTTGGAGATGGAGTGTCCTCCGATGCCGCGCGGGGAGTCCTCGGCTCCGTTGTCGGATTGACCGTATTGGATGTACTCCATGCGTTTGAAGTCGCCGCGCCGTTCGGCCACCAAGTCCATCATGGCGCCGATGTAGTTTGCGGGCGCGACGATGGTGAGATCGACCCATGGTTCTTGGATTTCCTCGATGTAGTTGAAGGGCGGAAGTTGGGAAGGGTTGTCGAACTCGGTGATCTGTCCGTTGGTGGTTCGCACGCGGAAGGCCACGCTTGGGGAGGTTGCGATGAGATTGATGCCGTACTCGCGCTCCAAACGTTCTTGGACGACGTCCATGTGGAGGAGACCGAGGAACCCGCATCGGAACCCTGTTCCGAGTGCTGCGGAGCTTTCGGGCTCATACGTGAGGGCGGCGTCGTTGAGCTGCAGCTTTTCGAGCGCTTCTCGGAGTGCGAGGTACTCCTCGCCGTCCGCGGGGTAGAGGCCTGCGAATACCATTGGCTTGAGCGGGCGGTACTTCTCCAGGGGCTCGGACGCTGGGTTCTCTGCGATGGTGATGGTGTCTCCGACCGGCGCATCGCCAACGGACTTGAGTCCGGTGGCGATGTAGCCCACCTGCCCCGCTTCGAGCGCGTTGGCTTCGACGGCCTGGGGGCGGAAGTAGCCTATCTCCAGGATGTCGCTCTCCTTGCGGTTGGACATGATCCGCACACGGCTGCCTGGCAGGATATTCCCGTCCCGAACGCGCACATATGCGACGACTCCCTTGTAGCTGTCGTACTTGGAATCGAAGATCAGCGCGCGGAAGGGAGCGTCCGTCTCGCCGCTTGGCGGGGGGACTCGCTCCACGACGGCACCGAGCAATTCGGACACGCCTGCCCCGGTCTTTCCGGAGACGAACAGGATGTCCTCCCGCGCGAATCCGAACGCGCGGATCACTTCCTCCGCGATCCGGTCCGGGTCTGCGGCGTCGAGGTCGACCTTGTTTATCACGGGTATGATTTCGAGATCATGTTCGATGGCAAGATATACGTTTGCCAGTGTCTGCGCTTGGATACCTTGGGTAGCGTCGACGACGAGAAGCGCCCCTTCGCACGCCGCGAGGCTCCTCGATACCTCATAGGAGAAGTCGACGTGTCCTGGGGTGTCTATCAGGTTCAGCTGGTAGGGAGTGCCGTCTCGTCCGGTGTAGGAGAGGCGAACGGCTTGGGCCTTGATCGTGATTCCTCGCTCGCGCTCCAGCTCCATCGAGTCCAGCACTTGATCGACCATCTCGCGCTTGTCCAACGCGCCGGTGAATTCGAGGAGCCGATCTGCCAGGGTCGATTTGCCGTGGTCGATGTGTGCGATGATGCAAAAGTTTCGGACGTGAGTGGATGTCATATAATGATAGTAGCACGCTTGCCGCTTCCGGTGAATTGAAGCCGCGGACGTCGTTGACGGGAAAATAGCCTTCCGTCCGCCTGCGCCGTCGGGAGAATGCGGCGACGCCCGAATTCACAGGGGGAGGGTGCGTTCTACCTCTCTAAGGCGCTTTCGGCGGAGTTGCACGTCTGGGACTGCGCGCGATACGACGTCCCAGAAGTCGGACGAGTGATTTCTAACCTTGAGGTGTGCGAGCTCGTGTACGACGATGTACTCGATGAGCGGGGGTTCGAGCATCACCGTGCGCCAGTTGAAGCGGAGCGTGCCGTCCGCGCCGCAACTTCCCCATCGCCGCCGTTGGTCGCGGATCAACAACCGAGACTTGACGGCGGTTCCGAGCTGCGGCCACCATCGTTCGACGCTGTCCCGCAGGTGTTCGTCCGCACGTTCGTAGTACCATTGGACGACGGCAGCGCGGATTCGTTCGGAGCGTGCTGGGTTGGAGAGGTCGGGGGGTACGGTGATGAGGAAGCCAGAGCAGCCGAAGCGAACTTCGGGAGAGCGCACGTCTGCGGTATCCACGTTCATGGGGATAGTGCGGCCCAGGTAGGGGAGGGCCTCGCCGCTGACGAAACTGATGGGATCAGGTGCGGGCGCTGCATTGGCGGCCTTGTCGATGATCCGCCTGCCGTGCTTCCGGACGATCTTTTGCAGCTCTGCGTCAGATAGGGTGGACGGGGCGGCGACACGCAAGACGCCGTCCACGGCGGACATCTCCACGGTCTTCCTTCTGCGCTTGCTGCGCCGCACCTCGTATTCGATGACAACGCCGTCGACGCGAACGGAGTCCCGCTGGGACTGGGGCCGTATCTTGTCGATGATCCACTTCCTGCGCTTCCGGACGATCTTTCGCAGCTCGGCATCGGATAGGGTGGACGGGGCGGCGACGCGCACGACGCCGTCTATGATAGATATGTCCACGGTCTTCTTTCTACGCTCGCTGCGCCGCACCTCGTATTCGATGACAGTGCCGTCGACGCGAACGGAGTCCCGCTGAGGTTGTGGCTGCGTCTCGCCCTTGGCGAGGACGCATGAGGCTTTGCGCTTGGTGTCTTTTCTCTGCATCCGTCGGATTGGAGGAGCGACCGGCCTACGGCAAGAATGCCGCAGAGCTAGTCATCGGTTCTTCCTTCTCTAATGTGTCGTTCCGTCATCGGCGTGGGTTGTGTTAGTGTGTATAGGGTTTCCCACGCAAGCAACGATGTGTGATAGAGTGATTTGGTCGAGGGCGGATGCAAACGCCCCCGACCCAGCCAAAGCAGGAGGATCTGCAATGACCACGAACAGTATAGCATACAACCGAACCCTCTTCCTCGAAGACAACCTGCCAGTACTGCGAGGCTTGGATTCCAAAAGCATCGACCTCATCGCAACCGACCCGCCGTTCAACAAGGGCGTCAAGGATTTCTCCGGGAAGACGAAGGCAGGCGTCAAGGTCTCGTACAAGGACGTTTGGAACTGGGACGACGACGTCCACGACGATTGGATCAAGCAGATTGGAGGGGAGCATCCCAAGCTGTACAACTCGATCCTCCATGCGAACGAGGCGGCCGGCGACGATATGGGGGCGTACCTGTGCTTCATGGCGGTTCGGGTGTTGGAGATGCACCGGGTACTGAAGGATACCGGCAGCATCTATCTTCACTGCGATCCGACTGCATCTCATTACCTCAAGGCCATGATGGACGCCATCTTCGGGCGGAAGCAGTTTAGGAACGAGCTGGTCTGGGACTATCGGAAGGTGTCCAACGCTGCGGCGAAGAAATTCAACCGCGCGCACGACATCATCTTGTTCTATGCGAAGAGCAAATCGTCGACATTCAATCGGCAGTATGAGTCTGAACTGTCGGACAGGAAACAGGAACTTGTCCGGGTTGGATACAACACGAAGAATATGGGTGGCGAGCGGTACCTCTACATCTACGATGAGGATACCGTCAAAGAGAAGGAGCGTTTGGGCAAGATCAACCGACAAGATTTTGACCATGTGCGGTACGTCGACGTCACGAAGGGCAATGTGTTGACGGATGTCTTCAAGGTTGACCACCTAAACTCTCAATCGAAAGAGAATGTTGGGTATCCGACGCAGAAGCCGCTTGCGCTGTACAAGCGGATGATAGAGGCATCGTCTAACCCCGGCGATATGGTACTCGACCCGTTCGCGGGTTGTGCGACGACGTCTGTCGCCGCAGAGCAGCTTGACCGCCAATGGATCGGAATCGACATCAACGAGGAAGCAGAAGAGGTCATCCGAGAGCGGCTGGATCGAGAGGTCGACGCGAGTATGGCATGGAACGACATCCTGAAGGTGCTGGACACTGCTCCTGAGAGAACGGACGACGGGAAGTTTGCCGCGCCTGAGCTGCTACTCGAGTCGCCGGGGCCGCAGGAGCCGAAGTTGTCCACGGCGGAAGCGAAGGCGCGATTGCTGAAGATGGACGACATGGTGTGCTTGGGCTGCGGGTGGGAGCCGCCCTATGCGGACTATCTGCAAGTCGACCACAAGAAGCCGAAGGACAAGAAGGGGCGGGAAGTGATTACGAACTTCGGGTTGTTGTGCGGGCCGTGCAATCTCAAGAAGGGGAAGAAGTGGTCTCTGCGGGAGTTGCAGGAGCAGCGGATTGCGGAGGGTCGGATGAACATGAAGTGGTACGAGGAGGACGGGAAGTGGAAGTGACGTACAAACACACTAACGCAACACAACCGGATTTCTTTCACACCTGCGCCCCGGGTTAGGGGGCGAGTTCCCGGCCTCGCATTGACGGGAGAAGGGAGCCAAGTCTAGTTCCGTTCGTTTTTACCGGCAGTGGTTGCCTTTGATACTATGAGGTGGGTCTATGCGCGGCGGGTTGGACTGCGGCGCGTCGTCCTCCCTCGTCCTCCGGAACAGTTGCGGCTCCAGTACGCATGTGACACACTCAGCCTATGGAGGAGCAGGCCTGGCGCGGCGCCTCCTCACGTATTGATCGGTGTCGGGTAAGGATGTCGATGTCGTTGCTGTGTAGGTTGGAACGCCGACTTGGTTGGACGGCGGTTCTCGTCCTTGCGAGTGTGGGATTGGGGTTGGTATTGGGGGATGGGAGGATGTACGCGCACGGGAACTTGGCGTCGGCAGATCCGGCTCCCAACTCCTCACTGGATGCGCCTCCTTCGCGGGTCACCATCTGGTTTACCGAGCCAATCGAGCCGTCCTTGAGCTCGATACAGGTGCTCGACTCGGAAGGGCGAAGGGTGGATGAAGGCGACAGCGCCTCCGACCCCAACGATCCAACGGTTCTGTTCGTCACGCTCCAATCCCAGTTGCCGGACGGTACGTACACTGTTGGGTGGAGGAACCTTTCTACCATCGATGGACATGCGGTACGCGGCACGTACTTCTTTTCGGTCGGAGAGCCGTTGTCGGAGACGCTGGTAGATGCCGACGGCGAGCCGCTGCTCCAGTCGGCGGCGGAGCCGATCATGCGATGGATCGTTCTGCTCGGCGGTCTGTCCTCTCTGGGGTCGCTGATGCTCTGGATGGTCGTGCTGCGTCCGGCGCTGGGGCGGGCTGCGGATGCTGCGGCGCTGGCGGCGCGCGTGCGAGGGCGAGTCTACTGGCTGGCAGCGGCAGGCATCGCCGCGGCGCTGGTTGGGTCGGTCGGGCATTTGCTGACGCAGACGGCGACCGTCCACGAGGTTTCCGTTCTCGATGCGTTCGGAGAGCCCATGCGTTTCGTTCTATCGGAGACGGACTGGGGGAGAGGATGGCTGCGAAGGGCGGCGCTGTTCATTGGAGCGGCGGGTCCTGCGTTGGCCTTGCTGATGCTTCGGAAGACCCCGTCCGTTCGGCGTGATACCGCGCTCGAGGCGTCGACGTTCCTCGTTGCGGCTATGGCGATGTTGACGGTGAGCATGACGAGCCACGCCGCTGCTGTGACGGGTATCGAAGTGGCCGCTACGGTAACGGACTATCTCCACATTCTCGCATCATCCTTCTGGGTGGGCGGAGTATTCGGACTCGCAGTCGTTCTGCCGGTTGTGTTCTCGCACGCTCCTGGGGGGCGTGTTCGGGACGTAGTCATGGCAGTCTTGCCGCGGTTTTCCGTGGTTGCGGGGCTGAGCTTTTGTACGCTCGTAGTCACTGGGTTGTACAGCGCATGGGCGCAGGTTACAGTCTTGCCCGCGCTCATCGTTCCATATGGATTGACGTTGCTTGCCAAGGCTGCGTTCGTTGCGGTATTGCTGGCGCTCGGCGCTGTCAACCTGCTTTGGCTGACTCCCGCGATTCGACAGAATCGGACGGCTGCATCGCTGATTCGCTGGACGGTCACCGCCGAAGCCGTCATCGGAGTCTTCGTAATCCTGACCGCCGGATACCTTACGAGCTTGGAGCCGGCTCGACAGGTCGCGTCGAGGCAGGGCATCGGCGTTCCGGAGAGCCTGACCTTCCAGGCCGTGTCCGAAAGGGTGAACGTCCGAGTCGACCTCGAGCCGGGTCAGGTAGGTGCGAACGACGTCACGGTGTCGCTTACCGACCGGCGCGGCGCGGCCGTGACGAGCGTGACCGGGGTTGACGTGCGTCTGACATACTTGGATGCGGATCTTGGCGAAGAGTTCTTGTCGGCTGCGGATGCAGGTCAAGGCCGCTTTGCCGCATCGGAGGTTCCGCTCAATATCGCTGGTCCGTATCAGATGGAGGTCGCCGCCCGCCGGACGGACGGCTTCGACGTGCGGGCTGCGTTCCGTTTTGAGACTCGTGCGGCCGTTGGACTCAGCAGCTCGACCATCTTCCCGTCTGAGGATACGGGCAGGCTGCTCTTTGGAGTCCAGATCGCAGTTTTGGGCTCGATCTTCCTGGCGGTCGGTGTCCCGCTTGGCGGCTGGCAGTCACGCCGTGGAGCGGCAGTCATGGGGTCTGGCCTCGCGGGGTTCGTTGCGGGAGCGGTTCTCGTGTTCGCGGCGCAGTCCGGCGGCGCAGTCGAGGGGGAGCGAAACCCATTCCTGCCCGACTCCGATTCGCTTGCCGGCGGCGGCGAGGTGTATAGTAGTATCTGTGCGTCCTGTCACGGACAGGGTGGGCGGGGCGACGGTACCGCGGCGGCAGGACTGGATCCGCCGCCAGCGGATCTGATCGTCCATGTCCCGTTGCACTCCGATAGGGCGCTGTTCGGCTTCATCCGTGACGGGATCGAGGGAACCGCCATGGTCGGACTGGGAGACCAATATACCGACGAACAGATATGGCACGTCGTCAACTACATCAAGACGCTCGAATAGAAGACCGGCGAAGGGCCCGAATATGTCAATCCGCCCCATAGCAGTATCGACCGCAGTTGCTGCGGCTTGTGTGTCGGTGACGGTTTCGTCTGCCTACGCCCACGGATTTGGGGAGCGCTACGACCTGCCGATTCCGTTGAATCTGTTCATGATCGCCGCCGCCGCCGCGGTTGCCGCCTCGTTCGTCGTCATCGGCCTATTCGTCAACAGGAAGCCGGGCGAGACATGGTATCCCAGATACAACTTGCTGGCGGTTCCAATATTGGGGGCGCTCCTACGAAACAGGGCGCTCTTGGTCGCCCTCAAACTCGTCGGAGTCGCAGTCTTCCTGCTCGTGGTCGCCACGGGATTGTTTGGCGTCAACAGGCCGGTGGAGAATTTCGCCCCGACATTCGTTTGGATCGTCTGGTGGGTTGGCATAGGGTACGTATCCGCGCTGCTGGGTAACCTGTGGATGCTTCTCAACCCGTGGAAGACCATCTTCGAGTGGGTGGAGAGATTCGTTGGGAGTGGGGACGGCGCGGACGCGGGATTGTTCGACTACCCCGCGGGTTTGGGGGCGTGGCCTGCCGTCGCGTTCCTGCTGGTGTTCGGGTGGTTGGAAAACGTCTATAGCGGTTCGTCTGTGCCGTTCAGGTTGGCTCTGATCGTGCTCGCGTACTCGGCCGTTACGTGGGCGGGGATGCTTCTGTTCGGCAAGCACGTTTGGCTGCGGAACGGCGAGGTCTTCTCGGTGCTGTTTGGTCTTTTCGCCCGCTTTTCTCCGACCGAGGCGAGGACGTCGGGGGGAACGCTCTGCTCCAGTTGCGTCGACTGCACCGAACGCGGAGCGGAGTGCGTCGACTGCTACGAGTGCTGGGAGAAGGCCACCCCCGACCAGCGCGAGTTCAACGTGCGTCCGTTCGCGGTCGGGTTGGCCAACCGAGGCGTCATATCCCTATCTACGTCCGTCTTCGTAATCGTTGCGCTTGCGGCGGTTACCTTCGACGGCATCTCCGAGACGAACGCATGGTTGAACGTGCAAGACGTCTTGCATCCAGTGATTTCACCGCTGCCCGTTGACACATTCGGGGCGATCGACACGGTTGGGCTGCTCATCGTGCCCGCGCTGTTCCTCATGGTCTATCTCGCTTTCTGCTGGGTGCTGCGGCTTGCAGAGGGGAGCCGCGGGGCGGTGTTCGATGTGGCGAGGGTATTCGTGGTTTCGTTGGTGCCGATTGCCCTGGCGTACAACATAGCGCACTTCATCTCGCTCTTGGCAATAGCGGGGCAAGGGATCATTCCACTGCTATCCAATCCCTTTGGTTGGGGATGGGACTTGCTTGGCACGGCCGACTACCGCGTAAACATCGACATTATCTCTGCGGGTTTCGTGTGGTGGGTATCCATCATTGCGATCGTCTTGGGGCACGTCTTTTCCGTGTACGTCGCCCACGTCATCGCCCTTCGCCGGATGCCGACGTCCGCCCGCGCAGTCAAGAGCCAATATCCCATGCTCGTTCTGATGATCGTCTACACCGCTACGAGCCTCTGGATCATCGCCCAGCCCATTGCGAATTGAGGAGCCCTCGCGCATCTGCCGAAGTCGAAAAATCCAAGTACCAAAATCCACAAGCGCCGGAGGGACATATGCGCACGATGCTGGCCGCGCTTCACAATGGCGTCGATGCCGTCGAAATCAAGCAGATCGAACGTTTGGAGCCCCGACAGGGCGGCGCGGTAGTGAAGGTTCGCGCAGAGGGTATTTGCGGCTCCGACCTCAACCAGTACCGCAAGCTCATCGATCCTGAGGAGGTTCCTGCAGGACACGAGACTGCGGGGGAGATCGTCGAGGTCGGTGAGGGCGTCGATCCATCGAGAATTGGGCAGAGGGTCGCAATGGAGGTCGTCGGACAAGGCAAGGCGTGTCTGTCCTGCTGGTATTGTCGACAAGGCCAGTACCGCAATTGCGTGCGGAAGAGCGACTATGCAGGCGGCGGTTTCGCCGAATACGTCGTGCGAAACGCAGTGGCGTGCTACCCGCTCGCTGATAGTATGACGTGGGAGGAGGGCGCGCTCGTCGAACCCCTTGCCGTGTCGGTGCGCGGTCTACGGCGCGGAGGGCTGCGTCCAGGCAATGCCGTCGCCGTGCTGGGTGGGGGAACCATCGGATTGACGACCGTAGCGGCGGCAAGGGCAATGGGGGCGGGCAAGATCGTGTCCACTGCACGGTACCCACGCCAGATCATGCTCGCGCGCGCATTCGGCGCCGACGAGGTCATCCGCCCAGACGACCCGGCCTTCAAGACCATCGTCGAAGACCTTACGCACGGGCTGGGCGCGGACTTGACGGTGGAGACAGTTGGCGGATTCGGCAACGCCGATACCCTCTCCCAGGCAGTCGACGTTACCCGGGTCATGGGGCGCATCGTCGTGCTCGGAGTATTCCACGACCCGACTCCCATGGACTGGATGGCCCCTCTGCTCAAGGAACAATCGATCGTCTTCTCCGTGTGCTACGGCATCATTGACGGCAGGCACGACTTCGAGATGGCCATCGACTTGATGGCGTCGGGCGCGCTGGACCTGAAGCAGATGGTGACGCACACGTTTCCTCTCTCGCAGATGCAGCAGGCGCTAGATACGGCCTACGACAAGTCCACCGGCTCGGTCAAGGTGCAGCTGCATTCGTGACCGCGCATCGTGATGTCCCCACGCCCAGATCGAACCGCGCGTCCCCATTCGACAGACGGGGGCCGATGCAGCGGTGCGGAGAGCGCTCCATCGACGAGGACATAGATTACCTCTCACGGCAGCTCATCACTTACATAGGGAACAAGCGCGCGCTGCTCGGACACATTGGAAGCATCGTCGATCGTGTCAAGCGACGGCTGGGCAAGGATCGCCTGCACGTCTTCGACGTATTCAGCGGCTCCGGCGTCGTTTCGCGGTACTTCAAGGCGCATGCGTCGACGCTGATAAGTAACGACATCGAAGACTACGCTGCCGTAATCGCCCGATGCTATTCGCAAAATCGCAGCGCCGTCGATTTGCGCGCGCTATCAGACATCGTGGACGAGATCAACCAGCGAGTCGAGTTCGATGCGTTTCCCCGTGGTTTCATCGAGGATCTCTACGCGCCAAAGGACGAGAACCGAATCACGCGGCACGACCGAGTATTCTACACACGGGACAACGCGCGGCGGCTCGATGCCTACCGCCGGCTCATTGGCGACGCGTCGCCTGCCATGCGGGATCTGCTTCTCGCGCCGCTGCTGAGCGAGGCGTCCGTGCACTCGAACACCGCAGGCATCTTCAAGGGCTTCTACAAGAACCGCCAGACGGGAGTTGGACAGTTCGGCGGCACGGGTTCCGACGCTCTCTCGCGCATCAAGGGCAAGATCGTGCTCGAGCCCCCAGTCCTGAGCCGATTCGAATGCGATTGGGAAGTGCGTCAAGAGGACGCCAACGCCGCCGCGCGCCGTGTGCGAGACCTCGATCTGGCATACGTCGATCCGCCCTACAACCAGCATCCATACGGATCGAACTACTTCATGCTCAACCTTCTCGTGCGCTACGAGAGGCCGGAGCGCGTCAGCCGCGTCGCAGGAATACCCGCCGGATGGCGGCGGTCGGGGTATAACGTCAAGGCGAAGTCGCTTCCCCTGATGGATGACTTGCTCCACACCCTCGACGCCCGCTTCATCCTCGTATCGTTCAACGACGAGGGATTCATACCGCCGCACGAAATGCGCGCGCTGCTAACAGATGTTGGGACAGTAGAGGTTGTCGAGACACCGTACAACGCCTTTCGGGGCAGCAGGAACTTCACCCATCGGCCTATCCACGTCACCGAGCAACTGTTCTTGGTCGAGAGGAGGTGAGATACGCCTTGGGGAGATTTGAGGCGAACGCATCGCCGGTTCACAAGACGCAAGGCCGCCTGTAAGCCGAGTTCTGTTCTCTGCAGCCCATCGGTTTACGCCCCCTGCGGGGCTTCGTCCCAATGGCCTGCGGAGTGGCGGCCATCTATCTAGCCCTCCCGTTGCCGAGAGGGTCGAGCGGCCAACCCGGGGAACGGGCTGGGCGTCCCAAGTCCCTCTATTTAGCCTTGCACCGGATGGGGTTTACCCTGCCTCCCGATGTCACCATCGAGGCGGTGAGCTCTTACCTCGCCATTTCACCCTTACCCGTCCAAGGTTGGACGGGCGGTCTCATTTCTGCGGCACTTTCCGTCGGGTCGCCCCGCCCCGCCGTTAGCGGGCATCCTGCCCAGTGGTGCTCGGACTTTCCTCCCCGACGAATCGGAGCGGCCGCCCGGCGTCCTTGCGTCTCTTCCCAAATTCTATCATAGGGAACAATGTGTTTGTATCTACTTTCCCGCGCGGCTCCGTTTACTTTTGCGACATGGATTGCGCCCGGGCCGCAGCAGGTTGGACTCTCCATCATTCCCGTCCCATCCCGTCATTCCCGCGTAGGCGGGAATCTCCCGTTGCGCGATTAGAGGCACCGCTTAGAGAGTTGCCGTCCCCCAGCCGTCATGTCGCAAAAGTAAACGGAACCTCCCGCGCCGCTCCGTTTCCCCGTGTTGTGTATGCCTATGAACGAGCGTCGGCGCAGTATGCTAGTTCCCGTATCTGCTTGCAGTCCTTCCGCGGCGCCGTCGGAAGTAGGCAAGTGGACGGCTTGAGTAAACTCGCCATGCTTCTGCTGTACGATTTCCGGCGCACCGCGTACAAGTCAATCCCCGGTAGCGCATGTGTATCCGCCAATCGATAGAGCGGAACCTACCGAATGTTGACGCAAACCGATTGGACGCCGTTCACGGCGTATCCGAGGCGATTCCACCGGTTCTCCATCGGCTGAACGTTCCCGTCCTCGTCCCGCGCCCTGACCATGAGAGTGTGGTGGCCGCTACCCCGGGGCGTCCATTCTGCCGTCCATTGCTGCCAGGTGTGCTCGTGCGCCATGCCCGTGAGATTGGCGGTCTTCCACGTTTCTCCAAAGTCGTCGCTAATCTCGACAGCGTCGACCCGAGCAGTGCCCGACCAAGCAAGGCCCGCGGCTTCCTGCGCCGACCGTTCGAAGACCTGGCCGTGGCGCGGCCTGGTAAAGAGCGACTTGACGAGCATATGCGTGAGGGGGGACGTCAGTCCATCGCCGGTATCGAGAACGTAACGCTCTTTCTGAAAGAACCCCTCGTAAGGATGATCGATGAGCGTTATCCGGGTGAGCCACTTTACGGATGCCATGCCGTACCATCCAGGCACGATCAGCCTCAGCGGATACCCATGATCCTCGGGCAGCGGCTCGCCGTTCATCTCGTAGGCCAGAAGAACTTCGTGATGTATCGCCTCGTCGAGCGGTAGACTCCTCGCATACGGACTAGGGGATTTTCCTTCATACGGGATTCCTGAGTCCGCCCCCTCGAAGACTATTTCCTGCGCTTCCTCGAGGATGCCCGCGAGATCGAGCGCGTCCGAAAGCGCCGCTCCCGCCCAAATCGCAGTGCTTATGGCGCCGCCCTGGAACTTGTTGCCGCTGACTGGGGGATCGAGATCCGTGCGGTTGTTGCCCGCACACTCCATCGTGATAGGCATCGTGCGGCGAGGCATACCGATGATGTCAGAGTAGGCAAGGGTCTGCGTGGACCTCGTATACCCATCGATCACGAGTCTCCAATCGGACAGATCGATGGATGGAGTCTCGAAATGGTTGCGGGCGTAGTAGAGAGAATTGGGGGTGATCCAGCTCTGGATAGTGTCGAGCGGCGTCTCTCCAACGAAGGGTTCGGAGTCTATGGTTACCAGAGTGGCCGGTTGTGGATGCGGCTGAGTATGCCAAGGGTCTCTCGTAATTCCGATGGCATCAGCCGGCGTACACCTGCAACGCTGCATTGGCTCGCCTCCTCTATATGCTATTGGACTACGCGAATTCTAACGACCCCGGACAACAAGCGCAAGACTGCGCCTGGAATTCGAATCACCCCTTCCCGGAGAGTTCCGCATCGGTCGATTAGCCTTCCTCCGCGCGGTATGCGTCGTCGAGAATATCGGTGACGTACTTTACCTGGATGGGAAGATCGTGCCGCTTCGCCCCGTGTTGTAGTTGAAGGACGCAACCGGGGTTCGCGGTCGTGAGCAAGTCCGCACCCGTCTCGAGCACGTTTTGCATCTTGGAATCGAGGACGCGGAGGGAAAACTCTCTCTCCGTGATCGTATATGTTCCGCCCGCGCCGCAGCATACGTTCGATCGCTCCATCTCGACGAACTCTATGCCGGGTATGGAGGTCAACAGCGTCCTTGGAGCTGTGGTTATGCGCTGGGCATTCGCGAGGTGGCAAGAGTCTTGGTAGGTGACTCGCTTGTCGATTCGCCCCGTCGGCGGAGTGAAGGGGAGGTCGACCAGGAACTCGTGGATGTCTTTGACCATTCGGCCAAAACGTTCGGCCCGCTCGGCGTAATTGGGGTCGCCTCGGAGGAGGTGGCCGTATTCCTTCATTCTCGCGCCGCAGCCCGCCGAAGCAACCACCAAGGCGTCCACATCTCGGTTCTCGAAAGCGTCGATATTCTGCCGCGCCAGGGCGCGCGCGCGTTGCAGGTCTCCGACGTGGCTGTGGATGGCGCCGCAGCAGCCTTGTCCTTTCGTTACTTCGACCTCGCATCCATTCCGCGCCAAGACCCGCATCGCTGCACCCATCTGCGGACCGTGCATCAAAGGCATGATGCACCCGGAGAACATCGCCGCCCGGGCACGCGCGGCTCCAACCGCCGGAATAACTTGGCCGTGTGCACGGAGCCTCTGCTTGGAGACCGCCGGGGCCGACATCTCCAATTCGGCGAGGCCCGGAGCCAACGCGCTCAATATCCGAGTCTTCCGAACCGCCCACTGGAACCCGCTCTCCTGGTACAGTCGGAGCCCCAATGTTAGAAGTTCGAGCCGCCGTTGCCTTGGAAGAATCATATTCAGCGCCAGCCGCCCCGCCAGACGGGCGACTAGGGAACGGGAGCGGTGCTGCTCGACCTGGCTGACCGTCGCCTCGATGAGGTTGCCGTACGGGACGCCGGAAGGACACGCCGCCTCGCACGCGCGGCACTGGATGCACAAGTCCCAATGGCGGTACACGTCTGGAGTGATTCCAATGCGGCCCTCGTTCACCGCTTTCATCAGAGCGATGCGCCCCCTTGGCGACTCGGTTTCGAGCCCAGTCTCCAAGTATGTTGGGCACGCCTGAAGGCAAAATCCACAGTGGACGCACTTATACAGATCCTCCTCTCGGGGCGCGTCAGCCTCGGGGAAGGGGGAGGAGCCGGTACTTGGCTGCGTCCACGTCATCAGATGCCGCCTGCGAATCGGCCGGGGTTCAGGAGCCGATCTGGATCGTACTGTCGTTTGAGGTTCCGCATGATAGAGAGGCCAGGAAACGGCTCGCCCCACACGTTCACTACATCCTTCATCCAAACCGGCGCTTGCTCGACGACCGTCGTCCCACCGATGTCATGAACCGCACGTGCAGCCCGGGTGATTGCTTCGCATACTCGACCGGCGGACGCCGCATCGTCCCCAATATACCACTGCGCCAGCATCGTCCCCTGATCGGTATGCGTCGACGCGGATTGCTCCAGGCCAAGCGTGTTCGACGTCTCCGAAACCGACCTCAAGACGTCCATTATCTGCGTCGGCAGTACCGAGACCCTGATACTGGCGAATGGTCTCGACTGCGGCTCCCATCCCCAATCGCTGATTCCGCGCCACAGAACAGCAGATTCGGAATCGTCAATCGTTTCGATCTTCGATGAATTGGACGACCGACAGAGAGCGGTAACGTCGTCGACCTGACGCTGTACGGATTTGGCGCGTCCGGCGACCAGTACTGCAAGCAACGGTTTCACCGCGCCGTTCTGCGTCGGAAGCAATTGTGCCGCTCTTCCATGGAGAGTCGTGACCGCGAGGGGAACGAGATTGCTCTTGAACACATTCAACGCTCCCTCGAGACAATCCTCTTGGGAATCGAACGTCGCCAGCACGGTCGAGCGCCGCGGCGGCAGCGGCGAGAGCTTGAACGAGACCTCCGCAATGACGCCGAGCGTTCCCAGCGCCCCAACGTGCATCCGCGCCATATCGTAGCCGCTAACGTTCTTGACCACCTGCCCCCCGCTCTTGGTTGTTGTCCCGTCCGCCTGTACGACCTTCATGCCGATCACGAGGTCGCGCGGACTCCATGACTGCCGGGTCAACGGGCCGCTCCATCCAACCGCCATGCTTCCTCCAACGGTTGCCCGGTCGGGCAAAGGCGGGTCAATTGCAAGGTATTGCCCGTGTTGCCCAAGGAGCGCTTGCAGCTGCGCAACTCGGACGCCCGCCTGCACGGTTGCAGTCAAATCGGATGCGTCGTGTGCAAGAACCCGATCGACTCCGGTCATGTCGATCGCAATGTCGAACGAGCTCGCCAGGTTTCCAATGCTTGCGCGGGTGATACCTCCCAAGGGCGAAACGGATAATTTGTCCTTCGACGCCGCGGCCAGTACGTCCGAAACTGCTTCGACAGACTTCGGGCGCGCTACGAGACTGGGCGTTTGACCGTCGACGGCGTAGGCGTGAGTAAGTTCTCCCTCAAGCGCCTTGATTGACAGGTCGTGCAGCGAGGCTATGATTGCATCCAGTCTTTCTGCGTTTGCGGGTACGGATGAGCTGCTCATACGATGGCGTTGGCCGCCGTCTTGGCGAAAGCGCCGGAATGCGGTGCCGCGCCGTGAGACGCCCCGGTAGGGAATATCTTGCCGGGGTTGAAGATGCTGCCGCTCCCAAAGGCGGGTTTGAGTCCTGCCATGACGTTCATGTCCGCTTGCGTGAACATCAGCGGCATGTACTCTTGCTTCTCGAGACCGATGCCATGCTCGCCGGACAGGACCCCGCCAGCTTCAAGGCAAACCTCGAGAATTCTCCTCCCTGCCTCCAAAGCCCTGTCGGTTTCGTCTGGCTTCCGTTCGTCGAAGAGGATGAGCGGATGGAGATTGCCGTCCCCCGCGTGCAGCAAGTTGGCGATTGGCAGACCGGATTCGTCCGCGATCCTTGCGACCTGCTTCAAGACAGGCATCAGCATCGTCCGGGGCACAGTGCCGTCCACCAAGTAGTAGTTGGGAGCCAGGCGGCCAAGCGCGCCGATTACTCCCTTGCGTGCAGCCCACAACCTCTCTCGCTCCCTGGCGGTCGTAGCAGTACGAATTTCCATCGGGGAGTATTCGCCGCATACCGCCGCTATCTCACGAGCCTCCTCCTCGGCTTCCTGATGCAGCCCGTCTACCTCGACGAGGAGCACCGCTCCAGCCTCTTCTGGGTATCCGGCATCCATCGATGCCTGGGCGGCTCGGATGCAAAGGGAATCCATCATTTCAATTGCAGCCGGGACGATCCCTGCCCCGATTATCCCAGAGACCGCGGAGCTGGCGTCCTCTATTGACTTGAACACTACGAGCAGTGTCTTGATCGCTTCCGGAACTTTCAGGAGCCGGACGACTACCTTGGTGACGATGCCTAGCGTACCCTCGGAGCCTACCATGATCCCTCGCAAGTCGTATCCGGGAGTTTCACGCGTCTTCCCTCCAAACCACTGTACCGACCCATCGGCTAGCACTACCTCCATGCCCAGCACGTGGTTGGTCGTCACGCCATACGCGAGGCAATGGGGGCCACCGGAGTTCTCCGCAACGTTCCCACCGATCGTGCAGGCCCGCTGGCTCGAAGGGTCCGGGGCGTAGTACAATCCATGCTTGCTGGCCGCGGCGGACAGGTCGATATTGACGACTCCCGGCTCGACGACTGCCAGCCGGTTGTCTGCGTCGACCTCGATGATAGATGTCATTCGCGTGAGCGCCGCCACAATGCCGCCGTGTTCCGCTATCGCCCCCCCGCTGAGCCCAGTGCCTGCACCGCGCGGGACGATCGGAACTCCGCGCGCGCGGGCAATCTTGACGACCTGAGCGACCTCTTCGGGCGTGCGCGGCAGAACGACCACGGTTGGCAGGGCGCGGTCTACGGCCCCATCGTACTCGAAGACGATGAGATCCTCCGCCTTGTGCACGACGTTCGGCTCACCGACGACTGCGGCAAGTTCCCTGACCAGATCGGAATTCTTCATTGCCACCTCAAATCTATCATAGAGAATTGGCGGTACTGGTTCAACTTGATTTACCGTGGAGGAGGTATCTCTATGAATACGCATCGGACGCAGGCCACTGCTTTCCTGCTTCCGGAGATATTTGCGTTACTCGAGTGACGGCAGATGGATTTGGAAATGACGGTAGATGAGTTTACGGCGTGGGGACAACCCATGCCGATAAATCAACCAGAGCGTGCGGCCAACCAGACGTCGAACGAAGTGCAGGGTAGGGAAACGCAGCGAAGACATCATCGCCCAACCTGTTCCGTTGCAGTGTGTATTCTGCGTCCATACGGCGATGGACGTCGGTGTCCACCTTGGAGGGAGCTACGGTCGTCCGATGCTATGGTACTCGAACCCTAACCTTCGAACCGCATCGGGTTTCATGAGGTTCCGCCCGTCCACGATCAAGGGCATAGACATTCGGTCCCGCACCTTCTGCAAGTTCACCTCGCGGTAGTCGTTCCACTCGGTCAACAGAACGAGCGCATCTGCGCCTTCGGCCGCGGACTCCGCGGACTCCGCGTAGACAAGCCGGGGAGGATCGGAGGGAAACCTCGTTTGAAACTCTCTCATAGCCTGGGGATCGTGAAGACGCAATAGCGCCCCTTCTCTGACGAGGCGGCTCACGACCGACAGACTCGGCGCATCCCGTACATCGTCGGTGTACGGCTTGAATGATAGCCCCCAAACGGCGATCGTCTTACCCTTGACGACCCAGAGCGCCCGCCTGATCTTTTCAATGAAGTAATCGACCCTACGATGATTGACCCGCTCCACTTCTCGCAAGAGGGAAAAGTCCACGCCATTCTCCGACGCAACCCTCTCGAACGCCCGGATATCCTTTGGCAGGCAGTAGCCCCCAAAGCCAATGCCGGGCCGCAGGAAGCCGGGCGCAATGCGCGGATCCAGTCCAAGCCCGCGTGATACATCCGTAACGTCCGCGTTGGTGGCTTCGCACAAGTCCGCCACCATGTTGATGAACGATACCTTCGTCGCCAAGAAGGCGTTCGAAGCGTGTTTGATAATCTCGGCGGTATTGATATCGGTTACCACAATCGTATCTTGCGCAGACCTGCCAACCCGGCCGAGGAGCGGTTGGTATACCTTGCAAAGAAGGTCACTGGCGCGCTGGCTGCCGGCTCCTATGACGATTCTGTCTGGATTGAAGAAGTCGTGTACCGCGGTTCCTTCGCGAAGGAACTCAGGATTGACTGCCATGTCGAAATCGGGCGCAACTCCGCCCGCGTCTCGACCGGCAAGATCCGAGTACCTCCGGATGATCTGTTCCAGACGCTCTGCGGTCTGAACGGGTGTCGTGCTCTTCTCCACGATCAGCTTGTAGCCGTCCAGATTGGCGGCGATCGTCCTCCCAGCCAGCTCGATATACGAGAGATCCGTTTTGCCGTCTTCTCGTTGAGGAGTGCCCACGCAAACCAGGAGAATGGTCGATTCTCGCACTGCAGACGCGCTGTCCGGCGCGACCCTGAATCGTCCGGTACCCAAGTGCTTGCGGAGCATTTCGTCCAACTCAGGCTCATAGAAAGGGGCATCGCCCGTCGCGATCCGGCACGCCTTGGTGTCATCGTCGTCTGCGCCGACCACCTCCCACCCCAAGTCCGCAAGACCCAGCGCAGTAGGAAGTCCCACATGGCCCAGACCGATCACGCCGATAGTCAATTGTTCTTCATCATGTGCCACATTCGCCGTCCTAACAAAGGAACCAATGAGTCTCTCGCGCCTAAGGTACTGTACACGATGGGAAATGACAAGCATAGCGCCTCTTCGGAAAATCTCTCCCGACTGCAGTGCGGGGCTATGGGGATCCTTGCAAGCTGTTCTTGCCAATCCCCCGATACTGCGCGCCCTTGTGATGGCTTTGATGGTCTTTGCGCGGGGAGCGTGCTATCCTCCCACTTCCCAAAGGCCTTGACATTCGCATGAGTATGACGAATAATATGACTCATACAGATTCATAAAATGAGTCACAAACAGGAGGTGGGATTATGAATCAACTTACTGTAAGAGGTTTCGATCAAGAGTTGGAAGAAAGCATCCGACGAGTTGCCAAGCGTGGCGACACATCCCTCAATCAGGCTGCCTTGAAGCTCCTCCGGAAGGGAGCCGGGCTAGGAAACGAACGATCAGGAGCAGATACCGTGGGGCCTTCCCTGGACCACCTGATCGGAACGTGGAGCTCTGCGGAGGCTGATGATCTGAAGTCCGCGCTGTCGGAGTTCGAGACCATCGATGAGGCCGACTGGAAATGAGGGTGCTCCTCGACACCAACGCCTACTCGGATCTTATGAAGGGACATCGACAAGTTGCCGACATCGTGCGGTCGGCAAAGGAAATTCTCCTGTCCACTATCGTACTGGGTGAGCTGCTGTATGGGTTCCGGCATGGGTCTCGCTATGAGCGCAACGTCGCAGAACTTCACTCCTTCCTTGACAACCCATACGTATCTCTAGTTCCCGTAGGTCCGGTAACTGCCGACCGCTACTCGAGAGTGGTGACGGCATTGAGAGCCAAGGGCCGCCCCATTCCAATGAACGACGCATGGATTGCCGCGCACGCGCTGGAAACGGGCGCCGACCTCATTTCGTCGGATGGTCATTTCGAACACGTCGATGGCGTCGCATGGATCAATGTGCGCCGGGAGTAGGTGGACTCTCCTGTGCACCTGCGAGCCGACGGCCCCTGTCATCCCCAATGGCGCAGGTTTCGGTGCAATCACGAGCTGCCTGCTCTCGTTGCGTCCAGAGTCTCGCCCCCTCCTTCTGTCGGGTCTACGTACAGAACCTTTACCAAGAACATCATCGTCAGGAACGAGTCCATTAGTATTCCAAGCGCGAACAGCAGCATCACTCCCTCAAAGGTCGCTTCCCATATGCCAAACGCATACAGAAGGAAGGCAACAAGGTACACGCTGCCGTTAGTCAGGATCGCTTGGTATGCGAGATATTTCGTCTTTCCGATGCCGTAGAACACGCTATCCGTCACCGCGTTGAATGAGAACAGCACATATGGGACGAACAATATCCCAAACGCAGTAACCGCCCACCGCAACGTATCCGTATCATTGGTGATCGCCGACGCGGCCACGGGAAACACCGGCGTCAATGCTATCCATATCACCATGATGCCGCACGTGATGAACATAGAGGCGCGCCATAACGACTTGACCCTCGGCAGATCATTGGACGCGTTGGCAACGAGAGCCTTTGCGGAATCGGCTAGAGCGAGTACAGGAACCAACATGAAGCTCCACAAGATCTGCATGGCGACGTAGTAGCCGCCTATCTCCGCAGAGCCGATAGTATTGACGATGCGGACTATCATGAGGAAATATGCCGTGTTCCGGATGAGGCTGTCTGCCCCACTGCCAAGACCGACCCTCAGGTACTCGCGCATGTCTGCGAACGATGGCAGCGCGCGAAGTTCCTGCATCCCTATCTTTCGGGTAAAGCCAAACAGGGAAACCCAAATAGCGAACAATCCGATGCTCCCTAGCAGCGTCGACCATCCCACCCCAACGACATCCGCATGAAGCGAGAATGAGTACCCGCCGAAGAATAGACTGTCTAGGGCGAAGCGCAAAGCGATATTGGTGATTGCCATGGCCAGTACCAACCGCCGAAGCCCCAGGGACTCGAACAGAACGACTACGGCGGCAGCCAGCAGGGTAAATGGAATGCTGAATATGCTGATACCAAGGAAAATGCGTGTATCTTCTTGAATTTCTGCCGACGTCCCTATCAACGTGATGAATTCGTCACGGAATAGGAATACACCTGCAGAGAACACGAGCGAGGTTAGAAAGATGAACGCGAACACACTCTTCGCTCTGTCCATCTGAACTGCCCTCGGGCTACGCGCTTGCGAGCCGATGAAGAAGAATATGGCCAGCACGGCAGCTTCTTGGAATACTTCTACTACCAACCCCACGAACTGCCATTGAGAGACGATGGCAAGGCTGCCAGGGTCGGGCAACTCATTGCCGATGAGGTAAGCTCGGTAGAGCTGGTATACGTTTGGCAGCCCCAGAAACAGCATGATGAACAGGAAGAGCGACCAGTCCCACATCGTGATGTGGCGGCGAACGTATCGCAACATTGCCATAGTGTGTCCTCTCGCTCATGCGGACGGCCCCGCGGGTTGGGTGCAAGGGCCGCGCAAGCGCCTCCTCTCGACGATAGGGTAGACTGTACCAAATTGTTGCGGCTTCTGCTCCGTGGTCTCTGGTATGATAGATGCACTTCGCGATGAGGAAGACATAGTGACCGAACGTCGGCTCCCACAGTGGTTGAAGGTGAAGATGCCGGGCAGCGAAGGCTACCGGCAGATCAAAGGCCTCTTGGACGAGGCCCAGTTGAACACGGTCTGCGCCGAGGCGCACTGCCCAAACATCGGAGAGTGCTGGGACCGCGGCACTGCTACATTCATGATCCTAGGCGACATCTGCACTCGTGCATGCGCTTACTGCGCGGTGGATACTGGGAAGCCGGTTGGCCTCGACCTCCAAGAGCCGGCCCGCGTCGCGGATGCGGTCGAGCGAATGAGCCTGCGGTACGCAGTGATTACTTCCGTGGATCGAGACGACCTGCCGGACGGCGGCGCTTCTATCTTTGCCCAGACGATCCGCCAAGTACGCAAGCGGATGCCAGACACCAAAGTCGAGGTCCTCATTCCCGACTTCCAGGGCGACTATGACGCTCTCAAGAAGGTAATGCATGCCTCGCCAGACACCCTAAACCACAACATCGAAACCGTCCGCCGCGTGTTCGGGCGCGTTCGCCCAAAGGGAAACTACGACGGATCGCTGGAATTGCTGGCCCGTGCCAAGGAGATCGTTCCGACCGCGGTGACGAAGTCAGGCATGATGGTTGGACTCGGGGAAACGTGGGACGAGATCGTAGAAACGATGCACGACCTCCGCGCAGTCAATTGCGACCTGCTCACCATTGGGCAGTATCTCCGCCCCTCCAAGAAGCACGTCGCGTTGGCGAAATGGTACACCCCATCGGAGTTTGACGAACTTGGCGCGATAGGGAGGTCTTTGGGATTCAGCCACGTCGCCTCCGGGCCGCTCGTGCGCAGCTCCTATCATGCCGACGAGCAGCACGCATCCGCGGCGAAGACCGCAGTTGCCGTGTAACCGACGATATGCGCTCAGACATCTAGCCGGCGTCCGGCACCGGCCACCCCCAAGCCTTCATCATGGAACGCAGCTTGTCCGTTTCATCGTCGGACAGAGGCAGGGAAGGGGGGCGCGGCGGCCCCACTGGAGTCCCCATGACTTCGGACAACGCCTTGGCGACGCGCCCCTCGCCGCCCGAAATCTGCGTAACCTCCCGGTAGAACGCCCTCAGATCAGGGATCACGCTGTCCCATTTCGACTGCGCCTCATCGTATCTACCTTCCTCCATGAGGTCCCATATGCCAAGATAGAACGGCGGGTAGGCGTCCACTCCATCCGTCAAGAAGCCCCTCCCGCCCAGCCGGTGGCAATCGATCGGCCGGTCGGAATTGTCCATGATGTTGAAGGTGTCCGCCATCGTGAAGATGTCCTCGTATGCCGTCCCCTCCGGCGGATTCCACTTGATCGCAGTGACATACTCGAAATTCCTCATTCTGGCGAACGTGCGGGGGTAGATAGCCCCGTGCGGCAGCCAATGAGTATTGTAGATGAGGATGCCGATGTCGATGTTCTCCGACACATCCCCAAAGTACTTGACGATGTCATCCTCCGTCGGCTGGTTGAAGATCGGCGGAGACACCTGGCATCCCATGACCCCAAGATCGGCCGCGATGTTGATATCCTCGATGGTGCGCACTGTATCCTTGTAATGTACTGCACCCATGACGGGGACGCGCCCCCTGGCAGCCTGCACGACGGTCTGGAGCAGAGTTCGCCATTCCTCCTCGCGCAGCTGCGGTCCCTCTCCCATCGCCGCAGCCACCTTGAGCACCGCCTTGCCGTGTACGAGGCCGTTCTCGATCCAATGCTCGGTTGCCGCCGCCATCAGCCCATAGTCCACCCGGTAGTCGTCGTCGAACGCCGTGGGCACAGTCGCCACAACACCAATCATCTGTCGGCGGATCTCTTTGCGCTCCATGCAGCTCGCCTCCAATCTCACGGTCTGAGTGAAGTGTATTCGCATGAAGGAGAGGAGTCAATCGACCCAATGCGACGGGAAAGAACCAAAGGGCTATCATAGTCGTACCTTGTCACCCAAATGGAAACTCCCCAAGCCGCAATCGTCCTTCCCGCCAAGACCCCCTCGTCCCTATACCGAGGCAGGACTCATAAGAGCCCCATCCCATTCGCATACCACTGCGCGCAGAGAATACCCGCGCGCCGAATGGCAGGATACGGAACATCTGGTAGGATATATCCATGGTGCCTAGACAGACCGAACGGAGCGCCAACAGCACCTTGGGCGCGCTGTTGCAGGGGATGCTGCGCTCCTGCGACGTGCGTTCGGAAACCGTCCGTCCGGTCGTCAATCGCCCCGGACTCCAGCCAGACATCATCATCACGGAGCCGGGCCGCTCCCCTGTGGTCATCGAAGCGGAGTACGATCCCGCGCGAAACGTGGAAGCGGAGGCCGCATCACGACTTGGACTCGACGTCGTCGATGGGCGGCGCAAGGTCGAGGCAGTCATCGCCCTCCGTTATCCAGACGACGTGGCCGATTCCGACGATCTACGCGTTGCCCTGGCCGATGCCCGCCTGTCATTCTGCGCGCTCTATTCCGACCCGGGCGAGAGCCGCTTCCCCGAGTCTGGCTGGCTGAGCGGGTCGGTGAGCGACCTTGCGGACTTCGTCCACTTGGTGTCCGTGCCGTCGAAAGCAGTGGAGGCCGCGACCAAGGTGATGGTGGAAGGCATCGACGGCGGCGCAGCCTTGTTGGACAAAATGGACGAGACCCGCCCCTTCGTCCCTATTTGGATAGCGCGTCTGCTCGGCATGTCGAACGTTCCCCAGACGCGCCGCATGGCATGCGCCATCGTGACCAACGCCATGGTGTTCCATGAGCGGTTGACGGGCATGTATCAGGGTGTCAGGCCGTTGGACCTCATATGCGGGAGCGGCGCGACCGACCCGAAGCGCGAGATACTGGAAACCTGGCGTTACATCTTGGACATCAACTACTGGCCCATCTTCGCTATTGCTAGAGACATCATCAGGCATCTTCCCGCCGGGGACGCTGCCCAGCTCCTCCGCAGACTCCATTACACAGCCGCAGAAGTAAACGCCGCCGGAGTGGACAACGCCCACGATCTGACCGGGCGAGTGTTCCAGCGCCTCATCGCCGACCGCAAGTATCTCGCAACCTTCTACACGCTTCCGTCCTCGGCGGCTCTGTTGGCGCGGCTTGCCGCCGCAAAGATGAGCGGTACGGACTGGGCGGACGCGGATGCCATTGGAGAGATGCGCGTCGCCGATCTGGCGTGCGGGACGGGCGCGCTGCTGTCCGCGGTGTACGAGCAGATGTCGGCGCGCCACGAACGCGCGGGGGGCGACCCAGCTGCGCTTCATGCGGTGATGATGGAGGAAGTGCTCTACGGATGCGACGTCATGCCCTCCGCCATCCACATTACCGGCGCCACCCTGGCGGGCTTTCATCCAAACGTCAGGTTCGGCAACGCCCGCCTCTACACTCCACGGTACGGAAAGCAGGAGGATGACTCCGTCGCCATCGGGTCCCTCGAATTGCTTCGATCCGAGGCGATGATGACGAATTTCAACCCTGCAGACCCTGCAATGCGTACCGGGAGCAGCGGTGAAGAGACTGCCTCGCACATAGTCGTGGATGTGCCGGACGAAGGATTCGACCTTGTGATAATGAATCCGCCGTTTACGCGCGCCACGAATCACGAGGGAGCGCACGCCGATATAACGAATCCGGCCTTTGCCGCCTTCGACGCAACGCCCGCCGACCAAACCGCCATGGGCAAGCGGATCAATGAGTTCGGCAAGGGCACTTGCTACCATGGCAACGCGGGCATCTCCTCCGCGTTCGCGGCATTGGCGCATAAGAAGCTGAAGCCCGGCGGCGTGTTGGCGCTCGTCTTGCCGTTGTCCGCGGCCGCCGGGCTGTCCTGGCAGAATTTCCGGCGAATGCTCGCTAGAGAGTACGTCGACTTGACCGTCTTGAGCATCGCCGCCAACGGCAAAGATATGTCATTCTCGTCGGATACTGGAATGGCGGAGTGTCTGGTCGTTGCGCGCAAGCGAAAGGAAGGGGAGCCTATGTCGGGTCGGGCGGATTTCATATCCCTTCGCCGCAGGCCGCACGGGTTCGCTCAGGCAAGCGCCGTAGCGCAGAGCATCATCGACCGCGAGCGCATCCGGCGGCTCGAGGACGGACCGTACGGCGGCGAACGCCTCGTGGTTGGAGACGACGCAGTTGGAGAAGTGTTGACTGCCCCCATACTCCAAACCGGAGAGAGTTGGGGCAGCGTCCGAATCAGCGACTACTCCCTGGCGCAGACCGCCTACACCCTCTCGCACTCCAAACTCTGGCTGCCTGGCCAATCGGCAGGCATGGATCTGTCCATAGCCTCGTTGGGTGCTGTGGGTAACCTTGGTATTCTGAGCCGCGACATAACCGGGCCCAAACCGCGCGGCCCGTTCGACAAGTTTCCTCCCAACCCGACGGCTACCTATCCTGCGCTGTGGAACCACAATGCCAGCAAGGAAACGCGGATGATATGCGAACCCGATTCGGATCTGGTTGTGAGGCCCGGCATGGAAGCGAAATCGAGCGAGGTTTGGGCCACGAGAAGCCGTGCTCATCTAAACACTGGCTTCACGTTCGGGTCCCAACCGCTCGCCGTTGCATTTACGGAACGGGAATCGCTCGGTGGCAGCATGTGGCCGAACGTCATCTTTGCAGATGAGCGGCTTGACTACGCCTTTACCGTATGGGGCAACTGCACCCTCGGTCTGTTGTGCTGGTGGTGGCACTCCAGCCGGCAGCAGTCGAGTAAGGGGACGGTAAGCATCCGCTCCGCTGAGACTCTCCCCGTCCTCGACTTCCGCACACTCACAGACGAGCAGCTTGCAACCACCGGATCTATATTCGACGAGTTCCGAGACAAGGAGTTTATGCCCGCCTACCTCGCGGACGCAGACCCAAACCGCGCGCTGTTGGATCGGCGCGTCGTGTGCGATCTGTTGGGGTTCGATGAGGGCGTGTACGAAGCAGTGCGCGGCCTCGCGGCCAAGTGGTGCGCGGAGCCGTCGGTGCACGGTGGGAAGGCGCGTCCATCTGGCGCTGCGCTCGTAGTGTAGGGGGCAGCAGGTTCCGCGTGTTCATACGGATTCCCGCATCCGCAAGAATTCCCGATACGGTTAGATCGACTCCGCAAGCACCTCTACCAAGTGCTTCGCCTTCACACCGGCGCCGTCCTTGATCTGATGACGGCAGGATGCCCCCTCGGTGACGACGGTGAACTCGCCTTCTTGCTTGCGGATCGAGGGAAACAAGCTTTGTTCGCCGATCTTCATGGAGATGTCGTAATGCTCCGATTCGAGTCCGAACGACCCCGCCATCCCGCAGCATCCGGATCGTATCTCTGAGACGTCACATCCTGGCAGCTGCGAGAGAGCCTGCATCGCCGGCGCCGTGCCGACGAGAGCTTTTTGGTGGCAATGGCCGTGCAGCAGAACGCGGCTTGGGGCGTGGGAGTACTGGATGGATGCGCCGTCGTTGGCCTGCGCGTGCAGCACGAACTCCTCGATGAGCATCGTGCTCTCCGATACCGCCTTCGCGTCCGCTCCGCCGAGCAAGTCGACGTAATCGTCTCGGAAGCTCAAGATGCAGCTCGGCTCCAGTCCGACGAGCTTCGCTCCCTGCCGCACGAGCGGCAGTACCGCGGCGACGTTCTTCGCGGCGTTGCGTTTGGCGGCTCCGAGCATCCCCTTGGAGAGCATTGGGCGCCCGCAGCACACCAGCCGACGCGGCGCGACGACTTCGTACCCCATATGTTCGATGACCTTCACCGCGGCGCGTCCGAGATTCGGCTCGTTGTACTCCGTAAATGTATCAGGGAAGAGGATTACTCTCTTCGCAGCATTCCCGCGTATGCGCGGGCCGCCGCGAGCGCGAAACCATTGGGAAAAGGTTTGTGGTGCGAACGGCGGCAACGATCGTCGGTGGTCTATGCCGGCGAGATTCTCCGCTGCATCTTTGAAGATGGACGACCTCATTGCCCAATTCGAGAGGGGGGCGAGGAACGAACCGATCCGTCCAAACGCGCTCACGTTGGCCATCAACCGATTTCGAAGCGAGTAGCCGTTCACCTGGTGATAGCGATGGGAGAACTCATACTTGAGTTTCGCCATGTCCACGTTCGAAGGGCATTCGGCCTTGCATCCCTTGCACTCCAAGCACAGATCCAGCACGTCGCGGAGCCGATCTCCGGACATGGAGTCGACTGGCAGAGCGCCCGACATAGCCGAGCGCAAGGCGTTGGCGCGCCCGCGCGTCGAGTGCTCCTCATCGCGGGTCACCATGTACGACGGACACATCGTCCCAGTCAACTTCCGGCAAGCGCCTTGTCCGTTGCACATTTCTACCGCGTGCGCAAAGCCTCCCTCCTGCGCGAATTGGAAGCCGGTCTCGAACTGAGTCGCTCGGTACGTCGGGCTAATCTTGAGGTTGTCGGTCATCGGCGGGGCGTCGACGATGTTGCCGGGATTCATAATGCCTGCGGGATCGAAGGCGCGCTTGACCTGCCGGAATGCTTCATAGATCTTCGGGCCGAACATCTTCTCGTTCCACCCGCTGCGCGCGCGCCCATCCCCGTGTTCGCCGCTCATCGAGCCGCCGAATTCCAACACCAGATCGCTCACGGCGTCCGCAATGGACGCCATCTTCTCCACTCCATCTCGTCGTTTGAGGTCTACGAGCGGGCGAATGTGCAAACACCCGACGCTGGCGTGCCCGTAGTATCCCGCGGATGTGTCGTGCGCCTTTACGATCTCCTCGAACCGCTGGACGAACCGCGGCAGTGCCTCTGGCGAAACTGCCGTATCCTCGACGAACGGCAGCGGCTTGGCATCGCCCGGCGCGTTCATCATCAGACCCAGGCCCGCCTTCCTGACGTTCCACACCATCGACTGCTCCGAGGGGGATGTGAGTTTTCTCGCAGAGTACCCCTGTCTACGCTTTCCCATGAGATCCACGCAAGCGTCGATCTTCGATCTCACCTCCGACTCCGAATCGCCGGTGAACTCGACGACCAACAAGGAATTTGGATGACCGTCGATGAATCCGGTCATCCGAGAGTATTCCAAGTTCGTTTGAGCCTGTCTCAGGATCATGCTTCCAATGTGCTCGACCGCGGCGGGGTTCAACTCCAAGGCGGTAACCGTGGCCTCCATCGACTCGATCAACTCCCTGAAGTGGATGACGGCTAGTCCCGTGAACTTGGGGGATGGAACCAGTTTCAGGACGCACTCGGTCACGGTCGCAAGCGTGCCTTCCGATCCGACGACGAACCGCGCGAGGTCGAGGCTGTTGGCGTCTATGAGCTCGTCCAGGTTGTACCCTGATACGCGCCGCTGGATAGTTGGATACCGCTCGATGACTTCGTCGCGGGCGCTCCTCCCAATCGCGTCGAGACTCCGATAGATATCGCCTTCGAGACCAGGCAGGCGCCGCTTGGCGTCGAGCGTGTCACCCTCTGACTGTCCGAATACCGCAGTTTTCCCGTTCGCCAGGACGACGGAGATCTCGCGGGTGTTGTCCACCGTCTTGCCCCAGACGATCGAGTGCGCGCCGCAAGAGTTGTTGCCCAGCGCCCCTCCGACGTTCCCTCGGTTGCTCGTGCTCGGATCGGGCGCGAACATCAGCCCAGTATCTCGGATGCGCGCGTTCAACTCGTCGAGGATGATGCCAGGCTGCGTGCGCGCCCAGCGCTCCTCTGCGTTGACTTCCAGCACCTTGTGCATATGCTTGGAGAAGTCGATGACGACCGCGCGGTTTACGGTCTGCCCTGCGAGGCTCGTCCCTCCTCCGCGCGGCAGCACTGGGACGTTGTTCTTGTAGGCGGTCGTCACGACCGCAGCGACGTCGTCGGCCGTCCGCGGCATGACGACCGCTATCGGCTCGACCTGATAGATGCTCGCGTCGGTGCTGTACAGCAGGCGGGTCATCCGGTCTGCGCGCACGTCCCCGTCGACGCTGCGCCGCAACTCCTCGATCAGCGCCCGATTGTCCCCGTTAGCCCCTTGAGTAAGCACGACTGCGTTTGCGGGTCATCTCGATGACCTATGGAGAAGCGTTCCGAACGTCGAAAAAGGAGGCCGAAACCCGCCCCAGCGGTAGGAAGGTCTTGCAGGCGTCACCGCGCGGCGGTTTGGCTCGCGCGTCGGCAACTTACGACACCTTGAGTATCAAGTACGTGATTTTGCCGCCCGGGGTACTGACTTCGACTTTCGCCCCTTCACGGCGGTTGATGACTTTCTCCCCAACAGGCGACTTGTCCGACATCTTCCCTTCCAATGGCTTGGCTTCCAACGCGCTGACGATCGTATATTGGATCTCGCGTTTCGACTCCAGATCCTTGAGCAGCACCCGCGACCCCATCTGGACCACGGCCTTCTTGCGTGCAGACGGGTCGACGATTTCCACGGTCTCCAGGGTGTTCTCTATCTCTCGGATGCGCGCTTCCACCTGTCCTTGGTGTTCTCGAGCGGCTTCCAAGGGCGCGTTCTCGCGCACGTCTTTGTCTGCCGCCGCCTTCCGAATCTGCTCCGCTATCGGACCGCGCTGCGCTTTCAGATCATTCAATTCGGCGACGAGGGACTGATGTCCTTCAGGGGTAAGTTCGATGACGTCCGACGCTTGCCTCCGGCTTGCGGACGTCGATTTCGGCTGTGATTTCGCCCGAGGAATTCGCAACTGATTGGCCAGGTTGTACTTGCCCTTCGGGTCGGGCCGGGTATGCTTCCTCTTGTCGGCGTACCTGAGGAAGTCCTTTATCGCTTGCAACCCGTCGGCCGATTGGAGCGCGCCGTTGAACTGCTTGCCGTATTTCTCAACCTCATGCCCCCTGATGTCGGACATCTTGCGCCCCTCGCCCAACTCCCGGACGAATTGCCATACCCTGTTGCTCGATTCGTTCTCTTGCCCGTCTTTGGCCCTCACGCTGCGCACGTACTGTTCGTGAACAGCTCCAACCGTTAGCGAGTCGGTGTTTTCGCTCAAGATGCTCAAACCTCCCAGTGCTTGATCAGCTGCAGTTCAATGTCCGTTGTCATCTTCTATGGTAGGGAATACCGCGAAAAGTGTCAACGAGTAGAGACGTTCCCTGTTTCACTCCATATGGCCCCAGTTCGGTCCTGACTTGAGATCGACCTCTAGAGGGACTGCAAGATCCAACGCCCTGGGCATGACCTGCAAGATGATCGAACGCATGTCTTCCATCTCACTCGTTGGAACCTCGAAGATGAGCTCGTCGTGCACCTGAATTATCATGAGCGCCTGCAGCCCCATTTCGTCCATCCGGTTTTGGATCTTGACCATCGCCAGCTTGATGATGTCCGCCGCAGTGCCCTGAATGGGAGTGTTGATGGCTACCCGTTCGGCCCCGCTCCGCACAGGAAAGTTCCTCGACGATATCTCCGGCAGATACCGCTTTCGCCCCATGAGCGTCTCGACGTATCCCTGGCTCCTGGCCTCTGCTTTGATGTCGTCGATGTAGTTCCGGATCCCAGGATAGCTGGACAGATACGTCTCGATGAACGCCCTGCCTTCGTCGACGCTCAAGCCGGTCTGCTGGCTGATGCCGTAAGGGCTGATGCCGTAGACCACTCCAAAGTTCATGATCTTTGCGATGCGGCGCATCTCCGCGTCCACCTTGTCTACGGGCACGCCGTACACGAGTGACGCGGTCGATGCGTGGATGTCTTGCCCGTCATGGAACGCTTGCAACAAGGCGGGGTCTCGGGAGATGTGCGCCAGAATTCGAAGCTCGATCTGCGAGTAATCCGCCCCAAGCAAGATCCGCGAAGGCCAGTCTCTGGCAACGAATCCAGTACGCACGCGGTTGCCCAACTCTGTCCGAACGGGAATGTTCTGGATGTTCGGATCGTTGCTCGAAACGCGGCCAGTGGCCGAGCCAGTCTGGTTGTAGCTGGTGTGTATGCGTCCGGTATGCGGGTTGACCAGACTCGGGAGCGCATCCGTATACGTCGACTTGATCTTGGATAACTGCCGGTAATTCAGAATGTGGTCGAGCACCTCATATGCCTTCGGATCGACGTTGTCTACCTCGCCCGCGTCCAGGATCCTCTTCAGACTCTCGAGCGAGGACGCGTCCGTGGCGAAGCCCCGCTGCCGTTTCTTGGTCGGCGGGAGCCGGAGCTGGTTGAACAGCACGTCGCTGAGCTGCTGGGCAGAGTTGAGGTTGAACCGATGTCCCACCGTTTGATACATGCTCTCTTGGATACTCGCCATCTCGGTACCCAGTTCTTCGGACATCTGGATGAGCAGGCCCTTGTCTATGGACACGCCGTTCATCTGCATCCGGACGAGCACCGGAATGAGCGGCATTTCCACTTCCGTCATCGGACGGGCCGAGTTGCGCTCGTCGAGTTCCTCTTGGAACAAGCGCCGCAGTTGCTCTGTTACGTCCGAATCGGCCGCGGCGTAACGCCCCGCCTTCTCGATCGATACTTCGTCGATCGTAATCTGATTGCGCCCAGTACCGATCAGGTCAGTCAGCTTCGTCATCTCGATGCCCAGCTCGTTGAGCGCCAGCTGCTTGAGGCCGCCGCTCTTTCGTCCCAGCAAGGCCGCCGCGACCATCGTATCGAATGTGACGTTCCGCACCTCGACCCCATGATTTTCGAGGATGGTCATATCGTAGTTGGCGTTGTGAGCGGTTTTCGAGATGGTTTCGCTCTGGAACAGAGGCCGAAGGGTTTCGATTACGTGATCCTTGGGAAGTTGCCTCCCCTCCCGGTGTCCAACCGGGACGTACCATCCGGAGTGCGGCTCTATCGAGAACGACAGGCCAACGAGCTTTGCGGCCATCGGGTCGACATCCGTCGTCTCGGTGTCGAACGAGAATCTCTGCACGGAGCCGATCTCGGACACCAAGCCGTCAAGCGCCTCCTCGGTGTCTACGATACGGTAATCGACTTCATGGACGTCCGAGTCGATCGTCATGGGCTGTTGCCCGTCCCGCGGCAATCCGCCGGGAGGGTAGGGGATGCGGTCTACGACGCTAGAGAACTCCAACTCCCGGAGGAAGCCGACTACCTTCGATCGGTCGTACTGCCAGAACCGAGTGGCCTCGAGGTCGAGCGTGACCGGCGCGTCGCGGACTATCGTCGTCAGCACCTTGCTTTCACGGAGCTGCTCTGCGCCGTCGCGGATGTTCCTTTGGGCCCTTGGCGGCTTGACCTCCTCGACGCGGTCGATGATTTGCTCGACGCCCCCGAATTGGCGCACCAAGTTTATCGCGGTCTTTATGCCGATGCCGGGTACGCCCGGTATGTTGTCGGATGAGTCGCCTTGAAGCGCTTTGATGTCGGCCACCGCATCCGGGCCAAGCCCGCCGTACCGCTCTTGCACCCCCGCTACGTCATACACGGAGACCTTCTGTACGCTGCTCGCCAGCGACACGCGGACCCGGGGCGACACGAGCTGGAGCGTGTCGGTGTCTCCCGTCAAGATGACCGTGTCGATGTCGTGCTCTTCCGCCTGGCGGCAAAGGGTGCCGAGAACGTCGTCGGCCTCGTAGCCCTCGCACTGATAGACGGGAATCCGGAATATCTCCACCAACTGCCGGACGCGCTCGAATTGCGACCGCAGCTCCGGCGGAGTAGGGGGGCGGTGCGCCTTGTATTCTCGAAAGCGGAGATGCCGAAATGTCGGTGAGGGAAGATCGAATGCGACCGCGCAGTGCGTCGGGTTCCAATCCTGTACGCTGCGGATGAATGAATTCACGAAGCCGAAGACGGCGCTGACCTCCTCGCCGGTCGAGCCGACGTTGAGTGGCTGCTGGATGGCGTGCCACGCACGGTGCACGAGGGCGTGCCCGTCCAGCAGCATGAGCACGGACCTTTCTTCCATCGTCGATTGTGATCCACTGACCATCATGAGCGTTTCTACTCGCTTGAATGCAACGATTATACATCGAAGACGCTCCACAATGCCAAGTCCTGCCGAATCACCGCCGCACGAGATCGGCTCATCAGCGATTGTCAACCGATCCGTGGATGTATAGGCTTCTATACTGCGCTCCGCGCCTTTGGATTCACCGCAAGAGGGAGACGCCAATTGAAGATCACCGACGTTGCCGCAGTGTATCCCAGGTGGTCACACCTTCCGCACGGGGTATGGCAATCGCATTTTTGGCAGATCGTCGTCAGGGTAGAGACGAATACTGGAACCATTGGATACGGCTACGGAGGCGGCGGAGAGCCTGCCTGCACGATCGTCAACGAACACTTCCGCGACCTCGTCGTTGGTCGCACACTCGAAAGCGCGGACGACATCCGTCAAACGTGGGATCACGTCTATTTCCGCTCTTTGCCGTACGGACGCAAGGGGTTGCAGGTCATGGCTCTGAGCGGGCTTGATTTGGCGCTCTGGGACGCGTTGGGCAAGGCACGCGGACAGCCCATCTACGACCTTCTCGGTGGACTGCGGAAGCCGAAGGTGGCTGCATACGCCACCGGCAACGAATTCGAGAAGTACCATGACATGGGGTACGCGGCCGCCAAGTTCGCCCCGGGGCGTTCGGAGTCCGGCCCAGATGTTCGGTCCACAGTAGCTGTTGCGCGGAAGGCGCGGGCAGTACTTGGAGCCGACGCGCTGATTATGACCGACTGCTACATGGCATGGGATTTCGACATGACGAGGGTGATGGCGGATGCGCTGCGGGAGTTCGATCTCTACTGGTTCGAGGATGTCATGACGCCCGACCATCTGGAGGAACAGGCGGCGTTGAAGGAGTTCGTGCATCCGATAAAGATCGCCGGCGGCGAGCACGAGTTCACCCGCTACGGGTTCGCGCAGGTCGCCAAAGAGAACGCGCTCGATATTTGGCAGCCGGATATTACTTGGTGCGGGGGGATTACCGAAACGCTCAGGATTCTCCAAATCGCCGCAGAACGCGGAATTCCAGTGGCGCCGCATCGGGGCGGGGAAGTATGGGGGCTGCACCTCATCGCTGCGACAGACTGCGAGAACCTGGCAGAAACCATGCCTGCGCGCTGGGAGGATGCCTCCGACGAACTTTGGATCGACGAACCGAGAGTCGTCGACGGATTCCTAACGCCCTCGGACCGCCCCGGCTTTGGCGTAGCGCTGAACGAGGCGATGCTGTAACGGTCACCCAGGCGCACTCCGCTAATTTGTGTGATGGTATCCCCCGTTATCGCCCTCGTACTCTCGCGCACGGTACACGCCGAGGTCGCGCCCCTGATGAACGTGGATGATGACCTCATGCTGGGCAGGCCCAACCGCGCCGATCAATTCCCCGTCCACTGTGTCGATGATTTCTTGAATATCGTCGCTCGACAGATCATCCGAAACATTGAGCGTGGAATGCACCATCATCTCTGCGAAATGGATGTCGACTCTGCCAACGGCCTTCTCTTCTTGCAATACCGTGTAGCACTCGGAGTACGGCGTCCTGCACTCCCGCTCGAAGTCGAATCTATTCATCGGATACACCTCCTGGATTCCCGCGCGCTCCGATGTGCAGAGCATACTTTCATAGGAATCACTGGAATCTTGGGAATACGCCTAGACGCGAACGTGTCCGGATCCCGTCACGATCCATTTGTAGGACGTTAGCTCCTTCAAGCCGATGGGTCCGCGCGCGTGCATTTTGTTCGTGCTGATGGCTACCTCGGCCCCCAGACCGAGCTCCCCGCCGTCGTTGAACCGCGAACTTGCGTTGACCATGACGACACTGGAGTCGACCTCATCCAGGAACTTCTGTGAAGAGGCGTCGTCTCTAGTGACGATCACGTCGGTGTGACCCGATCCGTACCGTTCGATATGCTCGATGGCCTCCTCGATGGAGTCTACGACCTTGACGGCCGCCGTCAGTGAGAGGAACTCTTGCCCCCAGTCCTCTTCTGCGGCCGCGGAGAGGTCCAATCCGTTGGAATTGCCGATGATGCTGAGAGCGCGCTTGTCGCAGCGCAGGCTCACCTTGGCGTCCGACAGTTTGGCCGCTGCGCGGGGCAGGAACTCCGGCGCGATTCCCGAATGCGCGATGATCGTGTCCAATGCGTTGCAAACAAATGGGGATGACGTCTTTGCGTTGACCGCGATGTCGATCGCCATATCGACATCGGCTGTCTTGTCGACGAAGGCGTGGCACACGCCGACTCCTCCGGTTATGGCTGGCATCTGCGCCTCACATCCCACGCGCCGCACAAGATCTGCGCTGCCTCGCGGGATGATGAGGTCGATGTACTCGGTCATCCTCAGCATCTCTCCTACCAGGGCGCGGTCGGTCGATTCGACGAATTGCAATGCGTCTCGCGTCACTCCGGCGTGAGAGATCGAGTCTTGCAGTATCTTTGCGAGAACCGTGTTGGAGTTGATCGACTCCTTCCCGCCGCGCAGGATAACCGCATTCCCAGACTTGAGGCACAGACAGGAGATGTCGATAGTGACGTTTGGGCGGCTCTCATATATCACGCCGATGACCCCGAGAGGCACGCGGTGTTTGGAGACCAAGAGTCCGTTCGGAAGCGTGTTCGCGTCGAACGTCTCTTCCGTCGGGTCGGGGAGAGCTGCGATCGTCCGCACGTCGTCGGCTATCTTGCGGAGCTTGCTCCGGTCGAGCATGAGCCGGCCGACGACCGCGTCCTCCAGCCCGTCTCCCCGGGCGGCCTTCACGTCCTCCGCGTTCGCGGCCAAGACCTCTTCCGCACGGCTCTCGAGCGCGTCTGCGGCGTAGTTCAACGCATCGTTCTTGGCGGACGACGGCACCTTCGCAAGCGCCCTAGCCGCAGACCGTGCGCGTTGCCCCATTCGCTGCAGATCGGTTTTGTTCTCCACGATGATTCCTCCAGCAAGGAAACTCCCGCTACAACCTTATCATGTCTCGCCGGTGGACGACCTCGTTGCTGTACCGGTCGCCAAGCACCTCGGCGATGCGGTTGGAGTGGATGCCTCTGATCTTGTCCAACTCTCTCGAACTGTAATTGGCGATTCCCGCTGCGATCTGAACCCCCCTCGGATTCCTTATCTGCACCGCGTCCCCCCGCTCGAACGTTCCTGCGACGGACGTTACCCCCACAGGCAGCAGGCTGCGGTTGTTTCCCAAGAGCGCGTTGGCCGCTCCTTCGTCCACCACGATCCATCCGGATGGCGAGAGGTTCCTCTTGAGCCAATTCTTCCTACTATCCTTGGCGTCCTGACTTGCCGGACAAAGAGTGCCTACGTGTTCGCCTGCGGCCAGGCGAGTGACTACGCTCGGCTCGAATCCACTCGCGATGAATACGTCTACTCCCCCCTCTGTGGCAATCGCCGCAGCCTGCATCTTCGTCGCCATCCCCCCGCGCCCCTTCCGGTCGCGCGGGGATCCGGCGTAGGCGCGAATCCTTCGGTCAAACCGGGAAACGATTGGAATGAGGTCGGCGTCTGGCGCAACCCCGGGATCGGCAGTGTACAGGCCGTTTACCGTGCCGAGCATGATCAGCAGGTCTGCGTCCACGACCCGCGCCACCCGCGCGGAGAGGTTGTCGTTGTCCCCAAACCCAGCGCCGGCGATCTCGTCGACCGCCACCACGTCGTTTTCGTTGATTATTGGGATGACTCGAAGGGAGAGTAGGGCGGCGAGCGTATTTCGCACGTTCAAGTCTCGCAGTTTCTCGCCGCGAGTATTCCGCTTCCCTACGTCGTTCAACGTCAACAGCACCTGAGCGACCGTGATGTCGTATTCGCTGAAGAGCTCCTGGTATATGTGCATCAGGCGGCTTTGCCCGACGGCAGCGAGAGCCTGCCGGAATTGAACGCTAGTGTTGTCCTCTCCGACGACCGCGCCTCGCCCTGCGGAAACGGCCCCGGACGAAACCAGGAGGAGGTGCACGCCGTCTTTGTGAAGCACGGCCATCTGATCGACGAGCATCGCCATCGCCTCTCGGTTTGGGCTGTCTGCACCGTCCGTCAGGAACGCGGTGCCTGCCTTCACAACAATCCGTTGGTATGAGGGTCGTTCCTGCATGGAAGTAATTGGCGGTTGTGCGCCGGAGTACGGGAAGTCGGTCATTTGCCAGTCTCTTCTATGCTATCAGGCTGCGTTCACGTGTCAAGGAATACCCCTCTTGGGGTTCCGATTGGTCTATTGGTAGGACGGCGAGGGGACGGCAATTTCGAGCGATGTGTCCAATCCGCTGCGGCCTGGGCGCAATCTCCATGCCGAGAGAGGAAACCGAACGCCGTTGCCTCCCGCGCGTGCGCACGCGCGGGCACGAGTTTTCGTTGTGGTTCGTTGAACTCTGTCGGATTGTGTCGATTTCCGTCGACGGCGGGAGTAGGGCCGTCTCTTCGAGATTGTGGTCATGGGGAGGGCCGGTGGGGGAGGTGGTTGGGGGTTGGTATGTTTCACGCATGGGGCTGTCTCCTCGGGGTAGTGGTTTCGCTGAGTGGTCATAGGTCTAGAGTAGTACGCGGGTTCTGTTGTGTCAAATTCGGATCGGTTGATTCGATGTGTCTGTGGGGGTATTGCTATGGATGCGCGTCGGACGCAGTAGGAGATTCCCGCCTTCGCGGGAATGACGTGGGATGGTGCGGTTATAGGGATACTCCTTGCACAAAATCAAACGGAACCCAGATGCCGAACAGCGTATCCCTGGTGCGTCGTTGCATGATACAATAGGAATTCACAATGCAAGGAGTGGAGAACGAACCTACTTGAGCGGCGGGAAGAGGCTATGGGTTGGACTACTACTCAGCGCAGTGTTCTTGGCGCTCTTTTTCGTCACACTCGACTTCCGCAAGCTGATCGAAGCGTTGGTCGGCGCCAACTATGTCTACGTCGCGCCGGGTATCGGGCTGTACTTGGTCGGTATTTGGTTTCGGACCGTTCGGTGGCGTCGGCTCCTTCGGCACATCCAGCCCATCAGGACGTCCCGCCTCTTTCCGGCCGTCGTAGTAGGCTACATGGCCAACAACCTGCTTCCCCTGCGGATGGGCGAACTGGTCAGAAGCTACTATGTGGGAGAGAGAGAAGGCGTCAGCAAGACTGCCGCTCTGGTGACGATCTTCATCGAGCGGCTCTTGGACGCGTTGACTCTCCTGCTCTTCATCCTGATAATCGCCGTCTTCGTACCGTTGACTGGACTCGCAGAGGGGCTCGGCCAACGTGCAAGCCTGCCATGGCCCCTGCTCGCCGCGGGGATGAGCCTCCCATTCGTTGCGGCATTTGGATCATTGGCGTTGGTAAGCTACGCCCCAACGAGAGCCAGGGCCGTAATGGCATACCTCATTCGCCCTCTGCCCTCTGCCATCGAAACAAGACTCCTCAACGCAGTGGACATGTTCATCGAAGGCCTCCGATCCCTGCAAAGCCCTTCGACTGTCCTCGCAGTGTTCGCGCTATCGGTCCCAGTCTGGCTCTTCGAGGCCGGCCTATTCGTTCTTGTCGGTTATTCATTCGGATTCCATGAAATATACGCCAGCATTCCGTATATGATCGTTGGGATGATCCTCGTTACTGCAATCGCCAACATTGGAGCTTCGATCCCAGCAGCGCCGGGCGGCATCGGCCTGTTCGAGCTGATCGCGAGAGAAACACTGGTACTGGCCCCGTTCGCCGTGATCGACCGTGCAGTCGCCGGCGGATACGTCGCCATCGTCCACGCATCGCTGCTAGTCCCCATGATCGTGCTGGGTCTACTCTTCTTGTGGACGGAGCACGTATCGTTTCGGAGTCTCACTAGACTCGGCAAGCATGACGTCTCCGCGTCGAGCCGAGTCCAGCAGGGGGAGCCGAGCCCGTGAGAGTGGGAATCATCGGAGCCGGGGCGACCGGACTTACGGCGGCCTATGAGCTGGGAAAGCGCGGCCATGAAGTGGCAGTGTACGAGCGCACATCCTTCGTCGGGGGGCAGGCGTCCACGTTCGACATCAACGGCGTCCGTTTGGAGCGGGGATACCACCACTTGTTCACCGGCGACACCGACATCCTCGACCTGATCGACGATATTGGACTCGGCGGCCAGATGCGTTGGTACCGATCGAAGGTCGGCGTCCTGTACGACGGAACGCTGTACGACTTCGTAACTCCCATGGACCTCTTGAAGTTCAAGCCCATCAGCCTCGTGAACCGGATTCGGCTCGGGGTAGTGACCCTCATGCTGCGCCGAATCAAGACATGGCAGAAATTGGAAGAGGCCACCGCTGCGGACTGGCTCCGTCGACACGCCGGAGAGCAAGCATATCGAGCGTTTTGGGGACCTATGCTGCGGGGCAAATTTGGAGAAGAGTTCTATCACCAAATCGGAATGCCCTGGATATGGGGCAAGATCAACACCCGATTCGCGTCACGCGGCAAGGGAATGTCTACAGAGATGCTGGGCTATCCCATCTGCAGCTTCGGGGAAGTGTTCGACGTACTGAGTGAGAAGGTGCGAGAACAGGGCAACGAGGTGCGCACGCACGCGGAAGTGACCCGCATCACCCGGGACTCGAACGCCGTCGCCGGGCTCGAGGTGCAGTTGCTGGACGAAGGTGAAACCATCTCCCGACCGTTCGACGCGGTCATCTCCACAACCCAGTCCCGCATATTCTCCCGGATGCTTCCCGAGCTTCCGGATCCATACAAAGCCAAGCTAGACGGAGCTCAGTATCTCTCGGCCCTGCTCATGATTCTCGTGCTCGACCGGCCGCTGTCGCATACCTACTGGTTGAACGTGGCCGACCGATCGATTCCCTTCGTCGGAGTAATCGAGCAAACGAACATGGTCGATCCAAGCCACTATGGTGGACGACACGTCGTCTACCTCTCGAACTACCTAACCCGCAGCGACAGACTCTATCGACTCGGCCATCAGGAACTGCTCGACGAATACTTGCCACACCTCCGAAAGATCAACCCGGATTTCGACGATTCCTGGGTCGTCGAGAGCTACCGGCAGCACGTCGACGCCGCGCAGCCAATCATCGGCACGAACTACAGCGACAGGATGCCAAGTCATCGTACTCCCATCGAAGGCGTCTATCTGGCGAATACCACCCAAGTGTACCCCGAGGACAGGGGAACGAACTATAGCGTGCGAATGGGTGTTCACGTCGCAAACATGGTAATGGACGACCGCCGGCGAGCGAGCGCGTCCGATGGGAGCAGCGATGGCGCGGGCGACCATATAGGAGAAAAGACCCCTAAAGGAGACTGAGACGGTGCTAGAGTTTCTATACTATGAGTCTGGGCGGATGCTCTCAATCCTGCTATTGGTGGCGCTGATATATGGTACGTATGCCCTTCCACGGGATCTCTATGGATTGATACAACGTTGGAGGGCTCGGCGTTGGCGTGCTCGGGAGCGGGCGCGGCAGCGGGCTGAGTAGATGCGGCCCCGGCTGGCACAGGTTCCCAAATAATCCCGTGCGGCGTGATATGCGCTATCCATTCGGCGAGTCCGCGCGTCCGATGGGAGCCGCGCTTGACGGCAGCCTGCAGTGGTATGGAGTTCGCCAATGCGTTATACTTTGATAGAGGCGCTGCAGAGTAGACGCAGCGCAGGGGAAGTGAGACCAATGAGGATTCTCTTCAACGTTCGAACGCTCATCATTGCCTTCACGGTAGGGGCGGCAGTCTATGCCATTCGATCCGGCCAGCCAGAAGGCAAATTCCTCGGCGTGCCCTATGACTTCCGCGTCCCGACCCTAGACCGTATCAAGCGCCGGTGGTGGAACAAGGAGGACGGACGCATCTTCATGCCCTGCGTCTTTGGAGTGGGCTGGGCGTTGAACCTGTTCCAATTGGCCGAGAAGTTTCGAGCGGACAACGAAGCGCGGGTCGATGCCGACGCGGGGGAAATCACTTCCGTCCGCCTGCAAGGCTCCTGACGTATTCGCATAGAGAAGAGACGTTGCCCGGTGGTGTAGTGGTAGCACGAAGGACTTTGGATCCTCAGACCCAGGTTCGAATCCTGGCCGGGCAGCCATGCAACGCCTCCGTTCCCATCGGATCCGGTCATCTCCTTGCGCCCTGAAGAACCTCGGCTCCGAGCTGACCGTTCGCAATGGATACGGCCGCGCCCGCTCTGATATACTCCGCGGCAATCACGCCTTCGAGAGGTAGTAGTGAACAGCACCCGTCGGCTACTCCGACCGGCTGGGGCGGCGGTCTTCTCTATCGCGCTCCTCGCAGGAACGCTGCTGGCCGGGGATGCAGCCGCATCGACGGATTCCCAGGTCCTCTCGCACGGCGTGCACGCAAACCCCCCGCTTCCCGAAGCGGATGGGCAGACCTACACCAACCCGCTCATGGGGTTTTCCATTACTCCGCCCCCTGAATGGACAGTCGGTGAGACAGGCCGCCGAATCCCCGTCGTACAGATCAATCCCCCGGGTCGGGTCGACTTCGTGTCCATCCATGTGTCCATTCACCGACACGTGGGGTCGAGGGACGTTCGAGAGTGGACAGATAGCCAAGTATCCCAGTACGGCAAGCGATTCATCGACATCATCGAAGAGTACCCGAAGGTTGTAGGGGCGGCCACGCCCAGCTTCCAAATGGTCTTCGAGTGGAACGCGGACCTTGGCATCAAGGAGCAGTGGACTGGGGTCATACGCGGGGGGCAAGGCTACATCATTAGAGCGTTCGGAACGGCGACGGATTACGACCGCTTGAGAGAAACCCTAGACGCCATCGTCTCCACATTCACCCTCTTGGACCCGGATCCGGAGCAGGCCTCGTCCGACGACGTATTCGTCTTGTTGGGTCAAGAGCCGGACACGCTCGACCCGGCGCTGCACTCCGGCCCGGCTACTGGGCCGCTCCGTGCGGTATTCGGCGGACTCGTCAGGCTCGACGAGGACATGAACGTCGCTTCGGACATTGCGGAAAGCTGGCACGTCTCCGAAAGCGGGACGGTCTACACCTTCGCCATCCGCTTGAACGCTTTCGCACACAGCGGAGACTGGATCACCGCCAAGGACGTAAAATACTCGTGGGAGCGCGCCGCGGACGCTTCGACTGGTTCGCCCACCGCAAGAACATACCTCGGCGACATCGTTGGCGTGCGGGAAAAGCTAACCGGCAACGCCGAGGAAATATCCGGCGTCGAGGTGACCGGACTGCTCACCCTCCGCGTCACTCTCAGATCGCCGCGCCCAACCTTCCTGCACAAGCTGACGCACCCAGTCGCATCCGTAGTCGACCGAAGCAACGTCGAGGCAGGAGACATCGGCGAACGGCCAGTCGGCACCGGTCCATTCAAGTTCGTCCGGTGGGACAAGAGACAAGGAATCGTCCTCGAGCGAAATCAGATATACCACCTTCCGAAGCCAACCTTGCGGGGAGTAGTGTACCGATTCGATACGGGCAATCCGTTTTCCCTGTACGCAGCCAAGCAGATCGACGTTATGCCGGTTCCCATGACGCACGTCGACCGCGCGCGAGATCCTGGGGCCAAGATGAACCGCGACCTCGTGTCCCAATCATCGTTCTGCACCCATTACCTCGCGTTCGACGTCGAAGTTCCTCCATTCGACCGCGTGGCGGCGCGCAGAGCCTTTGCCCAGTCGCTGGACGTCGACAAGATAGTCTCCTCGACCATGCGGGGCACGGTCGAACGTGCGTCTACTCTCATTCCCCCAGGTATTGCAGGGCACAACCGCAGGTTGCCGCGCGTCCCATTTGCGCCTGATGCTGCGCGATGGTGGTTCGAGAAGTTCGCAGATCCAGTGGATGAACTGTCATACCTAGCATCGGCGGTCGACATTCCGACGATGGTCTGGATGTGGAGGGAAAACCTCGGACTCGATGTGCGGGCGGTGGAGGGGCCTTCGTCCGAGTATGCAGGCGTTTGGACGGCAACGCTCTGCCCCGACTACCTCGACCCCGAAAACTATCTCGAGTTCCTGCTGCACTCCGATGGACTCTACAACCGTTCCGGATACTACAACCCCAATATCGACGCCCTCCTCGAGGACGCTGCACGCCTCATCGACCCGGATGACCGCTCCGCAGCGTATGCTCGAATCGAGAGCTTGGCCAGGGGTGATTGGGTCGTTGTGCCTCTATGGCACGAACGCAGGGAAGAGCTCGTGCAACAATACGTAGTAGGGTATCGGCCCCCGAGCACAGGTGCGCCGTCCTTTCAAGACATCTACTTCGAGTGGTAGGTTGCCAATGCCGCAGAAAGCAACGCTTGGTCGTCTAACCGCCGTCGGTACGTTGGTCATCTTCGCGGTTTTCCTTCCCGAGGCCGCAGAGTCCGTTGGCCGTGAGGATCAAATCCTGAGAACCCGGATCGACCATGCCGCGGCGGATTTCCCGGACGGGATCGAGTTTTGGCTGGCCCTCGACGAGATTCTCGACCCGCAGCGGATCGACCTCGAGTTCGGATTCGATCCAGTACATTCCTGCGATGGAGGCGCAGTCTACTCCGCGCGCTTCCCTGGACGGAGCGAGATCGTATGGCAGTGGGAACCGAACCCGCAGCAGGCCCTTCCGCCAGGAGCCATCGTCAGATGGCGCTGGAAGATGACCGACATCCACGGAGACGCCCATGTGAGCCGCGAGGGCGAGCTGCGTTGGACAGACCAGCGGTTTCAATGGCAGACGTATACCAAAGACTGGCTCGCCGTACACTGGCACGGCAAAGAGCCGGAGTTCGGAAGAAACCTCGTCGCCTACATCGAACCGCAGATCGACCGCATCGCCCCGATCGCCGCGGACCCCGGCCCAGTGAATATCTTCGTGTACGCAGACGCGCTCGATGCAGATCCCGGCGCCGTGCTTCGACGAGATCAGACGAACCCGTACCAAGCGTTCAATACCATCGTCTCGGTTCTTCCTGACGACCCGCAAGTAGACGAACTGTCGGTCCTCGTCCATGGGCTCGCCCGCCTCATCGTGCAGGATAGAGGGTTCAATTGCTATACATCGCTCCCCCGTTGGCTGGAAGAAGGACTGGCAACGTTGGCGTCAGGAGGCATGTCGTCCGAGATGCGGTTGGCATTCGCCCAGTCCCGCTTGATAGAGTCGTTCTGGGCCCTCCGCAGCCTTGACGTTCCGCCCGGTTCCGACGTTCCCGCCACCGCCCCATGGTACGCTCAGAGCTACGACGTCGTAGAGTTCCTGATTGGCGAATTCGGTTGGGACGGCATGGGGAACCTCATCGACGCCATTGGAGACGGCAACACAGTCGACGAGTCCTTGAAGGCGGCATACAGAATCGGCATCGACGAAGCGGAGCGGCTGTGGAGGGAGAGCAGGGGATTGCCGGATCCTATTCCTGTCCGTCCAAACCAGCCGGAGATGTGATAGAGTTGTCCGCACTACAATGGGTACTCGCTGGGAGGCGTACATGAAGATCGTTCGATACGAAGCAAATGAACAGCCGGCATACGGCATTCTTGGAGATGATGGCTCGATTCGGCGGTTGATCGGCTCGCCGTTCGAGGAGTTTTCCGTTGGAGACCAGGTTGCGGACATGTCCACCGTGCGCGTCTTGCCTCCTGTCGCGCCTCGAAAGGTAATCGGCGTTGGGCTGAATTACACCAAGCACATCGAGGAGATTGGAATGTCCAAGCCAGATTTCCCCATGCTGTTCATGAAGCCCAACACCAGCGTCATTGGACACGGCGACCCCATCGTCTATCCCCAGGAAGGCCGGCAGACCGAGTACGAATGCGAATTGACCGTCGTGATCGGCAAGAATACGCGCCGCGTGTCCGAAGAGGATGCGCTCGACTACGTGCTCGGCTATACCTGCGGCAACGACGTCAGCGAGCGGACGATCCAGTTCCCGGAGATGAAGATGGGCGCGATGCTCGTTGGCAAGGGGTTCGATACGTTCTGCCCGCTCGGCCCAGTCATCGCCGCCGGACTCGACCCATCCGACCTCCAAATTCAGACCAAGCTCAACGGCCAGACCCGGCAAGACGACCGCACGTCCGACCTTCTGTTCTCTGTGCCTCGGCTAGTATCGTACATCAGCCAGTCCATGACGCTCCAGCCGGGAGACTGCATCTTGACAGGAACCCCGTCCGGCGTCGGACCGATCCAGCCAGGCGACGTCGTCGAAATCGAGGTAGAAGGGGTAGGAGTTCTTCGCAACCCCGTCGTTGCCGAAACATAGAAGATACGCCTGCCCCGCCCGCTGTTCGGAAGCAGCAGATGCGGCGCGCGGCAATGCAGAAGAAGGAGCGGCGATGGAGACGCCCCGAATTACGAGGGTCGAAATCGAAACGTTCGGCTATGACCTGCCAGACCTCGACCGCAGTCCACAGGGGCTGGTCTTTTCGCCCGGCAAGTCCATCGCCAACACAGCCCACGCCATGACGGTCTTCACCGACATCGGCGTAAGCGGAGAGTATGTATGGAGCGGGCAGATCGAATACGCCGGAGCCTGCGCTGTGGCGGAACTCCTCCTCGGGCGCGACCCGCTGCAACGCGAGTACATCTACTCGCAGATCAAGCATACGATGCGCCAGCAAGCGCAAATCGGACTTGCCCCCGTCGACATCGCACTCTGGGACCTGGCAGGGAAGTACTACGACGCGCCGATTCATCGGCTCCTCGGAGGATACCGCAAGACTCTGCCAACCTATCCGGCCAGCGTGCACGCCACGGAGCGCGGTGAGCTGGGAACGCCGAGCGAAATGGCGGACTTCGCAGAGCAGTGCAAAGAATTGGGCTACCCCGCCTTCAAGATCCACGGGTGGGAGAATGGCGAGCCAGGTCGTGAGGTCGAGACTATTCTTGCAGTGCGAGACCGTGTCGGGAACGACATGGATTTGATGTCGGATCCCTACAACGCGATCCAGACCTTTGGCGGCGCGCTGAAAGTGGGCCGCGCGTGCGACGAAGCAGGATACTTCTGGTACGAAGACCCATTGGCGGACGGGGGAATATCGCAGTTCGCGCACCGCAAACTGCGGGAATCCATCGACACCCCCCTGCTCATCACCGAACACGTTCGCGGACTCGAACCCCGCGTCGACTTCATGGTAAATGGAGCCACCGACTTCGTGCGCGGCGACGTGCAATACATGGGGATTACCGCAACCATGAAGTTGGCGCACGCAGCCGAAGGGCTCGGACTCGACATCGAGCTCCACAGTCCCGGCCCCGCTCAACGGCAGTGCATGGCTGCCATTCGCAACTCCAATTATTACGAGCTCTCCGGTTCACGACCAAAGGGACCGAACGCCAACTACATCCCCATCTACGCCAACGATTACGTCGACCAACTCGACGCCGCGGATGACGGGCACTTCCCAGTGCCTCAGGGCCCCGGACTGGGCGTCGAGTACGACTGGCCGACGATCCGGAGGCATAGACTGGGAACGGTCGTGTATCAGTAAGAGTCCCCCCGCAGAACCGCTGCACGCAGGAACGACGCGCAACCTGTGCGTCGTCCGCCCCCAAACCCATGCGGCGTCTGCTTGGGTGAACGAGTGGGGGGGAAGAGATCGGCGCATTCCTGTCGTCTCGTGCCAAGGCGGCAAGTTCTATAGCCGTGTTCGTTTCGTTACTCGGGATCCAACCGAGCGATTATGCCGCTGAATGAGAGGATATAGATCTCGCCATCTGGACCCTCGGCGAAGGAAGATATCTTCAAGTCGGTATTTACGATTTCCCTCACCTCGGCCTTTTGCCCGCCGTCCATACGCAGGGCCCAGATGCGGCCGCTATGGAAGTCGCCAAACAGGTAGGCGCCGACGAGAGATGGAGCCGCTCGCCCGCGGTACACGTACCCGCCCGTTACCGAGCGCCCATCTTCACGTCCATACTCGGCGATCGGTTCTTCAAGACCTCCCTTGTCGCAAGAAGCCGCTTGGAAGCACGATGACGCTTCCATGACGTTCCAACCGTAGTTGCCGCCGCGAGTAACTAGGTCGATCTCCTCGAATTCGTTCTGCCCGACGTCGCCCACCCAAAGTTCCCCGCTCTCGCGGTCGAATGAGAATCGCCAGGGATTCCGAAGTCCGTATGCCCATATTTCCGGCCGCGCGCCGCGCTCGTCGACGAACGGGTTGTCATCGGGTACGGAGTAAGATCCTGTAGCATTCATCGTGCTAACGTCGATGCGGAGAATGGATCCGAGCAGCGTACCAAGGTTCTGTCCGTGCCCGTTCGGATCGCCCGAATCGCCTCCATCGCCCACTCCGATATAGAGATACCCATCTGGCCCGAACACAAGGTGACCTCCGTTGTGGTTCGAGAACGGCTGCTCTATCTCCATGACAATCATCTCAGTGGAAGGATCGACGGGCGCTCCATCCAACGATGCCTCGTATCGAGCGACTACCGACCGACGCGGAGACGCAGCGGAGTAGTAGACGTAGAAATACCCATTCTCCTGGTATTGGGGATCGAAAGCGAGTCCCAGCAGTCCCTCTTCGAGGGCGCCTTCGCTTACTCTGTCGCGAATGTCCAAGAAGGTATCGGGCCGGGACGGCCTGGGGGTGTTGTCGAACACCATTATCCTCCCGGGCTTCAAGACGAGATACAGCTGGTCGGTGACGCCCTTCGGGTGAGTCAGGTACACCATACGGCCTAACGAGAAGGTAGGGAATACCCTCCGGATCTTCATATTGGGAAAGGAGGAGGGAACTGATGGGGTAGGCGAGAGACCGCCTGCTTGCGCCGGGGAGGGATCCGGCGGCGAGGCTGGATCGGACGCGCACGCCAATGCGACCATCGACATCATAACGACGGAGACCGTCAGAAATGTCAAGCGTCCGCGTAGGACATTCAATCGCATCTTAAGTGGTTTCCGAAAAGCCATCCGATTTGCCGCATTGAGGTACTCGACTGCACCTGCACACATACGGGCATTCCAGTTGCATTTTGTCTCATTCATGTTGGGTCGCTCAGCCTCTCTAACGGTGGGAACTCCTCACGTATTTTGGGCGCGCGCCGAGAACAGCCGGTATCCGGTGGGACTACCCATCGACCCGCTCCAGACGACCCCGATCCACCACGTATCGGGTCATCTTCTCGATGAACTCTGGCTCGATGAGGTCTACTTCGGCGGTGGTAATGAACACTTGCTCATACTGGGAGACGTTTTCCAAGATGAGGCGGCGGCGGCGGTCGTCCAGCTCCGAGAGCACGTCGTCCAGCAGCAGGATCGGCCGCTGCCGGCGCACGTCGTGCAGGAATGCGGATTCCGCCAGCTTCAAGGCAAGAATGGCCGTTCTCGCCTGTCCGCGCGATGCGTATGAACTCGCGTCCATACCGTTTATGAGCAAGCGAAAGTCGTCGCGGTGGGGGCCGTGAAGCGAGAATCCCCGGTCGATCTCCAGCTGCCGCACCCGCGCCATAGACTCCCGCATCGCCTCTCCGATTCCCTGGACTGTGGCTTCCTCGTCCGTCTCGACGCTCGGACGGTAGACCAACGCAAGCCGTTCCCCATCGTCCGTCAGATCGGCGTTTGCGCGCGCAGTTGCCTCCGACAAGACTCGCAACGCTTCCCGCCGCTGCGCGATGACGATGCTGCCGGACTTTATCAATTCATCGTCCCAGAACTCCAATTCGCTCTGGATGGAACGCCTGCTCCTGATACCCTTGAGAAGATGGTTGCGCTGTGCGAGTACCTGCAGAAACCTGCGAACCGCGCGGAGATAGCTGCAGTCCGATTGAGAAATCAAGATGTCCATGTACCGTCGGCGCACGCTTGGGGAGCCATACGCCAGATCGAGGTCTTGGGCGCTGAACATGACGGCGTTGACCTCGCCCACCAAGTCCGACGCGCGGCGGGGGACTCCGTTGACTCGCACATACTTTTGGACATTCAAGCGGCCTTCGTCGGCGTCGTGCTCACTCTCGGAAGCGACGTTCTTGAAGTCTACCTGGACTCGAACGGGGCCGCCGTCGCGCTGGACGACTGCCGCCACTTGCGAGAAGAATTCCTTCCCGATGGACTCCTTGCGGATGAGCTCGCGTTCGGTCGTCGCGCGCTGCGACTTGGCGATGGCGAGCATGTACAGCGCTTCGAGAAGGTTGCTCTTGCCATGCCCATTCTTTCCCTGCACGAGCGCCATGCCCGGTTCGAGGTCGATATCCAACCGCTCATAGTTTCGTATGTTGAGGAGCGACAGATGAGAGAGGTTTATCGTAATTCCTCACCAAGGGGCCAAAGGTCGGGGCTCTTCTGGCATCGGTCAGACTTCACGGAGCCCCAGTGCGTTCGGATCTGGATTCTACCATATCGAGGAACTCGTCCTCGGTGATTACCTCCACGCCGTGCTTTTCGGCGTCCGCCAATTTCGACCCGGCGTCCTCACCGGCGACGAGATAATCCGTCTTCTTGCTGACACTCCCGCTGACCGCTCCACCCAGATCCTTGATCTTCCCGGTAATCTCCGAACGGCTGAACTGCCGAAGCCGGCCCGTCACTACGAAGCGCAGTCCGTCGAGCGTTTGCTCTCCGGCGTCCTCCCTTGCCTCCGATTCCATGGTAACGTCGACCGCGCGCAGCTTCTGGATGACCGCGCGGTTCGACTCGTTGCGGAAGTACGCAACGACCGCGTCCGCGATCTTTGGGCCGATCGACGGCGCCGCTTCGAGCTCTTCCTGAGTCGCATTCATAAGGGAGTCGATCGTCGGAAAGTGTCGAACCAGGATATCCGCCACCTCTCTGCCGACGTGTTGAATGCCCACCGCAACCAGCACCCGCGAAAACGGGCGGTTCTTGGATGCTTCGATGGCGGAAATCAGGTTCGCCGAGCTCGTCTCGCCGAAGCGCTCCAACGGTACCAAATCATCTTTGTCCAGAGTGTACAGATCGCCGACATCCCGGATGAGTCCATGCTCGAGTAGGGAAGAGGCCTGCTTGATCCCGAGCCCTTCGATATCCATCGCGCCCCTACTCACGAAGTGCTCCAGCAGCCGCACCAGCTGCGCCGGACACGACGAATTGACGCACAAGTGGGCTGCCTCTCCCTCGCTGCGAACCACCGGCTCGCTGCAACTTGGGCACGCATCGGGCATCGTGAATCTCTTCTCTTCGCCCGTCCGCCGGCTGACCACGGTCGAAACTACCTGCGGGATGACCTCCCCGGCTCGCTCCACGACCACCCAATCGCCGACGCGAAGATCCTTCGCCTCGATATAGTCCGCGTTATGGAGCGTGGCTTGCTTGACTGTCACCCCGTTGATATTGACCGGCTCCAGGACTGCATATGGGTTGATGCTTCCCGTTCTCCCGACGTTGACCGCGATGTCCAGCAGCTGCGTCGTCGCCTGGACGGCCGGAAACTTGTAGGCGATCGACCAACGCGGCTCGCGGCCAACCACTCCCAAGTGCCGTTGGTAGTCGAACCGATCGATCTTGACCACCACGCCGTCGCAGCCGTAATCGAGGCCCTCCCATCCCTTCACCCACTCCCTATAGTAGTCGAGCGCTTCATCGGGGGTATGCACGAGCCGGCTGTGCGGATTGGTCTTGAAGCCCAGGTCGCGCAGCGCGTCGAGAGTCTGCCAGTGGGTGTCGAACGTCATCGGCTCCGCGTACCCGACGCTGTAGACGAAGATGTCCAGGGGGCGCAGCGCCGTAACGCGCGGATCGAGTTGCCGTATCGAACCTGCTGCGGTATTGCGCGGGTGGGCGTAGGGTGGAAGCTCTTGTTCGACGCGCTGCTCGTTGAACGCTTCGAACTTCGACTTTGGAAAGAAGACCTCGCCGCGCGCTTCGAAGCGGCTCGGCGCACCGTCAGGAACATGCAGCGGAATACTCCGAATCGTCCGCAGGTTCGCCGTCACGTCCTCGCCCTCCGTCCCGTTGCCTCGCGTCGCCCCGCGAATCAGACGGCCGTCCTCGTAGGTCAACGCGACCGCAAGCCCGTCGAACTTCAACTCGCAGACCATGTCGAAGCGCGGCTCCTCGAGCAGATCCACGACGCGCGCGTGCCACGTCATGAACTCCTCCTCGTCGAACGCGTTGCCGAGACTGAGTAGCGGTACAGGATGCTCCGCGCGCTCGAAGCCGTCCAGAGGCTCCGCGCCCACGCGCTGCGTCGGGGAGTCCGGCGTCACCAACTCGGGATGATCCGACTCGATTCCTTGCAACTCCCGCATCAATTCGTCATACTGCGAATCGCTGACCTCCGGATCGTCCAACACGTAGTATCGGTGATCGTGGTAGTCGATTCGACTCCGCAGCTCGCGGATATGGTCGATGATGGTCGCGTCCGACGGCATCGCAGAGGCCCCCCTCCAACGAATTCAATACGATGATACCAGCCGCGCGCAAGGTTTGGCATAGCGCTGCGCGGTCTCAATTGACCAGAATCGAACGACCGCAACACACTAGACGACATTCCGATTCGCTGGCTATACTTTACTTGAAGTTCATGTTGTGCATCCTGTGATAGAGGCCCGCCTTGCCCCAGTCCGAGGAATACCGCAAGTTTCTCCAACAGCATCCTGCGCTGCTGGCCATCGGCAACACGCCGTTGGCCCGGCTCGATCTGCCGTTGGACGCCGGAGGCGCGGACGTATCCGCCAAATACGAACACCTGAACCCCGGCGGCTCCATCAAGGACCGCCCCGTCCTGCGGATGCTGGTCGAGGCGATCCTTGCAGGCAACCTGACTCCCGACCATACCATCCTCGACGCAACGTCAGGCAACGCGGGCATCGCCTACGCCATGATCGGAGCAGTACTTGGCTACGACGTCGAACTCGTCATGCCTGAGAACGCCAGCGAGGAACGCAAGAAGCGCCTCCTCGCCCACGGCGCAAAGATCGTCTTCACCGACCCCATGCTTGGCTACGACGAAAGCCTGTACGAGGTCAAGCGCCGATACGAAGCAGACCCCGACAAATACTTTTGGTGCGACCAATACTCCAATCAGAACAACCCCCTCGCTCACTACGAGACGACCGCAGTAGAGATACTGGATCAGGCCCCCGACGTAACCCACTTCGTCGCAGGAGTCGGCACAGGCGGCACCATCAGCGGGGTAGGGAAGCGACTCAAAGAACACAACCCCGCCATCCAAGTAATCGGCATCAACCCGCCCCTATGGCCAGGCGTCGAGGGACTGAAGCACCTCGGAGAAGGACACATCACCCCCCAGACGTTCCACCCGCAATACGTCGACCGCACGATCGAAATCGACGTCGACGCATCCTACGAAGTATCCCGCGAAATGTCCAAGCGCGGCCTATTCGCCGGCCAATCCTCCGGCGCCTACGTCTGGGGCGCATACTCCGTCGCAAGAGAAGCGCGCTCCGGACACGTCGTCACCATCTTCAACGACATCGGCGAACGCTACTTCTCCACAGGCATGTGGGACGGCGGCAGCCAAAGCGCCGCACACTAGAGGAAAGCCCTTGACATTCGTCAATGCGCGCGGTTATAATATCTGCAATGGATACCGGATTCCCGTTATCGGCGCCTTGACTCCCGAGACAAGGCACTTTCAATCCCTATCCCGGTTTAACGATGTCATGGTCAGGAGACCTGCATGGACAACTTGGTATCTCTCGACGGCCTCTTCTTCAGTCGAGTATTCCGCGTTCCTGATTACCAACGCGGGTACTCCTGGGAAACTCGACAAATTCGTGAATTCCTTGAAGACCTAGAAATCCTTGAGGACAATCGATACCATTACGCGGGCACTGTCGTTCTTCACCAGACACATTCTGGCTCGACACAGAAAGACGCTGAAGGGAACACTTACCTTCATGTTGATATCGTTGACGGGCAGCAACGCATTACGACAATAGTATTGTTGCTTAATGGAATCCACAAATCGCTTGCCGGCCTTTCCGATAGAGCCAAGACCCTCTCCCGTGGGATCAAGAAGAAGTTCATCTCTACTCAGGACATAAATGGGCAGCAGCTATTCATGTTGTCTCTCAACGAAGACACAAATCATTTCTTCAAGAACAGCGTTCTCACTGAACAGCCTGGCGTCGAGGGACCACAGATTACTTCTGAGCGACGCCTAGCAGAGGCAAAGAAGCAGATTTACACATATCTTGCAGAAAAGACTGGCCCAGATCAGAGTACAGCAGAGGAATGGCTGCGAGCTCTACATCACAAAGTCACAAATCAGCTCCGCTTCACACTATATCAGGCTGAGGATGAAGCCGAGGTCGGTGTCATATTCGAAGTCATGAACGACCGTGGTAAATCTTTGACTGACTTGGACAAGGTGAAGAATTATCTCCTCTATGCATCCAATTCTCTTGATCGTCCTAACGACCTTGCCAAGGACGTCAACAGCGCATGGTCTGAAATCCTTCGCCAGCTGATGACAGCCGGCCTCATCTCGAGTGCTGATGAAGATCGACTACTACGAGCGCATTGGTTGACGCGCTACGATCCTCAATCTAGGCGATGGCAGGGGAGTAGAAGCGTCAAAGACGAGTTCAATCTACGGAAGTACAAGGGTAAGGAGCGACGTGCGACACTTCTCGACCGCTTGCATAAGTACACACAAGGGCTCCGTGCATCCTCCGTTAGTTTTTGTGATGCATACTCACCATCCAGATCTGAAGCCTTTGCATCATTCGCGGCGACCCCTAATGCTCATGCACAGGTGAAAGAATGGAGTGCAAAGTTAGGGAGAGTCAGAGTGGTTGTCCCATTTTTGCCAATTCTGCTCGCGGTGAGAGAACGTTGGCCTCAAGATCCCGACAAATATCTTGAGGTACTCAAGTTGTGTGAGATTTTCGCCTTCCGCGTGTATCGATTGCGAGGCTACCGGTCCGACGCTGGGCAGGCTACACTGTTCCACATTGGGTATGATGTGGCGCATGAGCGTAAGGACTTCGAGGATGCGGTTGTATCCTTCAAAAATAATCTGGAGTATTGGTGTGGAAACAAGGAGTTTGAAGCTCTGATGAGCCCAGAGAATCACCATGAGAATCAGCATATAAGCAATGCATACTCATGGCGTGGTCTGCGCTACTTCCTCTACGAGTATGAGACTGCTCTAGCATTGGAGCAGGGCGCTTCTCCGAAAGTGGCTTGGGATGACTTACCCAGAGACCTTGAAGACACGATCGAGCACATCCTCCCACAGTCGATCGAAGGACAGCCTTACTGGAGAGACCGTTTTGGGGAGCCAGAACACAGACGATACCTTCATGACCTGGGGAATCTCACACTATCGACCACGAGGGGCAATTCGTCACTGGGGAATAAACCTTTCCCTGAGAAGAGAGGCGAGTTTGGTACCGATGAATACAGCTATGCAGGATCTTCGCTATATCTCGAGAGAGGTTTGACACACTGGCAAGACTGGAACCCCTCCGCCATTGAAGAGCGCCGAACTCGACTGCTCGAATGGGGGAAGAAAAGGTGGTCGGTCGACCTGAGTGACGTAAAGGACGTGGAGTACGATCCCGATCCGGGCGATGAAGATGAAGAAGGGGCCTATTGAACCGAAATAGGGCCCAGAATCAGTTGTGTTGATTTGCGGAATGGTGGTTGGTTCTTTCTGCGTTCGTCGAGTTTTCGTCGTGTGCGAGTGTTTTCGATTGGCATTGAGTAGTTGGCTCCTGTTGTGAGTCAGTCGCCGCAGAATCGGATGTATTGGATAGAGGGCAGGCTGATTTCCCCTATCAATGAAGATATTTCGACTCGTTCGCCTGAGCGCGGCAGCTCGAACACTCTGGCTGAGGCGCCGAGCAGTTCGATGCAGACCTTGACGTACTTAGGTTTGGGTGTAGGCGTGGGTGTTGGGGTGTACGTTTTCGCGAGGGCGACGGCTGTCGCGTTGGCAATCACCCGATTTGCTTGTGCGAGTCTGGCCTGTTCGGCTTGTTCGGATATGATTTGCTCGGCTTGTGCTTCGGCTTTTTCGAGTTCGGATTGGCAGGCGGCGACGGCGGGAATCGCGAGTGCTGCGAGGGTGAGTAGCGCGGTCTTGATGATGTTGGGCATGGTGTGCTTCCTATTGGCGTTGTGAGTTGCTGAACAGTCTTGCGTTTGTGCCGTTCGTGAGTTGATGTCATGTATATCCCCCTCCTTCTCAATCAACCCAAAGTCAACACAACCCGGACCTCACCCACTCCGCACATGCTCCGCCATCTGCGCGCGGTACCACTCGGCCCCGTGTATGTCTTTCTTGTAGTGCCAGCGCCATACCTCTGGGTACATCATGATCCCTCGATCCTCGACTGGCAGATTGAAGGGGGCGCTGCCGTTGCGGGCGGACTCGCGCAGAGCGACCGCGATTTCCAGTGAGCGGCGCAAGTCGTCCCCCGTCGTAATCGAAAGCGGATCCCCGGTGTCGATCGCCTCCACGACTGCGTCGATGCTCGTCATCATCGTCTCGCTCGGGATGCGCCATCCCTCCGCGTCCCGTTGCCGTTCGCCGGTAGGGCGGGGTTGGAAGACGCCGTCCACCTCCCGCAGCTCTGGGATGCCCTTCGGGTCGTCCGTTTTGAACAGCCGCAGACCGAGGCTCGTATTGTTGCTGTTGGTAATCAGTCCGTGCGTGCCGACGACTTCGATGCCTCGGTAGTCGGGGCCCTCGAAGCTGCTGTACGCCTCGATGCCATTTTGGAAGCGGACGTACCCGCCAAGCCATCCGTACCACCGTTCGCCTCCGCCGTAGTCCTCCTCGTATTCGCCGTGCGGGTCGTTCGAGACGAAGCCCACCACGAAATCCACGTCCGACTTGTCCGCGAACTTCCGCATGATGTTCAAGCCGTGCGTGCCGACCTGCTTGTTGTTCTCGTAGAGGTTGATGCGCAGCACCTCTCCGATCTCGCCGCCGCCCGCCAACTCGAACGCCTTCCGATAGTCCGGGTGGCTGGAGACGACCAACCCCGCTGCGAGGGGGATGCCCCGCGAGGCGCACTCCTCCACCATGCGGTCGGCGTCGGCGAGGTTTCCTGCCAGCGGCTTTTCGCAGAACACCGCCCGAACGCCCGCCTGCGCCGACGCAACGACCGCATCCGCGTTCGCCTTGACGGGCAGCACAGGCGCGGAAATGTCCACATCCTCTTTGGCCAGCATCTCCTCATAACTCGCATAGCCGGGTGCTCCAAACCGCTCGCGGAAGAGCGCCAAGTTCTCCGGATCGGTGTCCGCGACGGCCGCTACCTCCGTGCGCGGGTGCAGATGATACCCCCGCGCGTGGTGCGTTCCCTGCCGTCCTCCTCCGATGATGCCGACGCGGTAGATAGGTTCGGTTGTCATGGTATGCCTCCCTTTCCAAGAACCTATCACCTTACGCCCGTCTTGTAAACGAAGCGTCAAAGACGTATCATCATATATGGAGGATCGGGGTGTGGCGCAGCGGAAGCGCGCCTGGTTTGGGACCAGGAGGTCGCCGGTTCGATCCCGGCCACCCCGACCACTCTCTCGCAGTCCTCCCCGCAGCAAGAGGCCGACCTAGCGCATGGGGCCTTGACATATAAGAACATATGCTCTATCATGTTCGCACAAACCAGGAGCGCCCTGCTCCCAGCGAGTGTGAATCCAATGACAGAATCCGACAACCACACCTACACCCCCCTCATACGGGACATGCCCAAGGGCGAACGCCCCCGAGAGCGGCTCATACAGCACGGCCCAGACGCGCTCAGCGTCACCGAACTGGTAGCGATCCTCCTGCGAACCGGAGTGACCGGGGAGAACGTCCTCAACATGTCCAACCGTCTCTTGTCACGCTTTGGCGGGCTGGCCGGCGATGCGATAGACGGCATAGCGGACGGCGGACGCGCGAACGGATCGCCGGAAGACCAAAGAGACTTGGTAGGCCTCGGCCTCGTTCGTGCGTCGATCGGCGACCTATGCGAACAGAAAGGCGTCAGCGAGGCCAAGGCCTGCCAGCTCCTGGCGGCGTTCGAGCTGGGCCGAAGAGCCGTGTCCATTGGACTGCCAGACCGCCCCGTCATCAACAACCCACGCGACGTGTTTAACATATTGGGCGCAGACATGTGCTTCCGCGACCAAGAACACCTCCGCGTCCTCCTCCTGTCCATGAAATCCGAGGTGACGAGCATCCACGAGATATACAAGGGCACCGTGAACGCCGCCAACGTCCGGGTTGCGGAGGTGCTCCGCCCGGCCGTCCGCGAAAACTGCCCGTCGATCATCGTCGTACACAACCACCCATCGGGAGACCTCACGCCAAGCGGGCCGGACATCCTGATAACTAGGCAAATCGGCCAGGCCGCCCAGATGATGGATATCGAACTGCTCGACCACATCATCATCGCCGGACAGGACTGCGTTAGCATGAAGAACAAAGGACTCGGGTTCGGCTCCTAACAGAATCCTCAACATTCAAACGGAGACCATGGCAGCCCCCATCGAAATCGGCTCGACGAGACAACTATTCCTCGACGACCGCGTCATCGACGCCACGGAAGGAGTCGTCCGCCAGTTCCATCGTCCAACCCGCTGGGAAGGCAATCCGGTCGTCCAAGCAGACCGTCCCTGGGAGCGCGGCGGGGGAGGGGTGTACTTGTTCGGAGGCGCCGTCATGTACGACGAAGAGGACTGCCTGTTCAAGATGTGGTACCGCACGTCCCTGCCGCTGGCGGCGTCGACCGGGCGCGCGCCCCGAGAGCCGGAAGGCGTGTACAAGGCCTGCTATGCGGTCTCCTCCGACGGCGTCCATTGGCAAAAGCCCGCGCTCGGCCGAACCGAATTCGACGGCTCCCGAGACAACAATCTGTTGCCCCCATCTACCGAAGGCATGAAGCATATCCGCCGTCCGAACCTCATCAAGGACTACGACGACCCCGACCCGGAACGACGCTACAAGATGCTCTATATGGACAACTTCAAGGGGAAGTGGGCCCTGTCGAAAGGATACTCTCGAGACGGCATCACCTGGCGAATGAACGTCGGAACCCCCCGCATCTTCGAGCCTCCCGTGGCCCCCAACGGCATCCTGTTCGGTTGGGACCCTAGACGCCAAGAATATGTCCACTATCACCGAAAGTCAGGCACTGTGCCGGCCGACGTGGACGGAAGGCGAGTGCGAAAGAAGTACGCCATAATGCGCACGTCGAGCGCAGACTTCGAGACATGGGGGCATACCGAAGAGGCAATGACCGTGTCGGAGACCGACCCGCCGAACTGGAGTCCCAGCCACGGCGTAGACCTAGCAGGCATCTTGTATACCGACGACCTGTACGTCGGCGCGGTAGACACGGTTTCCGCCTACCATGTAGAAGACTCCTCCCCAGAACAGTGGGAGCGCTTCTACGCGAACGAATACGCCGAGTACCGCACCGAACTCGTCATCAGCCGCGATGGCCGCACTTGGCGCCGCGCCGCGCCGTTCTGGGAATTCATGCGGCCCGGAATGTGGGGCGCTTGGGACAGCGATCACATAGGACTGACGAAGCCCATAGTCTACGGAGACGACCTGCTCATCTACTACTCCGCCAGCAACGTGCCCATGGGATCGAACGTGCCCGGCCACCCGTTGACGGGCGTAGTAAACACCGTCCGCAACGGCCAATGGATGGCGCACGCCATCGGCCTCGCAAAACTGAGGCTGGACGGATTCGCCTCCATGGACGCATACGAGGACGGCGGCGTGTTGACCACCAAGCCCATAGTCTTCGACGGCCAACGCCTAGAGGTCAACGTTCGCGCCCCCGCCGCGCCGTTCCGCACACAATCCCACCGCTCCTCGCCCTACGGCACGTTCGCCGCCTCGATCTTGGACGAAACCGGAAGACCCATCGATGGCTACTCCTCCGATCGCTGTGATACCTTCACAGGCGACGAACGCCGCCATGTCGTCACTTGGGGAGGCGACGAGCGTGTCGGATCGCTGGTCGGCAAACCCGTCCGGCTCCGCTTCCACCTCCGAAACGCCGCGCTGTACGCTTTCCACTTCATCCAAGACGGAGTCAGGCAAAGCCCGGCCAACCTACTCTCCCCAGGCGCAAGAGGATATCCATGAGCATCCAAACAATCGCATCTTCCCGTCCATCCTTGGTAGAACCACACTGTAAGACAATCGGATAGCCTTTCGGAAACCGGTTGACGTGATTGCCCCGTCCGACCGTCAGCGCCGCCCTAGGCGCTGCGACCACATACTTCGGGAGGAGAATATAGATGGATACGATTCGAGTGGGAATAATCGGCGCAGGAGCCGTCGCTCGGGATAGACACGTCCCGCGCCTCCGGTCCATCGACGGCGTGCAATTGGAGATGGTATGGAACCGCACGCTCGACAAAGCGCAGCGCACAGCGCGGGAACTCGGATTCCGCCGCGCAGCTGCCGACTGGCGAGAAATCGCCGAATCCCCCAACATCGATGCAGTCGTGATAGCAACACCCCCAGGACCGCACCACGAGATGACCCTGGCCTGCCTCGCAGCAGGAAAACATGTCCTATGCCAAGCGCGCATGGCGCGAAACTTGAAGGAAGCGCAGGAAATGCGCGCCGCCGCCAATTCCTCCGGCGCGGTAACCTGCCTGTATCCTCCCTTGCCCGGACTCGAGGGCGACCGGACGATGATCCGCCTCCTGCACGACGAGAACTATGTCGGCGATATCCATGACGTCCGCACCGTCGGCATGGCGGCGCCGTCGAATCGGGACACATACGATTGGCGTCGCGATCCGGACGTCAGCGGACTGCATATGCTCACGATGGGCATGTGGGTCGAAGTCCTCAACCGGTGGGTCGGTCCCGCAACCTCTCTCGTCGCCAAAGCCCGTTACCGCGCCGACGACGGAAGCAGTCGGGAAGGGGAGTCCCCCGGCGCATCCGTACCTGATTCGATAGCCGTCGCTGCCAACCTTGCATGTGGCGCGTCCGCATCGTACCACTTCTCGACCGAAGCGGCCTTCCCCGGCCCGCACAAGATAGAGATATACGGATCCAAAGGCGCGCTCTCCTACACGCTGTTCGGCGACGAAATCCACGGCGCGACCGCAGGATCGACATCCATGCAGCCCATCCATCCAGAACCCAACGAAATACGCCAGCAGACCACAGACGCCGAGTTCATCCGCGCCGTCCGCGAACGCTCCCCCGTCCATCCATCCTTCGATGAAGGCGTCCAATACATGGAATTCTGCGAAGCAGTTGGGCAGTCTATCTACTTCGGCAAAGCCGTCGACTTCCCCCCGGATCCTCTAATGGCAACATGGGGCAAGACGCTATGACAGATGCGAAGCCGAACCAAACTCGCGCCGCGCATCCACTGCCATACTTGCACGGACACATCGAACCGACCGAAATCGCATTTGACAGAACAGAACTTGTGTACTACTCTAGGACTATGACGACTTCGTCGAACCATACTCCGAGGAGACAGCCACAATATGCGAGACATGCAAACTGCCGAGCACGTCACCCCGCGCGCCCAACCGTCATTCCGCCCCCAATCGCAGCGCGCCCCGAGAGACGATGCCAAACTCGCCGTCATCAGGATTCGACAGAATGCGACAGGATCCGACGGGATGCAACGAAAGCTCGTGCCCGCGCGCACGCGAGGCAACGCGCCACACTGCTTGATCCCCACCGTCAACAGGACTCGTGCCCGCGCGCACGCGAGGCAACCATCGGTGGGGGATTGCTCAATGCGGAGATGATACTCGTGCCCGCGCGCACGCGAGGCAACCACCCGACAGGGCTTGCGCGCTTGCAAGACGAGGCAAAGGCGCACTCGTGCCCGCGCGCACGCGAGGCAACTCCCCAGTGGAGTGTGTCTCGATACCATAGGCTCTCGTGCCCGCGCGCACGCGAGGCAACGGAGAACTCTACGCCGACGCCCTGGAAGACGCGCCTCGTGCCCGCGCGCACGCGAGGCAACGGCGTCCCGTTTCCTTACCGACGTCATTCCCGCCGGGCCTCGTCATTCCCGCGAAGGCGGGAATCTATTGCGCCCCGGCGGATTGGACGTATCGCTTGGAATTGCCGTCCCCTGGCAGCCGTCATGTCGATAAATCAAACGGAAGGCCCGCCTCTGTTCTCTTCTATTATAGTTGACAAGGTCTTGGGAGGAGTCACATGAAATTTTGGGATTGGCTTGGAGTCGTCGGAATCGCCGCAACGATAGCATGGGTGGCGAACGACCTGCTTGAGGTGCACCTAGACAACAGGCTGGACGATGCGTGGCACGAGCGCAGAGAACTCGAAGCGCGGATAGATTCAATCATACCGACGCCGGAGCCGACGCTGACGCGCAGAGCGCGGGGGGCGGCGACTGCAACATCTGGCCCGACGCCAACGTCTGAGCCGATGCTGCGGGAAACGGACATTTGGCCAGAGCTGGCATATGACGGCGTGATAGATGCGGGGTGCAGGGGGGTTCTAGCGACTAGATACCCGGATCATGGTTTACTGCACCAGAAAGCGGCGCGCCGGCTCAGAAACCTGGGGAACGACCTGTCGTACGTGCTGGAGTATGTGCAAGACGCCAATGTTCGATCCCATGGTGATGACTGCGCCGAGGCGCAAGAGCAGATTCAGAACTTCCTGACGCTGCGGCAAGAGTCGCGGTCGAGATGGAGAGAGGCTCATTGGCTCCCATACCCAGGAGCACGATTCTATTGACAAAGACGGAAGGAACTGAGGTAGGGATGAAGGCTGCCATCTGGCTCCGAGTATCCACGACCGACCAGACCATCGAAAACCAACGGCGAGACCTGCTGCGCTTTGCGGAGATGCGCGGGTTCGACGTTGTGAGAGAGTATATGACCTTACTGGCGTCTCCGCAGCGCAGGGCGCGCACAAGCGGTTCCTAACGGATGTCATCAGAGATGCGCGGTCGTCGACGGACGGATTCGACGTTCTCCATCAACTATAAGAGAACGGAAGGCCCGCCGCGGTACCATTGACTTACGGATGCGAATGGTATCATAATCTGTGCACGAAGACCCCGTTGGAGCAACGATATGGAAGATGTCGATAGACAAGCGGTTCTCGATGAGTTCGACGAGCAAGGATTCGTCGTCCTGCAAGGAGTCCTTGATCCCGAGGAAGATATCCAACCGGTCATGGATGAGTACGAGTGCTTGCTGGACACCCTTTCGAGGGATTGGCATCGGCAAGGGAAGATTTCTTCGGGTTTCGAGCGCCTTCCATTCGGCCGGCGTCTGACGGAAGTGGCGCGGGAGACCGAGGGCGGCTACTACCAACACTTCGACATATCCCTCCCCCAGAGCGTGATAGACGCAGACACTCCCATGCACACTGGGCCGGAGGCGTTCGGTCTCTTGCGCAACGAGCGGCTGCTGGACGCCGTGGAGATGTTCGTCGGCCCAGAGATATTCTGCAACCCCGTGCAGCACACGCGAATAAAGCCGCCCGTTGCCGCTCTTCCAGAAGACAAGCGCTACCATGCAGGCATAGCCAAAACCCAATGGCACCAAGACATCGGCGTAATAACGGAAGAGGCCGACGACAGCGACATCCTAACGGTTTGGCTTCCTGTCACTGAGGCCACCGAAGAGAACGGATGCCTCGTCGTCGTGCCGGGCAGTCATCGGCATGGACTCGACCTCCACTGCGTCGCCGATGCAGGCAAGACCGGCATCCCAGACGATGACATCTCCGACGATCAATTGCCCCTGCCCATGAAACCCGGGGACGTGCTGTTCATGACCAAGTATACCCAGCACGCCTCGTTGGAGAACCTCTCCGATACCATACGTTGGAGCTTCGATCTGCGATACAATCCCACCGGCCAGGCGACGGAACGCCCATGGTTCCCAGGGTTCATAGCGCGCAGCCGCTCCAACCCCGGCAGCGAGCTTCGCGACCCCAGACGGTGGGCCGAGAGATGGTACATGGCACGTGACGAGATCGCCGCTGTCGGTTCTCCAGAATTCCGACGATGGGATCCAAACGACCCTCTCTGTGCGTAACCCCGCCCGACTCGCAACATCCCATACGGGCCAAACGATGCCGCAGAGATTCTCTCACATAGACTTTGCCAGCGTTCACCCATCTGTCCAACTTGGAGCATACGCCGAGACGGTCTCGCATGCCATGGAACGCCTTGAAGCAGACCGCATCGTTCCACGCATCTGGAACGCAGACCGTACCGTTTGGAGGCCAGATCCAGACGACACCCCAGACCGACTCGGCTGGATCGACTTGCCTCGCCAAATGCGGAACGAAACGACCGCACTCGATGCGTTCGCCCAGGAAATACGACGCGCCGGCTACTCTCATGTTGTCTTGCTCGGCATGGGGGGGAGCAGCCTGGGAGCGGAAGTTCTTGCCCAGATATGCGGCGCATCCAGTCGTGCGCCTGCGCTCCTCATCCTCGATAGCACCGTACCATCGCGCATCCGCGACGTCTCCGACTCCATAGACCCGGCGCGCACGCTCTTCATCGTATCGTCGAAATCCGGCTCCACTATCGAGCCGAACGTCCTATACCAATACTTCCATCAATTGGTCGCGCGTCATGTCGGCGGTGAATGCACAGGCTCTCGCTTTGCCGCGATCACAGACACGGGCACGCCTCTCGAAAAACTCGCACGAGATCGAGGATTTCTGCGAGTCTTCGTAAACCCGTCAAACGTCGGCGGGAGATACTCTGCACTCTCATACTTTGGCCTGACCCCCGCAGTCCTCACAGGGGTAGACATCGGCCGCATCATCGAACGAGCGGAAATGATGGCGCAATACTGCTCGGCCGGTTCTCCACTCTCCCAAAACCCCGGCGCGCGGCTTGGCGCGGCGATCGGCGCTCTCGCCAAGATAGGGCGGGACAAACTGACCATCGCCGCCTCGCCGTCCATCGCCGGCTTCGGGCCGTGGATCGAACAGATCATCGCGGAAAGCACAGGAAAGGATGGTAGAGGCATCGTCCCCGTCGTCGGAGAGCCGATAGTGCGACCGGAATACTACGGCAGCGATCGAGCATTCGTATACATCCGCGCCGACCGCGGCGACAACGACAAGCTCGACAAGGCCATGTCCGACATCCGGGACGCCGGCCATCCAATCATCCTTGTTCGGTTCGATGATAGATACGACATCGGCGCGGAGTTCTTCCGATGGGAGTTCGCAACAGCAGTCGCATCATCTATTCTTGGCGTATACCCATTCGACCAACCGAGCGTAAACGACTCGAAGGAGCGGACGGCCGCCATGCTTGCCGAACTCGGATCATCGGGCCCTCCGCCAGACGTTCGTCCGTTTGGATCGGTCTCCCAATTGATGCGCCAAGCCAGACCGTGCGACTACCTGGCAATCATGGCGTACATTCCGCAAACCCCGGACGTCGACGAGGCGCTCTTCCATTTCCGACGATCCATCGTTGAAGAGCAGGGGATTGCCACCACTCTGGGCTACGGACCACGCGTTCTCCACTCGACAGGGCAACTCCACAAGGGCGGGCCGAACAGTGGACTGTTCTTGCAAATCGTCTCCCCCCACGAGGACGACATTCCAATCCCGTGCAAAGATTTTTCCTTTGGGATGCTCGCAGACGCTCAAGCCGCGGGAGATTTCCAAGCGTTGCGGCGCCGAGGCCGCAGGGTCGCGCGCGTGGACGCCTCGTCGATTCCCGGTCTGACGTGATTCCTCCTCCGTCAATTTCGCTGCGCGGAAGGGGACTGCAACCCATTGCATCCAGGGCAACCCGCGCTGACGACGAATCGAACGAAACCCGTCAACGCACGAGTTGCAAAGGCGTTTCCCTATCTTGCAATGAAGAAGCGAGGCGGCGCAGATACGTTTGGAGCAATCCCTGTCCTTGACAAGAGAGGATATCCTCTCTAGATTATGTACTACTCCGACATGCGGTGAAGAGGCGCTCCATGCACGATTCCTACCGGTATTCCGCAGCCAACCGCCCAGTAGCGATGGGCGTCAACGGGATGGTCTCATCCGCCCACCCGTTGGCATCACTCGCCGGCGTGCGGGTCATGCTCGACGGCGGCAACGCCTTCGACGCAGTTGTCGCCGTCGCCTCGACCCTAAACGTCGTCGAGCCCTATATGTCTGGCGTAGGGGGAATTGGACTGGCCCTCGCCCACATCGCCAAAGAGGGTAGGGTACGGGCGCTGAATTTCTCTGGACGCATGCCCAAGATGGCGACGCCGGACCGCTTCACGAAAGAGGCCCTCGAACAAGGCATCCTTGCGCCGCTCATCCCGGGCAACCTCGCCGGCTGGCTCACTCTCCATGAGACTTACGGCACCATGGACCGAGAACCGCTGTTCCGTCAAGCCATCGAATACGCGGAGCGCGGGTTCCCAATTACTTACGTGAACAGAGAGATCATGCAGCAAACGTCCGCACACCTCCGCGCGTTTCCGAAATCCGCAGAGACCATGCTCGACCACGCTGGAAGAGCGCACGCGCCCGGCACACGCCTCGTTTGGAAAGACCTCGCCAACACCCTCAAGAACATTGCAGCGCACGGGGCCGACGTCTTCTACCGAGGCGAGATCGCCGAGAGAATCGTGCAAGCCAGCAAGGAGATGGGCGGACTGTTCACCATGGACGACATGGCCGATTACGATGTCGAGTGGCAAGAGCCTATATCAGTAGAATACAACGGATACCACATCTTCACTACGCCGCCAAACTCGAGCGGCTTCCAAGTCCTCCAAACGCTCAAGACCATGGAGGGCTCCCAACCCAGCTACCAAACCCCCGACACCCTGCATCGCTTCATGGAGTCGGTCAAGCTAGCCGTCACCGACCGCATCCAATGGGCGGGCGACCCCGACTACGTTACCGCACCCATCGCCGGGCTGCTGTCCGACGAATACGCAGCGCAGCAGCGCGCGCGGATAGATATGACCGCAGCCGCCCGCGTTCGGGGCGAGCGCTACGCCGACCCCTCTCCCGACAACCCCTTGCGACCGGGCGACCCGATGCAGTTCGACGGAGGGATGACCACCCACTTTGCGGTGGCCGACCGCGAAGGGAACGTCGTATCCGTCACCCAAACACTTGGCGGCGGCTTCGGTTCTAGCGTTATCGCAGGCGACACCGGCATCTTCCTCAACAACATGGGGTCGTATTTCGAGATTATGGACGGCAGCCCAAACCAAATCGGACCCTGGAAGCGGGTGGACTTCGTCGTTGCGCCGACCCAAACCTTCAAGGACGGGAAATTCCATCTGAGCATCGGTACTCCGGGCGGCTACGGCATCTTGCAAACCACCCCTCAAATGCTCATGAACGTCCTCGACTACGGCATGAACGTTCAACAGGCCATCGAGGCTCCCCGGTTCAAATATACCACGGGAACTTGCGTCGTGATGGAAGAACGATTCCCATGGCACGTTCGCCGCGCATTGGAGGGCATCGGCCACCAGATCGAAATCGTAGAGCCGTTTTCGAGGTCGGTCGGCGGCGCGCAGGGCATTCACGCAAACCACGAGCAAGGTACATTCCAAGGCGGAGCAGACCCGCGGCGCGACGGAGTTTCGATAGGGTTCTAACCCCCGCGATCCCCGGAAAGCGGCTCCGGCCGCCGAGAAGATACCTCATCAGGAGTGAAACGAACGCAATGCCTCGACCAACCGTATGGCTCATGCGAAACTACCACGACCCCGAGATCGCCGAATTTCTCAGGCAGCGGTGCAACGTGATCATCCGCGAGAGCAACGTCACTCCTCCGCACGGTGACATTGCAGAAATGGCGTTGAGCTGCGACGGCTTCCTCGCCGAGGGCATCGACATCATCGACGCCGATATACTGGACGGTGCCGCGCGCCTCAAGGTGATCGGCAACCGCGCGGTCGGCACCGACAACGTCGATATCCCGGCCGCCACCCGCAACGGCATCCTGCTAACCAACACCCCCGGCATCCTTCAGGACGCCTGCGCCGACATGACCTTCGCGCTCCTCCTGAGCGCAGCGCGACAAGTCACCCGCTCCGACCGCGCAATCAGGGCAGGGAAGTGGACTGTCTTCGACCAAACGCCCTACCTTGGCCTCGACGCATACGGGAAGACTCTCGGCGTCTTCGGATTCGGCGGGATCGGCCAGAAGGTCGCGAGGCGGGCTGCCGGGTTCGACATGAAGATCATCTACTACTCGCGCACCCGCAAACCCGACGCCGAACGAGCGTTGGGGGCCGAATGGGCGGGGAACATCGAAACCCTGCTAGAGAACTCCGACTACGTGTCGATCCACTGTCCGTTGACCGAGGAGACGCGCGGCGCGTTCGGCGCGACCGAGTTCGCCATGATGAAGCCCAACGCGATACTGGTCAATATGGCGCGCGGCGCGATTGTTCAGCCGAAGGCCTTGTACGACGCGCTCGCCAACTGCGTCATCGCAGGCGCGGCCATCGACGTAACCGACCCAGAACCGATTCCTCTCGACGACCCGCTCCTAACCCTCGACAATCTCATCATCACCCCCCACATCGGGAGCGCCAGCGCGGCGACCTTCAAGGCTATGGGCATGATGGCGGCGCGAAACGTCGTCGCCGCCCTCCACGACGAGCCAGTCGAATTCGCAGTCAATCCCGAAGCGATCGCGAACCGGTAGCCCCCGAACCGGTTGGGGCGCGGCGGCCAATCTTGGTCGAGGCGCGCGTCCCATCGCGGCCATTCCCATTGCGCCGGCGACGGTTTGGCCGCACGCGACACCGTCCACGTCTGATGTCGCAGTCCGCACACTCGCTATCACGTCTCGATCTGAGCGTGTCCGCGCACGAACCCAGCCGGTTCAGATGCGGTACAGCCGCTCCGCGTTCCTGGCAAACAACCGCTCGCGCTCCGGCCTGCCGAACTCCGAGATGATCTCTGCATACGCGTCGACCACGTCGGCGTATCCGCTCCAGAGGCTGTCCACGGGCCAGTTCGTTCCAAAGAAGCACCGCTCGACGCCAAACGTCTCAATGCAGTACAGTACGAATGGCCGTATCGACGCCGTGGTCCAAGTATGGTCGGTCATCCCGAGTCCGGAAATCTTGCACCACACGTTCTCTGCCTCCGCGGCCGCCGCCATGCCCTGCTTCCAATGTTCGATGTACGCCGCGTTCCGCTCCCACGGCCCGCCGGCGTGGTCGATCACCAATTGGACGTTTGGGAAGCGGGCGGCAATCGAGCGAATGTCCAACATATGCGGCCATGTCACGTTCATGCTGGCGATGAGGTTGTACTTCCCCAACAATCCAAACCCCCGTATGAATTGCGGTTCCGTCAGATGCTCCGCCCCATCGTAGTCTCGGATCCCCCGCATGTTCGGGAACTCGCAATGCCGTTCGAGCGTTGCCTCCACCAGAGGATCCGATAAGTCGGCGAACGCCACGATGCCATGGGGATACCCCGTTCGATCCGCCGCCGCCTGCAGCCACTCCGTCTCCTGCACCGGGTCGGGAGATCCAATGGCTGCCTGCACATGCACCGCCTTGATCGCATTCGATCCCTTGCTCTCCGCGATATAGTCCTCGGCGACGAAGTTCCGCTGTCCGAGCTTCCGCATCTGTGTGCCAAGTGTCGGATGATCGACATCAGGCGCCCAGTGGGCATACACTAGATCCGGGTGCTGCATGTCATAGAAGTGGACGTGCGTGTCCACGAACTCCAACCCTTCCAAGTGCCCTCCTTTCACTGATCCGAATCGTCATTCGAGACCGCCCGCGCAGCGAGAAACAGCAAGCTTGCCACGGCGATCGTTACTGCCAAGGTGATGAGAGCGGCATTGGGTCTTTCCTCTTGCTGCATCGCCTGGCCAAGGAGCACCATTGAACCAACGCATCCGCCCGCGACCAAGAGTAGTGACGAAACCGTCAAGATCGCCGCCGCAACCGTCCTCATCCATCGCATGGTGTTGCCTCCGATCCGTTACTCCAAATAGAAGATATGTTCCAGCCGCACTATGCTTTCGTCTGGCATCCCTTGCGCCGTCTCGAAGTAGTCGGCCATGAAGGTTTGCCAGCGCGTGTTGACCGCTTCTTTGCTCATGCCGTCCAGACTCGCCTGAAAGCTTTCGTCCGCCTCGAAGTACCCGAACAACGTCCCGTCATCAGCCATGAACAACGAGTAGTTTCGCCAGCCGTTCCGTCGCAGAGCGTCGAGCATATCAGGCCACACCGCCCGATGGTGATTCTTGTACTCCTCCACCATCTCCTCTCTCACCTTGAGCAGGAAACCCACACGCTCCACAACCTGCACTCCTTTCTCGACGTCACTACGTTGTTCTCATTCCCTCGAAAGCAGGAGGGAGAATTGATCCAATAGCCGCTTCACTACGAAAGCGACGCAGTACAAACGGCTGATCCGACCTCCGACGAACGGTACCCCGCCTCCAGGAACTCCACTACGCGCGCGCGCAGTTCGCCAGGGGCGCGGTTGTCTCCACAGCCGTTGATGAGGTCGGCCAGCGACCGCGACGGCTGCTCGGCAGGATAGACCTCATGTTCATCGAGGTCTCGAAACACCTCGGACGCGCCGTCTCTGTAGTACGCGCTCAAGCGGCCATTGATGAGATCCTGCCTGAGAAAACCCTCCGTGCCGAAATAGACGAGCCCCTGCATCTCCGGCTGCTGTGGGCTTATGCCACCGGTCGAACCCATGACCCCGACCGCGCCGTTGTCCAACCGGTAGCTGAAGGCGTCCACTAGATCGACTGCCAAATCGAACTTCTCTACGAACCCGGACACTTCCACCGCGCGCGACCCGGTCACCCAGAGCGCCATTCCCATCGGATGCGTGACTTGCACCATGCCTTGTCCACCGCCGGCCATCTTCGGATCCGAGTACGAGTCCGCTTCCGGGCCGGTGACGGGGAATTTGAAAACCCCGGCGTACTCCTCTGGGTTGCCGCGCAAGTACGATTCCACCATGGATGCGAATATGCCAGATACGAGTTGAATCCGGCCCAGCTTTCCCGATTGAACGATGCGCCGAGCAGCCATCGCGTGTCGAGTGAAGTGGAACGTATACCCCACCATTAGATGCAGGCCATTCCTCTCGGCCCGCCCCACAAGGTCCCAAGCATCCGCGGCCTTCAACGTCATGGGTTTCTCGACGAGAACGCTCACTCCGGCGTCGAGAGCATCCTTGGCGACCGTGTAGTGATGGGCATGTTGCACTGCGACCACAACGCCGTCGACTCCGGATGCCAGGAGTTCCCGGTGGTCGGTATATCCGCGGGGGATGTCGTAGTACTCGACAGCCCGCGCCAGCTTGTCTTCCTTGATCTCTGCGATCCCCGCCAAATCCGCATTCTCGTAGGTCTTCAGCGCAGGAATGTGGAATTGCGTAGCCCACCAACCTGCGCCGATTACGCCTATCCGCGCCTTGGACATCTCATACCTCCGTCGTCTCTCCCGCGTCGTCGAGGCGGCGCTTCGCCTCTGCGTATACATCCTCCGGAAGCGGGCCGCGCATGGCGGCCGCTGCGTTCTCCGAGAGATGGCCGACGTTCTGCGTCCCGACGATCGTCGTGTGGACGTCCGGATGCGATAGGGTGAACCGCAGGATGAAGGACGTCTTGCTTTCGCCCGGGTCGAGCAGCTCGCCAAGACCAGCCAGATCGAACGTCTTCCATACCTTGCCACGAGACACTCCAGACGCGCCCGGCTCCCCCTTGGCGACGCCCCCGCGAATCACTGTGCCAATCCCCGACGCGGCCGAACGCCCTATGACGTTCTCATGCTCACGTTGGAGAGCAGAGTAGGGGATCTGAAACGAATCGAACACCCCCATTTCTATATGGTCGAGAATGTTCGGCAGGGTGGACGATGAAGCAATGAATCTCACTTTGCCGCTCTCCTGAAGACCCCGCAGCGTCTCGATGGCGTCATGCTCCTCGATGACCGACCTCGATGGGCTGCCGTGAAACTGCAAGACATCCAAATAGTCGGTCCTCATCCGCGTGAGGCTCTGATCCACTCCTGCCTCGATGTTCTCCCAGGTGTAGACATGTTGTCCAGATCGAATCGCGGCCGGTGTCGTAGGACACCCGCATTTCGTCGCAATGACGAACTCACCTCGTCGGTGAGATACCGCCTTTCCGATGCGTTCCTCGCTGACTCCGTAATCTACGGACGTGTCGATGAAGTTGATCCCCGCATCCAACGCTGCATTGAGAACGTCTGCCGCGTGTGCGTCTGTGACTGCACGCGCCCCATCGACATCCCGCAACTCCATTGCGCCAAATCCCAACTGCGTGACCTTCAAACCAGTGCGACCCAGCGTCGCTGTCGGCAGAACTCCCATGTTACACTCCTCATCCGTTTTCCAGTATCCTATCATAGGCCTTTCGAGCGCACACAACCGCCGCTTGGCCTGTGCGGCCCGCCTGCCCTCGGAAGACGACCTACAAGGAGCCATAGCCATGCCTCGAATACTCATCTTCGCCATCGACGGCCTGCAGCCTTCTCAGGTAACTGATGACCTCATGCCAAACCTGGCGGCGTTTGCGTCGGGCGGTGTTTTCTTCGAGAACCATCATCCGGTGTACCCATCGGTAACTCGCGTCAACGCCGCCAGCATCATGACCGGCTGCTATCCCGGCAGCCACGGCATGGTCGGCAACACGCTCGTCATTCCGGAGTACGACCAAACACTCGCCTTCTCCGCATTGGAGCCGGAGCTAACGTCGGTAGTCGAAACCATTGGCCGTCTGCTGCTGCGTCCGACTCTAGCGGATATCGTTTCCGCGCACGGCATGAAATTCGCTTCCGTAGGCACCGGCTCCAGCGGAAACGCCTTCATCCACAACCCGCGCCCAGGCGCTCCCAACGCGCAGACCATTCACCCCCAGTTCACCGTGCCCGACAGCCTATCCGCCTCGATTACAGAGCAATTCGGACCCTGGCCGGATCGAACGCAACCCGCCTATGAACGGAACCGGTACGGCGCGCGCGTTCTCACCGAGTACGTCTTGGACGACCACGACGTCGCAGTCTACTGGTGCAACGAGCCCGACTTGAGCCAACATGCGGCAGGCGTGAATTCTCCACAGGGAAGGGAGGCGCTCTCCATTGCGGACGATACGTTTGGCAAGGCCGTCGAATGGTTGGAGACGAACCAGCGCTTGGGCGAGACGGATGTCATGGTCGTCTCCGATCATGGGTATTCGACGTCACGAGGCGTGATCGACATTCAGTCTCTCATCATAGACAATCCGATCGACGCGCCCTCTCGGATCATCCCCGGGCTGAACGCGGGATCCGTCCTCTTCTGGATACACCCCAAGAGCGCAGCAACCACCGACCTACTTGCCCAATGGCTCATGGCCCAACCGTGGTGCGGCGCAGTTACGGTGTCCGACCCTCGTGCCGAAGTCGAGGGCGCGCTGCCGGCGCAGATCGTCGGACTCGACGGCGAAAGAGCTCCAGACCTCACCATGTCCTTCACCTGGACATCCGACACGAACGAGGCAGGAGTGCCCGGCCTCGCATATACTGCGGGGATGGCTCCGGGCCTCGGCGACCACGGCTCCTTGAGCGCGCACGAAATGCGGAATACCCTGATAGCACGCGGCCCCAGCTTCAAGAGCGGCGTCCGCGTCGACACTCCCACGGGAAACGTCGACCTCGCTCCAACGGCGCTCAAGATCCTCGGACTCCCGGGCGGCGAATCCATGGACGGACGCATCATCGAAGAGGCGCTCGCCGGCGGGCCGCCCCCAGACTCGATCACATGGACGCAGGACAACCACCAAGCCTCCCGTCAAACGTCGAACGGTCTCTACCATCAGACCATCACCGTCTCAAGAGTAAGGAAGACCACCTACGTCGACCAAGGAATCGGCGAGCGTTCGGCGGGGGTTGCACGGTCTTTCTGAAACATGGGAAATTCGGTTCCGTTTACTATACCGACATGGATTTCTCCATATCGTAAATTTCACTTGCCGCCGCACAATATTCGCGGGACGGCCGGTACTGTTGCGTTAGTGTGTATGGGGGTATTAGCAGTTCTCCCTAGAGCTTCCCCTGCACCCCGCGCTTGGCGCGTTCCACCGCGTATCGGTCGAGTGCAGCCTGCTGTGCCATCGGCAAGTCGACCAACTCGTCCATCGTGTTCACCATCATCTCCCCGGCGTCGGCTATCTCTTGCCTATACTCTCGAAGGTGCACGTACCGATCCTTCTTGCGGATGTTGTGCCTAGGACACATAGGCGCTCGGTTCGTAATCTGATTCAACCCGCCCTTCGACTTCGGGTCGACATGATCCAAGTGGAAGTTGTTCGCCATCCGCACGATGCTTCCGTCAGGCATCCGGTTTGCAAACCCACAGCACCAGGCCATGTATCCTGACAACTCGAGCAGGAACTCCAACATCTCCTTCTCAGGAATGAGGCTGGACGGAACCTTGAACTTCCGCGGCGACAATGGCTTGGTGCGTGTCGCCGGCTCCGGGTTTTCGTCCGTCCGGAGCGGCAAGTCCTTGGGTGATCGAACGGTGACATCGGCATCTGCGATCAGCGGGGGTTCGTCTCCCTGCCGCTCCCCGTTGACCGCGTATCTGAACTTTGCGAACTGGCGTCGCAGGACAGTAAGAGAACGGGGGGATATGTCGCAGGCGATCCATTGTCGTCCGTTGCGTTCTGCGGCGACCGGTACATACGCGCAACCCGCGAAGCAGTCGAGCACGATGTCGCCCGGGTTGGTGCTTGCCTTGATGATGCGCTCTGCAAGCGCCACCGGCTTCTGCGTCGGGTAACCGGTGCGTTCGTTTCCTACTGCGCCCTGTACGTCGTCCCACAAGGTTGCAAGTTTTACTCCTCCGTAGTCCCGAAGGTACTTGCGCCGCTGTAGTTTCCCTGAAGGAAGTATCACGAAATTTCCTTTCTGATACTCCTCTTCGAGTCGTTCCTTTTTCATTGTCCAACCGCTAGGGTTGGGATTTCTAAACCCCCTCCATTCATAACAGAGGTTTGGCCTATTCCCTAGCCCGGATGGCCTAAAAATATGAGAACTATCGTCGTAGTAGCGTTCCCCTCGTTCGTCAATGAGGTTGAACTTTTCTTCGACTTCTTTCTCTGTCAATGGACGAGTAGAGGAAAATCTAGCCTCTTTCAAATCTTTGGCATAGAACAAGATAGAGTCTGTATTGACACCGAACCTCTTATCTTTGTGCTGACTCTGCTTCCCGGCAATGATTCTCCGCCAGACGATCTCGTTGCGGAAGTTCTCCCGTCCGAAGACGGTATCCATCGTCATACGAAGATAGGAATTAGCAGAGTGGTCGCAGTGGAGGAAGATGTTGCCAGTCGGCTTCAACACCCGATGCATCTCGATTAGGCGTATAGCCATATACGTCAGATAGGCTGCGGTGTCTTCCCCGTGTGTATGGCGGGTTGCCTTGATTACGCGGTTTAGTGGTTTGTACTCACTCTTGATCCTGTCCAGCCAAACCTCGTGGACGTCGTCTTCCCAACGCCAGATGTCTTTGAACTTCGCCGCTCCGTTCTCTCCGTCCGGCCACTCGATGCCCGCGTCAGCCGCTTCCTCGCGATTCCGGATCTCCCAATCTGCCAGGATCGCCAGTTCCTGCTCTCGCTCTTCTTCGGACAGCGGGGGGCGGAGTGCGCCGACCCACGTCTGGTTCTTTGCGAACGGCGGATCGATGCAGATGAGGTCGATGCTCTCGTTGTCCAAACATTCGAGAAGGTCAAGGTTGTCCGCAATGAAGAGGGTGCGGTTGAGTGATGCGGTGTTCTTCGTCAAGGTAGCCCACTCCTAGCTTTGGCTGGGTCGCTGGGTCATAGTATAGCCCCCTCGACCGCATTTTGTCTATTACACCATACACACTACCCGGACGGCCTCTAGCGGTCCCACGCCCGATAGACCTTGCCGCCCTTGATCGTCGTTACATGCTCGATCTTCCGGCGCGCGGAGACCGTTTTCCGCTCTGCGTCCATGAACGTGTAGTCGCCGTCTTCCACGGCGAGGATGCTGACGTCCGCGTCGGCCCCAGGCCTCAGCGAGCCGAGACCGTCTCCCAAGCCCATCTTTGCGGACGGAGCCTGCGTCGTCAGGCGTATCACCTCGTGAATCGGGATGCCGAAGTGCAAGAACTTCGACATGGTCGTTACCAGATCGAAGACTGGTCCTTCGACGCTGAGAGTGCTCACGTCGCTGCTGATGGTGTCGGGGTAGAACCCCTGCGACAACGCCGTTTCGATAGTGTCGAACGAGCAGCTCCCGCCCCCGTGTCCAACGTCGAAGACGATCCCTTCCTTCTCCTGCGCGTCCCGTATCTCGTCCACGACCGTGCGGTCTGCATTTACGACGCCTCCCCATTGACGGAATGCGTGGGTCACCACGTCTCCTCGCCGCAGGTGGCGCGTCAGTGTCTCGAGGGGCGTTTCTATGTCGCCCACGTGCACCATGACGAAGCCGCCAAACATCTCCGCGGCGGCGATGGCGCGCTTCAACGCGTCCAGTTTGTCCGCCATGAAGACCGTATGATGAGAAAGGCGCACTTTGATGCCGAGCACCACGTCTTTGTTCTCGATGCCCATCTCCCCCGCGTCTTGCACCCGGGCCCAGCGCATGTCGTAGAGTTCTCCGATGACCGGAGAGATGATCCCCATAGCGGAAATGTTCAACAGCGCATAGAGCCTAGTATCCGCGCGTTCCATCACCGTCCGCCGAAAGTGAGGAAAAGTCCGCGCCCCGGATGACCCGCAGTCCAACGCGGTCGTTACACCGCGCGCGATGTTGATTGCGTCCGGCTCGAGTCCATAGCAGCAAACCCCCCAATACGCATGCATGTGCATGTCAATGAGTCCGGGAGCGACGATGAGGCCTGCCGCGTCGATTACCTCCGCGGCCGCGCCGTCTACCTCGGAGCCCACGGCGGCTACCTTGCCGTTCGCTATCCCCACATTCGCAACACCGTCCAGGCCCTGCTCGGGATCGATCACCCTGCCGCTCTTGATTAGCAGTTCGTACATTTCGCTTCCTCTCGTTATGAGTCACCATAGAGGCGGAGGTAGTGTATCATGCTATGCGACGTTGGTTATCAGAGCGGAACGGAATGACGATTCGAGAAATCGAGCGCGCTGCGGATCTCCTGGAGGGTTGTCTCATTGGGAGGGACATCCTGGTGTTCGAGAAGATTGACTCGACCATGAACGAGGCAAGAAATCGAGTCGTCCTCGGAGCAAGAGAGGGTATGGTCATCGCAGCCGAAGAGCAGGAAGCGGGTAGGGGGCGGTTCGACCGCTCATGGCGCGCGGAGCCCGGCAAAGACCTGACATTCTCCATCGTTCTGACGCCCGAATCTGCACACGTGCCCTACATGAACATGGCCGCCGCCCTTTCTGTATCCTCGACCGTGAGCGAGGCTAGCGGACTCGACACGACCATCAAGTGGCCAAACGACGTGAAGCTAGCCGGACGCAAGGTATGCGGCATCCTCGTTGAGAGTACCATAACCCGCGGGGTCGTCGATCATGTCGTACTTGGCATCGGCTTGAACGTGAACTCCACCCCTGCGCTCACTCCGGAGATAGCATCTACGGCTACGAGCTTGTACTGTGAGACGGAGCGGACGTTCGACCGCGGCCGGCTCCTCGCCGGCATCCTGCGAGACTTCGACCGCCGATACGCGCAGATCCGCGCCGGACACTCGCCAACCGACGAGTGGGCGTCGCGACTGGAGACACTCGGACGGAACGTCCGGGTGCAATGGCGGGACACCTTCAAGGAGGGTGCCGCTACCTCAGTAGACGAGGAAGGCAACCTGATCCTTACCACCCCGGACGGCGCCAAGCAAACCGTCCTCGCCGGAGAGGTGACCATTCAGAAATGACTCGCAAGGTATCACACGGCGACTCTATACCCGGCGCGTCCGGCGTGAGTATCCAGCAAGAGCAGCGTCGGCAGAAACTCGGTAGGTCGAGCCGATGTCTTCTCTCATCACCGAATTCGGACGTGTGAGCCAGTGTTCGTAATCTGCAAGGGGTGCGGACTCGAAAACCGCCAAACTGCTGCCTATTGCGGGCGCTGCGGACAGAAGGTGGCCGGTGAAGTACGTTGCTCGGCCTGTGAATCCGTCAACCCCGCCAATCAGAATTACTGCAACTCATGCGGCTTCCGTCTCATCTCCGCGCCCGGACAGACCCATGCAGCTGCTACTGCGTCTGGCCGCACTCAAGCCGTGAGTCCGCCGCTTGCGCCCGCCCCTGTGGGAACCCAGACCGCGCCGACCTTGGAGAAGCCCGTCGGTCTTCCTCCGAAACCGGCGGACGGCCCCATATCTACGGATCGGGAAACCCATGTCAATAGAACGCTCGTACAGGCAACGATCGCTCTGATAGTATCCCTCCTGGCAGTCACTAGGTTTTGGGGCATCGACTCTACGCCGTTGGAGGCGGCGGATGTCGAGCAGGCTTTCGCTCGCGTCGCGCAGCAGATCGGGACCGACGGCTGGATTGGACTATCCCACAACCTACTCGATTGGGCGGCAACCGGGTACGCCTACATCCTCGCCGGTTGGGCTGCTGTCGCAGGCGACGGAATCGGCGCCGCTCGCCTGCTGTCGGGAATCGCGTCCATCTGCTCGGTCGGCGCGGTCTATCTCCTCATCGCAGAGCTGTTCAACCGTCGAGTCGCGCTGTTGTCCGCGCTTCTCATGTCTATCGGCTTCTGGCCGTTAATCTATGCCAGGCTCGCGTCCCCGATGTCTCTCCTGCTCCTGCTCGGAGTGCTTGCTCTCTATCTGTTCTTCCTCGCTTGCGGCCGCGGCGAACGTCAACCGCCGCATCGAACCCGTCTCCTCGCGCTATCTGGGGCCCTCCTTGGTGGTACCGTGTACCTGCACCCGGCGGCTGGGCTCGCGCTGGCGTTCGCCTTTCTGTGTCTATGGGGTAGAGAGTACGCATCGCACGAGGTCGACCAGGATTCCCTGTCCACGCGCTTCGCCGCCTTCGCCGTGTCCGCCCTTGTCATCAGCATCCCGTTCTGGTTTACAAGCGCGTCTGACGACGAAGCGCGTTCCGTCCTCACGTCAACGTTCGTCACGAGCAGTGCGCGGTACATCGAAAGCGATGGCGTAATGGACGAACTGCGGTATGTGAGCGGAAATGTCATCGGGGCCGGGCGCGCGCTCGTCTGGAGCGCGAACGCAGACGAGTCCGGCCGCCGCGGCAGAGTCGTCGACCCGCTTACCGGACTGCTGGCGGTAACGGGGCTGCTCGTCTGCATCCGCCGTTGGCGGCAGCGCAGCTACGCGTCCATGCTTATCCTGTTCCTCGCCTTTGCCGTCGCCGTCGGCCTCACGAGACCGGAGGGAATGTTTGGACGCCTCATCATCGGAGCGCCGGTGACATTCTCGTTCGCCGGGATAGCCATTCACTGGGCGCTCGGTTGGTTGAAGGGTAGGGCGGCCCCAAGCGTTGTCTTGGCAGGCCTCGGCATCCTCACTTGCGGCATCGTCCTATTGAACCTGACGACATACTCCGCGCATCCACTCGGCAAGAACCCATCCATGTGGGCGGCCGCAGCCCCCTGGGGCTCTCCACATGACCCGCCGGCAGCTGCTAGCGAAGCCCCGTAGATGCCGATTCACGCCCCCGGGAGTGCGCGTACATCCGCGCGGCGACGACATCGCTGCGCTCGTGGCAGGCGGTCAAAGTCTATGTGAAGGCCGCCCCGAAGCCGTCGTTCGATTCCCTCGTGCACAGATTGGGAATCCCCAAGCGTGCAATAGAGACCGTTGCAGGGGAACGGGTCGACATCTTGCACACCTTTAGGATAGAGAATTTATGAGGAAGCTGCGTATCACCGTCAGCAAGATCAGCGCAATCATGGGCGTGAGGTCGAACATGCCGAGCGGGGGGATGACGCGGCGCAACGGTCCAAGAATTGGCTCGGTCATCTGATGCAGAACCTCGTTGATCGTTTGAACAGCAGGCGACGTAGGCGCGAACATCGTCACCCACGACATGATGACCCGCGCGAGAATCGCCAGCCAAAGGGCGTAGAAGAACAAGTTGACGAACGTGATGAAGAAGCTCACTTGCCCTTACCCAGTGCGCGGTATTTTCGGTACGCGGCGTCGACCGCTTCCAGCACCGTACCTCGAAACCCAGACTTTTCGAACGACATCAGAGCCTCTACCGTGCCGCCCGCGGGCGACGATACCATGTCCTTGAGTTCCGCCGGGTGCTTTCCGGTTTCCTGAACGTACCTCGCGCTTCCGACGACGGTTTGCAAGACCAGATCCCTCGCCATCGGACGCTGGAGACCCATGTACACCCCTGCGTCGATGAGCGCCTCGATGAACAGAAACACATAGGCGGGGCCGCTGGCGCTGAGAGCCGTAACCATGTCGATGTACCGCTCGTCTTCCACGTACACCTCTTCTCCGAACGATGCCAGTATTCGCCGGACCGCCGCCTTGCGTTCATCCGATACCTGACTGCTCGCCGTCCACACCGTCATTCCTTCTCGGATTTGCGCCGGCGTATTCGGCATGACACGGACGACCGCGCGATGACCCAATCCATCTCTCAAGGTGTCCAGTGTCGCCCCAGCTGCGATCGATACCACAACATGGCTGTCACGCAAACCTGCCTTGACGCTGTCCATGGCCGCCCCTAGATGCTGCGGCTTCGTGGAGAGGATGACGACATCTGCCCCATCAATTGCGGCAAGGTTATCGGACTCGGCCGCCACTCCATACGCATCGACGAGCAGGGCCCGCCGCTGTTCTACGGGTTCGCCGACGCGAACATCATCTGGCGCCGCAACTCCAGAGTCAAGGATGCCTCCGAGTATCGCTTCCGCCATCACTCCGCCGCCTATGAACGTGATCTTCATAACCTGTTGCCTGACCCTCCGCGCGCCGCAGAATCGGGCATGCCGCATGACCGCAGATCGAATCGCCCGACCCGTGGCGTTCGGGAGGTATAATCGTATTGTAACCGAATTGCGCGCTGGGCGGGGAGTATATCGGTTGGCGCGACATCCTTCTCGCGAGTCTTTCTCCGCGCTGCTATATCGACGCGCCTTCCCGTTCTCATCGGAGCCTGCCCTCACTGACCAGATCGACGGCTACGCCAATCGCCTCGCCCATGCTTTCGTGGTGGGCGACCCCCTGTCCAGCAATGTCGAATGCGGTGCCGTGGTCTACAGACGTCCGAATGAATGGCAAGCCGAGATTCACGCTGACACTTCGCTTCCAATCATGTACCTTGATTGGAATGTGTCCTTGGTCGTGGTACATCGCCAGCACGGCGTCATACTTCCCATCGATTGCTTGGGTGAACACCGTATCCGGCGGTATCGGACCCGTCGCATCGATACCCATCTTGCGCGCGGTTCGAACCGCGGGCTCGATCTGCTCAGCCTCTTCTTTCCCCAACAACCCGCCGTCGCTCGCGTGAGGATTCAGCGACGCCACGCCGATGCGAGGGTAGGGGAATCCCCACTTGGCGAAATGCTCATGCGTCAAGACGAGCTTTGCAAGCACGTTCTCCGCCGTCACATAGTCGCACGCCGTCCGCAACTGCCGATGTGTCGTGAGATGCACCACGCGCAACGACCTAGCCATGAGCATCGTTGCCACCTCTTTCGACCCCGTTTGACTTTGGAATATCTCCATATGGCCAATCTCGGCGTGCCCCGCCATCCTTGCAGATTCCTTGTTGATCGGAGCGGTCACAACAGCCTGCGCCAGCCCCTCGGAGGCCAGCCGCCCCGCTTCGAGCGCCCATTCAACCGCTGCCCGTCCAGCATCCGCGGACAGCTTCCCGGGATCGATGCGAGAGTAATCGAGATTAGCGGTATCCAAGACCTCGATGACGCCGCACCTGCCAACCAGATCCTCGAAGCAATGCGCCTCGAGGATCGGAGCATTCAGACCGGATATCTCGATGGCGTGCTCAACCGCCTGGGCATTCCCAATTACGAATGGACGACATTTTTCATAGGTGGAGTCGTCCATCAACGCTTTGACGATAACCTCCGCGCCGACGCCCGCCGCGTCGCCCATGGTGATCGCCACATATGGTTTTTCGGATGTAGTCATCTACGCTCGGCCAAACACGCCCTTCGCAAGTCGAGTTCCTCCCTTGCCAAAGCAGGAGTCCAATGAGCTGGACGGTGAGAACTGCCTTGATGTCGCCTGTCCCTTAGGACAGGCGTCTCGATGTGCAGCCATCTGCTCGTCCAGCGAATCAGTCACACTTGCTGTACCCGCAGTCTGGGCAGTTTAGGCAGCTCTCCTGAGCAATGAGATACGCAGAGCACTCTGGGCACCGCTTGCCGGTGAGCGGGCGGTCTTTGCCGCCTTGCGGCGGCCCCGTTTCGGCCTGAGTCGAGGGGAACAAGCCGATCTGTGCCGTCGCGTCGTGCCCTTCCACATCTGCTGCGGATCTACCTTTCAGGTGCTTCTGCAGGACGCGGGATATGGCGTCCGGCACCGAACGAATCTGCCTGCCGTCCGACCAGACGGGTTCATCGGTAATTCCCTCCAGCTGCTCGACGACCTGCTCGGGGTTGATTCCCGTCCGGAGTCCGAGAGACGCCAGACGCGTGATCGCCTCCAGACCGGCCGAGTCGGTGCTGCCCGCCTTGCCTAGAGTGCCGAACACCTCGAACGGCCGGCCATCATCGTCGAAGTTGACCGTCACGAAGAGGTTGCCTTGTCCGGTCCTCACTCGCTCCGTCACGCCTTGCACCACTGTCGGGCGTTGGCGCTCCACGAGGAAGGGGGAACCATGTCCGTTGCTTGCGCCTTCCTCGCTTTCCGCTCCGGCCGTTAGTACCTCGGCCGTCCGGCTGCCCGAACGGTATACCGTGATTCCCTTGCACCCCAACTCCCACGCCAACATGTACGCCTCGCGAACCTCCGCCTCCGTAGCGTCATTCGGAAAGTTGATCGTCTTGGATATCGCCGAGTCTACGCTCTCTTGGAAGGCCGCCTGCATCCGCACGTGCATTTCTGGGGAGATATCCCCTGCGACCACGAACGTCCGCTTTGCCCATGCGGGCACGTCCTCCCGTTCCTGCAGCGAACCGCCGTCCGCCAAATACTTCATGAGGTCCTCGCTGTAGAACCCCCCGGCCTTGGCTGCCTTCTCGAAGTTGCTGTCTACGTACAGCAGACTCTCGCCTCCAAGGATATTGTGTTTGTGATAGCACAGGGCGAACAGCGGCTCTACGCCGCTCGAGCATCCTGCAATCATCGATATCGTGCCAGTTGGCGCGACCGTCAGCCTGCAGGCGTTTCGCATCGGAGGCCCGTCCGGCGTGTCGTACACGCTTCCCTCATACGCAGGAAAGTTGCCGCGCTCCTCCGCTAGTTGCATCGACATCCTATCGGACTCGTTCCTGATGAACTGCATGATCTCTCGACCGAGATCCAACCCATGCTCCGAGTCATACGGAATCCGTAGTCGCGTCAGCAGATCGGCAAAGCCCATCACGCCCAAGCCAATCTTGCGGGTGGCCTTCGTCATTCCCTCGATCTTGTCCACCGAGTAGGAGTTCACGTCGATCACGTTGTCCAGGAACCGCGTAGCGGTATGAACGACATCCCGAAGCGTGGCGTAGTCTACGGTCGGGTTGCCGTCGATTTCGACGACGAACTTATTCAGGTTGATCGATCCGAGGTTGCACGATTCGTAGGGCAGGAGGGGCTGCTCACCGCATGGATTGGTCGCAGTTATGCGGCCGACGTGCGGCGTCGGATTGCGGTGATTGACCCAGTCCAGGAAGACCATACCAGGCTCGCCATTGCGCCACGCGCCTTGAACGATCTTCTCGAAGACATCCCGTGCGTCCAATGTTCCCACCTCTACGACCGGCGATGAGAGGTCAGCGGGGTCCTGATGGAAACGCAGCGGATACGTCGTTCCCTTCTTGACCGCCTCCATGAACTCGTGGCTAACCCCAACGGAAATGTTGAAGTTGTGTATCTTTCCCTCTTCGGCCTTGCAGTCGATGAACTCCAAGATGTCCGGATGGTGAACGTCCATGACCGCCATGTTCGCGCCGTCTCGCTTTCCGCCCTGAGTCACCAGCATGGAAACCGACGATAGATGACGGAGCACCTCGATAGGGCCGCAAGCCTGGCCGTGCGTCGTCTGGATGGTCGACCCCTTCGGGCGAATGGTAGAAAGGGCGAATCCAGTTCCCCCGCCATACTTCTGCACCATCGCCGTTTCCTTGGCGGTGGTCATGATGCCGTCCATGTGATCTTCGAGTCCCATTACGAAGCATGCGGACAACGTGCCCGTTCCCAGCCCGTCGGCGCGAAGAATACCGGCATTCATGAGGGTAGGGGAGTTCGGCAAGAACCGGAGGCTTGCCATCACCTCATAGAACTTCCGCTTCCACTTCCGTCCGTCATCCGCGCCGCCGCTCTCATATTCAGGAGCCGCTACTGCACCAGCCACCCGGAGGAACATCTCCTCCGGGGTCTCCACGATCTCCCCAAGGGCATTCTTGCGAAGATACCGCTTTTTCAAAACTATCTGCGCGTTCTCCGTCAAATCGACGGTGTCCGCTTGCCAGTCCTGGCCGCCGTTCGCTCGTCCCGCACTCGATTCTACTTCTCGCCGCTCTTTGATGAGCACCCGGTTCCCCCTCGTTCGATTATTTTTTGTGTAAGTTTGCTTTGACGTGATAGCAATAGTCTATCACACGAAAGAACATTCAATCTACCAATCCGCTGTCTCCCAGGCGTCCACCCGAACACAATCGCACTCTCGCACCTTGGTAGGTAGATTGGACATGTCCAAGAAATCTATAGCACGAATTCGATACCTCATCTAGTTTTTTGGCTAACACAACGACCAGTATATTCGCCAATTGCATTCCGAAACGTCACCGGACTGGGTGCGGCCCCTAATCGTCGTCGGGAGCGGCGCGCCGAGGAGGCTGCCCCCGACGCTTGCCGGTAGGCGCCTTGATGACCCCCGCGTCGGAACCCAGGAACGAGAGCTGGTTTGCGGCTTCCTGCGCTTCGGAATCCAGCAGGGCGTCGATTTCCTGCCGAAACGTCTGGATGTCTTGAAAGTCTCTGTACACGCTCGCATACCTTATACACGCCACTCGATCGAAATCCCGGAGCCGATCCATTACCGTCTCTCCGATCGTGTGCGATTCCACCTCCGACAGGCCCAGCGCGTATAACTCTCCCTCGATATCCACCACCATCTTATCGATGCTGCCGGTGGGCAGCGGGCGCTTGGTACATGCCTTGAGAATGCTCACCCGCAGCTTGTCTGCGCTGAACTCCTCTCGACGCTGATCCCGCTTTACCACTTGCAGAGAGTTTGACTGCACACGCTCGTAAGTAGTATATCGACGCTCGCAGTGCAGACACTCACGCCGCCGCCTGATACTTTCTATCGTATCCCTCGAGTCGATAACCCTCGACTCGCTATGGCTGCAATGAGGACACCGCATTACCGAATCACCGGCGTAGACTCGACCTTGCCCACTGCGTAAAACCGCGAACCCGATGTGCAGGATGCTACCACTACATCTAGTGGATGTCAATACCGAAATGACAATCTGTCGTAGCCAGGAACGGCCAATCTGCCCCCCGAATCCCGAGGACGATCAACGCCCGCCGCGCATCTATCCAAACCGATGAGGCGTCGCGTTGCGCACTCTATACGGAAGCGGAACGGGGACCTCGTAGGCGGCGGCGCACATCATCCTACGCTCACAACACTCCCGACGGAAGCCTCCGCGCCGAACAATCGTCGCTCCTCACTCAGGAAGCGCGAACGTGTGGACTGGGCGGAGCCTTCGAGAATGTGGAAGCCCGGGCGCTTTCGCTACGCCGAACCGCCTTGGAGAAAGTTCCGCCCCAAAGAAATAGGGTCCTTGTGCAAGATGGGGTAGGGAAACACATTGCCTTGACCGCCACAAGCAACAACGAGGGGGACGTACAACCGGTACGTCCCCCTCGTTTGTGAGTCTACCCGCCCGTGTGATCTGTCCGGCGCATAGGGGATTCGGACGAACGAGCAGGGGTTTGCCAGCTTATCGCTACGATTGGAATGCGCGTCGAAGGAACGGAGGAATGTCGACCTCCTCCATTTCGTCCTGCCCCGAATCGGTGCTGTCGAGAAGTGCCCTGATCTGCTCGTCCCTCTCGCTCAGCGTATCGAACGCCTGGAATCCGGTTGCGATCACCGTGAGTTTGACCTCGTTTTCCATCTTCGCGTCGTTGGCCATCCCAAAGATGATGTTCGCGTCCGGGTCGACGACCCGCTGGATCACCTCCGCCGCCTCGTGCAACTCCGACAGGCGAAGGTCCGAGCCGCCCGTCACGTTGAAGAGCACGCCTGTCGCGCCTTCGATGGAGACATCCAAGATCGGGTTCGAAATTGCCTGCCGAGCGGCTTCCTTGGCCCGTGACTCTCCTCGGCCCCACCCGATCGACATCCAGGCCGGACCCGCGTCCTGCATGATCGACTGGATATCCGCGAAGTCGAGGTTGATCTCGCCAGGTACGGTCACCAACTCCGCGATCGATTGAACCCCGAGCCGCAGCACGTCGTCTGCCATCCGAAATGCGTTCTCCGCCGTGATCTCCTCGCCAGAGATGACGTGAAGCCGCTCGTTCGGTATGGTCAGCAGCGTATCCACGTTTTCCTTGAGCCGGTCGATGCCCGCCTCTGCCGTGCGCATCCGGCGAGCGCCCTCGAACATGAACGGGGTAGTGACTACTCCCACCGTGAGTGCCCCAGTCTCCTTGATGGTCTCCGCAATCACCGGCGCGGCGCCAGTACCTGTTCCGCCCCCCATCCCCGCAGCGACGAATACCATGTCCGCATCACGAATGGACTCGTGGACTTCTTCACGGCTCTCCTCGGCCGACTTCGCGCCGAGTTCCGGATTGCCTCCCACTCCTTTGCCCGCCGTCAGCAGCTCCCCAATGGCGATTCGGATCGGCACGTCCGAGCGCACAAGCGCCTGCGTGTCCGTATTGACCACAATGTACTCGATACCTGGAAGCCGCTCCCGGAACATCCTCGATACCGCATTCGATCCCCCGCCGCCGACGCCGACGACCTTGATATTGGCCGCGCTCTCAGGGTGTGTGTTAACTACCATCGATTCCTCCCTTTCTTTGTAGTGCAATTGCCGGCGCAGATGCGCCGATCCGACGCTTCAACCTCTTGAGAAGTCCACTCGATTCCACATTCGAGGACATCGCTCCCTGCTTCCTAGTCGCGACCGGAGACGATGGTCCTGTCTTCTGTGCGCGAGAGTCCATCTCCTCGTGGACGTACTCCGTAAGCCCCCACAAGAGTATGCCGATGCCGGTGGTGTAGGCGGGGTCCTTCAACTCGTCCGGCAGGGAGCCTCGTACATTTGGCGCTCCTTGCCGAACCTCGATGCCTACGCACTTCTCCACCAACTCCGCGAACCCAGGGAGATTCGATGCCCCGCCAGTGAGAACGAGTACGGAATCTTCCGAGTGGCCGATCCGCTCGGAGTCCAGCTTCACTTTGATCATATGAGCCAGTTCCAAGGCCCGCTCGCGCACGATCTGACATATCTCCAACCGGCTTACCTTCAGATCGTTGTCCCTCCCGGTGACGGGAACGCTCACATATTCCCCAATGGACGCAGTCTGAAACTCTGCACTCGCGTACTTGACCTTGATCGCTTCCGCGGCCTCGAACGGCGAGCTAAACGACAGCGCGATGTCGTTCGTGAACTGATAGCCCCCAACGGGTATGACTCCCGTGTAATACGGACTGCCCTCCTTGAATGCCACGATGTCTGTGGTGCCGCCGCCGATGTCCACGATCACCGAACCACCCTCTCGCTCCTCGTGAGTCAGGGCCGCCAAACCGCTCCCCAGCGGCTCCATGACCAAACTGCGCACGTTGACTCCGGCCGCCTCCACTGCGGTGACGAGCCGTTCGACATCCTCGTCCGACCCAGTGACCAAGTGAGTTTCTACCCCAATTTCCTTGCTGTGCATTCCAATGGGGTTCCGGATGCCAGACTCGCCGTCCAGCGTATAGCTCGTCGTGCTCGCGTGGATGACCGTCCTACCCGGATCGTCGACCATGTCGCTCAACCTGCGCGGAGCATGAGCGACATCGTCCGCCGTAACCACTCCATGCCGATTCTCGACTTGCAGCTTCTCATAGCAGTTCCGAAACTGAATGTGCGCACCCGTAACTCCCGCAAACGCCGAGTCGACGCGGTACCCCGTCTTTTCCTCGACGGACTCGACGGACTCGCGCACCGCTTGCTCGGTCGCCTCCATGTCCGACACCATGCCCTTTCGGAGCCCGGTGTTCTTCACCACGCTGTATCCCAGCACCTGGATGCCGCGGTTGCCGAACTTGCTTCCAACGATCGTGCAAACCTTCGTGGTACCTATGTCGATAGCCGTTACGATTTCGTCTGATGCCATACGGGGCTACTCCATCAATCGATTTGTTTTTTCTTCATGTGCGCCGCTCGTCTTTGCCGATTCAATGCGGCGTAGGATAGGGGATAGTCTTTTACAACCGTTCTGCCACCCGCATTCGCGCGCTCCTGCTTCTCGGATTCGCTCCAACCTCCACCGCATCCGGTTTCAAGACTCTCTTCTCCACCAAACGCAGGGTAGGGGAATTTCTACCCTCTGCGCGCTTTGCCGCCTCTTGAAGTATTCTCTTCGCCAACCTGTCCTCGATAGAGTGGTAGCTGATAATGACCAGCCGCCCTCCAGTTCTCAACGTCTTGATCGCCTCCCGTAATCCCATCTCGACGTTTTGGATTTCGTCATTTACTGCGATTCGCAGAGCCTGGAACGTGCGGGTCGCCGGGTGCTTCGTTCGGCGTCTGCCGCTCGACCACCCAACCGATCGAGCTACTACCTCCGCCAAATGACTCGTCGTCTCGATTGGTCGTTCGCCTACGATTGCGCGCGCGATGCGACGTGAACGGTGTTCATCCCCCAGACGGTATAGGATGTCCGCAAGTTCTCGTTCACCCGTCTCGTTCACTACCTCCTTCGCCGACCTTCCGATCGATGGACCGAACCGCATGTCCAACGCCCCCTCTTTGGAAAAGGCAAACCCGCGGTGAGCGCTGTCCAGCTGGAGAGACGACGTTCCAAGATCGAACAACACCCCGTCGCAGGGGAGAAACCCACGTTCCGACGCGAGCCGAACGATCTCCGAATAGTTGCTCTCGACCAACGTCACCGACTCGGACAAGGGAGAAAGCCGCTCCTTCGCAATGGACAGCGCCTCTCGATCCAAATCGAGGCCAAGCAACCGAGGCGGAGGGGCACAATGACGGAGAATGGCTTCGGAGTGTCCCCCTTCGCCAACGGTGCAGTCGATGTACGTACCGTTGGGGTGGGGATCCAGAGCCGATACAGCCCGGTCGACCATCACCGGCTTGTGATGAATCACTTGCCCCCCTTGCGCAACCGAATGCGTGTTATACTGTTAACGTGCCCGCTGGGCGTTGAGTACACCCGAACGATAGACATGTTCGCAGTATCGCGAATTCAGCGATCGGTATGCAAGGGATTTTAACCACAGTTTTAGACTTTTTCGAGAAATCAGATTGACCGAATAGGAACTTCAATGCCACCTACCGAACCAAGATTCTCCTTCGCAGTACTCACCAGCAGCGACGCCGGAGCCAAGGGCGAACGGTATGACTCGAGCGGCGATGCTGTCGTGCAGATGATGAGCGATAGGGGATTCCGACTCGTCCACCGCGATATCGTCCCCGACCATGCCGAAACGATCGCTGATCGGTTGACCGAGTGGAGCGACGGCGGCGAGGTGGATGTGATAGTCACCACAGGAGGCACCGGACTCGGACCGCGAGACGTAACCCCCAACGCCACGAAATCAGTGATCGAATTCGAGGTGCCGGGCATTGCGGAAGCCATGAGAGCGCAGACGATGCACATAACCCCCATGGCCATGCTAAGCAGATCCGTTGCCGGCGTCCGCAACGGATGCCTAATCGTCAACCTGCCCGGCAGCCCGAAAGGCGCCCAGGAAACCCTCGAAGTCGCCATGACGGCCATTCCGCACGGCATAGAGATCCTCCACGGCGCGCGCGGCCATCCTTCATCGTGATTTCCACCGCCGGCGTGGGTATGCGATCCTCCGCGGCGCGCGCGGCCATCCTCCCCGCTAGAAGCCGCTTCAAATCGCCATCGGTTCCGTTCGATTCATTGGCACACTCACCCAAGTCATTCCCACACCCACCCACGTCATTCCCGCATCCACCCAAGTCATTCCCACACCCACCCACGTCATTCCCACACCCACCCACGTCATTCCCGCATACACCTACGTCATTCCCGCGAAGGCGGGAATCTCCACCTCCCTGCATCGTATTTGACAAAACAGAACCCACGTACTACCATAGGATTATGACGACTCAGCGAAACCACGACCCAAGGAGATAGCCCTATGCGCGAAACATACCAACCTCCAACCACATCTCCCGCCGGCCCTCCCCATGACCAGAAGGTGAGTCTGACCGCGTCGAGTTCAACCCCAACTACCTCGCCTGCCGGCCCTCCGCATGGCCACACTCACCCACGTCATTCCCGCACCCACCCACGTCATTCCCGCACCCACCCACGTCATTCCCGCACCCACCCACGTCATTCTCACACTCGCCCACGTCATTCCCGCACCCACCCACGTCATTCCCGCGTAGGCGGGAATCCACCCCGCTGCGTCCAAACCCCCGAAGAGACGGCCCTCCTCCCGCCGTCTACGGAATTCGACAAAACCCGACAGAATACTACAAAATACTACAGAAACTCGTGTGCGCCCGCGCACGCGCGCGCGAGGCAACCCCTCCCGTCATTCCCGCGTAGGCGGGAATCCTCGTGCCCGCCCGCGTTCCGTTTCCTTTCTCTCTGCATGGATTGTTCCCAGGTCGCAGCGGATTCGACCTACCGCTTGGAGTTGCCGTCTCACAAGCATCATGCCAATGAATCGAACGGAACCGCGTCGTCCCAATGGTTGACACGCGCCAAAACCCAGAGCAGAGCGCCGCGTCACACTTCCCCCGAAAGTATGGAGACTGCGCCCCACCCACTCCCGGCGGGCGAGTCGGAGAGGCTGGGAAGGGAAACCTCCAACGTGCAGCATCCCAACCGAGAGGTACTTGAGATATGCGATTCCACGTCTTGACCATCTTCCCCCACATGTTCCACAGTCCATTCGCAGATGGAATCGTCCACCGCGCCATCGTCGAAGGACTAATCGAGCTGCACCCCCACGATATCCGCGAATACGCCTGCGACCGACGCCGCACTACCGACGACTACACCTTCGGAGGCGGGCCGGGCATGTTGATGAAACCCCAACCATTGTTCGATGGCGTCGAGTCCATCCGCAAGAATCATCTCGTTCGCGAAGACGCTCCCGCCATTCTGCTGACGCCGCAGGGCGAACGCCTCACCCAACCCATGGTCGAAACGCTTGCTCGAGAAGACGACCTCATCCTCATATGCGGCCGATACGAAGGGGTGGATGAGCGCGTACGAGACCACCTCGTTACCCATGAGATAAGCATCGGCGATTATGTTCTCAGCGGAGGAGAGGCCGCAGCCATCGTCTTGATCGACGCGGTAGCCCGCCTAATCCCAGGGGTGCTTGGCTCGTTCGAGTCGATGCAAAACGACTCGTTTACTACCGGCTTGCTCCAGTACCCCCAATACACTCGCCCATCGGAATTCCGAGGCATGGCAGTTCCAGAGGTGCTGCTCTCTGGCGACCACGCCCGCATTCAACGCTGGCGCAGACAGGAATCGCTCCGACGAACCTTCCTACGCCGTCCAGATATCCTCGCAAGCGCAAAGTTGTCTCCGGAAGACAAAGACTTCCTCGACTCGTTGAAACCATAGCCATTGCATCCAGTGTACTGGTGACTTGTGGTTGTTAGGCATTCCTACGCCGGTACTGGAGTGATAGACTGATTTTGATCGAGGGCGTCGCCGTGCACCCCCGATCCAGCCAAAGCAGGAGGCTCTGCAATGACCACGAACAGCATAGCATACAACCGCACCCTCTTCCTCGAAGACAACCTACCCGTACTGCGGGGCTTGGATTCCAAGAGCGTCGACCTCATCGCAACCGACCCGCCGTTCAACAAGGGGGTGCCCGCGTTCGAGGGTACGACGAAGGCCGGCGTCAACGTCGAATTCAAGGATGTCTGGAACTGGGACGACGACGTCCACGACGATTGGATCAAGCAGATTGGAGGAGAGCATCCGAATCTGTTCAACGTGATTCACTACGCGAACGCGGCGGCCGGCGACGATATGGGAGCGTTCCTGTGCTTCATGGCCGTGCGGATGTTGGAGATGCACCGGGTGCTGAAGGATACGGGGAGCATCTACCTGCACTGCGACCCGACCGCATCGCACTACCTGAAGGCCATGATGGACGCCATCTTTGGACGGCGGAACTTCCGGAACGAGATTGTCTGGAAGCGGCAATCATCCAACAACTCCGCGACCAAGAAGTTTGGTGCGATTGTCGACTACATCCTCTTCTACGTGAAGTCTGACAAGGAAGCGACGTGGAATCAGGTCTATCACAAGCGGTCTGATATACAAATGAAAAGATACCGACATGATGCGGATGGGCGGCTGTACAAGACAGAGAACTTGACCGCACCCCTCCCTACGCCTTCTCGTATGTTCGAGTGGAGAGGCGCAACACCAAAGAATGGGTGGCGTCACAGTCTCGAGCGGTTAGAGGAATTGTGGGCGGCGGGGTGTATAAAGACCGACAAGCAAGGCCGTCCACGACTTGATGGTCATATCCAGTACCTGGATGAGACTGCGGATGGACAGAAGGCACAGTCGATTTGGACGGACATTCCCCGTATCGGTAATACCGCAAAGGAGCGAACTGGCTACCCAACTCAGAAACCACTTGCGCTGTACAAGCGTATCATCGAGGCGTCGTCGAATCCGGGCGACCTCGTGATCGATCCGTTCGCAGGCTGCGCGACGACGTGCGTTGCCGCAGAGCAGCTTGGCCGCCAGTGGATCGGCATCGACATCGAAGAAGAGGCGGGTGGGGTGATCCTGGATCGCTTGCAGAACGAGGTCAACGCAGGCATGGCCTGGAGCGAAATTGTCCGGGTTTTGACGGTTGCGCCGGAACGCACAGACGACGGGGAGCCTGCGGGGCCTGAGCTCGTTTTGGAATCCCCAAAGAAGAGCGCACGCAAGATTCCTCTGCCGGAGTTGCGCAAGCGATTGATAGCGGACTATGGGCTGGTGTGTCAGGGCTGTGGCTGGGTGCCGCCTTGGGAGGACGATTCCTTCTTGGAAGCCGACCATATGAAGCCCTCGAAGGTAGGCGGCGAGGACAAGATAGACAACCCCGCGCTGCTGTGTCCGCCTTGCGACGGCAAGAAGTCGTTTAGGTGGTCTCTCCAGGATCTGCGCGGCAAGCGGTACGAGGAGAATCGAATGACGGAAGTCTTCCTTGCGTGGTGGGAGACGGAAGGCAAGTGGGACGGAGGATCCTTTGATGGAAGGTTGGGTTGACGTGGAAATGCCTAACAACCCCAAGTCAACAGTACCCTCCAGAAGCCTTGGAAGCCCTCTCCGTCGTCCCGCCGAAAGCCGGAATCAGGATGGATTACGTCTTGCATCGTGATACCTCGTCGTCCTCGCGGAGTCACGCAAGACGTCTCATCAAAGAAGGAGAGTAGGGGGAAGGGGGGCTTCTGTCCAGGTTTCCCTGAAGAAACGTTCGCGAGGATGCGATAGCCGTCACGAACGTCGCATTTTTTGTTGCACCCGGTCAACTTGACAGAGTACACTTAACTATTGAACTAGAGAGCTGCGTCTCTTTCGGCCAATCTTCATACTACATTCCCGCAGGACGAACCACCATGGAAGCTCATCACCTCGTGTCGGTCCAAGCCAACCCAGAGATCGACGACTTTCGACCCGGCGACACCGTTCGAGTCAGCATCAAGGTAAAGGAAGGCGACCGCGAGCGGACTCAAGTCTTCGAAGGCGTGGTGATTCGCCGACGCGGACGCGGGCCCGGCGAAACCTTCACCGTCCGACGCGTTGCCCAAGAGATCGGCGTCGAGCGAACATTCCCCATCCACTCGCCTGTCGTCCAAAGCGTAAAGACCGTGCGGCACGGCAAAGTCCGACGCGCCCGCCTGTATTACCTCAGAGGGCGATCCGGCCGCAGCGCCCGAATCAAGGAAGACCGTAAACGCAGCGGACGATAACGCCATTCCACCCATTCGACGCAGACGGGGAATAACCGTTGCCCCTGCTTGATGCAACGGCCCCCGTGCGCAGAAGGAAGACCAATGTACAGAATTGGAACCATACCAGGAGACGGCACCGGACCGGAAGTGACCGCCGAGGCCGTCAAAGTGCTCGATGCCGTGGCCAGCGAGAACGATATCCGCTACGAACTCGTCGAGTACGATGTCGGAGGCGAACGCTACAAGAGAACCGGCGAGGTGCTGCCCAATTCAGTGCGCGACGAGCTGGGCTCTATGGACGCCGCCTTCCTCGGAGCTATCGGCCACCCCGACGTCAAGCCCGGCATCCTGGAGAAAGGTATCCTCCTCGAGCTCCGATTCTTCTACGAGATGTACATCAACCTGCGGCCAGTGAGGCTCTATCCAGGTGTCTGGACTCCTATCAAGGACAAAGGTCCGCAAGACATCGATTTCGTCGTAGTGCGCGAGAACACCGAAGGCATCTACAAAGGACTTGGAGAGTTCAGAGACAAGGGAACCCCAGACGAGATCGCCATTCAAATATCCGAAAACTCTCGAAGGGGTGTCGAACGATGCGTCCGATACGCGTTCGAGTTGACGCGCAAGCGCGACCGGAAGGAATTGACCCTCGTCGGCAAGACGAACGTCCTGACCTACGCGATGGACCTGTGGGATCGAGTCTTCCACGAGGTCGGACGGGAATACCCTGACATCAAGCTCGACTACGCTCACGTGGACGCCACTTGCATGTGGATGGTCAAGAATCCCGAGTGGTTCGACGTCATCGTTACCGACAACCTGTTTGGTGACATCATCACCGACTTGGCCGCAATGATTCAAGGCGGGCTGGGCATCGCCGCCGGCGGCAACATTCGACCTGGCGGGTTCTCGATGTTCGAGCCAATGGGCGGATCGGCCCCAAAGTACGCCGGCAAGGGCATAATCAATCCCCTGGCCGCAATCAGCGCAATGGGTATGCTGCTCGACTTCCTCGGCGAAGAGACTGCCGCCAAGCAAGTGGAGCAGGCAATCATGTCGGTAACGTCCGAAAAGATCCAAAGCCTCAGCGCCGGCCAAATGGGGTACTCGACCTCCCAAGTAGGCGACCTGGTTACAAGCTTCCTGTAATCAAGTCCCCCATCTCCTGGGTGCCAACGACCGTGACCTCGCCTCCCTGTGCGAGGTCATGCGTCCGAAATCCGCGCGACAACACATCGTCTACAGCCGCATCCACTGCGTCTGCCTCGTCTCTCATGCCAAGAGAATACCGTAGCATCATGGACAGACTGCGAATCGCACCGATGGGATTGGCGATACCGCGCCCGGCAATATCTGGCGCGCTGCCGTGTACGGGTTCGTACAGACCAAAGAGCCTCTTCTCGCCGCCATCGACCCTGGGTGGCTCCGCAAGGCTTGCCGAAGGCAGCATCCCTAGAGACCCGGACAACACCGCGGCCTCATCCGAGAGTAAATCTCCAAAGATATTGCCTGCTGCGATTACATCGAAATGAGACGGGTTGCGAAGAATCTGCACTGCGAGATTGTCCGCCAAGATATGCTCCAGCTCGACATCGGGATACTCGGCCCCGACCTCCGTCGCGACTTCACGCCAGAGACGGGAAGACTCCATCACGTTGAACTTATCCGTAGACGTAAGCCTGCCCTTGCGCTGGCGGGCCAACTCGAACCCCACCCGTACTAGACGCTCGATCTCCTCCTCGCTATACCGCAGCGTGTCCATCCCCCGACGCTTTCCCGCCCTGGTCTCCCACCGCTTCTTCGGTCGCGAGAAGTACAGCCCCCCAATCAACTCCCTCAACACGATCAAATCGACGTTCTCGAGGTACTCCGGCTTGAGTGGGCTGGCAGCGTACAACGCCGGATGCGACGCGGCCGGACGAATGTTGGCGAACAACCCAAACTCCCGGCGAATCCTGAGAATGCTCTGCTCCGGGCGCTCCTCCGCGTCCGGAGCATCCCATTTCGGCCCCCCGACAGCCCCAAACAACACCGCGTCGGAATCCCGGCATACCTGCAGAGATTGGTCGGGTAGTGCAACGCCGAATTCATCGATCGCACACCCTCCGACTAGCGCCTCTCGAAAAGCGAACGAATGCCCAGACCGCTCCTGGATTCTTCCAAGGACCTTCACCGCCTCGCCGATCACTTCCGGCCCGATCCCATCTCCCGCTAGAACTGCTATCGTAAATTCCAAATCTCCTCCACCTCTCCACGCATGAGAAGGTATAGCCTCGTCGAGGCCAGTCCGCTATAGTATATCGGAATGCGCGCACATCGCCATCTGTCCGCAACCGAATAGCCCTCCATGCGTGGTCGTCATCCCAATCTGCGCTTACCATTGGGTACGCGCATCGATCACCGGGTGGGGCCTTAGGCGGCCGACTTCATGGCGAGCGCGTGTCGGAATATCCCAAGACCGGGAACTACTGCATTATCGCACCGTTCGCGAGGATAAGATGACCAAGACCAAGAACGCAAACGCTGTCGTCATCGGCGGCGGCGTAATGGGAGCCAGCATCCTCTACAACCTAGTGTCGCGCGGCGTCGGATCCGCCATCCTCTTGGAGAAAAGCACACTTGGAGCTGGTTCGACCGGACGATCGTCGGGAGCTGTCCGAATGCACTACTCCACGACCGTGAACGCGCACCTCGCCTGGGAAAGTCTGAAAGTCTTCCAGAACTGGGATGACGCCGTCGGCGGTGGAGACTGCGGGTTCGTCCGCACAGGCTACATGGTCTTCGCGCCGCAGGAAGCGATCAGCGGCTTCAAGCGCAACATAGAACTCCAACAGACGCTGGGAATCGACACCCGCATCGTCTCGAGAGAAGAAGCGCACGGCCTCGCCCCCGTCTTCCAGTACACCGAGGGCGAGGCATACGCCTGGGAACCTCAGTCAGGACACGCCGACCCGTCCGGGACGGGAATGGCGTATGCGGCGCGCGCCAGAGAAATGGGCGCGCAGGTAATCTTGGAATCTCCAGTCACCGATATAGAAATCGAGAACGGCAAAGTCGCCGCGGTCCGAACCGCAGCCGGGCGCTACCAAACCTCCTTGGCCGTGATCGCTACAGGGCCATGGTCCGGCCCCTTCATGAAGAGGCTCGGTTATGACCTGCCGTTGGAAGCCACCCGCCACGAGGTCTTCCTCATTCGCCGCCCCGTCCACGAGATCCCGCACCATCCAGGGGGCGCCGACATGGCAAATCTAACCTACTTCCGCCCGGAAGGCTCCGACCTCACCCTCGTCGGAAACGGCAACGCCGAGGACATCGCAGACCCCGACGACTACAGTCCCGCCATCCACGCCGACCATCTCGAAGACGTCTGGCTCCGTCTCGCCCGCCGCATCCCCAATATCGCCGACGGCGAGCTATTCACCGGATACGCCGGCCTATACACATCCACGCCGGACCTGCATCCCATCATCGACCAGGTTCACGGCATAGACGGACTCTACCTATGCACTGGATTCTCCGGGCACGGCTTCAAGCTCGCGCCTGCAGTGGGCGTCTGCATGGCGCAAATGATCATCGACGGCAAGTCCAATCTCGTCGATCTTACTCCTCTTTGCATGTCCCGTTTCGCAGAAGACAGCCTCAACACAACAACATACGAATTCAAGGTGATCGCCTAGCGCGCGCCAACCATCCAATACGTTGGGCCGGCGGCCTACACGGTTCCAAATCGGAGGAGAGTCATGAAGCATACACGACGTTCCATCGGGCTTCCGACCGTCGCTCTCGCGCTGGTCACACTAGCTGTCATATCCATGGCATGTGCAGAACAGGATCAACCCCTTGCGGTAGGGGATAGAGCGACTCCAACTTCAACTCCCACCGAGGCCGAACGAGCCAGGGAAGCCGCAGCTGCCACCGCGACTCCTACCCCGGTTACCTTGCCCACATCGGTGCCTGTGGTCATTCCAACCCCGTCTCCAACACAGACAGCGGCTCCTACCCCAACCGAGCGCCCCACCCCTATTCCAGAACCGACGCAGTCCCCGGCTTTGCAAACTCCCGAGGAGATGTCACCCCAGGAAGATACTCCTACACCCGCGCCGCCTTCTACTCCTACGCCAGAGCCCACCACAACTCCATCCCCAGAGCCGCTCCCCACGGTCTCCTCCATACTCCCAACCAACACTCCCGTACCGATTCCCCCAGACTACAACCGCAGTACAGAAGGCCCGCCCAGGGATGAGCTCATCAAGTTCGCGCAATGGGACGAAAACCGCGTCAAGCTCGGCAACTGGGTCGCCGGCTACATCATTGCCCACGGGCTCGATCACCCGGTCCGCGTCATTGAGATGAACCCGGAAGACTACAAAGACTCCCTGCCGAACGCCGACGTCGATATCGTCATGGAAGCCGACCCCGTTTGGGCGAAACCCTACGTCGACGCAGGCGTGCTCATCCTGCTTGGTCCACTGTCCACCGCAAGCCCAAACACCGTTGTGGCCGTGAACGCGAGCGTATGGCGGCGCGCGCCGAATGTCGGACAGTTCATGGAACGTTACGAGTGGAACGGGGAGCAGCTGGCGGCCGAATCGGCGAAGATCAAGAGTGGACGGATCGCCATCAAAGAAAACATCGTTGGACTGTCGTTCTTCAAAGACAATCAGCCAATCTGGAGCCAATGGGTCGAATCAGAAGGCGTTGTGAACGTTCAAAGAGCCATTGAAGAGGGAAAAATCAACCACTGCCGGAGATTCGAAGAGCGCCGTGCAGGCACATTCTCTCGAGTTTGTGTTGACGATCCCACCAAGGGCATCACCGATGGCGCCTACAGGCACCAAGGTGGCTCAAATGGTTCGGCCGAGGCGGGCGGCAGAGCGGACGTTGCACATGATGCAGCGTCCCATCTGCCGCCTATGACGAGGTACGTAGCTACTTCACGAGAATACTGACCAACCTGCCCGGCACGTAGACCGTCTTGGTGATTTCCTTGCCCTCGGTATAGCGGATCACGTTCTCCGCGGACATTGCCGCGTCCATCGCGGCCTCCTCGGTCACGTCCGCGGGCATATCGAGCTTCGCCCGCACTCTACCGTTTATCTGAACCACCATCTCGATCATCTCATCTGTCGCCAATGCGGGGTCATACTCCGGCAGCGGCTCGTTGTGGATGCTCACCGCGTGTCCTGTGCGCTCCCAAAGCTCTTCGGCAATGTGCGGCGCCATTGGAGCCAGCAGCAACAGCAGGTGCTTTACCGCCTCGTCCCATGTCCGCGGGTCGACGCCCCGTTCCCAGGATGAGCTCAACGTGTTCGTGAACTCCATCAACCCGGCAATCGCCGTGTTGAACTTGAACCGCTCCACGTCGCTCTCGACCTTCCGTATGGTCTTGTGCATGGCGCGGGTCAGATCGTTGACGGCTGCGGCGTCGACCGCATGGTCATCCAGCGTTCGCGTGTCCCGTTGCGCGACCTCCCACACACGGTTGAGCCACCGCGACACCCCGTTGATCCCGCTGTCCTTCCATGTCCCGCCCCGGTCCCATGGACCTATGAACATCAGGTAGCAGCGTACTGCGTCCGCCCCATAGGATGCGACGTAGTCGTCCGGGGAGACGACGTTGCCCTGTGACTTGCTCATCTTCTTCCCGCCGTCCGAAGCCAAAATGTGCCCCTGGTTGTACAGCCGGATGAAGGGCTCGTCGAAATCCAGCAGACCCAAATCCCGCATTGCCTTGGTGAAGAACCTCGCGTACAACAGGTGCATCACCGCATGCTCTGCCCCCCCGGTGTACTGATCCACCGGCCCCCACTCACGCAGCGCATCCCTCTGAACCGGACCCTCGTCGTAGGTCGGGTTGGCAAAACGGAACTGGTACCATGAGGAATCCACGAACGTATCCATCGTGTCCGTCTCGCGAACGGCCGCCTCTCCACACGCAGGGCACTCCGTATTCAAGAATCCCTCGTGCAGACGCAACGGCGATTCGCCAGTCGGTCGAAACTCCGCGTCATCCGGCAGCAGCACGGGCAGTTGATCCTCTGGCACCGGTACAGTTCCGCAGCTATCGCAGTACACGATTGGGATCGGCGTCCCCCAGTAACGCTGCCGCGAGATCAGCCAGTCCCGCATCCGGTACCGGACGATCCGCCGTCCCCAACCCATGTCCTCGATGTAGTCCGCTATGCGCCGCCATCCTTCCGCGCTCGGCAGCCCATCGAACTGCAAGGAGTTGACCTGCGTCCCTTCGTCCAGGTACGCCTCGGTCAAGGCGGTGCCGTCGTAGCCCGGCGGCGCGACGACGACCTTGACTGGCAGGCCGTACTTCTGCGCGAATTCGAAGTCGCGCTGGTCGTGAGCCGGAACGCCCATCACGATTCCAGTGCCGTAGCTCATCAGCACATAGTCGCCCACCAAAATGGGAACCCGCTCTCCGTTGAGTCGGTTGACCGCGTATGCGCCCGTCCATACCCCTGTCTTCTCCTTCTCTGTGGACAACCGATCGATCTCGGACTGCCTCCGGGCCTGGTTCACGTATGCCTCGACCTCCGCGCGGTGCTCGGGCGTAGTCAAGGCATCGACCAACGGATGCTCGGGCGCCAGAACGACGAACGTCACTCCGAAGATCGTGTCGATGCGGGTGGTAAAGGTTGTGATACTCTTCTGATCGAGCCCGTACTCCGATATGTCGAACTCGATGTCCACACCCTCACTGCGTCCAATCCAGTTCGTCTGCGCCGTCTTGACCTTCTCAGACCAATCGATCTCCGAGTGATCCAGCAGCTCGTCCGCGTACTTGGTTACCCGAAACAACCATTGGTAGATATCACGGCGCACTACATCCGTGCCGCAACGCTCGCACAGACCTCCCTCCACTTGCTCGTTGGCCAGCACGGTGTTGTCTTTCGGGCACCAATTCGCGGGCGCGAACGCGCGGTACGCCAGTCCAGCCTTGTAGAACTTCATGAACAACCATTGGTTCCACTTGTAATACTCAGGGGCGCATGTGACGATTTCTCGTCCCCAGTCGTAAACGGGCCCCATCGACCGCAGCTGAGTCCGCATTCGTTCGATGTTCTGCATGGTACGCACTTTGGGATGGATCCCGTCTTTGATGGCGGCGTTCTCGGCCGGCAGGCCAAATGCGTCGAAACCCATGGGGTGCAAGACATTGAACCCCTGCATTCGCTTGAAGCGGGCGTGTGCGTCCGACGGTGCCAGCGTGTACCAATGCCCAATGTGAAGGTCGCCGGATGGGTAGGGGTACATCGTCAGCTCGAACCACTTCGGCCGTGGATCATCGTCTCGAACGGTATAGGTCTCGTCCTTTGCCCAACGCTCCTGCCACTTGCGCTCCACTTCGGGTGGAACATACCGTCCTACGGCAGTCTGCTTCTCTGCGGTTGTCATATCGCTCACTCCCTCTTCATGTGCTTTCGCCGCCAAACTCCCTCGCGCTCCCCGAAAACGGAATCCTCATCCAGCAAGCTCCGCAATACAACAAAAGAATCCCGCCCCTTAATCGTCAAGGGACGGGATTCTCGAAATCGTCAGCGAATCTCGCGGTGCCACCCTCGTTCCCCAGACGTCTCATCCGCACAGCGCCCCCAAGAAGTTGGAAGGCTGGTGGACGAAACGATCTGGAACGCTCGGAGGCGATAACGGCGCCTTGCCGTCCTGACCTATGCTGCCTATCCGCTCTCCGAACTCCGGAGAGCGTGGTGACTGCGTCAGTCGAGATGCTCGAGGGCGAGTTCGCGGGTGCGTGGGCGTTGGGGCTTCCAGCGCATGGCCCCATTCTCTATCGCGTGCAGGCCGCTACTACTCCCTGTCGTCGCTTGTAGAAGGTGTTCAATTGTGCATCCTAGAGTAGCACGCCCAATAGACGGCGTCAAGAATATCATTCTCTTGGTTCCGTTCGATGTGTGTAAGGCATCCCTATGGATGCGCGGCGGACGCAGCAGTCCACTAAATTCCGAATCCTTCGCATATTTGACAAAACAGAACTCACATACTACTCTGGGACTATGACGACTCGGCGAAACCACGACCCAAGGAGATGCCCCATGCGCGAAACACAACAACCCCAACCACCTCCCCCGCCGGCCCCCCGCATGACCACACTCACCCACGTCATTCCCGCGAAGGCGGGAATCCACGCCCCTGCGTCCAAACTCCAGAAGAGACAGACTCCTCCCGCCGTCGACGGAAATCGACACAATGCGACAGAGTCCGACGAACCACAACGAAAACTCGTGCGCGCACGCGCGCGAGGCAACCGGTGTTCCGTTTCCTTTCTCTCGGCATAGGTCGGATTCGACGTACCGCTTGGAGTTGCCGTCTCATAAACCTCACGCCAATAAATCAAACGGAACCACCATCGGGATTGAAGTTAGCCCCTTTCCCTCTTTCTGATACAATGTTGAAATACGCACACATATAGGGAATCTCCCAGAGCGTTCTCGGGTGAATGGGGGGGGGCCGTTACAACCGCAATGGAGGGAATACTCAGAATGAACAAGTATCTCAAGTGGCTTACCATCTCTACCGCGCTTGTTGCGCTTGCCGCATGCGGCTCGGAGTCTCCATCCACCCCAGCCGCCGATACTGGCGCTGCCGCCAGCGATCCGGCCGAGAGCCGGTTGGAGATAGTGAAAGACCGTGGATTCGTCATCTGCGCCAGCAACAACGGCATTCCCGGTTTCGGATTCATCGACAGAGCCTCCGGAAACAACTCCGGCTTCGATATCGATCTCTGCCGCGCGGTCGCCTCCGCTGTACTGGGCGACCCATCCGCCGTGGAGATTCGCCCAATCTCCGCCACTGAGATGGGCGCCACCATCCAGTCAGGCGAAATCGACATGTTGGTCAGAACTGTCACCACCACTTCCTCGCGTGAAGCCCAGTGGGGCAACTTCACTCTCCCAATGTACTACGATGGACAAGGCTTGATGGTCCGGAAGGATCTCGGACTTGCCAGCGTGCTAGAAACGGCAGACGCGACCGTCTGCGTAACGCAGGGCACGACCACGGAATTGAACCTTCAGGATTTCTCCAACCAGAACAACCTGAACATCAGTGCGTTGACCTTCGAGAAAACCGATACAGCGGTACAATCCTACCAGCAGGGGCAATGCGACGCTTTCACTACCGACCATTCCGGACTGTACGCATTCCGCAGTGCGTTCGCCGATAAGGACGATCACGTCGTCTTGCCAGAAACCATATCCGAGGAACCTCTGGCTCCTGCAGTTCCCCACGGGGACGAGCAGTGGTACGACATCGTGAAGACGGTGATGAGCATTCTCATCTATGCGGAAGCATACGGCGTAACGTCCGCCAATGTTCCAACTTCCCGCACAGGCGACACGAAGGTCGATCGGCTGTTTGGCCTAGAAGGGTCTTTCGGACAGGAAAGCTTGGGACTCGAGAAGACCGTCGCCCAGGATGTGATTCGCGGGGTAGGCAACTATTCGGAAGTCTACGAACGCAGCCTCGGATCCGGTGGAATTCAGATCGCGCGGGAAGGCGGGCGCAACGCCCTATGGGCAGACGCGCCTTGCTCGGAGTGTCCCAAAGGCGGGCAGATCTACGCTCCGCCGCTGCGCTAACGGCGCCCGTGAATATCCTTGTGCAGGCAAAAGAGCCGCACCCGATGCGGGAAGAAACCCGATCCTTTTATGGTCGGAGGCGCTTCTCCGCATAATCGACGCTCTGGCGAAAGCCGAGATTTAGAAGCGGCAAGGCCTTCTCGGCGCTGTCGAAGATTGGAACGGGGTAGGGGGAAGAGCGACGCCGATCGAGGATGGTTCCGCTGGGGGTAAGCAAATTGGTGGTGGGCGGTACTGGATTCGAACCAATGACCTCAGCGATGTCAACGCTGCGCTCTAACCAACTGAGCTAACCGCCCTGGGCCGTCTGCATCATCTCTATCAATCAAGTGTAGCAACACTATCGGAAGCAGGTCAAGGAACTCATGGGGGTTCTATTGACATTCACCGTTTGCCTTATCCGACGCGCCGCTACTTCTGGCATCTCCGCGCGGATGCCGGCTCATTTTCTTCAGGCAGCACTCGCCAAAAGTCCGCGGTCCGCTGCCCGGTATTCCCTTCGACATGCGGCCGGAAGGCATCCCACCCTGTACAGAAGAGTCTAGCGGAACAGGGCAAGAATACTCAACGCAGCTCGATGTTGCGGTATGATTGTTTCGTTCTAATGTATAATCCCTTCCAATCATTCCGCATCTAGGAGGCGCGTCCCATTCCTCGCGCAACGACATCGACCAGACCGAATGCCGAACGCGCTTTGCTACTGGGCGTTCGGATCTACCGTAGCCCCCAGGCCTTGCCGCAAGCAGCCTCGCTCGCAGAACTCGCGGAACTCGCGCGTACAGCTGGCGCAACGGTTGTCGGCGCGCTTACGCAAAACCTCCGCAAGCCGACGCATCACTACTTGGGCAAAGGAAAGCTTGAAGAGCTAAAGTCCGTCGTCCAGGCCAAGCGCGTCGACACCGTCGTTTGCGACGACGAGTTGACACCCACGCAGCAGCGCAACCTCGAACGCGCCCTCGATGAGAACGTCAAGGTCATCGACCGTACCGCGTTGATCCTCGACGTCTTTGCTGCTCGCGCGCGTACTCGCGAAGGCCGTCTACAAGTGGAGTTGGCCCAGCACGAGTACCTCATGCCGCGGCTAGCCGGCCAGTGGTCCCACCTCGAACGCCTCGGCGGAGGCATCGGGACGCGAGGGCCGGGCGAGACCCAGATCGAGACCGACCGACGGTTGATACGGGCACGAATTCAGCATCTCAGGAAGGCGCTGAATCAAGTGAGCCGTCAACGAGACCAATATCGCGGCAGGCGAAGAAACGAAGGATTTCCAGTCGTAGGCATCGTCGGGTATACCAACGCCGGCAAGAGCACTCTCTTGAACAGCCTAACCGACGCCGGCGTGGCAGCGGAGGACAAGCTGTTCAGTACCCTCGATCCGGTGACGCGAAAAGTTCGGCTAAACTCTGGAAGGGAGATCCTATTCACAGACACGGTCGGGTTCATCCAGAAACTTCCTCCCGCCATCGTGGCGGCCTTTCGCGCTACGCTTGAGGAAATTCAGGAAGCGCGGCTGATGTTGCACGTGGTGGACATCTCCCACCCGAATGCAGCAAACCACGTCGAAGAAGTGGAAAGCGTTCTCCGCGACCTTGGGGTCGCCGACAAGCCCACTATATTGGTTTTGAACAAGATCGATTTGCTGCGGCATCCGGCCGATTCTCCGCACGAGGGCGTCCATCGAGTCGACGCGCTGGATGCGCTGGCGTCAGAAGGCGCGGTGTTCGTTTCGGCCTCCAAGAGACACGGCTTGACCGATCTCTTGGATGAAATCGAACGCCTCCTCCATAATATCGAGGTTTCAGCCGAAACCTCATTCGCCGTCACTGCGTAAAAAGAGGGCATTTTTGACAGGGGGAGCACTCACAACACCTGACACGCCAGAAAATGCCTAGAATCGCACGTGCCGGAATTCTCCCAGTATTCCAAGATGCCGCTGACAACCGTCACTCCAGATGTCCATTGGGGATACTGGGGCGCACGGTTGGGTAGAGGGAGACGATTTTGTAAAGGTTCGCACTATAAATGTTATGTAAAGTAGACGAACGAATTCAAGGCAGACCAACGAGTACTTGACATAACTTATGTAGACGGAGAAACGTTCCCGAATACCGAAACCTCGATCATCTTCACTCGAATGAGCTCGCGAAGCAGATCGAACTCGAACCCCTCGGCTTCATGGTCTGCGATGGGAATGACTTGGAGGAAGTCGGTCTCCGGGTAATGGTCCATACCGGCTTGGACGGCCACTGCGACGCGGTTCTCGAATCGATCCGCGGCCGCGCCGAGTTGTAGTAGCATCCGGAACGCACGAGGCGAGGCAAAGCCAGGACTCCATTGATGGGCCTCCGACCCGCCAAAGACGATGACTGCTCCGGAGCATCCGTCCATCTCATCCGACGCCACCATACCAATTTGAGACGAGTCAGACACTCCTACGTCGACGACGCGATGCGCGACCCCCATGTCTTCGAGCATCTTACCCACGCGCGCCGCGGCGCGCGGCCAGCCGGAGTGTGCGATGAATATTCGGCCATCCTCCACGCGGGTTGTTCTCCGATCGTCCGCAGGCTGGGGGTCAGGAAGTTTGGGAGCGGTCCTTGGCTGGACTCTTCCATTCGTCGTATCCAGTTCTCCGAGCGCATGGGAGACATGCTCATCGGTCGCCGCGTTGAACATGTCCAGTGAAGTTACGTAGTTCGAGTTATTCACCTCTGTCACGATACCCGCGAGCCGTCCGTTGGCGACGGCGATGTCAAGGCATCGAGCGGCGTGTCTCTCGGCCACTCCGATGTGATCGACGATGAGTCCGAGAGCTTCGTCTTCATTTGGGATTCGCCTACCGTCCAAGAGACCGTAGAACTCCCTGAACGTTTGCGGCCGCGTCGCAGCCCGAACGAGCGCGCTGCGTGCACGGTCGGAGTCATGGTCGAGCGCGGCCGCCCCCAACGCCGTCAAGGATATCCGGGGGTCGTTATATCCGCCCTCGGTCAGTCCATATTTCGCCGCCGATGTGAGTTTCGTTACGAACGCGCTGCTAGACGGCGTCGTGCCCATGGATTTGGCAAGCCGAACACGGTCGAACGGCAGACCTGAATTCTTTTCCTGAATCGCACGCGCTATCCCCAACGCCTCCTCAAGGCGGTATTTGGGGTAATCCTGATGCTTCTTTGGGGATTTCTGAGATGATTCGATCATTGGACACCGCCTTGAAAAATTTTCTCGAGTCACTTCAAAACTGCTTCCAAACGTATGAAGGCAAGTTCGACAATCCTGAAAAACAACTGAAAATGCTAGAACTACTTTTTCAATATACACTACCACGCCCGCTTCAACTCCGTCAATGCCAGGATCCGATCGATTTGGAGGTATGGACGGACAGCGAAGGAAGTGGCTTGATAACCGGATCGCCCTCCAGTCGTTCTACAGAGCATACCAACCGAAAATCCCGGGATTCGTATTTGGTCTGGGAGCAGATTTCGCCCGATTTGGGCCTTGCCGTACTGTCTCGCGGGGTCAACATCGTCTCAATCGAAGAATCGTGCTACTATGGTAGATGCGGCGCACCGAAGCTCTATGAGAAAGGACAACACTCGAAAAGATGAACCACCGTCGTCATCATGCAAGCAAGACATTCGTTAGTGTCACACTGGCGGCCCTCCTGCTCGTTGGAGCTGCCTGCGGCGCGTTCGGCGGAGAAGATGAATCGTCCGCCCCGGAACGTCCGACCGGTAATACCCTACCCGACGCCCCGACGCCGGATGTGGCGAAGATCGTCGAGGAAGCCGTTGCCAACATGCCTCAGGGCGCGAGCGCCGGCGAGATCCAGGAACTGGTGACAGAGTCTGTATCGGATGCACTGGAAGCACACTCGGAAGCATTGGAATCCCACGCGAGCACGCCGGATCAACCTGCCTTCCCGTCTGTCGTCGTTTACGAAGATGAGATCGAGCCGCCCAAGACTGTACCTTCCGACCTCGACGTCGTCTGGGAAGCGTGGGAGCATCTAAACCGCGATTATGTCGACCGTGACAAGCTCGATCCCGAGATGGCCACGGAACACGCGATTCGCGGGATGACGAGCATTCTGGACGATCCGCAAACGGCATATGTCAGCCCAGAAGTGTTGGCTGGACAGTTTGGGGATGTGTTCGAGGGCGAGTTTCAGGGTATTGGCGCGTATGTCGAAATGAACGCTCGGGGCAACCTCGTGATCGTTTCTCCTATGGACGGCGGCCCCGCCGACATGGCAGGGATCAAGCCTGGAGACATCATTCTCGAGGTGAACGGCGAGAGTTTGGCAGGACTTACAACCCTGGAAGCGGTTTCCAAGATTCGGGGTCCAAAAGACAGCATCGCGCGGTTGTTGGTCAAGAGACTCGGACAAATCGACCCCGAGATCATCGAGGTCAGGCGTGCCGTCATCCCGTTGACCAGCGTATCCCTCAGAAGCGAGCCTGGGGCGGATTTCATGCACGTCCGCGTGACGGACTTCTACCCGCAAACCGCCGGAAAGCTGCGGGGCGTGATCGAGCAGGAGATGGAAGCTGGAGCGAAGGGGATCATCTTGGATCTGCGGAGAAACGGCGGAGGCCTGCTATCGGCTTCTGTCGAAGTGGCAAGTCAGTTCATCCAAGACGGCCTCGTCCTGTACGTGGTCGAAGGAAACAAACGTCGCACCGATTACCCGGTCAATACGAAAGACAGAGAGTTCTTTACCGACATTCCAATGGTCGTTCTCATCGACTCCAGCAGCGCAAGCGCTGCGGAGATACTCGCAGGCGCACTCCAAGACCACGGACGCGCTACTCTCATTGGAGACACCACTTTCGGAAAAGGAAGCGTGAACTGGCTTCGCCGCCTCGGGAACGGGGGCGGTCTCTATATCACGGTAGCGCACTGGTACACGCCGGAAGGGCGACTCATCCAGGGGGGCGGCGTCGAACCCGACATCGTGGTCACAAGCCGCAGTGCGAGGGACGCCGACGTCGCGCAGCTTCGGCGCGCAGTCGAGGAGCTGAAGTCCATGACCGGCGTGACGAATCCCGACCCGCTGGGGAGTTCATGAGGAACGGTCTTCATGCAAGGCACGAAGCAGATCGCCCTCAACCGAAAGGCTCGATACGAGTACGAGGTGCTCGACAGCATCGAGGCGGGACTCGTCTTGGTCGGAACCGAGATCAAGGCGATTCGAGAGGGCAGAGCCAACTTCAGCGACGCCTACGCCCGCCCAAACAACGGCGAAATATGGCTGATGAACGCGCACATCTCTCAGTACTCCGCTTCTGGTACCAACGCGCATGACCCGAAGCGCCCGCGAAAGCTCCTGCTGCACAAGGATCAGATCAGGCGGCTAACGCGTCAGGTCGACGAACGCGGGTTGACTTTGGTTCCTCTCAAGCTCTACCTGAAGCGACAACGGGCGAAGGTCGAGTTGGGAGTGGCTCGGGGGCGCAAGCGCCACGACAAGCGGCGCGCCATCATCGAACGTGAGCGCGAGAAGGAAGCACGGGCGGCGCTCCGACGCGCTCGATGAACAAAGCGCGGGGGCAACACTGCGTATCGGTTGCTTCTTGCCCCCGCCGGTTCCATCCTTTCTCCTGGGGTTTCCCAGAGGCTAGTTGCTGATAGCGGATGGGTACTTTTCCCTCTCTACCCTCACTCTCTTGACTTCGATGGTCTCGCCTGGTGCCAGCGCCACACGATGCACGATGATTCCGAGCTTGAGCAACCAGTATCCGAGCGTTGCCTTGCTCACGCCCAGCTCGTCGGCCGTGGCGGTCAGGCCATAGTCGGTCACCATCTGCGGCAGCATCTTCTCCAACGGCTGTTGGAACTTCTCTTCGACCGCGACCATCTTCTTCGTCTTGCGTCTCATTTTCGTTCCCTCCCTCAAGTACTATGACTTTATGCTAAGACTAGTATGATTGTACTGTCAATTCCTTTTCTATCACTTTTCCAAGAATTTCAATGCGTTTCATATCGTTTCGGGCGGAGGCTGCATCCGCCTCTGGTCAAGAGTTCATACGGCATCGACACAGACTCGATCCCCTCGCGGATGCGCCAGAATACGTGATATATGTATATTACACAATAAATTATCGGTTCATATACATCGATAGACGTTGACGAGGGAGCAACTGGCTTGCTACTCTCAAGAGCGTGTTCAAAGATTGGGGGCGCGATGCGCGCACAGAGGGGGTTCCATATTCCAGAGAATGCGAAGAGGGAGGGTGATTGGCTATATGAGAGGTTTTTTGAGGGAAATACGGATGCAGCACGGACGGGAGCATGCGACGGTATCGGTGTTGCTTGAACGCGGCGCGCGCCTTCCTCTTGGAGGAAACGCGACGCCTGGCGGCTTCTTCATCTATGGCAGAGCGTCGACAAAGGAAGTCCGAGACGCGGCTGAAGAGGCGCTTGCACGGCTGCAGACGGGGCAAGGGCATCTGGCGGTGTCCCCGTACTGCGGAACGAATATCCTGGCGGGCGCGTTCATCGCCTTGGCGGTATCGTGGATATTGCAGGGCCGCTCGAAGTCCATTGCCAGTAGGCTGGGATCGTCGATGGTCGGCGTCATGGTCGGGCTCACCCTGAGTCGGAGGGTCGGGGCCTTTGTGCAGCGGCGGTTCACTACCCTACCCGACTCCAACGGCGTATCGGTGCGGGCAGTCAAGGGGGTGCGCATCGGCAAGATGACCATCCACTGGGTGAGCACTACTGCGCGGAGAACGGCTTGATTCCTGCCTGCCAGTACCGCTACACTTGTACTTGTGAGAGCCGTCCCTGTAGCTCAGTTTGGACAGAGCAGCTGCCTTCTAAGCAGCGGGTCGCGGGTTCGAATCCTGCCAGGGACGCCAAACCTCGTCCACATTTCTCCCTCCACTCTACAACGCCTGTCCCTCCATCCTGTCGTTCGGTTCATCGCGGGATTTCGTTTACGCATCATACGTTCGTGTTGGACAGTTTGTTCTTGCTAGTCAACCGGGTCGATCGGCGACGCGCTTTCTGGACGCACCGAGAATCACCGTTCGGCGTAGTCCGGTTGACATACTGCACATCAACGAGGTATAGAGTATGTGCAACATACGGGCGCTTGGCCGCCGGACGCGCAGGAGGGAGACATAGGCATGGACGTCATGCGAACGGCCTTCATAGGACTGGCATACGTATTTTGGGTGTTCGGATTGGTGATGCTCGTCGGCGCGGTCTTTTCGGGCGCGACGATATTCTGGACTGCGGTGGGGTTGTTCATTGCGGGGACAGTCTTCTACATACTGAACAAGGTTACCCAGAGGCGGTGACGGTCCGCGCAAGCGGTCTCGAAGCTCCGGACTCTGCGCGTGAATCCGCGCCGCGCGCAGGTTCATCTTGAAAGGCGGACGAATGCCGAACCGATTGATTGACGAGTCCAGTCCATACCTGCGCCAGCACGCGAACAATCCGGTGGACTGGTATCCGTGGGGTGCGGAGGCACTCGAGCGGGCGGTTAGAGAAGACAAGCCCATCCTGCTCAGCGTGGGCTACTCCGCCTGCCATTGGTGCCATGTCATGGAGCGGGAGTCGTTCGAGAACCTGGGCATCGCCGCCTTGATGAACGAGCGCTTCATCTCCATCAAGGTCGACCGCGAGGAGCGTCCGGACGTCGACGCCATCTACATGGGGGCCGTTCAGGCGATGACTAGTCAAGGCGGATGGCCGATGACGGTGTTTCTCACGCCTGATGCGGAGCCCTTCTATGGGGGGACGTACTTTCCGCCGGAAGACCGCGGGGGTCTTCCGGCTTTTCCGCGCCTGCTGATGGCGATTTCCGATGCGTACCGCGATCGAAGGGAGGAAGTGGTGTCCGCTACGGGCCAGATCCTGGCGCATGTGCGGCAGATGACACAGAGCATGGCGGGCGAGTCCGCGCCGACGGACGACGTCTTGACGCATGCGGTCGATGGTTTGCGCGGGCAGTTCGACGACGTGAACGGCGGCTTTGGGCTTCAGCCGAAGTTTCCGCAACCAATGACTATCGAGTTCCTGCTACGCAGCTACGTACGCTTGGAGGATCCGGACGTGCTCGAGATGGCGGAGTTGACGCTGGATCGAATGGCTCGCGGGGGCATCTACGATCAGTTAGGGGGTGGGTTCCACCGCTACTCTACCGATGCGTTCTGGCTGGTGCCCCACTTCGAGAAGATGCTGTACGACAACGCGCTGCTGGCGCGGCTGTATCTTCACGCCTACCAGATTACTCGGAACACGGCGAGTCGGAGGATTGCGGAAGAAACGTTGGACTACGCTGCACGGGAGATGGTGTCGCCGGAAGGCGGGTTCTACAGCGCCCAGGACGCGGACAGCGAGGGCGAGGAGGGGAAGTTCTTCGTTTGGCGGCCGGAGGAGATACGTGCAGCGCTCGGAGAGGAAGACGGGCGGCTTGTCATGGATTACTACGGAGTCACTCTGCGCGGCAACTTCGAGGGGAGGAGCATTTTGCACATCCCCACCCCGCCGACTGAGTTTGCTCGGAGGACAGGCATGACGGGGCGAGATCTCGAACGTGCGCTCGCGGGGCCGCGCGGTAAGCTCGCGGCGCTGCGCGAGGATCGGATCCGGCCGGGCTTGGATGACAAGATACTGACATCGTGGAACGGGCTGATGCTGGCGGCGTTCTCGGAGGCATCAGCCGTCCTGGATCGGGACGACTACCGTCGGATCGCGGCGGACAACGGCGCGTTCTTGCTAGACAATCTGATCGACGAAACGGGTCGGCTGCTGCGCACGTACAAGGACGGACGCGCCAAACTCATGGGATACTTGGAGGACTATGCCTTCTTGGTGGACGGGCTGCTATTGCTTCACGAGGCGACGTTCGGGGAACGGTGGTTGGCTGCGGCCATCGAGCTGGGGCGACAGATGGTGGATCTGTTTTGGGACGATGCGTCCAATCAGTTCTACGATACCGGGAGAGACCATGAGGTGTTGGTCGTTCGTCCGAGGGACATAACGGACAATGCGATTCCATCAGGAAGCTCGATGGCGGCCAGTGTGCTGCTCCGTCTGGCCATTCTCACGGGGGATTCGGAGTACAGAGAGAAGGCAGAGGCGTCGCTGCGTTCCGCGTCTGCGCTCATGCAGAGGTTTCCAACCGCGGCGGGGCATTGGCTGGGGACGTTGGATTTCTTCCTATCGAGGCCCAAGGAGGTCGTGGTCGTTGGAGCGCGCGGAGACGACGCAACCAGGTGTCTGATTCGAGAGGTGTACCGCGAGTATATTCCGAATCGAGTGTTCGTTGGGGTGGATTCCCACTCTGGGGGCAGTAACGATGGAGGAAGGATTCCACTGCTAGAGGGGCGTGAGATGGTAGACGGCCGGCCGACGGCGTATGTCTGCGAGAATTACGTCTGTCGACTGCCTACCGGGGATCCGAGGGAGCTAGGGAGAGAGCTGGTCGGGATGTAGTTTGCTAGTTGTTGGGGGAATTTCTGCTCGAGCGGGAATGGAGGCGGAGAGTAGGAAGTGTCGGGAAAATGGCCGTGGGAATATGTTTGGGAAGTCTCTAGGGCCAGCGGAGCTTTCCGTCTTGATAGGCGCGTTGGAGGAAGGAGGTTGTGAAGGCGGTACGGTAGTCGAACGGTCTATCCAAGGCGTCGAAGTCGATCAAGTGGTCGTAGAGGGAGCGCCATTGGTCGTCGGTCATCCAGCCAATGCCGCGCTCTTTGGTAAGCTGGCTGACTGCGTCCGCGAGTTCCGTCTCTAGCATGAATCTTTGGTGGTCTCTGTCCTCCATTGGAGCGTACTTCATAACGATGTCGAGTGCGGCTTGGGGATTGGATTGGACGAACTCCAACGCCTTGAGCGCTGCGCGGAGGAAGCGGTCTATGATGTCGGACGATTGGGATGCGTAGTCGTCGGTCGTGATGTAAGTCAGTCCCATGTTTGGAACGCCGTAGTCGGCAGGATCCCACATGACGACTTCATACCCGAGTCCACGCACGATGTTTGGTTCGTTGGATTTGAAGACGGCAAGGACATGGACCCGTCCCTCGGTGAGGACACGGGGATCGAATCCAGCTTGCACTTCGGTGATTCGTTCACGGTTTACGTTGGCAGCCTGGAGCATGGCGAGGTAGTCCGGGGGGACAGAGATCTTGTATCCGAAGGTTTGTCCTTCCCAGTCTTTCAGGGTAGAAATTTCGGACTCTTCAAGCGCAATGTACGCTTGCTGTCCTTCTTGTCCGAGGAGTGCGAAGGCAACGATGGGAAGTTGGGGATCGGAGCGGCGTTTTAGAACGGACGATGCGGCTGCGGTTGTGATGTGAACATCCCCTGCGACGAGGAGCTTGAGATGTTCTCCGCTGGATGCGTGGAGGATCTCCACGTCCAGGCGCTGCTCCGCGAAGTATCCGTGCTCTTGGGCTACGTAGGCGGCAACGAACGGTAAGTTTGCTTGGGGTTTGAAGCCGGCCATGAACACTATCCTATCGGCGGCTTCGGCCACTTCGTTGCCGTCGCGACATGCAACGGACGCACCGGCAAGCAGCAGGAGGAAAGGGAGGAGAGCGACGGCGTGTAGCAGGGGGCGGGGCGCAGTCATGGACAAGATTCTACACTATTTATAGAGGAGATGAAGAGGGAAGAATGGCCCGGGTCGCCGGCAGCGGTATTCGCACATGTGAGACGCGCATCGCAAGGAAAGCCACGAGAGGAAGGCAGGTTTCATATGCGAGGGGCTCCCTGGTGGTGGGATTCGTGCCAGAATAGGAGGCGGCGTTCTGCGAGGGCAGTTAGTCCGGTCAACCCTAGTCCGATGACCGCAAGGACGGCGACTGCGGAAAAGAGTGTTGGGGTGTCGATATTGTGGTGGGCGACGATGATGACGCTGCCTAGGCCTCGGTCGCCAGTGAACCACTCCCCGACCACTGCGCCGATTACGGACAGAGGCACGGCGATGCGAAACGCCGCGAACAAGTACGGCAAAGCGCTCGGTGCACGCAGCTTGAGGAGGATTTGGAGGCGGTTGGCGTCGAGCAACCGGAAGAAGTCCAAGGTCGTCGGGTTTACGGATTTCAGGCCGACGAACACGTTGACCATGACAGGAAAGAACGTTATGAGGGCTGCAATCATCACCTTTGGGAAGGATCCCAACCCGAACCAGATGACGAATAGAGGCGCGACTGCGACGATGGGAGTGACTTTGATCAGGAGGGCGATTGGGTAGATGACGCGTTCGAGGATGCGCGCGTGCGCCATGGCCACTGCGGCGGCGACCGCGACGGCGGAGCCGAGCGCGAATCCGCTTAGGGATTCCATCAAGGTTATCATGCCGTGGAAGGCGAAGTAGCCGGGGTCTCCGATGAGGCGCGATCCTACGGCAGAGGGTGACGGTATGATGTATTCGGGGACTTCGAGGAGGCGGACGGATACGCCCCACGCGATGACGCACGCGGACGCGGCGGCAAGAGGGATGGACGCCGCGCGCGCGAATGCGGCGGCTCCTCCTGCAAATGAACGGTCGGGCGCAGCGCCGGGGCGGCTGGCGTCAGACAGCAATCTGTTCATCCATTGCTCCTTGGAGGGCGTCTGCGACCACGGACGCATATTCTGCGAGACGATTCGATTGCTCGATAGTCCGCTCACGCGGGCGCGGCTCGTCAATCTCCACGGTAGATATGAGACGGCCTGGACGAGAGGACATTACGACGACCCGGTCAGACATCATGACCGCTTCCGAGATGCTGTGGGTGACGAATACGACCGTCGCTGGGCGCTGCTCCCAAATGCGGAGGAGCTCGTATCCCATGTTGGTACGGGTGATCTCGTCGAGCGATCCGAACGGTTCATCCATGAGCATGACTTCTGGGCAGACTGCGAGCATCCGTGCGAGGGCGACCCTCTGCTTCATGCCGCCAGACAGCTGGTACGGATACGATTCTCGAAACCCAGCGAGTCCAACGACCTTCAGGAGGTGGTCGACATCGCGGTCATCTGACTTCCCTACCCGATTTCTCCGCAATTCGATTGAGAGTCTGACATTGCCAGCCACTGTGCGCCAGGGAAGGAGAGACGAATCCTGGAAGACGGGGCCGATCGACTGTCGGTGCTTGGCGTCGTCTGGGGTCGAACCTCCTACCCGAACGACGCCAAGTGTCGGAGAGAGCAGGCCGCCGATGATGCGGAGCAGAGTCGTCTTTCCGCAGCCGCTCGGCCCAACGACGGATACGAACTCGCCGCGTTCGATGTCCAAGTCGATTTGGGAGAGAGCGCGCACCTTGCGACCCTTCTCTTCGTACACATGGCCAAGCCCGCGGATGGAGACGTGCGGCGCGGGTGGACGGCTATGTTCCGTCGGGTCGTCTCCGCGTTCTGGCATCTCCCGCATCTCGCTGTATTCCTTCAAGTCTGCTCGGACGCCAGTCATCTGCCGTACTGTATTCTCGCCTTGACCAAGACGATGGCGGCAACGATCAAGACACCAAGCGCCCCGATCCAGTGGCCTTGCCATATGCCTGCGATCAAGGCAGTTACGGCGAACAATACTGCGCCCGTATAGCCGGCGTTTCGCGTGAGGACGAGGGTCAAGACGGCAGCAGACGCGCCTCCGATCAGTCCAATGGGAGCGAGTCCGACGGTGGTGCCCATCGCGGCAGCCATGCCTGTACCGCCCGGTCGTTTCGAGAGAACCGGGAATATGTGCCCTAGTGTGACTGCCGTAGCGGCAATGATGGCGATGGCCGGCGGCGCGTCTACCAAAAGCAGCGGCGCGGTGGCCAAGGCTCCCTTGGCGGCATCCAGAGCAAAGACTGCTCCTCCGTATTTTGGGCCTAGCTCCCGGTAGATGTTCGCAGCGCCTGGATTCTTCGTTCCGCGCGTGCGAATATCGACGCCCACATACCGCGCCACGATGTCTCCAAACGACACCATGCCCACGGCGTAGCATCCGACAGCCCAAACAATCGTTAGCGCGACGCTGTTCATGTGTCTTGTTGCTCGCTCTCCTTAATTTGCATTTCATTCCTGGCGCGGTTGAAGTAGGCTTTGCATCGTGCGAAAATAGGCATTGGGATTTTCCACAGCCCATACTACCCCTCCGAACGAGGAATGAAAACATGCAGCCCACCAAACCGACCGTCGATCCGCAGTTGCTCACTTCCCTTCGATGGCGCAGCATCGGGCCCCACCGAGGGGGCAGAACGGTCGCCGTCGCAGGACATCCGACCGATCCGGCCACCTTCTACTTTGGTGCATGCGCCGGGGGAGTGTGGAAGTCCGACGACGGAGGCACGTACTGGCGCAACATTTCGGACGGATTCTTCGACTCCGCCGCCGTCGGGGCGATCGCGGTCTCGCAGTCTGACCCGTCAGTAGTATACGCAGGAATGGGGGAGGCTTGTCCACGCGGCAACGTATGCGCGGGGGACGGGGTCTATCGCTCTACTGACGGCGGTCGGTCATGGTCGCATATGGGGTTGCAGGCTACCAAGCACATTTCGCGGGTGCGGATCCATCCGGCCAATCCTGACCTCGTGTACGTGGCAGCCCTGGGCGACATCTTCCAGAGCAACGAGGAACGCGGGGTCTTTCGCTCCAGCAATGGAGGCAAGACGTGGGACCACGTGCTGTACAACAGCGACAACGCCGGAGCCGCGGATCTGACGATGGACCCCAACAACCCGCGCATCATGTTCACGACGCTGTGGCAAGCGCGGCGCAAACCGTGGAATTTCTCTTCGGGAGGGCCTGACAGCGCCGTCTTTCGCACAACCGACGGCGGCGACACGTGGGACGACATCACCGAAAACAAGGGGCTTCCCAGCGGGTTGAAGGGCCGCATGGGCGTAGCAGTTTCCCCAGCGATGCCTGGCCGCGTTTGGGCGATCATCGAGTCGGAAGACCGGGGGTTGTACCGCTCCGACGACTCGGGAGAAACGTGGGAATTGGTTTCCGACGATCCCAAGCTCCTTCAGCGCCCGTGGTACTACTCGCACGTGTTCGCAGATCCGCAGGATTCGGAAACGGTATGGGTGTTGAACCTGAAGTGCTGGAAGTCGACGGACGGAGGGCGCACGTTCAACGAAGTATCGACCCCGCATGGGGACAACCACGATCTGTGGATCGATCCTGCGAATCCTCGGCGCATGATCGAGGGGAACGACGGGGGTGCATGTGTTTCGTTCAACGGGGGCGCGTCCTGGTCGACGATCTACAATCAGCCGACCGCTCAGTTCTACCGTATGGACGCGGACGACCAGCATCCTTACCGTTTGTACGCCACACAGCAGGACAATAGCGCGATCAGCACGCCGAGCCGGAATTTCGAGAAAGGGGCGATCCTCTTCGCAGACAGCTATTTCGTTGGGAGTTCCGAGAGCGGTCAAATCGCCGTGCATCCAGAAGACCCGAACGTAGTCTTCTCCGGTGCTATTGGAAGTTCGTCGGGCGGCGGCGACTCCCTGCACCGATACGATCATCGAACTGGACAAAGCAGGATCGTATCCGTTTGGCCGGAATTCGTGTACGGCTCTGGGGTGAAGGACCACAAGCACCGATTTCAGTGGACATACCCGATTGTATTCTCTCCTCACGATGCGGGTACGCTGTACGCAGCGGCCGAAGTCGTCTTCCGATCCACCAACGAGGGGCACGGTTGGACTGCAATTAGCCCCGACCTGACTCGCAACGACCGTTCGAAGATGGAGGCGTCCGGCGGCCCCATAACCAAGGACACTACGTTCGTGGAGAACTACGGGACGATATTCGCGTTCGCAGAGTCGCCGTGCGAGCGCGGAGTGTTTTGGGCTGGATCGGACGATGGGCTCGTCCATGTTTCCCGGGACGGCGGGCAGAATTGGGCCAACGTGACGCCGCCTGACCTTCCGGAGTGGGCAACCGTCGCCATCATCGAACCTTCGCCGCACAATCCGTCGGCAGCGTATATCGCGGCCCACCGCTATCGTCTGGGGGATTATTCTCCCCTGCTCTTCAGGACGACGGACTACGGGAGAACTTGGCTGCGGATCGACAACGGCATCCCTGAATCGGAATTTACCTGGATGATCCGCGCGGATCCCGAACGAGACGGACTCCTCTACGCGGGAACCGAGCGGGGGGTTCATGTCTCCTTCGACGACGGCGGGGTCTGGCAGTCGCTGCAAAGCAACTTGCCCGTGGTGGCAGTGCACGACATGAAGATCAAAGGAAACGAACTGGCGGTCGCGACACACGGCAGGTCGTTCTGGATTCTCGACGACCTGGCTGTCGTTCGGCAAGCCGCAAACACGGACACGGCGGCCGGGGCGAAGCTGCACTTGTTCGAGCCTGCGTCTGTCTTTCGCAGCGCCCGCCAAATGGCATCCGGGCGCTCTTCCTCGGGGCCGGGCAAGAAATATATGCTGCGCTTGGGAGCAGCGGCAACATGGGAGGAGACCAAGGACGATAACGAACAAGTGGACGCTGCCTTCCTCGACGCCGGTCACAATCCGCCGGACGGGGTTACCTTGTACTACACCATCCGGGACATGCGGTCGGAAGACGCAGTTCTGACGATCTCCGATAGCAGCGGAGAGGTCGTTCGCACCATTCGGCCAAAGCCGGAGGGCTACGACGAAATGACAGAGGCAGAGAAGCCGTCCGGTCCTTTCCTGTCCGTAGCAGAAGGAACGAACCGCTTCATATGGGACATGCGGTACGACCATTCATCGAAAGTGACGGAAGAAGGGGCGAAATCCGGTGCAATGGAGGGGCCGCTGGTAGTTCCCGGCACCTATACCATTACCCTGGCTGCATCTGGATCGTCCGTAGAGCGGCAAGTGAAGATCGAGAAGGATCCTCGGGTCGCTACTCCAGACGAGGATCTCCAGGAGCAACTTGGCCTCATCTTGGAAGTGCGGGACTTGGTTACGAGCGTACACGGCTGTATCAACCGGATCCGGAGCATCCGCAGGCAGGTATTGGAATGGAGCGGGCGGGCGAACGCAGCAGGCAAGGGACAGTCGATCGTGGAATTGGTCAAGGGTCTCGAGGACGCGCTGGAAGGCATCGAGATCGAACTGATCCAGACCGCCGCCACTGACGAAGAAGGCATGGATCGAATTGCGCTGCCGGCCGGCGTCGGCTTCAAGGTCAAGGAGCTCATGGCGGCGATATCCTCTGCGGACGCTGCTCCAACGACGCAACAAAGAGAAGTGTTCGAGTATCTGTCCGCCAAAGCGGCCGATGCGTCGGACCGCCTCGATAGACTCGTAGACGAGGATTTGCAGCAGTTTGTAGACATGTTGCACGAGCTCGAAGTCCCGGCCATTCTCGCCGGGGGATAGGCGTGTTCCTATCGAGAGGGTTTCTCAGCGTCACCGCGGCGGATTTCATCGCCCGTTCCGCGTATCAGATGGCCAAGACTCCCCTGCTTCCGTTCTTCGCGGCGAGCTTGGGTGCGGGGGATGTGCTGCTCGGGCTCATCGTTTCGATGTCGACCCTCACTGGGATGATACTGAAGCCATTCATCGGCATCCTGTCCGATCGTTCCGGACGGCGCATCTGGATGCTGTTGGGTACGTCCGTCTTCGCCGGAATGCCCTTCGTGTACTCCTTCGTCGACTCACCTGGCTCATTAGTTGTAGTTCGGGTGATACACGGATTGGCGACTGCCATCTACGGGCCGGTTACGCTCGCGTATGTGGCGGAGCTTTCGATGTCCAACCGCGCAGAGAGGCTGGGATGGTTCACGATGGCGCGAAACGCCGGATACATGATAGGTCCCGTGGCCGGCGGGATTCTCCTGACGAGAGTGGGCGACCCTGCACAGGTCTTCACGATTGTTGGGTTGATTAGTTGTCTGGCATTCGTGCCGGTTGTCCTGCTTCCAGAAAGCAGTTCCCCTGTTCGGAAGGCGCGAGCGAGGCTATCGTCACAGGCGGCGTCTGCAATAGCAGTCGCGGTCAAGTCGCCGGGGGTTTGGCTGGCTGGCGGCATGAACGCGCAAATCCTCGCGGCGGAATACGCTATCAAGGCGTTTCTACCTGTCTACGGCCATGCCAAGGGGGTGGACATCGCAGTCGTCGGCGCGTATTTCGCAGTACAGGAAGGCGTACATCTGGTGCTTGCGCCCTTCGGTGGACGCCTGGGGGACCGCATCGGACATTTGCCAACGGTCGCCATGGGAATGGTTACGATGGCGGCCGGGCTGGTCACGCTCGCGCTTGGTGAGGGCGCGTATGGACTGCTGCTGCCGGCGGTCTTGATTGGTGCGGCGCAAGCCCTGGTCTTTCCGTCGACGGTGGCCACGGTTTCAGATACGGTCGACGGAGCACACATTGGAGCCGGGATGGGGTTCGTCGGCGCGTCGAAGAACGCGGCAAAGGTCGCAGGTCCTGTTCTGGCAGGGATCTTCGTCAAGTGGTTCGGGTTGGAGGTCACTCTGGCGTCCATGGCGGTTCCACTGGCTGCGGCCGCACTTGGAATTCTCCTGGTCGTTTGGAGATCGAGAAACCGCCCCGCCCACCCATTCCACCCCGGCGCACCGGACACGGCCAAGCAGACGACCGCGCCATAACGGAATGCGTCCACGTACGGCAAGGGTTTGCAGTCCTATACCCATCCTGTGATACTATGAAACTCAAGGGATCCGCGAATTCGCCGCACACAACGCGGGAACCATACCGAAAGGCAACAGAACCGTGACCTGGCTCTGGAAAGTCCCCGACTTGCGAACGAGGTTGGAGTTTGCTAGGGCGAATGCGCCAAGCGATACCTTTACGCAGGCCGCCTGCCTGATCGTCTATCATACGGTCAGGTTCCTTGCCCTCGTACTCTTCCCGATCGACTACGCGGCGAGGTCGTTGGGCAAGACTCTCGATAAGCTGGGCAGGTTCTTCGGACTCTTCTACGTGGGGAGCCTCATGCTGTACCTGCTGCTCTCCATCCTGTGGTTGCCCTTTTGGGGAATGCTAGTCGGAAGCAGTTGGGTCTGGCTGAACTACGCATGGGCTCGCCCTATCCTCTTGTTACCGGGAGCGGTACTTTCCATGGCCATGACGGTCTTTCTGATGCTCGTTCCCGACCCCCAGAAGCAGTCCGGCTACATATCCTTCACGCGGGAATGGCCGCTAACGTGGACTCTCTGGAATCCGCCCCAATCCTACTTTGAAGAGTATGACATCCTGGATCCGGACATAAATCCATACGAGGCGGAGCGACTGATCAGTGACCAGGCTGGATCAGAGCCGGACACGGAGCCCCGCAAGTACGATCCGAAGAGGTAGCGGCAGGACACAGCGAGTCGTTTGACCGGCGACGGTGCCTTACAAGAGCCGCTTGGCATCCGGGTCGAATGAGGCGCGCCAATCTGTCATATTCACCACCTTCAGTAATGGCTCACAGAGTCTCTGTTGTGCAATTCGATTCTCTTCTTGGAGTGCATCCAGCGTGCCCCAAAACAGCCATTGCGTTCGGTATCTTGCGCGCTTCTTGTTGAAAGGGAAATCGATTGCAATCAGTCGGCGGTCTCGGAGTCGAAGATCCTGAGGACGTCAAAGTTGTCCCTCAAGTAGAAGGCGTTCAGTTGGAAGTTGGGTTCGGTCGCACGGTTCTGGGTCATGGCAAATTCCCCATTGCTATCGTGGACGTCATACAGTCTGTGCCGTTACCCCAGGGAGTAGCCTGAGTAAGGCGCACGTATACGACCCCGAGGCGTGTAGGCAAGCAACGGAGGTTATGGCCTCGCGGGAAGTTGCATGAGCGCGACGGGCTAGGAGGAGGCAAACACGGGAATTTGCTCGTATTTCCCGCCCACGATTGGTGCGGCGTCGAGCCCCATCCACTGCTCTAGGATCGAGGCGTACATTCCACGGTAGTCGTAGGTGTGTTGGAGGTCCTCTGCGTCGATGAGGTCACCCGGTGCGAGTGAAGGGTATTCGCCGTACAGCCCGCCGTTGACGCGATTTCCGATCATGAAGGCGCCGCCTCCGGCTCCGTGGTCGGTGCCGCTGCCGTTGTCCGCGACCCTGCGGCCAAACTCGGTGAAGACCAGCATCGCCACATTATCGGCCGCGCCGTGGTCCTCCAGGTCTTGGAAGAAATCCATAATCGCGCGCGCGAGGTCTGCGAGGAGTGTGGAGTGTGTCGGTCCTTGGTTGGAGTGGGTATCGTAGTTGTTGTGGTTGGTGTAGAAGATGCGGGTGCCGACGTCTGCTAGATGCACGCGGGCAACGTCTCGGAGACCGCGCGCGATTTCGTTGCCTCCGTACTCGACCTCGGATTGGTATGCGCCGGGCACTTTCTTGAGGACTTCTGCCCCGTCGAGCACTCCGAGTCCGGTTTCGGACAGGTAGTCCATCACTGGCCCTGTCCCGACTGCGGGAGCGTACATTTCCTTGAAGCGTGCAAGGGCGTCGCTGCGGTCATCTTCGTCATCAAGCCCGGTCATGAGGCCGTAGTTGTCGAGGTTGCCAACTGACGTGACCGGGACGCCTTTGGAAACGAGGGCCTGCGGCAATCCTCGCCCGAAGTTGACGGATGTCAGAACGTTCTCCTTGCGCTGGTCGATCTGTCCGGTAGCCATGCCGAGCCAACCCTCGGTGGATATCTCGTCTGGCTCACACGTATGCCAGATGTACATACTGCGGAAGTGGGAACGGCTGGAATTGGGGTAGCCGACGCCCTGTATGATGCCAAGTTTTCCCGCGTCCCAGAATTCTTTCAGGGGCGCGGCGTTCGCGTGGAACGCGAGGTTTTCGTCAATCGAGATGAGGTTGTCGTCGGAAACGCCCAGCGTTGGACGGTGGTCGTAGTAGTGGGGGTCGGAGTAGGGCACTACCGTGTTCATGAAGTCGTTGCCGCCACTCAGTTGGACGACGACGAGAACGGGAGCCTCGGGGGTGGATGCGTCTCGATGCTTCTGGTTCGTTCCCATTGGATACCCTCCGTCGAAGTGGGTTCGCGTGCTACGCTCCCCCTACTATACCACGAACGCAGCGAGGATGGTGTAGTCAACATATTCTCGACGTGCTCGGATCACTCAAGGCATCACTTCGTGGACGCGTGCCTCTGGCGGGAGCGCGAGGGAGTCGAACCCACCATCCCGGTGGATGCACCGGGACCAACGATTTTGAAGACCGCGGGGCCCACCAGGACCCATCCACTCCCGTCAATCTATTTCGCTGCCGAGGTCCGCGCACGGACTCGGGCGGCTTGGATTTCCTTTCTCCGCGGGATTTGTTTTGGGGCGCAACCCATCAGTGGTTCAGGACCTTTTCGACCGATGCCTTGAGGGCTCCCTTTGGCTTTGCGCCCACTATTTGCTCGACTGGGCTGCCTCCGCTGAAGATGAGCAGCGTGGGAATGCCGCGCACTCCGTACTTCATCGCCGATTGGGGGCTCTCGTCTACGTCTAGCTTGGCGACCTTCATTCTTCCTTCGTACTCGTCCGACAGGTCCTCCACGATGGGGGCGATCATCTTGCATGGGCCGCACCAGTCCGCCCAAAAGTCCACTAGGACTGGAATGTCTGAGTTGATCACTTCTTGTTCGAACGTCTCGTCGGTTACTACGGTTGGACTGCCCATAATCGTTCCTCCAAATCAGAATTTCGGGTGTACGGGGGGAGTTCCCCCCTTTCTGGGTATGTTTTCGGTTCAATGCCCGGCACTACGAATGAGTTCTCTACGCCATGACGCGCCCTCTGGGGGGAGTAGATTCACGAAACCCCGGACATGGACGGCATCCCGCGGAGTTTCTGGACAAGTCCGGGCAAGACATCGAGCAGGTAGTCCACGTCTTCTGCGGTATTGTCATTGCCGAGGGTTAGCCTAAGACTTCCTTGCGCCTGCTCGGCGGTTAGGCCAAGTGCGGTAAGGACGTGAGAGGGTTCGAGGGAGGCCGAAGAACAGGCGCTGCCGCTGGACGCGCTGATTCCTGCGAGGTCGAGGCCCAAGAGGATTGGTTCACCTTCTACGCGATCGAACGAGAGGTTGACGTTGTTCGGCAACCTTCTAGCGGGATGTCCGTTCAGTCGGACTCCGTCCAGCCGTTCGAGCATCGCCTCCACGATACGGTCTCGGAGGCTCTTCACGTGTGCCACGGTGTCGCTGCGTTCCGACTCCGCCAGACGCAGGGCCTTGGCCATACCTACGACGCTCGGGACGTTCTCCGTACCCGATCGACGCTGCCGCTCCTGTCCGCCGCCGGTCTGCTGAGCCTCGAATGGAGTCCCTCGACGAATGTATAGGACGCCTGCTCCCTTTGGCCCCTGGAACTTGTGTGCAGAGAGACTGAGCATGTCTACTCCGAGGGACTTGGCACTCAGGTCGAGGTAGCCGGCGGCCTGGACGGCGTCTGTGTGCATTACGATGGTGCGGCCTCGGCGCCGCGCTTCTGACTTGACGACGTCTGCAATCTCCGAGATCGGTTCCACAACGCCGATCTCGTTGTTGGCGTACATGACGCTAACGAGGGTGGTTTCGTCGTTGATGGCGCGGCCAACGTCGTCGGGATCAATCAGTCCAGCCGCGTCGACGGGCAGGTACGTTACGTCGAAGCCGTACTGTTCCAAGGAATGGCAGGTATGCAGCACCGCGTGATGCTCTATGCTCGTGGTGATGATGTGTCTGCCTGTGCTGGCGAGAGCGAGCGCTGCCCCTCTGATCGCGGTATTGTCCGACTCGGTGCCGCCGCTGGTGAATACGACCTCGCTCATTCGGGCGTCCAGCGTCTCCGCAACGGTTTCGCGCGCGCCGTCGATGGCCTTTTGGCTCTCCTGCGCCAATGTGTAGATGCCGGACGGATTCCCGAAGTTCGCAGCGAAGTACGGCAGCATTGCGTCCAACACCTCCGGACGCACCGGGGTCGTGGCTGCATGATCCATGTAAATCAGTCTCGATGAATCGTTCATGACTCCACTTTCTCGCTGGTACACATCCATTGTAGCACGTCGGAGATACTTGTTGCCTCATACTCTTGCGGAGATATTCGTCGCATATGAACACGACGGCTCACCACGGGCATAAACGCTTGGGTGGGCAGCCATAAGGTAAGGTCGCCGCCGTGCAGGCGTGGTACTCTAGTATATGGGTGCGCACGATACGCCCCATCTTCTCACCGAGAGGTCTCATAGCATGGCAGTCTCGAACAAGATCAAGAACTTCATGGAGCAGGGCTCGTGGATACGCCGCATGTTCGAGGACGGCATCGCGTTGAAGCAGCGATACGGCGAGGAAAACGTCTACGATTTGTCTTTGGGGAATCCAATCATGGAACCGCCCGAGGAATTCTTCGATGAGCTTCGCCGTATCGCCAATGACCCGACGCCCGGTTTGCACCGGTACATGCCAAACGGCGGGTACCTACAAACCCGAGCCGCTGTCGCAGAGGAGCTCGGCAAGGAGACTTTCCTACCCTTCACTTCGAATGAGGTACTCATGACGGTCGGGGCTGGAGGGGCGCTCAACGTAGTGATGCGCGCCATTCTCGATCCGGGCGACGAGGTGGTCATCTTCGCTCCGTACTTCGTCGAGTATTTCTTCTACGCAGACAACCACGGTGCTTCTTGCAAGGTCGTCCCGGCGGATGAGGAGTTTCTCCCCGATCTCGAATCCTTGTCTAGGACCATCGGTCCAAAGACCCGTATCGTCCTCACGAGTTCCCCGAACAATCCGACGGGCGTGCTCTACGGCCGCCGCCTGCTCGCCCAAATGGGTGAAGTAATCAGGAACAGGGAGGCAGAACTCGGTACCGAGATCTTCCTCGTGAGCGACGAGCCATACCGAAAGATACTGTTCGATGGACTCGAGTACCCGCACGTCTTCGAGCACCATGTTCGCAGCATCGCGGCGACGTCCCACTCGAAAGACCTTGCGCTCCCCGGAGAGCGCATCGGGTTCGTCGCGGTGAATCCTGAGTACGCAGATAGAGATGAACTCATGGACGGGTTGACTTTCTGCAACCGCACGCTGGGCTTCGTCAACGCTCCGGCGCTTATGCAGCACGTCGTCAAGAACCTGCAGTCCGTGACTGTCGACGTGAGTACGTACCAATCAAAACGGGATTTCTTGTATGAGGAGCTGACGGACATCGGATACGAGATAGTCAAGCCGCAGGGAGCGTTCTATATGTTCCCGCGCTCTCCCATCGCGGACGACGCTGCCTTCACGGAAGTCTTGCGCGACCAACGGGTGTTGGTAGTGCCGGGGCGGGGGTTCGGCTGTTCGGGGCACTTCCGCATATCCTACTGCGTGAGCGATTCGACCTTGGAAGGCTCGCTCGCCGGCTTCCGTGCGGCATTCGAAAAAGCGGAAGCGTGATTACCGCGCGTCTTTGAGTCCGAATCCGGTAATGGGCGTGAGGACTCGCTCGTTCGGGCGTATGACGCCCCGGCCGACAAGCTGCGCCAGTCCAGCGAGTGCAGCCGCAGAGGTGGGTTCGGCATATATTCCCTCTTGCTGTGCTAGCGCATCCCGCCAATGGAGGATTTCTCGGTCTTCGACTGCCGCCACGCTGCCGCTCGTGTCCCTCAACGCAGTCACGATCTCGTCCAGCCTCGCCGGACTCGCAACCGCAATCCCGCCTGCCACGGTGGGCGTATTCATCCTCGCGCCGCTCTTTCGTCTATGAAACGCTGCAACCACCGGCATGACGGTTGCGGATTGGACTGCATGCAGGCGAGGCATCTGTCCAACATGTCCTCCCCTTCTCAACTCCGAAAACCCCTTCAACACGCCCAAGAGCAGCGACCCATTGCCAACGGGAATCACGATGTGCTGCGGCATCTCTCCACGCGATTGAACGAACACCTCGTAGGCGAACGACTTCGTTCCTTCCACGAAGTATGGACTCATTACATGGGACGCATACACCAATTCCCGCTTGGTATAGTATTCGACAGCCGCTGTGGTTGTGTCTTCGCGCGTGCCTTCGACTGGGTGCACCCGTGCGCCGTAGGCCTCGATCTGCCTCATCTTGGCGTCCGGCGTCGATGCAGGGGCAAAGATATGAGCGAGCATTCCCGCCCGCGCTGCGTATGCGGAGACAGACGATCCGGCGTTGCCCGACGAGTCCTCGACAACCTCGCGAATTCCTTCCTGAAGCGCGGCGGCAACCACCACCGCCGCGCCTCTGTCCTTGAACGATCCTGTAGGGTTCAGATATTCCAGTTTCGCAACGAGGGAGGTCAGCCCCAAGGGGGAGGCGACCGAGCGCAGCACGGCGAGAGGGGTGTTTCCTTCCCCAAGTGTAACTGCGTTCAAGAAGCGCTTGGCGACCGGTATTGGCGGATCCGCAGCTGCTTCATAGTCGTGCGTCATGTATTCGATGGACAGCGGACGCCGGCAGCCGGGGCATGTTAGCGTAGTCAGATCGGCAGGGAGGATGATATCGCAGGGGGCGCAACGTAGCTTTGGATCGGAGGGCATCGCAGTCTCTCAATGGTATGGGCGTGATTCGGAGCCATTTGGTAGAATACAGCATAGAATACCTTGCTATCATCATATGGCATGCAAGGTGGCGGTCGTCTTATGGTGGATCGACAAGAGGAGTCAAACGACGTACTCGACCGCATTAGGGATACGAGGACGGTTCGACGTTGGGAGGTAGTCGCGCGGCGCAGATGGTACGCCGTCAAGCGCCGGCTGGAGCGTCGTTTCGTCGTCAGGCTGCTTATCCGTACGGTTCAAGAGATGGCGACCAACGACGCCACGCATATGGCGGCCGGGCTCGCCTACTACACATTCCTCTCGTTATTCCCTCTCCTATTGGGAACGGTAGTCATCCTATCGTTCTTCGTGGACTCGAACGACATCGAACACTCGATATCGAATGTCTTGGACAACTACGTACCTGGATCGAAGGATCTCGTGGTCGCGAATGTCCAGGCGGTGCTTCAATCGCGGGGGGCTGTGGGATTTCTTACGGTGGTAGGGATGTTGTGGACTGGGAGCGCGTTGTTTGGCGTCATAAACCGTGTGGTAAACCGCGCTTGGAATGTGCGCCGTGAGCGGCCATTCTTCATTGGCAAGCCGAGGCAGTTCCTCCTTGTGATTGTGTTCGGAGTTCTGTTCGTCCTATCGCTTGCCGTCGTAAGCGCTGCCAGATTGGCGAGCGAGTTGACGGGCCTGGGCCAGGTATACGACACACTGGCGCGGTTCTTCCTGCAGGGGGTATCGCTTGCACTTACATACGCGATATTCCTGATAGTCTACAAGTTCATGCCGAACACGAAGACGCATTGGCGATACGTTTGGCTCGGAGCGCTCGTTGCGGCGGTGCTGTTCGAGATTTGCGAAAATGGTTTCATCTTGTATCTGGAGCGGTTCGCCAACTTCGAGAACGTCTATGGGACTCTCGCTCCGGTATTGGGGCTGTTGGTATGGGCATACGTTGCCAGCCTGATCCTGATCTTGGGAGCGGAGATGGCGGCAGAGTATGGAAGGCTCTCTCAGGGCGTGGAACGAGGAGTGCTCATTCAACCGACCAAGTATTCTTTGAGAAAGGACGATGAGCGCCGCAAGCACTATGGATTGGATGTTGTAGGAACGCGGCGCCGGAGGAGACGACGGAAGACATGAAAGAAGAATCGGCTGCATTCGTTCATGCGGTACGGGCGCTGGCGGTCAGCGTCGACGAGTTCCATCGGCGGTTCGAGATACCTCAAATAGATCCATCGTCGAGTACCGAGGACACCCTCGACGCTTTGCGGCAGCGCCTGTCTCTGCTCGATGAGGAAGTGGGAGAGTACGCCCGGGCACTCAACCGAGGAGATATGGAGGATGCCGCGAAGGAGGCGGTAGACGTCGCATACATCGCGTTGGGAACAATCCACCGCCTGGGCGGCGCGGGGCTGAATGCTTGCTACGAGGTGGCTCGAAAGAACGACGCCAAGTCTCCATCTGCATACAGCGAGCGGCCCGCAACCGGCAAAGTCTTGATGGATTGAGAGTGACGGTCCGCCCTGCTCAGCGTCCGCCGCGAATTGACGTGATGGGTGGTCACTTCGATTCCGAGGGACGCTCGTCTTCCTTCTCTTTACCGGGGTTCGCAGCTTCGTCCTGCTTGGCCGCGCCTGTCTGTGTTCCTGAGGGCTTCTCCCTGAGAATGTCTCGCAGGTCTTGTTTGGCTTTGCGAATCTCCTCGACCTTTTCTCGGATCTTCGCGAACAGGTCCGACCGGGCGTCGATGCCCTCGGACACTAGGAAGGCCACGGCCTCGGAGCGGCTCGACACAATATCCGCCTCGATCAGTTCGTCCACGCGGCAAAGGCTCTCGGCGTTCATGCGTACCATTACGACGTTCTGACGGGACGACAACGCTCGGTCTACAGACTCCCCGATACTCTGGCCGATAGACTCGATATCGACCCCGGTGGAGTGGAACGCTTCCTTGAATGCTTCCTTTGACTCTCCCACGATGGTCTCGATCCGGTCCGACAGTTTCTTGTCCTTGTGCATTTTCTTCTCCTCATGCAGGATGCAATATGATGATTACATGTAAGTATACTGTGTGAGAATGCACCTGTCAACCTAACAGAGAGTGAGGGGTCCGATTGACCTATTGGCATGATGCTTGGGAGGCGGCAACTCCAAGCGATACGTTCAATCCCCTGCGGTCTGGGAACAATCCATGACGATCAATAGATGGAACCGAGAGAAAGCGCTGAGGTCTTCGAAGCATGAACTCCAGGCGAGGGGCGGGATATGCGCTGCGTCTTGCGTTGTTCCCGCTAGATGTCCCACAAAGCGAGGCCGACGTTCACGACGAAGGAGTGGTATGGAAAGCCGCTTGGGGTGTTCAACGAGCTTATCCCTTCCGCAAGGTCGCGTCCCAGGCTCGACGCCAACATCGCTCCGAGTCCGGATCGCCGTTCCACTTCCCCACCCGTTACCACCATTGGCATGTTCGGGGTCACAGAGATTTCAGGGTTTTGCAGATTGTGCAAGTCGATGGTGTTTTCGACGACTTCCACCAGGCGCCGGACTAGATAGGAGGTCTCCACAACAGACCCCGGTTCCCAGTAGACGGATTGGTAGGTGTGCGGCTCCCAGTTTCGCGTCACGACGACATCGCATCCGTCGTCGCACACGAAGACGCCGAGCATGGTAGGGTGACCAATAGCGCGGGTGAGGGCGAACGGGCGCATCTCCAGAGCATGAAGTTTGTGTCCAGTCCCCCCGACGACCGTAGAGATTGCCGAGTATGATGCGTCCGACGCGGCTGCAAGCAACCAACGGCCGACTCGGGATCGACCTGGCAGTCTCTGCCACCTGATGACCGAGTTTTCGACCCCAAGTCCAAGGGTGCGCTTTGCCTCCCGCGGCATTACTTGCTTTGGGTCGAGATCCCGCACGTCTGGAAGGTCGAGTCGCCGAAGCACCGATTGGTATCCAGGAATCGCGGCGTACACGCGCCGGTGAGCGCCGTCCATCTCCGCCAATGCTACTCCCAAGTACCTGCTTATGGATCTTGGGTCGGTAACGACTCCACCGGAGTAGAGCTGGGAGGGCAAGCGAACGGTGCGGTAGTCGACGACGTCCAGCACTCGGGTGGAGAGTATCTTCATGGCTCCAAACTCGATTGTGACCGATGTGGCCTCTTTGAGGCCGCCCATACTTCCGAACATGTCTCGGCGCTGCAACTCTGCGCCTGCTGTGCGGAACCATCGACGTACCGGACGGGTGACGGCTGATGTGAATAGTCCAATACGAGGAGAGAGGATCTTGGAGCCGGTTCCGTCGGCGGGTGGCGGTTCTTCATGGGAAGAATCGACGGTGGAGCGAGAATCTGCGACGCCGTGCCGAAGGCGTTCGATGTCCTCCTGCAACCGCTTTTCTGTCGTCCCATCTTTCAACGGCGGAGAACCTTGCCCAGTATTCAACGGTCCTCGGATCTCCGATTCCGGTCCTGATGTATCAGGGGGCCTATCCACATTCGCGTCTGCGAGTGCTGGGGCTGAGGAATCGCCGGCAGACTCTCCAAAACGGGCGGCTCTGGACTGATCGATGTCGGTATCCGTGGGGACTGGAAGATCCGCGAGGCGGCGAAGTACTCGCAGCATCTCCTCACGATCGGGGTCTGGGGGAGTGACCGATGCCTTGCTATCGGGGGGCGTCGCTGGCGGTTTCAGAGGGATCTGCTTGGGAAGAACCTGCCTCTTGGCGGAGGGATCTTTCGATTCGTCGGGGTCGGGAGACGTTTCGAATGCCCGGAGCATATGGGGATCGACGCTGTGTGTGGATTTGCCTTGAGGGGCGGCGGCCGTGTCAGAGTCAGACCCTCTGAAGAAGTGAGCAAACACATGTCGGTCAACGAGAGACCGGGAATTCAGCCTTACAGCGCAGACTAGGCATTGGAATACTGTGGCGCCCGTCTCTTCTTCGTCCAGTTCCAATACTGCAAGAGCGGAGAGTGTGTTTGGGTCTTTCAGCAGCTGATCGCGGAATTCCCCGACCGTTTCCGTGTATACGCCAAGAACTGCGGCGATGTCCGAAGAGCTCCAGCCTTCCTTCAGTCCCCACAGAACGAAGCGTTTCTCCTCGACGCCCATGTGGGCACGCGACGAGTTCTCTCCTCGGCTGGGAGGGCCCTCTCGAAACCGTTCGTCTAGCGTCTTGCCTACCATCTTCCAAAGTCACGCCTTGGCTTGTTGGCCGCCAAACACAGAATTCGTCTAACTTCGCAGTCTCCGATTGTACTAGGGCATGGATTGAGCGACCAAGCCGAACATACGCCTCGATTCTGTCACCGGGCTTCGCGGCGGTACCAGTTCTTCACCGATCGTTCTGAAGGAGAAGGACGATGGACTCCCTCCATTTCGCGGCCAAGAGCTCCGACTGGGATAGATCCGATTGCACTTGCGGTATCGGACCGACGAGAAAAAACATCCAGCTATGGACGCCAACCGGAGACACGCTCCAAGGCCTTGTCGATGAGGTCATCTGCCAAGGTGATCGACAAGCGCACGTATCCCTCTCCGGATGGGCCGTAGTTGCCGCCGGGAATCATCAGGACGTCGGTGTCTTCCAGAAGCCTTTCTGCGAACTCCGCAGACTCGTATCCGTTGGGCACGCGAGCCCAAATGTAGAGGCCTGCTTGCGGAGAGTCTACTGTCATTCCCATGTCCTCGAGCACTGGCACGATACGGTCTCGGCGGGCTTGATACACGGCGTTTCGGTCGTCCACGGACTCCAGAGGACGCCTCATCGCTTCGATAGCCATGCGCTGGACGGCCTGAGGGACGCCTGAATCTAGGTTCGACTTGATCGTCAACAACGCATCGATCATCTCTGCGTTGCCGACGGCCATGCCGATGCGCCAGCCAGTCATGTTGAACGACTTGGAGAGCGAGTGGAACTCGACGCCGACTTCCATTGCGCCATCCGCTTGCAGGAAGCTGGGCGGTCTATAGCCATCATACGCCACTTCGGTGTAGCAGGCATCGTGCATCACTGCGATGTCGTACCTCTTTGCGAATTCGACTGCTCTGTCAAAGTACTCCAAGGTTGCCGTCGCTCCCGTCGGGTTGTTTGGATAGTTGAGCCACATTAGCTTGGATTTCCGGGCGAAGGCATCAGGTATCGACTCCAGATCCGGCAACCAGTCGTTTTCGGCCGTAAGCGGCATGAAATGGTTCTCGCCGCCAGCGAACAGGGTGCCCATGGAGTAGACGGGGTAACCAGGATCCGGAACCAGGGCAACGTCCCCGGGATCGAGGAAGCAGAACGCGACGTGTCCGATGCCCTCCTTGGCGCCGATGAGGGAGATCACCTCATTTTCCGAATCGAGCGTCACGCCGAACCGACGGCTGTACCAGTCGGCGACGGACCCGCGGAACTCAGGGAGACCTTCCGACTCTGGGTAGCGATGATTCGGGGGGTCGTAGGCGGCCTCGGTCAAAGCGTCGATGACGTAGTCTGGGGTCGGCAAGTCCGGGTCACCAATGCCGAAGCTGATGACCTCGACGCCCTGCGCCTTCTTCTCGGCTATCGTGCGGCTGATCTGCACGAAGAGATATGGGGGAACTCTGCTCATGCGTTGAGAAAATCTCATCTTGCCTCCAAGTGGACAGGATTTTGTGTTCCGGACAGTTCCAATATCACGAAAGGACCTTCGTTTGTGTGTAAGTTAGCTACAGCGGCTTGGATTTGCTTGATAGGCGGCATGATTTTGGCGTGCATGTTATCCATAGTATTAGAACTGTCTAATACGAAATCTGTCCAGTGAACACCTCAGAGACCGGCCCCTCGAGCGTGACTTCTCCTTCTCCAGGCCATCCAACGATGAGATCGCCTCCGGGAAAGGACACTTGAACTTCCCTCCCTTTGGTGTGTCTCTTCAATCTCGACATGACTCCAACGGCGCAAGCGCCGGTACCGCTCGCCATAGTTTCTCCGGATCCGCGTTCCCAAATGCGCGCGCGAACCCTGCGGGCGTCTACCACGTTGGCGATCTCGAAATTGACGCGGTTGGGAAAGAGCGGATGACGCTCGACAAGGGGCCCCAAACGCTCTAGGGGGATGTCGCATACCGGCTCGTCCACGAATGATATTGCGTGCGGGTTGCCCATCGACACCGCGTTGATTTCGAATGTGACTCCATCCACGGTCAATGGGTAGTCCATGACCATCGCACGATCGTTCAAAGCGACCGGAATATCCTCGACGGCCAAGATTGGCTCACCCATGCCGACCTTTGCAGAGACGACTTTGCCGCCGCTCCAGGTAGGAGTGACCGGCAGGTCGCCTGCCAGGGTTTCTACGACGACGGGCGACCTTTGCTTTGGGACGATGCCCCGCGTCAAGGCGAAGGCGACGAGGCAGCGGATGCCGTTCCCGCACATCTCGGCTTCGGATCCATCGGCGTTGAACATCCTCATGCGAATGTCCGCGCGTTCGGGCTCGAGGGCAAGAATGAGGCCATCGGCTCCAACGCCGGTATGCCGGTCGCTCAATTCAACCGACATGGAAGGCCAATCCTCGTCAATGCCCCGCGCGTCCACGTAGACGTAGTCGTTGCCGGCTCCGTGCATCTTGACGAACTTCACAATCTCAACCTCCGCGTATGACTCATGCGCTTCATATTAGTATATCACTCTAGGTCCGCAAGAGTCTTACTTACCGCGAGCATATGCGATTCCCTAGCGTAGGAGATTGCATCTTCGAAACCTGTGGACGTGCTTGGAAACCATCGAATGCGCTCGTCGGACGCGCGAAACCACGCTCTCTGTTGGCGAACGAAGCGCCGAGTCTTTCTCTTGACTTCACCGATGGTTTCATCGATCGTCCGCTCTCCACGCAGCAGACCGAAGATTTCCCGATAGCCATGACCTGACATCGAGGGCAAGTCCGGGCCAAATCCCATTTCCGCCAGGCGTTCTACCTCCCCTACCCATCCGGCCGCGAACATCGCATCTGCGCGAACGTCGATGCGTTCGTACAGTCGTTCTCTGTCTAATGTTAGCCCGATGACCGTCGACTCGAACGGCGGCGGTGCACGTCTGGGAAGGTTCGGCTCATCATTGGTGGAGTTGTGCGCAAGTTCGAGCGCGCGGATGACTCGCCTTGGATTTGCGAGATCGACCCGCCTCGCGGCGGCGGGGGCAATCTCTTCGAGTTCTCTGACGAGAGTTGATAACCCATCTTTTGCCATACGGTCGTGGAGGGAGCGGCGGAGGGACTCGTCTGGAGGGGCATCAGGCACGTTCCATCCCTCCAACAGGGCCCAAACGTATTGGCCTGTTCCGCCTACCACTATCGGCAGTTTGCCGCGTCCCAAAACGCGCTCTATCGCTCGTCTGGCCTGGAGTGTGAAGAGGGCCACGCTGTAATCCTCGTTTGGGTCTACTACGTCGATCAGGTGGTGAGGAACCCACTCACGGTCGGCGCGTGTGGGCTTGGCGGTCCCGATGTCCATTTGGCGGTACACCTGCCGGCTGTCTGCCCCAATGATCTCCCCGTCAATGGACTTTGCGATTGCCATTGCGAGTTTCGACTTGCCGGAAGCAGTCGGGCCGATGATCGACAGGACATGACGGTGAGGAATCGTTCCCACGTGAGCACTATCATTCGAACGCTGCTATAGCGTTCCGCACTAGGCCGACCATGCCTCCCGCGTCGAGGCTTGCGCTCCCAACCAGGCAGCCGTCAATATCGGGCTGGCTTACGAATGCGGCTACGTTGTGCATATCTACGCTGCCTCCATACAAGAGCGGCAGGTCGCGGGCGCCGCCGCCAAAGTCTTCATACATGAGGCCACGTATGAATTCCATGACTGCTTGAGCGTCGGTTGGGTTCGCTGGAACCCCAGACCCGATGGCCCACACAGGTTCATACGCTACGGTCACTCGGTCGAGTGACCGCGCTTCCCGCAGGGCCGCCCGAAGCTGGCGCTGGATGATCACTCGAGTATCCTCCGATTCCCGTTCCGACAGGGTTTCTCCAACACACAGTATCGGCTTGAGCCCGACGGCGAGAGCGGAGGCGGCCTTCTTTGCAATCATCTCATCGGTTTCCCCAAAGTGCGTCCTGCGTTCGGAGTGGCCGAGTATCACGTATTCGCACAACTCCCCTACCATCGAGGGGGAAACTTCCCCGGTGTATGCTCCGGATGGCTCGAAGTGCATGTTCTGAGCGCCAATCCGAATGTCCGATCCCATTAGGCGTTCGGAAACCGCGGAGATGGACAGGAACGGCGGGCAGACGATATTGCAGACGCCGGGCGTGTCTTCGAGTCCTTCTCGGAGGAGGCCTGCGAGATCCCCGGCCTCCGAAGGGGCTACGTTCATCTTCCAATTCGCGGCGATTGTCAGGCTGGGCACGAATCGTTCCTCGCTCTAACGAACCTCATTCGTACGCAATTGTACACTATATAGAGATTCAATGACGGCCGCGCCCTCTACCGAGGGGTTCTCTACACGGGCATGTGGTGTGAGAAGCAGAGAGAGTTCTGGTTCCTGCTTTCGTAGGCCTTTGCATAACTCGAGTGACGGCGACGAGTTTCACAGTCCTCTTGGGGTATAAACCTGCAACAGGTAAGGAAATACCCTCAACACCCCGCGAAACCGTCCGTTTTTTGTGGAAGTACCTCCTACGGGCCAAACTTCCGGAGTTTGCCTGCGCTGGACAGCGCGACCATCATCACGTTGGAGGCGGGTATCCGCCCAATCGACCCCATAGAGCAGGCTCGTTCGCTGAATTCCTTCGTCCAGTCTCCGGGAGTTGTGGACGACTTCACTATCAGCGGCACCGGGTGCCAGCTATGGGCGCCGAGGACCGCGGGCGTGGAGTGGTCGCCCGCCACGACGAGCGTGTCGATACCCTGCTCTAGAAGGCGAGGTATTCGGGCGTCGAGGTACTCCAAGGTCTGCACCTTCGCGGTAAAGTCGCCATCCTCCCCTGCTGCGTCGGCGGGCTTGTAGTGGAGGAAGAAGAAATCGTGCAGATCGAAATTCTCTTCAAGCGTTTCGAGCTCGTCATCGAATGTATTGCCTGTGCGGATGACTTTCATCCCAACTAGGTTTGCCAAGCCGCGGTACATGGGGTACGCGGCGATCGCAGCCGGGTTGAGACGGTATGCTTTCCCCATATCCGGCAGTTGTGGAACTCCCGAAAACCCGCGCAAGAGAACCATGTTGGCCGTGCGGTTCCGCGCGAGTACTTCCCGAGCCTGATGCGCGAACGAGCGAACTGCGCTCGCAGTCCACTCTGCTTCCGGCGACAGGGCCGCCGCCTCGAGAGGGGGTTCGCCGAGCATTTGCGGGTCGGTATCTGCGACCCGATCATCGAGGCCATCGCCGGTGAGCGTCAGGACGAAGCGATGGCCTTGGACAGGATATACCGAGACTTCGACATCTGGCACTTCGATCTCTCCCAGCATATCAACGAGGCGCGCGCTCTCGCTGGTGGGGATTCGCCCGGCTCGACGGTCGATCAAGAAGCCATGTTCGTCAAGCGTGCAGAAGTTCCCCCTCGCCGCTATCTGTCCATTCCGAATCTCGACTCCAATCCCAATAGCTTCCAGAACTCCTCGTCCGATGAGGTACTTGACGGGGTCGTACCCAAAGAGGGCGAGGTGTCCAGGACCGCTGCCAGGGGCAATGCCGGGCGCAATGGGCGTCGTGAGTCCACACGCGCTTTTACTCGCGAGTCTGTCCAAGTTCGGAACGGCGGCGGTTTCGAGTTCGGACATCCCGGTATCGGGATGCGGAAGGCCGCCGAGGCCGTCGACCACCAAGAGCACGATCTTGCTGGGCGTCGAATGGCACAGATCGCTGACGTGGGGGAAGTCGATCATCGTGCGTCTTCCGACATCATGCTTTGTCCATAAGGCTAACCACTCCTGGCAAGTCCTTGCCCTCCAAGAACTCCAGAGAGGCCCCGCCGCCTGTAGAGACGTGCGTCATCTCCTCTGCCAGGCCAAGGCTGACTACTGCGTCCGCGGTCGATCCGCCGCCGATGACGGTCGCGGCTTCATCGAGTCCGGCGATGGCTTCTGCCAACAGCCTGGTTCCGGACGAGAATGCGTCCATCTCAAAAACTCCCATGGTTCCATTCCAGACCACTGTCCCCGCGTCCGATACTGCGTCCGCGTACTGTCGAGAAGTCTGCGGGCCGATGTCCATGATCTGCCAACCGTCTTCTACTTGGGATACGTCGACCGCGCGGGGTTCGGAATCGTCCGCGAAGCCGCGCGATACCACGACGTCCGTCGGCAGCAAGACAGTGGTTCCGTCCTCTCGGCCTCTTAGGAGAACCTCCCCTGCCCGTTCTATCATATCCTCCTCGATGAGAGAGTCTCCGACTTCTATCCCTTGCGATTTCAAGAACGTTGCGGCCATCCCTCCACCGACGACGAGCGTTCTCGCCCTTCCGACGAGATTCTCGATCGCCGGCAGCTTGTCGGAGACCTTTGCGCCGCCGACTACGGCGACGAGCGGCTGCTTCGGTTCTTCGAGGGCGGACCCAAGCACCTCCAACTCCCGCGCCATAAGCAACCCTGCGACCGCAGGGAGGTAGCGCGTCACTCCTTCTGTGGACGCATGGGCTCGGTGCGCCGCTCCGAAAGCGTCGTTGACGTATATGTCGGCTAGTCCGGCCAATTCTCTGGCGAATGCAGGGTCGTTGGACTCCTCGCCCGGATCGAAGCGCAGATTCTCCAGCACGACGATTTCCCCGGGCCTCATCGCATGTACCCTCGACCGAACGTCGTCCCCAATAGGTCCACCTACTTGGACTACTGGATGCCCAAGCAGGACCGACAACCGCTCCGAGACTGGACGCATCTTCAACTCGGTCTTCATTCGACCGTTGGGCCGCCCAACGTGGGAGCAGAGAACGATCTTGGCGCTGTGGTTTTCCAGATACTGCAGCGTGGGCAGAGTCGCGCGGATGCGGGAGTCGTCCGAAATGGCAGAAGCGCCTGGGTGGAATGTGACATTGAGGTCTGCCCGAACTAGGACGGTCTTGCCATCGACATCGATATCTCGAATTGTCTTCTTGGAGAGCACGTTTTCGTCATCCAGAGAGTATCGCGGCCGCAAGACCCTTCAGCAAGTCTTTCGATGACGGCTGCAGCGTCGTTCGATCTATGGAATCGAGCGCCTCTTGGCGCAGTTTCCGTGCAGTATCCTCGGCGAACCGCAGTCCGCCGCTCTCTTCCAAGATGGCCCGGAGCGCAGCGACATCGGCGGGGTCGAGCACGCGCTTGAAGTATATATCTCCAATTCGCCGTTTGGTCGATGCGTCGGCCTGCTGAATCGAGTACACGACCGGAAGCAGCTTCTTCTTGTTCATCACTTCTAGGCTGGGTTCCTGTCCGTCTCGAAGCTCGTTCAAGTCGTCATGAATCTGTCTGGCGAGTCCGATACGAGAGGCAAACTCTGCAAGGCGATACGAGAGGGAATCCTCTGCGCCGGCCGCCAGGGCGCCGAGTTTTGCCGCTCCCTCGTAGAGCGATGCGGTCTTGTCCGAGGATAACGTTAGGTAGGCATCGACGCTCATGTCTATGCGTTCTTGCGATTCCAGGTCGTGAAACCGGCCTTCGCACAGCGCGAGGCTCATTTCATCGAGTATTTGGACGGCTCGGAAGGTCATTTCAGGGGTTGCTCCGCGTTCTTCGAGCCGGAAGAGGGCAATGCGAGCCAAGGCATACATCGCGTCCCCTGCGTTGATGGCTTGAGCAGGCCCCCACTTCCACCATACCGCGTCCATTCCTTCCCTGCGTGGGTTGCCGGACTGCACGTCGTCGTGAATTTGGACGAACGCATGGGTTAGCTCCACGGCCGCGGCTCCGGGGAGGCAAAGAGAAGGGTCTCCTTCCAGCGCCTCGCAGGCTGCCAGACAGACGACCCCGTGTATCCTGTATCCAACGCTGCGGGCGGATGATTCTCCAGAGTCTGACTCCCAACCCATGTGATAGCGCAGCATTTCGTACAAGCCCATGTTTCTAGATCGGAACATCGCGCGCAGTTCCGCCTCGATCTCTGCCTCGTATTCTCGAATCCGTCCTGAAATCGTCATATCTATGTTCTACCGTCTACCGCGCCAACACTACTCGGTCTATCTCTTTGGCAGAAATCTTGCCCGCGCGAAGTACCGAGGGATGGTTGCCGCAGAGGTCTACTACAGTGGACGATATCGGTTCTTTGGCAGGGCCTCCGTCCACGATCAGGTCGACCTCACCGGCCAACTGTTCCTCTACCGCATTTGCAGTTGTCAGGGGCGGGCTTCCGCTTCTGTTGGCGCTGGTGCCGGTAATGGCTTTGCCAAGACATTCTGCGATGTAGCGCGGCACCCAGTGGGCCGGGGTTCGAAGCCCAATTGTGCTGCGCCCTCCTGTAAGTGTGTTTGACACCGTATCGCTCTTCGGGAGGACGACTGTCAGCGGGCCAGGCCAAAAGGCGCTGGTCAATGCCCAGAGCATATCAGGAATCTCAGAGACATAGGGGCGCACTGATTGGGAGTCATCCAGCAGCAGCGGAATTGCCAGCTGCTGCGGCCTGGCCTTTATCCGAAACAATCTCTCGACGGCGTTCTCATCGTCAAACACGGCCGCGAGCCCGTACACCGTATCCGTTGGAATAGCTACGACACCGCCTTCGCGCAGAACCCGCACGGCATCATCCGCGCGGGCGCGGAGCGTTTCATCAACTCGATTACCAAATATCGTCGAAGGCATAGGGAACCTTGACTCAGTATAACATAGATGCTACTGTTGAATTCCCTTGAGTATGAGCGTGAACCCCACCCCCCTATCAGAAGCCCCCAATGCGGCGGGCGTAGACCATTCACGAACCGCGATGCGATCGAAAGCCGTCGTCGAGACACAGCACGAAGGACGCCACACGCAGGCTGGCCTCTCCCAGCGCGAGTCGATCTTGGTCATCGACTTTGGTTCTCAGTACAGTCGTCTCATCGCGCGGCGAGTGCGCGAGTCGAAGGTCTATTGCGAGCTGACTCTCCACACCACCAGCTGGGAGCAGGTTTCCCATCTAAATCCAAAGGGGGTGATTCTCTCGGGCGGCCCTGCCAGCGTCTACGAGAATGGGGCTCCTCGGGCGCCTTCGTGGGTATTCGACAAGGGACTGCCTGTGCTGGGAATATGCTACGGAATGCAAACCCTCGTCCATCAGCTGGGGGGGAAAGTGGAACCGAGCAGCAAGCGGGAGTATGGACGAGCTCTGCTGTTTCACAACGAGGTGGGGCATCCGGTCTTCGCAGGTCTTTCTCATCCCTTGGATGTTTGGATGAGCCACGGTGATCGAATCACCGAGCAGCCGCCTGGATTCTCGACCGTCGCCCATACCGAGAATTCACCTGTAGCAGTTACTGCGAACTCAAGAGGCATGATCGGCATCCAGTTTCATCCGGAAGTCGTTCATACTCCAGACGGCAGACGCATCCTCGATAACTTCGTACACGGGATTTGCGGCTGCGGGGAGGACTGGACTCCAACGCACTTCATCGAGGACGCAGTCCGCGATATACGCAGGCAGGTAGGGAACGGAAGGGTTATCTGCGCGCTGTCGGGGGGCGTCGATTCGGCCGTCGCCGCGAGCTTGGTTCACCGCGCGGTCGGAAACCGTCTGACCTGCGTGTTCGTGAACAACGGCCTCATGCGGAGGGAGGAGCCGGAGCGAATTCTCGATACCTTCGAGCGCAACTTGAAGGTCAACCTCGTGTACGCGGACGCGTCCGACGAATTCATCGACGACCTCAGCGAAGTCATCGATCCGGAAGACAAGCGAAGGACGGTAGGTGAACGGTTCATCAAAGTATTCGACCGCGAGGCCGCGCGGGTCGGACAAGTCGATTTCCTTGCACAAGGAACGCTCTACCCTGACGTGATCGAGAGTCAGACATCGGATGACGACGTATCCGCGAAGATCAAGACGCACCACAACGTCGGCGGCCTGCCAAAGGATATGAAGCTTGAACTGGTCGAGCCGTTGCGGTATCTCTTCAAAGACGAGGTCCGGAGGGTTGGATTGGAGCTCGGGCTCGCGGAGGAGATGGTATATAGGCAGCCATTCCCTGGTCCGGGGCTGGCCATCAGGATCATAGGGGATGTCACGCGAGAGAAGCTTGCTATCTTGCGTGCAGCCGATTGGATCGTCATGGACGAAATCAAGGCAAACGGTCTGTATGGAGACCTGTGGCAGAGCTTTGCTGTTCTGACAGACACGATGAGCGTCGGCGTCGTTGGGGACGCTCGCGCCTACGGCCGCGTGGTTGCAGTGCGCGCAGTCACAAGCGATGAGGCAATGACGGCCGACTGGGCGCGCCTGCCTCACGAGGCGCTCGGACGCATCGCCAATCGGATCGTAAACGAGGTGCCGTCGGTGAGCCGAGTCGTCTACGACATTACCAGCAAACCGCCCGGCACTATCGAATGGGAGTGACCAGCGCGTGAAGGTATTGGTCGTCGGCAAGGGTGGAAGAGAGCACGCCATCGCATGGAAATTGTCTAGCAGCTCCCAGGTATCCCAATTACTCTGTGCACCGGGCAACGCGGGGACGTCGTCGATCGCCGAGAACGCCCCAATCTCTGAGACGGACATAGATGCGCTCTTGGCCTTCTCGATGGAGCACGCAGTGGACTTTACGGTCGTCGGCCCCGAAGCGCCTCTCGCCGAGGGAATCGTTGACCGATTCCGCGAGTCCGGCTTGTCTATCTTCGGTCCAACCCAGGCAGCGGCGCGCATCGAGTCTAGCAAGAGCTATGCAAAGAACCTGATGCTCCGTGCGGGTATCCCCACTGCACGCGCCGAGGTCTTCGACGATTTCGACTCTGCACGCCGGTACGTCGAATCCGTGCAACCGCCTGTGGTGGTCAAGGCAGAAGGACTTACGGCAGGCAAGGGTGTCACTGCCGCTCTTACGACTCAGGATGCCATAGCGGCCTTGTATAGGCAGATGATAGACCGAGAATTCGGAGCGTCCGGCAGAACGGTGCTGGTAGAGGAGTACTTGGAGGGGCCGGAGCTCAGTGTCTTCGCTTTCGTAGATGGAGAACGGCTGTCTCCACTGGTCGCCGCGGTCGACTACAAGCGTGCGCATGACGGCGGAGCGGGTCCAAACACCGGCGGCATGGGGGCCTACAGCCCCCCTACTCCCCGACTGTGGACGGACGATATCGAACGACGCGCGCGAGTCGACGTCATGGAACCCATCGTCGCTGCTCTTGCAGAAGAGGGCAACCCATACATCGGAATCCTCTACGCGGGACTCATGGCGACGGATGATGGTTTGAAAGTAATCGAGTTCAATTGCAGACTGGGCGATCCGGAGGCTCAAGTCATCCTGCCCAGAATGGAAACCGATCTAGTGGATGTTCTTCAAGCGGCCGCCAACGGCAACGTGGGAGAAGCAGCACCAAGGATGGGATCCGATCCCTGTGTCGCAGTCGTCATGGCGTCCAAAGGATACCCCAGCCGCTATGGTACCGGAGTTCCAGTCTTGGGCATAGACGACGTCGGAGACGACGCGATCGTCTTCCATGCAGGCACGAAGATCGACGAGAACGGGGTAACCGTTACCGACGGAGGGAGAGTCCTGACGGTCAGTGCATCTGGAGGGACCTATCAGGAGGCGAGACGGCGCGCGTATTCGGCCGCCGCCAAGATCGAGATTGACGGCGCATTCTACCGAACGGACATCGCAGACTTTTCGTAACATGGAAGCGAGAACCTTTGCTGCATCTTCCGATGTTCCGCAACTGCTTTCCGCGTTCCGGGCGAACGACTTGATTCGCCCGCGATTCGATACGCCGAGCATCATAGACTTGGCCACTGCGGTCTTCCAGTGGGCCGGCGTTGGCGGTCTTGCGGTCAACGAGCGAACGGAGCGAATCGGAGAGATGTTCGCAGGAGCGGCCAGACTCGTATTCGTGATCGTCGATGGATTTGGCATGAACTTCATCGGCGCAATGCAGTCGAATTCATTCATGCCGCGGCATCTCCGCACAGAACTGCAAACTGTCTTCCCGTCGACGACGTCCACCGTCTTCACGTCCATCGCCACGGCAGCGCGGCCCAACCGTCACAGCATCATCGGCTGGGACATGTACTTGGACGAGATCGACGCGGTGTCCACGATCATCCGCTTCGAGCGGCGCCGGGACGAGATGCCGCTTGGACGGCTGGGGGTTGGAGAGAGGCAAGCATATCCGATGCGTTCGCTCTTCGGCCAGATTATCGGTGACCTAGTATCCATCGTGCCTGAGGGAATTGCCAATACCCCGTACTCGAACTATTGGACCGGCCGCAACGGGGTTTCCGTCTCATACGACCGGTTGGCGGACGGCGTGGATGCAGCGATCTCGCGGAGCCGCGCTGCGTCGGATCGGAGCATCATTTGCTTGTACATTCCCCATCTTGACTACACTACACATGAGCACGGCACGAAAGCATCTGATACCATTCGCGTGAGAGAAGTCATCGACGGCGAAATCGAACGCCTCGCCGCAGCCATTCCCTCCGACGTGAGACTGGTCATAACGGCCGACCATGGGCAGACCGATGGCTCCCCGCACGATATCTGGCCATCGGACACACTCGTTCGACATCTCCGGCATGAGCCATGGGGGGACTTCCGCGAGATGCACTTCGCCGTAAAGCATGGAAGGGAGGAGCGGTTCGAGAAGGATTTTCGAGAGCGGTTCGGCCGGTTCGCGTTTCTCCTGACGGCGGACGAAGTGGAGGAGTTGGAACTACTCGGCCCGGGGAGAATCGAAGATGCCGCGCGGAAGCGAATCGGGGACTATCTAGCAATATCGCGCGGCCCAGACGTGTTCAAGTATCATGACAAACGAGGTGCACAGCGCTTCATTGGGTATCACTCCGGACTCACTCCGGACGAAATGCTGGTACCATTGATCGTTGTATGATAGAAACAATCCAACGCGAGGTATGCAAGAATGCCATTAGTCGGAATCATCGTAGGGAGCAAGTCAGACCGGCCGATGCTGGAGGAGACCGAGGAGGTTCTCACTCAGCTCGGCATCGAGCATGAGGTGGTCGTAGCTTCTGCGCACCGCACTCCCGAACGGGTCATGGAGTGGGCGACGTCCGCCCGTGAGCGGGGTATCGAGGTAATCATCGCGGCCGCTGGCGGCTCGGCGGGGCTGCCGGGCGTCGCGGCTTCCTGGACTACCCTACCCGTCATCGGGGTGCCGGTGCCGTCGAGCGACCTTGGGGGTGTCGATTCCTTATACTCCATCGCCCAAATGCCGCCGGGCATCCCCGTGGCCTGCGTGGCGGTCGGCTCGTGGGGGGCGAGGAACGCTGCCTTCTTGGCGGCTCAGATCTTGGGGATCAAGCATGAGAAGATACGGGAGGCGTATGATGAGTATCGAGAGGGGCTGAGGGCGAGGTAGGAATTGGGGACGCTTCAAAGGGCATTGCGGATGACGAACGGCGAAAAACGAAATACTTCTCATATGCTATTCGGGGGAATCGATCATGAGCCGCTGGCGTCGATAGGCGATGCGGAGCCAGCTCCGAATTCGATCGTGTGCGGCGATGCGCGAGTGGTGGAGATGCCTGCATGATCGAGCGATATACCAGACCACGGATGGGGAGGGTGTGGTCGGAGCGGAGCAAGTACGACCACTGGCTCCAAGTCGAGGTCGCGGCGTGCGAGGCGTGGACGGAGCACGGCGCTATTCCTGCTTCCGATATGGAGAAGCTGCGCTGTGCGACGTATGACTACGAGCGTTTGGAGGAAATACTCGTCACTCATCGGCATGAGATGACCGCCTTCCTCCAGTCGATTACCGAGCGCATCGGGCCGGAAGGACGCTGGCTTCATCTCGGACTGACGACGAGCGATGTTTGGGACACCGCGACGAGCCTTCAAATTCTCGAGGCGGCCGCCCTGCTGGACGAGGACATCGATAGGGTCATGGACGCCGTTCGGGAGAGGGCGCTCGAACACAAGCGCACGTTGATGATCGGACGCACTCACGGCATCCACGCGGAGCCGATAACGTTCGGCTTGAAGTTGGCGGTTTGGTACGATGAGATGCGCCGCAACAAAGGGCGCCTCGCTCACGCCCGATCGAACATTGCCTATGGAAAGATCTCTGGGCCGGTGGGAACCCATGGCACTGTCCCGCCGTCCATCGAGGCCAGCGTCTGCGAGCGGCTCGGCCTGAGTCCTGCCCCCGCCTCTACTCAGATCTTGCAGCGCGACCGACACGCGGAGTATGTGACTACTCTCGCGTTAATCGCGGCGTCGTTGGAAAAATTCGCTACCGAAATCCGCGCGCTGCAACGAACCGAGATTCGAGAGGTCTCGGAGCCGTTTCCCAAGGGGCAGCCCGGTTCCTCTTCGATGCCGCACAAGCGCAACCCTGAGCTTTCCGAGCGGATATGCGGCATAGCGCGTCTCATTCGCGGCCACGCGCTGACGGCGATGGAAAACGTTGCCCTTTGGCACGAGCGAGACATCAGCCATTCCTCCGCCGAGCGCTTGATCCTGCCCGACGCATCCATTGCTCTGGACTACGCGCTCGACTTGTTCGCCGGCCTCGTCAAAGACCTGAACATCGATGCGGGCCGCATGATGGACAACTTGGAATCGACGCATGGCGTGCTCTTCTCCCAGCGAGTGCTCCTGGCGCTCGTCGAGCGCGGCATGGGGCGAGAGGAGGCATATGGCATCGTTCACCGCGGGGCAATGGAGAGCTGGGAGACTGGGCAGGATTTTCGAGTCATGATGCGTTCCGACCGGGAGGTCCAACAGGCCTTGCCGCCGCACGAACTGGAGACATTGTTCGATTACCAGTACTATATTCGACACGTCGATGAAATATTCTTGCGTGTCGGACTGGTAGAACTGGTAGAATAGGAGTCAAACAGATGCCAGGAGCCAAACAACAGATGCAACCCCTCATGGAGTCTCCCCTGCCCAACCGCGTATATCGAGGCAAAGTACGAGATACCCACGACCTTGGGGACGAGTTTCTCATGGTCGCTACCGATAGGATATCCGCGTTCGACGTCGTCATGCCCAACGGGATACCCGACAAGGGGGCAGTGTTGTCGCAGATATCCGCATTCTGGTTTGCGAAGACCGCGGAGATCATACCAAACCATTTCGTTCACGCGGGAACCGACCGGCCCGATCTGGGCTTGGCCTCTGACATTCAGGGCAGGTCCATGGTGGTCAAGAAGGCGCAGCGCATTGACGTCGAGTGCATCGTACGGGGCTACATCACCGGCTCCGCATGGAGTGAATACCGGAAGACGGGCGCCATTCAAGGCAACCCGGCTGCGCCTGGGCTCGTCGAGGGCGACAAGTTTCCGGAACCGCTCTTCACTCCTACCACAAAGGCGGACGTTGGACACGACGAGAACATGAGCTTCGATGAGGTCGTGGACATGGTTGGAATGGAGACGGCGGTGCGCCTCCGGGACACATCGATAGAGGTCTTCAATTTTGCGCACGACTTCGCACTTGGGCGGGGGATCATCCTTGCGGACACCAAGATGGAGTTTGGCTTCATCGACGGACGCCTGTCGCTCATAGACGAGTTGTTGACCCCGGATTCCAGCCGCTTCTGGGACGCGCAGGAATATGCGCCCGGCAAGTCTCAACCCAACTTCGACAAGCAGTTCGTCCGCGACTACCTCGACTCGGTCGGCTGGAACCATGAGCCGCCCGCTCCTGCGCTGCCGGACGACATCGTCGCCAAGACCAGACAACGCTACCTCGAAGCGTTCCAACGGTTGACGAACAAGAGATTGACCTAGCACAATCTATCCTATATTCCCGTCAAACGTGAGGCGAGATGGCTACAGACGCAGCCAAGAGACGTAGGCGAAGCCCGACTCAAGCGCGCGCGGCGCGGCGAGAGCGCAAGAACCGACGCAGCCGACTGAGGAGGTTCTTGTTGCTTGGAGGAGCCGGATTAGTAACCGGTCTCTTCCTCCTTGCATTGTTCATACCCCAGGGACTCTTTGAGCGCGGACCCTCCGTGCCCGACGGACCGGGAGTCAGACAGCAGGATCAGGGAAGAGACCATATCGATCTTGGCGGCTCCCACCCGCCCTACAACTCCAGCCCACCTACGTCCGGGTGGCATTACGACTACCCGCACGCGCCGGTCGCATGGGGCATCAAGGACGAACCTCTCGCGCCCGAGGTCTTCATCCACAACATGGAGCACGGCGGGATCATCCTGCATTACAACTGTCCGGACGACGACTGTCCGGATGAGATCGAGCAGATGAAGGAGATTGTGCGAAGTGCTCGAACCGACGAAACTATCCTGATGCCGAACCCGGACATGGAAAGTCGGTTTGCGTTGACTGCGTGGAACTGGCTGCTCCAGATGGAGGAGTACGACGACGATCTTGCTAGGGAGTTCGTGCGAAACCACCTGAATTCGGCCAATGCGCCCGAGTGGCAGGCTCGGTAGCGTCCGCGTGCTTCGTCCGATCCTAGTGGCGGCAGCGCTACTCGTTCTATTCGCGGCGTTTGGCTGCGGCGGGGAACCGGCGGCGCCAACTCCTGCATCGCCGACTCCCAACCCGATTCCGACGGACACGCCCTCCCCTGCGCCAACTCCGGTGGACCCTCTTTACTACGGCCCCACTCCGGGCGAAATCAAGGTGCCAGAGATGGATAGCCGCAGGCATCTCGACTCGGCGGACGAGGCGCACGAGCCCTACAACTCGTCGCCGGCGACGTCCGGGCCCCACTACCCGATCTGGTGGCAGGAGTGGGGAGTCGTCGACCAGGAGTTGCCGGACGAGCTGTTGGTGCACAACCTCGAACACGGTGGAATTGTCATGAGGTATGACTGTCCATCGGGGTGCCCGGTGCTCATCGACCAGCTCGCAGAGGTTACCGGCCGCTACAAGAAGGTGATCCTCGCCCCCTACTCCGGCTTGGGCGCGAGGATCGCATTGACCGCATGGACGTACCTCGACCGATTCGACAAGTTCGACGAGGAACGCATCGTGCGGTTCATCGAAGCGCACATGAACTCGCCGGAGGCTCCAGAACCGCTCGTCTATCCGTGAGGATGCAAGAATCGACCGGCACCCCCGCGGTCGATATTAGAGGATCTACGCACATGAAATATCTCGCGAAAGTATTCATCTCCCTCAAACCGGCTGTGAACGATCCGGAGGGGCTGACGATTCGCGGGGCGCTGCACAGCCTCGGATACGAGGCCGTGGGGAGCGTGCGGGCTGGGAAGTACTTTCAGATCGAGGTCGAGTCGGTGGACGAACGTCAGGCCGCGGCAATCGTCGAGGAGATGTGCGAGCGACTCTTGGCGAATCCGGTCATGGAGCGGTACGAGTTCGAGGTACGCCGTTCGCAATGAGCGCCGGGGAGGCGCGTTCTGGCAGGGGTGGCAGGATTCGAACCCGCGGCCTACGGTTTTGGAGACCGTTGCTCTACCGGCCTGAGCTACACCCCTGCGCGACTTCCTTCACTCATTCTACGCCTCTTCCCTACTCATAGTCAACCTTTGGTTCGGCGGCCCCCATCCGCCAATTCTCCAAGTCCAGAGGAATGTCCAATACCATGCGGCGTCTCTTGCGCTATAATTCATAACTCACGGACGCAAACTCTGTAGATCGAGGTCATGCACTATGCGCGGGGCAGATGCGGTTGCTAGGACGCTGCGGTCGGAGGGCGTGGAGCGAATCTTTACGCTCTCGGGCAATCAGATCATGCCGGTGTTCGACGCCTGCTTGGATGCGGAGGTCGAGTTGCTGCATGTGCGGCAGGAAGCGGCGGCGGTGCACATGGCGGATGCGTGGGGAAGGCTCACGGGTCGGCCGGGCGTCGCTTTGGTCACGGCAGGGCCGGGGTTCGCCAACACCTTGTCTGCGCTGTACACGGCGACGATGTCGGAGTCTCCGTTGGTGCTCTTGAGTGGACGCGCGCCGCTGTCGCATGTGGACAAAGGGTCGTTTCAAGAGATGCCACAAGCGGAGATGGCAGGCTATGTGTCCAAGGCGTCGTGGACCGCGCAGAGTGCGGACGGTCTGCGCAACGACATTCACAGAGCGTTGGACATCGCAGCGTCTGGGCGTCCTGGGCCGGTGCATATCGCGCTGCCGTTCGACGTCATCGACGGCAAGGTGGATACTTCACATGAGGGGGACGCCTCCACACGGTTCGAGCGGCGCGCGGCCCATTCGATGACCGACGCGGACGCGATGGGGGTTCTTGCGGCAATTCGAGGGGCATCCGCGCCGCTCGTCTTGGTGGGGTCGATGATGACGCGCGGCGGCGCGCCCGCCGCCCTTACGGACTTGTCTGCGGCGACCGGCGCGCCAGTCGTTCAAATGGAAAGCCCGCGCGGGACGAACGATCCGGCGTTGGGCGCATTCGCAGAGGTTCTGTCCCAAGCGGATCTCGTCGTCCTGATCGGCAAGAAGTTGGACTTCACTCTGAAGATGGGGGCGGAGCCGGACGTTGCCGGGCATTGCAGGTTCATCCAAATCGACCCCGATCCCTCCGTGATCGAATTGACGCGCAGGAACGTCGGAGACCCATCGAGGATAGCAGCGGCCGTCCAGGCCGATCCGCTCCCTTCGATTCGCCGGATGGCGCGCCTTGCGGATGGACGCAATCCGTCCAGCGCTTGGGCGGAGGAGGTGGGAGACGCGGTGCGATACCGTCCCCCGTCCTGGGGGAGTGTGAAGGCCACGGGCGGCGAGCCGGTGCGCTCGGTCGAGGCCGCGGAGGCGGTCTGCGGCTACCTTGCGGGGGCGTCGGATTCGGTGTTCGTTTGCGACGGCGGCGAGTGGGGGCAGTGGGCGCAAGCGGGGATCAGTGCGTCGGAGCGAGTCATCAACGGACCGGCCGGGGCGATCGGCGCATCCATTCCGTTCGCCCTTGCGGCGCGATTGGCCAGGCCGAGCGCGCGGGTCGTGACGGTCTTGGGGGACGGAACCGCCGGGTTCCATATCATGGAGTACGACACCGCCGTCCGGTACGGACTGTCGTTCGTTGGAGTGGTTGGCAACGACGCAGCTTGGAACGCGGAATACCAAATACAGTTGCGGGAATACGGACCAGAGCGGCTGGTCGGCTGCGAGTTGCTTCCTTCGCGGTATGACCGCGTGGTCGACGCACTTGGAGGCTACGGGGAACATGCCGCATCCGCGGACGTCTTGCGCGCCGCGTTGGAACGCGCGGGATCGTCCGGACTTCCGGCATTGCTGGATGTGCGGCTTGCGCGCGACCCAGCGCCGGTAGTACGCAGAGGGGACGATGCGCCGCAGACCAGTTCGGCGACGCTGCATTGAATCCCTGCGGCGGGAGATTCCCGCCTTCGCGGGAATGACGTGGGAGGGTGCGGGAATGACGGAGACAGTACGGGGGAATGACGGAGGGTGGGCTTAGCCCCGGGAATGGCAGGAAGGGGGGAGATTCCCGCCTACGCGGGAATGACGTGGGAGGGTGCGGGAATGACGGATGGGTGGGTCTGCGCCCCGGAATGACGGGGGTGGGTTTGCGGTCTGGGGCGACAGGGCCGCGATAAAGGGAATGGAACCCGCGCTTCGCGCTAGTTGACGATAGAGGGGCGTTTCATAGATACTGGAGGCGGAGGCGAACCATGTCCGCAACATCACCCGCCATACCCACAGCGCCGCCCGACAGCAAGCGGCTGCACCTCCCTACCCTTTCCGTCGAGGGATTCCGCGGGATCGGCAGCCTCTCGATTTCTCGTCTGGGCCGCGTGACGCTCTTTTCCGGAGAGAACGGCGTGGGCAAGACGACCTTGCTCGATGCGGTACGGGTCTACGCTGCCCGCGGGCGGTCTACGGTTCTCTCGCAATTGCTGCGGGGCCACGGTGAGCTCAAAGGGTACACAGACACGGAAGGGGAGCAAATGCTTGGGGCCGACTGGGCCGCCCTCTGCTACGGGAGGCGCGCCTCACCAGGGACATCCATTTCGATAGGGCCGGACATGGAAGAAGACCGTCTCCGAATCGAGACTTCGTCGGATCTCTCTCCAGAGGTAGACTCATTTGGCGAATTTCCAGACGAGGATTTCTTGGCATTCAAGATATTGTACAAGCGCTGGACTCATTATGTTCCATTCACGCCATTCGAATCCAACACGCGGTCCAGTTTCTCAGAACGATCCAGGTCGAGGCAACTCGAATATCAGTTACCTCCGGCAATTCGATGCGAATCCTTGGGTCCGGGTTTATCAAGGAACCCTGCCATCGCAAAGTTTTGGGACAAGGTCGCGCTCACTGATGACGAATATCGTGCGGTGGATGCCTTGAACTTGGTCTTCCATGACCGAGTGGAGCGAGTCGCGTTGATTGGGGACGATGATGATAGTGAGCGCTATCCCCGTCCGCCCAGGAGGGCAGTCATACGATTCAAGGGTGAAGGTCGTCCGGTTCCGCTCAAGAGTCTGGGAGATGGGGCGGTTCGGTTGTTCTGCGTCGCTCTGGCGCTTGCCAACTGTCGAGACGGATTCTTGTTGATCGACGAGGTGGAAAACGGCATTCACTATTCCTTGCAGCAGGATTTTTGGAAGATGGTCTTGCATGCCGCGCAAGAGAACAACGTGCAGGTACTTGCGACGACGCATTCGTGGGACTGCATGGCTGGGTTTGCAGCGGCGGCAGGAGCCAACGAGGAGGTGGAGGGGGCGCATGTTCGCCTCGAGAAGTACGGCGAGCGTATGCGCGCAGTGGAGTATTCCGAGGAAGATCTCCTCGTGGCAGCCGAGCAGGGCATTCGGGTGTGATGCGGTCTGCGCAACTCCCGAATCCAGATTCGCCGCGCCTGCTTCTCGTGGAAGGGACAGACGACGAGCACGTCGTAGGACATCTCTGGAAACGCGTCTATGGATCGGCCCCTCCCTTCTCTATTGGGAAGAGAGAGGGAGTCGATAATCTATTGCGTTCCATCAGGGATGAGGCCAACGCCCCGGGGCGGGAGGTGTTGGGTATCGTGGTGGACGCGAACGATGATGTGTCTGGTCGGTGGGAAGCAGTAAGGAACAGACTCAGGAGGGCGGGCATCGTCGTGCCCGCCAAACTCGACCAGGCAGGCGTCGTCATCGAGGGCAGGCCGCATGAGGGTGCGCCCCGCGTCGGAATCTGGCTGATGCCGGACAATGCGTCGACCGGCGAACTCGAGGACTTCGTGGCCAAAATGGTTCCAAGCAATGATCCGGTTTGGCCGATGTCCAAGGGCTATATCGAAGGAATTCCGTCGGAACACCGGAAGTTTTCGGAGGGAAAGACACTGAGGGCGCAGATTTACGCATGGTTGGCGGCCAGGGAGGATCCTCGGCAGATGGGATTGGCAATCAAGGCGGAGGATCTGGGCGTCGACGGCGCTCTCAGTGAGCGATTCACAGGTTGGCTCCAGGAACTGTTTGGGTAGTGACGGCTGTTATTGTATAGGCCAGCCGCCTTGGGAGTCGATGTCGGCGTCGATGCGGGGCATGATGCGGGTGGTTTCGGCGAGGGCGGCGGTGAGACGGCGGTAGTGGGCGATGTCGTCGTGGTCTATGTTGTGGCCCTTGCGGTCGTTTAGCCATTTTTCGCAGGGGCGGTAGCCGCCGACGGTGAATTCCCATGCCTCCGGGTCGACTCCATCGAAGTACTGATAGCGGTTGACGTACACGCGACCCGGCTGGCCGTCCATGGGCGGCATGTAGGATACCTGATCGATGCGGTTGCTTCCCTTGATGTGGAAGGATATGTCGTCCTTCCCTTCCGATTCCATGAGATGGAGGGATGCGAGGCACCGGCCGTGTTCGACGAGGGCGGCGAACAGGTCGCGGTCGCTGCAGAGCGGGATGCGGGGAAAGTCCGACTTCAAGAAGTCCGCATAGCGGCGGCGGTATTCCGGACTGTGGAGGATGGCGTAGACGTAGTGGAAGACGTCCTCGGGGCCGAAGGATTGCGACAGGTCGCCGGCGCCGCCGGGAACGAATTCGAGACCGAGGGCTGCGCCGGCGGCTTGGATGAAGTCGTCGGAGAGGTTCGGCTTGCGGTCAGAATCCTGCTCTTCCGTCGCGAGTCTGTTTCGGATGCCTCCCCCCTGCTCTTCCGCAGGATAGACATACAGAGGGAACAGGCAATTCCCTCCTCTCCTGAACAAGTTAATGTCTGTAGGAGAGGGGGATACGTGACAAACATCCCACGTTTCCGATCCGATGACCTGGCCCGCACGACCAATAGATAACCCCACATTCTCCCCCGCCAACATGTGTCGCATCACTCCGCGGCGAGCTCCACATATGAACCCACCTCCCTTGCCTGTGTAGTAGGTATAGCGGGGGTCGAATGGGCGGTAGAGAATGCGAGTTATGTATTCGCCTATAGGCTGATGGGAGCGGACGTCTCTCTGCGCCCCGGGCAAATTCCAGTCTGGCTTATCCCTGACTAGCTCTCCGTAGATTTCCCGAACATCTCCTTCAGAGCGATCGGTGAAGTCAAGGGCCACTTTCTGCATGTCGTCCGGGGTCCATTGAATGGCCATCTCGTCGCGTGCGGTGACGATGCCGGTGGAGTTGACGGGGAAGATGTTGGGTACGGGCCATCCCTTTTCGTATTCGTCTGCGAGTTCTTCGTCTCGGGGGACGAAGAGGTAGAGGGGGGCGCGGGGTTGGAGTTGGGTCCAGTTGGTGCTTGTGATGTCGTTGGCGTCGAGCCATCCGTACTTGCCGTCGTCGTCATCGCCTCCGCGTTCGCCCCAGAGGTCGGCGTGGAAGACGCGGGCTGGGGCGTCTTCTTGGGTCTTGCCGTGCTTGACGAATAGGCCGATGGCGACGCCTTGTTGGATGTCGAAGACGTTTTCATCTTTGCCGCCGTCGGGTGTGCGCTCTCTCTTCTTGGCGTTGCCGTGGAGGTCGAGTAGGTATATTTCGTCGAAGTCGTCCATGAGGCAGCGTCGCATTCCGCGGAAGGTTGGGTTGTCGAGGTAGCTATGGTTGGTGACGAAGCCGAGGATGCCTTCGCCAGTGCGTTCGATGCGCCATTGTGCGAAGCGGATGAATTTGACGTAGTCGTCGTTCAGCCATTTGGGATTGCGTTCTCCGAGTGGTTCGCCGTCAATGTGGAAATAGCTGCCGGTTCCTGATTCGCCGTCGTCGCCGCGGAGGAGGCTGGAGATCCATTCGCCTTTGTTTGCGGAGTGTCCGGAGTACGGGGGGTTTCCTAGGATGACCATGACGGGTTTGTCGCGTTTGACGTCGTCGGCTCTGGCGGCTTCGCGCGCGATTTCTCGAGCGAATCCCAGGGCGAGTCTTTGGTCGCCGCTGGTGTTGCGCGGTCGGTCGAGGCTGTTGGTGAGGAAGATGTTGAGTCGTCCTTGCTGCGGCTGTGCGGCCAATTGGGGTGCGTCGTCTTCGGCGATTTCGAGGGTGAGTTTGAGGTGGCACATGGCATAGGCGGCCATGAGGAGCTCGAATCCGAATAGGCGGGGCAGGAGGTGTTGCTTGACATATGCCGTCCATGCGCCCCCCATTCCTTGGTCGATGATGTTCTGTCGGATGTTCGCGACCACTTCGCGCAGGAAGGTGCCTGTTCCGGCTGCGGGGTCGAGGATGAGCACGCGGTGGATTTTCTTCTTGTTGCCTCCCACGTCGACCATGATCTGCTGGGTGTCCGCGAGTCCGTACCTGAGGCTGAATCTGCGGCGTAGGAGGGCGTCGATGCTGCGGACGATGTATGAGACGACGGGTTCTGGGGTGTAGTAGACGCCGCGCATTTCGCGCAGTTCTGGGTCGTATGCGGCCAGGAAGTCTTCGTAGAAGTGGACGACCGGATCTTTCTTTGCGGTCTGCTTGCCCAGCTGGCCGAATGCTTTGAGGACCTCGATCATGTCCGCGCGGTCGAGGAGGCGTGCGAGGTCGTCCACGATCCACTCGATTTGGCTGTCGATGTCGGGTCCGGCGATGCGTCCGAACACGTCGCTGAGAAACGGCGTGGTATGGGTGAAGACGGCGGATTGCCGGGTGAAGGGCTCTGGGGCGCGGTTGTGGTTGTGGTTGCAGCGTGCGGCGAACAGTCCGTAGGCGATGGTTTGCGCCTGCATGTCGGCGAAGTCGTCGGGAGAGAGGTCGTCGATGAGTACTTCGCGGTATGCTTTGAGGAGGTCGTAGAGGGGGCCTGATACGCCTTCTTGGTCGAGCGCTGCTGTGATGCCTCTGCGGAGGAGGGATGCTTTGGCGGCCATTCGGCGTGCGAGGTCTCCGGCGTCGGTGATGGTTGGGAGGTAGACTTCGAAGAACGAGGCGATCATCACGGCTGCCTGCTTGCCGCCTTCGGCATCCAATGCGACCTCTCCCCGCTCGTTCAGGCGTCCTAGGCGCGTGGAGCCGCGCAGTTTACCTTCGACGTACCAACGAAACTCTAGGTAGTCGGTCAGGATGAGGTTTGGCAGTCCGTTTCGGTAGCGTTCGATTTGCTCGCTTTCGGCGGCGGCGTCCAGATCGACGCCGATGTCCTTGCATTCGACGTGGCCCAAGGGGACGCCGCCGCGTTGGATGATGAAGTCCGGCGCGCCGCAGGCCACTTGCGAGGGTTCGTTGACGGCTAATACCGTGCCTCTGCCGAGCGACTCGATGAGCGTCTTCAACGCCGGTCGATGGGTGTGCTCGGTGGCCACTCCGGTGCCGAGCGAGTCGTTCAGGGCGTTCCTGTACTCGCGAAGGATGTTTGCCGTCCTCGGATTCGCCGCCATATTTTCGTACTCCCCTATTTCTGTGCGCGTGTCTCGAGAATCAATGATAGCACTAAATCGGTTCCTTTTGGTGTATTGGTGTGAGGCTTATGAGACGGCGACTCCGGGCGATAGGTCGAATCCGATCGATGCCGGGGGAACGGAAGGCGCGGGGGATGGATTCCCGCCTTCGCGGGAATGACGTGGGTGGGTGTGGGAATGATGTGGGTGGGTGCGGGAGTGACGGGAGGGAATGCCTCGCGCGCGGGCACGAGTTTTCGTAGCACCCTGTAGCATCGTGTTGGATTCTGTCGGATTCTGTAGACGACGGGGGGGATTCCCGCCTTCGCGGGAATGACGTGGGTGGGTGCGGAATGATGGGAGGGGACGCCTCGCGCGCGTGCGCGCGTCACGCGCGGGCACGAGTTTTCGTAGCACCCTGTAGTATCGTGTTGGATTGTGTTGCATTCTGTCGGATTCTGTAGACGGCGAGTTTGGGGGATTGGAGATTGCAGATTGGGGATTCAAGATGTCTCCTTGGGCTACGGTTTCGTGGAGTGTCCATAAGTCTAGGGTAGTACGGGAGTTCTGTTTTGTCAAATGCGATGCAGAGGGGAATAGATTCCCGCCTTCGCGGGAATGACGTGGGAGGGTGCGGGAATGACGTGGAGGGTGCGGGAGTGACGTGGTTGGGAGTTCGGATGTTTCGCGCATGGGGGATCTCCTTGGGTTATGGTTTCGCTGAGTCGTCATAGTCTCATGGTAGTACGGGAGTTCTGTTTTGTCAAATGCGATGCAGGGGGAATAGATTCCCGCCTTCGCGGGAATGACGTGGGAGGGTGCGGGAATGATGGAGGCAGTACGGGGGAATGACGTGGGTGGGTGTGGTCATGCGGAGGGCCGGCGGGCGAGCCATTACACGCGATAGAGTGGCGCAGTTACGTGGGTGCGGGAGTGATGGAGGCAAGTCTAGTCTGTAAACGTGTCGGGCCACCAGTCTGGCCAGGCGGATTCTCCCTGGTAGTCGGAACGGGGATCCCAGAAGCTGCGGGTTTGGATGGTTAGCTCTCGAGTGTTTGGGCGGTCGAGTTCTGGGGGCAGCGGGGATATTCGGCCTGGGACGCCGACGACGAGGCTGCGCGGCGGGACGTCCTTGGTGACGACTGCACCGCCTGCGACGAAGGCGCGCTCCCCGATGGTGACGCCGGGCATTACGGTAACTCCGCCGCCAATCATTACGTCGTCGCGGATGGTGGCGCCGCGCGGCGTGGGCATGGGTTCCACTCGGCCAGGGAGGCGGTCGTTGGTGAAGGTAACTCCGGGGCCGATGAAGACGTGGTCTCCGATCCAGGTGCGGGATGGGATGTAGACGTGTGACATGACGCGCACGCCTGTACCGAAGCGAACGATGCCTTCGATGGTCGATTGGTTCATGAGGGTGCAGTAGTCGCCGATCTTTACGAGGGCTCGAACGACGGCGTTGTAGCCGGCCTGGAAGTGGTCTCCGATGCGCGTGTCACCGTAGACCACTGCTCCGCGTCGGATGATGCAGTGGCTGCCGAGCACGGCGGGCCCGCACTGTTCATGGTAGCGGAGGCCGATTTCTACGTTTGGCTCGATGATGGCTCCGGCGCCAATCCTTGCGTTCTCGAATTCGCGGACGTCCAACGTCTCCATGCAGTCCTCCCTCAAGGTTCGTATGAGTCGTTGGGATGAAGGATACCATGTCTGGCGCGTTTTCGTTGACGGCCTGGTGAGGCATTGGTAGGCTTGGCGTATGAGAATATGGGTATCTGCCGCCCTGCTGGCGCCCTTCCTGCCTCTCGCTCTCCTGCTGTCAGCTTGCAGCGGAGACGCGCGCATGGACTCAACGCCGGGCGCTTTCGCGGCCGCGAGGACGGTCGTCTTTGGGTCGGAGGGATTCGAGCCGCTGCGTCTGGAAGTAGACGCAGGGGAGGAAGTGCGGTTCTCGAACGAGTCGGAAGAGGCGATGTGGCCGGCGTCCAACATTCATCCGGCGCACCAGATCTATCCTGAGTTCGACGCGGGAGGGCCGATAGAGCCGGGCGAGTCGTGGGGGTTCACGTTCGACCGTCCGGGGTTTTGGCGCTACCACAACCATCTTGGCCCCGAGAGGAGCGGATTGGTCGTCGTGCGGGGAGAGTCCGGGGATCGGCAGCCGCTTACGCTTGGGAGCGAGGGTCTGGAGTTCCACGCGGCGCCCGAGCAGCTGTCGCTCGCTCAGTACGTCGATTTGTATGACAGAGAGGAAGCGCTGACGCGGTTTCTGCGAGAATACGGGCCGGCGCAGGCAGTCCTCGCTTTGGAGGAGGGGGCAGCGTACACGAACGCGGACTGCCATCAGCGGGCGCATGACGCTGGACGCGCGGCCTACGATCTATTCGGAGCGGCGGCGTTCTATCTTTCCAGCCATGAATGCCAGGCCGGGACGTACCACGGAGCGACGGAGGCTCTGTTCCGGGATCGCGGGACGGCGAATCTCCGGGAGGATGTGTCGGCTCTGTGCGGTTATGCGTCCGTCCAGTTCTACTATCTCCAATGCCTGCATGGGGTGGGGCACGGCCTGATGGCATGGACGAGCTACGAGCTTCCGGACGCGCTGGCCTTGTGCGAGGAGTTGGAAACGCCGCGAGACCACCGTGCGTGCTATTCCGGAGTGTTCATGGAGAACGTCATTGGGGGATTGTCGGGCTTGATGGGGCATGTTACGGAGTACTTGTCGGAAGATCCGCACTACCCTTGCAGCGCGATTCAGGAGAAGTACGTGCAGATGTGCTACTTCTATCAAAGCACGCGGATGATGGTCTTGTACGAAAACGACTTCGGTCGGGTTGCGGCGGCGTGCGCGGACGCGCCGTTGGAGGCGCATCATCATTGCTTCCGCAGCATGGGGCGTGACGTGGGTGGGTTCAGCGTGGAGGATCCGGCCAGGGCGATCCAGCTGTGCGGCGCGGTGGAGGGTTCCATGAACCGGGGGTACTGCATCGAGGGGGCGGTGCAGAATCGCTTTTGGGATACGTCCGGCGCGGATGAGGCGTTGGCGATGTGCGCGATGCCGACCGACCGAGGCGACCGCTTTGCGTGCTACCGCACGATCGTCTTTCGGGCTCAAGAGCTGTACGAGACGAACGATGCGTACTACGCCTTCTGCGAGCGCGTGGGGGACGAGAGCTTCCGCGCGTGGTGTCTTAGCAGGGAGGTCGAGGAGATCACCGCGCAATGATATGGAGGAGTGGCGGACTCCACTCGTGCAAGACGGTCCCAAATCGAAACTTGCGGCTGTCGAGTATATCGGTTTGCACAACGCAATCGTTGCGTGTCATACTAAGCTACCGGCGATTCGGCTTCCGGCAAATCATCTAGTTCGCGGCACACGAGGACAGGATGAACGGGATCTGGCGGAATTTGTCCCGCTTCACGAAGTGGCTTTGCGGCTTCGAGGCGGGCGGGCGGCAGAGTTCTGGAGCCGTGCCGTTAGTCCTGGACGATGGGTCGATGTCCGACCATCTCAGAGGGCCGCCGATACCGACTCCCTTGGAGTTGCTTGTCGGGTTCGCGGGCATCTTCCGGCGTTCGCCAAAGGGACCGCCGCCGCCAGCGGAGTTGGACGAGCACGGGCTGCCTCGTGAATGGAGGAGGAATGATCCGGTAGCCGCCCCGTTCTACCGCCGCCTCCTAGCGAGGTCGGAGGAGCATTGGCGGGTCTTCGAGAGTTGGTGTGAGTCCCGCTCGCTCGAGTCGTTCCCCGCCATACCGGAGACCGTGCTCGGATTTCTCCTCGATCCTCCTGTCCAGGGGCGGGCGCTCCACGATGCGTGGATGTCGATAGGGGATCGTCACGAGGCGCATTACTGGCACGATGACGCGTGTCCCTGGTGCGCGCTCAGACGGAACTATGGCGTCGATGTGGGTTCGGACGGCGATGTTCAGATACCCAATGAGGTTGTGGAGCGCTTCGATTTGTCGTTTCTCGAAGCAAACGGAGCTCCTCTCGTGCGAAAGAGCGGCCCAATACACGACTTGTACTACCGCCACCTCGTAGGGATGTCTGCGGGGGCCTGGCCCGAGTTCGAGAAGTGGTGCGAGGTCCGATCGCGCACAGCGCTCCCCGCCGCGCCAGAGACTGTGCTCGGATTTCTCCGCGAGCGGCCAGGCGGGAGGAAGGAACTCTACGGCGTCGTGCTCGCAATAACGCGGCTTCACCAAGCGCACTATTGGGGCACGGACGCCGATCCCGTATATCAGCTTACCAGCCACTATGGCGTCTGCATAAGGGAAAACGGTTCCGTCAGGATACCGCGCAGCACGCTGCGGCGGTTCGATTTGTCGTTTCTCGATTCACCGTGTTCCTCATCGGCAAGCGATCCACGCAGGCGAGACGGGGTTGACGAGTAGATCGACGTCAGGTAAGATGAGCTCCACTATGGGAGTCGACAGCAACCAGGTACGATTGACAGGCGAGAATTCCTTTCTGGGGTTGAGCGCGGAAGCCGAGGACGCGCCTACGACGTCCGCGAGCCATTGGAGGGTCGTCCATTCCCCTAGAGGGCCTGGCCACGTTCTGTTCATCGTCAGTGAGTTGACCGGCGGCGAGGTGCGCATCTACTCCGACAACATCGCCATGGCGCGGTGGCTTCAGGAGGGGGTGCAGGCGTCGATGGGCGACCAGTACGCCGGGGACATTCCTATCGTCGAGGCGGAGTTTTGGAGGTCTGGCGACACTCTCACTTACTGGACGGAGCATGTCGAATCGCGCGAGGAGTACATCGCGTTGACGTGGTACGACCTTGGGGAGCCGGTCATGATGGCGAACCGTCCTGGGGAGCGGGCAGGACAGCCGCACGGCGTGTACAGCCTCTTGATTCCGGCCGGTCGGGCTCAGGCGTCCATCGACGGGGAGGCGGCGCAAGGCAGGGCGCATCCGCGGTTGTTGGACGATGGACCGACGGTCATCAGCACGTGCTGCGTCGCTCTGTCCGAGACGTGGACGATTCCACGCGGGCACGCATGGGCGTCGGTGGATCGATAGGCGGGGCTATCCGTCTGTCTTCGATCTTCGGCGTTGGGCCTCGATCCACTTCCGCTTCTGTTCCCGCCTTGTTTGCTCGTTGGGGGGAACGAAGCGATCGTGGAACTCGCGTCGGAAATCTTCGAACTCGCCGTCGCCGATGGCCGCGCGCATCTGCTCCATGAGGCGCAGGATGAAGCGCAGGTTATGGATGGTGGCCAAGCGGTAGGCGAGCAGCTCCTTGGTGCGGAAGAGGTGATTGAGGTAGCCGGCCGAGAATGTCTTGCATGTGTAGCAATCGCAGCCCTCCTCAATTGGCTGTTCTCGCCCCTTGAACCGCGCTCCGTCGATGTTGACTCGCCCGTTGCGGACGAAGAGCGCTCCATTGCGCGCGATGCGCGTTGGCAGGACGCAGTCGAACATGTCGATTCCCCTGGCTGTGCATTCCACCAGGTCTTCCGGCGAGCCGACTCCCATCAGATAGCGGGGTCGGTCGGTCGGCAGGAGGTTGGCCGCAAGCGCGGTGGTGTCTAGCATGTCTCGCTTGGACTCGCCGACGCTCAGTCCGCCGACTGCGTATCCCGGAAAGTCCATGCGTACTATCTGCTTGGCAGATTCTCGGCGCAGGTCTGGAAACGTCCCGCCCTGCACGATGCCAAACAGATGTTGGTCGCCGCGGGTGTGCGCCGCCCTGCACCGCTCCGCCCAGCGCGTCGTCGCGGCGACAGCGTCCGCCGCGCTGTCGTGGTCGCTGCCGCCGGGCGCGCATACGTCGATTGGCATGATGACATCAGCGCCAATGGCCTCCTGATGCCGTATCACCATTTCGGGGCTGAACATGTGCGAGCTGCCGTCGAGATGGGAACGGAACTCGATTCCGTCCTCGGTGATGCGGCGCAGGTGTTCGAGGCTGAACCCTTGGAAGCCGCCGCTGTCGGTGAGCGTGGGGCCGTCCCATGCCATGAAGGACGCGAGTCCGCCGTGCCGATGGATGATTTCCACACCAGGGCGCAGATAGAGATGGTAGGTGTTGCCGAGTACGATCTGCGCGCCCAGGGTGCGGAGGTCGTTGGAATCGATCCCCTTGACCGACCCTTGCGTAGCGACCGGCATGAACGCTGGGGTATGGACGTCACCGCGCGCAGTGTGCAGCGTCCCAAGCCGCGTCTGTCCGTCCACTGTATGGAGTGTGAAGATACTCATCATTACTCGCGCGCGGGAGCCGTGAAGGTATTATACGCTAGATCGAACGAGAACTAGCGGCAAGGTCGGAGTCTGGACTGCCTGTCTGCATTCGCGGCCTGGGAGGCGGACAGGACTTCAGGGGGTTCGTTCTTGTGGGCGTATATCCTGTATATGTAGGGAATGCCTGTCCCGTGCGGTTTCGTTTGGTATATCGGCATGAGGCTCATGAGACGGCAACTCCAAGGGAGACGGCGAATCCGCTGGACCTGGGCGCAATCCCTGTGCGCACGCAAGGAGCGCAAGCACCGCAATTGCGAAGCAAGCCCTCATCACCCTCCTCGATGTCATACCGTCATTCATAGTCATCTACCATCCGATGACTCCTCGCACGGCGGAAGCCCGAGCTCGTCGAAGTAGAGGATCTTCTTCGCTAAGCCCCGGGGAACGCAGCCGGTGAACTGGTTGTGGAACAGATGGTTGGTGAACTGACTACCTCGTCCGAGGTGTATCTTCTCCAGATTCGGCAGGTTGCCTAACTCAGCAGGAATGCCTCCTGTCAACTGGTTACCATCCAAATACAGCTCTCTGAGATTGGACAGATTGCCCAACTCGACCGGGATGCTTCCCTTGAGATCATTGTCTGAAAGTATCAGTATCTCCAGATTCAGCAAATTGCCTAACTCTGCAGGAATATCCCCAGTCAACTGGTTCCAATCCAAATGTAACTCTCTGAGGTTCGTGAGTTCGCCCAATCCAGACGGAATGCTCCCCCTGAGATAATTGTCCGAAAGTCTCAGTACCTCAAGATTCCTCAGATTGCCTAACTCGGGAGGAATGGGCCCGGTGAGCTCGTTCACTTCTAGATTCAATTCCCTGAGCTCCTCTAGAGCGCCCAGCTCCGGCGCGAGGCGTCCAAACAATGTGTGGGCCGGAGGTGTGTCTATCCCAATGCGACCAGGGAGAACAAGAGAGCGTATGCGCGGCGGGTTGCCCTCCACCCTAACACCGACGCCCCAGTTCATCCACTCAGCTATCGGCCGGTTCGTTGTCCAACGCTCTGACAACTCAAGCGAGACTGACCCTCCAAGCGTGTCCCGCATGATCAAGATCGTCTGGCAGTCCTCGACCAACCCGAGGTTCTCTTCGGGATCCGGAACGACCACGCCGTTGGAACACGAATCGAGATCGACAGGCTCCGACTCCCAGGCTATCAAGCCCCGAGTTACTTCCTGCTCCACCAGGCTATTAATTCCACCATGCCTTACGAGGACGTGCACATCATTGCCTTCGGGATCCATCGTATACAGAATGACGCTGCCCCTCCCTGCTATCCCCCCTCCACGGGCCAGCACGGCGATTCTGGAGCCATTGGGAGACCAAGACAACGGTTCAGACAAGAGGGGGTGGCGGACTTTGTCACCCCTCCATTTGTCGATCCAAGACGGAAGGCGGAGCCCTGTAGTGTCCGTGACGAATGCGCCGTCCGCCGACGCTACACACCGATGCCCGCAACGCTTGTCTTCTGAATCGAATGTGTACGGCGGACCCCACGATTCCACGAAGGCCGCATCCCACGATTCATAATCGTAAGGATCGTAGCGGCGCAGGTCCTTGGACCGGGTGAATAAGATTCGGGATCCGTCCGGCGACCAGTACACCCTGTTTAGCCATGTCCGAGGGAATTCGTTCAGCCACGAATCCCAGGAACCATAGACCACATCCTCGACGTGGGTAACGAAGACGGGGTCCGAGCCATCGGGCGCGAACGTGAAGAGCCCTGCACCTCTCGCCCACGGCGCGACTATCGCGATGCGCGAACCGTCGGGAGACCACAACGGCTCGCTGAATGCACGACCTATCGTCCTCAACCCCCCGCCGTCAGGCCACATAATGTATATGACGAGAGGGCTCTGTGCCCAAACATCCTCGTCAGATTCGTCATTGCTGCCATCCATGTCGTGCGCGACGAACGCTATGAGCTGACCGTCAGGAGACCATGCTGGCGGATGCGGAGCAACTCTAATGCCAGTATAGAGCGGCGTGATGTCTCTCAACTCGCCGGTTGCCATCGTATAGACCATGAGCCGCCCATGAGCCTCGGTCCCGGTGTGGTTCGGTCCGAGGTCGGATACGAACGCAATCTGCAATCCGTCAGGAGACCAAACAGGAAAGTTGTCGAAGTGATTGTTGTTCGTAAGCATCCTTGTGTTCGTACCGTCGATGTTCGATACCGCTATCTCATATGAACCCGCCCGAGATTCCAGTTCACTGGGAGGAAGACGGTTCGATTCGTTGGGGTATTTGCACGCGGAATAGACGATCTGCGATCCGTCCGGCGATATGTCGAAGTACGTCATCAACCCGCAGTTTACGGCATTCTCAGGGGATGGGTCCACGATCCTTTGCAAGCGAGAGGCATCGACATCGACTGCATAGATTCCTGCTCTTTGCTGACGAAAGGTAAACAAGATTCGGGAGCCGTCTGGCGTCCATTGAACGTTACCGTTTCCTTCCCAAGAGTTCCTACCATAAATCCTTGATTCTCTAGTGTAGAGCGTGCCGATGTAGGACGGAGCTGGAGTGGGAGTTGGCGTTGAGGTTGGAGTCGGCGTGCTGGTGGGCGTCAGAGTTGGAATGGCCGCGGCCGTCGACGTGCTGGTTGGAATAGCCGTGGCCGACGGCGTTAGAGTCGGTGAGGGTGTAGGAGTAGACGACGGCGTGCTAGTCGGCGCAGGCGTCAAGGTAGGAATCGGCGCGCTGATTGGCGACGGCGTGCTGTCCGCACCCCAGAAACAGCCAGAGGCGAACGCGACGAGAAGCGTGAGGAACGCCATGAGAATCGCATATGGACGCAGGGTCATGGCGCTACCTCGACTGGTATAGGGCGTAGACCGCCATGATGTCGAACGGATGGGGCGAGCAGCACTCCAGACGAGCGCTATGGGGGGTATGTCTTGCCTTCACATCGAACCTCCCTGGTAGAGGCCGGGAAGCGGTCACCGGCCAGCGGCAGGGTAATGGTATCACATTCGCGCGGACGCCAACGCGACCTTGCCGAGGTTCCGTTTCCTTTTGCGGCATATGTTCAAGTGGGAATACGTCAACTGGGTTTGGGGCGCACGGCTGGCCATAGCCACACTGGGCATCGTAGCGGCTGTACTGGATTCTTGCGGTGCGTTGCCATACCCGTAGATGTGTCTAGGATTGCCATGCCGATAAATCGAACGGAAGCCCCGTGCAATTGTTTTAGAATCGGACGCATCAGAGTATAATGACAAGTCAAGTCTTCCAACTCAGAGTAATCGACGATGAACTCAAACGAAATACGAGAGCGGTTCCTCGGCTACTTCGAATCGCAAGGTCATATGAGGGTCTCCAGTTCGTCTCTGATCCCTGTGGCGGATCCGACGCTTCTCCTAACGAACGCGGGTATGGTGCAATTCAAGCCGTACTTTTCGGGAGAGTCGGAGCCTCCGAATCGACGGTTGACTTCGTCTCAAAAGGCGTTTCGGACTGTGGACATCGACGAGGTGGGGGATGCCACGCATCTAACGTTGTTCGAGATGCTGGGCAATTTCTCCATTGGGGACTACTTCAAGGACGGGGCTATGGGTTTCGCAATCGATTGCCTCGAGGCGGCGATGGGCCTCCCCAAGGAGCGGTTCGCGGCGACGGTACATCATACGGACGATGAGGCATACGAACTTTGGCAGAAGCACGGCATTCCCCGCGAGCGGATATTTCGGTTTGGGGATTCGGAGAATTGGTGGGGGCCTGCCGGAGATGAGGGGCCAACCGGCCCATGCGCGGAGCTACACTATGACTTCATGCAGGGGCGTCCAAACTGCGGACTTGAGGATTGCGGGCCAAACTGCGAGAATGCCACCCCGGTGACTGGCTTGGTCTGCCAACGGTACGTGGAGCTGTGGAACCTCGTGTTCATGCAGTTCTATCACAATTTGGATGGGAGCAGACCTCCCCTACCGCAGACCGGGATCGATACGGGGATGGGGTTCGAGAGGCTGGCAGTCGTGCTCCAAGGGGTAGACGACATCTATGAGACGGATATCTTCTTGCCGCTCGTTCGGAAGATCGAAGAGATCAGCGGACGCGCATCTACGGACGACGCGGAGACGAGACAGGCCATTCGCGTCGTCGCGGAGCATGGACGGAGTTCGGCGTTTCTCATTGCGGACGGGATAGTTCCTGCCAACGAAGGGAGGGGATACGTCCTCCGCCGCTTGTTGCGGCGAGCCATTCGACACGCTCGGATGCTTGGGATAGACGAGCCTTTCTTGGGACAGGTCGCGGACGAAGCCGCCCTCGTGATGGGAGACGCATACCCCGAACTCAGGACAAACCGCGAGTTCGTGCAGACGGTCATCAGGATGGAGGAGGAGCGCTTCCTATCGGTCTTCCAGAACGGCTACGCCATGTTGGCGGAAGCGCTGTCGGGAGTCGACACGCTTTCTGGGGATGCCGCCTTCCGGCTGTGGGATACGTACGGCTTCCCGGTGGAAATGACTCAGGAGATCGCGGCGGAGCGCGGGGTTCGAGTAGACATGGAAGAATTCGAGGTGCGTATGGCAGACCAGCGTGAACGCGCCAGATCCAGCGCGGCGTTCGGAGGCGACCGCACGAAGATTCGCTTGTACGAGAGCCTTGGCGTCGGAGGAGTGAAGTTCCTAGGCTACCAATCTCTCGTGGCCCATTCGGCTGCCGTGGGCATTATACGGAGCAGCGAGGCAGTGAACGAAGTCCGCGAGGGGGACGATGTCGAGATAGTCCTCATTGAGACGCCGTTCTACCCCGAGGGAGGCGGACAAGTTGGAGACGCAGGGGAACTCGTTGGGCCGGAGGGCAAGATCGCGGTTCACGACACGCAAAGAGTCATGCCGGATCTCATCATGCACTTTGGAACAGTCGTACAGGGAAAGATAACGCTTGGGCAGACGATCGATGCCTACGTGGACCCGGTGCGCAGAGAGGACACTGCGCGGAATCATACGGCCACGCACCTGCTCCATGCGGCCTTGCGAGAAGTGCTCGGGGCCCACGTGCGGCAGGCCGGATCGCTCGTGACTCCAGATCGGCTGCGCTTCGACTTTTCACATGTGGAGCCGGTCACTCCGGAGGAGATGCAAGAGGTTCAGTTTCTGGTAAACGAGAAGATTCGACACAACGCGACCGTTGAGAGGTCGGAGGACACCTACTCCAGCGCCATTCGACGCGGGGCGCTGGCCTTCTTCGGGGACAAGTACGAGGACGTCGTGCGCCTCGTCGAGATCGCAAATGGGGCAACTTTCAGCTTCGAAGTTTGTGGAGGCACGCATGTCGCGCGAACTGGTGAGCTCGGCGCAGTGTTCGTACTTGGAGAATCGAGTATCGGCGCGGGAATGCGCCGCATCGAGGCTGTCAGCGGACGAGGAGCGGAGCGGATGGTCAATCAGAGGGTGCGGGCTGCCGCGTCGGCCGCCGCCAAGCTTCAGACGCCAGTGGACAGTCTCGAAGAGCGAGTCGACGCCCTGCTTGAACAACTTACCCAACTGAGGCGAGAGAAAGAAGGGTTGGAGCGCAGGCTATCGCTTCAGTCCGCTGCGGACGTGCTCCATCAGCGCCAGGACGTGGACGGCGTTTGCGTGCTTGCCGCCAAAGTCGACGCGCCGAACACGGACGCCTTGCGCGAGATGGGCGATTGGCTGCGAGACAAGATCGGCAGCGGGGTCGTCGTGCTCGGCGCAGTCATCAACGAACGACCCCTGCTCATTTCGATGGTGACTCCGGACTTGAGGTCGTCTGGATTGGACGCATCGCGCATCGTTCGTGCGGCTGCGAAGACTATCGGAGGCGGGGGAGGCGGTCGGCCAGACGTGGGCCAGGCGGGAGGACGGGACGCCGGCAAGATCGAGGAAGCGCTCGGACTCATACCCCGCATCGTCGAAGAACAGGCCGCAGACACGTGAAGACCATCGCCTTGGACATCGGCAGTAAACGCATCGGCGTGGCCGCTAGTGACGCGCTGGGCGTTCTTGCGTCGCCCTTGATGGTCATTCCCCGCGATTCGGACGCGAAGAGCATCGATGCGATTCTCCATCTCTCGAACCGAGAAGGGGCGGATGAAATCGTCGTAGGCCTTCCTGTCTCTCTCAACGGCGGGCACAGTCGGCAAACTCGGTCGGTGGCGGCGTTCATTTCGAAGCTGGAGGCGCGCGCGCCGGTGCCGGTGACGGCAGTGGACGAACGGTTCTCCACGGTAGAGGCCAAGCGGCTCCTGAGCGAGACCAAGCCGATACAGGAGCGCCGCCGAGGCGAGATCGACGCGGCGGCGGCGGCAGTCATTCTCCAATCGCATCTCGACAGGATCGCAACCGGTTAGCGCAAATGAGATGTACGAACTTGCCGGCGGCGTACTCTAGAGCGGCCGAGGTGTGCAACAGGAACGGGGCGTCGAGGACAATCAAGAGTACGAAGCGCGCACGGTATACTCCGCGCATACTTGCAGGGGGCTGCCGATGACCAAGCAACTCGGCGTCATTGGACATCCCCTCTCTCATACGGTGTCCCCCGCCTTTCAACAAGCTGCGCTCGACTACCACGCCATCAGCGCAACGTATTCTGCATGGCCTACCCCCCCCGCCCGTCTCGCGGATACTGTCGCGCGCCTCCGCGGAGATCAGTACGCGGGGTTCAACGTTACTATTCCGCACAAGGAGCGCCTCGTCGATCTCGTCGACGATTGCAGCGCGATGGCTCGGAATGTCGGCGCGGTCAACACGGTCGTCAATAGAAGCGGGTCGCTGGCGGGATACAATACAGACGCATACGGGTTCATCAAGAGCCTGCGGGAGAAAGCGAGGTTCGAGCCGCGCGGGAAGACCGTATTGCTGTTGGGAGCCGGGGGGGCGGCGCGCGCGGCGGCGTATGCACTCGCCGGCGAGGGGGCGGCTCGTCTGACGATCGCCAACCGGACGGTCGCGCGTGCCGAGTCCATCGCCGAGGATCTGGCAGGATTAATCCAGCAGGTCGACGTCGTTTCTCTCGACGAGGCCTCGCCTGAGGTGGATTTGATCGTCAATTCGACAGCGGTCGGGATGGCGAGCGGCGCGGACGAGGGTCGTGCACTGCTGGCCGCCGTGCAGCTCCCGCCCGATACACTCATATACGATATGGTGTACACTCCATCGGAGACGCCTTTGATGAGGCGCGCCATGGAGGCTGGATGCGTCGTCGTGGGGGGGCTCTGGATGCTAATCTATCAGGGAGCCGCCGCTTTCGAGCTATGGACTGAAAAGCAGGCTCCTGTGGATACCATGTACAGGGCGGCTCGGCGGGCGCTCGGACAGTAGCAGGCGGAGCGGTATGGGACCGAACATCTACTTCATCGGATTCTCTGGAACCGGCAAATCGACCGTCGGGGCGATGACTGCGGAGCTGCTCAGTTGGAGCTTCGTCGATACCGATGAAACTATCGTCTCCCGAGCTGGCAAGTCGATCGCAGAAATCTTCCAAGAGGAGGGCGAATCTGCGTTCAGGCGCATCGAGCGCAATGCGCTGGAATCGATTTCGCGCGGGCGGCGCCAGGTAGTTTCGACAGGGGGCGGCATCGTCATCGACGAGCGAAACCGCCGGGTCATGGAAGCGACGGGCGTAGTCGTTTGCCTCGAAGCGCGCGCGGATACGATATACCGTCGGTTGTCCAACCCCGCGGAGATCGACGGCTCGCAGGCAGTCCGTCCTCTCCTCCTCCACTCCGACCCGCTCCGCCGCATCACCAACCTCAAGATCGATAGGCAAGCCTTATACGCCCAGGCACAGTGGACGATACACACGGATCGGCTATCTACAGCCGAGGTTGCGTCCGAGGTGGTACGCGCCTGGAACCGTTTCGCCCCAAGCGCTGACCCGTATTCGATTCATGACGATACGCTGGCGGCGACCGTGCGGACATCTTCGGGGGATTATCCTGTCTGGGTCGGCTGGGGGCTGGCGGAACAGATCGGACAGCACGTCGAGACGAGGATCGGGCCCGGAGCGGCCTATATCATTACGGACGAGAACGCGCAGCGGCACGCGCGCAAGGTGCAGGTGTCGATGGAGGCGGCTGGAATACCTAGCCACTTGTTCATCATGGAATCGGGGGAGATGCACAAGAGCCTCGATACGCTTTCGCATATCTACCGCTGGCTGGCGGAACGGAAGGCCGAGCGCGGTCATCTGATCGTCGCAGTCGGAGGGGGCGTGGTCGGAGACGTGGGCGGGTACGCGGCGGCTACATACTTGCGGGGGATGCCGCTGGTGCAGGCGCCGACTTCGCTGGTGGCCATGATGGATGCATCGATCGGGGGAAAGACGGCAGTAGACCTGCCGCAGGGGAAGAACCTGGTTGGCTCATTCAAGCATCCGGAGTTCGTCCTTGCGGACGTAGAGACGCTCTCTACCCTACCCGCGCGGGCCCTCGTCTCCGGGTGGGCGGAGGCGATCAAGCACGCGCTGATATTGGATGAGCCGCTGCTGCGCGTCTTCGAGGAGAACGTTGGAGCGATATCGTCCTTGGATCCGGAAATTGCGAGCGGCGCGCTTCGGCGGAGCGTAGGTATCAAGGCAAATGTCGTCAGTCAGGACGAACGGGAGACGCTTGGCATCCGGGCATTGCTGAATTACGGACACACGACTGCCCATGCGCTCGAGGCAGTGACTAGATACGACCGTTATCTGCACGGCGAGGCGGTTGGGATTGGAATGACGGCGGCCGCGCACATCGCCAATTGGATGGGGATGCTCACAAGCGAGGATGTCCAACGGCAGGGCTCGGTGCTGGAGGCATACGGGTCTCCACTTGCCTACGACGGGGTGGATCCAGCGGCCATCAGGGGCGCGATGAGCATGGACAAGAAGACAGTAGGCGGAAAGATACGTTGGGTGCTCTTGGACGGCATCGGCAACGCGGTTACGAGAAGCGACGTGCCGTCGCATCTCGTCGATCGGGCGCTGCGGGAAGTCTCCAAGGATGCGGCAGCTGCGGCCGATGGTTGAATGGCTCTCGCTGGCGTTGGTCGGGTTTGCGACGGCGGCTTTCGGTGTCATGGTCGGCACAGGAGGAGGGATCATCTTCGTTCCGTTGCTGCTGCTGTTCTTCAATCTCGAACCCGAGAATGCAGCCGGGACATCGCTCACTCTTGTGGCCATGAACAGCTTCGCGGGGGCGTATACCTACAAGCGGCTCGGGTTCGTCGACTCGAGAAGCGGCTTGCTCTTTGCGGCGGCGGCGATTCCGGGCTCGATAGCTGCGCCGTTCGCAGTCGCAAAGATCGGAGGCGATCTCTTCCGCATCCTGTTTGGGCTGCTGCTCATTACGCTCGCGGCGCAGATCTTGATACGGTCGTACATTCAGAAGCAGGTCAAACCGTCCAAGAGGGAGCAGTCGTTTCGGTCGTTCATTACTGAGCGGCAGATACAGACCAAGCGGGGGCAGCGCTTCCGGTACCACTTCAACGAACCGGTGGCGACCTCGATCAACGTGGTCATTGGATTTGCCTCGGCGTTCTTTGGGACGGGCGGAGGCTTCCTGAGAACTCCCCTGCTCGTGGGAGTCTTCAACTTCCCAGTTCCTGTTGCGGTGGCGACTTCGGTGTTCGCGCTTTCGATCTACTCGACGGCCGGAGCGGTGGTTCACACCGGGCTCGGACACGTCAATTGGTTTCCGACGGTGGTGTTCGCCGGGCTCGGCATCCTGGCCGGGGGGCAGGTTGGCGCAAGGCTGGCCGTGAAGCTGCAGGGAGTTTGGATCCTGCGGCTCTTGGTCTTGCTGCTCCTGGTGATGGGAGGGCAGGTTCTCTTGGATGGGATCCGGGGATAGGACGCGGCGCGTCACCAATCATCGCAAGCGGCGGCGGATCTGCTCCCGGACGTTTGCAATGAGCTCATCGCATTCCTCTGTTCCCCAGTAATCCCGAACCCACGACGTGCGCATCTGCGCACGGCCACGCATATCCCGCGCCAGCGACTCGTCCTGCATCCACCCAAACTTCTTGTTCGCACGCTGCAAGCCGGGCATCGTCTTGTCGTTCGACTTCTCGCTGTTGCACGGGCCGCACAACAGCACGCGGTTCGTGATGTAGTTTTCCCCGCTGTCCGACTTGGGCTGAATGTGATCGAGGTGCATGAACTCTATTTCCAGCTTCCGGCCGCAGCCGGCGCAGCCTACGAGCCTATCTACCGACTGGGCGGCTGCCAAGATGTGCCGCATCTCTCGGTTGAGAAGCCGCTGCCACGGTTCGACGGCGCGTTGAAGCTTCAGCTTCAGGTTGGGGGCGGCGATCTCTTGGTCGTCCGTGCGTACCGGCGGCGCGGTGGTGTAGTGGACGTCTCCGAATGTGAGGAGGGGCTGTGAATGTTCCTGAGTATCGGCGGCGTCTGGCTCCTCCGCCTCCGTCGGAACGGCCAGCCCCTCATGCACCAAGCGGTTTAGCACTTGATGGTGCGCCTCGTCCCATATGTCGATGCCAACCCACCGACGACCCAATCGTTCGGCCGCTATCGGCGTCGTGGCGCATCCGCAGAACGGATCGAGCACGATGTCACCGGGGTTGCTGGATGCCTTGATGATGCGTTCGTACAGGGCCAACGGCTTCTGCGTTGGGTAGCCGGTGCGCTCCTTGGACATGGCGTTTATCGTAGGAATGTCGAAGACATCCTCCGGCAACTTTCCTTTCTCGTTGTACGATTTGTTCCATCGAGCATCGGTCGTCATTTGACTCCCTTGTCGGTACGGAACTCGCGCCCTATCTCCATCAAATACGACCTTCGATTCATCCTTCGCGTAGTATAGAATCGTGTCATGCTTTCTGTTCCAGTATTTGTTGGTGTGATAGCCCCAACTGTACCACCACACAATCTCGTTCCGGAAGTTCTTGTGTCCGAAGATGCCGTCCATGAGCGTCTTGACGTAAGCGTGAGCGGTGTGGTCGATGTGGAGGTAGATGCTGCCATCGTCGCGCAGGATGCGGCGCATCTCCATGAGACGCACACCGAGCCAGCACAAGAACGCGGCCATGTCCATCCCGTAGGAAATCTTGGCTGCATTGATGAGGGCGTGGGCGGCGGGCCAGTCGTCCTCGATCTGGTCTGTCCATTCCGGATGCACATCATCGTCCCACTTCCAGCGGTCGGAGAACCGCGCGCCGGCCGCTAGGCTGTCCGGCGTCGCATGGAAGTCCCTGTTCTTCTTGAACGGTGGATCGGTTGCGATGAGATGGACGGATTTGCTGTTCATGCCGCGCATGATTTCCAGGTTGTCGTTGTGATAGAGAGTGCGGTTTCGGAAGTTGGGGTCAGGCATGTAGCGTCTCCTCTGCGAGTTTTGTCTGTCAATGATACCATACCTCTATACGGGGGAAGTCCCATACCGACCGCGCGATTTGGGGAGGAGAGATGGCGACTATCAGCGAGAAGGCAAGAGAGATCCACTACTCGGCGCTTGTCGTGGACACGCATTCCGACAGCCTCGCTTGGCCGACTCGGCACGGGGTCGACATTGGGCAGCCACAAGCGGAGACGCATATGGATATTCCGCGGATGAAGCAGGGCAACCAGAGGGTGCAGTTCTTCGCTTGCTTCGCCTCGCCGTCGTGGATTCCTCGGAAGAAGGCGGTGCAGGTGACGTTGGACTACATGGACTCGTTCCACACGTTGATGAGGCGCTATCCGGAGGATATCGAGCAGGCGGTGACGGCCGGGGATGTGCGAAGGATCGTAGACGCGGGGAAACTCGCGGGGATATTGTGCGTGGAAGGCGGGCACTCGATCGACGACGATCTATCGATCCTGCGGATGTATCATCGGTTGGGCGCGCGGTATATGACTCTCACGTGGAACAATACGAATAATTGGGCGGACGGGGTGCTGGACGAGGCGAGGCACAACGGACTCACCTACTTCGGCAAGGAGGTCGTCCGGGAGATGAACCGTATCGGGATGTTGGTAGATGTCTCCCACGTTGCGCCGTCGACGTTCTGGGACGCGATGGAGGCGACGACCAAGCCCGTCATCGCGTCGCATTCCTCTGCCAAAGCAATCTGCGCTGCGCCGCGGAATTTGGACGACGATCAGATCCGGGAGATCGCCAACAACGGGGGCGTTATCGGGGTGAACTACGAGGTGACGTTCGTCGGAGAGGAGTACCGCAGGGCAAAGGATGCGCTCGATGCGGAGAAGGCTGAGCGAGTGAAGAAGGCCGAGAAGGACTTCCCTGCCGATTCATGCGGCTTGCAGGAGGCGAGGAAGGAGATCGAGGAAGTGTTTGCGGGGCAGCTTGCGGAGATTCCAAAGCCGCGGTACACGCAGATCGTGGATCATATCGACCACATGGCGTCCACCGCAGGCATCGACCACGTTGGGCTTGGGTCGGACTTCGACGGGGCTACTATGCCCGCCGGCATGGAGGATTGCACGAAGGTTTGCCTCATCACGGATGAGTTGGTGAAGCGGGGGTACAGCGACGGGGACATCCGCAAGATCCTTGGAGAGAACTTCATGCGGGTGATGGAGGAGACTCTGAGGGGCTAGAGGGCCGTTGGGAGTGTCACTCTTCTCCCTCGAAGCGCAGGTATCTTGCCTACTCGTCATACTCGGTTGGACCACGGTACAGGCGGGGGATGCTCGCTTTCGTTGGAGAGACGATTTCGGATCGCAGTCGCGTATAGAGAATGCCGGGTGGGAACGGCAATTGACAAACCGAACATATGCGGGTATCATGTGAGACGAGCCATCCTCGCACATGATGGAGAACACTACCGTGGGCCCCATTTCTCCACTCCATACCCTACCCCACCACACACCCGCACCGCGGTGGGGCGCATCCGCACATCCTCTGTCCCTCATCGAGGCCTCTGCATTTCGATGCTTGCTCTCCTGCCGCGCGCTTCTCGCCGCGCCGCTGCCCGGAAATCTAGAATCCGCTTGATTTGGCTTGGTTATGCTACTACGGAAAGCGCGAGAGTTATCCAACCGTGTGCCGGGGGTCGAGCAGATCCGCCGGATGGCAAAGGTGCGCTCCGGTGCTAGGCGTCTCTTCTTCCGGCTGACTGGCTATTCGCCGGGAACTTACCTTACCCTTTCCAGCCTCTGCAATGCGCGCTGCGTCTTTTGCCCCTACCCAGAAATTGCCGATTCCGGCAGTCCGCTGCTACAGATGTCTGACGCCGTCTTCGACGCTGCCGTCAAGTCCATCGAGTCAGAGGGTGAGAGGCGTGTTTCCTTCACACCGCCCACGGGCGAGATATTTACCGACCCAAAGTGGGGCTCACGGGTAGACCGCGTTTTGCAGCTGCCGAAAGTCGAGTGGGCGCACTTCTATACCAACGCCATCGCGCTCAACGAGGAGAACCTCGCCAAGATGATGCAGCTGCCCAACCGGGAGAAGCTCTCGATGAGCATCTCCGTCGGCGGCCTCGACCGCGAAACTTACAGGGATCTGTACGGGGTGGATAGGTTCGACAAGGTGCTCCGCAACATACACGCTCTACTCGGAGAGCTGGCAACGCGCCATGACCGCACCGCAGTGTCTATCGAAGTGCGACTACTGAAACACCAGAAGGGCGTCAGGGTCAAAGACGCGATGGCAGTATACAATCCGATGCGCTATCCCCATCTGAGTATCAATCTCCGTTGGACTTTCGACCCCATCGGGGGTATGGTCAGCCCTGATATCTTCGATCTGAGCGAACCTCTCAGCAAAGACTATCGGCCTTGTCTGCGTTTGGGCAATACAAACTTCGCGCCAGACGGCTCGATTAGAGTTTGCGGTTGCGTTACCGCCGAGCGGCCTGGGCAGAACGACGCGCTCCTCATCGGACGAATCGACGATTCCCCCGAACTTCTGGGACAGCGTCGGCGCAAGATGATCAGCGACTGGCGCGAGCGCAACGTCATACCAGAAGTCTGCCGGGATTGCACTATCTACTTGAAGATGGGACGGTGGAACTCGCATCCACTATATGAAAAGCAGGACGCGCAACGGCCGGTTCACGACAAACAAGCTGCGGAAGAACGCTTCTAGATCCGGCGCGCGCCTTCGGTAGGCTCGCATGGGAAGTCTCTCAAGACGCCCGTCTCGGGGCGGATCCTGTGCAAACCCCGTTCATAAGGAAATGCGGAGCGCTACCGCCTCCAAGCAGGATTACGCAGGGAATGGCCGCAGACCCAGCAAAGTACCCGCGCGAAGCGCACATGCTGTTCCTCGTTCCTAACTCCGACGGCGCTGTTCTTGGCCGCCTCAGTAGGGTCTCGAACAGGATGGCGCTACCCTACCGCCGCATGGGGGTTGCGGTCTGCGAGCTCCTTGATGACGGTGGGCTTGTCGGTTTCCTTGGTCCACGGCGTAGGCAGGCGGTTGGTGCCAAATATCCTCGTCATGATAGGGTCATCGTTGCCCTCGCCGTCGTAGTGGACGGTGTACCAAATGCCTTCCTGTTCGTCCAATTCCACTTCGATCTTGCGGTCTTCTCCCGTCCAGCCGAAGCTAACGTATCCCATGGTGACACCTCGGATGATGGTTGTTCTCGAGTTTCCTGTGGGTATGATACTCGAAGCGGCTACGATTGAAAACCCGTTATGCCCAGCGCATCGAAAGCGCCGCTTGCCTTGTCGAGGGTTTCGCGGTACTCCGCATCGGGATCGGAGTCTGCAACGATTCCTCCGCCGACTTGGACGTAGACCCTTCGTCCGTTCATCAGCGCCGTTCGGATGGGTATGGACATCTGCATTGAGCCGTCGAAGCCGATATAGCCGATGGCGCCGCAGTAGACGCTGCGTTGGACAGGCTCGATTTCGTCGATGATCTCCATGGCGCGGATCTTGGGCGCGCCGGTAACCGAGCCTCCGGGGAAGCACGCGGTCAATAGGTCGATCGCGTCATGTTCGCGGCGGAGTCTACCGGTTGCGGATGAGACGAGCTGATGTACCTTTGGGTACTTCTCGACGGTGAAGAGCTCTGGAACGCAAATCGTGCCTGGTATGCAGACTTTGCCGAGGTCGTTGCGGAGCAGATCGACGATCATGATGTTTTCCGCTCGGTCTTTTTCACTTACAGCGAGGTCGCGGAAGAGGCGGTTGTCTTCTTCCGCAGTAGCGCCGCGCGGGCGCGTCCCCTTCATGGGGCGTGTCTGTACAACGCCGTCTTCCGCACGCAGGAACAGTTCGGGAGAGCAGCTAATGACGCTCATTTCTGGAAACTGGAGGTATGCGCTATACGGCGCAGGAGTTATCTTTCGCAGTGTCCGGTAGAGGTTCCAAGCGGTGGTATCTACGTCTGCTTGGAACCTCTGGGAGATGTTGGCCTGATAGATGTCGCCGTCGACGATGTATCTCTTCACTCGGTTGACTGCCTCGATGTATTGACGGCGTGAGAAGTTGGACTTGATATTCTGTGCAACGACCGCGCGGGTTGGGTGCGGCCAACGACGCGCTTCCAAGCGGCTGCGGGCCCAGTCCGAGCGGCCATTGGGGCTGAATTTGGTCGTAACGAGGCTGGCTGTGGAGCGCACATGGTCGAATGCGGCCACCCAATCGTAGAAACCGACGCTCATGTCCGGAAGGGCCAAGTCTGCACGGGCGGAGGCCGGCAGCCGTTCGAGGTGTCTGGCCATCTCATAACCGACGTAGCCAACAGCGCCTCCTTGGAATGGAGGGCCGTCTCCTCTGCGTTCTGCGCCGTATTGGGCAAGGAGCCGCTTGAGGATGTCAAACGGGTTGTCGTCCAGTCGTTCGACCCTCCCCTGCTGGATGATTTCAACCCGGCTGCCTCTGGAGCGAACGACTAGGAACGGGTCGGCGGTAACGTAGGAGTAGCGCGAGAGTCCGGGCATCATCAGCGCGCTGTCCAGGAGCGAGAGGTAGCTGGCGTCCATGAACTGACTTGCCGCTCCGATTGGGTCGGCCGACGGTTCGAGCGTTTCGATACGGTGTTCCGTCGATGGGAATTGGCGGGTTTGCACGAGGAACTCGAATGACGAGAGAGTGTGGATGCCGCGTTGGCGCTGGAGTGGCTCCGCTGAAAGCACTAACAATTATACTGTATAGTATAGTGGCGCGACTGATTCCATGAGACGTAGATCGGAGCTCCTGCGACAATGGCCATCCGACCAATCCAAAACCGACCGCGCATCCTGGAGGTTGCCTATCTGGCGACGCTTGCCGCGCTGCGGCGGCTCCGACGCTGGCTGAAGCCTGGGGGGATACTTGAGGCGGTGTTCGTGCGTGGGGAGCGGATCAGCAAGGGGGTCATCTTCGACTGTCAGATGTGCGGCGACTGTGTGCTGCACAGCACTGGGATGACCTGCCCGATGACGTGTCCAAAGAACCTGCGCAATGGTCCTTGCGGCGGCGTTCGACAGGACGGCGGCTGCGAGATCGTGCCGGACATGCAGTGCGTGTGGCTGGCGGCATGGGAGCGGTCAAGGAAGATGCCGGCGCTCGGAGGCGGTATCTACACACTCCTGCCGCCGGTGGATCGGCAGTTGGAGGGCACGTCGGCCTGGATCAACGATCTGGTCGGGAAGGCAGAGAAGCAGCCGGCAGGATGGACGGAATGAAGTCGGGTTCCCGGCTCGAGCGAGTTCTGCGGGCTGGAGAATTTGCGGTAACGGCAGAGGTACTTTCTCCGGACAGCGCAGATCCACGGTCTGTGCTGGAACATGCGCGGGTCATTGGAGACTCGTGCGACGCTATCAATGCTACGGACGCATCGGGCGCGAACGCCCATATGTCGAACGTCGCGGTTTCCGCGCTGCTCTTGCGGGCGGGATACGATGCGGTCATTCAGATGGCGTGCCGAGATCGGAACCGGATAGCGATGCAGGGCGACTTGTTGGGAGCTGCCGCGCTCGGAGTGAAGAACGTCTTGTGTCTCACCGGGGACGGAGTGGGCACGGGGGATCATCCTCAGTCCAAGCCGGTATTCGACATGGATTCCATCACGCTGCTGCGAACTGCGCGCATCCTACGCGACAAGGGGCATTTCTTGAGTGGGAGGCGCATCGAGTCGCCGCCATCCCTCTTTCTCGGCGGGGCAAGCAACCCGTTCGCGCCGCCGTATGACTTCCGCCCATACAGGCTGCGAAAGAAGATCGATGCGGGTGCAGATTTCATTCAAACTCAGTACTGTTTCGACGTTCCGCGTCTGCGGACGTTCATGGAGCGCGTTTGCGAGATGTCTCTTCACGAACGCGCGTTCATTCTCGTTGGAGTCGGTCCCTTGCGCTCGGCTCGCACCGCCGAGTGGATGCGCCAGAACATACCCGGAGTGGTCATCCCCGACTCCCTGGTGAAGCGACTCGCCGACGCCGGGCAACAGGCACCCGAGGAGGGAAAGCGCATTTGCATCGAGGTCATCGAGCAGGTCAAGGAAATTCCTGGCGTCGCCGGGGTGCATCTCATGGCGTATAGGCAGGAACACCTCGTACCCGAGATCCTCGACATTGCAGGGCTGCTGCCTCGTCCTGCGCTGTCTACGCTCAATCAGACGGCCCCTGTTGGAACGTGCGGAAGTTAGGCGCTGCGTGTACAGTGTCGGGTTGCAGCTGTGCGACCGGACGCCCATCGGTCACGTGCCCAGGCGAGGCATCCAGCGGTCACGTGCGGGGGGAATCGAGCACGACTTTCGTTCCAGCCAGGTAGTCGTGGAGGCAGCGTCGGTTTCGGGCAAAGATGAAGAAATGGTCAATAGCAAAGTACGGAGGTATCAACGTCAGTAGCCAGTTGATGAAGTAGCGCAGCACGACGTTGGAGAACACGGGGCCCGTTGCGCCGGTTTCTTCATCGACGATGCGGATGCCGAAGAGCCGTTTCCCTACCGTCTGTCCATGGCGTGCAAGGAGGACGACTTGGGTTGGCACTCCGACGATGCCGAGTAGGAGAAGCGCCAACGTAACGACTGCGAGCCCGCCCCGGTCGGCTGCCAGCATTCCTGCGGCGAACGAGGCAGGAGAGATCGGCAGATCGACGATCCATGCCGCCAAACGCCGCCACCGTTCTGCAGCGTGCAGGGTGTCCATCGGGGCTTGCGCGGATCCTCCCAATGGCGCGGCGCACCGACGGCACGAACGGCTCTGGGGAGTATTCGCGGCCTCACACTTTGGACAGTCGATCCGTTGGAGACGCCGTTGCATTGTCCTGCCTAGGGTTCTTGACCCGCCTCCCCGGCGCTACTACAATAGCGCCACTGTAGAGGCATACTTTGCGAGAGGAAACCGTGCGATGTCTAGCCTTACCCTAACTCCCGCCGCCGTCCAAGCGCAACTGCACCGCAACGGGGTGACTGATGTCGTGTGGCTGCCGGACACAGAGAGCAGTTTCATGTATCGAACGCTCCAGGAAGATCCTGACATTCGCATCATTCCCATCGCCCGGGAGGCCGAGAGTATGCCCATCGCGGCAGGCCTTTGGATTGGCGGACGCAAGCCCGTGGTCATGATACAGAATACGGGGTTCTTCGAGTCGGGCGACTCCGTGCGGGGGATGGCCGTTGATATTGGAGCGCCTCTGGTCATCTTCATCGGTTATCGCGGGTGGACTCGACGGGGCGTTACGAGGGACTCGGCGGCCGTCATCACCGAGCCAACGCTTCATGCTTGGAGGATGAACTACTATCTCGTAGAGCACGACGGGGACGTCGAACGAATTTCGACAGCGTTTCAGGAGGCGGCCGATACGGAGAAGCCCGTGGGGGTGCTCATCGGAGCGGAGTATTCCGGATAGAACCGGAAGTTTCGGACGGGGGCATCCAGGTGCCGAGGTCCGCGGGTCACGCGTTCTTCCGCTCGATGGCAAGTACCTTGTTCAAGCGTCGGACGTACTTGGCCTCCTCGCGGACGAAGCGTGCGGATAGGAACGCGGACACGATCTCCTTGGCCAGTTCTTCTCCGATGATGCGGGAGCCCATGCAGACGACGTTCATGTCGTCGTGCTCGACGCCTTGGTGGGCGGAGTAGGTATCGTGGCACAGGCCGGCACGAATCCCGCGTGCTTTGTTGGCCGCGACGCTCGCGCCCACGCCGCTTCCGCAGACGAGCACGCCGCGGTCGGCCTCTCCGCTGGTTATCTTTGCGGCGACCAATTCCGCAAAGTCAGGGAAATCGTCGACCTCGTCGTACTCGTGCGCGCCGATGTCGACGACATCATGGCCTAGCGCCTCGATGTACGCAGCAAGCGATCCCTTCATACTAAAACCAGCGTGGTCCCCGCCCAATGCAACTCGCATATCCATTCTCTCCCCGGACGGCAATATCGACGTGTAGCTTACCACACACGGACTCGCAGGCTTTAGTCGGTAGAATTGATGGTTCCGCTTGGTTTATCCTGATGTAGGGCATCCTTATGGATGCACGGCGTGCGGGCGCAGGCCACTAGGTTCCTACCTTCGCGGGAATGTGACATGGGCGGGATGCGGGAATGGCGCGGTGCGCGAATGGCGTGGGGTGGGTTTCCGGTGTGGGGGCGATCTGCCGCGACAAATCAAACGGAATCGGATCTATAGGTGCAATCCTGGACGGCACGAATTCCATGACGAATCAACCTTCGGCCGCGCGCGTGATCGTGATCGATCGGTACGCTGCAAGCCCCCGGCGGGTGCACCGGCTGCTCGAGGACATCGCGGATACGGAAGGGGCAAAATCCACGCTGTATGTCCGGCCCGAGACGTTGTCGTCGCCGGGAGAGATCGAGAAGCTCGCTGCGCTCGGCGATGGGGCAGACGGTTGGATTGGGAATGTCGTCACTGCGCTGGGAGACTCGGAGACCGGGGCGGCGGTCTATCGCGCTGGCCGCAAGTATTGGGCTGTGCTTCCGCCGTTCCAGATTGGAGAGGATCAGTTCTCGCCTGAAGTGGATCCTTCCGAGCTGCTGGAGATACTGGATCGGGACGTCGTCGCGGGCGTCGTCCTCTTGAGGATGGGCAGATACGCGATTGGGGTGATTCGGGGCAGTTCACTGATCGAATCGAAGACCGACACGCGGTACGTGAAGCGACGCCATCGAGCGGGTGGGTCGTCGCAGCGGAGATTCATGCGCAGCCGCGACCGTCTGATACGGGAGTTGTACGACGAGGCGTGCCAAGTGACGCGGAGGCTCTTCGAGCCTCGTATGCACGATATAGACTGCGTGTTGACAGGGGGCGAACGGCAGACGCTCGTTGGTTTCCTCAAGCGGTGCGCGTTCTTGGAAAAGGCAAACCTGCCTGTCATGAGTCGGCTTCTGTCGGTGGACCGTCCAAACCAAGAGGCGCTCGAAGGGATTCATCGTGAGATATGGAAGAGCCGGGTACTCGTGTTCGAGGAGCGTTCGTAATCCCCTACCCTGTCATTCGCACGAATCCCAGAAGAAAGGAAATACCGCGGGGAGCGCCCGACGTTCTTCTATTCTCTCTTGTGATGGAACGACGCGGCCTTGCAACGGTCTTCTATTGCGCGGTGTATCCTCCGTCTACCGGCAAGTAGGAGCCGGTTATGAAGGACGACTCGTCGGAGGCTAGGAAGAGGGCGGCGTAGGCGATCTCCTCCGGTCTCCCTAGTCGTCCCATTGGGTGTCGTTCTTCGAGGAACTTCTTCGTGCTGGGGTCGTCGGTAAGGGTCTTGGTCAAGGGGGTTTCTGTGAAGCCCGGCCCGAGGCAGTTGACACGGATGTTCTTCGCGGCCATCTCCACTGCGAGGTTTCGCGTGAACTGCAAGACGCCGCCCTTGGAGACCGGGTAAGGGTTGAACCCGCCGGCCCAATTGGGAGGATACCCCACCACGCTCATGATGGATCCGAGGTTCACGATGGATCCTCCGCCGGAGTGTTCCATTGCCGGCACTGCGTGCCGTGTCATGAGGTAGGTTCCCTTCAAGTTCACTTCGATGACCTTGTCCCAGGCAGCTTCCGGGTGGACGGAAGGCGGAAGGCTGCGCGCAGTTATCCCTGCGCTGTTCACGAGAATATCGAGGGAACCATAGGCCTCTACTGTGCTTTGGACAACGCGACGCGCGTCGGTGGTGTTCGTCACGTCGGCAGACGCCGCAACCGCGTATCCTCCTCGCTCGGCTATCGTCCGTACAGTCTTTCGGGCCCCGTCTTCATCGAGGTCGCACACGGCCACCCGCGCGCCGTGCGCGGCGAACAGGATCGCCGCGGCCTGTCCGATGCCAGACGATCCCCCTGTAACGATCGCCGCTTTTCCCTCCAGCCGCATACGTCCTCCTATCAACGAACTTCGACGCCGATCGACCGCGCGACGCTGCGGATGTACTGCTGCCCCTGGACGGTCTGTGGATAGGGGAAGTGCTCGGCGTGTACGGTGACATCTTGCTCGAGAGCATCCAGCCGGCACAAGATCGTATGGTAGTCCATGGAGCCTTCGCCTGGCACTGCCTCATCGACGTGGGTGACGACCTTGCCGCCGCCGCTGAGGACGACATCTTTGGCGTGCAGGCCGACGACATGCGGTCCGAGTTCGTCGAATATCCGATTGACGAGGTCTGTGGTTTGGTATGCCATGTGCGGCTGGACGAGGTTCACTGGGTCCATGAGGATCTTGAGACGTGGGGAGTTGACTGCGTCCAGCATCTCCGCGAGACGATCCACGGAGTTTAGGCAGGACATTACATGGGGATGCGCGCCAATGTCCATCTGTGCGGACTCCGCGAGGTCTGCCAGGTCGCGGATGCCTTCCAATACCTGCCGCCATGTGTCCTCGTCCCACATCTTTGGCGTTCCGCGTCCGACGAGCGCGCCGAAACCGACGAACCTCGCCCCGAGTATCTTCGCTTGACGCAATTGGCGTTCATACAGGTCGAGGGTGTATCGGTGGTCATCGCGGTCGTAGCCGCCGAGGCCGCCCCACGGTCTGGTTCCTTTGTAGAAGCCGGTGAATTCACCGACTGCAAGTCCGTTATCGTCGAGGAATTCCCGAAGTTCCCATACCGTGCCGTCGTCGTAATCGGGGGGCACCCGCAGGACGGTTATGGTCGAGACGTCCATGGTGGCGGCGCGCTCGAGCAGTTCTCGACGGTCATTCTCACCGTCTGGGCCTGCGACGAGAAACTGACTCAGTGGCGGGCTCAATATAATCATGGCGTTCCTCCGTCTGTAGGCTGCATGATTGGCGACGCCACTTCTGCGAGGAGGATAGCGCCGTCGAGGCGAACGAGACGCGCCTCCGTCATTCGATTGGAGAGGTCGTCATCGGAATGGGCAGCAGCTCGGAGATAGTTATCGGTTAGGCCCGTCCACTTGTCATACTTGCGCGATTCCCACAATACCGCCCTCGTCGTTCCCACGAAATGAGAACGGTACGTTGCTCCCTGCTGGCGGGACAGCGCGATGAGACGCTGTACTCGCTCGTTCTTGATTTCGGGACGCACGTCGTCGGGGAAATGCGACGCGGTGGTGCCCGGGCGAGAAGAATACGGGAAGACGTGCATGGAAGCGAACCCGATCTCTTCGCAGAGGCGGTAGGTGTCTTCCGCCTCTGCGCTGGTCTCACCTGGGAAACCGACGATAACGTCGGCGGTGACGGCCGCATCTGGTACGGCGCGGCGAACAGCGCGCACCGCGTCGGCGTATTGGCCTGCGCCGTACCGCCGTTTCATGCGCTTCAGTACGCCGTCGCTGCCGCTCTGCAGAGGGATGTGGAAGTGCGGCGCAAGCCGTTTGTCCGACCAGAGATCCAGCAGGCTCGGCCCGATTTCGTGAGCTTGCAAGGACGATACTCGAATTCGAGGAATGGAGCAGCGGTTGAGAATTCGACGGATGAGTCCGGGGAGGTCGATGTTTGGCAGATCGAATCCGTAGCTGCCGAGTTGGGTGCCTGTGAGAACGACTTCCTTGTATCCGCGCCTTTGGTAGCGTTGGATGTTCTCTATGATGTCGTGCGGCGGAATGCTGCGCTCGCGTCCGCGCACCTTGGGGACGATGCAATAGGCGCAGACTTGATTGCATCCCTCCTGTATCTTGACCATGGCGCGCGTCCGGGCAGCGGCGGGGGCAATGACCTGTACGTCGCCCGCGGCGCAGGGTACGATCTCTTGCCCCGTCCAGTCTGCGACTTGCTGCACCAGCGCCGCCTTTTCGACGTTGCCCACGACGAGATCGACCTCGTCGAGCTGCCGTATTGCTTCCGGAGAACGCTGGGCGTAGCAGCCTGTGGCCACGATGGTGGCGTTCGGGTGCCGCCTGCGGGCCGAGCGGAGGGCGCGGCGAGCCTTGGAGTCGGCCACGTGCGTAACCGTGCAGCTGTTCACCACATACACATCAACAGACGCGCTCCCATGCACAACATCGAATCCGGCCGCGGCGAACTCCGATGCAAGCGTGCCGGAGTCGGCCTGGTTGAGCTTGCAACCATGGGTTTCGATGGCTACCCGCAGCTTGGGTTGGAGGGGGATGGTGGTCATGGGGGACTGCATGAGGGTCATTGTATCAGTTTCAAGGAAAGTACGGTGGCAACCGGACGTCGATCTGATGGGGATCCGTGCAAGACCGCGATTCCCACACAGCCGGCCGTCCTTCCTTCACATTCGGGAATCCAGCATTTGCAATTGCAGTTACAGATTGGTATCCTCTTTGTCTACAACGTCACCCAAAAGGAGTTGAGGATGAACATATTCGATATATTTGAGGACGATCCACAGCCTAGGAGCCAGAGAACTCCAATTGACCCCCTCCGGAAGAAGGCTCTCATAGACGAGCTCGTAAAGAAACAGAAGGGACGGTGCATGTACTGTGGAAGGAAGGTTGCACGCGACTTGTTCGACCTAGATCACAAGAACCCGGTTTCCAGAGGGGGAACCAACCGAAAGAGCAACTTCCAGTTACTGTGCCGCTCATGCAACACCCGCAAAGGGTCATTGAATGACCAGGAATTCCGGCGGAAGTATCGAGATGCCGGAGTTCCACAGACTCAGGTCGTTCCCAGCAAAACTATTGCACAGAACAAGTTCGTTGACGCAGGTAAGGGCTCTCGCAAGTCAACCGCATCCAAATCGAACTCCAATAAGTCGACTGGAACCCGACGAACGCGGGTTGTTCACGCCAGCGACGTATGGGATGGAAACCCCATATGCGGAGGGAGAGGCGTGGTTGCGGGTATCTTTGATGAAGTAACCTGCAAGAAGTGCTTGAATAGCTGACCGGAGCATTGACATACGAGACGTTGGCCGATACTGGATATCGCTGATTGTAAGATGTCCCGCCCAACGTGTACGATGGCTGTAGTGAACGCCCTACCCTTGAGCGAGAGGAATCCTAGTGGAACAAGAAGAGATCACCGTATACGGGACGACGTGGTGCGGGGATTGTCGGCGGGCGAAGCTGTTCATGGATACGCACAAGATCGGCTATACGTGGGTGGACATCGAGCAGGACGCCGAGGCGAGCCGCCGGGTGAAGGAGATCAACGGGGGGTACTCGAGCGTGCCCACTATCGTATTTCCCGACGGCACGACGCTCGTCGAGCCGAGCAACGCGGAGTTGGCGCGCAAGTTCGGGGTACGCTGACAGACGGCGTCCGTCAGTACGACGGGGGCCGCTCTCACGGAGGCGCGGGCGACCTCGCGCCCGTGAATCCCGCGTGACTTGTGCGGAGCTTGGGCGGAAGGGGCGAATCAATACCCTACCCGCCTGCGAGTCCGCGTTCGAAGCAGTCCTCGGCGCGCGCCTTGGATCCGGGCACATTACGGGGCCCAGATCAGTGGCCGGACTCGGCTATCACATGCTTGAGACACACTCGGGCGTCAGCGTGAGTTTCTTGACAGGCGACGCGCAACTGCATATGATATGGTCAGCGGGTCTGGTGGCGACGTGACGATTTCATGAGTTTGGATGAAAGGGAACGGTCTGACGAACGGCTCAGCATTTGGAGTGTACCATCTGGGTACTGTTGACTTATGGTTGTTGGGGGTTCCCACGCAAACGCGGATGTGATAGAGTGATATTGGTCAGGGGCGGCTGAAACGCCCCCGACCCAGCCAAAGCAGGAGATGTCTGCCATGACCAAGAACAGTATAGCATACAACCGCACCCTCTTCCTCGAAGACAACCTCCCCGTGCTGCGGGGGTTGGATTCCCAGAGCGTCGACCTCATCGCAACCGACCCGCCGTTCAACAAGGGCGTGCCCGCGTTCAAGGGGACGACGAAGGCAGGAAAGAACGTCGAGTTCAAGGACGTCTGGAACTGGGACGACGACGTTCAGGGGGACTGGATCGAGCAGATTCGGAAGAAGCAGCCGAAGCTGTTCAACGTCATCCACTATGCGAACGAGTCGGCGGGCGATGACATGGGCGCGTTCCTGTGCTTCATGGCCGTTCGGGTTCTCGAGATGCACCGGGTGCTGAAGGATACTGGCAGCATCTATCTTCACTGCGACCATACCGCGTCTCACTACCTCAAGGCGATGATGGACGCGATATTCGGACGGCAGAACTTCCGGAACGAAATCGTGTGGGCATATCCGCCGGGCGGGGCAGGCCCGAAATACGGGTTCCATCGGAAGCACGACATCATCTTCTACTACTCGAAAGGGGAAGCGCCGACGTTCCATCGGCAGTATGGCCCGATTCCCAAAGAGTCTGAGGCTACCTACAAGAAGGTAGACAAGGATGGCCGCAGATATAAGGACTACCCGAACGGACGCCAATATCTCGACAAGTTGCAGGGACGACCGCATCCTGACTGGTGGACGGATCTCCCCTCGCTTGGCCAAGCGGTACAGTCAAAGGAGCGGACGGGGTATCCGACGCAGAAGCCGCTTGCGCTGTACAAGCGGATGATTGCGGCATCCTCCAACCCTGGCGACATTGTGCTCGACCCGTTCGCAGGCTGCGCGACGACGTGCGTGGCGGCAGAGCAGTTGGGGCGACAGTGGATCGGTGTGGACATCGAGAAAGATGCGGGGGGGTGATCCTGGATCGCTTGCAGAACGAAGTCAGCGAAAGCATGGCGTGGAAAGAAATCGTTGGCGTTCTGAGGGAAGCGCCGGAACGCACGGACGACGGCGAGCCTGTCGCGCCCGAGCTCGTCTTGGAATCCCCAAAGAAGAACGCGCCGAAGATTCCTCTGCCTGAGTTGCGCAAGCGATTGATGGCGGACTATGGGCTTGTTTGCCAGGGGTGCGGCTACCTGCCGCCTTGGAACGACGAGTCGTACTTGGAAGCCGACCATATGAAGCCGTCGAAGGTAGGCGGGGAGGACAAGATAGACAACCGCGCGCTGCTATGCCCCCCATGCAACGGCAAGAAGTCGTTTCGGTGGTCACTGCAAGAACTGCGGGGCAAGCGGTACGAGGAGAATCGAATGACGGAAGTCTTCCTTGCGTGGTGGGAGACGGAAGGCAAGTGGAACGGCGGGTTCTTTGACGGAAGGACGGGTTGACTTGGAAATCAAAAACAACCATAAGTCAACAGTACCTACCATCTGCATGGAAGATCTGGTTTCTCGCGCTGTTCACGCTTCAGTCGGTGCTTGGACTCGGGTATCTGGTCTACCGTACAATAGGAGAGTCAACTGGCTGGGTAGACGTTTTGTTCATAGTAGTGACTGGCATGGGTCCGGTCGGGCTCGGTTCGGCGGTAGTGTCATTCACAACGCTCGGATTGGTGGAGGTAGTCGTGCTTCTTCACAACGAAATACGGAAAGTGCAAGAGGATCGCCGCAGGGCAATCGAGAAGCGGCGAGCGGAGGTACATCGGCAGTGGCAAGATTGGATTGAGGCCAATCCTGCAGTGAAGGAGGCGATGGAGTCCCCAGGCGTCACTCAACCGCCCAGCGTCGACGGGTCGGACGGCAATGGGAGAGGAAGCGAGTAACGCGCGGTCGAGTCGGAGAGGTTCGCAGGTTGTACATTCGGTTGCGCGGAGATGGTATGAGGAGATTCTGTACAACCCCACTCGTCCAGTCAGACGAATGGCATAAGAAAATCGGAGAAGCGTTTGATAGCAAGATCCAACGACTCCGACGTGAGCTCTTTGAAATAATCAGACTGATGTATGGGTTGCTTGATGTTCCTCTCCCCTTCCAGCAGTGTGATAATGTTCAGTTCAACCTCAGGAAAGTATGACATCAGCGTATGGCTACCAGGACTACCGATTTGAGGGTCTGCCAGCGGGTCGGAGTAGTCTCCCCCCAACATACTTTCGAGCTGGAGTAGGCAACACACCAAACCAGGGTGAAGCGACTTCAGTAGACGAAAGTCCACCAGAATACGCTTTAGCATCGCGTTCTCTGTGTAAGATTTACATTCGACACCTATGACGAATACGCCGTCCACGAAAACGTGTCTATCCACCTTTGCACGATAGAAATACTGGTTCTTTCGGGCGTTGACCTGGGCTCTGACGTCCTCGGGTAACTGGTCAACGTAGACGGATTGTACTGGTACGCGGTACGTTTTGACATCGCCGAAAGATAGACGGCCGGGCCCTCCCCCGCATTCCCGCCACGCCAGACGAACGATGTGCAGGGACATCTCCTCGACCAACTTGCCTTTGGCGGCGCGTATCACACCGCCATAAGACCGTTCTTCATCCTCAAGCGCCTCTTCCTCAATACCCCGACCAGCAGGTTGTACGAGCGAATGAGGCCTTGACGAGATACTTGCAAATCTGAGGCTGTCATTGTCACAATCCCTGCAGCTGCGTATTCCCTAGCCTCGCCTCGGCTGCCGTGCAGTATTCGGGGACGATGTCCACGCCGAGGTAACGGCGGCCGGTGCGGAGGGCGGCGGCGCAGGTTGTGCCGACGCCGGCGAACGGGTCGAGGACTGCATCGCCTTGGAAGCTGAACAGCAGCATCACGCGACGCGCCAGCTCTTCGGGGAACATGGCCGGGTGGCCGAGTTCGCGCATTCTGCGCTCCGGAGCGATCGACCATTTGGCGACGACCCATTCCTTGAAGGATTCGGCGTCGATGTCCGCGTCGTCTGGGCTGCCCTCCTTCTTCAGACTACCCTTGCAAAAGACTTCTAAGAACTCCCATGTATATTTCAGGTACGGACTGGAGGGACTCTTCCAGCTTCCCCAGGCGGAATACTTGCAGTTGTAGTTGTTCTTTTCCCAGAGAATTTCGCCCTTCCATATGAGGCGCTTTTCGATGAAGTAGTTCGAGATGATGTGGTGGCTTGGGACGTAATCGGAGAACAGGGGTTGGACGTTTACGGCGATGCGTCCCCCGAACTTGAGGACGCGGATGCACTCGTCGAATATGCGGAACAGCTTTGCGAAGTAGGACTCCCAGTCTGCGGCGTCGCCGTCGACGGCTTGATAGTCCAAGCCGAAGTTGTACGGCGGCGAGGTGAACACGAGGTCTATGCAGTTGTCCGGAAGCTGCTTCAAGACGTCCTCGCTGTCCCCGCAAACGATTCGGTCGGTGAAGTGGTCCGGCAGCGAGTTGTTCGCGCCGTCGAATTCATGGTCGTTGGCGTAATAATGCTTGCCGCGCCGCTTTTCCTTCGCCTTCCGCCCTACCGTCTTGCGTTCGTCGTTGTAGCCGACGTAGAACCTCTTGCCGCTGTTGAGACCGTAGCTCCTGATGCCGTCGACCGCCTCGACGATCTCCTCCATCACGCGGCCGTGGCCGTATTCGCGGGAGACGCTGGCAACGGCGTCGGACAGATCGTCCATGCTGACTTGCCGCAGCCACACCTCTAGGCCGCCGCCGTTGCGTATGACGTGGAAGTCCTCTGCGTGGAAGCGGTCGTTGAGGGCGGCAACCGCGCGGTCCGCATCGGCGTCCACGGTTCCAGACGACGCCAACTCAATGCGTCGGTATTTTCCCGCGATGACCATTTGGGAACTCCTAGTGGTTGCGTAGTGTACTCTTTCGCGTGCCTTGTGTCTAGGCGTCTCCGCGGTTCCGTTTGATTTGCGCGGTGGATGCGGAGGGCAGATTCCCGCCTTCGCGGGAATGACGTGGGTGGGTGCGGGAATGACGTGGGTGGGTGTGGGAATGACGTGGGTGGGTGCGGGAATGACGTGGGTGGGTGCGGGAATGACGTGGGTGGGTGCGGGAATGACGTGGGTGGGTGCGGGAATGACGTGGGTGGGTGTGGGAATGACTGCTGCGCTTCCGTGCCGCACTAGCCGAGGTTCGTCTGGGTAGTGTACAATACCGGACACGGGACTCCGAACGGACGCGCGGGGCAGGAGAAGAAATCTCGAATGACAGATACAGCTGGATTAGTAACGATAGACGTCCAAGAGATCCTCCGCTTCTTTGACGAGAAGTCAGACTGGGCGTCAGGCCCGACCGGCAAATCACATGTGAGCGGTATCGTTGGCGTGTTTGGCGAGGATCTCAACGCGGCCTGCTTTCGACGCTATATGGAGTCTAAGTGTCACTCTGTTACCGTCCGACCAGAGTCCGTAACCACCGGCGAGCGATGCGGCCCGCGGCTGGATCGATGGATCGTCGTGGACTGCTCCGACGGGAGGAAGACCGTCTTTCAGACGGAAATCAAGAATTGGTCATCCCGCGCGGTCGGCGGCAAAACACTTCCCGTTAGCGCAACTTGCAGGGAAGTGGCAGACTACAAGCAGAAGCGTTGGGAGTGGAGGTGGGACTCAGAGCGCCGCGCTCTGAAAGAACGGGCTAAAGAAAAGGGGGAAATGGCAAAGGTATTGGTTCCAATGAAACTCCCCTCCGGACTGGAAGATTATGCCAATGATATCCGGCCATTGCTCATCTTCTGGGAAGCAATAGGACCTAAGGCTGATGAACATCTCTTTTGCATAGATAGTCCTACCTACGATTGCCCCTTCGAACTTCCTTCTACATGGCCCAAGCCTCCTTACGAGCAGGAGTTCCCGAGCCTCTGGGTCTTCTCAGTATCGAGCTATCTTCGAAGCATATCGGACGCCAGCATTGAGTTAGAGATGCCCGATGCGGCTCACAAACTCCAAATACTCGGGCGATTGCTCCCCAAGTTCCAATCACTTCGGTGACGCGCCGCTATTGAACCCGTCGCCGTGCGCGTGCTATCATCAAGGCGCACTCCAACCCTGCCGTGCATTATAGGAATAGGTATGGCGCTGTATCTCACAGAAGACGATGTCTTGGAAGTCTTGACGATGGACACTGCGTTGGAGGCGGTGGAGGAGGGGTTCGTCCATCTGGCGAAAGGCGCGGCGTTCAACTTTCCCCGCCATCGGCTGCCGAACGGCGGCGGAACGTTCAATTTCATGGCGGCGACGGCCCCTGAACTTGGCGTCATGGGGTTGAAGACCTACGGGGTCGGGTCCGGACGCACGCGGTTCTTCGTGTATCTGCACGCGGTCGACACGAGCGAGATACTGGCTGTAATCGAGGCGAGCGACATGGGGCAGATACGCACCGGGGCGGCGAGCGGGATTGCCGCCAAGTACATGGCGCGCGAGGATGCGGGCACCGTGGGCATGATCGGGTCTGGGTATCAGGCGAGCACGCAGCTGGAGGCGGTCTGCAAGGTACGGAACATCACCAGTGCCAAGATATATTCGCGGACGCGCGAGAACCGCGAGCGGCTGGCGTCGGTGATGGAGCGCCGCCTCTGCATCGATGTCCACGCGGTCGACAGCGGCGAGGAGTGCGTCCAGGACGCGGACGTCGTCAACGTCATCACAACGTCGACCAAGCCAGTCTTGCTGGGCGAGTGGCTGAAGCCTGGGGCGCATGTCAACGCGGCTGGGAACAACCATTGGATGAAGCAGGAGGTCGACTACGAGGTCGTGCGCCGCGCGGGCGTAATCGCAGTGGACGACGTCGACGGCGCGAAGGTCGAATGCGGGGACTTGATCTATCCCATCGACCGGGGCATCACTACGTGGAACCATGTACGCAACCTGTCCGACATCGTCGCAGGCAGAATCGACGGCCGCGCCAGTGACGACGATATAACCCTGTTCGAGTCGCAGGGGCTTGCGATCGAGGATATTGCGGTAGGCATCCGCGTCTATCAGGTGGCGTGCGAGCGGGGCATCGGGCGCGCCCTACCCTTCTGACTTGTGAAGTATTCCCGTCCATCGCTGCGCGCGCTTCCTCACGGCATTACACAACCCGAGACATTCTGATAGAATCGCGGCATCTTATATGGAAGCTTGGGGGGGCGCGCCGGCCGTTTCTCGGCTGTTCGGCCTTCTGCGATGAACGGAGGAGTGCAAATGCTCGGTCAAGTCCACGATCATATCGTTCGCGAATTGAGCGAAAGCAGCCGCACGGACACCATCTTCGTGCTTACTGCCATTGTGTTCAACCTCATCGTACTCGCTATCAACTCCGGCGTGTCCACCGCAGCTACGGAAGAAGAAGGGGCTGCGGTCACATACGATCTCCTATTGGCCGTATTCATCGCGATGACGGTATTGCTCAACATCGTCGCAGTGACGGCGTTGATCATGGGCAGGCGAAACCGACACACCCTCATTAGCGGCCTGGTCTCTATGTATCGGGATAACGAGGTCGACAAGTATTACGACCCGTCGCTGATGTCGAATTACGGAGTTCGCTACCTTCTCTTCGCTGGGGTGATTGCGACGCTGGCAGCCGCATCGATCATAGCTCCCCTGATCATCCGCTTTACGAATTAGATGCGGTCACGTCTCACCGCAAAGCATCCTGTATACGGTTGCGAGCCCCTTGGATCTCGATTCCGCAGACATTCAATGACTGGGATACGCTGCGCCGCAAGCAGCCAGTATCAAGCGCAACAAGACTTGCTCAGCGCCAACACGTGCAAAGTTCCAAGGCTGGCGGCATCTCTGCTCGCTGCCAGAAGGACGAGCGCGGGACAACGCCGTTTCCGATCCTCTGCCCGCCTACATAGACGAACGAGGCATACACGCCGTCACCAGCGCCAACCTGCCTTCACTTCTCGATTGACGACGGAGCCTTCCGGCCATCGGCCGGCGCGGAGGTCGACGATGCACTGCGCCGCTTCCAAGCCCATCTCCACGATCGAGAGTTCGTCATTCCCGGCGATGTGGGGCGACACGACGACCGTATCGAGGCGGTACAACGGGTTGTCTGGCGGCGTTGGTTCTTGTTCGAACACGTCCAATCCTGCGCCTGCGATCTGCCCTGATTCCAGGGCGTCTATGAGATCTGGCTCGACGACGAGTCCGCCGCGCGCGGTGTTGACGAGGCAGGCATCGGGATTCATCGCTGCTAGAGTCCTGCGGTTCATCAGGCCGCGCGTTTGATCGTTGAGTGGGCAATGGAGGCTAACGTAGTCCGACCGAGTGAGGAGGGAGTCGAGGTCGACGATTTCCACGCCGTGCTCGTCGACGAATGCTTGGTCGGGGTATAGTTCGGCGGCAATGACCCGCATTCGCATGGTTGCCGCGCGCGCTGCGAGGCTGCGTCCGATGCGCCCCAATCCGACGATTCCGAGGGTGCTGCTGCGGATCGGCTTGCGCGGCGCGTTTGGCCATTGTCCGGCGCGCATGGCGCGGTCTCCGGTTGGCAGGTTCTTGGCGAGGGCCATGATGAGGGCGAGTGCGTGCTCTGCGACTGCTTCATGGTTGGAGTTTGGGGTAATGGTGACGACGATTCCGCGGTTGGTGGCTGCGTTGAGGTCAATCTTGTCGAAGCCGACTCCGAGGCGGGCGATTACACGCAGGTTGGGCAGTGCATTGAGAACGGCCGAGGGGTATCTCTCTCCCCACGCGACGACGGCGTCCGCTCCGGAGAGGGTTTCGATCTCCTCGGCGTCGCTCAGGAGCCCTTGTCCGAATCGCTCCTCGTTCACGACTCGGACATCGAATCCGCAACCTTCGAGCAAGCGGATAGCGGGGGCGTTGGCGCGATTTGGATTGTCGCCGCTGAAGACTACGGTTGGCATTGGATACTCCTTGTGGGTCACGTCGGACGGTTGATTTCTCGTTCAATAGTTTACAATAGCGGGAGAGGGTTGCGTCATCACTGAAGGTGGGAGTGAGGAAGGATGAATTACGTCCTCGGTTTGATGGCATTCTTCATTGGGTGCGCTGCGGGCGTGTGGTTTCCGGACGTCGATCAGCGTATTGGGCTGTTGGAGCATCGCTCGATACTCACGCATGGGCCGTTGCTGCCGATCGTGTTGTTTGCGGTTGCGTCGGAGAGCGAGTCGATTCCCTTGCGATGGGTGGCTATGGGAGCGTGCATCGGAGTTGCGGTTCATCTTGCATTCGACCTATTCCCTGCGGGTTGGACGGGTTACGCGCTGGTGTCGGTACTCGCTTGGGGGCGGATGTCTGCAACGTTTTCGATGGTATGGATTGGAGTGAGCGCAGCGGCGTGCATGTACATGGGGGCGAAGTTGGGGCGCGGGTGTCTGGAGGCGGCGTTGTTTGGGTTGGGGGTGATCGGAGTGTTTGGAAACGCGAGTCTGCATGAGGAGGCGCTGTGGCGTCCGGGGCTGGTGGTTGCGGCGAGCGGGTGCGTAGCGCTGGCGCTTACGCGGAGGCGGTGGCGGGAGAGGGGCAGTACACGGAAGGGGTGATACTTTAGACGGACCGACATACATAGGGAGCTGAGTTCGGTTGCCTCCGATGAGAATTCTTGCGAATCATTGCTAGAGAATGTTGCTGGTCAAGACCACACTCGAATCAGTAGGCAAGGCTCATCCGATGTGCAGCTCCAATCTACCAAACGCGCCGTCAAACGAGAGGATCGACTCATGACACAGGAACAGCATAGGTTAGGCTTCGATGACCCGGATTCCCTGACTCGCGACTCCAGGCTATCTATCGTACGGTCTCGCAGCGAGAGTATAGAGAGATTTGACAAGAATCTCTTCGCTGGGTTTGCGTCGATGAAGGCGCTGACGTACACGGCCAGCATCCGAATGATCGTGGGCTTGCTGCGAGATTTCGAGTACGAGGATTTCGAGTGCGTGTTTGGACACGAGGGTATCCTGCGACCGGATTTGGGGGATGTACTTGGATTCCAAACAGTCATGGACGAAAAATTGAGTAAGGCGTTCGTGGCCGTGGAGACGTCCGACGAGCGGCGTCAGGTCCTGTTCGATCAGGTTGCGGCGGATACGGCGCGCTTCTTCGTGGTGAAGGACAAAATCGCTCATGCCAAGATATACCTGCTTGAGCGGGACGATCTGAGGCGCGTCGTGGTTGGCTCGGCGAACCTATCCGAAACGGCGTTCTCTGGACGACAAGCCGAGACGCTCATCGTATTCGACAACGATGACGCCGCGTGGAAGCACTACTCGGCGCAGTACGAAGCCATTCGAAGCGTGGCCACAAGCAGGCTGACGCCACGCAACAAGCCAATTCCAGCGGAGCTCATTCCGGTTGAAGAGATACCTGCATTCAAAGAGATTGGGGAAGATAAGCAGGACGTGCGTATCTATGTTCCTGCCGAGAACGAGGAGGAGTCCGAATTCTCGCTTCCGAAGGTGCTCGAAACGATGGTAAAGGTGACGGGCCCGCTACGGAGGGCTCTGGGCGACGTGCGACCCGACAAGAAAGGAAACGTTGTCATCACTCAACGCATCGTCAAGCAGGCGATTAGCATATCACGGTCTCGGCGAGATGAGAGCAATGAGCAAACGGACGTATACCTCACATATGACGGGCGGAATTTTGACCTGTCGGGAGAGGTCATGAGCCTCGAGACGGATCCTGATGAGGTGCGGGGAGACGTTGCACGCTGGATAGAGTTCTTTGGCAACTACGAAAATGGGTTCAAGGGCGATGTACATCGGTTGCAGCGGGACTACTTCACTTTCATGAGTTGGTTCTACTTCTCTCCCCTGCTTTGCGACGTCCGCAACTTCGCTCTGCGCTCTGGCAACTTCAGCTTCGAGCAACCCATGTTCGCCGTGCTGTACGGTTCTAGTAACTGTGGCAAGACAAGCCTCATCGAGACTCTCATGACGTCCATGTTCTCATACCCTCGTAGAGTCGGCACCGAGCACTTCACTCGCACGAACCTACGTGGACTTCAAAGCAGCTTCAAGCGACTGCCCGTCTTCTTCGACGACCTCACGAAGGATCGGTTCAACCGCCACGCCGAAGAGGTCATCAAGCAAGACTACATCACCGACCGGGAATATCCATGCTTTGCACTCTCGATGAACGCTGAGGCGCGCAACTTCAAGGACGAGATCGTCAAGCGGTGTCTGATGATCTACACGCGCACGTCGCTACCAGGCGACCAGCCAGGGGTCAAGCGGGAGCTCCAACGGTCTATTGCCCGCATACGGGACAAGATGACCACGGCACTCTACCGAGAGTATCTCAAGAGGATGGTCACGAAAATAGAATATCTTAGGGAGTCGGGGCAAAGTCACCTCGCGGATGCTGACGTACTGGAGGTGTCGTCCGCGGTTCTCTGCGAGGTCTTTCAAGAATATGTGGCAGAAGGTGAGGTCATGCCAGAATGGTGCAGTCCTATGACGTTGGAGGAATACCAGCACCGCGCGTGGGATAGGCCTCGCCAGGTGTTGGATAATCTGCTAAGCCGGGACAAGTACACGAAAGACCGCAAGCCGCCGGAGGGTGCTTGGAGTATGTCGGGCGGCATGGTCGTCGTGGGAACCGGGCAGATGGGAGCGAGCCGGCTTCGGAGCGAGATACCCGACTGGATCTTGGACGATACTACGTCGGTGGGCGGACAGATCGGCTTGAAGCAGAGCGAGGTCGAGGAGTTCTTGGGTCGTAGGATCCGCAGGCGGCTGTGGCCATTCTGGTGATGGATCGGTCAATGCCCTACCCGTCGGTGGTGGCGGATCTGGAGTCGTTAGCAGTTCGATCAACTGGTGACTTGAAGGTTTCGTTCGGCAGGTCCGTTTGGCAACCTTACGGCGGGAGGGCCCGCGAAACCCAATCCCTGCACAAATTCAAGTCAAGTGACGAGTGACGCAAACGGCTTCAAGGCTCGCCCCCTTTAGGTGGTCATGGTACGCACGCCGTAGAGACGGATATGCTGGTCTGCGGTGACGATGATTAGCCCTTCCGCCTGTGCTTGAGCCACGAGCATCCTGTCGAAGGGGTCTCGGTGGTGGAACGGCCTGTTGCGCATGAAACGAGGTGACGGGAAGCTCCAAGAACCCCGACGCTTCTACCCAGGAGGTTATGCTGTCCGGCGCTTGGAGCTTCCCGAGGGAGCGTTTGATGGCGATCTCCCAGATACTGGCTGCACTGACGAATACCTCATTGGCAGGATCGGTAATGGCGCTGCGAGCCTTCAATGACAACTTTGGATGGTCATCGAGAGCCCACAACACCACGTGGGTATCCAGGAGAAGACGATCCACTACTTGCCCTCAAACGCTTCAATGAGTTCCGGGGGCGTCTCATCGAAGTCGGGGGCTACTTGGATTTTCCCCTTCAGCAAGCCCAGCTTGCATTGGGACTTCTGATGAGGAACCAGATCCAAATACGGCTCGCCTGCCTTCGCAATGACGACTTTTTCTCCCTTCCAAGCAAGTTCGCCGAGCATGGAAAGTTGGGATTTGGCGGCGTGCATATTGACTTGCATCGGAGCACCTCTTAGCTAAACTAGGCTAAGTCTACACCAATGGACTGGCCGGTACTGTTGACTTGTGGTTGATAGACGAAAGGAGAGGCACAATCATGACGGACGTAGAGAGAGGCTATATGAAGGAGATTATCGAAAAATGCAATCAACCATAAGTCAACAGTACCGACTGGCCTATGTAAAGAGTCCGAACGCTTGATTTTCCACTTTGCTCCTTTCAATGGCGAGATGTCGACAGGCAACGTTGTTTCTACCGGTAGTAGTGCGCCACGTTCTCCTCGGCTTTGGTTTTCGCCTCGATCAGAGCTGGTTGGCCGTTCTCGTTCGCCTTCACTGCGCGGCGGACGGCGGGAGCGAGTTGGTCGGGCGTCTCGACGACCTCCGTGTGCGCTCCTAGTCCATCCGCGACTTTGGCGTATTCGCCGCCGAAAGCATTTGTACCGTACCGCTTGCTGGAAAACGGCATATGCGTGTCGTAGTGTGTCATGACGCCGTTGTTCAGGACGATGGTCATGATGCCAATCTTTGCCCGAGCGGCGGTTTCTATGTCCAGCCCCGACATTCCGAAGGCTGCGTCGCCCATCACGTTGATGACTTGTCGTTCGGGTGCTGCCATCTTCGCGCCGAGTGCGAGGCCGAGTCCGTACCCTAGCTGGGTCGACTTGCCCCAGCCGATGTAGGAATGCGGGGTATTCGACGGCCAGAATGGGACGAACTGTTCACGGGGGTAGCCGGAGTCGTGTGTCACGATGGCGTTATCGGGGTCGATGACCTTCGTGAGCTCGGTCAACACACGGTACGGACTGATGGGCGTCTCATCGGAGTTTAGATGGGGGCCCCACTCCTTCATAAACTCGGCTTTGACAGACGCGACCTCCTCGACCACGCCGTTGACATCTCCCCGCCCATTCTCCCCTGCCTGCCGCCTGACCTCCTCGATCAACTGGCGGAGCACCAGCTTGGCGTCTCCAATGGCGCCGTAGTCGATCTCGTGGTCCTTATTGATGTCCTCAATTGCGTTGGTGATCTGAGCGAGCGGGACGTTCTTGGGCACGGGGGCGTTGAAGTGGGTGTTGGTGAAGCTAGCGCCGACGCCAAGCACGAAGTCGGTCTTCTTCAGGTAATGATGAACCATCAATGTGCCAGAGTTGGCGCCTGTTCCCAACGAGAGCCGGTGATTTTCTGGAAAGGCGCTCTTCCCTGCCAAAGTGGTCATCACCGGAATGTTGGTCAACTCGGCGAATTGAACTAGCTCGTCGTAGGCCTCGGCGTAATGGACGCCCTGCCCTACATACATCATCGGGGCGTCTGCTTTCAAGAGTGCGGACGTGAGTTCGCGCACCAAGTCGGGGTCAGCCGACGAGCGATGGACCTTTACCGGTCGATAGTCGAGTTCTCCTGGGTATTCGCCGACTGCGATATCGGATGGTATCTCGATCATGGTCGGTGCGGGTCGACCGTGCTTCATTTGTGTGAATGCAGTGCGGAAGAGCTCTGGGATACGGGACGGGTCGGTGAGGTATCCAGACCATTTGGTGATTCCCCTGTAGTGGCTCACGGAGTCGAAGCCTGGGTGGACGCCGAAGCGGGTTCGTTCGTGTCCTCCTGGCAAGACGAGGAAGGGGACATTGTCGGCGAATCCTTGCGCGACGCCGCCAAAGGCGTTTTCGGCCCCGGGCCCGCGCTGCATGGAGAACACGCCGATCTTGCGTCCGTTCATGACGCGGCTGAAGCCGTCGGCCATGTTCACGCCTGCACGCTCTTGACGAGTGATGATAGGGCGAATTCCTTCCTTCGCGACTGCGTCGATCAGGGTCTGCGCTGGAAACGCGGCTATCCATTCGACTCCTTCGGCTTTCAGAATCTTCGCTATCGCGGTATCGCCGTCCATGTACTTGTCCTCCAGTTCGATTGGGTACGCCAAGTTCCTCAGAGCATCATATCAGGGAATGGATGAGGTGTCACCATCGGATGCCGATGGACTGAAGTGAGAGTATCGTCGAATCGACCCATTCGGCCTGTCAGTTTACACCTGATCGCGGGGGCTCAGATCCTGGCGAATTTTTGGATGCGCCTACCTTCGAGCACCTCGCCAATGTAGATGTCTCCGCGCGAATCTACCGTCACGCAGTGTGGAGCGACGAAGTGGCCCGGTTGGCGTCGTTCCTCACCGCCCCAACGTCCAATCAAGTTGCCGTCCAGATCGAGGATGCTGAAGCGGTGCTCCAGCTCCGTCACTAGAACGGTATCGTCCGGCCCGAAGCAGACGGAGGTCGGGAGTCGAAAGTCCGCGGTCCATATGTCAAGAGGACTGCCTTCTTGATCGAACACTTGGATTCGGTGGTTCTCACGGTCGCAAACGATCACGCGCCCCGCGGGGTCAATACCGATGCCATGGGGGTTGTGGAAGTGAGAGGGGGCAGTCTTGCCCGGCGCGCCCCAAGCCATCAGATAAGATCCGTCGGATGCGAATTTGTGAACCCGTGCGTTCAAGTAGCCGTCAGAGACGAAGATATCCCCTGACTCGGCGGCGGCTATCCCTGTAGGCCTGTTGAAGGGGCCTGCAGCGCGGACGACGAGGAATTGTTCGACTTCTCCTCCCGTGTCTGACGGCTGGTTCTTGTTGCCAAGCGTCATGAGCAGTTCGCCGTTGGGAGAGTACTTGGTAACGGTGTGGTCGCCCATGTCTGCGAAGTAGAGGTTACCGTCGCGCCCTATCGTCATTCCGTGCGGCTGCGTGAACTGGGCGTCCCACACGCGCAGGAAGTTACCGTCACGGTCGAGGACGATCACATTGTGGTCGCCTCGCATGAAGAGGTAGACGTTGTCCTCGTCATCCGCTGCGACGCCGGCGACTTGATGAAAGGTATACCCGTCCGGCAGGGTTCCCCACCCTTCCACGACTTCATAGGCGCGTCCCGCAATATGGTATTGCATGTGTGTAGACCTCAAGGCAATATGGCCATACAGACCGAGTCTGCACGGTACGGCATTACTATACTGGCTGGCAAGCGACAGGTCAACTTGTCCTATCATCCGAGCGTACGAACGACAGGGACGGGCAGCGCAGGGGCCGCATCCCCGCGCGTCTATGCGGGCCGTTACTCCTGCGAAGAGGTTTTTTCTTCCTGGTTATGGACGTAGTCAATGCCCTGTATGAGGAAGAGGGCCGACTGAGTCGCATGCTCTTCGGGAAACTGATCCAGACTAGACACGTCGTGCAGGGAACGGAAGACGTTTAGGGCCGCACCGTCCGAAAGGCGCACCTCTACCGCAACGCCTTCATTGGTAAATGTGACTATCGCACGACTTCGGTCAGGAGAGATATCTATCTCACCCATGATGCTCGAGTAAAGACCACGCAATGATTCCGGAGTACTTTCGTTAGGAAAGATCGCGGTCTCCCGGCCGTCCGCAAGATCCACCATCAGCAGCCTCGACGGGCCGTACTCTCCATCACTGCCTTGATTGTCGAACATCAAGAACCGCGAATCCTCCAGGTGATGAACGCTGTGTTGATAGCGGAAACTGCCGCGCACCAACCGCTTCACGCGCCCAGACTCCCCGTCGAGAATTGCGAACGCGCTCACGGCGCGCATGGACACCACGAGATCGCCAGACGACATGCCCCACACGCCCTGCACGTCATCGACGATCCGGTGGATGTAGTTCAAGTGGAGAGGATCGCAAGGGATCCGTGGACGCGTACCCCTCGGATTGGAAGCGTCGACCAAGATAGGGGCGAATTGCGAATCCAGCATGGCCCCGGTCAGATCGATGCTCTTGAGGATCCGTCCATCTCCGTCGATGACGTTCACAGAATCCCAGTAGGCACCCGTACTACATTCGAGCACGATAGGAAGACCACGCTTGGGTAGAACAGATATGGGCTCATCGACTATCGAGCGCCCGGAAACCAGCGCTGATCCGTCTTCCTCTATCCATGGCCAATGATGGCTGTAATCTTGGCGGAACCAGACGGGATATCCGTTGCGGTCGATCCTGGCCACGCCTCTGCCAGCGGGAAAGGAAGTGTAGTTCTCGGTATGAAACACCACCAGCAGGTCGCCGTTCGGGTACTGCGACATCCCGAAGGGGTGAAGATCTCGAACGAACGAGAAGGTAGGGGCGAGTTCGAAGGGGAATTCGTCAGTGGCGGCGTCGTTCGCCGCCTGCTCCAGGGCGTCGGGTCGCAAGGGATAGACGTGCTCGGGTTCGCCGTCGATCCCGAACTGTACCGCCAGGCATCCCCATTCCGGGCAAAGATCCATGAATTGGAATCGTCCGCCGTGCCATAGCAGCGGCTCATGGAGCGAATCGCCGTCCAAGAACTCGATTCGGTTCGCGGCTACGTTTTCGTGCCGCGAATCCGAGAAGAGCTTCCTAAACCCACCGTCGTCCGGGGGCTGCCAGAACTCTTCCTCGTCCGCGGGCTGCTCGATTTCTCCGCCACCCACGAATCGCTCGAATTGTCCAACGTCCGCCGTCCCAGTCGTGTCTCGCAGAGTCCGCAGAGTCTTCAGACCGTCGGAGACGATCTGAAAGGGAAACAGCTGATACCTGCCGACGAGGCCGCCGTAGGCGAACGACGCGATGAGCATGGCCGCTATGAACATCAAGAGAGGGAGGCGACTCCATGCTATCCGGGCATATCTCATGACCGCGCGCCGGACTCCGTCGTCCGACTCTTGATGCGAACGTGTATGCGCGCGGGGGCCGGAGGAATGGTTCGATTCACGGTCCATCTTCATTGGAGGGGGGATTCCAAAATGCGGAAAGGATGCCTCGAGAGTGCGCGAAAACGCCACCCGCGCGCACTTCGTACGAGTAGGATCGATTTTCGCACGCCTCCCCTGGTGTGTCAATGCCGTGGACTTTCTGGTTTCGTTTCCTTCGTTGGGGTGGGGGTGTCAATATGACGTGCGGGGGACGTGCGGCGCTAGATTCCCGCCTTCGCGGGAATGACGTGGGGAGGCCGGGAATAGACGTGAGGGGGCGCGGGAGCGACGGGAGGGGGTTGCGGGAATGACGTGGGGTGGGTTGCGGGAATGACGTGAGGGGGGTTTACGGTGTGGGGGCAACCTGTTGCAATACATCGTTCCGTGCTATCTAGAAAGTAAACGGAACCGTCAGGAATACCTACACTAACGAGCCCAATAAGGGGCCCAATCGAAGAATGCCGTTACTGCCCACTACTGTCCCAACAACACACCCAGCCACGAGGAGAATACTATCGCGGCTACGCCTGTCACGCAGCCGGCTATTGCAATTGGGATACCATAGCGTGTTCCGGACTCTCGAGATTGATAGAATGCAGCTGCGGAGAGCGGGAGTCCTATTGCTACACAAGGAATCGTTGCCACGGTGCCAAGTAGGCCCAGATAAGCAAGTATGAAATGTACACTATACAAATTAAGAGCTCCGAAAATACTAAACGCCAGGCCCGTTACCCCAAGAACCAGGCCTGTTACTCCAAGAATCAGTCCTTTCGAGTCCATCTATACGTTCTCCTCTGAGCTGCCCGCTCTCTTCATAGCCATCGGTCGGGCCTACGTGCGAATCCTGCGACCTTGGCCCTGTGGCCGGAGTCGATTGGTCACCGTTGTGCTCGAGCACGCTAGCGGCCCGCCTGCGTTCGGTGGCGTTTGATGAATCATCATGTATCTTCAAGTTCACAAGCGGATCGGTTGTTTGTGCTAAGTATCCCATCCGGACAATACCCACGTAAAGGTAATGAACGCCGGGTTGATGAGTACGAGTGCAATTGCGTTGGTCACCCAGCTGGCAATTGCGACACCAGAGTGTGTTCCGGACTTTCGCGCCTGATAGAATGCCGAACCGGAGAGTAGGAGTCCTGCTGCTATGCAGGGAATAGTGACGAACTGGCTCCAAACTGGGATGATGAGGCTGAGCACCATGGCGATTATGCCGAGTACCAATCCGGCTTTACTCAATCTTCTGTTCCTCTCACGCATCCGATGCATCGTCGCCGGGGCCGCAACCCGACGACCGTGGGGCCATCATATCACGTCACATGTCGAGGCAGTAAACGGAACGGCGGTCTCTGTGGCATGATCGGTATTCGGAGTGTAGAATTGCGGGGCCGGAATCCATCCCAACAGGTCGTTGGTCTTTCCGTGAGCATCCTCTCGCCTTCCAGATCCCAAGCATGATCCCGATCGACAGACTGAAGCCCGCGCTGCGGTCCGCATGGCTTCCCCTCGCCCTGCTGTTGCTCGCGCTGTCGACGGTGTTCGCGTTCGGGGGCGACCGCGGCCACTTCTACCGACCCACGGTACACAACTGGATATCCTCTCAACACCTGGCAATAGCCGTGAAATTCTCCTCCGAGCACGGTTTCCAGCGGTTCGATAGTTGGTCCATGAGATCGGACGGCGCTGTCCGTTACCTCCCATACAACCGCTTCCCGCCCGGGGGGTACGCGCTCATGAAGCTGGCCACTCTGCCAGTCTCCGGTAACCCGTCCGCTCAGATCTATGCCGCTAGAATCCTCATGCTGCTGTTCTTCGCCGCCGCCGCGGTCCTCGTGTACCTGTCGCTCTGCCGCATCGTGTCCAACAGATGGATCGCACTGACGGCGGCGCTGCTGGCGTTCTCATCGTACTACTTGCTCTACTACAACGACGTGACGGCCAACGAATCGATGCCCGACTTCTTTGGGGTCATGTTGACCTTCCATGGCCTGGTCGTCTTCGTGCAGGAAGGCCGCTTCCGCCAGCTGCTGATCAAGGCCTGCATCGCGCTGCTGCTGGGGTGGCACGTCTTGGCCTTGCTGCTGCCGTTCGTCGTCTTTGGGCTGGCGCGTGATCTGTTGCGGGCACGTTCCGCCCCCGCAGCTTCTCCTCCCCTCCTCCGTTATGTCAAGGCAAAGCAGGCGGCGGCCGCGCTGCTTCGCAGCCGCTATCTGCTGCTGGGCATCGCCGCGCTCGGGTTCGGTCTGGCTGTCCTCGCCTTCAATTTCGCCATGGATTACATCGCCCTGGACGGCGAGAGGCCGCTCACCGAACTGCCGTCCTTCCAGTCCATGTTGAGTCGCACCGGCCTCGACCAAGGTGTCGTTCAAGCATCATGGCCTTGGGCGGATTTTCTGGAAGGGCAGTTCTCTAGAATCTCCCGAATGTTCATTCCTTACGCCCTGCTTAGTGTTGTCGGCGCGGCGGAAAGCCCGTCGTGGCTATCGGGTAGCGTAGCGTTCGTACTCGGCGGCACCCTCTCCGCAGCGAGTCTGATCGGCTCGATGTTCGTCCGTCCGCGGATCCTGTTCGCTACTCTGGCGTCGTTCGGCTTCTTCTGGGCGCTGCCAATGCGCAACACCACCGAACTCCATCATTTCGAGACCATCTATTACATCGGTCTCCCCTTGGTCTTCTTCACCGTAGTTCTGCTCTTGGCGATGAGGCTGATCAGGCGAGACGCCGTCATCGCCGCCGCGTCGGTTGCCGCGCTCCTGCTCTTCGGAGTATCCAGCTTCCTGATGAGCCGCGTTGGGTACAGCGCAGAGTCGGCTCAGGCAGCGAGGGCGGCAGAGCAGGACCTGCTTACTATCCGCGAGTTGACTGCTGGAGAGTTCGTCACCGTCGGCGATCTCATCGGCATCCGAAGAATGCCCTTTCGCCCGGCGGGCAACGGACTGTCGTACTATCTAAACTTGGCCCTCATGAATAGTGAATATCCTCCTCCTGCGAGCCGCAAATTCATCGTCACTCGCCACCGCGTTGAGACTGACGCGCTCCTCACTCCCCAGAACCAGTATCTATTCCTCTACGATGCGCCCGGTTTGCTGGTGTCCTATCGATCCGCATATCCATCGCTCGTATCCGCGGAGCCCCTGGCGAGCGAGGATTTCGACGTCTATCTCGTCGACAGGACGATGTACTACCTCAGAGAGCCGTGTGAGCATGAAGACACCCGGTCGACCTTCTTCTTGCACGTCTTCCCTGAGGACAAGAACGACCTTCCCTACTACCGCAGGGGTCATGGATTCGACAACCTCGATTTCGTCTTCACCGATCTCGGTTTGCTATTCGACGGCAAATGTATGTCGAGGGTCGATCTCCCTCAGTTCGACATCGCGGGTCTTCGCACCGGTCGGCTCGACGGCGGCGGCGCAGCTTGGAGCGCAACGTATGTTGTCCAAGGTCCCAAACTCATCTCCGAGTACGACTCGATCGTGTCTACCGAGCCGGTCGCGCGCTCGGAGTTCGATCTGTACCTCGACGGGGGCAAGCTGCATTACGTCAAGCAGCAGTGCGGAGACGCTGATACTCAGGCGCCCTTCTTTCTGCACGTCTTTCCCGAAGACATCGACGACCTTCCAGACGAGCGCAAGCAGTATGGATTCGACAACCTCGACTTCGGCTTCGACGTGCGCGGCGTGCTGTTCGACGGCAAGTGCGCGGCCGCCGTTTCTCTTCCACAGTACGGCATCGCGCGAATCATCACCGGACAGTTGGACGGCACAGGCCGCATTTGGGAGGTGGAGATCGACCCGGAGGCGCGCGAGTGACGAGGGCGTCGGACGCAAACCACCAGATTCCCGCCTTCGCGGGAATGACGTTGGTGGGTGCGGGAATGACGCAAGGGCGCGGGGATGACGGGATGGGTGCAGGAGTGACGGGATGGGTGCGGGAACGACGCGAGGGCGCGGGGACGACAGGCAGGGCGGCAGGTGGATTTACAGTCTGGGGGTAATCTCCGGCGATGAAGCACAGGAAGAAGCATCGAAAGTTGACATGATGCAGAAGCTACAAGTACAATTGAATCATACGGATTGGGAACTGCCGGTTGTCGAACGGCGGAAGTCAATCGAAGTAGTGGGAGAACGGCATATATCGCGTATCATCTCGCATACGGGGGGTGACATGCCGCAAAGGTACCAGAGAGAGATCGAAGAGATCCTGCAGCAGGCGGGCGACCTGGGTGCGGATGAGGCGCCGAAGCGTCGTACAAGGATGGGTTTTGCTCGGCTTGTGTGGGACTACTTCAAGCAATCCATCGGAGGAAGCCCACTCTCTATCACGCCTGGTCGGGTGATGCTGGCCGCGGTGCTCATCTTGCTGGCAGCCTTGGTGCTCAATGCTACGTCCTCCAGCTTCGTAGGCCTGCTGGCTTGGCTCGGGTTCATTCTCTTCATCGTCGGGTATGCAATGTTCTTCATCAAGCCGAGGCCGGTCGAGAAGCGATGGCGCGGCAGCGTGATCCAGTATGAGGACGAATCGCTTTGGGACAGGATACGAAAACGGTTCCGGTGATTGCGCGTCCATCATCATGGCGACCCGTGAAAAGAGGCCCCGCATGTTGCGGGGCCTCTTTCATTGGAGGACATCATTAGGACGACATCGTCCCCCTGGAGTGAGGAGTGTTCAGACCGCGCACTCCCCTTCACCGCGCTCCAGCTTGTACTTGACCGTCTTATCCCAGTCGATGTAGTCGTGGAGGGTTTCGCGGTTGAGTTCCCCAACCTCGTTGAATTCCTTCAGCAGCGGTTCAAACTGGGCGGGGCCGAGTCGATTGGCGAAGTCTTTGAACTCCTCGCCTTCGCGGCGCTGCGACCAGTAGAAGCGCAGCACTTTTTCGAAGGCGTCGGGGACGCGTTTGGCCGGCACTTTGGTTTTCGTGCGAAGGCCAATGCGGGTGTCGCCCTCTTCGTAACTCCCTCCGAGGAACAGCTCGTACGCTGGAACCTGGCCGCCGGGCGCTTTGGACGCGGCGCCGTGAAAGCCGATGTCAGCGACGTGGTGCTGGCCGCATCCGTTGGGGCATCCACTCATCTTGACGTGCATCCTGCGCGTCAACGGGTCGTCGATATTCATTTGATCGATCCTGTCCATCAGTGCGCGGCCAAGTCCCATGGAGGACGTGATTCCCAGCTTGCAGCTATCGGTGCCTGGGCAGGACACTACGTCGCTGACCTCGTGCACGCCTGACGAACCGAACCCGATCTCGTTCAGTTCATTCCAGAGGGAACGGAGGGCGGCATTCGGCACCCATCGGAACGTCAGATTCTGTTGATGGGTGATTCGCGCTCTTCCACCTGCATAGGTTCGAGAGATGTCGGCGAGACGGTGGAACTGCTCGGCGTGAATGTCGCCTTGGTAGAGCTTGACATTCACGGCTTTGTAGCCTGCCTGCTTCTGGTCTACGACGTTGGTTTCTATCCAGTGGTCGAACTCGGGCGAAGGGGAGCCATTTGGGTGCGGGCTGTGCAGCGGAGGCGCGTCTATGGACTCATCCTCGATGAAGAGCAGCGACGATGGATCGAAAGACTTTCGTGCCCACTGGAGGCTCATTTCCTCTTCGACCTGTTCTCGGAAGGCGTCAATTCCAACGCGGGCCACATGGAATTTTATGCGCGCCTTCATCTTGTTCTTCCGCAGCTCGTCGGTATGGTGGAAGACGCGGATGACCGCTTCCGTAACCTTGAGATAGTCTTCGACGGGGACGAAGTCATACAAGGTGGGGGCGATCTTCGGCATGATGGACGTACCGCCGCCGACTTTGATCTCGAATCCTGGGCGTCCGTCCTGCATCTTTGGGATGAATCCGACGTCGTGGATGCCGGTGATGGCGCAGTCGCGGGCGCATCCGGAGAAGGCCGTCTTCAACTTTCTGGGGAGGGCCTGCGTATATGGGTGGCGGACGAAGTACCGCGCATACGCGGCGGCGTATGGAGTGACGTCGAATACCTCGTCGGGGCAGACTCCCGCCAGCGAGCAGCCGGTGACGTTGCGGACGGTGTTGCCGCACGCTTCCCGGGTCGTCAGTCCTACTCTACCGAGCACGCGCATCACATCCGCAGCATCTTGCAGCTTCACGTGATGGAATTGGATGTTTTCGCGGGTGGTCACGTGTCCTTTGTTCAGGGGCACGAACTTGGCTGCAACCTCGCCCAAGGCGTCGAGTTGGTCTGCCTTGAGCCCCCCAAACGGTATCTTGATGCGCATCATTTGGGCGTCGGGCTGGCGTTGGCCGTACACTCCCTGCTTCAGTCGGTACGCCAGGAACTCCGTCTCGTCGAACTCCCCGGCTTGGAATTGACGCACCTGAAGTTCGAAGTCGTCGATCTCTTCAGGGATTACGTCGATGATTCCGTATGTCTTCTGTCCGGATGCGGTAGTCGTCATGGGTTGCGTTTCCTCTGTGTTACAAGAAAGCCCCGCTCGCCTTGTGTTCGAGCGGGGCGCGTAGATTGCATTCTGTGTTCTCGGCGGGCGAATGCACGTGTTCCCCTACGGACCACTCGTACAGGCGCAAGTAAATCCAAAATATCCCTTTCCCACGGTCGGGGCCGGATTCGAGGTTGCCTTTGAAACGCGCATAGATCTGTCTCGCAAGAGGATTCCAAATGACTCCCAAGCGTTTGGGGGATTTTGCGGGTGGCTCATCCTCCGCAACTTGGAGCCCGCCTTCTCTGAGTTCTTACTCTTTTTCAAAAACGTTCGATTTCGCTAGGCTGCCACATTGTAGCAGACGAAACAGGTCTTGTCAATACACGGGCCGGATCCCAGTTTCATAGTCTGCGGCCTACTGCACGGCAGGAGGGAATCCTATAGGCGTTCCATGAACTGGAGGGCTCTGTCTAGTATGCGGCGGCCGACCTCGTACTTGTCCAAGATGGGGAGTTCTTCTACCCGGCCGTTCTTATCTAGGAGGATTACCTGGTTCGTGTCCGCCTCGAATCCGCTGCTTTCGGCCGTTACGTCGTTCGCAACGATGAGGTCAAGTCCTTTGCTCTGGATCTTTGCCCGCGCGTTGGAGAGGATGCATTCGGTTTCGGCGGCGAAACCTACCTTGACCAAGCGGGCATGACCAATCTCTGCGAGGATATCAGGGGTTTGGATTAGGTCGATAGACCAATGCTCGGACGGTCCTTTCTTGATCTTCTGGGGGGCGGTCGTTCCTGAACGCCAGTCGGACACGGCTGCCGCCATGACGAGGACATCGGCGTCGTCACACTCGGTCATCAGCGCTTGTCGCATGTCGTGAGCGCTGGAAACGTGTGTCACTGCAACTCCGACGGGATCAGGCAGGCTGGTTGGGGCCGCAACGAGGGAGACGGAAGCTCCGCGGTCGCGCGCGGACTCGGCGACGGCGTATCCCATCTTGCCGGATGAGCGGTTGGTAATGAAGCGGACAGGGTCGATGGCTTCTCGCGTGCCGCCAGCGCTCACGACGATCTTCCGTCCTGCCAGGTCTCCCCCCCTGCCGAGCACGAGCGCAATATGGCCGAGCAGATCCGGCGTCTCGATGAGGCGGCCGCTGCCGGATAGACCGGATGCGAGGCGGCCGGATGCAGGTCCGGCGATGTATACGTTCCTCTCCCGCAGCTTCTGCAAGTTCTCCTGCGTGGCGGGGTTCTCGTACATGTTGCCGTCCATTGCAGGGGCGATCATCACCGGCGCGTTGGCGGCGAGCACGACGGCTCCGACCGCGTCGTCTGCCAATCCGGCCGCTGCCTTTGCGATGAAGTTGGCTGTCGCAGGCGCAATGACGACGACGTCGGCTCGTTCCGCAACCGAGATATGGTGAATGGCGGCATCTGACGCCGGGTCGAACAGGTCGGTTACGACGGGGCGGTGCGTGATGCTTCTGAATGTTAGAGGCGAGACGAACTTTGCCGCGCTGTCGGTCACGACGACGTCGACCTTGGCGCCTCGCTGGGTCATCTTGCTCGCCAGGTCGACGGCTTTGTAACATGCGATGCTGCCAGTGACGCCGAGTACGACGCGCTTGTCTTGGAATGGGTTTGTCATTGGATGACTTCTTCTAGCGGGATTCACCATATGGCTAGATGATACGACGGATGGCTAGTGCAAGGAAAGACGAAAGCGGGCGTGTGTTTAGAGAATGAGTTGCGCCCTGCACTCTCAACCCGCGCAGGGCTCGGGGTATCAACGCCGGTGACTTGCATGGCTGGCATTTAGGAGTTCATTTCGTGAATGATCTTCAATCCGGCGAGGGTGAGGTTGTCGTTGACCACGTGGAAGATTCCTGTCTCTTGGGCGATGAGGCGAGCGAGGCCTCCGGTCGCTATGACCTTCGATCCACCGCCTAGTTCCTCGTCGAATCGTTTGACCATGCCGCGCACCATATCGGTGTATCCAAGCACGAGCCCGGATTGGAGGGCGTGGATCGTATTGCGACCGATCGCGGAAGGCGGGCGTTCCAGTTCGACGCGGCGAAGCTGCGAGGCGGCCTGGTAGAGGGCGCCGGCCGCGACATGGATGCCTGGGGCGATGGCGCCGCCGAGGTACTCCCCATCTTTGGTAGCTGCATCGAACACCGTGCCGGTTCCAAAGTCGACGATGATTGCTGGGCCTCCGTAGAGTTTCAGGGCCGCGGCCGCGTCGACAATGCGGTCTGCGCCTACGTCTCTGGGGTTGTCGTAGAGGATCTTGATGCCGGTCTTTACTCCGGGGCCGACGACGAGAGGAGGTTGTCGGAAGTAGGCTTCACTCACTTCGACGAATGATGCGGTGAGAGGAGGTACGCCGCTGCAGATGGACACGGCAGAGACGCTGCGGGGATCTACTCCTCTCGCGGGCAACAGGTTGGCGATCATGAAGCCGTACTCGTCGGACGTGCGCCCCTGCTCGGTGTTGATGCGCCATGACGCAGCGGGCGCATAGCCATGGCCGTCTGGGAAAACGCCGATCTTGATGTTGGTGTTGCCTATGTCGAGCGCGAGCAGCATTCGCCTTTGCACTCCCTGGAGTTCGTCACCGGGCTTGTTTCGCCGAGGATTGGAAGGGGCAGGCCGGTGATGTGTTGGCCGTCAGTCGTCAACGCGCGCGCCTTTGGCTTCCCATTCTTCTTTCATTCTTTGGTAGGCGGAGGCGAACTCTGGCGTGCCGTCGTCTTCCCAACGATGGAAGTCTATGCCACGGATGGTTCCTTCTTCTTTTCCTGTGATGATACGCGGGTCGGGGTTGCGGGGGGTGTGCACTGTAGTCCCGCCCGGCAGCTTCAATACGCCGATCGCCCTGGGGCGGGTTGCCATGATCGGCTTGTTGGATGCGACTTTTGCCAGCATCGCCTCATCGACTTCGATGCCAAGTCCGGGAGATTCTGGCACGCGGGAGAACCCTTCGACGACGGGGATGCGCTCGGTGGTGATGTCTTCTTCATATTGGTCGTCGAGATTGATGGAGTGGCCGCTGGCGTTGGGAAGGACGGCTGCAAGGTGAAGAGTCATGGCCTTCATGAGGGTGCCGCCGGTAAGTTGGAGGATGATCTGTGCATTGGCCTTCGAGGCGAGGATACCGCGGGCCATGATGTCCGAGATCGATTGTCCCATCATATACGCGTCTGCCACTCCGCGCGCGATTTCCGGGTACCCTCCACCGGAGGGGATGCCTCCGTGGACGATGGTGAGGTTGGTATGGCTGCGCAGTTCGCGCCAGCCGTCGAGGTCGGTTCGGGGAAGCGGGTCCTCGATGAAGGCTACGATGGGATGGCTGCGCTCTATTTCGGCGATCAGCGGCTTGACTCCGGCTACAGTTCTGCCGCCGCCATTGAAGTCGAAGTGGATCTGGAAGCCTGGGGGGAGGTCGAGCGCTTCCGCTGCTGCCGCCTGTTCGAGCGGGTCGAAGGCGGAGTTCGTGTGCATCTTGAACACCATATACCCTTCTTCCCTCGAACGCTGCACTTCTTGGGCGAACACATCTGCTGGACACGGCCTCGTCCAGGCGGCGACGGTCATCGCGCCGCGCACCTTCTGGCCGAGCAGCTTGTAGACCGGCACTTCTAGGTACTTGCCCATTGCGTCGTAGAGCGCGGATCCGAGTCCCAAGTTGAAGTCGTTGCACATGAAATCGAACAGGCTTCGGTCGATGAGGCGTTCGAACATCGAGGGAGTAGGCGGCGGGCCGGGCCAGTCGTAGTCGCCGTAGCCGATGACGCCGACATCGGTGGTGACCTTGAACACCATGCGGCTGTCGATGCCGCCCATGCGTCCGCGTCCGGCGGGATTGTCATACCGTCTCGCCAAGGCAGGGTAGATCGGTATTGCTTCGATGTCGATGATCTTCATGAGTCACTCCTCTCAACGTACTCCCCTAGCCTATCACGTTGGCGGGGTCATGAGAATACGGCGAGCGGGGCGCGGTTCCGTTTGAAATAGTTGACCGAGAAGGCGCAACATATGCACCATGGATGGGACGCCACATCCCAATCCGGATGAATCGACGCGCGAGTTCGCATTGCATACAGGGGCAGGGGCGTTCTCTGTCTGCGCAAGCGAACCTCTGGGCTTCCTCTCATGCCACCTGCCTCGACTGACAGCAAGGATGAAGTTTCCCTTCGGCAGTATGCGGAACTGCTGCTCCGGTACGCTGTGCGCCAGAAGCGGCTGTTCTTCATCGCCGGGATCCTCCTGTTGGGAAACATCGGTCTGCAGCTTGCGAATCCTCAGATCCTGCGGTATTTCATCGACGAGGCGACGCAAGGCAGTCCGTTGAGTCTACTGCTGACCGCTGCAGGTCTATTCATCGTCATCGCCCTCGTGCAACAGGTCGTTAGCGTTCTCGCTACATACGCGAGCGGCCGGCTTGGCTGGACTGCCACTAACAGCCTCCGTTCCGACCTTGCGGGTCATGCACTGCATCTCGATATGTCGTTTCACAACGAGCACACGCCCGGGGAGATGATCGAACGGATCGACGGCGACGCGAACCAATTAGGTCAATTCTTCTCGTCTCTCGTGGTTCACATGTTGGAGAGCACTCTGTTGCTCGTAGGGATACTCGCGCTGCTGTTCCGAGAAGATTGGCGGGCGGGGCTGGCACTCTCGGTCTTCAGTGGGATCGTTCTGACGGTATTGCTCAGCATGAGGAATATAGCGGTCGGCCGGTATCGCAGAACGCAGGAGGCCGTTGCGAACGCGTTTGGCTTCATCGAGGAGAGAGTGGCGGGCCGCGAGGACGTTCGCACGAACGCCGCCCAGTCGTATGCACTGCAAGGGTTTCACTGGCACATCCGCAATTGGTTCCAAAAGTATATGGCAACGATGGTCATGTTCACGCTCTTGTTCAGCATCACTAGATTTTCCTTTGCCATGGGTGCGGTCGTCGGATTCGGGGTCGGCGTGTATCTGTTCCTCAACGACCTCGCCACTATTGGCACGGTATATCTGATCCTGCACTACACCTATATGGTCGCAGAACCGATAGAGCGGTTTAACTGGCAGCTCAACAATCTCCAACGCGCCGCGGGGAGCATCGTCCGCATCACAGAGTTGTCGAACACGCGGAGCAAGGTGGTCGACGGGCCTGGCGTGCGGTTCTCGCGCGGGGCGCTCGGAGTCCGATTCGACGGGGTCACCTTCGCCTACACGCCGGAGGAGCCTGTCCTGCGGGACGTCTCGTTCGATCTGCGGCCTGGGCGGGTGTTGGGACTCATCGGACGGACTGGGAGCGGGAAGACGACGATTTCCCGGCTGCTCTTTCGTCTGTACGACCCCGGCAGTGGACGGATCATGTTGGATGGAGAAGACATTCGGGGAGCGAGGCTGCGGGAGGCGCGCGCGAGGATAGCGTTGGTGACGCAGGACGTGCGGCTGTTCCGCGGCACGGTGCGCGACAATCTTACATTCTACGACGCAGGAACGCCGGACGAATATCTGCTGGAGGTCATCCATGACCTTGGATTGGAGCCATGGCTACGGGAACTTCCAAACGGCCTTGATAGTGAATTGCAGTCCGACGGCGGGGGATTGTCCGCCGGGGAGGCGCAGCTCCTCGCGTTCGCCCGCGCATTCTTGAAGGATCCGGGTGTGGTAGTCCTCGACGAGGCTACGTCGAGACTCGACCGAGGCACGGAGCAGCTCATCGAGCGCACGGTGGACAAGCTCGTGGAGGGCCGTACCGCAATCATCATTGCACATCACTTGCCAACCCTCGCTCGATGCGATGAGTTGCTGATGCTCGACAATGGACGAGTCGTCGAGAGCGGCGGTCGACTCGAGCTGGCGAACGACCCGTCGTCGCAGTTCCATGCGCTGCTCCAGACTGGCCTTGAGGAGATACTGACATGAGCACGTGGCAATATCTCCTCCGCGCGTGCATGGTCTACAAGTGGCCGCTGATCGTAGATGCGGTCTTGGGGGTCTCGATGGTGGCGATACTCCCGACGCTTGCCGCCCTAACGCAGCGTTCGATATTCGATTCTCTGACCGGGCAATCCACGTCTGGATTTGGGGTTTGGGGGTTGGTCGGCATTCTGGCTGGGCTTGGGTTGGCGGACGGGCTGCAACAGGCGGGGAGGTTCGTGGCCTACTCTTACGGCGCGTTCAACGTCCGCGCGCTGTTCCAACGGAACATCTTCGCGCACATCATGAACATGCACGGACACCAGCCGCTGCCCCATTCGAGCGGGGAGGCAGTGAACCGCTTTCGGGACGACACGCAATTCATACACGATTACGTTGGGGACATTACGGATCTGTTGGGCAACGTCATTCTGGCAGTTGGGGGCGTCGTGATAATGGCAATGATAAGCGTCTCGCTCACGTTCACCACATTTGTGCCTTTGGCGGTCGTACTCGCTGTGGCGTTCTACGTTCGGGGGGTTGTTTCGCGCCTACGGGAGAAGAGCCGCAAGACGACGGGCGAAGTTACCGGACTCGTCGGGGAGGCGTTCAACCTTGTGGAAGCGATTCAGGTGGCTGGGGCCGAGGAGCGGGTTCGTCGGCGCATCGACGAGTTGAGCGAGGCGAGGATGCAGGCGGCGATTCGAGAGAGCGTGCTTCGGGATTTTCTCCGCGGCATCGGCTTCAACATCCACATACTCGCGACGGGCTTCGTTCTCATCGCGGCAGGCCAGGCTATGCGGACGGGAGAATTCACCGTCGGAGACCTGACGTTGTTCGTGTTCTTCTTGTCGAACGTTGGAGCGGTCGGAGTAGGCTTGGGAGAGGTGATGAACGGGTATCAGCGGCTGAACGTCTCAATCGAGCGAATGCGGGAATTGATGCCAGGTGCGCCTCCGGAGGATCTGGTGCGCCCGAGTCGGAGCTTCCTCCACAAGGAATTGCCTGAGGTGCCCCAGACGGCCATGAACGATGGGGACGGATTGGAGAGGATGGATGTGCGGGGGCTTACCTTCGTGCACCCAGATTCGGGGCGCGGCGTTCGCGACATCAGCTTCTGCGTGAAACGCGGAACGTTCACCGTCGTTACTGGGCGCATCGGATCCGGCAAGACGACACTCATCCGCGCTCTCCTGGGATCGCTGCCGAGGCAATCCGGGGAGATTCGATGGAACGATCGGACGGTGGAGGATCCGGACCGGTTCCTCATACCTCCTCGGGTAGCCTACACTTCGCAGGCGCCGAGGTTGTTTAGCGAGGAGTTGCGCTCGAACATTCTGTTGGGGCTGAAGGAAGAATGGGTGGACCTGCCTAGCGCCGTTCACTCTGCGGTGCTCGAACCGGACATTGCGGCCTTGGAGAATGGTTTGGATACGGTCGTCGGCCCCCGCGGGGTCAAGCTCTCTGGCGGCCAGCAGCGGCGGTCTGCGGCTGCGCGGATGTTCGTCCGAGATCCCGAGTTGTTCGTCTTCGATGACCTTTCGTCTGGTCTCGACGTGGAGACGGAGCGGCTGCTATGGGAGCGGCTGTTCGAGGGGGCAGACCGTACTGCGCTGGTGATTTCCCATCGGCGGGCCGCTCTCAGGCGCGCGGATCACATCCTCGTGCTCAAGGATGGAGTAGTCGATGCAGAGGGCAAGATCGACGATTTGTTGGAGTCGTCGGAAGAAATGCGGCGGCTATGGCGCGGCGAGGTCGACGCACGGGAAGGCAAGTCCACTTGAGTTTCGAGAGCGCGTGAGGGGCGATTATGGATGATCGGCGTGCGACGGGAGCGACATTGAGTGGAAGGCATTGACATAGGGGGCAGGGTTTACTACACTTTGATACAATCCACATGCAGTGTGGCGCTGTCGGTGTATGAATACGGCGGCTGCACGGGACAGGAGAATTCTTTGGTGAGGTAAGGCCATGGTTGAAGAGAACTCCACTATTTCCAAAGAAGAGCTGGCGGTAGAGAAGAACAACGAAGGGGTTTCGCGGTTCAAGGTGGGCGACTGGGCCGGTGCGGCTCGCGCGTTCCATGCGGCGCTGGAACTCAATCCTGCGCTGGACGAAGCGCGGGAGAACCGCGACATGTCAATCAAACGGCTGGGGTACGACCCGTTGGTGGAAGACCGGCAGCCGAAGAAGAAAAAGAAGAAGGACGACTTCGCCATAGACGAGGGCGGCCAGTGGATGGAGAACATCGTCCAGTACGCCTTGTACGTCATCGCCGCGGTCATTGGCATCGCCCTCGTCTGGGGCATGTTCGGATTGCTCGGATGGTTCGGTGTCGGAATTCTCATTGGCACGGTGCTCCTCGTCTGGGCCGTCAAGTGGAGTTGGCTCTACTTCATTCGGTAGATTGGCCAAGGGGAAGCGGCACATCAGAAGCGGCGTTCACGAACGAGGAGCAGCGAGCATGTTGAGGGAGATAGAACGGTACAGAGGCGCGTTGCTCGGCCTGGCCGCGGGAGATGCCTTGGGGGCCACCCTCGAGTTCGATCCCCCAGGCACGTTCGAGCCGATATTCGAGATTGTCGGCGGCGGCGCCTTCGAGGTGGAGCCGGGAGAATGGACGGACGACACTTCCATGGCTCTGTGCCTCGCCGAGAGCCTGATCGAATGCCGCGGATTCGATCCAATCGACCAACTGAAACGGTATGTCGATTGGATGGAGAACGGGCACCTCAGCAGCACTGGGCAGAGCTTTGGCATTGGCCTTACCACCGCCGCGGCCCTGGACGACTTTCAACGCACCGGCAAGCCATGCGGCCAGACTTGGGAGTACAGCGCCGGCAACGGTTCGATCATGCGCCTGGCGCCAGTGCCGATGTTCTACGCCAACGACCGCGCCAAAGCAATCGAGTACGGCGGCCGGAGTTCGGCCACGACTCATGCCGTTGATGAAACGATCGGGGCCTGCCGCTACATGGCCGACCTGATCGTTCTGGCACTGCGGGGGGCGTCCAAAGAAGAGATATTGTCCCCTCCGTCGATGGGTGGGCTGCCGGACAAAATAGGAAAGGTGGCGAACGGGACGTTCAAGACGGCGCAACCTCCGGAAATCAGAGGGACGGGCTACGTCGTCGATTCACTAGAAGCCGCGTTGTGGGCGTTCTGGAATAGCGACAACTTCGCCGACGGCGCGCGGCTGGCGGTGAATCTCGGCGACGACGCAGACACCACCGGCGCAGTCTACGGGCAAATCGCCGGAGCTTTCTATGGCGACCGTGGAATACCCGAACGTTGGAGGAACATCCTGGCGCTGCGGGACAAGATCGTTGCCTATGCCACACAACTCTACGACTTGCGGTATGTCCCTCGAGGGGATGGAGAGTAAGTAGCCCGCCCTACTGCAAGCGGAGAAGCGGACTGCTTCCCTACCCGTCCACGCCCATTCTCCGATCCGACGGCACTCGCTATCAGATGTCCTCGTATTAGGCCTTTCGTATCGGCTGCCACCGGCGGTAAGTTGCGACGCGCCAGAGCCATTCAGCGGGGCCAAAGCGGAATCGAGCAAGCCATATCTCCGACCACCAGAATTGCAGCACCCAGACGGCCAGGACGAAAAGCAGGATTCCAGACCGGTTGACCGCTGCATCGCCCAGCAGAACCGTGAGTACCAGAACGCCCATGACGGTCTGGGACAGGTAGTTGGTCAACGCCATCCTGCCGACGGATCTGAGACGCCGTTTCAGCCAATTGTCCGGACGCTGGTTCCAGAGGATGATCAAGCTCATGTATCCTAAGGATGCGGGAATGACGCCCAAGTTGTTTGGAGTATTGCCGATGAAGGCCACTCCGTTGGAGAAGTCGTTCACCGCTACGAAGACGACTCCGAGGGCGGCCAACGGCAGGCCGATGCCAGTGCCGATGACCGCAACCCTGCGGTAGACACCGGGTGACATTCCTCCGTTCATGAAACCGAGCCGGTACAACCCAGCGCCCATGACGATCATTCCCAGGCCGCGCATGAAGTAGCTGAACAGCGCTCCCAGGGCGAGCAATCCATCGGTATCGTCTATATCCCCGACGGGTTCGGTCCATACTCCTGCCAGCGTCGCATCGGTCGCGTTGGCGATAGACTGCAGCACGAGGTCGCTGGCGATGGGTACGAGGAATAGCGCGGCGCCGATGACGATGAGCGTCTTGGACGACAGCTTCCTCATGGCGACCAGGAAGAGCGACGATACCGCGTAGACCATCAAGATGTCCCCGTCCCAGAGGAAGGTGTGGAGGAAGCCGATGAGGAACAGCAGAGCGTTGCGCCAGATGTTCAAGAGCACGGCCCGCCCGCCGCGAGCTGCAGCCCTCTCGATGAACAGCATCACTCCCGCGCCGAACAGGAGGGAGAACAGTCCCATGAACTTTTGGTCGATGAAGATCTCACCGAAGACCCCGACCGTCCAGTCCAGCCAAGTCTCCGACCCGCCCGCGCTGATGTTCAAGTACGGAACCAGTCCGAACTTGAAGCTGACGGCGTTCATCAGCAGGATTCCCAGCACCGACACGCCGCGGATGAGGTCGAGGCTGGTTATCCTCGTAGACTCCGCTACCGGGACAGGCCGAGAATCCCCTCCCCCGCTCGACTGCACCGAATCTCCGTTGGGAGCGATGGTATCTCTCCTCATGCCACAGACGCAACCCTGCTGCGAGGGCGCTTGATTGGCGCGGCGGATTCTTGGTTGGTGGGCCAACCTGGACTCGAACCAGGGACCTCAGTCTTATCAGGACTGCGCTCTAACCAACTGAGCTATTGGCCCGCGCGCCTCGAAAGGACGCCAGGGGTATTGTACCGCACAATCAAACGTGCTTGCATACTGAAACCGCGCCGGATCGAGTCGACCACCCCGCCCACTTCCTCCGCCGGGAGGCCGAGCGCGCGCAGCGCGCTTCTTGCCACCGCGCGAAAATCCCACCCCATGAGGGGTCGAATATGTTCCTCTCACGCCTGATGGCTTGACGGCGCAGCAGAGGAGGCCGAGGGTCGGTAGGATTGTCTGCCGGATGCACGGACGACGACTGCCGCGGCGATATGCTAGAATACCAGGGCTTCAAGGGTTCGTCGACAACATCGCAGGCCCAAGATGATGGAGTAACGAGTCCATGCGAGGATTGGCGCATCGTATCGCACACGGTCGGAGGTTCAGATACCTCCTCGTCGTACTCATCGTTGGGATCGCCGTCGCCCAGGGCATAGCAATTTCGGCGCCTGACGCGGCGACCAACTGGTACACGTACTTGCTGGTGACGTTCGTCCTACTCACGATGGCAACCCTCACATTGGAAGTACTTCTCAAGATGGTTGCGCTCTCGCCGAGGGTGTACCGGTATTTCAAGGATGGTTGGAACGCCTACGATTTCCTGGTAGTGAGTTTCCTGATGATCGGCCTAGTCTACCAACCCATCGCTCCCTACGGGATGCTACTCCTGTTGGTGCGCTTGCTGAGGCTTCTTCGGCGCCTTGCGATCCTTCAAGAAATGAACACGGTCTTGTCGACGCTGCTTCGCTCGATGCGGAGCTTGGCGCATATCGCGGTCTTGATGGGCATCATCATCTATGTGTATGCCCTTGTCGGGTCCATTCTCTTTGGAGAGCACGACCCGGCGCGCTGGGGAAATCTGGGGGCTTCCGCGTCGTCGCTGTTTCAAATAGTGACGATGGACGAGTGGGCCCTGATCATGAGGACTGCCTCAGAGGCAGTACCGCTCGCGTGGGTCTATTTCCTCAGCTTCGTGATAATCAGCGGCTTCGTCGTGACCAATATATTCATAGCCATGGTGATAAATACCATGGACGACGACAAGCATGAACGCCTGCAAACGTCGGAAAGCCGGCATCCCAAGGAAGAAATCCTCCAGGAACTGCGCTCGACCCAGCAATCGCTCCGCCGTATGGAAGAACGCTTGGAGCAGTTCCCCGATTAGCCGGCATCCTTAACGCAGGAAGCGTCCAACGACGGCAAGATGGAGAACGCGACGTGTACGGCATCCCAGCTGCGGAGTGAAGCGGGAACGGCGGCGGATGAGTGTACGGTCTGGGAACCGAACCCCTACCGTCCCCCAGGAATAGCTATCGCGTACAAGTAGCCGTCCTGGGATCCAAAGTAGACAACGCCGTCCACAACCGCTGGAGAGGATAACACCCAGCCCCCCGTTTTGTACTGCCACCGTAGGTCACCGGAATCCGCGTCCACCGCGTACAAGTAGTTATCGAATGATCCGACGTAGACAACACCGTCTACAACCGCAGGAGAAGATTGCACACCGTCTCCTGTTTTGTACTGCCACCGTAGGTCACCGGAATCCGCGTCCACCGCGTACAAGGTATCGTGTGATCCGACGTAGACAACGCCGTCTACAACCGCAGGAGAGGATTGCACACCGCCTCTAGTCTCATACCGCCACCGTAGTTCCCCAGAGACTGCGTCTACCGCGTACAAGGAATTATCGCGTGAGCCGACGTAGACAACGCCGTCCACTACCGTAGGAGAAGATTGTACAGCGCCTCCAGTCTCATACCTCCACCGTAGTTCCCCAGAGACTGCATCCACCGCGTACAAGGAACCATCATCTGAGCCGACGTAGACAACGCCGTCCACTACCGCAGGAGAGGAATGCACACCGCCTCCGGTCTCATGCCGCCACCGCAGTTCTCCAAAGGCTGCGTCCACCGCGTACAAGGAACCATCGTATGAGCCGACGTAGGCTACACCGTCCACTACCGCAGGAGAGGAATGCACAACGCTTCCAGTCTCATACCGCCACCGCAGTTCTCCAGAGGCTGCGTCCACCGCGTTCACGTAACCTTCAAATACACTGTCGTATGATCCGAAGTAGACCACACCGTCCACTACCGCAGGAGAGGAATACACGACGCCTCCAGTCTCATACCGCCACCGCAGTTCTCCAGAGGCTGCGTCTACCGCGTACAAGGAATTATCGCGTGAGCCGACGTAGACCACACCGTCTACTACCGCAGGAGAGGAAATCACGATGGCTCCAGTCTCATACCGCCAGAAGTAGCTGCTTACCGTAGGCAGGGTTGGTGGCGGCAAGGGCGTGACCGTTGGAGTCGGGGTATCGGTCGGCAACGGCGTAGGAGTGACCGCAGGTGTGGCCGGTGGCGGTGGAGTAGGCGTGACCATGGGAGTATTCGTCGGCAGCGGCGTAGGAGTGACGGTTGGGTCTGCCGTCGGGCTTTGCATCTCATTGGCGACTGGAGTCGGAGGTTCTACATCTGTGTCGGTCTCGTCTGTAAACAGGGAGAGCAATACTCCTAATCCTACAAGTCCGCCGATTCCGACGGTCCATATCGTCTTATTGCTCATCTTCTGCATCTTCCAGTCTGCGGTAGTGTTGCCTCTGGGGTGTTAGGAATTTCCCCATTTCCTCAAATATGATTCTGTACGTTCCCTTCGAACGTGCTCATGCGCTTCCAGCGGGGCGAATCTTTCGCACCCTCGCACAAAGCTCTTCCTTGAACTCAGCATCCCCCTCGGCCTCATCGAAGGATGGATAAGAGCGATACCTACCGCCCTTTACTTCGAACGAAACGCGGTTGTTGCCCTGCCGTGCATATCCGACATAGCATACCCTCTCCCCATCAAGCAAGAGATACCAGCGATGGCGGGATATGACAGGGGGATCAATCCTCTCCAGCGGTAACTCGTTCGGGGCAACAAGTGAGGACAGAAGCCCGCGAACAACATCCGCTCCCTCACGTCGAATCTCCTGCCGCTCTTCTTCCTTCATTTCTCCTCCTCTTTCAATCAATTGATATACACGAGAGGAATGGATTGGCCAACAACCCAAACGCAACACTACTCCGAATGTGGGTGGGCTTTGGGTTGGAGTACCGGGGATGGTATAGTTTCAGGGGCGGGTTGTCAAGGACTAGGGCCGGGGGCCGCTGCCTCGTGTGGGGCGGGGGCGTTTCTATAGACGCGCGGCGGATGCGGGAGGCTAGATTCCCGCCTTCGCGGGAATGACGTAGACAGTAGCGGGAGTGACAGGACAGACCACGGGGGAGTGACAGTATCACGCAGGCCACTGGTTGCGTGCGCGTTGGTGGGCCAACCTGGACTCGAACCAGGGACCTCAGTCTTATCAGGACTGCGCTCTAACCGACTGAGCTATTGGCCCACGCGCCTCGAAAGGACTCCGGGGACAGTATACCATACATTGAAGGCGGTGTATAGATGCGCGATGGGAATCGAGGTGCTACTATGTATGCCATGAACCATCGCCCTGTTGCAAGACGCTACGCAGACGGGCGGAATCGTCTGTCGAATTCGCGCCCTGGGCCGCTATTTGGAACGCGGTCTATCGAATCCGTTCGACGATTGCATGGTTCTCCGTCGTACAATACAGGTCAGTTGTGAGGCATTTGCTTGCGGGTCGCAAACGTTCGGATCTATATCGTGGACGCGGGAGCGCCAAAGAATCTGGTGTTCGTCAGGGTCGAGGCGGACGACGGCACGTATGGTTGGGGTGAGGCGTACACGCAGACCGACAGGGACACGTCGATTACGGCGCATGTGGAACGATTGGGGCATTACCTGCTCGGGAGGAGTCCGTTCAACATAAAGCATTTCTCGCAGGTGGCCTACGAGGATTTTGCGGCCAAGCGGGGGGCGATGGACTTTTGGTCGGCATTGAGCGCGATCGAGCAGGCGTTGTGGGACATCGTGGGCAAGACTCTGGGCGTGCCTGTGTATGACTTGCTTGGCGGGGCGTGCCGCGACAAGATCCGGGTGTACGCCAATGGGTGGTCGGACGACACGGAGACGCCGGACGAGTACGCGCACGCCGCCAAGCAGATGGTAGAGCGGGGGTTCACTGCGATCAAGTTCGATCCGTTCCCCGGCCCTTGGCGGCTGTATGTATCCCGCGAGGATGAGGATGCCGCAATTGAGACGGTTCATGCGGTACGCGACGCGGTGGGCCCGAGCGTGGACTTGTTGATCGAGGTACATCGGCGGTTGGCGCCGATGCACGCGAATCGCGTTGCGCGCGCCATCCGCGTCGCGGATCCGTTTTGGTTCGAGGAGCCCTGTCCGGCAGACAACCCGGCGGCTCTGGCGGAGATCAGGAGCCGCACCGATATTCCTATCGTGGCGGGAGAGACTCTCTACACGAAAGCAGATTTTCGAGAACTGCTCGAACGGCGCGCCGTGGACATTATAAATCCTGACGTCTGCAACACGGGGGGCATCCTCGAGACGAAGGAGATCGCCGCGATGGCGGAGCCGTACTACGTCGGAGTTTCCCCTCACAACTACAACAGCGTGAGCGTAGCCTTGGCGTCCACCGTCCAGGTCTCGGCCTGCATCCCGAATTTCGTCATTACCGAGTACTGGGTCAACTTCGAACCATGCGTCGAGGATATCGTGGTGCAGCCGCTCGAGCTGGCAGGCGGGTATGTTCGGCTGCCGGAGCAGCCCGGAATCGGCGTGGAACTGGACGAAGGCGCTCTGGAACGGCGGTCGGAGATCACCGTTGGACAGAAGAGCATCAGACGATATTGGCAGGAAGGGCCGTAGCAATGCTGGATAGAGACCGACCTTCAATATGACGCAATGCACGATCGGAGGTACCATTTGGAAATCAAGATTCATGGGAGAAATGTCCAGATTACCCAGGGCATCCGCAGTTACGTGGACAAGAAATTCGACCGGCTATCGAGGCATTTGCCTCAGATCATAGACGCGACGGCTGAGATCGCGAAGACGGGTTCTCGGTCGGGAGGAGACCGCTACGTCGTGCAGTTGACGTTGATGGTGAAGGGGCAGATCCTCCGCGCCCAGCGTCGGGGTTCCACCGTGCACGAAGCGGTCGACACCGCCGTGGACGTGATGGATCGACAGATCCGCCGCTACAAAGGCCGACGTTACCGCTCCAGTCAGGAGCGCGAGTCTCTGCGGTATCCGTCCGAAAGCCTCACCTCGGATATGGGTGAAGACTTGCCGTCAACCGACGAGATGGAAGAGATGCCGATAGAGGTAGTGCGCCGAAAGAAATTCGCCGTGGAGGACATGACCGTCCACGACGCGATATTCCAGATGGAACTTCGCCACCACGATTTCTATCTGTTTCGGAGCGTGGAGACGGGCAGCTACGGCGTAGTATACCGTCGGCACGACGGGGACTACGGTCTCATCGAACCCACCGAGCCATAGACGTCATTGCGAAAACCACCACGTGACATTGGCGCAGCAATGCGGTATACTATGTTGTACGCTCCTTGGCGTGGGGATATAGCTCAACTGGGAGAGCGCGGCGTTCGCAATGCCGAGGTTGGGGGTTCGAGTCCCCCTATCTCCACCAAACCACACGCGGGCGAGAACCATCTCGATCATTGGGGTTGGGCGTTCGGAACCCAGCAGCCATCCCTACACTGGCGAGAATGGAGGCATCCTCGCCCCTATCGGACATGGGGCATCCTGTGGAAAGCACCGTCATGCCGCGGCTCCGAGACGTGATACCGTTCGGCAAGATCATGTCCGCATCGAGTTCAGGGATGCTCCCGCTTGCGTTGTTGGCGCTTGCGTTGTCGACGGTCTTCCTCTTTGGCAACGACCGGGGGCTCTTCTACCGTCCCGGCCACCACGACACGATATCGTCAGAGCACCTTACGATAGCCGTGAACCTTTCTCCTCAACACGGCTTCTTGATGTTCCGCCGCCAGATCCTGGATGCGGACGGCGATGCAATCTACGAGCCATACAACCGCTTCCCGATCGGCAGCTACGCACTGACCAAGCTGGCTACCCTACCCTTCGGAGGCGACTTGTCGGCGAAGACCCATGCGGCCCGGGCGCTGATGCTCCTCGCCTTCTCCGCAACCGCAGTTCTGGCGTATCTGTCGCTCTGCCGCCTGACATCGAACCGATGGATCGCACTGGCAGCGACGTCGTTGGCCTGCTCCTCGCATTTTTGCTTGTACTACAACGACATGATCTCCCCCGATGTAGTGATAGGAAGCTTTGGAGTAATGCTGACATTCCATGGTATGGTCATCTTCGTGCAGGACGGCCGCTTCTACCAGCTGCTGGGCAAGACGTGCGCGGCTTTGCTGATGGACTGGCATGTCTTCGCGCTGCTATTGCCATTCGTGGTTCTCTGCCTGGGGAGCGAGATGCTGCGTGCGCGTTCATCCATTTTCCCGCCCCTGACGCTTGGTCGAGTAAAACGCCTTGCATCCTTCCTAACTATCAGCCGTTGTTCGTTGCTCGGCGGGGCGGCGTTACTGGTTGGAGTCCTGGCCCTGTCTTTCAATTTCACCAATGAGTACCGCGCGCTGAACGGTGAGACATCGCTGACGGAGCTGCCGTCGTTCCGCTCGATGATGAGACGATTGGGAGTCGACGACCATCTCATCTCCACCAACGACAACTACCGCTGGCCCAACTTCTTGCGGATACAGGCCAGACATATCACCCAGATGACGATTCCGTTCGCCGCTCTTCGCCATCTGGGCGAATACTCGCCGCCGCCGAGGACGGCGGCAATCGGCTCGGCGCTGCCCATGTCGGGTTTGGGGGTCTTGATATTCTGCGGCAGTCTGCTGCTTGGGCTAACCCTCATGCGCAACAAGATTCTACCGGCGGCGCTGTTGCTGTATGGCTTGTGCTGGGCCATTCTGGTGCGCGGCAGCGTGGGGACGCATAATTTCGAGGCGTGGATCTACATCGGAGTCCCGCTCATCTTCTTCTCGGCGCTGCTGCTCTTGATACATCGGATGGTGAAGCGAGATGGAATCATCGTAGGCGCTGCAATCGCCGCGGTCTTGATTTTCGCTCTTTCTAGCTTCCAGATGAGCCGAGTCGCTCACAGCGCGGATCTAGCCCAATTCAAGCGGGAGGCATTGGAGGATTTCGATGCGATTCGACGATTGACGCCGGAAGGCGCGATCATTTCAGTTCGGTCCCGGGGCAGCGCAGTCATGGCCCCGAACTGGGGATTTCAGGTAGGGTTTGCGGGGGCGCGTCATGCGCTGAGCTATTATCTATCCCAAAGAATCATCCAGTACAGGGGCCCGCTCGTCGACCATGGGTTTACCATTACCGACGAGCGTATCGATACTGACGCGCTGCTCACTCCGCGGAACCGACAAGTGTTCCTCTACGATTCGGCTCGTCTCTCCGCTCACTATCTGTCGGAGCGTCAGGCAGTCGTGTCTCGGGAGCCCGCAGCGAGACCGCGTTTCGACATATACGCGAATGAAAGAGAGTTGTTGTATTTCAAGGACTCTTGCACGCTTACGGACACGCAAGACCGCTTCTTCCTGCACGTAGTCCCGGTCGACGAGAGCGCCCTTTCCGACGAGCGTAGACCACACGGGTTCGATATCCATGACTTCGACTTCGAGGCGAGAGGGGTGATATTCGAAGGTAAATGCTGGGTGAGCGTCAATCTCCCTCAGTATGAGACCGCCAAGATTAGGACCGGGCAGTCCAATGGGAGCGGCCAAATCTGGGAAGGCGAGGTCAGGATGCTGGAGGATGGGGAGTAAAGGCCGCACCCTCGAACGAACTCGAGGGAAGCACCCTCGCGCGAGCAGAAGGCGACTACGGCAACGCCGCATGGTCAGACCCCGAGGTCTCTGCGCTCGAAGAGATGGCTTGCTAGGGCGACGAGAAACGCAGACGTCCCGATCAATACGGCGGTGTGAACGGCGTTGAGTCCGTTGGTTAGCGGGTCGCCTCCAATGAAGTAGTAGATTGGCGAAAGGTATCGGGCCCACTCGATCGCGTCGACCAGCGGCGCAAAGGAATTCAAGACGTAGGCAAGTATTCCAATGGCTCCGCCAATTCCGATGGAAGCGCCTGGTTTGCCTGTCCATGCGGCAACGAAGATTGCCAGCGCGGCGAAAGTCGATCCGAGCATGACGAGGCCGACATATGCTTGGGCAACGTTGAGCAGGCTGATTTCCATGTCTACGATGAAGATTCCAGCTATGGTGCCAATCAGAGTCACGACACCGAGTATGGCCGAGGCGGCTACGATGGCTGCGAACTTTTCCAGGAGTATCGTAGTGCGGCGGACTGGATGCGACAGAAGCACCTCTAGGACGCCTCGCCGTTCCTCGCCGGCCAGCCAACTCGTTCCCAGCCATAGGCCGAACACGATGAAGAGCATGGGGAAAGTGAACGACAACATTTCGGCCGTCAAGAACCCTTGCGGGGAGTTGAAGTCCGTGACGTTTCCGGCGAACGCGCGGAGAATCGAGTTCTCGTCGCCGAAGAACTCGGCCAGCTGCGGGGCATCCCGAAAGCTGGGGTATATCAAGACTATGACGAGCGCATACGAGACCAGACCCAAAGACCACCAGAGCATCGCGCGCCGCAGGTCGCGGAGCGATTTGATGAACGTGTTACCGATCATGGCTGTTCTCTCCGTCGCCGCTGTAGAAGGTTAGGAAGATATCGTCGAGGGACGCCTCGTGAGTCACAAGACGCACAATCTCATATTGGGCCGCGGCTCTGACGAGCGCATCCGGAGAGCCTGAGACCGATACGGTGAGCGTCCGTCCGTCGATAGAGAGGTCGGACGTGCCTTCGACTCGTTCAAAGCTCGAACGGCACACGTCCGACGCGAACTCGATCTCGAATCGGTGGAGCGCAGCGCGGTCGATGAGCGTGTCGACGTCTTCGACGGCCACTACCCTTCCCTTCCGAATAATGCCGACGCGGTCGCAAATCCGCTGCACTTCGGGCAAGACGTGCGAGGAGAAGAAAACTGTACGACCTTCTGCTCTTGTCTCGTCGAGTATTTCGTAGAATTCGTGCTGGACTAGGGGGTCGAGGCTGCTTGTCGGCTCATCCAAGACGACCAACTCGGGCTTGTGCATGAGGGCTTGCAGGAGGCCGATCTTCTGCTTGTTTCCTCGCGAAAGCTGAGAGTACCGTCTATCCAGGTCTGCATCGAGGCGGGCGGCGATATTGTCGACGTGCGTCCAATCAACGCCGCCCCGCAAGTTTGCGAAATACCGCAAGACTGCGCGTCCAGTCATCTGGTCGTAGAGCGCGAACTCGCCCGGCAGGTATCCGATGCGGCGCTTGATCTCTATGCTGTCCTTGCGGATGTCGAGTCCCAAGACTGTCCCGGTTCCCCGTGTTGGACGGATTTGATCGAGCAGCATTCGGATCGTCGTCGACTTGCCTGCACCGTTCGGTCCGAGGTATCCAAATATCTCGCCCGCCTGGACGTCCAGATCGACGTCCACTACCGCCTCCACACCGCCAAACAGCTTGGTAATCTTGTCCGTGCGGATGACGCTTTGCATGTTCAGCCTCTCATCGCCCCGAAATCATAGTGATCGACTGCGCCGCTCGGCCGTTGGAGCAGCCCGGCGAGACATGGCGGCCAGGAGTTCTCTATTGACTGCGCGCGCGGCTGCAGGTCCTCGGTACACGAACGCGGTGTAGAATTGAACGGTAGCGGCGCCTGCTCGGAGGGCTCGGAGGGCGTCATCGCCGGTGAATACGCCGCCGCAGGCGTTGATGGTCATCCCGTCTCCGACCTCGTCACGTACGCACTGCACCATCTCGATCATACGCGAGAAGATCGGCCGGCCGCTGATTCCGCCGGAGCCGACGGCGAGGCGGGCGTCCTCGACAGGCCTCGTATTTGCTATGGTCAATCCGTCCACGCCGCGCCGCTTGCAAACCTGCGCCAGGGCCGTCAGTCGATCGCGCTCCCTGTGCAGGCCGTCACACGCAGCGTTCGGATCCGAGAGCGGAGGAAGTTTGACGATGATAGGCCGGTAGCGCACTTCGCTCACTGCATCGATCAATTGCGCCAACCGATCTGGCTGGTGAAACACGCGAAGTCCGCTCGTGTTGGGCGAACTGATGTTGATCTCTACAGCATCCACGAGAGATTCGAGTCGCCGATGGCATCGGACGATCTCGTCCACGGTTTCGCCGGAAACGCTGGCAACAACGGGAACTTTGGTCCGCACTGACTGCGACTGTTCGAGCCGGCGAGCCGCAGGCGCAAGTCCGTTGCTGGGAAAGCCGAGCGCGTTGACAATCGAAGATTCCTTGGCATCGCGCACCATGCGGGGTTTTGGATTGCCGGATCGGGGGCGGAGAGTTATCGTGCCGACGGTGATGTACCCGAATCCCAGCGATGCCAGTGACGGTATCATCTCGCAATTCTTGTCGAATCCCGCCGCAAGCCCGACAGGGTTCGACAGGCGCATTCCGCACCAGCCGGAGTCGAGCCGAGAGTCGCGGACTTTCAGCATGGGGCCCAGAGCCCTCCACGGCAACGGATGCTTGAGAGTCCTTTCAGCGACTTTTTGGGCTGCCTCCGCAGGCAGGGCGAACAGCAGAGGACGGAGAATGCCGGTGTAGGCGTCGGGGTTGAGGATGAGCACGCTCTTGGTTCCTAGTTGGCAGGCCGTCTACTGTTCGATCATAATCGATGATGGGTCGGATTCGGGTATACAGGGTCTTAACATCAATCGGTATATTAGCATATAATCGCAGACGGCAGGCATGTCATGACCATCGATTTTCACAGAGGCGACAACACGGAGCCGAAGGGGCACGCTTTCATCTACATGCGGAGTTCCATGGATCACGAGGAGATATGGGCAACGTATGTCGTGATACTACCGATCACGGTCGACATTTCCAAGTACGTTCCCCCCTTCCTCATGAACCAGATCGGATCGGTAGACCCGAAGGATCTCTCTGCATTCGCGTTTCCGCCTGCGCCAGAGCAGGTGCCCAACTACGCGGCGATCGAGGAGATGGCTCGCGTCCGTAACGACGACATCTTGTACGTTGGGGCGCACGATCCGTCTGATGTGGCTGGATCCATGACACGAATAGCAGAGGCGGTGCATTCCTATTCGGAGGAGTACGCTCGGGTCGCGGGGTCGTCTACCGCGAGCGGCGCGGCGCTCGACGAAGGGGTGGGCGAAGATGAGCAGGCACTGGCAGTGAATGATGTCATCTACGGTTTGATGAGCGACAGCGACAAGTTGGGCGAGTTGAGCAAGCTGATTGGGCGTCTCCGGTTCGCGGTGGATGGATCGGACGACCGCCTGATTCGAGAGACGGAGTCGGAGATTGCCCTGGTCGCGAGCCACCTGCCCGAATCGCACAGCATCCCCAAGCTGGTGTGGGCTGTGAAGGCCAACGACCGCCGTTCGGCAGAGCTAGCCGACGTGTACCTCCAGCGGAGTTATCATCTCGTGCACGAAGAGTACGCGGAGTTGACTGCCATCGAGAACCGAATCAGGGATCTCGAAGAAGGGGCGGCTCCCAACCTGTAGATACTAGACGGCGCCTGCCTGAATCGTCCGCCTCCCCTGCCAGACATTCAAGAATTTCCGCATAGTCTCCCCGCGGGGCGGGATGATATCAGAGAAGAAGAGCCGCCAATAGAAGGATTGCCACCCCTCACGGTTCCAGTTGATTTATCGGCCCGACGACAGAGATGCGGCAATTTCGACCGATGCGCCCAAATCTCCTACTATCTTTGGGGCAACTCATGGAATGGCGCCTGTCTCTTCGCTAGTTGACAACGCCGGTCTTCATGTCGTATAAAAGGGCGGGCGGACAAATTACGAAAGACAGAGAAAGGAAAAAGAAGGATGCTAGGACTTGTTAGTTGGGGTATTCTCATCGTCGCGGGCATCGTTGTGCTCTCCATGGGAGCACTCGGTGAATTCGATGGAACCCAAGTCGGTCTCGGGGGTGTCATGGCAGTTGCGGGAGTCATCGGGCTCGTGCTGGAGAGTCGTAAGCGAGGGAAGTCCGATACATAGCCAGTTTGTCGGCCCCACGGTGGGGTTGGGGGATGTAGTAGGGGTGGAATCTCCCGAGGCGGCTGCGCTTTTCAGGAAACGCGGGGAATGAACGCCGGCGGGTGCTTCAACAACGAGATGCTGGCGTCTCTCCCCAGCTCGGCTTGCGCCGCATCCAGCGCCTCCTCCACGGTAGCGAACGCTTGGAATCCGCACCGCCGCGCAACCTCGAAGTCCTGGACGCCGGCGAAGAATATCCCGCCGAGATAGCGATTCGGGATCAACGTGCTGTTCCACATGAAGAATGGGTGCGCGCCGTGGTAGGCGTATTTATGGCGGTACCCGTAGACGTAGTCCGGCCTGTGGGCGAAGTCGTCGACGTAATTCTCCCATAGGGAATATGGGTCGCGCTCTCGAGGAAGGAGTTCCTCGTAGAACTCTACGTACGACGCGAATCTGGCGCGGTCGAACCTAGCCCTTAGTGGATGAGCGATGATGGCGATTCCGCCTTCTCTCACGACTGGCTTGTTCTGGAACTGCATGACGGTGTTCGCCATCGACTGATTAGCCGCCAGGATCGGGTTCATTACCGAGAACTTGGAGTAGCATTCGACGTTTGAGAGTCCTGCAACGAGAATGTCCGACTGTCCATCAACGTCGACGACGAGCTGTTCATTGATGGCGTTGAGAGTATGCGGGTGGACCTCTGTTGGATGCCCTGCGAAGATGGCGATGAGGTCTTTCTGTGGATCGTCGTTGTCGTAGACGGTCTCAATAGTGAACATGCGCCTTCCCTTGCGCTCCAGGGCGCTCCGAATGACCTCCCCCTGTTCCCATACCAGCTTCTTGAAGGACGAATTCTTTGGGTCGTCTACGGAATGTCCCGACGCGAGCGGGAACGGCCTGTGGTGGTGTCGGATGCTGCGGAACGTGCCTAGGCCTACCGCTGTGGATTTCCACCCGCCGTTGAACGGGGCCCACATGGTGTTGAGATAGATGAACTGATCCGCATCAAGCACCGCGCGGTTGACTTCCACGTCCCATCGCCGCTTGGTGTACCCCAGGTGGACGAGTTGCTGCGGGTCTTCTGCGTCGTGGCTGTATAACTGGTTGTAGCCAAACTGGAGGACGATCTTGCGGCCCAAGAACGTCTCCATCTCCGGGCGGGTGAGCTTGCGATGGAGTCCCTGGGAGAGCAGCAGCGTTATGTTTCCGAGGTCCACCCCGGACTTGCGGAGATCCTCGACGATACGTTCGATGGCGATCTGGCGGAAGTCGGTTCGCTTGGTTTGGAAATAGGCGCCAGACGCATCGTCGAACGCAATGGTTACCTTCGATTTTGGGCTAACGAGCTTCCGTAGAGGTTCGTGCGCGATAGGATTGGCGATGGCCTCGCGAACCGACTGTTCGATGCTCTGCACGGGAGGCATCGGAGGCTTGGCCGTGATGACACGCGTCCTCTCAGGCACCTCGACGGGGATATATCGATTCCCGTATGCAATATACTCTGTGCGTGCAGCCGTCATCCCTCATCCATTGGAGTGTGAGTTTTCTTAGGGCGATTATACCCGAAATCGCGTGTCGGGGTGTACTTCGCCGACGCGGAGAACGATGAGCCTTGGGATTTCTCCGATTAGCCCAGCGCCCCGCGGCGCAGGAGGTGTTGGATGACGTGCGCGACGCCGTCGTCTGCGAGCGGAGGCGCGACCTCATCACTTGCTGCGATTGCGGCGCTGCTTCCATCGCCCATTGCGACGCCGAGGCCAGCCCAGGCGATCATTGGAGCGTCTTCGTCCCCGTTGCCAAAGACGACGGCGGCTTCCGCCGGTAGGCCAAGCATCCCGCACAGCCGCTCCAACGCTCGCTTCTTGCCGGTGTCGGGATGCAGCACCTCGCAGAAGTGAGGGAACGGCCGCTCGACTAGGAGTTCGGAGGCGAACGAATGGGTGAGCGTCTGAGCTGCGCGCGCGACGTCCTCGTCTTCCCCGAGGACGATGAGCCTCGTTATTCCATCTTGCGCGAGGACGCGAAGGTCTTCGACGACACTGACTGGGACAATGTGTCGGTCCGCATACGCCTCTACCCTACTCGTCAGGCGCTGGACGTAGATGCAGTCTTGGTGTTGAGCGAGTATTTCATGGTCTTGGATCTCAAGGGCGTCGAGCGCGTCGTTAACCACCCGAGGGATGAGAGGACGGTGCCAGAAAACCTTTCTCGATACTGGATCCGCAATGTGCGCGCCTTGGTAGGTTACGACGGGGGACACCAGGTTCAATTCGGCAGCCACCCGGACAGCCGAGGGGAATATCCTGCCCGTGGCAATGGTGACGATCGTGCCGGCGTTCTGGGCATCCTCGACGGCGCGGCGCGTGGACTCGGACAATGGGTGGTCGTTGCTTCGGATCGTGCCGTCGATGTCGAGGACGATCATCTTGTATTTCATACTGGCTTCCGCGCTCCTTGTGATAAGATTGGAGAAATTCATCCCCACACGGAGGAAGTCAGGTGCGGTTCAGTCCAAGGCGAGTTCTCTGGATGATCATCATCCCAATCACAGCGGTCATTCTGGTGTTGGCCATGCAGAACGGTCTATGACCCATCGGAAATTATCCCACATCGAACGTTGCCATTGAATATGAAGATCGAGCGCTTTTCCACGGACGTCGCCGCGGTTCCCAGAGAGCCGGGAGCAACTACTGACAGAACAGACAGGCCGCCGAGCACCGTCTTCGTTACGCTGCAGCTCGTCGCAAGCGACGGAATTCATGGGATCGGGTACGCTACGCTTGTACCCTGGGCGATGACGAGCGCTTTGAAATCCGCGGTAGACGCCCTGGCTCATGAGGTTGTGGGCAGAAACCCGATGGACGTCGAGCGCATCGTCGGCGATCTGTATTGGGCAGCTGGGGCTGGTTCGACGTCGGGGGTGGCCGTGCACGCGATAGCCGCCATCGATACCGCACTATGGGACATTCGCGGGAAGATTGCGGGGCAGCCCGTCTACAAGCTGCTGGGAGGATATGCCGACCGCGTGCCGGTGTACGCCAGCGGGAGCCTGTGGAGGCCGCACCGGATCGAGGACATACCTGAGACGGGGCTGGCATTCGTGGGGCAAGGCTTTCGAGCGATGAAACTTCGCATGGGCGGAGGAAACCGCCCTGCGGAAGAGGTCGAGCGGCTCCGCGTCCTTCGCGGCGCAGTCGGAGACGACATCGACATCATGGTGGACGTAAACCGCGGATGGTCGGTGAATCAAGCAGTGGCTATCGGAAAGCAGTTGGAGGAATACGACTTATATTGGCTCGAGGACCCGGTCGATCACCATGACATCGAGGGGCAGGCCCTCGTCGCGGACGCTCTGGATACTCCCATCGCGGCGGGCGAATACCACTACGGGATCGAGCCATTCCGCTACATGCTGGAGAGGAGGTCGATCGACATCGTTATGATCGACTTGATGCGCGTGGGGGGTCTAACGCGCTGGATGAAGGCTGCACACATGGCCGAGGCATTCAACGTTCCGGTCGTTAGCCACCTGACACCCGAGTTCCTATGCCACGCCATGGCAGCGATCCCCAACGGCTTGTATACCGAATACATGCCTTGGTCGCTGCCGCTGTATGAAGAGACGCCGAGAATCGAGGACGGCCATCTGGCGCTTCCACAGGCTCCGGGACTAGGCCTCGAATTCGACTCGGACGCGATTCGGGGGTATAGGTTGGAGTGAGCCTTGGTGGCGCGGTCTCGACCTAACTACAGGTCGGCGCTGGTTGGCAATACTGTACAGTGAATATGTCGCCTTCGACGTCATACGATGCGGTGGTCGTAGGGGCAGGCCCCAACGGACTTTCGGCTGCCATCGTCCTGGCGAGTGCAGGCAAATCCGTTCTCGTAGTCGAAGCGAATGAGAAGATTGGCGGCGGGGCGCGCTCTGCCGAGCTGACGCTGCCAGATTTCGTTCATGATGTGTGTTCCACCGCCTACCCTCTTGGCGCGGGCTCGCCGTTCTTCAACTCGCTCCCACTTCAGAAACACGGGCTCGAATGGGTGCATCCCCCGGCTCCCCTAGCCCATCCGCTCGACGGTGGACATTCAGTCATGCTCTATCGGTCTGTGTCGGAGACTGCAAACGGGCTGGGCGTCGACGGCGAGGCGTACAGAAAACTCATGGAGCCGTTGGTATCGGACTGGGGCCATTCGGTAGAATACCTGCTTTCGCCATTTCGAGACCGGCCGGCGCATCCCATCGCGGTAATGCGTTTTGGACTGAAGGCGATGCGCTCGGTCCGTTCGATAGCCCAAAGGGAATTCGAGGGAGAAGGCGCGCGGGCGCTGTTCGCAGGAGCGGGAGCGCATTCCATGCTGCCGCTTCACCGGCGGTTCACGGCCGCGGTCGGACTCTTGCTCTGTATGGCGGGGCACACCGTGGGATGGCCATTCGCGCGCGGCGGCGCACAGTCTATCTCGGGATCTCTGGCATCGTATCTCGAATCGATCGGCGGGGAGATTGCAACCAATTGGACAGTCGAGTCTATCGACGACCTGCCCCAAAGCCAGGTCGTGCTGTGCGACGTCACGCCGTCCCAACTAATCGAGATCACGGGGCGCAGGCTGCAGGGGCGTTATTGGAGGCAACTTGAGGCGTACCGCTATGGAGTTGGCGTCTTCAAGGTGGACTACGCGCTTGACGGGCCTGTGCCATGGCAGTCGTCGAGCGTCGGACTGGCTGGCACGGTGCACATTGGAGGGACGATGGCCGAGGTCGCAGAAGCGGAATCAATGATATGGGCAGGCAAGCACCCGGAAAAGCCGTTCGTACTACTCGCACAGCCGAGCCTGTTCGACGATTCACGGGCGCCGGCCGGCAAGCACACGGTTTGGGCCTATACTCACGTTCCGAGCGGTTCGACGTTCGACATGGCTGAACGCATCGAGAAGCAGATCGAACGCTTCGCGCCTGATTTTCGCGACCGAATCTTGGCAAAGCGGGTCACGAGTCCAGCCGCGCTGCAACAGTACAACGCGAACTACGTCGGGGGCGACATCAACGGCGGGGCGCAAGACGCCGGACAGGTCTTCGCACGGCCTGTCCTTCGCTGGAATCCGTACTCGACGCCGGTCAGGGGGTTGTATCTATGTTCTTCGTCTACTCCGCCCGGCGGAGGGGTTCACGGCATGTGCGGCTATCACGCGGCCAGATCCGCGCTGCGGGAAGCATTCTGACCGCGCGGCAAAGTCTGCAATCGATAATGTTGGCCAGATGCGCCGCCCTGCACCGTCAGCCCGCGCCAAGGATATCCACACGTACGCTCCCTTCGATTTATTGGCATGGGTTGCGTCCAGACCGCATCGGAGATTGGGCGTACCGCGTGGAGGTGCCGTCGCCTAGGCATCGCGCCAATAGATCGAACAGAACCCAGACGTACAAGCGTTTTCACACTGGGCGGGAATGTGGTATCCTATACAGGCGCGGGGATCTAGTCCCCGCTGGAGAAAACAGTCAAGGGAGAATATAGGCACGTGCCAGCAGCAAAATCACATCGAGCAGCGATGCGCAGACGCCAGAGGAAGCAACCCATCCGATCCAAAGCAAAGACATTCGTCCGCAAGGCCCGCTTGTCAATCGACTCTGGGGACATGGACGCAGCCGAGGCCGCGACGAAGAGGGCGATAGTGGCCCTCGACAAAGCGGCTCAGAAGGGGGCAGTGCACAAGCGCAATGCATCCCGTCGCAAGTCACGGCTCATGAGCCATCTCAACGCCGCCAAGGCCGAGATATCCACCGCATCACAATAGGGTGTTGACATGCCTCGATCCGTGTGCTACGTTTGTTCGGAACGTTAGTACACGATCCGTACAAACTTGAAGAGAGGTGATACTACCGATGAAGAAGAACTTGTCCCAAAGGCAAGAAGGGATCCTCGAGTTCATTCAGGAGTTCTTGAGCGACCACCAGTACCCCCCGACCGTCCGCGATATCCAGCAAGGGTGTAGCGTCAGTTCGACATCGGTCGTCGACTACAATCTGCGGATTCTCCAGCGCGAGGGGTACATTCGGCGGCACTCCGAGGTCTCCCGAGGCATCGAGATTCTGAAGGACTCGTCCGGCCGCGACGCAAGGCCGGAGAACGTCTACCCCGTCCCCGTGGTTGGGAGCATCGCCGCGGGCGAGCCTCTGCACATTCCGGGCGCAGGCGAGAGAAGCGACGCAGACGAGACCGTCGACTTGCCCACCTTCCTCACACAGGGGAACCCGGACGTGTTCGCGGTTCGAGTCAAGGGCGATTCCATGATTGACGCTCTGGTAGCGGACGGCGACCTCGTCGTCATGGAGCCGGCAGCCGCCGCGCACAACGGCGAGATGGTCGCGGCGGAGATCGACGGAGAAGAAGTGACTCTCAAGCACTTCTTCATGCAAAACGGCACCGTCACCCTTCAGCCGGCCAATAACGCAGTCGAGCCGATCGTCGTGCCGGCAACGAACGTGCAGGTCCGAGGCAAGGTCGTCGGGGTGGTGCGGAGCATGTACAACTAGACTCGACGCCACTGGACGACATTCACAGCCTTGGGCGGGCCGGACATTTGATGCGCGCAGCTTCGGAAAGTCGTTCAGGGGGATGGACCTGGGCCGCTTCGGAATGACAGCCCGGCGCAAGACTGCGAGGCGGGCTCAGGTCCTAACCAAGGAATGCGGGATGAATGAGGTCACCGGCCTGACACAAGCATTCCTGCTTTCCGTCTACCCTCGAGCCCAGGGCATGAATGGCTGCCATTCTTCCATGATGTTTCGGTGATGGAAGAGCGCATAAGGATCTGGGCGGGGCGCTCTCGGCTCTCTTGCCAACTGCATGTTCGCCTCCCGGGGCGTGCGCCCCGCTTTCCGATGGTTGCACGGAATACATGCGGTAACCACGTTGTCCCAGGCGTGTCGACCATTTCGGGAACGAGGGATGATATGGTCGATGGTTAGATTCTTCCCTCTCGCTCCGCAGTACTGACACGTGAACCCGTCTCGGTGGAAGATCGCACGGCGGGAAAGCTTGCGTTCGGAAACAGGCTTCTTGACCATGTAGTACAGTCGAATGACGGACGGGATCGCGTAGGCCTCCCTGACGGTGCGAATGTCTCCGAGTCCGTTGGCGAGCAGCTCAGCCTTGCCTACCCCCACGAGAACCATCGCACGTCGCACGTTGCAAATGTTCAGCGGCTGGTAGTTCTGGTTCAACACCAGTACGGGCGTATTGAGGATCATGGTCATCGCAGCCGTCTATTGGATGTTTTCCCTGAGGGTATCCAAGGCTGTTTGGAACCCCGCGGGGGCGAATCCGAGCGAGCCTGCCGGCAGCGCGCCCACTGCAGTGGCGAACATGGGCGCAAAGGTAGATTCGGTGAGTGCTGCATCAAGGCTCGTTGCAACACTCTCGCCCGCCGACACCGGCGCGTCGTCGAGGGTATATGCAAGCCGTGTCAAGCCGACGACGATCGCTCCCGAGAGAACGACGCCCAGCAAGAGCCCAACGACCAACCCTCCAACACGATCTACCATGACCGAGACGCCCAGCGTTCCAATCCCCAAGACCGTCTTGAGAATCGGCCACAAGATACGACCGAGGTAGGCCACGACGCTGATGACGACCCCGAACGATGTCACCGTGACGATACGGTCGTTGTCGATGAACGAACCCAAGAACTCTCCAACCAACGAACCTAACTGGGCTGCCGCAAACCAGCCTACTAGGACGACGACGGTATAATACACTGCTCCAAGTATGCCGATTCGCAGTCCGGCCACCGCTCCGACAGCGATGATGATGATGATGATGTAGTCTATCCAGTTCATGTGCCTGCTTCCCGGGCGTCTGTCGACGTCTGCGACTCTTGCAAAGTGTATCATAGCCGTGTTCGAGAGTGCATAGAAGGCTTTTGCACTGGTACTATCGAGCGACCCTCCGGCGATCTGGGTTCAGAGCCACCAGGTGATTAGGGATCCGGCTATCATGACAGCGCCGACGGCAATGACGAGCCAACCGAAGTTCATTCGCGCGGCGATTGCCATCAGTCCCTTGATAGTCAGCATTCCGACTACGAACGCCGCGGACGCGGAAACGACCGCTTGCGCGCCGATGGCAACGCCTGAATCGACGGCGACGAAGATGGATGCGGCGAGACTCGCGGGGACGCTCAGGAGGAAGCTCATCGACAACGCCTGTTCACGGTCGACCCGGCGAGAGAGCAGCACGGACACGGTAAGTCCAGATCGACTGAGACCCGGTATGACCGACAAGCCCTGCGCCACTCCGACCAGTACACCGTCTATCGACGTAAGGTCGCAGCGTCCACGCTCTCCGGGGCCTCGCCGCACCAGTTGGACATACCCGGTAGCTAGCATGAATACTCCGATCACGCCGGCCGCGGCCGTGCCGCCAATGGAGGAAACGCTACTAAGAGTCAGGATAAGCGGAAGACCAACCGCGCCGCTGACGAGCGTCGCAATCAAGAGGAACCAGAGCGACGGTGATGGGGTGCGGCGCCAATCGGCGGCATCTTGGACGAGGGTCAGAATGTCGCGCCGGAAGACGACGAGGACCGAGGGTATTGTGCCGACGTGGAGCCACAGGGCGAATCCGACCGATTCTTCGAACGAGGCGTCGAATATGAAGGCATAGGCCCCGGCGACGATGCCCTCGGAACTTACCGGCAACCATTCGACGATCCCTTGCAATACCCCAAGTGCGGCCGCTGCTGCCATATCAGTATCTCAGTCGACCGTCCTGTGTAGTAATCGGCGCGAGTGGGTTCGCCTTCCGGCAATGATCGCCCAATGTGGCGCGCGCGTCAACTGCGGAACACCCACATTTTGGAATTCATGCGCCGTCTTTCGCTCCTTCAAGTGGAACCTCTGCAAGCGCAGAGTATTCCGGACCTGAGGGCAGCAGAACGCTGCGCATCAGGCTGATTCTCTCGACGGGAATGGGGAGTGCGGAGTCCAATTTCGCGGCGAGGAGCGATTCGGCAACATTCCGCCGCTCAATGCGTGAGGCGCGGTCTCGGACTCGCGCAATGGTAACGTGCGGACTGAACTTGCGGGGGTCGCGCTCGAAAGCGGCCTGCGCCAGGGCGTCGTCGACTCGCCCCCGGGCGGCCCGCAGGGGCGCAAGACCGTCATCCAATCCGACCCAGAAAACGCGGGCGTTCCTGACGCTGGGATAGGCCCCGACGCCGCCCAACGTGAGCGTAAACGGACGAATCGACCGCGCGGACCTGCAGACTGCGGCTATGAGCGATTCGACCTGTGGAGCGCTTACGCTCCCGAAGAATCTGACCGTGAGGTGCATGTTCTCCGGCTTCACAGGCCTGATGCAGTCGACTCTCCCGTTAAGCGCCTGGTCGATGAGACGAGCGAGGGATGCAGTCACTGCACACGGCAGCCCAATAGCCAGAAATGCTCTAATTTCGCCGCTCATAAGATGCCAACCGACCCATGTTGTCGTCCATCCCTGTGGGGCCAAACCTCCAAGCAACCATCGAGCCCAGCGCGGGGGGTGGCGCAATGGGGTTCACGGCGATAGCGTTTGCGCTGCCGTCAGACATGGCATATCCTAGAGCGTGAAGTCCGCCGGGCGCATTGGGGGGAAAATGTCCGAAGAGATAATTGGCATGGACGACATGGCTGCGATCTACGATGTTACCGACCGATTCGGGATCGACCGAGAGACCATCAGCGTGCCCTTGGAAAAGGTTGGCGCCGGTTCTGTGACGGCCAACGACGACGGAAGCATCGAGATCGTCGCGCCTACATCGATGACGGTCGAGGACTGGCAACCGACTTTGGAGGCCGCCATCCGAGAGCTCGGCTTCTCGCCGGACGATGACTCCGACTGGTGGAACTGAGGCGAGCCTGCAACTATCGCTTGGTATGCTGTTGGGGCGCAACGTTCTTCCGAGCGGGCGGCTACCGCACCGCACTTCCCCGGAGCCGAACGCGCGGATCGACCGCCCCCAGCACGAGGTCGCAGACCAGCGTGCCAACGACTGCAATCGCGCAGAGTACGAGGAAGACCGAGCCGTACAAGTAGGTATCGTCGTCTAGAACTGCCTCACCCATCAGCGAACCAAGCGTTGGTAGACTCATCACAACCGACACGATGACCGATCCGCTGACGAGTCCGGGCAGCAGTCCGCGGAACCCAACGATGAGCCGGGCTGCGGCCATGCGGACAGGGTACTTGGCGATGACTTTCCACGCTGGCGCGCCCCTGGCCCGCGCAGCGGCAAGGTAAGGCCTGTCGATCTCGTCGCTCAGAGTGTCGCGGAGCAATTTGGACTGTTTCGCAACGCCGGCCGCGCCCAGTACGATGCTCGGCCAGATGAGGTGTTGGAGCAGATCGAATACCTTGGCGGCGTTCCATGGTGCATTGATATATTCTCCTGAAAGGAGACCGCCGGCGTTCCCCCCAAAGAAGGCGAACACGAAGTACATTAGCAGAAGGGCCAACAAGAAGTCTGGCACATTCAGACCCACAATCCGAAAAAGCGAGAACGCGCGGTCTCCAAAGGATCGACGCCTCATAGCCGAGTAGACTCCCGTGGGGACGGACGCAATCCACATGAATACGGACGTAGAAGCCAGCAGCGCAACGGTGAATATCAACCAGTCCGTTATGCTATCCTTGATTTTCCTGTTTGGATAGAAGGATGGACCGAAGTCGCCTTTGAGGACCATCCTCGAAACCCACAGCCCATACTGCACGTATAACGGTCTGTCCAAGCCGTAGTAGTCCCGAATGGAATCTAGGTAGTCTTCGCGAGTGCAATCATCCCTGATGGCACACACTGTCATGTGACGATCGACAGCGTCGCCTTTAGGCAATTCCATGACGACGAACGCGACGACGGAGATGACCCAAAGGGTGAACCCGGCGAGGAGCACCCGCGTAAGGATGAATCGCAGCGTCTTCGTGTTCATGGCTCGCCTCCCCTGCTCCGGTCGGTATGCAAGCGTTGGCATACTATAGCACATCTCGGCATTTGGAGGCCGCCATCCGGGAACTCGGCTTCCCGCCGGACGATGATTCCGACTGGTGGAACTGAGGCGAGCCGGCAACTATCGCGGGGCGTGATGTTGGGGCGCAACGTTCTTCCGAGCGGGCGGCTACCGCGCTGCGCTTCCCCGGAGCCGAACGCGAGGATCGACCGCCCCCAGCACGAGATCGCAGACGAGCGCGCCAACAACTGTAATCGCGCAGAGTACGAGGAAGGCCGCACCGTACAGGTACGTATCAACATGTAGGACTGCATCCGCCATCAGCGCACCAATCGTATCTAAGTTCATCACAACCGACACGATGACCGATCCACTGACGAGCCCGGGCAGCAGTCCACGGAAGCCGATGATCAGTTGGGCGAACACCATACGGGCGGAGTACTTGGCAAACAACTTCCACCTCCCTACCCCTCTGGATCGCACAGCAAGCACGTAGGGCTTGGCAAGATCGCCGCATAGCGTATCACGGAGCAGGCGCGCCTGCCTTGCAACGCCGGCCGCGCCCAGTACGATGCTTGGCCAGATGAGGTGTTGGAGCAAGTCGACGACTTTGGCAGAGGTCCAGGGCGCATTGACGTACTCTCCCCAGTAGAGTCCATCGACACTCAATCCAAAGAAAGCAAACAGGAAGTACATCAGAAGTAGGGCCAGCAGGAGCTGAGGCACACTCTGCCCAACTGCGCCAACTACCGTAAACACGCGGTCTTCGAACGATCGACGCCTCATGGCCAAGTAGACTCCCATGGGGATGGATGCAGCCCATATCAATATGGACGTGGAGACCAACAGCGAGATGGTGAATGTGAGCCCGGGGGTTATAAGGTCCTCAATGCTACTGTCCGACGGGATAGACCGGCCGAATTCACTCTTGAAGACGATCCTCGAAACCCACAGCCCATACCGCACGTACAACGGCCGGTCAAGCCCGTAGTAGTCGTAAACAGCATCTAGGTATTCGTCGCGATAACACTCGAAACGACGACAGAGCTCACTGTAATAACGATCGATGGCGTCCTCTTCGGGCAATTCCATGACGACGAACGCGACGACGGAGATGGCCCAAAGGGTGAACCCGGCGAGTAGCACCCGCGTAAGGATGAACCGCAGCGTCTTCGTGTTCATGGCTCGCCTCCCCTGCTCCGGTCGGTCTGCAAGCGTTGGCATACTATAGCACATCTCGAAAAGATCGGTATTCTTCGGTTCCGTTTACTTTTGCGGCATGACGGCTAGGGGTCGGTAACTCTCCAAGCGGTGCGTCCAATCGCGCAACGGGAGATTCCCGCCTACGCGGGAATGACGAGACCCAGCGGGAATGACGGAGAGTGCAACCTTTTGCGGCCCGGGCGCAATCCATGCCGCAAAAGTAAACGGTAAGCATTCTTCGACGGTGGGGGGGGACGGCTGTCCAAGCGATGGGATCGCGGAGGTCAGCTCTGCGCCATGCGAACGAAGAGGTCGAGGGAATCGGGGTTGCTTACCGCGTCGAGGCTGATGACTTGCTCGACGCTTGCGCCTGATAGTATCTTCTTGACGGGGACTTCGATCTTCTTGCCGTTCAAGGTGCGCGGCACTTCGGCTATCTGATGAATCTCGTCGGGCGAGGAACGGGGGGATAGTTCGCTGCGGAGTTTCGCCCGAATTGCGCTGTGCAGGCTGGAGTCCAGGGGCTTGCCTTCCTGCATGACGACGAACAACAGCAGGCGGGCAGAACCGTCCGCCTTTGCAATGTCCACGACGAGGCTGTCGAGCACTTCATCCATCTCCTCCACGACGCGGTAGAATTCGCTGGTTCCCATGCGGACACCGCCGCGGTTGAGGGTGGAGTCCGACCTGCCCGATATGATGCACGATCCTCGATGGGTAATCTTCACCCAGTCGCCGTGCATCCACACGCCGGGGAACATATCGAAGTAGCTCTCTCGGTGACGGCTGCCGTCGTCGTCTCCCCAAAGATACAACGGCATCGACGGGAGCGGTTCCGTGACGACCAGCTCCCCTACTTCGTCGATCAACGAGCGCCCGCGAGAGTCGAACGCCTCTACTCTTGCGCCTAGGCATCGACATTGTATTTCGCCGGCGTGTACGGGAAGGAGCGGGGACGGCCCCACGAACCCCGTACACACGTCCGTGCCGCCGCTGAACGAACCGAGGAGGATGCGGTCGTGTATGTTTTCGTAGACCCAGGCGAACCCCTCTGGAGGCAGCGGCGCGCCAGTGGAACCGATCCCGCGCACCGCGGACAGATCGAACGATTGATTGGGGCGAATTCCCGACTTCATACATGCCTGAATATACGGGGCGCTGGTCCCAAAGTACGTTGTGCCCGCCTGTTCTGCGAACTCCCAGAGGCGTCCGGCATGGGGATAGGAGGGATCGCCGTCGAAGAGCTGAATGGCTGCATCGACCAACAGTCCTCCGACGAGGAAGTTCCACATCATCCATCCTGTGGTCGTGAACCAGAAGAAGCGGTCGCTTTCGCCCAAGTCCATATGGAACGAAAGGGTCTTGAGGTGTTCAAGGAGGATGCCGCCGTGTCCATGTACGATCGGCTTGGGCAACCCTGTGGTGCCGGACGAGTAGAGTATCCAGAGTGGGTGGTCGAACGGGACGGCCTCGAATTCGATGGTATCCGCGTCGATCAGCGCGTCTCGCCAAAGAACGGCGTTGGAAAGGGCGGATATGCTTGGCTCGTAGGAGAGATAAGGAACGAGGAAGGTCGTTTCGAGGGTGGGGAGACTCTTCTGGAGGTCTGCGATTTCGTCAATCTTGGAGAAGTCTTTGCCGCCGTACCGATAGCCGTCGGCGGCGATCAGCGCCTTTGGCTCGATCTGACGAAATCGGTCGACGACGCTCCGAGCGCCGAACTCGGGCGCGCACGCTGACCATACCGCTCCGATGGATGCAGTCGCCAAGAAAGCGACGACCGTCTCCGGAATGTTGGGCATCAAGGAAGCCACTCGGTCGCCCTTCCCTACTCCTGCGGCTCGCAGCGCTCGCGCGAACGACGAGACGTCATGGTAGAGTTGAGCGTAGGTAGTAACTGACCGCGGGCGAAGTTCGGACTCGGACACTATGGCCGGGCGGTCGTCCTTGCGCGACAACGCATGTTCGGCGTAGTTCAGTTCGACGCCGGGAAACCAGACCGCGCCCGGCATGGATTTGGAAGCGAGAGCCGTCTCGTACTGCTTGGAGCCGCGGACGCGAAAGAAGTCCCAGACCGCGCCCCAGAAGCCGTCGAGATCGGTAACCGACCACCTCCACAAGTCGTCGTAGGCAGTGAAGTCGAGTCCGCGCGTCTCTCGGAGCCAGCGCATGAACCGGGCGACGTTCGATCTCGATGCAGTCTGGGGATTCGGCTTCCATAGAAGCTTCCCGCCGATGTCTACTCCATCCATTACGTCAATTCCTGCAAGCGGGGTCCAAGGTTTCATTCCGCCGTCGACGGAGCGGCCAGGGCGCATTCACTTCCCGCCGGGCTGTCGAGTAGAGTCGAGTATCTCATCGACCAAGGAGCCTGCCCACCGTATGAGTAGTTCCTCGAAATCGGAGGCGCAGTGGGCGCATTCGTATTCTCCGATGCGAACCGACGCGCCGCATTCGGTGCAGGAAAGGCCGTCGTAGAAGACATCGAGCACTCGCTGCACTTGTTCTTCGGTCGCCACGTCGGTTACTCGTACCGCAGGGCTTCGGCGGGATAGATGCGTCCAGCTTGCAAGGCCGGCAGCGTGGTCATGGCCAAGGAGAACGCCCAGGCGACTCCAACGATTATTGCGACGTTGATCCAAGGGATGTCGAAACGCAGTCCGTCAGTCTGCGTCGCCAGTTCGTTGAAGATATTCCACGAGGTCACCGCGCCGAGCGCCAAGCCCAGTATGGTACCGATCAGGGTTACGAACGACGACTCTATCAGGAACTGGATCAGCACCATGCGAGACCTGAAGCCGAGCGCGCGGAGCATTCCGATGGACTGACGGCGTTCCTCGACTGCTCGGAAGGACAGCACGCCAATTGCAGCGACGCCCACGATGAGGCCGATTCCCATGAACCCTTGGAAGAGTTGGTTGAAGGCGTCGTCTTGCGACAAGCTGAGTTCGAACTCGCGCTCGGTCGAGACCGCGACCATGCTTCTGTCCATGAATGCGGTCTCCATACGGGCAGCGACGTCTTCGGCGGTGACGTTCTTCTCCCCTCTCCCGCTGCGCCGCACGTGGTAGGTGGTAAAGGGTGGTTCGACATCGGATATTTCGGACAGCACCGCGGCATGGGTGAACAGGGTCGCCGGACGGGCTTGCGTCAGCGCGTCGGCTCCTGTGCTCTGATCGATCGCCAGCTGGTCGGCGAGGGACTCTAGGACAGCGATTACGGTGCGCGTCGTCGGCTCTCCTCCTCCGATGGGGCGTATCTCGATCTCGAATGGCCTGATCCGCTTGGGGCCGCCCGCAGTGACGCCCTCCACGGTGAAACCTCCGAAGTTGGGGTCGAATGGATCGTTTGGCGAGAACGAATCGTCTCTTGGGAGAGCGGTGCTGTTGATGATGGCAAGGGAAGGATCGCCCGCGAGGGCAAGCCACATATCCCGCGAAATGTTCCCCGATTCCAAGAGCCTCGATGGGTCATAGTGACTTACTCGCCATTTGTTCGCCTGGAGGAACGTCCGGTCGACGGCCATGAGCTGGAGCGCTTTGAACTCGAGGTCCGGGCTGCCAGTTTGCCTCGCCTCTACGGGGACGACCACGGAGGCTCCCGCATCATGGACGCGCTCGCTTACGTACTGGGCGGCGAATACCTGAGGGTCCGTGCGGCTTCCTACGGACTCTTGCGCGAGGGTCTCCTTGAAGTCGTCGATTGGTATCTCCGGGCTAACGATGGCAGTGATGTCGTACCCTCCTGTCACGCGGCTTGGGTCTTCACGCGCCAGGTTTCCTAGGTTATTCAGGATGGCGAAGATCATGAGGTTGAAGATGATCATGGCGAACATCGCGACAGTCAGGCCGGTCAAGAAGCGCGCGCCCATTGGGTAGGCAACCGCCATTCTTACCACCGCCTTGAGAGAAGTGATTCTGCCAAGGATGCCGTAGACGACCGCAACGATGACGGATGTATTGTTCATGATGAGCCAAACGGCGGATCCGACCATGGCCACGCCGCTCAAGACGAAGATCTCCGATCCGGCGTCGAGCTCGCCGACGAGCGCATCATAGGTATCGAGGGGGAGTGACCAGAAGACCAGCAAGCATAGGCCTTCCAGGGTTCCAATCGCCCTACCGACCGCGGCGGAACGGCCAAGCAGGGTGCGCATGGTCTGTCCGATGCCGATGATGACCACGCTTGCGCCGATGTAGAAGAGGCTGAGGCCGATTTCGAGCCCGCTCACGACCTCGTCGACGACGAGTCCTGCTGCGACGACGAGTCCTCCAAGCAACACGATAGGCCATCCCTGCCGCAGCAAGCGCGTTGTCCTACCGTGCCGCCGTGCCATGTCCTCGCGGAGGCCGCGGATGGCGACGATGATGTTGAGCCTGCTGACCCATGCGGCGGAAGCGACGACCGTAACGACGGTTAGGATCATGCCGGAGCAGAACGCTATGACGCCGGAGCGAATCGTGAAGCTGGTTTGGATGGTGAACTGATCCGCGGAGACTGCGCTTTGGAGGAAGCCTGAAAGGATGATGCTGGCGACGACTCCCAAGAGCGTTCCCAGCAGAGCCGCGGCGGATGTGTACAGCACGCCCTCGAATGTGAATATCTGGACGACGTGGCTTTGCCTCATGCCTACCGCGCGCGCCATCCCGATTTCGGACGACCGGGCCGCCGCAAGAAGCACGAACACGAGGAAGATCAGGAGAAGCCCGACGATGATGGATATCGACCCGAAGACGGAGAAGAGGGATATGAATTGGCTTCCTGTCTGCTCCGCCAGTTCGAGGCGGTCGGCCTTCACGTCGTCGACAGTCAAACGGAAGAACTCGAGGTTCAGGGCGTTCAAGCGCTCGGCCTCTTCAACCAGCCCGCCTCGGTCGAGAATGGTGACTAGGGTCGATGAGAATTGTCTATCGGCTACGAGGGATACGAATCTATCGGTCACCGCAGATTGGCCGAGCTCGGATCTCAGAGCCGTGATGTCGTCGCGCAGGTCTGTGGACGCGTTTCCTCCATCGACGGCGAATTCATAGAGCGCCATGGCGCGGGGGTCACGCAGGATTTCGTGAATCTCTTGGGCCGCATCGCGATTGGAAAATTGGAGGCGGAGGTCTCGGGTAACCTCTTCGGACAGCGCGAGTCCGCCTTCGAGACCACCGCGGTTGGAAACGAGCGCCTGGGTGAACTTGTCGTTCGACTGCCCCATCATTGCTTGAGCGAGATCGAGTCGAACGATCGCCACAGGGTTGTTGCCCCCCCCGCCCGCGAGTCCTCCGTTGCGGACGATAGCTAGCACGTTCATTTGCCAGCTGTCGGTCGGAGTGACGATGATGACGCGGTCGCCTTTCTTTGCTTTGAGCTCCCTCGCCGCGTCTTCATTGAGGAACAGGTCGTTCCTGGCGTTCTCTTGGAGGTTGGTCGCGCGGAGGTCCGACAGATTGACGACATCGCCCGCACGCGAGCCTCCATCCCACTCTGGTTTGGCTGTGACGAGTTCCCCAAAGCCCTGGTGAGCACTTGGGTCGTAGCCGGTGACGCGCATTTGCGCTTCGGTCCTCGTCGTGCGGGGATCGATAGTCGGCAGACTGGCGTGAAAAACCGGCATCACGCCGTCGATGCGCTGGTCGGCGTCCGCGACTTCCCGAATCTCTTCGATCGCTCCAACCGGAAGATGGACGCCTCCAAACAGTTGAGCTTGCGGCGACGAAATGATCTCGTCGGTGTGGCCGAGCGCCGTGAGCGCGTCTGCGCGGATGGAGTTCGTCACGGTATCGCCGATGCCCAAGGATGTGGCGATGATCGTGGTGCTGAGCATCAACCCCATCGTGATGAGGACGCTTTGGGCGACCCGCCTCGGCACGTTTCTCGCTCCGAGGCGAACGAGGAGGGGGCGCGCCCGCGCGAAGTATCCGAAGATTGCCGCAACGACGAGCAGAACGAGCAGCAGACCAGCCGCGAGCCAAAATGTCGGGATGCCAAAGAGATACTGCACGTCTATCCTCGATTTCCAAATAGTCTATGCGATTGGTGCCCAGGACAGGATTCGAACCTGTATGCCCTTATCGGACAGCAGATTTTAAGTCTGCCGCGTCTACCATTTCGCCACCTGGGCTTCTCGCCTCCATTCACGCCCGCGATGGGTCGGCAGGCTACCATGAACATACGTCATTATATGCCCCAAGAGGCGATGATACAAATTCACGCGCCCCAAGATGGATCTCAGCATTTGGCGTCTGTCACGATACGAAAGGCGTGGAGGGCGAGAACTCGAACGTCCTCAGGGGGAGATTCCCCACGGCCGTCGGGAAGAAGCAACGGGACGGCACGGTCTACGTCGGGACGCGAGACCCATTGCCACCCGCGTTCGAGCGGGCGGACTCGGCCGACCAGTCGGCAGAAGTAGATCATGTCGATGTGTTGGTGGAATCCCTCGACCGGATCGTCGATATCCCAGATCATGATCGTGAAGGGCGGGAAAACCTGCTCCGGGTAGTCGAGGTCGATAATAGTACTCGTGGGCACGATCTCCGCGTCGAGTCCGGTTTCCTCTCGCACTTCCCGCAGAACGGCGCTCACCGGGTCTTCGTTCTCTTCGATGTGGCCGCCCGGAGGCAGCCACGCGCGCACTTTCGGGTGCCAATGGAGGGCTACATGGTCGTCGTGGACGACGAATGCCGTTGCGGTGAAGTGTCGAACTATGGTCATGGGATCTACCGGTACTGTTGACTTGTGGTTGTTAGAGTTCATTCTCTCTCGTTCTACGTCAACCCGGCCTTCCGTCAAAGAACCCTCCGTCCCACTTGCCTTCCGTCTCCCACCACGCAAGGAAGGCGTCCGTCATTCGATTCTCCTCGTACCGCTTGCCGCGCAACTCTTGCAACGACCAACGGAACGACTTGACCCCATTGCAAGGCGGGCACAGCAGCGCACGGTTGTCTATCTTGTCCTCGCCGCCCACCTTCGACGGCTTCATGTGGTCGGCTTCCAAGAAGGAATCGTCCTCCCAAGGCGGCACCCAGCCGCACCCCTGGCAAACCAGCCCATAGTCCGCAATCAACCGCTTGCGCAACTCAGGCAGAGGAATCTTCGGCGCGTTCTTCTTTGGGGATTCCAAGACGAGCTCTGGCGCGGCGGGTTCGCCGTCGTCCGTGCGTTCGGGTGCATCTGTCAAAACGCGGACGATGTCGTTCCACGCCATGCTTTCGCTGACCTCGTTCTGCAATCGTTCGAATATCACCGGGCCCGCCTCTTTGCGGATGTCTACCCCGATCCACTGCCGATCCAACTGCTCTGCGGCCACGCACGTCGTCGCGCAGCCTGCGAACGGGTCGAGCACAATATCGCCGGGGTTCGACGACGCCTCGATGATGCGCTTGTACAGCTTCAAAGGTTTCTGCGTCGGGTAGCCGGTGCGCTCCTTGGGCGATCGTACTGCAATTGCAATATCAGTCCACCATGTTTCGAGAATTTTCCCTCGCTTCCGAAGCGCATCAATCTCGTCGGGATCAAATGCGCCTCCTGTGTCGAACGCCTTCCGTGGCCGCTGATTGGGGTCTTTGTACGGTACACGCACAGCGTCCCGATTGAACGTCCACTCCTTGCCCTTCGAGTACCAGAAGATGATGTCGTGCTTGCGATTGAACTGCCGCATCTTCGGCGAGCCGGGCCCCGTGTACCCCCAGATGATTTCGTTGCGGAAGTTCTCCCGTCCGAACACCGTGTCCATCATCGCCTTGATATAGTGCGACGCCGTCGGATCGCAGTGAAGATAGATGCTGCCCGTATCCTTGAGCACCCGGTGCATCTCCAACACCCTGACGGCCATGAAGCACAAGAACGCGCCCATATCGTCGCCCGCAACCTCGTTCGCATAGTGAATCACGTTGAACAGCTTCGGCTGCTTCTTCCGAATCTGCTCGATCCAGTCTCCCTGAACGTCGTCGTCCCAGTTCCAGACGTCCTTGAATTCGACGTTGACGCCGGCCTTCGTTGTCCCCTCGAACGCGGGAACTCCCTTGTTGAACGGCGGGTCGGTTGCGATGAGGTCGACGCTCTCGGAATCCAAGCCTCTCAGTACTGGCAGATTGTCTTCGAGGAAGAGGGTTCGGTTGTATGCCATACTGTTTGTGGTCATTGCAGAGCCCTCCCGCTTTGGCTGGGTCGCCGGGTCGCAGCCCGGCGGCCAAATCTGTTCTATCACAACGTTGCCTGCGTTGGAACACACTAACACACTAACGTAACAGTACCGGCCGCTATTATACACTCCGAACAAACCACGCGTGCGCGGAACCTTGCTGCGGCCTCTGTGGTATTATCGGTATTGGGAGGGTAGAATTCCGCGGCCAGAATTCATCTTGACGGGTCGTCGGTCCTCCCGTGAGAATCCTCTGTCCCCGGCTCCGAAATCATGACATCGATCGACAGACTCCAGGCCGCGCTGCGATCCGCCTGGCTTCCCCTCGCCCTGCTCCTGACCGCGCTGTCGACGGTCTTCATCTTCGGGGGCGACCGAGGGCACTTCTATCGATCGTGGGAACACAACGGGCTATCCTCGCAGCACCTATTCTATCGACCGTGGGAACACAACGGGCTATCCTCGCAGCACCTAACGGTAGCCGTGAACCTCTCCCACGAACACGGCTTCCAGCAGTTCTTGCGCCGTACCGTAGACGAGGACGGCGTCACCCGCTACCGGCCGTACAACCGCTTTCCGATCGGCGGCTACGCAATCATCAAGCTTGCTACCCTGCTTGTCATCGGTGATCTATCCGCGCAAATCACCGCAGCCAGAATCGTGATGCTGCTGTTCGTCTCGGGTGCGGCAGTCCTGGCGTATCTTTCGCTCCGCCGCCTCGTATCCAACCGATGGATCGCACTGACCGCGACGCTGCTGTCGTTCTCGTCGTATTACCTCCTGTACTACAACGACATGATCGCCGCCAGCGAATTGGGGGTCTTCTTTGGGCTGATGTTGACCTTCCATGGCATGGTCGTCTTCATACAGGAAGGCCGCTTCCGCCAGCTGGTGGTCAAGACGTGTATTGCGCTGCTACTAGGCTGGCATGTCTTTGCCCTGGTCCTGCCGTTCGTCGTCTTTGGGCTGGCGAGCGAGCTCCTGCGGGCACGCTCTGCCGCGGCCGATTCTCCGCATCAACGAACAGTATTGCATCAAGGAAAACACGCGGCGGCCCTGCTGCTTCGAAGCCGCTATCTGCTGCTGGGCACAGTTGCGCTGGCGTTCGGCCTATCCGTCCTCACATTCAACTTCGCTATGGAGTACATCGCACTCGACGGCGAGACGCCGCTGACGGAGTTGCCGTCAATCCAGTCCATGCTAATGCGCACCGGATGGGACGCAGACGTCAACGCGGCTCCCGTCATCGCCGCCGGCCGAGCCTGGCGTCCTTTCATGGAAGATCAGTTCGGGAGGATCCTCCGGATGTTCATTCCTTATTCCCTGCTCGGAAGCGGCGATGCGGTCGAAAGTCTGACATGGCTGCCGAATGGACTAACCGCCGTCCTCGGCGTCGTCCTGTCCGCCGCGTGTCTAATCGGCTCGATGCTCATCCGTCCGAGAATCCTGTTCGCAACCTTAACCTCGTTCGGTTTCTTCTGGACTCTGCCAATGCGCAACTCCTCCGCATTCCACGAATTCGAGGCCATCTACTATGTCGGCATCCCTTTGGTCTTCTTCACCCTCGCTCTGCTCTTGGTGCGCAGGCTGACTAATCGAGACGGCGTCATCGCGTCCGTGTCGGTCGTTGCGCTGCTGCTCTTCGCAGTCTCCAGCTTCCAGATGAGCCGCTTCGGGTACAGCACGGAGGAGGCTCGAACAGTAAGGACGGCGGCGCAGGAATTGACCGCCATCCGCGAGAGGACTACAGGGGAGCTCGTCAATGTTCTCGGCGGCATTCACAAATCCTTCTTCAACGGGGCGGGACACGCGATGGATTACTACCTGAACTCGAGCTTGATCCGCTATGGGTACCTTCCATCAGTGGATGGCGGATTCGTCGTCATGCGCGACCGAATCGACACGGACGCCCTGCTTACGCCGCAAAACCAATACCTGTTCCTCTATGACAGAAACGGATTGACCGAATGGTATGAAACCACGTATCGAACGATAACATCCCGCGAGCCTGCGACGCGCTCGGAGTTCGATCTGTACATCGACGATGGCAAGTTGCACTACGTCAAAGAGCCGTGCGGCCCTGGAGACACCGTGGGGCGCTTCTTCCTGCACGTCTACCCATTCGACGAGGAAGACCTTCCCGCCGCCCGCAGACAGCGCGGATTCGAGAACGTCGACTTCACCTTCACCGAGCGCGGCGTGCTATTCGACGGCAAGTGTCTGGCCAGCGTCGACATTCCGCAGTACGACGTTGTCAAAGTCAATACTGGCCGAGTCGACGGCGATGCTTGGAGCGCAACGCATGTTGTCGTGAGTCCTAGGCTGACTTTCAAGTATCGAACGATCGTTTCCCGCGAGCCTGCGGCGCGCTCGGAGTTCGATCTGTACATCGACGATGGCAAGTTGCACTACGTCAAAGAGCCGTGCGAACGCACGGACACTGCCGCGCGCTTCTTCCTGCACACCGTCCCCGATGACATCGACGATCTTCCGGACGCCCGCAGGCAACACGGGTTCGACAACCTCGATTTTGATTTCGTAGAGCCAGGGCTGCTATTCGACGGCAAGTGTCTAGTGAGCGTCGACATTCCCCAATACGGTATCGCGCGAATCACCACCGGGCAGTTCGACGGTGACGGCCGCATTTGGGAAGCCGAGTTCGCCCCGGTGGCGAACGAGTGATGCGGGACGTTGGAGGCAGCGCGGCGGATTCGCGCCTTCTCGGGAATGACGTGGAGGAGGCGAGAGATGGATGTACGATGTGCGGGTAACCCACGACGATAGATCAAACGGAACCAGTGGAACGGTCCGTTGACTTTCGAAAGAGGGTGTTCTATCCTTGATGAGCGGGAGCCCGGGTGAACCGTGCTGAGAAGGTGACTTTGGAAGCGCCGCCGACCGCCAACACCTGACCTGGGTAATGCCAGCGGAGGAATTGCCATGAACGACCCGCTTGTTATCGCAGGCAAGGAGTTTCAATCTCGGCTCATGGTGGGCACGGGGCGGCACCGGTCCAACGAAGAGATGGTGCAGTCCATCGAGGCGTCTGGCGCCGAGATCATTACGGTCGCCATTCGGCGGCTGAATTTGGACGACCCAAATGAGAAGAGCATCCTCGATTACTTCGATTGGGAGCGATACACGATCCTGCCGAACACTGCGGCCTGCTCAACCGCGGAGGATGCAGTTTTCACCGCTCGACTCGCGAGAGAGTTGACCGGTTCGAATTGGGTGAAGCTGGAAGTGATCCCAGCAGGCAGGTGGCTTCTGCCGGATCCGGTCGGCACTTTCGATGCGGCGAGGGTTTTGGTCGAGGATGGATTCGTCGTCCTCCCGTATATCCACGCGGATCCGGTGCTTGCCGCGCGCCTCGAGGACATTGGGTGCGCCACGGTGATGCCTCTGGGGTCCGCCATTGGATCGGGACAGGGGATCCTGACGCTGGAAGAGATTGAGATCATCGTGGAACAAGCCTCAGTGCCTGTGGTCGTGGACGCGGGACTCGGAGTACCGTCCGAGGCGGCTCATGCTCTGGAAATAGGCGCGGATGCCGTATTGGTAAACACTGCCATCGCCCAGGCGGACGATCCGGCAGGAATGGGAACGGCGTTCAAGCTGGGCGTGGAAGCCGGACGCCAGGCATATCTGGCCGGGCGCATCGAGCGCAAGTCCGAAGCGCAGGCAAGCAGCCCAACGACTGGAGTCGCTCGACCTGCAGCCCCCCGGAGCGCGTGACTGTTGGCCCAGCTCGACGCCCCTGTCCTGTGCTTGGTAACCGATAGGAAGCGTCATTCCGGGCGCGGCCTGGATGACGTAGTCAGGCAGGCGGTAGATCAGGGGGTAAGTATGGTGCAACTCCGGGAGAAGGATCTGTCGGCGCGCGACTTGTACGAACTCGGCAAGCGACTGATGGACGCGATCGGGGGTCGCGCCGACCTGATCGTGAATGACCGCGTAGACGCGGCCATCGCCATCGGCGCGGCGGGCGTGCAGTTGCCTGAGAACGGACTGCCGCCATCGGTCGTCAGAGGTATGGTCGGATCCAAGGTGTTGATTGGAAGATCAGTACATTCGGTAGACGGGGCCATCGAAGCGGAGGCGCGCGGAGCGGATTTTCTGGTTGCGGGAACGATCTTTGCCGGCAGCGGCCCCCCAAAGGGCCCGATACGCGGTACGGCGTTTCTTCGACAGCTGAGCCGGGAAATCTCCATCCCCTTCCTCGCAATCGGCGGCGTGGATGCAGGAAACGCAAGTCTGGCTATGGAAGCTGGCAGTTCTGGGGTCGCGGTCATTACGGCGATTTCGGATGCGGCAGACCCCGGCAAAGCCGCAAAGTCGCTTCTCAACGAGGTGACGCGATTCCGGTAAACATGATTCAGGTAACCATAAATGGGCACGCACGCGAGATTCCGGAGGCTACTTCACTCGCGTCGTATATCTCATCTCTCGGGGCGAACTCCAGGATGGTCGCCATCGCACTCAACGGGGAGGTGGTTCGGAGGGAAGATTGGCCGGACGTCACTCTGTCGGACGGCGATACGCTGGAGATCGTCCGCGCGGTCGGAGGAGGATGACGGCCGGGTCGAATTCTCAATCTGCAGGGAAGGTTCACAAGCGGAAGTCCAACACCGCAAGCCCATCGCATGAGAACCGCCCATACGGTTCTTGACGACGATACGGTCGGCGTGTTAGGATATTGGGAACGTACTACTCAAGTATAGTCTGCTGGCGCAGGACACGGCTCAGCATTTCGGAGGTTGGTTCATTGGCTACCACCGCTCACATCATCGACATCACTCCCCTCGCCGCCGAGAAGTTGAAGGACGCTCTCAATGAACAAGGACAGGCAGGGGCGTTGCTGCGGGTCATGCCGATGCCGGGGCCGCACGGCGGATTTCAGTACACGATGAGCATCGAAGAGAATGCGGAAGAGGATGACTTCGTAATCGACGTCGAAGGCTTGAAGGTGCTCGTCGATTCGGAGAGCGCTCCGTTGGTAGAGGGGGCTCAGATCGACTACGTGGATGGGTTGATGCGCAGCGGCTTCGTCATCAGCAATCCAAACGTCGAGACGGCGGGCGGCGGTTGTGCGTGCGGCGGCGGAGGTGGCGGATGTGGCGGCGGGGGGGGAGGGTGCGGTTGCGGCGGCGGTGGCGGATGCGGCGGCCACTAATCCTATCCATCCAGACTCATGGCTGCGGATCGGTTCTTGAGACGGGGCGGTATGTACCGTCTCGTCTCTGCTTCCATTAGGGTGACCATTGCTCTTCGCGCTCATCGACCAATTCCAGGATTCGCCAACGCTCGCCGTGGTCACGCTCTTGGGGTTCGCGGTTGCCATCGTCGGGGCGATCACAGTCCATGAATTTAGCCACGCACTGACCGCCAATCTGCTGGGAGACCACACGGCGAAGGAAGAGGGTCGGCTCACCCTGAATCCTCTCTCGCACCTCGATCCTATGGGCACTGCCATGCTCGCGTTCGTCGGGTTTGGATGGGGAAAGCCGACTCCGGTCAATCCAGCTCGATTCAGCAGCGGAGCCCGGTCCGGCATCGCGGCGGTATCGCTTGCGGGTCCCATATCCAACGTGGTCGCCGCATCGGCAGCAGTCGTCCCATTTAGATTCGGAATATTTAGCGACGACATGGTGGGGTTTTCCCTATTTCGAGGTGACTCCGGCGACGTAATCCCCTACGTGCTCGGGTCGATCATCTTCATCAACATTCTGTTGGCTGCATTCAATCTCATACCCATCGCGCCGCTGGACGGCTTCAAGGTAGTGCTTGGGATTTTGCCGCGTGACCTCGCCATCCAATGGAACCAGCTCGAACGATGGGGCCCCTTGATATTGCTCGGCATCATCATTTCCGGGTTCATCCTGCCAGGTGGAAGTAGCTTGCTCGTCCCAATCATGAAGCCTTTGGTGAACGGGTTGGCAATCATCGTCGTTGGTGGACAAATCTGGGGTTGATCTGATTCAATCTTCGGTCACAGGTTAGCATTCATGGATAGAATTACGATCATTGGCTCCAGCAATATTGGGTTGTCGATGGGGCTTCGGCTCAAGGAACTCGGTTTGAAAGAGACCGAGGTTGTTGGGACATCCGGCGACCGGATGTGGCGCGGGAAAGCGGCCGATGCCGGCGCGTTCGATTCGGTGGGGCACAACCTTGGCACAGCGTTGGAAGGTGCCAAACTCGTGATCTTCGATACTGCACCCGCGGATACGCTGCAATTGATGGAGGCGGTCGGGCCGGTACTAGAGCAGGATTGCAGCGCGACGGATACCGGGGCGGCGATGGTTCAGTCTCTGGAGGCTGCATCCACTCACCTCCGCGTAGATACGACTTTCGTGGCAGGCAGACCGTTGCTGCGGCGACCAACGGACGACCTCGACGCAGCGGACAGCAACGCCTTCGATGGCGTAGACTATTGCCTTGCTCCATCTCCGCATGCGCGTGCGGACGGAATCAAACCAATCGTTGGACTGGTGGAGGCGCTGGGCGCTACCCCGCTCTTCATCGACCCACGTGAACACGACTCATACGCCGCGGCCGTGACGATCATGCCGTCCTTGCTTTCGTCCGCCCTCATGACCACTGCATCGAATAGTTCGTCGTGGAGGGAAATGGCGAAGCTGGTTGGCGGAGAGTTCCGGGATATGTCGAAGCTCGCACACGTCGATCCCGTCGAAATGGCGGCGGCAGTAGGTTCCGCTCCGGAACACGTCGCACGGTGGATTGGGCAGATGATCGAAACTCTAGATTCATACCGCGAACTGGCGCAGGGCCCCATCGACCAGTTGGAGGATGCACTAATCGAAGCATGGGAGGAGTGGATGAAACTCGAGATGGGCGCGGTCACGGAGGACGATAGGCCGCGAACGCCGTCCGCTGGAGAGACGGTGGCCAGCATGTTCGTAGGACGCCGGCTTGCGGGACGGGCGATGGACATCAGCGCGGCGAACAAGAACGCTGCGTGGCGCTACCCGAAGGCGAGGGAAAAGACGGACAGATGATTCGGACGATCCAGCGGCGAGACCGCCTCGAGGGCACGGTATCGACATCCGGAGACAAGTCGATATCTCACCGCGCCGCCCTGCTGAACTCCATCAGCGACGGGACTGCACACGTCTCGAACTTCTGCGTTGGGGACGATAGAAGCTCGATGCTAAGATGTCTGCGCGGGCTGGGAGTTCGGATTACTGGACACCGCGACTGCGGCGTGTGGCCTGGGGAAGAGTGTTTCGAGATCGAAGGGGGCGGGATCGACGGTCTCTGCGAACCATCGGACGCGCTTCACGCCGGCAACAGCGGCACTACGACGCGGCTGGTCGCCGGGCTGCTGGCGGGGCAACCGTTCTTGACTGTATTGACTGGAGACGATTCGTTGAGGTCGCGGCCGATGGCGCGCGTCGTCGAGCCGCTGCGGATGATGGGCGCAGCGTTCATGGGGCGAATGGACGACTCTCTTCTGCCGCTGGCGGTGCGAGGAGGAAAACTCAGGGCCATCGAATACGACCTCAAGACCGCGAGCGCCCAGGTGAAGTCCGCGATCTTGATCGCGGGGCTGTATGCGGACGGATGCACCGTCGCAAGGTCGCCAGCCCAGTCGAGGGACCATACCGAACGGATGATGCAGTACATGGGAGGGGATGTAGACATCACCGGCCTGTCGGTTTCCGTGCGCGCATCCACCCTCGCGGCCGCGAACGTGCGAGTGCCTGGGGACATCAGCTCGGCGGCCTTCTGGATGGTAGCAGGGGCCGCACATCCAAACGCGCGCATCCGTCTGCGCAACGTAGGGACGAACCCTACCCGCACCGGGGTTATCGACGCGCTGCGGTCGATGGGCGCATCCATCCAAATGGAGAACGTCGTCGAGGGGATGTCGGAGCCTGCGGCGGATATCGTCGTCGAGTCGTCCGATCTTCGCGGAGTGGAGATCGAAGGCGAGACCATTCCCAGGGTCATCGACGAACTGCCGGCGCTCGCACTGGCCGCCGCGCGGGCGAAGGGGACGACCGTTATCAGACACGCCGAGGAACTGCGGGTCAAGGAGTCCGACCGCATCGCCGCGACGGTTGCAGGCCTCGTCCGGCTCGGAGCGAACGCAGAGGAGACGCCGGACGGCATGGTCATTCGCGGAGGGGCCAGGCTGAGAGGGGCAGCGGTCGAGAGCTTTGGAGACCACCGGATCGCCATGACCATGGGCATAGCGGGCGCCATTGCGGACGGAGAAACGACCATCGAGGGAGCGGATGCCGCTGATGTATCGTACCCGGCGTTCTGGGAAACGCTCGATTTGGTATCGGAGCATCGTCCGTGAGCATGTCCATCGATCCGCAGAGATGCGGGCCTCCCCTGTTGGTGGTGATGTCCGGCCCGTCGGGGGTAGGGAAAGATGCGGTTTTGAAGGAAATGAGATTGGCCGGCGCGCCGTACTACTTCGCGGTGACTGCAACTACTCGGCCAATGCGGGATACCGAGGTCGACGGCGTCGACTATATCTTCGTTCGAGATGAGGATTTTCGACGCATGATTTGCGGAGGCGAGCTGCTCGAATGGGCAGAGGTCTACGGCAAGCTGTACGGCGTCCCCAAAGATCAAATCCGCGACGCGCTGCGGCGCGGGGACGACGTGATACTCAAGATCGATATACAGGGAGCCGACAACGTGCGACGGCAGACCCGCGGGGCAGTGTACGTCTTCCTCACGCCTCCCGACATGGCGGAACTCGAACGCCGTTTGAAGCGTCGAAAGACAGAATCACTCGAAGCGATGAGAGTCAGGCTGGCGACGGCCGCCAAGGAGTTGGAGGAAGCGGGGAAGTTCGATCACGTGGTAGTGAACCGCACTGGTCTGCCGGAAGAAGCAGCTGCGGAGATCATGGCCATCATCAGCCGTGAACGAGATCGGCCTGGACGAACGGAGATCGTCATCTAATGGAGCATGGAATGGAATTCGAGCATATCCTCTATGAGAAGCGGAATGGGATTGCCTACGTCACAATGAATCGGCCAGCGCAGATGAATGCGCTTCACCCCGCCGCGAACAAGGAGATGCGGGACGCTTTCACGGACTTTCGGGACGACCCGGATATTCTCGTTGCAATTCTGAGCGGCGCGGGGGATCGCGCATTCTGTGCAGGCAACGACCTAAAGTACATGGCCTCGCACGGCAAACCCGGTGAGCCGTACCCCGACGCGGACAAATACCCGCTTGGGGGGATCACTTCCGACTTCGTCTGTTGGAAGCCGATCATCGCGGCGGTACATGGATACGCGCTGGGCGGCGGGTTCGAGTTGGCCCTATCGTGCGATCTCATCATCGCCGCCGATGATGCGCGCTTCGGCCTGCCGGAAGCACGCGTCGGACTGGTCGCCAGCGGCGGCGGGCCGCATCGACTCATGCGGCAACTTCCCCAAAACATCGCCATGGGCATCCTCCTTGGGGGCAAGCCGATCACCGCGCGCCAGGCACACAGCTGGGGCCTAGTAAACGAGATAGCTCCTGCTCGCTCCGACCTCATGGCTGCCGCGGAACGCTGGGCAAGCGACATCATGGAAGCAGCGCCTCTGTCGGCGCGCGCGACGAAGCAAGTCGCGCTGCAAGGGATCGAATCCACCTTGGACATTGCAATCCATCGAGAATACAGTGAATTCCGACGAGCGCGGGCATCCAGCGATTTCGTCGAAGGGCCAAAGGCGTTTGCCGCAAAGCGCAAACCTGTTTGGAAAGGCAAGTAACGACTTCACGCACTGAGGGAACCAACACCATGACAACACCGACCATGCTGCCGAAGAGCGTCCGACCATCCGCATACGACCTGACACTCCGTCCGAACTTGGACGACTTCACCTTTTGGGGCGAGGAGAGCATCGACGTCTCGATCTTGTCGGCGACGAGCGAGATCGTCATGAACTGCGACGAGATCGAGATTCAGGAAGCGCGGTTGACTATTGGCGGGGGCTCGACGATCGAACCGTCATCCATCGACTTCGACGCGGAGGCGGAGACCGTTCGCTTGACGTTCAGGGAAGAGCTGCCCCAGGGCGATGCACGTCTCCATCTGCGATTCACGGGGGAGTTGAACGACAAATTGCGCGGCTTCTACCGCAGCAAGTACGCCGATGCAGACGGCGAGGAGAAGCATCTCGCAACCACGCAGTTCGAGGCGACCGACGCTCGGAGGGCGTTTCCGTGCTGGGATGAACCATCCATCAAGGCAGCGTTCCGGGTGACCCTGCTGGTTCCTTCCAATGTGACCGCGCTCTCGAATATGGAGGTTCTGTCCGAGACGGAGGTAGAACCCGGACTCAAGAAGGTGGAGTTTGCGGAAACGCCTGTGATGTCAACCTATCTGCTGGCGTTCATCGTGGGGGACTTGCGCCGCACCGAGAAGCGGGCGCCGGACGGCACGATGATCCGCGTGTGGACGACGCCCGGCAAAGAGGCGCAAGGGCAGTTTGCCCTCGATGTGTCGGTCGATCTGTTGACGTACCTCAACGAGTATTTCGGCATCCCCTACCCGCTCCGCAAGATGGATCATGTCGCCATACCAGATTTTGCCGCCGGCGCGATGGAGAATTGGGGATTGATAACGTACCGGGAGATTGCGATCCTGGTCGATCCGGAGAATAGCTCCGCGGGCACGAAGCAGATCGTGGCCAGCATCATATCTCACGAGATGGCGCATCAGTGGTTTGGGAACCTGGTTACGATGGCATGGTGGGATGCGCTGTGGCTGAACGAGAGCTTCGCTTCGTGGATGGGCGACAAGGCGGTAGACCATCTATTCCCCGAATGGAAGACGTGGACTAGCTTCGTGTCGTCGGACACTACCCGCGCGCTCAATCTGGACGGACTCAAGAACTCCCATCCGATACATCAGGAAGTGAAGAACCCTGCGGAGATCGGGCAGTTGTTCGACGCCATCAGTTACAGCAAGGGTGCATCCGTGCTGCGGATGCTCGAGGATTTCCTGGGAGCCGAGCGCTTCCGTCAAGGGCTTCACGACTACCTCAGCAAGCATGGCTATGGCAACGCGGATACGGGCGACCTGTGGGACGCTCTTGCGGCGGCATCGGACGAACCCGTGCCGGAGATGATGGGAACGTGGGTCAACCAAACCGGCTACCCGTACCTCGACGCGCGGATCGATCGGAAGTCCTCGGGCATCACCGTATCGGCGGAGCAACGGCGCTTCTCGTATGACGCCATCATCGACGCCGGGGAACGGGACGAGTCCACTTGGTACGTACCGCTCCGGGTGAGATGCAAGAGCGGGGCCCGCGCCTCCTCTACGCTCATGCGCGGGCGTTCTGCAAAGGTGGAGGTCGAGGGAAAGCAGGGCGATTGGGTCAAGGTCAATCCGGAACAGACGGGCTTCTTCCGCGTCAAGTACCAGTCCAACGATCTGGCGCTGCTGAAGCCGGGCATAGAGAGGCTGCAGCTCTCCCCCATCGACCGGTTGGGGATTCAGAACGACGCCTACGCCCTGTCGAGAGCGGGCATCCAACCTGCGACGGACTTTCTGGAAGCGGCGCTGGCGTACACGAACGAGACGGACGCATACGTTTGGGCAGACCTGAGCGCAAACCTTGCATCCCTGAACAGTCTGATAGCGAACGAGCCGTTTTCGGACTCGTATCGAGAGTTTGCGCGAGGTCTGTTCGAGTCCGCGGGCGCTCGCGTCGGATGGGATCCGTCGCCGGGCGAGGGGCATCTCGACGCGCTGCTGCGAAGCACGGTGCTCGCTGGACTTGGAGAGTATGGAGATTCGGCCGCGCGTGCAGAGGCCAGACGCAGGTTCGAGGAGTATGCGGAGGATCAAAGTCGAGTAAACCCCGACATTCGCAAAGTCGTCCTCTCGCTTGCGGCCATGCAGGGCGACGAAGAGATGTACCACGCGATGTGGGAGTTGGAGCAACGCGCGGCCATGGAAGAGGAGAAGGTCAGGCTGCTCGGGGCGTTGTCCAAGTTCGATGATGCCGCCCTCCTGCAAACGACCCTCGAACGGTCTTTGGACACGAACTTCGTCCGCACGCACAATACCGTGGGAATAATGGCCAGAACTGCCGCGAATCCAAAAGGAAGAGACCTGGCATGGGAGTTTCTCAAGGCAAACTGGAAGGAGTTCGACCGGCGGTATGGGGAAGGCGGGTTTAGCCTCATGACCCTGGTGGGCATCGCAGGCGAGTTCACGACGCAGGAAAAGTTGGACGACGTGGAGAAGTTCTTCACGGATACCCCCGCGCCGGCTGCGGATCGGACGATTCGGCAGGCCTTGGAAGCAATACGTCTGAAGATTGCCTGGCTGAGTGAGAACCGCAGCACACTGCGGGAATGGCTGTCCGGATAGCCAACAGACCGGTCCCGTTCTGTTCATCGTGTCCGTAGATACCTCCGTGGATGCGCGGCGATTCATCGTGTCCGTAGGTACCTCCGTGGATGCGCGGCGATTCATCGTGGCCGTAGATACCCCCGTGGATGCGCGGCGATTCATCGTGTCCGTAGATACCTCCGTGGATGCGGGGTGGGACGCCCCCATTGTCATTCCCGCCCTTACCTGCGCCATTCCGCTCCCCTTCCCCATCATTCCCGCGCCCTCCCACGTCATTCCCGCGAAGGCGGGAATCTCGCTTCTCCATAACCTCGCCTCGCGCGCGTGCGCGTGGATTAGGGAACGCGCGCGCACGAGGTTTCGTTGCATTTTGTGGCATTCTGTCGTATTTTGTCGATTTCCGTCGACGGCGGGAGGGGGAATTGATGATTGTTGATTGATGATTGCAGATTGTTGATTGATGATTGCAGATTGGGGATTGGGGATTGCAAGATTGGCTCCTTGGGTTGTGGTTTGGACAGGTCGTCTGTCGTCTTTAGGTTCAGGATAGTACGTGGGTTCTGTTTTGTCAAATGCGATGCGGGGAGGAGATTGCAGATTGTCGATTGTTGATTGAGGATTGGAGGATTGGAGGATGCGGGAATGACGTGGGAGGGGCGGGAATGACGGGGGATGGATTGCAGATTGTCGATTGTTGATTGAGGATTGGAGGATGCGGGTTGGTTTGACGGGTGGATTCCCGCCTACGCGGGAATGACGGTGGGAGGGTCGGGAATGACGTGGACAGGGGTGGGATATGACGGGGGTGGGTGCGGGAATGACGGGGGAGGGTGCGGGAATGACGGAGGTGATCGGCGGGAATGACGGGGACAGGGTGCCGCAATGAATCGAATGGGAATGAGGATGGGGGGAGATTCCCGCCTACGCGGGAATGACGTAGACAAAGGAAGTTGACAAGTCGACCGCGATTCTGATATACATTATGCGAGTAAGGCCGCCGAGTAAGGCCGCCGAGTAAGGCCGCCGAGTAAGGCCGCCGAGTAAGGCCGCCGAGTAAGGCCGCCGAGTAAGGCCGCCGAGTAAGGCCGCCGAGTAAGGCCGCCGAGTAAGGCCGCCGAGTAAGGCCGCCGAGTAAGGCCTAGAGGGGCAAGGAAAATGTCTACCACGTTCATTCGTTTGCGGTCGGTGGTTGCGCTGGGTGTTCTCGGAGTGGTCGCTGCGGTGGTTGCGGGTTTCGCGACGGACGGGCTGCTGGGGGCGTCGTCGTCGGGCGACGGGGGCTCTGTTCGGTGGGAGAACGCGTGGGGGCCGCCAACCGTCTCGACCGGGGTCTCTCTGACGAACACCGCTACCTATGACGATGGGTTTGGATTTTCGACGGCTGTGAGTGCGGATCAAAGCACGATCGTCGTTGGAGCGACCCAGGACAACGAGCGAGGGACTGCGGCGGGCGCGGTGTATGTGTTCACGAGGCCGTCTGGAGGATGGGGCAGCGGAACGACGCCGACGAGCAGAAAAGTCGTCGGGTTCGACACCGCAGCGGGCGACCGTTTCGGGTGGGCGGTATCGGTGAGCAGAGATGGTAGCACGATCGTCGTCGGGGCGATATTCGACGACGCTACCTCGATGATAACGAACGTCGGCGCGGCGTATGTGATCACGAGGCCGTCCGGGGGATGGACGGGAACGGGAACGTTGAGCGACGGCGTAAAATTGAGAATAGCGAACGCGGATCGGGTTACAGAAGATCGGTTCGGCGAGGCGGTGGCGGTGAGCGGAGACGGAAACACGGTCGTCATCGGGACGCCAGACAAAGACCCAAGCAACACCCTCACCAACGCCGGGGTGGTGTATGTGTTCACGAAACCAAACACGGGATGGGCGTCTGCTACCACAGGGAGCGCCGTCGAGCTAACCCCAACTACTCGGACTAGTAGTGAGTTCTTAGGGTGGCGGGTGTCGGTGAGCGAGAACGGCGACACGGTCGTCGCGGGAACGAGTGCTAGCATCACCGAGGGGGCGTATGTGTTCACGAGACCGGGGACGGCATGGTCGTCGTCGTACGGGCGCGTAAGACTCACCAAGGCGAACCCGGCTGGAACCGATGACTTTGGGGAGGACGTGGCGATAAGTGGGGACGGAGGCACTGTCGTCGTGGGATCGGATGGGGCGGCGGGCGTGAACGGGGCGGCGTATGTGTTCACGAAGCCGGCCACAGGATGGGCGACGGTGACGACGGCAACGTCGACGGCCGCCCAGCTGACTGCGTCCGACGGGGCGACAAACAATAGGTTCGGGTCGGCGGTGGCGGTGAACGCCGACGGGAGCATGATTGCAATTGGAGAGCATGACAGAGGCAGCGGGAATGACAGGGGCGCCGTGCATCTGTTCGCAGTGCCGCAGGGGGGGAAGTGGATCACTACAACCACGGCGGATCCCCTGTCTGTAACGCTTGCCACGGAGACGATGCGAGGCGAGCGGGGGCGAGAGAGGACGCTATCCATTGCTGGAAGTGAGACTGGAGATGTGGTCGTAGCGGGAGCTTACACCAGCTCGAGGAACGGTATCGGCGCGTATGTCTACGAGACGACGCCTGCGCCGGAGCCGACGGCGACACCCACGCCCACAGAGACGGCGACACCCACTCCGACGACAGAAGGCGGGGGCGGCAACGGAGGCGGAGGAGGCGGCAACGGAGGCGGGAATGGCGGAGAAGTCACGCCGACGGTGACACCCACGCCCACGCCGACGCCAGAAGGCGAGGATGGCGGAGAGGTCACGGCGACGGCGACACCCACGCCAACGGCCACGGCGACGCCGGACGTGATACGTCCGGAGGTGGGTCTGTCGACGAACTTCCTGACGTTCACGGCCGCGCAGGGCGGAGATGCGCCGGCGGCGCAGACGTTCACGGTGTGGAACACGATGCGGAACACGGACATGCCGTTCACGGTGTCGTCGAACGCGAGCTGGCTGTCGTTCTCTCCGAGGACGGCGTCGTCGAACAGTCCGCAGGCGCGGGTGTCTGTGAGAGTATCGGCGAACGCGTCCGGGCTCGCTGCGGGGACGCACAGGGGCAGGATCGCCCTTAGCGCGCCGGGAGCGGAGAATACGCCGCGGATGGTGTTCGCCACGCTCATCATAACCTCACCGACGTCCGCGCGGGCGCCGGTGACGGCGAACGAGGAGACGGAGATCACGACCGGCGATTCGACTCTGCAGGTGGTAGTGCCTGCCCGGGCCGCATCGTCGAATGTGGATATACAAGTGACCAAGTTGGACGCCGATTCGCCCGGCGCGCCGCCGGCCGAGGAGGAGCGGGTGGTGCTCGCTGCGGAGGTGGAGACGTTCGCGTCCGGCAGTACGACGCCGGTGCCGATGACGTACTCGCCTGGGGTGGATCTGCGGTTTGCGTTGCCGGCGGCCGATGCGGCTGCGTGCGCGGAGGGGCGCGTGCGAGTGTATCGGGTGGACGGCGACACATGGACGCAGTTGGAGCATCGGTGCGAGACGGACTCCGCCGGCACGGTGTGGGCGGTATCCACGCTGACGAACTTCAGCACGTACGTCATGACGATAGACGACGCGCTTCCGACGCCGACGCCAGAGCCCACCGCGCCTCCGACTGCAACGCCAGAGCCCACGGACACATCCGCGCCGACGGCCGTGCCCACGGCGACGCCAGTGCCGGCGACAGCTACTCCTGTGCCGACGGCGACACCCGTGCCGGCGACCGCTACTCCTGTGCCGACGGCGACGCCCAGGCCGGCAACCGCGACACCGGTACCCACGGCCACATCCAGGCCAACGGCCATACCGACGGCGACGCCCAGGCCGGCAACCGCTACGCCGGTGCCGACGGCGACATCAGTGCCGACGGCCGTGCCGACTGCTACGCCAGTGCCTCCGACCGCGACGCCGGTGCCCGCGGCGACGTCCACGCCTGTGCCTCCGGCGACTGCGGTGACTCAGGCGGTTCCCGAGCCGACGTCGACGCCGGTGGCTCAGCCGGAGGTTGAAGACGACGGCGGGTTGAACATGGTCGTGATCATCGTGGTGGTTCTCGTGGTGGTGATTGCGGGGGCGGTGGTTGGCGGCGTGTACGCGAGGACGCGCGGGCTCGGCGGGGGGTAGGTTCGCGGCGTATGGGGGAATGACGGGGGAGGTTGACAGACCGCAACTACGTCGTTCCCCCGCCCATGCCGTCATTTCCCCGCCTATGACCGCGATGGATTCCCGCCTACGCGGGAATGACGTGGGTGGGTGCGGGAATGACGTAGACAGTCCAGGGAATGACGTAGACAGGGGCGGGAATGTAGACAGGCAGGCATGACGTAGACAGGGTAGACCGTACACCCCTCACGTCATTCCTCCGCCCTACCCCCGCCCATGCCCACGATGGATTCCCGCCTACGCGGGAATGACGTGAGGGGTGCGGGCATGACGTGAGGGGGAGATTCCCGCCTACGCGGGAATGACGGGAGGGGTGCGGGGGCGATGGGTGTTCGTAGGGAGCGCGCCAGTGAATCGAAGGGAAGCGACGCGACGGTATCGTACTCGGCGGGCAGGAAGGCTCCGGCAGATTTTCGGGGATCGGTACTGATCACCCGGCGTAGGTTTCTTCGGAATAGGTGGCTCGGAGGCGTGCGAGGTATTGCTGCCTGCTCATTCCTGCGTCGAAATCGCGGATGATGCTCTTTGCGCGCTGCGCTCCGTCGTACAGGAGGTCGACGATGGTCATGGCCATGGCCTTTCCCGCGGTGATTACCGCTAGGTCGTAGTCTTGGACGACGTAGTCGTTGCCGTGCGCCTTGCCGGTAGCTGCGGCCACGTATGGGTGGATGGCGGGCATGATTTGGGAGATGTCTCCCATGTCGGTGGATCCCGATCGGCGCCCCATTCGGGCGATGCTGCCTGCGCCGACCAATGCGGCTGCGTTGGAGACGTACAACTCGGTAAGCGCGGCGTCTTGGGCCAGCGGGGCATAGCCGGGGATGGTGGTTATGTTCACGCTGCCTCCGACGGCCATGGCGCCTGCGCGGAGGGCGCGGTCTACTTTCTGCGCGGCTTCGGTGTACGCTCCGATGGCGGCGCCGCGGACGAATGTTTCCATGCGGACATCCGCTGGCACGGAGCTGACGACTGTGCCGCCCTTGGTAATGATGGGATGGATGCGGATGCTGTCATCGTCGAGGAAGGTTTCTCTCTGGGCGTGAATCGCGGTGAGCGCAATGTTGGCGGCGTTGAGTGCGTTCACTCCGAGGTGAGGAGAACCGCCGGCATGGGACGCGACTCCCTCGAATCGTATGCGTTTGGCGACCATTCCGTTGTTGCTGGCGCCGACGCCGATCTTCGCGCCTGAATATCCCCAGTCTTGATTTTCGGTGTGGGTCATCATGGCGATGTCGACGTCGTCCATGACACCGAGTTCGACGAATTCGGATTTGCCTCCAAGGAACTCTATTTTTCCCTCTCGCCGCAATCCGTCGCGGTATTCGATTTCGATGAACTCCTCGGATGGGACGGCGAGCAGGGCAACGCGGCCTGCGAGGTTTTCGAGGACGTTGGGGGCTTGCAGGCCGATGGCGACGGCGAGCAGGGAACCGATCTGGGTGTGGTGTCCGCAGGCGTGCGCGGCATGAGTTTGGGGGTCTGCAAAGGGATGGTCGGGAACGATGAGAGAGTCGAGCTCTCCAAAGACTCCGACTGTGGGGCCGTTTGCGGCGGCGTGCAGCATCCCTTTGATGCCGGTCAAGGCCAAGCCGCCTTCCGACGGGATGCGGAGTTCGCGGAGCTTTTCGGCAACGAACCGAGAGGTGCGCTGCTCTCGAAAGCCTGACTCTGGGTTGTCCAGTATGCGCTTCGCGGCGTCTAGCGCTTCGTCGGCGCGCAGGTCGATTTGCTCGAGGACGGCGGCTTTGGTCTGCTGAAGATCCATGTGCATTTCATGCCCCCCTACCCTATACGGAGTTCGATACGCATACCTTGCCGCGCGCGCGGAGATGAGAACCCCACGTCACTCCCGCGAAAGCGGGAATCTCCCTACCTTGCCGCGCGCGGAGAGAGAACCCCACGTCATTCCCGCGAAGGCGGGAATCTCCCTACCTTGCCGCACGCGGAGAGAGAACCGCAGGCGGATCTCCTGGGCCTGGAGAATCTGGGTCATTCCCAATACTCGGGGTCGAGGAAGTGGACGCTCTGGTATCGCTTGGATCGGTTTCCTTCGTTGGTCAGGTTGTCGAGGCCGTCTTCGAAGTAGAATGCTTCTTTGGTGCCGCCGAGTCCAGACGGGAAGTGGTTCTTCGGGGTATTGCGAACGTTGTTTCGGCGCATTCGGATGCCGCGGAAGATGCCGGTAAAGGCGAGACCGCCGATGTGGTACTTGCTCTCGGCGACTGTGCGGTATATTTCCTTGCCGAGTTCGATGCGCCGTTCGCTGAACTGGGGAATGGCCCGCCCTTCGGTCCACAAGTCTTGCATGTGCTTGAGTTGGCCGGTGGAGTCGGCTGGGTATGTGTCTCCTGGGGCTATTGGTCGAAACTCGGAGTTTGCGGCGGGCAGCATTCCCTCTCGTCCGCCGGTCTGATAGTACTCGCCGATGGTTGGGGCGAGTTGATTTCCCCTGACTAGGGGGACGAGTCTGGTCCAGGAGACCTGCCATGGGTTGTCGCCGTAGCTGGAGGAGAGCATTACGAAGTATTGCTTGTTGCGCTCGGCGGCGCGGTAGGCGCGGGCGCCTTCTCGGATGATGAGCTTGACGCCAATATCCTTCCAATCCTTCTGCAAGAGTTCGATGACGTCATAGTGCTGCTCGTATGCCTCGAAGTAGAGTTCGAGGGGGCCGGAACCGTCCCTGCGTTCTACGTAGCCGTCGCCGTCGCCGTCCGTATAGCCGAGGTCTGCCAGCAGCCGCCTGGCTTCGTCGGGGTCGTAGCCGATGTCCAGGGTCGCCCACTCTGGGCCCGGGTAGTAAGGGGTGCTTGGGTGAGGAGTCCAGTTCTGAGGGGTTCCAAGGCCTGCGAGGATGGTTTCGTTCGTGGCGCCGCGGTTCCAAGCGTATGAGAGAGCCAGCCTGAACTTTGGGGTGCGGACGAGTTCTCCGATTTCGGGGTCTTCGTTGTACTCTTGATTGACGAGGACGGTGGTGTCGCTGCCTGCGGCGGCGCGGTAGATTTCGATGCTGTAGTCTCCCTTCTCGGCGTTTGCCAGATAGATGGGGATTTCCGAGAGGATGAGGTCGCTGCCTCCGAGGTCGCATTCACCGGCCATGCAGCGAAACACCGCGACTGACCGGCTTTCGACTTGGTATGAGACTACGCCGTCCATATACGGGAGTTGGTGTCCGAGCGGGTCGACTCCCATGAAGTAGTGGTTGCGGTCGTACTGGTTCTTGGTGTCTCCCAATTCGGTTGTGACGTAGCCGCCCGGCCATGGAGCGTAGTGGTCGCCGTCGTAGATGTATTCGGGGTCGAACTCGGTGGGGACTGGCTTGGCCGGCACTCCGAGGAAGTTCCGCTTTTGCTGCATCGTTTCCATCATGCCCTTCCAGTCGGATTTCGAGTGGAAGCGTATGAGTTGTCGGATTTCGTCTTCGTCGCCGTATTCCGGGTGGTAGCGCTTGTACACGTGAGCGGCGGAGTAGAAACATGGGTTGCCTTGCTGGCAGCCTTTCGTTCCGCTGTAGATGGCCCCGCTCTTGGATTCGATGAGGGTAAACATGGGGCTGTCGAAGGTAAGGCTCCAGTTGAGGTCGTCGATCACCTCGAATCTTGGTCCGTTGCCCGTGATGGGATTGACGAGGGTAAGGGGAAGGCGGGGGACGTACTCTCTGTTGAGGTTGAGGTCTTCCCAGGCGAATCGGAAGTCTTCCATGGTCAACGGGTAGCCGTCCGACCAGCGCGCGCCTCTGCGGAGAGTGAAGGTATAGGTTCTGCCGTCTGGGCTTAGATTCATGTCTTTGCAGATGGCGACGACTCGCCCGAGGCCGTCGGCGTCTCGGCGGAAGCAGCCGGTAGTGGTGAATGAGTCGATGGTGCCGGGGGTGCTTGCGGTTATGCGCATCATCCCGCCGTAGATGCCTACTTCGTTGTCCAGGAGGATGACGAGCGCATCATCATGAACGGGGAGGCGCTCTTCGACGGGGAGTATCTTGCCTTCTTTCACCAGCTGGGCGGAGAACGGAGACTCCATACGACGGGTTGGAATGGGGCCGTTCCAAGCGTAGGTTGGATAGCCGCCGGGCTCGATTCTTGGAGCGACGTAATTTTCGTCGATCATGACTGGGGCGGGCAGTTCGGAACGGTCGGGGCTCGTTTGCTCCACGACATTCGGATCGAACGTTGGGTCTGCACCGCCGCACGCGACAGTTGCGAGCGTCACCGCAGCTGCGGCGATCGAAACCGCGCAGATTCTTTGCAGGATAGTCAACCGCATTGGACGTCCTCCCTAGACCGTTTGGGAATTCGGCAGCATCAAGTTCGCTCCCCTACACTCCTCTAGGATACACCAAATCCCATCGATATATCGACAGTCTAGGCGGGAGTGTTTGATTTATCGTTGGAGATTCGCGATTGGTCGGAATGATTCTACCGCAAAGACGCAAGAGGTTGGGGGTTCGTTCGATTTGTCGGCGCGGGGGGATGCACATGGGATGCGCGGCAGACGTCGTCGATGATAGCGGCGCCGCATAGGTATGCCCACGGACGCACGCCGGACGCGGGTTGGATGCAGGAATGACAAGAGGGGCAGGACAGTCACTCGCGGTCGAATACGCGGACGCGGCCTTCCATGCCTGGGTTCAGTTTGTCGAAGTATTCGATGACGCCGGCCTCGGAAAAGAGGATATATCCGGTTCTGCGGCCTTCTTCGATGATGCCGGTGTCGAAGGATCCATCCTTTGCGGTGACGGTGTGGGCGATGTCTCCGAGGTTGCGCCATCGGATGCGGGAGCCGGCGTAGACGTGGACGTCGGGGTGCTGCCCGTCGTAGATGTCGGCGGTGATGTCCCCCGATGTAGGCGTGGGCGTTGGGGGGCGTTCGATGTCTCCGTCGGAGCCGCCGCCACACGCAGGAGGGCCCAACCCGACGAGGGTGAAGGCGAAAAGTACTGCTATGAGGCGGGGAAGCATGAACGGCAACTCCGCAGGATGCTACCGCGTCGGACGCGCGGGGGCAGGCGTCAATTCATAGTGCGAGGATATACTCACTCTGGTCGGGTGTCAAGAAACCAGCGGGGGTTGGTTCCATTTGATTTATCGTTGGAGATATAGAATTCAGGATTGATGGGAGGATTTCAACGCAAAGGCGCAAGGAGTCGAGGTTCTGTTCGATTTATCGGAGCAGGGGTATGCCTACTTGATGCGCGTCCGATGCGGGCAGCTAGATTCCCGCCTTCGCGGGAATGACGTGGATGGGTGCGGGAATGACACGGACGGGTGCAGGAATGGCGCGGGTGGGTGCAGGAATGGCGCGGGTGGGTGCGGGAATGACGTGGGTGGGTGCGGGAATGGCGCGGGTGGGTGCGGGAATGACGTGGGTGGGTACGGGAATGACGTGGGTGGGTACGGGAATGACGTGGGGGCGGGAATGACGTGGGGGCGGGAATGACGTGGGGGCGGGAATGACGGCGAAGAGGACGCGGAGATGACGGGTGATGGAGTTACGATTCGGCGTCGGGATCGAGAACGCGGGGGCGTTCCTACGAAGGCTCGCCTTGGGTTATAATGGGAATCGACGGGCCTTCGCGGCAGGTTGGCGGAGGCTGGCCCTATTCCTACAGAAGCTGCGTCGATACAACTGGACGGTGCGATGACGAGACTCAAGTCCCAGGTTTTCAAGACTGTACTTCCCTTCTTCTTGCTTGCGCTCTTCGGGGCAGCTTGCGGCGAGGAGACCAACACGGTGACCGCGGCGTTCGAGCGGTATGGGTTGGACGTGGGGGCGGAGAGCGACGAACGGCTCGTGTATATCGGCGCGCCCCAGGATACGAGCGTCAAGGTGAACGGACGGGATGTCTTGGTCTATCGGTTTCCGGATCGGGACGATTTGCGCGAGGGGGTACGGGCGATCGAGGACATCATCGGGGCGGGCACTGGTCTCTGGGGATACGACCCGGAAAACCCTGGGGCGTCGTACCACGAGCGTGGGTTGTACATCGTGTACTTCGGAGACCATCCGGACGCGGAGAGGATGCGGCAAGCGATGGACGCGGAGATCGGGCTCGCCCCCTTTGAAGCACTGGAGGAGTGATCTACGCCGGCCTTGTGGGTTCGGCGTGGTGGCCCCAACGGAATTCGAATCCGTGTTTCCGGCTTGAAAGGCCAGCGTCCTAGTCCTCTAGACGATGGGGCCGCGGTCAGATCTTGGCGTGCAGAATGGCTGCGGGGCGGGATGGAACCGCGCGGCGCGGGCTGTTCGGACGCCGATCGACGCTCTCATTGTACACGAACGGGGCGCCAGATGGCAACGAATACTACTGCCCCACGCCTTCGCCGAAGGTAATGATTCCACGCTGGCGTCTGTTCTCTTCGATGTCGAAGCACTGCTCGGGGTCTCTGTCTTCTTCCTCTTCCTGGGTGAGTAGCCACTTCAAGCATTCGTCTGGCGAGAGGTCGGCGATTGTGGGCTGGCGCACTTGGAATTGGAAGAGCTTCCACTCTGGATGTTCGTAGACGTAGCTGAACTTGAAGGGAACTACCAGGGGCTCCGTTGGGTAGAAGCCTTCGAGGACCATGACGTCTTGGACTACGAAATAGTCCTCCTCGTCGATGCCGAGGGGGACATCCTCGAAGGCGGGCAACTCAAGGTACGTAGGCTCGAGGTCTTCGATTCCCGTCAGGTCGACGTTGGAGTCGATGTAGGGCTGGTATGCCTGCTGGAGGCGTTCGAGGGTAATGCCGATGGTGAAGGAGTCGGACATATAGCGGTAGAAGGGTCCCATGTCACCCGCTTCGATGCTTTCGCGGAAGGTCTCGATGGTTTCGGCTGTAAGGACGTTGAGGTCTTCTCGGAGGGGAATTTGCTTGAACCACGCGCCGGGGCCGACGCCTGCGCGGTCGTCGTCGACGAATGCGTTGACCTTCCAGTCGCCCGATTCACGCACCATATCGACAGTGAACTTGACGTCTTCACCGCCAAGGTCGATCAACGTTCCTCGGATGCGGGAGCGGTTGCTCATTTCTAGGGTTCTGTCTCTCCAGACGTCAATGCGGTATGTGAGAGGGAGTCCGAGCAGATCCATGACTTTGTCGAAGCGCTCTTGGGTCTGCAAGGCGCGGAAGTGCGCTGTGGTGGAGTCGCGGTATGCGTCGGCGGTCTTGCGTTCGCGGAGCAGGTGGAGGAATGATTCGGCCTCGGATGCAGAGTCGTTGGTGTCGAGGGCGACCCAGGTAAACATGGACGTGGTACATCCGGCGATGACGAGTATGGCGGCGATGAGCGACCGCAGGATGATTTTCTTCTTCTTCACAGCGAGCTCTCCTGAAGCGTATAGGCAGAGACGAATTGCAACGAGACGCCTGGGGTGGAATTAGGGATAGAGTGCGAGTTGCTCCAATCCAAGATGCTCCGGCATGTCGAACATGAGGTTCATATTCTGCACGGCTTGGCCTGCGGCTCCCTTGACGAGGTTGTCGATACATGAGACGACGACGAGGCGGCCGGTGGTTCGGTCTACGGTTGGATAGATGCGGCATTCGTTGCTGCCCAGGGTTTGCTTGGTGCTGGGGGGTTCGTCGGTTATGCGGACGAATGGGTGGTCTTGGTAGAAGCTGCGGTAGAGGCTGGATAGGTTCTGCGGCGCTGGGGCGTTCTCGAAGGCCGCGTAGCAGCTCGCCAAGATTCCGCGCGTCATGGGAATGAGATGTGGGAGGAAGGTTACGCGGGGAATACGCCCGCCGTCCAGTTGCGCGATCTCTTGCGCGATCTCAGGCATGTGGCGGTGCCCGCCGATATTGTATGCGCGAATGCTCTCGTTTACTTCGCCAAACAGGTAGGGAACGTCTGCCTTCCTGCCTGCTCCTGAGACGCCGGACTTGGCGTCGATGATGATGTCCGGCTCAATGAGGCCTTCCGCGGCGACCGGGGCGAGTGCGAGGATGGCGGAGGTAGGATAGCAGCCTGGGTTGGCGACCAATGAGGCGGACGCTATGGCGTCTCGGTGCAGCTCGGGCAGGCCGTATACGGCGTCTTCAACGTGCGAGGGGTATGGATGGGCTTGGCCGTACCACTTCTCGTATGCCTCCACATCCTTCAGACGGAAGTCGGCGCTGATGTCGATCACCTTGACGCCAGAATCGATGACAGGAGCGAGTTTCTCCGCGCTGGCTCCGTGCGGAAGCGCGGAGAAGACGACGTCGACGCTCTCCGTCAAGTCTTCGGTGATCGTGACGTCCAACGCGGAAAGGTGCGGGAAGGCGACGCCGATCTTCTTGCCGGCCATGCTGCGTCCGGTGACGGACTCGACTTCAGCCTCGGGATGCCTAGACAGGATGCGGGCGATCTCGATGCCCGCGTATCCAGTCACATTGATGACGCCGACCCTCACGCGTCCTCCTTCACACGCCGTTCTTGCATTCACAATCGTTCTTCCATTCATAGAAGAGTATACCCTTCCCTGCCCCACCGCTCAAGATTCAGAGGGAAGGGTTCCGTTCGATTTATCGTTGGGGATTGGAGGGAGGATTCTCACGCAAAGACACAAGGAGTTAGGAAGTCGCTTGATATATCGTGTCGCGGGTATCGCCATGGATGCGCGGCGGCCGCAGTCCTCACAGCAACCGTTCTCGATCCAGGCGCGTGATCCAGTCAGCCCACTGCGCCATATCCAACAGGGGGCCATAGAGGCGTTGGGCTGTCTCATTCTCCCGCCGCAGATCGGCAAGAGTACCGCCGTACCCGCCCTTCCGCAAGTTGCAGGGGCCGCAAAGGATAGACCGATTTCCGATGTCGTCCGTTCCCTCTTCCACGCGCGGCCGGATGTGATCCAGATAGAAGAACTCTCGCCCATACCGTTCACCGGCGGGGCCCAACTTGGCAGGATCGAACCCGCAGCCCCAGCATCGAAGACCGAACCGCTCTATCAGGATGTCCAGCTTGTGGTCTCTATCCTTGTCCAGCTTCGTGGAAGGCCGCTGCTTGCGGGGCCTTGGGTTCAACGGATCCGCCTCTGTGCGCCCATCGTCCGTCCGCGCAGGCAGATCGGTGATAGCCGGCCCGATGACGATGGTTTGCTGATCGAGTGTACGCTCGTCGCTCATCCGCCGCTTCGTGACTTCATACCCTTCGCCCTCGATATCGATGGCGACCCAGTTGCGCCCGAGTCGTTGGGCCGCGACGGCGGTCGTAGCGCAGCCAGCGAATGGGTCGAGGACGATGTCTCCGGGGTTGGACGATGCTCGTATCATCCGCTCGTAGAGAGCGAGCGGCTTCTGAGTCGGGTATCCTGTGCGCTCGCTGGCGATTCTGCCGACTGGAGAGAAGTCGGGCCACCAGTCTTCGACCACCTTCCCTTCCGAGTCGAGCGTTGCGGCGCGCTTGAATATCCCGCTCGTCTTCCCCGTCTCCAACTTCTGGTACGGAACACGTACCTCTTTCCAATTGAACTCTACCCTATCCGACTTGGCGTAGAACAATATGGTGTCATGCTTGCGAGGAAACCAGCGCTTCGTGTTGCTCGGTCCTGTATATCCCCAAACGATCTCGTTGCGGAAGTTCTGCTTTCCAAAGACTGCGTCCATGAGCGCCTTCACGTAGGCGTGAGCCGTGTGGTCGATATGGAGGTAGATGCTCCCAGTCGGCTTCAATATTCGGCGCATCTCCAAGAGTCGCACGCCGAGCCAGCAGAGGAACGCCGCCATGTCGTCCCCGGATACTTCTCGCACGGCGGTGACTAGCGTGTATACCTTGTGGTGGTGATTCTCGATGGATGCCAACCACTCTGGGTGGTTCTCGATAGCATCTGGATCGTGCCGCTTGCCGTCGGGGGCAGGATCGACCCAGTGCCAGTCGTCCTTGAACTTTGCCGTCCCACCGCCGCGCAGTTTTCCCTCGAATGCGTCCCGCTTCTTGTTGAACGGCGGGTCGGTGGCAATCAGATCGACCGTCCCCGAGTCGAACGCTCGGAGGACAGGGAGATTATCGCCGAGGTAGAAGGCATTGAGTTGGAAGTTCGGGGTCGGTACGGTATCCGTGGTCAAGGGGGTGTCTCCTGCTTTGGGTCGGTCGCTGGGGAATGGCAACGCCGGCGAACGCGGAAGCATCATATCATAGCCCGCCATCGCACCTGCCGCAGTAAAACGGGCGGAACCCGGTCACCGGATCGGGGAGGCGGCGTCCGCGTTTCTTGGGTTATCCTCGTCTGCCGAACTCTTCTTCTAGTCTGGCGGCGCTCAGGTGAATCATCGTCGGACGTCCGTGTGGGCAAGTGTGCGGCTGGCTGCACTGCTCGAGTTGTCGGACTAGATCTTCCGTTTCCTGATTCGTGAGGATCTTGCCGGCTCGGATGGCCCCATGACACGCCAAGGAGTATGCGGCGCGTTCATCCCACGATTCGTACCCGCCGCCCTCGGACATGAGGTCGAGCACATCACGCAGGGACGCCGCTGGATCTTCAGATCCGATGACGGCCGGGACGCCGCGCAACACGGACGTGCCGCCTCCGAAGTCCTCTATGTGGAAGCCGAGGCCGATTACGTTCGAACGGCGGGACTCGACGACCTCCCTTTGCTCGGGAGTAAGGTCGACGGTCACCGGCTCCATCAGTCCTTGGACAGACGGGCTGCCTGCTCTTGCCTCGCTCTTGATCCTATCGAAGAGTACCCGCTCATGGGCTGCGTGTTGGTCGATCAAGTACATGCCGTCCGGCCCTTCGGCTGCGATATACGCCGCTTTGATCTGGCCGAGCACTCGGAGAGCGGGCAGCGCGCGGCGCGGGATGAGCGGCTGCTGCGGGTCTTGGGGCGGTGCATCGGATCCCATGCCGTCCGACTGCGCGGGTTGGTTCGGAGGGGGGATCGGCCAGTAGGAGCGAACGTCGGATGGGTTCTGTGAGTCGGCCGGCCGAGTGGACAGGTCTTGGACTGGGAGGTTTGCTATGAGGGTCTCGCGGACTGTGCGCTGCAGAATCGAAAAGACGCGCCCTTCGTCGCGGAGGCGCACCTCCGTCTTGGACGGATGCACGTTCACGTCGACGTCGGAGTATGGGACATCGATGTTGACGACGGCGATGGGATAGCGGCGTTCCATGAGGAAACCTCGATACGCTTCGAACAGGGCGAAGGTTAGGCTTCTGTTCTGGACCCAGCGTCCGTTTACGAAGATGGTCACGTGGTTTCGATTCGAGCGGGCGAGGGACGGCCTGCCGATAAGTCCATGTACGCCTGATTCCCCTTCCTCTGCTTCGATGTGGAGGGTAGCTTCTGCTATCTGGGGGCTGTAGACGGCGGCCATCGCCTCGCGAAGGCCGCCGGATCCGTTCGCCATGATAGTGGACTTGCCGTCCACGGTGAGACTAACGGCGACGTCCGGCCTTGCAAGCGCGAATCGTCCAACGACGGACTGAATGCGAGTCGACTCGGCCGCGGCCGAGCGAAGGAACTTTCGGCGGGCAGGAAGGTTATGGAAGAGTCCGCGCACCGTTACGGAGGTGCCCCGCGCTGCGCCTACCGACTGGCGGCGAAGCACCCTGCCTGCCTCTACTTCCACTTGGGCCGCAGCGTCTTCATCCTGCGTTCGTGAAACCATGGCAACCCGCGAGACCGCCGCGATGCTCGGCAGCGCCTCACCGCGGAAGCCGAACGTGCCCACGGACTCGAGGTCGCGAGGATCGACGAGTTTGCTGGTGGCAAAGCGCTCGAAGGCGACGGCTAGTTCGTCCGGGGGAATGCCGATTCCGTCGTCCGTCACGCGGATGTACTCGACGCCCCCGCCGCGAATCTCCACGGACACCCTCCGCGCGCCTGCATCGAGGGAGTTCTCGACCAGTTCCTTCACGACGGAGGCGGGACGTTCCGTAACTTCGCCTGCAGCGATCTTCGAGGCGATTTGCGGGCTGAGTACTTGAATCGGCATCGTGGATATAGAATATCACGTTGGGAGGCGGATTGCGCATCGGTTCGAGGCGCGGCAGGGCACAGGAATGACGGCGGGTGGGTTTCCGATGCAGGGGCAACCGTCGCGCGAGATGCAGAGAAAACCCATCTCAGTACATCGAACGAGACCGCGCCCTACTATGCCGGAGGCCATGTATTGTCGTATGCTATAGAGAAGCGAACCGATAGGAGCATACCGTTGGGGACAAGATTCAGCCTTCTCGATGTCTATGAGGCGCGCAAGCGCATCGCGCCGTATATCACCCGAACCCCGTTGCACCGCTACCCCCGCTTGGACAAGCTGATAGGGGCCAAGGTGTACGTGAAGCATGAGAACCATCAGCAGCTGGGGGCGTTCAAGATGCGGGGCGCGTTGAACGTGTTGGCGCAGTTGAGCGACGATGAGAAGTCACAGGGGGTGATCTGCGCGTCGACCGGCAACTTTGGTCAAGGAGTCGCTTTCGCCGCCAAGGTTTTCGGAGCGCAGGCGTCCGTGGTGATTCCCGTCGACGCCAATCCGGACAAATGCGAAGCCATGCGCGACCTCGACGCGCGCCTCATCTACCATGGACGAAACTTCGACGAGGCGCGCGCACACTGTGAGCGGCTGTCGAAGGAGGAAGGGTATGTCTACGTCCACTCGGCAAACGAGCCGAGGCTGATCCCGGGCGTGGGCACGTACTCCCTTGAAATCTTCGAGGACGAGCCGGACATCGACGTCATCATCGTACCAGTCGGCGGAGGGAGCGGAGCGTGCGGAGCGTGCATCGTGGCGGACGGTCTGAACCCCGCGGCGCGCGTCATCGGCGTCCAGGCGGAGAGCGCGCCAGCCGCATACTTGTCCTGGAAATCAGGGGAAATCGTCGAGGCGAAGATGGAGACGATAGCGGAAGGGCTCGCCACTGGAACAGGATACCGCATGACCCAGGAAATCATGCGAGACTCGATGGACGACTTCGTCCTCGTTTCCGAGAGCGAGATGATGGAAGCGGTGTCCCTCTATCTTGAGACTACGCACAACCTTACGGAGCACGCCGGGGCGTCGCCTCTGGCGGCGGCGTTGAAGATCAAAGATACCCTTCAGGGGCAGAAGGTCGCTCTGGTGATGAGTGGCGGGAACATATCACGGTCTCATCTCGTGCAGGCAATGGGGCAGTCCTAGTAGACAGCGCCTCAGGAATCGCAGATGACCAAAATGGCAGGATCGTCGTTCTAGGGAATGTGGGAGAAGACCGCTCTATTCGGAGGTTGAAAGCATGGTTCGCGCTTGCTACTCGATAGTGCTGTGCACCGTACTGTTGCTCATCGCGTCGTCTTGCGGCGGAGGCGGGGATGAAGTCGGGGACGCCGAGCGGCAACTGGCTCAGAAGCACTACGATTCCGCGCTCGAGTTCGGCAAATCCGGGAATGTGGAAGCTGCATTGATCGATTTGGATCAAGCAATTCGGCTCAACCCCAGATTCACGGACGCATACATCGCGCGGGGAGGGGCAAGGGCAGACCTTGGCAGATACGAGGAGGCGCTCGAGGACTACAACGTAGCCATAGAGTCCGATCCCGCCAACCCGCAGACGTACATCGACCGCGCTGTCGCCCACTCGAGGGTATCGCAGTACAAGGCCGCTCTGGCAGACTACGAGAAGGCAATGGAGTTGAACGACGACAGCTTCCGCCTCCATCTCAACCGCGGAACGACATTGTCCCGTCTCGGCAGGCACTACGACGCGATAAAGAGCTACGACATTGCCATCGGCATCGACCCGGCCAACTCCCTGGCGTGGACGAACCGCGGCGCGGAATACTTGGCCATGGGGCAGCCGCGAAAGGCCATTGAAGAATTCGGAGAGGCAATTCGTCTGGATCCTGAGAATGCGGAGGCCTATTTCAATCGGGGCGCGGCGTACGCGGTAATCGAACGGTACGAGGACGCCTTCATCCACCTCGAAAAGGCCGTCCAACTAGATCCCGACAACGAGAAAGTCTTCCACGACCGAGGCACGATCTACGGCGAACTCGGAATCCTCTACCAGTCCACGCAGAACCTCACGGAGTCGATCAGCAGGGATCCAACGAATGCCAAGTTGTACGCGGAGCGGGCAGAGATCTACAAGCGGATGCCGAATCACGAGAAGGCTATCCGCGACCTCACGTCCGCCATCCAGTTGATCCCCGACAACGCGGGATGGCTAGTAGAGCGCGGCGACTCATTCCTGGCTCTACAGGATTATGGAAGGGCCCTTGCCGACTACAACGCCGCGCTGGAAATTCAGCCGACCAGCGGGCGGATTCTCGCAAGACGGGGGACGCTTTGGATGGAAACCCGCAACTTCGACCGCGCGATCGTAGACTTCGAGGACGCAATCATCATGGACACTCGAAGCCCAGAGGCATACGCAGGCCGGGGAGAGATATTCTCCCTGGTGGGCGATTTCAAACGTGCGATAGCCGATTTCAGCGAGGCCATCGAACTGAACCCCGAGCAAGACAGCTTGGACTCGGCAAACAACGAAGTCGAGTACTACAAGAACCGCGCTCTGGCTCACGGCAGCGTAGGCAACCACATCCAGGCTTTGTCGGACCTGAACACCGCCATCGACATCCACGAGCAAATTACGGAGCAGACCCGCGACCCCAAGAACTCCGACCTTTGGGCGATGCGGGCCGTGGCAAAGGCGGAGCTGGGCATGGAAGAGGAGGCTCTGGCCGACGCAAACACGGCGGAAGAGTTGGGCGCAGACGCCGGGCAACTCAACCGAAGCCTGATGTCGATTCGAGACAAGCTCAGAGGCTCCGCGAACTAGCCCAGCGTCCGGACCGCACCTACCCACGCCATTCCCGCACCTACCCACGCCATTCCCGCACCTACCCACGCCATTCCCGCACCCTCCCGTGTCATTCCCACTCTCTCCCGTGTCATTCCCACTCTCTCCCGTGTCATTCCCACTCTCTCCCGTGTCATTCCCACTCTCTCCCGTGTCATTCCCACTCTCTCCCGTGTCATTCCCACTCTCTCCCGTGTCTCATTCCCGCGTTCCTCTTTCGTCATTCCCGCGAAGGCGGGAATCTGGGCGGGGGGATGACGGGGGCAGAGGAATTGACGGAGACACTTGATAAGTCGTCGCGAGTCTGGTATAAAGGGTTGTCAGTGATATAGTAGGGTTGTGAGTACGGCCTCGTAGCGAGGGGCAAGGAAGTATCTGTCATGTTCATTCGATTGCGTTCGGTTATTGGGCTGTGCGTTCTGGGGGCGGTCGTGGCGCTGGTCGCGGGTTTCGCCGCGAATGGGGGGGGGGTGGTCTCTTGGGTGGGCACAGTCGGTCTCCCAAGGTCCTCCGTACGGGCCGCCGGTCATCGACACAGGAGTCCTTCTGTCGGGATCTGGCAGCGTCGCGTATGGAGGTCGTGTGGCCGTGAGCGAGGACGAAGGCACGATCGTCGTTGCAGATACCGGGGACACCGGGCGAGGGAATAGCGCGGGGGCGATACACGTGTACACGCGGCCGTTCGGCGGATGGGACACGACGGCTGCGAGCGTCAAAATCACCGGGAGCGAGACCTCAGCGAATGATTTTTTCGGGCACTCGGTAGGGGTGAGCAGAGACGGAAGCACGGTCGTCGCCGGGGCGGTAGGGGACACCCCGGGCGGCCTCAACAACGTCGGTGCGGTGTATGTGTTCACGAAGCCGTCCACAGGATGGGCGGCAACAGCGAATGATAACGCGAAACTTACTCATCCGAGCCCGTCTCAATTCGATACGTTTGGAAGAGGGCTGGCGATAAGTGCAGACGGAAACACGATCGTCGCCGGGGCGGATGGCGTCGACGACGGCGCCAACTCCAACGTCGGTGCGGTGTATGTGTACACGCGGCCGTCCACAGGATGGGCGGACTCGAGCGCGGGGGTTCTGCTAACTCCGCCTACGAGGACTACGAATGAGCGGTTTGGGTACTGGGTGTCGGTGAGCGCGAACGGTGCCACGATCGTCGTGGGAACGAACACTCCTGGCGCCGAGGGGGCGTATGTGTTCACGAGGCCGGCCACGGGATGGGCGTCGACCGCCGCGGGGGTGAAACTTACCAAGCCGAGCCCGTCTGCAAGCGATGATTTTGGGGAGTCGGTGTCGGTGAGTGGGGACGGAGGCACTGTCGTCGTGGGAGCTTACGACGTCGGGAACGGGGAGGCGTATGTGTACACGAAGCCGGCCGCAGGATGGGCGGCAACGTCGACGGCGGCCCGGCTGACGGCGGCCACTGGGTCAAGCAGTGATTTTGGGTACCAGATGGCGGTAAACAACGACGGGAGCATGGTTGCAATTGGAAAGCCGTCCCTTGGAGGCAGCGGGCACCGGGGCGCGGTGCATCTGTTCGCGAGGCCGCAGGCCGGGTGGACTGATGCGACCACGGCGGACCCTCTGTCCGCAACGCTTCCCACGGAGACGGGGCAAGGCTGGCGGGGATACGCGGTAGCCCTTGGCGGCAATTTGGTCGTGACGACGCGTTATCAATCTGGATCGGGCGGCACGTGGGTCTACGGCACGAGCCCTGCGCCTGCGCCGACGGCGACACCAACGGCAACACCCACACCGACGGCGACACCCACACCAACGCCGACGGCGACACCAACGATAACGCCAACACCGACGGCGACGATAACGCCAACACCGACGATAACGCCAACACCGACGCCGATAGTCAGCGGCGTTCGACCGCTAGTCTTCGGGGGCGGAGTCTTTCTGTCGTCGCCTCGGTCTGAGGCGGACGACAGGTTTGGGATTGCGGCGGCTGCGAGCGCGGATGGGAGCACGGTCGTCGTTGGGGCGGACAGCAGGCTCATGCTGAGCAGGAGGGGCGCGGCGTATGTGTTCACGAGGCCGTCTCGTGGATGGGACGCCATAGCGCCGCCTACGGGAGTTATGATCCGTGGGGACGATACCGAACCTGCGGACAGTTTTGGGAATTCGGTTTCGGTGAGCAGGGACGGGAGCACGATCGTCGTCGGGGCGGAGAGGGACGACTACGGTCCGGGGTTTAGCGAACGTGATGTTGGCTCGGCGTATGTGTTCACGAGGTCCGGCCGGGGATGGTCGCAGGCGGCAAAGCTTACTCTGGCTACCCGGCACCGCGCGCAGTTTGGGTATTCGGTATCGGTGAGCGCAAATGGAAGCACGATCGTCGTCGGGGCGAGGTCATTCAGGGCAGGCTCCTGGCCCAATTTCAATAACGGCGCGGCGTATGTGTTCACGAGACCGTCAGGGGGATGGGCGGATGCGGATACGAGTACGGGGGTCGCGCTCGCGGCGCCTGATTCGAGGGGCTATCAACACTTTGGTCGCTCGGTGTCGGTGAACGCGAATGGGGACACGGTCGTCGTGGGAACGGATCCTAGCAGCGGCGAGAGGGCGGTGTACGTGTTCACGAGGCCGTCGGAGGGATGGGCGGCAACGGCCGCGACCGTGAAACTCACTTCGGATGACAGTTCAAACGATCATCGGGGGTTTGGTAGTAATGTATCGGTGAGCGGGGACGGAAGTACTGTCGTAGTGGGGGCGAATCAGGCCAATGCGGATCGGAGCGGAGCGGCGTATGTGTTCACGGAGCCGTCGGGGGGATGGGCGGCAACGGCGGCATCTGCCAGATTGACGGCGGCCGACGGTGCGGCGGGCTATAATTTCGGGTCGTCGGTGTCGGCGAATGCCGACGGCAGCAGGGTTGCCATTGGGGAGTCTGCCAGGGACAGCGGCCATACTAGCGGGAGCGACTGGGGTACGGTGTATTTGTTCTCGAGGCCGCGGGGAGGGTGGATTACGGCGACGACGTCGGAAACTCCGTCCGTCCAGCTTCCGATGGAGACCGCGCAAGGCGCGCGGGGGCTTGCGGTCTCCATTGGCGGAAGTGTGGTCGTAACGGGGGCTTTCAGTTCTGGTACTGGAGGGAGGACCGGTGCGTGGGTTTACGCGCCGCCGCCTCTGCCGACGCCGACGCCCACGCCGATACCACCGACGCCGATACCACCGCCGCCGCCAGGGGGTGAGGTATTGCCGACGGCGACACCGACGCCCACGCCGACGCCGGAGGAGGTGCGGCCGGAGGTCGGTCTCTCGACGAACAGGCTTGGGTTCAGCGCTGTGCGGGGCGGAGATGCGCCGGCGGCGCAGACGTTCACGGTGTGGAACACGGTGCGGGAGGTGGACATGCCGTTCACGCTGTCGTCGGCTGCGAGCTGGCTGTCGTTCTCGCCTGCGTCCGCGTCGTCGAACAGTCCGCGGGCGAGGGTGACCGTGAGCGTGTCTGTGGATGCTTCTGGGTTGGATGTGGGGACGCACCGGAGCGGGATCGTCATCAGCGCGAGCGGGGCGACGAATACGCCGCGGATGGTATTCGTCACGCTCACGGTAACTTCGCCGACGTCTGCGAGGGCGGGTGTGACGGCGAACGCGGCGGTGGAGATCACGACCGGCGACCGAACTTTGCAGCTGGTGGCGCCTGCTGGGGCGGCTCCGTCGAATGTGGATATCCGGTTGACGAAGTTGGGGGCAGATGCGGCCGGCGCGCCGCCGGCGGATGCGGAGCGGGTGGTGCTCGCGGCGGAGGTGGAGACGTTCGCGTCTGGGAGCAATACGCCGACGCCGATGACGTACTCGCCTGGGGTGGATTTGCGGTTTGCGCTGCCGCCGGTCGATGCGGCGGCGTGCGCGGCGGGGCGCGTGCGTGTGTACCGCGTGGCCGGCGATGAGTGGACGCTCTTGCAGCATCGCTGCGAGACGGACGATGCCGGCACGGTGTGGGCGGTGTCCACGCTGACGCACTTCAGCACGTATGTCTTGACGATAGAGGACGCCACTCCGACTCCGACGCCGACCGCGCCTCCGACTGCAACGCCAGTACCGACGGCAACGTTCACGGCGACGGCTGTGCCGACGTCAACGCCCAGGCCAACCGCTACGCCTCGGCCAACGGCTACATTCGCGCCGACGGCAGTGCCGACGTCAACGCCCAGGCCAACCGCTACGCCTCGGCCAACGGCTACATTCGCGCCGACGGCCACGCCCGTGCCGACGGCGACGGCCACGCCAACCGCTACGCCTCGGCCAACGGCCACATTCGCGCCGACGGCCACGCCCGTGCCGACGGCGACGTCCGTGCCTGCGACCGCGACGCCCATGCCCGCGGCGACGTTCACGCCTGTGCCGACGGCTGCGGCGGTGACGCAGGCGGTTGCGACTTCGACGCCGGCGCCGGCGGCCCCTGAGGCTGAAGACGGCGGCTCGAACGTGGGGGGGATCATCGCGGTGGTTGTCTTGGTGGTGATTGCGGGGGCGGCGGCGGCCTGGGTGTACGTGAGGCGGGGCGGAATGGGTGCGGGGTAGGTTCGCGCACCCCTGACGTCATTCCCGCGAAGGCGGGAATCCCTTCCCTCTGCACAGATTGCGCCCAGGCCGCAGTGAATTTCGACGTACCGCTCGAAATTGCCCTCCCCTAACCGTCAATCGAACGGAACCAAACGGATCCAATGCTTGAAAGCCCTTGGGGGCATGATATAATTGTTGTAGGCTGAAAGTAGGCCAAACTAATTCGTCTCATCGATCAGGAGGTTGCTGGATGACATATGTAATTGCGGAGCCGTGCGTGGGTGTCAAGGACGCGGCCTGCGTGGACGTCTGTCCGGTGGACTGCATCTACGAGGCCGAGGACCGCAACATGCTGCTCATCAGCCCTGAGGAGTGCATCGACTGCGCGGCGTGCGAGCCGGTATGCCCTGTGGTCGCCATCTTCGCGGAGGAAGATACCCCGACGGAGTGGGACAGCTACATCGACTTGAACTACGAGTACTTCGGCCAGTCGCGGTAGCCCGCGGCATGGATACCCTAGAGGCCCTGGAGCGGTCTGCTCTTGGGTCTCTCTTCGTCTTATGATTCACTCTCTGCGACGATAGCAGAGTCAACCCCCATCCCCCATCTACTGAGACAAGGAGGCGCGTTCATGCAGATCGAGTCTACGCCGCAGATGGTTGCACGCACCTACGCCGCAATGCGAAAGAATATCGAGTCCGTTCGGACGCGGATCGGACGCCCGCTGACGTTGGCGGACAAGATCCTCCTCGGACATCTCGCAGACCCCGAACGCCAACAGCTCGAACCTGGGGAAAGCCAATTGTCCCTCAACCCCGACCGGGTAGCGCTGCAAGATGTACTAGGACAAACGGTCATGCTCAACTTCATGCAGACGAGGCGAGAGCGCGTGGCCGTTCCGACAACCGTGCACTGCGACCACCTCATCCAGGCGCGGGTGGAAGGAGAGGTCGACTTGCTTCAGTCGATCGAGGAGAACAAGGAGGTTTACGAATTCTTGAAGAACGCCGCCGCGAAATACGGCGCGGGATTTTGGGGCCCAGGGGCTGGGATCATCCATCAAGTCGTCTTGGAGAACTACGCTTATCCCGGGGCTCTCATCATAGGAACGGACTCGCACACTCCGAATGCAGGGGGGCTGGGGGCATGCGCGGCCGGAGTCGGGGGCGCGGACGCAGTCGAGGTTATGGCCGGCCTGCCTTGGGAAGTGCTCTACCCTCGTCACATCGGCATTCGCTTGACTGGCGAGAAGAACGGGTGGACGGCTCCGAAGGACGTGATCTTGAGAGTCGCTGGCGAGTTGACCGTATCGGGCGGGACGAATGCAATCTTGGAGTACTTCGGTCCGGGCGCAAGGTCGATCAGCTGCACAGGGAAGGCCACGATCACCAATATGGGCGCGGAGATCGGCGCAACGACTTCCATCTTCTCGCATGACGGACGCATGACGAGGTACTTGAACGCGACCGGCAGGGCCGCCGTCGGGCGTCTCGCGGAAGAAAACCGCGACCTGCTGACGCTCGACGCCGAAGTCGAAGCGGAACCCCACAAGCACTACGACCATGTAGTCGAGATCGACCTATCTACGTTGGAGCCGCACGTCGTTGGACCGCACTCCCCCGACAGGGCTAGGCCGATCTCCGCGCTGGCTTCAGAGGTTCTGGACGAGTCCAACGGGTTCATCGACGAGATAGACACGGCCTTGATTGGAAGCTGCACCAACTCTTCCTACGAGGACATGAGCCGCGCGGCAGACGTTGCGGAGCAAGCGCGCTGCCGCGGAGTGAAGACGGCGGTCGACTTCATGGTAACTCCAGGATCCGAGCAGGTGCGCGCGACCATCGAGAGAGACGGACAGATGGGGTCGCTCAAGGCTATCGACAGCACAGTCCTGGCGAACGCCTGCGGCCCGTGCATTGGTCAATGGAAGCGGGAGAAGGCGCTGGACGGTGTCCCAAACACCATCGTGACTTCCTACAACCGCAACTTCCCGCGTCGAAACGATGGGCGCTCGGAAACGATGAACTTCATTGCCAGCCCGGAGATTGTCACCGCGTTCGCACTATCAGGGAGGCTGTCGTTCAATCCACTCGCGGATGAGTTGATCGGAGAGAATGGAGAGGCGTTCCAGCTGGAACCGCCTAAAGAGGCGCCTGAGATTCCGATTGCCGGCTTCGACAAGGGAAGTCCGGCATACTTTGCCCCGCCAGACGACGCGAGTCAAGTCGAGATAGAGGTCGACCCGAACAGCGAGCGTATCGAGCTGCTCCAACCTTGGGAGCCTTGGGACGGGAACGACTACATCGACCTGCCGCTCTTGATGAAGACCGAGGGCAAGACGACGACCGACCACATCTCTCCGGCGGGTCCATGGCTGCGGTACCGCGGCCATCTGAGCAAGTTCTCCGAGAACATGTTCATGGGGGCAGTGAATGCCTTCACGGGAACGGCGGGAAGAGGAAAGAACGTCATCACGGGCGAAACTGAGAGGCCGATCGCCGAAATAGCGAAGTTCTACCGGGGCAAAGGGCTCCGTTGGGTCGTCGTGGGTGACTCGAACTACGGAGAGGGCAGCAGTCGAGAACACGCCGCGCTGTCTCCCAGGCTTCTCGGCGGGGCGGCGGTCATCGCCCGAAGCTTCGCGCGGATTCACGAGACGAATCTGAAGAAGCAGGGACTACTGCCGCTGACGTTCCAGGATCCGGCCGACTACGACCGCATCAGGGAGGACGACCGCATCAGCCTCATCGACTTGGACAAGTTGGAAGAAAACCGCCCTGTTGTCTGCATCGTCAAGCACGCGGACGGAACCGAGGATTCGCTGCAGCTCAATCATTCGTTCGCCGAATCGCAGGTCGCATGGTTCAAAGCCGGATCGGCTTTGAACTTGCTGCACGGGGAAGGATAACGCTTCGCGACGCGCCCTACCCGTTCGCCCATTCCTGTGAAAGCCGCGGGGGATATCGATGCGCTTCGTCCGCTTTCCCCTACGTGAGTAGATGAGATCGGAACGACGGGGATCGCTTCCTCCGAGTCACTCGATCTTTGCAGTGCGGTCAGTGGAAGGCAGCGCCGGGCTCACTCATCCTCCGTGTCCTGCTGCCCGTTCTTGTCCTTCTTCTTCCCGCCGGCGCCAACCCAGCCGATCTGAGAGATGTCGATCATCACGCCGTCTGGACCGGCGTAGTTGAGCGCAACGTTCATCCCTCCGTGTCCGTTGCCCATTTCGGATTTTCGCATAGAGTTGACGTCAGAACGAGGCTCCATATCGGCGGCGCGCAAGCGAGTGTCCGCGTCCGACAGATCGTCCACTTGAAACCCAATGTGGTGAAGCCCGCTGTACTCCACACCAAACTCGGAGCCGGCGATTATCTCGTTCTTGAACTTCAAAACCGCAATGTTGACGTTCCCATCACTCAGGTAGACGCCCTCCGCGTTTTCTCCATCGACCTTCCCTACCAGCTTGAGATCGAATACCGACTGGTAGAACTCGGCGGTCTTTTCCGGATCCTGACTTGAGATCGCTATGTGCTTCAGCTTGGCCATTGGACTCCTTGCCTAGCATTGTATTGGAACATTCTTGATATTTTCCTCAACTCTAGTAAGAAGAGCGCGGAAGTACTATATGAGAGACGCCGCCATCTGTCAAGCATGTTTTCAGAGACTGGCGCAGGCGGCAGATGCGCCGGCCCTCCGTGGGATGGGCGAACGGGAATTCAACGGATTCTTCGGATTTTGGCTATGATGGGTGAAGCGCATGGGGATCGGCCCCCTACCCTAATGCTCGGTTTGCACAGCCTGGCCGATTGACATTCAACCTACAGTTCGGGCAGGGAATGAGGGATGGGTACAGGCTCGTTGAAGGCAGTGAAGGTAAATACCTGACGCGAGGCATTGCCCCGCTTCGTGATGAATCGCCAGCGCGCGATCTCCTCACCTGTCTCGTCGCGGATGCACGCGGCCTCGTAAGGCTGCGATGACGGGATCGGAGACAGGAGCGGGTCGGTGTCCGGCGGCGCTTCATGCACAGTTTGCAGACTCTGCCCCGGCATACTACAGAACAGCCGCTCGAACCCTTCTACTGTAAAGGGTGGAGTCACTACTTCTTGGGAGAACAAGTCGATCTTCAGCGGGAGTCCGGTGCTCCCGTCGACCCAAATCTCGTAGCGCGAGAAGATGCCTCCAAGCGGCGACCAGTGTTCTCCCTGCACAAGATAGCGCTCGACGGATGCGCCGTTCATGTTCGCGTCTTCCAACCTTGCCGCGTCGTGCGGCAACTCCTTCAAGGCGAGAATTGGCGAGAGGACTTGAAGCTCGATCTCCTCCTGTTGTACATGAGCCGGACCGCCCGGCATCCATTTTCCGGGTCGATTGGACATTTGCACGAACCTCTTCCCGCCGACAAAGAGCTCCTTCTCGAGATATACCCCGACATGGGACAACTCGCGTTCCACGAGATACGTCCAGTCATGGATATCCACCGCATAGCGGAACGTACCGTCGTCCACCGGGTATAAGAACGTTCCCGGGCTGCCGCCAAACTGCTCCTTGGCGAAATGCACCGTGCGTTGACGCATCAAGGTGTCTACCATTTGCACGATCCGCGCGCGAGCGGTCTCGTCTGGAATTGCCACTGGACCATCTCCTCCGCTGGGCAGGGGCGGAGCGGGGGCGAGTGACCGGTCTGGCGGGTCGTCCGCGGGCACTTGGTACCCTTTCGGAGGGAGAGGAATGGGAGTATCGAGCGGTTCGTCGTAGCCTGTGATGGTGTATACGGTTCGGATTGCGCTTAGCGTCGTCCACTCACTAACGGCGTTGCCGCGGGGATCTACACACGTCGCAGCCAACGGCCCCGAGTCGGCCAACTGCTCCCGCGCATACTCGAAGTAATCGTCTTCTACGAACTCCTCCTGAATGACGACACGCCGACCGGTGCCCGCGCAGGAATTCCGTCTAAACTCATCGAGCGAACCGAAGCCGTGCGTGACGATGGACACCCACTCGATGGAGGACAATTCCCCATCGTCCTTCCAGATCGACGCCACGAACTCTTGAAACCCCCGCACCCGGAACCCTTCCCATTGGGTAACGCCCCGGAAGCGTTCGATCGTCTTCCCGTCGAGCGTATCGTTTCCCATACGCTTGACATCGTAGTCCCACTCCGCGATCGGCATGAGCCAACCGAATCCATACACGGGCAGCGTGGCCTTCGCAACGTACTGCCACGACGATCCGTTCAGGACATAGACATCTTCGTCCAAGAGGAGGCTGGGAGGATAATCGTCTTGTTCTGCAAAGAAGGTAATGTTGCGCGGCAAGCTCGTTCGAGTTCGAACCTCGGAGACCTTCCCGTATAGTAGGTCGACCTGCTCCCGCGTATAGCTGACCGTCTGGCGTCTCAGTAGCTTGATGTGGGACTCGACGATTCTGTCTTGGGGGTCGGCGCTGTCTGCGGCGCAGGCCGCACCCACGGCAAGCGTTGCGATGGCTGTGGGCAGCAGTACTGCTGCCCACAGCCGACTTTCTAGTCTCCACGCAAGCGGACTGAGATCCGCCGGCCAGTGGAGCATCCACGGCCTGGTTGCACGACCAAGCTGGCGAAGGGCGCGGCCAACAGAGGGAAGCATGGGGCAAGCGCCTCCATTGTGAACTTGTGCAACTCCTAAGTTCCGAAGGGTTGGGGCAGCCTCCAAACCTATGGTTCCAATGGGAACTATATTTTGTTATGGTAGAGATGTCAATCTTCTGAGACAAATGGGTTCATTTTCGTTTTTTGGAGTGACGGACCGAGTGACGGCAACTTCAAGCGATACGTCCAATCCGCCGCGGTGGGGGTAGCCCACACCTGATGAGCGCAGTTTTGGATGGCTCACCTACCAAATCGAAGATTCCTTGCAAACATGATTGACAGAACGATCTTAGTCGAATACCCTTGCAACGAGTTGGGACGGTGCGGCAGCGTTCTGGTTCGACGAGACAGGCCGAGATCGAGCCGCCCCGCACAGCTCGAACACTTTGTTGCTAGGAGGTGAATCGTGAAAATCCCAGTCGACATAACGATCAATGGGCGCTGCTTCAGCGATGAGGTCGAGCCGCGGCAGTTGCTGGTGCACTTCATCCGCGAGAGCGCGGCGCTCACCGGCACGAAGGTCGGATGCGACACGAGCCAATGTGGCTCGTGTACTGTCACGATGGACGGGATGAGCGTGAAGTCGTGTACGGTGTTGACCGTCCAGGCGGACGGCTCGGCGATCACGACGATCGAGGGTCTGTCCGACGGCGTCGACTTGCATCCTCTGCAAGAAGCATTCTGGAACAAGCACGGCTTGCAGTGCGGGTTCTGTACTCCTGGGATGATCATGGCGGCGAACGAGTTGCTCCGAACGAATCCCGACCCCACCCGCGAGGAAATTCGGGAAGGTCTGGAGGGCAACATTTGCCGGTGTACTGGATATCAGAACATCGTGCTGGCTGTAGAAGAAGCCGCGCAGACGATGGGAGGTTAGAACATGACGACACGAGTATTCAGTTCCGGCATTCGTCGCCGAGAGGATCCGCGGCTGATCACAGGCCGCGCCTCGTATACGGACGACATCAAGCTGCCAGGCATGGCGCACGCAGCGATCCTGCGCAGCCCGTTCGCACACGCGAATATCAAGAGCATCGACACATCCGCCGCCGAGGGGCAGCCGGGCGTTCTGGCAGTCTTCACAGGGAAGGACATCGAGGACCGCCTCAACCCGATCCCGTGCGCATGGCATATCCCGGACTCGGATCTGAAGATGCCAGACCATCCCGCAATCGCCAAAGACAAAGTGCGGTACGCGGGGGACGCAGTGGCGGTAGTAGTAGCGGAGAGCAGGTACCAAGCCGAGGACGCTCTCGCCTGCATCGATGTGGAATTCGAACCGCTCGACGCGACCATCAACCCGAAGTCGGCGGCCCAAGACGACGCGCCGCAAATACATGAAGACGTGCCGTCCAACATCGCCTTCCATTGGACTGTCGCAGGAGGAGAGATCAATGAGGCATTCGACAAGGCAGATGTGGTCGTGAGGGACACGATCAACCTGCAACGCCTCATTCCGAACGCGATGGAGCCGCGCTCCGCGATAGCGCAATGGGTAGCGGCGACGGGCGACCTCACGCTCTGGTCGACAACGCAAAACCCGCACATAGCAAGGTTCCTCACCTCGGTCGTTACGGGGGTCGGAGAGCACAAGATCCGAGTGATCGCGCCGGAGGTTGGCGGCGGGTTCGGAAGCAAGATACCGTACTACGCAGACGAGGCCATCACGGCGTTCTGTGCGATGCAGCTGGGCATTCCCATAAAGTGGACGGAGACGCGCAGCGAGAACTATCAGGCAACGATACACGGCCGGGATCACGTGGAAGAGGTGGAGATGGCGGCCACGAAGGACGGCGAGATCCTTGGCATCCACACAACGGTCTACGCCGGACTGGGAGGATACCTGTCGACGGCGGCGCCCGGCATCCCAACGATCCTGCACGGCCTGATGTACTCCGGGGCATACGACATCCCGGCAGTGCACGGCGACGTGTACGGTGTGTTCACCAATGCGACACCGGTCGACGCATACCGGGGGGCAGGCCGTCCGGAAGCTACCACGATCGTCGAACGTCTAGTCGATCTGGTAGCCGCGGAGACGGGAATCGATCCCCTGGAGGTGCGCCGCCGCAACTTGATCGACACGTTCCAAGAGAACCACGACGTAGTGACGGGCATCGTCTACGACAGCGGCGATTACGCGGCGGCCCTCGGCAAGGCGGCCGATCACATCGGCTACGACGCCTTGCGCGACAAGCAGAAGTCGATGCGGCAAGAAGGAAAGCACATGGGCATTGGAATCTGTTCGTATGTCGAGATATGCGGATTAGGCCCGTCGCAAGTAGCGGGAGCCGTGGGGTTCCAAGGCGGCCTATGGGAAAGCGCCATCGTGCGGTTCCACCCGACCGGCAAAGTCAACGTAATGATCGGATCCTCCCCGCACGGACAGGGGGAAGAGACGACGTTCTCTCAGATCGTGGCGGAGGAGCTCGGTGTCCAAGTAGATGACGTGGAGGTGCTGCACGGAGACACGGACACTACGCCGATGGGATGGGGAACGTACGGGAGCCGAACGACGGCAGTATCCGGGGCGGCGTTGGCGGTGGCCACTAGGAAGATCAAAGACAAGGCCAAGACCCTCGCGGCGCACTTGCTCGAGGCGGACGCGGCGGACATCGACTACGAGGACGGCAGATTCTTCGTCAAAGGCTCTCCCGACCAGCACAAGACCATTCAGGACATCGCATTGATGGCGAACGTGGCGTGGGACATGCCGGAGGGGATGGAACCCGGCCTCGAGGCCAGCGCGTTCTACGACCCTCCGAACTTCACGTACCCATTCGGAAGCCACATCGCAGTCGTGGAAGTCGACCCTGCGACCGGCCGCATCGACTTGAAGAGGTACGTGGCTCTGGACGATTGCGGGGTGCAAATCAACCCAATGATCGTGGAAGGCCAAGTCCATGGAGGCGTGGTGCAGGGAGTCGGCCCGGTGCTTTGGGAAGGCGCGGTGTACGACGACGACGGGCAGCTGCTCACAGGGTCGCTGCTGGACTACGCGATGCCGCGCGCGGACAACTTCCCCGACCTCGAAGTGCTGTCGAGCACGACGGAGTCGCCGCATCACCCGCTTGGAGTCAAGGGCATCGGAGAGGCAGGAACGATCGCATCGACCGCGGCGGTTTACAACGCGGCGATGGATGCGCTGCGTCCGCTGGGAGTCACGAGCGTCGACATGCCGCTCACGCCCGAGAAGGTCTGGCAGGCAATCAATCAAGGACAGAACGGAGGGTAGGCCATGTATGCGACACAGACCGAATACCATCGAGCCAGCTCGGTAGACGAGGCGGTATCGCTCCTCGCCCGGCATGAAGACGCAAAGGTGCTGGCGGGCGGCCATAGCCTCATCCCATTGATGAAGCTCCGCCTGTCGTCCCCCGCCGCTCTGATAGACATCGGGCGGATCGCCGGTCTCGGCGGGATCACTCATGCAGGCGAGACAATCAAGATCGGGGCTCTGACGACGCATTCGGAGGTCGCCTCATCGGACATCGTCAAAGCCAACTGTCCCATCTTGGCAGAGGCTGCAGGTATGATTGGGGATCCGACGGTCCGCAACCGCGGCACGATTGGCGGGAACATCGCGCACTCGGATCCGGCCTCTGACTTGCCGACGGTACTGACGGCTCTCGACGCCCGCATCGACATCACTGGTACAAGCGGCACGAGGAGCGAGTACATCAGCGGCTTCATCGAGGGGCTGATGCAAAACAACCTCGCATCGGACGAGATCATCACGAGCATCGAGGTTGGTACGAAGAAGCCGAACCAGGGAACGGCGTACACCAAGTTCGAACACCCCGCATCCAGGTACGCGGTGGTAGGCGCCGCGGCTCTGGTCACCGTAAGCGGCGGCAAGGTATCCGCAGCCAGCGTGGCTGTAGGCGGCATCGAGTCGTCACCGACCGTTGGCAGTTCGGTTGTCGACAGATTGGTGGGCAATGAACCGACAGAGGCCGCTCTCGATGAAGCCGCGCAAGGGATACGCGGGGACATCGGAGGCGACGTGTTGAGCGACATCTTCGCATCGGCCGACTACCGATGCGCGATGGCTGTGGTGTACGTGCGCCGCGCTCTGGCGTGTGCAGTGAAGCGAGCTGGCTGATCTGTTCGGAAGAAACTCGTCCACGCAGAGCAACCCAGCGCGAACGGGGCCGCTCAAGTAGCGCGCTCGTTCGCGCTGAGGTTATGCATCGAAGAATCTCGGACCGTCTAGTCTCTCAGGACACCCTCCCAACTCGGGGGTAGAGAAACGTGGAGTAGGTATTCATGAACGTATCCTCGCGCCCGCCCAGCATCTGTGCGAAGCACGGCTTGATTGGACGTTCTTCCGCATGGAAGTCGTCCGGTCCCTGTCGTACTCGAACGAAGGAAGTATTCGCGCCTACGTCACAAGCAGGTGTTGCGTGAGCGTTCACGCTGCACAACCTCCGCACTTTCGGCGCGTTGGGCGAGGGGCCTACGAGTCGAAACACAGTTCAGACCAAAGGAAGACGAATGAGCAGTAATACACCGCAGGAACCTGATTCAAAGCGATCTCCCGCCTCCCCTATACCTACATCAATCGACGACCTCCAAAAGGCGCTGCAAGACAACCTATATGTCGCAGACCGTGGACTGGCGATATCCATCTACTTGGCGTTGAAGCTCCGACGTCCCCTCTTTCTGGAAGGTGAGGCCGGCGTCGGCAAGACCGAGGTCGCAAAGGTGCTGGCGACGGCTCTCAATACCCATCTGATACGCCTGCAGTGCTACGAAGGTCTGGACGTAAACCAGGCAGTGTATGAGTGGAACTACTCCCGTCAACTACTGGAGATTCGACTTCTCGAGGCCTCGGATCAACTGGATAGAGACAAGGCTGCGAAGGATCTGTTTAGCGAGGCGTTCCTGATAAAGCGCCCCCTACTCCAAGCAATAGAGTCCAGCAGCGGGCGGCCTCCGGTGTTGCTCATCGACGAGCTCGACCGGGCAGACGATGAGTTCGAGGGATTTCTCCTCGAGATGCTCTCCGACTTCCAGATAAGCATTCCAGAGCTCGGCACGTTCCGTGCGGAGGATCCCCCATTCGTGGTCATCACGTCAAACCGCACGCGTGAGATTCACGACGCGCTCAAACGGCGCTGTCTGTACTACTGGATCGATTATCCAGACTTCCAAAAAGAGGTGCAGATCGTCACTAGCAAGGTTCCAGACGCATCAAAGAAGCTGGCGGATCAAGTGACGGCGTTCGTGCAAGAACTCCGCTCATCCGAGCTCTACAAAGCGCCGGGCGTGGCAGAAACCCTCGACTGGACGGCCGCCCTAGTGGGACTGGACCAAACGGAGCTCGACCCATCGGTGATCGACGAGACACTTGGCATCATGCTCAAGTACCGAGAGGACGTGCAGGCTGTGCGCGGCGAGCCTGCACGCGCGCTTCTAAATCGCGCTATGAACCGAGGCGCGCGCCGCGGTGGCAGGCGTGGCTGACGCGCCGGGTGGACACTTCCTCCATAACCTCTTGCTGTTTGGGCGGATGCTCCGACGGTTGGGGCTAGACGTTCACGTTGGGCGGATGCTCGACGCGGTCATGGTCATCGACGATATTGGGCTCTCTAGAAGAAGAGACTTCCGGGCAGCACTCTGTACCCTACTCGTCCACCGCAAAGACGACCTGGCTCTGTTCGAAGAGGCGTTCGACGTGTTTTGGAGGCAGCCGAAGAACCCGAAGACCTCGATGGATCTGCGATCGATGGGCGAACAGCGCAGGTTTCGACAGCCCCAGGTTGGACCACCACAGCCCGGCAAGTCGTCAGACGGTCAGAGGGAAGGAAATGGCGATTCAGGCGAAGATATCAACCGGGTCGAGCTGACCCGTACATTCAGCGCACGGGAAGTGCTACGAAAGAAGAGTTTTGCGGACTATACTGCGGAGGAGTTGGACCAGGCAGTGGCCATGCTCGACGAGTTGAGATGGGATCTCGGTCTGCGCCGCACGCGTCGTTGGAGACAAGGGAACGGCCGCAGCCTCGATATGCGAAAGGCAATGAGAAGGAATATACGATTTGGGGGCGAGGTGGTGGAACTGCCAAGGCGTCAGAAGAAGGCCACACCGCGGCGATTGGTGCTGATCTGCGACGTGAGTGGATCCATGGAGAGGTATACGAGAATGCTGTTGCAGTTCATCCACAGCCTATACGGGGGGTTGGATAACCGTGTGGAGGCATTTCTATTCGCCACACGGTTGACTCGTGTGACTGGGCAACTTGGCCACCGAGACATCAACCGCGCCATCGGAGAGGTGTCGAAGGCGGTGCAAGACTGGGCGGGAGGAACACGCATTGGCGACGCCTTGAAGGTATTCAACTACCGGTGGGCTCGGCGAGTGCTCGGTTGGGGATCTATCGTGCTGATCGTATCAGACGGCTGGGATAGGGGTGAACCTGATATGTTCGGGGCCGAGATGGCACGTCTCCAGCGCAGCAGTCACCGCCTGATATGGCTCAATCCCCTTGCAGGAGCAGAAGGCTATGAGCCGCTGACGAGAGGGATGCAGGCTGCGCTCCCCTACATCGACGATCTACTGCCCGTCCACAACCTCGCGAGCTTGGAAGACCTAGCGCTGCACTTGAACACCCTGCCAGACAACCGCCGAGTCCGGTTGCAGCAGGGCATATCGATCGAGGAGAAGAGGGAGGAACCTACCAAGGAGCAGAGCCGGAGGCCATCGAAACACCGATTCTCCAACCCGACGTTTCGGCACCCGATGTGGGGGCGCGATGGTTGAGAGGGATTAGTTCACCTCCGGTGTTTGAGTAGAGACGATCCGCGCTCCTCTTTCGATTTGCTCTTTGTCCCAGCTGACGAGCGGGGCACCGACCAACGACGCCAAGGCGACGTATACTGCATCCGCGCCCTTAAGTCGCATACCAGACGCGACGGAAACACTAATATCGGTCAGTTCTTGGTCAATAGGGACCATTCGAAAGCCGGGTAGACGACTAACGAGAGTGGAAGACATCCGGCCTAGCTCTTCACGTTGTGTGCGCCGAGAGACGGCCCCAGCGATCTCCGTCAATACAATGCTTGGCCCCAAAATTGGAATGCCGACATCCATTTGGCGGGTGACCCAATCACGGCTCGCCAAGTAGGTCGCCTCGGACTTGATGAAGTAGCTTACCCAAACGCTCGCGTCAACAACGTACATCTACAGGTCTCGTCGATCCTCTGCGACGGTGTCCACAGCCGAGACTCCACTGGGCCAGTACTGAGTCACTTCCTCTGCGATCCTGTCCATTTGGGCAAGCACCTCTCTCGCTCGGTATCTTGTTGTTTCAGGATCTTCTAGCGGCTCGATCCTGGCAACAGCCTTTCCACGGTACGTCACAACGACCGCCTCGTTCGTATCGCGGACACGCCGGATTATGTCGCTAGCTTGAGTTTTCAGTTCTCGTATTCCAACCTCGTTCATCTGAAACCTCCATGTAGTCACAAACGTGACTATACTATATCCCACTCTATTACAAAACGCAAGCCGGTTTACCTTACCGTTTACTTTTGCGGCATGGTAATCTTATACACATCTACGGTTATGGCAACACACCGCAAGAATTCAGTACAGCCACTACGATGCCCGCCCAGTGCGGCTATGGCTAACCGTGCGATCCAAACCCAGTTGACGTATTTCCACTTGAACATATGCCGCAAAAGTAAACGGAACCCTCCGCTTAGTTGTTCAAAGAGGTCTCTGAAATCGGGAAAGGCGGGGCAGGTACACGGGCATGGCGGGTGTATGAGGGATATTATGGGCGGGTTTGACTGGGTTGCACATCCGGAGGATTACGAACGTGAAGCATTCATGGGCTAACATCCTCCTCTTTGGGTTCGTGACCGTCGAGCTGGCAAGCGGGTTTTGGGGGCTCTTGTCCGGCTCTCCCGACCGCGCGGTCTTCATTCTCATCCACCGGATTGCAGGATACGGCCTCGTGATCGTCTTGTTCTGGAAGGTCGGCATCGTCATCTTCTCTCTGCGCAACCGCAAGCGTGCGACAAGCACTCGGACGGCTTCCGTGGCGCTCATGGTCTTGTTGGCGGCAACTCTGGGTTTGGGCTTCGGTTGGTCGACGGTTGGCCCCTACTACTACCGGCCGCCGATTGGGATGAATTGGAGCGGGGTAAGTTGGCACGCATACCTGGGCGCTCTGCTCTTCCCTCTCATGGTCTGGCACGCGATCAAGTACACCAGCGCATTCTCCCTACCGTGGACGTTCTGGGTCGAGCGACGGTCGTTCCTCCGGTTTGCCGTTCTGTCGATTGCAGGATTCGCTCTCTGGCGTGCAGGAGAATTCGGCGTGCGGGTCGGGGGATTGAGCGGAAAGGACCGCCGATTCACTGGATCGTACCAAGCAGAGAGAACCCCGGGAGAGTTTCCTGTCGTCTCTTGGTTGAACGACACCCCACCGAGAACAGACGTGGAATCGTGGACGCTGTCGGTTTCCGGCCTCGTCGAGCGCAGCATGAGGTTGGACTACTCCGACTTGTCCCCGACCGACGAAATGACCGCGACGATCGACTGCACCGGGGGTTGGTACTCTGATCAGGTTTGGCGCGGCGTGCGTGTCGGCAAGATACTCGATGACGCCGGAGTGATGCAGGGCGCAAGGAGCGTGACGTTCATCTCGGCGACAGGATACTACCGACGGTTCTCGGTCGAGGACGCGCGGCGGTGCCTGCTGGCGACGCAGGTCGCAGGGGACGTCTTGTCCGTCGGACATGGATACCCAGTGCGCCTTGTTGCGCCGGGCAAACGGGGGTTCGAGTGGGTCAAGTGGGTGGAGCGCATCGAGGTGGCGTCGCGTCCCAACTGGCTGCAACCACCTTTGCCGCTACAATAGAAGGCAGAGCGTGGGAATGCACACTCTCCCTCCCCATCCATAATACCTGACACTCCGACCTCTCTGTGCTATATTCTTGACAAGACTTTCAGAGAAATGAGGCGCGTGGGGATGTACGAACATGACGTGCTGGTGATTGGGGCAGGGCTGGCAGGGATGCGGGCGGCCTTCACGGCCGGCAGAAACGGCGTGGACGCGGCGGTGGTGAGCAAGGTCTATCCGGTGAGGAGCCACTCGAACGCTGCGCAAGGCGGCATCAACGCAGCTCTAACGGATCGAGGCGACGCGTGGGAAGACCACGCCTATGACACGGTGAAGGGCAGCGACTACCTCGCAGACCAAGACGCCATCGAGGTAATGTGCCGGGAGGCGGGAGCGGAAGTCATCTCGATGGAACACATGGGAGTGATCTTCAATCGAGACGACGAAGGGAAGCTGGGAGTCCGTTCGTTCGGCGGGCAGCGCCAAGCCCGAACGTTCTTCGTCGCGGATTTTACCGGGCAGGCGCTCCTGCATGTTCTCCACGAGCAGATACTCAAGCTCGGTGTCCGCGTCTACGAGGAGTGGTTCGTCCTTTCGCTCGTCATGGACGCCGATGAATGCGTTGGCGCGGTCGTCATGGAGATGAAGACGGGAGACATTCACGTCATCCGTGCGAAGGCGGTCATCATCGCGGCCGGCGGGCTCGGGCGGGTGTTCGAGCCGAGCACGAACGCTTTGATCTGCACTGGCGACGGCATGGCCCTGGCCTACCAAGTCGGCGCGCCGCTCATGGACATGGAAATGGTTCAGTACCACCCGACCACCTTGAAGTCCAATGGGGCTCTGTTGTCGGAGGCGGCCCGCGGCGAAGGCGCGTACCTGCTCAATTCCGACGGAGAGCGCTTCATGGAGCGGTACGCCCCAAACATGATGGAACTTGCCTCACGGGACGTGGTGTCCCGAGCGGAGCAGACTGAGATCGATGCAGGGCGAGGAGTCGACGGATGCGTTCTGCTCGACTTGCGCCACCTCGGCGAAGCGCTGATCGACGAGAAGCTGAGCCAAATCCGCCAGCTGGGGATCGACTTCGCCAACGCGGATATGGCGCACGAGCCGGTTCCCATACGTCCGGGGATGCACTATCAGATGGGGGGAATCAAGACCGACATCGACGGCATGACGAACGTGCCCGGCTTGTATGCGGCCGGGGAAACCGCGTGCGTCAGCGTGCATGGGGGGAATCGACTCGGCGCCAACTCGCTGCTCGACACCCTCGTCTTCGGACGGCGTTCCGGCGAGCGCGCCGTGGAGTACGCAAAGTCCAAGCAACACGCCAATATCGACGACCGCGCCGCGAACGCAGACCTCGCCAGGCTCCAAGCGATACTCAACCGAAACAGCGACGGCGAGATGTTCGGCGCAGTTCGCCGGGAGCTGGGAGAAACGATGAACAAACACTTGGCGGTCTTCCGCGACGAGGAGGGGATGCGGACGGCCTTCGAGAAGCTCAAGGAGCTGCGCGCGCGATACGACAACGTGATCGTGCACGACAAGGGACGCACCTTCAACACGAATTTGATCTTCACGCTCGAGTTGGGCTTCATGCTCGACTGCGCGGAAGCGATCATCCTGGGGGCCATGGAACGCAAGGAGAGCCGAGGCGCGCACACCAGAACCGACATTCCGGAGCGAGACGACGAACATTGGCTCAAGCACATCCTAATCTCCCGAACCGAGGACGGCGAGGCTGCGGTCGACTACCTCCCGGTAACGATCACGCAGTGGGAGCCGCAAGCGCGGAGCTATTGATGGGAGAATTCACGGCGTAAGCCGCAAAGAAGCATTGGAGAATCAGAACAGTAGCGTGTCCCCAAAGTACTTCTTCGAATGGCCCCAACACACCCGAACGATCCTCGAGTCCATCGAAACCCGAGAGCCAACACATCTCGACGGCAAGTTCTTCAAACGTCACAAGGACGGTGCATAGCAGAACAATGGAAGTTACCATCAACGTCAAACGGTACGATCCAGACGCGGATCGCCCCGCATTCTACCATCAGGACTACCAGATCGAAGTGGACGACAACGCGACGGTCTTGGACGGACTCATACAGGTGCGAGAAGAGGTGGACGGAACCCTAGGCCTGCGCTGCTCTTGCCGCAGCGCGATCTGCGGGTCCTGCGCGATGCGCGTGAACGGACAAGCGATGTTGGCGTGCAACACCAAGATCGCGGACGCGATGCCCCGTGGAGGCGGGCCCATCACTATCGAACCTGCGGGCAACATGGGCGTCGTCAAAGACCTAATCGTCGATTTCGACGTCTTCTGGGACAAGGTACGCAAGATCGACCCGTGGCTCCGTCCGGAAGGGCCGGAACCCGAGGGCGAATACCTCGCCCCAAACGAGGATATGCTGCACCTGGCCGGCGTGATGTCCTGCATCATGTGCGGCGCTTGCGTGTCCGACTGCACGGTGTTGGAGGTCGACGAGAACTTCCTCGGCCCCGCAGCCTTGGCAAAAGCGTACCGATTCGTGGCAGATCCGAGAGACGACGCCGACGTCGAGCGGCTGGGCGAACTGAACGAGTACGGGGGCGTATGGGACTGCACGCGCTGCATGCAGTGCGTGGAGGTCTGCCCAAAGGGGGTGGCGCCCATGGACCGGATCATGTCCATGCGAGACCGCGCGATGGAGGCAGGCTACGACAAGACCTACGGCGCGCGCCATGCCGCCGCATTCACGGATCTCGTGGAGCACAGCGGACGTCTCGACGAGCTCCGCCTCCCACTCAAGACGTTCGGACTGTTCAACATCAAAGAAATGTTGAAGCTCGCGCCCGTGGGCATCAAGGCGCAGCTGGCAGGCAAGCGCCCTCCCCTATTCCACAAGAAGAACCCCGGCGTCGAAAAGATTCGCCGGCTGTTCGAGAAAGTAGGTAGCAGACGATGAAGTACGCTTTCTATCCCGGATGCGTCTCGCGCGGAGCAGCCCCAGAGCTGTACGCCGCGACGATCGAGGTCGCCGGACGACTAGGCATCGAGTTGGACTACGAGCCAATGAAGACCGCGTCATGCACAGGATCCGGCGTCCTGCAGGAGAAGAACCAGCGGCTCGGCGATACCCTCAACGCCAGAACGTTCGCCCTCGCAGAACAGAGCGGACTCCCCCTGATGGTCATCTGCAGCACCTGCCAGGGGGTAATGTCCCAGGCAAACAAGCGCCTCACGACAGACCCAGAATACCTCGCGTCGGTCAACGACGACCTAGCCGAGGAAGGACTCCAGTACCGAGGCACGGTCGAACCCAAGCACCTCATGTGGGCACTCATCGAAGACATCGGCATCGACGCCTTGAAGGCGCAGGTAACGAAACCCCTGACAGGCTTCAAGATCGCCCCATTCTACGGATGCTACATCGTGCGTCCGTCCGCCGCACTGGACTTCGACGAAAACCCGGAGCGAAAAGACTCCCTGGAGCAAATCATCGAGGCCGTCGGGGCGGAAGTGGTCGACTTCCCCGGCAAGACCGCCTGCTGCGGATTTCCCATACTCACGATCAACCAGACCGCATCCCTCACCATGGTCGCAAACCACACGGGGGACGCAAAGCAGAACGGCGCGATGGCCATGGTGACACCCTGCCCGCTCTGCCACCTGAACCTCGACGGGTATCAACCCCAAGCGTCCAAGATCCGCAAACAGCCAATCGACCTGCCAATCATCCACTTCCCGCAGATGCTCGGACTCGCCATGGGCATCGACCCAAAGACCATGCGCTTGAACAAGCACATCGTATCCACCAGCAAGATGTTGTCCGCAATGGCGCTGTCCCCGTAACACAAACGAATCGCCCGCGGCCCGACTCGCCGCAACCCCCCTTGACAAGTGGGAACATATGGCCTATCCTCAACGAGGAAGGAATCGAGGGAACCCAAGGCACACATGCAACCGAGAGAAAACGATCCGGCAACCATCCGCGAGGAAGCAGTCAACACGCTGCTGGCGGGCGTGCTTGACAAGTACGGCATTAGCGCCCATGCAGAGCGCCGTAGCCAGGGCGGCACGCCTGATGTCCGCGTCACCCTGAGAAACAACCAGTCCGTATTGTTGGAATGCAAGTGGGACGGGGCCTCGAGCCAGCTGGAAGACCAGCTGACGGAGCGACTGAAAACCTTCCCATACGCGCTGGGACTGATCGGCGTCCTCTACCCCGCCAGACTCCGACATGCAGATGACCTGTTCGCAGAGATCGAGGCCGCCTCCGACCTCAAGTGGTGGGTGCACGGCTATCGCGGTGAATCGAACCCGGACCGCCGCATCCGAACCGGATCCGTAGCAGACCTCGTATCCCACCTCCGCGTCTTGCCCTTGGACATCGAAGGAATGGACGTCGTACAGGCCGCGGCCAAGGTCATTGGACAAGCGCTTGAGAAGGGAGCAAAGCAGATATCCGGCCACGCGCGGATTTCCTATCTCATTGCAAACATCATCGCCAAGTCCGACCAAGAAAAAGACCGACCAGCTGCGCTTCGTATCGCCTGCCTCGTGCTCTTCAACGCCCTGGCCTTTCAAGACCGACTCTCCGAAATCAATGATGAAGTGCCGTCAGTCGACGAATCGTGGAGAGACGGCATTTCTGAACTTCGCAGGGTTTGGCAATACATATGCGACAACATCGACTACGTTCCTGTCTTTGAGTTGGCCACGCGAATCATAGAGGTGCTAAATCACAGGCGGGACTTAATGTACCTCTCGGTCATTGGCCCTCTCATCTACGCAGTGGAAGACACCCGCAATCTTGAAGGGCACGACCTCTCCGGACGCCTCTTCCACACTCTCTTGACGGACGCAAAGTTCACCGGGGCCTACTACACGTCGATACCGGCCGCGACGATGCTCGCTAGGCTCGTATTCCACGACTGGCCGCCGCACGTCGACTGGAAAGACCACGAGTTCCCGGCGTCCCTCGACGTCGCAGACTTGGCGTGCGGCACCGGCACCCTGCTCATGGCCGTCGCGTCCGAGGCGGAGCGGCGGCACGTCGAAGCGGGGGGACGCAACGCCGCGGACCTGCACAAGGCGATGGTGGAACAGGCGCTGCACGGATACGACGTCCAGCTCTCCGCAGTGCACTTCGCGGCGACGAGCCTAGCCATGCTCAACCCAAACATCCAGTTCGACCGCATGAACCTCTACGTCATGCAGCTGGGAGCGGAAGGATCGAAGGTATCGTTGGGATCGTTGGACTTCCTGGGCAACGGCGAAGCGGGAGTTCAATACGGACTGTCCCCAGATGAGATGGGATTCGGCCCAAAGGATGCTAAACGGGTGTCTGGCAACGGGCCTCGTGGCGCGGAGGACGGGGTGACCGCCACGCTGCCCAATATCGACTTGGCCATCATGAACCCGCCCTTCACCCGTTCCAGCCTCATGTTCGGCAGCCTGCCGGACGAGGATCGCCGCAAGATCCAAGGCGAGCTGTCCCGCCGGCTGAAGTCGATGCAGGCGTCCGCGACCGCGGGAATGGGAGCAGCGTTCGTTGCAGCGGCGGCCCCCAAGCTGCGTCCAGGAGAGGGTCGCTTGGCCCTCGTGCTGCCCCTCACGGTATGCACAGGGAGGTCATGGCAACAGACGCGCGCGCTCATCGAGTGCGAATTCGCCCTCGACATCGTGATAACGTCGCACGACCCCGAACGATGGAACTTCTCGGACAGTACGGATCTGTCGGAGGCGCTGCTCATCGCCACGCGCAGGCAAAGCAACGGCCCCCAGACCCAACACCGCACGACGTTCGTAAATCTCTGGCAGAGCCCGACGAACGTGTTGGACGCGCACCGGGTAGCGCAGGCGGCTGCAGACGCGACGCCGGCAGATCTCGAAGGGACGGGAACCGCCCTGCTCGAGGTGGACGGGGTTCATGTAGGAGAGGTGTTGTCGGTTCCTGAATCGAAACTCAGGGGCAGGAAGTGGGCCGGCGTGCAGTTCGCACGGGCCGATGTGGCGCGCAGCGCAATGAGGCTCCTGGACGACGGAGAAGTATGGACGCCCGGATCAGCGCAGACCGCAACGGTTCCAGTATGCCCCCTGGGTGAACTCGGTGAAGTAGGCCCGGATCGACGAGACATCTTGGACGGCTCCCAACAAACCAATACTATTACGGCTTACCCGATGGTAGCGGGACATGACACCGACCAGCGAAGACGCTTGACTATCAAGCCAGACAAATATCTCGCCCCCCTCGTTGAGCCGCGCCCGGGCCGCAAGCTCAAGCCATTCGACCAACTATGGTCCAAGGCTAGCCGTCTACTCGTCTCCGAACGGCTTTGGTTGGAAACCGCCAGGGTCGTTTCCATGTGGTCGGAGACGAAGGTGCTATCCAACGTGTGGTGGGAGATTCGAGTCGGGGATGACGCGCGTCGCGAGAAGGCGCTTGCGGTATGGTTGAACTCCAGCCTTGGACTCCTGACAATCCTAGCGCGGCGTACCAGCACGAGAGGCGGCTGGGTCGCCATGAAGAAGGCCGACTTGGAGGAACTGCCGGTCTTGGACTTGCGGGGGCTGTCGGAGGAGCAGATACAGGGGCTGTCGGACGTATTCGACGGTCTGGCGGATGCGGAGTTCGAGCGGCTGCCGGGCATGTCGGACTGTGCGGCGCGTCGGGCCTTGGACGACGGACTGTCCGAGATACTGGGTCTGCCGAAGTTAGATAGACTGCGCGCGCTGCTGGCGTCGGAGCCGGTGGTTTCCAACCGGCGTCTGTAAGGGCGCGTGCGGACGCCCGGGGAGGTTCGGGGTTCCCGCTTTCGCGGGAATGACGGTGTGTGGAGCGAAGACGAATGGCGGTGCGTGGAGGAAAGACGAGGGATTGAAATGACGAACAGGCGGGAAGCGTCCCCGCCCGTCCGCGCGTTGCTTGGCTGAGAGCGCGCTACTCGGCCGGCGGCGGCGTCTCGGACGCCACGAGTCCGACGCAGTTGCCCTCGGGGTCTTGGAACATGGCGAGCGTGACCGCGCCGGGGATGCTCATGACCGGCCTGATGACGCTGCCGCCAAGATCCACGGCACGATCCAACGCCGCTTGGATATCCTCGACCTCGACGTAGAAGGTCACGTAGGGGCCGCCTTCCATGACCCCTCCAATGCCCCCGCCGATCCCTTCACCCTGCTCGTCCGCGTTGATGATACCGTAGGGGAAATCGGGCATAGGCGAGGCGTCGACGATGTTCCAATCGAAGAGGTCTCGGTAGTACTGTTGGAGCGCCTGCGGGTCCTTGCCCGCTATTTCGAAGTGCACTACTGGGTTTGGCAAATGTATCTCCCTTCTGTCTTGTGAAATTGCATTGGGAACCTGCGGACGTTTGCAGACCCCCAAGAACAAGCGTACCGAACGAATGTATCATGCGTCAAGGCGCAATCCATCGAAACTTGAGGGATTTCGACGCTCGGCCGCTCCCCTACTCGTTTGCGGCATCCATGACCTCTACCAGCTCACGGACGGCCGCCGCCGAGCGCTGCAGGGCCGCGGACTCCTGGTCGGTGAGATCGAATTCGATGACCTCCTCCACGCCGTTTGCCCCCAACTTGACAGGAACGCCGACGAACAAGCCGTCGATGCCGTACTCGCCTTCGAGGTAGGCAGTGCACGGGAGGGTCTGCTTCTCGTCGAAGAGGATGGACTCGACCATCTGCACGATGGCGGCTGAGGGGGCGTAGTAGGCGCTGCCGGTCTTCAGGTAGTTGACGATCTCCGCGCCGCCGTCCTGCGTGCGCTTGACGATCTCGGCGAGGCGACCGCTGGGGATGAGCCGGGAGACCGGCTGCCCCCCTGCGATGGTGCTGCCTACGACCGGGACCATCGAATCGCCGTGCCCGCCAAGCACCCAGGCGTCGATGCTCTTCACGGAGACGCCAAGCTCCATGGCGAGGAATGTGCGAAACCGAGCGGTATCGAGGATGCCCGCCATCCCGACGACCCTGCGCTTGGGCAGTCCGCTAACCTGAAAGGCGCGTTGAGCCATGGCGTCCAGGGGATTCGTGACCGGAATGAGGACGGTGTCCGGAGAGAACCTTACGACCTCGTTCACGACGCTGGTGACGATCCTCATATTGGTGAGCAGCAGATCGTCCCGGGACATTCCCGGTTTGCGCGCGATGCCGGACGTGATGACGACGACATCCGATCCGGCCGTCTCATCGTAGGCGTTGGTTCCGACTATCGAGGCGTCGCTGCCCAATACCGGGCCGGATTCGAGGATATCGAGCGCCTTGCCCTGGGGCAGCCCATCGACGATATCGACGAGGACGACATCCGCATACCCCCTGTCGAATATGCGCTGCGCTGCCGTCGCCCCGACGTTTCCGGCTCCGACGATAGTCACTTTGGCACGTGTCATCTTGGACTCCTTTGGTATCCTGCGCGGTAGTTGGGATCTATCCCTTCACATGCTCTTCCAGACGGGAGAGGACGGAAGGGTCTTCGACGGTGTCCATGAGGTAATCGCCGAACTCTTTGGTGGTCGCGCCAGTATCGCGGCCGGTGATTGCCACCTTCTTCTCGTATATGCCGCATATGTCGATGGCGGCGTGGAGCTTGATAGCCAAGTCGTGGTATCCGATGTGGTCGAGCATCATCGCGCCTGCGCGGAGGAGGGAGCGGGGGTCGGCGTACTGAGCGCGTCCCTCGGTGACCATGCGGGGGGCGCTGCCGTGAATCGCCTCGAACATGGCGTAGCGCTTCCCAAGGTTGGCGCTGCCAGCGGTTCCAACGCCGCCCTGTATCTCCGCCGCCTGGTCGGTGAGAATATCGCCGTACAGGTTCGGAAGCACCATCACTTGGAACTGACTGCGACGCTTGGGGTCGATGAGCTTGGCGGTCATGATGTCGATGTACCAGCTGTCCCATTCGATTTCAGGATACCGCGCGCTAACCTTTCTCGCGACATCGAGGAACTTCCCGTCCGTCGTCTTGACGACGTTGGCCTTGGTCACGATGGTCACTCGAGTCCTTCCCGCCCGCCTCGCGTGATCGAAGGCGGCCTCGATGATGCGCTCCGCTCCCTGAGTCGTAATGATGCGGAAGTCGATGGCGAGGTCGCTGGTGACATCGATTCCCTGACTCCCGACGGCGTAGAGCCCCTCGGTGTTCTCGCGGAAGAACTCCCAGTCGATGTTCTCGGACGGGATATGTACAGGGCGGATGTTCGCGAAGAGGTCGAGCGCCTTACGCAGCCCCACGTTCGCGGACTCGATGTTCGGCCATCCGTCGCCCTTCTCCGGAGTGTGCGTCGGCCCCTTGATGGTAACGTGGCACTCCTTGACGGCGGCGAGGACGTCATCGGGGATGGACTGCATCTTTGCCGCGCGGTTCTCGATGGTGAGCCCTTCGATGTCGCGGAATTCGAGCTTCCCCTTTTCGACTTCGCCGCGCAGCAAGTATTCGAGCACCCGATGTGTCTCCGCGCTTATCGTCGGGCCGATGCCGTCTCCTCCGATCATGCCGACGACGACGGGGGCAATCGTGGAGTAGTCGATCCAGTCACCCTCGCCCTTGAGGCGTTCGACGCGCTCGAGTTGCTCTCGGAGCACCACCTCGAAGCCCCGATGCGCCAGTTGAATTACATCTTCGTCTATCAAGTTCTACGTTCCTCCTGTTTCAATTTTCGATACCATGATTCCACGTAGTACGGAGCGGAGCCCGTTTCTCTCACCTGATCGAGTGCATCATCCACGCAGTCGACAGGCACGGCGTCGAATACGTCCGGTGCCGGAACCTGTGCAGCGTTCAGATCGTTCGGCTCGAACTTGTCCAAGCCGTCGCCGTACCGCCTGGAAGACAGCGATACGATCTCGCGCCCTGTGGCAGAGCAAAGATACAAGAAGAGATGGTCGATATACTTCAGACCGTGAAGATTGGGTCGAAACCCATGAAAGCACGTCAGATTCAAGGCGCGGGACATATTTCGCACTACCTTATACCCGCCTCTCGAGAAGACGCCCAAGAGCAGCGGAGACGGTGACCTGTTCTCGGTCTTGTACCAGGGAACCCGGTTGGCGGTTATAAACCGCAGATCGAATCCCTCACGCTCTCCAAAGCGAATGTAGCCGCGCGCCATCTCGGAGCACTCCCCACCCGCGTCGAACAGCAGCGCCGGCGCATCGCGATTCACGAGATTGTCGTAATCGGCGTCCGTGAAGAAGGGCGCGCGCACCTGAGCGCTCTTGGTAATGCTTGGGACAACCTCGGAGTCCAGGAGTCCCAGCTCCTTGGCGAGGGACGGACGCAGCACGAAGAACTCGTTCGCCCCAGTAGCGATCCCCCTCTGAAACCGACCGTAGTACTCCAACGGAACCGTCTTGTCTGCACGAACCGCTACCCTATCGCCATCGAAATACGGAAGCCACTTGTCCCTTGGCGCAAGGCTGGCGTAGGGAATTTCCACAGCAGGCCGCGCGTCCAAGAGCGAATCGAGAGACTCGATGGACTTCACCGTAAAGAGCTTGAGATGGGAGAACCTTGCGGCCGAGTCATAGAGGACGATCCCCACGGACGTTATCGCGTCGGGGAAGACGGCCCGCTCGCAGTCGAAACGAATGATCGCGGACAAGTGCGACCCCGCAATCAACCGCTCCTTGACCGTCACTCCGTACCCGGTATTGAGAAACTCGAGAGGCATGATGTAGGCAAGCCTCCCTGCTCTTCCCAGCTCGGACAAGGACTTGAGGAGAAACGCCGATGCGGTATTCGTGTACCCGAGCAGCCGAATCCCCAGATGCCGCTCGAACCGCTCGAATACGATGTCTCTGTTCGCGAACTTCTGAAACCGCATATACGGAGGGTTGCAAACGATATTCCCAAAATTCCGACCCCACGAGAGGAGATAGTCTTCCCGAGACACGTCTGCCGCGCGGCTGGACGGCGAGGAGCGCCGCCAGTGGCGGAGTATCATCGGATCGACCTCGCTCCCCGTGAAGGCGACCCCATCCACGTCCACCGCGGCGTCCCAGAACGCGCCCAACCCAAACGCAGGGTCATGGATGGCGGAGTCCCCCGAACCGAGAACCCAGCGCACCATGAACCTCGCAACTTCGGGAGGAGTGAAGAACTGCCCGAACGCCTCGCGGTGAGCGTCACCGACCGTCCGCACGTAGGCGGCTTCCTGATACTTCACATGCGATGCGTCGTCCGAAACGCACGAATCGCCCGCGGACATGGAATCCGCACGACCGCGTTTCGACGCGCAAGATCTTTCGGAATACTGGTCGATGGCTTCTATTTTCTCGTCACCTGGATACTGCATCCGGTAAGGTCGTTCAATATACGGCGCGCGGGTTCCCTGCCCGGCGCAAACCCGCGGGCAAGTCTCACGACGGGTTGATGACCGCCAGCACGTCCCCCCTCGATACTTTGTCTCCTACCCCAAATGGGAGCGAACGGACGGCGCCGGCGGCCGGAGCAGGCAGAGAGTTCTCCATCTTCATCGCTTCCAATACCAGAACGGTTTGCCCCGCTTGAACCGCATCTCCGACTTCGACTTCATGACGGAGAATCAAGCCGGGCATCGGAGCCTCGATGATCGATTCACCCGGTCGAGCCAAGGCGGCGTCCGGGCGTCTGGCCTCGTCTGCGATGGACACGGTCGGTTCGGATTCCGGGGCGGTCTGGCCTGGGTGAGCGGAAGAGACCGGATCGACTTCCACGAAGAACGCATCACCGTCGACGTACACGTTGAAAGCGCGCGCCCTGTGGCTCTTGCGCGGCGGGGAGGCCGCCGGGCTGAGCGGGGCATCCGTGTGCGCGCCGTTTTCCGACGGCTTCATCTCCTCGGGCATCGGATCGAGGCCGTGCTTGATGCGGAGCCATTTCCGACCGGTCTGAGGATAGAGCGCATAGGTCAAGATGTCGTCGAGGTCGCTGGATATGCCATCGATCTCCCGCGCGGCCGAGGGCAGCTCGGGTTCGCCCCATGCCTCCGGACGTCCAACGATCTCAGTTTGGTCTTCATCCATCCCTGCAAGGGCTTTCTTGCGGACGTCCGGGTCCATCGGGCTAGGGGGCCGACCGTAGATTCCGCGCGCGTACTCCCTTACCGGCTCAATGATGGCTGCGTAGCGGCCCATGAGGACATTGGTCACGGCCTGCGACCCAACCATCTGGCTCATCGGAGTAACCAGCGGCGGGTATCCCAAGTCTTTGCGGGTGCGCGGGATCTCGGAAAGCACATCAGGCAGCTTGTCGAGGGCGTCCGCTTCCCGCAGCTGGGAAATGAGGTTGCTCGTCATTCCCCCGGGTATCTGGTGGCTCAGCACGCGGGCGTCGATGACTGCCGTCTTGGTCGATTCGAGATGCCGCCGATACTTGGGGGCGATCGTCTCCAAGTAGTCTCCCATTTCCAACAGAGGTTCGAGATCGAGTCCGGTGTCCCTCTCTCTGCCCTTCATCGCCGTAATGAGCGGCTCGACCGCAGGCTGTGCAGTACGAAGCGCGAGAGGAGCCAGACAGGCGTCGACGACATCTACGCCGGCATCTATCGACTTGAGCGCCGTCATCGAGGCCATGCCGCTGGTGTAATGAGTGTGCAGCTGGAGGGGTACGGGGACGACGTCCTTTAGCGCAGTAAACAGATCGAAGGCGTCGTAAGGAGCGAGCAACCCCGCCATGTCCTTGACGCAAATGCTGTGCGCGCCGAGCTCCAGTAGTTCCCTGGCTTTTGAGATGTAATAATCGAGGTTGTATATGGGGCCGCCCATACGGCCTTCGTCCGTGACCGAGTAGCAGATGGTCAACTGAAGATGAGCTCCGGCGTCGATGACTGCCGAGGATGCTCGTTCGAGGTTCATCGAGTCGTTGAGGGCGTCGAAGACGCGGAAGATGTCTATGCCCGCCTCCGTAGACCGTCGAACGAATGCGTCGACGACATCGTCGGCGTATGGACGGTATCCAACGAGTGACTGCCCGCGAAGGAGCATCTGGAGGGGAGTATCTGGAATGAGACGCTTGAATGCGCGCAGACGTTCCCACGGATCCTCCCCGAGAAATCGAGTGGTGGAGTCGAACGTCGCGCCGCCCCAAACTTCCATAGAGTGGAAGCCCACTGCGTTCATGCGCTCCGCGATCGGGAGCATGTCGTCGGTCCGCAAGCGGGTCGCCATGAGACTCTGATGAGCGTCCCGGAAGGTAGTATCGGTGATCTTGAGTGGGCTGGACGTCTTCATACGCACAGACACTCGCGCACCCGGGGGGCGCCGATGGGCAAGATGGGATGGGCAGTCAATGCCATGGGGCTTGCTTCCAAAGGTTCGTTGGATGATGGTTCGCTTCTCGGATCGTGCGCCAGTTCACAGACTTCCAGGGGCTCAATGGTCTGTAGGCCGCGCGCACAGAGACGATGTCGGTTTCCCAATCGATGTACCGTTGGACGGCGGCCGCGATGGCAGACGTCAGCTTGTCGGAACGCGCCGTCATAGCGGAATGCTCCCATGCTTCTTGGGCGGGAGAGTTTCTCGTTTGTTTTCGAGCATCTCGAGCGCGCGCACGATCTTCGGGCGCGTTTCAGCGGGATCGATAACGTCGTCGATGAGACCTCGGCTCGCGGCGACGTAGGGATTCATGAACAAACGCTCGTAGTCGCCGATGAGCTCGGCGCGCTTGGAGTCCGGGTCGGAGTCCTTGCGGATCCGATCACGGTACACGATGTTGACAGCGCCCTCGGCGCCCATTACCGCAACTTGTCCCGTCGGCCAAGCATAGTTGATGTCGCCCTTCAGGTTCTTGCTGCTCATTGCGATGTATGCCCCGCCGTATGCCTTGCGAATGAGCACGCTGATCTTCGGCACGGTCGCCTCCGCATACGCATAGAGGAGCTTGGCGCCGTGCTTGATGATACCACCGTACTCTTGGACGGTGCCCGGCATATAGCCCGGCACGTCGATGAAGGTAACGAGAGGAATGTTGAAGGCGTCGCAGAACCGTATGAATCGAGCGGCCTTCGTCGATGCGTTTATGTCGAGCAGGCCTGCGAGGTGGTCGGGTTGCTGGGCGACGAGGCCGACAGGCCGCCCGTCGAACCTAGCAAACCCTACGATGATGTTTCTGGCGTACATTCGATGCACTTCCATGAAGTCACCGTCATCGATGACTTGCAAGAGGATGTCCATCATGTCGTAGGGTTGGTTGGGGTTGTCCGGCACCGCGTGGAGGAGCGCGCGGTCTTGTCGATTGGGGTCGTCCTGCGCGCTCCGGCGCGGAGGTTCCTCCATGTTATTTTGGGGCAGGAAACCAAGCAGCCGACGGATCTCGTCTATGCACTGATGCTCCGATTCCCATACGAATTGGCAAACGCCGCTCTTGGTCGCGTGCGCCTCCGCGCCGCCAAGTTCGTCGTGGGAAACAACTTCGCCCGTAGCCGCTTTCACGACGTCGGGCCCCGTAATGTAGAGCTGCCCGATACCGCGAACCATCATGATGAAATCGGTCAGAGCCGGCGAATACACGGCCCCGCCGGCTGCCGGCCCAAGCATAGCGGATATCTGGGGAACGACGCCGGAATATCTCACATTCCGCTGGAAGATGGCGCTATATCCAGCCAAGCTGTCGATGCCCTCTTGGATACGCGCCCCGCCGGAATCGATTAGGCCAACGATCGGGGCCCCGCTCGCGGACGCCAGATCCATGACCTTGCATATCTTCTGAGCGACGACCTCGGACAGAGTGCCTCCAATGACAGTGAAGTCCTGGGAGTAGGCGAAACAGATGCGGCCATCTATCTTGCCGTAGCCGGTGACGACCGCATCTCCGAGATACCTCCGGTCTCCCATCCCAAACTCGGAGGCGCGGTGCTGAACGAAGGCATCCAGCTCCTCGAACGTGCCGTCGTCGAAGAGCAAGTCGATGCGCTCGCGGGCGGTCAGCTTGCCCTTGGCGTGCTGCGCGTCGATCCGTGCAGGACCGCCACCCTGCCTCGACTGCTCGCGCAATCCATCGAGCTCTTCCAGAACGACGTCGACTTTACGCTTGAGAACCATGATTCCAGACGCTCATATGAACACTCCTCACGTTAGGGTCGTCTACCCCGTCGGCAACCTATGCACTCCCGGGCGAATGCCGACGGTCGGCTCCACTTGGTATAATGATCACCATTACCGTACCAAATCTCCAAGCGGCTTGCAAGGCAACGACCCTAGACGAAAATGAACTCGGTGGACGACGGAGGTACACGCAACCGCGTGACGAATATCGGAGGCAGGACGTTCGCTTGGGGCGAACGGACGTACATCATGGGCATCCTGAACGTCACGCCCGACTCGTTCTCCAACGACGGAGTGGGCGAGGACGTCGACGCAGCCGTCAAACAAGCCGTGCGATTCCAACAGGACGGCGCGGATATCATCGACATCGGCGGCGAATCGACCCGCCCGCCAAGCGTCTACGGCAAAACGGATCCAGTATCCACAGACCAAGAGATGGCAAGAGTCCTTCCCGTGATAGAGAGTGTGGAGAGGGAAACCGATCTGCCGATAAGCGTCGACACCTACAAGGCCGCAGTAGCAACGGCCGCAGTCGAAGCGGGAGCCTCTATGATAAACGACGTTTGGGCCTTCCAACGAGACTCGGACATGGCGGCGGTCGCGGCGGATACCGGAGCAGCCGTCGTCCTCATGCACAACCAGATAGGGACGAAGTACGACGACTTGATGCCGGACGTAATCGACTCCCTGCACAAGCGCGTAGATGCGGCGGTAGAAGGGGGAGTGGACGGAAACCGGATAGTAATCGACCCAGGCATGGGGTTCGGCAAGACTGCCCAGCACAACCTAGAGATACTGCGCCGGCTCGACGAGGTCGCGGCGCTCGGCTTCCCGCTGCTAGTGGGCATGTCTCGCAAGTCCACCATCGGCTACGTGCTCAATCTACCGGTCGACCAGCGCATGGAGGGGACGGCCGCGGCCGTCGCACTCTCGATCGCCGGCGGAGCGGACATCGTGCGAGTCCACGACGTGAAGGAGATGGCGAGAGTCGCCCGAATGACGGACGCAGTAATACGAGGTTGGAAGAATGCCGACGACGGCTGAAGCGTATCTAGGACTCGGCTCGAACCTCGGGTGCAGGCGGCAGAACATCGCGGACGCGCTCGACCAACTGCGAACGCTGTCATCCAACCTCGTCGTATCGAGCTTCTACGAGACCGCCCCCGTGGGCGTGACGTTCCAACCCTCGTTTGTCAACGCCGTATGCCGCATCCGGACGGTCTTGAATCCGTTCGAACTGCTGCACGAGATCCGGCGCATTCAGCGGATCGCAGGATCGCGCCGCCCCATCCTGAACGGCCCGCGCGCACTGGACATCGACATCCTCCTATACGGCAACCTCGTCATCGATGCGCCGCACCTGACGATCCCCCACCCCCGCATGACCGAACGCGAGTTCGTGCTGCGCCCATTCGTAGAGATAGCCCCGCAAGCCATTCATCCAGTCCGCAAGAAGACCGTCTCGCAGCTCCTCGCCGAGTGGTCAGGATGAATCTCGCATATCGACCGTTCCCGGTTTCTCTTACGACGACGCGCATATCCGAACGCCCGCGGCGCGCATCTCGGCGCGAGCGGCCTGACCGCCAGACTCGGTGACCGGACGAGTGGCGTCCTGAATGAGAACGACTTCAAAGCCTTCCTTGCGCGCATCGATGGCCGTGGCCAGCACGCACACGTCTTCGGCAAGGCCGCCCACCCACACGCGCTCGACGCCCTGCTTCCGCAGATCTGTCCCAAGCCCCGTCTGGTCGAATGCAGAGTTCTGGTCTTGGTCGAGGCGCACGCCCTTGGTGACGACCACCGCGCCGGCAGGCAGCCGGAGATCATGATGGAAGCGCGCGCCCTCAGTGTCCTGCACGCAATGCAGAGGCCAAGGGCCGCCGGCCTCATCGAAGCTCATATGCCCGATGGGATGATAGTCGCGGGAGGCATAGACGGAAACGCCCCGGGTGGCCGCCGCATCGATCCAACGGTTCAAGACTGGGATCACCTCGTCGCCGCCGGCGATAGGCAGCGCGCCGCCGGGGCAAAAGTCGTTCTGAACGTCGACCACTATGAGCGCGTCGCCGCGCCGAAGGTCGTCCGGACTGGTAGTCATGGCGTTTCTCCTTCCGATTGATTCCCGCGTGCGCGTCGGTCGAACGCGCACGTCTCACGAGGCAGTTCGCATCGAAACCTCACGATGATAGTCGAGCAGAGCCGCACTCACCTCGACGGGGTACGGTCGGTCCGGTGCGGAGATACCGCGCGTCGAAGCGGGCAGGCGCGCAACCTGATCCGCCGTGTATCGGCGAACTGCGTCGAGGTCGTAGACCGCGCACCGGAGTCGGTTGCCGCCGCGCATGACATCCGAGAGCAGCGGGCGGCCGCACAAGTTCTCGTCCGCGCGGGCGATCGTGTCGCCCGTGTCGAATGCGCCGTCCGACTCGCGGAACACCTGCTTCGGCCCTGGCAGCACCTCCTTGGATGCGGATAGCTTCACCCGCCCTCGTCCGGCATAGGCAGTCATCTTATAGACGATATCCAAATACGGCGCGTCGCTGGACACCCCCATGCCAGTACCGACGCCAAAGCCGTCGATGGGCGCGCCGGCGGATACCAAGGCCGAGATCGCGTCCTCATCCAAACCCCCGCTCGCCAATATCTCCACCTGATGGAGCCCAGCATCGTCCAATGCTTCCCGCGCGCGCCTCGACAGATCGAGCAAATCCCCCGAATCGAGCCGCACCGCACGCACCGCGAAATCTCGACCCAAACTCTTCGCCAAGCGGATCACCCCGTCCACTCCTCCCATCGTGTCGTAGGTGTCCACCAAGAGCGCGGTCTCCGGGTACAACTCGGAGAAAGCGCGGAAGGCCGCATACTCATCCTCATGCGATTGGATATAGCTATGCGCCATCGTCCCCGCCAGGAGAACGCCGTGAATCCGGCCCGCAAGCACGTTGGACGTCGCGGACACCCCAGCGACAGTGAACGCCCGAGCCGCCTGCACCGCCGCATCCACCCCGTGCATCCGCCTCGCCCCAAAGTCCACCACCGGACGACCGCACGCCGCAGCCACGAGACGGTACGCCTTCGAAGCAAGCATGGTCTGCAACTGAACCTGGTTCATGACGAACGTCTCCACAAGCTGCGCCTGAGGCAGCGGCGCGGAAACCTCCATGATCGGCTCCCGCCCAAACACCGGCGTGCCCTCGCGGACTGCCCGAACGTCTCCCGTGAAGCGAAAGCCCTCCAGCCAGTCCAAGAAGCCACGGCTGAACTCCCCCAGAGAGTCGAGGTACGAAAGGTCGCTCTGGGTGAAGCGGAGGCGCTCGAGGCAGCGCGTGACGGTATCGACGCCGCACGCCAGCAACAAATTGCGGCGAGACGGCAGCCGCCGGACGAACAGAGAGAACACCGCCTCCTCCATCATCCCCTCCACGAAGTACGCCTGAAGCATCCGCAGCTGGTACAAGTCCGTAAAGAGTGGAAGGGCGCAGCGCTCCGGTGAATACACCTCAGCGCCGTCCCAATCGCCGTCCGACTTGTCAACCATGGTGTCCATCGGGTCAGTCCCTCATCTCCGGAGGAAGCAGATTGGGAATGGTATCCTCTATCGGGTAGTCGAGACCGCACGCCCCGCAATGAAGCGCGCCGGACACGATCTCCGCACCGTCCTCCTCGTCGACCGCAAGCATAAGATCGCCCTTGCACATCGGGCAAACCAAGATGTCGAGCAAACTGCGTTTCACACCTAAACGCCCCCTACTCCCCGCGGAGCTCGATCTCGAACAGCGCCCCAAGCAAGTCCGACAAGAAGAAGATCACGACGCCGAGTATCACCAACATATTGTACCCCGACAACGCAGAGACTATCCTCCCCCACAGCGTCGGCGGCGGGGCCGGGACACTCCGAAAGGCGTCCAACGTCCGCGAGTGCCGCCGCCGATCCCGCGCCAACGCAAACATCCAAACAGACAACACGACCTTGACGCCCAACGTCGCGGCATACGGCGGCTCAACCTCCGTCAACCGATCGAACGCCAAGATGACCCCAGTCGCCACCAAGACCACGATACTGGTGACCACAACCGTACGAAACTCTACCCCAAGCGCAGACGACAGCGCCCGCGGAACGTCCGGTATCCGCCGCATCGTAGGAACGAGCACGATCAAATAGAAAACGCTCCCCCCTACCCACACCGCCGCCGCCAGCACGTGCAGCCATCGCACGATGGTCAGGAATACATCGCCAATATCCAGCTCGGAGCGCCCTCCCCGTCCACCTTCTCCCAGACGCAAGACAACGCCTAGGTCGCAGCCGCCATTGTAGCAAACACAGCCTACGACGCGGACAAGAGCTCCTCGATCAACTCACCCAACTTCTCCTCATCCAGCGGCCCCGCCCACTTCCGCACAACCGCATGATCGCCATCCAAGAACACCGTCGTCGGAAACGACACCACCTGATACTCCCGGATGACCGTCCCAGTCCGATCCGCACCAATCGCATACGTCAAACCAAACTCATCCACGAACTCCTGCCCATCAGACGCCGAGTCCAACCCCAACTGCTGAATCCCCACGAAAGCCACCCGATCCTTGTACGTCTGAAACGCCGCCTCGAAATGCGGCATCTCCAAACGACAAGGCGGACAAGACGGATACCAAAAATTCAGGACGACAGGCATCCCCGCGAATGCGTCCAACCCCACCGACTCACCCTCGGCGTAGTTCTCGTTCCCAAACGCCTCCACCTGAAAGCCCGGCGCAGAGCCGCCCTCCCCGACCGCAGAAGCCCCGTCCCCTCCATCCTCGGAAACAGAAACATCCACAGAAACGTCCATCGAACACCCCCACGCCGCCAACCCCAGCACAGCCGCCGCAACGACGAGACACAGTACCTTCATGACCATTCCCTCCTCTGCACGCTCCTATTGTACGATACGCGCCGCGGCAAGGGGAAGGCGGGGGCACGGAGACAATTGCAACTAGGGCGTCGCATAGTTGGGAAGGAACTTGCACAAGTCATAGTTGCCGCATGTAGCTCGAACCAGTTTGTCCCACGCAATCGCACCAGACCTGTCACAGTACTCCCCGATGAAGTCTCTTGTAATCAGATTGGCAACCTCTGCCTTCTTGGACAAGTACGCATCGTTATGTTCCTTCGCCCTGTATCCTATTGGATCGACGATGTCAGTGTACAGATTCTTGTCTTCGCTTATGAAGTACCAGAAGTTCTGTCCCACAACCTTCATATAACCTCGAAGGAAGCTTGTCCTTGTACGCCCGTAGCATATTCCCAATACAGGTTGAACGTTCGCATTCATATTCCTCTGCTTGACCGTTGCGACCGCCTTCTTCAAATCCTCTTCTTGCTTATCCTGCTGTGCACTATTACCCCAATTCGGGCCGGATTTCACAGACACTATGTAATGCACACCTTTGTTGAAGAACTCCAAATCCACTCCGGTGGCCGACGACTTATGACCTCCGGTCGTATGCTCCGCAACAAATATAGCCAAGCCTTCAAGGAACGTTCCAAAACGCTCTTCCTCAGAAGAGGAGAGAAAGGCGTCCAAGAATCCATTCACCATCTCCGATGCGGTCAAGACATTCTTTGCCCTGAACAGATAAGGGTTCTTTTGGAGTATCTTCTTCATCTCAAGGTTACGCAGTGACTCAAGGCGTCCCTCATGGAAGACTGACACATGCTCATTCACGTACTCTCTTACGGCGTCATATGGCAGTGGATTCATCGAGTGCCATTCTCCATATGAGGCTTCGATTTGTATCGGCCGTTTCGTTCAGCAACTCCCGATAGCCGAATCTGATTCCCGCGTACTCGGCGCTTGGCCAAGTCGACGTACTCGGAGTTGATGTCTATCCCTACGTAATGCCTGCCAAGGGTCGATGCTGCAACTGCCGTACTGCCAGATCCGATGAACGGATCGAGCACCAAGTCACCGGGTTGCGTGAATAGCTTGATGAACCATGACGGCAAACCAACAGGGAATACCGCACTATGGTTCTTGTTCGAGGACTCTGTAGCCATATGAATGACGTTGTTGGGATAGACCATGTCACGGCCTACCCAGTTGGATATGTTCTTCCCGAATCCGCTACCGACGCGAGATTCGTCCCTTATCTTATCAGTCTCACTGAGTTTTGCTAGCCGATGCTCTGCCCAACGACCAACAGGCACCATCACAGCCTCTTGATACATCTTGAATTTTCGCTGCTTGTTGAACTGAATCAATCGCTCCCAGTTGTCACGAAAACGATTCGGCCACTTGCCCGGATACGAATTCTTCTTATGCCACATGAACTCCTCTGTCCACAACCAGCCGCGTTTCCGCATCTCCAATATCAGTTCAATGACATACGTATGACGCTCGCCTTTTACTGCCCGTTCTTTTATGTTCAGAATGAACGTTCCGGAAGGCTTGAGCACTCGAAAGAACTGATCGGCCTTGGGCATGAACCAGTCTACGTAATCGTCTGGACGGACACCTCCATAGGTTTGCTGGCGCTGGTCTGCATACGGAGGTGAGGTAACGATGAGATCAACGCAAGCGTCCGGAATGTCCTTGAGAACTTTCTCACAATCGCCAAGCAGAATGTTGTCCATGTACCCGCTTGACCCATCTTCACGGGAAGGAACGTCCATAGCCGCTTTTTCACGGTACGAGGGAGCAACCTGCGATTCAGACATCAGAATTCCTCTGGTCTCGCCCAATTGCCGAGTATGCGATGTTGGAGCGGGATTGCGCCAGCTGTGTCATGCCTGTCCTCACCAAGTCAAGTATAGCATAATCACATCGTTGCGCCATGGCAAGCCATCGCTCCAGGCCTGAAGTTCCGCCATAGCGCCCGGTGACAATCCCCTCTCAGACGCAAACTTCTCCACCCGAGCCAGCATGGTATTTCGGCGGAGCTCGATGAACGTATGTCCGTCTGCACCGATTGACCACTCAACATCGCGTGCATAGTGGTCGTTCTCCCACACGTACTTATTCATGTACTGCAGGAATTCGTTTGGTACGTCCCCAGGGTAGTCCGGGAAATCAATCTGTACGACTCCAACCATCAACCCCATACATCACCCCCTTTGCGTTGTGAACATCCATTCTAACACATGGTGTCAAGTCTGGCAAGGGCCAAGTTGGGCCGCCGCCGCGCCGTCAGCGGATTAGAAACGCCGGCGATTCGAGCGCGCGGGTGACGACATCGATCTCGTCGATGACCTCAGCTGAGGGTCGGAAACTGATAGCGTTCGAGCCGCTCGGAGAATATCCGCTTGCCTGTGTGCGGATCGAACACCCTGTGGTGATAGAAGTCGTCGTAGTGGTGCATATTGTGATACCGCAGTACCGGATGCCCTCCGGGGATCCACGCGGCATACCGATACCTCACCCCGCGCACCTTGAGAAACCCGCCCACGTATCGGCTATCGAGATGTTTGTCCACTTCCAAGACGACACCGCGCCGACAGTATAGGTAACCAAGAAGATGCACGCGGCCGGTGGCCGCGTCCTGGGTGAACTCAAGGGTATGGGGCTGGGAATGGTCTACGAACTCGTGACCAGCGAGGCGCTTCTCGTGGATGGTCTGGTACCGATCCCACGTGTTCCAGCCGTGGGGGTCTTTTCGTTCAGGGATCGAAGAACGTGATAGTCCGACATCCATCTCAGCTTCTCCCCGGTCTCGCGTTCCGCCTCATAGTGGAGGGCGAGCGCCATCTCCTCGGACGACATCTCGTACCGCTCTTCGTATATGCGTATTCGCTCACGGAGGTCCTCCTCCATCTGCGGTTCCCAAGGAATGACTGGAATACCCATCGTTTCACCCCCGCGCATAGTATGATAGATACATCCTATCACGCACCGACCGCCCCCGTCAAGCCAGTTCCTCGATGGGTTCCGTTTGGTCTATCGGCAAGATCGCCCCTAGTTCGCCAGTACGGATCGCCCCCAGGCTGTAAATCCCCCCTACCGCCATTCCCGCTCCCATACCTACGTCATTCCCGCGAAGGCGGGAATCCACCGTAGACACCTCGATCTGCGCGTTGGTCGTTATGGTCATTCCCGCGAAGGCGGGAATCCACCCCTGCATCGCATTTGACAAAACAGAACCCGCGTACTACTCTAGGACTATGACCACTCCGTCAAAACCACAATACCAGGAGACAGACCCATGCGTGAACCATACCAACCCCCAGCCGCCTCGCCCGCCGGCCCTCCGAATGACCGCACTCACCAACGTCATTCCCACGCCCACCCACGCCATTCCCGCACCCACGCCATTCCCGCACCCACCCACGCCATTCCCGCACCCACCTACGTCATTCCCGCGAAGGCGGGAATCCACCCCCCTGCGACCGCACTCCCGAAGAGACAGCCCCCTTCTCGCCGGCTACAGAAATCGACACAATGCGACAGAGTCCGACGAACCACAACGAAAACTCGTGCCCGCGCGTGCGCACACGCGCGCGAGAGGCAACGCCATTCCATCTCCCTTCTCCCGAAGAGACAGCCCCCCTTCCCACCGGCTACAAAAACCGACAGAATCCGACAAAAACCGACAGAAACTCGTGCGCGCGCGTTCCCTAATTCCCGCGCCCGCGCGAGCTACCGCACCCACATCATTCTCGCACCCACCCACGTCATTCCCACACTCACCTACGTCACTCCCACACCCACCTACGTCATTCCCACACCCACCTACGTCATTCCCACACCCACCTACGTCACTCCCACACCCACCCACGTCACACTCCCGCACCCACCCACGTCACACTCCCGCACCCACTCACGTCACACTCCCGCACCCACCCACGTCATTCCCGCGAAGGCGGGAATCCCTCCCCCCGACATGGATTGCGCCCAGCTCGCAGCGGATTCTTGGAGTTACCATCCCCAAGTCGTTGCGCCAATGAATCGAAACGAAACCCGAGGAGATTCCCACTGGATTCACTGCCGCGCGGTATGGTACAATATCCTCCTGTACACGCCTCGACCCATCGTCAGAGGCCATCTTATGATACCGACACGCAAGGACGGGCGCAGATGACAACGAACGACCGACCAGCCATAACGCTCTCGACCAGGCAGGTCGTTGGCAAGAAGGTGCGCGCGCTCCGCCGCGAAGGCATCATCCCCGTGCACTACTACGGCAAACACTCGGCCTCACAGACCCTCCAAGCCCAAGGCGCCGTACTCCGAAAGGTCGTGGACGAAGCCGGCGCAAACGTGCCGGTAGAAGTAACATTCGAAGGCAAGGAGGACAGCGACATCTGCTTCGTCAGAGAAGTGCAGTGGCACCCAGTCAACGGCTCCCTCCTCCACGTCGACTTCATGCGCGTCGACGTAGCCGAGCGCGTCACCGCCGAAGTGCCAGTCGTCATCACAGGCCAATCGGAAGCCGTCCGCGACCTCGGAGGCATACTCATCCAACCGTTCTACACCCTGCCCGTAGAAGCCCTGCCGCTCGACATGCCAAAGGCCGTGACGGTCGACATAACGCCGCTGCGCGCGTTCGGAAACGCCGTCCGAGTCGGCGACATCGAACTCCAAGAAGGCATCTCGATCCTGCGCGACCCCGACGACCTCCTCGCCACCGTACAAGGGCCAAGAGTCGAGGAAGAAACGACCGCTGAAGAAGACGACGTCGATCAAGATGCACCCGCCGCCGAGGACGAAGCCGGCGCGGAAGAATCCGCATAGAAGGAACAGACACTTGGAAGACCACGAAGACGACTACGACGATTACGAAGACGACGACTACGAAGACTACTACTGGGAAGATGAAGACCCGTACCCTGCCCCAGAAATACCGGAGGTAATCGTCCCGGAAATACCGGGCGTGCTCGTCCATGCAACCGAGGAAGAGCTGAACGCCGGACTCGAACGCATCCAACGGGCCCCAAAAGACATCGGCGTCCTCCTCATGATCGTGCGCCGCCCTGACGTCGATAAACGCGAGATCATCCGCACAGGTGAACTCGACGTCGACCGCGGCCTCGCGGGAGACAACTGGAAAGAGCGCGGAAGCACAAGCACCCCAGACGGACAAGCGAACTCAGCCGCCCAAATCACCATCATCAACTCGCGCGTACTCGAATTGGTCGCACAACTCCAAGAGCGCTGGGCGCTGTCCGGAGACCAACTCGTGATCGACATCGACTTGAGCGAGGAGAACATGCCCGCAGGCACGCGCATCGCCATCGGCACGGCAATCCTGGAAGTCTCCGACAAACCGCATACCGGCTGCGCAAAGTTCGCCCAACGGTTCGGCAAAGACGCCCTGCGATTCGTCAGCACTCCAACCGCAATGAAGCTCAGACTGCGCGGCGTGAACACCCGCATCGTCAAATCAGGGACGATCCACCCAGGAGACGCCGCCAAGAAGCTCGAAGACAAGAAACCCGAGGACGAGAACGCCCCCAACGAGAATACCGACGCCGAAAATTCCGACACCGAATAAGGCGCGCTACCCCACCCGCAGGCCTGCCAACGCATCGTCGTTCAACTCGATGCCCAGCCCCGGCCTATCCGGCGGCCGCACCATCCCATCCTCGACCTGCAGCGGATCCATGCACCACTTGTCATACATCGGATCCGTAGACGCGCGGTAGTATTCGACCGTAAGACCGTTCGGCACGCCCGCCACCACGTGAACGCCAATATCCTGGTTGCCGTGCGGGGAAATCGGCAGATCATGCGCCTCGGCCATGGCCGCCACCTTCCGAATCTCCGTGATTCCCCCCATGATGAGCGGATCCGGCTGCAAGATCGCAGCCGACCGCGTCTCGATGAGATCCCGAAACCCATACCGCGTATACTCGTTCTCCCCAGTCGATATGGGAATCGACGTCGCCTGCGACACAAGCTTGTGCCCCTGATAATCGTCAGGATTCACCGGCTCCTCGAACCAATAGACGTCGTACCGCTCCATCTTCCGAGCGATCTGCACCGCCTCGTAGTAGCGGTATGCCGCATTCGCGTCTACCATGAGGTCGACATCCGGACCAACCGCGTCCCGCACAACCCGCACCCGCTCCACATCCTCGTTGATCTGCGCGCCCCCAATCTTCATCTTCACCGCCCTCGCCCCCATGGACACGCTCTCCTCCATCTCGCGGGCCAGATCACCCAACCCCTTCCCTTCCTCATAGTACCCGCCCGCGATGTACACGGGAACGGCGTCGGAAAACCCCCCGAGCATCTTGTAGACCGGCATCCCCGCAGCCTTGCCCTTGATGTCCCACAATGCATTGTCCACAGCCGAGATCACCCTCGTCGTAAGACCCCGCCTGCCGATCAGCTTGGGCTGCCACAAATCGCTCCAAATCTTCTCGTTCGCCAACGGATCTTGTCCAACGACCACCGGAGCGAACTGCGCGCCGATAGCCTGAAACACTGCGCCGTCGTCCGTCATCCCCCCTCCCAAGCCTATCCCCTCGATCCCCTCGTCCGTCTCCAGCCTGACGACGTTCAGACCCGCCTCCGCATACGTGTACATACCGTTGCGAATCGGCTTGTTCCGCTTCCAACGGTAGACCTCCGTCCGCATCTTCGTTATCTCCATCGCAAAAACCCTCCAATACTCCCAGCGAACTGCATTGTAGCACAGCGCGCACCCGGTGGACTCCCGAAAGGAACCCCCGCGGCATAGTACGGCTCTGAAAGGGTGTCCATATTGTCATCCACCCTTTAGAACCTAGCGCCTGCGAACTCGAGGCCATGTGGCGGTACAAAGACCGTCACATCCGTCATGCCGAACCGAGCGGATCTTCCGAATGCTCTTGTTCCGCCCCAGGCGTCTACGACACGTCCATCGTACGCAATCGGTATTGTGTCAGGAAGGCGAAGCACACGATAGCGACGATGATTCCAACGATTGCGGCCGGAAACTCGATCACGCGCGATTCGATGGAATCGAAGCCCTTCTGGTCGATACCGTGGAGCAGGGCAAGGGTATACCCGCGGATGCTGAGGTATCGGATGCCCTCCAAGAACGTGCTAAGCAGCCCCTCCCAGACGAGCATATAGACGAGGCCGAATGCCAACGCCCGCTGAGTAAGCAATCCCGCCCAGGTAAAGACCGATGCGTAGGCGGCCACGCCTGCAACAAGCGCGATTGCGATGGCCGCCGCTGCCCTTCCACTTCCCCCGGCGGCGACGGCCGCAACCGTCCCGCTCGCGACGACCAACGGCGCAGCCACGACGAACGCGGCAAGCAGCTTCGCAAACGCGATAGACACGCGAGAGATCGGCTTGAGCATCAGAAAATACAGGGTGCGATCCTCCACCTCGTTGCCGAAGGCGGTCGTCGCAAGCGCTATGGTAACGATCGGCATGACGCCCGCAATTACCATACCATCGATCATCCCGTTGACAAACTCGCCGTCGAAGGAGAAGTCATCTCCCAGGAGTCGGACCAATAGGACGATTCCCGTGGGCAAGGCGGCAAGAAGCGTGATGAACAGAATACGCCAACGGCCCATGAGCTGCCGAAGTGAAAGTCTGAAGATGTCGGCCATCTAGCCCTCCACGATGTAGCTAAAGACGCTTTCGAGGGATTCGTCCAACGGCTCGACGCGGTAGAGGCGAACGCCCCGTTCCCTTGCGATCGGCGAGAGCGAGCGTTGAAGCGCCTCCACTTTCTTGCTGAGGACGATTACGTCGCCGTCCTCTCCGACCGACACGGACTCGATGGTTGGCAACTCGACGAGGGCAGAGGCCATCGCCCGAGGGTTGTCCGAGACGACGCGGACGCTATAGGGGCGCTCGTCGAGCTTCGCGCGGATGGCGCGATAGTCGCCGGCGGCGGCCATCTTGCCGCTGACCATGAGAAGAATCCGGTCTGCCAGAGTCTCAACCTCCTCGAGGATGTGGGAGGAGATCAGGACGGTCATGCCAGAGGAAGCCAACTGACGCATGAGGTCTTGGAACTCGATCCGTTGGCGGGGGTCGGTGCCATTGAGCGGCTCGTCCAGCAGGAGCGCCTCCGGCTCGTGCAGGAGAGCCTCGGCGAGCCTGATACGCTGCCGCATTCCGCGCGAGTAGCCGCCGATCTTCCTGTCTTGCGCGTCCGTCATCCCCGCCCGCTCGATGGCAAGAGCCGCCGCATCCGAAACGTTGGATAGTCCGCGCAGCCTAGCCGAAAACTCGACGAACTCCCGCCCAGTATAGAAGGTGTAAACCGCCTCATGTTCCGACATGACCCCCACGCGGCGATAGAGTTCGGGGTTGTCATAAGGACTCTCTCCAAACACGGTCACGGATCCATCGGACGGAGAGGAGAGGCCCTCGATCATCTTGAGCAAGGTAGTCTTGCCGGCGCCGTTCGGCCCTAGCAGCCCAGTGACGCCCGGCTGGACTTCGAGCGAGACGTCGTTGACGGCGACGACGCTGCCGTACCACTTCGAGACGTTTTCGACGACGATGACTGGCGGCGATGACGCGGTCATATCGACATTCTCCGATAGCGCATGAGAAGAAGCGCGCCCGGTCCCACTACCAACAGAGCGTACCAAGCAACCCGAACGACAGAATTCAACTCGGCGGCAATCCGTTCGTTACTGTTTGTCGGCTCCTTGTCGAAGATCATGTTACTCATCTGTATCGGCGCGCTGCGAACGTCAAGTAGAGAGAACCACTTCGCAAAGTCGCCGGTGACCCTATCGCAGTCTTCGGCATCTCCAACGACCACGCCTTCCTGCCTAAAGTCGACCGTGCAGGTCTCCGCGGTGAGAATGCCGGCCACGGACGTCGAAATCACGAATACCGCGATGACGAACGCCGCAGCGTATGCTCGGCGCGTCGTGAATGCGGATACCGCCATGGGAATCGTCGTGATGAACAGGGCAACAACCGCTCCCCCTGCAACGAATCTGGGTATGTCGAGCCAGTTGTCGCGGAGATACTCCGCCGGATTGTCCGCAGCCAACAGGAAGCCGACGAGCAGGAGGGTTTGCCCCGATAGAGCGAGCCCAAATGCGACGACCGCGAAGGCCGACCAACGTGCGGCGACATAGTCCACAATGGTCAACGGACGCACGAGATAGAGGCTGATGACGCCCTCCCGCCGGTCGGGGATGAGCACCTCGGGCGCAATGATGGCGGAGAACAACAACAGAAAGAGGGAGATGAGAGAGTAGTAGTCTTCGTGGCTCAACAGTGCATCCGAGTCTCCGGATATCGATGCTAGCAAGACGATGCCGGCAGCTGGGGTGATGACGAACAGGAACATGAGGCCCGGAAGAATCTTTGCACGCGCTCCGCGCCCCAGTCCAAGGACGGTGCGGAAGCTGTTGACCCACAACGAGCGGACTGCACGGGAGCGGCCATCGCGCGGGCCGTCGTAATGCTGGTAGTCGAGGTCGTATATTTCCGCGGTGGACTGGGTCATCGTTTGCCGCTCCGGAAGATGTCCGTCAGCTGCCCGCGGCTGAGCGCCAATCGTCTCAGGCGGGCTTCGGATTCGGCGACCGCGTCGCGGATATCGTCGAGCTGCTCGTCCGCGCTCATGAGAACGACGATCGAATGCCCCTCCGTTTCCGCCTCGATTCCCCGCTGCCCTAGCGCGGCAAGCACCTGCTCGCGCCGGTCGTCGACGTCGATGAGCAGCGTCCGGGTCTCTTGGGTGAACTGCGAAACCTCCCCCTGCTCGATGATCTCGCCCCCTTCGATGACGATGATGCGGTCGCAGGTGCTCTCCACGTCGCCCATGAGGTGTGAGGAGAGCATGATGCTAATGCCAAACTGCCTGCCTGTGCGGCGCACGAGTTGGAGCATCTCCTCGCGTCCGCCCGGATCGAGTCCGGCGGTCGGCTCGTCGAGCAGCACCATGACCGGGTCATGTACGAGGGCTTGGGCGAGCTTGACACGCTGCTTCATTCCAGTGGAGTACTCTTTGATATGGCGGTATCGTTCCTCGTCGAGTCCGACGTGGCGGAGGATATCAGCGGCACGAGTACGCGCATACGCCGGGGGAATCCCGCTCATCTGAGCCATGTGCCCAAGGAACTCGGATGCCGTGACCGCGCCGGGTAGGCAGTCGTGCTCGGGCATATACCCAAGCCGCGCTCGAATGTCGACGTTCTCATACGGCCTCTCTCCCAAGACTTCCGCAGATCCAGAAGTGGGCTGGAGCAGCCCGAGGAAGAGCTTCATGGCGGTGCTCTTGCCGGCGCCGTTGGGCCCAAGCAGTCCAGTGATCCCCTCGTACACCCCCATGTCCACCGAATGCAGCGCCACCGTATCACCGTATTGCTTGGTCAACTGCTTCGCTTCGAGAAGAGGCTGGGAAGTCTGCGATCCCGTCATACATTCCTCACGACGATTCCTTGCGCGCCTGCGGTACTATCACAGGATAGCATATCACACCTCGGTTAGATAGGCGAGTCGGTTCCACTTACCGTTTACTTTTGCGGCATGGATTGCGCCCGGGCCGCAAAAGGTTGGACTCTCCGTCATTCCCACACCCGCCTACGTCGTTCCCACACCCTCCCACGTCATTCCCACACCCTCCCACGTCATTCCCGCACCCCTCTACGTCACTCCCACACCCTCCCGCGTCATTCCCACACCCCTCTACGTCACTCCCGCACCCATCCACGTCATTCCCACACCCATCCACGTCATTCCCGCACCCATCTACGTCATTCCCACACCCGCCTACGTCATTCCCACACCCGCCTACGTCATTCCCGCACCCATCCACGTCATTCCCGCACACGCCTACGTCATTCCCGCACCCGACTACGTCATTCCCACACCCATCCACGTCATTCCCACACCCATCTACGTCACTCCCGCACCTATCCATGTCATTCCCGCACCCATCTACGTCACTCCCGCACCTATCCATGTCATTCCCGCACCCGCCTACGTCATTCCCGCGTAGGCGGGAATCTCCCATTGCGCGATTGGACGCACCGCTTGGAGAGTTGCCGTCCCCTAACCGTCATGCCGCAAGAGTAAACGGAACCCGGTTCCAGTCCGACTTGGCAAGAGTATAACACAGAATGTCGACCTACGCGGACGCATATCTTCTTCCCGTCACCGACGGTTCGGACGCGAGGCTTCGGCGGATCATGTCGATAGTTTCGCGGTCGATGCGGAGCGCCGCGCACACGGATTCATCCAATGTACGGCGAACGGCGCAAGAGTCCATCTGCGGCAGCGGGAGCATTGGTTGCTTTGCGAGGCTGTCGTAGTCCATCGCCATCCTCCAAACAGCGCCGTCTCCCATCGCCGCAAAGTCCGGAATCCTCAACTTCCGCAAATCCTCGATCGACAAGTTTGGGTACGTCGGCTTCTTGTTCGTGCGGTCGCCGAGCATCGACAATATCCCAACAGACGAGTTCAGGAACACGCACAACGCCTTGTCCATCTTCTCCCGCCGATCCGGCGGCGCGTCGACCCTGCACGGCACCCAAGCCGAACCGACTACAGGAGTACTCGAGCGTACTGTGGTCACTCTATCGGTTGGCAAATGGAGATGCGTCGGCAGCATCAGCCTGCTCCTCTGTTCCCAGTACCGATCCGCCCGATGCGCATACTCGGCCTTGGCAGATACGCGCGTATCCGGCTCCACGGACATGGTCTGCATGACGGTGGTGTCGTGCTCCCAAAGCGCCATGCGCCCATGAGCGTCGGGCATACCAGTCTTCTCATACGCTTCACGAATCCTCTGGCCTGCCGGACCTACTTCCGCAATGCTCCTCAACCGAACCGACGCGAATAGTTCACCTTCCACCATCTCCGAGAACCTCCCACAGAGATACGGAGAGAAGAACTGTACTGCGCCCCAGTTTCCTGCCTCGATCCTATCGGCCGGCCACATCTGGACAGTACCGTAGTTCTGAGCTTCGACGTCGCCCTTTTCGATAGCCTGCGCCACGCTGGCCGCGTCTACGGGCGTCGGGGGATTGAATGCTAGGTTGACGACACGCGTCGGAAGTTTCTGTCGCTTTGGATCCGCCCAGCGGCGGCAAACCAATAGCATCTCTCCGATACTCGTGTTCTCGGAAAAGTAGATTCGCTCGGGATCGTGAGACGTCACGATAGTATCTACGTGATACCGGTTCGCAAGATACTTGCGAATCTCCAACCCCGACTCATTGGTCGCCATCACCAGCGGCATCACGGACGCAACCGTGCCGGAATCAGGCTTGTTTATGTAGTCCGCCAGCAGGAGGAAGGCGTTTCCAATGGCGGACAAGTGAAGCGGCGTGTTGGCGAACAGCTGCTTCTCGCGGTCTTTCAGCTTCCGCTCATCCTCTCGGCTGAACTGATCGTACCGCAGGCTGTCTCGGGTGAATGGAGGATTCATGATGACGAAATCGGCCGGCTCGATCTCCGGCATATCTTCCCCGCTGTCGATCTGCACGCCGTTCGGCCGAGACAGCATCTTGGACTGGGCCGCCTGGCCGCCGTTTGGCCAAGACAACATCTTGGCCTTCCCGTCGAGAATGTCCAAGGAGCCGAGGAACGCTTCTCCCTCGTCGTCAACGCCGAGCAGCGCCCGCCCGATCTTCATGTTGCGAAAGCGAGTGGTTGGAGAGAGCAGCCCGAGCGTAGTCGCGGCCATGTGGGTCGCAGTAATGTTTACGTCGTAGCCGCTCAAGACTCGTTCGATGAGCGCGCGTGCAGACCGGTCGTCGTCTCTCGTCTGGGGTGAGAGTTGGCGTATGCGTTCGGCGGACGCCATGAGAAGAGTACCCGTTCCGCAGGCTGGATCGACGATTCTCAGATTGGCGACGGCGTCTGCGTCGCTCCAATCGCACATGCCATGGGTAATCGACAAGGATGCCAGGAGGGTCGCTGCGGCGGTCGTGGTGTAGAACGAACCGTCATACCGCGCAGTGTCCAACACCGTATGGAAGATCCGCCCGAGCAGGTCGTGTCGGATGCCGGCGATGTTGCCAGCGACTTCTAGGGCGGCTCTGGCTGTTTCGCGAATGGCTCCAGTGAATGCGGGGTCGGCCGGACAAGCGTTGAGGGCCGCACGCGCCGTCCCAAATATGGGCTTGTAATCGAGAGCGAGAATCAAGTTCCATGCGTGGGAGAATGCAGTTGTAGGATCGTCGGCGTCTGTGCATTGGCGCGCGGTATCGGGCGGCCACTCGTCTGTGAAACGAGTGGATGGCGGCTTTCTAGCGTCGTGTTCCGGTCGGAGGGCGGCAAGATGCGCGTCCAAGCGCGCGTGGAACATGACGGCAGTGGCTACGACCAGGAGGGAGCGTTTTGCGGCCTTGTCCCAGCGCCCGCGCCGCCCCTTGCTCTGCGGCAAGTCGAGTTCTTCGGCGAGCATCCATTTCTGTGCATCGTCCAACCGCTCTACCGCTGCATCGAGGCTAGCAGAGAGCGCGGCGGCGGCGTGGTCTGGGTTCCCCAGTTGCACAGGCGCCAGCCTAATGATGGACGCGAGTTCATCGAGGTTTGCCCCGCTCCAACGCGCCTCGTGTGGTGGAACCAACGAGTTTGGGGCGCGTATCGTCCATAGCATTCGGCTGCGCGGGATCTGCGCGGGTTCGGTAATGCCTTCCGGGTAGCAGACGGCGATAGCGCACTCTGCAAGCCCTTGCTTCAGACGCCTGTCCGCGTCGCCGATTGCCTCGCGCTTCTTGGCGTTCGTCTGCCCTTGTTCCGCTTCCAGCGCAATGCGAACCGGCCCAACGCGGACCTCCACATCGATGCGCCTTCCACTCTGCATCTTCTCCTGCCGCGCATTCAGCCCTCGCTCGCGCAGCAGGTCGGACAGCCACACGTTTAGCGTGTGCTCGTGTTCTCTTGTGACCATGCCTGCTACTCCCCGATCCATCTTACTCTCCCTTGAAGAGAAAGTAGCATGAACGCCCTTGCCTCCACATTCCAGGGAACGGCGTGAACATTATCGACAAGCAGCGCGGCGCTATACCCAGCCGAGCTTCTCCATAGCCCCCCGGAGCATCGCCGTCTCTTCTGCGTCGAGGGGTTCGGTGGGCAGACGGGGCGGTCCGGTTGGATGGCCTACGATGTCCATCATCGCCTTGGCCAGTCGGTAGCCTCCGCCGGACTGGGCGGTCTTCGCACGAACGGGAGCGAGCGCTTGGTCTTCCTCATCCGTCAACGCCTCCGCCTCGTCGTACTTCCCTTCCTTCAGCAGCCGCGCAACCTTCAGGTCATGCGCGGGATATGCGGGGGCAAAGGCGCTGACGATGCCCGCCCCTCCGTTCTTGAAGCAGCGGACGTGCTGACCAGAGTTGTCGATGACGTTGAATGTGCCGGAGAATTCGCTCATCTTGTCGTAGCCGTCGGGATCGGGATAGTTCCACTTGACGGCGGCCACATGCTCTGCGTCTTCCAATCGGCGCATGGTCTCCGGCTCGATAGGCGAGACCCCGAACCAGTAGGTATTGTAGATCATGATGCCGATGTCAATGGCGTCGGAGATCATCGTGAAGTGCTTGACGTACTGGTCTTGGTTGGGCGCGTGGTTGTAGGGAAGCTCGATTTGCAGGCTGTTGGCGCCCATATCCTGGGCGATCCTGGCGTCTTCGATGGTGCGTATGGTGTCCTTCGACTTGAGGCCGCACATGACGTTGACGCCGGGTCCGCCGGCGTTGACGACGGTGCGCACTAGGTGCGGCCATTCGTTGTCGGACAGATCCGGCCCCTGCCCCCACGCGGAGCAGAGCTTTATCATCGACTCGCTCCCTCCAAGTCCCTGGCTGACCCACCACTGGGTCAGGTCGGTGGCCGCGGCCAGATCGAGCCGGTAGTCCTGGTCGAACGGCGTTGGCACCGCGACCGATACGCCGCGCATGATTTGCTTGAGTTCTCCACGGTTCATCCTGAAGCCTCCTCTAGTTGTGATCGTTGAGAAGATACCGGCATCTTTGGCGGCGGTTAGCCATTCACAGGCCAGCCGATTTCGCGGAAGATGTCCCGAAGCTCGTCCATCAACTCGTCGGAAAGCCAATGGGACGGTTCGCGGGTTTGGCCGCAGTCCCACCCGGCGACCTTCATGTAGGCCTTGAGGTGCTGGTAGCCTCCGGAGTAGTCCTTGGTCTTGACACGCCAATCCTGGAACTTCGAGTTCACGCGGTCGAGTTCCGCCTGTGCTTCCTCGTACCGCCTCTCTTCCATGAGCGACCATAGGTTGAGATCGTAGGGCGGATACGCCGTGGCCGTGGATGAGATGTACCCCCGCCCGCCCAGTTCATGGCAGCGCACCGGTTGGCCTCCGTTGTTGATGACGTTGAAGTGGTCGGAGTAGAGGCGCATCTCATCATAGTCGCGGTCAGAGGGGGCGCTGTATTTGAGGGCCACCACGCGCTCGGCGTCTCGGAGCCGGTTCATCGTCTCTGGAGTGACGCCAGGACAACCCCACCAGAAGGTGTTGTAGATCATGATGCCGATGTCTATGGCGTCGGAGATGTCGGTGAAGAATCGAACGTAGTCGTCCTGATTCGGGTGGTGGAAGAACGGCAGGTCGATCTGGAGGCCGACGATACCGAGGTCTTGGGCGCGCTTGGCGTCCTCGATCGTGTGGTACGTGCTCTTGGCCTTCAAGGCGCACATGACGACGGCGTTTGGCCCGGCGGCGTTGACCGTCGTGCGGATGACCTGCTCCCACTCCGAGTCGGTTAGGTCAGGCCCCTCCCCGCCTGCAGCGCACACCTTGAGCGGAGCCACGTTGGTGCCCAGGCCCTGCTCGACCCACCAGCGGGTCACTTCAGTAACGCGGGCATAGTCGACCTTCATGTCCGCATCCATCGGGGTAGGCGTGGTGACGACCGTACCTTGTATCAGTTGCTTCATTTCGTCTCTGTTCATGCTTTTCCTATTCCTTTTGGCCGTGAGAGCAGCGGCTCCTCGCGGCGAGTTGATGACTTCTTCGTTCTCAACCGTCGATGGGCTTTCCGAAATTCAGCGCATACCCGTTTGGATCGCGGATCGTGAACTCCCGCATTCCGTAGTCCATATTCTCCAGGGGGTAGACGACCGTTGCTTTGCTTTTCATCTTCTCCCAAAGGGCGTCGACGTCGTCCGGATAGAAGTAAAGAGACCACAAGCGGTTCATGCCGGACGGGTCCGGGTGGTCGGCGTCGTGGTCATGGCCGTCGCCGTGATCATGGGCGTGTTCATGATCCTCATCCTCGCCGTGCCCGTGAGTCTCGATGAACATGACACCAGCGTCGCCCCGCCTCAGGAAGCACCAAGTAGGCTCGTCCGGCGGCATTACGTTGGCCACCTCGAACCCCAGGGTCTCGCAGTAGTATTCGATAGTTTCAGGCATGTCCTCGGTCAAGAGTATCGGAACGGGTCCACCAATCGAAACGTGGGAGTCAGTCATGAGTCTAGCCTCTTCTATGATCGCTTCCGTCCACGGCATCATCCTCCGACTGCGGGTAGCGCGAACTCAGGGATCCCGTGCGTGCGATCTCGCGAGAGGTCATGGCCGAACCTCCAGAGGTATCGGGTTGGGTCGCATATTCCAAACTCTCGCATCCCGTATTCTGTCATGCGCGGCAAATACGCCACGGTAGCGGCATTTCTGATTTCTTCCCAAAGCAGCGGAGTAGATGTAGAGAGAATTCACACCATTGCTGCCGGCGCGTGTGAACATAGCGACTGCGCCGCCCCCTTTGAGAGAACAGAACTCCGGGTCGTAGTCTGGGTAGGCTGCCGTCACTTCAAACCCCAAGGTATCTCGGTAGAACGCAATGGTCCCATTCACGGCAGAGGGCGTGACCGAAGCGGGATGAGACCGTGAATCGGAATCCTTGATCTATTGATTGGGCGTTCTCCTGTGTTCTCGACAGCTATGGGCGGCGTCAGTATACCGTTTTGAGGCGGCTGCGTTCGGTTCGTCCGCTATATCGTCCAGCCGAGTTCCGCTACGACCTGCCTGGCCTCGTCGATTTCGTCGCTGTCGCATGGGAGCGTGGGCGGGCGAGGCGGTCCGACGGAGTTCCCCATTGCCGCCATGATACCCTTCACTTGGCGGTATCCACCAGATTTTGCGCCCGTCTTCGCGGACCAGGGACCGATGACAGCGCCGACGCGGTCTTTCTCTGCCTGCGCCTCGTCGTACTTGCCTGATTCGAGCAGTTCCCAAACTTCGAGGTCGTGCTCTGGATAGGCGGCGACCCACGGGCTGATGTATCCCCTACCCCCGTTCTTGTGGCAGCGGACGGGCTGTCCAGAATTGTCGATGACGTTGAAGACGTCGGAGAATCGAGTCATGTCGTCGTAGTCTATGTCGGTGTTTTCTGGGGCGCTCCACTTGACTGCGACGACGTGTTCTGCGTCTTTCAATCGAAGCATTGTATCAGCGCGTATGGCTTCCTTGGCGGGGTCTTGGGTGAACCAGTGGGTATTGTAGATCATGATGCCGATGTCGATGGCGTCGGAGATGTCGGAGTAGAAGCGAACGAGGTCATCTTGGTTCGAGTGATGCATGAAGGGAAGGTCGATTTGGAGTCCTATGGCTCCGAGGTCTTGGGCGCGCTTGGCATCCTCGATCGTGTGGAGCGTGTTCTTGGGCTTGAGAGCGCAGATGACCTTGCTCTCTGGATCGGCCGCGCGCACCACAGTGCGGAGCAGGTGAGGCCACTCGTCGTCGCCCAGGTCTGGCCCCTCGCCCATCGCCGCGGAGGTCTTCAGAGGAGCGGTTCCGGTTCCAAGGCCCTGCGCTACCCACCATTGGGTCGCCTCTACCGTTCGGGCCAGGTCGATGTTGAAGTCATCGTCCATTGGCGTCGGCAGGGTGGCGATGCACCCGCCGATCATCGTCTTCAGTTCTTCACGGTTCATTCTCGTTCCTCCTCATTGGGTTTCTAGCTCAGGGGCGCGGCGGACGATGCCAACGGACGCGATACAAAGCTGGGAACGAATGGCATCGCTCATCGTCACGCACGAGCGCCCCGACGCGCTCGACGGAAGTACCATACGAAGAGACCAGCAACACCGACTACTACGACAGCCGCCGCGGCAACAAGTGCAATTTGTAGAACGGTAGATGCGGGAGGGGTAGGTTCACGATCGAAGATGTTGCCGTACATGATATATACGGCGCCAGAATTGTCATCTCTCGAGGCCCCATCAGTGTCCCAGAAGCTTGCTCCAAGCGCGAGATCCTGCACGCCATCGCCGTTCACGTCTCCTACGCCTACGCCGGATCCGAATGTGTCGATGCTGTTCTCCCCCTCGATCACGATCTGGGCTGCATCCTCCAGGGCAAATATACCCGGCTGAAGCGGCCCCTTCAGAACGAATACTTTCCCCGCCCCTCGATTTCCAGCTGCATCCGCAGACATAGAACCCACGACAAGCTCATTCGCGCCGTCCCCATCGAGGTCGCCGACGGCTACCGAACTCTCCGCATCCGTATCTTTGAAGCTGTCGCCTTGGAGAGTAACGTCCGCCAGCGACTTCAACTCTCCTTCCAAGTCTTCTACAGGCCCAAAGACAACGTAGGTCTCGCCTGCGTTCTCCAAGTCTCCAACGTCCGCGCTGCGGGCGTTCACGACCAAGTCGTCGATACCGTCTCTGTTGAGGTCGCCGATCGCAACAGATGCGCCAGCGCCGTCTCCTCTTCTCGTGCCGGTGGGGGCAACCGATCCAAGCAAGACCTTGTCCGCTTCGTCTCGAAGGTCGATTTCGGAACCGTCGAATGGGCCAAAGAGTATCTCCACACCGCCTCTTCGCAGCTCGTGTCCAGCAGGCGATCCGATAGCGATGTCGATGGATCCGTCGTTGTTCAGGTCTCCCACAGCCATCCCTTTCCCGCTATTGAAGTTTCTCCCCGAACCCAGTATTCGAAAATCCGCGCGCTCCGTGATGTCGACCACATCCTGCCCCGTCGACGGCACTGGCCCGAGCGCCACGAAGATCAATCCTGAACCCTGTCGATTCGCGTCAACCTCCATCTTTTCGGAGCTAACGATCACGTCGGCGTCACCGGTCCCGGCAATATCTTGGATCAGCACCGCAGAACCGATGCCTGCGCGGAAGTCGTCTCCCTTGAACTTGATGTCTGCTTGCGAGGAGTCGGTCACAGTGCTGTCGATTGGACCGAAGAATCCAAAGGCCGCGCCGGATCGAACGTTGCTATCGAGATCCGAAAAGGGGGCACCAACGATGATGTCTGCCTGACCGTCCCCGTCAATGTCAGCCACGGAGACGCTGGAACCGAACTGGTCTCCAGCTTCACCTGCGATAGTTACATCACTATCCTGCGCTATCTTGAAGACTACCTGATTGGACTGCGCGGCGGTGTCTGTTTGCGCGAGTACGAGGGCGGCGAGCGCTGCGACTATCGACATGACAACCCCGCGCCGCATGAGAACGGGCATTTTGCGTACGTTAGTGTTGCTTGGCATTTGAGGTGATACTCCTCACATAATCTTTCGTCTCTTCAAGAGAGTCTATCGCAGTTTGGCTTCGTTGACAATGGAGATGTGACAGGGCCGCTATACCCAAGCATCGGTAAGCTCGTTGGAAACGTCGCGGTGCAATGTTGGTCGAATCACGAGTTCCGGCACTGCGCTGTTCGTTGGGAGGGAAGCAATGAAGCAGATCGATTCCGCCACGTCTTCGGGGGAGACCATGGTCTTGCGCGCGGAGGCGCTCGGTGGAATGGGTCGCTTGTCGAGAAGAGGGGTTTCAATCTCTCCTGGGATTACCACGCTCGCCCGTATGTTCGTGTCTTTGAATTCGTCGTTCAGGTATGCGGTGAAGTTGATGACCGCCGCTTTGACTGCGGAGTAGATCATTCCGCCCAACAGACCGGGATCCACGCCCGCGATTGAAGATACGTTGATGACGATGCCGTCGTTCCGATCGAGCATAGAGGGCATGACTGCTTGGGTGCAATAGATAGTCCCTTTCAAATTGGAGTCGATGACGGCGTCGATTTCGTCTGGGGGCGTGGAAAGCAGCCTGCGATGAGGCGAGCTATGTCCCGCGTTGTTCACGAGCACATCTACTCCGCCGCACGCGCGCTCGATTCGCTCCATTATTCGAAACAGGCAATCGCGGTTCGATACGTCAATCTCGTGTGCGACGGCAGCGCCGCCCGCCTGTTCGATCTCGCTGCGGACGGACTCGACTTTGGCCCCAGTCCTTCCCAGCAGGAAGACGTTTGCGTTCGCCCTAGCGAACCGTATGGCGGTCGCTCTGCCGATGCCGCTTCCAGCTCCGGTAATCACGCACGCCTTGCCTTGGAGGGTCATCGATCTCTCTCCACCGCTAACCATTGTGAAATGAATGGACACGCCAACGACAGACGCAAGGGCTGCCGTGGGACACGAATGACTCTATCCGTCCGCATGTCCTTAGCCGCCGGCGACATAGATGGCCACTACAAACGCGATAGCTGCAACCACGGCGAACAGGATGAAGCCGCCGCAGGCGAGAACGACGCCAATACCTCCGCTAAACCAGCTCTTTTCCGAGAGGGACGGGCTGTCGAAGCGGGTGCCGGAAAGAGGAGAATCGGTAATCTCGGATGTCACGGTCTCGAAGCGCGCTTCCCTACTCGTCCCGCCGACCTCCGTCTGCCGGACGCGCTCCCCGGACTTGACGACGCGGAACGCGGAACGCATTTTGGCGATTTCTTCTTCCGTGGCCGGTATGTCGCCGTACTGCGCGCGGTTGAAAGCGTGTGTTGCAGGCTCTACCAGATCGTTCGCAAACACCTGCCGCAGATCCGAGCGGAATTCGGTTGGGGTAGCGTGATCGGGGCGAGGAACGTCGTTCTGTTCAGCAGTAGTGAGGATTTGGTAGTAGAGGCGGAGCGCTTCGACTACGCCGGGAGGCCCTTTGGGAAGGCGGAAGACCTTGCGCGCTCCTCGTTTGAACATATCCTTGACGTTCGACATGAGGTCGGCAAACAGGTCTCCGATATCCGATGCAAAGCTGACCTCGTCGAGGAGCGATTCTCGCTCCGGGTCATCATCCCTTCTCAAGCGCTTGGCAACCCTGCGCATGATGACATAGAGGAAGATGGCCACGAGAATCACCGCGGCGGCCACGAGGGCGTAGGCGATATATTGACGAACGAGCAGCAAGAAGCCCGACATTTGCTCCCCATCTGCGCCGCCAACGCTCTCGAATGGCACTGGAGTTAGTAGAAGGTCCGGCTCAGGAGTGGGGGTGACCTCTACATCGCCGAGAATGTCGGACGGATCGACCTCTCGGCTAAAGATCCCTCCTATGACTCTATTGATTGCTTCCAGTGCCAAGACGAAGGGGACGCTTACGACGATGAAGATGCCTTGGGCTATCCTATCGAAGACGAAGCGAATGGGAGAGAAGACGAAAGAAAGAAAGCTCTGTTGGAGGAAACCGAAGAGAAGGCCGACGACGAGAATTCCCGCAACCGCGCCCCCGATCGCCTTCGGCCAGATCCGCAACCGAGACGACGCTGCGGTTTCCGGAACCAGGTGTCCAATGTTCAGCCCGGCGAGCCCTGCCCCGAAGAAGATCAGTACCATCGTGAATGTGTTTAGTTGCTCTTCCACGAAGATGTCGATGACGGCGGACAACCCAATGAAGAGCAGCCCCAATCGGAAGCTCGTAGTGAGACTCTTCTCAGGGTATGGAACCATAATGATGCGGATTCCTCGGAACCATATGCCGGCTGCGATCAATCCGCCTGCAGTACCGCGGAAGGCCTGCCCTTCCGGAAGGTAATCGCCTCTCGTCAATGAGGTCACCCAGGCGATATCGAACGAGCCGGGAACGTATGAGGCCGCGACAACGAGATAGGCCAGCGCGACCCCTCCCGCAGTGGCGCCGAAATAGAACAGTTCGAACGCTTGAAATTCCTTCCAACGAATGTACGAGTAGGTCAACACGGACAAGCCGAGAAGTCCGACTATCGCGAAGTAGCTGAGGGGGCTTCCGCTGGATCCGGCGGCCACGCCGAGTATCGACACAAACGCATAGAGCCACGCGGACTCGGAGACCACGAGGGTAGCGTAGGTCAGTTTCTCTCGGGTAAGTGTCATGTTCGTTCGCGCCCAGTACCGACTACCGTGTTCTTGAGATTGTCCCATGCAGTCGGATCCGTTCCTTCGGACACGTCAGCGTCATCACTGAGGGCAGCCTTGTCCACCTCCTCTTGATCAACACGGTCGATATGGTCTCGCAGGTCGTAGAAGAGCACTTCGGGAGGCGAATTTTCGACCGTCTCGGATCCGGTGTACAGTACGGTAAACCGAAATCCGCGTTGGCGAAGCTCGTCGATTGCTTGAGCGAGGCTGTCGGTCATTATGTGAGTACAGAGAACGATGGTGGAACCAAAGGGGAACTTGCGGGATTGTTCTACGAGGGCCGTGGACATCGCGCTGGGCGCAAATGGCCGCGTCAATGCCATCGCAGTCAAGACCGTGTGCAGATGCTCGGGATCCGAACTCGGAGGGACGGTCATGGATCGGTCTCCTCCGACCGGCATGTCGTTGGAGAACAGGCCCATGCTGTATTGTTGTCCGGAGACGTACAAGGCCATCGAGGCGGCCACGGATATCACCCGCTCCAGGTCGTCAGGATTCTGAGAGAGCCAGTACGGCTCCATCGTATCGACGGCTAGGGCGATAATTACCGTATGGGTAGAGCTTGGCTCGAAGGTTCGTACCATGAGCTGCTGCTGCTTGGCAGTGGACTTCCAGTCGATGGTCTTCAAAGGGTCGCCGCGAACGTACTCGCGTATTCCCGCGGGACGAGACGGGTCTGGGAAGATCTCGAGTCCACCCCGAATATCCCCCAGCGGCCTGGCAGGCGGGATGCCGATATCGTCCAATGGATACACTCTAGGGTAGACGACGAGTTTGTCCAGATGGGTCACGGTCATTCGACTCTGGAAGAATCCGAATGGATCGCCGCTTTCCATTCTAGCTGGGCCAATGCTGTACTCTCCCCGTCCGACCACGTCAATGCGATAGCGCCAGCGTATCCTCTCGTACCATGCGACTGCGGTGGAGTGGCTCATGCTATCGATCCCGCTCTGAATGTTGCGGGACAGGGATGCTGTGTGCGGCATGACGCCTTGTGGAAGTTGATCATCGATATTGAGCCAGGCGAGTGGGATCGGCTTCCGGTTCGAGAGCACTAGGTCCATGTATATTTCGTCGCCAAAGAACACCCGCTCTTGAGGAAAGGAGCGTTCGTAGGTGAGCTTTTGGAGGGCGACGCGGTTCCAAAAGCGCGCGAGGCCAATGGCGATGAGGCCCATCAGCCCAAACCCGATACCCAGAGCGTGCGCCCAGATGACGCTGGCGGCCAGCAGGACCCCAAAGAAGATAATCCATAGGGTCTGCCAAGTACGGTCGCTGGAGACCGTGTGAATGGGATAGCGCCGCAATGTGCCTGTGGATGCCAACGTCGTCATTGCCTTTCGATCGGGACTGCAACCGTATCGAGCAGGTCGCCGACGATCTGGTCAGCGCTGTTTCCGCGCAGCCGTGCAGTCGAACTCAGGATGAGCCGATGCGGGAGAACGGAGTGAGCGAGGAGTTTGACGTCATCGGGGGTGATGTAATCCCGCCCATCCAGAGCCGCCCACGCTTGAGATGTCTTGTAGAGGGCCAGTCCTGCGCGGGGGCTGGCCCCAAGGGAGAGGCCAGAGTTGTCGCGGGTGCTCGTGACTAGGTTCACAATGTACTCGCGCACAGAGTCGTCGACGCGCACGGTTGGAGGCACCTTTTGCAGCTCGTCGAGGTCGCTGGCGTTGGTAACAGCCTCCACGCTGGGCGGCATAGCATCCGCCTCGAAACGCTTGTAGATGTGTCCTTCTTCTTCCGGCGTAGGGTATCCGATTACGATCCGCACCATGAAGCGGTCGAGCTGCGCTTCGGGCAACGGGAACGTTCCTTCCATTTCCACTGGGTTTTGGGTCGCCAACACCATGAACGGTTCGGGCAGCGCCATGCTCTCGCCGTCAATGGTTGCTTGGCGTTCTTGCATGGACTCGAGCAGCGCGGACTGGGTGCGGGGGGTCGCCCGGTTGATCTCGTCAGTTAGAATGATCTGACTGAACACTGGGCCTTGGCGAAACTCGAATTCGCCGACCTTCTGATTGTAGAAGTTGACGCCCAGCACATCGGTTGGCATGAGATCCGGAGTGCACTGGATGCGATGGAAATCACAGCCGAGCGACTGGGACAACGCTTTGGCCATCGTGGTCTTGCCGGTGCCTGGCACGTCCTCTAGCAGTGCATGTCCTCGACAAAGGAGTGCAACGAGAGCTAGATTGATGGCATCGTCTTTTCCGACGATAACCTTTTGCACGTTCTCGCGGATGCGCGCGGCCACTTCATTGACGTCGCTAACCGTCTTCCTGGGCAGGCTATTCACTATGTCTCCTCCACTGAATCTCGGGGTTCGATCTTGTATTGGCATGGCAACGTCCCAGGCTTCTGCCTCGTTCGCGGGCCGGCTGCACAGTACCTCGTAGGACGGGATGCACTCATCCGCACGGTTGGAGGTAGGCGAGACACCAATCGGCCTAATAGGTAACGGCCATGGTGAGCCATGTGCCGACTCGGGGGTCGTATATCTCTACGAGATGCCCCGCGCTGCTGCCACCGCTCCAACCGCCGGCGACGATTACCCTCCCATCTGACATGACGGCGGCGGAGTGTCCGGTTCTCGCCAAGGCGGTCATACCGGCGGAAGACCACGCATCTACTTCGGGGTCGTATATCTCTGCCTGCACGATATCGGAGCCCAAACCGCCGCCAACGACCAATACCCGCCCATCCATCAAGACTGTCGCGGAGTGTCCGGCACGGTTCGTTCCAAACTGCTCTGCCTGCGCCCACCGATTGGACAGCGGATCGTAGATTTCGGCGGTCTTATGGGCGGACACGCTGCTCGCATCCATATCACTCCCGCCGGTTACGAGGACTCGTCCGTCGTGCAGCACCGACAACGAGAGAGAGTATCTTGGCTCGCCCATGGACTCGGCGCGACTCCAACTCTGAGTGTCAGGGTCGTATATCTCCGCGGATGCGAGTGTTTCGAGGTCACCGCGGCGGCCTCCTATTACCAGCACCCGACCGTCATCGAGCAGGGTGGACGCATGGAAGGCGCGTGCGTGCAGCATCGCGCTCGTAGATGTCCAAGAGTTGTTTGCAGGATCGAAGAGCTCAGCCGTGTGGAGAACTCTCCCAGACCGTTCCTGACCGCCTGCGACGAGCACCCGACCATCGAGCAGCAGAGTCGAGGTGTGCCAGCGGCGATTGTCCGCAAGGTATGCCGTCGATTCCCAGTCCTCTTCGGTAGGATCGTAGACCTGCGCGCCACTCCAGTGCCCAGGGATTGAGAAGTCCCCAACTACCAGTACCCTTCCATCGCCCAACGTAGTGACCGTATCGCCCTGCTGCATCTGGGTCTTGATGGCCATGTAGGGAACGACGCTGGACAATTCTACCGGGTGATGGTCTTGGTAAGACAGCATCGCGTCGAGGTTGGAGAACCCGATACCGATCAAGGAAGTGTCCACTCGATCTCCGACACGGCCCTGATCGCGAATGGCTGTCCAGGCTCCCGCGGTCAGCAAGAACACGGCGCACGCGGCCAATGTCCCAATGCCGATCCGGCTTTTGAACGCGCCGCCAAGTGTACGAGCGCAGGATTGCCCTATGGGATACGCTCCAACAGTCAAGACAACCCGTTCCGCACCCGGGCGCGACAGCCGCCAAGAAACATCCATTGGGATTCCGAGGAGGAAGCGCGCCAAGATGTGAAGGGATGCACGGTTGGCGGACGTATGCGACCGGCGAGCAAACTCGGACTCCTCCCACAAGTCGGACTCTATCTCATTGAGGCGTGCACAGCGCTCCTCCACCGGCAGGCCAAGTGAATAGCACCGTACCCACCAGCGGACCAAGCGAGCGGTGAAAGGCATTCTCGGAGGGGGCATCTAAGAGGTCACGAACTCCTGTGATCTAGCGGACGGCGCAAAGTTTGGATCGGAATGGACGGATAGGAGGGCGTCTTGTCCGGAGGACGTCACTCGATACAGCCGTCGCCTTGGCCGCCCCTCCTGGGCGGCATTGGCCGGGTCTTCCCAACGGCTCGTAAGCAGTCCCTGGCTCTCCATTCGCGAAAGGGCCTTGTACAGCGTACCATATCCAGTAAGCTTGCGGGCGCCGTCGCGCTCCGCGAGCTTCTTGGCGATGAGGAACCCGTAGAATTCCTCTACCCGTCTCGCATGAAGGCCAAGACCAGATTCCAGAATGGATATTTCGATTGGTAGAAGCGTGCCTTGTTTTCTTCTCATGGCTATAGACTATAGGAAGATACAACCCCCTGTCAAACGCCTCTCGACTTTATTTCTCGTTGCCAGGGACAGATCCGCCATGCGTCCTTTCCTTTGAGTTTCCCAAGCTGCCCATCGGGGCCCACAAGCATTACTGCGACGCCCAGATCGATCCGGTGCGTCGCCCGTTGCGTAACCTGAGGATGTCTCCCGTCTCCTTTGTGCTATCGCAATGACCATCCTCGCCGCCCTCGTCGCATTAACGGCAGCTCCACACGGGATCTCGGGTCAATGAGGAGAATTGCCAACGCCGTTCAGTCGGAGATTTCCACGATAGCCTCGATCTCTACTGGGATGCCGAACGGCAGGCTCTGCATCCCAACGGCCGAGCGCGCGTGCTTTCCCCGCTCGCCAAACACCTCGACGAGAAGATCCGAACAGCCGTTGATGACCGCGGGGTGCTCGCCGAAGTCTCCCGCGGCGTTGACCATCCCGAGAAGCTTGACCACCCGAACCACTCGATCGAGGTCTCCAAGCTCTGCCTTCAGGCGAGAAATGATGTTGAGACAGACCAGCCTCGCGGCTTCATAGCCTTCTTCCAACGTCAGTTCGGCCCCAACCTTCCCTATGAGGGCCCTCCCGTCCGCTCTCTTGGCCGGACCGACCCCCGCCAAGTAGAGCAGATTTCCCGTTCGAACCGCGGGAACGTAGTTCGCCGCAGGCGCCTGGGGCGCGGGCAGTTCGATTCCCAGTTCATCGAGTCGAGATTCAGTCTTCATAGTAGGACTCCCTGCACGATTATTCGAATGCGAGGATTCTCGCCGGATTGTCAACCATGATCTGGCGGATGCAATCCTCTGTCATGCCGCGTTCTCGCATTCGCGGAACGATGTTCTCTATCAAGTGACCGTAGCCATAGCCGCCGTATGTGGAAATGCGGGACTTGGCGAACACGTCCTGCGCGAGGACGATTCTCGACAGGCAGCCGCGGTCGACGAGCGCTTGAACGTAGTCCAAGCGCTGCCCGTCGTGGATCATGTCGTCGGTTCCTAGTGAATAGTGGGACGTTTCCCACCCGAAGAGGTCGTATTCGAGCATCGAGCCGCGCTCTGCGAACTCGAAGAGCGTAGCGGTGTCGAAGATCGTCCGGTCGAGGTGCCCCATGATGACGCGGCTGATGTCCGCGCCCGATTCTTCCAGAACATCGAGTATCTCGAAGGGCGCGCGGGGGTTGCGGCCGGGGTGTATGAGCACGCCGGCGCCGGTTGCACGCTGCGCGGCGGCCCCAGCGCGGAGCACCTTGCGCTCGTTGTCCGTCAGCGGCCACGAGCACCCGAGCTCTCCGATGATGCCGGCGCGTACCCCCGTCGACCCGACGCCGACGGTCAGCTCGCCGATTATCTGTTGAGCGATCTCCTCTTCCGAACGCTCGTCCATGTCTGGCGGGTGCACCTTGCCCACATAGTACCCCGCTCCCATCACGATGTTCACTCCGGTCGCCCTCGATACGCGCGCCAGGGCGAGGGGATCTCTGCCGATGCCAAGGGTGGTCGCGTCGACGATGCTGCCGCCCCCTACCCGCTTGAACAGGCCAATCTCGTGGATTGCGACTTCCTCGTCCAGCAGCTCCAGATTGTCGATATTGCGGAACGGATCGTACCGCACCCATCCGAGGTTTTCGAGCGACACCTTCTCCTCACCGAGCCCCTTGGCGCTTGCCTCGGACGGCGGCGTGTACATGCACACGAAGTCGATGAAGATATGCTCGTGCGTCGTAGTCATGCCCAAGGTCGATGGGTCTACCGTTCCCAGTACGGTTTGGACAAGCCCCGAAATGTCAGACTGTGCCACGGCATCCTCCTCTGGATGGGTGTCTCGTTCCGTGCAAGATGGTACATCGAACCGCGAGCACATTCAAGTGCGTGACACACACGCAGCGGGATGCTATGATGCGCGCATCCGACATTTGCGGAACATCGCATGGCTTCTCCAACTATTGCCCCCGCCACCATCAACCGGGTTGCACGCGCGGCCCAAGCGTTCGTCCGCAGCCTCGACCAGGATCGGAGAGCGATTGCGGCGTTCACGTTCGATTCGGACGAACGGGAGAACTGGCACTACATCCCTCGTCCGCGGGCAGGTTTGAAGCGCGGGGACATGACGCAACGGCAGCAGGACGACGCGGACGCCTTGGCGGCGGCCAGCCTCAGCGCCGCGGGAATCCGCAAGGCCCGCGCAATCATGGCGCACGAGACGATACTTGGAGATATGGAAACCAGCGCGGGTACGCTCCGATTCGACCGTTCGCCGGGGTTGTATCACTTCAGCGTATTCGGCCAGCCAGGCGGCCCAGATCCGTGGGGATGGCAAGTCGATGGACATCATCTTTCGTTGAACATCACGGTAGTGGAGGGCAAGAAGATTTCCGTCACGCCGTCCTTCTTTGGGGCAAACCCTGCAGTGGTTCCACGCGGGCCGCATGAGGGCCTGCGAATCCTGCCAGAGGAAGAGGACGCCGGACGGAGCTTGCTCGAGTCTTTGGACGCCGGGCAGATGGATCAATGCACGATATACCCGGCCGCTCCGCCGGACATCGTCACGAGGGCGAGCCGCCGCGCCCGCATCGAGCCCGCAGTCGGCCTGCCGGCAAGCGCGATGACGGACGACCAGCGCGAACGCCTCGTCCGCTTGATCGAGGTGTACGTCAAGCGCAGCCCAGAAGACACGGCCGCGGAGCAAATGCGAAAGATCCACGACGCGGGGTTGCAGTCGGTCCGATTCGGTTGGGCCGGCAACCGCCACCGCGGACAGGCGCACTACTACCGTGTTCACGGCCCAACGTTCCTCATCGAGTACGACAACACCCAAGACCGCGCAAACCACATCCACTCGGTTTGGCGCGACATGGAAGGAGATTTCGGCGCAGACCTGCTGAGGGAGCACTACAGAGAAGCGCACTGATAGCGTGGACGAGACTGCTTACCGTTTACTTTTGCGGCATGGATTGCGCCCAGGCCGCAACAGGTTGGACTCTCCGTCATTCCCGCCGGGTCTCGTCATTCCCGCCGGGTCTCGTCATTCCCGCCGGGTCTCGTCATTCCCGCCGGGTCTCTCGTCATTCCCCCCGGGTCTCATCATTCCCACCGGATCCCGTCATTCCCACCGGATCCCGTCATTCCCACCGGATCCCGTCATTCCCACCGGATCCCGTCATTCCCACCGGATCCCGTCATTCCCACCGGATCCCGTCATTCCCGCGTAGGCGGGAATCTCCCGTTGCGCGATTGGACGCACCGCTTGGAGAGTTGCCGCCCCCTAACCGTCATGCCGCAAAAGGAAACGGAACCCGAGACTGGAATAGCTGGAATAGGTGGTGTACCATCTCCCAACTTGACGACGAAAGGCTGACTCCATGTACTGTCCGCAATGCGGAACGGAGGCGGAAGAAGGCGCAAGGTTCTGCGCCAAATGCGGACGCGACCTATTCGACTCCTCCGAGCAACCTCGCCCGGCGCACGAAACACGCGAGGCGAGGCCATACACTCCAAACTATCGGACCGAGGAGCGTCCCTACGTTCCAAACCATCTCGTATGGGCCATCCTCGCAACGATCTTCTGCTGCCTGCCCACCGGCGTCGTGTCCATCGTCTACGCCGCCCAAGTCAATGGTCTAGTCGCCGCGGGTGACTTCGCTAGGGCCAGGCAAGCGTCAGAGAATGCGAAGACGTGGGCGTGGGTCTCCTTAGTCCTGGGGATACTTGCCTTCTTCCTCTCTATAGCATTCGCTGCCGCCCGCTACAGCACCGCGCCTGCCGTTCTGCCATGACGACATCCGACACCATCTTCACGATCCGCGGCTACCGGTTTCCCGCCAGAGCCGGGTATGCCCTCCTGGCCATGTTGGGAATCGCCGGCGCTGTCGTGCTGTATGCGTTCGATCCGCGCGAACCGGGGCTGTATCCAATCTGCCCCTTCTTTGGATTGACCGGCTTCCACTGCCCAGGTTGCGGCGCGGCGCGTGCACTGCATCAACTCCTGCACGGGAACATCGCGGCTGCGCTTGGCTACAACCCGCTGACGATCTTGGCGATCCCATTCATCGCCTACTCATTTGGAGCGGGGGCTCTGAGGGCGTTTCGGTTGCGGGATTTACCGAGGGTGTTCGTTCCACACCAATGGATATGGGCGCTGCTGGCGGTGATTACCGCATTCTGGTTGCTGCGGAACGTGCCTATCGAGCCGTTGACCGCACTTGCTCCATAACGAACGGCCGCGTCGAGGAGGCATCGTGAGACAAGCTACCCCGCACTATAGAATCATCTTCAACTGGGACGGCGCGCCGCTGGACTACGACGAGGCCCCGCAGTCGGTCGACCAGCTCATGGATCGGATATACGCTCCGTTGGAGGGCACGCAGGTCGACGCGATGTTCTGGAGCATCGGATCCCACGAGGCCGAGTGGCCGTCGGTAGAACACGAGCGGCTTGGCGACGGCGCTGGCAGGGTCTATTCCTCGCTGCGGGCGATGCGCCATGCGGAGAATGTGCGGGGCATGTTCGAGCGCGGGGAGAACCCGTTCCAAGCGATGGTGGAGCGCGGGCACGATCTGGGTATGGACGTCTACGTCTCGATGCGAATGAACGACAACCACTTCTACGGGACTCGCCCCCGCGACTTCAAGCGGTTGAACCGAGGCACTCGACTGCGGCAAGAGCACCCCGAATGGCTGCTGGACGTCGATGACGTGCCCGAGCAGCGAGGGGTTGGCTCGTGGAACTTCGTTCATCGGGAAGTGCGCGAGCACAAGTTGTCGTACATTCGAGAGGCGTGCCTTCAAGCGGACTGGGACGGCGTGGAGCTCGACTGGCAGCGGCATCCGTTCCACTTGCCCGAAAACCACGGCTACCGCCTGCGCTACGTCTTGACCGACGTTCAACTGGCTGTGCGAAGAATGGCGGACGAGATCGCCCAGGAGCGCGGCAGGCCGTTTCACGTCGCCGCGCGGGTGGCTACTACTCTGGAATCTTGCAGGAACATCGGATACGACGTAGAGAAATGGTGCAGCACAGGATTGGCGGACATCATCATTGGCGCTGGCGGTTCTGGCGCCGATCCGGGTTTCGAGGCGGCGAAGTTCAAGGCGCTCATCGGAGGATCCAACATACGACTGTACGGCGGGTTCGATAGTCTCTCCCGTCAGGAGGCCGCGCGTCTCATCTCGCATGACGAGTGGCGGGACGCATGGCTGCGTGCGGTCGCCGCGCGGTACTACGACGAAGGGGTGGACGGCCTGTACGTCTTCAACTGGTTCCCAGGCAAGGAACGCTGGCGGGGCCTGTTGGAGACCATCGGCGCTCCGTCCACTCTGCAAGGAACGAACAAGCTGTACGGCGCGCTCCACCGAGGCCCAACATACCTAGAGGCCGCAGCTCCGAACGCCGTGAACGATCGCATCTACGGGCAGACGGCGGTCGTCCTGTTTCGCACGATTACCGGCGACGGGCCCGCGTTCGATCTGTCCATCCACGACGACGTACAGGCGCGCTCAGCGGATATATGCGGCATCAGACTCATGATAGAGTTCGAGCACTGGGCGCCGGATGACAAGGTCGATGTGAGCTGGGACGGAGACGATCTGGGTGAACCCACAGTACTGGACGCGGCGGAGGCCGACGACGGCCCTGCGGACGTGTCGGAGAACAAGTGGTTGGTTTGGGATCTGACTCCGGGGCAGGCGTCCAAGGGATCTCACGCCGTGAAGGTCGTGCAACTTCATCGAGACCGTCGGATCCGCACGCCGCTGATCGTGAAGACGGTGGAAGTGTACATCGAGTACGGGGAATGAGGCGGCCGCCCGCGGCGTTAATCTAGTCTTCGCTCTCGTACAGCAGGGTGTCCGGATAGAAGGCGTACCATCCGAACCAGAACGACATGTGTGTGGGGATTCTCCGCAGGGTCTGGGACGGGTCGGACGCGTTCACTAGGGCGTCTTCGGTGACGTTCCACACTGCGCCTGATTCGTCGACGATGGTCATGGGCACGCCGGTGGCGTTGTCGCCATCCACTCGGGAAAACTCGCGCTCGGCACGCTCGTACACCTTCGACGCCGGGGAGATTTCGGACGCCAGAACGACGACGTTCACATCGCCGAGCGCGTCGTTGACGACGCGCTCCATCTGGAGGTCGCGCACCGGATAGGCTTTTGCCATATCGTCGATCTTCAAGCCGAGCACGATGTCCTTCGCCTCCAATCGGTCATCCCGGAGCCAGACGGGAAACATCGTATCGGGGCTGTTGAAATAGTCGAAATACGTAGCGTTCGGGTTGTCTTCTGGGAAGTACCTGCTTGCCTGATACACGCCGGTGTCCAGATTGAGAACCGTGGTATCCGGATGCTCATCTTTCCACTCCCCCCAAGTAGTCAACAGCGTGGGGAAGAAATCGAGTCGGACGCCGCTATCCGCAAGCCGACCGACTACCGGCTCGCCCGTTTCCTGGTTCCAAAGCGAGAGAGTCTCTCGGTCGTACATCAGCTTGTTACTGCGGTACAAGAAGCCGGACGTTCCGAAGGTTGTTTCGATGTCGTCGAATTTTCCGGAATACGCAATACCCGCCCCGCAGAGGGTGCAGTACGCGAGCGAGATAGACTCACCGCCGAGGACGTCGTTCGCCATCTCGTGCGGGTTCATAATGCGGAGGGGGTACGCGCGGTGCTCTCCGTCAATCGACACACCGAAGACGCGCTCATGGTCATCCAGGTAGTCGGCTTGGTCGGCCGGTATGGAAGGGGGGTTCTCCAGCGGCGGGATGCCGTCTGGGGAAACACCGCCCCACTCGATTTCAAAGGGCTCGATTCGAGAGTTTTCCTCATATCCATCGAGCAAGACTTCGAAGGTGGGGTGAATATCGGCGAAGAAGCGGCGTTTCAATTGGGCGTATCCATCCGGAGGCCTGTACTCGTCCAAGTTCTTGCCCAGCCACTCGAACCAGTCCGGCCAGTCCGCGGGCGTCCCGCCGAAGTCTTGTCCGGTGAGCTCGCGAATAGTCAAGACGGCTTCATCGAATACGGCCTGTCTGTTGATGAAGCGCATGAGAGTGACGATGACGGGCACCATCGACTTATCGCCGGCCGCGCGAGCTTCCCGCAATCCGTCGATAGCGAGATCCTCATTGGGCGTGAACTCGCCGAACACCGTGCTACCGATCCCCTGGAATATCTTGGACATCGGCAGAACGGGATCGTAGTCTGGACTGTCTACAGACAGCGGAGTTGGAGTGGTTGGCGGCTCGGTTGCGGTGGGATCGGCAAGCTGCGAATCATCGGGCGGAATCGGAGTCGGAGTAGCAAAGTCAGACTCGGGCGGCAAGGTAGTGTCGAACTGCAGGGGCGGAGGGCCGTCCTCACTTGAACCACAAGCAACCGCGGAGACCAGCGCCGCGGTGGCAAAGCTCAAGAGCGCTTGGCGCAATAGCCGACCTCGCATAGTTACCCCCTTGCTGACCTGAATTGCAGGAGCCTCACCATAGAGAACGCTTGCATCGTCTCCGGGATAGCAATCCCAACCGGATCGACAGGCGGGGCCTCCGTCGTCGTGCACGAGAGGAGGAAACATCCGCCCTTGGGTGAATGGGACCTGCCCTGCTTCTCTTTCTCGACCAAGTTTAGACGAACGACCTGGCTTGCCCGACGCGGTGGTTCCTGGTGTACGGAAGCATGGCCAGGTAGCGCGCGCGCTTGATTGCGCGGGCGAGCGGCCTCTGGCACTTGGCGCACATGCCGGTCTTTCGCCTGGACTCGACCCTTGCCTGATCTGTGAGGAAGCGGCGAAGGAACTCGATGTCCTTGTAGTCGATCTTCTGTCCTTCGGCGCAGGGGCATATCCTCCGACGCCTGGGGAAGAACCTGCCGCGCGGACGCCGCCCGCCGGGGCCGCCTCGGTATCCGCCCGACTGGGGGCGGCGCGCTCCCCCATGCTGGGGCGCGGCTGGTCTGTTCTGGTCTGGTGTTCCGGTTGTCATGTATGATTCCCTCGTCTTGTCGAAATAGTTCGCGGCCGCGCTACCAGGGGAGATCCTCTGCCCCCTCGGGTGCAGAACTCGGAGCGTACCCTGTGCCTCCCGCGTCCTCACTCGGTCTGCCTCCGGTCTCCCCGGGACGGTTCAAGAATCGGACTTCAAATGCGGTCACGTCGACGCTCGTGCGCGTCTGTCCATCCTGTGCGAGATACTCTCGGACGGAGAGTCTGCCCTCGACATATACCTTCATGCCTTTGGTCACGTACTGGTTACATGTCTCGGCCAATCGGTTCCAGGCGGATACCCTGAACCACTGCGTCTCCTCCCGCTGCTCTCCCTGCGCAGTATACCTGCGACTCGTAGCTACGGAGAACGACGTGACCGGATCTCCGCTTGGGGTATAGCGCATCTCCGGTTCGCCCCCAACGTTGCCGATGATGAGTATCTTGTTCATCGTCATGGTGAATGCCCCCTACAGCTTGACGACCAGGGCGCGCAGGATGTCCTCCGACGCCTTCAAGTACCTGTCCAGCTCTTGCGCCCTTTCGGCGTCCAAGCTGAACGTCGTGAGGGAGTAATTTCCCTCCATGAACTTCTTGATGGGGTATGCGAACCGCTTCAGACCCCAGATATCGCGGTTCTTGACCTCGCCGCCACGGTCGGTGATCCAACCGCTGACTCGATCCAGGACACCGGATACCTCTTCCTCTGTCGCTTCCGGACTGAGGATTATCACAACTTCGTATTCTCTGACCCTCTGGGCTACCACATCATCTCCTCGTACAGTCGAACTCCGCTCGAATCATGCGAATTTCAATTATAGCACAACCAAACGCCGCGTGGACAGTCCCTTTTGGGCGGGTCGTTCCCTTGGCATAGATTGCCCCCTGTTCGCTAGTATGGACCGCCCCGAGACAGAATCAACCGATTCACATTTGACAAAACAGAACTCACGTACTATTATGGTACTGTGACCACTCCGCGAAACCACGACCCAAGGAGACAGCCCCATGCGCGAAACATACCAACTCCCAACCACCTCACCCACCGGACCTCCGCACGACCACACTCAACCACATCATTCCCAATCCCAACCACGTCATTCCCAATCCCAACCACATCATTCCCAATCCCAACCACGTCATTCCCAATCCCAACCACGTCATTCCCAATCCCAACCACGTCATTCCCAATCCCAACCACGTCATTCCCGCGTAGGCGGGAATCTACACACAGAGACGGCCCCTTCCCGCTGTCTCCAAAATTCGACACAATCCAACAGAATCCGACAAAATCCGACGGAAGCTCGTGTGCGCGTTCCTCTATTCCCGCGCACGCGCGCGAGGCAACGACGTTCCGTTTCCTTCCTCTCGGCATGGATCGGATTCGACGTATCGCTTGGAGTTGCCGTCTCATAAGCCTCATGCCAACAAATCAAACGGAACCCGGACGGACAAATCCGATTGCTCCGTCTGCGCGGCCTGCACTCGTCGCCGCGGATTGGACGCACCGCACGGAGTCGCCGTCCACAGGTCGTAGAAGGGAGTCTTTCGTGCGGGGGCGTCCTCTACCTACACCGGGAAACGGAACATGGCGTAAGATTGTCTTCCCATCGCAACGTGCCGCCTATATGTTGACAACGTGCATCCGGAATACGTAGTCTAACCCGACCGATCAACCATCCGAGATGAGGAGCATGAGCTATGGTAGACGAGAAAGCCTGCTATGCACTTGGCGGCGAGAAGCATGTATTCACAGATTGGAGTCTGGTAGAGCCTGGATACGGCGTCGCGTGGGCGGGAACGACGCCTGGTTCGTGGGAGATGCCGACTGGCATCCGGCTCGCAGTGCACAAGCCGCGCATCGGAAGCGAGGCAGTCCTGCGCTCCGACAAAGTATGGGAAGCATCGGTGGGCAGTCATGGGACAGTGTTCGAGGACGAGGGCGTCTACCGCTTCTTCTACCGCGTGCGAACGGACACGAGCGGAGACGACGGCTCTTCCCCGATGATGCTAGCCTATGCGGAATCGACGGACGGCGCAACGTGGACGAAGCCCAGGGTCGGAACCGTCGAATTCAACGGCTCCAAGGACAACAACATCGTATACGGGTTGGATGCCGCGCGGGGGCGCTCGGTCAACAGCGCGTGCGTGTTCAAGGATCCGGCGGGCGGAGCAAGCGACCGCTACAAGCTGCTCTACCGCGCGCCAAACGAGAAAGTCCCCCATATCTATGGAGCCGTCTCGCCTGACGGCTTGAACTGGGAAACACTGGACGACCCGCTGATACCCAACTACTTTAGTGACACGCACAACGTGGCCGCTTTCGATCAGAAGCGCGGCGAATACGTGGCATACATTCGGGGTTGGACTGCTTTCGAGCGCGGGGCCTTGCATGGACGGCGAACGATTTCACGCGCTGCGACAAGCCGATTCGACCAATGGCCTAGGCCGGAAATGGTGTATGCGCCCGACGCGCTCGACGGGCCGGACACGGACATCTACACGAACGCATACACGCCCTGGCCGGATGCAGACGCCTACTTGATGTTTCCGGCGTTCTACCAACGGAACGCGGATATCGTCGAGGTTCAAATGCTGACCAGCCGCGACGGAGTGAGTTGGGAGCGCCTCACTCGGACGCCCGTAGTATCCGGAGGCGAGCCGGGAACCGATTCGGAGGGCGGCTACTACGCCGGGGCGGGACTCGTGAGCTTCCGCCCAGACGAGGTTACGCTGTTCGTGTCTCCTACTTGGCACACCCATAACGAGGGGCACTTTGGAGAAGGGCGCGGAGCGGACAAGCACCGGGGGTACTGGTCGACTGCAACATGGAGGAAGGACGGGTTCGTGTCCCTGGAGTCTCCGGACCAGGGGGAATGTACGACGATTCCCATAACATTTGACGGCGGGCGCCTGACGGTCAACGCTTGGACTCGTTTCGGAGGAGAAGTCAGATTCGAACTGGCTGACGCTTCCCCCGAGCATATGGGGCGTTTCGGAGAAGGTAGGCCTGCGGAGTCCGCGACGGCGATTCCCGGCCGTTCATTCGATGAGTGCGACCCATTCACTGGGGACAGCGTCAGCCATACCGTCACATGGAACGGAGAGGCAGACATTTCGCAGTGGGCGAACCGCCCGGTCCGCCTGCGGGTTCGGATGCGCCGGGCGAGGCTGTACGCGCTTCAGGTGGTGTGAGGGGAAAATACCAACTCCCTACCCCAGTTGCATCTAGCGAAATTAATGATAGAATCAACTCCAAGATTGTCCACACCAGCATCGCAGTAGGAGACGGAGATGACCACCGTTCAAAACATCAGCATCAGCGCCATCGATCCCAAGAGTACGATAAATGTCCGCAGGCAAGGCGTAGAAGAGAATGTCGAGAAGGTCAAGACATCCATTCAGGCACATGGCTACTGGCCCGATATGCCAATCGTCGTTCGGCCTCACCCACTCTCCGAGTCCGACTACGACTACGAGCACGTTACCGGGCAATGCCGATTCAAGGCGTGCTCAGAGCTGGGGATGGAAGAAATCCCTGCCTTCGTGTTCGACCTGAGTGACGATGAAGCCATTCAGCGGTCATGGCTTGAGAACGAAGCCCGCGGCGATCTGACATACAGCGACCGCGCATACTGGACAGAGCGAATATACAAGAAATACGCTGGGGCAGGACACACAAGCGATGAAGCACTGGCAAAGGCAGCAGAATACTTGGGAGTAGGAACGCAGACCGTCATGCGGTACTACGCCCTGGTCGAACTGCCCGAAGACTTGAAAGAGATGGTGGATCAGGGAATCTTGTCAAATGGACATGCGGTCGCAATCGTGCGAAACACATATGACCGCGCACGGCGTGAACAATCACAAGAGAAGATGCGAGATCGAACCTCATGGCTTCTCGGCCTCGACAGGGATAATAGGGAACACGCTGTCAAGGCTCTACAAAACTTGGGGCATGGTGCCACAATCGCAGATCTGAACAAGTACGTCGGCGAAAGAACAGACAAAGACAGAAGGACGGTGCAATACGCTATCCCCCAAGAGTTGCACGAATCCCTCTTGGAATGGGGCAAGGCACGAGGTTTGGAAGACACCACTACCATTGTGAGTCACATGATAGCGGACGTTCTCAGGAGGACAAGATAGTGGACGAGAGCAGTGCGGTAGACTGTCTAACAAACCGCAGCGAGAAGAAGCCCTCAGAAATCGGCCAGGCTGTGGATGTCCTGTACCAAGTTCATGGTACTCACGCAAAGATAGTTCAGGAACTGCAACTGAATGTGGGAGGTGATTATCTTCGCAGTATGCGTCGCATATTTCACCTTCCGAAAGGCATTCGATGGAAGGTCGACAAAGGGCAAATCAAAGTTCCTCAAGGATACGAAATTTCAAGACTTGAAGATGAAGATGACCAGTGGATGCTTGCTATTACCATTGTAGAGAAAAATCTGAAGGCGAAAGAATGCAAGAATGTAGTCAATCTCGTCCTCAATAAAGGCCGAACGATGCGAGACGCTCTCAGCACTGCAACAGGCGTTCGTTTCGAGGAAATCAATCCGCCTGTGTTGTTACTCCCTATCGGAGTAGATTTCTGGTTCGACTTATCCAAGGCGGCTTGGCAACAAGGTGAGGAATGGGAAGACCTCTGCTATCGCATAATCCGGCAGGGCATAGATATTGACCCCAAAGAGGTCAGAGAAGATGCAAAATCCTTGCGCGAGATAGCAGATCATACAGCAGGCCGGATGGAAGAACTTGCTGCTTCCCTGAGTGGAGAGGGTGGAGACAATGCGGTCAACGCGGCGGAGCGAGCACAACAAGCTACGCTTGACGGTTTGAGTTGATTCGGCATACCGTAACATCAGGATGAATGCGTTCGTCGTCGTAATCGTCGCCGCCTTGGTAGTGGAGTACGTTCTTGGCATCTTGTCGAACGTGCTCAATCTTTCTGCGCTCAAGCCAGAAGCGCCTGAGGGACTGGAGGACGTATACCCGCCCGACAAGTACGCAAAGTCGCAGGAGTACACCAAGGTCAACACGGGGTTCGATATGATCACCGGCACGTTCAACCTGGCTGTGCTGCTGACGTTCTGGTTCCTCGGTGGCTTCAACGAGCTCGACTTGCTAGTGCGGGGGTGGGGGCTTCCCCTCATAGCGACGGGCGTGGCATACATCGGCATTTTGGGCCTGGCCTATACGGCGATCAACCTGCCGTTTGGCGCCTACCGGACGTTCGTAATCGAAGAACAGTTTGGGTTCAACAAGACGTCTTGGGGCACCTTCATCATGGATCAAGCGAAGCTCTTGGCCCTCGCAGTGGCATTGGGCGGGCCTCTGCTCGCCGCTGTTCTTGCGTTCTTCGAGTACGCCGGCGGGTTTGCGTGGCTGTACGCATGGGCGGCTGTGACCGTCGTGACGCTGGCGCTTCAATTCATAGCGCCAACCGTAATCATGCCGCTATTCAACAAATTCACACCTTTGGAACCAGGAGAACTGCGGGACAGGATCTTCGACTACGCAAGGTCGGTGGACTTCAAGATCGACAACATCATGGTGATGGATGGATCGAAGCGTTCCAGCAAGTCCAACGCCTTCTTCACTGGGTTCGGAAAGAACAAGCGCATTGCGCTGTTCGACACCCTCGTGGGAAGCCAAACCGTGAGTGAGCTGGTGTCAGTGCTGGCGCACGAAATAGGCCACTACAAGAAGAGACACATCATCCAACGCACGGCCGCGGGCGTGGTACACACAGCAATCATCTTCTTCTTGCTCTCCATCTTCTTGGAAAGCCAGGGGCTGTTCGATGCGTTCGGGATGGATCAGCAGTCAGTATACACCGGACTTGTATTCTTCGGGTTGCTGTACACGCCGGTCGAGATCGTCTTGGGGACGGCGCTTCACTACATATCGCGAAGGCATGAATACGAAGCGGACGGATGGTCGGTAGAGACCTACGGGAGGCCCGACGAGTTGTCAAGCAGCCTGCGGAAATTGTCGCAGGACAACCTATCGAACCTGGCGCCGCACCCGTTCTACGTACTGCTCAACTACACTCATCCCCCACTCTTGGAACGAATACGGGCTATCGATCGTATCCGCGCACAGCGAGCCTCACTCGACCCAGCTGAGAATTCCACAGGGCTCATGCCGTAGCCCGCGCCGATACTCAACCCATTCAACAAGTGTCCGAGATGCCAACAAACCATCAGATCGGGCACTACGGGGACTTCGGACGCTTGATGCTGCACGGATTCCTATCACGAGGAGAAATGGATGAGCTTTAGGCCGCAACCTCAAGTATCATACGGCAGTTACACGGCGCAGCAGAGCTCCGGGCGGATGCCAACCAGTTAGTACAACCTTGGTTGGAACGCCATCCGTCAATGGGCGATTTCATCGACGATGAGCGCATCCACCAGATCTCCGAGCCTCTGCTTGGTCCCGATTTCTGGCTCGACGGGACCGGAGGGGCCACCTGCGGGTAGGCGATATACCATGGCTCGGAAGCGATAGGCATGATGAGGACTTGAGGTAAGTGAAGGCCGTGACCTATCTCTATCCCCTGAGCAAGTATAGCGGAGGCCTCCGCGTCATACCCAGCACCCATCGGCGACATGGCTCCGATCTGCTTGCGGCGCTTCGCAGAGGCGACCAGGGCCAAGACTTTCGACCCTCCGAGATGAGGGCGGGCAAGACCGGCTCGGTGGCGTCGAAGACGGGCGATGTCCTGGTCTTCATCGAACAGTTGATCCATGGATGGCTTGGAAGCGGCATCAGCAGATACCAAATATGCGCGAACTTCGTGGCGAAATCCAAAGACAGAACGCCACCCCGCGCAAATCAAGCAATTCTACGATACGAGCACATGGGCGGTGCCACCGACACCGAAAGCGCGACATCGGATCCGCCAGATGGTGCAAAAGCCCCTCGAGTGGGAAGTCGAGGGGCTCGATTTCTAACCTGCACTCTCCCCCACCGCCCACTGTCTGACGTAGAATGGGGCGCTAGGCATCAAGCGACAGCCCCAACCGCGACGATGCACGAACCCGGTACAATATGAACAGTTGCATCGAATACACTGCACGGGTTGCATAATTCGAATATATCATATACAATAAGCAGCCAAGGAGCGAACATGGAAGTTGACGCATCCAAATATGGCTCGATCAAGGAAGCAGCCGTCGCATACCAAGTCAGCCGCACGAAGATCCACCGGCTTGTCAAGAGTGGAGTCGTCCGCGCCACTAAAGACCCACGCGATGAGAGAGTGACTCTCGTCAACTTCGACGACCTCGACACCCGATTCCTTGGAGAAAACGCTATGGAGATGATGAGTATGGCCAACATCGTTGGAATTGCTACAGTGGAAAAACTGAACACCATGACGGCAATCAGAGAACGCAGCGCGGCATACGGCCTTTGCGGCGACAGCACAGAGATACTGCGACGAGAGCGAGATACGCGGAGCAGAGAGCTAGACGGCAGATCCGTAAGCGGGCCAGACTCTGTAAACGAGGCGGGCCCATGACCGTGGTGGTCGATGCAAACATCGCAGTCAAGTGGGTCACGAACGAACACGACAGCCCAGAAGCCGTGTCACTCTATCAAGCCTGGACGGATCGATCCGAGTTCGTAATCGCGCCTCCCATATTCAGATCCGAGGTTACAAACGTGCTCCATCGCAAAATACGGAGAGGGGAACTTGACTTTGCGAACGCCGTGAACGCGGTAGAATCTCTCTTCGCTGCCGTCTCGATTCAAGAGCCCGCGAGTCTATACACGGATGCGCTGTCCATCGCACGAGCCATAGACGTCGCTGCCGCATACGACCCGATCTACCTTGCATTGGCGGAGGTCGAGCGGTGCGACCTGTGGACGGCCGACAAGCGATTCGTCAGAGCGGTTGGGTACAAATCTCCCCGCGTCCGCTGGATTGGCGAATTATCCACAGAGTGGTAAGTCTGGGTATGGACCGCGTGCGGCTCGCGATCGTCGGGTGCGGAACGATCTCTCGCTTGAACGCCCAAGGGTATCTGCGGGATGACCGATGTGAAGTAGTTGCTCTGTGCGACCCCCTTCGAGAGCGCGCGGAAGCGCGAGCGTCCGAGTGGCGCATAACCCCCACAATATACACCGAATACGAAGACGTCCTGGCCGACCGAAGCATCGATGCCATCGAGATCCTCACGCCTACCCACCTTCACGCGGACCAAATCATCCGTGGGTTGGACGCGGACAAGCACATCTCGTGCCAGAAGCCGATTGCAGTCTCGATGACTGAAGCAAGCCAGATCGTCAAGGCTGCCACACAGGCGAAGACGCTGTTCCGAGTCACCGAGAATTTTCTGTTCTACCCACCTATCGTCAAGGCCAAGCAACTTCTGGACGAGGGGGCCATCGGAGACCCTAGCTTCCTTACGATTCGCACGGTTGTTGGCAACGAAAGACTGGCTGCGAACGACTTCATCATAGAGGCGGAAGCTATGGAATGGCGGCGGGACGCTACCAAGAACCCCGGGGGTAAGCTGTACGACGACGGGGTGCACAAGTACGCGACCGCCATGTGGTGGATTGGAGACTTCGCGAGCGTCTACAGCATCGTTACCAAGACCGACGACTTCATCATAGAGGCCCCGAGCGCCTCAATGTGGAGATTCGAAAACAAGAATTGCCTCGGCGTCATCGACTATTGCATGGCGAACGAAATGCCGATTCGGAGCAAATACTACCCAATGGACGAGTTCTTCGAGATCACGGGGTCGAAAGGCATAATATGGGTGACGCGTTGCACAGGCGAGATGTTGAACCTAGCGCCAGTTATGGTGCACTACGGACACAAAACAACCAGCTTCCACGTACCAATGGACTGGATAGAAGGTTTCAACGCCGCCGCGAAGAACTTCATCGACTGCATCATCTCAGGCGAGCAGCCCATGATGAACGCTCACTTCGCCCAAAAAGTGCTCCAGGCCGCCTTGGCTGTGTACAGGTCGTCAGAGATGAACATGCCCCTCGACGTATCGAAGGTCAGCTGATCCGTCCATGGCACCCGCGAACTCTCCATTGGTACGCGGCCGAGGACGGGCCGCATTGGCTTTCGCTTGACACCTACTACGGATGACCCTGATACTGAATCACGGGAGGAAGGCGTGATTGCCATGAAACACACGTTGGCGAGCTTGCTACTGTCGATCCCTCTGCTGCTAGCTTGTAGAGAGAATGATCGAGAAAGTGACCTTTCCCCGACTCCGGAGCCGGTATCGACCGAGGCAGCCCAGCCGACTGTCGACCCTACCGCGGCGACGGACACCCCCACCCCCGTACCATCTCCTACGTTCTTCCCGCAGAACGTAATTCTTCCAACCGTACCCGTCCCCACGATCGAGCCCAATATCGGCAGCATCATTTCAAAGGAGCTCGCAGCGGCAGCTATACGGATGAACTCGGTGCGCGGCCTGTCTTCAGGGACACTGGTGAGCAGAGAATTCCTTTCAGCCATGGAATTCAAGGACGTGATGTCCGATCTACTGGAGACAAACAGGAGCGTCATAGAGAGTGACCAGTTGCTCTATGAGACGCTAGGCCTCATGGAAGGAGAAGAGAGCCTCTACGACCTTACCCTCACGCTGAACAGCGAGGGCGTGCTCGGATTCTTCGACCTAGACAAGCGGACTCTGTACGTTGTTGGAGATAGAGGAGAGGTAAACCCTCCCCTCGAGAGGACATACGTCCATGAATACGTCCACCATCTTCAGGAGGCCAACTTCGATATCGGGGCAAAGATTGACGAGGCCGCGGAGAACATGGACGCTGTCCGCGCCCTGGAAGCGGTCGCAGAAGGCAGCGCGTCGATAGCGGCGTTCATCTACATCAACCAGTTTATGGCTCCCGAGGAGAGAGATTCCTCACAGCCCGAACTCCCAACAGTAGTAAGAGAAGCCCTTGACGTAACGCCGTACGCCGCCATCCGTATGTTCGCGTTCCCTTTCGTAGAAGGCGTCGACTTCGCAGTGAACCTGTATCAGGAAGGAGAAGGATGGGATCTCGTCAACGGAGCTCTGGAACAGCCTCCAGTTTCGACAGAACAGATACTCCACAGCGAAAAGTACATTGAAGGCGAGCTTCCAATATCCGTCGAGATACCGGAATTAGGGTGGATACTTGGCGAAGACTGGGAGCACGTCCGCACCAATAGACTAGGGGAGTTCTTCATCCGTGCCTGGCTGGAGACCGATTTCTCTCCGGTAGAGGCGGCGACCGCTTCCACAGGATGGGGCGGGGACGTGTACTCTCTCTTCAGGGGACCCGACGGTCAAAGTCTCCTGGTACTGTTGGTCGTCTGGGACTCCATCCAAGACGCCAACGAGTTCTTCGATACCGTTCAGCGGCACACAGAGGCGCGCACTGGCGTCATGTGGGACGACTCGCAGATCGCGGAAGACGCAGCGGCCATCTCTCTGCCCGACCGTACGATGTACGTCGAGCGGAAAGATGCCACCACACTCATGATCGTCTCTCCAGACTCCACTTACACGGAGACCATCCGGCAAGCTGTGGCAGAGCAGCTCAACCTAGACTAACGCATCCAAGTTCTGAATAACCAGTCTAACGGCCGGCCTCTCGACACGCTGCCCCGCTGTTCCGTTTCCTTCACCACGGCGGGGGTATCCCTATGAATACGCTCCGCCTGCACGCCGTTAGATTCCCGCCTTCGGAGACTCTGCATAACCGCCACGACGAAGGAAACGAAACGGTTCCGTTTGATTCATTGGCATAGATTGCCTACTGTTCCTTAGTATGGATCGCCCATAGATTGAATCAACCAATTCGCATTTGACAAAACAGAACTCACATACTACTCTGGGACTATGACGACTCAGAGAAACCACGACCCAAGGAGATGCACCCATGCGTGAAACACAACAACCCCCAACCACCTCCCCCCGGCTCTCCGCATGACCACACTCACCCACGTCATTCCCGCACACACCCACACGTCATTCCCGCGAAGGCGGGAATCCACGCCACTGCGTCAAAACTCTAGAAGAGACAGACCCTTCTCGCCGTCGACAGAAATCGACACAATGCGACAGAGTCCAACGAACCACAACGAAAACTCGTGCGTGCGCGCACGAGGGGCAACCGGCGTTCCGTTTCCTTTCTCTCGGCATAGGTCGGATTCGACGTACCGCTTGGAATTGCCGTCTCATAAACCTCACGCCAATAAATCAAACGGAACCAACGAAACCCTCACCTTGAGCGCCACTATGTTCCTATGTTAGACTACCCTTAAAAGATCCTTGGGAACTGTCATGTACGGTGGCCGTTGCGTCATCAATGAAAACGGCCGCACGTAGGAGCTTCCACGAGGACGGGGGATGCCGTGCACTCTTCGCGCGCCACATTGGCCGATTACGTCCACTCCACACGGGCGGACGACCCTGCCTGTGAAGGACTGGACGCCGTGGTTGCGGCCATCGACCAAGGCGTGCGTCAAGTCCATACGAAAGTACAGGGCGCGGCCACCGCGGATGTACTGGGATCAACGGGCGACGTGAACGTACAAGGCGAGGTCGTCCAAATACTCGACGAGCAAAGTTCTGACGTATTCGTCGACACGCTCATCGAGTCGGGTGCCGTCGGCGCGGTCGGTTCAGAGGAGCTCGAACAGGCCGTCATCGTCCGCAATGCGGAAGCGCGGCCTTATGTGGTTCTCATGGATCCGCTGGACGGATCATCCAACATCGACGTCGCCGTCAGCATCGGCTCGATATTCGGGATTTGGAAGCGAACGCACGACACTCCGTTGACTGCGGAGTCTATGTTGCGACCAGGTAGGGAGCAAGTCGCCGCGGTGTACGCCGTGTACGGTTCGAGCACAGTGCTGGTCATCGCGACGGAATCGAGCGTGCAGGGCTTTACCCTGAATATATCGAGCAACGCTTTCGAGTGGACGCACCCGAACATCCGCTTCCCCGCAACGTGCCAGTACTACAGCGTTCCGGACGGCTACTTCAAGAATTGGGACGAACGCACGAGGGAAGCAGCTATCGCGTTGCGAGACAGTTACTCGCTGCGCTACGTCGGATCCCTCGTAGCGGACTTCCATCGCAACCTGCTCAAGGGCGGTATATTCTGGTATCCATCGGACAGCAAGTCTCTCGACGGCAAACTCCGGCTCATGTACGAGGCCAACCCACTCGGCTTCGTCGCCGAACAGGCAGGAGGCGCAGCGTCATCGGGGCGAGACCGCATACTAGACATCCAACCCCAAAATCTCCATCAGCGAGTCCCTCTCATGCTCGGACCCGCGGATGTAGTGGGGCAAACAGTTTCCATTCTCAATTCGTGACGTCGCACGAGGGGGGAGACCGCATGAAACTTCAGAACATGATCGACGCTGCCGAGTCGATCGTCGCGCCGGGCAAAGGCATTCTGGCAGCGGACGAGAGCGACGGGACCATCAAGCGCCGTTTCGACTCGATTGGCGTTGAGTCGACCTTCGAGAACCGCCGCGACTACCGCGAGGCTCTGTTCCGGACGGCAGGCGCGTCGGAGTTCATCAGCGGCGTCATTCTCTTCGACGAGACGATCCGACAGCAAGGCGAGGACGGCACACCACTCGTCGACGTACTGATCGGCCAGGGCATCGTCCCAGGAATCAAGGTGGACAAGAGTACGAAGCCGTTAGCAGGCGCAGACGGAGAAGTCATCACGGAGGGTCTCGACGGACTGCGTGAGCGCCTTGCAGAGTATGCCGACTTGGGAGCGAAGTTCACCAAGTGGCGTGCAGTCATTACTATAGGCAGGAAAATACCCAGCCGATACTGCATCGAGGCGAACGCGCACGCCCTGGCCCGATTCGCCGCCCTGAGCCAGGAAGCGGGACTCGTACCTATCGTCGAGCCAGAGATCCTCATGGACGGTGACCATACCATCGAGGCGTGTTACGATGCCACAACCGCCACACTGCGAGAGGTGTACTACCAGCTGGGCATCCACCGCGTCGCTCTGGAGGGCTCATTGCTCAAGCCCAACATGGTGCTATCGGGCAAGGAGGCCCGCGAGCGCGCAGGCGCAGAGCAGGTGGCGGAGATGACTCTAGCGAGCTTCAAGAAGGCCGTGCCAGCCGCAGTGCCAGGCATCGTGTTCCTATCTGGAGGCCAGACCGACGACGAGGCAACTGTCAACCTCGACGCCATCAACCGGCGCGCTGCTTCGGCCGGCGCGCCGTGGGAGCTGAGCTTCTCCTATGGACGCGGCCTGCAGGCCGCACCCCTCAAGGCCTGGGGAGGCAGTTCGGAGAACATTCCCGCCGCGCAGGCCGCATACTACCATCGCGCAAAGGTCACCTCTGCGGCCAGGCGCGGCGAGTACACGCCAGAAATGGAGAACCGAGCCAGCTAGGCGTCGATAGTCGTTGTGGACGAGAAACGACGTCGTCCAACCGGAAGGAGTCATGTCTTCCCAAACATCGAAACTCTTAATCGCTACCCACAATCCAGGCAAGGCCAAGGAATTCTCTATTTGCATGGAACAAACCCCGTTCGAGCTCCTATCCCTCTCCGACGCCGGCGTCGACATTGATGTGGAAGAGCATGGACGGACGTATGCCGAGAACGCTTCGCTCAAGGCAACGACATACGCGGAGGTCAGCGGATTCCCTACCCTCGCGGACGACTCGGGTCTGGAGGTCGACGCGCTCGACGGCGAGCCGGGGATACGCTCCGCCAGATACGCCGGGGAAGACGCAACCGACAGCGACCGGGTTGCATTCTTGCTCGGAAAGCTGAACGATACATCCCATACACATTGGACAGCTCGCTTTCGCTGCGTCATTGCACTGGCCCGCCCGCGTGGCACGGTGGAGTTGTTTAGCGGACAGTGCGACGGACTCATCGTCAACCATCCTCGGGGGACAATGGGCTTTGGCTACGACCCGATCTTCAAAATCCCAGAGTTGGGCAAGACCATGGCCGAACTGCGGTTGGACGAGAAGAACCGCGTGAGCCACCGAGGGCGCGCGGTCCAAAGCATGGTCGCCACGCTTCGAGACCGAAATTGGCGCCTGTAACCGAAAGATGTCTTCCACTATGTCACCCACGACCATAGCCGACGCGTTCGACCGGCCGCTGCGGGACGTCCGAATCTCGGTGACGGACCGATGCAACTTTCGTTGCCCGTACTGCATGCCGGCGGAGATATTCGGAGAACGCTACCGCTTCCTTCCGCGCGAAGAGTTGTTGACGTTCGAGGAGATAGCGCGGCTTACCCGCATATTCGCGCGGCTTGGCGCGGTCAAGGCCCGCTTGACCGGGGGCGAGCCACTCGTCCGAAAGAACATCGACGACCTCGTCGCTCAGCTGGCGCAGATCGATGGAATCGAAGACCTGACCATGACGACCAACGGGTACCTGCTGCCAACGATGGCGCAGAAGCTCCGAGACGCTGGACTCCATCGGATAACCATCAGCATGGACAGCTTGGATGACGACGTGTTCCGCAAGATGAACGGCCGCAACTTTGGGGTGGACACGGTACTCAAGGGAATCGACGCTGCGGAGCACGCGGGATTTATCCCCATAAAGATCAACGCAGTCGTCCAGCGCGGGATGAATGACCACACCATCGTCGATACGGCGCGCTACTTCAAAGAGCGAGGACACGTCCTCCGCTTCATCGAGTACATGGACGTTGGAACCCTCAACGGCTGGCGCATGGATGACGTGGTGTCGGCCGAGCGCATCATCGCCATGATCGACGCCGAGTTGCCGTTGGAACCACTCGAGGCAAACTACCGCGGCGAAGTCGCAGTGCGGTACCGCTACCGGGACGGAGGCGGTGAAATTGGCGTAATCGCGTCGGTGACGCAGCCTTTCTGCGGAGACTGCACACGCTTGCGCCTATCGCCGGAAGGCAGCATTGTGACATGTTTGTTCGGCGCAACGAGCACCGACCTTCGAGGCCCCATCAGGTCAGGAGCCTCGGATGACGACATCGCAGAGATCATCTCCGGTCGATGGCGCATCCGAGACGACCGCTATTCGGAGGAGCGCGCTTCCATGACCGACGAACTGCGCGGCGAGCGAACAAAAGTCGAGATGTACCACATCGGAGGGTAGCCGCGGGGGCAGGTTTTCTATCTGACGTCCGCCGCTATCGCAAGATGCTTGTCGGAGCCGCGCTACCCCCAAACTACCGCAGTTTAGGGGACGAACTCAGCGCAGCATCGGATCGATATTCGCTGTCCCCAGGTACTGCGCTCTCCGCTACGCGAACGACCGCATCAAGTTTCTCAACGACCTCTTCAAAGCGCTTGAAGTTTCGTATGGTAAGCTCCGGTCAGCATTGGATAACAGCAAACTACGTTTACTCTCTACCTGATCTTACTTTAATCTGAAATCTATCGAATTCAATGCCTTCAACCTCTGAACGAAACGCGCTCCCGATTTCTGTCAGGTCATGCTGTATCCTACTATCGGATCGAAGTAACGTAATGTGTGGCTGGTAGTGGCGAGCCCCAAAACAACTCGTCCAAGCGGTAGTACGCTTACGGCATCCCACCACCCTATCTGTTTCCAGTTGATAGACGCTTTTTCGCAACTGCTGAATATCGGCAATTGCCCGATTACGCCTCGTGAGGCGAATACCTATCGAATGCCGCCGTGGATCAATCTCCGGACGAGGGTTCTCGCCCCCGGGAGCTAAAACCATGAAGCGTGTTTCATCTGTGTTAGCACTAATGTGGACAGGCCAAGTCCCCTCAACCAGCCCAGGGAGAGGTCTCCGTGCGTAATACACAGTCAGGTGAAGACCCCGCCGGATCACAGATTTCCTAATACCACCCATCTGAGCCAAGAATGACGACACACGCTCCTCACTGGCTTTCGTAACTAAGAGAAGAGCATACAATTCATAGTCGTGGGTCCTCGTCTGCATCTCTATCCTCCACGCGATCATACAGACAACTCACAGCCACCCGGCAAGCAGGTCGTCTGCCTCAAGGCTCAACTGGTTTCTCAATCAACGTCTTTCTGCCCGTACAACCATTCACCACTACCCAACAATGCCAAGAAGTATTCCTATCCCTTGGCGAAGAGCTCGTATGCGCGGGCTTCGTCGGGCGTCTGATGTCTGCCGGACTGGTCTCCGCCCAACCATCGGTAGGGGCGCGGATAGAGCGTGAGTGATCTATCCTCCAAGGGGAGGGTCATCGGGACGCTTCCGCGCAGGGCAGAGAATTTGGCGGCGATAGCCACTTCCAGGGATTGACGCAAGTCATGGCCGGATACGGCCATCTCCGTGCCGTCCCGCACGGCGGAAATGAAGGACAAGATCGAGCTTGCGAGGTATCCGAACCGGGGCCATGCGAACGGGGCGAACTCGCGAGCAAACTTCATCCGCGCGCCAGATTCGTCGAATCCTCGATAGACGTCCATGACGTCGCCCCAGTCCCAGCGGAGCAAGGAATCATCCGTCCACACCTCGACGCCTCGGCCGGGTGTCGGCTCTCCGAAGATGGCTCCCTCGATACCGTTGTCCATGGTGAAGCGAGCGTTGATGATGAGTCCGGAGTCTTCCTCCGATTCGAGCGCATCCTGCGGCTTTCCCCAAGCTGCGACCTCGGCGACCTCGGCGCTGGTCAAGAGTCGAAGAACGGCGATGTGCTGGCATCCGCCGCCGGATATCTCCCCTCCCCATCCGTGCACCGTCGCGCCGCGTATCTCTCCAAAGTCGCCCTGCCGAATCCAAGACGCCGCTTCCTGAACGTCATGGCGCGCACGCTGGAGGTTCCCCCCGTGAAAGACCACTCCCCGCTGCTCGCAAGCGTCGACCATCTCATCGACGTCGGAAAGTCGGGCGCCGATAGGCTTGTCCGTGGAAACTCCTTGCACTTCTGCCTGCGCGGCCGCGATGACCGCATCCTTGATGTACTTGCCGGGCAGCACGACAACGGCGAGGTCAGGAGGTTCGTCCATCTTTTGGAACATCTCTTCGGCGTCTTTGTAGAGCGCCTTGACGCCGAAGCGCTCGCCAACGACCGAGCGGCGCTCGTCGTTATACTCCGCGATAGCCACCAACTCCGTATCATCGAAGGTGTTGTAAACCTCCGCGTAGTGTTGGCCCATGCGTCCGCATCCAATCAGCCCCACTCTCAACTTTTCGTCGGCCATGTCTCCTCCGTTCGGCTCGATGCCCAGAAGCGTTCGATGCACGGAATTGTAGTCCGTGCAACCGACTATTGCAATCCCAGTTCTGGCCATCTCAGATTTGGGTTCCGTTTCTCTAATGCCACATGACAGGCATTGCTACGAATAGGGGGTGGATGCGGGGCGGAACCGAGCGGCAAGATACGAGGACAGCCGGAGATGATACATGATATACTTCCGCAAACTCCGTAAAGGACCCACCTACGATCATGCGCCGAGCCTCGGATGCGCCTCTCGACCGCGATGCGTCTCCTGCCCGCCCTCCTCGCAACAGAGCAACCAGGCCAGCCTCGCTGGCGGCCAGCGCGGCAGTCGCGCTCCTGCTCGCCGTCCAGATCGCCCTGATTTCGTGCGGAGACCGCACGCCGACGCATACCCCAACTCCAGCCAATACCCCTACCCCCATCCCTACCAACACCCCCGCGCCGACACATACACCAACTCCAGCCAACACGCTAGTCCCAACGCCGACGCTACCTCCGGGACTCATCCGCATCACCGACAACTCCCATCAGGAGGCAGCACCCGTGTGGTCGCCAGACGGAAACAAGATCGCGTTCGGGTCCGACCGGGACGGGGACTGGGAAATCTACGTCATGAATGCGGACGGCACCAACGTCATCCAACTCACCGACAATTCCGATGGAGACGCGGGCGCTGCATGGTCGCCGGACGGCAGGAAAATTGCGTTCCAGTCCGACCGCGACGGGGACTGGGAAATCTACGTCATGAACGCGGACGGCACCAACGTCCTCCAACTCACCAAAGACTCAGGTCGGGACCTCAGTCCCACGTGGTCGCCTGACAGCAGCAGGATTGCGTTCCAATCCGATAGAGACGGAGACGACGAAATCTACGTGATGAACGCGGACGGCACCAACGTCCGCCAACTCACCAACGACTCAGGTCGGGATTTCACTCCCGCGTGGTCGCCGGACGGCAGCAGAATTGCGTTCGCCTCCTCCAGAGACGGAGACTTCGAAACCTATGTAATGAACGCGGACGGCTCCAACCTCACACAACTCACCAATATCCCGAATGCGAATTGGATGGCCGCCTGGTCGCCGGACAGTAGCAGAATCGCGTTCGTCTCGGACAGAGACGGGGACGAGGATATCTACATGATGAACGCCAACGGCTACGGTGTCACTCAACTCACCGACAACTCCATCGATGACCAGAGTCCTGCGTGGTCGCCTGACGGACGTCGGATAGCGTTCGTCTCTGACCGAGACGGGGACGACGCGGAAATCTACGTGATGGACGTGGACTAATAGGGTGTCCGGCGGGAGCGCAGTAGCGGGGTGGCGCAGGCCGATGGATTCCCGCCTTCGCGGGAATGACGTGGGTGGGTGCGGGAATGACGTGAGGGGTGCGGGAATGACGTGGGATGGGTATGTCCAACCTGCTGCGACCTGGGTGCAATCCATGCCGATAAATCGAACGGAGTCCTCGATACCGCACGCTTGACAGCCTTCACCATCGCCCGCTACACTACGCAACGCTCCTGCAAACGGTGAGTCAACGATGCCCCAATTTCCAGTCGACGCAATGAACGACGCGGCTGCCCGATTCCCTGGGCGGATCGGAGTGTGCCTGAAGGACGCGAGCAGCGGACTGCGGTATGAGTACAACGCCAACGAGCCGCTTCCGACGGCATCCGTCGTGAAGGTGTCGATCATGATCGAGCTCTTCCGTCAGGCGCACGCAGGGCAAGTCTCCCTCGACGATCGCTATCGGATGCGTACAGACATCTCCAGCCATGGCACGGGGGCCCTCAAGATCACGCGCGACCGCCCCAAACTGACTCTCCGCGACTATTGCCGCCTCATGATTGGCGTCAGCGACAACATGGCAACGGACATGATCGTCCATCTCGTCACGCCGGAATCCATCAACTCGACTATGGAAGCAATGGGCTACCACAATACCCGCGCGAACATGCCGCTCGGCGTTTGGCATTACCTGATGAAGGGCATCGTCGAAACGCCGTCTCGGGAGACAGACGACGCATACGCATCGGGCAATCTGCAAGACGGGCCCGGCGATAAGGAACTCCCATTCGCCAGCGACCTGCGAAACAACGTCGCGTCCGCGCGCGACCTCGCCGACATCATGGAAAAGATACACGAAGGCGAGATGATTGGCCCCGCCGCTTCCGCTCAGATGACCGAGATGATGAAAGTTCCAATGGGCTCGAACCGCATCCGCCAGTATCTGAAGCCAAACATAGAGACTGCCCGCAAGACAGGAGGGAGCGGACGCATCAAGGCCGATACGGGCATCATCTATCTTCCAACCGGTCCAATGTTTGCCGCAGCCCTCGCTACCTCCGACCACCCGCAGGACGGAATCAAGGGCATGGAGGCCATCGGACTGATAACCGGTTTGGCCTGCGCGGCCGTATCCCCTGAAAGCGTCATCGACATTCCGCAGGCAAACTGACCGCAAGGAGCCGGCGAGGCAGCGTCACTGGATCGCACGCAATCCAGTCCGGATCCGACCTGGGGCCATAGAAACACAAAGCAAGCATGTCAACGCATTGACCAGACCAAGAAAAAGCGTTAGGATATTTGCAAGAATCCACAAACGAACGTCTACGGTAGCTGCCTCGAACATGTCCACATCTCAATTCGCCCTGCCCGTTCTCATAGTGCTGTCCGCAATACTCGCCTCCTGCACGTCCAACCAGCAGCCAACCTTTTCCCCAGAGGGGAACTCCCCTCCCATACCTATGGCCGCAAGCATCGACACCGTCCAAAAGACCGCGCAATACATTGCCCCCGCGCCTCCCTCATCGGGAAGCATCGAATGCGCGCCAGACGACCAAGTCGGCTGTGGCAAGCTAGTCGCGGAAAACAACGCCTGCAGCGCCTGCCACTCGCTAGACGGATCGAGCCTGGTCGGCCCCACCTGGAAAGGCATATTCGGAAAAGTCGAAGTAATGACCGACGGCACCTCCTTGACCGTCGACGACGCCTACATCATCGAGTCGATTCGCAGCCCAAGGGCGAAGATCGTTCAGGGTTACGACGATGCCATGCCCGAATTCGACTTCCTGACGGACGAAGAAGTAAACGCGCTAGTCGCGTATATCAAGTCGATCCAATGACGCGACCCGGTCTCGGTCGAAGGGAGAATTGACAGTGCATTTGCGTTGGTTGTTGCTCGGAGTAGGGCTTATCACCCTTGTTTGCGCCATCGCCCTGGTTGTCCTCCTCGTCGACCTCCTTATAATAGTTCTCTAGTAAGAGGTCGGTCCATACCGTGCCAAACGCCGTCGCCGCTGCCAACTACAGATACGAGCACGTAGAGCGTTGGGGCGAGTTCCCATCCCGAGGCGTCGTCTCCGATGTTGCGACAGACTCGCAAGGCCGCGTCTACGCATGCGTCCGTCTCAAGCAAGGGCCGGACGGCAACGAAGGCGAGATGTGGGTCTTCGATGCGGCGGGTAAGATCCTCGACCGGTGGGGGCACAGCATCTTCACCATCCCGCACGGACTATTCATCGACTCCGAGGACATCATCTACCACGCCGACGCGGGCGACCACACCGTTCGGACGTTCACCACGGACGGACGCCCCCTCATGACCCTCGGCACTCCTGGGCGGAAAGGGCCGCCGGATATGCCCTTCCATTCACCAACCAACGCGGCAATCTCGCCGTCGGGCGACCTCTATGTGTCCGACGGGTACGAGCAGAACCGCTGCCACTCCTTCACTCACTCGGGCGACCTGAAGTTCTCATGGGGCAGTGGAGACGCGGTCTACTACAACATGGCGGTACACGGCGAACCCATCGGCACTGCGGGCACCGGGCCCGGTGAGTTCAACCTGCCGCACGGCATTGCGGTTGACCAGAGCGGGCAGGTATACGTCATTGACCGTGAGAACGGCCGCGTGCAAGTATTCACTGCTACCGGCGAGTATGTCGCAGAGTGGGACGACGTGCCCGGCGGCAACGACGCGGTCATCGACGCGTCCGGCGTCATGCATGTGGCCACGGGTCCCGGTCAAATCATCTTGAAGTCGCTCGACGGTGAAACGCTTGGCATCTGGGGATCCAGAGGGGAGGAACCCGGACAGTTCCAAGGATACCCGCACGGCATCTGGATCGACTCCAACGGCGATGTGTACGTGGCGCAGGTGGGCGCGCAACTCGCCCTCGACAAATTCGCCAGAGTATAGCCGCTGCCCTCCCGTCATTTCGACGGAAGCCGGGTTGTGTTGCGTTAGTGTGTTTCACAGCAAGACCGGGCGCAGTCCATACTCATAGCCTGGCTCGATGTCATCCGCGCAGATGTAGCCGCCGCCAAGTTTGTACTTGGTGACCCGCAGCCGCTCCGCGCGCGTACCCCTAGAGAGAAACGAGGGCGACACCCTGACAGACGGCTCCTGATAGACAGCCGGCCTACCGCAGTACTCACACTCAGGCCACTCATCCATGTCGACATCTCCTATCCACACTAACGCAACAGTACCGGAAGCCGTTTGGGGCTCCCGTTCGATTCATTGACATGGATCGCCAGCGATACCTGTGCAGGCACATTGCCCGACCGAACCGTATTTGACAGAACAGAACCTGTGTACTATTCTGGAATTATGACGACTCCGCGAAACCATACCACGAGGAGAAAGCCGCAATGTGCGAGACATGCAGCCTGCCGACCGCGCCACTCCGCGCCCCCAAGCGCCAGCCTCCGATCCGCACCCAATCGCAACGCGTCGCAAGAGACGGCGACAAACTCACCGTCTACAGAAATCGACACAATGCGACAGGATACAACAGAGCGCAACGGAAACTCGTGCCCGCCCGTGCGCGCGAGGCAACGGCGTTCCGTTTCCCTTCCCTCGGCACGGATTGCGTCCGTGGCGCAGCGGGTTGGACGTATCGCTTGGATCTGCCGCCCCCTAGCCGTCATGCCAATAGACCGAACGGAACCAGGATATCCAACTCGCTTGACCAGCCCCAACGCGGCTGATATTGTCATCTCGACAGGAAGATATTCGAATATCGAGAGTACTCCACAAGGACGGCAAGCAAGCGAAACCGCGCAACTTCTACCCAGGAATCCAGTATGAACACAATCGAAGACATCATCCTCGACCGCGATAGGCGCAACATCTCCGCCCTTCGCCCGCACCTTCCAGAACGATTCTGCGACGCCGCCGCGAAGATGGTATTGGAGCAGAGCGGCGCAGTGCTGATCGCTACGGGATTCCATATCCTAGCCGCCGGAGCCACGGAGACAGACGGCCCCCCGGGCGCGATCTCCATCGGCAACGCTCTGCAAACACTTGGATACGAAGTCGTCTACGTCACTGACCGCTTCTCGGAACCCGTCATCGGTCCGATGGTGCGCGATACCGCCCGCCTCATAGAGTTTCCCATCGCAGACCACCAAACGAGCAAGGAATTCGCCGCAGACCTGATGCGAGAGATCGACCCTTCCGTGCTCGTTGCTATCGAGCGGTGCGGCCTGACGGCCGACCATGACTACTTGAACTTCAGAGGCCGTTCGATAGCCGAGTACAACGCCAAGGTCGACTACCTTTTCCACGACTTCCCATACTCCATTGGAATCGGCGACGGCGGGAACGAGATCGGCATGGGCAATTGCGCGGACGTTATTCCCAACTACGAGCGCCTTTCCGTCCCGCCCTGCGCCACTACGACTTCGCACCTGATAATCTCCAGCGTCTCCAACTGGGGAGGGTACGGACTTACGGCTTCCCTCTCCAAACACAGCGGAAGGAACCTCCTGCCGTCTATCGAGCAGAACCGGTCGATCATCATGCAGGCGGTCGATCTCGGTGCAGTCGACGGCATGGCAGCCACCCAAGTCTATAAGGTCGACGGCTTCGACCTCGACGAAGACTCGAAGACGATCCAAATGCTGCACGACTACTTGGCGGAGCACGGGATCCGATAGCCCGACGCGGTACGACCGGACGCATCAGACGGACCAAACCGGGAGAGTGTTCTAGCAGCTAATCACAGGATTGTAGTCTCTGGTGCGCTCCCACAGACATTCATTTAATCTACATCCAACATCATACAGCTGGCCAGGGAATGGGGGATGTCCAAGGAAAGACCTTTATTGGGCGACTATCTTGTCGATCCCCGATAGTAGGGATTGGAAGCTTGGCGACTTGTTCCTCTCTCTCGACAAGAATTGCGCCATCGATCTGGCACCGCTAACCTTCTGAAACGTGAGGACAAGACGTTCGATCTCTCGAGAGGGGTGCTGAACGCTATCCGGATCACGAAATCTCGACTTCTGGCCAATCCCGCGCAACTCCTCGTTACCGAACGCTTCAGCCAGCGCGTCAGGCTCTCCCAAATACCACGCTTCCAGCTCTTGACACACAATCCTCACAAGCGTGTCCGAACGCCCAGCATCAGAACAAAGCTGTTGGAGGCGTTGTTTCACAGAAAAACAGTCAGCGCCGTCGTTGTCTCGCAAGATTACAAATCGCACGTCAGGCTCACGCCAGGCTCGGAGCTTACGGGGGATACTTTTCTCTAGATCTTCCTTTCCCTCGTGAGGAATACATTGGAAGTTCAGTTCTGGAAATATCCTGGGTAGAAGCGCATTGAGCAATATCCCCATGGATCTCTCTTCGAGCAAGAAAACCAATTTCTTCACTGCGGTGCAGCTCCGGTGAAAAACCCCTGTCTCCAGAGGACGCCAGGCTGGTCGCCCTCCATGACTAGGTCTTTCAGAAACGGGTGTTTCGACGCTTGATTAACAGATGTGAATCCATCTTCCTTGACTAGCCAAAATATCTCTTCGAGCCTCGCACCGTTCAGGAAGTCCGGAGAGTGAGTCGATACGAACACTTGTCCCCCTTGTTTCGCATAGGCGCGGAACTCTTCTATTAGTTCTCGCAACAAGTCAGGATAGAGTTGGTTCTCCGGCTCCTCAATCGCCAGGAGTGGATGAGGCTGGGGATCGTAAAGCAACACTAGGTACGCGAACATCTTGATCGTTCCGTCTGAGACATACCGCGCGATGAACGGGTCCTTGAAGGTGTTGTCTCGAAACCGAAGTACGAGCCGTCCATCTTCAGTAGGTTTGGCCTCTACATCCCTCACCCCAGGAACCCGCCGACGCATCGCATCCAAGACCCTCTTGAACTCCCTGGGATTATTCTCGTAGAGATATTGCGCGACTTGCGCTACGTTGTCACCGCGTGTAGATAGATGTTCGGCGTAGCCAGCTTCTGCGCTGGGACGAGCGTCGGCGATGTGGAAGTCGGAAATGTGCCAATTCTCAATCAAACTACGGAACTCAGACACTACGCGGAACCCGCGGAACTGCCCTAGTCCCTTGATTGCTAGGATACTCGGATCGTCCAGCTCATATTCCTCTCTTTCTTCCTTGGCGTCCTTCTGGCCATACACTGACTCGTTTGTAATCGCACGGCCCGATCCTCGACTGAAGTCAATGAAGTTCCACGGACGACCGTGGCCACCCCTGCGATAGCTCAGTACCTCTCGACTTACGACTACTGGCCCGTCCTTCTCCGGGCCATCCATAGCTAATTCGAGGCGATAGGTAGCCAACCGTCCACCACTCTCTCGAAACTTTACCGTGATTCCTATAGGACCATTCTGTCCACGGCTCACTAACTCCCGATAGCCGCCACGCCGAGCCACCGCGGATGCAACGTTCTGAGTGAGCGCATCCTTCAGAAAGGAGAACACGTCGAAGAGCGACGACTTGCCGGATCCATTCGCGCCGACGACTACAACCATCTGCGACAAGTCATTCAGCACAATATCACGAAAACAACGGTAGTTCTTGATCCGTATGCTCTCTATTTGCATGGTAACACCGATCTTCCCTAGGAAGATTTCATTACAAGAGGAAGGACACGGGCATCAACCCCTATCCTAAATTCTCTCTTGTCCACACCTTACGACAAGTAAGAAGAGCTGACGGACTCGACTCACATGCAAGGTTGTCCTCATTTTACACGACTTGTCTGGCCGCTGCAACTATACAGGAAGGAATCGCCACGCTCGGAGACTCCTCGGATTTTCAGACGTTCCCATATCCGGAAGCGCCGCCGCGCGTCCGGAATACCTGCAGCGTCCGCGCCAAAATCTGGTATACTCTGTACAAACGTTTGTACTAGGTGAACGTGTTGCAAGACCCGCTTTCGTCATTTCATCCGCTCGTCCGCGAGTGGTTCATGAGCCGTTTCGATGCACCCACGGACGCGCAGGCGGAGGGATGGCCCGCCATCGCGCAGGGCCGCCACACGCTCATCTCTGCTCCCACCGGGTCAGGGAAGACGCTGGCGGCGTTCTTGACGTGTCTGGATGGCCTTGTGCGCCAAGGACTGGAAGGGGAGATACCGGATCGGACGCAGGTGGTATACGTCTCTCCCCTACGGGCGCTCTCGAACGACATTCGACGCAACCTCGTGAGCCCCTTGCGCCAACTCCAGGACCTCGCGGAAGAGCGCGGGACTCCACTCCCTGACATCCGCGTGTCGGTGCGAACCGGAGACACACCGCAGCGCGAGCGGCAACAAATGGCGAAGAAGCCGCCGCATGTGCTCGTCACCACTCCGGAATCACTCTACATCCTCTTGACATCCGAGAGCGGTCGACGCGGACTCGAGGGGGCGGAAACGCTGATCGTGGACGAGCTTCACGCAGTGGCCGACGACAAACGCGGCTCGCATCTGAGCCTGTCGATCGAGCGGCTGGTCGAATTGTCCGACGCACCGATCACTCGCATCGGTCTATCAGCGACTCAGAAACCCATCGATGAGATGGGGCGATTCCTCGTCGGAACGGACAACATCGGCAAAGACGGCGCGCCCAACTGCCTGATCGTCGATACCGGACATGCCAGGGAAATCGACCTCGCCATCGAGATGCCGCGAGAAGACGAACTCGGACCGATAGCGACGCATGAGCTGTGGGACCGCACACTCGACCGCATAGCCGAATTGACCGATGAGCACCGCACGACGTTGTTGTTCGTCAACACTCGCAGGCTCGTCGAACGACTGGCGCACCAACTTTCGCAGAAGTTGGGGGAGGATCACGTGGTCGCCCACCACGGAAGCATGTCGCACGACCGGCGGCGAGACGCAGAGGTGAAGCTCAAAGAGGGAAACGTGAAACTCTGCGTGGCGACGGCGTCCCTCGAGCTGGGCATCGACATCGGCGCGATCGACTTGGTGTGCCAAATCGGCTCCCCGCGCTCGGTTAGCGTGCTGCTCCAGCGAATCGGCAGATCGGGGCATTCCGTTGGAGGCACGCCAAAGGGGCGGTTGTTTCCGTTGACGAGAGACGAACTGATCGAGTGCATGGCGTTGATACGCGCATTCCAGCACGGAGCGCTCGACACACTATCCATCCCGGAGTGGCCTCTGGACGTGCTGTGCCAACAGATCGTGGCAGAGTGTGCGGCGAGGGAATACGGGGAAGACGAGATGTTCGACCTCGTCAGGCGTGCGTACCCGTATCGGCGCTTGCCGCGCGAACGGTACAGCGAGGTCTTGGAGATGCTCGCAGAAGGGCCGGCTCCACGAGAAGGGCGCAGGAGGGCGTATCTGCACCGGGATGTCGTAAATGGACGCATGAAAGCGAGGCGAGGGGCCCGCCTTGCAGCCCTTACCAACGCAGGCGCGATACCGGACAACGCCTCCTACGACGTGGTCGCGGAGCCGGAAAACACCTTCGTCGGACAGATCGAAGAGGACTTCGCCATCGAGAGTATGCGCGGCCAGGTCTTCCTGCTCGGCAACACCCCATGGCGAATCCTCCGAGTAACGCAAGGGAAGGTACTGGTCGAAGATGCTCATGGGCAGGCTCCGACGATCCCGTTCTGGTTCGGAGAAGCTCCGGGGCGCACGACCGAGTTGTCTGACGAAGTATCCGACCTGCGCGAACAGATATACGATCGGCTGGACGGCGGGAAGGCCGTCCGCTGGCTTGCCTCGGAAGGGTTCGAGGGCAGCGCCGCAGAGCAAGCGGCCGCCTATATCGAAGAGGGCGTGCGCGTTCTCGGCACCGTCCCGACGAAGAAGCGCGTCGTCGCAGAGAGGTTCTTCGACGAGTCGGGAGGAATGCAGCTGGTCGTGCATTCACCATACGGCTCTCGCGTAAACAAGGCGTGGGGATTCGCGCTCCGCAAGGAGATATGCCGCACGTTCGACTTCGAACTCCAAGCATCCGCCACAGAGGACGGCATCAACCTGTCCCTCGGCCCATCTCTATCGTTCCCCATCGAGGACGTGTTCAAGTACGTGCCGTTGGACAAAGTCGAGAAGGTACTCACGCAAGCGGTCTTGCAGACTCCCCTATTCCCCATACGATGGAGATGGGACGCCTCTCGTGCATTGGCGTTACTGCGCTTCTCCAACGGCAAGAAAACGCCGCCGGCCCTCTTGCGGATGCGTTCGGACGATCTGCTCGCGGCGGTATTCCCAGAACAGGTCATGTGCCAAGACAACGCCATGCCGGGCGATGTGGAAGTGCCCGATCATCCGCTGGTGTTCGAAACGATGCGGGACGCCCTGCACGAAGCGATGGACATCGACGGATTCCGGGAGGTGCTACAGGCTATCGCGGCAGGTGAAGTCGAAATTCTCGGACGGGACACCACGCAGCCTTCCGTCTTCAGTCATCAGATCCTCAACGCGATGCCTTACGCCTTCTTGGATGAGGATACGGAGGTCGGCGAGCGGCGGGCGCGGGCAGTGGCGCTCCGGCGAGCCTTGCCGGAAGACCAAAGAGACCTCGCCTCGCTCGACGCAGCAGCAATCGAAAACGCAGCCAGAGACGCCTGGCCCCTCATCCGCGACGCCGACGAACTCCACGACGCCCTCCTCTCACTCGGCATCCTGCCGCTCGAAGACGCGGTGCGCGGAACGGCCAAGGTCACAGAGATGGAGCATTGGTTCGCCATCCTGGTGAACGACGGACGCGCGTCCACGGCCACCTACGGCGACGGCCGGCAAGCATGGGTGGCGACCGAGCGCGTTCCGCTCGTCCTCGCGGCGTTTCCCGATGCAGCGTTCGAGCCGGGCAGCGTGACATTGTGGCAAAGCCAGAGCGAACCGCATACCCAGGACGACGCGGAGCGCATTCTCGTTCGCAACCGCACGGAATGCGTCGGCCCGTTCACTGCGGGCGAAATGGCTCGGTCACTCGGTATGCGCGAAGCGGCAGTAGAGATAGCCTTGGCGCACCTGGAGTCGACGGGGAATATCCTGCGCGGACAGTTCAGGCCCGGACAAAAGAGCCAGGAGTTCTGCGACCGGCGGATTCTGGCGCGCATTCACCGCGACACGATTGGCCGGCTCCGGAGGGAGATCGAACCGGTGTCTCCTGCAACCCTGATGCGCTTTCTCATCGCGTGGCAGCGCGTCGGGACAAGCGGAAAGGCGCGCGACGAGGGAGGATTGCTCGAAATCATCGAGCAGATGCAGGGCTTCGAAGCCGCTGCCGGCGTGTGGGAATCGGAAATCCTGCCGGCGCGCGTCGCCGACTACTCCCCAAAGATGCTCGACAGCCTGTGCCTTTCCGGCGAAGTCGTATGGGGGCGATTCAGCCGCCGCCCAATCGACGAGGACACCCCGATTACCAAGGGCGCGCTTACCCGCAACGGACGCATCTCCCTAGCGCTTCGCGAATCCACCGCCTGGCTGCTGCGTGAACGATCGACGGACGAAAACACCCTGCTCGGCGCTCAAGGCGAGGTGCTTGCCTACCTCGCAGAGGCCGGGGCCTCATTCATCCAAGACATCGTATCGTCCACAGGCCGCCTCCCGTCGGACGTGGAAGACGCCCTATGGAAACTCGCCGCGGCGGGGCTGGTCACCTCCGACGGGTTCACCGCAGTACGCAGAATGATCGACGGCTCCGCGAACAAACACCACCATCGCCGATCCCCAACCTTTGGGCGAGGCCTGCGCCGCAGGATCCCCAGCAGCCGATGGTCGCTGCTCCACGGCAAGACCACCGAGCACGATGCCATCGAAGCGAGATCGCATCAGCTTCTGCTCCGATACGGGGTCGTCTTCCCCGAACTCCTCGTTCGAGAGACCAACGCTCCGCGGTGGCGCTATCTGGTACAGGTCTACCGGCGGGCGGAGGCTCGCGGAGAGATTCGCGGGGGGCGGTTCGTAGCAAACTTCGTCGGTGAGCAGTTCGCCCTGCCGGAAGCAGTAGAACGGCTCCGCACGATCCGGCGCACAGGCAAGGACGATCGACCGATAGCACTATCCGCATGTGACCCGCTCAACTTGGCCGGCATCACGAGTCCCGGCGCTCGAGTGCCTGCGCTCACGGGCAATAGAGTCGTGTACCAAAACGGCGCGCCGATCGCGTCCCTGGAAAGCGGCGACATCCATTGGCGGGACGAAGTAGACGAATTCACCCGCAGCCAGGCAATCGCCCTGCTCTCCCCTCCGCGCGGCGCAGCGGCCGGGGCGAGGATGACGGCATAATGGCTGCCGTGCAAGTCCGCCCTAGAATTTCCGCGCTCCAACGTGTACAATACCGGCCCTGCGTGAATACCTCTCGGCAAGAGGCGCAAACCTTATGCCGCACTTGAGAAAAGGCACCCCTTGACACTCGCCATCTATTGGCTGCTGCTCGTCGGCGCGGGAGCGGCCATCCTGCTGCTCTCTCGCTTCCTCGTTTCCTCGGCCGACGTCATCGCCTTCCGAACCGGCATCGGCAGATCCTTCGCAGGAGTCCTCATGCTGGCAACGGCCACATCCCTGCCGGAACTGGTGACCGGAATCAGCTCGATCCGCTTGGTAGGCGAGCCGGACCTCGCCGTTGGAGACGCCTTCGGGAGCAACCTCGTCAACCTCGTAATCATCGGCATATTGGACTTGTCGTGGCGCAACGGGCCGATCTTGGCAGCAGTCGGACGGGGCCCAATTCTCGTCGGACTCTTCGGAATAGGCGTCATATCGGTGACTATCGCAGCAATGGCCGCGCACAACACATTCGAATTCGCCGCAGGTTGGCCGATTAGTCCGCTATCCCTGTTGTTGTTCGCGGTCTTCCTCGCGGGCATGTTCATGATCTACCGACAAGGGGGGCCAACCGAAGAACCCGACGCATCGCAACTCGACATGACCATGAAGCGCGCGTCGGCGATATACACCGCCACCATGTTGGGAATCGTCGCAGCCGGGGTCATCCTTGCAATCACGGGTGAACGGGTGGCAGACGCGATGGGCTGGGAGACCAGCTTCGTCGGAACGCAGTTCCTGGCCATTAGCACATCGCTGCCGGAGCTCGCGGCCTCCTACGCCGCAATTCGCATCGCCGCGCCAGAACTAGCCATCTCGAACGTCCTGGGCAGCAACCTGTTCAACATGGGATTCGTGATCTTCCTCGACGACGCAGCGTATACCCAAGGACCTATCTGGAACGGAATCGCGCAGATCCATCAACTCACGGCCGCGTTCGCAGTCCTCATGACCATCATAGCCATCGCCGCACTCATGAAGACCAACCGAGACGTCCGACCGCGCCGGTTCACCTGGGAGGCCGTATCCCTCATCGGCCTCTACACCGCCGTCAGCGTGCTCGTGTTCACCCTAGCCTAGCGCATTCCGGCCTCGTTCCAGCGCCCCCTCACGTCATTCCCGCACCCCGTCTACGTCATTCCCGCACCCTCACTTCATTCCCGCACCCGTCTACGTCATTCCCGCACCCTCACATCATTCCCGCACCCTCACGTCATTCCCGCGAAGGCGGGAATCTAGCAACCTGCCCCCACGCATTCAGTTGAAGAGAACAGGATATCTGTGGTGCGGCTTATCTCTTGGCTATGCGCCCCCTACCGTCCCCTCGTATCCACTGCGTACACGTAGAACGGGAGTTGGTCGTCGGTGAAGCTGAATGATTCAAAGTAGACGACGCCGTCCGCTACCGCCGGAGAAGGAATGCTCCTCGCCCGTTTTGTATCGCCGCAGACACTGCACCCACTACTCTGCAGTCCATGCGGGGCCCCAGTCATACCCCGGGTGGTTCGTTAGCTGGGTTACGTTTGACCCATCCGCGTTCATCACATAGATGTCCCAATTCTCGCCCCCGTCTCGAAGGCAGGCAAACGCTATCCGCCGGCCATCCGGCGACCATTCTGGCTCCCAATTTATCCCCAGGTTATGCGTCAGCTGGTTTACGTTCGACCCGTCCGCGTTCATCACGTAGATGCTGCTGACGTAGAAGTTGCTGTCCCAGTCGGACACGAACGCTATACGCCGCCCGTCCGGCGACCATGCCGGCATCTGGGCTATTCCCGGTCGATGCGTCAACTGGGTTACGTTCGACCCATCCGCATTCATCACGTAGATGTCCGAATTCTCGCCCTGATAGGAAGAGAACATGATGCGCTGGCCGTCCGGCGACCACGCGAGCTCCGATCCACTACTCGGATGATTCGTCAGCTGGGTTACGTTCGTCCCGTCCGCGTTCATCACGTAGATGTCCGAATTCTCGCCCTGATAGGAAGAGAACGCGATGCGCTGGCCGTCCGGCGACCACGCGGGAAACCATTCTCTCCCGGGTTGATTCGTTAGCTGGGTTACGTTCGTCCCGTCCGCGTTCATCACGTAGATATCAAAAGACCCGTTCTGATAGTAGGAGAACGCGATGCGCTGGCCGTCCGGCGACCACGCGGGAAATCTTGTCGACCCGAGGTGATTTGTCAGCTGGGTTACGTTCGACCCGTCCGCGTTCATCACGTAGATGTTCTGACTCGAGCCTCTGGTGGACGAGAACGCGATCCGACCAGTCAGGGTCGGAAGCGGGGCTATGGCGAGTATCTTCGGATACCGAATGCTTTTCTCTCCGGTGTAGATCGTGTTGTCGAACTCAACTGGTACGTCGGGAATGCTCTCTGACGAGAAGGTTAGTGCGAACAGCAGCCCTACGTTGCCAAACTCCAGCGGCGTCTGCGACGAGGCGTCGTAGTACCCGTCCGCGTCGGGCCCGGAGAGTGTCCAACCTTCCAACAAGCCGCCGTTTTTCTTTGTCACCAAATCAACGGACGAGAGATTGGACGTATCCAGCTTGAACCGAATGCGGTCGATGTTGCGCGGAACATGCAGCGCGCGCATGAACACCGTTGAAACTCCCGACTCTATATCGAACGACGGCGGATCGAATACGATCTCGCCGCGATTGTCGGGCCCGAAGAACTGAGCCATGTCGAACGGACCGACTACCGTATCGCCCTCAAGATTTCTGAGTTCCAATACTATCCGCGTTTCGTACTCGCCCGTCCTCCGCAGAGTGATGTACGTGAGTTGATATTGCCCGTGCAGGTCGCTCACGAGGATCTGGATCTGTTCTTGCAGGAGGGACAGGTCGCTGGCGGAGTAGTACGCGCCGCCAGTCGATTGGGCAGATGCGCGCAGCTGCGCCTCTTGGAATACCTCTCCGACGCCCAGAGCGTACAACTGCACGCCCCGCTGTTGGGCGTACTCCGCAGCTCCGTCTCGCAGGGTCTCGCTGCTCGTGTCCCGCCCGTTGGACAAGAACACGACGACGCGCACCGCGCGCGGATTCTCGCTGGGCGAGGAGAAGAGGTCGGAAGCAGTGACGATGCTATCCCATACGCGTGACGATCCGGAGTCGAAATCGCTGCGGGAGAAGCGCTCGACGCTCTGCCGCACCGCCTGCCGATCCGTCGTGAGCCCGGACAAGACTGTTGGCCTGTCGTTCCGGTCGTGGAACTCTACGACTCCGATGCGGTGCGCGGCCGGCAACACTGCGAGCGCGGAGTCGAATGCGCCCAGCATGGCCTGGATGCCGTTCCTGCCGTCCGCAAGCCTCGCCGCGGACATGCCGTTCGTGAAATCCAACACGAACACCACTTCCAAGTCGATGTTCTCCGCGGTGTGAACGAAGAAGCTCGTCTCCGCATAGCCGATCTCTTCCCAAGCGTCGGTGTCGGGTCCGCGCTCGTACACTTTGAGACCGCGCTGTACCTCATCCGCTGGCAGAACGATCGACCGCCCATTCTGGTCTCGCAGCGCAAACACGACCTGCACCTGGCTCGGTGTGTTCGTATTGGTCACCACCCCAGCGAAGTTGACCTCCCTGATTGGAGCCGGTGTTGGAGTAGGCGGAATGACAGGGGTTGGCGTATTGGTCGGAACCGGTATAGCCGTGTCCGTCGGAACCGGCGTAGGCGCAGGAGTATTCGTCAGAATCGGGGTTGGCGTATTGGTCGGAACCGGTATAGCCGTGTCCGTCGGAACCGGCGTAGGCGCAGGAGTATTCGTCACAGTCGGAATATGTGTCGCCGCCATTGTCCAAGTTGCGGTCGGCACACCCGTCAAGGTATCAGCCGAAACCGGCGTGTTCGTTTGCGTTGAGATCAAGGTGAAGGTAGGCGAAGGAGACAGTCCAGCTTCGACGGTTGCCTGGATGCTCGCATCTATGACTGCTTGACTGGTGGCCCGGGCGTCAAGTCTTGCGGCGACTTGTGCATCGACGGTGGCTTCCAAGTCGACCTCTGGGGCGCTATCCCCGCACGCAACGAGTGCTGCCGCCATGAGCGCCGCAACACCGACGACTACACGGAACATGTCTCTTCCACTTCTCCCTCCATTGAATGACGGGAAGTATCTTATCATACTATCCCGCACGGGACATATCAGGGCAATCGTCGGTTTCGTTTCCTCTTGCCGGGGCGATGTATTCCTATGAGGCGCGGCGGATGCGGGGGGCTAGATTCCCGCCTTCGCGGGAAGGACGTGGGAGGGTGCGGGAATGACGGGACTTGCCGCGGGGATGACGTAGGCAGAGGCGGGAATGACGTGGGTGAGTGCGGGAATGACGGGGCGGGCCGCGTGGGAAGGACGTGGGAGGGTGTGGGGATGACGGGACGGGGGCGGCTGGTGTGGATAGATCGAGCGGAATCTGTGAGGGGGCGTTGCGTTGTTGCGGAGTGGTGGTTGTGCTATGATTGACGCGAACGTTTTACGAGACTGAGGCTTGATTCCTTGACCGTCGTCAACGAAGATCTGCGGGAGCGCGTCCGAGAGGCCATTACGCATCAGCCGCGCCCTACCGTTACCGTCCTCTCTTCCTTGCTTGCGGCCCAAGACGCGCTCGGCTACATTCCCGAGGAGGCCGTCCAAGAGGTTGCGGCCTTCACGGAGTCGAGCGTCAACGAGGTGTGGGGGGTAGCGTCCTTCTACAAGAACTTTCGGTTCACCCCGCCGGGGGCGCACGCCGTCGAGATATGTTGGGGGCCGAGCTGCCACCTTCGCGGCGCTGCTGCTATCATCGAACGGGCATTGGAACATGCGGGGCTGGACGGCGAAGGAGAGACTGCGGACGGGAGATTGACCGTTCGCTACAACACTTGCCTTGGGGCGTGCGCACAGGCGCCGGTCATCAGCATCGACCACCGGCTGCGAGGGAGGATGACTCCGGAGCGCGCCGGGGCGCTCATCGACGGCATCGGCGACGAGCCGCATTAGTCACGTTCTCGAACAGGAGAGGCGAGAGAGGATCACGTGGGAGCATACGAAGATATACGGGAGAGGGCCCGCCAACGCTGGCAGGAGTTGACGGAGGGAGACCGTGCGTGGATTCGCGTCGGCACGGAGTTGAACGGCCAGGCGGCTGGCGCGCTGGAGGTGTTGGACGCTCTGCGCTCCCATCTGCGTTCGCGGAACGTCGACGCGGCGGTTGACGAGGTTGGCACGCTCGGCCTCTCATACGCCGAGCCGATCGTGGACGTGCTCAAGCCGGGCAGATCCCGCCTGCTGTTCCACCGCGTCGCCCCGGAGGACGCAGCGACCATCATCGACGAATATATCATCGGCGACCGCGTCCCCAGGCATCTCGCGTTTGCCTATCTTGGCGACGACGCCATCGACGGCGTGCCAGATCTGAACTCAATGCCGCAGTACTCGATGCAGCGGCGCATCGCCATGCGGAACGCCGGACACATCGCTCCCGGCGACATCTTGCAGTACATAGCGAACGACGGATACGCGGCCTTGAACAAGGCGCTATTCTCCATGGAGCCGGGCGATGTGATAGACGAGATGAAGACGTCCAATCTCAAGGGAAGAGGCGGCGCGGGATTTCCTGCGGGCGTCAAGTGGAGCTTCATGGTCAATTCGCCGGGGCCGGTCAAGTACATCGCCTGCAACTGCGAGGAGGGCGACCCTGGGGCCTTCAACGACAAGGCAATACTGGAGAGCGACCCGCACACTCTGTTGGAAGGAATGATCCTCGCGGGGTATGCAACATCCGCCACGAACGGCTATGTATTCGTCCGACACGGACACGACGGGCCGATCGACCGCGTCGAGAAGGCCATCCGCGACGCATACGACGCCAACATCCTCGGCAAGAACATCCTCGGCAGCGACTTCGATTTCGATATCGAAGTGGCGCTGACGGGAGACTCCTACGTCGCAGGGGAAGAGACGGGGATGATGGAAGCCATCGAGGGCAAGCGCTCCATGCCGCGCTTCAAGCCTCCCTTCCCTGCCGCCGCCGGACTCTGGAACAAGCCAACGACCATCAACAACGTAAAGACCTTCTCATACGCCCCTCAGATCGTCTTGAACGGCGGCGAGTGGTTCGCGAACATCGGGTCGAGCAGCAGCGCCGGCACCGCAATCACCTGCCTCACGGGCAACGTGACGTACCCGGGCATATACGAGGTCGAGATGGGCATCACCATGGGAAGCGTCATCGACGAGATTGGTGGCGGCGTCCCGAACGGCAAGCGGCTGAAGCTTCTACAGACGGGCGGCCCCCTCGGGGGCGTAATCGGTCTGGACAGCCTCGAATTGCACATCGACTTCGACGAGATGCAGAAAGCGGGAGCCATGTTCGGGTCTGGCGGGATAATCGTCGGCGACGAAGACGCCTCGGTCGTCGATCTGATACGGGTACTCGTCGCGTTTTGCCAATATGAATCGTGCGGGAAGTGCTTTCCGTGCAGACTCGGCATGACGCAGATGCTCGACTTGGTAGAACGAATCGCGCGGTTCGAAGGGAGGCCCGGAGACTTGGAAGCGTGCGAACGGGTCGGGTCTACCATGAAGATCGGTTCTCTTTGCGCGCACGGACAGCTAGGATTCAATCCCATAAGCTCGGCTCTCACGCACTTCCGCGATGAGTTCGAGGCGCACGTAACCGAGCGGCGCGATCCTACCGGGCGGACATCGACGAGGTTCTATTCACCGAAGGCGACGCGCCCCTACGGAGAAGACTTCGTGCAAGAGCAACCAATCGAATTCGTATCATGAGGATAGTCCGCGCAGATCGGAGCCGCGCCAATTCGGACGCGCTGCCGTCCGCTACAAGGGAATCACGGGAATCACCGTTGAAATAATCTGGAGTTGCCGAATGGCAGACGACATCACAATCACAATCGACGGAAAGGAAGTAAGCGCAAAGGCAGGCACCAACGTCCTCCAAGCCGCTATGGACGCAGGAGCTTACGTTCCCTACCTTTGCTACTACCCTGGCATGAAGTCCTTTGGGGCGTGCCGCATGTGCGTCGTCGAGATCGACGGGCCTCGAGGAACTGCGACCGTCGCATCCTGCACCGTATCCATCGGCCCCGGTATGGTCGTGCGCACCAAGACAGACGCCGTGACCGATCTGCGGCGCGGCATCATGGACTTGCTCATCTCCGAGCACCCTCATGGATGCCTAAACTGCCACCGCATCGAACTCTGCGGCCCAGAGGACATTTGCCTGCGGCACGTCGGCGTCAACGATCGATGCGTCACGTGTCCAAAGAACGAGCGCTGCGAGCTCAAGGACACCGTCCGATGGCTCGAAATGGATTTGGACACGGAGCTCACGTACAACAACCGACACTTGCCGCAGTCGGTAGCAGACCCGTTCTGGGATATGGACTTGAACTTGTGCATCGTATGCGGTCGATGCGTGCGAATCTGCAGCGAAATTCGAGGGGACGACGCGCTCGCGTTCGTCGAACGAGGCGGCAAGAGCCTCATCGGGACGTCCAAAGGCTCCTCCCTCCTCGAATCGGGCTGCGAATTCTGCGGAGCATGTATCGACGTGTGCCCTACCGGGGCGCTCGTGGAGCGCGTCTACAAGTGGGACAAGGCCGAAAAGAAGGTAACCAGCGCATGCACCAACTGTCCGGTCGGATGCACAGTAACCATGGAGGTGGGCAAACGCAACCGCTTGATCCGCACAGTCGGAGACAGACACGGACAGCCGAATCAAGGCCAATTGTGCTTCAAGGGCAAGTTCGGGCTCGACTACGTCAACAGCAAGCAGCGTCTCCGGACCGCCCTCATCCGCGTCGACGGCGAATTGCAGGAGGCGTCGACGATCGATGCAATCGACCACGCGGCTGAGAAGCTGTCGGATTTCAAGGGTGACCAATTCGCCGTGATCGGCTCGGAACGAAACACCAACGAAGACCTATACACCGCCCAAAAGTTCGCCCGGGTCGTCATGGGCACGAACAACGTAGACGTAGCGTCCAATCTGCGCCCCGAGCTCTTCCCTCCTCTGGAGACCATGTTAGGCTATCGAGCCGCCACCAACCCGATTTGGGATCTCGCCGATTCCAAGTGCTTCCTGGTCGTATCGAGCAACATGACAGAGGAGCAAAACGTCGTCGCCGTACCGATCAAGAAAGCGATAAAGGAGGGGGCCAAGCTGATAGTCATCGACCAGCGCGAGACGGAGCTTACCCGTTTCGCCGATGTGTGGCTGCGTCCGCAACTCGGCAGCGAGACCGCCCTCATCGGAGGAATGCTGCGCGTGATCGTCGACGAGTCGCTCGACGACCACGCATTCCTTGCGGACAAGTGCGACCGCGTGCAGGAATTCAAGAACAGCCTCTGGAACTTCGATCTGTTGCGAGTCGAGGATGCCACTGGACTGTCTCGCGCTGACGTGCAGGAAGCGGCGCGGCTCTTTGCCAACAACGCTCCGGGCGCGGTGCTCTACGGCCTCGAAACGATACAGCCTGACCTCCGCGAGGATTGCGTCACCGCGCTCGTAAACCTCGCTCTGGCGTGCGGCAACGTCTCCCGTCCCGCGACGGGGATCTATCCCCTCTACCAAGGCGCGAACGAGCAAGGGGCCCGGGACGTGGGCGCGTCCCCCGACTTTCTACCGGGATACGTGCCGGTCGACGACGAAGCGCGGTCAGAGATCGAAAGCGTATGGCGAGCGCCTACCCCGACCAGCGCCGGAATACCCGCCGCACAGATCACACAGGCTATCGAGAGCGGCAAAGTGCGCGCCCTCATGCTGCTGGGAAATAGCCAAAACTTCACCAATGGAGAACTCGACGACTTCACCAAGGCGCTGCGAAAGATCGACTTCCTCGTCGTGTTCGATTCCTTCACGAGCGAAATCACCGACGCCGCCCATGTTGTCATTCCATCGACGACACTGGCAGAAACCCACGGAACGATGACGAACCTCGAACGCCGGATCCAGCTGCTCCGTCCAGCGCTCGCGTGCACGGGCGAAGAAGACGCCGACTGGCGAACGATCAGCCGGATTGCACGGGAGATGGGAGCAGAGGGTTTCCAACATCCGGACGCCGAATCGGTATTCGACGAAATCAACAACATCGTCGAAATCTATGGCGGTATCACCTATAGACGGATCGAGTCGGGCGGGCTCCAATGGCCGTGCATCGCGGCGGACATGTCGGATACCAAGATCCTCTATGAGGACAACCAGCACCGCCCGCAAATGATGCCGATAACCATGCCGGAACCCGCCGGCGGCACGGAGATGGACACCGAATACCCGCTGGTTCTCGCAAAGGGGCGGGTGCTGCACGACGACGAAGACTCGACCATCGAAAAAGTCGGCAAGCGCAACGTCGTAAGACGCAGCCAGATCATCGAGCTGCACCGCGATGACGGCGAGGAGCTGGGCATCCGCGAGGGAGATACGGTGGATGTCGCCTCGCAGCGGGAGTCTCTGCGAGGCGTCGCCCGACTCTCCGGCCCATTCAGAGGGTTGGTATCGACCACGCTGCTCCTCGGCGATCGCATCACGCAGATCGAAGCATCGAAGGAACCCGACCCGATGCTCGATTTCGAGACACTCCCCCTAACCCGCGTGCGGGTCAGCCAAGTTCCAGAGGCCGCGGCGGTCGACTAGCCACGGGGCAGCCCCTCCATGATCTGCACGCGATGCCAGCACGAGAACCAGGACGGCGACCAGTCCTGCCGCATCTGTGGAACCTCTCTGCGCGAGAGCGACGATGCCGAACATGTCCCCTGTATGGAATGCGGGGAGCCAAACGTGCCGGGAGGAAGCTTCTGTACCTCATGCGGCACCGTGTTCGAGGGTGGCGGGGCCACCCTCGAACACGGCGCCATCTTGGGACGCCAACTGCCACCGCTTCCCCGCGTCCGGCTCCCGGACATCGTCGACTTTACATTCTCGATCTACGGCAGCCACTTCTTGCCGTTCGTCTTGATTTCCCTGATATCGCAGCTGCCGAGAATGGTCGCCCTCTTTGCGCTGCCCACTCCCGAACCTCCAACCCCTGAAAACCCGATCCCCGACTTGAATGCCATCCAGATCGTCGTGCTCACGGTATCCTTGGTGTTTGAGGTAATCGCGTGGGCGGTGATCATTCACGGAGTTTGCAGACACTTCATCGGACGCCCCGTCTTAGTCAGTCACAGCATCCTCTACGCTCTGCGCCGCTCCCTCTATCTGCTCGCCGCCGTCGGTCTGGTCATACTGGGACTCCTCATTCCGTTTGTGCTTTCGATCTTCATCATTGGAATACCCATGTTGGCCTTCCTCATCGTCATATGGATCTTCTCTGTCCATACAGTAGTGATAGAACAGCGCGGGCCCGTGGACGCCCTCAAGCGGAGTTGGGCCATCGTACAGGGAAGCTGGTGGCGCGTGTTCGGCGCCGCGGTTGGCTTGGCGCTCACCGTCTTCGGGGCAGCAGTGCTTGGCGGACTCATTCTCAGACTTGGCGCGGAAATCGCTCAGCCTATCGGAATCTTCCTGTCCATTTCCTTCTCTATCCTCTTCTCTCCCCTGCCATGGATTGCGCTCACCGTCCTGTACCTCGACATGAGGGTGCGAAAGGACGAGTACACTCACAGCGACCTGGCGAGGGAGATAGGGGATATTCCCTAGGGGGCCGCGTCCGCAGCCCACCGCGCGGCAACATACGATGTTCAATTGTTCTATGCACGTCCTACATAATTCGTTTAGAATACTCCATACAAGGAAGTATGAGGCATGAACGACCACTCAGCAAAGTCCAAGCATGAGCGAGAACACGCGGCCATGCTCGAAGAGGCCTTGTCCCGTCCCGGCATTCGTCAGGTCATGGAAGTCTATCGGCACTGGCAGAAGGCAGACCCGGCGATGGAACCATATCGACTGGCGGCGAAGCAGCATGAAACCGTGACGACGACCGACCACGCGAACGTTAGATAGGAAATCGCCCTGTGCCGATAGGGAGTACGATACCCAATGTCTACCCCGGCGCGAAAGCAGTATCTCCGCATCAAGAAGAAGCATCCGGACGCGGTGTTGCTGTTCCGCATGGGGGATTTCTACGAGACATTCGATAACGACGCTCGTCTCGTATCGAAGGAACTTGAAATCGCGCTCACCTCGCGAGAGATGGGCAAGGGCATCCGGGTACCATTGGCCGGTATCCCGTACCATGCACTCGAGGGCTATCTCGCAAAGCTCATAAAGAAGGGGTACCGCGTCGCCATATGCGAGCAGACGAGCGACGCGGCGACATCGCGCGGCATCGTGGACCGTGAGGTCGTGCGCGTCGTTACGCCGGGCACGGTCATCGAGGACTCCATCCTCGACCAAAGCGCGAACAACTACCTCGCAGCCGCCGTTACCGCAGGAGACCGCGCAGGCCTCGCATACGTCGACATCACCACCAGCGAGTTCGCCACCAGCGAGTTCGCCGTCTCCCATCTTTCGGTCGAGCTGGCAAGGCTGAACGCGGCCGAGCTGCTCGTGCCAGACGACGCCGGACTTCTTGCAGAGGACGTGCAGAGGGACACCAACGCCAATATCTCCACGACGCAGATAGCAGCAGACATGTTCCGTGCGGACTGGGCGCGCGAGGCGCTCTACAACGCATTGGGCGTCACATCTCTCGAGGGGTTCGGATGCGAACATCTGCCGCTGGCGGTTCAGGCCGCGGGAGCGATCGTGCGCTACCTCGAAGACCGACAAAGCGCAGCGGTCGGTCAATTGAAGTCGCTGTACACGTACTCGACCGAGGAGTACATGGTGCTCGACCGGCAAACACGCCGCAACCTCGAGTTGTTCGAGGGAGGCCGCTGGGGCGACACTCAAGCATCGCTGCTTGCGGTGCTCGACCGCACCAAGACCCCGATGGGCGCAAGACAACTCCGGCGGTGGATCGGCCGTCCTCTGCTCGATGTGGGAGAGTTGACGAAGCGGCAGGATGCAGTCGAGTGGTTTCACTCCAGCGCTATCCGGCGCGGCAGGGTCATAGCCATTCTCGGGAAGATTGCGGACATCGAGCGGCTCATCAACAAGATCCGACTCTTCTCGGCTACGCCGCGCGATGTGGTCAGTCTGGGACGCAGCCTTGCTGCAGCGCCGCAGGTCTGGGATATCCTCTCCCCAGATAACGACGCGCAGAAGGTGGCGTGGCTCATCGACGAGGCGCGTGACTCGTCCGACGCCGTCGACCTCATTGGCAGAGCCGTCGAAGACAACCCCCCGTTCAACGTCGGAGACGGCGGGGTCATACGGCGCGGGTTCTCCAAGGATCTGGACGAACTGCGGCAATCAGCGCGAAACGCGCAGGACTACATCGCATCGTTGGAAAAGACCGAACGAGAGCGCACCGGAATAAGGTCGCTCAAGGTCGGATACAACAAGGTGTTTGGCTACTATATCGAGATCAGCCGTCCGAATCTGTCCCAAGCTCCAGAGGAATACATCCGCCGTCAAACCCTGGTCAACGCAGAACGCTTCATCACGCCGCAGATGAAGGAGTACGAATCTTTGATACTCAACGCCCAGGAGCGGATCGCAGAGCTAGAGACGAATCTGTACCGTCAGATCTGCCAGCAGATTGCCGACTACTCCGATCAGGTCATGGCCACCGCGCGTGCAGTTTCTCTCACCGACGCATTCGCCTCTCTCGCCGACGTCGCGGAGCGGAACGCCTATGTCCGTCCGGAGCTGAACGACGATGACTCGATCGTCATCACGCAAGGGCGGCACCCGGTGGTGGAGCAGGCTCTCGACTCCGGACAATTCGTTCCGAACGACGCGCGGCTTTCCACGAGAGACGAGCAAATCATCATGCTCACCGGCCCAAACATGGCAGGCAAATCAACGTTCCTGCGCCAGGTTGCCCTCATTACTCTCATGGCGCAAATTGGGAGTTTCGTCCCCGCTGAATCCGCTTTCATCGGAGTCGTAGACCGCATCTTCACCCGCGTTGGCTTGCAAGACGACCTCTCGACCGGGCAATCCACGTTCATGATCGAAATGCTCGAAACCGCATCCATCCTCAATCACGCGACCACCCGGTCACTCGTCGTGCTCGATGAGATCGGCCGAGGCACCAGCACCTATGATGGTCTTGCGATCGCCCGCGCGGTGGCAGAGTTCATCCACAACCACCCGCGTGCCGGCTGCAAGACGTTGTTCGCAACTCACTACCACGAATTGACGCAACTAGCCGACGTGCTGCCGAGGGTGCAAAACTACAACGTTGCGGTCGCAGAGGAAGGCGGCGAAGTCGTCTTCCTGCACCGCATCGTGCCGGGAGGCGCAGACCGGAGCTACGGGGTATATGTCGCTCGGTTGGCTGGAATGCCAGCAGTAGTCGTCACCCGCGCATGGGAGGTCCTCAAGGATCTCGAAGATACCGCCCCGTCTACGAGAGTCCGAGGCAGCATCGACCAAGATTCCCCTTCTCATCCGCAGGCGCAGCAACTGCCCCTCATCCAGATGACGCACGCGGTCATAGACGATATATTGGCGCTCGACGTATCGTCGATGACGCCACTCGAAGCCATCAACAAGCTGTATGAGTTCCAAGACCGTGCAAAATAGGATCAGGTTTACACTTTCTTCACTATTTCGTTAGTTTCGAGTAACCACCGGCCAATACAGTAGAGTCAACCGATCCGCTCCGCCAAGGGACGCACTGAAATGGGGCGGACGTATAGAACACGCTCGACGATTGGACATATGCTGCCAACGAGTGGAAGGGGGTTGTACATGAATAGACAACCAGCGCTGCTAATACTCCTGAGTATTGCGTTCGCCTCGCAGGTTCTTCTGGCGGGATGCGCCGGCCGCGGCGAAGACGACTCGACGACAGGCGCTCCTCCTGCGTCGTCTTCGACCGTACAAACGGAGTCCAGCGACTCCACATCCTCGGATACATCCAACACCGCAGCCGCACAAACCGTCCCGGCGCTTATGGAGACTCTTCCCCCGCTCTCACTGCCGATAACCGATGACACCCCGCGAGCTCCCCGCATCAGAGGAGAGGGCGTCAACGAGTGGATCAATACGGAGGAGCTGACGTTCGAAGGTCTGCAAGAACAGAACAAGGTCGTCCTCGTAGACTTTTGGACGTACACTTGCATCAACTGCATCCGCACGCTTCCATACTTGAAGCAGTGGCATGACAAGTACGCGGACCGCGGATTGGTCATCGTCGGAATTCACACTCCGGAATTCGATTTCGAGAAGTCGCTCGACAACGTCAAAGAGGCCGTCGAGCGGTTCGAAATCGAGTATCCCGTCGTTCAAGACAACAACTATTGGAACTGGAACGCCTTCAACAATCGCTACTGGCCCGCAAAATACCTCATCGACACGGACGGGTATATCCGCTACAGCCATTTTGGGGAAGGCAAGTACGAGGAGACCGAACAGGCCATTCGCTTGCTGTTGGAATCGGCTCAGCAGGCGGTGGATGATATATCGGACGAACAGGACTTCACCCGCCGGATCGATCCAAACGCGCGCGGTTCACGCGACCCGAACGGGCTGACACGCGAGCTCTACGCGGGAACGAGCCGCAACTACAGCGCGCAGCGCTCCGGATTCGCCGACCCATACGTGATGAACGAAGAGTTCTATCAGAAGGCGCTGACGGACATCGAGTATACGGATCCCGGAGACTATCGGAACCACCACATCTATCTCCAAGGCCTCTGGCACAATGGAGAGGAGAGCCTCCGACATGCGCGGACGACCGAGGCGTTCGAGGACTATATGGCGATCCGCTTCAACGCGGTCGACGTCAATGTCGTCCTTCGTACCCGAAGCGACACGCCGTACACGGTGCAGATCGAAATGGACGGGCGGCCGCTGCAGCCGGAAGATGCAGGCCGGGACATCTGGTTCGACGACCAGGGCCGCAGCTTCATCACCGTCGACGAGCCAAGGCTGTACAGCCTCGTGCTGCTCGACAGGTTCGAGAGTCACGAACTAAAGATGCGGTCCAACTCGGACGAATTCGAGGTGTTCGCGTTCACCTTCGGCGCATACGTCGAGCACCCCGAGGTGTAGTCCCAAGCCGCGAGGAAATGCCGCAGCACGGCGTTTGGGAGAATGCAGGATGTACAACATCGCAAAGCTCATATCCTTCTTGGTCGTTCCGGTGGTCATCGTTCCGGTGGTCATCGCTCCGGTGGTCATCGCCGCAGCGTGCGGGACGGCGCCGGACGACGCTTCTACTCCGCCGGCCGTCCGCCAACCACCCGATCGACCTGACCGCGAGCCGCTCATCGAGAGCGAGACGACGTCTGACGGACTCAAGGCAATCCTCGGCACAGGCGACCTCGGCGTCGGCACGAACCGCGTCGGATTCGTACTCACGTCCCAGACTGGGTTCGTCACAACCCCGGGCGTCCGAGTTACCCCCAGGTACGCATCGGATGGGGCCATCGATGTGAAGGAGACGGTGGCGGCCGAATTCCAGGAGTGGCCTTACGGCAACCGCGGACTGTACACCGCCTATATCGATCTCGAACGCGCAGGACAGTGGGAATTCGAGATCTCAGTACCAGGAGGTGAAGGCGGAGCGGCGATGATCGTGCCATTGTCCGTCGAAGTCTCCGACGCCGCATATTCTCCCATGGAGGGTGACCCCGCAGTTGCGTCCAAGACGCGCACGCTCGACGAGGTCGAATCAATCGAGGAGGTGACGACTGGGTCGCTCCAAGATCCCGACCTCTATCAGATCAGCCTCGACCAGGCCATCGCAAGCGGCAAGCCGACGGTCGTCGTGTTCGCCAGCCCGGCGTTTTGTCAAAACGCAGTCTGCGGCCCGCAGGTCGACGTCTTGCAAGAGATCAAAGACGCCTACAAGGACGACGCCAACTTCGTGCATGTGGACTTCTACGACAATCCGCACGAGATCCAGGGCGACCTCGATCGGGCGGTCATCTCGCCGGCGGTTCGAGAGTGGAGGCTCCCCAGTATCGAGTGGACGTTCGTCATCGACCGCGGCGGCATCGTAACCGCGCGCTTCGAGGGATTTGCTACGTATGACGAGGTACAAGCCGCGCTGCAACAAGTACTATAATCCAATCGTCCACCGCGGTGGGCAACGAAATTTTGCCAAACCGCGACCTGCGCGCGCGTTGAATCTCATCAGCGCGTCCATATACGATTGAGACGAACGCATCCGAATGAAGCGATAACCGTTCCCAGCGCGGGGTGACGACAAATGGCTGCGAGCGGCATGAATGCCCAACGGTTCATATACAAGCTGGCGCGGTTCTTCCGAAGGTGGGGGGCGTCGATGATCGACGCGCTCCCGCCGTACAAGAGGATCGAGGGATTGCTTTCAGACAAGGGCATCGACTCGCGCGGCAATCATCACATCCTCGTCGACGACGAGATCGTCGGGGTCGATTGGCTAACCTACCGCACCTTGATGATCGGAGAACCGCTGCGGATCCGCGCGACCCGCGCGAACCAGGCGATCAACATCGACCGGCTCTTGCCTTGATTCGTCCTTCACAACACGCAGTTCCACCGTACTGCCCCCACCATCGGGCGATGTACTCGTCTATTCACTACTCATTCTTGCGTGGTGCGGATGTAGTCCAGGCCGAACATCTGGAACACAGCCGACCGAGTCGCACGCTCGTCGGGAAACTGTTCGAGCCTCGACACATCGTGCAGGGAACGGAAGACGTTCAATGCCGCCCCGTCTGAAAGACGCACCTCAACCGCAACGCCTTCTGTGCTATATGTGACTATCACCCGACTTCGGTCGGGGGAAATGCTTATCTTCCCTTTGACAGCAGAGTACAGACCTCGCAATGATTCCGGAGTACTGTCGTTGGGAAAGACGGTAGTTTCCCTTCCGTCCGCAAGATTGACCATCAGCAGCCTCGACGGTCCGTACACCCCGTCACTGCCGTAATTGTCGAACATCAGGAACCGCGAACCCTCCAAGTGTTGGACGCTGTGCTGATAGCGGAAGCTGCCTCTTACGAACCGTTTGATCCGCCCAGATTCGCCGTCGAGAACCGCAAACGCGCTTAGGTTGCGCATGGACACTACTAAGTCCCCAGACGACATGCCCCACACTCCCCGTACCTCATCGACGATGCGATGGATGTAATTCAAGTGGAGGGGGTCGCAAGGGCTCCGTGGATGACTGCCGGTCTCCGAGGAAGCATCGACCGAGATACGTCCGAACGGGGACTTGAGCAAGGCGTCCATGAGGTCAATGCTCTTGATGAGCCGTCCATCGCCATTGATGACGTTTACTTCGTCCAGGTAGGGTTTGCTCGTATTGCAGTAGAGTGTGATAGTACGGTCAGTCCTTGTTTGGAACGAAATGGACTTGCTGCCGATCGAGAGTCCAGGAACTAGGGCGGAGCCGTCGTCTTCCATATATGGCTGGTGGTGGCTGTAGTCCCGTCGGAACCAGACTGGATACCCCTCGCGGTCGATTCTTGCAATCCCGGCGCTGTACGGAAACGATGTTCCCTTCGGTGCAAAAAACGTCACCAATAGGTCGCCATTCGGATACCGCGACATCCCTCTCGGGTGAACATCTCTAGTGAACGAGAAGGCAGGGGCGAGTTCGTAGGGGAATTCGTCAGTAGCGGCCGCGTTCGCCGCCTGTTCCAGCGCGTCGGGGCGAAGCGGATAGGCGTGCGCGGCTTCGCCGTCGGTCCCGAACTCCACGGCCAAGCATCCCCAATCCGGGCAGAGCTCCATGAACTGGAATCGTCCGCCGTACCATAGCAGCGGCTCACTGAGTGAGCCGCCATTCAAGAACTGGATGCGGCTCTCGGCTATCCGCTGGGTCAGTAAATCCGAGAAACCCCTGTACGTCCCGTCGTCCAAGGACTGTCTCAGCTCTCCGCCGTCCGCGAATTGCTCGAATTCTCCAACGTCCGCCACCGCAATCGTGTCTCGTAGAGTCCGCAGAGTCTTCACGCCGTCGGAGATTATCCCAAAGGGGAACACTTGATACCTGCCGACAACGGCACCGTAGGCGAACGACGCCATGACCACGACCACTGCGAACATCAAGAGCGGTATCTGCCGCCATGTTTTTCGGGCGTACCCCGCGAGAACGCGCCGGACTCCGCTGTCCGGCGGTAGAGAAGAGCGAACACATGTACGGGGATGGGGGTAGTGATTCGCTTCATGAAGCCTTTCTTCACTCTTTTCGTTCTGTGACATACGCGGGATATTTCTCCGAAGGCGAAAACCCGGACCCTACCCCATACCATGCGAATCAGCACACAGAGTCGTCAGTTCCCGTTCTGTTCCCAGACTGCGCGCATGACGTTGACTGGGTTCATGGGCAGGCGGGTCATGCGCACGCCGACGGCTTGGTAGATGGCGTTGGCGATTGCCGCGGGCGGCGGTACGATGTTCACTTCGCCGACGCCCCGCGCTCCGAAGGGGTGTCCGGGATTGGCGACTTCTACTACTACGGTGTCGATCATCGGCAAGTCGTTTGCGACCGGCATCCGGTAGTCCAAGAATGTGCTGTTCGCCATGCGGCCATCGCCGGTCATGTAGTACTCCTCGTTGAGAGCCCAGCCAATGCCTTGTGCGCTGCCTCCCTGCATCTGTCCTTCGACGTAGCTGGGATGAATCGCCTTGCCCGCATCCTGGACCGTCGTGAATCGGAGGATGCGTACCTTGCCTGTCTCGGGATCGACTTCGATATCGACGATATTGCCGCAGTAGGCGGATCCTACGCCGCCTGCATCCACGGTGGCGCGTCCGACGATGGGGTTCCCCGTGCCCTCGATCTGGGCGGCGAGTTCCTTGAAGCTCATCGACAACTCGGTATCGGTCTTGGATTTGAGAACACCGTCGACCATATCGACCGAGTCTGCGTCGACGTTCCAGATCGTGGCCGCGCGGTCAATTATCTGACGCTTGACATCCTGGGCGGCGTCGTGCGCGGCCATGCCGGTGGCGAACGTTACGCGGCTGCCGCCCGTACCGGCGGTGAATCCTACCTCATCGGTGCTGACGACCATGGGTCGAATATTCTCGACTGGGATACCGAGCACCTCCGCGGCCTGCATCGCGATCGATGTGCGTGTGCCTCCGATGTCCGGCGACCCTTCGACGAGGCTGCATGTCCCGTCCGAGTGGACGTTGATGGTCACGCTGGAGGGCCCTCCGCCGTTGATCCACCATCCGACCGCTACGCCCCGCCCGCGGTTCTCGCCTTCCAGGGGCGCGCTGTAGTGGGGATGGCTCTTCATCGCATCGATCACCTCGGTGAGGCCAATGGCAGGAAAGACCGGACCGTCGATGCGCCTGGTGCCCTCTTTGGCCGAGTTCAACAGCCGGAAGTCGAGAGGCGGCATCCCGATCTTCGCCGCCAAGTCGTCGACTACCGTCTCAGCGGCGAATTCCGCGTTCGTCGCGCCCGGCGCTCGGTAGGCATTGGTGGAGGGTTTGTTGACGAAAACGCCAAACCCTTCCACATCTCCGTGTTCGATGTCGTAGGGCGCGAATACGCACATGCTGCCAGCCCCAACCATCGAGCCGGAGTATGCCCCGGACTCGTATGCGAGCGTCGCTTTGGCCGCCGTAATCTTGCCCTCGTTGGTCGCTCCCATCTTTATGGTGATGTGCGAACCGGGCGTCGGGCCGGTGGATTCCAGATCCTCCGTCCGAGTCATGATGACTTTGACCGGGCGGTTCGTCTTCCGTGAAAGGTACGCGGCCAAGGGCGCGCCGTAGGGCTCGAACTTTCCTCCGAATCCTCCCCCAATCTCCAGGGGGGTCAGCACTACCTGAGACTCGGGGATGCCCAACGCGCGGGCGGTAGCGTCTCGAACGTCGAACGGCCCCTGGGTGCTGCACCAGATGTGGACGCGTCCATCGTTATTCCAGTGCACTGTGGAGTTTTGCGGCTCGATGTATCCCTGGTGCACTGTCGCGGTATCGAAGGCCTGCTCGACGATCACGTCCGCTTCTTGGAATCCCTTCTCGATGTCGCCTTTGACATGATGGACGTACTCGTCGATATTCGTTGGAGTGTCGTTGTCTTCGCCGTGATACTCCGACCGATTCTTCTCGTGCAATATCGGAGCGCCCTCCGCAAGGCCTTCTGGAGCCGTCATCACTGCGGGAAGCGGCTCGTATTCAACGGCGATGAGCTTCAACGCTTCCTCGGCGTCATGGACGGTATTCGCGGCGACAGCGGCGATTGGATGGCCCTTGTAGAGCGCTTTCTTGCTCGCCATCAGCGACTCGCGCAAGTCTTCATGCTCTCCATCTTGCGGGAAATCGGCCGCGGTCGTTACCGCACGCACTCCGGGGTGCGCCTCGGCCCGGCTCGTATCGATAGAGAGAATCCTTGCGTGCGAGTGCGGGCTCCGCAACACCTTCCCAAAGAGCAGCCCCGTGGGGTATCGATCCGCGCCGTATTTCGCAGCCCCCGTTACTTTGTCTGCGCCGTCATGACGGACGGGGCGCTTTCCAACGGTTTTGAACTCGCGTTCCGACAGGACAACATTCGGATCATAGGTCGTGGTCACGTCTCTACCTCGCATCGTGAGAATTCAACAGGTTAACTGTATAGCAAAGTTGGCACCCAAGGCAACCACTATTTGGATTCGCTGGTTCCGTTCGATTCGTCGGGGTCAAGGTGTCTCTATGAATACCCATCGGACACATACCGCAAGATTTCTGCCCTCGGTCTCTGAAGGCGGAGATGACCGGGGTTGAGGGGGGTGGATTTTGGTCCGGGGCCAGGCCCCATGCCGATAGCCGGAAACGAACCTCGGCCGGCATCAAGACGCGGTCGATATTTCATCCAAGGCGCGAAGAACGCCGGACTCCAAATGGTCGTATGGCTCGAATCCGACGGATACACGCACCATTCCAGGATGCGGAAACCGTTCCGCGCCCCAGACGGTGGAGACGTGCAGCATGATCGTCGTCGGATCTCCCAACGTGGGTACGTAGGAGATCGTCTGGGAGGCCGCCTTCACGAAGGCATCGGCAGCCGCGCGGCCACCATGGAAGTCGATGTTTAGCATCGCTCCAAAACCGCGCTCGCCAAACGTATGGACCGCCTCCGCGTGGGTCGCGTGAGTCTCGAGCCCGGGATATCGAACGCGCCCGACTGCTGGATGTCCGGCCATTGCGCGAGCCAATCTTGCCGCATTCTCGCACTGCCGCTCGAACCGAAGCCCAAAGGTCTGTACATGGGTACCCAACCGATAGGCGTCGTCCGGACTCAGTATGTTTCCGACGTACTTTCGGTACAGCATCGCCGCCTTCCGAATGTCCGAACTATTGCCGGACGCGACACCCGCAGTCAAGTTGCCGTGTCCTCCCAGGTATTTCGTCGCGCTGTGGACGACTATATCAGCCCCGTTTTCCAACGGCCGCCAAAGGTGCGGAGTAGCGAAGGTGTTGTCCACGACCACGGCTATTTTCCGCTCCTTTGCCATCTCGATGATACGGTTCCCGTCCGAAACGATCAGCAGCGGATTCGTAATCGGCTCGAAGTACAACAGGGCTGGGTTCAGTCGGTCGAGCAGTTCCTCGAGTTCGATGATGTCGTACCGCTCCTGGCCGGACGTCGGGTAGAACCGCGCAATATCAATGCCTCGCTTGCGCGCCAAGACGTTGGAGATGTAGTCGTTCGTTCCGCCGTACAGCTCGCTAAAGAAGAGCCATGGGCCGGTCTCCGCGCCGTGTTGGAAGACCGAGAGCGCGGTGTCGATGGCCGCCATTCCAGAAGCGCAAAGGACGGCCCAACTCGAACCCTCGATCTCCGCCAAGCTCGACTCGGTCTCCGCCACGTTTGGGCTGCCGTAGCGGCCATAGGAAAACCGGTCTGCGCTCTGCGGGTACTCTTCCTCTTTGGCAAACACTTCCGCGGCCTCGTCGATGGTATCGAAGAGGAACCCTGCGTTGCGGTAGATGGGAAGGCGTTTGCTGCGCTGCGCTCGAATCTGCGTCATCGATCTCCGACTCCAAACGAACTTCCCTGGGGTTCGGGGCGATGCTCTCGGACTGTCGAGGCGCCCTCATCCATCAACGGTATCGGAACGAACCTGCCGGGTCAACGCGCCTGCGGAGCATCTATGCTGCGGCAAGGTTGTTGACATATCGAGCCAGCGCTCTATAGGGTTGCAGGGAGCATTCGAGGTTCGAAGGGAGATGTCGTCGTGAACGAAGTGATGTTGTGGGGGCCGCCAGTCGTGGACAGTGTGCCGACTGCGCCGGAGCACCACGCAGAGATCGAAGCGTGGGTACGCAAGTGTGCGAACTCCGGGGTAACCCGAATCATCATATCTGGGGGTTGGACTCCCATCTTTTCCGAGGTTGCGGGCGCGCATGGGATCGAGGTGCATCCATACGTGAACTACAACTCATTTCCGCGGCACGGACGCGCGCGGGTGATATACGGTTGGTCTCTCAACTTCTTGCCGGAACCAATCGACAGTCCCGAAGCGAGGGCTCTCATGGACGCCCACCACCCCATTTGGGACGACCCCAAGGTTACGACGACGATGACCGACTTTGCCAGAATGCACCCGGAATACCGCAGCCTCACCCGCGACCGCTCGTATACCTTGCATCCCGGGCAAGACCTGTACCTTAGCCTCGCATTTCCGGAGGTCAGAGCGGAGCAAACGCGCCAGTTCGTCGAGGTCCTCGAAACGACGGGTGGAAGCGGAGTGCAGGTGGAATTCGTCGAGGGAAACGAGGACGACCTTGGTGTCGTAACCTACGGGTACGAGGATGCCGTGGCTGATGCTTTTGAGAAGGCGCACGGCAAGAGCCCGTTCGACATTCCCAACGACGACCCCGACTGGATGCAATTCCGCGCAGACTACGTTACACGCTACCTTGTGGAACTGCGGGGCGGCGTCAAGAACGCGAGGCCGGACGCGGCGCTCTCGGCAACTCTGATTGCCGGCGAACCAGGCGCCTATCTCAAGTCGCTGCACGACTGGCCTGCATGGGTAGATGCCGGAGTATTCGACGAGATGTTCTTCTAGTTCCGCACCAACTCCGATCTAGAGGCCTTGGCGAGGCAGACTGCGCACGCTGCGAACACGGTCAATGGCCGCTGTCCTGTCATCGTAGAGTTGTCTTGCTACCACCCGGGGAGTTTCCAAGACCCAAACTTGATGATCGAGGCCGGGCGAATCGCCAAGGATAACGGCGCGGACGCCCTGGGCATCTATCGGACGCACGCCGTCGAACAACTCGACTTTTGGCACGTACTGGAGGAGTTCAGTCGTCTCTAACCGCTCCTGCTCACGGGGACGGGCAAGCCATGGCTCGGTTGTGATACTATTATTGATGTAGTTCATCTTTCGAGAAGGAATCCATGTCAGATCGAATCTTAGTCTGCGTAGCGTGGCCATACGCCAATGGCTCGATACACATCGGCCAAACTGCGGGTGCGTATGTTCCCGCGGATATCTTTGCGCGGTACCACCGCCTCAAGGGAAACGACGTGCTGATGGTGTCAGGCAGCGACTCGCATGGGACGCCGGTGACCTTGGAAGCGGAGAAGAGAAATACTAGCCCTGAGGAGGTGTTTGGTCAGTACCACACGGAGTTCCTCGACTGCTGGGAACGGCTGGGCATCAGTTTCGACTTGTTCACGTCCACGCACACCGAGAATCATTTCCAGGTCGCGCAGGACATCTTCCTTCGACTTCACGAGAATGGCTACCTCTACACGAAGACGACGCTCCAACCATACAGCGAAGTGGACGGCCGGTTCTTGGCGGACCGGTACGTCGAGGGCGTCTGCCCGCACTGCGCCTTCGACGGCGCGCGCGGCGACCAATGCGACAACTGTGGACAAACCCTCGACCCACGGGAGCTGATCGACATTCGCAGCCGCATCAGCGGCGACACTCTCATCTTCAAGGAAACGGAGCACTTCTTCTTGAAGCTCAGCGCGTTCGAGTCCGAGTTGTTGGAGTGGATCCGCTCGCAAACGCACTGGCGGCCAAACGTCAAGAACTTCTCCATTGGCTACTTAGAAAGCGGGCTGCAGGACAGGCCGATTACCCGGGACATCGAGTGGGGAATCCCAGTACCGCTGGAGGGGTACGAGAGCAAACGCATCTACGTATGGTTCGAGGCGGTGATCGGGTATTTGTCGGCCTCGAAAGAGTGGGCGGCCCTGCGCGGCGAGCCGGATCGATGGAAGGACTTTTGGCAGAGTGACTGCAAGTCCTACTACTTCATGGGAAAGGACAACATCCCGTTCCATACCGTGATATGGCCGATGATGCTTCTGGGATACGGGGGCTTGAACGTTCCCTATGATGTTCCGGCCAACGAGTATATGAATCTGGAAGGGATGAAACTGTCCACTAGCCGTTCGTGGGCGGTCTGGCTGCCGGACTATCTCGATCGATACGACCCGGACCCGCTGCGGTACGTCATCGCCGCGGGGATGCCCGAAACGAGTGACTCGGACTTTTCATGGGCCGAATACGTCAGGCGCAACAACGACGAACTGGTCGCTACGTTCGGAAACTTGGTGCATCGCGTCCTAACGATGTCCTACCGACACTTCGATGGCACAGTGCCCAACCCTTCTCCTCTGGACGCCGAGTCGAAAGCTCTGCTCGACGAGGCCAAGAGGCGACTGGCAGAGGTTGGAAAGAACATCGAGTTGTGCCGATTCCGTGCAGGCCTCGCAGACGGCGCCATGGCCTTGGCACAGGCGGCGAACCGATACCTCGACCGCAAGGCTCCTTGGCGGACGATCAAGACCGACGCCGCAGCGACCGCAACGACGTTGTGGACGGCCATGACCGTCATCAACTGCTTGAAGCGCGCGTTGTACCCATACCTTCCTTCCAGCTGCGAGAAGCTGCATACCATGCTGGGGTTTAGCGGCTCCGCGGCAGAAGAAGGGTGGGACTGGTCACCCGAGGATCTCAAGGCCGGACAACGGCTCCAAGAACCATCTCCCCTATTCAAGAAGCTTGACGAGTCCATCGCCGAGCGAGAAATGGTGCGAATAGGCCGCAATCATTGACCATCCATCGCAAGCGAACAATTGAATCGCGCAGTACGCGCATTCGTGGACATGTGCAGCCCCGTCTTTCGTCCGCTCCGGGGGTGTGGCGCCGCGCGTGAATGACTTCGCATCGTTGGAAGACACTCTCACGTACATTCACCGCCCGGTGGAGGATGGACTCGAGCGCGTTCGAGTCGCTCTGCGCGGCATGGTCAACGAAAAGTCTCCGTTTCTTGCGGAGATGCTCGACCACGCTTTGGAGACCAAGGGAAAGCGCATCCGTCCAACTCTGACCCTGCTGGGCGCGGGGTTTCACCCGAACGACGGCACCCAGGCGGAGACGATGGCGACCGCGATCGAGTTGCTCCATATCGCGACGTTGATTCACGACGATACCGTCGACCATGCGGAGGTGCGGCGGGGCAAGGCCACGGTTAGCAAGCTATGGGGTGGAAGCGCGGCCGTGCTGTTGGGAGATTATCTCTTTGCTGCTTCGGCAACCTACGTTTGCGATACCGGAAATGTCCGGGTCATTCGCCGCTTCGCGGAGACGATCATGGAACTTTCCAGCGGGGAATTGGGGGAGATGACCGCCAGCTACGATGCGGAGCAATCGCGAGAACAGTATCTCTTGCGCATCTACGAAAAGACTGCGTCGCTGTTTACCACAGCCGCGGAGTCTGGAGCGATCCTCAGCGGAGCGCCGGAATCGTTTGCCAAAGCCATGAGAGACTACGGCTACTCGCTCGGCATCGCATTTCAGATAGTGGATGACATTCTCGACCTCGAGGGGTCGGTGAACGAGATCGGCAAGCCGGTCGGCAACGATCTCAGGCAGGGCGTCCTAACCCTTCCTATGATTCTAGCTCAGGAGCGGTGGCCGGAATCGACCGCAATTCGAGACTACTTTGCAGAACCAACGAACGAGCACTTGCTCCAATCCGCAATGGCCATTGGCGGCGACCCGGACATCATTGCTCAATCATATGCAGTTGCACAGGAGTACTGCAGTTCCGCCCTCGATTCTCTGCGCCATCTTCCAGCGAACCGCTGCCGCGATTCGCTCGAACTGCTCGTCGACTACGTAGTGACGCGCCGCAGATAGCCTCCATCCCACAGGGTCAATATCTCCTTCCCTGAGGAGACTATCCCACAAACCCGTAATCTCAAGAGGATGCTTCGGCGGAGAGGCGGCGTTCGTCGAGCACCGAACGGAGCACGCCCGCTCTCCTCGTTGGGAGAGAAGCGCGGGCAAGGGTTGCAGGCGGGCGCTCGATACGCTGCGCCGGGCCCGGTCAACTAATGGAAAGGACGCGGAGGAGATTCGTCCCGCCCGGTACGCCGATCGGCAGTCCGGCAACCAGTACGACCGATTCTCCCTTCGTCAGTCCTCCTTTCTCCTGAGCGTATTGCGATGCGAGATCGAAGAACCCGTCCACTCGCCTGATCGAACGAACGACGAACGGGGTAACGCCCCAAGCCAACATGAGTCTTCTCTGCACCTCCTTGTTCGACGTCAGTGCGATGACGTGCGCCTTTGGGCGGTATCTGGACACTCGCTGTGCGGTGCTGCCCGACTCGGTAAACGCGACGATGACCTTCGAGTCCAGTTGCTGCGCGGTGTGGCAAGCGTTGTATGCGATCGCATCATCGATCTTGTTCTCGGCATATTCTCGCCGTTCCACGAGGAGTCTGTGATACGGAAGGTTTTCCTCCGCGACCATCGCAACCCTCACCATCGTCTGCAAGGCCTCTATTGGGTGGTCGCCGTTGGCGGTTTCGCCGGAGAGCATGATCGCGTCCGTGCCGTCGAAGATGGCGTTGGCTACGTCCGTGACCTCTGCGCGGGTGGGAACAGGCGATTTGACCATCGACTCCAGCATCTGGGTTGCCGTTATCGCGGGTTTGCCGCGCGCGTTGCACTGCGAGATCAATCTCTTCTGGATCATCGGCACTTCTGCTATCGGCATCTCCACGCCCATATCGCCGCGCGCGACCATGATTCCATCGCTCACGTCGAGTATTTCTTCGAACCGCTGGACAGCGCCCGACAACTCGATTTTCGAGACGATAGACGGCGTGTGTCTATGACGATGTAGAACTTCCCGTGCAGCTTCCACGTCTGCTGCGGAAGATACCATCGAGAGCGCGGCAAAGTCCGCGCGGCGCTCTGCCGCGAACTTCAATGCTCGGACTGCAGGCTCCGATGGAAATTCCTGTGTGGGATTTCTGCCCGGTACTCCCACGCCGCGCCCCTCAGTCAACCTCCCGCCGTGTTTCACCGTACAGCGCACGTCCTCTCCGTCGACCCGCTCCACGGCGAGCTCCATCCTTCCGTCGTCCAGCAGCAGCGGCGATCCTGGCCGAGCGTCGTTGTGGATACCATACGGCGCAACCGAGATGACATCACTCGTGCCAACCACGTCGCGGCTAGTCAAAGTGAGATCGTCGTCCGTCTTCAATGTCAGAACGCCGTCTGCCAGCGGGCCGGTGCGGTACTTGGGGCCGGGAACGTCCACCATGATGGCTACAGGGAGGCGGAGCTTTCTTGCCACCGCGCGAATCGATTTCACCGCCTTGGTATGGCTGGCTTCGTCGCCGTGCGACATATTGAGGCGCGCAACGTTCATCCCTTCCTCAATGAGGCGGCGAATCATCTCAGGCGAGTCCGTGGAAGGCCCTATCGTACAAATGATCTTGGTCTTGAGTTTCGCATGAACCATGGGTTCGCCTCCACGCGGGTCGTCAGACGTCTCGCAAAATACGGCTGCGTTCAACTGTATGATATTCTAACGCATCGTAGACGCGGGCGGGAGGAAACCGCTTCCGAGGATGGGCGCAAAGAGATAGCCAACCGGACTCACGCGCGCTATACTAGGGAAACTATTGCGTGAGGCATTCTCACCAGCGTGTCCGGCCGCGTTCCAAAGCGACTGCAAAAAGGGTTGACAAGGGAATCTTTACCCGCACGCGCGAACGTGGCAGGATTGCGAGGCACATGAGCGAGATCGAACGACTGTACGAACTTCAGGAACTCGACCTTCGGATCGCCAGTCTGGAGAACGAGCTCGCCGGGCTAGAAGCCAAACTCGGGGACGATTCCACCTTGGCGGAAGCATCGAGGCGCGTCGCCGTCTTGGAGGCGCATGCCGATCAACTCGCTGCGCGCCGCAGGACGATAGGTCGTTCGTTGGAAGGCTTGCAAGACCGTCTAGAGCAAATTCAGTCCCGGTTGTACGGCGGGGCGGTCACGAGCGTGAAGGAGATGGAGGCCGCGGAGGAAGAGCGCGCCGCCACCGAACGCAGCATCGCGGAGAGCGAGGACCTGCTGCTCGAGGCGATGGTCAAAGCCGAGGAAATCGACGACACTCTTGCCACGGGGCGACAGATCGTCGAGAAGCTGGAGAACCAGCGGCGAGCGGACGTCTCAGCGTTGACTGCGAACGTAGAGGATGTCAGGGGAAAACTCCGCGCCCTGTCGCCGCAGCGCAGTGAGATGACAGCCGCGACCCCTCCGGCAGTCCTCCACCGCTATGAGACGCTGCGGTCTAGCAAGGGCGGTACGGCGGTCGCGCGGGTCGAGCGCGGGCTGTGCTCTGGATGCAGGATGGCGCTCAGCACATCCGAGTTGCAGCGAGTGCGTTCCACCACAGACCCAATGTCGTGCGGCTCTTGCCGCCGGCTTCTCTATCTCCCATGAGGACAGTGATTCTTGAGGGCTATCGCGTACTTTCGATTGGAACATTCTACTCCCGACTCCTTGGCGTCCATGGAGCGCGAATTCAAGCGGTTCTGTCACTACGACATGCATCAACCTCACCGCGTGTTCTTCACCGAACGCTCGAACCCCGGGTACTCCGACGAGGAGTTCCAAAGGATGGTCGAGTTCCTCGAAACGTCCGACAGCAAATTCCTCATTGCCGTTCCGGACGCCGCTCACTTGGGAGGAGACCTCGAGTCGATCGCGCGGTCGATCGTCGAGCTCGACCGACTCGGGGCGGACATCAGGTGTTGGGACGACGACTACCCTGACCCGTTTCAGAACATCTTCCAAACGGCTGGCATCGCGGGGGTTTCGGTTGCGAGGTCTCGCCGATTCAAGGAGACCATGGAGGCGCGCGCCATCGAAGGCAACGCCCTGGGCAGAGTTCTGTACGGATACCGCGCGGGAAAGAACGGAAACCTCGAAATCGTGCGGGACGAGGCCAGAGTCGTCGAACTGATCTTTCGGTTGTATACCAAAGACGAGATCGGATTTCGGCTCATCGCGCAGGAACTGAACGAGCGGGGAATCGTGACGAGGCGCGGGGGAAGATGGAACGTCGTCAGCATCCGCGACATCATCCGCAATCGATCCTATACTGGCTCTTCCGAACGATTCGGGATTCGGATACAGGACGCGCACGACCCAATCATCTCGAGAGAGCTGTTCAAGGAAGCATCGGAACGCCTTCGGTCCCGCAGACCGACCGGAAGGGTCGTACAGGCCGATCCGTTCCTGCTATCGGGGTTCGTCTACTGCGGATACTGCGGAAACAAGATGATGGGAGTAACTAGGAGACAAACGTGGAGGCGGAAGACGGACAGGAAGCGGATGACGGGCGTATACCGCTATTACCAGTGCCAATCGAAGAACAACCAGAGCACCTGCGACTACCATACATGGAAGGAAGATCAGCTGGAACGGGAAGCACTCACTCAGGTGAAGTATACCGTATTGGCTAGAGCTGCGGGCGTACTCGCGGACGACGGCGCGTCCGAGCGGCTGCGAGCTCTCGCCGATCTGAGGCGGGAGCGGGTGCGGAACGCCGAGCGGCTCTTCAAACGCGCCATGAAGCGCGCGGCCAAGGGCGAGATCGGCACGCGCGAAGTCGGGGAGTACTTGGCGGCGCTCGACTTGGCAAGACGGGGCGAAACGCGGAACGGAGAACCATCGGATGTGATCGACCTACTCGACCGCTGGTCGAACCTAGATATGGACCAACGCAAAGACTTCCTTTGGGAGCACGTCGGACGGATCGTCGTTCAAGACGACAACGTAGAAGTCGAGATCTGACAGGAGAATCACGTACCCGCGTTCGCTTCCCTCTCGACGAACAAGCTAGGGAGGAATGACTATGCAAGACAACCGCAACTTCGACAACCGAACGCTGTTTTGGGGAGACAACATCGACTTCCTCCGGGCTATGAACTCGGATACGGTCGACCTGATAGCGACCGATCCGCCGTTCAACAAGGGGCGTGACTTCCATGCGACGCCGGACTCGCTTGCGGCTGGTGCGTCGTTCCAAGACCGTTGGAAGTGGGACGAGGAGGCGCACCCTCGGTTTACGGATGCGCTTAAAAACAAGGCAGAGAATAAGAAAGAATACGCCCAGGTATGGACTGTCATCCAGTCTGCGCGCGCAAGTTGGGGGGACGACATGGGGGCGTTCTTGTGCTTCATGGGCGTGCGTCTCATGGAGATGCACCGGGTGCTGAAGGATACGGGCAGCATCTACCTACACTGCGACCCGACTGCGAGCCACTACTTGAAGGGACTGATGGACGCGGTGTTCGGTCGGAAGCAGTTTAGGAACGAGATCGTGTGGGCGTACACGGGGCCAAGCAATGCAACCCGATGGTTTCCCCGCAAACACGACACTATCCTGTTCTACGCCAAATCGGACAAGGCTGAATTCAATCGGGAAGACGTCAGGATTCCCTACAAGCAACTGAACGTCCAACACCAGAAGGAAGGAGACGGGAGGGGCATCGGTGGAAACCTCACTCGCGAAAACGTCGATGATTATCGGGAGAGAGGCAAGGTTCCGGAAGATTACTGGTTGGAAGACAGAGACGGGATGTCTCCGGTGGGGCGCTCGCCAAATGAGCGCACTGGTTACCCGACGCAGAAGCCGCTTGCGTTGTACGAGCGCATCATTCGGGCGTCGTCCAATCCTGGGGACATGGTGCTCGATCCGTTCGCGGGCTGCGCGACGACGTGCGTTGCGGCGGAACGCTTGGAACGGCATTGGGTGGGGATCGACCTATGGGAGGAGACGAAGGATCTTACCGTCAGCCGCTTGGAGTCGGAGAAGCGGATGTTCGCCGTGGAGCAGTTGACGGTGACGCAGACGCCGCCGGAGCGGACGGACGATGGGAAAGTTGCCTCGCCAGACCTTACGCTCAAGGTGCAAAGGCAACTGGCGAAGTGGCAGCGGTTGTACAGACAAGAGATATTCGATTATCTTGCGGAAGCGCAAGTTACCTCCGCGGGACTCATCATCTGCGCGGGGTGTGGACGGTCGCATGAATATGAGTACATGCAGCTTGACCACATTCGGGCAAAGGACGATGGGGGCGAGGACTACATTACGAATCGGGTATTGCTTTGCGGCCCGTGCAATCTATGGAAGTCGAACATCTATGGATTGGCGGGGTTGCGGAGGGCAAACAAGGGACGAAAAGACCAGAGGGGCAAAGTTTGGATGCAAGACGAGGAAGCGGCGAGAAGCGCGCAGGTTCGTGCACAACGCAAGGCAGAAGAAGTGAGAGACACGCTGATTTAGGTGGCATCATGAGGCCCGTTGGCGGGGCTTATGCGCCGTGCGCCAGGGACTCCTACGCAGGCTTGACCGCGTGAACGCGAATTCTCCAATAGTCTGCCGTCCATTGGCCGTCACGATAGAGTGCGGGCCGGGTTGCTTCCTCGACGCGGGCAATCAGATACTCGCGCTGTTCGGGCGGGAGTGGATCGAGATAATCGAGCCCAAACATCTGGAGCCATAGTCTCAGGCCGTTCTCGCCGCCGTTCAGGGAAATCGGTCTCTCGAAGTGCGCGGCGGAGGCGACTCGAAACCCTTTGCCTTCGAGAAGCGACGCATATTCGCCAATGGTGGGAAAGTACAGGTTCGGTCTGTAGACCGTCTCTCCCATCGATTCGATTGCGTCGAGTGCAAGGTTCACTGCCGAGAGAATCGCGCGGATGTTGCAGGCCCCTCCGAATTCTGCGACGAAGCGGCCCCCGCGTTTCAGAGATTTTCGGACGGACTCTACGACCAGCTCTGGGGGTTGTATCCAGTGGAGGGCCGCGTTGGAAAAGACGGCGTCGAAATCTTCTCGATAAGGCAGTGACCGCGCGTCACCTACTTGGAAGAGAATGTCGGGATAGTTTTGGGAAGCTCTACGCACCATGTCTTTCGAGGAGTCGACTCCGACGACGGATGCGCCCAGCTCTGCGATACGCGCGGCGAGCCGTCCGGCGCCGCATCCCAGATCGAGGATCGTCTCGTTCTGTTGGGGGGCAAGCATCTCGACCAATTCCAGTCCTCGTTCCCACACGAACGAGTGGTCGTTGTCGTATCGGTCTGCGTCCCAGCGTCTGTCGGTCATCCTGTTTCACCGACCTGACCGCGCTGCCTGAGGGCGTGGTCGACGAGCACCAACGCCATCATTGCCTCGACCATCGGGACTGCGCGAGGAAGGACGCAGGGGTCGTGCCGCCCTCTCCCCGCAATCTCGGCGGCGTTTCCGTCTTCGTCGACCGTCTCTTGGGGCATCATGATGGTGGCCACTGGCTTGAACGCAGCACGAATGACGATGTTCTCGCCGTTGGAGATTCCGCCTTGGATGCCTCCGGAGTTGTTGGTGCGCGTTCGGATGCGTCCGCCTTCGTTGTAGAACGGGTCGTTGTGTTGAGAGCCGACCATGGTTACGCCGCCAAATCCAGACCCTACCTCGAATCCCTTGCATGCGGGCAGCGAGAGCATCCCTTTACCGAGGTCTGCTTCGAGTTTGTCGAAAACGGGTTCTCCTAACCCGGCGGGCACGTTTCGCGCGACCGCTTCTACTACGCCTCCGAGAGTGTCTCCTGACTTTCTCGCTTCGTCGATGCGTTGGATCATGAGGTCTGCGATTTCGTGATCGGGGCAACGGACGATGGTCGCTTCCACGTCGGACATGGTCACCGTGTCGGGGTCTACGTCCGCGACCATCGTCGAGACCTGCTTTACGTAGCCGACGATATCCACTCCGAAGGACTCTTGGAGTATCTTCTTGGCGATGGCTCCTGCTGCGACTCTGCCGATAGTCTCCCGGGCGCTGGCGCGTCCTCCGCCCTTCCAGTTGCGGATGCCGTACTTGGCTTGGTAGGTGAAATCGGCGTGCGACGGACGGAACATCGTCCGCATGTGTTCGTAATCCTTCGAGCGCTGATCGGTATTCCACACGCCGATCATGATAGGGGTGCCGAGCGTCTTGCCTTCGAAGACGCCTGAGAGGATGCGAGCTTCGTCCGTTTCCCGCCGTTGGGTCGTGATGCGGCTCTGTCCGGGGCGGCGCCGCGCTAGATCCTTGCGGATGTCCTCGACGTCGATTTCGATCATCGGCGGGCAGCCGTCGATCACCACTCCGACGGCTTCTCCGTGCGATTCGCCCCAGGTGGAGATGCGGAAGATCTTTCCGAACGTGTTTCCCATGATGCTCGTGCCTTGCTTGTCGAGTGTCATACCCCGATGGGCTGCCTCCATCCTACCATCATCAAGCGAAGGTGTGGTACGATAAGCCAACAGGCGTCCGTTTCGGAGGGATTCCGAGGGCCCGGGTCGAACACCTGCGAGCGCCTTTCTTCCCTGTGAAGAATGAGCGACGCTCGCAGCTCGGGCCCCCTACCGCACCGCTATTCCCTCGGCTCGTCCAGTCATTCCCCGCGAACCATCTTATGTTCCCTTGTTCCCTCGGTCGGGGGCGATTGCATCGAAGTGGAACGTGCGGTATGCTACGGCGCGCAGTTTGGAGTGGAAGGGGGATACATTCGTGGTTCGCTGGGTTGTAGGAATCGTGCTGGTGTCGGTGGCTGTGGTGGCGGCGGGAGTGGTTGCGTTGGTCTTGTTGACGGGCGGGGCATCTGAGGTAGACGTCGACGTCGACGCTACCGTCGAGGCGCAGGCCGCGGCGGCGCTCGACGATCAAGCTGCCATCCAAGCAACCATAGAGGCGGGCATTCAGGCAACTGTCGAAGCCGGGGCGTCTCCTCCGCCGATTCCTACACCCGCTATCGAGAGTTCGGTCGACCAAGCGCCGGAGCCGCCGCCGAAGACCCCTCAGGAGTATCGGAATTTGACGTCGATGCTGGACGGGTTGGTGCAGGACGCAGAGGATGGGAGCGCCGATGCGGAGGAGGTGGAGGCGCGCGCGCCAGTGTCCTATGAAGGGACCGTTGCAGTGACGGTCTACGCGCGGGATAGTGTGGATGAGGTAGAGAGGTTCCTGAACGATGCAGACGTCGCCGTTCGGAATCGGGGGAGGACATACCTCGAGGCGTTTGTGCCCGTGGGCTTGCTTGGGCCGTTGTCGGAGCTGGACGGCGTCATACGAGTCGAGCCGGTGGTCGAGCCGCGTGTGAATCAGGCGGTGGGCAGTGGCGTGGGGGGAGAAGGTGCGGCGTTGCACGGGGCCCCGGCTTGGCACGATATGGGGTACGACGGGAGCGGGGTACGGGTTGGCGTCATAGACGCCGGGTTCGGAAAGTTCGTCGAATCTCGGCAGAAGGGGGAAGTGCCAGATCTTGGGGGAGTCAAATGCTACTATACTCTCCCCGTGCTCGGGGTGGAATGGGAATCGGACGATCTGGACGACTGCGGGGAGGATACTCACGGCACTAGGGTTGCGGAGACGATCGTGGATGTCGCTCCGGGCGCGGATCTGTACGTCGCCAATACCTTCATGCCCGGCGACTTGCGTGACGCAGTGGAATGGATGATCGATCAGGGCGTGACCGTCATCAACTTCTCGATGAGCTGGCCCTGGGACGGTCCGGGCGATGGCACGTCTCCGAGCGAAGACAACCCCCTCCATGCCGTGGACATGGCCGTGGAAGCGGGGATTACATGGGTCAACTCTGCGGGAAACCACAATAGGAGCAGTTGGATCGGCGGATACTCCGACAGCGATGGGGACGGATTGATCGAGTTTGACGAGTCAGACGAGCAGATGAATTTCCTCTCCCCGCCGGAGAACGCCATTCAATTACGCTGGGACGACGATTGGGGAGGCGCGGACACCGACCTCGACATCTTCGTGTACGATTCCAAAGGTGAACTCATCGCGAGCAGCCGAGACGACCAGACGGGCGAGGATGGACACATCCCATACGAAATGATATTGCATGACGGTTTTGTCAAAGACGCTAGTTACAAAATATCGGTTCAGCATGTAGGAGGCCCGCCCCCGAGTTGGATTCAGCTGCTGCTCTACGATGATGCAAAGTTCGAATATCGAATTGGCGGAGGGATTACCAACCCGGAGAGCGCGAACGAGGGTATGTTGGCCGTCGGCGCGGCCTGGCACTGGACGCCGGAATCCATCGAGCACTTCAGCAGCCGAGGGCCGACGCCGGACGGCAGGGTCGAAGTCAAGCCGGACATCGTCGGCGCGGACGCCGTCAAGACCTCACTCGGTACATTCATGGGGACGAGCCAGGCGGCTCCGCATGTTGCGGGGTTGGCGGCGCTGGTCAGGCAGCGGTATCCGAACCTCAACCCGGCAGGCGTCGCGCAGTATCTGAAAGACCACGCGCTGCCACGCCCAGAAACTCCAGGGGGAGCTGCCGTCCCCAACAACACGTGGGGCTACGGCCTCGCGCATCTGCCAGGGCCGGAGGCAGCGGCGGCAGCGCCGACGCCTACGCCGGAGCCGGCGGCAGGGCCGACACCAGCGCCGGGCAGACCGGGATGGGCAATCTGATGTGGCGGTACGAAACGGGGAACGCTGTGTATTCCTCTCCGGTGGTAGTGGACGGAGTTGTCTACGTCGGCTCGACTGATACCTACATGTATGCGTTGGACTCCACCTCCGGCGAACTGCGATGGCAATACAAAACGGGGGGGCGATGTGGCTTCTTCTCCTGCGGTAGTGGACGGCGTGGTCTACGTCGGCTCATGGGATGACTACTTGTACGCGGTGGATGCCGACTCGGGTGAACTGCGATGGCGATACGAAACGGGGAACGATGTGCTTTCCTCTCCTGCGGTAGTGGACGGCGTGGTCTACGTCGGATCGTATGATGACTACTTGTACGCGGTGGACGCAGAGTCCGGGGAACTGCGATGGCGATACGAAACGGGGAATGATGTGGATTCCTCTCCTGCGGTAGTGGACGGCGTGGTCTACGTCGGCTCAGGGGATGACTACTTGTACGCGGTGGATGCCGACTCCGGTGAACTGCGATGGCGATACGAAACGGGGAATGATGTGGCTTCTTCTCCTGCGGTAGTGGACGGCGTCGTCTACGTCGGATCATGGGATGACTACTTGTACGCGTTGGATGCCGACTCCGGCGAACTGCGCTGTCGATACGAAACGGGGGACTATGTGTATTCCTCTCCTGCGGTAGTGGACGGCGTGGTCTACGTCGGCTCAGTGGATGACTACTTGTACGCGTTGGAGGCCGACTCCGGCGAACTGCGCTGGCGATACGAAACGGGGGACTATGTGTATTCCTCTCCTGCGGTAGTGGACGGCGTGGTCTACGTCGGCTCAGTGGATGACTACTTGTACGCGTTGGAGGCCGACTCCGGCGAACTGCGCTGGCGATACGAAACGGGGGACTATGTGCTTTCCTCTCCTGCGGTAGTGGACGGCGTCGTCTACGTCGGATCAAGGGATGGCTACTTGTACGCGGTGGACGCCAAATTTGGTGAACTGCGCTGGCGATACAAAACGGGGGGCGATGTGCGCTCCTCTCCTGCGGTGGTGGACGGCGTGGTCTACATCGGATCAGAGGATAACTACTTGTACGCGGTGGATGCGGGGCGATAGATTCCCGCCTTCGCGGGAATGACGTGGGAGGGTGCGGGAATGACGTTGACGGGGGGAATGACGTGGGAGGGTGCGGGAATGACGGAGGCTAGGATCGGTATGACCGAGACTAGGGTCGGGGTGACGTACAGAGAGCAGCGCGCTCTGGTCTTGGCGTGCGGAGGCGGCTTGGTCACTCGTGGGTTTCGGGTGACCGGACATCAACGTCAGTTCACGGATGCAGTCTCCTACGTCCTTGAACGCCCATTCCAACCCCAACCCCGGAATGGTCACATACATCTCTGCATACGACCACTTCATCCCAAAGTCGTGAGTACCAAAAGCTCCTGCAACCTTTTCGGTATTCGGAACCCAGCGAGAGAGCAAGCAGTTCGTCTTAATCATCTTATTCAGCGCCATCCCAACGTAGCACCATGCCGCTTTGCGAACGTCCGTCAGTTTGCCTGCGGCCTTGTCCTCGTCGACCAGTTCATGGAAGGCCTGAACACAGTAGCCATGCGCCAGTCGTTGGCGTGGGTTGAACATGTGGCTCCATGTCGGCATCCCATATTGATGCGGCGTCACCGTCTTGTCCCCGACCTCGGGGATTGCTTCATCGGGCAGGATGCCTTCTGCGTCCCAACGGGGCCGGAGTGCGGAGAGCCTAGCTTCGACGGTGGACATGTCAATGTCTTCCGGACGAGGCTCGGCGAAGATGCGGGTAGTCTTGGGTCGTTTGCTTTCTGCGCCCGACTTGGTGCGGTGCCAGCGTTGGTCTCGGTAGACGACGCAGTAAAGTCGGCGTCCCATGCGTCCCGCCTGGGCTTCCGCGGCGAGGTAGCCCTTGGGGGTACTATTGCCGCAAGACGGATAGGGACATACTGCGATGCCGCCCTTGATGGTGCCCGGCGAATGTTCGCTTGTCTCGCGGACGATTTGGAAGTTGCACACGCCTGCAGGTTCGTCTGGCAGGAGACGGACGCCGTCGCCCTTGGGGAACAGCCGCCAATGTGGGGAGAGAGGGATCTCTCTGTTGCAGGATGGGCAACAGACCGCGCGCGCAAAAAGGGATGCCCAGACGTACCTTTTTGCGCGCGCGGTCTCAAAATTTTTTTCGTCTTCGATGGGCTCAACTTCCGGGTATACGCCCTCCATCAGGGTTTCGACACGGCTGCGGAAGCGTTCGCTCACGCGGTCGTATTCTTTGAGCAGGTCGTTTCCGTACTGTTGGGGCCATTTGCAGGTTGCGTGGAGGATGATATTTGCGACGGGGTTGAGTTCGTTGGCGTGGGAGCGGAGTCCGAGGCGTCCTGCTTCGAAGGGGATGGAGCCGCCGCCTGCGGTGACGTCGAGGACGGTTGGGTCTGGGGCTGCGAGGTTTGCGTGGAACCATGCGCGTTCGTCGTCGGTGAGGTTGTGGGTGAATGCGCGCTTGTTGCTGAAGGTTATGTCCGACCACTGGCCGGTGGCTTTGATTTCGTCCATCTTGCGTCGTTCTTCGACGATGGTGTTGGTGGTGCCGATGGCGTGGATGAAGGTATTGCGGTCGGCGTCGCTGTTCAGGAGGGACGCGGCGACGGCTGAGCGGCTGGCAACGAGGGGTCGGCGCGCCCACCAGACGTGGAGTTGGTTGACTGGGGGATGCCCTGCCAGCGCGCCGCCTTCGCGGACGGCTTCGATGGAGATTTCGTTGACGGGGAGCCAGTCTTCGATGAGACGACGGTTGTTATTGGGGGGCATGGGGGGATTGGGTTTGGGTTTTGAGTTTGGGGCGCAGGGATTGGCTGGCGGCGGGCATCGGTTCGGGGGCGGGCCGGAGTTGTTGCATGGCGATGAGTTTGGCGTCGCCTCCCGATACGCCTCCATCGTATGAACGAGAGCGGGAGGGAGTGGCCCAGGAGTAGCGCAACCCAGTATTCTTTTCTGCAAGGAAATCGAGTAGGTCGATATAGGTTTCCGCCAGGGGGCCCTTGTATGGCCGCAGGCGTTCGGGAGCTTCCTCCGGGTACATGGCGGACTCGAACACTTCGTCCATGCGTTGGAGGCCTGACAAGAGGTCGGCATCCGCACGATTGGACGCTTCGAGGATCACTCTGAACGATCCGGGGGCGGCTGGCACGACGACGTCCATCAGGTATCCGTCTGGGGCGGCGGAACTCTTGCTCGAACGGTCTTGCAGGGCGCTCTGATACGAGTATTTCACCATGTCTTGGATGCGGGTCAGGAGGCCAACGAGGGTATCGACGCGCATTCGGTGGTCGTCGGCGGCTTCAGGGGGTTCTGCGCTGAATTCGAGGACGGTGTTGCGGCGGCTGCGGGCTTCTTGAAGCGCCAGGTCGTCGACGAAGTCGTCGTAGAGGACGAGGCCGGGTTCCGGCAGGTAGTTGGTGTCTTCGAGTCGTCCGGTCTGCGGCTCCAAGTCTATGGGGGTATCGACGTCTGCTGTTGGGCGTGCGATGTACCATTGGCCGTCTGGCATTTCGAGCATGAGGGATCTGAGGTCGAGGAGTCCTGCGCGGAAGCGGCGGAGGCTGTCGGGGGCGACGCCGATGACTGCGTATCGGTCGAGTCCGTCGACTTCGTCGATGTGGGACGCGATGTAGTGGCCGCCGAGGGGGTCGCGGGCTTCGAAGATGAGGATGCCGTCGTAGTAATCGAGTGTATCTTTGTAGAGTATGGTCTTCATGGTTCTATGATCGAGTTGGCCAGGATGTCGAATTCCGCTAGCGGCCACCAGGTGTAGTGGACTCGTTTTCTGCCTGTCTGCTGGATGAACCCCGCGCCTCTATTCAATTCTACCCGACACATTAGCATTCCGCGCATGTTTTCGCGTTTCAACCTGCGCTCCAAGGACCTCCGCTCAAGCGCCACAGACACTCCGAGCGCCTGACACTCGGACATATTCTCGAACTCTTTGTGCGGATATTTGGCGCGGTGCGACATGAAGTCGTCATCAGTTGGCGGGTTCGCCCGCACCAGTCGGAAGACTGTGCGAGGTTGTGTTATTTCGTCTGCTTCATCCGGGGGGCATCCTTCCGGGAGTGGTTCTCTGTAGGTCATGCGGTCATTATACCATCGGCGGGGTCAAGCGTACATCAATTCGAGTGCGGCGAGGACTTTGCGGGGGCGGCTGCGGTTGCGGTGGCAGGCGTACCACCAGCTGGATTCGCAGTTGTGCATGTCTGCGACGGCTGCGCCGAGTCGTTGGGCTCTGGTGGGTTTTTCGGCGGCTTTGACGGCTTCCATGAGGAGGAGCATTTGGGTGGCGCAGATTTCGCTGACGGGGTGGTATTCGCCTGGGGGGAGGTCGTCTGCGGCTGTGCGGAGTCGCTTGCCGTAGTAGTTGTGGAGGATGGTGGACAGGTGGGGGTATGCGAGGTCGCGGTCTCTGCCTTTGAGGGACATGAGGCGTCGTCCGCCGCCTCTGCGGCCTTTGCGCGCGCGGGTGATGCTCACGCGGGGGAGGCCTGTGCGGGTGAGGTCGAGGTAGATGGCGTGCGAGAGGTTTTCCTTGGGTTTCATGGCTGCACCTCCGGGTTTGCGGGTTTGAACTCGGCGCGGATGACGACGTCGCGTCGGTTGTCCATGGCATCGGCTGCGGCGGAGATTTCTTCGGGAGTGGAGTCGTCGGCGGAGAATGTCATCCAGCAGTCTATGTTTGGGTCTACGGCGAATGCTTGGATGCGGTTCACGGTGACTGCGCGCGCCTTCCACTCGTCGGCGGTGTGTCTATTTAGCGTGAACTCGACGCGGTCGTCATAGGATTTGATTTCCACATTGAACGTTGCTTTGTCTGCGCGAGCGCCTATGCGGTCCGCGAGGTAGGTGAGGTCGTCGGGTTTCAAAGACATGACGCGGAGGGACTGGATGTTGGAGAAGTCTGCATGGTTGCTGGCCATGTAGTCCTTCAGTTCTTGCACGGCAACGGAGGCTTTGACCATCTCGCTCCGGAATTCGGGGATGTGCCGCGTTTCCCGTATCCCTCCGTCGTCGACAATGGGTGTTTCCACAAGCGTAGTCTGGCACGCACACGGCTCGTCTGGGCGTGTTCTTTCGTTGCACTTCTGACAGTGGGGTTCTTCGCCGTATAACCAGACGCGGAAGTCGTCTTCGATGCCGATTTTGGCGTTTTCGGCGGTGATGGTCTGTCCTGTAGCGGATTCTACGAACAGGTCTTCCGCTTCTATCGCGGCGACCATCACCTCGCGGAATGCATCCCGGTTCCTCATCATGCTTTGTCCTGGGCTGGCGGTGAAGATGCGGTGGACGTCTGCTATGGACATGCCGGTTTGGGCGTTTTCGGGGAAGGAGAGCGAGGTTTGCCGCCAGACGCTGGGGTTCAGACGGGAGTGTTTTGGGTGGGGCATCTTCTGGCGCTCGATGAGCTTGGCGATGATGGGATCCTGTCCGTTCCCCTCTCGGTCGGTGGCGGCGGTGAGGGTCTCATCGGTGAGATGCGGCGCGGCGTCGCTGAAGGTGTGCTGTGCAGTCGGGTAGATGAGGTGAGTCCACTTGTTTTGGATGGACTGGCTGAGGGCCTTCTTGCTGGAGGATATTATCAGATCGAGGTTCTCCATCTGGTAGGGCAGGAGGTTGGATGCTTGCTCCTTCTTGACGGCATTGGCGGCCATATTGGTGAGGAGGCTTTCACGGATGGCCTCGAGGTTGTCATCATCGGCCACGAGGTAGAGGACGTTGTTGCGGTGTTCGCGGATGGCTTCGCTGCCGCCGGGCTTTTCGTGGTGGAGTTCGGCGATGATGTGTTCGTTCCCGTCGCGGTCTCTCCAATTGAAGTTGTTGGCGGCAAGGATGGAGAGGTAGACGTTGTCTCGTTCGTCCGGGGAGCTGTTGACGCGGCTGGGGTACATGGTCACGGGCAGTCTGTTCTTGGAGGGGCTGGGGCCGTCGGGGGCGTACTCGTTGCGGACGGCGTCGCGGATCCCGTCGGCTATGGCGTCTCGGTCGGTGATGCGCTCCTTGCGTTCGTGAACCATGCGGCGAACGTTTGGCTGCTGGGTGAAGCGGTGCCCGCGCCGTGCGGGGGTTTCGTCGAGGAAGAGCGCCTTCTGGGTGTACTCGGACACAGCAGCGCTGATGACGGCGGGGTCAGCGTTGCGGGGGGAGAGTATGGATGCGGCGATTTTGGTGTCGTCGATGCCGCTCACGCTCTCTGGGGCGAGGCTGCCAAGGAGGATGATGTTCCCGGCCCAACGCGCCAGGTCGGTGCCGATGCGGGCGGCTGTACTCTGCTCCCCGGTGATGTCCGTGGTGATGGCGGGGGCTATCTGCTCGTGATGGAGTCCGGCGATGAATCCATCCCACACGCCACGAACCTCATACCCCCAACACGACGATTCGCACTCACACACCACGGCATCCTCCAACTCGCACGAATCAACCACTCCCACATAGACCACATCCTCCAAGCATACCCCGTATCAGAACACTGGCGACGCACACTCCTCCATAGACTCGACGCAGCAGCAGTCATCTACCGACTCGCAGCAACCGCCGCAACAACCGCACACCCACCCTTCCACCTCCAATGGTTCAGAGCTTCCCCCATCGACGCAGCCTTCACCTTCGCAAACCATCGCACCATCGCAGTCATCAGACGAGGACGCACATCCGACCCAACCCCCTTCGCAAAGCGCATCCACAGACTAGCCAACGAACCCATTCCCTCCGCCGTCTTCATCCTCACCACAGACCAACCCAGACTGCAGCACACACGCAGACTCCTCGCCAAGACACCAGCCCACTCATTCATAGCACTCGAAGGAGACGCCGCCAATTCCAACTCGTCCGATCCTATATGGCATACCCCGTCAGCACCCTCTCCACTTGACCTCCACCATATCCTGCAATCCCTCAAGCCCGCCCATAGACCGCACCAAGAACGCACACACCAAGCTTCCATGCCCAACGACCTCCACGCCCGCGAACCACACCACGCACCCGCGAACTACCTCCTACCCTCCATCCTCAAACCCACCGAGAAGCGAACCCTCGACTCCCTCTCCGACTGGCCCTGGATCACCCCCGCCACCCTCGCAAACCTACTCGACGTCTCCACCGAACGCATCTACCAACTACTGAAGCATCTACACACACTCGACCTCGTCACCACCACACGAGACGGCGTTCGACGACTCGCACTCACCGACCGAGCAATCACCCTCCTCGCACGCAGAGACCGCACATCCATCGCAGCCGCACTAAAACGATGGAGCGCACGACCCACCGAACCCAACGCACCTCTCGAATGGCGAAACGTCTCAGGCTCCAAGACCCGACAACTACTCAGAAACATCCACCATACCCACGCAGTACACCTATTCCTCGCAACCCTCGCAGCACAAGCACGCACCTCGAAACGCCAACTCATACACATCGACCCTCCACACAGAGCCACAAGATACTTCCATCACCACCGAACCCTCCACTCCATACACCCTGACGCATTCGGCATCCTCAACACGCACCACCGCACACATCCCTTCTTCCTCGAATGGGAACGACGAGCCACCCTCCCTTCCACCATGACCGCAAGACTCGCACCTTACATCCGATACTTCTCCACTCCCCGCACAACCGAAGAACACAACACCACCCCCGCACTCCTCGTCGTCTTCGACGACCCACTCGCAGCAGCACGCTTCCTCTCTCTCGCACACAACCACATGCAACGCACCAACACCCAACTACCTCTATGGGTATCTCACAAACACGCCATCGAACAGCACGGCCCACTCGGCACAGCATGGCGCTCACACACGAACACGCTGCCAACCCACGCTTTCATCTGATGCATTACACCAGGAGACAACCTACTCCCGAACCAGCCCATGGAGAAAACATCCTCGCAGGGAATCGACGGCCTCTACGTCTACAGACGCTCTGCCTCAAGAAGCATCCGCGTCCATGCGCGCATCGCACGAACCTGTCCACACCGTCGACTGCGAAACCTAGGGAATCCGCGTCCGTGCGCGCTTCGCACGAACCATCCTTCCCCGACGCCTTGCACCTTGCCTCGCCTCGCCAAGACGAATCATCGCATAGACCAAATCGACCAAAGCCACGATGAAAAGACTCACGCCCGCAAAGAACGAGAACATCCCAAACAAGAACAGCGGCCCTAGCACCCACCCAGATGGATCGCTAGGCTCGAACGACATGACGTCGACCCCGCCCAAAAAGTCGACGAACCACATTATGGTAGGAAAGATGATCCCAAGGATGACTACGACGATGAACTTCTGCGCGACCGCAATGAACTCACGCCTCAATGATTCACCAGAAACACCCGAACTCAACCCCGCATTGAGAACTAGCCCACCAAGCGCAGCGGCTATCACGACCACCCCAAACTCTAATGCAGGAGGGATGTCTCCTACACGATCCGACCACAGAAGATACGGACAGACCACAATAAAGAAGACGAACCCACACAACCCCCTCACCTTCGGACGCGAGCCGCTCCATAATATCTTTCTAGCGCCAGACTTGTAGTCCAGCCATACCAATGCCAACGGTATGGCCGCTGCTATGGCGATGACGCCTATTGTCGCCAGGACAGATAGTCGCTCAGCATCCGGGATGGCTAGCATGGCAAGCACAACGATCAGAACCAAAGGGATGAAGGCGAACCCTGCCACAGCCTTCCTGCCCTTAGTCTTCCAACCCTTTCGGATACGGCACAACAGAGAAAACAACAACTCAGCATCCTCCCTCAATTAGGGAGTCGGCGGGAATGGGTGCGATTCCTAACGCTCGACCATCATACTCGACTTCCGGCCCCCGCGCAACCAGAGCCATCCTAACGCACACTGACGAACGTCGAAGATTGCACCCAACCAACCCCCCAGGCACACTACGGTAGACCACATGCTACCCATCCATCCTCATCGACATCCCCAAACCTACATCCCAAGGCGGCGCACCCATTAGGTCTCCACATCACAAGCCACCGACGGGAAGCACGCACTATCAGAAAACTGCCTCATTCCGTACAGGAGAACGCAGGCTATCATTTCCTGCTCCTGTACAATATATCCTCCACTCATGGACCCAGGAACCGCACAGACCTACGTACGCACTCCTCTCCGGGGCAAGATGGAGACACGACGGTGGAAAATTTGGCGCGGCGTCGAGTGAAGGAACAGTCTGTTCCGCGCTGTGCTATAATGAGCTGGGGCACACTGAGAATGAACGCATCGACGCAAGACCTCGACGACTTTCGGCGCCGTCACCGTCTTCTCCCGCCGTGCCTTGCGCCTAGTCAACGGGAGGAGAGTCAACTCGTGCTTTTCACCCCGAGGGACGGGGTTCGCTTTCTCGAACCCGCGCCCGCAGCCGACGTTCGGGTTGGCAGCCCTCCTCTCTCCAGGAACGACCACGGGTGCGGCCGATACCTCTGGGTGATAGACGCAAGAGGCATCCCCTACATCATCGAGGCCCCGATACCGGCCACCCACTCCGCCCTGCCGAAACACACGAACTTGACGGGCGGGAAGAAGGCGTATCTGGGAGGCGAGATGTGGTTCGCTTCCAACGCGGCCCTCTACGTCTCCGGAGGTTCCGGACGCTATCCTCCCGTGGACGGAAACCAACTTGAAGAGGCCACTCAAGTCTTTCAATCGTTCGGTTATGCGGTCACTTCGTTAGGTTGGGACGATGAGGGTGGATCTGCGATGTGGTATTTGGAGGATTCGGAATGGTTGACCTGACACTTATCTTTGGCCCTGGATCCGCGGGGCTTTCGGCTAAGGACGCAGCGAGACGATCCGAGAAGCGTTACGTCCGCAGCGAAGGGCAGCTGGCGGTATACGAACCCTCGCGGAACCCCACCGGCCACGTGCTCACCGCCTGGGAGGCCTTCACCGCCTACGGCCCAGAGGTTCTCGAAGAGGCTGTGGAATACGGCTCCGCGATACTGAAGCAAACCAAGGACTCCACAGCTGATGCGCTGAGACGGCAGAGAGAAAAGATCGAGTTGCCGCACAAGTCCGTCGGCAAAGCCACGGAAATCCCGGGGGCAGACGTCAAGGCTGCGGAGGCGTTCCCATCCAAACTTACCCTATCAGAACTGGAGCGTATTGCCTTCGCTCTGGGGTTAGACGAGCGAATGCTGGCGTTCCGGACGGACGCGGGGGGGGATACCAAGCTGGCGTACCGGTTGAAGACGCTGAAGGAAGAACGCAGTTCATCGAGCCCCATCTCGGCGGGCACTGCGCTCCTCTTTGCAGAGGCCTCGTCTATCATTCGAGCGCAGATCAGGTTACAGGAGTGGCTCTATCTTCCGACGGAGAAGGACAAGTTCGTTCCAGATTCGTACTATGGACACCAGTACAACCCCGTATGGAAGATAGGATACGAACTTGCGGAACGCGCTCGGTCTGTCTTGGGTCTCGGTGATTCGCCAATCGACTCGATGCGCAAGCTCGTGGAGGAACGCTTGGGAATCCCCGTCATCCAGGCGCGCCTGCCAAACAAGATCGCCGGGGCGACCATCATGACGACAGACGAGGATGGCCAAGAAGCGAGGGGCGTCGTCCTCAATACCGTCGGGCAGAACGAGAACGTTTGGGTTCGACGCGCCACCCTCGCGCACGAACTGGGACATCTGCTCTACGACCCGGACAAGCGCCTCGAAAACATCAGGGTCGACTCGTACCGCGACAGCCAGCGAGACCCGCAGAAGAAAGGGAGAACCGACTACGTAGAACAGCGGGCGAACGCATTCGCTATCGCCTTCCTTGCCCCAAACGACGCCATCCGGAAACTTGCGCACGGCCCGGTTTCCGAGGACGCCGCCGCGAACGTAATGTGCACGTTTGGCATCAGCCACACGGCCGCACGCTATCACATCGCCAACGTTCACTACGGCGAATTCGAGGTTCCGACGAACGTCGTCTACGCCGAGCCCTCGGATGAGCAGAAGGCGGCCGAAGACTTCACCCTCGACCAGTTTCCCCTCCACGGTACCCGGGACCAGAGACGCGGCAGATTCTCGGGGCTAGTGGCCGAGGCTTGCAAGCAAGGCCTCCTCTCCGAACACACCGCTGCCCTGTATCTCCAATGCTCGCCAGATGATGTCATCGATAACCTCGAACGCCTGCAAGACCTCTACCCCACCGGAGCAGCCGCATAACTACCCGCGCAGACCATCCCGACGACGAAACGCGCAAGAACAATCCACCGGCCGCCCTTGCCTCGCAGGGGAAGATACGGGAGCTCCGACCCAACGCTATGCGTATGACCCGCACATGCAGCCGTCCCTGCGCTTCGACGATACGGGCGCAGCCGACCGACTGCGGGGGCTGCTCGACAAGGCGAAGCAAGAGAAGCTGAGCACAGAGGAAGCGGAGGAGCTAGAGCGGTATCTGGGAAACCCGCAGCCGTGGCTGGAGTGGACGAGGAAGCGGGAGAAGCAGTGGTTTGAGGTCGAGCCAGTCGCGCTGCACATCCACGAACGGGTGTCCGCGCAGGCCGCCATCCGCGTCGCGGCAAGACAGGACGTCCCCCGAACGCTATGGGCCGACCCAGAGCAGGAGTACCGCGAAGCAATTACGATGATGACTCCTAATTGTCGACAGGACAGATGCTCGCGCACCATCCGGGACGGCTAGTATAGCAAGCACAACAACTCAGCATCCTCCTCGATTAGGGGTCGGCAGGAATCGGTACGATTCCTAACGCTCGACCATCATACTCAACTTCCGGCCCCCCGCACAACTCTAGCCGCCCCAACGCACACCGTCGGATGTCGAAGATTGCACCCAACCAACCGCCGAGCACACTACGGCAGACCACACGCCCCCATTCATCCTCACCCCATCCAACAAGCCCGCCCCCAACGCCCTCCTCAGACTAGCCATGTACGCCCCCGCGAGATACTTCCCACGTCGCGTCCAACCGAAGACCACGACGCTACCCCCGCCATCCTCGTCGCCTTTCGACGAGCCACTCCCAACCCCACGCTTCCTCTCACTTGTACGCAACCACATAGAACAAACACGCATTACAACAGCACGGCTCCCTCGGCCTAACCTGGCAATCACCAGACGACAGGGAACCAACGAGCGTCTTCTTTTAACGACACCAACCGACTCTCTTCAATCACTTGCCGACAAGCCCCTATTGAACTTGCATCAATTCCACGTATGGAATACAATGGCCCAATGGACTGGGATGTCGAATACACTGATGAGTTTGGACAGTGGTGGCAAGAACTCTCGGAGACACAGCAGAACGCAGTAGCCGCTCGGGTCTACCTGCTGATGGAATACGGTCCCAGATTGCCGTATCCCTACTCCTCGGACGTGAACGCCTCTCGGCATGGACGAATGCGAGAACTTCGAGTACAGAGCGGCGGCAGGCCAATCCGAGTCTGGTACTGTTGACTTATGGTTGTTGGGGGTTCCCACGCAAACGCGGATGTGATAGAGTGATATTGGTCAGGGGCGGCTGAAACGCCCCCGACCCAGCCAAAGCAGGAGATGTCTGCCATGACCAAGAACAGTATAGCATACAACCGCACCCTCTTCCTCGAAGACAACCTCCCCGTGCTGCGGGGGTTGGATTCCCAGAGCGTCGACCTCATCGCAACCGACCCGCCGTTCAACAAGGGCGTGCCCGCGTTCAAGGGGACGACGAAGGCAGGAAAGAACGTCGAGTTCAAGGACGTCTGGAACTGGGACGACGACGTTCAGGGGGACTGGATCGAGCAGATTCGGAAGAAGCAGCCGAAGCTGTTCAACGTCATCCACTATGCGAACGAGTCGGCGGGCGATGACATGGGCGCGTTCCTGTGCTTCATGGCCGTTCGGGTTCTCGAGATGCACCGGGTGCTGAAGGATACTGGCAGCATCTATCTTCACTGCGACCATACCGCGTCTCACTACCTCAAGGCGATGATGGACGCGATATTCGGACGGCAGAACTTCCGGAACGAAATCGTGTGGGCATATCCGCCGGGCGGGGCAGGCCCGAAATACGGGTTCCATCGGAAGCACGACATCATCTTCTACTACTCGAAAGGGGAAGCGCCGACGTTCCATCGGCAGTATGGCCCGATTCCCAAAGAGTCTGAGGCTACCTACAAGAAGGTAGACAAGGATGGCCGCAGATATAAGGACTACCCGAACGGACGCCAATATCTCGACAAGTTGCAGGGACGACCGCATCCTGACTGGTGGACGGATCTCCCCTCGCTTGGCCAAGCGGTACAGTCAAAGGAGCGGACGGGGTATCCGACGCAGAAGCCGCTTGCGCTGTACAAGCGGATGATTGCGGCATCCTCCAACCCTGGCGACATTGTGCTCGACCCGTTCGCAGGCTGCGCGACGACGTGCGTGGCGGCAGAGCAGTTGGGGCGACAGTGGATCGGTGTGGACATCGAGAAAGATGCGGGGGGGGGTGATCCTGGATCGCTTGCAGAACGAAGTCAGCGAAAGCATGGCGTGGAAAGAAATCGTTGGCGTTCTGAGGGAAGCGCCGGAACGCACGGACGACGGCGAGCCTGTCGCGCCCGAGCTCGTCTTGGAATCCCCAAAGAAGAACGCGCCGAAGATTCCTCTGCCTGAGTTGCGCAAGCGATTGATGGCGGACTATGGGCTTGTTTGCCAGGGGTGCGGCTACCTGCCGCCTTGGAACGACGAGTCGTACTTGGAAGCCGACCATATGAAGCCGTCGAAGGTAGGCGGGGAGGACAAGATAGACAACCGCGCGCTGCTATGCCCCCCATGCAACGGCAAGAAGTCGTTTCGGTGGTCACTGCAAGAACTGCGGGGCAAGCGGTACGAGGAGAATCGAATGACGGAAGTCTTCCTTGCGTGGTGGGAGACGGAAGGCAAGTGGAACGGCGGGTTCTTTGACGGAAGGACGGGTTGACTTGGAAATCAAAAACAACCATAAGTCAACAGTACCGCAATTCCAGTAGTCGCGTTGCCTCCATAGATCTAGCATGAGTAGACTGACTCGAAGTAGACGGCGCCAGGGGGTTCTCAGTATGCTTCGCAGGTTCGACGGACCAGATGGGTGGGTTCCCTTGGTCGAGTCGCTTCGGACGCAGCCCATCATCGGCGTCGGATATGACCTGGCCGAGCTGGTTGCGCCGTCAGTTGAGGTTGAAGCGTTCGAGCCGGGTTCCGTTCTCATCGAGGAGTCAGCGACAGATAACGACATCTTCTTCATCCTGACCGGCGTGGTCTCGATACGCGTCCTCGGCCGAGAGGTTGCAGTTAGGAATGCAGGCCAGCATGTCGGCGAGATGGCGCTCATCGATCCAAGCCAACGCCGCTCCGCATCCGTAGTAGCTGAGGACGAGGTAGTAGCAGCTCGACTCTCGGCATCCGCGTTCACTGCGCTTGCCGATTCCAACCCCCGTCTATGGCGCAACCTCGCCCGCGAACTGGCTCATCGACTCCGACAGCGAAACAGGTTCGTCGCGCCTGTGAATACCCGCCCCGTCTTGTTCGTAGGCTGTTCGACAGAGGCGCTTCCCATCGCAAGCGCGATCCAGTCGAAGTTCGAATATGATCCTGTAGTAGTCAAGGTCTGGACGGACGGGATCTTCACGCCATCGAGCTTCCCAATCGAATCCCTAGAACAGGTACTGCCAACCGTCGACTTCGCGGCGCTCATCCTGTCACCGGACGATGCGGTAACCAGCCGCGACGCGACCACTGCTGCGCCGAGAGACAACATCATATTCGAGCTGGGACTCTTCATGGGAGCCCTGGTCCACTCCCGCACATTCCTCATCTACCCGCGCGGCATCGACATGAAGATCCCGACAGACCTCACTGGCATCACGCCGCTGACCTACACACAGGGAGCAGAGGAGTATCTACCCGCTGCGATAGCATCCGCTTGCAACGCAATGAGGACTACCATACGATCCGCCGGACCCCGTTGAACACATTGGAAGAGGTGAAACATGGGACTGAGAGACGACCTGCACTCGGAAGTGACCAAGATATTCGGCGAAAGCTGGACCACACGCGCCGGCCGCACTGTGCCTGAGTCGGATAACCTGAAGCTCAGCAATGACGCAGTCACGCCGGAGGGAACGGTTCTGTACGCGGACATGGACGACTCGACCAAACTGGTAGACACGAAGGAGCCCTCGTTCGCGGCAGAAATCTACAAAGCCTACCTCGTATGCGCTGCAAGGATAATTAAGGCAGAGGGAGGGACGATCACTGCATACGATGGGGACCGCATCATGGCGGTGTTCGTTGGCGACTCGAAGAACAGCGACGCAGCCCGCACCGCGCTGAAGATCAACTACGCGGTGCAGCGGATCGTCAACCCCGCGATCAAGGCCCAATACCCCAACTCTAACTACTCGGTAAAGCAGGTAGTAGGTATCGACACGAGCAAGCTATTCGTAGCGCGTACAGGCATACGGGGATCGAATGACCTCGTCTGGGTTGGACGCGCCGCGAACTATGCCGCCAAGCTGTCTGCACGCTCCAGCCCTGCATCGCAAATCACAGCCGACGTGTACGATCGGCTCAACAAGGAATCGAAGTTCGGCCAGAATGGGAAGAACATGTGGGTGCAAGCGACAGCCCCAGAACTGGGATATAAGACGATATATACTTCATCGTGGTGGTGGCCGGTGTAGAAATCCAAAGAGAACGTTAGCGGCGCTCTCCGCGTAGCTCTGGAGAATTGACCGAGCCGGTCGAATCATCGACTACGCTTGACGTTGCCCCGCCAACCAAGTATCATCTTCCACAAGCAAGTTGACCCGGCGGTGCCGCCAACACCCCGGGCCGCGGCTCCACCTGAATGAGCAGGTGATGCGACTAGCATTGTACTACTTGCAGCCCCACTCGTGTTGGATGAGTGAGGCTGTCGTTTCGACTGGTATGAACGAGAGCAGGCAACCATGGTGAACCAGACCGAGCCCAAGCCCGAAGCAAACAGAGCAGCCATCTATGCACGCGTGTCTCACAAGAGCCAAGCCGAAGACGACAAGACCTCCATCTCCGAACAGATCACAGAGATGGAAGCCCACTGCCAACGACGAGGACTGACCATCGTCGCACGATACCAAGAAGTCGGCAGAGGATGGTCCAAGACCCGCCCAAAGTTCCAGCGAATGCTCGCCGACGCCCGCAACGGTCGCTTCGATACCATCGTCTGCTGGAAATCCGACCGACTCAGCAGAGGCATGTACCCAGCAGCAGCTCTCATGGAAGTCGTCGAAGCACACCAAATCACCCTCGAAGCCGTCACAGACGCCATCGACATGAAGACCTTCGATCTCATGGCCGCCATCGGCAAGATCGAACTCGACAACTTCCGTGAACGATCAGCACTCGGCAAGCGCGGAGCCGCCAAACAAGGACGAATACCCGCAAACGGAACCCCATTCGGATACCAAATCGGAGACGACGGCAAGCCTCAGATCAATGAGACCGAAGCAGAGATCGTTCGACGCATCTTCGACATGTACGTCCACCAAGGACTCGGCGCTCCGTCCATCGCACGACAATTGACCGACGCAGATATCCCCCGCGCCAATCGAAGCAAGCAGTGGCTCGAACCCCATATCCAACGCATCCTCAAGAACGAGGCCTACAAAGGCACATGGTGGTACGGCAAGACCCGACAAGTTGCAACCGATACCGGTCGAAAGATATACAACCAACCCAAGGACACCTGGATACAAATCCCATTCCCCCCGCTAGTCGACGATGAAACATGGAACAGGGCGCAGACCATCAAGGCTCAACGGATGAGTCGGGCAAAGCGCAACACCAAGACGTTCTACCTCTTGCAACACCTCGTCAGATGCGCCGAATGCGGGTTCCTCCTCGGCGGACGAACGACGAAGCGAAACGTCGTCAGACGCCACGGCAAGGTCTACGAGTACGACTTGGACCCCCCACGCAGATACTACAAGTGCTACGGAATGCAGAGCTACCGCACGCGATGCCGAGAGCATCCCTTCATTCGAGCAGAACGATTGGAAGACCTCGTCTGGAGCGAGGTCAAGAAAGTCGTCCAGAACCCCAATCTCATAGTAGCCGGCATCCACTCTCTCGAAGACCAAGAAGCAGATGACACCCTAGCCGAACAGATCGCGCAGGCCGAACGTGACCTGCGCGACGTGCAGATGGAGGAAGACCGAGCAATCAGACTGTTCGTGTCGGGAAAGATCACCGAAGACCAGCTCGACCATCAGCGCAAGTTCATCACCGAACGGCTGGAGCATTGCAGGAACAAGCTAGATGACTGTCTCGCGCGGAAGTCCATGGAAGTAGAGAAGCGGGCCGTAGCAGACACCGTCATCATGTGGGCGAGGGAAGTCGATGAGGGCATGGATGACATGTCCCCTCAGCAGCGCCAGGAGGTGCTCCGACTGATCATCGACCGGGTGACGATAGACCGCGACAACGTCGTCCGCATCACATTGGCCGCCCCCTCTCCTGAGTTGGTTGCAATTGAAGAACAAGCACCGAGGTGATCGTGTACGCGCCGATTCTGCATATCGACGTGGTATGGGTGGATGAGCGCGTCTTGTATCTCGGCGTGGCCGTCGATGACGTTGGCCATCAATCTGATAGCGCCGCGGGCGCGCTGGAAGTCGCCGTTGGCGAACAGCCAGCTTTGGATGATGTCGATGAGGTCTGGGTGGAATGGGTAGTTGTCGAGGAATCTTTTCTCGGCATCGGTGTCTGCGGGGTTGGCGCGGCGGGCGATCTGGGCGTATGCGGCGGCGGTTTCCTTGCGGGCGGTTTCGTCGCAGTGGGTGAACAGGCGCTGGCGGAGGATGGCGGCCAGGTCGTTCTCGCCGGACGGCGTCATGTCGTGTGCCTGGCGAGCCACGGTGGAGGCGACGCTGTCCATGATGGTATGCAACTCCATGGAGGCGGCGCCCTTGAAGGCGTCGTGATTCTGTTCCGGCGCGGTCATTACCAACACGGTGCGGGGGCTGGAGGCGATGGCGTGCGCCAGGGCGCTGATGGTCTGCTTGATGTTCGCAGCGGGCAGGCCGCTCCCCCCCATGGCACGGGACACCCATTCCACTAGCTCGTCGACGAGTATGAGCACGGGCTTATCGCCGAATATGTCCCCAAAGCCCTTCCCGCCGGGGTCGGACAACTCCTCGTCGTACACTCTGAACTTTTCGAGCGCTCGAGGGCCGCCGACATGGTAGGCGATGAAGCCGGTGAGAGACTTGGCGCGGAGACCGGATTCGTCCAGCCGTGTTCCTCGGGTAAGGTCGGTGTCCTTGCCGTTGAAGCTGACGATCTTCACGTCGTCCGTGGCCAGCCCGGGCGGTATCAGTCCGTTGGTCTTGCCCTGGCGAATGACGTCGGGGTGCTTCGCGCCCGCGGCCAGCGCGATCAGGGTGTGCGTCTTGCCGCCGCCGTAGACGGATGTGAAGCGGTAGACGCTGGGCGCGCCGCTCGCGCTGCCGTGGTGGAGGCGGTCGAAGACCATTTGGCAGGCGCTTTGCATGGCCTGCGTGGGGTATGTTGCGGCGAAGAACTCTGCGGCGCCTTCGGGCGCGGCGATTTCGCCGGTCATCGCCTTGTCCAGGTTGGCGGCGTAGTCTTCTGTCTCAGTCATATTCCCGCGCGGCGGGCAGGCGTGCAGTACAGGCGTGAGGGGCATAGGTCTCGATATCCTCCGGCGACGGCTAATGACACGGCTATCCTACGTCATGTCAACGCGCGCGTCAATTGGGATCGTTGTCTGTGATGGCTGCCTCCGTGCGTGTAGCGCTTCAAGCGCGGCCGCCAACGGTTCACTCCAGGACGCACTTAGTGTCGAGGACTTCTTCGCGTCGAACCACCTGCTGAGTTGGGATTCGGGGATGCTCATGAAGGCAGCACTACCTGATAGCACACGACGCCGAGGTCGTCCTCCTCTATGGGATCCGGCGCGGGCAGGGGTTTCACAGGGCGCAGGCCGAATTGCTTCACGATTTCGACGATTCTGTCGGCGCAGTCATGTGCGCTCATGCCGCCGGCGGTATATTCTCGGCGCAAGGCAGAGAGGTCGCGCTGCACCCGGCTGCCGCGCCCCGACGATAGAGCTTCGTCTGCGTCATCATACTCCTTGCCAGCAGGAGCATCAGGCAAGCGCAGAATCTCCACGGCCCAACGCTGGCTGGCGGGGATGGGGCCGGAGCGAGAGTCGGGATTGAGCAGCGCGTTATGTTCCTTGCATATGTCAGCGGCCGCGGCGGCGAACAGGCGCTCTAGGTCGAGGTCTGCGGGAACGGCGCAACCGTGTTGGTCTTGCGGGTCGATGACGCGCAGCATCGCCAGGTCTTCCCGGGTCATGATCTTGCCGGATCCGGACACCATGCGCCAGTAGCGTTCGCCCTTGCGGGTACGGCACGCGAAGAACACCGCCGGCTCCGACAATCCTGCCGCCTGTTGCACGAACGCAGCTCCGATCCCCCAGGGCAGACCGCGCAAAGAATCTATGCCGTCCTCCCGCACGGCGCGCTGGAGCTGCGCGCGGTACACCTCGCCGGCAAATGCCGAACCTCCGCCTTCCTCGTTCAGCAACGAGGCGTCTCCATCGGACAATCGCCCTGCAAACGCATCCAAGTCGGCGTATATCCGCGCTTCCGCTTCCGGATCTACTTTCTGCAACACCGGGGTCTCCATGCCCATTGCTGCGTTTGCAGCCCTGATCTTGGCCTGCAGCCGCGCTTCCAACTGGAGCATCTGGTCCAAACTGCCTTGCTCCGGCAGCAGCGTGTACAGATACGCCGTATCGTGGGGGCTCCGCAAGCGGATGATGCGTCCGTTCCGCTGCACGACGCGCTGCGGGTTCCAGGGCATGTCGAACGAGAGCACCGCCTGCGCCTGCTGGAGGTTCTGTCCCTCGGAGAGGACGTCCGTGCTCAGCAGAACGTCTACCTCCCCGTCCTTCGGTTCGTGCCCCTGCTGCACCCCCGCCGACTCCGGACAGAAGCGCTCGATCTCCGTGGTTCGCGCGTTCGCGTCCATATCCGCGCCGATCACCACCGTCCACGTCCTGCCGCCTAGCAACCCAGGGTCTCTTTCGATTCGCTCCCTCACATACTCCGCGGTATCTCGAAACGCTGTGAACACCGCAACCTTCTTCGCCGGCGTCGATTCCATGACTTCCCGCAACATCTCAAGCTTCGGATCCTCGATCTCGCTCAGACTGGAGAGCTGCTTGGCCATCGTGTCCAGGAGATCTCGGTCATTGTGGAGGTCACGCACAAAGCTGCTCTTGAACATCTGCGCCGGTATTCCATCCTCCAACCCATCCAGCGCCTCGTCGACGAGGCGGCCGTCCAGGAAGGAATCGTCCTCCCCGCTGCTGTCGACCAGATCGCGGATGTCCTTCGGCGAAGGAAACACGCCGCGCTCCTCGATCGCTTGCAAGGCGACCTCGTTGGCTTTCCGCATCCGCTCGACCGTCTGCAGGGCGGCGCGCCACGACGATTCGAAGCGTTTGAGCATCTGGGATTGCATCAGCCCCGCCAGTGCCTCTTCCGACGCTGATTCCTCTGCAACGTCCAGCCGGTACGCGGAAGGGCGGTAGCGCGCCATGGTGAGACCGCCAATTCCCCGCTGAATGTCACGCACGATGTTCGGATACACCCGGTCGAGGTCGTACCGCCGTTCGTGCAGCGACGGCGTCGGGAACTTCACCAGCGTGCCGTCGGATAGACGCTCGTTCGGGTATCGTTCCTCGATGAACCGACGATCTCGCCGCACCGTGAGAGCGTCGATGAGGGGGAACAGCATCGTATCCGAAGACGGTTCGTCGTCCGACGCGCCCGCCTCCCGGAAGAATTGCCGCAGGCTCGGAATTCGCGGCGGCTTGGCGGCGAACGCCCGGTCGTGTCGCGCGAACAGCAAGAACAGATTGTGCAAGTCCCAGAGCGAATTGTTGACCGGCGTGGCCGTCAGCAGCAATAGCAGCTTCTTCGACCCTCCCATCAGTCGATCCAACGCCGTGTACCAAGTATTGTCTACGTTGCGGTACGCATGCGCTTCGTCGATGATGATCAGCCGGTATACGTCCTTGTCTACCGGAAGCACGCGCCGGCCGCCGCTCGAAATCTGCCGATCGTTGGCCAGTTCCTGATAGGAGACCACCGTGGCAGGCAGGTTCGCCGCCTTCAGGCGTTGGTCCCATAGATTGTCCCGCAGCTGCGCCGGTGATACTACCAAGACGTGATGCCCCAAATCTTTGGTGTACTTGCGGACGAACTCGATCCCAATCTCCGTCTTTCCCATGCCAACCCCGTCCGCGTATAGAACTCCGCCGTATTCGTCCAGAATGCGCTTTGCCCGGATGAACCCGCTCCGCTGGAAGCTCGTAAGGTTGTCCTCGTCTCCGTGCGGCTCGTCCTGCTCGAATTCGCCCTCGTACAGCTCCAGCAGCGCGCGTTTGAAGACCGTCTGCGGATCGCTCTCCAGGGCCGGCGGACGCAGCAGGTCTAGCAAGCCGTCCTTGAAATCCTCCGCCTCGTCCCACAGGCGTTCGTACCATTGCAGCGCCATTCCAACGACGTTCGGCTGGTAGTGCACCATCCCCAGCTCGAGATTGGCGGAGAGTCCCCCGTGCGTGAGATTCGCCGACGATACTAGCGCCGCTGTAGGCGGGGACACATCCCCGGCATCGTTCAGCTCCCCGACGAGGTATCCCTTGCCGTGCAGGAACCGCCGCTGGTAGCGGCGCACCAGCGCGTCCTCCGACTCCAAGAACGCTTCTACCCGCTCGAGCGCCGACCGCCGCGACGCGGGAAACGCCGAAAAGTCCCGCTCACGACGCAGCGCGGACACCGACTGCTCGAACCGGTCGCGGACGACGCGCTCGTCCGCCGGTCCAGTCAGGTCTTCCGACGACGGCGCCGCGCCTATCAGCAACCGCGACACCGATCCCCGCTCCGACGCCATGCCCGCCAGGGCATCCAACCCATCCAACCCCACGTAGCCAGTCGCGATGCTCAAGGGCCCGGCGTACTGCTTCGCAAGCCACTCCAGAGCCTGCGCGTGGTTGCCGTAGTCCACGTTGTCGACGAGTTCGTATGGGCCTCGAGTCAATGGGCGTCTCCTTACACTCGGGCGGGCCGCAGAATCGGTTGCGCGCCGGGGGTTCATCGGTCTATGGTAGAGCCCATGTTCCTAATTCGTCAAACGTTCCGTGCGGGAATGACGCGCACGGGATGACGCGGTTGACAATAACCATGAGCTCATGATATGATAGACTTATCATATAGCCATATCATGGCGTGCATGAACCTGCCGCTTGTGCGCGGGAGGCTCATCATGCGAAAGGAGGACGTCATGGCTCTGTTGAGCAAGGAGATGGCAGCATACGATCGGATGCGCGATGAACTGGAGATAGACTACTTTGGCAAGTGGGTGATCGTGCATGACGAGGAACTCGTCGGGACGTATGATGAGAGCGAGGATGCGGCATACGACGCGCTTCAAAAGTTTGGACGCGGGCCGTATCTCATCAAGCAGGTGGGCGAGCCGCCGATAGCTCCCCCCCCCTTCCATATTGTACAGGCCGGTCCATGACTAGCGTCGAATGCTGGTTCGAGGGCGAGCCGGGCATATTGGAACGGGATGGACCAACCATCCTCGTCCAAGTCGGACTTGACCACAACTTCCACTCCAGTAAGGTGAGCGCGCCAAACCTGCCCGCGACATCAGTACCTGCCCTAGTGGACACGGGCGCGTATCGGAGTTGCATCGACTCGGCGCTCGCGAAGAAATTGAAACTACCGGTCGTCAACCGGCAGACCGTGGGGGGAGTACACGGGGCGCAACCGGTCAACCTACACTATGCTCAGATCTACATCCCCGACTTGGATTTCTCTATGAGCGGGCTGTTTTTCGGAGCGCATCTGCTGGCCGGGGGACAGCGCCACTTCGCCCTCTTAGGAAGAGACTTTCTCAAGAACTTCACGATGACCTACGAAGGGCGGACAGGCACCGTCCGCATCGCCAAAGCCTAACCCCGCCCCACCCTGACGCCGCGCGCCCATCGTGAATAGGATTCCCGCGGGCGAGGATTGACAATGGTAAACGAACTCGTGATATGGTCAATCTGTCATATAACCTTCCATATTCTCCCGACCGGTCTATGATTTTCATGCGTTCCAGGTTCCCCGCTAGCCCCTTCTCCAGGGTGTCGAACCTCCGTTCTCTTGCCGGGCTTGGCGCGCTGCGCGCGGATGTAGGTGCGGGAGCGTCCGCGCGCGCATATGCCCGCCTGCTAGATTCCCGCCTTCGCGGGAATGACGTGGGTGGGAGGCGGAGATGTAGCAGGGAGGAGCAGCAGCCGCACTACCCTAGCGCCTCGAACTTCTCTATGACTAACTCCCGATAGGCGGGGGTTACGGCGCGCTCGGTGAAGTCGGTGAAGATGAAGCGCAATTCGTCGGCGGTCAGGCCGTAGCCATGGGCGACCAAGGCGTCGATCTCTGCGCGCTTGTCCATGCGCTGGTACTCGGGCAGCAGGCCCCAATCCACTCCGGCCTCATCCGCAAACTTGGCGAACCGCTCGTCTACGCAGGACAACTCCGCAGCCAACCTGCCGATACGCCGCCAGTCAATGTCTTCCCAAGACGGGAATGTGAGAGCGTTGAGGATGAAATAGTTTAGGGTTGTCTCAACAAACCGCCTGGCTTGCCAGTCAAAGGCCAGGCTATCAAACACGCCGAGAACAGACGCCTGCTCCAGTGCATTCCACAAGTAGAACCATATGTAAGGTGCTCGGTCGGTTAGTGGTGTCTCCGGGGGTATGAGGCAACCGATAGCTGTTTGAGAGTTTGTTCGACCAGACACGGCACGAAAGCCTACTCGGGCATGGTGAACTGGGAGGGTAGCAGGATCGTTTAGTATTTCACTAGGAAATATCTTGTTGAACTCTCTGGAGCCCAAACGTTGGCGTTGCAAGATTTCCTCTATTTCCCCCATTACTCCATAGCCCGCGGGGTTGCGTCCATGTGGGTCGTACTGGTCGAAAGACGATCCTTTCCATATAGGGATACGACCCTCACCCGGAGGGTGAGTGAAACGCGCGCGATGCTTCGCTGAGTCTAGCTCTCTGTATAGAATTGCACTCAGCGAAGCATCGCGCGCGTTTGAAATTTTTGGGGTTTTGGGGTTTTGCAAGACGTCGAAGCGGGGCCTGTCCCACCGTAATTTTTTTAAGACAGAAACATGGCTTGGAGTAGAAAGCAACGGCAGCTCCCACGTCGGATCACTGCCGGCCCCGCGCGCTGTCGTCCAAGCGGCCAGATCGCTCAAATCCACATCCACGCTAGCGCTCTCTATGCAATCGGTAAACTCCTCCTCGCTGCGCGAGGGGCCGGTCGTGGTCAAAGCGCCGGATACTGGGACGCCGACCTGGGCGGTCACGAGGGCTATCGAGAACTGCGGATGGATGTCGAACGCCCAATGGCGGTTGTTCGACAAGGCATCGACCCGGCTGGGTCGGCACTCTCTAAAGAACCAGCGGCGGAACCCTCGGCTGCCGTCATTCAGGAATGCGACGCGCGGCAGGACGACGCCCATAAACGCGCCCTTGGCGGCGATAGATGCGTAGCGTTCGCAGAACAGCTTGTAGAGGTCGGTGTCGCCGCTTCCCTGAATCGTATAGCCGTTGTCCGCGCGGAAGAAGTTACGCCGCTCTACTATCTGCCTCTTGATGTCTTCTATTTCCTGTCGCAGTTCCGGGCGCTGTTGGAAGAGGCGTTCCGCGCGCTCGTCTCTCTCGAGTCCAGACCGTAGGCCTTTGATGCCCGGGTCGTGGAGCGCAAGGAAGCTGGGCATTTCGAACTTGACTTTGTTCCAGGGGGGATTGCCGACGACGACGTCGAAGCCTGGTCGGTTGCGGTGGAAGACGTTGGGGAATTCGAGGGGCCAATGGAAGAAGCGGTATTGGGCGGCGGCGGATTCTGCCGCGTCGACTTTGTTGGCAAGATCCTGATTTCGTTCCCATCCGCCTTCGACGAGTGAGGCTACGTTGGTTTCCAGGGTGTGGCGCGCGCCGTCGACGCCTAGGGGTTCTGCGGCCCAGAGGTCGAAGGCGCGACGGAGTCCGCTGGTGGCTGCGTGGAGGGAGGCGGCCAATTGCTCGGATTGCTTGACTTCGTCTGGAGTGCGGTCGGGGTTTTGTGCGAGTTTGCGTTGGAGGTCGGCGGCGGATTTCATGGCTGCGCGGACGGGTTCGCCGGTTAGGAGGGGGCTGTCGGCTTCTCCGACGACGTTTGGGTCTGCGACGCCGATGAGTGCGTCGCCGCATTTGAGGTTGCTGCCTAGGTAGGAGAGTGCGAGGCCTGGTACGAAGGATGCGAGCCAGAGGGTGACGTTGGCGACTTCTACGGCCATTGGGGAGAGGTCGACGCCGTAGATGCAGCGTTTGAGGATGAGGCGTCGGAGGAGGTCTCCGTCTTCCAGGACGAGACCCATCGTATCCCCGCCTTCTCGGAGCTCGTCGATTTGTCGGTGGATGGCGGGAAGGCCTGCGATATTGGCTAGGAAGATCTCGATGCGGTCGGTCATCATGTCCAAGGCGGCTGTGAGGAAGTGTGCGCTGCCCATGGCTGGGTCGACGATATAGAAGTCGAAGAGGCGTTGTGCGGCCTCGTTGGGATTGCGTTTGGCGAGGGTTTCGATGCGTTCGAGGTGTTCTTCGAGTGCGGGTTTTAGGGAGTGGTTCAAGAGGTGTTTGACGAATTCGCGGCGTGTGTAGAAGACGCCTGCGGCCTTGCGTCCGCCTGCTTCTGCCTGATAGTAGAGGTCGGCGCGCGTCACTTCCGTCTGTTCGCCTGCGCGCATGGGTCGGAAGATGTCTTGCTTTGGGTCGTAGGCTAGATCCTCTGGTGCACGGGTAAGCCGGTAGCTGAGCAGTTTTTCGTAGATGGCTCCCAGGTGTCCGATGTCCAAGCCGGCGTAGTCGAGTCCTGCTGCGTCGTGCTTATCCACTGGGTGGGCGATGGCCGTGAGGGCGGGTCCGAGGTAGTTGTCGGCGATCTCTGCATTTTCCAACAGGGAGCTGCCCGGAAAGCCGCTGGCGGCGAACAGGCTGCCGTTGTAGGCGGGCACTCCGGCGGCTGGGTTCCCAGTACGAACCATCCGCACCAACGTCCGGAGGCTGTCCCATTTCACGGTCGATCTGCGGTCTAGCATCGCTATATCGCGTCGGCAGTCCTCCGCGAGCTTGGCTGCGCTGTGAGGGCGGTAGGCGGCAGATCCGATGGGGAGGTAGCCGCGGGCTTCCGTATGGAGCAGGAACATGAATCGAAAGACTAGGGTCAACGCCGCTTCTTCGATCTCGCGCAGCCGGTCGCGGTCGCTGAGGTCGGCGCCGTGTCTCTCCAGGTATGCGCCCAATCCGCGGGCGATGTTGGGCAGGGCGTCCTTGACGAGTCGATCCTCGAGGCCCTTGCGGAGCTCTTCTCCAAAGTCTCTGGCGTCCTCGACCCACCCGGCGAGCCAGCCGCCCTCTCGGAGGGACTCCGGGGCGAACAATCCGAGGTAGAATCTGTGGCTAGAGTGGAGCTCGGACAGGTCAATCTCGATGTATTGGCTGGTCGCCGCTCCGATGGGGGGTTGACGTTGGAAGAGGCGCATTCGGCTGCCTGCGGCGAGGATGGCCCATGCCGCGCCGTTTCGTTCGCAGTCGGCCAGCGCTAAGCCTTCGGGAAGTTCGCCGTTGTCGTTGAGGCGGCTGAACAACGACGCGTTTTGCAAGGGGTGGACGACTGCAATCGGGGCGTTGCTGTGCCGCAGCAGATAGCCGCGCCTTGGTAGTTGTTCCACCGAATAGCGCAAGCTTTCGAACAAGGGCCGCCAAGACTCCGCGCGTCCGACCTGTGCGGCCGCCTCGGACAGGCGCCGCTCGTCCACGCTCCGCCGGAGGCGATCCCGCACGAAGTGGGGGGTGAGCAGGTCTTTGACCCGGAGGCCGGGCACGACGGACTCTTCGAGGCGGGCGAATTCTCTGGAGAGCATGGATGCGGCTTCCCGTGCGCGCATCTGCGGCGATCGGCAGTCCTCCAGTAGATCGAGCACGAGGTCGGCCGGAAGCTCCCGCACAGGTCGAGGGCTCTGCGGCCCCGCAACCCGCACCTTGGCGAGGTCGTCCGACGCCGCCAGCAGTACCACGGGAAGAGCTTGGCGGCCCTTCCGCGCCTCCCACAACCTCCGCATGTCGGGTTCGTTCAGGTTCCCATCCGAGCACACGAGGTGGTAGGCCTGGGTTTCCCAGACCGTTGCGGGGAAACCACCGGAAGGCGGCGTCCACGCGCGTCCTGCGCCAAAGCGGGCCTCGATGCGGGCAACCAAGCTGTCTCTGTGCATTGTCATCATGGCGGCAACTGATGGTATCCTATCCCCGCCTACTCCGTCAACACTCCCCGCGCGCGCAATCGACGGCGCGCGCAGAGCAGACGGGCCAGCCTCGATGGGGGCGCATGTCGTGCGCCCTGCTGGGGGGTTTTCTGCGTCGCGCGCGGGTATTCCTATGAGTGCGCGGCGGACTTGAGCCGCTAGATTCCCGCCTTCGCGGGAATGACGTGGGAGAGTGCGGGAATGACGGGGGAGAAATGCGGGAATGACGGGGGAGGGTGCGGGAATGATGTGAGGGGTGCGGGAATGACGGGGGAGAAGGGCGGGAATGACGGGGGAGAAGGGCGGGAATGACGGGGGAGAAGGGCGGGAATGACGGGGGAGAAGGGCGGGAATGACGGTGGGGTGGGTTTGCGGTCTGGGGCAAGCATATACGGCAGGCGACTAGATTCCCGCCTTCGCGGGAATGACGGGGGGAGGGTGCGGGAATGACGTGAGTGGGTGTGGGAATGACGTGGGTGGGTGTGGGAATGACGTGGGAGAACACGGGTATGGCAGTATAAGGGCGGAGAATGCTGTGAGGGAATGATTGTGAGGTGGGTTTGCGGTCTGGGGCAGCATATACGGCAGGCGACTAGATTCCCGCCTTCGCGGGAATGACGTAGGTGGGTGCGGGAATGACGTGGGTGGGTGCGGGAATGACGTGAGGGGGTGTGGGAATGACGGGGGAGAGTGCGGGAATGATTGTGAGGTGGGTTTGCGGTCTGGGGCAAGCATATACGGCAGGCGACTAGATTCCCGCCTTCGCGGGAATGACGGGGGAGGGTGCGGGAATGATTGTGAGGTGGGTTTACGGTCTGGGGCAAGCATATACGGCAGGCGACTAGATTCCCGCCTTCGCGGGAATGACGGGGGAGGGTGCGGGAATGACGGGGGGAGCGTGGGAATGACAGGGAATGACGGGGGAGGGAGTGCGTGGGGATGACGGGGGAGAGTGCGGGTATGGCAATATAAGGGCGGAGAATGCTGTGAGGGAATGACTCTGTGAGGTGGGTTTGCGGTCTGGGGCAAGCATATACGGCAAAGGAAGCGACGAGAACCCGCCCCCACTTCCCTTCTCGACGCGCTACCCGTACACTAGAGTCATGGAAACCTCCTCCGAATCGCATTCGTCGTCCGGAGACGGCGGCGAATGTCCCCCCTCTCGAACCCCTCCTAGTAGACGCCGCACGTTACACCCGCCAACCGCCGCCTTCCTGTCGACCATGTTCCGGTCGTTCGAAAACAGGAACTTCCTGCGTCTATGGCTTGGAACCGTCTTTCTCATGGGGGCGACGCAGATGCAAATGCTCGTCCGGGGCTATCTGACCTATGAGCTGACGGAGTCCGACTGGCTAGTGGGGATCGTGAGCGCCGGGGGAACGTTGTCGGTGCTGCTATTTGCGTTGTTCGGGGGGGCGCTGGCCGATCGTGTGGAGCGTCGGAGGCTGATCCAAGTCGGCCAGGTCGTAAACGCGCTGCTAGCCGTAACGGTGGGGGCGGCGATTCTCTTCGGTGTCATCGCCTGGTACTATCTGTTCGCGGCGGCTGTGGTCCAAGGTATCATGTGGTCGTTTCTGGCGCCGGCGCGGCAGGCGTTCGTGCCGCAGCTGGTGGGAACGAAGAACCTTGGGAACGCGATTGCGCTGTCGGCGTCTGGAATGAGCGCGACCGCCGTCATCGCTCCGTCCATTGCGGGCGTTCTATACAGCGTGGTCGGCCCGGCGCCGGTCTACTTCGTCATAACGGCCATGTCCGCGGTCGCAGTGCTGCTCACTACGAGCATCCCTGCGATGCCCTTGGAGCGAGTCGGAACGAAGCCGTCGATGCTGAGTGATATTCAGGACGGCGTTCGGTACATCATGCGGAGTCCTTTCATCTTGACGCTGCTCTTGTTCGGCTTGAGCATGGTGGTGGTAGTGATGCCGTACCGATTTCTCCTGCCCGTGTACGTGGTGGAGGTCTACGGGCGTGGATCCGACTCGCTGGGGTTGCTGTTGAGTGTGGTAGGCATTGGGTCGCTCGCCGGTTCGTTGGCGATCGCGTCGGTGGGAAAGTGGAGGCGAGGCCTGCTTCTCCTTGGGGGCGGGTTTGCGGCGGGGTTGGCCTTGCTCACGACCTCGGCGATACCCTTCTATTTCTTGGCGGCCCCGTTCATGCTCTTGCTGGGACTGGGAGATGCGGCGAACCGATCCTTGAATCAGACGCTTATCATGGAGAACATGGACGACGCATACCGCGGACGAGTGATGAGCTTATGGATGATGAACTTTGGGCTCATGGGAGCGGGGATACTTCCGGTCAGTTTCCTCTCCGATTTCTTCAGTCCGCGTATCGCGTTCGCATTCATGGGCGCGGTAATAACCGTAGTCACGTTCCTGCTACTCGTATTTCACAGGAGGCTGCGCTCCGTGCAGTAGCCGCACACGGCGCGGAGTATGGTACAATCTATTCACAAGCTCTTACCATCGGAGAGGAATATCGATGCGCCCTATAACCGAGATCGCCGATTCTATTGGCATCAACCGCCAGCATGTCATTCCATACGGGCCGTACAAGGCAAAGATTCATCTCGACGCCATCAAGGCGGATGCCCCCAAAGGCAAACTGATTCTGATGACCGGAATGACCCCAACCAAGGCCGGCGAGGGGAAGACGACCGTGACGGTTGGCATCACTCAGGCGATGGGGCAGATGGGATACAAGGCGGCAGCGGCTCTGCGCGAGCCGTCGCTTGGCCCTATATTCGGCATCAAGGGGGGAGGGACCGGCGGGGGAGCCTCCCTGGTCGAACCGCAGGACGAGGTGAACATCCACTTCACTGGCGACGCGCACGCAGTGGCATCGGCACACAATCTCCTTGCCGCTCTCACGGACAACGCCGCCGAGCGCGGCAAGGTCGATGGATTCGGCCCGCAGAACATTACATGGCGGCGTGTCGTGGATGTGGAGGAGCGCGCGCTTCGTCAGATCGTCACTGGGCTCGGGGGATCGCAGAACGGCCCGATGCGCGAGTCCGGCTTCGATATCGTCACTGCGTCAGAGATCATGGCGATATTGGCCTTGGCGTCCGGGCTCGAGGACCTGCGCGCCAGACTCGGACGGATGATCGTTGGATTCACCGACCAGGGAAGGCCGGTTACTGCCAAGGACGTCGATGCGGTTGGGTCGCTCATGTCCTTGCTGCGGCACGCCATCCATCCAAACTTGGTGCAGACGAGCGAGGGGCAACCGGTCTTCATACACGCGGGGCCGTTCGGCAATATCGCGCACGGATGCAACTCGGTGTTGGCCGATCGTTTGGCGCTGGGATACGCCGACTACGTATTCACGGAGGCGGGCTTTGGAGCGGACCTGGGTTTTGAGAAGTTCATGCACATCAAGGCGCGGTTCAACGACTTGGAACCGCACGCGGCCGTCATCGTGACGACGGTGCGGGCCGTGAAGTCGCATGGGCGGGTCCCATTCGGGCAACTCGACACTCCGAATGTCGAAGCGGTGGAGAAAGGCATGGCGAATGTCGAGCACCTCGTGGGAGTCATTGCGTCGTTCGGACTTCCCGTGGTAGTAGCGATCAACCGCTTTCCAACGGATTCCGTCGAAGAGGTCGCGGTGGTCAAGGATCGATCGGAGGCTGCGGGCGCGTTCGCGGCAGTGGAATGCACCGTCTTTGCCAACGGTGGATCAGGAGGAAAGGAGTTGGCGGAAGCGGTCGTCCAGGCCTCCGAGAATGACAAGCCGCGGATCGATTACCTATACGATGCCAACGCGTCAATCGAAGAGAAAGTGTCGGCCCTTGCCCGCAAGGTGTATAACGCCGCCGACGTTTCATGGGCTGCCGGCGCACGGAGGAAGCTCAAGACGTTCGAGGAGCAAGGGTGGGGTACTCTCCCGGTTTGCATGGCGAAGACTCCCCTATCGATCTCGGACAAAGCGTTCCGGAAGGGGCGTCCGTCTGGCTACACGTTTACGGTCTCCGATGTTCGCGCATCAGTTGGGGCGGGGTTCATCTACCCGATCTCCGGCACGATCGTCACGATGCCGGGTCTGCCCGAGCATCCAAGGCAGCTCGACGTGGACGCTCACGGCAATATCATCGGACTGTAGACTGTACAGCCGCGCCTGTTGAATCATGCGAGAGTTCTTCGAAGTCGTCCCTCCGAGTGAGGCTCTCGCTGCGCTCCTCGATCGACTGGACGTGTCGGTCCAGGCCGAGGTTGCCCCCACGTCCCAGACGCTCTGGCGTATCACGGCGAGGGAAATCGTCGCAACAGAAGATCTCCCTTCCTACCCTCGTTCTGCGATGGACGGCTACTCCGTTCGATCCCGTGACACGTTTGGGGCGTCGGAGTCGCTGCCTGCCTACTGTCGCGTGATTGGAGAAGCACCGATGGGGGCGCAGCCAACGGTTTCCCTCGCCGCGGGGCAAGTTGCAGCCGCCTACACCGGGGGGATGCTTGCCGAGGGAGCCGATGCGGTCGTCATGGTCGAGAACACGCAGCGCATCGGGGAAGACTCCATAGAAGTCATGAGTCCGGTCGCGCCTGGAGAAAACGTCATTCAGGTTGGCGAGGACGTCCGGGCCGGAGAGGTAATCGCGCCAAAGGGCCGCTTGATCAGGGCGCAGGATGTTGGATTCTTCTTCGGATTGGGTATAACCGAGGTGGATGTCGCCAGACAGCCCAAAGTAGCAATCGTCTCCACGGGCGACGAGTTGGTGTCTCCAGAGCGGAAGCCTCGCACAGGGCAGGTGCGAGACATCAATTCGTACACGATATCATCTCTCGTCCGAGAGGCGGGAGGGATCCCTGTACATATCGGACTCGCGCCAGATGATTACGAGGCGCAGATCCAGGCAGGCAAGGAAGGAATGGAGCGGGCGGATGTCCTGGTCTTCTCGGCCGGGAGTTCGGTTAGCAGCCGGGATATGACTGCGGCGGTGTTCGGCAAACTGGGTCGTCCCGGTGTGCTCGCGCACGGCATCGCGCACAAACCGGGGAAGCCGACGATCGTTGCGCTCCTGAACGGAACCCCGGCGTTCGGTCTCCCTGGGAATCCAGTATCGGCGATGATCGTCTTTGGCATACTCGTGCGCCCAACGATTCACGCTCTGATGGGCTACTCGGAAGACTTGGCCGTTCGTGGCCTGCGGGTGGACCTTGCACAGAATATTCGGTCTGCGCCTGGGCGAGAGGATCATGTTCCGGTCAAGCTCATCGGACGAGGGGGGAGGACCGTTGCAGAGCCTTCGTTCGGCAAGTCGAACCTCATCAGCACGCTTGTGAATGCGGACGGCGTGGTCGTCGTTCCGCTCGACAGGGGGGGGCTGTACGCAGGCGAAGAGGTCTTCGTGCGGCTATACTAAGCGTCTATGCAAAAGCAACGCCGTGACTTCTACCTGAGCGACATTCCACTTCAGGAAGCGATCGAGCGGTTCGACCGGGCCCTGTCTCTCGCCCGCGCGCAAACTCACACTGCTTCCGAGACGATACCGATTGACGAGGCGAATGGCAGAGTCACTGCCGCGCCAATCTGGGCGGAGCGCTCTTCCCCTCACTATGACGCGGCCGCGATGGACGGCGCGGCCGTCCGGGCGGCGGACACCGCCGGCGCGACCGAGACTGCGCCCATCAGGCTGTCGGTTGGGGCGCAGGCGGCCTTCGTGGATACCGGCGATCCAATGCCGGTCGATACCGATGCGGTAATCATGATCGAAGACATCCAAACGCTGGACGATTCGACGATCGAGATATACGCTCCGGTCGCGCCGTATAACCACGTGCGCGCGTTGGGCGAGGACATCGCGGCTACCGAACTCGTTCTGCCGCAAAGCCACCGACTGCGTCCACAAGACCTCGCTGCGTGCGCGGCCGCGGGCATCGTCGATGTGGATGTCCGCCTCCCCCCGCGTGTTACGGTCATTCCAACAGGCAACGAATTGGTCCCAATCGGTTCGGATGCAACGCCGGGCAGCATCATTGAGTTCAACTCGCTCATGCTCGCCGCAATGATCGAAGATTGGGGAGGAGCGGCGATCAGACACCGCATCGTCGAGGATGACTTCAGTCTATTGGCAGAGGCAGTTTCCGGGGCAGTCTCGGAATCCGACATCGTGGTCATAAACGCGGGTTCATCCGCAGGAAGGGAGGACTATACGGCAAGGGTCGTCGCGCATCTCGGAGAATTGGTCGTGCACGGGGTGGCGATTCGCCCCGGACATCCTGTCGCACTGGGCATCATCGACTCGAAACCGGTACTTGGGATTCCGGGGTATCCGGTATCGGCCGCGGTGACATCCGAGAAGTTCCTACATCCACTGATCGAGCGGATGCTCGGCGTCACAGGCCAGCCGCGTGAACGCGCTTGCGCGACGATGAGCCGAAAAGTTCACTCTTCGACTGGCGAGGACGAGTTGATCCGAGTCCGGATGGGTCGTGTGGGCGGCAAAATGGTCGCAACGCCGATTCAACGGGGGGCAGGAGTCGTAATGTCGCTCGTTCGAGCGGACGGGGTCGTTACCATTCCCCGGTTCAGCGAGGGGGTCGACGCGGGATCGGACGTAGAAGTGGAGCTTCTCCGGTCCATCGACTCACTCGGCAAGACCATCGTCGCCACGGGCAGCCATGACTCGGCTTTGGATCTCATCGCATCCGACCTTCGTCGAATCGATCCGAGCCTAACGTTGGCCTCATCGAACGTTGGAAGCCTTGGCGGGCTATTGGCGCTTCGCCGCGCAGAGGCGCACGTAGCAGGAACACATTTGCTCGACGAGGGATCGGGCGAATACAACGCCCCGTTCGTTCGTCGGTATGTTCCAAATCAAGACATCGTCCTCGTCACTCTTGTTCACCGTGTTCAGGGGCTCATCGTGCGCCCATCGAACCCAAAGTCCATACGGTCATTGTCCGACCTTGCACACGGCGGCGTCAGATTCGCAAACCGTCAACGTGGATCGGGCACGCGGGTATTGCTCGACTATATGATGAGGCAGGAAGGCATCTCTGCAGCGGACGTGCGGGGATACGAGCGCGAGGAGTTCACCCACTTGGCGGTGGCGGCCGCGGTAGCCGGCGGGACGGCCGACGTTGGGGTAGGAATCTTGTCTGCTGCACGCGCGCTTGGCATGGACTTCGTGCCGCTGTCCACCGAGCGTTACGATCTCGCCATCCCAGAGGTGTTCTACGATGACGATCTTCTGGCGCCGATGCTGTCCCTCATCAGGAGCGACGGATTCAAACGACGCGTCGACGCGCTCGGTGGCTACGACACGACGTCCACAGGAATAGTGGCAGAGAGAATCAACCATCCAGAGACCTGGTAATATAGTACGGCGGCACTAGGAGCATCGCATGACCGACACCAGCAGGGGCGTAACTGGAATCATCCTCGCGGGCGGACTGAGCCGCAGGCTGGGGCGAGACAAGGCGGTCGAGCCGATCAATGGGCAACCTCTCATAGGACGTGTGATGGGCGCACTTTCCGGGATCGCGGATGAGTTGGTGGTCGTGGTCAATACGCCTCAACGGGGCCGGGAGTTGCCTCTGCCAGATTCCGCGGTCGTAGCCGTAGATATCTACCCGAACGCCGGGTCTCTCGGAGGCATCTTCACCGGTCTTTCGGCTGCCTCGAACCAGTGGGGAATCGTAGCGGCCTGCGACATGCCATTCTTGAACCTGGACCTCTTGTCGCATCTCCTGTCGTTCCGTGAATCGCATGACGCCGTCGTTCCAGTCCTTGACCACCGCCCCGAACCGACTCATGCAGCGTATTCGAAGGTCTGCTTGTCGGCCATTGAGACGCGGTTGGAGGCCGGCGACCTGAAGATAGCGAGATTCTTCGATGATGTGCGCGTCAAGTACGTGAGTCAGCGGGAAGTAGAAGAGATCGACCCCGGAAGGCTCAGCTTCTTCAATGTGAATACCGAGGAAGGTCTGACAAGGGCCTGTCTATTGGCCGCGGAAGGAGTCGGCTCATGAAGGTAGGCGAGGAACGGCACAAATACGTGACCGTTGCAGTCGAGCTGTTCGGCAACGCCCGCTTGCTGGCAGGTCGGCACAGGCTGGAGGTCGACGTAGCGAGTGACTGCACCCTCGGAAGCATCGCGGCTTCGATAGCGCGGTGTCATCCCGCCCTCGTGGGGACGGTCATCCGTCGAGACCTCTCCGGTTTCTTGTGCAGCTACACGGTCAACCTCAACGGCGTAGAGTTCATCACCGACGATCACAGAGAGCTGAGCGAAGGTGACTCATTGCTCCTGTTTTCCAGCCAGGCGGGAGGGTAGCGGAGATGTACGGCTATCATGGCAGGGTCATGTTGATCGAGTTAGCAAATCAGTCTGTGCGCTGGGAAGTGCTGGAGGAGGACGTGCTGCTGCGGTTCTTGGGAGGCACTGGACTGGGCGCGTATCTGCTCCACGCATACTGCCCACCTGGGGTTGATCCGATGTCGCCCGAGAATCCCTTGATCTTTGCGACAAGTCCACTGGTGGGAAGCAGGTTGACGACGTCGAGCAAGTTCGCGGTCGTAACGAAGTCGCCGTTGACAGGGTTCATTGGCGATTCGCTGTCGTCCAGCTTCCTCGCGACCGAATTGAAGAAAACCGGCTTCGACGCGATCGTCGTCACTGGCCGGTCATCCTCCCCTACTTTACTCGTCATCACCGATGATTCGGTGGAATTCTTGGACGCATCCCATCTTGTGGGTATGAGCACATCGAAGAGCGAGGAAACGGTCAAGGCCCAACTTGGCGGGATGTACCGCGTCGCATCTATCGGCCCTGCAGGAGAAAACCTCGTTCGCTTTGCTAGCATCGCAAACGACGGCGGGCGTCAGGCGGGGCGCACGGGCCCGGGTGCGGTCATGGGGTCCAAGAACCTCAAAGCGATCGCTGTGCGCGGCCGGAAGATGGTATCGTTTGCCGATCCCAACTCGCTCGGCGTAATTCAAGCAGATCTGAGCCGCCGCAGCCTGGGGGACGCCACAGAGAAGTACCGCACCTTGGGCACACTTGCGAACGTGTCCGTATTCAACCGTCTCGGAACCCTTCCTACGCGGAACTTCCAGCAGTCGACGTTCGAGGGAGCCGAAGCAGTGAGCGGCGAGACGTTCCGGACGTCGCATCACGTGCGAAACGCTCATTGTGCCAACTGCACCATCGGGTGCGAGCATATCGTGACGACGACGGACAACGGCGCGGATGCTACTGGACGGATGGAGTACGAGAGTTCGTTTGCACTCGGGCCGTTGGTCGGCGTAGCAGACGCCAACACGGTGATTCGCGCTTCCCGCTTGTGCGACGAGATGGGGATGGACACCATAAGCGCAGGCGGCTCCGTGGCGTGGGCTATGGAGTGCTTCGAGAACGGTCTGTTGACTGCAAACGACGCGGACGGGATTGACCTGCGGTTTGGCGATGGGCGCGCGCTGCTCGCCGCGCTCCGGATGATCGCTCATCGAACCTCTTTGGGCGACCTCCTCGCCGAGGGGTCGAGACGTGCATCTGAGACAATCGGGAATGGGTCGCAGAGCTGGGCTATGCACGTCAAGGGGCTCGAAATGCCAGGCTATGAGCCTCGGAGCCTCAAGACGATGGCTTTGGCCCTGTCTGTAAGCACTCGCGGCGCATGTCACAACCGCTCCTCTGCATACGAGGCGGACTTTTCCAACCGTGTCGACCGGCTCACCGTCGACGACGAACGCGGCCGCATCACAATGGAGGGCGAAGATTATTCCGCGGTGTTGGATTCTCTCATCTGGTGCAAATTCCTACGAAAGGCATTCGACGACTTCTATGGAGAATCCGCATCGATCTACGAGCGACTCACTGGATGGGCAACGACTCCGGGTGACCTGGTGCGGGCGGGCGAGCGGATCAACAACCTCAAGAAGCTATTCAACATCCGCGAGGGGTGGACTCGCGCAGACGATACGCTACCCGAGCGCGTATTCGCAGAGACCCTGCCCAACGGCACAGTCAAGGGCGTCGGGCTTACTCGGGCGGACGTGGATATGATGATCGACGGGTACTACCGCGCGCGGGGATGGACGGAGGACGGGTTGATTCCGTACGGGAAAATAGAAGCATTGGAGTTACAGGATATAGTACAATTACACAATGTTGTGGTATAATGGCCATGATACTGCGGTATACTTGCTACAATGCTGCCGATAGAGACAATGGAGGAAACGTCATGACGACCGTATCTGCTACACCCCGTCTGGCCGCGGTTATCGAGCGCGAAGGAGATGGCTACGTTTCGTTGTGTCCGGCGTTGGACATCGCAAGCCAAGGCGACACGGTGGAAGAGAGCCAGGCCAATCTCCGGGAGGCCGTGCAGCTCTTCTGGGAAGAGGCCAGCCCGTCGGAGATCGAGCGGCGCCTCCACGGGGAAGTCTACGTCACTAGCATCGAACTAGCGGTTGGGTGATCTCAGAGTCTTCTCGGGCCGCGAGGTTTGCGCGCTTCTCGAAGACCATGGATTCGTCGAGAGGCGTAGGCGCGGCAGCCATATCATCATGCAGCTCAAGATGGACTATACGACCGTTACCGTTCCAGTACCCAACCACCGCGAGATCCGCATTGGCACTCTCCGGTCGATCATACGGCAGTCAGGGCTGTCGAGGTCGTTGTTCGAGGTGTAGAGGCCGATTGTAGATGCGGATGGTGACGCTTTGGGGATGGGTGACCCCGGCGACGGAGAGTGGAGGAATTCCGCAATCGATGGATGCGCTCTTGTAACAGGCATCTTTGCGCTTACTTCCTTCCCTGCTCTTCGATTCGCGCCAGGATGTCGCGGATCTCGACGAGTGTCTCGGAGACTCCTTCGGACGCAGGGGCTGGTCCCGCGGCTTCTTCTCGTCCGAGCACTCTTTGCCGTTGCGCCAAGACTGCATCACGGAACTCTGATGCGTCGATCACGCCAACCAAATCGCCCTCGCTTCCGGTATCTCCAGACATTCCGGCCGTCTCGACCTTCAGGCCGCGCAGGTTGTAATAGCGCATGATAGGCCCGTCGTGCAGGCGGAGGTCAGTGATTCGGTTGAGCGGGATGGTGGCTTCCGAGCGGAAGAATACGCCCTTTTGCACTTCCAGCGTGTGGGAAGTCAAACGCGCGGAGATGCGGCGGAGGTATTCCGGGTAGTACCAGAGGCTGAACAGCAGCCAGAATGGGATAAGAGGGATGCCCACGACGGTAACTAGGAGGATGAGCGACCCTACCATTCGTCCGTGCGCGGCTATGCGACGGTCAAACTGTGCTTCGAGGGGCGCCCCATCGATTGCATTGGATAGGTCATTCTGTTGACTCACGTTCCATCTCCTGAATGGTCATTCGCGCGCTGGCTGCATAGTTCCCCCGGCGCGTTGGAGAAGAGTATAGACGGAGAGACCGCCGGCGGCAACCGCGGAGACAATGATCCCAAAGGCATACGTGCGGATCCAGTAGTTCCCACTCTCCCCCATTAGAACGCTCATTGCGGGTTCTTCGTCAGTCGGAGCGTATCCAATGGCTTCCATGAAGCGGTCGACGAGGAAGCGCGCGGAGTTGTCGTCGTTCAGCATGAGCGACACTGCGGCGTAGGTGACGGCGGCGGCCGCGATAGCTACGCCCAGAGCGGACTTGATACTCTGCAAACGGACGGCGGAGAACCAGATGTATGCGATCATGAACGCGAGGAGGAAGTTGCGGAGTATTCCAAGGGTGCGAAGGTGAATAAAGTAGTTTTCGACCACGTAGTCGAATTGGGGGCTGGAAATGAGTAAGGAGAAAAGGAGGATCGGCAGAATTCCCACCCACACGAATACGTTATATCCGCGTTGAACATTCGAGTACACGGCAAGTAGGAAAGCCAAAGAAACGGAGCCAAGCACGGTTACCATCCCGAACGCCATGTGTGCATGGTGAGGACCAATTCTGTCACTCAGAGGGAGCATGAAGGCATACACTGTCCAACCTACGAGTACGACGGCGACTACCGCGACTACCACCGCAACTAGAATACGGAAGCGACGTCTAGCATTGGGGTGGGTAGATAGCCGCCTAACGGCCTCAACACAGACGAACATCCCATGAAATATCAATATAGGGACAATCCATATGAGCATTATCAGCAGCAGATCTTCATTCAAACCAAAATCGATTTCGTAAAACATCTGGCCAATTTGCAGCACAAGCAGAAACCACACGATAATGCCAGGGATAGGAACGGCAAACATGATCCGGCGAGACCCCGATATCGACGGAGGAGCGAGAAGCGCAATAAGTCCAAACGATCCTGCGGCAAAAGGCAGTATGAAACCTAGCTGCATGTTGGCTGCTAGTCCGATATCTTCTTGTACCACATATGTAATTCCCAGTGAATACAACGAGACTATCGTTGAGACAAATACAGCGAACCCGACTCCGTGGCTCCTGTAGTCATACAACGCCAGGGTTGCAAACGCGACGCCGAAGAGAGAACCAGCCAAGATCTCCGATACATTCACAATCCCCAATGCGCCGGGCGTGTCAATTACCTCTAGAGCAAAAGCGAGAACGATGGCGAGGGCATAGCCAGCAGGGGCAACGACGACGGCGACTATTATCACCAACAGAAACTGCGCGAATATCCTCGGACGAGTGGCCGCACTCAAGTCCGACGGCACAGGAGAACTGCGCTGGGACTCTTGGCGTATCTCGGACGACAGCCATCTCACCATGAGAATAGCGGATGCCAATACGGTCAGCATCACAATGGCTGGTATCCACACGTGCCAGTCAAGTAATTGGTAAAAAACAGCTGCGTAGCAACCACTGGGGTCAATCGGGCCAGATGGAGCAGAAGAAGGACAGCGGTAGTACGGGAAAATATCACTAAACCACGTCGGCACGGCGGACATGATGAATATCACGAGACCGAGTCCCGCAAAGAAGTTCAGCCCCATCCACAAGACCATTTGATTTCTGCGAGGCGGCGTCGATGTGTTCTCCAAGTCTGGAGGCAGATCGTTCTCATCATGTGACTGTACGCTCGACTGGCTGGCAGGAGTACGAGAGTACTTGAAAATCGTCATTATGAGGAAGGAGCATACGGCAGCAGGGACTGCAAGCATTATGATAGAGGCTATACTTCCAATGGCGTCTACCGTAGGTCCAAGCAAAGGATGTTCAAGAATCCAGTGAGCACTGTAATTGCTAACACTGATTCTGCTGTCATTGTAACTAAGGAAAATATGGGTATCGCCTAGAATGGAGATTTCCAAGGGATACTGATCGACCCATATCCGTACTGGAAAGAGGGATACGTCTAGTTCATTGACATCGATCGTCGATACCGCGGTTGGAATGAAGACTACGGCCAAGACGGCGTATACGGCGTATCTCATACGGGAGGATAACCTTGACACTGCATGGGCTGCCGTCCATCCGACAACCACGCCAAGCAAGACGGCAGGTACGGCGTAGCGAGCAATTTGCGTGGCCCCCCAAAGGGTGTAGTCGAAGAGGTCTAGATACCGATGATCAGACCCCAACACAAGCAGTTTTCCAGTAGCCCACTCCCATCCCAACGGAGGAGTAATATCTCCGGCGTGTAAGGAAAGCCACTCCGGCGGTACTAGTATGCCCACGAGCAGGTACACTGCGAGGATGGCGGCGGGTATGGCCTGCCAGCCTTTGAGGATGCGCAGCGTTCCGGCGGCTTGCGACCAGACCGATCGGTTGGGGCGTCTAGGGGCTCGGTCGTCCATTGTGCAACTATAGCAGATTCGATGTGCGCGCAACAGAGGAATGGCCTGGTACTGCTTGGACGATGCGCGGCAATCTGCTATAGTTCAATCGTCCGAATCCTAATCACACGAGGTTGCTCATCGAGGCCGTGCAGTCGATACGAGAACAGAGGAACGCGCTGAGGTCCGCTCTTCGAGAGAAGTTTCCTCGGAATCATGGTCAACTACTCCCTGCCCTGCACTTCGTGCAGCACGAATTTCGACACTTGCCGGACTGGGCGATGGAGGTCGTCGGGTGGCATTTGGGAATTCCTGCTAGCGAGGTGTACGGGGCGGCGACGAGCTATACGGAGCTCCGGATTGCGGAGCCTGGCGCGCGCGTCTTGCAGGTGTGTACGGGGGTTTCGTGCGCGGTCAACGGAGGGGCGCAGCTGTTGGAGGGTGTGAAGGCGTCGCTTGGGATCGACGCGGGGGAGACCACGAGCGATGGACGATGGACCCTGGAAGAAACTCCCTGCGCTTTTCTCTGCGGAGTTGCCCCAGTCGTCCGTTTGGACGACTATTGGCACGGACGGTCGGCCCTCGAATCGGTCGTGCGACTCATGGATCGGGGAAACGAAACATTGGATCGGGGAAACGAAACATCGTGACGAACAATCCGCATACGTCCATGGAACGGCTTCTGGACTCCGCCCGAGGCCGGTTGGCGAGAAACGACCGTAGGGTCCGGGTGGTTGTTCAGCTCGACCATACCTCGTTGGCAGTCGGCGGGAGCGAGGTAGTAGGCGCATTCCGTGATGCTCTCCCTGACTCCGCTTATTTGGTCGTTGCCGGCTCCGACGGGGCGAGCTTCAACGCGCCGAAAATCGTAATCTCGACTCCTGACGGAGCGGTGAAAAGCTTCGTGAACGTAGCAGTTGGCCACGTTCCCCAGATCGTTCGTCTGGCGTTGGAGGGCTTCAACGAGGAGTCCGCGGACGATCCCTTCTTTGCGCCGCAGCATCGGGTCGCCCTCGACTTGGCAGGAGTCATCAGCGCGGTCGACATCGACGAATCCCTATCGCACGGGGGGTTCTCTGGGCTTTCGCGCGCGCTCGGCATGAGTCCGGAGGAAGTACTCGAGGAGGTCAAGGCGTCTGGCTTGCGGGGTCGAGGCGGGGCGTATTTCCCTGCCGGCCTCAAGTGGGAGAGTGCGCGCAGGATCGAGAATTCCCCCAAGTATCTCGTCGTGAACGCGGAGGAAGGGGAACCGGGCATCTTCAAGGACCGGCTGCTCATGGACGGAGTTCCATACCGCATCTTGGAAGGCATGACGATCGCAGCATATGCTGTAGGCATCAATCAGGCATTCATCTATATCAACGCGGAGGCCGACTTCTCCGCCCAGCGGATGCGCAGGGCCCTCGACCAAGCGCGCGCAGCAGGACTAATCGGCGACAACATCCTGGGCACGGGGTACAGCCTCGACGTCGAGATACGGAGGGGGGCCGGCGGCTACGTGTGCGGTGAGGAGACGACCCTTCTGAATACGATGGAGGGATACCGGCGAGAACCGCGTCTGCGTCCGCCGTTTCCCACCGAGGCCGGACTCTGGGGAAAGCCGACCGTGATAAACAATCCTGAGACGTTGTCCAGCGTCCCGTTCATTCTCGCAAACGGCGCGGACGAGTTCAGGGGGATTGGCAACGAGGAGGCCTCCGGCACGAAGATCATCAGTCTCAGCGGGTCGGTCAAACGCAGCGGAGTGGTCGAAGTGCCCATGGGAACGACGCTGCGGCAAATCGTGTATGACATCGGAGGCGGCCCGGAAGACGGACGCGATCTCATGGGACTTGCCGTCGGAGGGCCCTCCAGCGGCGTGCTCGACGCATCGATGCTTGACTTGCGGATTGCCCCCGGTCGGCTCCACGAATCCGGCGTCATGCTTGGGGCGGGCGGCGTCATCGCGCTGGATGACCGAACGGCGATCTCCACGGTCGTCCGAAGTCTGGCGGCTTACAACGCCAACGAGTCATGCGGCAAGTGCACTCCTTGCCGCGAAGGCACTCCGCGCATGGTGGAGGCGATCGACCGGATGATCGAGGGCGGGGGCACGTCGGAAGACATCGACGAATTGTTGAAACTGGCGGAGGTCGTCGGAGCGGCATCGTTGTGCGGCCTCGGGCAGGCGGCCGGAGGACCCATTACCAGCGCGATGCACTTCTTCAGCGAAGAGATGCGGGGTCTGGCGTTATCGAGGAGTCTCGACCGCGATCGGAACACTCGGCATTAACCTCCCCTACCCTATGAGATGGACGTCTAGGAAGAAGCAGACGAGGGACAGAGCATGACTATCACACTTACGATCAATGGCCGAGAGGTTCAAACGCCCGATGGATCATCGGTCCTGGACGCGATCAACGCGTCGGGAACGTATATCTCGCAGCTATGCAAAGACCCCGACATGAAGGCGATTGGCGCGTGTCGAACGTGTCTAGTGGAGATCGACGGCGTGCGGGGATTCCCTGCATCGTGCGGAGTGCCCGCGGCGAACGGAATGCGGGTCTCTACCGAGAGCTCGCAGGCACTGGAAATTCGCAGAGGAGTTCTGCAGCTAACCCAATCGATGGTCGCCCAGAACGGGAACAACTCCGGTGGCCGCCGCGAGCTGGACACTGCATTGAAGCACTACGGAATAGGCCAATCCCGCTGGCGCGGCCGCGAACGCGAGCCCATCGACACTAGTAACCCGATCTTCAACATCGCAATGGATGACTGCATACTCTGCGGGCGGTGCGCGCAGGCCTGTCAAGATGGACACCAGTTCATCGGCGCCATCGACTTCCTTGGCGCAGGCACGGGCAGTCGCATCGGCACGTTCATGGATAGACCATTGGTCGATTCGGTATGCACGACGTGCGGCCAATGTCTGTCCGTCTGTCCAACGGGAGCCATCGAGGTCAAGACTCCGACGTCGAACCCGGTGCGGACGGTTTCGACAGTCTGTCCGTATTGCGGCGTCGGATGTGGCATCAAAGCGCAGGTGGACGAGAGCGAGCGCATCATGGGGATGCTCGACGACCCCGACAACCTTTCGAGCGTCGGGATGCTGTGCGTCAAGGGCCGTTTCGGGTACACGTTCGTCCACCATCAAGACCGATTAACGACGCCGTTGATACGGAAGAACGGAGAGCTTGCCGCGGCGTCTTGGGACGAGGCGCTCGATTATGTAGCGGACCGTCTCTCGCGATACCAAGGAAGCGAATTCGCCACGCTCGCATCCGCAAAGGCCACGAACGAGGACGGCTACATCCAACAGAAATTCGCCCGTCTCTTGATGAAGTCGAACAACATCGACCATTGCACTCGGCTGTGTCACTCGCCTTCCGTAGAAGCGATGCTCGCCGCTCTCGGAAGCGGGGCCACCAGCAACTCATACGTCGACTACGAGGAGGCGGGGTGCATCGTCATCACGGGTTCCGACGCCAACTCGAACCATCCTGTCGCCGCGTCGCGGATGCGCCGCGCGGTGCTCGAACGAGGAGCAAAGCTGATCGTCATCAACCCCCGCCGTATCGAGATGTGCGATTTCGCAGAGCTCTGGCTGCGGCCGCGGCCGGGCACCGATGTCGCGCTCTACAACGGTATGGCCAAGGTCATCCTGGACGAGGGACTAGCAGACGCGGACTTCATCCGCAACCGCACGGAGCAGTTCGATGAGTGGCGGGAGGTCGTCGACAAGTATGACCTCGAAACGGTCGAGAAGATCACGGGCGTTTCGGGGTCGGACATAGCGGAAGCTGCCAGAATCTACGCAAACCCGCCGTTTAGTGGGTCGTGTCTCGTCTGGGGCATGGGGATCACACAACATACGAACGGCACGGCCAACGCTCACTGTCTCTTGAACCTTGCGTTCGTCTCCGGCCAGCTGGGAAGGCCGGGATCCGGCATATCCCCGCTTCGGGGACAGAACAATGTGCAGGGTTGCGGAGACGCGGGGTGCCTCCCCAATTCCCTGCCTGGCTATCAGGCGTTGACGGAGGACACTGCGCTCAAGTTCAGCGAAGCGTGGGGCGGCGAGCCGATAAACGGAGTCGATGGCTTGGTGGTGACGGAGATGGTCGAGGAAGCGCTGCGAGGAAATATCAAGGCGATGTATGTTACCGGGGAGAACCCGCTGCTCAGCGAGCCTGACCTCCATCATGCAGAAGAAGCGTTCAATAACTTGGAGTTCCTGGTCGTACAGGACATCTTCATGCACGAGACGGCGGAGGTTGCGGACGTGGTGCTTCCTGCGGCGACGTTTGCCGAAAAGGACGGGACGTTTACGAACAGCGAGCGCCGGGTGCAGCGGGTGCGTGCAGTGGTCGACCCGGTCGGGGGCAGCCGTCCGGACTGGGAGATCATCTGCGATCTTGGTCGGAGGCTCAGCGCCAAACGGGGGCTTGGTCTGGAGGATGAATTCGACTATCGGCATCCGTCGGAGATTTGGGACGAGATGGCTGCGCTCACGCCGATAATCGCCGGCATATCCTACGAGCGGCTCGACGCCGAGGGGGGGATACAATGGCCGTGTCCTGCGCCCAATCATCCGGGTACGCGGTATCTGTACGAGGAGGACTTTCCTCGGGGGCCGCGTGCGAGGTTCGTACCGTTCGAGCAGGGGCCTGCGGCGGATGAGATGCCGAGCGAGCGCTTCCCGCTCATCCTGAACACCGGGCGTGTTCTGTACCACTGGCACGGCGGCACGATTACCCGGCGCGCAGACGGGCTTCTCGCGCGGATGCCTGATCTGGAGATACACATGAGCGCGGAGGACGGCGAGCGCTACGGCGTGGAGGATGGCGAGTGGATTCGCGTCAGGTCGCGGCGCGGCGACATCGAAGGGCGCGCGTCGTACACGGAGAAGATGCGAGCCGGCGAGATATTCGTGCCGTTCGTCAAGCTCAAAGACCATGCGGCGAACTTCTTGACGAATTCCGCATTCGACCCAGACTCCAAGATTCCCGAGTACAAGGTATGCGCTGTGAGAATCGAGAAGATCGACACGGATGGAGACGCCTCCAAACGAAGGAGAACCGAGGCAGGAATCCCCGTAGGATAGGACCGCAGTCATGACTACTATTGGACAGATGCCCAAACCGGAGGCGAAGAAGTTTCGGGAGGGCCGCAAACTGCTGCTGGTGCCTCTGATCCTGCACATGCCAGGGTTGCCGGACGATGGACGCGACATTCTCGACAAATACTGGTCGCAAGTGCGAAACCAAATCGAGAATATGGAGCAGCGGCTCGGCACGGTCAATCACGTCTACCATGAGGCGGTGCACGCGAGCGACGACGGCGGGCTCAAGCAGATCGACGACATGAACCCATCCATCAGCGCCTTCGTGCGGACGCTTTGCAGATCAGGCGCAGTCATGGAATCGACCGACAACCGCGCGCTGCTGGAAGAATCCTCCGACTGGCAGCGCTGCTTGAGCATCGGGCTCATGAGCGAGAAGGCGCATGGGCTTGTCTCCGAGGGGCTTCAAGAGGCTACGCGCCTCAGGTACGAGCGCATTTGCCAGCGCATCGACCAAACGCTCGGGGAAAACCAGATCGGCGTACTGTTCATCGGGCAAGACCACCAAGTCCAATTCCCCGCGGACATCCACGTCTTCTACGTCTCGCCGCCGGGCCTCGACGAGTACCGTCGCTGGGCGGAGGAGCAGATTCAGGCAGTGCAGACGGGCGGAACATCCACAATCGAGGAAACCGACGCCTAATACCGAACCATCTATCGAGTCAGGGGCGGGAACGCAACGGCGCGCAGCCATTCGACGAGGTCGTCGATGACATCTTGCCGAATCTCGTGCGCCATGCCGTATTCATGGTACGCGGGGGCGTATCCCCACTCTTGCAGGAGCCGTCTGGATTCCCTCCCGTCGTCCACGGATATCATGGTGTCCTGAGACCCGTGTGATATGAAGATTGGTTGGTCTCTGCGGGTTGGCAAGCGGCGCCGGAGGCCGTCTGGGTCGACTACCCGAGCGCTGAGGGCGAGCAGTGCTGCGAACGTATCTGGGCGCGGCAGGCCTACGCGGTACGTCATCATACCGCCCTGGGAGAATCCGCCGAGCGCAATGCGGCTGGGTTGGACTCGGTAGCTCGCCGCGACCGCGTCGACGAAGTCCATGAGGCTGCTCTCGGCCGCTTGGGCTTCCCGCTCGTAGGATTCCCCGTACAGATTGGCCCATGCGTAGCCGGTCTGCCCCATCCCAAAGTCGAGGGCGAGCGGAGCGTTTGGACAAGCGTAGAGGCAATCCGCGCGGCTGACGGCAGGGGTCAATCCCGCCAGGTCGCTCATGTTGGACCCAAAGCCGTGCAACAGAACGAGCAGTGGATATTCTCGGTCTGGGTCGTAGTCGTCGGGTTCGACGATCAGACCGTGAAGACTGCGCCCCTCGAATTCCTTTGCCTCCATACTTGCTCCGACAGAGCGACGCAGCTACCGCCCGTAGGTCAGCCGGTCGATGAGGTATCTCGATAGATTGTGCTCCCGCATCCTCTCCTGCGTGGAGACGACATCGTACTCGGTGCGGAAGTGAGTAATCATGCTATCCTTGGAGTCGAAGAGAGCATAGCTGGCGCTCGGCAAGCCGTCGCGCGGCTGCCCGACGCTGCCCGGATTGATGATGAGCCGGTCTTCACGCAGCTGAACCGGCAGATCCACCGGAAAGTCGTAGAACAGAGCGCTGTTGCCGTCCGGCTTGCATACGAACGGTAGATGGGAGTGGCCGACCAGGCATCGTTTGGTACTGAAGTGGGAAAAGTTGGAGGCCGCGACGGACGCGGTAACGAGGTATTCCCATACTGGATCTCGCGGGCTCCCGTGCGCCATCGTGAAGTCGTGGCTTTCCAGTCGAAGCGGCAGTCCGCGCAAATAGTTGACGTGGTCCTCGGTCAATTGACTCATCGTCCAGCGGGCGGCAGCGCTTGCGTACATATTGAAATTTTCGAGGCCAATCTTTTCCACGACAGCCAGGTCATGGTTTCCTGCGACGCCGATATGATCGTACTGGTGCAAGAGGTCAATACACCCTGCGGGATCGGGACCATACCCAACAAGGTCGCCCAGCTGCCAAATCTGATCGAAACCTCCGCCCTCTCTTTGAGCGTGATCGATCACACTCTGGAGCGCTTCAAGGTTCGAGTGGACATCGGAGACGATGAGTGCGCGCAAATTTCCGCCTTACGCCCAATGGATTGCAATCATATAATACACGTACAGCCTAGACGATGTCCGAAAACCCGCCCAAATATGTGAGAAGCACCAGAAGCCTAGAGATGGAGTCGACATGATAACGTGCATTCAGCCGCCGCCACGCTGCACAACCTCTCCAATGTAGGGATTGAATAACCAGTATACACTATTTCGGCTCGTCATGCAGCCGTCAACTCGCAACTCGAACTGTCTCTTCAAGGTATAATTACTCCAAACGCGCAACAGGAGTGCGAATCCTGCGACCCTACCCTACTATGGAAATTCACGTCACATCCATCGGACCCGACCATACGCGAGCCCTCGGGCGTGTCGTGGGAGAACATGCGGCGGAGGGCGATGTGGTGCTCTTGAATGGCGAACTAGGCGCGGGCAAGACGTGCTTGACGCAAGGCATCCTGCACGGACTCGGCTCCGACGAGCTGGCGCGCAGCCCGACATTCGTCCTCATTGCCGAGTACAGAGCGCGCATCCCTCTCTACCATGTCGATTTGTACCGACTGTCTTCACCCAGGCACGCCGAAGATCTGGGAATCGACGAATACCTGGACCGCGGCGTGACAGTGGTCGAGTGGGCGGACAACGCGCGTGAAGTCTTCCCCGTCGACGCGCTCGAGGTAAGAATCGACCATGTATCCGAGATCGAACGCCGGTTGAAGTTCACCGATCCATCGGACAGGTTCAAGCCGGTCATCGAGGCAATTCTTCGGCTCGAATTCACGTGACAATCGAGACATGGAACTTTGCATTGACACTTCGACGCGTTATGCAACGGTCGCCCTCTCCGAGGAAGGGCAGGTACGCGCTGCGCTGCATTGGCGCTCCGACCGAAACCACTCGGTCGAGCTGGCGCCGGCGATACGTCGAGTCATGCAGTACGCTCCGGCGGGGATGGACGACGTGCGTGCAGTGTGCGCGGCGTGTGGACCGGGCGGCTTCAGCGCCCTCCGGGTCGGATTATCGGTCGCCAAGTCGCTGTCCATGGCGCGGAAATTGCCCCTTGTGTCCGTAAACACGCTCGATCTCGAACTTCTTCCCTTCCGCAGCTTCTCTGTTCCCATTTCTGCGGTGGTCTCGGCCGGACGATCAAAGGTCTTTCTGGCGACCCGCGCCAGTGACCGTTCGGAAGAGGTTCTCTACCAGGTGATCGAACGAGAACGGTTGGCAGACGCTCTTCCAAACGGTACAATCCTCTGTGGAGAGGAGGCTAGAGTGGCGGGAAGTATGATTCGCGCGCGCGTCACCGTCGTGGCCGCGCGGCCGCCCACTCGAAGCGCTTCTGCGTTAGCCGAACTCGCCTACGAACGGCTGCGGCGAGGGGAGGAGGACGATCCTGACACCGTACAGCCAATATACATGCACAGCGCCCAATTCGAGAAAGCAGAACAAGTAAGGAGACGGAGGACGAAATGAGCAGGACATTGGTATTGCTCAAGCCGGATGCGGTACAACGGTCCCTCGTGGGAGAGGTAACTGCGCGGCTCGAACGGCGAGGACTCAAGATCGTCGGAATGAAGCTGATGCAAGTTTCCGATGACCTTGCCCGCAAACACTACTCGGAGCACGAGGGCAAGCCGTTCTTCCGCGGACTCGTGCAGTTCATCACGTCCTGCCCGATTGTGGCAATGGTTCTCGACGGTGAGAACGCCGTGCAACTCGTGCGTGCCGCCATCGGGAGCACGAACCCGGCCGACTCCGCTCCGGGATCGATCCGGGGCGACTACGGCATGACAGTCGGGATGAACTTGGTGCACGGCTCCGATTCGGACGAGTCGGCGAAACGAGAGATTGAGTTGTTCTTCTCACTCAACGAGATCCTCTCCTATGAGCGGGGCATCGACCAGTGGGTCACTGAATCCTAACCGTCTCGACTGCTCCTTGCCATGCGTCCTCGAGCCGGTAGTATTCGCGTTCCTCCGCGCGGAAGATATGCACGATCACGTCGCTAAAGTCGAGGAGAACCCATCCGCCGTCTGATGCGCCTTCGCGGTGGTGCAGGCGGGTACCCTTTGACTTCAACGCGCGCTCGATCTCTTCCACGAGAGTATTGATCTGCCGAGTCGACTCCGCAGTCAAGAGGACGAAGAAATCGGCGAAGCCGCAAACTTCCCTCACATCCAACATTGAAATGTCGGACGCCATATGATCGTCCGCGACATCGACGGCGAGCCGCGCGTATTCGGCCGGATCGAGGATAGGCGCACCTCCAAAGGTAGGACGCTTATTATACGCGCCCGCGCAGAGAACGTCAAACGACAGATCTGTCGACGGCTCTACCCTACCCGCCGCTCGTTGACGGTATGCGACAGCGACGACGTTGGGGAACTCCGCTTTCGCGGGAACGATGGTCATGCTAGAGCGCTGAGAAGTATCCAGAACATCTATAGTCGTGTCGTCTGATGTACAGTAATCGGGGGTATGGGGAATACGGGCGCGGTGGATGTTCGGCCAACAATGGAGTACCATGCGATGCGTGATGGCCGACTTCTGTTCACCCGACGAATCCCCCGGCGCCGCGCCTCGAAGAGCAGCGCACAGTCGTCAGGCCATGCCGGTAGAGTCCAGAGCCCGCGGTGCAGACTGCACCGCTGTCGCCCGCAGTCGTGTCAGGATCCGGGGAGGCGCAGTTGCGAGGCGGCTGGTCCCAATGCTGTCCGCAGCGATTCTGTTGCTGCCCGCCTGCGGTTCATCAGTGGACAGCGGAACATCGAGCATTACTTCAGAGCGCAGTCTTCCCCAGATTGAATTCGACCTGCTCGAGTCGGCGTTCCAACAGTCCACCATCACGGCAGCCGTGGGGGAACGCATCGAGGTGACCGTTCAGGTCAAGCAAGAGAAACACCCCAACTATATCTGCGGTATTCCCAGGTTGGTCGACTCATTTGGGAACGTGCTCCAAACGCTTGCCCCGCGGCAGAACACCGCACAAGAGACGCCGCAACACTATTTCTACGACTCACAGTATGCCTTCTTCGCGGCGTCGGAAGGCGAATATGTTTTGAAATTCGAGAATCGAGATTGCCTCATCGAGCTGATACCCGCTACTGCAATCGTTCGTTGGAAAGTCTCCCCTGCACGAGACTGACTGCAATGCACAATGTCGACGCCTCGTCCGCTGGATCATCGTCAGCGGGTTCGTCTCGCGGCGATGGGATCCATCACAAGGGAACATTGCCGCAAGCTGCTCGATCCCGCTCTCGCACTGGTCGGATTCAAGCGTGAGGATCCTCGGCCAGACCCAATTCCCTCGCACGTTTGCGGCGTTCCGTCATCCCGGTTACCGGGTCTTGTGGCCTGCGAACTTCTGCTCTCTCATGTCGAGGTGGATGCAGACGACTCTTCTGGGATGGATGGTATTGGATCTTACCGATTCGGCGTGGATGGTATCTCTCGTCGGCTTCTTCGCTCTCATGCCAATGCTCTTCGTGGGGCTACTGAGTGGAGTGTTGGCGGATAGATTCAACCGCGTCACATTGGTTCGGACGACGCAAACGGTGAGTTTGGCTGCGGCCGTATCCATGTCGGCGATTCTCATCGCGGGAGAAGAGCAATACTGGCACGCATACGCGGCTATCATGGTCGTCGGCGCAGCCTGGGCGCTGGAGACGCCGGCGCGGAAGGCGATGATCCACGATATCGTGGGCACTTCCGGGGTCACGAACGCCGTGGCTCTGGACTCGATCGGTATGAACGCTAGCTATATGGCTGCGCCCGCGCTCGCGGGAATCTTGATCGGATTAGCGGACGTAGCTGGCGGATATGCTGCGGTCGTACTCTTCTACATGGTCTCCGTACTCTTGGTTTGGGCGCTTCGATCAGAGAGGATAGGACGCACCCCGCTTACCAGACGCCGGATCGCAGTAGACCTGCTCGTCGGGCTCCGGTACACGCTCCGGAACCGCATTCTGCTAGCCGTGGTGCTGGTCACCGTCGTCATGAACGTCCTGTTCTTCCCATACCGTTTTCTCATTCCCGTGATCGCGAGAGACGTGTTGGGAGTGGGACCGGACTTGATGGGGCTAATGGATTCGATTTCTGGATTTGGCGCATCTGCAGGCGCCATAGCGATAGCGTCCATGACCAATGTCCAGCGCCATGGACGTATCTTCCTTGCGGGTTCGATAGCGGGATCCGCATGTCTACTGGCCTTTTCCTTCTCCGAGGTCTACGCGACGTCGATGGCGCTGTTGTTGCTGCTCGGGTTCTGCATCGCAGGATTCTCCACCATGCAGGCGACGGTCGTCATGGTCGTCGCGCGAGCAGGGATGCGGGGAAAGGCGTTGGGGGTGGTCAGCCTGGCGATTGGCACAAGTCCGATCGGTTCGCTGGTCGTCGGGGCGATAGCGGACCGGCTCGGCGCTCCAACAGCGATGTCGATTACCGCAGGCGCCAGCTTGGCGCTGCTGGTTCTCATTGGCTTGCTCATGCCGTCGATCAGAGCGCGCACCGCGCAGTCAGAAGCACCCAGATGATCTTCATACCTCCTCTAATCTGCTCCCGGCAACCATATCTACCCAGCCTTGGCGCAATCGCGTACAGTTGTGCAACGTCCCTTCCAGAGAAGACAATTGAAGAGAGAGATTTCTATGATGGAAATACCGCCGGTACGCCTCATTGCCGAGTCCGAATTTGGACTGGGGGGGCGTCGCGCGTTGGATGGCTAAACCGCCTGCGAGGCGACGGCGACGGCTCACCTGTCCTTATCGTCATCTGCGTCGACTCCTTGGAGACGCAACCACGTCTGCGTTGACTCTCGGTTGCGGAAACTCTATAATACGTATGACGGTGATACGGTGCCTGGATTCATGCCGCGTCAGGGGGTGAGGATGTCTCTTCCAACGGATACTCCGCGGGAATCCTGCGGCATCGTTGGAACATACCTGCACGGAGAGGATGCGGCGCGGATCACCTTCTTCGGCCTTCATGCGCTCCAGCATCGCGGGCAGGAGAGCGCGGGTATTGCGACGGGCGACGGTGCGAGAATTAGATGTAGGACGTCGATGGGCCTCATCACCCAGGCGTTCGATGAAGACGACCTAACCCTCCTTACAGGCCATTTGGGAATTGGCCATACCCGCTACTCCACAACCGGTAGCAGCAACATAGAGAACGCTCAACCGATCTGCTCTCGGGGGCCGGACGGCGAGATTGCGCTCGCGCATAACGGCAACATCGTCAACGCCTGGGACTTGCGGGCGGAGTTGGAAGAATGGGGGATGGAGTTCACGTCCACGAGCGACTCCGAGATCATCGCGCACTTGATGACCAATGCTCCGGCAAGCGATATGGATGGACGGATCGCGTACGCCATGCGCCGTCTCCAAGGGGCGTACTCCCTTACCATGATGACGAAAGACGCGGTGTACGGCGTACGCGATCCGCTGGGCGTGCGTCCACTGTGCATCGGCAAGGTCGACGGCGGATGGGTGATCGCATCCGAAACTTGCGCGCTGGATCAAATTGGAGCCAACTACATTCGAGACGTGCACCCGGGGGAGGCCGTGCGGGTGGACGCGAGCGGCCTGCAGACAGTACATCGACACATACTCGATCGGAGCCGATCACCCTGCATATTCGAGCATATCTACATGGCGAGAGCGGATAGCGTCATCGAAGGTCGCCTCGTCTACAACAGCCGCAAGGCTATGGGCGGAGAACTCGCCAAGGAGCATCCTGTCGACGCGGACATGGTAATCGGGGTTCCCGATTCGGGTACTCCGGCCGCGGTTGGGTACGCAGATGAATCAGGCGTTCCGTTCGAAGAAGGGCTCATCAAGAACAGATACGTCGGACGCACTTTCATCCTGCCCGACCAGCGCCTGCGGGATATGGGAGTGGGCATGAAATACAACCCGCTTTTGGAAAACATCAAGGGAAAACGGCTCGTTGTGGTCGACGATACTATCGTGCGCGGCACAACTCAGGCGCAGGTCGTAGCAATGCTTCGACGAGGAGGAGCGAAGGAAGTTCACCTGCGCATTTCGTCCCCGCCCATCCAATACCCCTGCCATCTGGGCGTGGACTTCCCGACGCGGACCGAGCTTCTCGCTTCCAGTCGAGACGTGGAGACTATTCGTGATTTCGTGGGCGCAGATTCTTTGGGATATCTCAGTATTCCAGGCCTCCTTCGCGCTATCGGAACGATAAAGGAACGGAACTGCATGGCGTGTTTCGACGGCAACCAGCCTATCCCCGTCCAACTCGAGATGGACAAGCTGGCCCTAGAAGTCTGATGCGCTCGCAAGAAAGATCCGAGACCTACAAAGCCGCCGGCGTAGATTTGGCGGCGGCCGATGAGGCCAAGCGGCGCATCTCGCCGCTCGCCGCGGCTACGCACGGCCCAGAGACGATCGGCGGGGTCGGCGGATTCGGGGGGCTGTTCGAGTTGTCCGGCTATCGAGCTCCAGTCCTCGTATCGGGCGCCGACAACGTTGGCACCAAGCTCAAGATTGCGCTGGCGATGCGGCAATTCGAGGGGCTTGGGCAGGACGCGGTGAACGCATGCGTCAACGACGTCATCGTATCTGGAGCGAAGCCTTTGTTCTTCCTTGACTATATCGCCATGGGAAAAATCGACGCGGACGTGGTCGAGTCGATCGTGCGGGGCATTACCGCGGCGTGCATCGAGTGCGGCTGTGCGCTCATGGGAGGGGAAACGTCGGAATTGCCGGGATTGTTTACGGAAGGCGAGTTCGACTTATCAGGGTTCGCGGTCGGCGCAGTAGAGAAAGACGAGATGTTGGACGGCTCGACCATACAAGAAGGCGATCTATTGATGGGCATTCCATCGAACGGACTGCACACTAACGGCTTTTCCCTCGTTCGGCACGTTCTCGGTCTTGACGACGACCCTTCGCCCCTCTTCGAACACCATGACGAGTTAGGCGGGGCCCTCGGAGAGGCGCTGTTGCGGCCCCATCGCTCCTACTATCCCATAGTGCGTCCTGCGCTCGGACTGCTAAAGGGAATGGCGCACATAACCGGCGGTGGATTGAGAGGGAACGTTCCTCGAACCCTTCCCAACGGGCTGGGGGCTCATTTCGATCCGTCCACCTGGGAGATTCCTCCTGTATTTACGCTCTTGCAGGAACGATGCGGGATCGGAGCGGACGAGATGTACCGCGTGTTCAACATGGGATTGGGGATGGTGCTAGTCTGCGATCAGGCGCGCGCAGGCGACGTCGGTCCTCTCATACCCGACTCTCGGATCGTTGGCGAGGTCGTCCGAGCGTCCGGAGAGCGGCGGGTCAATCTATAGATGTTCGCTTCAGATCAGCGGCCATATTTCCTCCCCGATAGTTCCATCCGGCGCACCAGCGCACGGACCGCTGCAGTCAAACGAGGTTTCATTCTTCCGTTCGCACCCCGCAGCAAGTCCAAGGAGGGCATGGTAGATGAGAGCGCTCGTTAGCGTATCGGATCGGACGGGAATCGTGGAGTTTGCCGGCGTACTCGTCGAGGCCGGCTTCGAGATCGTAAGCACTGGAGGAACTCATCGCGCGCTCTCCGAGGCCGGAAGTCCCGCCGTGCTCATTTCCGAGGTGACTGGATTTCCAGAGATATTGGGTGGCCGAGTAAAGACGGTGCATCCCGTCGTTCACGCCGGCATCCTTGCGCGGCGCGGCACGGCGGCGGACATCGACGAACTCCGCGAGCACGGAATCGAGCCGATCGATTTAGTCGTGGGAAACCTGTATCCGTTCGTCAAGACCATCCGCAAGCCTAGCGCGACCATCGGAGAGGCCGTGGAGAATATAGACATCGGGGGTCCGGCGATGATTCGCGCAGCGGCGAAAAACTTCCAATCGGTAACAGTAGTCGTAGATCCCAACGACTACGGGTGGATCGGCGAGCGCATCCAACGTCGAGCGGACAAGCAAAACATCGTAGATGTACTGACGATAGACGAGCGAAAGCGACTGGCAGCCAAGGCGTTTCGACACGTCGCACAATACGACACGGCGATTTCGCGGTACCTCAGCGACGGAGATGCCCCGTCTGCGGCCCAACTCGCAATCGGGTTCGAGAAGGCCGCAGATCTGCGTTACGGAGAGAATCCTCATCAGTCTGGCGGCGTCTACGCAGACCCGTTGGGGGCCGGGGGCATCGTGAACGCGGAGCAGCTGCACGGCATCGATATGTCATTTACCAACTATCTCGACGCAGATGCGGCGTGGTCGTGCGTATTGGATTTCCCAGAGGCGGCGGCCTGCATCGTCAAGCATCTCAACCCCTGCGGCCTTGCGGTGCACCCGGACCAACCAACCGCGTACCGGCGCGCTCTCGCAGGGGATCCGGTGTCGGCGTATGGAGGCATCGCCGCTTACAACCGTCCGCTGACGACCGCGGCGGCGGAGGCCATGCGCGGCACGCTCTATCACGTCATCATCGCGCCCGATTACGAGCCGCAGGCCCTCGCGATTCTGAAGCGGCGAAAGCAGGCGCGGATATTGAAAGCGACCGCATCGGAGGGAGGGTTCGACAACTCCGATATGCGGCTCGTGTCGGGCGGGGCGCTCATTCAGAGTACAGACAAGATTGAGGAAGACCCGGCGGCATGGACGGTCGTCACCGAGCGGGCCCCAACCGCGCTCCAGCTTGCAGACCTAGCCTTCGCCTGGCGGGCCGCCAAGCACGTCAAATCCAACGCCATCGTATTGGGAAGGGACAATGCCCTCGTAGGGATGGGCACGGGACAGCCAAATCGAGTCACTAGCATCCGTCTGGCGATTGAGAGCGCCGGACACAGTGCGGCTGGGAGCGCTTTGGCGTCCGATGCTTACATGCCGTTCGCGGACAATGTGGAGGCCGCCAGTCGGGGCGGGGTCGCAGCGATCGTGCAGCCGGGTGGGTCAGTGCGCGACGACGAGGTCATAGACGCCGCCAACAAGGCGGGGGTCGCGATGGTCTTCACCGGTGTCCGCCATTTCAAGCATTGACGCAGCGTCAATCTGCGGAGATGCCCAGAACGTCGAGTGGATTTTGCCGCACTACCGCGTCGACATCGTCCGCGCTCATCCCTGCGTCGAGCATCGCGGCGATAGCCATTCGCATCCCTTCGTCCGGCGGAGGGTTCATCCACTGCCCAAAGTCGGTCGAGACGATGCAGCGGTTCGCGCCGACAGCCTCGATGTCCGAGTACAAGCGTTTTCCAGCATCCACGGCAGGGTAATACGACAGGAACGGCAGTTCCACATACGCGCCGAATGACAGCAGCTCGGCGGCAGCTTCCGCGCCGAACCTGGCCGCCGGGTTGGTCAGAACGAGCCGCTCTACGCCAACTGAGTGGGCAAGGCGGGCAGTGGTCAGGGTCGCGTCCAAGCCGCCATGCGACGCGGCCACGACCAAGTCGTAGGTTTTGGCCACTTCGAGCACTGATGCCAGACCGCTCTCATACGTGAGAGGCTCGTTGGAAGCGGCGCTCCTCGTCTGCATCCATATTACCTTCGCGCCGAGTTTGGCGGAGGCCTCGACGGCGTCGGGGTTCGCGCCGCCCACGGCGTCGTTCAGTGCGATGGATCCGACCGCGCGGAGCCCGGGGTATATCCGATTCAGGGTATATGCGAGGATGGCGGTTGGGTAATCGTGCTTCATGAGCACGAAGCCTGCCATCTGCGCCTCGTATGCCGCGCGCCCCGCCTCCAGATAGTCGCTGCGCCTCTCTCCTTCGGGTTCAGGGCCGGCGTGGATCCGAAAATCGAACGAACCTGGCAGGAGGGCATCAATCTGGTCTATCACGGCGCCTCCAGCGGGGAATAGGGATCCACTTCGAGAAACGACAGATCAAACTGATCTAGCACACCGTCCGGTATTTCGACAGAACCATCAGATCGTACGTAGACACGGTAGCCACGGGTGAGCCCACAATACGGACATGCGTCCTCGTGCCAATAGATTGCCTCGTGACGGTTCCTTATCGATGACCAGGCGTCATAGAGCTCCCGTCCCCTGACCGGTGGATCGAGCACGAATCCGAGCACAGTTTCAGACGTGGCTGGGAATGCTGTGCGTGAGTGGGCATCACACCACTTCTCAAATATCGGCCAATGCTCGTTCGACCTTTCGAGCAACCAACGAGACCCGGTGTCTTCTGCTAGGTCATTCCTCCACTCGCGTGGAAGACCGTTCTCATCCAGATCCGGTGGAGGCGGCGGGCCCTTCGGTCGACGTCGGAATCGAAAGAGACTGCCAAAACCTCTCATATAGTCCCTGGGACCCGACCTCTTAGTGAGGAGATGCACGACGCTGGATCCCTGTTCGTCCTGAAGGGTTAGCGGTTCCGACCAAGAGTCCGGTTCGTCGTCTCTCTGAAATGCGTAGAGCAGCTTCATAAGGCGACCGCAATCCTCATTCTACCGAGAGCAGTGCACGGTTCCGGAAGCGCTGGAAGGCCCGGTGCTTCTCCATGAGCGACCACTGTAGACCCTTCTCCCACTACGAGCCAATGCTCCGCCTGTACCTTGCAATTGTAGCACATACCGGCACGACACCTCCATGAAAGCACAGCGTTCATGTCATCGTCCTCACAATTAGGGTTACCCGCACCGCCCGGACATGAAGAGAACTTAACCGACACCATTCGCCAACCACTCCAACTCGACCGATAGAGAATCTGGGTAGTATTCCATCATGTGCATGCGTAGAGAATACCCCAATCGTCTCTACTCATTTGCCGTCCAAGCCGAACGAACCTTGCAGGAGGGCATCAATCTGGTCTATCACGGCGCCTCCAGCGGGGGACGGGGACTGCATCGAGGCGCAGATCCCCTTGAATCTCGTCTATTTCCTTCAGGTCGCGGGCGGTCAATACCCAGTCGGCGGCTCGGGCGTCGTGGGCTACTTGCTGCGGCGTGCGGCCTCCGACGATGCTCGACGTTACCGCGGGATTCGCCAGGGGCCAGGCGATGGCGAGTTGGACAATGTCGCGGCCTTTGCTGAGGGCCCAGTCCTTTAGATTCTCGGTAACGGCGTAGATGCGCTCGAAGAGTTCTCCCTTGAAGTGCGGCCAGTTGTGGCGTTCGTCATCCGGCGGAAACTCGTGTCCTGGTTTGTACTTGCCCGCCAGCAATCCCTTGGCCATGACCGAGTAGACGATCGACCCAATGCCCAACTCCCTACATGCGGGAAGGACGTCGTCTTCGGACTGTCGAAACAGGATGTTGTACCGAGGTTGGGAGCTTTGCACTGGTCCGTACTGCGAGGCCTCGCGAATCTGTTCCGCGGAAAAGTTGGAGACACCGATGTAGCGTATCTTCCCAGCGTCCCGGTGCTTGATGAGTTCGGCCATTGTATCCTCGATGGGCCATTGCGGCTGGGGAGAGTGTAACTGATAGAGGTCGATATAGTCCGTCCCCAGCAACCGGAGGCTCTCGGAGAGGGCCGCCTCGATATGCTGCGGTGAGTGATCGGCTCCGGAGACCTTGGTGGCGAGGAAGACGCCGGCGCGCCGGTCTCGGATGGCTTTGCCGACCTTGGCCTGGCTGTCGAAGTAGCTCTCAGCGGTGTCGATGAAGGTCAAACCCGCATCCAGAGCAGCGTGAACTGTATCGACCGCCTGCTTGTCTTCCACAGCGCCGAACGCTCCACCGAGCGGCCATGTGCCGAAGCAGATGACCGGCACTTCCGGCCCGTCGCTGCCGAGTCTCCGCGTCCGCATGGCCAACCTCCATCGCTCGTCAGATGTGTTCGCAGCCTCACCGCATTCGCGATAGAAGACTCCCTCTATCCTCCATAAGTACTGCGCGCTACTCCATTATACGCGCAGCGCACGCTCGAAGGCAGCACAACGAAGCGGGCCGAATAACGCAGGGGCTTTTGTGGACGCTGGTCGATCCAATCCGTCATTCCCGCGAAGAGATCGACGATTCCCGCCCGGGGATGTAGTCGAGACCAAATATCTGGAATATAGCCGACTGAGTCGCGCGCTCGGCGGAAAACTGATCGAGACTCGACACGTCGTGCAGGGAACGGAAGACGTTCAGCGGCGCCCCGTCCGAAAGGCGCACCTCCACAGCCACGCCTTCATTGCTAAATACGACCAACGCGCGGCGCCGGTCGGGTGAAATGTCTATCCTGCCCCTATTGATCGAAAACAGACCACGCAAGGACTCCGGAGTACGGTCGTTGGGGAAGATGGTGGTCTCTTGTCCGTCTGCGAGATCGACCATCAGCAGCCTCGAAGGTCCGTGCACCCCGTCGCTGCCGTGATTATCGAACATCAGGAACCTCGTCCCTTCCAAGTGCCGAACGGCGTGCTGTCTGACGAAGCTGCCCCGAACGACCCGCTTGACACGACCAGAATCTCCTTCGAGAATCGCGAACGCGCTCATGTTGCGCATGGACACCACAAGATCGCCCGGCGACATTCCCCACGCTCCGACCGCGTCATCACCAAGCCTCTCGATGGAGTTCAGGTGAATAGCGTCACAACCGTCTCTGGGTCTCGTGTGTTGCAAGATAGCGGCGAACGGCGAATCGAGCAAGGCCCCAATAAGATCGATGCTCTCGACGAGCCGTCCGTCGCCGTCGATAGTGTTTACGGCGTCCATGTAAGGTTTGCCAGTATCACACTCGATCATGACCGGAATGTCCGTACCCCTGATTTGGAACGATACGGAATCGCTGCCGATCGAGAGCCCGGGAACTAACGCGGAGCCGTCCTCCTCCATCTGCGGCCAGTGGTGGCTGTAGTCTCGGCGGAACCAGACCGGATGCCCAGCGCTGTCGATCCTTGCCACACCAGCGCCATACGGGAAGGAAGTGTCGTTATTGATATGAAACACCACCAACAGGTCGCCGTTCGGGTACCGCGAAATCCCTACGGGGCGAACATCTCTGACGAATGAGAAGGTAGGAGCGAACTCGAAGGGGAATTCGTCAGTCGCGGCGTCTTCCGCCGCCTGCTCCAGTGCATGAGGGCGAAATGGGTAGGCGTGCGCGACCTCTCCATCGATTGTGAACTCCACCGCCAAGCAGCCCCATTCCGGGCAAAGTTCCATGAATTGGAAACGTCCGCCGTACCACAGAAGAGACCCTCCAAGCGTGCCGCCCTCCACAGAGCTGATGCGGCTTCCGGCGGCGTTCTCCGGACGCACATCTGCGACCCAAAACTCGAATCTGCCGTCGTCCACTATCACGGCCTCATTCGTGTCTAGCAGAGTCCGCAGAGTCCTCACACCATCCGCGGCGATCGAATAGGGAAACAGCCGGTACTTGCCGACGAGAGCGCCGTAGGCGAACGACGCTATAGCGACGGACACCACGAACAGGAACAGGGGCAAATGCCGCCATGTTCTCCTAGCATATCCTGTGAGGCCAAGACTGCGCCCGCCCGACTCGATAGAAGAACACGTATTAGTGAAGGAGTAATCGTTCGTTTCATGTTCTGTCTCGTTCTTCATTGACGCGGAGGGTTCCGATTACAGATGATGCCTCGAAAGGTTGGAAGGTCTCCACTCTCGCACATCTTCATGCGAGTAGTTCCATGAGGTTGATTTTCGCATTCCTCTCCCAGTAGGTCAATACAGCGTCTTCTTCTCTCAACTTGGTAGGCGAAGGGGAAAGCGCACCATTGCGGTCATTCCTGCGAAGAACTCGACTTCTGCTGTTCGTAGATGTAGTCGAGACCAAACAACTGGAATACAGCCGACTGAGTCGCACGCTCGTCCCCAAACTGTTCGAGCCCCGATACGTCATGCACGGAACGAAAGACATTCAGAACCTCCCCGTCCGAAAGGCGCACCTCCACAGCCATGCCTTTTCGGGCGAATACCACCATCGCTCGACGGCGGTCGGGGGAGATGTCTATCTTGCCTCCGGTGATCGAGTATAGTCCACGCAAGGATTCTGGGGTGCCGTCGTTGGGGAAGATAGTGGTCTCCCGACCATCCGCAAGATCCACCATCAGCAGTCTCGACGGACCGTAAATTCCGTCGCCACCCCGGTTGTCGAACATCAGGAAGCGCGATCCTTCCAGATGCTCGACGCTGTGTTGATGGAAGAAGCCGCCCCTGACGACCCGCTTGACACGGCCAGACCCACCGTCGAGAATCGCGAACGCACTGAGGCTTCGCATGGACGCTACCAGGTCGCCCGGCGCCATGCCCCACGCTCCGCCAACGTCATCGCCAAGCCGGTGGATGTAGTTCAGGTGGATGGGGTCACAGAAATCCGATCTATCATCCCCAGGCACCGAGGTGTATTGCAAGACGGAGGCGAATGGCGAATCGAGCAGGGCGTCCACAACATTGAAGCGATCGACGAGATACCCGCCGGCGTCGATGATGTTCACGGTGTCCAGATAGGGTTTGCCCGTATCGCATTCGAGTATGACGGCGCGGCCAGTACCCTCGATTTGAAACGATATGGACTCGCTCCCTATCATCTGTCCGGGAACCAGGGCGGACCCGCCGTCCTCAATCTGCGGCCAATGGTGGCTGTAGTCTCGGCGGAACCAGACTGGATGCCCACCGCGGTCGATCCTCGCCACGCCAGCACCATACGGGAAGGAAGTGTCGTTGTTGATGTGAAACACTACCAATAGGTCGCCGTTCGGGTACCGCGACATGCCTGCAGGGTAGACGTCTCTGGCGAAAGAGTACGTGGGCCCCAGCTCATAGGGGAACTCGTCGTCCGCAGCGGCATTCGCGGCCTGTTCGAGTTCGTCGAGGCGGAAGGGATATGCGTGCGTCACTGCGCCGTCGGTCCCGAACTCTACTGCCAGACAGCCCCATTTCGGGCAAAGTTCCATGAACTGGAAACGTCCGCCGTGCCACAGCAACGGTTCATTGAGTGTGTCGTCTCCCGCAGCGCGAATGCGGTTCGCGGCCGTGCTTTCCGGCTGCACATCCGCGGACCAAAACCTGAACAGACCTTGGTCCGCGATGAAGATCTCGTTCGTGTCTAGCAGAATCCGCAGGGTCTTCACGCCGTCCGAGACGATCGAATAGGGAAACAGCTTGAATCTACCGACGAGGCTTCCATAGGCGAACGAAGCCAGGGCGATGGCGGCAACGAACATGAAAATAGGCAGATGCCGCAGTGTTTTCCGGGCGTACCCCGCGAGACCGCGCCGGCCTCCACTGTCCGATTGGAGAGAAGAACCTACATTCATGGAAGGGAGATTCGTTCGCTTCATGCCCAGTCATGCGTTCTTCATCGACGCGGGGAATTCCAAACGCAGAAGATGCCTCGATAGGTTGGAGATTTGCATGAGAACTCCACCCCCGCACATCTTCACGCGAGTAGCGCGGGGTTGATTGTCGCATACTTCCCTTGCTAGATCAATGCCGCGGTTCCGTTTACATTGTCGACATGGATTGTTCCTGGATCGCAGCGGATTGGACGTATCGTCTGGAGTCAACCATATACTAGGCATCACGCCAAGAGCGTAAACGGAACCAGTTCCTTCCCTTAGTGGTCAACTGCACATATAAGGAATGCCCTGCCCCCTGCCTCCCTTGTCACGTGAAGGGCAGAGCTGGTCATATGCGTCATTCGGCGACGGTTTCTACAAGTCGACGGTGATAACGTCCCCGCGAATATCTGAGAACGCCCGCGGATTCACCCCCTTTACCTGTGGCGCGATAGTGGGTACCCTATCGCGTGAACAGCCAACGCGAGAGAAAAACGCGCGGCAATATGGAGGGCCCCCCTATGCCGAGAAGTGGAAAGACCAGACGAGTGTTGTGCAACGACGACGGTTGGATCATGCACGCGCCCCACCCGCTCACTCCGGAATACATGTGGGACAACATGGTCGGAACCTACACGGGGACACCGGTCGACGGGTTCTTATGGTCGGTGGGAGGGCACGACACATACTCCTACGAGACCAAGATTGGAGAGCGGTTTGGAGAGGAGTATGAGAACCTGGACGATGCGTTGCAGTCGAGCATACGCAATCTCCGCCATCTCACGGAGGAGCACGGCGGGCCGGTTACGGTCATTGCGGGTTTGTGCAGACGGGCCGGCGTGGACTTCTTCCCATCGGTACGGATGAACGAACATTACGACATGGACGAATCCTCGCCGCAGTACTCACGCCTCCGGCGCGAAAACCCGCAATATCTGATAGGACGAGGCGAGGATATCCCAGGTCCGACGCTGGAGTGGGGAATCCGGACGGGGCTGGATTACGCCGTTGCCGAGGTGCGCGAGTATATGGCAAGCATCGTGATCGAGCTAGCCTCCCGCTTCGACGTGGACGGCATCGAGTTGGACTACATGCGCCACCCTGCGTTCTTCCGAATTGAGGAGGCGTATGCCAACCGGTACTTGATGACGGATTTCGTGGCCTTCGTACGTCAGCAGATGGACGAGATTGGAGACAAGAAGGGCAAGCCGTTGGACCTGATCGTTCGCGTCCCTCCGACTCTGCGAGATTGTTCGCGGATCGGATTGGACGCGGGGGCGTGGATCGAGGAGGGATTGGTGGACGCGGTGATTGCGGGGGGCGGGTTCATCCCATTCGAGACGCCTATCCGTGAGTTTGTAGACAAGGCGGAGGGGACCGGCGTTCGGATCTACGGCTGCCTCGAGGCGCTGCGTCCGACGCTCGACGAGTTGACGATGCGCGCGATCTCCGCGCGTTACCACGAGCAGGGCGTCGACGGTCTGTACTTGTTCAACTACTTCAAGATGCCTCAGGAGTGGAAGCGGGACACCCTTGGCAGGTTGATCGATCCCGATGCGCTCGACCGATTGGACAAGCGCTATGAGTTCGACAAACGGAGCCGTCTGCGTCCAACCAGCCAGCTGGGTTTCTCATTCCAAAACGCCATCCCAAGCACGCAGCTTCCAACCGCGCTGGAACCGACAGCTGTCGGGCCGAGCACGCTCTTGACGATGGCGATAGCGGACGACTTAGAGAGGGCGGCGTCCGATGGATTGCTCGGAGAGTGTACACTCGCGCTGCGGCTCGAGAACGCCGGCAAAGGAGATCGGATCGAGGTGGTCGTCAACGGCACGATCCTTGATGGAGGCGATGCCAGAGTATCCCACGACGGTTGGAGCCGTCCCGCCTACGATCGAACCTGGGACTCGTACCCTGCGCGGTTAACGAGCGAAATCGACCCTGGCATAGTTTTGGAGTGGACGATGAGCACGCCGCCGCTGAGGCACGGTCAGAACACGGTTGCCGTCCGAATCCTTGAAGCTGACCCAGAAAGAGAGGACGCGTTGGTTCTGGCCGATGTGCGGATGCAGGTGCGGTATCGTCAATCTCTCAACTCAACGACTGCAACGTGAGGAGGAACTAGCAATGGCAAGATACCGAGGTGGAGTAGTAGGTCTCGGATGGATGGGCTTACTCTACGACTTGGCGCAACGCATCCCAGATCGGTTCGATGTCGACGACGTCGACCGTCCAACCCCCGAATTGGACATCTACCGCAGGTTCTATCACCATGAGAGCCCCGGCGCAGAGGGGAACCCGACCTCGTACTCCGAGGCTCTGGCGGATAGGCCGGAGATCGATCTCGTTGCGGCGGCCGATCGGGACGTGAAGCGGCTTGGAACATTCTCCGAGCGCTACGGGGTCGAGTCGGTGTACACGGATGCACGGGAGATGTTCGAGAAGGAGAACCTCGACATCGTCGCGGTGGCAACGAATACCAAAGGGCGGGCTGATCTGGTCGTCATGGCTATCGAGCATGGGGCAAAGGGCATCATCACAGACAAGCCGATGGCGCACACGCTCGTGGAAGCGGACCGCATGGTCAAGGCGTGCGCGGATGCCGGCGCGCCGCTGTCATGCGGGGCGATTTCCACGACGCATCCTGCGTTCGAGCGGGCAAAGAGTCTCGTCCGAGCAGGCGAGATCGGAGACATCGTCTCGATAGAAGCGAGCGGACCGGCAGCCCAGCATCAGAACTGGTCGTACTTCCTCGACTCCCCGCCCGCGTGGGTGATCGGAGTGAACGATACGCCGCGCAAAGAGTCGGGCAGCGACGAATTCCAAGGACAGGGCATGGTGGCTGCACAAGACGGCACGGTCGTGCACTTCCGACCGGGAGCGCCTGGCGTCCGAATATCTGGGACAATGGGCGAGCTCTGGTATCAGTGGCCGTCTGGGTGGCGTCTCCTCAAGGAGATGGAGCCGCCGGACGCGGAGCACCCAAAGCAGCGAATGGAGGTCCCGTTCGGGAGTCCGCAGTTCGTCGCGCCGTACGGCGCGGTCTATTCTCTGAACGACGTAATGCGCTGCTTGGCAGGGGATCTGGACGAGCCGAAGAACTCCGGCAGACGGGTAGCAGTCGCCCTCGAGGTCGAGGTCGCATTGACGCAGTCGTCCAAGCTTGGGGGTGTCCGCGTCGATCTACCGCTAGAAGACCGATCGCTCGGCCTCAACTACGACTGGTTCCGGTAACGCCCTTCCCTCCGACGCGGCCATGACAAGGAAACCAAAGCGCACGGTAATCCGATACCGTTCACGAAAGGAGGCTATGGATGCGCCAGTACATATTCGACGAGGTGGAATGGAAGAAGTTCAAGATGGAGAAATTCAGCCACACGCTGGTCGCAGTCGATAGGAGTCACTATCGGTCCGTGGATATGGGAGGGTTGGAAGAACGGCTGCCGGGTTCGGAGACATACGATCGGCTGCTGGGAGTCAACGTCTTCCATCCAGGCGGGGTCTACGAGGCTCACGAGCACCAGACCCCGATGTACTACTACGTGTTGGAGGGAGAAGGGTTGATGCGCGTCGGGGACGAGGAGCGAGTCATCAAGAAAGGGTCGTGGGTGTACACGCCGCCAGGCCTCAAGCATTACACGAAGAACATCGGAGAGGGCATGTTGGCGTACCTCTTCTTCGGAGGCAACCCGCACGATCCGAACGCGGGAATACACGAGCCGCCGCGGGAATGAGCGCGGAAGAGCGGACGTTCCGCCCCATACTGTCGAGAACGCGGGGATGAACGCTCCTTCTTACCAGAGCGTCAGGGAGTCGAGAAAGATCTGCGAGAGGTCGTCGGGACCGGCCGGACGAGGGGATAGCTTCGTAACGCGGTGCTGAGGCAGAGCGCCTTCTACGAGCGCTGGAACGTCTGCATCCGTGTATCCAAGCGCGCCCAGTCCGTTGGGAAGGCCCATATCGCGGATGAACTTCACGATGACATCGCCGAGCACGTCGCCCGCGTCCTCCGGCCCTGCGTCGGACACGTCGGCGCCCATGAGCCTCGCGGCGTGCAAGTGCCGCTCGGGGTTGGTGGGAGCGGTAAATCGGAACACGGCGGGGGCGTTCAGTATGACGGACATTCCATGCGGGACGATTGGGGCGTCGTCGGGGTAGCCGCCGGGGATGAAGTCTTTGACCATGCCGGAGACGGGATAGGACATTCCGTGCGGGAGATGGCAGCCTGCGTTGCCGAATCCGACTCCGGCGAATGTGGCAGCGAGGAGCATTTCGCCGCGAGCCTCGTGGTCGTCGGGATCATGGACCGCCCGCCCCATGTTGGCCACCACCATATCGATGGACTTCGTGGCCCAAACGTCGCTGATCGGATTCGAGCCTTGGTATGAAGGCCGCGCGCCTGGGTCTGCGGGCGCTTCTCTCCGATAGTACGGGAGGGCGGTAAAAGACTCGAGACCGTGGCTCAGAACGTCAAAGCCGCTGCACGCCGTCACCATCGGAGGGAGGGTGCGGGTATTGTCGGGGTCGACGATTCCCATGTTGGGCCTCAACGCGCGGTGCGCGATTCCGGTCTTGGCGCCGATGTCGAGGAGATCGAAGATCGCTACGCCGGTGGTTTCGCTGCCGGTGCCGGTCGTCGTTGGGACGGCTATGAGCGGCTGGAGGGGACCAGGCGGCGCTTCTCCTCTTCCGATGGGAGCGTTGACGTATGCAAGAAAATCGGCCGGATATGTGGAATACAGGTTAGCCGCCTTTGCAGTATCCATGCTGGAGCCGCCGCCGACAGCGACGAAGCCGTCGAAGGCGCCGTCGGACGCAAACTCGATGGCATGTTTGAACGAATCGTCCGTTGGCTCGACACGCGCGCGATCGTATAGTACCACATCAACGCCGGCAGACCGGAGGGAGCGCATGGCCACCTCGACTGGCTCGCTCCGAGCCATGCGCTGGTCTGTCACGAGCATGACGCGGAGGCTGCCCAAGCGGCGCATCTCGAACCCGACCTCTCTCGTAACTCCGGGTCCGTACTTGATGCTGGAAGCGTCCATAGAGAACGCGGTCTCGTTGGTCATGCGGTCATTGCCTCGATGAGTGTAGTCGCGAGTCCTCCTCGGCTACGCAGTAGAGACGGCGAGGCACGTTTGAGTTCGCAGAACGCCGTCGATGGTATGGATTTCTTCTGTCACGAGCGTTGCGACCGCGCTCACATCCCCCGCATTTACGACCGCGATGATGTCAAACGTTCCCATGACGACGTCGACGGTTTGCACGCCTTCCAGATCCAGTATTGCGTTCGCCACGGTCTTGGCCTTGCCAACGGCCACCTCGATCAACACGTACGCTTTCGTTCCCATTAGTACCTCCTAGAGTTTGCTCGACCGTTCCCACGCTTCGAGGGAATGGTGCCGATGTGTACAGATTCTATGCCCTTTAGCGGAACGTGTCAACGCGAGAACGTCCCGAGAATCTGCAGCCATGACTCTTTGTCTACGAGCCGCGGGATAGATATAATGTTGCCTACTCTACCCTTCGAGTGATGAGCGAAAGGACGAATGGCAACCATAGAAAGCCTGCGCGGCCGCTATAGAGACCTCGACCGGATACGCGAAGAGAAGACGAACGCGGCTATCGACCGCAATTGCCTGCTGGCGTTCGACTACGAGTACACGGGCGCGGACAGCGAGGTGGTCATCGAAATGAGCGAGTTCACGGCGGAGTGTCCTTGGACGGGGCTGCCGGACTTCGGTTCGCTGGAAGTGCGGTATGTTCCGGATCGGCTGTGCATCGAGTTGAAGTCGCTCAAGTACTATCTGCTGTCGTATTCGGGGGTTCATATCGTCCAGGAGCACGCGGCGAACCAAATTTTGAACGACCTTGCCGCGGCGTGCCAGCCCGCATGATGGTAACGCTCGATTACAACGTTCGCGGCGGGCTTCACACGACGGTGATCGTGAAGTACGAGAAGGACGCATAACTGTGGACACCCTGAGGCAGAACTGTGCGCCGAACCGCCCCCCTGCTCCTCAGCCTCACGGTGGGCGTCCCCCACTATGGGAGATCTAGCGCCTCATGACATCAGGCGCAACTCCGATGAAGCACCGCATTCGCGCAGCTGCGATCGTGGTCGAAGGCGACTCGATGCTACTGGTGAAGCACCGACAAGACGGTCGGACGTGGTGGGTTCCGCCCGGAGGGCGGGTCGAGGGGGATGAGTCGTTGATCGAGTGCGCTCGAAGGGAGACCATGGAGGAGACCGGCGTATCGGTAGAGCTGGGCAAGATTGCGTACGTCTGCGAGTCCGTGGAGCCGGACTACCATCACTGCGAGATCTTCTTCCTGGCGACATCATACTCGGGCCGTGTGGTGACCGGGCAGAATCCGGGCGTTGGCGCCGACGACACCGCACACGCAATCTCGGACGCGAGATTCGTGTCAAGGCGCGAGATGCGCGAATTGACGATCTACCCAAGCGAGATCAAGACGACATTTTGGGATGACCTGGCAGCTGGTTTCCCAGAGACGAAGTATTTGGGGTTGCGGAACCTCTGCCACACCGCCTGATGAGAGAGGAAAGACGGGCTGATCATGTATGTAGACGGGTCTCCGTTGCCTAGAGGAGGTCGCGGCCCTCAGTGAGCCAGTAGAAGACGATGTAGGATCCTGCTAAGATCATGAGCACGGCGCTGACGGCTTGGGTGTACGGGAGAATCTTGCGGAGCGCGCCGACCATCGCGCCTTTGAAGAGGGCGACGGCGACGGTCAGGATGATGACGACCGTCCCCATGCCAAGTCCGAAGAGCACGAACGAGACGACCGAGTCGGCGAGGCTGTTCGTCGCCGCTCCGCCGATTCCGAGCACTGCCAGGAAGATGGGCAGGGTGCAGCTGAGAGATGCGGTTCCGTAGCTAACGCCAAAGAAGAAATATCCTTTGATGCTTACCTGGCTCGGGTCGCCCATCTTCGTGGATGCCTGTTGCGCGAGGGATGTGTATATCTTGCCGCCGCCGAGTATCCAGGCACCGGCCAAGGTGAGGACAACACCGATGATAAGTCCAATCCATGGGATTAGGCCGATTACTTGGCGCGCTCCGCCGCCGATGACGATGCCGGCGATTCCGAAGAGCGCGATGAATCCGAGAGTAACGACGCAGCCGACGAGCAAGGCCTTGCCCAGCCTTGCAAAGATGTTCGTGCGGGAGTCATCGTCCGTGCTGGATCCGACGTAGAGGGCGAGGTAGGCTGGAAGCATGGCGAACCCGCACGGATTGACGCTGGCGGCGAGTCCAGCTGCGAACGCGAACCCGAGAGCCAGGTTGGCGCTCAAGTCATCAAGCCAACGGCTCGATCCTCCAGAGATTCCCAACACCCAATCGCCTACGGCGGACGTTCCGGATCCGGCGAGTACTGCGCCTCCGACGGCGATGGTGAGGGGGACGACCGCAGCCAACACGGGCAGCAAGTATGTCGTCCAAGCCCTCGTTCGATTCGTGGATGCTTCTGTTCTCATCAGCGCAAGTCCCTCCTTTCGCCGTATCACGCGGATTCCACCGACCCTTCGTCTACACGGGGTATGGTATCCATACCATATTACCAGCGAATAACCAAAGTGTGACAATATCCTAACGGAGTTCCGTTCGATGTACCGCGGCGCAAGTGTCCGTATACGCCTCGGACGCAGACGACTAGATTCCCGCTTCTCTCACACCACATGCGCGCGGAAAGAATTCCGTTCCTTGGATACTGTTCTCACATGCGTTCCCCCAAAGGGAGAGGATACTCCGGATTCTCCGCCGTACTCCAACGCGCATGAGGGCAGACGCAAGCAGATAGTTGCCATACGCGGGGCGCAGTTCGTACTCCAAGGCGCATACGGACTGGAGACCTTGCGGCTGCCGGGAATGGAGTACAATGACACCCTATGATGAAGACCGCGTCAATCAACTCGGACGCGCGGGAGATGCGGGGCATAGGAAGCAACCCATGTCCGATCCGAACCGCTTCTCGCCGCGCAACCACTTGCCTAGCCCCGCAATGACATTCAAAACTTCCGTATACCGTGAGATGGTTCCCTCGCTCGAACGACGCTTCCTTCTGTCGAAACTTCCGAGCGTCGGACCCACATGGCAGACCCTCATGGCCTCCTTCTTGGGAGGACTCATATTCGTTCTGGTATTCCAGTGGGAGTATTCGAGCATCAAAGACTTTCTCTATCAGGTTCGGGACGACGGAGTGATAACGATGAGCCATGCCCGAAACCTCGTCGATTACGGGTTCATCGGCGTAAATCCATCCGGCGGTCGGGTCGAGGGACACTCGGCTCCCGCACAGTTCATCCTCTACGCCGCGGTATACGCAGTAACAGGCATCGGCTACGCGGCCTACTCGTTCGCGCAAACCGTCGCCGCTACCTTCTTGCTGGGATGGACGTTCGTCCTCTTCTTCCGTGAACGGAAAGTCCTTGCCGTCCTCGTTAGCCTAGCCGCCGCGGTGTTCCTAACGTATTGGTTTCCCTTCATGGCATGGCACGGATCTGGGATGGAGAACGCCGTTACGCACACTCTCTTCCTCTCCACGGCGCTGATACTCTTCTGGTCCGTCCGCCGCGGTCGAGTCAACTACTGGTTCGCCATTCCGGCCTTCCTGGCGGCTATCGTGCGGATAGACAGCATCTACCATGTTGGCCCGATGCTGTTCATCTTTGGCATATTCTGGCTCGCAGCTTTCCGCGACTGGCGAGGGGCTCGCTTTTCCCTGCTGGCTCTCGGGATGTGGGCACTGTTCCACGTATGGCGCTACCTCTACTTTGGTGACATCCTCCCAAACACCGCATACGCCCAAAACATCTCCTTGCTCGACAACCTCGCTCCCTGGTTAGACCTCAATTGGAGGCACATGAGTGCGGAAGTTGACGATGCCGCCACTGCTCTCGTCTTGCAAGGCGGCGGGGTGCTCATAGCCCTGCCCGTGCTGTTGCTGTTGCAGCCTCGCCGAGAGATGATTCTCCTGTCTCTGTTGATCGGCAGCCTCGCTCTAACTTCGGCATTCAACGAGTCGATTTTCGGCGGGGCGCGCCTCGATAGCGCTCGGACGACCACGCACATGACAATGGTATCAGCCCTCGCAGTCGCGGCATTGTTCTATAGTCTGCTGCGCTGGCGGCAGGCCTGGTGGGCTGTCCCAGTTGCGGCGGCAACGGTGCTTCTCATAGTAACGGTTAGTATGCGCGACTCATATTACCTCTGTTGCGCGGCGGATCTTTTCAGAGGCCCCAGAGCGGCGCTCGAGCAGGTCGCGGACGAACAGGACCTACATCGTCCGATGGTGTCCAACCCCGACCTAGGCGGGATAAGCTACCTCAAGCAGTTCAACATAATCGACCTAGGCAATCTTGGATCGCCCATGATGGCCAAGTTGGAGATGCAGTCTCAGATACACTATCTTCTCCACTACAGCGCGCCGGATGTCGTCGAGTTGCATTACAACTGGTTGTGTGGATACTACCGTCTCTTCAGCGATCCCCGCTTCGTAGAACGCTATCGACCCATGAACGCATACGGGACACTCTCCAAATCCGACTGCCGACGCGCAATGAGAGTTTGGATACGCGCAGACATCCTCAAGTTGTCGGAATCCCCAGAAAGACGGCTCATCGACGCCATGGAAGACGGCCCCTCCGCCAATCTATTGCGCGGCGAACTCGATCTCTGCCAGACCACCGCCGTGGAGCCGCACGACTGCGCATACGTTGCACGAACCGCATATCGCTTCCTGCCAGAACTCCGCGAGCAGGGGCTCGTTGACGAACTTGAAGAGATCTTTGCAGACAGTCCATCAGCCCCATTCGACCTCTATCTCGTCACCGGCTACCGCGACGGACGAGCCCACCAGGCCGCCCTCCGGTTCATACTGCACGAATCTATCCGCACGATCCAAGAATCAGCCGCGCTCACCGCGCGCTCCGAATTCGATCTGTACGTCTCCAACGATACTCTGCACTACGTCGACGAATCGTGCAGGCGGGCCGATACGAAGGCGCGCTTCTTCCTGCATGTCACCCCAACGAACCAAGACGACCTCCCAGATCCTCGAAAGCAGCATGGTTTCGAGGATCTCACCTTCGACTTTGCAGAGCGCGGGGCGATAATCGACGGGAAATGCCTCGCGTCGTTCGAACTTCCACAGTATGAGATTGCCCACCTCACTACCGGCCAGTTCACGAGCGGCGGCCGTATCTGGCAAGTCAAGTTTTCTCTCGACGAACAATGACACACACTCCAACAGCGGCAGCGAGCCTCGCAAGCCCTCGGCAGTCGTCCGCGCTCGACGAACCACCGGCGACGGCGCAAATGGACACCGCGCCCCTCGACATGAGCCTCTCTCCTATACCAAGAGCCGCTTCCGAAATTCGAGCAGTCGGGGATGCAACCGAGTGTCTTCCATGAAACGGACGAACTGCTCATGGATGGCGTGCGCCCGTTCCGGATGTGCGGCGATCACGTTCCGCTCCTACTTTGGATCGGACGCCAAGTGGAAAAGCTCGGACCGAGTATCCCCAGGGCTGTACACCAACGACCATTCCTCGGTTGTGATCGTCGTGATGTTCGCGTGGGACAACCTGCGAAGCCGGTCATCTACCGCGTGCACGGCGTCGCCAGGATTCGCAAACGGCACGGTCGTCACTGTGAATTCCCGACCAGGCAGCGAGGGGTCGCGCATACGCCGCAAGAGTGACCGTCCTTCTACCCACGAGGGCGGGTCGAAACCCATGATGTCCAGCACTGTCGGCATCACATCGATGGCCGACGTCAAACCACCGTACCTTCCCGGCTCGAAGCCAGGCGAGTAGACCAACAGAGGTATCGACGCCAGCTCCTCATACAGCGGCGAGAAGTCCCACTTGGTGTTCGATTCCCCAAACTGAAACAACGTCCCGTCCGGCTTCTTTGCAAACTGCAGCTTGCCAAACCGCCCGCCGTGCTCTCCGAAGTAGAAGCAGTGGTCGGACTTGAAGATGATCGCAGTCTTATCCATCAATCCCATGTTCTCGACCATTCCAATCAAGTACCCGATCCACGTGTCCACCATCGTGACCTCTCCGCAGTACGTTGCATGGGCCTTCTCTACCAACTCCGCAGAATATCCCGGCATGTCCTGCCAACGACCGTAGACTGGGTGAACGACCTCGCCATCGTAGTCAGGCATATACAGCTTCGTATAGTACGACGGCGCGTCCCATGGCTCGTGAGGATCCCACGTATCGACATAGAGGAAGAAGTCTTCCCCGTAATGAAGTTGCAGCCACTCCATGGCATTCGTGATCGTCCGTGCGACGTTGCGGTCGGATTCATACCGCCAAGCGTACCGAGCGTCTTCCGACTCATGGGAAGCGGCTCCTTGTGGGATCCCGCCCCCGCCCATCTGTCCGGAATACGCGGTAAAGGTCTGAAACCCGCGGTCGTAGTTCATGCCGTCCCGCAGATAGAACGGAGTATCCACCATCGCCGCAGTGTGAATGCCCTCGGATGAGAGAAGCTCCGCCAATGTCGCTGTGCCGGGCGGAAGCGGTTCCCAACTCATGAGCGACGCCGTCCATCTCCCCGTCGCGTGGTCGGCACGAGTAGGCATCGTTGGAAAACCGCCCGCGTAATGCCGGTCGAACCGTACTGCGCGCGGCCAGGGCATCCAAAGACGGCGTGCGAATCTCAGGCATCTTCTCATACGCCCCGAGATGATCCTGCCGAAACGTATCAGCGACGATCCAAATGACGTTCATTGCCCGAGCCCTCCGTCAAACTGGCGGGAACTATACCACACAACATGCCGACGCGAGATACTCGCATGACCGCGGCGTCGAAACCAGGAACGACAAAGAGCAGAGGATACCCTGATCACTGTCCCGTTCCCGTTTGCTTTGTAGAGGCGCAGGTACACCTATGAATACTCGTCGCACGCAACAGCTAGATTCCCGCTTTCACAGGAATGACGGCCGGATGAATTTTACGATGTGGGAGGCAACCCGTCGCGATACAGGAACGGAACCCTGAGCGCAGCGATGGAAGCATAGACAGGCCCAGTGCTGGTATAATGACTGCAAGCGCGCTTCCAACGAGGCATTTCACACGAGGAGAAGGGGTACGCTGACCATGACGCCAGACAACGAAAGCAACTCTACAGAGCGCAACCAAGCGGCCACCCTTGGGGGAGGATGCTTTTGGTGCATAGAGGCGGTGTACGATGAGCTGCGTGGAGTGCAGTCAGTAGTGTCCGGTTACGCCGGGGGGCACGTGCCGCACCCCACCTACGAGGCCGTGTGCAGCGGATCGACAGGACACGCGGAGGTCGTGCAGGTCACCTACGACCCCGCAACCCTGAGCTTTCGCGACTTGCTGGATGTCTTCTTCACGATTCACGACCCGACCACGCTAAACCGCCAAGGCAACGACGTCGGAACGCAGTACCGTTCCGCGATCTTCACCCACGACGACGATCAAAGAATCGCGGCAGAACAAGTCATCGAAGAAATGACTCTTGCGTCAGTGTGGGACGCCCCGATCGTCACCGAAATCACTCCCCTCGAAACGTTCTATCAGGCCGAGGCCTATCACCAGAAGTACTTCAAGAAGAATCCCTTCCAGCCATACTGCTTGGTCGTCGTACGTCCCAAAGTCTCGAAATTCCGCAAGCAGTTCCTCTCGAATCTGAAAGGCAAGTCGGACTGACGCCCGCATACATCTCCCAGCCCGGAGCGTCCTCCTCTGTTCGCTACGGCTCCATGACGACCTTTATGACCTGGCCGCCGTGGTCTGCGTACATGTCATATGCCGCCTGTGCATCTTCGAACCGCATCCGATGGGTAATCAACTCGCCTGGATCCCACCAACCACGCCGCTTTAGTTCGATCATCAACTCGATGTGCCCGCGCACATCGTCCGTATGACCCGCCGCGGCCGCTATCAGTCTAGCGTTGCTCCGGCGGAAGTCTTTGTACTCCATCGGCACGACGAATCCATGCTCACGGCTCCGCTGTTGAATGCCGAACATCAAGACGATTCCGAAGCTCTTCACTAGCTTCAGAGCCGTGTTCAGGGTATCGGAATACCCGGCCGCCTCGACCACGATGTCCGGTTTCCTGCCGCCGAGAATATCCACCACCGCATCATAGACCGGTTCCCTTGCAGCGTTGACGACGTGTGTCGCGCCCATCCTCATCGAGCAATCGAGGCGGTAGTCCAACAAGTCCACGGCCACGATGGTCTTGGCTCCGGACCTCGACAACAGGGCAGTGAACGAGAGGCCGATAGCGCCTTGTCCGATGACCACTGCGTCCTTGCCAAGCAGCGTGCCCATCTGCTGGCAGGCGTAGAGCGCCGTCCCAGACGGCTGGCACATCAACCAACCATCCAGCGCGCCCTGATCCGGCAAGGGAATCATTCGCTCAGGCAGCGCTTCGGCGTACTCCACAAGCATCGTATCGGACGTGGGCAAGACGATGACGCGGTCGCCTTCGCGAAATTCGGCCGAATGGCTTTCCACCACCAAACCGGCCGCCTCGTGGCACGGATGCCCTACTTGCATCGGGTACTCCTCCTCGTCCAACACCGTTCCATAGCTATTTCGGATGTCACTGCCGCAAATGGACCATCGCTCGATCTTCACCAAGCAGTTCCCATCTTGAACCGAGGGGGTCGGAGCATCAACCATCTCGATGTTGCGCGGTCCAACCAGTCGGGCCGTCTTCATTCTCTCGCAGTACTCCTCACGATTCGTTGGATACTCGCCTCGTCATACGGCCTGCCGCTCTGCGCTGGATCGAGCATCAGAGCACCATCTGGGAGACGAATTCGGTCGTCGACTCTCTGGACATCTTCATACCGTATTCACTGACCGGCAGATACTCGTGCAGTTCCGGATTGTGACGCAAAAACGCTTCGGCGTAAGGCACCCGCGCGTGAAGTGCGGCGATCCCGCCGTCGAGCACTTCCCCCAGCTTCTTCTGTAGCCCGCCGCCCTCCGAGTAATGCTGAGACGTAAACTTGTTCATAGCCTGAGCCTTGAGCTCGACCACGTCGGTAATGTCGATGATGGTATCGGGCATTCGAGGGTTGAGGCTCTCGAGGACATTCGTGCGTCCACGCTGATCGTGGTAGAAGATCTGCGCCGTCCAACCTCCGGTATCTCCGCCAGTGGGCGCATATCTCTTCCCCTCCCGGATCCCGGCTGCGGTATCCGTCGCTATGAGCAGCATCTGAGTGGCCAGGGCGTGCGCTCCAACGGTATCGTGCGGCCAGTGGGTAATAACGACGTGCGGCGATATCTCTCCGATCACGTCCGCAATGTCGCTGACGATCTCCGGCTGGATCGTCGTGATCGAGTCGTCATAGCCCAGAAACCGCACGTCGGTAACTCCCAGCACCGAAGCGGCAGCGACGAGCTCTCGTCGACGGTCGTCGACCAGCCGTTCCATGTTGGGCACAGCCCCCGTCTTGCGGTAGGAGTCGATCGCGGTCAGATGGTGCGACATGCCGGTATAGGGGGTCAGGACCGTAACGTGGTCTCCCCTCTGGACATGCTTGGCAATCGTCCCGCCCGCGTACAGAATGCAGTCCTTCGGATGCCCTCCGATATTGAGGATGCGCGGCCGTTCTCCCATAGCGATGTCTCCTTGCGTTCCATATTGACGCAATTATACATGAGTCGCTGTCAACTGCCTCTCGGCTGAACCCGCACGTCATTCATGGTAGACTAATGCAGTATGCAGTACTGCTTGAATTCCTAACATTTGGGTGAATTCTTGCGTCGTCGTCCGTTTGACCGCAATCGTCCGCTCGTCCAGAGTCGTTCTATTGTATGATTGCGGCGCCGGATGTAGAGGTCGGAGAAGCAACGCAGCCGAATCTATCAGACGAGAGGTGTACCAACCATGTTATTCAAGAAACGCGCAGGGGCGAAGCGGATCAAGGAACAGCCCGGAGTCTCCGCGCCGCCAGGCCAATTCGTCACCAATAAGTGGCCCGTCATGACGTTTGGCAACACGCCAAGTATCGATCTCGATACCTGGCGGTTCGACATCTTCGGACTCGTAGATGAGGAAGTGTCCCTCTCCTGGAAGGAATTCACCTCCCTGCCTCCGGTCACCGTCGATTCGGAGTTCCACTGCGTCACGCAATGGAGCCGCCTCGAAAACACCTGGGAAGGCGTGGCGTGCGCGGAGGTTCTCAATCTCGTCAAGCCTCGTCCGGAGGCTGCATACGTCATGGCGCACTGCTACGGCGGCTACACCACCAACCTGGCCCTCGACGCACTCGCGGACGACGACGCGCTCTTCGCCTACAAGCACGACGGAGCCCCGCTGGACGCGCAACACGGCGGGCCGTTGCGCCTCGTGGTGCCAAAGCGCTACGGATGGAAGAGCGCCAAGTGGATAAACGGCATCGAGCTCATGGCTCGTGACAAACCAGGCTTCTGGGAGCAGCGCGGCTACCACATGGAAGCAGATCCGTGGAAGGAAGAACGGTTCGGCAGCCCGTGAGGCGGTCCTCAGTCCTTTCCATCCATTATCGAGAAAGACCATAGATTCTCGACGAGGCATTTCGACAAGAGCGCGCGCCGCGCCTGCTTGCTCGGCGTGCATTCTCCCGCGTTCGCGGCGAGTCGCGTAAGAGACAGACACCCGACATCTTCTCGACTCACCGCGGTATTCCGCCAGGGATCAGAGGAGCGACCACATACCTCTCCTTCTCGCATCTTTGCTATAATCATCAGGAGCTACCCATCAGAGGAGACACAATGCAGCGCCAAAACAGTCTGCGAGAGACCAACCTGCTTCGTAAAGCAGCCGAATACATGCCCGGCGGCAGCAATGGCAACACGATTCACATGAACGTCGTCATCGAACGCGGTGAAGGCTCGAAGGTGTGGGACGTGAGTGGCAACGAGTACATCGACTATGCGCTCGGCTCCGGTCCCATGTTCATCGGCCACGCTCACCCAAGAGTCGTAGAAGCCCTTCACCGGCGAGTCGAGAAGAGCTCGACGTTCTTCAGCCTTACTGAAGAGGCCATTCTGCTATCAGAGGAAATTTGCAAGGCCGTGCCGTCAGCCGAGCAAGTGCGCTTTTCCAGTGGAGGCACAGAAGCCACCCTGCTTGCCATGCGGACGGCGAGAGCCTACCGAGGACGAGACAAGATCTTGAAATTCGAGGGGGGATACCATGGCATGAACGAGTACGCCCTCATGAGCCTCGCCCCGTCGCAGCTGGTGGACTACCCCAAACCGTCGCCCGACTCCGCCGGGATACCGCGGTCCGTCCAGGGTGAAGTACTCGTGGCTCCCTTCAACGACCTCGACACTGCCGCAGCGATCATCGAAAAGCATCACGAGGAAATCGGCGGCGTCATCATCGAGGCGTTTCAGCGCGTCATTCCCCCCTCGCCCGGCTTCCTGAGCGGACTCCGAGAAATCACTCTCCAGTACGGCATTCCCCTCATCTTCGACGAGATCGTGACCGGGTTCCGATTTTCCTATGGCGGAGCGCAGCAATTCTACGGAGTCACCCCTGACCTGTGTGCGCTCGGCAAGATCGTCGGCGGCGGATTTCCCCTCTCTGCCGTAGCAGGCAAGAGCGAGTTCATGCAGGTATTCGACCCCGCCCACTACGAAGAGACCGGCTCCATGCCCCAAGTCGGTACGCTGAACGGCAACCCAGTCGCATCCGTCGCAGGTCTCGCTACCCTAGAGACGCTACGCACCCCTGGCATCTACGAACAGACCTTCGCGCGGGGCAGACGCCTCCGCCAAGGATTCAAACGCGCACTCGAACAGTCCGAAATTCCGGCGCAAGTGATCGGACACGACACCGTCTTCGATATCTACTTCACCGAAGACGACAAGCCCATCTCCAACTATCGAGACACCATGAAAGCGGACAAGCAGAAAGTGATCAGGCTCAATAGCCTGCTCCTCGAACGCGGCATCTTCAAGGGCGAAACGAAGTACTACATCTCGACCGCCCACTCCGACGACGACATCGAACGCACCATCGACGCATTCACGGACGCTATCGAAGCATTGTGACGCAGATGGAATGCGGACCGCGCACGATTCCGAGCGATTGCAGGGGGTATCCACACCAAAGAGCGCTGTCTCCAAAGAGGCTCATGAGCCGCGTGCGCGAAACGTGTCATTGCTAGGCGAAACCGCATACGGCAAGCAACCGGCACGGCTGGGGAGCCAATCGACGGCCTCCGCACGCGATCCAGCAACTCCCTCAAGCCCAAGACTCGGCGCATGATCAAATATCGAAACGCGAGGTGATCTCTGTGTACAAGCAAATCAAGGTCGCTGCCATCTCCCTCAAGCCAACGAAGTGGGACAAACCCGGAAACGCAGATGCCATGGAACGCTTCTTCCGAGAGGCGGCCGCACAGGGACCGGACATCATCTTGACTACCGAGGGGGTCTTGGAGGGGTACGTCGTGATGGATGTGGTCGAGGGAAGGAAATCGGCGGCGGACATGCTCGAAATCGCGGAACCGATCGACGGCCCCTACATTCGACGATTCCGGAATCTCGCCATGGAGCTTGGCGTATGTCTCGCGTTCGGATTCGCGGAGCGGATTGGACGGGACGTGTTCAACTCCGCCGTATTCATCGACGGCGAGGGGGAAATCCGCGGCAGGTATCACAAGACCCAACTCGCAGAAGGAACCGACGATTCATGCAGATTCAACCGCGTCGGCTCCAAGCTGCGCGCATTCGACACCCCGTTCGGGCGTGCCGGGTTCGTCATTTGCAACGACCGATGGAACCCAATGATCGTGCGAACGCTGGTACTCGATGGGGCGCAGTTCATCATGATCCCCTCGTTCGGGTCGAAGTCGAGGGGGCAAAACGAAACAGTGTTGGCCCGCGCCAGAGAGAATGGAGTGCCCATCGTCGAGGCGAACGTCGGCATGAACCTCATCATCAACAAAGGCGAGGCGGCGGAATACGCCTGGGGCAACGACCGCATCTCGACCGCGGTGATCGACATTCCCATGCCCCCTTCCACGCACGCCGCCCGATTCCTCGAATCCGAGTACATGAGCCTTCAAGGCCCTGAGATGAACAGGCGGTTCCAGGAAACGCTCAAACGCCTCGCCGGCAGGGAGAACGAAGTCGAGCGGGCCATGCGCGGCGAACTCATCTCGATCTGAGCGGCGCGCGCAGCACTCGCGCCAGGCTGTCCGGTCGCCCGCGCGGCGGTCAGTCGGGCGCAGCTACTCCGTGACGGTTACCGTTGCCTTCATGTTGACTGGATGGATGAGACACTGATACTGGAACACTCCGGGATCAGTGAAGTGCCAGCGGAACCCCGCACCCGGCGAAATCGTCCCGCTGTTGAAGAGAGCGCTGCCCCCCTCATCGGAAACATGCGTGAGCGTGTGGAGCGTCCTATCCCTATTCGTCCAAATAACGACCGACCCGGCTTTCACTTCCAGATCCGCCAGCTGAAAATTCGCTATATCCACTTCCTCGACTTCCGCGTCGGGCGGAAGGGTTGGAACTGGAGTCGAAGGCACCCGGGTTGGCTCCGGGGTGAAGAATCCGCAACCGAACGCAGCAGCGGCAAGCAGGGCAACCGCCAATAGCAACAACCTGGGCATTCGATTCTCCTTGGCGCTGCCGCCTGTTTTCGAGCCGTGCGGGGCGCGGGGTACGACATTGACTCTTATAGAAGAAGTGTAGCACCCGGACGAACACCCGTCAACATGAACCGACCGCCGGTCTCGTTCGATTCATCGCGCCGCGGCCAATATCCCTAGCCGCAGATTTCCTGGTTCTCCTTCAGGTACTCCAACAGCGCCTCCGCGGCCCAACGATGGCCGTCAGGGTCCCAGTGGCCATCGTTGGGGAAATGGGCGTTTCCGATAGCGGCGCCCTGGGCGATGATGTATTCATGCAGATTCAGGACTGGGATGCCGCGCGGGGCTGCCATCTCGCTCAGACGAATCGAATGCTGGGTGTTCCGGTCGCCCATCACGTGCGTAGCAAGAATGACGAGATCAGCGCCGTCCCGTCTGGCGCGCTCTGCGAACTCATCCAAAGCGAATCCGACAAACTCTGGACCCTCGCGGAAAACCGGCGGCGGGTCTTCCCGAATCACCATCTTTTCAAACTGCCCCACGCTCGCAGGTGTCCAGCCATCGTCAATGGCCTCATGGCCAGGACGGCGCTTCAAGATTTCAACCCGCCACGACAGCACATTCCGGAAAGTCGCACGCCGCGTAACGCTTCTTGGAAGTTTCCGCTCCAACCACGCCGCGAATTCGCTCCACCGCAAAGACAAGAGCGTGCGAGAGACCCATGTTCGGTTGTCGACCAGGAATGGCCTGTGGTGCGGACTGGGCGGACGCAACTTCATCGTTCCGTCCGCCACCCGTTCCAAGAAGGCATACGGCGGACGATCCGGATCCCATCCGTGCCGCAGAGCGGCCAACGTCGCAGAGTTGCCCCACATGTCATTCGTCGTAAATACGAGCGCCAGCAGTTTCGGGCTCAGTCGCCGTGCGTAGCGGTCGTAGAACGGCAGCTGATTGACCTGCGCCGTACCGTGAACCCCAAACCCCGAGGTGGTGACATCCAGTTCGGGCAATTCCCGCGCAGCCAGTTCCTCAAGCCGCACCTGCACCTTGTCCGATACGGGAACTTCCCGCGCAGCAACGAATGAGTCTCCGATGATCGTGACGTGACAACTCTCCGCGGCACGCTCCGGGCTTATGGGTTCGCGATCGAGAAAACCCCAGCTATTGGCTCGGGAGATTGTCCAGTAGTCCAGATAGTTCGTGTCGCGGTCTTCGCCCCCCGGTTCGTAGATCAATCCAACCCCAGGCACGAAGTGCGTGAGGCTAACATCCCTCCTCTCGAACGGCGAGGACAGACGAACGTAGGCCTCCCCGACCGCTGCAATGAAGATTAGACCCGCGATGACCAGCAGGAGATTCCATGCGGCGACGCGCAGGATACGAACGCGAATTCGAGAGTGGGTAAGGGTTCGCATAGGTATGGTCAGTTCTCAAGACGGGGGGGCTCCGCATCGACCGGGTCGACGGCAGCGCAGATTTCCCGATTCTGCTTCATGTACTCCCACAGCGCTTCCGCGGCCCACTGGTGGCCGACTGCGTTCCAATGCCAATCACGGGCGAATTGGGCGTCTCTGAAAGTCGCGCCCTGGGCGACGATGTATTCAGACTGATTTATGATTGGGATGCCGCGCATAGCTGCCATCTCATCCAGAAGAAGCCAGCGACGGCTGTTCCGGTCGCCCATCCTATGTGTAGCAAGGATGACGAGCGCCGCGCCGTCACGTCCAGCCCGCTCCACGAACTCGTCCAGGGCAAATCCGGCGAAGGCCGGCCCCTCGCGGAAAACCGGCGGCGGGTCTTCCCAAACCACCATCGACCGGAATTGCCCCCTGTTCATAGATACCCACCCATCGTGAATGGTCTCATATCCAGGGCGGCCCTGCAAGACTTCCGCCCGCGACAACATCACATACCGGAAGACCGCAGCACGTGTGAGGCTTGTCGGCAGTTTCCGATCCAACCACGCCGCAAACTCGCTCCACCGCAAAGACCCGAGGGCGCGCGATAGCCATGTTCGTCCGTCGATCCCCAGCAACGGCTCGTAGTCCGGGCTGGGCGAACGCAACTTCATCGTTCCATCCGGAGCCCGTTCCGCAAAGACATACGGCGCACGATCCGGATCATATCCAAAGTACAGAGCAGACAACACCGGAGAGCTGCCCCACAAGTCATTCCGCGTAAATACTAGCACTAGCAGTTTCGGACTGATCTGACTTGCGTAGCGGTCGTAGAGCGGCAGCTGATTGACCTGTGCCGTACTGTGAATCCCAAACCCCGAGGTGGTGACATCCAGGTCGGGCAACTCCCGCGCAGCCAGTTCCTCAAGCCGCACTTGCACCTTGTCGGCTATAGAAACTTCCCTCGCCTCCACAAACGAGTCTCCAATTATCGTGATATGGCAACTCTCCGCCGCCCGCTCCGAGCTTATCAGTTCACGGTCGAGAAAACCCCAGCTATTAGCTCGGGAGATGATCCAGTAGTCCCGATGATCCGTCCAGCGGCTTTCGGCCCCGGGCTCATGGATGACCCCGACCCCAGGAACGAAGTGCGACGGTTGAATGTTCCTTTGGAAAGGTGTGAAGAGACGAACGTAGACCTCCCCCACAGCCGCAATGACGACTAGCCCCGCGATAATCAGCAAGAGATTCCATGCAACGACGCGTAGGATGCGAACAGAAATTCGGGGGGGGGGGGTAAGGGTTCAGGGTATGGTCAGTTCTCAAGACCGAGTGCGCTCCAAATCGACCGAATGGGCGGCATCGCAAATTTCCTGGTTCTCCTTCAGGTACTCCAGCAGCGCTTCCGCGGCCCACTGGTGGCCGGCCGCGTTCCAGTGCCATTCGTGCTGGAAGGTTGCATCATCGGTCCTGCCTCCCTGTGAGACGATGTAGTCGTACTGGCTGATTACCGGGATTCCTAGTCGCCCAGCTATTTCTTTCAAGAGAACGGAATACTCACTGTTGCCGTCACCCATATCATGCGTGGACAGGATGACCATCGAACCGCCGTCCAGGTCTGTGCGCTGGCGGAACTGCCGCAGCGTGAACTCGACGAATTCGAGCGCCTCGCGGAAAACCGGCGGCGGATCGTCCCCCAACAATATATCGAGCATCTTCATCGGCGCACTGGACGTACTCGGATCCCAACCATCGACAATGTACTCATAGCCAGGGCGCAGACTCAGCGCCTCGATCCGCGACCTGCGCGAATGTTCTCCGGACCACATGATATGGGGAGGCATCTTTCTATGCAACCACGCAGCGAATTCACTCCAACGGAAGAATCCGAGGCTGCGAGTGATCCATGTCTTGTTGCTGGGGAACAGAAACTCCTCCCAACGAGGGTCAGGCGGGCTCAGTCTTATCGTTCCGTCAGCGGCCCGTTCCAGAAAGGCATAGGGCGCATGGTCCGGGTCCCATCTCCTATTCTCGACCAAGACCCCAGAGTTGCCAAGGAAGTCATTGCGAACGAACACCATGACTAGCAGTTTCGGGCTGAGATGCCGGGCGTAGTGGTCGTAGAAGGGCAGTTGATTGACCTGCGCGGTGCCGTGAAATCCAAATGCCGACGTCGTAACATCCAAGCCGGGCAACTCCTGCGCCGCCAACTCCTCCAACTGCACCCCCATCTTGTCGGATATGGGAACTTCCCGGGCGTCCACAAACGAATCTCCGATGATCGTGATGTGGCAGCTCTCGGCCGCCCGCTCCGGGCTGATGGGTTCGCGGTCGAGAAAACCCCAGCTGTTGGAGCGGGATATTGTCCAAAAGTCTCGGTAATTCGTCCAACGATGCTCGGCCCCAGGCTCATAGATGACACCGACATCGGGGACGAAGCGTGTGCGAACGAATCTGCGTTCGAAGGGAGTAGTTACACGGACATAGATCTCCCCCGCAATTGCAATCAGGACCAAGCCGGCGATGACGAACAACATATTCCAACAGGCGACACGCAGGATGCGAACGTAAATTCGGGGGGGGGGGGGGTAAGGATTTGCATGGGTATGGTCAGTTCTCAAGACCGAGTGTGCTCCAAATCGACCGAATCGGCGGCATCGCAGATTTCCGGGTTCTCTTTCAGATGCTCCAGCAGCGCCTCCGCGGCCCATCGGTGGCCGTCAGGGTTCCAGTGGAGGTCGCCAACGAAATGGGCGTTTCCGATGGTCGCGCCCTGGTCGATGATGTATTCATGCAGGTTTATGACCGGGATGCCGCGCGGCACGACGATCTCATCCAGAAGAACCGAATGACGCGTGTTCCGGTCGCCCATCAGATGCGTAGCAAGAATGACGATGTCTGCGCCGTCGCGTCTGGCACGCTCCATGAACTCATCCAGGGCAAATCCGGCGAAGGCCGGCCCCTCGCGGAAAACCGGCGGCGGGTCTTCCTGAATTACCATCCCCTCCAACTGCCCCGCGTTCGCAGATGTCCAGCCGTCGTGAATGGTTGCATAGCGAGGACGCCGCTTCAAGATTTCCACCCGCGACGCCAGCACATTCCGGAAGCTCGCAGACCGCGTAATGCTCCTCGGAAGCTTCCGCTCCAACCACACCGCAAACTCGCTCCACCGCAAAGACCCGAGCATGCGAGAAATCCATGTACGGTTGTCGACCAAAAGTAGATTGTAGTCCGGACTGGGCGGACGCAACCTCATCGTTCCATCCACTGCCCGTTCCAGGAAGGCATACGGCGCACGATCCGGATCCCATCCGTGACGCAGAGCAACCAACGCCGCAGAGCTGCCATACAAGTCATTGTCGGTAAATACCAGCACCAGCATCTTCGGGCTGAGTCGACTTGCGTAGCGGTCGTAGATGGGCAGCTGATTGACCTGCGCTGTATTGTGAATCCCAAACGCCGAGGTGGTGATATCTAGTTCGGGCAGATCCTCCGCAGCCAGTTCCTCGAGCCGCACCTGCACCTTGTCCGATACGGGAACTTGCCGAGCGGCAATGAACGAGTCTCCGATGATCGTGACGTGACAACTCTCCGTGGCCCGTTCCAGACTCATCGGTTCGCGGTCGAGAAAACCCCGGCTGTTGGCTCGGGAGATGTTCCAAAAGTCCCGATAGTTCGTCCAACGGTGTTCGCCTCCCGGCTCGTAGATCAATCCCACTCCAGGCACGAAGTGACCCGGAGCATAGTCTCTCTTCTCAAAAGGCGAGGACAGACGAACGTAGACCTCCCCCACAGCCGCAATGACGACTAGCCCCGCGATAATCAGCAAGAGATTCCATGCGGCGACGCGCAGGATGCGGACAGAAATTCGGAGGCGGGTAAAGGTTCGCATGGGTATGGTCAGTTCTCAAGACCGAGTGTGCTCCGCATCAGCCTGGTCAATAGTATCACAGATTTCCTGGTTCTCCTTCAGATGCTCCAGCAGCGCCTCTGCGGCCCATTGGTGTCCGGCCGCATTCCAATGATGGTCCCAGGAGAACTGGGCGTTGCCGATGGTCGCGCCTTGGGCGATGATGTACTCATGCAGATTTATGAGTGGGATGCCGCGCGAAGTAGCCATCTCATTCAGAAGAAGCCAGGGACGGCTATTCCGGTCGCCCATCAGATGCGTAGCAAGAATGACGAGCGCCGCGCCGTCACGTCCGGCCCGCTCCATGAACTCATCCAAAGCAAACTCGGCGAAGGCCGGCCCCTCGCGGAAAACCGGCGGCGGGTCTTCCCAAACCACCATCGACTGAAATTGCCCCTTATTTGCAGACGTCCAGCCATCGTGAATGGTCTCATAGCCAGGACGCCCCTTTAAAATTTCCATCCGTGACAACATCACATTCCGGAAGCTCGAGGATTCCGTAACGCTTCCTGGCAGTTTCCGACCCAACCACGCAGCAAACTCACTCCACGACAAAGACCCAAGCGCGCGGGAGAGCCATGTCCGCTCCGAAAGACCCAGCAACGGCTCATAGTCCGGGCTGGGCGGACGCAACTTCATCGTTCCGTCCGCAGCCCGTTCCGCAAAGACATACGGCGCACGATCCGGATCATATCCAAAGTACAGAGCAGACAACACCGGAGAGCTGCCCCACAAGTCATTCCACGTAAATACGATCACCAGCAGTTTCGGACTGAGCTGACTTACGTAGCGGTCATAGAGGGGCAGCTGATTGATATGAGCAGAGCCGCGAATCCCAAACCCCGAGGTGGTGACATCCAGCTCGGGCAACTCCCCCGCAGCCAGTTCATCGAGCTGCACTTGCACCTTGTCGGCTATAGAAACTTCCCTCGCCTCCACAAACGAGTCTCCAATTATCGTGACGTGACAACTCTCCGCGGCCCGCTCCGGGCTTATCGGTTCACGGTCGAGAAAACCCCAGCTATTGGCTCGGGAGATTATCCAGTAGTCTATATGATTCGTCCAGCGGCTTTCGGCCCCGGGCTCATGGATGACCCCGACCCCAGGAACGAAGATCGACGGTTGAATGTTCCTTTGGAAGGGTGTGAAGAGACGAACGTAGACCTCCCCCACAGCCGCAATGACGACTAACCCCGCGATAATCAGCAATAGATTCCATCCGGCGACGCGCAGGATGCGAACGGAAATTCGGGGGGGGGGGGGGGGGTAAGGGTTCGCATGGGTATGATCAGTTCTCAAGACGGGGGTGCTCCACATCAACCGGGTCAATGGTAGCACAGATTTCCTGGTTCTGCTTCAAAGCGCCTCTGTCTACCGCTGGAGTCCAGACGCGTTCCAATGCCAGTCGTCCCGGCGGCGCGCGTCCCAGAATCCGCCTCCCGGCGGCGCGGTGCAGTCGTATCAGCCCACTGCGGGAATCCCACCCGATTCTCTACCGCACGCCGACATGCCAGACCCATCAATCCGGCTCGAACGATCGTTCATAGTTCTCTAGTACAAGCGATGGGTCCTGCTCTTCTTTGCGCAGGAAGCAGTTGCCGATGACCATACATTCGATATCCACGCCCATGAAGCACCGGAAGGCGTCCTCCGGGGTGCAGACGATGGGCTCGCCGCGGACGTTGAAGCTCGTGTTTACGACGACCGGACAGCCTGTCCTCTCCTCGAATGCCTTCAGAAGCGCATGATAGCGAGGGTTGGTCTCCGGCGATACAGAGTGGACGCGTGCGGAGTAATCCACGTGAGTCACCGCGGGAATGTCCGAGCGCGCGGCGTGCAATAGGTCGATGTCGAGCAACCCAGCCGATTGCGGCGCAGCCGCGTTTCGCCGCTCCGGCTTCACATCCGCCACCAGCAACATATAGGGGCTTTCACGGTCGATATCGAACCAGTCCGCGGCGTCCGAGATCGGCACGCTGGGCGCGAACGGACGAAACGACTCGCGGTTCTTCACCTTGAGGTTGAGAGTCCGCTGCATTGCGGGCGAGCGGGCGTCCGCCAAGATGGATCGGTTGCCGAGGGCGCGCGGCCCGAACTCCATGCGCCCTTGGAACCATCCCACTGTCTTGCCGTCCGCGAGCGCGTCGGCCGCCGCGCAGATCAACTGGTCGTCAGACAGAACGGTATAGCGTCCTCCTGCGTCGTCGAGCGCGCTGCAAATATCGTTCGCGGAGAACTCGGGGCCAAGATATGCCCCGCTCATGGCGTCGCCGCTCACTCCGGCATCTCCCAATGCCGTGGATTGACGCGGCTCGTCGAACAGTCGATGACTCGCCGCCAATGCAGCGCCCAGGGCCCCTCCTGCATCGCCGGCGGCCGGCTGAATCCAGATGTCGTCGAACTGCCCATCGCGCAAGACCTTGCCGTTGGCGACGCAGTTGAGCGCGACTCCTCCAGCGAGGCACAGATAGGGAATCCCCGTCTCCGCGCGCAGGGATCGAGTCATCCGCAATACCGCTTCCTCTAACACCGCTTGCACGGACGCCGCCAGGTCCGCGTGCCTCTGCGTAAGCTGCCCCTCGGAAGCGCGGGCCTCGCCTCCGAAAAGCGCGTCGAAGCGGTCGTTGGTCATCTTCAACCCGGTGCAGTAGTCGAAATAGTCCAGATCGAGGCGGAACGTGCCGTCCGCTTTCAAGTCGATGAGGTTGTCGAGGATGACGTTGGCGTACTTGGGCTGTCCGTAGGGGGCCAAACCCATCAACTTGTACTCCCCAGAGTTGACCTTGAAGCCGACGTAGTAAGTGAATGCGGAGTAGAGCAATCCCAAGGAGTGGGGGAAGTGGATCTCCCTGATCATCTCCAAATCGTTGTCGTGACCGATGCCGACCGAGGTGGTCGCCCATTCTCCAACGCCGTCCATGGTAAGCACGACTGCATCGCGAAAAGGCGAGGGATAGAAGGCGCTGGCTGCGTGGGATTGGTGATGTTCCGCAAAGAGGAGGCGATCGCTCCAGTCCACATCCGCATCGAGGTCCTTCAGCCGACGGCGCAGCAGGTCTTTTTGGAACAGCTTCTCCTTGACCCAAAGGGGAACGGCCATGGCAAACGAACGAAACCCGCGGGGAGCGAAGGCGACGTAGGTCTCAAGAAGCCGCTCGAACTTCAAGAACGGCTTGTCGTAGAAGACGACCCGATCGAGGTCGGACGGAGCGATGCCCGCCTGCTCCATGCAGTAGTCGATGGCGTTGCGGGGATAGGATGCGTCGTGCTTGCGGCGGGTGAAGCGCTCTTCCTGCGCCGCGGCGGCGATGCGGCCTCCATCTACCAGCGCTGCGGCGCTGTCGTGGTAGAACGCAGAGACGCCGAGGATGCGCATGAGTTCCTAGAAGAGCGTATAGACGAACGGCGCAACCGTGCTACTCTGAGCCAGCGCGATCAATCCGCCCAGCGTCAACGCCATGACGATGACCGGCAACAACCAATACTTCTTGCGCACCCGCACGAAAGCGATGAATTCGACAAGGAAGGACAACATCACCTACCTCAAAACTGGTTCTGCATAGCCTTCGCATCCGGCCCGGGCGGTTCACGAAGTATCCAATAGCTCGCGGCGCTCCGGTCGCTGCGCAACCTACGAGATCGACTCTCTCCAAGAGAGTGTAGCACCCGGACGAACACCCGTCAACATGAACCCACTAGGCTGTTTCGTATGATTCGCCGCGGCGCGGCCAATATCCCTACTCGCAAATTTCCTGGTTCTCCTTCAGGTACTCCAACAGCGCTTCCGCGGCCCACTGGTGGCCGACTGCGTTCCAATGCCGGTCGTTGGGGAACTGTATGTCTCTGATAGCGCCACCCCGATCGATGATGTATTCATACTGATTTATGACCGGGATGCCGCGCGGCACGATAATATCATCTAGAAGAGTCGAAAACTTGCTGTTCCGGTCGAACATCCAATGCGTGGCAAGGATGACGAGTGCCGCGCCGTCCCGTCTTGCCCGATCCATGAACTCATCCAGGGCAAATCCGGCGAACTCTCGGCCCTCGCGAAAAACCGGCGGCGGGTCTTCCGAAAACTCCAGCCGTAGGAAATCCCCCCTGTTCCCGGGTGTCCAGCCTTCCTGAATAGCCTCATGACGGGGGCGCCGCTTCAAGGTCTCTACCCGCGACCGCAGCACACTACGGAAGATCGCAGTCTGCGTCGTAAGGCTTCTCGGCAGTTTCCGCTCCACCCACACCGCGAACTCGCTCCACCGCAAAGACACAAGCGTGCGGGAGATCCATGTTCGTCGACTGACATCCAGAAGCGGCTCGTAGTCCGGACTGGGCGGACGCAACTCCATCGTTCCATCTTCGGCCCGTTCCAGGAAGGTATACGGTGTGCGATCCGGATCCCATCCCCCCGGCTCCTTCAGAGCAACCATCCGCGCAGAGTTGCTCCACAAGTCATTGTCAGTAAATATCAGCACTAGCAGCTTCGGGCTGAGTCGCCGGGCGTAGTGGTCATAGAAGGGGAGTTGATTGACCTGAGCAGTACCTTGAATCCCAAATCCCGAGGTGGTGACATCCAGTTCAGGCAACTCCCGCGCAGCCAGTTCCTCGATCCGCACTTGCACCTTGTCCGATATAGGAACTTCCCGGGCGTCCACAAACGAATCTCCGATTATCGTGACGTGGCAACTCTCCGCGGCCCGCTCCGGACTTATGGGTTCGCGGTCGAGAAAACCCAAGCTGTTGGCTCGAGAGATTGTCCAGAAGTCTGAATGATTCGTCCAACGATGTTCACTCTCCGGTTCATAGATCAATCCAACCCCAGGAACGAAGTGAGACGGGCGGGTGTTCAGTTGGAAAGGCGTGAAGAGACGAACGGCAATCTCCCCAACGGCCGCAATGACGACTAGCCCCGTGATAATCAGCAAGAGATTCCATGCAACGACGCGCAGAATGCGAACGGAAATTCGGGGGGGGGGGGGGGTAAGGGTTCGCATGGGTATGATCAGTTCTCAAGACAGGCCCCTCCGCATTGACCGGATCGATGCCAGCGCAGATTTCCGGGTCTCCCTTAAAGGAAGGACAACATCACCTACCTCAAAACTGGTTCTGCATAGTCTTCGCATCCGGCCGGGCGGTTCACAGAGTATCCAATAGACCGCGGCGCTCCGGTCGCTGCACAGGCTACGAGACCAACTCTCCAAGAGAGTGTAGCACCCGGACGAACACCCGTCAACATGAACCGACCGACAGTCTCGTTCGATTCATCGCAGCGCGGCCAATATCCCTAGTCGCAAATTTCCTGGTTCTCCTTCAGGTACTCCAACAGCGCTTCCGCGGCCCACTGGTGGCCGACTGCGTTCCAATGCCAATCACGGGCGAATTGGGCGTCTCTGAAAGTCGCGCCCAGGGCGACGATGTATTCAGACTGATTTATGATTGGGATGCCGCGCATAGCTGCCATCTCATCCAGAAGAAGCCAGCGACGGCTGTTCGGGTCGCCCATCAGATGCGTGGCAAGGATGACGAGCGCCGCACCGTCCTGCCTTGCCCGCTTCATGAACTCATCCAGGGCAAATCCGGCGAAGGCCGGCCCCTCGCGGAAAACCGGCGGCGGGTCTTCCCAAACCACCATTGACCGGAATTGCCCCCTATTTGCAGATGTCCAGCCGTCATGAATGGTCTCGTAGCCAGGACGCCTCTTCAAGATTTCCATCCGTGACAACATCACATTCCGGAAGCTCGAGGACTGTGTAACGCTTCTCGGCAGTTTCAACTCCACCCACGCCGCAAACTCACTCCACCGCAAAGACCCAAGCGCGCGGGAGAGCCATGTCCGTTCGTCAATCCCCAGCAACGGCTCATAGTCCGGGCTGGGCGAACGCAACTTCATCGTTCCATCCGGAGCCCGTTCCGCAAAGACATACGGCGCACGATCCGGATCATATCCAAAGTACAGAGCAGACAACACCGGAGAGCTGCCCCACAAGTCATTATCAGTAAATGTCAGCACTAGCAGTTTCGGACTGAGTTGACTCGCGTAGCGGTCATAGAGCGGCAGTTGATTGATATGAGCAGAGCCGTGAATCCCAAACCCCGAAGTGGTGACATCCAGCTCGGGCAACTCCCGCGCAGCCAGTTCCTCAAGCCGCACTTGCACCTTGTCGGCTATAGAAACTTCCCTCGCCTCCACAAACGAATCCCCGATGATCGTGACGTGGCAACTCTCCGCGGCCCGCTCCGGGCTGATGGGTTCGCGGTCGAGAAAACCCCAGCTATTGGCTCGGGAAATGATCCAAAAGTCCCGATGATCCGTCCAGCGGCTTTCGGCCCCGGGCTCATGGATGACCCCGACCTCAGGAACGAAGCGCGACGGTTGGATGTTCCTCTGGAAGGGTGTGAAGAGACGAACGGCGATCTCCCCAACAGCCGCAATGACGACTAGCCCCGTGATAATCAGCAAGAGATTCCATGCAACGACGCGCAGGATGCGAACGGAAATTCGGGGGGGGGGGGGTAAGGGTTCAGGGTATGGTCAGTTCTCAAGACGGGGGCCTCCGCATCGACCCGGTCGATGGCAGCACAGATTTCCGGGTTCTGCATTAGAGGAAAGACAACATCACCTGCCTCAAAACTGGTTCTGCATAGTCTTCGCATCCGGCCCAGGCGGTTCACGGAGTATCCAATAGCTCGCAGCGCTCCGGTCGCTGCGCAGCCGCAGTAGATCCTTCCCAAGCAAGCGCGCCACGACGCCCGTCGGCGTCACTATCCCGTAGAACAGCGCAGCCATGGCGACCACAGTGAAGATGCGGTGCAGGACGAGGCTAACCTTCCGCCAAACCCAGTTGAGCGGCGCAAGCACCCCGGGAATGACTATCGCAACCAACAACAACCCCGCGGCAATGACGAGAGCCCACGTGCGCGGCTCCCCCCCAAAGACCATCGGAAGCAAGCCAATGACCGTAAAGACGACGGAGAAGACAATGCCGAAGATGCGGTTGGAACTGCCCTCGATAGGCTCACCGCTCTTCAGGCGCTCATGGTGGTCTCGCCGGCCCGATGTAGAACTCATCGCCATGATGGTATAATAGGCGAGCGCACTTATCAACCCCCGGTCACCATGAGGAGTGACCGGCGCCATCGAACAGCCTCCAAGCACGGAGTGGAAACAGTGTGGAAGACGTCCTTACTCACAATCGCGCTGGCGGCCATCGCGGCTGCCGGCTGCATCCGGTTCCAAGATTCCGATGATGCCGCGCCAAGCCCCACCCAGGCTTCGGCGCAGCCCATACAGCCGACGGCTGCATCCGGCGGAGACACGCCGCTCGGCGGAACGCTCCGAAGGCCGTGGGCAGACCCGCCGACTCTCGATCCGCACCTAGTCGGCGACACCGTGTCCGCGGGCATAGTCGTCGAAGTATTTAGCGGCCTCGTCGCGATGAGCACAGACCTGCAGATCGAACCCGACATAGCGGAGAGCTGGGAAATCAGCGAAGACGGTACGGTCTATACGTTCAAGATTCGGGGAAACGCCAGGTTCCACGACGGCAGAACAGTGACCGCGCATGACTTCGTCTATTCCCTGAACAGGGCGGCCAATCCAGAGACTGCTTCTCCCGTGTCCGATACCTACCTGGGCGACATCGCGGGCATGAATGAAGTGTCGGAAGGCCGCGCGTCCAAGGTTGCCGGAGTAAGGGCAGTAGACGACCGGACATTGGAGATAACCATCGACTCGCCAAAAGTCTACTTCCTCTCCAAGCTCACCTACCCGACCGCATTCGTCGTCGACGAGAACGACGTGGAGCGCGGCCCCGCCTGGGCAAACCATCCAAACGGCACGGGCCCCTTCAAGCTGGTGGAATACGTCATCGGAGAGCGGCTCGTCTTGGAGCGCAACGATGACTTCTACATGGAGCCGGCAAAACTCGACCGGGTAGTCATGAACTTGACCGGCGGCCAAGCCATAGCCATGTATGAGAACGACGAGATAGACATGATGGACGTCAGCCTGCCCGATTTGGAGAGGCTGCGCAACCCCAACGAGCCTCTCTCCAAGGAGTTGACCGTCGCCCCACCGGGTTTCCGAGTCGAGTACATTGGGTTCGACCTCGAAAAGCCGCCGTTCGACGACGTCGACTTTCGCCGCGCGATGAACATGGCCATCGACAAGGAGATCATCACGGAAATCGTGCTCTTGGGCCTGAGAACTCCGGCGTATGGAGCGCTGCCGATCGGGTTCCCCGGACACGACCCGGATCTCGAGGGGCTGCGCTTCGATCCAGAGCAGGCCAGACGCTTCCTCGAACAGTCCCAATACGCCGATCCGGACACCCGTCCGCGGATCGTCCTCACCCTGCGAAGCACAGGCGGCGCAATCGGCCCCGAATTCGAGACGTTGATAGAGATGTGGAGACAAAACCTGGGCGTCGAGGTGGAGATTCAGCAGGTCGAATGGGCGGCGTACCTTCAAGACTTGTACAGCGACGAGCGGAAATACCAGAGCTTCTCCATTGGATGGACTGCAGATTACCCAGACCCGCAAAACTTCTTGGACATCCTGTTCCACAGCGCCAGCAACTCGAACTTCACGGGATACTCAAACCCGGAATTCGATAGACTACTGGAACAGGCCCGCGTGGAGCAGGACGAACGAAAGCGAATCGACCTCTACCGCCAGGCAGAGCGGTATCTTGTGAACGACGCGCCTTGGCTGCCATTGTGGTACGGGCGGAAACTCGATCTCTTCGGAGACCAATTCGTGCTCCTCAAGCCCTACGTCAAAGGCTATGTCCCGACTCCTATGATACTGCCCAAGCTCAGGCACGTGTACATAGACCCCGCGCCATGAACGGCAAGACGGCGGCATTGCGTCCATGCACGACCTGCCAATCCACAATGAAAGCCACCCACTCGCAAACGAGACCCGCACGGTGTATCCTATTGCTCCGGCTGGGCAACGCTGCCGCATGGACGGCCGGGGAATGAGCGAACGATGATAAAGATCGGCTGCAACTACCTGAGTTACAAGCGCGAAGAAATCGGCGTGGATGAATTCATTCGAATCTGCCGCGCCCTTCGACTCGACTGCGTAGACTTCCACCAGCGAGCGTTTCTGTCCAACGAAACTCCTTACCTGCTCCGCATCAAGCGGGCGTGTCTCGACCTGGGATTGCCAATCGGGTACTTGGGAGTCGCGGGCGGGTTCGCGGGCGACGCAGACGTTCAGAGGGCAAGGGTGCTAGACGCCATGTCTGCAATCGACACGGCGGTCGTACTGGGCGCGCCCCTCATCCGAGTGTTTGGCTGGCAAACTCAGCAGACCGAAAACCGCGGGCCCCTGTTCGCCGCTCTGGCCAGATGCCTCCGCGAGGTCTGCGACTACGGCGCCGACAAAGGCGTGATCGTCGCGCTCCAAAACCACGACAACCGAAACCTCGCAGCGACCGGTCCGGACGTCATCCGCATCATCGAAGAGGTCGACCACTCCAACTTCTCATTCATCATGGACACCGGACAGTGGCGAGGGTCGCCGGGCGCATCAGGCGACCCCGATCCAAACGCGGACATCTACGGCTACATGGAACAAACCTTGCCGTACGCAGGGTACGTGCGATGCAAATTCTACAAGGTCGCCAGCGGACGAGAAGAGATACTCGACTACGAGCGCATCGCCCGCATCCTGAAATCAGGGAATTACAACGGCTGCATCTCTATCGTCTACGAAGGCCAGGAACCGGACGACCGTACGCAACTTATCGACAAGGCCGCGCGGCATCTCCGGAGCCTGCTGTCCGAGTAGCGCAGACCCTTGCGGAAGATTCCACACCTCATTGAGGAGACATCATGATCATCGATACGCACCTCCACGTTTGGAGCAGCGACTATGAGACCTACCCCATGGACAGCGGCAAGACGGTGAACAAAGACGGCAGCGCCGAGCTCTTGAACGCCAAGATGGACGAAGCGGGCGTGGACAAGGCCGTCATCGTCCAACCGATTCACTACCTATTCGACAACCGCTATGTGATCGACACGATCAAGCGCTTTCCCGGCAGATTCGCCGCCATCGGCCTGGTGAACCAGTTCGAGTCGGACGCCGTCGACCGACTCCATGCACTCGTCACAGAGTGCGGATTCAGCGGACTGCGCATCCATCTCTCCCGCCCAGATCATCCATCGGCATGGGCAGGATCCGATCAGGATCCGATCTGGGATAAGGCGGCAGAACTCAAGGCAAGCTTCATCTCGCACGGTCCATCCAATATGTACCCGCACATCGAGCCCATCATCGCCCGCCATCCGGAAGTGCCCATCGCCCTCGACCACAACGGCGGCGCGCCGCGCATCGAAGACCCACCCTACCCAGGAATGCAACCCGTCCTCGACCTCGCAAAGTACCCCAATGTCTACGTCAAGCTCATCCCGCACAAGGAGAATGAACCATACCCGTATAGGGACTCTCACGACGCGTTCAAGCGGATCTACGACGCGTTCGGCCCCCAGCGGCTCATGTGGGGAACCAACTTCCCCGGCGTTGAGCGCGAGACGAAGTACAAGCCGGCGCTCGAGATGTTCCAAGAGCACATAGACTGGCTCAGCGCGGATGACAAGCGGTGGATACTGGGCGAAACAGCCATGCGCCTCTATACGTTCAAGTAACCGTCTCCCATGCGTCAAGAACTCTCCTTGCCAGCCTGGGACGCCCGCTATCCCGACCCGGAGAGCCTGCGCCATGAGGTATCGCATATGGTGGATGCCTTCCTCCAAACGCTGCTCGACGCAATTCCAAACGACCACATTCGCGGAATCTACTTGAAGGGCTCGGCCAAGAAACGTTGGGACACGCCGATCGACTACGTGCCGGAAGCAAGCGACATCGATATCCATCTATGGTTTCACGACGATGACGAACGCCTCTGGCCGAACATCGTGCTCGATCAAGCGTCCGCCATTCAACAAGACGTAGAAGCGCGGTATTATGCGGCTTGCCCCCAACCAATCCATACTCCAAGAATCCAATTCATCATTATGAACCGCCTCATGAACATACGGGGATACATGCACTCGCCGCGCAGCACGGTCGAAGTTCTCATCGGGGAAGAGTACCCTGCCGCTGACTACACCTGCTCGGATGATATCGAACGCGCAAAATGCACTGACCTGCTACACAACGCATCTGTTCTTCCAGAGCTGCCCTACCGCGTCATGGACCGACCGGGCAAGCACCTTGCAGAGGTGATGAGAGACCTCGGGTACCGGGTCTCGCCGGCTGCTCCCATCGTCCTGCAACTGGACGGGGTCGGCGTCGAAACTGCCTGGAGCATGAACCGCACCCAGGCTACACGAACCTTGTCCCGCATCGGACGCTGCGGTCTTGCAGCCGCCTACGCCGGCTACTACAACGCGCGGTGGAAATGGTTCATGAGCGATTACACGGACTTCGATGAAGCGCGCGCAGCCGTCTCCGCAGCCGCCGAGGTAATCCAACGCGCGGAAACGATAGCCAACACCCACCTCAATCGGCGAGGATTGCGTATCCCGCAACCACTCGACAACGAATAGGAAGGCAACATGGACTTGTACATACTTCGGCACGGCAAGGCGGAAACCATTGGCCTACTCTATCGGTCCGACTACGAACGCCCCCTCTCGGCGAAAGGACGGAAGCGGACGAAGCGCTCCGCCGAGGGAATGAAGGCTATGAACGTCCAGGTGGACGAGATCATATCGAGCCCATTGCTGCGGGCGAGGCAGACCGCGGAGATCGTCCAGGAGAGACTCGATCCCGAAACCGAGATCGAGATTTCGGACGCGCTCGCAACCCACGACCTTGGCGAAATCGCGGCGCTCATCCAGTCCCGATCTACGAGCAGAAGCGTAATGCTGATTGGCCACGAGCCGACTCTCAGCATGCTCATCTCAATGTTGGCGTCCGGCACGACTCAGTCCGCCCTCGACCTCAAGCCAGGCAGCCTCTGCAAGCTCGTCGTCGGACATGGACCCGTCCGCCTGGCGCAATGCGCGACGGTCTCGTGGCTGCTCACACCAAAGCAGCTGGGCGCGATCCGATAGAGCTTAGCCTCCAACGGCGAATGAACGACGAGCATGTTGAGAATAGACCAGGAGCGCTGTCATGCTAACGAGAACTAGCAGCCTCGAGACGCGAGTCCGCGACTTGGCCCCATGCACTCGGTTGTACCGCGGCGCTGCCCTCTGTGTCGGTTTCGGAACCGATGACGTCGAACAGGCCTATCGGGCGTCGATCATTCACGGACTCCCCGAATGCGACCCGCCGTGCGGCATCGCCTCGATATACGGCATGACGCAGCGGGGGTTCGCCGTACTTGGCATGGACTGGCTTCGGCTCGAGACCGTTCAGAACCCACAGCATTGAACACCTCGATCCCATTCTCTAATCCAGACGCAGTGGCATTCGATCTCGATGGGACTCTCATCGACACCGAGCCGCTCCACGCGCGCGCCCAGAGAAAGACACTGGAGGCCTTCGGCATTCGAACGTTGCCCCCAGACCACCCACGCACCTTTGGAATGGGTCTCGAACCGGGGTTGGCCAAGTTGTGCGAGTTCTACGGACTGGAGTACCAAGACGCGATGTCGGTATATCTGCCAGCGTGGGAAGGCCTCGCAGACGAGGCGCTCACCCCAATGCCGGGCGCTCGTTCTCTGCTAACGCGCTTGATGGACCGCGGAGTGCCGATGGCGCTCGTAACCTCCGCGGACCCCGTCCACGTCGGGAACGCCATGTCCGCAATAGACGTGCCAAACGCGTTCCAATGTATCGTCGACGCCAACATGGTTTCTCGGCTCAAACCGTCCCCCGAACCATACGTGAAGGCAGCCGATCGGCTAGGCGTCAGACCCAGCGGCGTTGTGGCGTTCGAGGACTCGGGGCCTGGCGTAGCATCCGTTCTCGCCGCAAACATGCGGTGCGTGGCCGTGCATCGTGACGTTCACTCACGGCCTGAGCTGGCGGCCGCTCACATCCACATTCTATCGCTGGACGAATGCCGGTTGTTCGACTAGCGGTTCGCGCGGCAGTTCGCATCTCCCTTCCGTCCACCCTACGGGGATTCGGGGACGTCCACGCTCTCTCCACGCTCTAGCGCGGCGCCTATGAGCTCTATGAGTTGGCGAGCGGACTCGCGCGTCAACTCAACCGCTACGCGGGCACCGATGCCCTCCGACTCGCTTACGAAGTCGATATTCAACGTGTGCTCCGTCGTCATGTGGGCCGGATGGTCATAGGAAACATTGACCTGATCGACCTCGATCCAACTCGGTGTGCCCTTGCCGCTGCCGACGATGGACGCCCGTTCCAAGATCATCGTGCACATTGGAGTTCTCCTTGGCGCTATTCGGCCTTGCAGACCTATCCTAAGCGCTTCTGTAGAAAGGCAAACACCTTCTTCCATCCATCGACTGCCTGCTCCTGTCGATACACCGATCGGTCGTAGTAGAAGAACCCATGCCCCGCGCCGGAGTACATGTGGAACTCGTACTCCTTTCCATGACGTTTCAAAGACTCCTCGTGGATGGCGACCTGTTCGGGAGAGGGGCTCATGTCATCCTCTCCGAACAACCCGAGTACTGGACACGACAGGGTCGCGGTGTAGTCGATGGGAGCTACCGGCGTTTGGGCCGTAAGCTCCGACTGCGCCATGACCACACGCCCGCCCCAGCAGTCGACCACCGCGTCGAATCCCTCGAATCGAGAAGCCGCCAGCAGAACGTGGCGTCCGCCGGAACACGTCCCAAACCCGCCAACTTTGCCGTTGGAGTTCGCCAAGGAGCGCAGGTACTGCATCGAGGCCGCCAAATCTCCGATTACCTGCTCATCCGGCACGCCCCCTTCCGACCGGACTTTCGCCGCCACGTCGTCGGGCGCGCCGTGTCCGGCGCGGTGATAGAGGTCAGGAGAAATGGCCGCGTAGCCGTGGTGCGCGAACTTTCGAGCAGTTTCGCGGTACCACTCATCCCACCCAGGCATGTGGTGCGCCAACACCATGCCGGGATGCGGACCGGGGCCGAGTGGACGCGCGAAGTACGCATTTATGAAATCGCCGCCGTGCCCCTTGATAGTAATCGTCTCGGCTATCATGCCCTCGTACGTGTCGGTCGTGTACATGACGAGCCTCCGATAGAGTTGAGGATGGGTAAATATTGACGACGTACAATGACGGTGTCAAGAGTGGCTGCCATAGACGGCAGAAAGTATGGCAATTGCGCTTGCGCCACGTGCTATGATTGTTGCAGACATGGATTATGAAGAACTGAAATACTGGGTTGGATTTACGCGGGTGCCTCACATCGGCGCAGTTCGAGTTCGATTACTGGATGGCCGACTCGGCTCGTTGGCAAATGCGTGGACGGCGACAGAGGGCGACTTGCGAGAGGCAGGTTTGGATGCCCGCGCCGTCGAGTCGGTCGTTCTCCATAGAAGCAAGATCGACCCGGATGCGGAGATGGCGCTCCTCGAAAAACACCAATGTTCTGCAATCACATGGCACGATTCCCAGTACCCTCCCCGTCTCAAGGAGATCAGCGACTCTCCTCCAGTGTTGTATGTCAAGGGCGAACTGACCCATCAGGACGAGCGATCCATCGCAGTCGTGGGCACTAGACGAGTAACTGCATACGGAAGAGAGGCAGCGCGCTCGTTGTCGACCAACCTCGCCTACGCGGGCGTCGTAATCGTGAGCGGTCTCGCCAGCGGAGTAGACAGCGTCGCTCATCGGGCGGTCCTGGACATCGGCAAGAGAACGATTGCAGTTCTGGGAAATGGAGTCGATGTCATGTACCCGCGCGAGAATGCGCGCCTGCACGACCAAATATCCGAAAACGGAGCGCTGATATCGGAGCATCCCATTGGCATAACACCAAAGGCCGAGCACTTTCCCCGTCGAAACCGCATCCTCAGCGGAATAACGTTGGGAACGCTCGTGATCGAAGGCGGGGAAGACAGCGGGGCGTTGATCACCGCCAAGCACGCCCTCGACCAAAACCGCGAGGTGTTCGCAGTGCCGGGCAGCATCCTATCGCCCGGAAGCAGAGGCACCAACCTGCTGATCCAACGCTCGGAGGCCAAACTCGTCCAGAGTCATGAGGATATCTTGGAGGAGCTCAACATTTCGTACGTAGACAACCAGGTACAGATGGCTGCCCTCTTCCCGGCCAACGACGACGAGTCGAAGATCTTGCATCGTCTGAGCCGCGAGCCAACCCACATCGACGAAATCATACGCGAATCCGGAATGACCAGCTCTGTCGTGAGCAGCCTGTTGGCGATGATGGAGTTGCGCGGCTTGGTTCGGCAAGTAGGAGGCATGAACTACGTGCGAGCCTGACACACCAATCCAGCAGATTCGGTGCACGACGGTTGAAAACCGCGTTGCTTGTTCGCATAATATCTCAAGGGAGCACATCGTCAATTGATCTTCCGCGCTCTCAATACATCTACATATCCCAAATCGACGGGAGAACTATGGCTAAAGACCTCGTAATCGTCGAGTCGCCCGCGAAAGCACGCACCATCGGGCGGTTTCTCGGCGGAAAATATCAGACCAAGGCCTCCATGGGCCATGTGCGCGACATTCCAAAGAGAGGGATGGGCGTCAAAGTCGACGATCTCAGCTTCATACCAAAGTACCGTACCCTTCCGGACAAGCGAAAGGTCGTAAAGGAAATCGCGGACGCCGCAAAGTCTGCTTCCAATGTGTATCTTGCAACCGACCCCGACCGTGAAGGCGAGGCCATCTCCTGGCACCTCATCGAGGCAGCAAAGATCGACGCCGCAAAGGTCAAGCGCGTGGTGTTCCACGAAATCACCAGCGGGGCAGTCAAGGAAGCATTCGCCAGCCCGCGAAGCCTCGACGACAACCTCATCGACGCTCAGCAAGCAAGACGCGTCCTTGACCGGCTCGTCGGATACGAGCTGAGCCCAGTACTGTGGAAGAAGGTGCGAAGCGGCCTGTCAGCAGGGAGGGTGCAGTCCGTCGCCCTTCGGCTCATCGTGGAGCGCGAGCAAGAAATCGAGGCCTTCGAGAGTGAGGAGTACTGGAGCATCCACGCAAACCTTTCCCCAAAATCTAGAAACGGCGCTGAGGTTCAGACCTTCCCTGCGGAACTGTGGAGGCGGCACGGAAGCAAGCAACGCATCGAGATACACAACGAGGCAGAGTCCTCTGCCATCACCAGCGACCTCGAAGGAGCTGCCTACCGCGTGGTCTCCGTGCAGCGGCGAGAGCGCAAGAGCAGGCCGTCCGCCCCGTTCATCACCAGCACCCTGCAACAGGAAGCATGGAGAAAGCTCAGATTCACCGCCCGACGCACCATGGTTGTTGCACAACAGCTGTACGAGGGCGTGGACATCGGAACCCAAGGAGCATCCGGACTCATTACCTACATGAGGACGGACTCAACCAACGTGGCAGACTCGGCCCTCCGCGAAGTGTCCTCATACGTCAACGAGAAGTTCGGCGCTCGCTTTGCACCAAAGTCTCCCCGCAAGTACACTAAGCGGGTGAAGGGCGCGCAGGAAGCACACGAAGCCATCCGTCCAACCTCTATCTTCACCGAACCCAGCGTGATAGAGAAGTTCCTGACCCCCGAACAACATCGACTCTACGACCTGATATGGCGGCGAATGCTCGCAAGTCAAATGGCGGACGCCGTCTTCGACTCGACCAGAGTGGACATCGACGCAGAGAGCGCCCTATCGGGAGCGCACTACGAATTTCGCGCCACAGGATCCGTGCTCAAGTTCCCGGGATTCCGTACAGTGTACATGGAAGGAAACGACTCGCCGAACAAGCCCAAATCCCAGGAAGACCGAGAGCTCCCCTCTCTTCAAGACGGCGACCCGTTAGACCTCATCGCCTTGACTCCGGAGCAGCACTTCACGAAGCCGCCTCCCAGATACACGGAGGCATCCTTGGTGCGGTCTCTCGAAGAAGAAGGCATCGGACGCCCCAGCACCTACGCCCCAACCATCGCTACCGTCCTCGACCGTGACTACGCCAGAAAAGTGGATGGGCGCTTCGAGCCTACGAAGCTCGGAAGAGTGGTGACAGGCCTGCTCACCGATCACTTCCCGGACGTAGTCGACCTGGGATTCACTGCAAAGATCGAGGAACAACTCGACGAGATAGCCAGCGGTCAACGCGCATGGAACCCCATCATCAAGGACTTCTACCAGCCCTTCAAGACAACCGTCGAGGAAGCCATGGAGAAGGCAGAGCGCGTTCCAAGAGACCAGATCGACGAGCAGAGCGACGAGACCTGCGAAGAGTGCGCCAGCCCAATGGTCATCAAGTCCGGACGGTACGGGCGTTTCCTTTCTTGCAGTGGATTCCCCGATTGCAGAAACTCCAAGCCGCTGCTGGAGAGGATCGGCGTCCAATGCCCAAACGACCAGGGCGACATCGTCGAGCGTCAAAGGCGAGGTAAGGGCGGACGAAAGTTCTACGGATGCGTCAACTACCCGGACTGCGACTTCGTGACTAGCCAAAAGCCCATCGAAACTCCTTGCCCTGAGTGCGGCGGTCTGTTGGTGCAACGAGGCCGACAGGGCTGCCAATGCTTCCATTGCGAGTACAAAGGCCAGCTTCCCCAAACGGCCGACGAGACCGAGTTGGTCGAAGCGTGACCTCGAACTCTCCAGTCCTGCATTCGAGCGCGACGATTGCTCCGTACGCGGGTACCAAATGCAACAGCGCCTACCCGGCGTTGCAGCGCATCTCATCATCGGCTTCGGAAGGGCTGTCCATCGCCCTAGTGAGGAACCCACGGGCGTGCACGAGCCCGGAATCGAGCGGATGAGGCAGGTAGGATGCGGTTTGGCCTGGGCATACCGGCTGCGGGCGTTGAAACTGCACGCGCTTCCTGCTACCCTTGGAGAGTCGAGGAAGCCGCTCGCAGGAGGAATGCGATGCAAGAAGTATTCCATGAAGCAGTAACCGAGCTAGAAAAGGGCAACCCATTGGTCGTAGCGACGGTCGTGCGCACGAGCGGCTCCACGCCGCAAAAGCCTGGCGCGAAGCTCCTAGTGCGAAACGACGGCAGCGGCGTGGGCACCCTTGGCGGAGGATGCGTCGAGGGCGACATCTGGTTCGCCGCGAGTCAACTTATGAAACGAGGCGGTTCGAGCCAATACCGCGACTACACATTGAACGAAGACCTCGCGGCCCAAGATGGCCTCGTGTGCGGCGGAACGATGTACTTCATCATCGATCCCGTATACTCGGCCGCCCAATATCTCCCCTACGCACGCGAGATCGACGAGGCGTACTCCGGCGGACCGAGCGTCGCTCTTGCTACCCTCATACACCCGGGCGAGTTCAGCGCGGAGCCGATTGGGGCCAAGCTGTTCATCAGAGAAAACGGCGCAACCGAGGGCACCCTCGGATCAGACGACCTTGACCGCAGCGCAGTCGAGACCGCCCGTGAACTCATCGCCATGGGCAAGAACAAGCACGTGAAGACCCAGGACGGCGCGCAGTACTTCGTCGAGGCGTACACGACACCCCCGCAACTAGTGTTGTGCGGTGGAGGACATGTATCGAAAGCGATCGCCCCGTTGGCAAAGACGCTCGGCTTCCACGTGTTCGTTACCGACGACCGAGCCGAGTTCGCCAACGCAGAACGTTTTCCGGAAGCAGACGCAGTCATCGCAAAGAAGCCAGAACAGGCGATTCCTGATCTTCCTATCAACGCAAACACGTTCATCGTAATCGCTACGCGCGGCCATCGGTACGACAACGTTGCGCTCGAGGCGGCTGCAGCCACATCCGCGCGGTACGTTGGATTGTTGGGAAGCAAGCGCAAGACCATCCTCATCTACGAGGACTTGCTCCGCGCAGGAATGCCGATCGACCGCGTCGGAGGTCTGCGCTCTCCGATCGGCCTGGACATCGGAGCGCGAACGCCGGATGAGATCGCAGTCAGCATCATGTCCGAAATCTTGATGTTCCGACTGGGCGGCTCCGGTCGGCCCATGAAACTCGACCATGAGCGATTGCAGCGCATTGCAGACAAGATCCAAGCAGAGAAAGAGGCTGCCTTGGAGCCGGCCGCAGCCGTGCGCTGAGCGTGACCCGCCGCATCTCCGCCATTCTGACGGCCGCAGGCGAATCTACGCGCATGGGGCGGCCGAAGCCCTTGTTGCCGTGGAAGGGTGTCCCCCTCATCCGCTATCAAGTCGACCAGATTCTCGCCGCCGGCGTGGACGAAGTCATCATCGTACTCGGCCACTTGCACGAGCGCACAGCCCCCTACGCAACCACACACCGCACGCGAACCGTCGTGAACGCTGACTACCGGCAAGGCAAGACCACATCCGTCCTGAAAGGCATAACCTCCGCAGACCCAACAGCCACCGACATCCTGCTCCTCGCGGTCGACCAGCCGCGCACGGCTACAGTAGTCGAAAAGGTCATCACGTCTCACGTAGAAGCGAACGCGCTAATCACGTCTCCGCGGTATGGAGGCCGCGGCGGCCATCCTCTCCTATTCTCCGCATGCCTTCGCAGCGAGCTGGAGTCCATCACGGACGAAGGGCAGGGTGTCCGAGAGGTCTTCGACGTTCATCGCGCTGAAGTGAACTACGTCGAATTCGACGACCCCATCATTCGCCTCGACCTAAATACGCCGCAAGACTACGAAAGCGCAGTATCCATATACGGCGCGTGACCGATCGAGAGCCGAAAGCCGCGACCTTCTCGTCAGAGTAAGCGAGACGATCATGGCGCAGAGTGGTTCTTCCCTCATACGCAGTAATCGCGCACCATTTCCAAGAACCTATCGAATACGTACTCGTTATCCCGCGGTCCGGGCGACGCCTCGGAATGGTATTGAATCGTCATGACGGGCAGTGAAGTATGGCGCAGTCCCTCGACGGTGCCGTCGTTGAGATTGATATGGCTCACCTCGAGGTCCGGGGGGAGAGTATTCGGATCGACTGCGTAGCCGTGGTTCTGGGAGGTAATGGTCACGCGGCCGGTTTCCAAGTCTTTGACTGGATGATTGGCGCCGCGATGCCCGAACTTGAGCTTGAAGGTCTGTGCTCCGAACGCTCTGGCGATCATCTGGTTTCCCAAGCAGATGCCAAGCACGGGAACTTTACCTGCAATGCCCCGCGCAGCCTCCGCAGCATAATCGAGAAGCTCAGGGTCACCGGGTCCGGGCGAAATGACTACTCCATCCGGCTTCCACGCTAGTATCTCATCCGCGGTCGCACGAGCGGGCATGGCTCTCACCTCGCAACCCCGCGCCCGAAGCATCCGCAGAATATTGTATTTCAATCCGCAGTCGTCGACCAGAATCCTATACTCGGCATCCTGGCCCCCTGCTCCATGCCCGCCCGCCTCCGCGTCGGTCCATGTGTACGGCTTTGGGGTCGAAACGCGCTGCACGAAGTCGATATGGCCGTATCCCGGAAGGTCTCGCAAACGAGCCAGCGCCTGTTCTGGAGGCTCGTCGACAGCGAGGATTCCCATCATGACCCCCCGCGTGCGCAGACGTCTGGCAATAGCGCGAGTATCGACGCCGCTAATGCCGGGGATCCCTTCCGCGCGCAAGAACTCGTCCAGAGTGGACACACTCATCGAGTGACTCGGCCGAATAGAATGCTCGCGCACCACGAAACCCGCCACCTGCACACCGGACGACTCGAAGTCACGTTCGTTGATGCCGTAGTTGCCGACAAGAGGATATGTCTGCACTACGACCTGGCCTGAGAACGAAGGGTCCGTCAAAGTCTCCTGGTAGCCGGTCATCGAGGTGCTGAAGACGACTTCCCCGTGAGCCGAGCGCTCGGCCCCAAATGACTCTCCGCGGTATGTCGACCCGTCCTCCAATACGAGATGCGCGGGCTTGCGTTGAGAGTCGATTGTACTGCCCCCTCTGACTCGATTGCTCATACGCCGCGGTCAAGCAATCTCTTCTGCTGTAGACGACAACACGGCCGATCGCGCCGTCAGAAACACACACGCAAGAATTATACCACACGCGACCAGGGAAGATACCCCCGTGTACACACTTCCCCAATTTCGCTGGGAATATGACAAGGAGAGATATGGGAGGCGACAGATTCCAAGCAAGGCAAACAGAGTCGCCGCGCCCTGCCCCCGCATCGGATGAGGGGGCAGGGCAGCCCATGCCGACAAATCATACGGAACAGGTTGGACTCTCCGTCATTCCCCCGGGGTCTCGTCATTCCCACACCCTCCCACGTCATTCCCGCGTAGGCGGGAATCTCCCGTCGCGCGATTGGACGCACCGCTCTGGAGAGTTGCCATCCCCCAGCCGTCATGCCGCAAAAGTAAACGGAACCGAACCCCTCTTTCACTTTACCTACAGATAGGAAACAAGGTAACCTTGTTTGGCAGTGGAGGCCTGCATGAGCACAGAAGAAGAACCCAAACAGCAACAGCAAGAACCGGAAGTCCCAGAAGACGCCATCGAAGTCGCACAAGTTCCCTATGCCTGGCTATGGTCAACGTGGTGGCTGCTCGCGATCGTCGGCGTCTTATACTTCACCGGCGTCTTCGGAAGCATCGGCGACCCATTCGTCACGCCGACCGTACTCGTAATCATCATCTTGGTTCCCAGGTACTGGCAGTGGAGGCGCACGAGGTACTACCTCACCGAAGACACCCTCATCTATCAGCGCGGCGGCATCATGCAAACGAGGCGTTACCAGATCCCAATCAAACGTCTGAAGGACGCGCGCGCGCGGTTCGGCATGTTCGGGCGATCGCTGGGGTTCCAACATGTCGACATCATGCTCGACAACGGCGCAGTGGCCAGCCTCCTCTATGTGCCCATCCAAGCGGACATCGCCAGCTACTTTCGCGAGCGGATGGACTCGTCCCCCCCAGACGACTCAGAGGAAGTCGACGGAGGATCCGAACCGGACGACGGCGGCTAGGTCGGCGTCCGCACGCGTATTTCGCCGTCCTCCCTCCCATCACGTGAAGGCGAGACGTTGCAACCCGCGCCGGAAAATGGCTCTGTTTCTTCTATCGCGGAAGAGCGCCCAGAGTCAGGATCCATCGGCAGAGGGCAAACACTAGATTCCGACTTTTGCCGGAACGACGGACGGACTCGGCCAAGCAGGGACACGCTCCGGCTTCCTTCGCATCATGATGGTGACCCGCCTCGGAATCGAACCGAGAACCTACTGATTAAGAGTCAGTTGCTCTGCCTGATTGAGCTAGCGGGCCACGCGGCTGCGGGGATCCACGCGGGCGGACAGGTTAAATTGTAGCCCCGCTCCTCTCAGTACGTCAACCGTACCTTCATTCCGGTTTATTGCATTGGCTGGCATAGATTGCCCCCAATTCGCCAGTATGTGGATCGCCCCTAGATCGTAAATCCACCCGTCTACGTCATTCCTACACCCACGCCATTCCCACACCCACCCACGTCATTCCCGCGAAGGCGGGAATCCATCCCGCTGCGTCCGACGCGCAGCCATAGCCATACCCGCACCGACACATCGAACCGACCAATTCACATTTGACAGAACAGAACCTACGTACTACACTGAACTTATGACAACTCCGTCGAAACCACAACCCAAGGAGATTCCCCATGACCGAAACATACGAACCTCCAACCACCCACGTCATTCCCGCGAAGGCGGGAATCTACCCTCGCTGCGTCCAAACTCTCGAAGAAACAGCACTCCTCCGGCCGTCGACAGAAATCGACACAATACGACAGAGTCCGACGAACCACAACGAAAACTCGTGCCTGCGCGTGCACGCGCGCACGCGCGCGCGAGGCAGAGGCAACGGCGTTCCTTTCTCTCGGCATGGATTCAGCGGATTGGACGTATCGCTTGGCGTCGCCGCCCCCAGGTATCGTGCCAATACACCAAACGGAACCAGCACTCGAATGGCTTGCGCTAGACATGCCGGCAACACCATGGTAGAAGGTGCTATGAGACTCAGGAGCGGGTGGTTCCTCGCCCTCACGAGAAGCGAGACGAGAGAAGGAAGACGTGCTGCAGCAGACCGATCGGCGTCCGGACTACCGGCGAGAATCCTAGGGTTTCCCAAACGGCGGTGGCCCCGCCGAGCCTTGCTAGACCTTGGATTTGTACTGCGACCGCAGGCAGCGCGCACAGATGTTGAGACGGCGCGCCTGTCCATTCTCGTGGATGGTAGTCTTGTGCACGTTCGCAAACCATCGGGTGTTGGTACGCCGCTTCGAGTGGCTGACGTTGTGACCGGACATACCAGTCTTGCCGCAAACTTGACACTTTGCCATAACCTGTTTGACCGTCTTTCGAGGATTGAGTATACTTGTGGCGCTTCCTGAGTTGCGTTGGCAGCCACAGGGAGATAGTATAGCACAATTCCCAGAGCATGTGCGTTATCGACGGCGCATCGAGTATGAGGGACTGTATGGATCGACTAAACGGCAGGGAGTTATCCGCGATGTTCACGGCGGCGGCGGCGGCCCTGGAGCGCAACGTCGACGCCATCAACGCGCTGAACGTCTTTCCTGTGCCAGACGGAGACACCGGCACGAACATGTATCTCACCATGCAAAGCGGCATCGACGACCTGAGTGCGATGGACGGGGCTCCCACCGCGTCCGATGCGGCCTCTGCGGTGTATTCGGGCACATTCATGGGGGCGCGCGGAAATAGCGGGGTCATCCTCTCGCAGTTCATCAAGGGATTCGAGGATGGACTCGACGGGAACGTCGACTGTACTCCGGAAGACTTCGCGCGCGCCTGCGATCTGGCGAGGCATAACGCCTATAAGTCCGTGGCGAATCCCGTCGAGGGCACGATGCTCACGGTGATAACCAGCATCGCAGAGGCGGCGAGGGAGGCTGTGGACGAGGGGGCAGATATCCAAACGACACTTCGGAACGCCAGCGTGCGCGCGAGAGAGACCGTAGCGAAGACGACGAGCATGTTGCCGGTTCTGCAAGAGGCCGGCGTAGTAGACGCGGGTGGACAAGGGTTGGCGGTGGTAATAGAGGGTTTTCGCCGCAGCGTGGCGGGGGAAGACGCGAACACAGGCGACTACGACATCCAAGTGCCGGAAGGCGGACTTTCTGGAAGCTTCCGCGTTTCGGACGAGTTCCTGTCCGCGCACGAGGGCGACGCATACGGTTACTGCACACAGTTCGTCGTCGAAGCGGAGGGCTTGGATGTGGACGACATCCGCGACCGCATGAACGACATTGCAGAATCTACCGTCGTAATTGGGGACGGCTCTCTCGCGATGGTGCACGGCCACGCCGAGGATCCGGGTCAGCTGGTAAGCGTTGGAGTAAGCGCCGGGTCGATTAGCAAGGTGAAGATCGAGAACATGGATGTCCAACATTCGGAGTTCTCGTCCAATCTAATGACCCAAGGAGCGGCAACAGACGCGAATGCGTCAGTGGTCGCCGTTGCTTCGGGGGATGGGTTCGCAAAGGTATTCCGCGAACTTGGAGTTGCTCATATGGTGACCGGCGGAAATACGATGAATCCCAGCGTCCGAGATCTTCTAGCGGCTGTAGACCGTTCGCCTTCCGGCGTCGTCTATCTCTTGCCAAACAACAAGAACATCCTACCCACCGCCAAGCAGGCGGCCGAGCGGTCGAGCAAGGACGTGCGTGTGGTAGAGACCGTCTCAATTCCGCAGGGAATTGTAGCTTCGATCCATATTATGGAAAAAGCAGAAATGGACGATGTCCTCCAGAGTATCGAGTCCGAGCTAGGAGAGGTCAAGTCTGGGGAGATTACTCGTGCAGTGCGCGACGCGAGTATGGACGGTGTGGCAGTGCGGGAGGGGCAGTACATTGGACTGCTTGACGGTAATCTTGTCGCCACAGGCGATGGTCTACAGGAAACGCTTCTCGATCTCATTGGCAAAGCAGAAGTGACAGACGGCAATCACATCAGACTCTTCCAAGGAGTGATGGTATCCCAGTCCGACGCGGACGATTGTGTAAAAGCGATCCAAAACATGTATGATGATATGGAAACACCCGAGGTCGTATATGGCGGCCAGTCGCATTATGAGTTCATCATCTCGATCGAGTAACGCCGTGAGGCTGGAATAGGAGATTGTCATGCCCGTCAAAGTCGTAACCGACAGCACGTCGGACATCCCAGAAGATTTAGCCGAAAGTCTGGGGATTACCATCGTGCCGGCCAACGTGATCTTTGGACAGGAGCAGTTCAGGGATCGTGTCGACCTCACTACAGATCAGTTCTACGATCGTCTCGTGGGCGGGTCCGTACACCCGACGACATCCGCGCCGTCGGTAGGACAGTTCGTCGAGGCTTTCGAGTCGCTGGGGGACTCTGCGGATGGGATCGTGTCAATCCATGTCTCATCGAAGTTGAGCGCCACCTACAACGCCGCAGTTCAGGCCGTGGGACAGGCCAACCTGGGATGCCCGGTGGAAGTCGTCGATTCTTCGCAGGTATCTCTCGGGCTGGGTATGTGTGCGATCGCGGCGGCCAAGCGTGCGAACGCGGGCGATGGCTTGGATGCAGTGGTCGAGGCTGCACGGGAAGCGACAAACCGGTCGCAGTGCATTGCGCTTTTCGATACGCTGGAGTATCTCCAGCGCGGGGGGCGCATCGGGAAAGCAAGGGCGTTGGTTGGTTCCATCCTCCGCATCAAGCCCATGATCATCATCGAGGACGGCGAGGTGCAGCCGTTGGGACGGGCGCGCACGTACGCCAAGGGACTGGCGCAACTCGAGAAGACTGCGCGCGCATTTGGTGCGGCCGAGGAGCTGGGCGTCATGTACAGCACAGCCGAAGACGCAGCTCTTCAGATCAGCGAAGCGATGCGCGATGTCCTGCCCGAAGGTACTAGACCCTTCATCGCACGAATAGGCCCCAGCGTGGGAGCGCACGTCGGCCCGCGCGCCATTGGCATTGGCACGCTGCGCGCATCCAATGACTAGCGCCGCCCAGCCGTGCGAACGCCGCCCGGCTATTGGAGCGCATGACTGCTAGACGCTCTCTCATACTCGCGGCTGCGCTGTACGCGGCATCATCGTTCTCTCCGGGCATATCCGACGCAGATCCAACAGTCGGTCGTGCGGTCATACGTACGGTGGATCCTCGCCCACCGTACTGTGTGCTCAGGACATCGGACACCCATAACGACGCAATCTTGACGATCACCGGGGAGAATTTGACTCCTGCGGGCGACAAAGAGCTGCAATTCCTGGATGTAGAAACCGGCGAGATAACCGCGATCGGAGAGGCCGGAGTGCATTGGAGAAGTCCGCGTAGAATATCGGTAGACGCGACAACGGCACGGCAACACCTCCCGCGAGGACGGCGGATAGTCTTGAGGACGCGCATCGCGTCGGGGGATTATTTCGAGTCGGTCTCAGAATGGTCGGACGAGTTCATTCTTGCGGACGACCGGAGGGCGTGCGGCTTCCGAAACCCGTTTCCACCTTCCTCGCCCATACGAGGATTGAGGGGAGACCTTTGGGCAGACGTGGTTATCGGAAAGCCGGACTTCTCCGAGGCGACGCCGAATCAAGTCGTACCGTTCAAGGTCTTCAACCCAGGTGGAGTCGTCGTAGATCGATCTGAGGCGCCGGGCAAAGCATACGTTTGGGACGCGGGCAACAGCCGCATCCTTGGAGTCGACCTTGAGACATGTTACACCGCCGCCAGTCCATGCTCGGCCGATTTCGTAATCGGGCAGCCATCCGGATATGACCATTCCGCGTGCAACAGCGGCCACGGGGTACAGACCTACCCTACGCGAGCTCGTGCAAGCGCGGCGACGCTTTGCGGAGTGCCAGAGACTTCGGTCAGCATAGTTCAGGAGTATTCATTCGTTACGATGGCGGTTGGGGACGGAGGCGACCTCTACGTTCCAGATTCTTACAACAACCGAGTGCTGAGATTCGAGAGTCCGTTCGACAACGACGAAATCGCCGATGAAGTATGGGGGCAGCCGGATTTCACCGGCGTTTTCTGCAACCAGGGCAACCGCACGCCTTCCGCGGAAACGCTTTGCTTTCATTCGCCGACTAACCGTTACCGGGCGGACTGGTACGGTAGTGGGGTGGAAGTTGGTCCAGACGGCAGCCTCTGGATCGCGGACTCGGGCAATCACCGAGTTCTGCGGTTTCCCGTCAATCCTCCTTCTGGCGCCGAAGGGAAACGATCAGACCTTGTGCTGGGACAATCCACGTTCACCACCGGGGCGTACGGCAAAGGAATGAACAAGATGGATTCTCCGTCTTCACTACGGTTCGGACCGCAAGGCAGGTTGTACGTAGCCGATACCGGAAACGATCGAGTACTCGTATTCGAGCCGCCCTTCGAGTCTGGTATGGACGCAACTGGCGTCTTCGGGTCGGAATTGCGGAACCCGACCTCACTTGAGATAGACCCACTCGATCGAGGAATATGGGTCAACGATTCTGGCAACTACATGGTAGAGCTATGGGCATGGGATGAAGAGGAAGCGCCGAGCGTGCTGGGGAAGTCGTCCTATCGACCGGATGCACGATGCGGTGATGTTCTCAAACAGCTTCCTGGCGCTCCACACCTTTGCCCGACTGGCGGGGGCATTGGGATCGACAGCCAAGGGGACGCTCTCTTGGCTGTGTCCGGTCACACACAGGACATCGTCCGGCTACGTGCACCGGTTCTCCAAGCCGATGCCGAAGAATTCGATTGGGCAGAAAGACGGCTATTCTTCCCGCCGGGTGAATTCAATCTCGTGGGCCGGCGGGGAATTCGTTCCGGCAACGGCGTTGCGGTGTTCGAGGATCAACTCATCGTTTCGGATTCTCGCCGCCTTATGTTCTGGAACGGACTCGAAGGGCTCGTCAATGGGCAGCCCGCCGACGGGGTAGTTGGTGACGAGGGATGGCAGAGAACGCGGCCGACCTGCTGCGACAGAATAAAATGCGATTCGGCAGGCAGGCTATGGGTGGTGGGCTCTGATGGGAGACAGTTTATCGACGTCTACGAGCTTCCTCTAACCGCGCGCTCGGTTCCTCTGCATACGATATGGACGGAAGATACGTCGTTCCGTGTGCTTGGGACGGACTCGGAGATCGAGATAGGAGGGCGCGTCTTGGGAATCGCGCCAGTGGGGCAAGGGAACTTCGTGTGGTTGAGCGACACGGACAACCATCGGGTACTGCGTGTTCGCGACCCTCTGACCAACCCTGTCGTCGACGCGATCCTAGGACAGCACGAACCGGACGAAACCACATGCAACCGCGGCCGGTTCCCCGAGTCATCCAAATCGGAGGGCAAGGATCAACCGGCAAGCAACATGCTTTGCTTTCCGGGCGCGCTATCGATCGACCGGCACGGCAATCTCTACGTGTCCGATCACTCTCTGGAGGTATCGGGAAACTTCCGCTTGCTGCTCTTCCCGTCCGAGCGAACGCCATTGACGAACGAGGAAGCTCTCTTCGCTCCGTACGCGGCGAAGATATTCGAGGAGTCCGCGGCGAGTGACAGCAACCTCGTCCCATATGAGTTCGAGTTGGGGACGATACCAGAGCAGCACGGTTCCGATCCGCGTTGGCCCGGACAGGAAGCTGCAGCGTGGGAGCCGGCATTCGACGCGGAGAACAGGATGGTAGTCGGCTTCAACACGTACCGAGGACCGAGATTCGTCGGAATCTACGACGACCCGCTGAACCAGGATATCCTGCCTAGCGACTACTTATATGATTTCGCGTCGATGCCGTACTCTGCGACATTCGATGACAGAGGCAATCTCTACGTGGGAGACATCAACCGCGGCCGGGTGCTCATATACTGGAGCCCCTTCGACAACGCAATCGACCCGCCAGCAGTCCAAGAAACGGGCGAGCAAGCGCCGGCACACAGGGCGTCTGTTCCCTGACACACTGTAGTGATACGCGAAGGCCGACTCTGAACTCCCTGCCCGCACCTGAGACGACCCTCGGTTTCGGCGGCAACCGCGAGAGTTCGGTCGGTTGCGTTTGATGTATCGCGGTGCATGTACTCCTTGAATCCGCGGCGGACGCAGGCTACTGGATTTCCACTTTCGCTGGAGTGATGGAAGGTGGATTTACGATGCGGCGGCAACTCGTGCCAATAGAGTAGTATACGGAACGGTTTGGTCTATGTTCATGGGGCATCACTCAATCAAGAGAGTGCACGGCTGAGACGACCAGTCGAGCGACGAGAACCCTGGTTGCACCGACGGTCTTCCACAGGTAAAATTAGGGAGAGCGTCTACTATCGGGCGGGGCGCAAAGTGTCCGCGCAATCACTGGATGAAGGAATCTCGAAAGCCGTGTTATCTCTACTTGCGTCATCACTGCGAAAAGCATGTAATGTCCCCGATAGACGGTGGAAATAGAAGACCCGCGGCTACCATGACTCACTTGCGGTTCTGATCCGAAGCATGACATCACTTGGTAGACTCGAATCCGCGCTGCGATCCGCATGGCTTCCTCTGGCCCTGCTCCTGCTCGCACTATCGACGGTAGTCATCTTCGGAGGGGACAGAGGACGCTTCTACCGACCGGGCCATCACAACTGGATATCCTCGCAGCACCTGACGATAGCTGTGAATCTCTCCCCCGAGCACGGCTTCCAGCGGTTCGACCATCGGATCTTGAACACGGACGGCACCGCCCGTTACGAGCCGTACAACCGATTCCCGATCGGCGGCTATGCAAGTATGAAGCTGGCCACCCTGCTGGTCTCCGGCAACCCATCCGCCCAAATCACCGCCGCCAGAATCCTCATGCTGCTGTTCTTCGCAGGTGCCGCGGTCCTGGCGTATCTGTCACTCGGCCGCCTCGTGTCCAACAGATGGATTGCACTCACTGCGTCGCTGCTGGCGTTCTCGTCGTACTACTTGCTCTACTACAATGACATGACCGCCAACGAGGGGATGCCCGACTTCTTTGGGGTGATGTTGACCTTCCACGGCATGGTCGTCTTCGTGCAGGAAGGTCGTTTTCGCCAGCTGATCCTCAAGGCCTGCATCGCGCTGCTGCTGGGCTGGCATGTCTTGGCTCTGCTGCTGCCGTTCGTCATCTTCGGGCTGACGATCGACCTCCTACGGGCGCGTTCTGCCGCAGACACTTCTAACCCATCCTTGTTATGTCAAGTAAGACACGCGGCTGCCATCCTACTCTGTAGCCGCTATCTGCTGCTCGGCATCGCATCGCTAGCATTCGGTCTGGCCGTCCTTACCTTCAATTTCACGATGGAGTACGCTGCGCTGAACGGCGAAACGCCACTTACCGAACTGCCGTCCTTCAAGTCCATGCTGAAGCGCACCGGAGTGGACTCGATAGGAAACGCCGACCTCGTCGCCGCCCGAGCCTGGCGCCCTTTCTTGGAAGGACAGTTTCGATCTATCCTCCGAATGTTCATCCCCTACGCATTGCTTGGCGGGGGCGATGCGGCCGAAAGCCCAATCTGGATATCGAAACGCCTAGGCGTCGTCCTCGGAATCATCTTCACTGCCGCGTGCCTGATCGGCTCGATATTCGTCCGTCACAGACTCCTACTCGCTACCCTGGCGTCGTTCGGCTTCTTCTGGACGGTGCCAATGCGCAACACTACTGCGCTCCACGAATTCGAGAGCATCTACTATATCGGCCTCCCATTGGTCTTCTTTACCATCGTTTTGCTCTTGGCGCAGCGGCTGCTGACCAATCGAGACGCCGTCACCGCCACCGTGTTCGTCGCCGCACTGCTGCTCTTCACACTCTCCAGCTTCCAGATGAGCCGCGTCGTGTACAGCGCGGAGGCGACTCAATCGTCCAGAGCAGCGGAGCAGGACCTGCTTACCATTCGCGAGTTGACTGTGGGAGAGCCTGTCACCGTGCTCGGTCTCAACGGCATCCATAGATTGTTATTCAACGTGGCGGGCAACGCCATACATTACTATCTGAACTTGATCCTCATCGCTGATAAGTATCCTCCATCGGCAGATCACAGATTCACCGTCATGCGTCATCGCGTCGACTCGGATGCACTACTCACTCCTCAGAACCAGTACCTGTTCCTCTACGATGCGCACGGACTGACTGACGGTTTGATCGCATCGTATCGGTCTGCGTATCCATCACTCGTATCCACCGAGCCGCTGTCCCGCAAGAATTTCGACGTGTATCTCGACGACAACACTGTGTACTACCTCAAAGAACCCTGCCAACGCGATGACACCAAGGCGACCTTCTTCCTGCACGTCTTCCCTACGAACCTCGAAGACCTTCCCTACCACCGCAGGGAGCATGGATTCGGCAACCTCGACTTCCTCTTCATCGAACGCGGCGTGATGTTCGACGGCAAGTGTATGGCCAGCGTCAATCTCCCACAGTACGACATTGCAGGCTTTCGCACCGGCAGCTTCGAGGACGGCCAGAAGTGGAGTGTAGCGCATGTCATCCAAGGGCCCCGGCTCATTTCCGAGTACCAATCGATCATGTCCAATGAACCTGCCGCGCGCTCGAAGTTCGACATCTACCTCGACGGGGGCAATCTGTACTACGTCAAGGAACCGTGCGGTGAGGAGGATACCGCGGCGACCTTCTTCCTGCACATTGTCCCGGCCGACCTCAACGATCTCCCGCGCGACCACAGGCAGCATGGGTTCGACAACCTCGATTTTGGCTTCGAAGTGCGCGGTGTAGTATTCGACGGGAAATGTCTGGCTGCCGTTTCTCTTCCAAAGTACGGCATTGCGCGAATAAGTACCGGACAGTTCGATGGGAGCGACCGAATCTGGCAGGTTGAGTTCGTCCCGCAGACGGATGAATGACGCAAAAGCGAGTGCAGGAATGACAATCTCCTCACGTCTTCGAAGTATAACCTCGCTTGACAGGATCAGGTCCGCGCTGCGGTCCGCATGGCTTCCCCTGGCTCTGCTGCTCCTTGCGCTCTCGACGGTTTTCGTGTTCGGCGGCGACCGCAACTACCTCTACCGACCAGAGGGCTCTCACAACTGGATATCCTCGCAACACCTCACGATAGCCGTGAACCTCTCCCCCGAACACGGCTTCCAGATGTTCGATCGTCGGGTCATGAACTCGAACGGCAGCGTCCATTACAAACCGTACAGCCGCTTCCCAATCGGCGGCTACGCAAGTATCAAGCTGGCCACCCTGCCGGTCTCTGATAACCCGTCCACCCAAATCTACGCGGCGAGAGTCCTCATGCTGCTGTTCTTCGCCGCTGCCGCGGTCATCGCGTACCTCTCGCTCTGCCGCCTCACGGCTAACAGATGGATCGCTTTGACTGCAATCCTGTTGTCGTTCTCTTCGTACTACTTGCTCTACTACAACGACATGATCGCCAACGACGGGATGCCCGACTTCTTTGGGGTGATGTTGACCTTCCACGGCATGGTCGTCTTCGTGCAAGAAGGCCGCTTCCGCCAGCTGCTCGTCAAGACATGCGTGGCTCTGCTGCTGGGATGGCACGTCTACGCCCTGCTTCTGCCGTTCGTCATCTTTGGGCTGACGAGCGAGCTCCTGCGGGCGCGTTCTACCGCAAACGCTTCTTCTGCCTCGAACCTCCGTACAACAGCAAAGCACGCGGCGGCCGTCCTACTCCGCAGCCGCTACCTGCTGCTCGGCAGCACCGCGCTGACGTTCGGTCTGGCCGTCCTCACCTTCAACTTCACGATGGAGTACGCCACGCTAAACGGCGAGACGCCGCTCACCGAATTGCCGTCTTTCAAGTCCATGCTGAAGCGCACCGGAGTGGACTCGATGGGAGACACCGACCTCATCCCCGCTAGATACTGGAGGCCTTTCCTGGAAGGGCAGCTTCGGGGCATCGTGAGGATGTTCGTTCCCTACTCACTGCTTGGCCCTCTTGTTTATCGCGTCGATGCGGCCGGCGGCGCTCGGATCCAAAGCCCGACATGGTTATCGGATTTCCAAAGCGTCGTCTTGGGAGTCGTACTATCTGCGGCGTGTCTGATCGGCTCGATATTCGTCCGTCACAGACTCCTATTTGCTACCCTGGCGTCGTTCGGCTTCTTCTGGGCGGTGCCAATGCGCAACAGCAACGCACTCCATGATTTCGAGAGCATCTACTATATCGGCCTCCCCTTGGTCTTCTTTACCATCGTTCTCTTCTTGGCGAGGCGGCTGACCAATCGAGACGCCGTCATTGCCGCCGCGTCTGTCGCCGCACTGCTACTCTTCACAATCTCCAGCTTCCAGATGAGCCGCGCAGTGTACAGCGCGGAGGCGGTTCAATCAGCGAGAGCGGCTCAGCATGACCTACTCGCCATCCGTGAGTTGACCGCGCGCGATCCCGTTACCGTACTCGGTCTCAACGGCATCCGAGAATTGTTATTCCACGAGGCGGGCCGTGCGGAGAATTACTATCTGAACTTGATCTTCGTCGCTGATCAGTACCCTCCCCCTGCAAGTCGTAGATTCATTGTCACGCGCCATCGCGTCGACTCGGATGCACTCCTCACCCCCCAGAACCAGCACCTGTTCCTCTATGATTGGCCCGGCTTGACATCCGGTTTGACTACATCGTATCGGTCGGCGTATCCATCACTCGTATCGACAGAGCCTCTGGCGCGCAGGGATTTCGACGTGTACCTCAAGGACAACACGGTGTACTACCTCAAAGAACCTTGCCAACGCGATGACACCAGGGCGACATTCTTCCTGCACGTCTTCCCCGTGAACGTCGACGATCTTCCCTACCACCGCAGGGAGCATGGATTCGTCAACCTCGACTTCCTCTTCCCTGAGCGCGGCGTGATGTTCGACGGTAAATGTATGGCCAGTATCGATCTTCCTCAGTACGACATTGCAGGCTTTCGCACCAGCAGCTACGGCGACGGCCAGGTGTGGAACGTATCGCATGTCATCCAAGGGACCAAGCTCATTTCCGAGTACCAATCGATCGTGTCCAACGAACCTGCTGCGCGCTCGGAGTTCGACTTGTACATCGACGGGGGCAATCTGTACTATGTCAAGGAACCGTGCGGCGAAGATGATGCCGCGGCGGCCTTCTTCCTGCACATCATCCCGGCAGACATCGACGACCTCCCGGGTGACCGCAGGGAGCATGGGTTCGACAACCTCGACTTTGGTTTCGATGTGCGCGGCGTGGTATTCGACGGCAAGTGCGTGGCCGCAGTTCATCTCCCGCAGTACGGCATCTCGCAAATAACCGCCGGACAGTTTGACGGCAGCGACCACGCTTGGGAGGTCGAACTTACTCTGGAGACGAAAGAGTGACACAGAATCGACGGTGCCGCTCCGTCTTTCGATAATCCTGGTTCCTCCCCCGGGCATCCCAACGACTACCGCATGTTTCGTCGGCTAGATGCTGGAAATGAATCACCATAGCGGAGTACGGCGGAGCAATGTCCACCTATGTGCAAGTCTTGTCATGATCGGCAGATCGAACACCCCGTCTGATGTGCGCCTCCTGTACAGCGGGTATAGTATAATGCGTCTATGGGGCTCCCCATGCCGCCGCGTCTCAGAAACATGACCCTGATCGACAGAATCAAGCCTGCGCTGCGACCTCATCTGCTCCCCTTCGCCCTCTTGCTGCTGGCGCTGTCGACAGTATTCATCTTCGGGGGCAACCGAGGACACTTCTACCGGGGGTACGGGCATGATCTAGTATCGGCGGAGCATCTGACCGTGGCCGTGAATCGTTCATTCGAACACGGCTTGGCGGGGTTCCATCGTAAGACCCTCGATGAAGACGGCAACCCTACTTACACGCCATACAACCGCTTTCCGGTCGGCGGTTACCTGATCATCAAGCTCGCTACTCTGCCTTTCAGCGGCAGCCTGTCCGGGCAAATCATGGCGGCTAGAATCCTGATGCTGTTGTTCTTCGCAGCAGCTGCGGTCATGGCGTATGTCTCTCTATCCCGTCTAGCATCCAACCGGTGGATCGCACTAACGGCGACTCTGCTTGGGTTCTCGTCGTACTACGTGCTGTACTACAACGACGCGATCGCCACGGAATTAACGGCCGATCTCTTTGGAGTGATGCTGACCTTCCACGGCATGGTGGTCTTCATGCAAGAAGGTCGCTTTCGCCAGCTGCTCATCAAGACGTGTATCGCCCTGTTGCTTGGTTGGCACGTGTTCGCGCTGCTGCTGCCGTTCATCATCTTTGGGATAGTGAGCGAGCTGTCGCGCGCGGGTTTTGCCGCTGCCGCTTCTAGTCCATCCCGTTACGTCAAGCTAAAACACGGGGGGGCCGCGCTAATTCAAAGCCGCTACTTGCTGCTTGGAGTCGGGGCGCTGCTGTTCGGAATGTCCGTCCTAACACTGAACTTCGCAATGGAGTATGCTTCGCTGAACGGCAGGACGCCGCTGACGGAATTGCCCTCTTTCAAGTCGATGGCGGCAAAAACTCCAGCCACACAGGTCTCCAACGATGCTCTGGCATGGGAGAATTTTCTGGAGGGGCAGTTCTATCGCATCGGCGGAATGTCACTACCCTACTACTACTTTACGAGTCTCGGCAAGATTCCGATCATATCGTTTAAATCGCAGCAGATCATCATCGCGACAATCGTTATAAGCGCCTGTTTGGTTGGATTGATGTTCGTCCACCAGAGAATCTTGTTCGCTACCCTGGCGTCGTTCGGTTTCTTTTGGGCGCTGCCAATGCGAAACTCTACTTCATTGGACATCCACGACTTCGAGAGTATCTACTATATTGGCATCCCGCTTGTCTTCTTCCCTCTCGTTCTGTTGTACATCCGCAAGCTGTCAAACGATCGTCTCATTGTCGGGGCATCAATTGCAGCACTTCTCATCTTCATTGGGTCCAGCTTCCAGATGGCAAGAGCAGAGTACAACGCTTACCAATCTGTCTTGAACGAAGTGGCTACAAGCGAATTTCACGAGGCTGTCATCTCCGATTTCGAGGCTATACGCGATCTAACAAATGGGAAAGTGGTCTTCGTTCCCCATGAAGACGTGAAAGGAACCACTCGGGACAAGCACAAGCGTCCTAGGGATAGTCATCTTACTGGAGTACCCTACGGCGCGGCGTATTATCTGACAGGAAGCACGATTCTCTATTCTAATGAGCAGGAGAATCTGGATATCGCAGAATTCGTCGTCACGTTCGGTCGTGAAGAGGGATATGACACCCTCACTCCAGAAAATCGGATAGTGTTCCTCTACTCTATGTCGGATTATCAAGGCGAAAACTTCGATAGATTTGCTTCCAAATCTGCTTATAATAGAGCGGTATACAGTGGAAGAATTTCCGAACTTTCTGACCCGATAATCGAATCTGATTATACTGTATATCGCCTAGGAAACGATCTGATATACACCGTGGTTGGAGAATGCAAGAATACCCATGCAAGATTCTTCTTGCACGTAATGCCGCTTGAAGAGAACGATCTTCTATACCGGAACAGGATCATTGGTTTCGATAACATTGACTTTAGTTTCAGCGACCTTGGGTGGCGAACTGAGGAGGGCTGCTTTGCCGTCCGGAGCCTCCCGCAGTACGACATCGCGCGAATTTCGACCGGGCAGTTCGACTACTCCGATGGGGTGATCTGGTCGGGCGTGTTCGACGTGGAAGCGCAAGAATGACATTCCTGCCCTCACACGCGGCGATGCGTTCTTCTATGATTTCGGGCCCTTCCCGGACATCCCGTCGACTATCGTGTGCTCCGATGGCTAGTTCATGGAGAAGGGAGGTTCCCCCGTGCGTCCCCACAGAAGTTCGTGGTGATCGGCAGATCGAACGCGGTTGCGTTCGATCTATTGGCATGAGGACCAGGGGACGGCAACTCCAAGAATCCGCTGCGGCCTGGGCGCAATTCATGCCGAGAGAAATCCAACGGAACGCCGTTGCCTCGCGCGCGCGTGCGCACGTCACGCGCGGGCACGAGTTTTCGTTGTGGTTCGTAGAACTCTGTCGGATTGTGTCGATTTGCGTCGACGGCGGGAGGAGGGCCGACGCGCTGGGAGTGTGGTCATACGGAGGGCTGGCGGGGGAGGTGGTCGGGGGTTCGTATGTTTCGCGCATGGGGCTGTCTCCTCGGGGTATGGTTTTACGGAGTGGTCATAGGACTAGGATAGTACGTGGGTTCTGTTCTGTCAAATGCGATTCGGTTGGTTCGATGTGTTTGTGCAGGTATGGCAATGGATGGGCGTCGGACGCAGGGGGAGGGATTCCCGCCTTCGCGGGAATGACGGGATGGGTGCGGGAATGACGGGATGGGTGCGGGAATGACGGGATGGGTGCGGGAATGACGGGATGGGTGCGGGAATGACGGGATGGGTGCGGGAATGACGGGATGGGTGCGGGAATGACGGGATGGGTGCGGGAATGACGGGATGGGTGCGGGAATGACGGGATGGGTGCGGGAATGACGGGATGGGTGCGGGAATGGTGTGGGTGGTTGTGGGAATGACGTAGGCAGGTGGATTTACGATCTAGGGGCGGTCCATATTGGCGACCTGGGGGTAATCCATGCCGATAGATCAAACGGAACCGCGAACGCCGCTGCGTTGTGAGTTTTCGGCAGTCAATATAGTATGATGAATTCATGTTGGCTTTTCTGGCACGTCTCCAAAGCATGACGCCGTTCGAGCGACTCGAGTCCGTGCTGCGGTCCGCTTGGCTTCCCTTCGCCCTGCTCCTGATTGCACTCTCGACGGTATTTCTGTTCGGCGGCGACCGCGGGTCCTTATACCGACCGGGGACTCACAATGCGATGTCCTCGCATCATCTGACAGTGGCGGTGAACATTTCCCATGAGCACGGTTTCCAGCGGTTCGAGCGTCAGATCATCGAGGACGACGGCATCGCCCGCTACAAGCCGTACAACCGCTTTCCAATCGGCGGCTATGCAAGTATCAAGCTGGCTACCCTGCCTGTTATCGGTGATCTATCAGCGCAAATCACTGCCGCCAGAATCGTGATGCTGCTGTTCGTCTCGGGTGCGGCAGTTCTGGTGTATCTCTCACTCTGCCGCCTCGTGTCCAACCGATGGATCGCACTGACGGCGACGCTGCTGGCGTTCTCGTCGTACTACCTGCTGTATTACAACGACATGATCGCCGCCAGCGAATTGGGGGTCTTCTTCGGGCTGATGTTGACTTTCCACGGTATGGTCGTCTTCATACAGGAAGGCCGCTTCCGTCAGTTGGTGGTCAAGATGTGCATCGGGCTGCTGCTGGGGTGGGTCATCTTCGCCCTGCTGCTGCCATTCATCATCATTGGCCTTGCGAGCGAGCTCATGCGGGCACGCTCTACCTCGGCCGATTCTCCGCATAAAAGAACGGTATTGCATCAAGGAAAACACGCGGCGGCCATGCTGCTTCGCAGCCGCTATACGACGCTGGGAATAGCAGCGCTGCTCTTGGGTATGTCTGTCCTCACCTTCAACTTCGCCATGGAGTACATTGCGCTGGACGGCGAAACCGCCTTGACCGAACTGCCGTCATTCCAGTCGATGGTGAAACGCATTGGAGGGGACGATGACTTCAACACCACTCGTGCGGCCTACTTATATTGGCGGCCTTTCCTGGGGACGCAGTTCCGAAGCATCCTCAGAATGTTCATCCCCTACGCCTTACTTGGCAGCGACAATGCGGCCGAAAGTCCAACGTGGCTATCGAAACGCTGGAGCGCCGTCTTCGGAGTCGCCCTCTCGATTACGTGCCTGATCGGTTCGCTGTTCATCCGTCCAAGAATCCTGTTCGTAACCCTGGCGTCGTTCGGTTTCGTTTGGGCCGTGCCAATGCGCAACACTACCGCACTCCATGAATTCGAGAGCATCTACTATATCGGACTCCCATTGGTCTTCTTCACGATCGTGCTGCTCTTGGCAAGGAGGCTGACCAATCGAGACGGCGTCTTAGGGGCAGCGGCAGTCATCGCGCTGCTGTTCTTCGCAGTTTCCAGCTTCCAGATGAGCCGCGTCGGTCACAGCGCGGAGACGGCTCGAACATCGGATGCGATGGAGGAGGAATTGACCGCCATCCGTGAGTTGACTGCGGGAGAGCTCGTCACCGTTCTCAATTTGGGCGGTTCCTATAGATTGTACTTTGGCTGGGCGCACCATGCGGTGAATTACTATCTGAGCTCGAGCTTCATCAAGTATAGGTATCCTCCTGCCCTAGAGCGCGGATTCATCCTCATGCGCGAGCGCGTCGACACGGACGCCCTGCTCACGCCGGAAAATCATCACTTCTTCCTGTACGATACTGCCGGTATCATGGCGTGGTATCGGGCCATGTACCAATCGATCGTATCCACCGAACCCGTGGCACGTGAGGAGTTCGACGTGTACATTAACGACAGCACGGTGTACTATATCAAGGAGCCGTGCGAACGTGAGGAAACCTTCGAGCGCTTCTTCCTGCACGTCTATCCGATTGACGAGAATGACCTTCCGGACGATCGCAGGGAGCATGGATTCGAGAACCTCGATTTCGAATTCATCGAGCGGGGACTGCTATTCGACGGCAAGTGTCTGGCGAGCATCGTCCTTCCGCAGTACGGCACCGCACGGATCGTTACCGGGCGGATCGAAGGCAATGGCCGCGCGTGGATGGTAGAGCTAACTACCCCGGAGGTGGACGAGTAATGTTGGACATCGAATGCGAGCGAGCGCCGGAATGAGCATGCGTGAGTCGAATGGGATATAGACTGGGCGCGGACATCGGAGGCACTTTTACCGATCTCGTCATCACGGCCCCAAACGGCGATTATTGGACGAAGAAGTTGTCGTCGACGCCGGACGATTTCTCGCTTGGCATCATCGAAGGGATGGAGCGACTCTTGGCGGAGCGGAGCGTCCCTCGAGGGTGTATTGACGAAATCGTGCACGGCACAACCGTCGCCACCAATGCAGTGCTCCAGCAGCAAGGAGCCAGAACTGCGCTCATTACGACGCGGGGGTTCCGCGATGTCATCGAGTTGCGCCGGATGCGCGTACCCTCCTTGTACAGCTTGCTCTACGCCCCGCCGAAGCCGTTGGTCGAACGCAGGCTGCGCTTGGAGGTAACGGAACGCGTGGGATCTAACGGCGAGGTGATCATCCCTCTGGACGAGAGCACGATCGATGCGGCGATCGAAGTCATCCGCAAGGAGCAAGTCGAGTCTATCGCCGTCTGCCTCATCCACTCGTACCGATATCCAGACCACGAGCGCGCCGTCGGAGAGGCGCTGATCCGCGCCCTGCCCGGCGTGTTCATTTCTCTTTCCGTGGATGTGCTTCCGGAGATTCGGGAGTACGAGCGCACGAGCACGACAGTGGTGAACGCCTATCTTGGTCCCATCGTCAAGTCATACACCGATTCCCTCGTTCGCCGAGTCGAGCAAGTGGGCGGAAGCGCGCCAGTGCGCATCATGCAGTCGAACGGCGGAATCATGTCAGCACGCAGCGCCGCACAAACGCCGGTACAGATGCTGGAGTCCGGCCCGGCAGCTGGCGTGATCGCCGCACACAACCTCGGCAGGCGTCTCCGGATCGAGAACATCATCACATTCGATATGGGGGGCACTACGGCCAAGGCGTCTCTCATAGAACGCGGTTCTCTGAGCTATACGACAGACTATGAGGTCGGTTCTGGCATATCGCTTTCGAGCAAGCTCGTTACTGGCGGGGGCCACGCCGTGAAAGTCCCCGTAATCGACTTGGCTGAGGTCGGGGCCGGGGGAGGCAGTATCGTTTGGATAGACTCCGGCGGAGCGCTGAAAGTTGGGCCGCGCAGCGCGGGATCGTTTCCTGGCCCAGCCTGCTATGACCTGGGAGGCTCCGAACCGACGGTCACTGATGCCAATCTGGTACTTGGCTACATAAACCCCACGTATCTGGCCGGAGGTGAGGTCGAGTTAAACTCATCCATGGCCGATTCGAGCATCAGATCGGCGGCGGCTTCGCTGGGTCTATCGGCGCTCGACACAGCGCACGGCGTTCACGACATCGCAAACGCGAACATGATCCGGGCGACCCGCGCAGTCTCGACGTACCGAGGCCGCGATCCGAGGGACTTCACTCTCTTGGCGTTCGGAGGGAGCGGGCCAATTCATGCCGCGAACATGGCGCGCGAGCTCGGGATCAAGACAGTGATAGTGCCACCGTCGCCGGGGTTGTTTTCCGCCATTGGCTTACTGCAAGCGAAACCCGAGCGTCACTTCGTACAAACTTACTTCACCAGCACGTCGGAAGCAGACCCCGCGAGATTGAACCGTGTCTTCGATCAGTTCATCCAGCAGTCCACTGACGCCCTTGTCGAGGACGGGTACCGCGCGGAGGATATTCGGTGGGGCAAGTACCTGGATCTTCGATACGCAGGTCAAGCTCACGAGTTGACCATCCCTGTTGCAGGCGACCCTCTCGATTCCAACGTTCTTCGAGATAGCGTCTGCGCGTTCCATGAAGAGCATGATCGGACGTACGGCCATAAGGCAAAGGACGAGGCGACCGAGGTCGTGAACTTGCGCTTGACCGCATTTTGTCGGCTGCAGGGGGCCGTGCCAATCCGCGCGTCCGGTGCGCGCTCTAGCGCCAGTCTGCATCGACGGATGGTTAGCTTCGACCCCAAGATGGGTAGAGTACGGACGGATGTGATCGACCGAGCGCGACTTCCCGCTTCTCCAAAGGCGGGGCCGCTCATCATCGAGGAGTACGACGCGACCACGGTCGTCCCGCCCGGCTGCTTTGCCAGACTAGACGAGTGGGACAACATCGTAATCGACGTAAACCCAGACTAGGCCGGCCGCGCAACGTTCTTGCCCGAAATACTTGATCGATCTATGGGCAAGGTGTGTTGACTGCCTTCGCGGAGGGTGGAATGGGCGACGGAGACGAAATCGCGAAAGAGTGGGTGCGGGCGGTTTGGGCGCGACAGGAACTCCGGATGGAATTGGACGCCGAGCATGAACGGATGGTCTTCCATTTCCATGATCTCGACGAAGCGGTCATCGGGCGATAGTCCGGTTGGCCAGAATCCGACGGCCTCAAATTCCTCGATGTACTCGTTGTTTACTTCGAAGCGGTGGCGGTGGCGCTCCTGGACGAGTGGGTCTCCGTATGCACGATATGCCAGGGAATTGGGTGAGACCTTGCATGGATATACGCCCAAGCGCATGGTGCCGCCCTTTTCCTCGATGTGACGTTGATCCGGCATCAAGTGGATAACTGGATGCTGGGTTCTGGAGTCGAACTCTGTGGAGTTCGCTCCTCGCTTGGCCAGCAGGTTGCGCGCGGCCTCGATCACCATGACCTGCATTCCCAAGCAGAGTCCCAAGTACGGTACTGCGTTCTCCCGGGCGTAGCGAACCGTCTCAATCATTCCTTCGATCCCGCGGGGTCCGAATCCTCCGGGTACGACGATGCCGGAAACGGAGTGGAGCATCTGCTCGGGGCCGGACTCTTCCACTTCCTCGGCTGCCACCCACATTATCTCAACGTTGGTTTCGTGCGCGAGGCCGGCGTGAAACAACGCCTCCTTGACGGAGAGGTATGAGTCTTGGAGATCGACGTATTTACCCACTAGCGCGATGGTGGTCTTGTGCTCGGTTGTGAGAATGGCTTCCACGATGGATCTCCATTCCGACATGTCTCGGGCGGCGGCAGGAAGGGCGAGGGCGTCGACGATGGTATCGCCGAGTCCTTCATCTTCGAGCAGCATGGGCACTTGATACACCGAGGACGCAGTTTCCGCCCCGATGACGCTTTCGCGATCTACGTCGCAGAAGAGCGCGATCTTGTCTTTGATTTCGTCGGTGACTGTCTCTTCGCTTCTGCACACGATCGCATCGGGTTGCACGCCGTCGGCTCTAAGATCTCTGACGCTGTGTTGGGTAGGCTTGGTCTTCAGTTCGCCGGTCGCAGGAATGTGTGGAAGGTAGGTGACGTGTATGTAGAAGACGTTGCTTCGTCCAACGTCCTTGCGCATCTGCCGGATGGCTTCGAGGAACGGGCGGCCCTCGATGTCTCCCACGGTTCCGCCAACTTCCACGACGATTACGTCTGCATGGCTTTCGTCCGCCAAGTCGAACATGCGCTGTTTGATGGCGTCGGTAACATGCGGGACGATCTGAATCGTTCCACCCAAGAACTCTCCGCGGCGCTCCCGGGCGATGACATCGCTGTATATTTGGCCGGCAGTGACGTTGGACGAGCTGGTGAGGTTCACATCGATGAACCGTTCGTAGTGTCCTAGGTCGAGATCCGTCTCGCTCCCATCCTTCGTGACGAAGACTTCTCCGTGTTGGTAGGGGGACATGGTGCCTGGGTCGACGTTGAGATAGGGATCCAGCTTGATGACGGATACGGTAATGCCGCGGCTCTTGAGGATGCGGCCGATGGATGCGACGGTGATTCCCTTGCCGACCGAGCTAATGACTCCACCGGTCACGAAGATATACTTTGTCATGGGCGCTCCGTGCGTGAGTCTTGCGAACCGCCGGCAGGATGACGAGACGGGACAGCGCCAGGCAACGCACACCGAAACGGAACGAAACCGTGAATGGGGCTGGGATGAATAGAAGGCGACATCACTGCCGCCAAGAAGATTTGGTTGCTGGGCGAACGTTCGCCGTCTACCACAATCGGAGCCCCCTGAGATGTACAAGAGTATATTGCCATCATAGAGAATATGTCAATCGCCGTCTTCAATGGAAATGGTTTCCTCGCACATGCCGGAAGGGGGATGGAACTAGCTATATTCACACTCCCGAGGTTATGCAAAGGTCTCCTTTCGCGGGAATGATGGGAAGGAAACCAGGAATGACGGAAGAGAGAGGGGATGGATACGGTTCCGTTTGATTTATTGGCATGAGGCTTATGAGATGGCAGATCCAAGCGATACGTTGAATCCGATTCATGCCGAGAGAAAGGAAACGGAACGCGGGCGGGCACGAGGATTCCCGCCTTCGCGGGAATGACGGGAGGGGATGCCTCGCGCGCACGGGAATGGAGATACGAAGCGGAGGCCAAGGCCAAGAAGGCCAGGGGATGCCTCGCGCGCGCGTTCCTCTATTCCCGCGCGCGCACGAGTTTCTGTTAGGATTTTGTCGGATTCTGTCGATTTTCGTCGGATTTTGTAGAGGGCGGGAGGATGGCCGTCTCTTCGGGGGTTTGGACGCAGCGGGGTGGATTCCCGCCTTCGCGGGAATGACGTGGGTGGGTGCGGGAATGACGGGAGTAAGTGTGCGGGAATAGAGGAACGCGCGCACGAGTTTTCGTCGGATTTTGTAGAGGGCGGGAGGATGGCCGTCTCTTCGTGGGTTTGGGCGCAGCGGGGTGGATTCCCGCCTTCGCGGGAATGACGTGGGCGGGTGCGGGAATGACATGGGTGAGTGTGGTCATGTGGAGGGCCGGTGAGGGAGGTGGTTGGGGGCTGGTATGTTTCGCGCATGGGGGTATCTCCTTGGGTCGTGGTTTCGCTGAGTCGTCATAGTCTTATAGTAGTACGTGAGTTCTGTTCTGTCAAATGCGATTCGGTCGGTTCAATCCAGGGAGCGCAATCCACACTAGCGAACAGGGGGCAATCTATGCCGATGAATCGAACGGAACGATGGATACGGATACACCGCGCCTGGATGGTGTATCATGCGCGAGGCGGCTGAAGCGTCATCCTATCGGGGGAGGATTCAAATGAGGTACTACCGCATGACGGACGTCAATGGCGAACAGGTCATCGGAGCAGAGGCTGAACCGGGCCGCATCGCGGTTCTCACTGCATCCAGTCCAACGATCACCGACATACGAGACCTCGTGTTTGCATCTTGGGTAACTGGAATGCGGATAGACGACATCGCATTCAAGGCGATCGACGGCGACGGCGCAGAGTGGATCGATCTGGACGCAGTGGTCGAGGGCACTCGGGAGGAGTCCGGCGACTACCTGCTCGATCGTCCGATCGATCCTCCGGAGGTCTGGGCTGCGGGCGTGACGTACAAGTCGAGCGAGCTGGAGCGCAGACGCGAAAGCAAGACTCCCGACGCTTACTCCATGGTCTATTCGGCTGATCGTCCGGAGTTGTTCTTCAAGTCAACGTCCGACCGATGCGTGGGGCCGTTCGAAGACGTGGGAATTCGCGCAGATTCGGAGTGGAACGTGCCTGAACCGGAGCTTGCCTTCGTCTTGTACGACGGAGAGATCGTCGGGTACACGATCGGCAATGACGTAAGCAGCCGCGGCATCGAAGGGGAGAACCCTCTGTATCTCTCTCAGGCGAAACTCTACGACCGCTCATGCGCGATCGGTCCATGCTTCGTACCCGCAGACCATGGGATCGACCCGCAGGATCTGAGCATCAGTTGCAGAATCGAGAGGGACGGCGAGGGAGTGTTCAGCGGCGAAACGACGACGGCTGATATGGCGAGGACTTGTCGGAGTCTCGCAGACTGGCTCATGCGCCACAATCGGACGCCGGACATGACCACTGTCCTCACTGGAACCGCCATCGTACCGCCGCCGGATTTCACGTTGCGTGAGGGGGACGTGATCTCAATCACGATCGCGGAGCTGGGAACCCTCGAAAACGGCGTGGTAGTAGTATAGAAGCACGGCGGAAGGATCACCGGAAGGAAGCGCCGCCGTCGATGTAGACCGTCTCCCCGGTCATGTAGTTCGACGCATCGGATATGAGGTATACTGCGAGGAAGCCGATCTCTCGCGGATGTCCTACTCGACCGAGGGGCACGTTCTTCCTAGCGAGATCGCTGCGCTGTTTCATCTCCTCGGCGCTCGCCAGATCTGGGTCTGGAAATGAACCGGGCGCGATGCCGTTCACGGTTATGCCGTAGGGCGCCCACTCTTGGGCAAGTGTCTGCGTCAGGTGCACGACTCCGGCTTTGGCGGTGGAGTACGCAAGGAAATTCGGCATACCCTTTCGCGCGGCGGATCCGCTTATGTTGACGACTTTACCGGACCGCCGCTCGATGAAGTGCTCTCCTACTGCGCGGCACCCGAGGAACGCCTGGGTTAGGTTGATGTCGACGATGCTGCGCCATTCGTCGTCGGTCATCGGCGCTTCGGCGTCCGACCCCGGCAGGGGCACGAGTGGCCTTGGGATTGCGTCGCCGAGGTTGTTGATGAGCACGTCGACGTGTCCCCAAAGGTCGAGTGCAGTATCCATGGTTCGCCGCCAGTCCGCGCTGTTGGTTGCGTCCGCGACGAGGATATCGATGGGCCGTCCGGCTGCCGCCATCTCGTCCCGAAACGGGGTCAGGTACCGATCCGTGAGCGCAGTGACGAGGACGCGCGCGTCTGCTTCTGCGAGAACCTCGACGATACCGCGCCCAATCCCTCGCGCTGCTCCTGTAACGATTACTGTCTTTCCCGATATATCGAACTCTTGCAGCATTGTGGATGCACTCCCAAATGACATGGAGGAGGGAGGCGGATGTTTCGGACGGCATGAGGGGGGTCCGGGGGTTAGTCAAGCATAGCCTGCACGGTCACGCCGATGTCCGCTGGGGTGGGGATGATGGCCGCGCCGGCGCGTTCGAGCGCTGCGATCTTCTCGTCGGCTCGTGCGGCCCGTCCGGTGATGATGGCTCCTGCGTGCCCCATGCGCCGGCCTGGGGGAGCGCTCCGCCCCACGATCAGCGCCGCTACTGGCTTGGTGAACTCCGCGCTCCCGATGTACTCTGCGGCGTCCTGTTCCTTGGCGCCTCCGATCTCTCCGATGAATACGACGCCATCGGTCTCCGGGTCGTCCTCGAACATCTTCAAGACGTCGACGAAGGACGTGCCGCTTACTGGGTCGCCTCCGATTCCGACAGACGTGGACTGACCAATGCCAAGCGCTGTAAGTTGGCCGACTGCTTCGTAGGTGAGCGTGCCGCTGCGGGAGACGATTCCGACGCGGCCCGGCATGTGGATGCTGCCGGGCATGATGCCCATCTTGCATCTTTCCCCGGGCGAGATGATGCCCGGGCAATTGGGGCCGACGACGGTGACGTCACTTCCCCGAATGTAGCGTACGACGCCTATCGAGTCTTGGACGGGGATGCCTTCGGTTATGCAAGCGACGACTGCGATGCCTGCGTCGACCGATTCGACGATGGCATCGGCGGCGAAGGCGGGAGGGACGAATACGAGGGAAGCGTTGGCGTTCGTCTCCGCTACCGCCTGTTCGACCGAGTCGAATACGGGCACATCCCCATCGAACCGCTGACCGCCCTTGCCGGGGGTGACGCCTGCGACGAGGTTCGCGCCGTACTCTCTGCAGCGCGCGGCGTGGTAGCTGCCCTCCCTTCCCGTGATGCCTTGCACCAATAGCCGAGTGCCGCGGCCGACGAGGATACTCATATTTTCGATACTCCTATCGTCTTCGAACTAGATTTGGGTCGAGCCCGCCCGAATTCTCCAGGCGCGGCGAGCCAGGGGATTTGCACATCACGCGAGCGCCTTGAGTGCATCTGCGGCCTGGTTGAGGTCGTCTACGATGATCACCTCGAGAGAAGATTCATCGAGCAGCTTGCGCCCTTCGTCTGCGTTCGTGCCCAACATGCGGACGACCATGGGGGGCATCTCTCGTCCCGCGTCTTCGGCGGCCGCCAGAACGCCCCGAGCGACGACATCGCAACGGAGAATGCCTCCAAAGATATTGATGAGGATCTTGTTTACGCTCTCGTCGGACAGGATTATCTTCAACGCCTGGGCAACCTTCTCTTCGTCCGCGCTCCCGCCCACGTCGAGGAAGTTGGCCGGCACTGCGCCGACTCCGAACGTCACGTCCATGGTCGCCATCGCCAACCCGGCGCCGTTGACCATGCACCCGACATCGCCGTCGAGCTTGACGTAGCTCACGCCGAACTCGCCAGCCTTCGCCTCAAGATGGTCTTCCTGTTCTGGGTCGTACAGGTCTCGAAGATCCGGATGGCGGAACAGGGCGTCGTCATCGAAGTCGATCTTGGCGTCGGCCGCCAGAAAACGACCGGCCCTCGTAATCACGAGGGGGTTGATCTCCACGAGAGAGCAGTCCAGATCGACGAACATATTGTAGAGGTTGGACATGATGTACGATACAGAGCGAAGTCGGTCTGGGGATACGTTCATGGCGGAGGCTATCTTGCGCACTTGGTACGACCGCAGACCGAGTCCAGGATCGATGGGGACGCGAACGATCTTCTCGGGCGTGCGCTCTGCGACCTCTTCGATGTCCATGCCGCCCGCTTCGCTCGCTATCGCAACGACGGATTGTGCAGCGCCGTCGATGACCATGCCGAGATACAGCTCTCGGTCGACTTCCAACGTCTCCTCGACGATGACAGCGCGGATTGGGACTCCGTCCGGTCCGGTCTGGTGCGTGACGAGGTTGGTTCCGATGAGGTCTTGGGCGGCCGACCGAGCCTCGTCCGGACTCGAGACGAGCTTGATGCCGCCAGCCTTGCCGCGCCCGCCGGCGTGGATCTGCGCCTTGACGACGACGTTTCCGCCGAGATGGAATGCGACAGCCGCCGCTTCGTCAGGAGTGTTCGCTACCATTCTTCTGGGAACGGGGATGCGAGCCTTTGAGAATATCTGCTTGGCCTGGTATTCGTGGACTTTCAAGAGTTGTGTCTCCGGGTAGGAACGATTGCCGTGGGTTACTGGTTGAAGTGACGGTTTCTGTAACTGACCATTTCTTCACCGGACAGCTCTCTGGTAGACGAGCCTATCCGAACATAGAACTGCGGCCTGCTGCCGTCTTTGACGTAGACAGGGAAGGAAGAGCGATCGCAACGGACAACCATTATCTTCACTCCCTCGTAGTCGTCAAAGTTCACATGGATGGCTGTCCCCGCATTTTCCCCCATGCTGCCGATTACTATGTTGTAAAGATGCTGATTCATCTTGTCTTCGTTGGGAAATCCGTCGGCTTCGAAGCCGACCGGATTTCCCTTGTCGTCTACGCCGATGAACAGTACTCCTCCATTGGTATTGAGGAAGGCAGCCAGGGTCTTGAGCACAGCATTCTTCATCTTCTCGTCATGCTTGTCGGTATGTAGGTTGGTACGAAGGGTGGACTTGAACTCGACCGATTCGGATTCGCCGCCGCGTATCAAATCGATCGGGTCAGTCTCTTTCTCTGCATCTTCTTCGTCTGCATCGAGATCGTCGATATCGCGTTCTTTCTCATTGACGCCCTGCTCCTTGAAGACGGGTCTCCCCATAACGTCAGACACGCGATCGGCAAGCGCCTCAATGCGCGCATTGAAGAACGCATCGAAGTCGTCATTGCGAAGATGTTCTGGTTCTATGAGGTGCGTCCTGAGGATACCATCAAGCACTTCGGACGGCAGATTGTGCTTCTGCTCGATTCGGCTGAGATATGACGACGGTGCGTTGCCACTGATGAAGCCGTTCGATGCGGCGGACAGGGGCGTCTTATTGACGATTGAATTGAAGTCGGACTCCGGGATATTATTCTTCTTGCACCAAGCCCGCGGAAAGATGTGGTGAATGTCGACCTTGCCATGGAAGAACGTCATCCCGCTGATCGTCTTCCCAGTAATGAAGTCCGCGCAGCCGTGTCTCATCAAGAGGACATGGAATGCTTTGTAGGCAGCAGATGACCGAGTCCTGAGTGACCGAAGACGGTCTTGTTGGAAGATTGCATCGTCCAAAGTGCGCGGCATCGGGCCATCTCCACTGATCCACCTGACGAGTTCAGGAACGTCACGGGCAAGCAATGACTCGGTAGCCGATCCGTATATCTCCCCCAACGTCATAGACCAGAACCAGCGTTCTACCATGCCCTTGTCTTCTGCCGATATGGTTCGCCCATCGCGTTCGAGTATTGCAAAAATAGCAGCCAGTCCAACAAGCAACGGCGCATACGGCAGGTCTCTATTCGATATGACCTTCAGGTCATGCAGGAAACTGGCCGCCTCCCTGAAGCCGTGCTCCACGTCGTCGGCGTATCGCTTGTAGGCATCGAGTGGTAGACTGAGCAACGATTCACGGCTGCAACTCACCTGGGGGAGGTCTCTACCCTCGAACCCCTCGCGCTCTTTCGCCAATCGTTCTTCTCGAGTGTGGATGAGCGCACATGCCTGCAAGAAGTCCGTGCTGTACACGCCGCCCAGTACGTCTATGCGCGGTGAGCCGAGAATCCGCTCTCGACGGCCCTGACTGGATTTGTCGAGCGGCCCGCTCCAGTCCTCACGAAGGTCGAATTCATCGGCGGCGTAGATGGCTGTGAGAAGCTCGAACGTGTCGAGCGGCCGACCGCTCGTATTGACCTTTTCGAAGATCAGGCATATAGCCTCCCTGCCGTTACTCTGATCCAGCTGGATTACTGGTATCTGATACCCGGTGATCTGTCCGATGACACCCTCGACGATAGCCGCTCCCCAGCTAGAAACATCTTCGCCGCGGTCCTTCCAGTATGACTGCCACGCATTGATCCATTTCCACCACGCCAAATTCTGAAACACACCGTCAAGTGGGAAGGCGTGATTTTCAAACTCTCTATCGCAGGTCGATAGGTCGATGTCCACATCTCGCCCAAAGTTCTTTCGTAGGACGCGGTCTTCCGGCACGCCGATGATTGCGTCTTTTATGTCTACCGCGGCGCGTATGGCTTTCTGAATGTCGAGGTAGTAGTAACGGTCAATCTCTTTACCGCGAGTGTTGAGAGTGCGAACCGGATTCTTCGAGTAGAACGTCTGATAGAGTGAAGTGAGACGCTGTTGCCCATCCAACAGCAACACTTGCGGCGAATGCTTGGCCCCGTTCGAGTCGACACCTTCCAAGAGGCGAGGCTTGAATCTGACTTCTCCACCGGTTTCAAGCGACAAGAAGGCACCAATGGGATAGCCCTTTGCTACGGAAGCGATGAGATTTTGGATCTCATCGTCATTCCAGACGTAGCTACGCTGAAAATCAGGGAGTTGGATCTTGCCCTCATGTGCGTTGTTCAACAGATCTTGAAGTTTTTCGGGAGTCGTCTGGAACACGGCGCTACTCCTTGCTCACTGAAACTGGTCGTCAGATTCTACTACACGATCGTCTGGCTGTCTAGCAGGGTCTCTGCTTTCGTGCGGTCTTCGGGGGAGAGGGAGAGGGCGACGGTGGCGTGGTCGGAGCGGCGGTCGATGATGTGCAGGCTCTGGATGTTCACGTTGGCGGCCTTGAATCGCTCCGCTACCTTTGCGAGCGCGCCTGGCTCGTCGCGCAGTCTGATGACGAGGGGTTCATCGGTGACTGCCTTGAAGCCTTCCCGGGTCAAGACTTCCAAGGCGAGGTCGTCTTGATCTGTCGTTATGATGACGGCGCCTGTTTCCCCTGCGCCATCCGTGTTGATGGTCTTCATGTTGATTTCTGCATTGGCGAGGCAGCGGGCGATGTCTGCGATAACTCCCACCTCGTTCTCGACCATGACGATGATTCTTTCCACGGAATGATCCTCCTTATCCTGTTGGCGTGCTTTCTGGTTTCATACAGTCGTCCACGATTTCATCTATGGTATCGCGGGTTACGTGCGGCATGGTGATGATGTGGGCGATGTCTTGGTAGGGGGCGATTTGCCATTTTCGGAGCACCTTGGACGACGGCTTGGGGAAGACGACGGTAACCGAGTTCTGGTGTCGCCATGCAGGGATGCCGCTGTCGTTGAACCGCGCGACTGCGTATTCTGCGACTGTGAGGGATTTCGCCACCATTTCCTTGAATCCGTCCATGCCTTGCTGCTTGATGGCGTACCATAGCATGAGCGGGGTTAGGGCGTTGCGAGAGCCGGAGAGTGTGGTGTCTAGGACTCCCACGTATTCGATGGATCGGGCGACTTGCGCGACGTATCGGCGCTTGGTCAGCGCGACGCCGCAGGGGAGCGGAGAGCCGATCATCTTGTGTCCGCTGATAGCGACGCTGTCGATTCCGGCGTCGAAGCCGTAGGGCTGCGGTTCATCCACGAACGGCAGTATCATGCCGCTCAGGGCGGCGTCCGCGTGGACGTAGGAATCCGTGACCGCCAGGTCGTCGAGGATTGCGCGCACTTTGTCGATGTCGTCCACTGCGCCCTTCATCGTCGTGCCGATGTTCGCCATGAAGATGACGGGCACGTCGCGGTTGATTCGTATGGTTTCGTAGAGGTCGTCGTAGTCGATCTCGCCGTTGTCCTGGCTCTTTATCATGATGTTGCGGATTTTCAGGAGGCGCAGTATCTTGACGACGCTGTAGTGCGTGTCTTGGGAGAAGTAGACCACGCCGTTGGGGAAAACTTCGCGGCCCATGTACAGGCCGTACATGTTGCCTTCGGTGCCTCCGGAGGTGACGTAGCCCCAAGCGTCTTCCTTGGGCAGGCGCATCAGGTCCGCGAAGTACATGATGACCTCGCGCTCCATCTCGTGGGTGTTGCTGCGGAAGTAGCTATCGTGGAAGGGGTCGCCAACGTTGTTGATGACATAGCGCAAGAAGGGGAACAACTCGGAGTAATCGAAGTTCCGATTGCACGGATAGCCCACGAAGTGCTGTGCCAGCGCTTCGAAGTCGTGTATGAGGGATGTGAGTCTGGCTTGGGTTTCCGTACTTGGTTCGTTCATGACGGGAGCCTCGTTCTATCGCTGCGGCGGTTCGCGGACGCGCGGCAGCGGTGGCGGAGGGAGTGGGATTCGAACCCACGTTACCTTTCGGTAAACCTGTTTTCAAGACAGGCGCCTTCGGCCGCTCGGCCATCCCTCCCCTATCAATCTATTGTACTGCTTCCGAGCGCCGGATGTCAGGACGCAAAGACCTTCCTGGGCTGCCACTGGCCTGTCGAGCGGTCGAAGGCGGCCAGCGCGAGGAAGACGCCGTCGCTACTGTAGACTCTACACTCCTCGTCTGAATGGTCGAACGGTATTCGGATCGATCCTGGCAGTGGTTGTCCATTCCTTACGCGCTTGGCGGTATTCATGTCCACGATGACAGCGCCAAGGGACTGCACTGCGACATCAGGGGCGTGCAGCACGTGCATCCAGGCGTCGTCGGAGAAGCAGTTTTCCGCTTCTTCCAATGACAATGCTCGGTCGATGCAAAACGCGCTATTTTGGGTTCTGGTCAGCTCCTTCAAGTGTCCGCCGCATCCAAGCGCCTCGCCGAGGTCGTGCGCCAACGAACGCATGTAGAATCCTCGTCCGCAGGTCACGTCTAGGGTCAAATCCGGGTGCGACCAATCTTGCACATCGATGCTCATGACGCGAACTTTTCTTGCTTCTCTCTCGACTTCGATTCCGGATCGAGCCATCTGGTACAGGCGCTTGCCGTCCTTCTTTAGAGCGCTGAACATTGGGGGAACCTGCTCGATTACTCCGGAGAAACGAGACAGCGCCTGCCGAATCGCATCGAGGTCGATGTCGGAAGTGTCGCGCTCATAGGCAACCTCGCCGTCGATGTCATAGGTGTTGGTTTCCACTCCGAGCCGAATCGTTGCGCGGTACCGCTTCACGCCGTCGACGAGGTACTCCATCATGCGGGTCGCTCGTCCGATACATATGGGGACGACGCCGGACGCGAATGGGTCGAGGGTGCCGCCGTGCCCGACGCGCTTTTGCTTGCTGGCACGCTTGATCCTGCGCACGACATCCATGCTGGTGATGCCGGAGGGCTTGTCGACGTTGAGAATGCCGTCGATTGGTTCGGTCATGGGGAGTCGTCTTGGAGTGGAGGCGGGCAGTCGCTCTGAGCCGCGATTTCTCGATCTCGTTCGATGACCTTGTCGATGAAGGCCACCATCTCTGCGCCTCTTTCGATAGCCTCATCGAGGTAGAAGGCGAGGTGGGGAACCGAGCGCATCCGCAAGTTCGGTCTGATAGATCGGTGTATGAATCCGGCCGCCGAGCCGAGCGCGCGCAAAGTATCGGCCTTCTCTTGGTCGCTGCCCAGAACGCTAACGTAGACCTTCGCGAAACCTAGGTCTCGGGATGTTTCGACGCGGGTGATGGACACGATAGACGATATCCGCGGGTCTTTGAGTTCGTCCGCGACAACGCTTCCGACCTCTTGGCGCAGGAGGGCGTTGACTCGCTCAATACGATGTGACATAGGACTGTGCCGGCTGCAAGGGATGTCTGATCTCGTTTGGGTGCGTGGACCCCGGGCGAACCCGGAGCCAAGGCGGACGGGGTGATTGCGTGCGCGCTCACACTTCCTCTATCCGGTGGGATTCGAGGACATCTCCTTCTTGGTAGTCCTGGAATCCGTCGACGACGATACCGCCTTCGAGTCCGCTGGTCAGCTCTCGCACGTCGTCCTTGAAGTGCTTCAAGCTGGTGATCGACGCTTCATGGATCTTCTCAGTGTTTCGTATGACATGGATAGTGGACGACCGGGAGATGCGTCCATCGGTGACGTACACGCCTGCGGCTCGTCCACGCCGTCCGATATTGAATACGGCTCGAACCGCGGCGTAGCCTTCGGTGATGTCGCGTGTTTCTGGTGCAAGCAGGCCGTTGACGGCTCGTTCGACGTCCTCAACCAAGTGATAGATGACGTCGTAGTATCGAACATCTACGCCTTCTTGGGAGGCAAGGGCCCTTGCTCCGACTCCGGGTCGAGTGTTGAAGCCGATGACTACGGCGTCCGAAGCCGCCGCGAGCATGACGTCGTTTTCGGTGATCGATCCGGTAGCGATATGGATGATGTTGACTCTGGTGCGGTCGGTGTTCAGGCGGTCGAGCGCGGCGCGGACTGCTTCGGTGCTCCCCTGCACGTCCGTCTTGACGATTAGATCGAGATCGACGACTTCTCCAGACTCGATCCTGGCCGCGATGTCTTCCAAGGTTCCATGTCTGCGTTCGACGTGACTGTTCCTCTCCCACTCTTCGACCATTGCGCGCGCAGTGCGTTCGTTCGGCGCGACCGTGAAGGTATCTCCAGCGTTCGGGAGTCCATTGATGCCCAGAATCTCCACGGGAGTGGATGGCCCTGCTTGTTTGACGCGCCTGCCGCGGTCGTCGATCATGGCACGGACGCGGCCCTTGATGCCGTTTATGACGACCGTTTGAGAGGGCAAGAGAGTGCCGGTCTGGACAAGGACGGTTGCAACCGGCCCCTTGCTCTTGTCGATTTGAGCCTCGACGACCACGCCCTGCGCCGTTTCAGTAGGATTGGCTTTGAGGTCGGAAATCTCCGCGACGACGAGGATGTTTCCCAACAGGTCATCGATGCCGTCGCCGTTGAGAGCAGAAACTGGAACGGTTATCACTTCTCCGCCCCACTCTTCGACGAGGAGGTCGTGTTCCGAGAGCTGCCGCTTGACTCGATCCGGGTCTGCATCGGGGCGATCCATCTTGTTGACGGCGACGATAATCGGAACGCCTGCCGCCTTGACGTGGTCGATGGCCTCTTCGGTCTGAGGCATGATTCCGTCGTCGGCTGCGACTACGAGAATTGCTATATCGGTTACTTGGGCTCCGCGAGCCCGCATGGCGGTGAACGCCTCGTGGCCAGGAGTATCCAAGAATGTTATGGGCATGTCGTCGTATCTGACTTGGTATGCGCCGATGTGTTGAGTAATACCGCCGCTCTCGCCGCCAACTACATTGGTCTTGCGGATAGAGTCCAAGAGAGTCGTCTTGCCGTGGTCGACGTGGCCAAGTATGGTAACCACTGGGGGGCGCTCGACGAGGTCTTGGGGATTCTCCCCTTCGTGAGTAAGGACGATGGATGCCGGTCTGTCGTCCGCTTCATCCGTTGGGGCTTTCACGGGGAAGCCGAAGGACTGCGCTACGCCGGACGCAACATCGAATTCGATTACCTCGTTGATCGAAATCATATACCCGAAGCGCATGAGCTGCTTGATGACGTCAATGGGATTGGCGTTCATCATTTCCGAGAGGCTGGCCACGGAAATTGCGGGGGGAATGTCGAGCACGGCCCGACGAGGCCGAACTTGCTCGCGCTGATGCGTTCGGTCCGTAGATGCAGGAGAGTTTGCAGTTTGCTGCGCTTCCGCCGGTTTCGTCGTCATAGTTCCTCTAGTCTAGTATACACAGTTCGGGTCAAGGATGTTCGATTCTCCTGGCCGCAATTACTGTGGCTATGGTGTTCCACTCGTCTTCAGATATACGCTTCCTCAGCGCTCTTTCGAGCCGCCCCTTCTTTACTCTCCCGGCATCGCACTGAACCTCGCCGCAAACATACGTCCCTCGTCCGGCTAGTCTGCCGGTAGTGTCGACTCTCACATCGCCGCTGGGCGTTGCGACGATTCTCATCAACTCCCGTTTGGGGGACTTCGCCCCGCAGATAACGCATGTTCGCAAGGGAATGCGCTTCATGGCCGGGCTCATCGGCGTCTGGCTGGCCCGCGCCGTCGATTGTTTCCACCGCCGCGCCGGCGCTTGCCTGCGCTGCTCCTTGTGCCGCGAAGGGCCAACTCCTCTATGTCCTCCGCAAACCGTATGACGCCGCTGTCGCCGGTACCCGCTTGGGTGACAGTCCAAATATCGTCTGGTAGGTCATGCAGAGGGGTAGCCTCCTCCGTCTCAGATACGGGCGCAGGCTCCTCCTGGGCTTCGAAGATCTCATCGGGGATCTCTGTTTGGTCGTATTCGATTTCTTGCGTGACTGGGGGTTCGTCGGCTTCAATCTCCGATACAGGAACGGCAGCCGGAGGTTGGTGTTCCAGCTCTGGAGAGGGTGGGGGTTCTTCGGCTACTGGTTGTGGCTCTGGCGAAGTGGCCGCAACTGGCTCTGGTACATCTTCTACGACAGTCTCTTCCGCGATGGTCTCTTCCACGATCGGATCGGGGGGCTTGTCGGCGCTGGGCGCTTCTTTCTGCGGAGGCGCAGGACGGGCCTGTTGGGCTGCGACTCTGGCGCGCTCGGCTTCAATGGCGTCGGCTTCAACATCGCTGATGATGTCTATCTTGAGTCCGGTCAGCTTCGCTGCGAGGCGCGCGTTTTGTCCTTCCTTCCCAATCGCAAGAGAGAGTTGGCGTTCTGGTACGACTGCGACCGCCGTTTCCTGTTCCTGGTCGATCTGCACCTTCATGACGAGGGCGGGGCTGAGGGAATTCTTGATGAACCGCGTCGTGTCCCGGCTCCATTCCACGACGTCGATCTTTTCTCCGTGGAGTTCGTTGACGATATTTTGAATGCGAATTCCCCGAAGGCCAACGCAGGAGCCGACGGCATCTACTCCCTCTTGTTTTGCGAAGACGGCAACCTTGCTTCGAGATCCGGCTTCGCGGGAGATGCCGACGATCTCAACCGCGCCGTTGTATATCTCTGGCACTTCCATCTCGAACAAACGCCGGACGAGCGCCTTGTCCGCACGAGAAACGATGATCTCTGGCCCTCTAGCCGATTGATCGATGGACTTCAAGAGAACCTTGTAGCGCTGTCCGATGCGGTATCGGTCGTATGGAGACTGTTCCGACGCTGGAAGCACTGCTTCCGCGCGTCCCAACTCGACGATGACTTGCCTGCCGGACTCGATGCGCTGCACAGTGACGGAGTAGACCTCGTCGACTTTGTCCGCATACTCTTGGAAGACGATGTCGCGCTCGGCGTCTCGAAGGCGCTGAATGACGACCTGCTTGGCCGTCTGTGCGGCGATACGCCCTGCGCTGTGGGGAAGCGCGCCGACAGGCACGTTGTCTCCAAGGTCGGCGATCGGGCTGATCTTCTTCGCGTCGGCCAGGGATATCTCTGTGAGCGGGTCTTCTACCTGCTCAACGACGGACTTGACGATAGAGACGTTCACATCGCCCGAGTTCGGATCGAGCTTGACCGAGATGTTCTGGCCGGCAGCGATGCTGTCACGCTTGTAGGCGGACGCCAACGCGGCCTCGATGGCCGAGAGGACGATATCCCTCGAAAGGTTGCGCTCGGCGGCAAGCTGCGTGAGGGCGATGATAAAGTCGCTCTTCATATGTAGCGCCTCCGTCACTCATTGTTCTGTGAAGACCCAAATAGATAAAGAAAGTGGGGGTTTCCCCACTTTCCATACCTACTTCATGACGATGATCAGGATCATACTATGGGAGTATACCACTATCGGGGAGGATCTTCAATCACTCGACATCGTCAGTTCCGTTTGATTTATCGAGGGCGGGTTGCCTCGACATCGTAAGTCCACAAGGTCTCCGCACACAGGAACCCGCAGGGTTCCTCCTCTCTCGTGTCGATACGTGCTTGAAGAACACTATCTCGCGGGATCCGAGCACTTGCGCAACGTTCGGGAGTATATGAGGCGACCGAACGGATCTGCCCGGGTTGCAACGGCGGCTGAACGGAACTATCCCGCGAAGCAGTCGAAACCTGCGGTCTAGCCGACTGATTGCACCTTCAACAGCTTTTGAAGGCTGCGCACGCCGTCCCGAATCTCGCCGAAATTCTTCATATTCGTCCAAGCGACCTCGCCCACGTACAAATTGTCCATGGAGTCCATGGTTATATCGTGGGGGGCAACGAACTGGCCGGGTCCCTCGCCGAAACCTTCGCCAATACGCGCGAGGCGTTCTCCCTTGCGGTTGTAGACGCTGATCCAGGGACCGATGTTCGGCATGTGGCGGTTTACGTTCATACCCGAACCCAGTTCGCCGACGAAGATATGCTGGTCGGCAGACACGTACAGAGCACACGGACGGTGCATGTCCTTCCACTGAGTCTCGTAGTTGCCTTTCGAGTCGAATATCTGAACGCGATGGTTTTCGCGGTCTGCAACGTATACGTATCCATCGACGTCGGCCGCGATATTGTGCGTGATGTTGAATTGCCCAGGGTCTACTCCCGGCTCACCCCACGAGAAGAGCAAGACGCCATCGGGGGAATACTTGTGAACGCGGGAGTTGCCGTACCCGTCAGCGACGTAGAACTCGCCGGTGTTGGGGTCGATCGCTACATCCGTCGGGCGATGGAACGGCTGCCCGCTCATGTATTCGCTTGGCAAACCCGGAGTTCCCAACGTGAAGATCACCTTTCCTTCCGGCGTGCACTTGCGAACGGTGTGGTCGCCATCGTCCACCAAGAAGAGCGTGCCGTCGGGCGCGAACGTGATTCCGTGTGCGCGGGGATACATCGTTGGGTCACCCCAATCGCGCAGATATTTCCCATCGGAATCGAAGACGATGATTGGGTGGTCACTTCGATTGTAGACGTAAACCTCATCTTTGGCATTCACTGCCACGGCCGCCGCCTCCTGCCAAGCATAGCCAGGCGGGAGCGTTTCCCAGTCTATCGCAACCTCATATGTGAACTCGCCTGCGCCAATGGTCTTCGTCTCCGTGGTCATCTATGCCTCCAAGATCGATTACCGTGACTTTTGCCCGGTCTTGTGGCACTATCTTATCACGGGACTACGCTCGAAAGCGTCATCAGATTGGGAGAACCGCCATGCTGTTAGCCAACAAAGTCGCCATCGTCACTGGAGGATCGTCAGGTATTGGACGCGCATCAGCCCAACTCTTCGCCCGAGAGGGAGCGGCCGTCGTCGTCACCGACCGAAACGCGCAGGAGGGGAACGAGACGGTACGGCGCATCACGTCCGAGGGAGGCGACGCTATCTTCGTCGAGGCAGACGTCGGGCTCATGACAGACATACAGGCGCTCGTCCAAGAAAGTGTTTCGCGGTACGGCAAGATCGACGTGGTCTTCAGCAACGCGTGCCACTACCCGATGGGCACCGCCACCGAGTTGACCGAATCGCAGTGGGACCGCACGATCGACGTCTGCCTCAAGGCGACATGGATGCTCGCAAAGCACACTCTGCCGCTCATGGTCGGGCAGGGCAACGGCGTCTTCGTCATCACCGGATCGGTTCATTCGCTTAGGGGGTTCCAAAGATACGCATCATACGATCCAGCCAAAGCGGGATTGCTCGGACTTACTCGCAACCTCGCTCTCGACTACGCCCCGCATGTCCGCGTAAACGCCGTCCTTCCCGGCCCAATCGTTACTGGACTTTGGAAGGACATGACTCCGGAAGAGATTCGGCGGAGCGCGGAGAACGTTCCTCTCAAACGCAATGGAACGCCGGAGGACGTGGCGAATGCCGCGCTGTTCTTGGCCTCCGACCTGTCGTCCTACGTAACAGGTACGGAGGTCGTCGTCGACGGGGGGATGATATCGGGCATCAAGTTTCCATAGTTTCCGTATCGTTTCACAGACGACGAACTCTATCTATAGTACGTGGAGGAAGCCATGCAACCGGAACTCATCGTCGACACCGCGGATCAGACGGGCGAGGGGCCTCTGTGGCACCCTGCCGAGAGGAAGTTATATTGGGCAGACATTACAGAAGGGGAGCTCTACCGCTACGACCCGGCAACCGGCCATCACGAACTCGTCTTTCGGGCGGATCAAATGTTTGGGGGCTATACCTTCCAATCCGATGGATCCATCCTCCTGTTCCTGGAGGAAGGGAGGATCGGAGTTCTCCGCAACGGCAGACTCGAAATCGTGGTCGGCGGCATACCGGGCGAGGAACAGAACCGATTCAACGACGTTATCGCAGACCCGGAAGGGCGGGTATTTTGCGGGACGATGTGCAAGGACTCCGACAAGGCCATGGAAAGAGAGTCGCTTGGCAGCCTGTACCTGCTGGAGACCGACGGCGTCATCCACAAGATACTCGACGGCATCGCCATCTCGAACGGACTCGGCTTCACACCCGACCTGACCGGCCTCTACTACACTGACACCCCAACCGGCGCTATCTGGCTGTTCGACTACGACCGATCCACAGGAAGCATCGGCAACCGGCGCGACTTCACTTCGACCGACGACCCGGGGTCCGATGGCCTACCCGACGGCATGACCGTGGACTCCGAGGGGTACGTTTGGTCCGCCCGCGTACTCACCGGACAGATCCGCCGATATTCTCCCAGCGGTGAACTGGCGTTGTCCATCGATTTTCCGTGCGACATGGTCTCCAGCGCCGTCTTCGGAGGGGAGAACATGGAAGATCTGTACGTAACGACGATCAGTGCAGACGACCGGGAGGCTCACGGACCGGGGGCGGGCGCCCTCTACCGCGTTCGAACGGGCATCAAGGGGGTCGAGGAATTCTTCTCGAAGGTAACATTTTGATCTTGCCATACCCGAACCGGTCACTGTGTGCATCCATTCCGATGGTGAGATTTGGACAATCATCATACCCTACGCATTCCACCGGACACGAGGAGGAATTTCGGAGGCGGCGCAAAAAGTGCATCGATGGAGAAACTCGCCCTACCCTCACGCTAGTACCCTGCGGATGGGGATACGCAACCGTTTCATCAAGGAAGAAGCTCACGACTCGAGCCAATCACCGAACTTAGGAGCGTGCAATGCTAACGAACGATCAGATTCGACAATTCAATCTCTTTGGATTCGTCATCTTGAAGGGTGTCTTTACTTCGAGCGAAATCCACACCCTCCGCACCGAGTTCGAGAGAGCGGCCAAGCGAAACGAAGCCGTCGACGGCAAGTTCGACGGAACTGCCACCCAAACGTTCAGCATGCTGGGCGAGGATACTCCGTTCTATTCGTCGCTGTTAGAAGATCACCGCTTCTACGGCCCAGCGGCGCAGTTGTTTGGAGAAGATGTCTTCGGCATGGAAGTCAACTCGTACCGCTACGTCTCCTACACCCCATGGCACTTCAACGACGGATCCCCGAACATACACGGCTACGGGCCAAAGTACCAATTCCCCATCTTCCAACCAACCGGTCGGGACACCGGGGCTCTCCGCTTCATACCCGGGTCGCACAAAGACCCGTGGCAGTCCGAATTGACTCAGTGGTGGCCTCTGTCCCGTGAGTCCGCAAGAAGCGCGGAGGGAATGGCATTCCTCGACAAGGTGCCCTGCGTCGTCGCGGAGGCCGACCCCGGCGATGCCGTGCTCTTCGACATGCGTCTCATCCACGCGACCTGGGGCGGCAGCAGCGACCGGCGAATGAGTTGTGTAACCTATTACCATTACCCCGAGAGCTCGCAGGAGCTCGAGGTCATGCGCGTTACGGCCCAGGGCTTCTACAACTCCCCCACACGCTGGAACAAGACTCAGTGGGAGGAATGGCTCTCCAACCCGCACGACAGCCCGCTCCGTCAGCGTTGGATAGAGTCTTGGAAGCGCCTCGCAACGACGCCGCAATCGGAAACTGGGTTGCGGCTGGTGTACGACGAGCAGGGCGCGGCCACATTCGCCCCCGCGGAACGGTAGCGCAAGCAAGGAATACCAAGCATCCAAACTACTGTGAAACTCATGAGACTGTGGGGGCTGAACTATCGGCAGGACGTCAAAAGCGATGATGGCGCGCGGTCGTCGGTGTGGATGCGAGGAACTTGGTCTCATACTTGAAATTCGAGAAGGATTCCAAGGCATGGGAAAGCGCATCGGATTCTAGCAACGTGATAGCATTGAGGAAAGGGAAGACGCGTGATGCGCCGGAGTGGGTGACGTGCGTGACTTGACAATTCGATCTTGAAGAGAGGTATGACGACCATGATGACACGAATTCCTTCGATAGTCCTCATCGGAACCATCATAGGGAGTATCGTACTCCTAGGATGCGGATCTCGAGAGCCGCAAACGTCCGAGCCTACACCGACAATGCAAACGTCCGAGCCTACACCGACAATGCAATCGTCCGAGCCTACACCGACAATGCAAACATCTGAGCCTACACCAGCGACACAAATATCCGAGCCTACACCAGCGACGCAAACGACCAACATGGTCCCAGAGGCATATGCGGAGCGGGGTCAGTACGGCGTCGGCGTGAGAGCGGTGTACTTCCACGACGAGAATCGTCCGTTCGATAGTTGGAATGCCACCCACGCATCTGACGGCTACAAGGCAAGGCTCGCCGCAATCAGCGAGGCTGGCGAGAACCAGATCGTCCACGCTTATCTTTGGTATCCAGCGGACTCGAACCGCTCGACCCGTCAGGCTACCATCGACGATTTCGCCAGGAGCAGGAGCGCGGCTTTTCAGAACCAATATCAATCTTCCCTTCAGTTCATGCTCTCCGGTCTAGCCAGTGAAGGGACGACGCCGCTAAACATGTTCTCGGACCGGGCGACGCTCACGGCGATATGGAACGAGGCACAGAAGCGATTGGTCACCTCACAGTGGGAAGCGCCCGTGGCAGACGGCCAATTCCCCGTCATCGTCGCCGCGCACGGTCTGGGCGGGGATGCTCTTTCCTGGTCGGCATTCGCCGAGTACTTGGCGAGCCACGGCTATATAGTGGTTGCTCCCAACTTCATCTCCGACGGATCGGCTCCCAAGGTGTTCGACAGTCCGGACTCGCGGTATGCTCAGACCGCGAGTCAGCAAGAGGTGGACAGCGCATATCAGACCATCCTCGGGGAGTTCAAAGTCATTCCGGGGTTCTACAAGTATTTCTTTGGCTACCAGGGGCAAATAGGTTTCGATGGGGCTCAGGGGCAACTCGACCTGCACGCGCTTCCCGACGGACCTCAGAAGGTCGGAGAGATGATGGGGGAGTTCTTTACCCAGCGAGTAGACGACGTCGAGACGATCATCGACGGGCTCGAAAGCATGAACAAGAGTGGAGATGCGTGCGCTTCGGAGTATTCCGGGCGGGGTCAGTCCGCCCATGGAGCGGAGGTGTGCGGGCTGTTCACCGGATCGTTCGATATGGAGAACATCGGGATCATGGGGCACTCACTTGGATCTATGACGGCTCAGTTCACGGTTGCGAGAAGCGAGAGGGTGGCGGCCGCGGTTGGATACAACAACGGTCCGCCCCGCTATTGGGAGCCAGTGGGAATCTTTGGGGACGGGCTCGCGGCAGACGGGCAGCCGGCGGGCAACCCCAAGCCCGTCATGCAAATTCACGGCTCGGAAGACGCCTTCGTCCAGAACGTGTTCCGCGGCATCATGTGGGATTTGTTCAGCGGGGCCGGAGGCGATCCTGAAGACATCTGGGTGCTCGAGCAGGAGAGGGCGCTGCCGACCAACGAGAACCCGCAGCCGATCGCGCGAAACGCATACACCCGCGCCACGGGGGACAAGATGATCATCTCGGTCAAGGACGTCAATCATGGATCCCTCGTGGAGGACTTCCCCTCTTTGGTTTCCGAGCGGACGCCGATAGTGGTCGACGGCAAGCGGTATTGGAGCGCCGCCGCGTCCGTACCCAGAAAAGCCGTGGGGCAGGACGTGCTCAATCCGGGATTCCAAGGCGCTCCGTACACGCCTCTCGGCTGGGACACGATCGGAGAATCCGATGTCTACCTGCCCACATTCGTGCGAAACTACTTCACGAAGAACTGGTTCGACTACTATCTCAAGGGGGACGCGGCCGCGCGCGGCCGCTTCATGGAGAACCCGATAGAGGACAAGGGGATATTGGATATTCGGAGCGCAGTGTCGGGCGGGTAATCGTTCGTTCGCTACTCGATGCCGTCCTCGAAGGCGATGAGGTCGTCGATGATCTCGTTGGCGATGCGCTGGTGATAGCGATCGAACGGGAGGATGGGTTCGCGCGCGCGGGTAGTCTGGAACAAGCCGCGCCGGTACGAGTAGATCTTGTAGAAGTGGATCGATATGTCGATGTGCTGATGCGCCCACGCCAAGTACGGCAGGGTGCGGTTGAAACTTGCGGCCGCTTCCTCACGCCGCCCCATTCGGTAGCGCTGCAAGATGTGTACGAAGGGCTTGTTGACGGCTGTGGTGGTGACGAATGCGGCGCCGCGGTCGAGCGCCTCGATCAGCTGCGGCAGAGACCAGCCGACGCCAATGGGCATCGACCCGTTCGTCGCCTCGATGATTTGGGTCATCTTGGATCCCGCCGGGACGGTTTCGAGCTTGAGGCATCGAAACGCCGGGATCTCTTCCCATAACTCGCGGATGGTGTCCAAGCCCATCCCGTAGCCGTTCCAGTGCAAGTCTTGAATCATGAGCATTGGGAGATCGACGGCCGCCAGCTCGCGCATGAATGTCTTGACTGCTGCTTTGTCTTCGATGATGTCCATTGGGGCGGCGCACAAGACACCATCCGCTCCGGATTCGACAGCGTGTTCCGCGAGGCGTTGGGAACGGCGAACGTCGGGGTCGCTGACTCCGGCCGTTACGTGGATGCGGCCGTCGACGATGCGGATCACTTCCTCGACGAATCTGGTTCGCTCTTCATCGGACAGCTTGGAGACCTCGCTGGCGACGGCTGGCACGACGCAACCGGAGACGCCGTCCTCGATGCTGCGCTCGATACTCCGTTCGAGGGACGGAAAGTCAATGCGGTCGCCGCTGGTCCAGGGGGTATGGACTATGGGGACGACGCCGGAGAGTGGGTATGCGGTCTTGCGGGTCATAGAAAACCGAACACGCTGGACACGGTGCGGCTCACTGGTAATTGTCAATTTCCCTTGCCATTGCCATCGGCAAGACGGGTGTGTCTATGAGACGGGCGTTGACGGCGTCCACGCCTAGGCGCAATCCTTCGAGGGAATAGGCGCCCAGCAGGGGCATCGCTTCTTCGTTGCCGAACACGACGACGGTGGGAGTCTGGCGGCCGTCGATTCGTATCCAGGCGTGCCCCATGTCACGCTCCATGCGGCTTCCGCCGGCGAGGATGCACTCCATCCTATCGATCGGCTCAACTCCCAAGCGCATCAGGATAGACGCGGGAAGGATGGTGAAGAATGCGCCAGTGTCCACCAACGCATCTACGCGCTCGAAATTCTTTGCGTCCAGATTGCCTATCTCTACGTTCTGGTTGAAGCAGCCCATTGCGGCCTGGCTTCTCCTTTGGGGCGGCTCTTGTCGCATCCTACCATGTCGGCGGAGGTGATGCAAACAGTATCGTGAATCATAGAAAATTGAAAACGCCGGACGCGGTGCGGCCCATGACGTAGTAGCGGTCTTGCGGGTCGGATAGCGCCGGGTGGTTCATGATGCCCTGCAGGGCGTTGCGGTATCCTTCGCGGCTGCTGACTGGGGTGAAGTCACTTCCCCACATCGTTCGGGCGGGTCCGAACGCTTCCAAGACCATCTCGACGAACGGGGGCGTATGATCGAAGCGGTACTCGTTCGCGAGAGTCGGGGGGCGATGGCTGATCTCGCCGAGGCCGCCGATCTTGACGCATATGCCCATCAGCTCTGCGATGCGGAGGGCGCGGGCGAATTCCTCGTAGGGCTCTTCCATGTCCAGGGTTGCGCCGGCAAAGTGTTCGACGATGATGCGGGTCGGCTCAGGGAGAGCCTGGACGAGTTTGGTGAATCGTCCGGATGCGAACGCGCCGAGGTCTGGGCGGCAGCTCACTGCGATTTCGAGATCGGATGCCGCGCGCCAAAGGGTTGGAGGAGAGTCCGGCGTGAGACGGACACCGCCAAGTCCGCGCTCTACCCACGCCGCCAGGTCGTCTGGGGCGGACGGGGACGACTCGTCCACGAGGCCGACGACGGAGAATCGTCCCTGGTAGCGTGCGGCGCAGTCCAACAGATAGGTGTTGTCGTACATGCCTGCGTGCTGAATCAGCACTGCACGTTGCACGCCGTTCGCGTCCATTTGGTGGATCAATGCTTCCACAGGCTCGAACCAGCTGGATCCTGCGTGCGTGTGCGTATCGATGATCATGGACAGTTACCCCCAACGGCAGTGTGAGTGCATGATACGTATGGGAGGGAGGTTTGGCAACCCGCGGGGAAGGTCTCGGCGTATTGCGTTCTATGTTCGAGATTGGGCGTCGTAAGCCTTTTGGATGAGGTTGATAAAGAAGTCTCTGTGTTCTTTGAGGTCACTTTGGCGAACCTGGATTCGGTATTGTCTGAAACGGGAATCGTATGGCATGACGTTCAATCCAGATTTCTCAAGTTCGATAGTAGTGTCCTCATCTTGTGGAATTCCAAATTCTGTTAGAACTACTGGAGACTTGCGCGGTCGGAAGGTAACGAAATTCCTCACCGCACCTCCAAGTGTGAGGCCGATGTAGCTCTTGTTGTACTTTGCCTCCACACCCGGATAGGCTTCCCGTATCATCTCAATGAGCCAGTCGGCTATCTGCATCGAAACAGTTGACGCCTCGTCCTCCCAGTAAGAGCGGCCGACAGACGGACCTGCATCTTCCTCTTCAGGGCCTAGAGGTACCAGATCGATAACGCGGGTCGCTACCAACGTGAATGCCCCACCGAGTTCGACTGCTCTGAGTTGAATCGCCATCAAGGGAATCGCGCCGTTGAGCAGGGAGACCACGTTGAGAAAGCGGCTGGTAACGTCCTCCGCCGCGATCACTGCGACGTGATCGTACTGCGGATAGCGGCGCTTCTCGATGTCCCAATACTCTATCGTGCGAACGATGTGAGACTCGTCCGTTGCTCCAAGCTGAATCTCGACTTCGTACCGGGTGCGCGACTCTGTATTTTCCAGCAACAGGTCAAGCCTCCCGCCGCTCGGCTGCCGACGCTCCCTGTCGCGTACAGTGACTTCGCCCAGCCCCAACAACTCCGGGTTCTGAGTTAGGCGTTCTTGCAACCACCGTTCGTTAATCCCTTGATGGTCTTTCAAGCTGATGTACTTGGGCAGAACTAACTCAGGGGCGGGCATGACACAATCCTTGCGGTGTTCTTGGGATGAGTGTCTGTATTATAGAAGATAGACAGGTTAGGGGTCAAAGCGGTATTCTCTACGCGGAGGGAACGGAGGTCGGGCGAGAGCAGGGCAAGCGGTGGATGGGAAGAATCATGCGTTAGGAGGGCAGCATGGGGGAATTCGACGGGAAGGTCGTAATCATAACCGGGGGCGCGTTGGGCATTGGGCAGGCGACGGCTCTGGAGTTTGCCAAGGCTGGGGCGAGGGTTTCGGTCGCGGATGTGAACCGCAAGGCCGGAGACGTCGTGGTGCGTGAGATCGAACGGCTTGGCGGAGAAGGGCTGATGGTGCAGGCGGATATGTCCATTTCGTCGGACTGCGAGCGGGTCGTCGGCAGAACCGTGGAGCGGTTCGGGGGAGTCGACGTGCTCTTCAACAATGTGGGCATTCAGCCGCCGGAGTCGTATTTGAACGTGGAAGACACGCCGGAGGAGATGTGGGACCGCATCATGGGGGTGAATCTCAAGAGCTGCTTTCTGATGTCCAAGTACGCTATTCCCGAGATTCGCAAGAGGGGAGGAGGGGCGATCATCAACACGGCGAGCGTGCAGGGTCTGCAATCTCAGCCTCTTGTTCCGCCGTATGCTGCCAGCAAGGGGGGGATTCTTTCGCTGACTCGGCAGATGGCGTTGGACTACGCAAAGGACAACATTCGGGTTCTGGCGGTTTGTCCTGGGAGCGTCGATACGCCCATGCTTCGGGCGGCTGCGGAGACTGAAGGCGCGGATCCGGATGAGGTGGTGAGGCGTTGGGGGGCGGCGCATCCGATTGGCCGGGTTGGCGTCGGGCGGGACATCGCGAACGCGGTTTTGTTCCTTGCGAGCGAGAAGGCCAGTTTCATGACTGGCGAGCACATCAACGTGGATGGGGGGTATATGGCTTTGGGGGCGTGGGCAAACGCATCGATCGGGTGAGAAGGCGCAGGCGCTACTCGTCCGAGCCCAGGGTCTGCTTCAATTTATCGAACCAGCCGTCGCGCTTGGAGCCGTTGCGCGCTGCGCTGTCGAACGTCTCCGCTAGACGAGTGAGCAGTTGACGCTGCTCGTCGGTGAGTGATTTCGGGGTCTGGACGACGATGGTTACCAACTGATCGCCGCGCGCGCGCGTGTTGCCCATGCGAGGAATTCCCCGACCCTTGAGCCGTATGACGTCTCCGGGCTGCGTACCGGGGGGAACGTTCAGCTCTGTATCTCCGTCCAGAGTGGGCACATCGAGGGTGAGTCCAAGTGCGGCTTGAGCGATGTCGATGCTTTGGGAGTACAGGACGTCGTACCTCTGTCGTTGGAAGAGGTTGTGTTTCTTCACTCGGATGGCGACGTAGAGGTCACCGGGCGGCCCGCCCTTCTCACCGGCTTGTCCTTCGCCAGTAAGTCGAATCTGGGTGTTGGACTCGATGCCGGCGGGAATGGAGACGGCCATTTTGCGGTCGCGCGATTCTGCGCCGGATCCGCGGCAGTTGGAGCATGGGTTGGTGAGGATCTGGCCTTCGCCATCGCAGACTTCGCATAGGGATACTTGGGAAAAGTAGCCGAAAATGCTTTGCTGCCTGCGCCGCACTTGCCCCGTACCTCTGCATTGGGCGCAGGTATCGGAGGAGGATCCTGGTTCGGAGCGAGCGCCGCGGCAGTGGCCGCACACTTCACGCCGCCGGATCTCGAATTCTTCTTCTGACCCGAATGCGGCTTTCTCGAAGTCGATGGCGAGGTCGATTTGGATGTTCGCGCCTCGACGAGCTGCGCGCGCGGTCCGACCTGTAGCGCCGCCGAAGAAGGCGTCGAAGATGTCTCCGAAGCCGCCGAAGTTCTCGAATCCTTCGAAGCCGCCGCCGTCGGATTGGACGCCTGCATGTCCAAACGTGTCGTAGTTGCCGCGCTTCTTGGAGTCGCTGAGTACCTGATAGGCTTCGTTGATTTCCTTGAATCTTTCGCCTGCGGACGAGTCTTTGTTGCGATCGGGGTGGTACTCCATCGCCAACTTGCGAAAGGCCCGTTTGATCTCTTCATCGGACGCGCTGCGGGAAACCCCGAGCACTTGATAGTAGTCTCGCTTGCTAGTGGTCATGACTCTGGGCGGTTGGTGTAGGTATCAGTATTCTATTATAGCCGGTGGAGCAGTCCGCTACAAGATTGGGGAGTGAATGGGGCAGAGGCGTCGCGGGCGGGGGGTTGCCGTCTATTCAGAGACGTCCACATCGAAATGGCGGATGTTCTCGATTGCCCCGTCCTTGAACTGCCATATCTCCACGCCGCCGACGGTGATGTCGCCGTTGGCGTCCCAGTCGAGTGAGGTCGCTTCGCCGTCCAGGTCGATGTCCTGCCCGTTGCGGATGGCATCGAGTGCGCCCTCGATGCCTTCGGCGGCGGCGTAGTCCGCCTCCCAATGGCCTTCGGCCTCGGTTACGTGGCGTCCATAGAGGGCGACGCCTTTCGAGCCTTCCAATTCGGGGTTTGCTTCCAGGGTCGAGAGGGTGCGGTAGTGCGCAAGGAGCAGATAGTTGCAGTCGCAGGATCCTGCTTCCATGATGTCGTCTGGAGCCGGCGATGGCGCAGGTGTTGGGGTGTCTGCGGGGGCGGGCGTTGGGGTGTCTGCAGGAGTAGATGTCGACGAACATGCGACGGCCGCGAGGAGCGAGAGGGCGAGCAGCGCGCCTTTCACGGAGGAGCGGACGGCAGGGGCACACAAGGTCGTCTGGATTGGACTCATCACCTCTCTCTCCGTTTTTCTCTGGGGGTTGGGGGTTCTTGCATATCCGCGGCGCATCGGCCTGCAGCCTTGACCGTCGAAAGTGTAGTCGATACGGCAGGTTCTTGCAAGGTTCTCCGTTCTCTGTGGGCTGTGGGATTTTGGTTTTGGAACGGGGGGCTATTCGAACAGTCGCTTGGCGATGATTTCCCGCATCATCTCGGACGTGCCTGCGGCGATGGTCCAGAGGCGGTAGTCGCGTGCGAAGCGTTCGATTGGCAATTCCCGCATGTATCCCATACCACCGTGCATCTGAACGGCTTCATATGCGACGCGGTTCGCCGTCTCGGTCGAGAACAGCTTGGCCATGGAGACGGGGGCTGTGCAGTCTCCATCTTGTGCGAATGCTTCCGCTGCGGAGTACGTCAGGCTGCGGGCGGCTTCTAGGTTGGCGGCCATGTCCGCGATGCGGTGTCGGAGGGCTTGAAACTCCGATAGGGGTTTCTCGAATGCGCTGCGCGCCTTGAGGTATTCTACGGTGTCATCTAGGGCCTGTCTTGCGGCAGATACGCTCAGAACGGCCGAAAGCAGGCGTTCGCGCTGCAGGCCCTCGGCCAATTGGTAGAATCCTCTTCCTTCTTCTCCGAGGAGGTTTTCAGAGGGGACGCGGACGTTCTCGAAAGTCAACTCGGCTGTCTCCGAGGCCCACATTCCCATCTTGCGGAGTTTCCTGCTCACGGTGAGTCCGGGCGTACCGCGCTCGACGAGGAATTGGGACAGGCGTCGATGTCTGGGTCCGGTGTCTCGGGTACGTGCGGCGACGAAGTAGAGGTCGCCGGAGACGCCGTTGGTGATGAATGTCTTTGCTCCGTCGATGATCCAGTCGCCTCCGCGCCGTTCTGCGCGGGTTTGTATGGACGCCATGTCGGATCCTGCGCCTGGCTCGGTGATTGCGAGGGCGCATATCTTTCGTCCGCTGGTAATCGAGGGAAGGTACTTCTTCTTCTGGTCGTCCGAGCCGAGGCGGGCGAGCCAGGGAGAGGACATGTCGGTATGCACGATGACGCCGAACGCTGCGCCGCCGGATCGGCAACGGGCGAGTTCTTCGGCTAGGACTATGGTCATCCAAACGTCTGCGTCCGATCCTCCGTATTGCTTGGGGTATTCGATTCCGAGGAGTCCGAGTTCTCCCATACGTTCGAAGAGGCTCCGAGGTATGCTTTCGGTCTCTTCCCAATGGTCGACGTGCGGCGCGATTTCGTCTGCGACGAACCGCTGGACGAGGGCGCGAAACATTTCATGTTCGTGAGTAAAGCCCATCCGTCTCCTCTGTGGAATCGTTCGGCCCGCAGGGCAAGGCGTGGTTGGGTTCCCTACTTGTCTGCGGAGTCATACTGCCTCAGCTCGGTGCGGCGGATCTTGCCGGATATGGTTTTGGGGAGCTCGTCGACGAACTCGATCTCGCGGGGATACTTGTATGGGGCGGTGGAGGTCTTGACGTGTTCTTGCAGCTGGGTCGCTAGTTCGGGGGAGGGTTCGTATTTGGGGGCGAGGACTACGAAGGCCTTGACGATGTTGGTACGGGCTGGGTCGGGCTTGGCGACGACTGCGGCTTCGGCGACGGCGTCGTGTTCTAGGAGGGCGGATTCGACCTCGAAGGGGCCGATGCGGTAGGATGCGCTAATGATGACGTCGTCGGATCGTCCAATGAACCAGTAGTAGCCGTCTTGGTCTCGGGCGGCGCGGTCGCCGGTATAGTACCAGTCGCCGCGGAAGCAGTTTTCGTTGGCTTCGGGGTTGCGCCAGTATCCGGGGAACAGGCCAACCGGACGGTGCGGGTTGGTTCGGATTGCGATTTCTCCTTCTTCGCCGTCTGGGAGTTCGTTGCCTTGGTCGTCGACGATGGCCATCTCATAGCCCGGCGCGGCTACTCCCATGGATCCTGGGCGATGCTCCATGCCGGGGAAGGTGGCGATGCACAGGGTCGTTTCGGTCTGGCCGTAGGCTTCCCAAATGTGGTATCCGGCGCCGTCCCGCCATGCGTCGATCACTTCTGGGTTGACGGGCTCGCCTGCGCCCATGCAGTGGCGGAGGGACTTTGGTTGGAAGCCGCGCAAGTCTTCTAGGACGAGCATACGGTACACGGTTGGAGGCGCGAAGAAGGTGGTGATGGGGTATTTCTCTAGCGCGCGGAGGGTCGAGGCCGGGTCGTATTTGCCTCTCTGGTCCCAAACGAATAGTGCGGAGCCCATGTTCCAGGGTCCAAAGAAGCAGGACCATGCAGCCTGCGCCCATCCTGTGTCCGAGAGCGTCCAGTGGAGGTCTGTCGGGCGTTGGTCCATCCAGAATTTGCCGGTGGAGATGTGTCCGATTGGGTAGTTGCTGTGGGTAATGGGAACCATCTTGGCGTGGCCGGTCGTGCCTGAGGTGAAGTAGATCATCATCAGGTCGCTCGATAGGTTGTTTGGGTTGGAGAGGCTGGGGGAGGCGGCGTCCAGCAATCTTTCGTAGTCGAGGTGCTTTCCGGCGTCTCCTCCTACGACTACGATTTCCCGCAGGTCTGGGCACTGTTCTTTGGCTGCTTCGAACTTGTGGGCATTTTCTGCGTCGGTAATGGCCACGGTTATTCCTGCGGCGTGAATGCGGTAGATGATGTCGCGGGTGGTCATCAAGGTGGTTCCTGGGACGGCGACGAACTGCCCGCGAATACATCCGAGCACGATCTCCCACCACTCTACGACGCGGGGGAGCATGGTCATCACGCGGTCGCCCGGCTTCGCGCCGATGTTCGAAAGGGCATTCGCAGCGCGCTTGGAGCGAACGGCGAACTCGCGGTAGGAGACGTCCCGCTCCTTGCCCTGCGCGCTTATCCAGAGCATGGCGCGTTTGGCGGGGTCTTTGGCCCATTCATCGAAGACCTCGTATGCCCAGTTGTACCGCTCCGGCGTAGGGAGCTTGAAAGTGCGGTAGGTCTCTTCGTAGTTGCCTATCAGGTACTGGCGCGCCATCACTCAACCCCTCGGATCTTTCCCAATGGGGGATTTACCCTGGAATTCTGGACGTTCTCATCATCGTCATTCATCTTCGATTTTCGGAAGGGAACCCGCCTCCGGTCCTACATCCGCCCTTTGGTCATCCATGGTTCCTCCACGACGAAAGGAAGAGGCGTCCGCAAGAATGTTGGTCAAGCAGTATACCCAATTTCAGAGAGGATCGCATCACGCTGCTCGTCGATATCCGGGGGCGGGGCTGCGCGTCCGACGCTGTGAGAGGAGAACTTCATGGGAGGGGATACGAAGCGATGAGCGCCAATATCGAAGAACGAGCCTCGGGCTGCGAAGTGGGGCAGGTCGATCAGTTCGTCGAGGGTGCGGACGGCTGCAACGGGTACGTCTGCATCTAGGAGGCGGCGTTCCCATTCGAGGGCCGGGCGGGACGCGAATGCGGATTCGAGTCGGCTTTCGATCTCTTTCGATTTCTCTAACCGCTGTTGGAAGGTGAGGGCGGCGAGGTCTTGCATCTCTGCGACGTCGCAGAACCGGCGCCAGAAGTGGTCTTCGTGGACGATGCCGAGGCTTATCCAGCGTTGGTCGGCACAGGCGAAGAGGCCATACGTGGGGATGAACGCCACGTTTGGGGGGCGTGCGGCTTCGCCGGTCGAGGCGCGGCTCATTTCGATTCCCGCAATGTTCAACGCCGAGTCCGTCATAGACAGGTCGATGTATGCGGGCCCTGGTGAATCGGCACGCGCATTGGCCGCGGCGAGAACGGCGATTGCGGCATACATTCCAGACACGACGTCGGAAATGAGCACTGCCGGTGGCGATGGGCGGCCATCGATGGCGATTTGCAGGCTCATGTAGCCGCTCAGGGCAAGGTAATTGATGTCGTGGCCTGGGCGGTCTCGCCATGGGCCTTCTTGTCCGAAGCCGGAGATCGAGCAGTAGATGATGTTGGGGTTCCGAGACGAGATAGTCTCGTAATCGGCGCCGAGCCGCTGCGCTGCGCCGGGGCGAGATCCCTCGAGCATGACATCCGCGCGCTGGGCAAGGAGCCACAGAATTTCGCGCCCCGCCCTCGTCTTTAGATCAAGGGACAAGCTTTCCTTGCCGCGGTTCAGTGCGGCGAACATCTGGGGGTTGCTCTTCCGGAGGGGGTCGCCGCCGGGCGGCTCGACTTTGACGACTCTCGCGCCAAGGTCGCTCAGGGTCATCGAGCAGAAGGGGCCGGGCGTGTTGACCGTCATGTCCAACACGAACAGGCTGGCCAAGGGTCGTGTGGAATGCGCTGGGATCGTCTGTCCTCGACTTGGAATGCTAGAAGAACATCCCGCCTTCGAAGGCGGAATAGTCTTCATATTCCGACGGGGGTTGTATGGTAATCGGGGCGTCGTGGTCGTCGACATCGATTTCGATCGAGGCTGACATTTCGGCGGACTCCACGTCGATCTCCAGGCGTCGTATCAGTCCATCACCGTCGATCCAAAGTTCCCAGCGCGAGAGTTGCATTTCCTCGAGGTCGGCTTCCATGCTTGCGCCGTCCGCGCGGTCGGGATCGGGATGTTCGTCGGCGCCGTACTCCGTGCGTATTCTCTCCCACTGGTCGGAATCGCGGAAGAACTGCCAGAGCTCTCCAAGGTCGGCGGCAATGCCGATGTGGTTGGTCTGGACGCCGTCAATTTCTTCGCTGCCCAGCGAGGTGACATCCATGAGATGCCAGGGGAGCGCATCGGGAGTAATCAACTCTTCGAACGCATCCAGATCGAAGGGGCCGGGGAATGGGACGCCGTGGTCGTCGTCCATTTCGTCGAGGTCGACTCTGTACCATCCATACAGGGGCACTTTGAAGAATAGGTCGGAGTCGATGGTTCTGATGGCCCAGTTTATCGAGGCGGCGCTTCCGGCGCTGTTTGTGTCGGTGTCTTGGCCCAAGGCGATTTGAGCGGCCATACGGCCGCTGTCGGATAGGGCGAATGAGGCGCTGCCTGAGAACATCTCGTCGTTGGCGGCCATGTCTGCTCTGATGTTCGCGGTGAAGCTCCTTACGGACTTCATACGTTCGAAGGATTGGCGGAGGAGGTCATTCGGGTCTGCGGCGACCGTCGGATCCGGGTCCGATGTGGCGACCGTCGGATCCGGATCCGATGCGGGGATGGACGCGGATGTCGCTTGGGCGCACGCGGCACTCAGGAGCATACCCGCGATCATCGCCATGGATATCCAATACTTCATTGCCGTCCTCCTTCAGAATGGGTCTGGTTTCCAATCATTATGGCGGATATGAGTAGCCTGCGTCAAGACGGTGGATTGTGCTACGGGTTTCGTTCGATGTATTGGCATGGCGGCTATGAGACGGCAACTCCAAGAGATACGTCGAATCCAATCCGTGCCGATGGAAGGGAAACGGAACGCTGTGCCTCGCGCGCGTGCGCGTGAATTAGGGGACGCGCGCACACGAGTTTCCGTCGGATTTTGTCGGATTCTGTTGGATTGTGTCGAATTTTGTAGACGGCGGGAGGAGGCCGAGGCGCCGGGAGTGTGGACGCAGCGGGGAGGATTCCCGGCCTACGCGGGAATGACGTGGGAGGGCGCGGGAATGACGTGGGTGAGTGTGGTCATGCGGAGGGTTGGCGGGGAAGGTGGTTGGGGGTTGGAGTGTTTCGTGCATGTGGGTGTCTCCTTGTGTTGTGGTTTGGACGGAGTCGCCTTTAGGTTCAGAGTAGTACGGAGGTTCTCTTTTGTCAAATGCGATGCGAGGGAGGATGTCTTTGTGGGACGCGGGCGGCTAGATTCCCGCCTACGCGGGAATGACATGGAGGGAGTGTGGTCATGCGGAGGGTTGGCGGGGAAGGTGGTTGGGGGTTGGTATGGTTCGCGCATGGGGGTGTCTCCTTGTGTTGCGGTTTGGACGGGGTCGTCTTTAGGTTCAGGATAGTACGAGAGTTCTGTTTTGTCAAATGCGATGCGAGGGAGGATGTCTTTGTGGGACGCGGGCGGCTAGATTCCCGCCTACGCGGGAATGACGGGGGAGGGAGTGGGAATGACATGGGAGAGTGCGGGAATGACATGGGTGAGTGCGGGAATGACATGGGAGGGAGTGGGGAGATGACGTGGGTGAGTGCGGGGATTGCCGCAGGTGGATTTACGGTCTAGGGGACGATCCATACTGGCGAACTGGGGGCAACCCATGCCCCAATAGGTCGAATGGAGCCCCGCTGCGGCCTCTGTAGTATTATCGGTATTGGGAGTGTAGGATTGCTGGGCCGGAGGCCATCCTCGTAGATTGTCAGTCTTTCCGTGAACATCCTCACGCCCCCGGATTCCAAGCATGACATTACCCGGTAGACTCGAGTCCGCGCTGCGATCCGCGTGGCTTCCACTCGCACTGTTGCTGCTGGCGCTGTCGACGGTGTTCGTCTTCGACGGGGATCAAGGGTATTTCTACCGATGCTGCCATCACAACTGGTTGTCATCGCATCACATCACGGTGGCCGTGAACCTCTCCCTCGAACACGGCTTCCAGAGGTTCACTCGTCGGGTCATGGACGAGGACGGGGCCGTCGGCTACGATCCGTATAATCGCTTCCCCATCGGGGGCTACGCAGCCATGAAGGCGGCCACCCTGCCCTTCGGCGGGAGCCTGTCCGCCCAGCTCTATGCCGCTAGAATCCTCATGCTGCTGTTCTTCATCGGCGCAGCAGTCCTCGCGTACCTCTCGCTCAGCCGCCTCACATCCAACCGGTGGATCGCACTGACAGCGACGCTGCTAGCGTTCTCGTCGTACTACCTGCTCTACTTCAACGACATGACGGCCAACGAAGGGATGCCCGATCTCTTTGGGGTGATGTTGACCTTCCATGGCATGATCGTCTTCGTGCAGGAAGGCCGCTTCCGCCAGCTGCTGGTCAAGGTGTGCATCGCGCTGCTGCTGGGGTGGCACGTCTTGGCCCTGGTGCTGCCGTTCGTCATCTTCGGGCTGGTGCGCGACCTCCTGCGGGCGCGGTCTGCCGCCGCAACTTCTACCCCCCCCCCCGTATTATGTCAAGTTAAAACGCGCGGCGTCCGCACCGTTTCGCAGCCGCTATCTGCTGCTGGGTATGGTCGCACTAGGGTTTGGTCTATCCCTCCTCGCCTTCAACTTCACCATGGAGTACGCCGCATTTGACGGCGAGACGCCGCTGACAGATCTGCCATCCTTCCAGTCCATGCTGAAACGCACCAGCGTCGACCAAGGCGTCGTTCGAGCCTCCTATCCGTGGGGAGCCTTCTTGGAATTGCAGTTCCTCCGAATCTTCCTCATGTTCATCCCGTACGCATTGATTGGAAGCGGGGGCATCCTCGAGAGTCCGACTTGGCAAACCCAATTCCAGAGCGCCCTCATACCTGCGGCGGATATCAACGCCGTCACGGTGACCGAGTGGCTATCGAAATTCCAAGGCGTCGTCTTGGGCGTCGGCCTGTCCAGCGCGTGTCTGATTGGCTTGATGTTCGTTCGGCAGAAGATGCTGCTCGCCACCCTAGCGTCGTTCGGCTTCTTCTGGACCCTGCCGATGCGCCACTTTACCGCACTCCATGATTTCGAGAGCGTCTACTATATTGGCCTCCCACTGGTCTTCTTCACGGTCGTTCTGCTGTTGGCGCGCAGGCTGACCAAGCGAGACGGCGTCATTGCGGCCGTGTCCGTCGCAGCCATGGTCTTATTCGCTGCCTCCAGTTTCCAGATGAGCCGCGTCGGGTACAGCGCGGAGGCGGCCCAGATAGCGAGAGCTGCGGAGCAAGACATCCGTACCATCCGCAAGTCTGTCGCAGGAGAGCACGTCACCGTTCTCAATCTTGGAGGCAACTACACGCTTTTCTTCGACTGGGCGGCCTACGCCATGAGCTACTACTTGAACCAAAGCATCCTTCGATATAGACGTCTTCCCCCTGGAGACCATGGGTTCGTCGTCATGCGCGAGCGTGTGGACACAGACGCCCTGCTCACGCAAGAGAACCAGTACATGTTCCTCTACGATACGGCCGGCTTGACGGCATGGTATCGATCCAAGTATCGATCGGTCGTGTCCACCGAGCCTTTGGCGCGCAAGGAATTCGACGTGTATTTCATGGACGGTACGGTGTACTTCCTCAAGGAGCAGTGCGATGGATCGAACCTCACCAAGCGGCTCTTCCTGCACGTCTTCCCTGCAGCCGTCGACGATCTTCCCGACGACCGCAGGCAGCATGGATTCGACAACTTCGACTTCGTTGTCCGGGACCGCGGGTTGCTCATCGACGGCAAATGTCTGGCGAGCGTGGATCTCCCTCAGTACGACATCGCAGGCATTCGCACAGGTCAAGTCGGCGCCGACGGTGTGTGGGTTTGGAACGCAGCGGGGGTTGTGCAAGGGCCCGAACTCATCTCCGCGTACCCATCGATCGTGTCCAATGAACCCGTGGCGCGCTCGGAGTTCGACCTGTACATCGACCGGGGCAATCTGTACTACGTCAAGGAGCCGTGCGGGGAAGAGGATACCGCGGCGGGCTTCTTCCTGCACATCGTCCCTGAAGACGAGACCGATCTTCCCGACCACCGCAGGGAGCATGGGTTCGACAACCTCGACTTTGGCTTCGAGTATCGCGGCGTGCTGTTCGACGGCAAGTGCGCGGCCGCCGTTCCCCTTCCGCAGTACGGCATCGCGCGGATCGTCACCGGGCAGTTCGACGGGGACGGCCGTGTTTGGCAGGTCGAGTTCGCCCCGGAGGCGCGGGAGTGACGCGGGGTGTGGGAAGCGGTGCGCTAGATTCCCGCCTGCGCGGGAATGACGTGGTTGGATGCGGGAATGACGGGGGCACCATGGGCAGAGCATCCCCAAACAGCCACTCCACTTAGTTATTCAAGGGTCTCCCTTCGCGGGAATGACGGGGCGGGTGTGAACGACGGTGTGGGAGACGGGGACAGGAGTCAGAAACGTCCTTTCTTCTTGGGGGTATGGTCTGCACATGTAGAGAATTCCGGGGATGTCGTCTTCACGCGGGTGCAGATCCATGGGCGGGTTCGGAGCGGGAGGCGGTGGGTGAAATGCTGCGACGGTCGGAGCTAGAGGGCGCCGCGTTTTCTGGGAGTGTTCGATTCCCTCGGGCATGCTTTGCGCTTTCGGGGGGAGAGGTGGAGGGCGCTGCGGAGGGAGGTGTAGGTCAGCACTATGAAGAATACGGCGGCGGAGAAGAGCACGACGGAGGGGCCTGAGGATACGTCGACGTAGAAGTTGGCGTAGAGGCCTCCGAGTCCGCAGAATGCGCCGATGGAGACGGATAGGAGGAGCATCTTGCCGAAGTCGTTCGTGAGTAGGCGTGCGGATACGGGGGGGATGACGATGGCGGCGGCTCATGCGGTAGGAACGACGACAAGTGGGTTTACGGTCCGGGAGCAACTCATGCCGATAGATCGAACGGAGCCTTCATACGGGACTTGCTAATCAAACCGATCGAAATCTGGTATCATTGAGGAGGCCGAGTCGGAATAGGTCTGTATTCCAAAAGGGAGTTGTCGTGCGTTCGCGGTCTATCTTTGCGTTGTGTATTCTTCTCGGGTCGGCGGTCTTGGTTGCCGGATCCGATACACATGGGGACGGGGGCAAGGAGCATCCCCCAAAGGTCTACGGGGTTGTTCCGCCAACGTATCCGAATCTGGATTCGCAGCTGAGAGAGCAGGTAGAAGCGTTCGAGGCAAGAGCGCACTCGGATGAAGACACAGGCCGCGCGTCGGAGGATACGCTGCCGACAGAGGGGCAGAAGGATCCCTGGATCGGACTGCCACCAGCGGATCTAACGGGTTCGGGGGCTGAACTGCCGGCTGAGGGGCAGCAGGATCCGGGAAGCGGGCCGAAGCCGGTAGATGTGACGATCTACGTGACCGGGGATGTCAATGCAGTAGCAACGTTCCTGACGAGCAACGGGGCATCGGTACGAAATATCGGCAATACCTATTTGGAAGCGTCTGTGCCGGTTGCGCTGCTGGGAGAGGTCTCGCAGCGGCCAGGGGTCATTCGGGTCGAACCGATCGCCAGGCCGCATCTGGACGCCGACCCGGACGCATGGGGTTTTGGCGGTGGCAAGGGCATCTGGGGGGACGACTACTTGGGCGGGCCGTGGGACGATGCACAGCGGATCCCGAACGAAGTTCCTAGGAGGGCAGTAGAGGATGCGCCGCCGATTCCCGGGAAGGCTCCGCAGCAGTATGCGAACTTGACTTCGCAGCTGGACGGCATCGCAAAGCAGGTGGATGACGGGCTCCTCTCTGCAGATTCTCTGACGAACAGCGCGCTCTTGTACGAGCTGCCGTCCGGAGGTGATGGGCAGGCCGCAGTCGGCGGGCAGGCCGCAGTCGATGGGGAATCGGGCGGCGATGCGTTGGTAGGAGTGACTATCTATGCGTTGGAGGACATTGGTGGGGCGGCAGCCTTCCTGAAGGCGAACGGGGTCGCGATTCGGCACAAGGGGAAGACGTATCTGGAAGCGTATGTGCCCGTGGGATTGCTTGGACTAGCATCCATGCAGCCGGACGTCATCCGGATCGAGCCGATCGTCGGGCCGTGGGTGGATCAGACGGCGGATCCTTGCATTGTCGACCTTGGCACGCTGGGATCGGCGCAGGTGACTCGCTCCGGGAGCTGGACGAGCGCATGCACTTCGGAGAACCGTTCTGGCCGCTACGCGCGATACTACAGCTTTACGTTGGCAGAGAGTAGGGTCGTGACTATCGACCTGACCTCTTCCGACGCGGACCCCTACTTGATTCTGATGAGGGGAGTTGGCAGAGACGGAGAACTAATCAACTCGAGACCTTACGGGATAGCGAACGTCCTTCGATCTGGCAACTACACGATAGAAGCGACGACGGACGCCGCCGGATCTACCGGGAGTTTCACGCTAGAAATCGACGCATGGATCCAGAACGTGTGCATAGAGGATCTGGGCACACTTTCCGGTACGCAGACGGTGTCTCGCACCGGCACATGGGTGCGGGGATGCGACTCTGCGAGGAGCTTGGCCGCCCGCTACGCGCGGCACTACAGTTTCACCCTGACACAGGAAACGATTGTGACCGTCGACCTCACATCTACTTCACCCGGCGTAAGACCCTTCTTGTTATTGATACGCGGCGCGGGAGTGGACGGCACGATAATCGACACCGACGGAGGCGCGGTCGTGCAGGTAGCGGGCGTCCTTCAATCCGGCGACTACACGATAGAAGCGACGACGTACGGTATCCGATCCACCGGGAGCTTCACGCTCGAAATCAACGCATGGATCCAGAACGTGTGCATAGAGGATCTGGGCACACTTACCGGTACGCAGACGGTGTCTCGCACCGGCACATGGGCGCAGGGATGCGACTCTCCAAACCGGGCCGCCCGCTTCGCGCGGCACTACAGTTTCACCCTGACAGAGAGCAAGATCGTGATTATCGACCTGACCTCTTCCGACGCGGACGCGTACTTGATTCTGATGAGCGGAGTCGGCGGAGACGGAGATATAATCATACGGAATGACGATGGAGACGCGGATGACAACGCGCAGGTAGAGAGCGTCCTCCAACCCGGCGACTACACGATAGAAGCGACGACGTTCTCTGCCGTAGCCACTGGCAGCTTCACGCTCGAAATCAACGTATGGATCCAGAACGTGTGCGTAGTAGAGAACCTCGGAGGACTTTCCGGTACGCAGAGTGTGTCTCGCACCGGCACATGGGCGCAGGGATGCGACTCTCCAAACCGGGTTGGCCGCTACGCGCGGCACTATAGCTTCACCCTGACAGAGAGCAAGATCGTGACCGTCGACCTCACATCTCCATCATACGGCGTAGACCCCTACTTGTACTTGATACGCGGCGGGGGAGCAGACGGCGAGATAATCGACTTCAACGACAATGGAGGCGGAGGCCGCAACTCGCAGATAGTGCGCGTGCTCCAACCCGGCGAGTACACGATGGAAGCGACGACGTACGCTGTCCGATCCACCGGGAGCTTCACGCTCGAAATCGATACATCGCCCTTGAACGTGTGCATCCAGAGTGTGGGAACACTTTCACTTTCCGGTACGCAGAGTGTGTCTCGCACCGGCACGTGGGTGCAGATCTGCGACTCCGGAAATCGGCCGGGCCGCTACGCGCGGCACTACAGCTTCACTCTGTCCGAGACCGCGCGCGTGGCTGTCAGTTTGGCCTCTTCGGACGCATCCCCCTACGTGTACCTCATCGATGGACCGAACTGGTACGACGGTGTAACCAGCGCGGGCACTTCCCAGGCCGGCTACACGCTTCGAGCCGGGACGTACCTCGTGGAAGCGACGACGTACGCTGTCCGATCCACCGGGATCTTCACGCTCGAAATCGCAGTGTCTCCTGTTCCTACCATCACCAGCGAGGGCGCTCGGGAGCATGGGGCCCCTGCATGGAACGGCGTCGGGGTGGATGGAAGCGGCATACGAGTGGGCATCATAGACGGGGGATTCATCAAGTACGACCAGACCAGGGCGGAGCTGCCGCGGCCTGCCGGGGTGAGATGCTACGCGTCCGGCTGGGTTACCACCGATCCCAATTATTGCTTTGGGTCGGTCCATGGGACGGGGGTTGCAGAGGCGGTCGTAGACGTCGCTCCAAACGTATCGTTGTACATCGCCAATCCGAGCACGCTCGGAGACCTGCGGGACGCGGTGGACTGGATGATTTCCGAGGACGTGGACGTCATCAACCAATCGGTATCTTGGAGATTCGACGGTCCTGGGGACGGGACGTCTCCGCGGGAAAACAGCCCTCTTCGGAGTGTGGATCGTGCGGTAGCCAGCGGAATCACGTGGGTGAACTCTGCCGGGAATGAGCATAGGAAGGCTTGGCTGGGCGAGTACTCCGACGCAGATAACGACGGGTTCATCGAGTTTCGAGGGAGTGACGAGGGCAACACAGTGCTAGCTTTTCTCAGCAGGATCCACCTGCGATGGGAGGATAGCTGGACGGGAGCAGACACGGATCTCGACATCTATTTGTTGGATTCTCAAAATCGAGTCGTCGCGAGGAGCGAAGACCTCCAGACCGGGATGGCGGGACACGTCCCATACGAAGGGGTAATAGCTATTTTGGGGACGTATCGGATAGTGGTGAGGCATGTTTCCGGCGACGCTCCAAAATGGATTCAATTAGTGGTATGGGGAGGCGGCGGTCTGAGGCACTACACCCCGGGAAGCATCAGCAGCCCGGCGGAGAGCGCCAACCCAGGTATGTTGGCGGTGGGAGCCGCGCCATGGAGCGATGTGGAGACGATCGAGTGGTTCAGCAGCCGAGGTCCGACTCCAGACGGGCGGATCAAGCCGGACATCGTCGGAGCGGACCGCGGGAAGTCGGTAACCTACAGCACCTTCGCGGGGACGAGCCAAGCCGCCCCGCACGTCGCCGGGATGGCTGCCCTCGTGCGCCAGATGTTCCCAGACTTTGGACCGGCGGATACGGCCCGGTATCTGAAGAATCAGGCCATTCCGCGCCCGGAGAGCCACAGAGGAGCGCTGAAAGCCCCCAACAACGTGTGGGGGTACGGGTTCGCATCCCTTCCTCAGCCGCCTATAATCTCGAGTGGCTACTCGCTGACGCCTTCCGCTCCAGACTCCAGCGACCAGTTCGGGGTATCGTCGTCTGCAAGCGCAGACGGAAGCGCTATCGTGGTTGGATCGCTGGGGGACGGCAGCGCCGGGGAACAGTCCGGGGCTGCCTACGTGTTTACGAAGAGCATGAGCAGCTGGTCGGAGGCTGGCAAGCTGACGGCGTCGGACGGCGCGGCCGGCGACCGCTTTGGACACTCGGTATCCATGAGCGCCGACGGAAACACGATCGTCGTGGGGGCATACGGGGACGACGACAACGGAAGCGATAGCGGCTCTGCGTACGTCTTCACGAAGCCGTCCACCGGGTGGGCATCGATGTCCAGCGCAGTCAAGTTGACGGCCTCCGACGGCGCGGCCGGCGACCGCTTTGGCAGCTCTGCATCCGTGAGCGCGGACGGAAGCACCATCACCATCGGAGCGAGCGGCAGCGACTCTGGCGGTGGAGACGCAGGGGCGGCGTATGTGTTCACGAAACCCGCCGGAGGGTGGGTGACCACGTCTGCCGCGGCCAAGCTGACTGCGTCCGACGCCGCGGCCGGCGACCGGCTCGGGGCATCCATATCGGCGAGCGGGGACGGAAGCACGATCGCAGTCGGAGCGCGCGGCGACTCCCCCGGCTCGGTGTACGTGTTCACGAAGCCGTCCAGCGGATGGGCATCGGCGTCGACGGAGATCCGCTTGACCGGGCCCGAAGAGGTCGACGCGCGGGCGCAGCTGGGAGAATCGGTATCGCTAAGCAGAGACGGGAGCACGATCGTTGCAGGATCGCCCGAAGCGCCCGGGGCGGCGTATGTGTTCGCGAAACCCTCCGGCGGATGGGTGACGACGTCCACGTCTGCCCGCCTGAGTGCGCCTGTCGACGACGCGCGGGATCGGTTCGGCCATTCGGTATCTGTGAGCGGGGACGGAAGCACGATCGCAGTCGGAGCGCACGGCAACGACGGCGGCGCAGAAGACGGGGGCGCGGCGTATGTGTTTACGCGGCCGACCGAGGGATGGGCGGAGACTTCTGTGGCGGCCACCCTGCGGCTTTCGCAGCCATTCTATCAGCTTGGATATTCCGTATCTGTGAGCGCGGATGGAGGGACGGTCGTCGCAACCGCGCCGAACGCGGGATACGGAGAGGCGCACATCTTCACGAAGCCTGCAACAGGTTGGGAAGACGCCGCGACGAGCGCGTCTCGGCTCCGGTCCTCGGACAGGGACGGGGGCGGCTTCTTCGGAGAGTCGGTGTCCGCCAGCGCGGATGGAGGGACGGTCGTCGTCGCCGCGCATCAGGACGACCGAAACGGGGCGAACGCAGGCGCGGCGTATGTGTTCACCAAGCCCTCCGGTGGATGGGGGACGGCAGCGCCCGCACACATTGCGCTCACCGCCTCAGACGGCGCAGCGGGCGACTCTTTCGGGAGATCGGTATCGGTCAGCGGGGACGGAAGCACCGTCGTAGTCGGAGCCTACCAGGACGACGACAATGGGAACGACTCCGGCTCCGTCTACGTGTTCACCAAGCCGTCCGGCGGGTGGACTGCAATGGCCGCGCAGGTCAAGCTCAAACCGTCCGACGGGGCCGCGGGCGACACGTTTGGAACGTCGGTGTCGGTCAGCGGAGACGGAAGCATCATCGCAGTTGGAGCGCCTTACGACGACGACAACGGGAGCGGCTCCGGATCCGTCTATGTGTTCACGCGGCCGTCCGGAGGATGGGCGACGACGGCCGCGCAGGTCAAGCTCAAACCGTCCGATGGGGCCGCAGACGATTGGTTTGGAACGTCGGTGTCTGTGAGATCCGACGGAGGCGCCATCGCAGTCGGAGTGCTCGGGGACGACGACAATGGGAGCGCATCCGGCTCCGTCTATATGTTTACGATGCCGGCCGGCGGGTGGACGGCAATGGCCGCGCAGGCCAAACTCACGGCGGCCGACGGGGCCGCGGATGACAGGTTTGGCTGGTCGGTCTCCGCAAGCGCGGACGGAAGCGCCGTCGCAGTCGGAGCGCTAAGGGGCGACGGCAACGAGGACGATGCCGGCTCCGTCTACATGTTTACGATGCCGGCCGGCGGATGGGTCGCAACGTCCACGGCCGCCAAACTCACCGCAGCAGCCGGGGCCGAGTACGATGGCTTTGGGCGCGCTGTATCGCTGAGCGCAGATGGGAGCAAGGTTGCGGTCGGAGCGCGCGGAGACGACGACAACGCGGGAGACTCGGGCGCAGTGTATTTGTTCACCATGCCAGACGGCGGATGGACTGCGGCATCCACGGCCGCACGGCTGCCCTCGCAGCGCTCGCCGGATACGCGAGACTCGCTGGGGTCGTCGGTATCCATTGGCGGAGGCGTGATCGCAGTGGGAGCTTTGAACTTGTCGGAAGGGGCCGGAGGCGCATACGTCTACCGCACCTTGGTCGCGCTAGAGCGCATAGGAACGATCCTGAACCAAAGCATGACAGAGGGAGGCTCCTCGGTCATGGTAGACGCGTCAGGTCACTTCCGAGACCCGGGCGGCCGCACGCTGGTCTATACGGTCACGTCGAGAAACCCCAGCGTCGCAGCGGTAGTCGTATCGAGCGCAGGAGAGGTGGATATCACCTCTACCGGTCCGGGCGAATCGAGAATATCGGTTACCGCAGCGAACCCAGACCGCCTGACCGCAACGCAATCCTTCACTGCAACAGTGATAGGGCCCCCCGCGCTCGTGACGGACTTGAACGCCGTCGGGTACGACAGCACCAGGATCGATCTGTCGTGGACTGCGCCGAACGACCACGGCAGCGCTATCACGCGATACGAATTGGAGCGGAAGACCGGCGCCGGAAGCTATGCCGCGGTCACGCCGGCGCCGGCGGCGTCCGCGACGACCTACCGCGACACCAGACTCACGAAGGGAACGACGTACACATACCGCCTGCGCGCCTACAACGCCATCGCCGCGCGCGGATGGTCGAACGAGGCCAGCGCCACGCCCTCCGATGACAAGGACGCGCTCATCGCACTCTACGACGCCACGGACGGAGACAATTGGACGACCAACACGAATTGGAAGAGCGACAAGCAGATCGACGAATGGTACGGCGTCACCACGAACAGCGAAGGGCGCGTCACGCAACTGAGGCTTTCCAACAATCGTCTGTCGGGGTCAATACCATCGGAGTTGGGCAGCCTCGCCAACCTTCAGAGACTAAACCTCAACGACAACGGTCTGACTGGGGAGATACCGTCTGAGTTGGGAAACCTCAACAAGCTCGAGATACTGCGGCTCACTGACAACGATTTGTCGGGGGAGATACCGTCTGAGTTGGGAAACCTCAACAAGCTCGAGGTACTGTGGCTCTCCCGTAACCGTTTGTCGGGGGAGATACCGTCTGAGTTGGGAAACCTCGCCAACCTCGAGGATCTGCAGGTCTCCGGTAACCTGTCGGGGGAGATACCGTCTGAGTTGGGAAACCTCAACAAGCTCGAGGTACTGTGGCTCGCTGGCAACGATTTGTCGGGGGAGATACCGTCTGAGTTGGGAAACCTCTCCAACCTTCAGAGGCTGTCTTTCTCCAGTAACCGCTTGTCAGGGGAGATACCGTCGGAGTTGGGCAACCTCTCCAACCTCCAGGATCTCGTTCTCGACAATAACAGTCTGACCAGTGGGATACCCTCAGATCTGGGAAATCTTGACAACCTCCAGTATCTGATCCTCCACAACAACGACTTGTCGGGGGAGATACCGTCGGAGTTAGGCAACCTCAACAACCTCGAGTCTCTGACCCTCCACAACAACGACTTGTCGGGGGAGATACCATCGGAGTTAGGCAACCTCGCTAACCTCGGGTCTCTGTGGCTCTTCAACAACGATTTGTCGGGGGAGATACCGTCGGAGTTAGGCAACCTCAACGACCTTTGGAATCTGCGGATCTCTGACAACGATTTGTCAGGGGGGATACCGTCGGAGTTGGGCAACCTGGCTAACCTCCAGTATCTGGTCCTCAATAACAACAGGCTATCAGGACAGATACCACAAAGACTGACACAACTGAGACGGCTGCTCGAGTTCCGCTTCGACGGCAACAGCGGTCTTTGCGCGCCGAGCGCTGCTGCGTTCCAAGCTTGGCTTGCGCGCATAAACGATGCTCGAGGCTCCACTTGCACGGCGACGCCCCCACCTCCTCCGCCTCCGCCACCGTCAGGTGGTGGAGGCGGCGGGGGAGGCAGCTTCGGTGGAGGGGGCGGAGGTGGAGGAGGCGGAGGCCCCGTTGCAGTGCCGACCCCGATACCAACGCCAGTCGTGATAGAACCGGAGGTCGACCTCTCGACGGACACGCTCGCATTCGCTGCCGTTCAGGGCGGAGATGCGCCGCCGGCGCAGACGTTCACGGTGTGGAACGCGATGCGCCAGGTAGACATGCCGTTCAGCCTGTCATCGAACACGAACTGGTTGTCGTTCTCCCCTGCGTCCGCATCGTCGAACGGTCCGCGGGCGAGGGTGACCGTGAGCGTGTCCGCGGACGCTTCCAGGCTGAATCCTGGCACGTACAGCGGCGCGATCGTCATCAGCGCAAGCGGGGCGTCGAACACGCCGCGGCTGGTGTCTGTCACGCTCACTGTAACCGCGCCGCCGACCGTGCCGACGAACGAGGAGATGGAGGTCACGACCAGCGATTCGACTGTGCGGCTGGTAGTGCCGGCCGGTGCGGCCCCGTCGAACGTCGATATACGATTGACCAAGTTGGACGCGGGATCGATCGGCGCGCCGCCGGTCGATGAGGAGCGGGTAGTGCTCGCGGCGGAAGTGGAGACGTTCGCGTCCGGCAGTAATACGCCGACGCCGATGATCTACTCGCGCGGAGTCGATTTGCGGTTTGCGCTGCCGGCGGCCGATGCGTCTGCGTGCACGGCAGGGCGTGTGCGGGTGTATTGGGTGAACGACGGCGCGTGGACGCTGTTGGATCATCGGTGCGAGACGGACGCTGCCGGCACGGTGTGGGCAGTGTCTACGCTGACGCATTTCAGCACGTATGTCATGACGATAGACGACGCGCCTGCAACACCGACGCCAGCGCCCACGGCTACCTCGACGCCGCTGCCAGCGCCCACGGCTGCGCCCAGACTCGCGACCGCTACCCCCATGCCCACGGCCACGCACACCCCGACGGCCATACCCACGGCTGCGCATACGCCGACAGCCATGCCCACGGCTACGCATACCCCAACGGCCATGCCCATGGCTACGCCCAGGCCTGCGACCGCTGCCCCCACGCCCGCGGCTACGCACACCCCGACAGCCACGCCCGCGGCCACGCATACCCCGACAGCCATGCCCACAGCTACGCATACGCCGACAACCATGCCCACGGCTACGCACACGCCAACGGCCATGCCCGCGGCCACATTCACTCCCGCGCCTACGGCTGCCGCGCTGTCCCAGGCGATTGCGTCCCCGACTCCGCCGGCTCATCTGGAGGATCGAGGCGGCGGCTCGATCACGATCGCGATCATCGGGGTGGTTCTCCTGCTAGTGATTGCGGGGGCCGCGGCTGCGCGCGTGTATGCGAGGGCGCGCGGATTCGGAAGGCGCGGAAGGTAGGGGAGTGAAGATGCCATAGATTCCCGCCTACGCGGGAATGACGGGGTTGGGCGAGGGAATGACGGGGTTGGGCGAGGGAATGACGTGAGGGTGTGCGGGAATGACGTGAGGGTGTGCGGGAATGACGTAGGTGGGGAGTGGGAATGACATAGGTGGGGAGTGGGAATGACATAGGTGGGGAGTGGGAATGACATAGGTGGGGAGTGGGAATGACGTAGGTGGGTGCGGGAATGACGTAGGTGGGAGTGGGAATGACGTAGGTGGGAGTGGGAATGACGGGGTGTGGGTGCGGGAATCTAGTCTTCGTCCGCGTCGTCGTCTTGTTCGTGCGTGGTGGGTGCGAGAATGATGTTGGTGGGGGTACGGTCGACCCTGTCTACGTCATTCCCGCGTAGGCGGGAATCTAGTCTTCGTCCGCAACGTCGTCTTGTTCGTGCGCGGGGGGTGCGGGGGAGTAGGGGGCAGTCTTGCGGGCGGTGGTGATGAATCCGGTGTGGCCGATCATTCGGTGGTCTGGGCGCACGCTGCGTCCGCGCACTGACCATGTTCGCATCATGATTTCCGTCGTTTCGATCATCCCGAACGTGTTGGCGTCTTCGAGGGCGGTGACGAGGGCGTGCACTTGGAGCACGGTCGGCAGGAAGCAGAGGATGACTCCTCCGGGCACCAGCGCGCGGACGGCGTTCGGGACGACGAGCCATGGCTCCGGCAGGTCGAGGACGATCCGGTCGAGGTCGGTCTCTCGGATGCACTCGTAGACGTCTCCGGACTCGAAGGATACGTGGCGATGGTCGGCTACGAAGGCGGACAGGTTTGCCCTTGCGCGCCGCGTCATATCTTCTCGAATGTCGTAGCTGAAGACTGCGCCGCGCTCTCCCACCGCGCGCGCCAAGGCTATGGTCACCGCGCCGGAGCCCGTGCCCGCCTCTAGCACGCGCGCGCCCGGGAAGATGTCGCCGTAGGTGATGATTGCGCCGATGTCCTTGGGGTAGACCACGGTGGCGATGCGCGGCATGATGCGGATGTAGTCCGCCATACCAGGCTTGACGACGATGAGGGCGTGGCCTTTGGATGTCCGAATGCGGACGCCGTCCGCCTCTCCGATGATGTCGTCGTGGTGGAAGGATCCGAGGTGATTTTGGTCGGACTTGGCGCTTTGGAGCTCGACGAGGTAGCGCCGGCCTCGGCGGTCGACGATGAGGGCGTGCTCCCCCTCGCGGAAGATATATCGAACGTTCTGCGTCATCATGCCTTGCGCTGTGGAAGAGAGGCGCGCCTCACTGGAGGAGGTTGAGTCCCCCCCAGCAGATGCGATCCCCATCTTCTCGAAGCGCGCATGTGTGCAGCGCGCCGCTGGTGATCGCAGTGAATGTGTCGCCGCTCGGAGGAGACGCCTGTCCAAACTCGTCGTCGCCCCAGCAGACGGGGGTTCCGTCTTGGCGGAGGGCGCACGTATGCAGCGCGCTGCCGCTGACCGTCGTGAACGTCTCGCCGTCCGGAGGAGACGACTGACCGGCGCTATCGTCGCCCCAGCAAGCGGGGGTTCCGTCTTGTCGAAGGGCGCAGGTATGCGCGCCGCCGCTGTTGATGGACATGAACATCTCACCACTCGGAGGGGGTGTTTGTCCGTAGGTTTCGTCGCCCCAGCAGACGGGGGTTCCGTCTTGTCGAAGGGCGCAGGTATGCGCGCCGCCGCTGCTGATCGCAGTGAATGCCTCGCCGTCCGGAGGTGATGCCTGGCCGAGTCGATCATCGCCCCAACAGACGGGGGTCCCATCCTGTCGAAGGGCGCAGGTGTGGGTTGCTCCGCTGCTCACCGCAGCGAACGTCTCGCCGTCCGGAGGCGATGCTTGGCCCATATCGTACTCACCCGCGGCTCCCCAGCAGACGGGGGTTCCGTCCTCCCTGAGGGCGCAAGTATGCGCGCCGCCGCCGCTGACGGCGGTGAACGCCTCGCCGTCCGGAGGAGACGATTGTCCAGCGTCGTCGTTGCCTGTGCAAACGGGCGCGCCGTCTTCGCGCAGCCCGCAAGTATGAAATGTGCCGTTGCTGATGGATACGAGGCGCGCCGCCGATGAGGGCGCTGAGACGGCTGTCGGGACGGAAGTGGCCGTTGGGGCGACCGTTGGAATGGAAGTGGCTGTCGGGACGGCTGTTGGAATGGAAGTGGCTGTTGGGGCGACCGTCGGGACAGGAGTGGCCGTTGGGGCGACCGTGGGAACGGAAGTTGCCGTTGGGGCGACCGTGGGAACGGAGGTGGCCGTCGGGGAGGGCTGACTATCGCCGCAAGCAACTAGAACGGCCGCGGCAAGTGCAGCGACGAAGATACCAACCGTGCCCGCCAGATTCCAAGTCGAATTCCAAAACATGCCTGCCTCCACAAAGAACCGATATTGAACTCCAATTGTATCACACTATCGACGAGGGATGTTCCGGATTGATTGGAATAGGCCCTGAGGTTCGCCGCGATTCATGGAGGCGCGGGGGGCTGCCTGTGAGTACACGCTTTGGACGTAGGCGTCTGGATTCCCGCCTACGCGGGAATGACGTGGGTGGTTGCGGGAATGATGTGGGTGGTTGAAGGAGTGACGTTGGTAGGGAGTGGGAATGACGTTGGTAGGGAGTGGGAATGACGTTGGTAGGGAGTGGGAATGACGTTGGTAGGGAGTGGGAATGACGTTGGTAGGGAGTGGGAATGACGTGGGTAGGGTGCGGGAATGACGTTGGTGGGAGTGGGAATGACGTAGACGGGCGCAGGAATGTGACGTTGGTAGGGAGTGGGGGGCTTGCCTGTGAGTACACGTCTTTGGACGTAGGTGGCTGGATTCCCGCCTACGCGGGAATGACGTTGGTGGGGAGTGGGGGGCTTGCCTGTGAGTACACGTCTTTGGACGTAGGCTGTAGATTCCCGCCTACGCGGGAATGACGGAAGGGGAGCGGGAATGACGTTGGTGGGAGTGGGAATGACGTAGACGGGCGCAGGAATGTGACGTTGGTAGGGAGTGGGGGGCTTGCCTGTGAGTACACGTCTTTGGACGTAGGCCGTAGATTCCCGCCTACGCGGGAATGACGGAAGGGGAGCGGGAATGACGTGGGAGGGTGCGGGAATCTAGCTGCTGCCGAATCCGCGTGTTCTTGCGTATATGCCGGCGGCTGCCGCGCCCGCAATCGCCACCAAGAGAACTACTATGATGATCATGGTCACGTTCGGTCCGCCGCCTTGATCATCCGGTAGCGGAGTTGGAGTCGGGGAAGCGACCACCTGGGTCACTGCAGTAGCCGCGGGCACCGGAGTGAACGTCGCTGTGGGTATGGGGGTAGCGGTTGCCGGCCTGGGCGTCGCTGTGGCCGTCGGCGCGGATGTGGCGGTGGGTATGGGCGTGGCCGTCGCCGTCGGTCGAGGCGTCGCTGTTGGCGTGTATGTGGGTATGGGGGTAGCGGTCACCGTAGGCGTCGGAGTGGCCGTCGGAGTGTGCGTGGCCGTGGGTATGGGGGTAGCGGTCACCGTAGGCGTCGGAGTGGCCGTCGGAGTGTGCGTGGCCGTGGGTATGGGGGTAGCGGTTGCCGGCCTGGGCGTCGCGGTGGGTACGGCGGTCGGCATTGGCGTAGCCGTGGGTACGGCCGTCGAGGTAGCCGTGGGTATGGGTGTCTGCGTTGGACTCGCCGTCGGGGCGGCCGTTGGCGTTGGAGTGGCACTGTCACTTACGATGAGCGTGACGAACACCATCCGCGGCGTGTTCGTCGCTCCTGGCGCGTTGATGGCGATCCTGCCTCGGTACGTCCCTACTTCCCGCCCGGAAGCGTCCGCAGACACGCGGACGGATACCCGCGCCTGCGGACTGTCCGACGACGCCAACCTCGGAGAGAACGACAGCCATTCCGTGTTCGAAGACAGGGTGAACGGCATGTCCACCTCCCGCACCGTGTTCCACACATCGAACGTCTGCGCTGGCGGGTTGTCTCCGCCCCGCACGGCTGTGAACGTAAGCGTGAATGTGAGGAAGTTCGTCGACAGGCCGACCTCCGGAGGCTCCTGCCCCTCCGCTGTCGGTGCAGGCGTCGGTGTCACTGTCGGTATGGGTGTCGCCGTCGGCAAGGGCGTGCTCCTAGAAGGAGAACGGGTCGGTATGGGCGTCGCCGTCGCCGTTACCGTTGCAGTTGCCGTGGGTGTTGGCGTTGGCGTTGGTGTGGGTGTCGCCGTCGGTGGAGGCGCAGGCATCGTGGGGTAGACCCACGCGCCGGTCCTCCCTCCGACGCTGTACGCTCCCGCTACGACCACATTTCCGCCAATGGATACCGCGCGTCCCCGCTCGCCTTGCTCCGTCTCTGTGGGGAGCTGTACGGTTTGGATTTCTGACGTGGTCCCTGTGATCCACCCTCCCGCCGGTATTGCTAACAGGTGCACGAAACCCGTGTCGATCGGTACAAACTCGCCGGGCGGGGCGGAGTGGCCGCTGGATCTGTCTGGCTCTCCAATTGCAATCATGCTCCCATCGTTGTTCACCGACACCGAGTTCCCAAATTTAGCGCTTCCAAACCCGTTGGCCGCCGTCAGCTTGGCGGCCACTGAGGTTGCCGCCCATCCTGTGGCTGGTTTCGTGAACACATACACTGCCCCGCTCAAGGCCACGCTGCCGTCGGCCGCCTCCGCTGCCACGACGACAGTGCTTCCGTCTCCGCTTATCGTCGCCACTTCGCCAAATTCATCGAAGCTAGTCGCGTCCGCCTGAGTGAGTTTTGCCGACGCGGCGGACGTCGACCATCCCCCTGCCGGCCGCGTGAACACATACACCGACTCTGCACCGGTACCAGGAGCCGTTCCCACGACGATCGTGTCGCCGTTCGCGCTCACCGACACCGAGTTCCCAAATCTCTCGAACGCAGTCCGAGTAGGGGGAGTTAGCGTGACGGCGCTCCCCGTAGTCGCATCCGCCGTCCATCCTGTGGATGGTTTCGTGAACACATACACCTCCCCGACGTCGAGGTTGGTGCTTTGGTCGACTTGTCTCGCCGCGATGACGACCGTGTTTCCGTCTGCGCTCACCGACACCGCGCGCCCAAACTGATCGAATTGAGTCGGACTAGCCAGGGTAAGTTTTGCGATGGTCGACGTCGTGGTCCATGCCGCCCATCCTGTGGCTGGTTTCGTGAACACATACGCAGAGCCGGCTCTTGATATTGAGCTGTAGTCGTCCTCGTGCGCCCCGACGACGACCGTGCTTCCGTCTCTGCTCACCGATGCCGACACCCCGAAACCGTCCCCCGCTGCGGTGTCGTCCCCGAAGATCTTGACGCCCGTAGGCGGCGTTGCGGGGTCCCATCCGCCGGAGGGCTTGGTGAACACGTATGCCGCGCCCGCGTCAGTCCCTTGCGCATTGTCAGCCATCGCTCCAACGACGATCGTGCTGTCGTCCGCGCTCGCGGCCGTCGATCTTCCAAAATCGTCGTTGGTGGCAGGGCTCGACAGAGAGACTCCGTTCGAGACGATTGGCGGCCCGTAGGAGTTCTGCCACGGACCAAGGCCCGCGCCGCCTGATGACGCCCAAAAGACGCCCCCCAAGCCGTCCGTCGAGGAACCCGCAACGACCAGCGCAACAACCGCGCCAAGAGCGCACAGCGCAACGACGGAACGCAACCGAATGGACATACCAGAGATTGCCTTGCTCTTCGCTATTAGGTTACTAGGATTAGTTTATACTAGAGTCGTGGTCGACTTGTCAAGTTCCTGCTGGGTATCTTACCGGTTGCTTTTCGCGCACGGGGTCCGGCATGGTTGGGGGATTCCCGCCTACGCGGGAATGACGTTGGAGGGTGCGGGAATGACGTTGGAGGGTGCGGGAATGACGTAGACGGGCGGGGGAATGACGTAGACGGACGGGGGAATGACGTAGACGGGCGGGGGAATGATGCGGACGGACGGGGGAATGACGTGAGTGGGAGTGGGAATGACGTGGGAGGGTGCCGCTGTCGACGCGGGGCGCGGCCTAGATGGGACGTTGGAGGGAGTGGGAATGACGTGAGGAGGAGATTCCCGCCTACGCGGGAATGACGTGTGGTGAGTGCGGGAATGACGTGTGGTGAGTGCGGGAATGACGTGTGGTGAGTGCGGGAATGACGTGGGAGGGAGGAGGATAGATTCCCGCCTTCGCGGGAATGACGCGGACGGACGGGGGAATGACGTAGACGGACGGGGGAATGACGTAGACGGACGGGGGAATGACGTAGACGGGCGGGGGAATGACGTTGGTGGGAGTAGGATAGATTCCCGCCTTCGCGGGAATGACGTTGGTGGTGCGGGAATGACGTGGGTGGGAGTGGGAATGGCGTAGACGGGTACTGAATGATGGAGGAGGAAAGAATGAAGCGGATCGTATGCAATGACGATGGGTGGATTTTGTCTCAGTTCGGTGCGCCGGTTACGGCCGGCGTTCTCGAGGAACGGATGGTGGATACCTATGTCGGTTCCGGATTGGATACCTTTTCTTGGTGCGTGGGTGATACTGCGCGCCAACGGTATGAGACGGTCGATATTCTCGAGGGGGGCGTTCCACGCGGTCGGGCGGGCGGCAGGGTGGCCGAGAATCTGGGGCGGCTGATCGAGTCGGGCGGAGGGCCGGTCACGATCTTGACAGAATCGTGTCATCGAATCGGGGTCAAGTTCTTCCCTTCGGTCAGGATGAACTCGCACTATGCGCGGTCGCTTTCGGACGATGATATTGGGAGCATCAAGGGGGATCATCCCGAGTATGTGATTGGTCGTTTGGGGGAGGAGTTCGTTGAGAACACGGTCGAGTGGGGAGTGCGGACCGGTCTGGATTTTGCGCGTGCGGAGGTTCGGTCGCATGTTTCTGCGTTGATCGTCGACTTGTTCGCGCGGTTCGAGACGGACGGCGTGGAGTTGGATTTCATGCGGCATCCGGCGTTCTTCCGCGTCGAGGAGGCGTATGGAAGCCGTCATTTGATGACCGATATGCTGCGGGGGATTCGTGAGAGGATGGATGAGGTATCGGAGGCTACTGGGCGGAGGCTGGAGATATTGGCGAGGGTTCCACCTACGCTTGCCGACTCGCGGCGGATTGGGTTGGACGTGGAGACGTGGATTCGCCAGGGCTTGGTGGATGCGGTTGCCGCGGGCGGGGGGTTCATTCCTCTGCATGCTCCGATCGAGGAGTTCGTGCGAGCGGCGGAGGGAACGGATTGTCAGATTCTGGGGAGCGTCGAGTCGCTGCGACCGGCGACCGAGGAGGATTCGGTGCGTGCGATAGCTTCTCGGTTGTACGAGGGCGGGGCGTCGGGGCTCTATCTCTTCAACTATTGGCACAAGTCTGCGGAATGGAAGCGTCGAGTGTTCAGCGTTCTTGCGGATTTGGATCGGCTGGGCAGGGCGTCCAAGCGGTACGAGATGGAGTATATGGAGCGCCTCTCTCCGAACGATTTGCATTCGTACTCTTTCCGATACGCAGTGCCGGCGGTGCAGCTGCCGGTGGATCTAGGGTTCACGATGACCGGTCGGGGGCCTGTGCTCTCGCTGACCATTGGGGACGACATCGAGGGGGCGGCCGCGGATGGGGTTGGGGTGCGCTGTGCGTTGACGCTGGGGATGAGCGACTTTACGGCGGAGGATGAGATCGAGGTGTTGGTCAACGGCGTTTTGTTGTCGTCGGGGCGGGCGGTGCGCCGGTTCGGGGCGTGGAGCCGTCAGGAGTGGACTCGGTTTCCGGATCGGTTGGCGGAGGTGGTCTACGAGGGCGGCACTATCGAGTACGCGTCGGACGGTCTGCCGTTCGTGCGGGGGGAGAACCGCATAGAGGTACGCACGGTCATGCGGACGGTGATGCGTGCGGAGCGGCTCAGGCTTCGCCAGGTCGAGTTGCGGGTGGAGTACGGGGGGGCGGGTTCTGGGGAATGACGACGGAGCCTTCCGGGCCTTCGGGGTCCGGCTGGGTGCGGCTTGGGTCGTCTGCGGGCTCTTGGCTTGCCTCGCTCATTGGTTCCTGGTCTGCGCCGCCTGCCTTGGGTGGGGACTGGGGAGGGGAGTTCAACATGTTGGTGAGGTCGTCGCCCTCGATGGTTTCGTGTTCGATGAGGTAGTTGGAGACTTCATCCAGCTTGTCCTTGTGGGTTTGGATGAGGTTCATGGCGGTTTGGTATGCGCCGGCGATGAGGCTGTGGATTTCGTCGTCGATGGTTTCCGCGATGCGGCCGCTGTAGTCGGCTTGTTCGGAGATTTCTCTGCCGAGGAAGACGAGTTCTTCGCGTTTGCCGAAGGTGCGCGGGCCGAGTTTTTCGCTCATGCCGTAGCGCATGACCATCGTCCGCGCGAGGTTGGTGGCTTGTTCGATGTCGTTTCCTGCGCCGGTGGTGATTTGTTCTGAGCCGAATATTTCTTCTTCGGCGGCTCTTCCGCCCATGAGGGTTGCGAGACGGGCCTTGGCTTGCTTGAGGGTCAGGAAGTTGCTTTCCTCGTTTGGGATGGACTTGGTGTATCCGCCGGCGTGTCCGCGCGAGACGATGGTTACCTTGGCTACTGGGTCGGCGTCGTCGAGGAGGTGTCCGACGATGGTGTGTCCTGCTTCGTGGTAGGCGGTGACTTCCTTGTCTCTGGCGCTGATGACTCTGGATTTTCGCGCGGGCCCTGCGATCACTCGGTCGATAGACTCTGCGAAGTCTTCGTAGAGGACGGTCTTGCGGTCGTTTCGGGCTGCGAGGATGGCGGACTCGTTTACCAAGTTCGCCAGGTCGGCTCCGCTGAATCCCGGGGTCTGCTTTGCTACATTCTCGACGTCGATCGATTCGTCGATCGGCTTGCCTTTCATGTGTACTTTCAGGATGGCTTCTCGTCCGCGGACGTCGGGGTTGTCGAGAGTAACGCGCCGGTCGAATCGTCCTGGGCGCAGGAGTGCTGGATCGAGGATATCTGGTCGGTTGGTGGATGCGAGGACGATGACGTTGACGCTTGTGTCGAAGCCGTCCATTTCGACGAGGATTTGGTTTAGAGTTTGCTCGCGTTCGTCGTGTCCGCCGCCGAGTCCTGCGCCGCGGTGTCGTCCTACTGCATCGATTTCATCGACGAACACGATACATGGGGCATTGCGTTTTGCTTGTTCGAAGAGGTCGCGGACGCGGGATGCGCCGACGCCTACGAACATTTCCACGAATTCCGATCCGCTGATGGAGAAGAAGGGGACGCCTGCTTCTCCGGCGACGGCGCGGGCGAGCAGTGTCTTGCCGGTGCCTGGGGGTCCGACGAGGAGGACGCCTCGGGGTGTGCGCGCGCCGAGGGTTTCGAAGCGTTCGGGGAACTTGAGGAAGTCGACGACTTCTTCTAGTTCTTCTTTGGCTTCGTCGGCTCCGGCGACGTCTTCGAATGAGACGCTTGGGTGGTTGCTGACGAGCATCCGCGCGCGGCTTCTGCCGAAGCTAAACGTTTGGTTGGTGCTTCCCTGTGCTTGGCGCATCATGAACAGGAGGACGGCGCCGAAGAAGATGAGTGGCAGGAAGTTTATGAGTATTCCGAACAGGCTGCCCAGACCGCCCGACCCCACGACTCGAGTTGGGATGCTGTTTGGGTCGATGCCGGAGTTGGCCAGGGTCTCTCCGAGGGTGGCATTCTCCTCAATACGCGACGTTAGCTGTTGTTGCAGGCTGGTGGTGATGGTCAGGCGGTCTCCGCGCACCTCGATCTCAGCTATCTCGCCGCGGCGGGCCATTTCGATGACTTTGTTGATGCCTATCTCTTCGGAGCCGGGCACGCCGGAGAAGAGCGTGAAGAAGATCGCAAGCACTGCTACGACGATCAGTAGATAGATGAAGCCATTGCGCATGAAACGGGACTTCATTGCTCCTCCCGGGTCCTAATTGCCGGCTGTTCGAACGGCGGGAACGAACGCGGCGTATTCCTCACTATCCATCATACCACTGATTGGCGCTGCAATTCAAAGGGTTGGGGACTCTGGTTCTGTTCGATTCGTCGTGTTGGGGGTATTCCGTGAGTGCGCGTCGGACGGGGGCGGGTAGATTCCCGCCTTCGCGGGAATGACGTGAGTGGGAGTGGGGATGGCGAAGGAGGGTTTCGGGTGTGGGGGCAATCCGCGCCATATTCCTCGCTGCGGTGCTGGTGTTGTTGATAATCACGTGCGTGGGGTAGGTATAGCGGCGGCGGCTATGCCGCGCAGACGGGCGGATCAGTCGTCTCTGCCGAGTCCGTGCTCGCCTTGGGGACGGAGGGGGGCGGTTGGGTCGCCGGATGCGCTCGTCCCAAAGCTGTGCGGCTTCCAATACCAGACGCGTCCTTGGTCTGCGCCTGCGATCAGTCCGAGCCGTCCGTCGCCGTCCCAGTCGACAGGGGCGGGATGGACGCCGTGCCGCCAAAACTCCAGGGGCTTTCCGTGCTCGTTCCAGAGGATGATCTCAGGCCGGCGAAAGATCGGTTTGGCGTTCGAGCCCACGTTCTTGGCGAACAGGACGTAGCTGCCTCGGTATGGGCTTTGGTGTTGGGGGCCGACGCCTAACAGCAGGTCGAGGACGCCGTCTCCGTCCCAATCGACGACGGTTATCTTGGTTCGTCCGCGTCCGTCTCCTCCGGATGGAGTGTAGACGCCGTGCGTCTTGATGGTTTCTCCGTCTTCATAGCGCAGTTTCTCGCCTGGGAGCAGGAGGGATGGTTCATGTGCGCCGGCGCGGCGGAAGATGGCTAGGTCGAGGTCTATGTCTTGGATGACCAGGTCTGGGAGGCTGCTCTCCGAGAAGCAGCCGATACCGGGCTGCTGCCTCCACGGCCCGCGCACTGGGTCTCCGGTGGTCAGATGCAGGCGCTGCGGGGGGCCGAGCTCGGGTTCTTGCTTCGTGCCCCAATTGGGGTACCAGTCGTAGAGTCCGATCATATCGCTCACTACGAGGTCGAGTAGGCCGTTTGCGTTCCAATCGGTGAGGACGGGGTTGCTGTATCCTCCGATGTCGCCGTCGTAGGGGCCTTGGGAGCCTCCCCAATGGTGCCCGCCTGCGGGGTTGGGGGCTGCGAGGCGTCGGATTTCCGTCGTGCCGTAGCGCACTCGCTCCGGCGGGGCGAAGCGGAGTGGGTCGGTGGACAGGGTCTTGTACCATAGGATGTACCCTTCCACGCCGCCGACGAGGATGTCTGGGGTTCCGGTGTCACGCCAGTCGCCGACGGCGGGAACGCTGAAGAAGCTGTTGCCGACGTGGGGGTTGCGCTGCTTGACCTTCTTGGGGGTGTCATATATGGGGCGGCCGTCGTCGTCGCGTCCGTAGAAGCGGCACCATGAAGGAGACTGTGACCGGTCGCCTGCGAATATGTCGAAACGTCCCGGCTCCAGCGCGTCTGATACGCCGATGGAGATGTCGAAGTTGGTCACGCGGTTGAACGGTTCGTTGTGCAGGGTGAACAGCTCGGTAGGGGTTCCCCATTGCGGGGGAGGCAGAGGAGGCTCGCCCGAGGGGTAGCCTTGCGGCGGGATCTTCCACTCTGTTGGAGGGCCGGACTCGACCACTGGGAGGTGGTACACCTTGCCGTAGTAGGTGAGCAGCAGGAGCCCGGCGGAGACGTCGGTCGGGTTGACGACGGATACCCACATCGTGTGCATGGGCAGCCGGACGTCCGGCGTGCCTGCGTAGATGAACTCGACTCCGCGGCCTGTAAGCCCAGAGCGGCTGTACAGTTGCAGGGTGGGCCTCTGAAGCTTCCCGATCCACCGTCCGTCGGGGCCATATCTGTCTCTTTGGTCTTCTGGGCAAACGCCGGTGTTTGGGTCGAGATGGTAGTTCTCGCGGTCGCCTCGGTCTATGACGACGAGTCCGTCTCCGTTCCAATCGAGGGCAGCGGCCGATCCTCTATCGAGTTTCGTCGGCGCAGCGATGCAGCCGCTCCTATGGAGGATGGTTACGGGCTGCCCACGCTCTCTGTCCGTAATCGCGCCTTCCGCAAGGGGAAACGCGACGACTGGCTTGCGGGAGTAGTAGCGCGGGCCCAAGACGGCTTCGACGCTGTCGCCGCCGAGGAAATTTCCGGCGGCGAGTACGAACCCGGTCAAGCCTTCGTCGTTTTCGTCCCGCTGTGCGGAGCGGGACATGGTTCCCCAACGCAACCCTCTATCCACGACCGGTGTCCCGTCCGCGAGCGCGTCGATGAACTTGTAGCTGAATATTTCGTTGCCGGAGCAGAGCAACTCTGGCTCCCCGTCTCCGTCCCAGTCCAGCACATGCACTGTGGACGTTGGGTCGCATGGGGCGTGCATGTCTCCGATCTGTCTGTCGTCGCCCAATACCAGGGGCGAACCGTCTCCGGCGTTGCCGCCCTCGATCGGCCGGGGGTATTCAGTCATGTCTTTCCTCCATGTCCAATGTCGCAGGCTGGGCTCTGACAACCGCAAGATAGACCATTTTCCTAATTCGTGCAAACGTTTCATGAGATGCTATCAGGAGTCGAGCGGCGACACGGCGCGCTGCGGTTTCCAAAGTGGAACCATCGCAGCGCGCGTGCGTGCGCACGCGCGGGCACGAGTTTTTGTAGCGTTCTGTTGTATTCTGTTGTATTCTGTCGGATCTTGCCGACGGCGAGTTGGGGAATTGCAGATTGGGGATTGATGATTGGGGATTGCAAGATGTCTCCTTGGGCTGCAGTTTGGGTGTTTCGCATATCGTGGCTGCCTCCTCTGGGTATGGTGCGACGGAGTCGTCATAGTCCCAGAGTAGTATGTGAGTTCTGTTTTGTCAAATTCGGGCTGGTCGGTTCGATGTATTGCGGGTGCGGGCATCTTTCATGGGTATGCGTCGGATGCAAGAGGGATTCGGGCGAGGGTGAAACTCTTCGCCGCGCGCTCATAGGCAATCTGCTCTGGGAGAAATCGAACGGAAGCCGATTTACTTTCGCATCAAGTTTCCGTATGATTGGTAGTAGTCGAATCGCACAGGGTATATTCGATGAAGCGGCTAACCATAATATCGTTGCTTTGCGGCGCGGCTGGAACGGCCGTCGCGGCGTTTGCCTGCGGGGGACAACCCGCAGCCAGCCAGGACACGGCGACCGCCGAACCGCCCGCCGCCATGGCGCAGACCGCGCCAACTGCTGCGCCGTCGCCGACGAATACCCCTCAACCTACTCCAACCCCGACCCCAACTATCCCGCCGCCAACTCCGTCCCCTCTTCCCACTCCAACGCCCTCCCGCACGCCGGATCCCACTAGCACTCATACCCCCGAGCCAACCGCAACCCCGATTCCCACCAGTAGTCCTACTCCTCTCCCAACCAGCACGCCAACGCCTGCAATCGTCCAGACCGACTCCATGGATCGACCGAGTGAACGAACGGCAGCGCAGCCGACCCCGACGTGGACTTTCCTTCCCACGTACACGGCGACTGCCACCCGCACTCCAACTCCTTCCCCGACCGCAACGCCATTGCCGACGTCTACACCCATTCCTACCAGCACTCCGACTCCCGTGCCTCCGACGGCGACCCATACGCCCATACCTCCAACGCCGACGGCCACGCCCGTACCCCCAACGCCGACGGCTACGCCTGAACCGGCCCGCCCTCAGGTAACTGCGGACGTCGGCACTCGCGAAGGCAACCGCGCGCCAGACTTCACCCTAACCCTCTCGCAAGGTCAACGGATAACCTCCGCCGAACTCATCGCGCAGGGTAAGCCCGTCTTCATCCTCTTCCATGCAACCTGGTGACCATCCTGCATCTCCGCGTTGCGGAGCATGACCGACATCTATCCCCCGTTCGAGGACGCGGTAGACTTCTACGTCGTCGGCTTCAATGAATCCCTGAGCGAACTCGCGGAATACCAGGGACAAAGCGGACACCCGGGCATCCTTGCGCTTCCTGTCGGCAACATGCTGCGGGACTTCAGGGTAACCAGCCAGTCTACCAAGGTCGCCATCGACGCCAACGGAGTCATCACCTACCGACGCGGCTACGGACAAGGCCGCTCTTCCGACTGGCCCGATGTGCTGCAAGTCCTCGCGGACAGCGCGCCATAGAGAGATGCTGCGTAATGCAGGCCGCGCAATAGAACTTCCATAGGTGCAACCCCGATGAAATATCCAAACATCCGCTGGATCATACCGACAGCCGCCGCCCTCTGCCTCCTCACTGCCATGGCTTGCGGCGCAGGCTCCGAACCTGCTCCGACGCCTGCGGCTCCGCCTGCCGCCGCCCCGTCCGAATCGGTCGCTCCGCCAGCTGCCGCGGCGACGGAGCCGTCTGCCCCCGCTGTCGGCGTCCGCGTCGGAGACCGCGCGCCAGACTTTACCCTAACCCTCTCGCAAGACCAACGAATATCCTCTGCCGACCTCGTCGCGCAGGGCAAGCCCGTCTTCATCCTCTTCCATGCAACCTGGTGATCATCCTGCCGCTCCGCGTTGCGGAGTATGACCAACATCTATCCCCCGTTCGAGGACTCCGTCGACTTCTACGTCGTCGGCTACAACGAATCCCTGCGCGAACTCGCGGACTATCAAAACGAGAGTGGGCACCCAGGCATCGTCTCGCTTCCCGTCGGCAATATGCTGCGGGACTTCAGGGTAACCAGCCAGTCTACCAAGGTCGCCATCGACGCCAACGGAGTCATTACCTACCGCGCCAACTATGGACAAGGCCGCTCTTCCGACTGGCCGGACGTGCTGCAAGCCCTCGCGGAAAGCGCGCCCTAGGGAGACGACGCCGTAATGCGACACAAGAACTGGAGACCGCCGCAATGACCAACGACCGCCTGAAATTCGTCGTGCCCGGCGATGAGCCGCCGCAAATCCAAGGTTCCCCGCATCTCGACCGCCTCCAACCCTACGGGGACGTCGCCCTCCATCTCGACCGGCCAGGAAGCATGGACGAGCAGCTCGAACGTGCACGTGGCGCGCATGTCATCATCAATACCCGCGGGGCAATCAAATGGCCTGCAGACGCACTCCGCGCACTCCCAGACCTTCGCATGATCGCAACTTGCTCCATCGGCGTCGACATGATCGACATCCGCGCCGCCAAAGAACTCGGCATCGTCGTTAGCAACCAGCCCGGACGCACGGCCCCCGTCGTTGCCGAACACGTCATTGGCCTCATGTTCGCCGCCGCCAAACGCGCGGCGTTCCAAACCGCCGAACTCAAAGCAGGACGGTGGACACTCATCCAAAACCTCACCCTCCAAGGCAAGACCCTGGGCATCGTCGGCACAGGCAACGTCGGACGTGAAGTCGCGCGCATCGCAAACGCGCTCGGCATGAGCTGCATCGCATGGACGTTCAATCCATCCCCCCAACGCGCCCAACGAATCGGCGTCCAATTCGTCCCCCTCGACCAGCTCCTCCAAGAGTCCGACGTCGTCAGCCTCCACGTTCGCCTCAGCCCAGACAGCCGTGGCATCATCGGACGGCTAGAACTCGCTCTGATGAAGCACAACGCCATTCTCGTCAACGCCGGACGCGGCGAACTCGTCGACACCGACGCCCTCGTCCAAGCCCTCCATGACGGCAACCTTGCCGGCGCAGCTCTCGACGTCTTTGATCAAGAACCCATCCCGCCAGACCACCCAATCCTCGCCTGCGACCAGGTCGTTCTCACCCCTCACATCGCAGACCAAACCCCCGAAGGCGTCGAACTCCTCAACGAGGGCGCAGTTTCCAACGTCATCGCCTTCCTGCAAGGCCGCCCCGAAAACGTCGTGACTTGAGTGCGGAGCGCATCGCTCGATCGTCATACACGCCGCTGGCTACGTCATTCCCGCACCCCTCACGTCATTCCCGTGAAGGCGGGAATCTATCGCCCCGCGCTCACCGCGTACAAGTAGCTATCATGCGAGCCGAAGTAGACCACGCTGTCCACTACCGCAGGAGAGGAAGTCACAACGTCCCCCGTTTCGTAGCGCCATCGCAGTTCACCGGACTCGGCGTTCAACGCGTACAAGTAGCCATCCACTGAGCCGACGTAGACCACTCCATCCACTACCGCAGGAGAGGACCACACCCAGTCCTCCGTTTCGTAGCGCCATTGCAGTTCGCCGGACTCGGCGTCCAACGCGTATAAGTAGCTATCGTTTGAGCCGACGTAGACCACTCCATCCACTACCGCAGGAGAGGAGTACACACCCTCCTCCGTTTCGTAGCGCCATCGCAGTTCACCGGACTCGGCGTCCACCGCGTACAAGTAGCCATTACCTGAGCCGACGTAGACCACTCCATCCACTACCGCCGGAGAGGAACTCACAGGGTATCCCGTTTCGTAGCGCCATCGCAGTTCACCGGACTCGGCGTCCACCGCGTACAAGTAGTTATCCCATGAGCCGACGTAGACCACTCCGTCCACTACCGCAGGAGAGGAACTCACAGGGTATCCCGTTTCGTAGCGCCATCGCAGTTCACCGGAGCCGGCGTCCACCGCGTACAAGTAGCCATCCTCTGAGCCAATGTAGACGACTCCGTCCACTACCGCAGGAGAGGAATCCACCCCGTCCCCCGTTTCGTAGCACCAGCGCAGTTCACCGGAGCCGGCGTCCACCGCGTACAAGTAGTTATCCCGCGAGCCGACGTAGACCACTCCGTCCACTACCGCAGGAGAGGACCACACCCAGTCCCCCGTTGTGTATCGCCATCGCAGTTCCCCGGAGTCGGCATCCACCGCATACAAGTAGTTATCCCATGAGCCGACGTAGATAACTCCGTCCACTACCGCAGGAGAGGAACCACCACCCCCCGTCCGATATCGCCAGCCTATCCCGCCCGTCCCGGTCTGTGTCGGTGCGGGGGCCGGGGAAGATACCGGCGGGGGCGCAGCAGGCGCACCGGGCGTCGGCGTGGGTGCAGGGGGCGACGTGTGGGCCGCTGTCGGCCTGCCCGGCGCGCTCACCGCATACAAGTAGTTATCCACTGAGCCGAAGTAGACCACGCCGTCCACTACCGCAGGAGAGGAAGGCACCCGGGCTCCCGTTGCGTACCACCAGCGTAGCCTGCCGGAGCCGACGTCCAACGCGTACAAGTAGCCATAAGACGAGCCGACGTAGACCACGCCGTCCACTACCGACGGAGAGGAACTACCGCCCCCCGTTCGATATCGCCAGCGCAGTTCACCGGAGTCGGCGTCTACCGCGTACAAGTATCTATCCACTGAGCCGACGTAGACGACTCCATCCACAACTGCAGGAGAGGAAAACACAGCGTACTCTGTCTGATAGCGCCACAGCAGACCGCCCGGTTTTGTCGGCGTCGCAGGTGGCGGCATGGGTGTAGTAGACGGTGTGGGCGTAGGCGTAGTGGACGGCGTGTGGGTCGCCGTTGGGAGTGGCGTGGGTGTGTTGGTCGCCGCCTCATCGACGTGCGCCTCTGCAGCCAGCGCAGCCGTCTCGTCCAGATTGGTCTCCGGCGCGTCATCCTCGCAAGCCGCGAGGGCAACCAGCGCAACCGCCGCCACCGCAATGCCGCCTATCACACGAAACATCGATGCAACCCCCGCACTAGAAAAGATGCTCCCCGTCAGACCACTCCGCCGGAAGATCCGCTGAACAGCACGTCCTCTCCACGTATGCTCACAGGTAGTCCTGAAGCGGCTCTGGTATGCCTTCAACTGCCGTGCAATAAACTGCCTGTTCGACAGTTTCGCGAATATGCTCAGGCAGCTGTTCGTAATCGTGAGAGAAGAATGAGTTCCGACAGTTAGCCAACACTTCTCGAAGAAACTCCTCCAGTCCTCCGTCGTCTGTACCAAGACTCTCCACCATACGACGTATCTTGTCTATCGCTCCCTGTGTTGAAGACTGCGCAGTCTTCATATGTGAAGCGATGACTCTATGGTTGTAGAGACCATTTTCTTCAGACCGTGATGGACGCAAGGGGAAAATCGTCAAGAAGACCTCACCCCTACCATTGAACGAATACAGATCAGCCACCGCAACTTTCAAGGGAAGCCCAATAGTCACATCCACTGGAGTGTCGATGACATCGTCGAATCTTCTTGTCAAGTAAGACTCGTCAAACGAATCCTTTGCTTTGGTTAGGCCATTCAGATAGCCATTGATCCGCTGTATTATCAGCAGGAGTCGCTTGTCATTTCGATGCTGTTCTCTCATACAATTTGGCATGATCTTCAGCCGCTCTAGTTGCTCTATAGCGACCATCAACCTACGGTATGCGAGGAGAAAGTAATGTTCATTCGCAAGCTCGGGAGCATCCAACGGATGTGTACTCGAGTTTTCCTCGCCGCGCTCAATCGGAACGAACAACACAGTATCATGTAGGTTGCAGGCGAAATAGTGCACCGAGGCCTCATTGACTCCAACATCCCTAGGAGACCACCTACGTTGGTCGTAGAAGGCTTTGCTGTCAACCCCTCCACAATCAGTTATTCGATGACCCATATTTGCTACATCGATCAAGAATCCTCGGACATGTCCGGTCCTCTCCATTCGACCCAGGAGCGCTTTTTGAATGGTGTGGCCGCCGATAGCAGGTTCTCCACAGTATTCATCTTCTGTCAATGGGAACAGACAACGCGACCTCTTTTGCCGATCGACCAGCACATTTTGCGCCTTCTTGAAAATATCCATCGACTCTTGGTACTTGCGGTCTTTCCTGAATTTCGGCCTAGGGTTTGGTTCATGTGCATTCATCTCACTGCCTCATACCTGGATTCTCGCAGGGACATCATACCATACGTCTCTTCGATTGGCTGTGTCGTTCGTCCATTGTACACTATCACCCTACCAGATGCTCCATCCCCCGTCGACAACCAGGTTGTGCCCGGTGATCCATGCGCCGGCGTCGGAGGCGAGCAGGGCAACCGCGCCCTTGAGGTCATCGGGCACGCCACTGCGGCGGAGCGCGTTCGCCTGCCGCGCGCGCTCCGCCATCACTGGATCCGTGTCCGGCGGCGGAATCTGCCCCGGGCTGATGCAATTCGCGGTAACCCCGTACTCGCCCAGTTCCATGGCAAGATAGCGCGTGAAGTTGATGATCCCCGCTTTGGCCGTCTGGTACGCCGCGCCGCCGCGCTTGAAGTCCGTCCCTTCGTAGAATCGCTTGTCGTTCGTCAGCGACCCGTGAATCGACCCGATCGTGATGATCGACCCCGATCGTTGGCGCGCCATGACCTGCGCCGCCGCGTTCGCGCACAAGTACGCCGTCCGCACGTTCAACGCGAGCGTCGCCTCGAACTCCCCGACGTCTCCGTTGGGCACATACGTTGGAGGCGCAGCCGTGCCCCCAGCGTTGCACACCATCACATCCAAGCGCCCGTGCCGCTCCATTACGCCGTCCACGAGCGCGTCGACGTCCGGGGGATTCGTCGCATCGCATCCGGCGCCCTCTACCCGCAGGCCCTTTCCGCGCATCTCTGCCGCAACCGACTCGCACAACTCCCTGCGGCGGCTCGCAATCACTACCGACGCCCCCAATTCCGCCAGCGCCGCGGCCATCGCCTGCCCCAAGTGCGTCCCGCCGCCTGTAACCACCGCAGCGCGCCCCGTCAGGTCGAACATCTCCGGAAGCCGCATCGTCAAAACGAGCACCCAATCCCATTCCGCCCAATCTGCACTTCATCCCCATTCACGAACACCGGCGTAATCCGCTCGCCGTCCGTCAACGCCAACAACTCCGGAATCCGCTCCGGGTGCCTCGAAAGATCCACTTCATCGTACTCCACTCCCTCTCTCCGAAGCTCCCGCTTCAAGTCCGTCGTATACCCGCATCCCGGATACGTATACAGAATCCGCGTCCCCTGCGCTTCAGTCATGATTCGTCCCTCCAATCGTATTCTCCTTCGGTGCGAGCGGCGTAACCGCTGCTTCACCCGAGCCGATGCCGCCCACGAGCTCCTCCACCGCATGACAGAACCGCCGGAAGGATCGGGAGCGGTGTTGGGTGTGCTCGATGTCAATCAAGTCAGTGAGAGCGGCCTGATGCTTGGTTTCGCTATAACTCCTATCTCTACGAGATATATGATCCTTGAGCCATGCTTTCGGAGAATTGATCGACTCCACGTCTCCTTCATACTCCGCATTTTCACTTAAATCTAGTTTGCCCCTAATCTTCTCTCCGCTTGGCGAATCTAGACTTGCGATGAACCACGACTCATACATATGGTGGGCGCAGACGATGGCGACCGGAACATCCATGTTGAGTTCTTTCGCAGACCGAGCCAAGTCCGCCGCAAGACTACACGGACAATCTCCATCACTATCCAAGAAAACCAACACTGCGTCGCATTCCGCATACTTTCGTGCGTATCCTAGAAACCGATCAATATTTTTCCTGATACTGCCGACCCCGTGTGAATTGATAGGCCTCTGAATGTGAATATCGTGCCGCTCGTGGCGTTCGCCTAGAACCCTACGCAGAAGAACGGGTACAGAACCGACTTCACCGTCTCCCTCTACAATCGGCACGATTACTGGAGTGCGTATCATTGCGCCACCGGCGGATGAATTTCCAATCCCTCCATGCGGTGCAGTTCTCCGGGGGTAAACAGCCGATCCCTGACTGCACTAGCCTGTCGTTCCGACACCTTCCCAACCCTCGTCTCTCCATCCGCGAACTCCACTGCCCGAATGCACTCCACCTGAAACTGGTCGATGAAGTCCGGACTATGCGTCGTAATCACCACCTGCATCCGCAGCGAGGCCTCCTGAAATTCATCGGCGAGAATAGGCAAGACTCCCGGATGAATCGCTAGCTCTGGTTCCTCGATTCCCAGCAACGGAGGCAGCCGCGGTTGATGTATCGCCGTCAGCAGGCCAAGTATCCTCAGCGTGCCGTCGGACTCCTGAGCTGCGTCGAGCCATATTCCCTCGTCGCCGGCGATGTTCAAGTGCTTGAACTTCAACGCGAGGTATCCGCCAATCAGTCTCGACCTCACGTCCGTTATTCCCGGCAGCGCAAGGGACAACACTTCTATCAGATCTCGAAAACTACTACTGCTTCTCTCCATATCATGCAACACAGACGCAAGATTGGTCCCATTTTTAACGAGACGTTCTCCGCTTGTCTGATTATGAGGATACCGAATCAAGTGTGGAAACACGTGGCTGAATCCCAGATCCGACAATGCACCGGTCATCACCCAGAACTGATGGATCATTGGGGATATTCGATGCTCTGATCCATCCGACTTGTCCTCGAAGAAGAATGGCGCATATCTGAAGAACGACAACTGGCTTGGGGGGATTCCTAAGTCGGGTATGCCGCGGGGCTTCATTACACGCCCGTCTCTGATGTCGAATTCGACCTGCTTCGACTCCACCCAAAGACTGCCGTATTCACGCTTGACCCGGTGGCCGCCGCTTGAATCGCGTGTAAGAACGAAATTGTAGTCGAGAGAGACACCCGGGTAAGTCGTACTCACCCCAAGTTCCACGTCCCGCGACCTGTCTCGCTCCGGCCGATGCTGATGTCGAATGCTGTCTATCCCGCGCCGCTCCGAAACCGCAAAGTCTAATCCTCCCCACAGTGCCTCCCGGATGAACTGCAAGATGTCCAAGACGTTGCTCTTGCCAGACGCGTTCGGCCCCACCAGCACGGTCAGCTGCTCCAACTCCATATCGAGGTTGCGGATGGAGCGGTAGTTCTTTGCGCGGAGGCGCGTGATGCGGAATTCGCTGTCGTCTGGAATGTTGTCTTTGGTAGTCATCGCTGGCTCCTGACTACAAGTCTATCATGCCCGCCAATCCTCTGCGCCGCTCCAATGTGATATGCTATCGTCCGTAGTCATACCGCCTACGACCAAGAGGCCGCCGCCCATGAATGTCATATGGATCGTCGCGGATACCTTCCGCCAAGATCATCTCGGAGCCTACGGCAAGAAGCCCATACGCACGCCATCCCTGGATGCGCTCGCCGCCAAGTCCACTCTCTTCACGCGCCACTACGCCGCCGGCTTTCCTACCATGCCCACTCGCGCCGACCATGCACTAGGGCGTTGGACGATGTCATTCATGGAGTGGGAACCCCTCCCCTCCAACGCCACTACCCTCGCGGAACTCCTCGCGTCCAACGGCTACCACACCGCCGCCATGGTCGATACTCCTTTCTACCTCCGCGGCGGCATGAACTACGACAAGGGCTTCCAGACCTTCTCCATGTACACCGGGCAGGAAGGCTCGGTTACCCGCCTTCTCACCCATCATCACCACGAATCCCGCGACGCCCGGGAAGCGTGGCGCTTCGAATCCGACCGCAACGCCGCACAGACCATGACCCGCGCCATGCAATGGCTGCAACTCCACTACACCGAAGACTTCTTCCTCTACATCGACACCTGGGATCCCCACGAACCATGGGACGCCCCCGTGTATTACTCCCGCCTCTACATGCCAGATCACGACGGTGAAGTCGTCCAACCTCCCTATGGCTTCTGGCAAGACGCCCCTGGCTACACCGAAGAGAAGGTCGCCAAGGCCCGCGCGGCATATGCCGGGGAAGTCACCATGGTCGATACATGGATTGGCTATCTCCTCCGCATGGTCGAGAACATGGGTCTCACCGACAACACCGCCGTCATCTTCACATCCGACCACGGATTCTACTTCGGGGAGCACGGGGGCCTCTTCGGCAAGATGACCTTCGCCAAGAAACCAGACGGCTCCATGTACCGACACGGCGACCCCAACTCCGCTTGGACGTTCTCGCCGTTGTATGAGGAAACGACATCGATCCCCCTCATAATCCACATCCCGGGCGCAGGTCCCAACGCCTACCATGGCTTGACATCCGCCATCGACGTCATGCCGACCGTGCTCGACATACTCGGCCAAGACATTCCCGAATGGGTAGAAGGGCGATCCCTCGCGCCAATGGTCTTCGACGCGTCCGCGGATGGACGGTCGTTCACCGTCACTACGGTGCCGTTTGCCGACCCTGGCGACCCCGTGCGCTCGGTCGACAACTTCCGGCGCAAGCTGGCCAGCAGCCTCGTTACCACGATCTCGACCGATGAATGGGTACTCCTCTACACCACTGACGAAGGCAGGTCGCAGCTGTATCACTTGCCGTCAGACCCGGGCCAGGAGCGCAATGTCATCTCCGACAACCTCGACGTCGCACGCGGCATCCACCAGAACCTCGTCCAGTTCATGCACGATACCAATCTGCCAGAGCGGCTGATGCGGCCGAGGCTGGATCTCAGAATGTAAGCATAGGAGCGTAGACCGCCATGAAGAATCGTCAGGAAAAACTCACCGGGCCAGTCGTATCCTTGCCCACGTTCACCGACGAAAATCACAACCTCCTCCTCGACCGGCAGGCGAAGCACATCCGCTGGCTGATGGATCACGGCATCGGCAGGGACGGCAACGGCGTCCTCCTCATCGCTGGAGGATACGGCGAAGGCTACTTCCTCGACGACGGCGAGCTCTTCGCCCTCATCGACACGCTCGTAGACACCGCCAACGGCGATGCCCCCACTATGGTCGGCATCTTCAACCTCAACGCACGAACCGCCGCACGCCGCGCAAGGTACGCATCCGACGCGGGTGTCGACTTCATCGAACTTGGACTCCCGCACTACTCGTGCCCCGCCGAAGAAGACGTCTACCTCTTCACCAAGTACGTCAACGACAACGCAGACGTCGGACTGATGAACTACAACAACTTCTGGGTCACGCCGCCCCCGGGCTACGAAATCACCAGAAGCTTGATGGAGCGGTTCGTCGATCTCGAAAACGTCGTCGGATTCAAGTGGAGTTCCGCCAGGGCCGCCCACTACATTGGTATGCTCAAGCTCTTCGCCAACGAGTTCAACTTCATCGACAACGGCATGATGAATTCCCAGGGCGCCCGCCACGGCATGACGGGATTCGTCGACTTCTTTGGGAACGTCGCGCCTACCCTGTCCATGACCAAGTGGCAGATGTTCCGCGACGGACGATACGACGAACTCGACGCCCTCCTCGACAAGCTCCACTTCGACACAGACAACCGTCTGAGCAGCGCCGCCCCGCCTTTCACCTCCGTCGCGGACGGCGTGTTCGGCCATGTCCGCTGGGAAGTCATGGGACTCCATCCCGGCCCCAACTTCCCCGCCCAGGCCCCGGCTCCCCAGTCCCTCTACGACCACACCCGAAGAGTGTTCATCGAGAGCGGCCTGATGGACTGCGTGGAGTGGGATCAGTCTATATTCGACGCCTAGAACTGCAAGCGAGCACAGACGCCCAAGCCGCTCGACTGGAGAGAGAAGACATGCCAAACGACTACCGCCGTGAACGACTCCAAGGCAGCATCTTGTCGATGCCAACCTTCACCCATGACGACTACTCCCTCGACCTCGACAGCCAACGCAGGCACATCCGCTGGCTCATCGAACAGGGGATGGTCGAAGGCAAGTGCGTGCACCTGATCGCAGGCGGCGCAGGAGAAACGTACATGCTCGAAGAGCACGAGTTCCAGGCGCTGGCAGACCTCATCATGGACGAAGGCAGGGGGGCAGCTCCCACCATGGTCATGGTCGCCGAACTCAGCGCCCGCGCAGCAGCCCGAAAGTGCGCCTACGCCGCCTACGCGGGCATCGACTTCGTCCTCCTCTCGCCCCCTCACTACTCCCAACCCACCGAAGAAGACATCTACATCCACCACAAATACGTGGCAGACCGCGTCGACATCGGAATCATGACGTACAACAGCTTCTGGGTCATGCCGGGTGCATACTCATACACTCCTTCCTTGTTCGAGAAACTGGCCGAGCTCGACAACGTCGTCGGGGTCAAGTGGACGGGCGCTTCCACCGAAGACTATCTCGGATTCCAGCAAATGTTCGGGGACAGGTTCGCCATGAGCGAAAACCGACAGTTCTTCGGCATGGGCGCGCGGTTCGGAATGCAAAGCAGAATCGACGTCATGGCCAACGCGGCTCCCCGACTCTCCCTTCATCAAACCGCCCTTGCCCAAGAAGGACGATACGACGAACTCGCAACCCTCTACCGCCAAATCCAGTTCGATCCCGTATACCAGCGCGGCCGCACCCGACCCTCCGCGCGCATGGTCGCAGACGGCCCCCACGCCAGAATGCTGCTCCGACTCCTCGGACTCGACGCCGGACCGTCCTTCCCCGGACAGGCGGAACCGCCCGCAGAATACGTCGACTACTGGCGCGAGTCGATCGCCCGGAGCGGCGTCCTCGAATGGGTCGACTGGGACCAGGCGCTGCTTGACTAGACGCCTCGAAATTCGCTAGGATACATTCGCTATGGTAAAATTCCTTGCTACGGAAGGCGTCTCTCACGCTCTCTCAGAAATCGTCAAGAGAGCCCAAGAGCGTCTTGTGCTCATCAGCCCGTACCTCAAAGTCAACCCTCGTATCAAAGAACTCATCGAGGACAAGAATCGACTGAAAATCGACGTTCGCATAATCTACGGGAAGGAAGATCCCTCGCCTGAAGAAATTGCCTGGCTCCAATCAATGACCTCAGTGAGAACCAGTTTCTGCAAGAACCTTCATGCGAAATGCTACTTGAACGAGGATGAGGCGCTGCTGACCTCCATGAACCTGTACGAGTTCTCTCAGGTCAACAACTATGAAATGGGAATGCTCGTATACCGCGAGCAAGAACCCGATCTCTACAAAGAGATTCTTGAGGAGTCGAGGCGGATCGAGAGGAACAGCGATGAGAACCCCGTAATGGCCGCGATGGGCTATGTTGCTGAAAAGCCTCCGAAATACTCTGCGCTAGACCCAACGCGTGGAAACATCAGGCCGGATCCACAGAACCCAAAGGCGGGGGTCTGCATCCGGTGCAAGGTTGCGATTCAGACCAACCCTAAACGTCCATACTGTAAGCCTTGCTACGCAAGCTGGAATAAGTTCAAGAACAATGACTACCCGGAGAACCACTGCCACACTTGTGGAAAGAAGCACCGAACGAGTCTCCACAAGCCTTTGTGTCTTGATTGCTTCAAGAAGTACCCCGAGTTTTTCAAACCGCGCCCGGCGGACAGCCACCGAGGTGTAGTGAATCGACGCGTCTCGCCTCGTTCCTAAAGAACGGCCCCGCGACGAACGCGGCGACGGCCTAGTAGCGTGGAGCCAACGGGCAGGATCGAACTGCCGACCTGCTGTTTACGAAACAGCTGCTCTACCACTGAGCTACGTTGGCCCGCACTTTCCATTGTAGCACACGCGGGCAGCTTTCAACCCCCGCAAGTTCCCGGAACGCAGCCGCGGGGTGCACCAGCTGCTATCTCTCGCCTCTCCACGATCAATGCGTCCCGACTGTTCAGGGGCCGCTGCTCTGATGCTGCCACTGGCTGTCGTGCGTTGGATCCGCGGGCGAGGACAGCCTCTCGACTATCAGTTGGCAAAACCTCGTCCCCGGCCCGATCAGTACGGTATACGGCCCAACGTTGGATATTTCCAGTCTGAGCTGGCCGTTGAAGTTTGCCTGAACCGTTGGGGCGGTCTGGTGAATGGAGACTCCAAACCGCGCCATCGAGCTCCGGCCTTCGATCCGCGCCGCCAGATAGTTGGACAACCCAACCGGTACTGTTGACTTGTGGGTGATTCTGTTTCTTGAACGCACCGTCTAGCTGCCTCCGACCAAATCTAGGCTACTATGCCTATCAACCATAAGTGGGAACAGTCCAAGGAAGAATTGAGTTTACTGCGAATTTGGCAAACACAGAGAGACTTCATCAGTTCCCTCATCGAGAACCCCTCTTGAATAGGCGAAAAACCAACCAAATGCCGCCGAAGACAACACCGACCCCGAGAACAGACCGGAAGGCAGCGCCATAATAGCCTTCCATAATGAGCACGACCGTGAAGAAGACGAATACGCAGGCGCAGATGGTGAGCAGTATATCTATGAGCGAAACATTCATCGAATAGAACGTCCTTTGCGATTGAGACGAGTCTTGCAGTCAGTGCGGTACTGTTGACTTGTGGTTGATTCCGTTTCTTGAACGCACCGTCTAGGCTGCCTCCGACCAAATCTAGGCTACTATGCCTATCAACCATAAGTCAACAGTACCGACGACGTGGAGACTTGGTCGGGATCGATCATCGGATCGAAGGTCAGCCCCCCGCATTCGATTTCTTTGAAGATGTTCCGGTTACTGAGTATCATAAGTCAATATCGGGTCGTCCTTGCGGATACGCAGCCTTGGCCCCGAAGTAAGGGTCTCTGCAGGCAGATCCATCAGGTACGTCCCGTCATTGAGCGATCCGATGATGCTGACGGTCATCGTCTCATGCTCTTCGTCCACGGCTTCGGCCGGAACCAACGAGGTATACTTGCGCTCATCTATCTCGAATTGGACGGCGCGCTGCCACTCTACGTCGCCCCTGCCAACGTATGAGCACTTCAACGATACCGGCCAGGGCGGCCATATCCATTCAGGCATCTCGAGCTTCTGCATCCATAACCCTCCTCTCGTATGTCGGGACGATACATGTATCACACAACTTCACGCACCGCAACATCGCCGCTGGGGACACTGCAGCACGCAAGGATTGGCAAACCGATGTCCCCAAAACATACCACCAACTCCCGCGGGGTGCTACAGTAGAAGATATCCACAGCTGTACGACCCGCCAGCCGTGCGGAACCTTACTCCGTCCCGTCGAGCCACTAGGAGAACGGACGACTCTCATGCCAAAGCTTGTAACCTTCGGCGAGACGATGGTATCCTATAATGCGGAGTATGTCGGGCCGTTCGATGAGGCGTCCGGGGGGCCATACGAAGTATACTGCGCGGGGGCCGAATCCAACGTGTGCCTCGACCTCCAACGCCTTGCCGTCCCAGGTCTCGACACGCTCTGGATCAGCAAGCTAGGCATGGACGACGAGGGCGCCGCCATCATTCGCTCGCTTCAAGGACGAACGGAGATCGCCGCGCCCCGCATCGAAGGACTCCGGTCAGGCGTCGCATACGTCAATCACATGCAAGACGGACGGATCGAAAAGACCTACCGCCGCCGCGGAAGCGCGGCAAGCCGCCTATCGTTCGACGACGTCCTGCCCCACCTTCCGGGCGCGGACGCGATCCACGTAACAGGCATCACTCCTGCGCTGAGCGAGACTGCGCGCGATACCGTCTTCAAGTCCATTCGCTTCGCACGCCAAAACGACATTCCCGTAACCTTCGACGTCAACTACCGCCAACCCATATGGAGCGCGGACGATGCACGAACGGTCTTCGACCAGATGCTCCCCTACTCGTGGGTGTTCAAAGTCGGGTATGACGAGGCGGAAACGGTCTGGGGATGGGGAATATCCCCCACCGCATACGCGCGCCGCTTCCAGGCCGTCAACCGCCGAGTGGCCGTCGTCACCCGGGACGCCGACGGCGCAGTCGCCTACGATGGACACAACCTCGTCGAACACCCTGGATACTCCGTAGATTTCGTCGACCCTGTCGGCGCGGGCGACGCCTTCATCGCTGGATTCCTCTCCGAAATCTTCCGCAGAGGAACCCTGCACACCTTCTTCTCTTCCAGCCAAGCGCAGCGAGTAGACGTGCTCGAACGCTGCCTGGCCGTCGCAAACGTCTGCGGAGCCCTCATATGCACCCGACGCGGAGATACCGAGGCGATGCCCACCGCGGACGAAGTTGCAGCATTCCTTCAAAGCCAACCAAACCAGTCGAACGATACTATCGAAAGGACCTAACCGATGCCCCGCCTGTGTTCCATACTCTTCGCCGGATCCATCCTGATCCTTCTCTCCGTTGCATGTGGAGACGGAGGAGAACCTGACGACCTGCCCGTCACCGCAACCCCGATGGCATCCCCTCCGACCCCGGTTCCGACTCAGCCATTCGTTCCTACCAGCACGCCGGAGCCTACTCCAACCCCTCTCCCAACCGAAACCCCCGCGCCTCCAGAAGCGCTGTTCGTGCCTGACCTGTGCAGCGTGCCAGAACCCCAGGGTGTGATCGCCCAGTGCGGCAACCTCGTCGTCCCAGAGAACCGATCCGACCCGGATACCGGCACCATAGAACTGCACGTCATGGTATTGGGGACTACTTCCAGCGATCCCGCTCCCGATCCAGTCGTCTATCTCTCCGGCGGCCCTGGTTCTGGCATCGTCGAAACCGTGTCGTTCCAAATTCCCATCTTCCAAGAGATCCTGCGGGAACGGGACTTAATCATCTTCGACCAGCGCGGCGTTGGAACTTCCGACCCCGCCCTCAACTGCCCCGAATACACACAATTCGTCTTCGACTCGCTCGACGAGGCATCGAGCGCACAAGAGCAGTCGGAGAAACTCGTGGAGGCAGTCCGCGCCTGTGGAGAACGCCTGCTGCAAGAAGGGCCGGACCTTACCGCGTACAACACCGAAGAAAACGCCGCCGACGTGGACGCCCTGCGAAGGCAGCTGGGGTATCAAGAGTGGAACATCTACGGCGTGTCCTATGGGACTAGGCTGGCCATGACGGTCATGCGCGACTACCCGCAAGGCGTCCGCAGCGTAATCCTCGACTCCGCACTCCCCATCGACGTAGACTTCTTCGCATCCATCGTGCCCAATACCGACAAAGCCTTGGAGGAGCTCTTCGACGCGTGCAGCGCGAATCCTCAGTGCAGCTCTGCCTACCCTGACCTCGAAGCGAAGTTCTACGCGGCCGCGGCCGCCCTCAATCAGACCCCGGGCCGGGTAGACGTCTCCAATCCGTTCACCGGCGAAATCTACGACGTCGCCGTCACCGGAGAGAGGTTCTTCCGAACGGTCTTCGACGCCCTGTACATCCAAGAATTCATTCCCCTCCTCCCCGAGATGATCTACTCCGTAGAACAAAACGAGTTCGACATCTTCGCCTTCATATACGGCTTGGGACTGGCGCAACTCGATTTCACCAGTCTAGGCATGTACTATTCGGTCCATTGCGCGGACGAAATCCCCTTCACTTCGAGAGACCGCGCGGCATCGGCGTCCGAACTCTACCCGCAACTGGCCCCTTACGTCGATACCTACTCCGTGTTCGACATATGCGGCTCCTGGGATTCGGGCCGATCGAGCGAGCTGAAGGCGAAGCCGTTGGCGAGCGGCATCCCCACGCTCGTCCTCGCAGGCCAATTCGATCCCGTCACTCCTCCGGATTGGGGGCGGGCAGTCGATTCGGTGTTGTCCCAGAGCTACTTCGTCGAGATACCCGCAGGCGGACATGGCGTGCTCGGCTCCGGAGAATGCTCCATGGCCATAGCGCAAGCGTTCCTCCGCGATCCCGACCAGGAGCCGGACTCGTCCTGCGTCTCCGATATTCCCCCTATTGCCTTCAAGACACCTGCATCGGCCGGCGTCACGCTCGTCCCGTTTGAGGATCCCGAACTCGGTATCCGAGGTGTCGTGCCCGCAGGATGGACCAACGTCGCTCCAGGCGTCTACAGCGAATCACCGCAGACGTCGCCCGTCGTCATCATCCAACAAGGCAATCCCACCGACGTCATGCAGCAAGCTGTCCCAGCCTTCATTCAACAGTTCGGGGTATCCATTCCCCCAGAACCAAACGAAACCATCGAGCTGCGAGGGGTCGATTGGAGCCTCTACCAACTCACCGTCCAGGGTCAGCCAGTGGATATCGGTATCTCCGGCGACGACCGCGGCTTCTCGTATCTCGTCATCCTCGCATCCGACACCCAAAGCCGCGACCCCTTCTACCGGAGCGTCTTCCTCCCATCCCTTGCCGCTATCGAGACGCTGCAGCCGCAATAGAACGCCGTAGACGGCATTCCGTACCCGTGCATGTGATGTGTGGGGGCGGGAATCTCCAGCATGGATCATTCCCGCCCCCACCGTCATTCCCGCCTTCGCGAGAATCTGGGGGTCTGTGTCCGCCGCACGGGTATGGGGATCCTCCCTGTCGCGATAGAGGAAACGGAAGCCCATCGAACGGGCTTCCCCTGGCACGGCTGCCCTATTCGTCTACCTGAAACCGCTCGGACTCCGGTGGCTGCGCCCAAAGCCGCTCCGCTCCGGACATCACCGCCGCGCGCTCCGCACTCGCCTTCCACCGGTCGTATATCTCCCCGCTCTCCCAAATCACGAATGACGTGATCTGCGTCGGATCGCTCATGGAAGCTCCCATCGTCCGGCTCACGAATCCTGGCGCTTTGCTCTGCGCGTGACCATTGCGTTCCAGAAGCGCGCGCGCCTCATCGAACATCCCTGGCTTCGCCCAATGGTGGGTCAATACCGCGATCACTGCTTGCCCTCTACAAATTGAATTGCGGCTCGATATAGTCCGTCAATTTCCGGTACATCTGAATGCGCCATCGCTGGGAGTCCGACACCACGATACGCCGCTTTGATGCGTCATAGTCTACCCCTGCCGGCAGCGCAAAGCGCCATTCCGGCTCCAGAGACCGCACTCGCCGGCGCGCCTTGACAACGTCCGCGTTGGAGTCTACCTGTTGCTTGTGCCATTTCGCCATTTCCTGCGCGTCTCCGATCAAGCTCGTTACGTACCTTCCTCCGCGGTCGAATATCTGCACGCGGTGGTTGGCCCAGTCGCAGATATACACGTCGCCCTCAGGGTCTACCGCCGCATCCGATGGACGATTCAACTGCCCATCCCCAACTCCGAACGAGCCGAACGTCATCACCGGACGCCCGTCGCCGTCGAACTTCTGCACGCGGTGGTTCTTGTGATCCGCCACGTACACGAACCCATCGCAGTCCACTTCGATTCCCCACGGAGAATCAAACTCCCCGACGCCCTTCCCGTAGCCACCAAACTGGCCGAGATACTCCCCGTCCTTCGTCCGTTTCTGCACGCGGTGATTCAGAGAGTCCACGACGTACAGACGCTCATCTGGGCCGAATGCGATACCGGACGCCCTGCGGAACCCGTCGCTGCCGCAGCCGCCTCCCCATGCGCAGAGAAACTCCCCGGCGCTGTCGAAGACCGAAACGCGGTTCAACCACTCGTCGCTCACGTAGATGTTCTCGTCCGAATCGACGGCGATCCCCGCAGGCCAGATGAACTCTCCGTCCCCGTCTCCATACCGTCCAAACTCTAGCGTCAACTCCTCACCGCCTGCAGTGTCCGGAATCTCATATTTCCCAACCTTGGTCAGTACGGCCGTCTTGTTCCAAGGCACGTCCGCTAGCTGCTCATGCTGCCGACTCAGAACGTACACCGTATCACCGCTCCCGAAGGCCGCCCCTACCGCGAAGCCCATGTTCCGCGAGCCGACGTTGTAATCATAGTCATACGTGCGTCCTGCAACCGTTTGCGTAAGCATCTTTCCTTACCTCAGTCTCTCGATCTTGTAGGAACAGTCTCGGCGCCGTGCCGAGCGTGACCGCGCCGCACGCATCCCTTGCGGACGGCGCTCCGAATCCTCACCGACCCAAGTCTATATCGTACCGCCGCCCCGTTACCGACGGCTCCTCCACGAAGCTGCGCCGAATGGCGGATACCGCCTCCGCCCCCAACCCTAGCGCGTCTGCGACTGCACGATCCAGCGCCCGCCGAGTCCTGCAATCGTTCATACGGGGCAGCGGCAGGAACACGTCTTTGGCGTGCGCGTCGTATGCCTTCGCCAACCGCTCGGCAGCCCCGTCTACGGCGGCAAAGTCAGGCACCGGAATCTTCTTCAAGTCGTCCATGGAGAATCGAGGATAGGACAATGCCTTGTTCGAGCGGTCGCCCAACAATGCCAAGACTCCGACGGACGAGTTCAGATAGACGCACAACGCCTTCTCCATCGTCTCCGCATCCGCCTCGGGAACACGGGGCTTGCAAGGCGTCCATGCCGAACCCAACGCAGGATGTTCCACCCGTACGCCCAGCGTTCTGACGGTGTTGAGACGCACCCGCATCGGCAGCAGCAGCCTCCCGCGGCGTTTCCATAGGTTCCCCGCCTGCTTCTCCTTGCCTGGCTTGGGCGTTATGTACGCATCCGTCTCCGCAGCCATCGATTGGGTAACGTCGGTCTTGTGGTCCCACAGGGCCGTCATACCTCCTACGGCCGGCAAGGAAGAGCGGCCGAACGTGTTTCGCACCCCCACGCCGTCGGGTCTTATGACGGCAGCTTCGCCGAGGGCAACGGACTGGAAGAGTCTACCGGCTCTCAATGAGTCGAATTTCTCGCATAGGTACGGCGAGAGGAATTGCACCGCGCCCCAGTTGCCTTCTCGAATTCTCGGCTCCGGCCACTCCTGCACCGTGCCATAGTTGATCTTCTCCACGTTGCCTTCTTCGATCGCCCATCCGACCGCAACCGCCTGGGCGGGAGTCTCCGGGTTGCGCGCCAGATTGATCACGCGCGTCGGCGGCTTCGGCTTTCCCCAGTCCGTCCACCTGCGGCAGACGAGCAGCATCTCGCCAATGCTGGTGTTCTCAGAAAAGTAGATGCGGTCAGGATCGTGGGACGTGACGATCGTGTCGATATGATAGCGGCTTGCCAAGTACTTGCGAATCTCCAGAGACGACACGTTGGTAGACGTAACCAACGGCAGCACCGCGGCTATCGTGCAAGACTCCGATTTCGTGATGTAGTCCGCCAATATGAGAAATGCGTTGCCGTTGCTCGATAGATGCACCGGCTTCTTGGAGAAGAGTAGCTTCTCCCGATCCCTGAGCTTGGCTTCGTGCTCCTTGCTAAACTGGTCGTGGCGTAGGTCGGAGCGTGTAAACGGGGGGTTCATGATGACGATGTCCGCCGGGTCGGGATGCGCCATATCGTCCCCGGTGTCTACCTGAGAGAACGCCTGCCTCCCGTTCGGCCAGGGGATGAGCTTCGGCTGCTGATCGAGGAACTCCAAGGAACCCAGGAACGCTTGCCCATCGTCATCCACGCCGAGGAACGCCCGCCCGATCTTCATGTTGCGGAAGCGCGTCGTTGGAGAGAGCAGTCCGAGCGTGGTCGCGGCCATGTGGGTGGCGGTAAGGTTCACGTCGTACCCGCAGAGTACTTGTTCGATGAGCGCGCCGGCGACGGATTCGTCTTTCCGCAAGTCCGGGGAGAGCTCGCGGATGCGCTCCGCGGCCGCCATGAGCAGCGTCCCTGTGCCGCAAGCGGGGTCGATGATCCTGATCCGGGCGATGGCGTCTGGGTCGCTCCAGTCGTACATATCCTCGCGGATCGCGAGGGCGGCGAGCAGAGTTGCAGCGGCCGTAGTGGTATAGAATGAACCGTCGTACCGCGCGCTATCCAACACCGTATGGAAGATGCGTCCGAGCAGGTCGTGCCGCAGACCAGCGATATTGCCCGCGACCACCAACGCGGCGCGCGCAGTGTCGCGCACGGCCTCCGTGAATGCTGGGTCCGGGGGACATGCGTGCAGCGCAGCCCTCGCGGTCTGGAAGATCGGCTTGTAGTCCAGCGCCAATATCATGCTCCAAGCGTCCCGAAACGCCCCCAATGGGTCATCCGCTTCCGCGCAGCGGTGCGCCATCATCGGCGGCCACTCGCCGGTGAACGGCTCGGAACTGGAGACGCGGCTATCGTACTCCTCCTTCATCTCCGAGAGGTAGGCGTCGAGTCTGGAATGAAACATGACGGCCGTGGCCACGACCAATAGGGATCGTTTTGCCGCCTTGTCCCACGCGCTGCCGCCATTGCGGGATTTCGTCTCGCTCGGCGGCAAGTCGAGGGCGCGCGCAAGCTCCTGCTTCTGGTATTGCGTGAGGCGCTGGGCCGCCCTGTCCAAGCTGACCGACAGGGACGCAGCCGCGAAGTCCGGATTCCCCAACTGCGCCGGCGCCAATCGAATCACCGAAGCCAACTGATCCAAATTGCCTTTCGTCCAGACCGGCTCTTTACCAGCCTTGCCGCACACCGCCCAGAGAAACTGGGCGTCTGGCAGCGACTGCGCGTCGGAATCGTCTGGGTAGCACACGGCCACGGCGCACTGAGCCAATTTCTGCGTCAAGCGATAGTCCGCGTCTTGGATGGCTTCCGCACGGTTGGCGCTGCCCTGCCCATGCTCCGCTTCCACCGCGACCACAACCGGCCCGATGCGAACCTCCACATCGATGCGGAGGCGTCCGGATCGAATGCCCCCCGCATGTGCGTTCAATCCTCGCTGCCGCAACTCTTCCGCCAACCAGACGTTCAGCGTATGTTCATGCTCTGTGGTAGTCAATTTCTCGATGGTCCGCGTATCCGAAATCGAGGCGGCGCGACCCGGGTAGGATGCGACTCGACGCGGCCGACCCGCGCAAGCGCGCCGCGGAGAGAGACGGGCCGCAGCCGAACCTTGGGTGACCAGCCTCTATCCTGCCGCCTCCGCAGCCGCCTTGTATTCTCTTGCCTGCGCAACGATATCCACGCCAGTCATCCCGCTGAACGCATCCGTAAGACGCCTCACCGTCGGACCGACGCGCCCATCTCCCACAGGCAGCGTATTGAATCTCGTCACCGGCAGGATGAACATGGACGTGCTCGACACGAACGCCTCGTCCGCCCCATGAACGTCATACGCCTCGATGTTCCGCTCGTACAAGGGAATGCCCAACTCCGCCGCCAAGTCGATCACTGCGCCCCGCGTCACTCCGCGAAGAACGTTCCGCCCCTCCGGAGTATAGACCACACCGTCTTTGACGATGAAGAAGTTGTTCCCGGTTCCCTCCGTGATGAACCCATCCTCGTCGCTGAGCAGCGCATACGCATTCGGATCGACCTTGTGCGCCTGCAAATTCGCCATCTGGTAGAACACCCGGCTCCGATTCTTGATCTTCGGGTCGATGTACCGCGCCGGCACAGACTGCTGCTGCGTCAATACCGAATGAACGCCCGTATCGTAGTAGTCCGAGATACCTGCCAGATGCCACGTCAGAGGCCACACGTTGATCGTGACCGTCGGCTTGACTCCCTCCGGAAACACGGAAGCATACAGGCCCAATGGACCGTTGGACACGTTGTGCATGATCTGATAGTCGATCCCCTCGGGCATCCGGTCCTTGTTGACCTCTATCGTCTCCATCGTCGCCGCTTCCATCTCGTCGATGTCCAACCCGCACTCGATCTCCAATATCTTGATCCCCGCGTACAGGCGCTCCAAATGATGCCGAAGACGGAACGGTTCCTGGTTGTAGCTCCGCGTCATTTCGAACACCATGTCCCCGAACATCAACGCCGTGTCGAAAATCGACACTCGCGCTTCGCTCTCCGGCACGAACTCCCCGCTCATATAGACCAATCGTCCTTCTGTCATCGGCGTTCTACTCCTCATCGTATTTCGTTCATGGGCACGGTCAGATCCGCGGCCGCCGCGCCCCGACAATCTCGAGCAACCGTCCTCACCCTACTTCTCCCCCCAATCATACTCCACCGTAAACAGCGCAGACTCCTTCCCTGCGTCCGGCTCCACCGCATCGTTCACTCCTGCGATGACCTCCGCATGAATCTCGCTCGCCGCCCACGCCGTGCGATCTGCTTCCGTCTCCCAAAACGAAACGACCTCGAACGTAAATTCCTTCTCGGGCAGTCCAACGTTGGCCGCAGCCGGCCCGCTGTAGGGCTTGAGCAGCACTCCTCTTACGAAGCCTGGTTGCCTCGACATCGCAGCCATCCACCGATCTCGAACCGCGCACAGCAAATCGTCTTCCCGTCCGCGTTTCGCCGTCAATCGCATGTTCAACGTTATCATCGGTCTGCACCCTCACGCATGGAAAACCCTCCGTGAAACGCTCCAACCTCCACGGATCCGTGCCAACCTCCAATCGTTCCCAATCGAACGCGCATCGACTCCAATCTCTTTCGTTCGCGGGAGACGACGCCCCTCCCAACCAGAGTGCGCCGACCCGTTCGCCTCGGATGGTATCCCACGCGCGCATGACTGTCAACGTTGGCTTCCACTCCCCTAGCAGCTCTGCACCTGGTCGGGGGTACTGCTGCTTGCGGTTGGTAGATTCCCGCTTTCCTGGGATTCTGCATACAGAAAGGCTCGGTTGGCGAGAAAGTCAACCATGAGTCATCAGTGCAGGGATACCTACGCCGCGATAAAATAGACAGAACTCTCAGTCGATCACCCTTGACATACAAGAACATGCGGTCTATCATGTCGACGATATGCCAAGGCAAACTCTCCTGTGTCCGGAAATACAAATTAGTTTTCAGTAGTCCTATTGCAAGAATTGATTTATGTGTATTTTCATTCTATTTCCTGCGAATTCGTGCAAAAACACAGGAGGAGTTGACACAGCCCAGAAGCATCGTGTATCCTGCAAACATCGTATCCAGCAGAGTTTCGATGAGCAGGTTCTCGGTGATTGTTCGCCGTCTATCAAAGGAGGATGACATGCTGCCAGAGATAACCTTCAAGAACGTAACTAGGGACGACGTAGACCGAATCGCGTGGTGGCTCGACGATGTCGACCTCTCCAACCGCTGGTTCGGACGATACAGCGCGGACGACCCAGTTCACCTCGGCTACGACCCGCTCCACATGCTCGAAGCCAGCGACTGGGAGTGGAACCGCACGTTCGGCGACCCAGGCCGAACCTTCTTCTCCATCTACAACACCGCGGACGAACACGTCGGGGAATGCCAAGTCCAACTCGATGGAACGGGCGGAGCCGCTCTTTCCGTCATCATCGGCCGCAAAGACCTCTGGCACCACGGGTACGGCACCGCCGCCATGCTCGAACTCCTCGACAAAGTCTTCAACACCATGGGGCTCGACCAAGTGTGGGTCACTGTGCCCACGGACAACAGACCCGCCATTGGTCTGTTCGAAAAACTCGGATTCACCATCGACCACAACTACCACGCCTCAAACGGCTCAGTGGACGCAGTCCACATGACCGTCTCCGCCGACCGATACTCTACCGAGAGTTCTCGCGCGCAACGAGAGCGCGAACTCACGCCCATCGTAACCATCACAGGCCTTCCGGGCAGCCAAAGCGAGCTCTTGGGACGAGAGGTCGCCCGTCTGCTCGACAGCGAGTTCATAGACGACGAAATTCGCAGCCAACTCGCGGACCGACTGCAATGCTCCACAGCCGAAATCGCCGCCTTCGAGAACAGCTACAAATCCTTCTGGATGCGGCTGCTCGGCTCCATCGTCATCCCCACCGAACTCAGCGCCGCCTACGAAAGCGGCTACTACGCATACGGTACAGGGCGCGCTTACGAGTACGATCAACTCGTAACCGAACCAATCACCAAGCAACAGTACATCCAAAAGCTCCGCGGCCTCGTCCGGCGGTACAGTGCGGAAGGCAACGCCGTCCTCCATGGACACGGATGCCATCTCTTCACTCCCCCCCAGTCCGACGGACTCGCAGTCTACGTCTCCTCGTCCGCCGACTCCAGAGCCGCCCGATTCGCCTCGGACGGCGCCGACGCGCAAGAAGACTCTCGCAAGCGTCTGGAACGGGCAGACCAAGAGCGCAGAGAAGTGTTCAACCGCCTGTTTGGATGCGCTGTCGACGACGGTAGCAAGTTCGACATCACCGTCAATCTCGACAGAATGAGCATCCCAACCGCCGCCAAACTCATCGTGGACGTCCTCGAACGCCGCTCGGCCGAGCAAGTGCCCGCTTTGTCGCAGCCGTCCGTCCGCGTCCATAGCTAGACAGGGCCCCATCCGGTTCGCCGCCGTCTACACAGATGACGGCGAACCGGGCAAACCGGCTCCGGGCCGACTTCACTCAATCGGGTCGAGCACCATTCCCCCATCCTGCGTTACGATACACATGTGCGATACCTCTCTGCCTTCACCTCCGCCATCCTCATCGCCGCCCTCATTCTCGACGGCGTCGCCGCAAACGGAGGCGAGGTCGTCTACAATCAACGCCACGCAGGATACGACGTCTCTGTCAGTGTCTGGCCCCCGCAACCCAAAACCGGACTCGTCGTCTTTACCGTACTCGTGCAGGCCGTCGCAGCCGCCAACGGACACGGGGACGATCAGCTAGCTCCCATTTCAACCAACCTAACCCTCCGCGCACAAGGCCCCGCGAACGCATCCATCGGACCGATCCGTCCGAACCCAGTTCAGATCGGAGTAAGCCACTTCGATGTGCGCGTTCCGCTCGAACGTGCAGGACAGTGGGTCTTCACCTTCCACATCTCCGGCCCGCTCGGCGATACTAGCGCCGATGTACCGTTGGAAATACACCCCTCCGCCGACCACCCAACCTCATGGATCGTTCCCGCGGCTGTCGCCACGGGAATCGCCTCACTCGCTCTCGCCCTGACTGTCGCCGTCCGACGACTCCGCAACAGCGCACGCCCCGGACGGCGCTAACGGCGAACGTGCGAGATTCGGACGACGGACGGGACTCGGCAGGACTCATCAACTCCCGATTCTAGCAAATCGCGCGCGGCCCCGAGGCACTACTGAGAAGGAAGAGACCGCCACAACCTACGCAGCTGGCTCCTCGTAGTCCGAATCCTTCTTGTAGACCACCAGCCGACCGCGTGCGTCTGTTACGATGACCCGGTCCTGCTCGTCGATGTCGATCCCCAATGGCCGAGAGAAGCGCAGCAAGTGTCGTGTCGGGTTGTCGTCCTGGTTGAACCGCTTCATATTCTCCGGATCCCGCTCCAGTGCGTACTGGCCCGCCTTCGATAGAGTTCGCATCTCACCGTACAGTGCAGCAAGCACCTCGCCGTTTGGCTCGAATACCGCCACCCGACGGTTTCCCCAGTCCGTAACGTATACGTCCCCGTCGCTGTCCACCGCTACGCCGGAAGGATGATCGAGAGACCCGGCACCCGCGCCCAATCCCCCAAAAGACATCACATACTCTCCATCCGGCCCAAACTTCTGCACGCGGTGGTTCCCCCAATCCGCCACGTAAACCGCGCCCTCTCCATCTATGGTTATCCCCCAAGGACGATCGAACTCCCCAGGGCCGCTGCCGCCCTTCCCCCACTCCCTCGAGAAATTTCCCGCCTTGGAAAACACCTGCACCCGATTGTTTAGGCTATCGACGATATACAGATCGTCGTTCGTGTCGAACGCCAAGCCGGCAGGTCCGTCCAACATCCCTGGCTCCGACCCCTTCTCACCCCAACGGTCGATATGCTCCCCTTCAGGATCGAACTCCGGAAACGTCTGAATCCCATTCGGATCGAACACCGAGACCGTGCATTCGTACTCGTCCGAGCAATAGACGTTTCCATCTTTCGAGACCGCGATGCCCACCGCCCACGTAAACCCCCCGCGCGCAAAATCTCCAATGTGGTCCTCGTCTATGGTAGTCTTGCCCACCCGCGCAAACATGTCTACGCCAAACCCAGGAAGCGGAATGGCGTACCCCCGGCTGATGACGAACAAGATACCGTCCCCTGCCGCCGCTACGTCCATGGGGTATCCGTACCCCCCTGTCCGGCCAAACTTGCTCTCGTTGTGCTCCGCCGTCGTCCGCCCCAAATTGTGGCTGTAGTGCCACGCTCGGCCAGCCGCCGTCGTAGTAATCATTCCAACCTCCTCCGAATCTACCGATCATCCCGTGAGACTTTGGTCTTCGTGAGTTGTGCCCCAACTCCCACGGCGACACCGATGGCGATACCCGCACCGACGTTGTCAACGGCAGAGCCGAAGACTACCCCCGATCAATAGGCCGATTCCAATCCATGTGTCCGCGCCTCCGCAGGTGCAAGGCCCTTGGGTTTTCTGCGATCCCCCTTAGTTCGAGAATATCGCGGGGCGCTCGAATTCGCCCTCCAAGACCTCACGGTCGTCGACGCCCAGCCAATCACCGATGATCGACGCATACGGCCCACGAAAGTCCATGCCGGGCGCCAAATCGCCTTCCACCAACTTGTCCGCTTCGATGCTCGGATACTCCCCGTACTGCCCTCCGCGAACCCGCGGCCCAATCACGAACGCCGCTCCGGCCGCTCCATGGTCGGTACCGCCTCCGTTCTCGCGCACCCGCCGCCCAAACTCCGAAAAGACCAGCATCGTCACGTTGTCCGCCGCGTCATGCTCCTCCAGATCGTCCCAAAAATCCACGATCGCCCTCGATACGTCTCCCCACAACCGCGGATGGTTCGTGGCCTGCGCGGCGTGTGTGTCGAAACTCCCGTACTCCGTGTACAGGATCCGCGTTCCAATGTCCGCCAAGTGAACCTTCGCCGCGTCTCGCAGACGCTGCGCAACGAGATTGCTCCCGTACTCTACGCCAGACTCGTAGCTCCGCGGAGCCATGCTAATCTGGTCTGCCCCATTCAAGGCGTCCATGCCAGTCTTGGCGATATACTCCACCACCGGCGCCCGTCCGTTCGCCGGGGCGTACATCTTCTCGAATCGACTGAGCATCTGCTTGCGAATCTCTTCCTTCTCGATCGACGTCAACATACCGTAAGCGTCGATGTCCGACACCGCCGCGACGGACACACCGTCCGCGACCAGCGCCCTCGGCAGCCCCTGACCAATGTTGACGACCGTCACGGGGTTCTCCCCGCGGGGATCGATCTGGCGGGCAGCCTTCCCAAGCCACCCCTGAGTGGCGAAGGTGTCTGGATCCGCCGTATGCCAAATGTCCATGCACCGGAAATGCGAACGGTTCGAGCCCGCCCACCCAACTCCGTGCAGTACCGCAACCTCCCCGCGCGCGTACATTTCGTGCAGCGGCCCCATCGACGGATTGAAGCCGACGTCCTCGTCCAGCTTCAACACGTCATCCTCGCTCACCTTGAGGCGGGGGCGGTTATCGTAGTAGTGGGGGTTGCCAAACGGCACCACCGTGTTCATATAGTCGTTGCCCCCACTGAGTTGCAGAACGACCAATACCGGGTCTTTGCTCCGAGATGTCATAGCGCTCCCCTCCTTTCGTGCGCCGCGCCGCCAAGCGGAAGCCTGGCGGAACCTTCAGCCAAACTGGTACTCCTTCGTACCTGCGATCAAGGCCAGCATACTGCCTACCCGATCGGAAAATCTCTGGAATTCGCCATTCTCTCCGAACACGATCGGCCCTCCGAGATCCGCCTCATGCACCAACTGCTCATACGTCTCCTCGTCTACCGTCCCCAGACCCATCTCCCTCAAGCACCGACTCACGAACGTATCGGCGTCCATCGACCCGTTGCCGCCGCCGATCCTCTGGACCATCGCCCGCACCCCTGGACGCGAGGTCTCACGCAGACGATCCGCCACGAAGTTGACTCGATTGATCAGCGCCCCGCTATTGATCCACTCACCGCCGGTGTGCCACCCCTCGACCGAAGGCGGATTCAACATGTCCTGACCCATCGACCGAGGGTCGTTCGACAGCACTCCCCACTCGGGATGCGGCCCCCCGAACGACTCCGTAAGCTTCAGAGTCCCAACCACTACCTCGACCGGACTCTTCACCTTCTTGTACTCCGCCTCCTTGAAGAACTCCGAGTTGAACAACGTCCTCAACACCGGACGCATCTCAAACCTCGACTTGACGAACACCTCGCACAGCAAGTCAATGGCCTCCGGATTCTTCGGCGGCTCGTTGGGCCACTTCGGAACCTCGGGCTCGTCCTCCACGAAGAAGTTGTACAGGTGGCGCATGATGAACCGCGCGCACGCAGGCTGCCGCACCACGATGTCTATGATATCCTCCCCCCCGAAGTTTCCTCTTTGCCCGAGGAATGTCTTCTCCCCCTCGTCATGGTCGACCGCCCGGTACTCGAACAGCCACGGCGGCGGGGGGTACGAAAGCCCCGCGGACTTGCCTGTGAACGCCCACCCAGTAAATGCCCGCGCACACTCGTACACATCCTTTTCCGTGTACTGCCCAACTCCCAGCGAGAACAACTCGAGCAACTCCCGACCCCAGTTCTCGTTTGGCGCGCGCTTGTGGTTCTCTTGGTTGTCGAGCCAATAGATCATCCCAGGATCCCGCGCCAGCCAAACGAGCAAATCCCGAAAATTCCCCATCCCGTGCTCGCGGAACGTCTCTATCTGGGTGTGCATCGCCCGCGCAGACTCCACCTTGTCCAGACCCGTAGCGAACACGTGATGCCAGAAGAGCGCGGTCTTCTCTTGCAACGGGCGTTTGCCGTTCACCATCCGGAACAACCAGTTCATCCGCGCATGTTCCGGGGCAATGATATACTCCGCCATCGGATGGTAGCGGTACAGCAAAGCCTCGTCGATATCCGGCTGCGACTCCGGCGACAACAACTGCTCCACCGTCTCCTCGTACCCCTGCGCGGCCAACTCCGCGATCTCGTCATACGCAGCGCCAAAACCCGCGCGCCGCATCAAATGGGCAGTCAACCTGAATTCCCCATGATCAGACATCGCATCCCTCCTCGTTGCCAGATCCCGCGCACCCAACCGATTTAATCGAAGATAATACCAAATGGTATCCCATATCCTCAACACTTTCCATACCCACGGTTTCGTCTACGTGGATCGGCCGCAGACCGCAACTCTGGCCGCCGTCATTCCCCCGCAGGCAGACCTTTGCAGAACTCGAATGGTGGGGGCAGCGATACGGGAGCGACCCGCCGCGAGAAATCCAACAGAACCAACGCTCCTTTGCTCTTGCAGTCAGTATAGTATAATAATATGCTGATGTGTCTCTCCTTCCCTCACGCACGTCTCCGAAGCATGACCCCTCTCGACAGAATCACACCTGCGCTGCGATCTGCTTGGCTTCCCCTGGCCCTGCTGTTGCTTGCGCTGTCGACGGTGTTCGTGTTCGCCGGCGACCGAGGATACTTCTACCGAGGAGTCGTTCACAACTGGGTGTCCTCGCATTACCTGACGATAGCCGTGAATCTCTCCCCCGAACACGACTTCCAGCGGTTCATGCGCCGGTTCATAGACGACGACGGCGTCACTCGCTACCAGCCGTACAACCGCTTCCCCATCGGCGGCTACGCAAGCACGAAGCTAGCCACCCTGCCCTTTGGAGGGAACCCGTCCGCTCAACTCTACGCCGCTAGAATCCTCATGCTGCTGTTCTTCACCGTCGCCGCCGTCCTCGCGTATCTCTCGCTCTGCCGCCTCACATCCAACCGATGGATCGCACTGACGGCCGCGCTCCTAGCCTTCTCGTCATACTATCTGCTCTACTACAACGACATGACCACCAGCGACACGATGCCCGACCTCTTTGGAGTCATGTTGACCTTCCACGGCATGGTCGTCTTCGTGCAGGAAGGCCGCTTTCGCCAGCTACTCGTCAAGACGTGTGTCGCCCTGCTGCTGGGATGGCACGTCTTGGCCTTGCTCCTGCCGTTCGTCATCTTCGGGTTGGCGCGCGACCTCCTGCGGGCGCGTTCTGCCGCCGCAACTTCTACCCCCCCCCCCCCCCCCCCCCCCCCCGTATTATGTCAAGTAAAACGCGCGTCGTCCGCACCGTTTCGCAGCCGCTATCTGCTGCTCGGCATCGCCGCGCTGGGGTTTGGTCTATCCCTCCTCGCCTTCAACTTCACCATGGAATACGCCGCATTGAAGGGCGAGACGCCGCTGACGGAGTTGCCGTCATTCCAGGTCATGCTAATGCACACCGGAGTGGACTCCCAAGGAAACGCCGAAGAAGTCCCCGCCAGAGCCTGGCGTCCTTTCCTAGAAGGGCAGTTCGAAAGTATCCTTCGAATGTTCATCCCCTACACCTTGCTTGGCGGCGGCGACGCGCACGAAACCCCGACGTGGCTGCCGAAGGGCCTAACCGTCGTCCTCGGCGTCGTTCTGTCTGGCGCGTGTCTGATAGCCTCGATGTTCGCGCGGCAGAAGATGCTGTTCGCCACCTTGGCATCGTTCGGTTTCTTCTGGGCCCTGCCAATGCGCCACTTTACCGCACTCCATGAATTCGAGAGAATCTACTATATCGGCCTTCCCTTGGTCTTCTTCAGCATCACGCTGCTGTTGGCGCGCCGGGTGACCAATCGAAACGGCGTCATCGCCGCTGCGTCGGTCATTGCGCTGCTGCTCTTCGCAGTATCCAGCTTCCAGATGAGCCGCGTCGGCCACAGCGCGGAGACGGCCCAGGCAGCCAGGGCTGCGGGGCAGGACATGCTCACCATCCGCGAGGCGACTGCAGGGGAGCTCATCACCGTCCTCCGTATCGGAGGCGACTACGAGGACTTCACCGCCTGGCAGGGCTACGCGGGACACGCGATAAATTACTACCTGAACACGAGCCCCATCCGCTATGTGTATCTCCCAGCCGTAGATGGCGGGTTCGTCGTCATGCGCGAGCGCCTCGATACGGACGCCCTGCTTACGCCCCAAAACCAGTACTTCTTCCTCTACGACAGGGCCGGCTTGGAAGCATGGTACGACGCCGTGTTTCGAACGGCCGCATCTACCGATCCTCCGGCACGGGAGGATTTCGACGTCTATTTCGACGACCGGACGGTGTACTACCTCAAGGAGCCGTGCGACGGCGCGGACACTCCGACGCGCTTCTTCCTGCACGTCCACCCAATCGACGAGAACGATCTTCCAGACGATCGCAGGCAGTATGGATTCGACAACCTCGATTTCTACTTCGAAGAACGCGGACTGCTATTCGGCGACAAATGTCTAGAGAACGTTGTCCTTCCCCAGTACGACATTTCCAAGATCAACACCGGTAGAGTCGGCCAGGCTTGGGGCGCAGTGCATTATTTTCACCCGCCCAAACTCATCTTGGAGTCCCAATCGATCACTTCCAACGAACCCGTTGCGCGCTCGGAGTTCGACGTGTACGCCACCGAGGGCAAGTTGTACTACCTCAAGGAGCCGTGCGAACGTGCGGACACTGACGCGCGCTTCTTCCTGCACGTCGTCCCTGAGGCCGTCGACGACCTTCCGTCCGACCGCAGGCAGCATGGATTCGACAACCTCGACTTCGCCTTCGGCGAGCGCGGCGTGCTATTCGACGACAGGTGTCTCGTGAGCGTCGATCTTCCGCAGTACGGCATCGCACGAATAACCACCGGACAGTTTGACGGCGCCGGCCGCATTTGGGAGGTGGAGTTCGCCCCAGACGCGCGGGAGTGATGCCCGTCCCTGTATGTCCCACTCCATCACATCTGAGTTCGCCCCTGACGCGAGGGAGTGATGCGGGGCGTCGGATTCCCGCCTTCGCGGGAATGACGTGAGTGGGTGCGGGAATGACGTAGACAGGGGCGTAGACCGAACCCCAACCCACTTCACCCGCGCGAAAAATCCTGCCGATCACCACACATGCAGGAAAGAACCTTCCTGTGTCTACGAACGGCATTGCACAAACGCTGCTATATTCAATACAATTGTCAATCATCTATCCACTCGAAGAGGAGACCGGAATGCCGACCTACGATACTGACCACCTGCGCAACGTCGCGCTTCTAGCCCACAGCGGCGCTGGCAAGACTATCCTCTCCGAGGCATCCCTCTTCGCCGCGAAAGCCACGACGCGTCAAGGACGCATCGAAGACCAGACCACCGCATCCGACTACGAACCCGAAGAGCACAAGCGCCAAAACAGCGTCCAAACCTCTGTCATTCCAGTCATCCACAACGGGTGCAAGATCAACCTGCTCGACAGCCCAGGATACGCCGACTACCGAGGGGAGGTCGTCTCTGCGCTCCACGCGGCAGACGCCGCGCTCATACTCATCTCCGCCCCAGCCGGAATCGAAGTCGGCGCCATACAAATGTGGCAAATGGCGCAGAGCCTCCCAAGAATGATCGTCGTCAACAAACTCGACCGTGAAAACTCCGACTTCCACCAAGTCATGGAAGGCATCGCCGCCGCCTTCGGACGCGAATGCGTCCCAATACAACTCCCCATCGGCTCGGAATCCGACTTCTCCGGCGTCGTCAACCTCCTCGACCCCAAGGCGGACATTCCCCCTGACCTCGCAGACCTGGCCTCCGACGCCAAAGACCGCATCATCGAGGCCGCCGCCGAATCTGACGAAACCCTCGCCGACAAATACCTCGAAGGAGAAGACCTCTCCGAAGAAGAGATACTCGCTGGACTCAAGAAGGGAATGGCCGAAGGCGCATTCATCCCCGTCGCTGCAACCTCCGCACTGCAAGGAACCGGCGTCCACGAGCTCCTCGACGCCATCGTCAACCTCTTGCCCTCCCCAACCCAGTGCCCTCCCCGTACAGCCCAAGACGGCGAGGGCGGGGAAATCGAGTTGCACTTCGACGCCTCCGGCCCCCCCGCGGCGCAGATATTCAAGACTTCCGCAGACCCCTTCGTCGGAAAGCTCTCCTATTTCAAGGTATTCAGCGGCGCTCTATCCAGCGATTCCCAAGTATGGAACGCCTCCCGCGCCGAGTCCGAACGGATCGGCGCCGTCTACACCGTGCGGGGACGAGAACAAGAACCATCCCAAGAGCTGACAGCCGGAGACATCGGCGCAGTCGCCAAACTCGGCTCCACACTTACCGGAGACACGCTCTCGGCCAGGTCACAACCCATCACTCTGCCCCCGCTCGAGTTCCCGGCCCCGGTCTTCTCCATGGCCGCCTTCCCAAAGTCCCAAGCAGACGTGGACAAACTCACCAACGCCATCGGACGCATGGCTGAGGAAGACCCCAGCCTCAGCGTCTCGCGCGAACCCGATACCGGTGAACTCCTCCTCGGTGGACTCGGAGACGTCCACGTCGAAGTCGCAGTCGAAAAGATGAAGCGCAAATTCGGCGTCGATATTCTCCTCATGACACCAAAAGTCCCCTACAAGGAAACCATCAGCCGACAGTCCAACGCCCACTACCGACACAAGAAGCAAAGCGGAGGACACGGCCAATTCGCCGAAGTCTACCTCGAAATACAGCCCCTCCCGCGCGGCTCCGGCTTCGAGTTCGACGAGAGAGTCGTAGGAGGCTCCGTCCCGAGAGAATACATCCCGTCCGTACAAAAAGGCTGTGCCAAAGCGCTCGACTCCGGCGTCATCGGCGGCTTCCCTGTCGTCGACGTCAAAGCCACCCTCTACGACGGCAGCTTCCACCCGGTCGACTCCTCTGGCGTCTCATTCGAAATCGCAGGCGGCAACGCCTTCTCCAGCGGCATCGAACAGGCCAACCCGCAACTTCTCGAACCCATCGTCTACGCACGCATCCTCGTCCCCGACGGCGATACCGGCGACGTCATGGGAGACCTCAACAGCAAGCGCGCGCGCATCCTCGGCATGAACCCCGAAGGCAACGGCTTCACTACCATCGAAGTCGAAGCCCCCCAAGCAGAAATGCTCCGCTACGCGACAGACCTCCGCTCCCAAACCCAAGGACGCGGCACCTTCATCATGCGCTTCGACCGCTACCAAGTTGTCCCGCCCCACCTCGTCGAACGAGCCGTCGAACAGCAACGAGCCTTGGACGAGGCCCGCGCAGGATGACCACCCAGACGCCCGCCCACGAACCACGACACATGCTCGACATCGACAAAATCTACCATGCAGACGCCTTCGACCTGCTCCCAAGAATTGACGACGAGTCCGTCGACCTCATAATCTGCGACGGCCCATACGGAGTCACCGCCAACGATTGGGACAGGATCGACGATATCCAAGAATTCAACCTGAAACTGATCGAGGTCTTCGCCGCGAAGATGAAGAACTCCGCTGCCCTGTACCTATTCGGCAAGCCGGACTGCATCGACTTCATTGACTACCGACCATTCCTCACCCTCCACTCCAAGATCGTCTGGTTCCAACCCAGCCGGCTAGCCCAAGGAAGAATCAACTACACCAACAACTACGACATCATCTGCTACTTCACTAAAGGCCCAAGACCTCAGACGTTCGACCTGGACGCAATCAGAGTCGACCAGCTCGTCGAACTTGAACACCGACTCCGCTGCGAGCGCGTCCCCAGCGTCGCGAACGGCAAATTTCCAAAGACTAAATTCAACGACAATGGAAAGAACCCGGGCGACGTCTGGGGTGACATCAAGCAACTCACCTACAAATCCAAAGAACTCGTCAGCAGGGAAACCCTCAACACCATCCAAAAACCAGAGAAACTCATGGAAAGGCTCGTCAAGGCAAGCTCCGCCGCGGGCGACCTCGTCCTTGACCCGTTTGCGGGCGTCGGCACCTGCCCCGTCGTATGCAAGAGACTCGGCAGGCGCTTCATCGGCATCGAAAGCAACAAGACGTTCGTCGACGCCGCCAACGCCAGACTGGCGGCCGTGGAGCACGATCTTTCAGAGAGACTGCTGTAATGACGCGCGATATTTACCGTAGAATCATTGATTTGGTGTTGAAAGCAAACGACTTAGCCCGATCGGTAGACATCAGCAATTTGCTGCAGCCTGGCCTTGTCAAAGAAATGATCATTGCTGAAATCCTCGGACATGAGTTGATTCATTCCAAGCGTGATGCAGATGCTCATGCTTATGGTAATCCGGAAGAGAAGTATGAATACCTCTCTTGCAAGGAGGGTGGAAGCGGACAACTTGACAGAATGTTCAAAGAACCGGCCAGTAAGCGTGACGAGTCTTTGGCAAGAATTACACGGAACACAAAGTTGTATCTTGCGGTGTTTTATACAGACAATCAAACCAAATGCAAAGTCATCTATGAGCTTGACCCCAAAACTGTTGTAATAGAGGCAGAGCGTCAATTGGATCGTAGCAAGAACCAAATTTCTCATCTTGGTTTTTCGATTAAATGGGCGCGCGATAATGGAAGGATCGTATACGAGGATCAGACACATAATGGAACTTGAGTTCTTCTTCTGTCACAATCCTTTCGCACGCTCTCGCCCTCCCTCACTATGAAAAACCCACTTCACCTTTGGACTAGGGCCCCCCAATCCCGCCGCATCCTCCTGTTCGCCTCCGCGACCCACGTCTGGAGCGACCTCTTCTTCGCGCTCTACCCGCCGCTCTTACTTCCCATCAAGGACGACCTCGACCTCACCTTCACCGAAGCCGCCATGCTCAGATCGTTATACGCCGCCGCTTCCGCAGTCCTCCAAGTCCCTGCAGGCTTCTTAGCCGAACGATTCGGAGAATTCTGGCTCCTCATCGGCGGAAACCTTTGGGTGGCCGCAGGACTCATCGGAATGGCGTCCGCATCCAGCTTCACCTTCCTTCTCGCACTCACCCTTGCAGGCGGCTTGGGAGGCGGCACTCAGCACCCGCTCGCCTCCGGCATCGTCTCCCGCGCCTACGACGCGAAATCCCGCGCAACCGCCGTAGGCGCCGTCAACTTCGCTGGCGACCTCGGCAAGATGGCAGCGCCAGCCGTCGCACTAGTCGTCGCCGTCGCATACGGCTGGCGCGCCGCCATGTTCACCGTGGGCGCTGCGGCCATCGTCTTCTTCCTCGCCTCCCTATTCCTCAGACGCAGCGTCGACATCGGGAAACCCCCAAGTCCCCAGCGCAAGCCGGGCAGCGCCTCCGACAACCCCGTCCCCAAGGCCGGATTCGCCGCCCTCAGCGTCGTCGGATTCATTGACTCCGCCATACGCGCAGCCGCCCTCACCTTCGTTCCCTTCATCCTCGACGACCGCGGCATGGGAGAATCCCAGATATTCGTCATGCTTCTCCTGCTGCTAGCGGGAGGAGCATTCGGTAAATACCTCTGCGGCTGGCTCAGCGAACGCCACGGTCTCATCAGCATCATCTGGGTCACAAAAGCCGCCGCCGCCGCATTTCTCGTAGCAACCATCTACGCCCCAGGATTCGCCGTTGCCCCCCTGATGATAGCACTCGGCGTTGGACTGAACGGCACCTCATCATCCCTCTATGCTACGGTCGCCGCCATCGCCCCTCAGTCCAGACGATCCCGCATGTACGGCTTCTTCTACACTACGAACGAATCCGGCGCGTTCACTGCCCCCCTCCTCTTTGGCCGTCTCGCCGACGTATACGGCATCCGCGTCAGCATGGGCGTAATGGGACTCCTCACCGCCGCCGTCCTCCCCATCAGCCTCGCCCTCCGTGCCTACCTCCGCCCATCCCCCAACGTCTGGGACGCAGCCTCACGCGAAAAAACCTAGCGTACAGAAACCCCGGGTCACTGTCTCCGTATTGGTTCCGTTTCCTTTTGCGGCATGACGTCTGGGGGACGGTGACTCTCCAAAGCGGTGAGTCCAATCGCGCAACGGGAGATTCCCGCCTTCGCGGGAATGACGGAGAGTCCAACCTTTTGTGGCCCGGGCGCAATCCATGCCGCAAAAGTAAACGGTAAATCCGTATTCTTCCGCTTCACTCTATCGGGGTGATGTAGTAGGGGTAGGAACCAACCGGAGCGGCACCCCGCTCCCATCGCGCCCGCCCCAACGAACCCTTTTCTATTCCGGCGTTTCTCCTGTAGTGTACAATAGTGTACGCACGATGTGGCACACTCCCGAAAGTAGGATGTGTAGTCATCATGAATATGAAGACGTTACGCTTCGCTATCGCACGGATCCTCCTCGCCGCGGGCACGCTATGGGTCATTTCGCTGTTCGCCTTTGTAATCATTCAATTACCAAAAGGCGATGTCATTGACGCAGCTGAACTTCGCCTCGCCGGCAGAGGGTTTTACGAAGGTCTGACCAACGAGGAACGGGACACCCTGCGCGACTACTTCGGCTTGAAGCGGCCGTTGCTTTGGCAATACGGGGACTGGATTCATGGAGTCGTCTTCAAGATTGATTTCGGTCCTCGCCCTCATTATGACGTAGATCGCTCTTCAGATTTCAAAGAACGCGTGCACAGGGGACTGGGGTTCACGCTTGCGTTGCTGGGCTTCACATCCATGTTGATATGGTTCTCGTCCATCCCAATCGGCGTCTACTCGGCCGTAAGACGCCTCTCAGGAGACCGCGACCTCACGCTCTTTAAATCCGTAGGATTGAATGTGCCCGACTTCCTGCTGGCTCTGCTCTTGGCCTACTTCTTGTTTGCCTTCTTTGGGTGGAATGGGGGAGGTCTGCTACCACCTGAATATGTCAACATACCTTGGAACGTCTGGAGCGTAGGCAAGGTCGTTGGCATGCTGCAACACCTCATTGTGCCGGGCATCGTATTAGGCGCGGCTGGCGTTGCAAAACAGTCTAGTCTGCTCCGCGACGCCTTACTCGAAGAGATTGGCAAGCACTACGTTGCGGCCGCCCGGGCGAGGGGCGTACCAGAATGGAAATTGATCGCCAAGTACGCCGCGCGCGGCAACCGTCCGCTTGATCGGCGGGTTTCGCTCTCTGCTGCCCACACTGATCGGAGGATCGGTCATCGTGTCGGTCGTGATGAATCTACCTACGCTTGGCTGGTGGATGGTGCAGGAGATGGTACATGAAGGTCCTGATATGTACCTGTATGGGTCGATCTTCTTGGTACTTTGCGCGCTTGCGGTGGTTGGTGTGCTCGTCTGCGACATCGCACTCGACGCGGTCGATCCGCACGTCAGGCTCAAAAGGCGCGCAACTCGGTAGCCCGCACGCTAATTGCTTCCGTACTAGCGTGTAAACAGTACATCTCGGCAACGATACGCCGCGTCTTACCCCCGCGCCCGCCCCGACGAACCGAATGCCCCTTACTTTCGCGCTCCCAACACGGCCCCTGTGAACTCCTCTCGCCCCCGCAAGAACTCCTCCGCGCCCATTGCGCGCGCGCCCTCTATCTGAAGGCGATCGATCTCCAACATCCCTCCCTCGGCCCCGATCCCAATCCGCCCCCCGTCCAACGACACGACCTCCCCGCGCGCGGCCGTCCCGCCCGTTGCCCGCGCTACGAGGATCTTGACCAGCTTGCCGCCCCAGTGCGTAAACGCGCCCGGCCATGGCTGATACGCCCGTACCATTCTCTCGATTTCCTCCGAGCCGCGACCCCAGTCGATCTCGCCGTCCGACTTCTTCACAAGCGCCGTCGTCGTGGCGTGCCGCTCGTCCTGTGCATACGCGCGTACTTCGCCAGACGCCCAGCTGGGCAGAACCTCAGTTAGCAAGGCAGCCCCCGCCTCGAATAGCCGATGAGTCAACTCCATCCCCGTCTCCCTGCCCCGGATCGACACCTCCCGCTGAGCGAGAATCGGACCGCTGTCCATGCCCTCGTCTAGCTTCATCACCGTAACCCCCGTCATATCGTCCCCGTTGAGAATAGCCGACACTACCGGCGACGGCCCCCTATACCTCGGAAGCAACGACGGATGAATGTTCAAGCACCCCAAAGGTGGAACCTCCATCAGAGCCGCAGGAACGAACCGCCCGTATGCTGCCGTTACCACTGCATCAGGTGATAGAGTCCGCAATTCCGCATATGCCGACTCGGAGCCGAGAGACTCCGGCTGACGGGTCTCCATCTTCCGACTCTCTGCGAACTGCTGTATCGGGTTCGCCCGTCCCCGCCCGCCGCGTCCAGGCCGCGAATACACCGCCGCGACTTCGTGTCCGGCGTCCAGCAGCCCGCGCAACACTGGAACCGCGAAGTCAGGCGTGCCCATGAATACGATTCTCATAGCGCGTAATGTATGTGCTTATTCGCGGACAGGATCAGTCTCCAAACGTGTCCGTCTGCGCGCGGGCCTACACAGCAACCGTGCCGACCGCCTTGTTGATCGACGGCATCAACTCTTTGGCGAACAACTCCATGCTGTGGATCCACCGCTCCTTGTCGTCCCAGTCATACGCCATCATCACCAAGACCCCAAACTCGCCGGTCTCTTCCATCATCTCCAACACCCGCCCCGTGGCATAGTCCACGTCCCCCGCGATGATTTGCTCCCCCATCCAATAATCGAGTCCGCACTCCGCATCTGGCATCGACCGATCCCCGTTTCATCATCCCCCGCCCTCGTCCGCCGCGGTCCAACAACTCCCCGATGTACCGAAAACCTGCCGCCAGCGAATTCGTCCGCACAATCCGCTGCGCCTCCTCCGTCGAGTCCGCTAGGAACACCGCACGCGCAACCTTGAAGTCGGAACGATCCGCAGTCCGACCCGCCTCCGCAGCCGACGCGGCGTATGTCTCCCAGATGTTCGCCACCGTGTTCGACGCGATCAGACTGTGCGCGAACGGTTGGAAGCCCATCCGTCCAGCGAACTTCCCCGTGCCCGAATTCCAAGACGAGATGGGCATCGAAATCGGGGGATGCGGCCGCTGATACGGCTTGTGCACGATCCCCAAACCCAGATCCAAATCCACATGCTCCTCCATCCTCACCCTCCAATACTTCCCGTCGATATCGACCGTCCCTTCCGACGACCACAGCTGCAAGATCGTCTCTGCCGCCTCCTCTACCATCTCCGACGAATTCCGCGACTCGATTCCGAGGATCTCCATGTCTGTCGATACGCTCCCTGGCCCAAAGCACAGGTCCAACCGACCCTTGCACAAGTGATCCAGCATCGCCAGCCTGCTTGCCGCCAACACGGGATGATGCTGCTGAAGGCATACCGGCGCAGGCCCCATCCGAATGTTCCGCGTCTGCTGCATGGCAGCGGCAATGAAGATCTCCGGCATCGGAATGTTCTCATACGCCATCGTATGATGCTCTCCGATCCAAAACTCCCGAAACCCCAACTCGTCCGCGCGAATCGCCAATTCTAGATCCTCGTCGTAGCACTGCGCCAACGGCTTCGCAGGATCGTGAAACGGCATGATGAAAATTCCAGACTCGATCTGTCCCATGACAGCTCCTCGCCACAATACAACATTCCCGGGCTAGCGCCCCTATTGTCCAACAGTCCTGCCTCCAATGCAACCGCTCCCTGTTGGAAACCGCACCCGACGGTGATACCATACCCACTATCACCCCAGCACACAGGAGAGACCCATGCACCTCATCATCGCCGGCTGCGAATACTCAGGCACGACTACCCTCTCCCGCGCCTTTGCAGAATGGGCTAGCCGAAACGTCGAAGGCGGGCCCTTCAGTCTCGGCGGATTCCACGACCACTGGAAACTCCCCCACATCAGCAACTTCTCTCTGCCCGACCCGGAAGATGTTCCCGCACTCGTCGCACGCTTTCCCGACGCCAAAGACGGCGACTACACCCGCACCGGTCTAACCCTCGAAGAGCAGGCGCAAATCATGTCTCTAACCCCAAATCTCAAGGAAATGATCCAACGCTACCATCTGCAATATCACCTCCATCCATCCTTCTACAGCGGCCCGGACCACATCATGGTCGGCGCGCACCTCGACGAAGGCATTCTCGCACCCATCTACTTCGACTACGGCGGCGAAGGACAATACGCCGACCGCAGGGATGCCATGCGCCACTACGAAGAGCAAATCCTCGACCTCGCGCCGGATACCATCCTCGTCTTGGTAACCGCATCACCGGACGTCATACGCCGGCGCATGAACGCCAACCCCCACCTCAACAGCCCCCTCCAAGACGCAGACGTCGAGCGCGTCCTCGCACGCTACGAAGAGGAGTACGCCGCATCTCTGCTCGAGCGCAAAGTCCGAATCGACACCAGCGCCGGATCCGTCCAACAATCCCTCGCGGAACTCATCCGAAAGATCGCCCCCATCCTCTCCGAATCCGATACCCAACGAATACGCAAGGACTAACCTCATGGAGCCTAGGTCGCTTGGACGATCCACTGTCACCGTCAGCCCCATCGGGCTGGGCACGGGGAACTGGGGCCGGGAAATCGACGAGGACGCATCATGGCGCGTCATGGACTACGCTGTCGAGCGCGGGATCACCTTCTTCGATACCGGAGACCTATACGGCGGCGGGCAGTCGCACCGGGCGCGCAAGGGCGCATACGGCACCGACGACGTCCGCGAAGCTACTCTCGAAATGAACTCGTCCGAAAAGATCATCGGACGGTGGATGCGCGCCAGAGGCTGCCGCAGTCAAATCACCCTCTGCACCAAAGTCGGAACCGGAAACGACCCCGAGAACATCCACAACGCCCTCGGCCGCAGCCTCGACCGACTCGGCGTCGACAACGTCGACATCTACAAGCTCCACAAACCCGACGATACCCCCATCGCCGAAACCCTCGCGGCGCTCTCCGAGGAAGCGGACGCAGGCCGCGTAACCGCGATCGGATGCAGCAACTTCTCCGCCCAACAACTCGCAGACGCCCTCGACGCCAGCGACGCAACCCGATCCCGACGATTCGACGTCATCCAGCCGCCGTACAGCCTCGCCCTCCCTGACGCAGACGAAGACATCTTCCCTCTCTGCCAGCGCAGACAGGTCGCGGTCACCGCATACAGTCCCCTCGGCGCGGGATTCCTCACCGGCAAGTACTCCCCCGACCGCGCGGACATCCCCAGAGGCTCCCGCTACCACATCATGCCCTTCCACGCAGACATCTACTTCACCGAACGAAACTTCCGGGTCATCGAACTCCTCCGCGCCCAAGCAGCGCAATCCCAAACTACCATGATCCGACTCGCCCTCGCATGGGCCATGCGCCATCCCGGGATAACCTCTACCCTGATTGGCGCGCGCAACCCGTCGCACATCGACAACGCCCTTGCCGCCCGCAGTATTGCAATCGACGACGACCTATGGGCGCAGATGCGCCGTTGGCCCGCTTGAACCCCCGCCCAATCTATGCTATCCTAATCCTACGGTCGGGGTGTGGCGCAGTTTGGTAGCGCACCTGCATGGGGTGCAGGGGGTCGCTGGTTCGAGTCCAGTCACCCCGACCACTATTCCTTGGCCAGGGCAGAAGTCCATTTCGAGGACCTGAGAAGTTGCCGAAGGTTAGGGATGCCATAAGATCTATAGAGCGTGACGGTTGGCAGTTGGCGCGCACACGCGGGAGCCACCGACAATACCGTCATCCCCGGAAATCTGGTACAGTTACCGTGGCAGGAAAGATGAGTAACGACCTCTCGCCCGGCACGTGGAACAGCATCTTGAAACAGGCTCGACTCGAAACAGAACACTCGCCATGAAATACACCGCCGTCATCGAGAAGACGCCCACCGGCTACTCCGCATATTTGCCCGACCTCCCTGGTTGCGTAGCCGCTGCAGATTCCTTCGTGGAAACGGAGTCCCTCATCCAAGAAGCCGCGGCCTACCATCTCGAAATGCTCCGTACAAACGGCGACCCAATTCCGCAGCCGCAAACCGCGGTTACCTTTGTGGAGGCGTAGTTAGCCGGGCCACGCCATGCGAATCGTGTGGGGCACCACTATCAGGACAAGGAAGAGTTGTAGGTCCGGGTCGCCAGGGCACTGGCCAAGACATTGGCTCCGACCCCCAGTAATTTTACCGCTCTCGAAACTCCTGAATGCTTGGGGGTTGTCTTCATGGTTCTCACATCCTCGTGGAAACTGTCTCTTCCGACTTGTGGCCGAATAATAGACAGCACCCGCAAGAAGGCGGCGAAGCCAACTGCCAACCAGTGTCCTGCGTCCCCTGGCGGCCCGGACCTACAATCTCATAGACTAATATACCATAAGCGTCCTATTTACGTCAATGCTCATAATTCCCTTGACGGAACCTTCCCCCAGACGTTACAATAGCACCAAATAGATCAGCATGAGCGATCGGCGCTTGGGGCCAGGCTGTAGAGTCGGCCCCATTCGCTTTATGGGCCGTCATGGGGAGGCGAGAGGAGTTCTCCCGCCAAATCGTCTGGGAACACCTTGAGACCCAGCTGAGCAGGGGCAGACGGGTTGGATCCACGCCAAACAGTCCGCTTCACCGCTTCCCATTCGGCCATCTCCACGTTTGGGTCGGCTACCTTCCGACTGGTTGGACCAACGATCAGATCGGCAAGCTCCAAGCCGACCAACTTCTCAGCCTTCGGCACGAACTCAACCCAGCATGGAAGCACGTCGTTGAATTGAGCACTGCGAAAGTACCGTGTACCGCTAACCTGCATTCGTACATATTCCCATTGCAGATAGGCGTTCCGCCACGGGTCACGGTGCTCGTAAACTACTCTCCCGTGAGACTTGTTCTGCTCAAGGAAATTCACGAACCGCTCTACCACGAAGCTGAATGCGACCAAGTGCGGGTCTTGGGGCAGGTAGCGGTCTATTGGACGGGTTCCATAGTCCCGCAAGTAGCGGGGCTTGTCTATGCAACCTACGAAGCTCTTGAGATTGATCTGGGCAAGAGTTTGACTATAGAGGTCGGAAATGAACGTCCGGAGGCGGACCTTATCCTTAAGGCGGTTGTAAACCCCACGCCCGGACACGATGTCCGAGTATCGCAATGTCGATTCCCCAAGCCAAGCCCATTCTGATCTGGAGCGGAAATCGCGCATGACTTGCTTAGCAGCTGCGACATCGTCGTCCATCAGAGCCACACCCCCAACGCCCAGTATTGGCCAACGCGGGTTGAACTTCGGATATTCAACTTGGCCCGACTCATCCAAGAAGAGCGTGTAGCCTGCCATCGTGTTCCTCGAGAGAGTTACCCCCATTCAGTATACCAATCTCCAACCCCCCACAGCACCCTCCCTCCGTTGACACCCCCTTCCCTCCTCCCCTACACTCCACACTACAATCCCAAGTACCCGCCTAACCCCCATGCCCTCCGCCAACAAACGCCAATGGAACGACGACGTCCTCGCGTCCGTCAAGAAGCGCTTCCCGGAGCGCAAAGACCGCTTCGAGACCGACTCTGGCATCGAAGTCGATACCGTGTACACCCCGGAAGATCTCCTTGGCTTCGACTACCGCGCCAAACTCGGATACCCGGGCGAATACCCGTACACCCGCGGCATCCAGCCCAACATGTACCGCGGACGAATCTGGACTATGCGCCAATACTCCGGGTTCGCCTCGCCCGAGGAGTCCAACGCCAGATACCGATACCTCCTCGAACAGGGGCAAACGGGGATCAGCGTCGCGTTCGATCTCCCTACTCAAACCGGATACGACTCGGACCATCCTCTCGCAGCCGGCGAAGTCGGACGCGCAGGCGTCCCTATATCCACTCTCGCGGACATGGAGATTCTCTTCGATGGCATCCCTCTCGCCGAAGTCAGCGTCTCCATGACCATCAACGCCACCGCATCCATCCTCCTCGCGCTCTACGTCGCAGCCGCCAAGAAGCAGGGCGTATCTCCCCGTCAACTGAACGGCACCCTCCAAAACGACATCCTCAAGGAATATATCGCCCGCGGCACGCACATATACCCTCCAAACCACTCCATGCGTCTGGTTACCGACGTTTTCCAATACTGCTCCGAACACATCCCTGCTTGGAACACCATCAGCATCAGCGGCTACCACATGCGGGAAGCGGGCGCAACTGCCGCCCAAGAACTCGCCTTCACCTTCTCCAACGCCATCGCATACGTCCAAGCCGCCATCGACGCAGGCCTCGAAGTCGACGCGTTCGCATCGCGCCTCTCTTTCTTCTTCGCCTCCCAAAACAACCTCCTCGAAGAAGTCGCCAAGTTCCGCGCCGCGCGCCGCATGTGGGCCGCGATCATGCGCCAGCGATTTCACGCGCGCGACCCTCGCTCCTGCCGCCTCCGGTTCCACACTCAGACCGCAGGCGTCACGCTTACCGCGCAACAGCCCGAAAACAATGTCATCCGCACCGCCATCCAAGCACTCGCGGCCGTGCTCGGAGGCGCACAGTCCCTCCATGTCAACTCCCGCGATGAAGCGCTGGGACTCCCAACCGAAGAATCCGCGCAAATATCCCTCCGCACCCAGCAGATACTCGCACACGAATCCGGCGTCACCGACACAGTCGATCCCCTCGCAGGATCGTACTACCTCGAATCCCTCACCGATCAACTCGAAAGGATCGCCTTCGACTACATCGAGGAAATAGATCGACGCGGCGGCGCTGTCGCAGCGCTCGAAGACGGATACCAAGCAGACCAAATCCACGAGAGCGCCTTCAAACTCCAGCGCGAAATCGAAGAGAACGACCGCATCGTCGTCGGAGTCAACCAATACCAAACCGAAACCCCGCCTATCGAAAAATTCCAGCGCATCGACCCCAACGCGGTACAATCCCAGATCGACCGACTCCAACGACTCCGCCAAACCCGAAACGAGGCCGAAACCGCACGCACGCTCCAACGGCTCCGTGCAGTCGCTGTAGGCACGGAGAACACCGTCCCCGCCATCCTCGACTGCGTCGAGGCGCACGCCACCCTCGGCGAAATCGCAGATGTGTTCCGCAGCGTATTCGGCGAGCTCCGATAGCGCGTCGCTGTCGCCCTCAAAGGCCCCCCGCGCTTCCGACCCGCGCACGCTCGATATCCTCCAACGTCGTCCCCGCACGCGCCGCCAACGACTCTAGCTCCGCACGCGCCGCCAGTCGGGCCATCGCAGAACGAGACAATCCATCGGACGCGCCAGAGTGACTTAGCATCCCCGATCGAATCCCAAAGGCTACCGATACTCCCGCCTCATTCAGAGGCTCCAACGCCGCTACCACATCCTCGAACGCCCAGAGTCCCTCCTCGAACGATTCCTCATACAGCGCGCGCACGCCTCCCGCCCCCTCTGCCTCCGGCGCATCCACGGACCGAACCTCGCGCAACAGGTTCCTCTGCCGCTCCAACAACGCCTGCGCTCCTGCGAACGAATCGCCAATCCACCGCGTCAACAAGTCGATCTCATACATCCGATAGTCCAGGATGATCTGCCGCTGCTTCACTTCCAGATCCAACATCCGGCCTGCAAACCTCGCCGCATCCGCGGCCTCCTCGGCAGTCAACGACCGTTCGCGCGCCGGAATCGACGCGCTTTCTCCCTCCGGCTCCGCGCCCGACGGCGACCGGTGGCCGATCGGCTCTCCCCCGTCCATGCGCCGCACTTCCTCCAACGAAAGCCCGACCCGCGCCAACAGATCCTCCAACTCCTCGTATGCCCTCCCCCGCGAATACTCCGCCCGAGTCAGACGGCTCACTGCCGCCTGATACCCATCCATCCGGCGCGCGCGGCGAGGAGTGCCGCCAGGAAACACCGCCTCCGCCAACCCCACGACTACTCTCAACAACCGATACCCCTCCAACTCGTCCTCGTAGGAGTCCTCCAGCAGAGTATGCGCCAACGCCGTCGCATTGCTCGGAGAATCGATCGACTGCACATCCAAGATCAACCGCTCCTGCTGCGGAATCACACTATCGAGCACGCCGTACACCGCCTCGAACTCCGTCGTCCGCATTTCTACCCCGACCTGCTCGAACTCCGCAGCCACCGACGCACGCCTTCGCTCCATCTCCAAAACCGAGCGCGCGAACGACTCCGCCGCCGCGCGCTCCTCGGCGTCTACCTCAGGCGAACCTCCAAGCATCCATACGAAGACTCCCACGGCTCCAACCGCCAGCACGGCCGCTCCCCCCGCCAGCGCAGCCCACAAGCGGACGCGGCTGCGCGCGCCGACCGACGCCGACCTCTGAGAATACCGATACCTCGCCGGAACAGGATTGCGCCGAGGATCCCTCAATCAACCCTCCTTCAAACACGCAACCATCAAGAAAACCAACAACTTCCAACTCGGTGTCGCCGCCATCTACCGTCCCCCGGAAGCGTCCACCGCGTATAAGTAGCCATCGCCTGAGCCGACGTAGACAATGCCGTCCACAACCACCGGAGAGGACTCCACAAAGTCCCCAGTTTCGTATCGCCACCGCAGGTCGCCGGAGTCGGCATCCAACGCGTACAAGCAGCCGTCGTGTGAGCCGACGTAGACGACACCGTCCACAACCGCCGGAGAAGACCACACCCAGCCGTCCGTTTCGTATCGCCACCGCAGGTCGCCGGAGCCGGCGTCCAACGCATACAAGTAGCTATCGTCTGACCCCACGTAGACGACACCGTCCGCAACCTCCGGAGAGGACCGCACAAAGTCCCCCATCTCATATCGCCATCGCAGGTCGCCGGAGCCGGCGTCCAACGCGTACAAGTAGTTATCGTCTGAGCCAACGTAGACGACACCGTCCACAACCTCCAGAGAGGAATCCACCGCGCCTCCCATTCCGTGTCGCCATAGCAGTTCGCCGGAACCTGCGGCCAACGCGTACAAGGAGCCGTATGAGCCGATGTAGACGACGCCATCCACGACCTCCGGAGATGACCGCACCCTACCCACTGTCTTGTATCGCCATAGCAGTTCGCCGGAACCTGCGGCCAACGCGTACAAGTAACTATCGTCTGAGCCAACGTAGACGACACCGTCCACAACCGCAGGAGACGACCATACCTTACCCGCTGTCCTGTATCGCCATCGCAGGTCGCCGGAGCCTGCATCCAATGCGTACAAGTAACTATCGTCTGAGCCAACGTAGACGACGCCGTCCACAACCGCAGGAGACGACCACACAAAGTCCCCCGTCTCATATCGCCATCGCAGTTCGCCGGAACCTGCGGCCAACGCGTACAAGTAGTTATCTTCTGATCCAACGTAGGCGATGCCGTCCACAACCTCCGGGGAGGAAATCACACTCCCCCCCGTTTCGTATCGCCAGAGGTAGGAGAGTATCGTGAATGGCGTAGGTGCTGCCGGTGCAGTCGGGGTCGGTCCTCCGGAAACATCCACCGCGTACAAGTAACCATCCCGTGATCCGAAGTAGACGACGCCGTCCACAACCACCGGAGACGACCGCACCCTACCCGCTGTCTCATATCGCCATCGCAGTTTGCCGGAGGCTGCGCCCAACGCATACAAGTAGCCATCGTCTGAGCCAACGTAGACGACGCCGTCCACAACCTCCGGAGAGGAAATCACACTCCCCCCCGTTTTGTATCGCCATCGCCGCTTACCGGAGGCTGCACCCACCGCGTACAAGTAGCCATCTTCTGAGCCAACGTAGACAACGCCGTCCACAACCACCGGAGATGACTTCACAAAGCCCCCCACTTTGTATTGCCATCGCAACCTGCCGGAGTTTGCATCCACCGCGTACAAGTAGGCGATGTCTGATCCCAAGCCGTAGTAGTTGTCTGATCCAACGTAGACGATGCCGTCCACAACCACCGGAGAGGAAAACACGATATACCTCGTGTAGTATTGCCATCGTAGCCTGCCGGAGGCTGCGTCCAACGCGTGCAAGTAGCCTGAGCCGCTGAAGTAAACGACGCCGCCCACAACCACCGGAGAGGAACCCCCGGCCCAGCCGTATCGCCATCGCAGCCTGCCGGAGGCTGCGTCCAACGCGTGCAAGTAGCCTGAGCCGCTGAAGTAAACGACGCCGCCCACAACCACCGGAGAGGAATATACACCCCGCCCTGTCTTATATCGCCATTGCAGTTCGCCGGAGGCTGCGTCCAACGCGTACAAGTAGCTATCGGATGATCCAACGTAGACGACTCCGTTTGCAACCACCGGAGATGACCCCACACCCCACCCTGTCTTATATCGCCACTGCAGTTCGCCGGAGTCAGCGTCCAACGCATACAAGTGGTTATCGCCTGATCCAACGTAGACGACTCCGTTTGCAACCACCGGAGAGGAAGTTACCACTCCTCTCGTCTCGTATCGCCAGAGGTAGCCTCGTATTGTAAGCGGTGTCGGTGTGATGGTAGGCGTTGCGGGAGGTGCAGGTGTTGGCGTATCGGTCGGCAGTGGAGTTGGCGTGACGGTCGGTGCAGGAGTACTCGTTGGCGTGGCGGTTGCCGTCGCGGTGGGCGTTGGCGTCAGCGTCGGAAATGGCGTGTACGTCGGCAAGGGGGTATACGTCGGAAGCGGGGTGTACGTTGGGAATGGCGTCATCGTCGCTGTCGGCGTAGGGGTATCCGTTGGCGTTGGCGTCAGCGTCGGAAGCGGGGTGTACGTTGGCAAAGGGGTATATGTCGGAAGTGGCGTGTACGTAGCCGCGTCCGCACTCGAAGGCGTGGGCGTTGCTTCTCCCCCAAGCCACCCGCAGCCGAGTACTGCCGCAATCGCCGATAGCGAAACGACTGCCGCTCCGATCCTATACATCGACGGAGCCCCCAGAACAATCCATTCCATGTGCTGCATCATCGGAGAACGCACCTCCTACGGTCGAATGAATGCCCGCGTAATTGCTGTGCCCTCCTCCTTCCCCAACCACTCGCACTGCTCGAACGCCTTCCCGATGTCCTCGATGGGGAAACTGTGCGACATCACATCCGTCAACGGGAAGCGGCCCCGCGTTCGAGACAAGAAATCCAGCGCAACGGGCAGCGACTGCGGGTGATAATGCGTCACAGGCACGATCTTCACTTGACCCCAAAGCACTTGGGAAACGTCCAGCGCAATCGTGCTGTTCGGCCATATATTCCCGATCTCGATATACGTTCCTCCGCGCCGCACCATCTCCAACCCCTCGGTGACTGCCTGCGGATACCCTACGACCTCCATCACCATGTCCGCGCCTCGTCCATCCGTCAACTCCTTCACCCGCTCCACCCGCGATTCGGGCGTACGGTACTCGTTCAGATCGATCGTATGATCCGCCCCGCAGTTCCGCGCCAACTCCAAACGACCCGACTGTCCGTCGATCACGATCACTTGCGCCGCCCCGCGGTCCTTCGCCGCAGCCGCCGCGTTGATCCCCAATCCCCCCGCGCCCTGAATCACCGCACTGTCTCCCATCTGAAGATTCGCCACCCTCCATCCTTCGACTACCTGTGACACCGCGCAGTTCGCCCCGGCCGCCGCCTCGTCCGAAAGATCCTCGGGCGTCTTGAACACGTAGTGGCCAGGATAAAGGTAGTAGTACTCCGAGAAGCCGCCGTTCGCATACGGATACTCATCCACCGACGATCGAAACCGGAACCGATTCGGGCAATGGTTCAACTCTCCCCGCAGGCAGTTGTAGCACCGACGGCACGGAAAGAAGTACGGAAACACCACCCGATCCCCCTCCCGCAGGCGGCGGCCCATCGAGTCCGTCGAAATGTCCGAGGCCATGGCCTCCACCACGCCGGCCATCTCATGCCCTAGGATTACTGGGCCAGGCCCCGATACGAACGGCTTGATCTCTCCCCGCCAAAAGTGCAGGTCGGAGCCGCAGATCCCGCCAGACGTTACCCGCACCCGAATTCCGCCCGCCTCCACAGGCACAGGCGGGAGCTCCGCAATCTCGAACCGATACGGCTCCACGAACAACGCAGCCTTCGCCATGACCATCACGAACCTCCCTCTCGGAATTCTCCTCCGCGGCCCGCGGCCATATCCCGCGCGGCAGGATTCCGTTTACTTTTGCATATCCACTTATTCCCCGCCACCGGCTCCGATGAGCGTCTTCACCCTGTTCACAAGCTCCGCCTTGAACTCGTCATCACGCTCGGCTTCGCGGAACGTGTCGTAGGGACGATACTTTCCCTTGCCCGCTACGTGGAACGAGACGATGTTGTCCCCTTTCCCGTAACCGGAGACGTAGCATACCCCCTTGCCCTGATTCCCATCGAGGTACAGGTGCCACCTAGGGTACCCGGACTTACCCTCTTCCTTCTCTTCCAACATCAGCACCAGACGACTTGGATCGACGACCTTCCTCAGATGCCTCCGGACAATCAGTGCACCTCTCTCCCGAACCTCCTGGTTCATATCTGCCTGATTTGCCATGTCTCCGAACCCCCTTCTTGTTCTGTGCTGCCGCAAAAGTAAACGGAACCCGCGGCAGCGGCATCTACGCAACCGGCCCAAGCGTATGCTATCCTACCCCACCAAAGAAACGGCGTACAGTGCACAACTCCATAGGTTCCGTTTACTCTTGCGGTATGACGGCTGGGGGGCGGCAACTCTCCAAAGCGGTGCGTCCAATCGCGCAACGGGAGATTCCCGCCTACGCGGGAATGACGTGGGAGGGTGCGGGAATGACGTGGGAGGGTGCGGGAATGACGTGGGAGGGTACGGGAATGACGAGACCCGGCGGGAATGACGAGACCCGGCGGGAATGACGGAGGGTCCAACCTTTTGCGGCCCGGTTCGCAATCCATGCCGCAAAAGTAAACGGTAAGGCCCCCCTAGAGATGCTTGTCCCGCAATAGGCCAAACGGAACCAAACACGCCCCGAGGAGCAGCTATGAAGACTCTCTCCATAAACAAGATAGGCGCCCTCGCTCTCATCGTCGGCCCCGTGCTTGCCCTCGCAAGCTTCCTCATCGAGCCCGGCGGCATCCTCATCGATCCTGCCGACAGCACCGACGCCGTGGGCTCCATCATGGCCTACGCATCCAACCCAGCCATCTCACGCATCTCGGCCCTCATGGTTCCCCTCGGACTCCTCATCATGCTCTACGGACTTTCGAGCATCCAGCAGGCCATCCATGACGAGAGCATCGGAGACGCCCTATCGAGATTCGGCATCCTCTGCATGACCCTCGCCACATTCGGATGGGTCTTCGTCCGAGGGCTCATCATCGTCCTCACCGACACCGAGATCGGCGATGATAGGGAAACCTACGACGTAATGATCGGCATCACTAGGATATCCGGCATCACGGCTTCACTCGGCTTCCTCTCATTCAGCCTTGGACTCTCCACCAGAGACCCCCTCGGCTTCCACAAGGTCGCCGCTCTCGTCATAGCCGCAATATCCGTCCTCTCGCTTGCATCCCTCATCATGGGAATATCCGTGCCCAGCCAGCTAGAAACCATGGTCAGCATAGCCAGGCTCTGCTACTTCCCCTGGGTCATTTGGAGCGCGATCCTTGGCATTGGATTCATCAGGCGAGGCAACTTTCCGGCGCCTCCTACCGCGCAGAGCGGATAGTCCCCCACTCCGCGCGGGACGCGCCCCGGTCTCCAATTGCCCGAGCCATGCGCTCCAGATGCCTTGCGCGCCCATCTCTCTTGTAGTACAACAAGATACACGAACCCGAAATCCCACATATCAGGTCACCGAATTCCCATGACGAATCAACTTCCCCTCTTCGCAGCTGGGCCGCCTCCAGACTCTCAATTCGCAGGCGTCTACGAAGTCTCCCAGGCAGCCAGATACATCTACGGATCACGGCTTGCCCACGAGATCTACCGCGTGGACTCGCAAAAGCTCATCCGTTGGATCCGGCGCGGCGTCGCCAGTCCATCCCTCGCGCGCATTCCCGCAAAGCAAATCATCATCACGTTCGAAGACCTCGTCTCGCTCCGCGTCATCGCAGCTCTCCGCGCCGCAAACGTCCACTTCCGCGCCATCTACGCCGCCGAAGACTGGCTCCGCCAGAAGACCGGCGCTGCGCGGCCGTTCGCCACCGAAATCGTCTGGACCGAAGGATCGGGCATCTTCGTCGAGCTCCACGAGCGACTCATCGCCGCCAGCAAGTATGGCCAACTCGCCATGGAACTCCTCCGCGAATACCTCGTCCCTGTACATGGGCTCACATTCCAAAACCGTCTCGCAGCCACCTGGGAGCCATTCGACGGAATCCTCCTCGACCCAACCATTCAATTCGGTTCCCCATGCGTCAAAGGCACGAGGGTGCCCACACGCGCGATTTGGGGTATGATTGAAGCAGGCGACCACCCGAGATGGGTCGCCGATTCTTACCGTCTATCGGAAGAGGAGGTTCGAGCCGCCATTGCTTGGGAGAATAGGATCGCCGCCTGAAGACACCATCATCCTCCTCGACGACTCGCTGTCGCCCTACGTCGCAGACGCACTCAGCCTCGTCGGATACAATGCCACCAGCGCGCGCAACGTCTTCGACAACCGTCCAAACGTCTCCGACCGCGAAATCATCGAGTGGGCCGGTGCCAGCAACGCTCTCTGGGTCTACGCCGACGACAAGCCGAAACGCGAAACCGCAAAAGCCATCCTCGCGCAGGGCGTCCGCACCCTCTGGATATACCGTCCGCAAGCGCGTATGTCCGCACGTGAACAACTCGCCGTCATCGCACACATGCTCCCGGACCTCCTTGACCGCCTCGAATCACCTGAGACGGCGGCCAAGCACTTCCGAATGGACGCCAGAGGCGGCTTTCCTCGACCCCGCTATAGCCTCAGCGAATACGAGCTGCAATAGGGGAACCCTTGAGGGCAACCGCCTAGGCTCCCGTCAATGCGACCTAGAGGAACTTCCCGAGCCGCAGCCTCTAAAAATTCCGTTTACGTTAGGGGCATGACGGCTGGGGGGCGGCAGCTCTCCAAGCGGTGCGTCCAATCGCGCAACGGGAGATTCCCGCCTACGCGGGAATGACGAGACCCGGTGGGAATGACGAGGCTCGGTGGGAATGACGAGGCTCGGTGGGAATGACGAGGCTCGGTGGGAATGACGAGACTCGGTGGGAATGACGAGACTCGGTGGGAATGACGAGACTCGGTGGGAATGACGAGACTCGGTGGGAATGACGAGACCCCGGCGGGAATGACGAGACCCCGGCGGGAATGACGAGACCCCGGCGGGAATGACGAGACCCGACGGGAATGACGAGACCCGACGGGAATGACGAGACCCGACGGGAATGACGGAGAGTCCAACCTGTTGCGGCCCGATCGCAATCCATACCGCAAAAGGTAAACGGTAAGAAAATTCCTCACCTCTCCATCGCATCCGGCTGGGCGCTAGGCCCGGTCCGGAACAACACCGCGAACCCTAGACCGCCAGCGATCGCCGAACCAATCAACACCCCGATCTTGGCGGCCTCTGCGTTCGCGGCCGCCATCTCTCCAGGGAACGCCAACTCTGTGATGAACAACGACATCGTAAACCCGATCCCGCCGATCAATGCTACGCCGTAGAACTGCCACCATGTCACCCCCTGCGGCAGCGCGGCAAAGCCTAGGCGAATGGCAACCCACGAAAACAACGTCACGCCAACCTGCTTCCCCACCACCAACCCGAGCAGCACTCCCAGGGTAACGGGATGCGTCAGGGCTCCAAGAAAATCGCCCTCGAGGCGCACGCCGGCGTTCGATAACGCGAACAACGGCATGATTACGAACGCCACCCACGGATGCAACGCACTCTCGAACCGCTGCAGCGGCGACGTTATATCCTGCACAGCATGCTCCAATTCGTGCAGAACCGCCCGCTGGTCGCTCGTCGGCTGCACCTCGTTCCCCCGATCCCCAGACCGCTCGAACATCGTCAGCAGCCCACGGCCCCGAGTAACGAAGCTCTCCGAATCCACCCGCACCCGAATGGGTATCGTCGCGGCCACCAACACTCCTGCAACCGTCGCGTGAACCCCCGACTCCAAGAACGCCCACCATACGCATGTGCCCAACACGCCATAGATCAGCGGATGCCGCACGCCCGACAGATTCGACGCGATCAGCAGTACCAAGAACCCGGCTGCGATCGCCAAATCTCCCCACACGATCTGGCTCGTGTAGAACACCGCGATTACCAGCACCGCTCCGATGTCGTCGATGATCGCAAACGCCGTCAAGAATATCTTCAGGGGCAGGGGCGCCCGCGTCCGCAGCAGCGAAAGCACGCCCAGGCTGAAGGCGATGTCCGTCGCCATCGGGATCCCCCACCCGCGCGTGCCGTCCCCGCTTGCGTTGAACGCGAAATAGATCGCCGCCGGCACTACCATGCCCCCCAACGCAGCGATTAGGGGCAGCGCCGCCGTCCGCGGAGAACGCAGCTCCCCAACCATGACCGCGCGCTTGATCTCCAGGCCGACCACGAAGAAGAACACCGCCATCAAGGCTTCGTTCAACCAGAAGTGCAGAGTATGATCCAGCGACCACTGCCCCAACCCAACCTTGAGGTGCGTATGCAGGACATCGTAGTAAGCCTCGCGCCACGGCGAATTCGCCACGGCCAAAGCGGCCACGGCCGCCAAGAACAGCACGATGCCGCTCGAGGCTTCCTCATGCATGAACCGCTGCACCGGACGCAAGATATGCGCTATCGGCGTCTCAGAGGGCTTATACACTGTCTTCTTTATTCGATCCATTCCTAGCCAGACCTATCCTCCCATCATCCATCGTCCAATAATGACTATACCCCAACCCGCCCGAACATGCCAACCTTATCACCGCGCCAACAAGAATACCGCAACGCACGCCAAGGCTACCCCAAACGCCTTCAACCAGCTCATCTCTTCTCCCAAGAAGATGATTCCCAACACCGTCGTAATCGCGAAATACATCGCGAAGATAGGCGCCACTACCGATATTTGCCCGGCCCGCAGCGCCGTGTAATAGCTCACTATCCCCAAACTCAACGTCGCGCCGGCCAACAGCGCCGCCAGCATCGGACGGCTCAACGACATATGCTCCGCCACGGACTCTCCCCGATATACCATCAGCGCCACACCGGCAGCCACCAAGATCACGTTTGGAATCACTACCATAAGTCCCAGCGGAAGATCCCGCAGCGCAACCTTCAGAAACACTACGGCCACGCCATACGCCGCCATCGCTACGAACGCCCAACCTATGTACCCCATACGCCCACACTCCTCCCTCTCTATTCACCCGAACGATCCGCTCGACCCAACCCCCTCCAACGTCCCCAGAAGTATACCACCTGCGTCCCAACATCCAATCTCAAATCCGCAATCTCATATCTGCGATTCTCCCTACCCGTCCGACTTCCTCCGACGATCCAAGAACCGGCCAAAATAGTCTTCCTCTCGCGCAGCCTCCCCGAAGAATGCGCGCCGCGCTCCCTGATACAGCATATACCCCACCAGGAAGACAGCGATCCCCACAGGAAGGATGCCCGCCAAGAGCGCCAACGCAATCAATCGACCGTCCAGCGTGTCCGCAAGCAAAACCCCGCGAACCAACCGCACGACCGGCAGCGCGATGAGACCCGTCACCGTCGCAACGAACACCGCGCCGCCGACGTACAGCGCCGCACGCCGCACCATCCTTCAGTCCTCGACGACTGCTATCGCGTCCATCTCGAACAGCAGGGACGGCAGGACCAACGTCGCTTGAACCGTCGCGCGCGCAGGCCTCAACGCCTCGAAGAATTCGTTGTACACCTCGTTCATCGCCCTGTAATCTCCCATATCCGCCAAGTACAACGTCGTCTTGATCACGTCGTCCAACGTGGCCCCAACCGACTCCAGCGCAACCACCAAATTCTCCAACGTCTTCCGCACCTGCGCCGCAACATCCCCTTCTCCCACGATCTGCCCGTCCGAATCCAGCGCGATCAACCCGGCCGTCGTCACCAACGACCCAGCGCGCACTACCTGCGAATACGCCGCCAACGGCCTCGCAAGTCCATCGGGATTCACCCGCTCGATGTCCATACATCACCTCCAACGACTATCATTCCCATCATTATAACCCCTGCCGCTCCTTCCGTCATTCCCTCTTGGCGATGGGTTCCGCTTCCTTTCTGGATACGGCATCGAAGGATTCGGCAACGACCTCCTGCAAATCGTGCGCTTCCATTCCATGTCCTCCACGATGTTGGGGTAGTCAATATCCAGAAAGGGAACGGAAGCGAACTAGCTATCTTCATGTCTCCGAGGGTCATATGCAACGGGATTCGAAAACGGGTTCCGTTCGATATAATCGGCATGACGGGCAATTCCAAGCGGTACGGCGAATCCGCTGCGGCCTGGGCGCAATTCATGCTGAGGGAAAGGATTCCCGCCTACGCGGGAATGACGTGGGAGGGTGCGGGAATGGCGTGGGAGGGTGCGGGAATGACGTAGGAGGGTGCGGTCATGGCGTGGGAGGGTGCGGGAATGACGTGGGTGTGGGCGGGCACTGAGTGCTCTCGTACCAATCGGGAACGCCGTTGCCTCACGCGCGTGTGCGCGGGCGGGCACGAGTATTCGTTGTGGTTCGTCGGACTCTGTCGCATTGTGTCGATTTCTGTCGACGGCGGGATGGGTGCTGTCCTTCGGGAGTTGGACGCGGCGGGGGGGATTCCCGCCTTCGCGGGAATGACGTGGGAGGGTGCAGGAATGGCGTGGGTGAGTGTGGTCGTGGCGTGGGAGGGTGCGGTCGTGGCGTGGGAGGGTGCGGTTATGGCGTGGGAGGGTGCGGTCATGGCGTGGGTGAGTGTGGTCATGGCGTGAGCGAGTGTGGTCATGGCGTGAGCGAGTGTAGTCATGCGGAGGGCCGGCGGGCGAGGTGGTTGGGGGTTCGTATGTTTCGCGCATGGGGGTGTCTCCTTGGGTTGTGGTTTCGATGGGTCGTCATAGCCCTAGGATAGTACGTGAGTTCTGTTCTGTCAAATTCGATTCGGTTGGTTCGATGTTTCTGTGCAGGTATGTCTATGGATTCTCGCCTTCGCGGGAATGACGTGGGAGGGTGCGGGAATGGCGTGAGTGGGTGCAGGAATGACGGGGAGGGTGCAGGAATGACGGGGAGGGTGCGGGAATGACGTGGGGGAGAGTGGGAATGGCGGCAAGGAGATTTACAGTCTAGGGGCGATCTGTACTGGCGAACTGGGGGCAATTTTGCCGATAGATCAAACGGAACCCAAAAATGGGTATCTCCCATCAACCGCGGTCACTTGCTTCGACACAAGTGACTCAGGAATGATACCCTAAATGTCCTACAAACGTCCTACGCCTATTCAATCCAGAGAGGAAACCCATGAAGTACGCTGCCAAGCCGACGGTGCAGTTGATCTCGCGCACCCAGGTGGACTGGAACGCCGTCTCGGCGTTTCTCGACTCGGAGAGCCTCCCTCCCATCCCGGAGAGCATCCGCGCGTTGGAGGACGAGTCTGCCGCCGTCGTGGAAATATCCGCCCGCATCTGCTACATGAGCTACGGCAAGGGACGGCGAGACATCGAAGAGTTCATCCACAACCTTCTCTCCAAGGGCGATGGCAGCGTCTTCGAACACGTGAACTACGGCTTCATGATAACCGGCGTGTCCCGGGCTCTGACTCACGAACTGGTCAGGCACCGCGCGGGGTTCGCCTACAGCCAGCGCTCCCAGCGATTCGTCGACGAGGGCGACCCGAACTTCGTCATCCCTCCCGCGCTCGACGAGGACCGCCCCAACACAGAGAAGGCGCGTGGCATCCTCAGGCGCGCCGCGGCGGACGCTCACCGAGCATACGGAAACCTCGTCTCCGAGCTCTCCGACGCCTTGCCGGAAGACCAATTCCAAACGAGCACAGACCGACGCAAGGCCATTCGACAAGCCGCCCGCTCCGTCCTGCCCAACGCCACCGAAACGAAGATATTCGTTACCGCAAACGTCCGCGCGTGGCGCCACTTCATCGAAATGCGCGGCGCAGCCTATGCAGACTGGGAAATCCGAAGACTCGCCATCACCATCCTCGAAATCCTCGAGGGCGAAGCACCTCTCCTGTTTGGGGATTTCACCGTTCGAGACCTGCCGGACGGCACCCAGACTGCCGCGCCGAAGTATTCCAAGGTATAGCCGCATTTCCCAACGGGCGCCGCCAACGCTGCCACATCCTCTAGGAGATGGTACAATCAAGGCGCGGCTTCATTGTTTGGAGGACTCATGGCCGATTACTACCGGACGCACTTCACCATCGACGGCGGCGACTCACACGGCTTGGAACTTCTCAACGAGGTTGGGGGCGTCGTGCGCGACTGGGCCCAGGAGAAGTACGGCGAACCTCTTGGCGAGAAATCGACCGGAAGATGGGAGCGCAATGACACTGCGCTCCATATAGAGAGCGGACGCCTGCCAGAGACGGAGACCGGCTATTGGAGACTGAATCTCGAACATCCTGACGGCGATGTGGACGGCTTCATGTGGCAGGTCGAAATTCGGCTCGCTACGACTGGGGACGAGATTGAGATAGATACCATTGTGCAAAGAACGGGGAACGGGGATGAAAGCCCCGAAAAGAGCACCAATGCAGTACGTCCAAGGGTCCTGACGACTCTGGCGCAAAGGTATGACTGCAAGTTCGGCGGGGAGCGAATAGCACTTGACGCAAGGCAGGTCACCCAGGAGGGCGCGCGTGACTTCGTGTACGAGGATGTGTTCGATCCGAACCGGCGGATGCCATTGGTCGTCGTTTCCGAAAACCGCCTTGGAGGGATCTTCATAAGTCCGAACCAGCTGCAGTCTCGCCTATTGGGGCTTGCGAAGGTGGCCACTTACGACGGCAAGACCTCGGACGCCGTGAATGGGGAACTCGGAGAAGCGTTGGGGTGCTGGGATGGAGCCATTCGAGTGTACAGGCCTGGGTGTTCGGCAGACGACGCCGCATGGCGAAATCGGTATTGGACATGGAGCCGCATGAACTACTTGCTGAGTTCGTCCAGCTGGGATGAGACGATTGGCTTGGTAGAGGACGAGTGTGTGTCTTCCGCATTGCCGCAGGCGGGCTCCCAGATGTATCACCGCGTCCGCGACAACGTGCTTCGTGAACGATACGAACGCGTGGTGGGGCAACTGCGTCGCAGCCAACAAGATGAGATGGAAAATGCCGACAACAAGGCAATGCTCGACGAGCTCACGAATACTCTCGCCGAATACGAAAAGCAGCGTGCAGAACGTGCTCGTCAGTTCGAGCGCCAGATCTCCGAACGTGATCGTCAGATAGACGGTCTGCGTATTGAGAACCAGGAACTACAAGACCAGATCGACCAACTCAATCGTGCCCTGTCACACCTCGATTCAGAGAGTGCAAAACCCGAAGAGGACGACGAGCAACCTCCAGAGTTAGAGTCAATCAGTGACGTAGTCGAATACGCGAGAGACACGTTCGATACACTGCGGTTCTTCTCGCGGGCGGTGGAAATGGCCAGGAAATCCGAGTTTCCCCGACCGGATGAGTTACACGAGGCGTTTCGGCTGCTGAACGAATGCGCCGATGAGCGCATAAGCAACACATTGGCGAAAGATGTCAAGGAATGGCTCAAGGAGCGTGGACTCGATTATGCTGCGGGAGAGAGCCCCACTACAATGGGGAAGTACGGGAACAAGCGGAATTTCTTCGATGACGAGAAGAAGCGCCATGTAGAAATGCAGGCCCACCTCAGGCTTGGAGGAGGCTTGGGGCATCATAACCAGCTGCGGGTTCATGTATGCTGGGACGAGGACGAGAACAAGTGGCTCATCGGATACATCGGGCGGCACCTGCCGACCGCAACGGGTTGATCGCCGCTTCATGCAAACGGCCATGCCAATGAACTTCGCAGACAAGACGATCTTCACCAGGGACAACATCGACGTCCTCCGAGGCTTCAACTCGGAGTGCGTCGACCTCATCTACCTCGACCCGCCCTTCAACTCCAACAAGAACTACAGCGCCCCGATTGGAAGCAAGGCCGCAGGGGCCGCGTTCAAGGATACGTGGACGCTCAGCGACCTTGACACTGCATGGATGGGGTTGATTGCGGACGAGCATCCCTCCCTCTATGCAACGATTGCCGCCGCAGGCCTCTCCCACGGAAAGAGCATGCAGTCGTACCTCTGCATGATGGCGGTTCGTCTGCTCGAAATGAAGCGGATCCTCAAGCCGACGGGCAGCATCTATCTCCACTGCGACCCGACCGCCAGCCACTATCTCAAAGCCGTCATGGACTCCATCTTCGGCGCAGCGAACTTCCAGAACGAGATCGTGTGGAGGCGTCATTCAGGACGTTCGGGCGGGAAGCAGTTCGGTCGGGTTCACGACATCATCCTGTTCTACTCGAGAGGGGAGGATCATACGTGGAACATGCAGCACCTCCCGCATAATCCCGTGTATGTCAAACGGACATACCGTCATGAAGACGATCTCGGCCGGTTCAGGGTTGGCGACCTGACCGCGGCCGGAACCAGCGATGGAGAGTCGGGAAGCCCATGGAGAGGAGTCGATCCATCCGCACGGGGAAGGCACTGGCTTACCCCAACAAAGGGAGGAATGAACGACTTCATCATCGAGAACAATCTCATCCCGGGTTGGCCGGACGAGTATCCGAGTGTTCACGCACGGCTGGACGCGCTCGACGAGGCAGGCTTGATATTCTGGCCCGCCAAGCAGGATGGAATGCCTGGGTTGAAGCGGTACTTGGAATCGACGAAAGGCCCCGAGGCTGACGATGTAATCACGGACATCAAGCGGTTGGAGGCGAACTCGAAGGAGCGCGTCGGCTATCCGACGCAGAAGCCGCTCAAGCTGGTGGAGCGCATCATCAAGGCGTCGTCGAACCCCGGAGACGTCGTGCTCGACCCGTTCTGTGGATGCGCCACGACATGCGTCGCCGCGGAGACGCTCGATCGAAAGTGGGCCGGCATCGACATATCGCCGCGAGCGGCCGATCTGGTCACCTTCCGACTCAAGCTAACCATGGGTGACCTGTTCCATCATAGCATGGTAACGATCCGGACGGACATCCCTCAGCGGACGGACATCGGCAAGCCGATCCACTACCGCAAGAACAAGCACGTCTTGTTCGGACGGCAAGAGGGCAAGTGCAACGGATGCGGGACGGACTTCCCCTTCCGCATCTTCGAAGTCGATCACGTAATCCCCAGAACGCGCGGGGGAACCGACCATATAGACAACCTGCAGTTGCTCTGTTCGCTCTGCAACCGGATCAAGGGCGCCCGATCGCAGGAGTATCTCTTGATGAGGCTGAGAGAGGAGGGGATCATACCGGCGTCCTGAGGCTTCCGTTCGGATGGGCGGAACGGGTTGATCGCCGCTTCATGCAAACGGCCATGCCAATGAACTTCGCAGACAAGACGATCTTCACCAGGGACAACATCGACGTCCTCCGAGGCTTCAACTCGGAGTGCGTCGACCTCATCTACCTCGACCCACCCTTCAACTCCAACAAGAACTACAGCGCCCCGATTGGAAGCAAGGCAGCGGGGGCCGCGTTCAAGGATACCTGGACGCTCAGCGACCTCGACACCGCATGGATGGGGTTGATTGCGGACGAGCATCCTTCTCTCTATGCAACGATTGCCGCCGCAGGCCTCTCCCACGGAAAGAGCATGCAGTCGTACCTCTGCATGATGGCTGTCCGCCTGCTCGAAATGAAGCGGATCCTCAAGCCGACCGGGAGCATCTATCTCCACTGCGACCAGACTGCCAGCCACTACCTCAAAGCCGTCATGGATGTGGTGTTCGGGAAGGCCAATTTCAAGAACGAGGTCGTGTGGAAGCGGGTGAATGCTAGAGGGGACGGCAATCGGTATGGGCGGGTATCGGATTCCATCTTGTTCTATACCCGGTCGAACCGGTACACGTGGAATAACGTCTACGTTAGAGACGAAGAATACGTCCGAAAGACGTTCCGCAACGTCGATTCGCGCGGCGCGTATCGGTTGACGGTACTCACCGGACCCGGCGGCGCGTCAGGGGGCAGCGACGAGGAATGGCGAGGATATGTTCCCGGTGTGATTGGGCGGCATTGGAGCGTTCCACTTACTGGCAAGTATGCGGACTGGATTGAGGAGAACGTGATACCCGGCTACAAGTCTTTGCCGTCGTTCAAGGCGCGGTTGGACGCGCTGTTCGACGCGGACATGATCGAGTTCTCCAAGAACGGCACCCCAAATTTCAAACAGTATGCGGATTCATACACGGGAACGAAAGTGAACAACTTGTTCACCGATATTCCGCAGGTGAGGGGAAAGGAGCGCGTCGGATACCCGACGCAGAAGCCGCTCAAGCTGATGGAGCGCATCATCAAGGCGTCGTCGAACCCCGGAGACGTTGTGTTCGACCCGTTCTGTGGATGCGCCACGACGTGCGTCTCCGCGGAGACGCACGGACGAAAGTGGGCCGGCATCGACATATCGCCGCGCGCAGCCGAGCTGGTCACCTTTCGACTCAAGCAAGCCATGGGCGATCTGTTCCACCATACCATGGTAACCGTCCGGACGGACATCCCCCAGCGGACGGACATTGGCAAACCGATCCACTACCGCAAGAACAAGCACATCTTGTTCGGACGGCAGGAGGGCAGGTGCAATGGATGCGGGACGGATTTCCCCTTCCGCATCTTCGAAGTCGATCACGTAATCCCCAGAACGCGCGGGGGAACCGACCATATGGACAACCTGCAATTGCTCTGTTCGCTCTGCAACCGGATCAAGGGTGCCCGATCGCAGGAGTATCTCTTGATGCGGCTGAGAGAGGAGGGGATCATACCGGCGTCCTGAGGCTTCCGTCCGGATAGGCGGAACGGGGGCCGGGATTCGGGCGGTTGGAGCTGCCGGTTCCGTTTACTTTTGCGGTATAGTATGAAATGTAGCCACTTTCAATGAACCCTATCCTGTACCCTGCTGCGAATAATTTGCATGGAGAATACACTCCTATCAAGGTAGCCTCGCGTGGAGATCAGTATACCTGCCTGCACTGCAAAGGACGGATGGTCGCTAAGCAAGGGAAAGAAGTTCGGTGGCATTTCGCCCATTTCGATGATGAAGGAGAGTGCTCTCCAGACTTAGCTCTCCATAGCGAAGCAGTCCGTAGAATTGAAAGAGGATTCAAGTCAGCGAATGATAAAGAAGGAGAATACCCAGTCCGATATCACCGCCGTTGTGGACATGAAATTTACTTCAATATCGTTCCTTATGTGAGTAGTTGCGTTATAGAGTATGAGTGGGATCATAATGGAAGGAACTATAGGGCAGATATAGCTTTCATTAGTGATAACACCTCTCCGCTTATAGTGGAAGTGGTCAACACAAACCCACTTTCACCAGACAAGAAAGCGAGTTACAATGCTAAGGAGATGAGCGTCCTTTCTGTCGATATTTCATGGAGTACAATTGACAAACTAGACAAAGAAATTGTCCCTACTAGCACCATCCGATACCCTAAACCAGGGTTTCCATGTAGAGATTGCGATGTAGCGAAGTCTGTCCGCGACGCAAGAAAGGCGGAGGCCTACAGATTGTTGGCACTTCCAACGGAACCCATGGGAGGGAGTTTCAAGTCTTGGGAACATTCCAGGCCGCTTGAAGGCTATGACACTGGACGCCCAATGTACAGAGAAGTAAAGAAGGAGGTTTTTAGGCAAGCGCAGTTGCTAGTTGATCTTGGTTTTGAACAGAGTAGAAAAAAGCCATATGTATTCAGTAAGGAAATCAAAGGTAGCAAGGATAGAGTCTTTGCCGATCTGGGCGGAAGTAGAATCGTCCCTATCTGGGAAGAGATTGGTGTGATGGTATACATGTTTGGAGAAGATTGTAACCATTACGTTATCCAACAGATTACAAAAAGCGCATTGCGTGAAAGAGGAATAATCGTCCGTGATACCTTTGAGGAACCAAAGCATGGATGCGGTGAGTGCGATGATCGTTGCCCTCTATGGGAAAGCGATTAGGAATGCCTAATGCTTTCTTCGATGGCGGTGCGTTCGAAATTGCCATGCCGCAAAAGTAAACAGAATCGAGCCGTCTTCTATCGTTGGGTCGACTGCGCCTGTCCGACGATGTCTACTCCGACTGCCTCGCTCCATGCGGCCAGCAGGCGCTGCGACATCGGCCCGGGCTTTCCGTCCGCGATTGGCCGCCTGTCTACCATGGTCATGGGCATGACGCACATGCTCGTGGTCGTCCAAAACGCCTCGTCCGCGGTGTATAGGTCGTAGGGCTGGAGGTCTTCTTCGATCAGGGGGATGCCGAGCTGTCGAGCGATGTCGAACGTCATTCCACGCGATACTCCTTGAAGCGCGGCGTAGTCCGTCGGCGTCCGGAGGGCGCCGTCCGTCACGATGAAGACGTTTTGTCCGTTGCCTTCCGCTAGGAATCCGCGGTCGTCCAAGAGGATTGGCCATGCGCCGGGCTCTACGTCGTGCGCTTCTTGGTGGGCGAGGACGAAGTTCATTCGGCTGTAGTGCTTGATCTTCGGGTCGAGCGCCTGGGGGGAGTATGCTCTGGTCTTGGCGATTACGGCGTGCATTCCTGTGTCGTACAAGTCGGCGTACCAGAAGCCTTGCTCACCGACGTTTACCAGTACCGTCGGGGCGGGCGGGTCGAACAGATCGACGGTGCCACGAGTCACGACCTGCCGCATCCAGAAGTCTGCGGCCTGCGGGTGGTCTGCTTTCGCGCGCTGCACGGCCTCTTGGGTGATGGCTGTCATCTCCGAGGCGCTCATTCCCGCGCTCATGCGGACGTATGTTAGGGAACGGTAGAGGCGGTCGATGTGCTGTTCGAGGCGAAACGGCTTTCCTGCGAACGTGCGCTCGACCTCGAACACGAGGTCGCCGACCGAGAACCCCCTGTCCGACGGGGGGATGCGGACGTCCCCATACGGCATCCATTCGCCGTTGAAGTATGCTTGATAGTCTGAGTCTGCCATTTTGGTTGGTTCATCTCCCGTAGATTGCGTCGGTTGCGCCCAGTTGCGCGCCGAACGCTAGCTGTTCGTCGTCCACGCCGCCGCGAATGTCAAGCCCAAGCCGCATTGGTCGTTTCTCCGGGTATCATGTGTGCCTTCGGCTCAATATGCAGTGTAGCAGAAGGGCTCCGGTGGCGTCGCTTTGGATTCCCGCCTGCGCGGGAATGACGTGGGAGGGCGCGGGAATGACGTGGGAGGGTGCGGGAATGACGTGGGTGCGGAAAAGCCGTTGCCTCGCGCGCGTGCGCGTGCGAATTAGGGTACGCGCGCACACGAGTTTCCGTCGGATTTTGCCGGATTCTGTTGGATTGTGTCGAATTTTGCCAAGGGCGAGTGGGGATGGATTCCCGCCTACGCGGGAATGACGTTGGTGGGTGCAGGAATGACGTGGGAGGGATTGTCGATTGATGATTGGGGATTGCAAGATGGCTCCTTGTGGTTGTGGTTTGGACGGGGTCGTCTGTCGTCTTTAGGTTCAGGATAGTACGTGGGTTCTGTTTTGTCAAATGCGGTGCGGGGGAGATTCCCGCCTACGCGGGAATGACGTGGGATGGATTGATGATTGGGGATTGTTGATTGAGGATTGAGGGGGAGTGACGGGGACGGGGGGAGGTTCCCGCCTGCGCGGGAATGACGTGGGAGGGTGCGGGAATGACGTGGGAGGGATTGCAGATTGTTGATTGAGGATTGGAGGGGAGTGATGGGGACGGGGGGAGATTCCCGCCTGCGCGGGAATGACGTAGACACAAGGGGAATGACGGGGGCAACCCACGGGAATGACGGGCGTGCGGAGTGGGGGGTGGTTTGGTATACTGGGGAGGTGCGCGGGGGAGTGCAGGGGGTGTGAGGAGGGGGCGCGATATGCTGTGAGATGCGAGGAGTGCGTTGGACGAGGGAAGACGAGACGACGATATATTGTGGGAGGGGGAGCCGAAGCGCGGGTGGCTTACGGTGTGGCCGAATCAGGTCGGCATCGTGATGCTGGACGGCAACTTCGAGTATACGTTTACGGAGCGGAAGCGGAAGCTGCCGAAGGGGGACGTGCGGACGTATGTGGCGTCTACTGCGCTGTTCACCTTGTCGTTTTGGCTGAGGGATCCGAGCGATCCGTCGCCGCCGAGCGAGGGGGTTGCGCTGGATCTGCCTGTGCTTACGGCGGACGGGCAGCTGGTTACTGGGCGGATCGATCTTACGCTGACGGTGAATGAGGAGAATGTCGATTCGCTGTTGCCGTTGTCTGGGCAGCGCGGGGCTGTGGGCAAGGGGGAGGTGGCGCAGGCGGTCAAGGGGGATGTGCAGGCGGCGTTGTCGTCGGGTTTGCAGGGGAAGACGTTTGGGGATTTGCGCGGTGATCCGGAGGTGTTCCAGGGGATTCGCGGGGCGTTGAAGAGTGCGTGCGCTTTGGCGGTTCGGCAGTATGGGCTTTGGCTGCGTGATCTCAATGTGACGTGGGGGTTGACGCCGGAGGAGCGCGAGGGGGTGAAGGAGCAGCGGCATTGGAGCGCGGTGCGGGACATCGAGCGGGAGGCGGAGATTGGGGAGGCGCGTCCGCAGCAGCCGCGGAGGGTGGCGCGCCGACGATGGGCGGTCTGGGGGATTGCAGGCGCGGCGGCCGCGGGCGTGGTTGCTCTGGCGGCTGTGGTGTTTGGGGGATCGTTTGGCGGGGCGGATGATGCGCGGACGGCGGCGGGGCCTCCTGCGCCGGCGGCAGCTGCTGCGCCGGCGGCCAGCGAGCCGACCATGACGCCGACGGTTATTCCGACGGCCGCGCCAGAGGGGGATTCCCGCCTTCGCGGGAATGACGTGGGAGGGAATGGGAATGACGGGGGAGGGAGCGGGAATGACGTGGGAGGGAGTGGGAATGACGTGGGAGGGGATACTCTGACGGCCACGCCGGAGGGAGATTCCCGCCTTCGCGGGAATGACGTGGGAGGGGATACGCCTACGCTCACGGCAGTACCGACAGCCACGCCTATGCCTACGAACACGGCGATACCGACGGCGATTCCTACGCCTACGGTCACGCCGGCGCCGACGGCCACGCCTACGCCTACGAATACGCCGCCGCCTACTGCGGTTCCGACGTCGACGCCGATTCGGGGGGAGCAGGCGGGGGCGCTGCTGCGGACGATTACCGTCGGGGGGCGAGTGCTTTCGTCGCCGACTATCTTGGGCGGGACGATGTACGTCGGGTCGGACGACGGCAATCTGTACGCGGTGGACATCGCGTCGCAGCGCGAACTGTGGCGGTATAGGGCAGGGGCGCGGATCGCGTCGACGCCGGCGGTGTCCAAGGGGGTCGTCTATGTCGGGTCGAACGACCGCCATCTCCACGCTGTCGATGCGGCAAGCGGGGAACTGCGATGGAAGTATGAGACGGGGGCGGAGGTCTTCTCGTCGCCGGCGGTGTCCAAGGGGGTCGTCTATGTCGGGTCGGACGACAACCATCTCTATGCGTTCGACGCCGTGAGCGGGGAACTGCGGTGGCAGTACGAAACGCAGGATTGGGTATCGACGGCTCCCGCAGTCGGGGGCGGGGCGGTGTACGTCCGATCCGAGGATGGAATCCTGCACGCGGTGGACGCATCGACGGGCGAGGGATTGTGGCAACAGGGCACGGGCGGGCAGAGCGTCTCGGTGTCCCCCGCATTCGCGGACGGCGTCGTGTACACGGGCGGCTACACCTTGCAAGCCTTCGACGCGGCGAGTGGGGAAGGGCTATGGAGCTATGTGACAGAATACAGGGAAGATGAGAGGGTCTTTCTGCCGGCCTATTCGCCGGCCGTTGAGGACGGCATCGTCTACGCAGGGTCGGACGACGGGCGTCTCTACGCTGTCGACGCATCCACGGGAGCGCTGCTATGGCTGCGGCAGTGGGACTATGAGCTTGGAGACAGCATCCATCCGACGGAGGCGGCGCCAATCGCGGCGGAAGGCGCGGTGTACGTGCAATCGGAGACCGGGCATCTCTACGCGATGGACGCATTCACGGGCGGGCTGCTTTGGCGTTCCGAGACGGGAGGGGTGTACGGAGGGCCGCGCGCGGACGGAGGGGTCGTGTACGCGGCGGCGAACGGCGGCAAGGTCTACGGGATGGTCGCATCCTCGCCCCTGGCCGCGCCAGCGCCGCCCCAGGAGCGCAAGGCTGGCGGCCTCTGGCAGTATCGGGCGGACAGGGACCTGCTCAGCCAACCAGCGGCGGCGAACGGCATCCTCTACGCCGGGGCCGAGGACGGTTATCTCTACGCAATCGACGCGTTCACGGGCGCGCTCGCTTGGAGGTACAAGACGGGCATATGGTTGGTGTCGGAGCCGCCGACCCCCGCGGATGGAACCCTGTACTCCAGGGGCGGAGACGGAATACTCTACGCGATGGATGCTCGGAGCGGAGAACTGCGGTGGCAGTATCAAGCGGGGGAATCCGCCAAGACGTCCCCAACCGTGAACGCGGGCGTCGTCTTCACCGGGTCGGACGACGGCAGCGTCCATGCGATCGACGCGTCGACCGGTTCCCTGATATGGCGCTACCGGACGGATGCGGCAGTGACCTACGCGCCGGTGGTCACTAACGATAGAGTATACGTCGTGTCATCCGATACCCTGTATGCCCTGGACGCGTACACCGGCAATCTACTACAGCGAAACGACGGTTGGTACTCTCGACCATCAGTGGCCGATGGTGTCTTGTACGGTTGGTGGAGGGAAAAGGGAACAGGTCGCGTGTACGCTATGTGGGACGCATCGAATGGAAACCACATGTGGCTGAGGTATTATGTCGACATATCTAACAGAAACGACATCAAATGGAAGTTCATAGTAGCCGACGGTATAGCCTACATCATCCGAACGTCCGGCCAACTACTAGCTATCGATGTTAGGACAGGTGATGAGCTATGGAGGTACGAGTCGGACACGCACCAACCATTGTTAGCAGTCGTCAATGGTGTTGTGTACACTTGGGAGGGAGTCCAACTCAACGCATCGACAGGTGAATTGTTGGATTCAAATCATGAGACCGTGAACATTGCTGGCAACCGTTTCGATGCATCGACGGGAGATCTGCTGTGGACAGAGAGGCCCACAATTATTGCCGATGGTGTCATATACACCTACTCCGCTGGTGGAAGGTATATCTTCGCGAGCATTGCGCCAACGCCTGCCAACACTGTGCCGGAGCCGACTCCTACGCCAACGAGTACTCCGAGCCCGCTTCAAACAGGGCGGTGACGGGGAACGCACGTTCCAACAGATTGCGAAAACGAGGTGCGGTTTCATATTGGATGTAGATGCCGAGGCATGGTATCGTTAATGAACAGGTTGGGGAAAGACCCGGCCAATACTTCCCATAAGGAGCGTGAACGATATGGACGATAGAACCAAAGAAGAGATTGAAGAGAGGATGGCACAGAGGTCTCCTGCGTTGAAGCGCAGTCTTGAAGAGGCTTGCGTCCAAGGAGTGGATCTGTGGTGGAGGGATATGGAGAACGCCAAGCGGAGTAAGGATACATATAACCTCAAGAACGAGTTCATGAGTATCTACAAGGAAGGAGACTATGCGCTGGATCTTCGGACAGGTGGGTTCGACGTACAGATGAAGCCGTATGGAGCAAAGGGGCCTGACCTGCAAATTTCGTTGGGAGGCCAGTCTATCGATATCGAAGTGAGCCGATTCGTGAGGGACAAAGCTGCCGAAGAAAAGCTTCGTGGCAAAGAAGTCGATGGCATGATAGACGAACCATGGACAGACGATAAAATATACGACAAAATCAGAGGGAAGGCGAAGCAGTTGCGTGACGATGCGGACGGTATAGTTCTGCTATTCTCGGACCATGGCAACATCGGAAAGCATGATTTTCTCAAACTCAAAGAGGATCTTGCAGATGAGTGGATTCCATCCGAGATTCCTGCAAAGCTTTCAGCTGTGATATTCAGCGACGGCTTCATTGGCGTCAATGCTGCGAGATACAAGATGCTCATCAACCCTTACGCGAGTCGCGCGAGGATGTCTGCTGGTGAATTGGAGCGCGTGATGGAGAAGATCATGCGCTGCCTACGCTGACGGGGGGATAGCGTTCGAGTCGGAGACGGCGGACGGCGGTTGGGACATCTACGTCATGGGGCGAGACGGCAGGAATCCAGTCCGTCTGCTGGAGGGTGAGTGGAACGATCGGCGTCCGTCGTGGGGGGTTAGGGAGTAGGGGCGGATGTGGCGGCTAACGCCGTGCGCGAGCCGATGGGGCGGCTCGTTGGTAGGGGCAGGCATGAGCTTGACAAGGTGCTCTTGGCATGTTAGTGTCTTATGAGCGACATCAATGAAGTGAACGAGAGTAACATGAGATATATCGGAGAGTCGGAAGGAGATCTAGAGCCTGCTACTGGGCCAGGGAATGTACTGGACAGGCAAAAGGATTTTGAGCCTATGGGGAGTGGTGTGCTGCTCATGTATAGTGGTTATGAGTATCTTGTGACCGCACAACATGTGGCGGAAGACTGTTCGTACAATCCTCTCATTAAGAAAGAGGTTTGGGAATCTTTCCCGGAAGGGTTGGAAGTTATTGGGGAGAATAAAGATGCAGATGTAACTGTTTTCAAGACAAATAGAAAGCGAAATGAGCGAACGTTTGAGGAAGTGTCTCCTCTGGACTACGGCAATTGGGGACTGGTTGGGAGTCTTGGATTGGCAGTAGGCTTCCCTCATTTTGAATCAGACGATCCATATTCTGGACAATTTGTTCTAGATACTCATGCTCCACGTCCTCTACATGCGTTAGTATCATATGATGTTCCACGCAAAGGAAGGATCGGGTATATGGGCTCGTCTATATTACCGGGTTTTTCAGGGGGTGGTTTAGTTGTTCAAGGCCCTAAACAACCAGTTTTAGTCGGAATAATTACCCAAACCATGATCATTGAATTAGGGAAGAAGGTCACAATAAGAAGTGGGTTTGCGAGGTATGCTAGTATACGTGCAGTGGAAGAAATATTGGCTAAGCATGTTTGCAGGGATATTTATTCTGAAGAATATAAGGCAGATAAACCTTATGATACTCCCAGAATTAGAGATGTCGCGGATGGCAAGGCTAAAGTTGATTTTGGATGGTATGCGAGGCCTACATTGGCGACTGACAACGTTCTAGGGAACGTTGTCATGTTGGGTCGACAGAAGATAAATCGGAGGACAACGAGATGACCTGCGAATATGAGAACGAATTCGACTGCGACGAGGCTTTGGAGAGATTTGATACTGCTAGGCCCATGCGTGGGCTAAGTGACGAGATAGCGAGGCAGACGGCGGTTAGTGGGGACGTGCAAGCGCGGGCGTTGGTGTCTATTGTCAGGTCGCTGCGTCGTATCGAGGCGCATTTGTGCGGCAAGGGCGGCGGGGGAACTCCGGCGAGCTAGATTCCCGCCTACGCGGGAATGACGGGGGGGAGGAATTGATGATTGTCGATTGTTGATTGGGGATTGGAGGATGGGGTTTGGTTTGCCGGGTGGGTTCCCGGCTAGGGGGGGATGACGGGGGAGGGGGAGTATTCGCGGAAGCTTATTGGGGTGGAAGGTTCAGGACTCTAAAGCGCCATCCGTCCCGCTCTCTTGTGTCTTCAATGACCTTGCCGTCGGCGATGAGGGTATTCAGCATTGCCTCCCTGTCTGGGCCTGGTTCAGGGATGTCGAGTTGAGGGCGCCAGTTGTTGATGAAGTGGCCTCGGGAGAGGTATTTGTGGATTTCCAGCGCATGCTCGATCTCTCTTGTCATGTCGGTTTGCGGGTCGCCGCTCGGCGAAAGAGTTCTGGACTTGTCGCGAGTCGCACGTAGGCGTCCAGTTGAGAATTGGTCAAGTCCGTCGCCCAACTCGATTTGCCCGTGACAACTCTCCTTAAGCGCTTTGGCTACGCCGTGGCCGGGCCACGTAGCGATGTACACGTGCTTGCCCAGTTCTTTGGCAGCTTCAACCCCGGGAACAAAGTCTTGATCCCCCGACAACAGTACAGCGATGTCATAGGTATCGGCCGCTGCGAGTTTGACCATGTCCGCTACAAGGCGAGTGTCTACTCGTTTCTCAGCCCTGAACGTATATTCCAAGTTGCATTTTTGGCACCATCCCCTCCGGTTGACATGCGGCTCCCTCTTGACGACATATCCTATTTTCTCCAACCCGTCCAGGAAATCGTCGAAGTCGGCTGGCCCGCCACACACAGGGGAAGTGTATCCAGTATAGTAGTAGCATCCGACGAGGTCTCCCTTCCCACTGGAGACCCGGAACGTGAGCCAACTGGCGAGCTTGTTGTAATCTATCTCTGCTGTTCGATCATACCCCTGAAGGGCCATGGAGAAATTCTTGCTATCGAAGAACAGGGCTACTTTCACTCGGGGCATATCCTAATGCAACAGACAGGGGACGGCACCAGCCGTCCCCCCAGATCACGCCCCAGCCGATTCTATTTCTCCAGATGATCGGTTGGGACTCTACAATGAAGACATCATAGTACAATGGAGAATGGTTGTCAAGCTATTTGGTTTTCGGGCGTTGTGAGGGAGGTGGCCGCCGTTAGATTCCCGCCTGCTCGGGAAGGACGGGGGGGGCGGAGGAATTGATGATTGTCGATTGATGATTGTTGATTGGGGATTTGAGGGGGGGACAGCGTGAGGGAGTTCTGGAAGGGGCGGGGCGAGTTTGGTATGATGGAGGGGTCTTATAGTGGAGGATGCTTCCGATGGCGCAGTATCATGAGCAGCAGGTTTGGAACGGGCTGGTGAATGCGGAGCGGTTGAGCCGGTACTACGAGCGTCTCTCGACGCGTCTGGAGCGTCGGCATTTCATCTTCACGGTGTCCATCGTGACTTGTTCGACGTTGGCGGCGGCTACTCTGTTGACGCAGCTGCCGAGTCTTGTGCAGGCGGTCTTGTCGCTTGTGGTGGCTGCGGCGGTGATTTGGTCGTCATACTCGGGCTATTCGAGGAAGGCGGCGATTTCGTCGGGTATCCGTGCTCAGTGCGAGGATATCGCGGTGAGTTGGAAGGAGCTGTGGTCTGACGTGAGCAGCACTGGGCAGGAGGATATTCTCCGGCGGGCGGCGGATTTGGAGCGGAGGCTCAATAGGGCTACTACAAACGCGGACCTGAACGGCCTCATCGACGATAGGCTGACGAACGGTGCGCGAGGGAGACGTATGAATCTCTACCAGCCGAATTTGGGGTATGACGGCGCCGCGAGCACTTCGGACGTCATCGAGGAGTCCGCTGGCATCCCAAAGCCGCCGCCCTTCCCCAAGCCGCCTCCTCCGCCGCCACCGCCACCTCCGCGCCCGAAGACCTCTTGAGGCAGGGTTGTGTGTTCGTGGAACGCGCTCGGATTCCTCGTGCGGGGTTGTAGCTCACCTGACCGACCGTCCTGATATAGATACTGCGCCCGCGTGGTCGTTGGGCGGCTTGCGTGCGCGTTTGAGTCGGCGACGGCTAGATTCCCGCCTACACGGGAATGACGAGGGGAGGGATTGATGATTGGGGATTGAGGATTGGAGGATGGGGTTTGGTTTGACGGGGTGGATTCCCGCCTACGCGGGAATGACGGAGACAGGGTGCGGGAATGACGGGGGTGGGTGAGGGAATGACGGGGAGAGGGTGCGGGAGTGTACGGGGGACGGCGTGGGGCTAGTGGGTGATGCCGAGGTTGTGCATGCGGGCGTGGAGGGCGTTTTGGGCTTCGATGAAGGGGCGTTCTAGGTATGCGGAGTGGTCGTCTTCTTCGTGGTGGTGGGTGACGAGTGAGGGGGGGTGTTGGCGGGCGTTTTCTCTGATGTAGGCGAGGGAGCCTTCGATGGATGTGAGGATGTTGGTTGCGACTCGCTGGTCGAACATGCGCCATTCGCCGCCGCAAGCGATGTAGATGGGGGATGTGTGGGCGTAGATTTCGTGTGCGCTTGTGCCGTAGTCGATGCGGTTGTCGTAGTATCCTCGTCCGCCTGCGCGTGCGGCGAGCCATGTGTGTCCGTCGATGCGGATGTTTTCGCTTAGTTCGAGGCGTCTTGCGCCTTGTCGGGATTCGGTGGAGGCGACGACGTTTCCGGCTTGGACGATTTCGAGGCTGTGGATGGGGAAGATGCTTTCTGCGCGGGCACGGACGCGGACGGTTCCTGGGGAGGAGAGCTGGGCTGTGCCGCCGATGTGGGTGTCGTCGACGGTGAATTGGATCATTGGGCCGCCGGTGATGAAGGTTCGTCCTTGGGCTGCGTTGCGGCACCATGATTCGTAGGTGAATTCTTCGTCTGGGGGGATGTTGACGTAGACGCGGTGCGCGCCGATGGGGACTGTGCTGCTCATCTTGTCTGTGCCGCTGACGAGGGGGAGTCGGTAGCCGCAGTTGAGGTATCCGTAGTAGTCTTCGTAGCGCTGTGCGGAGAGGTTCTTGAGTTCGATGGCGTCCATGCGTCCGGTGGCGATGAGGGATGCGTATTCTCCGAAGGCGTTTGGGCTGTTGAAGTGTGGGTTGATGACGAATCCGCCTTGTCGGTGCGCGCGGTCTGCCCAGTCGCTGAGGGTGGTTTCCAGGGTTCCTGCGATTTCTGCTTCTCCGAGTCCGTCGCTGCACCAGGGCATGATGTGCTGCTTGAGTCCCCAAAGGATCATGTGTCCGAGGAAGTGCTGTCTATTTTCTTGGCCAACGTAGACGAAGTTGTTTCCATCGCGGGAGACGCTTGGGTGTCCTGTGAAGTCTTCGATGTTGGTGAACAGGCTTCCCCATTGGGATTGTAGGAGGTTGACGACGTTCAGGTCTTCGGCTTGGGATTCGCGGTGCGCGCCTTCTGGTGTGAGGAAGTGGACGTGCGAGTCGCCGCTGAACCATCGTTGGTCGTTCATGTTGGTCCAGCGCTTCAAGCGGAGTTCCAAGCGTCTTTGGCCGGGCTTGATGTTGACTTTGGTACGGATGGGTCTGTACTCGAATCCGCGGGAGACGTCGACGATCACTTCGCCGCGTGGGAGCCATCCTTGGCAGGAGCCGTCGATGTATGCGTAGGTGATTTGTCCTAGGCGCAGGTCGCCGCCGACGTCGTTGTGCCAGGTGTCGAGGTTGGAGTTGACGTGATTGTGATGGCCATGGGGTTGGTAGGGCACGCCGTCTGGGGATCGGAAGTGGACGCGGCATGGGACGGGTTGCTTGGTATCGTCGTCGATGATGGTGACGTTCACCCAGTTCTTGCCTGGGTCGATCAGTTCGATGCGCGCTCGGGATCCAGCGGCGCCGCCGCTGTCGATCAGCTTGCCCCAATTCGCCCGCGCGACGGTTTGGTCGCCGCGTTTCACGGTGAGAGTAGCGGAGGGGATGGCGGATACCTCGACGTATGAGGGGTTGAGGGTATGGTTGTACGGTTCGCCCCACCCTTTGAAGCGGCTCTTCATGAACTCGCCTGGCCCGCCTTTGGGGAGTGGATAGGGGTAGGTGGCTTCTCCACGGTCGACGTCGATTTCGAGGTCGAGGTGGTTGGCTATCAATTTGGGGTCGGTCAGCTCGATCTTGACTGGGCGGCTGGCATCGCGGGGGAAGGGGAGCTCGTCCACGCGGCCGAGGGTGATGGCGGCGATGATGAATGGGCGTCCGCGGGGGATGATTTCGATGGAGTCGATGATGTCGTAGGGGGTTGGGTTTTGCCATGACCAGAGATAGTACCAGCGCGCGGATGCTTGGCGCGCTTCGGTCTGTCGGTTGCCGGCGTCGGAGAACGGGCCGTGGTATCGGGGATACAGTTCGGCCTTTTGGTCTGGGACTGCTTGGAAGGGCTCGTAGGGCGCGCCGGTGTACGTGCCTGCGGCGTAGGGGGGGCCGAACGCGGAGATCTGAAACCGCTCGCGGATGCGCGCGGAGACGTCTTCGCCGGTCGAGAGGTGGAAGACGTAGTCGGCGACGGGGCTTCCGACCCGGCCGCCCTGGGGGATGTCGGTTTCTAGGAGGCGGTGGGCAAAGATGATCCGTAGGGCGGTGGCCTCTACCGGTATGGTGAGGGGGTCGTCGCCCTTGGCGAGTCTGATGAAGCAGTCGCCGATGTCTGGCTTGCCGACGTGAAACGGCAAGCCGCGAAGGGTTTGAGGGCCGACGATCGGAGGGTCGTCGGAGGGTAGGAGGTCTGGCCCTCCGTTGCACAACTCCGAAAGATCGAGAGGCTCATAGTCCGCCATGTCCGAATACTCCTGGCTTCCAAATACTGCCGCGCCGTCTGCGCGGGCCCGTGCATAGGATTATATACGAGTGCGCTCAATCAATGAACAATCCGGCTGGATATGGGTTGTACCGCACTTCGACCTCGACTTCCTCGACGGTGACGCTGCCTGTGAGTCCGTCCGGGCGGCTTTCGAGGGAAATCTCTAGGAGGTTCTTGCCTTTGCGCGGCAGGACGCGTGCGAGGTCGAATTCCAGCCAATGGTTTCGTGGGTTGGAGTGGGGATAGCCGTCTCGCGCCTTCTTCCAGACGCGCTTGCATGTCTCGTCGGCCAGGGAGCGGCCGTTCAGGGTCACGGAGAAGCGGTCTGCGGAAACGACGTTCGAGAGGTACAGGCGGAGCACGACGCTGGCGATCCTGCTATCGTCTTCCTGGACGTCGTCTGCGATGGTGAAGGGGATCGGGTGCGCGGCGGTTGGAAGCGGCGGGCGCAGTTCGAGGGGGATGCGGTGGTCATACCCCACGCGGGCGGCTCCTTCGTATTTGCGGGCGACGACGTAATGCTTGTCGCGCTCTCGCAGGAGTTCCCGGGATCCGAGCATGGCAAGCACGTTGCGCTCTGCATCACCCAGAGGCCAGTCCATCATCCATGTATACAACCCGTCCACGCCGTGTTCCCAATAGTTGGCTGCTGCTGCGCGGAAGTGCTCGATGTTGGGAAATATCCGCGTGTTGGCCCCGATGATTTCGTCTTGGAGGTGGTGTTGGAGGAAGCCGTACACGGAGGCGTCGGAGTCGTGCGCCGGTTCGACGACCCATTCGAACGGCATGTCTGGATCCAAGACGGTGTAGATGTATGCTACGGGCACGACGAAATCCAACAGGCCTTCGCGGAGCCACGCTCTCACGTCGAGCCCCTGATCGAGGTTGGCCTGTTCGGTTGGGAATATGCGTGCGCCGATGGCGCAGGGGCTTCCGGGGCGTGAGCGGGCTGTCTCGGCGGCGAGGCGGATCCATTCGGTCATGGTATTCACGTTCTTGGGCGTGCCGCCGTCGGGAAAGAAGAAGGATGCGCGGCCTCCGAAGGCGGCTGTGAAGTCGAGCTCGAGTCCGTCGATTGGGTAGTCGACGGCGAGTTCGCGGATGATTTGGAGTTTGAGTTCGCGGACGCACTCGTCAGCCCATCCCGGCCCGCCGTTTTCGAGTTCGAGGTCTGGATACATGCCACCGAGGCGCTGGAGTCGCAGGTCTGCGAAGAAGTCCATGCCGTGATGGCGCGCGCGGTCTATGAGCAGTTGGAGCGGGTCGATTCCGCGCTCCATGAGGCTGATCATACAGGCGGCCGCGCGCCATTGGAAGTTGCTTGTCGAATGCGGTTTGCCGTCTTCGACCGAGAACATCTTGCCGGCCTTCGTGGGGTAGAACGCGCCGTCGCCACGCTCTACGCAGTAGCTGAAGGTGTCGACCGCAGTGCCTGCTACCTCGTCGACTGGAGCCCAGGCGTCTTCCAAACGCATGGGGGGTTCGTAGAACCATAGGTACGAGTGCCTGGCATCGTTATGGTAGATCGTCCTGCGTCGTCTCATGGTCGTCTCCTGGATCAGGCGTGCTTGTGATGATGCGCGCTGCAAGCTCGGCGTCCTGAGCTTTCACCCACAACGTAAAATGGGAGCCTATCGGGCTGGTATATGGAGGGATTCCTTCGTCCTTGACCATCGCGCCGATGCCCTCGCGCATGAGCACGCCGGCCCACATGCGCGCTTCCGGCTCCGGCATGGGGTCGCCGATGCGGGTTTGTCGGTCGGGGCCGTCAGATGGTGAGAAGAGGGATGTTAGCCAATCGAGCATAGTGTCTTGGTCGCCGTGCGATTCTAGGTAGTATGATACAGGATCTTGGGGGCGAAAGGGGGAAGCACTGGTGGGGGTACTGGCTCAGGATGAGTCACTCAGGATCCCGGGGGGAGAGAGGGAAATGAGCAGCGGTTTGGGGCGGATGGTCATGGAGACGGGGGCAGGGCTCCGAGGTGTCGGGCTATTTTCTCATACTGCCTGTACTTTGCTTTGTCACCCAAACGACGGGCGGCCTCGGCTACTGCGACGACAAACACCCAGTTCTCCGGGTCTCGTCGGAACGCTTCCTCGAACGAACTCAAGGATTCTTGCAAGTTTCCGCATTCTCGGTGTGCCGCTCCCAGTGAGGCATAGTAGCGGGCGTCGAGAGGGCCGCAATCTTCTTTAACGCTCTGTAAGTGATCGATCGCTTCGCGGGGCCGGCCGCTCCTTATGAGAATCAACGCAATTTCAGTCCATGGCACCAGCCAGGACGGATCTAATCGCGCTGCAATCCAGCACTCCTCCAATCCTTGCTCGACTAATGCGGCGTCTCCTGACTCGGCTCCTATCTTGGCCTTGACTGATCCGAGCGTGAAGTGGTTCACAGGATCAGTAGGGTCAAGGCGGGCTGCTTCGACAACTTCTGCTAGTGCCTCTGGAATTCTCCCTTGTCCTTGTAGCTCAATTGATCTCTGGTAGTGCTCATACGCTTTTGGGTTACTGATGTCCCAATCTTCAAACAAGCGCCCATCAGTGGACTGATTGAGGTCGGATACTTCCTGTTCGTGCACACGCGTGTTAACCGTTAGCACTCGATACTCCCAGCTAACGCCAGCCCATTCCAAGTCTTCTTTCCATTCGTCGTCTGATTCATGGTTCATTAGTTCAGAGAGGATGCGTCGCGCCAGATCTACGTGGACTCCGTAATGTAGTAGATCAGTGAGGTGACTCACTTCGACTACTCCGGCCGATTCGTTATCAATTAGAGAGCACGCCAACGCAGTGTACTTGTGCATGTGTTGGACGACATCAACCACAAGTTCTGTGCCGATGTATTCGTCAATGAGGGCAACAATGTCACTTGCCCAGTAGAATCTCCGAAGTTCCGCCACGAGTGCATCACCATCATACTTGTCTGAACGTCGGGTGAATGCTGTCGCGACTTGAATGAGATGATCGTCTGACGGCCGGACGTTTTGGTACATCCAGGCGTCGATGGTATTTTCACTCACTCCGACTTCTTCCGCGAGATCTTGCAGAGTGAGGCCAGAGTCTGATCGTTTTCGATTCAGATACCGTCCTCGCTTTGTAGGATGTAGGCAATCGAACGTATCAGGGGCAGGGAAGGGAGATCTCGTAAGGCGCAAGTAAGCTGCGCACCGGAGGGATAGATCAATTACTGCAAGCCTGACGTAGGCCGACCATATGACCGACAGATTCTCCCGCTCCACCGGGAAAACGCGTGGACGCAAGAAGGACCTGACGGTATCCCATGCAGACGCGTGCGATTCGACTACCCCGGCTATACTCTCAAGTGTCTGCTTCCTTCCAATCGCCTCTTGACGATCTGGAATCAGTCCAACTCTGATGAATACGCTGGCGATGGATTCGATGATTTCCTTTCTGCTCGAATCCTTTACTATCGCACTGATATTGCCGCTGAAATATCGTTGAGCAGTCTTCGATCGCAGAATACGGTCGTGTATTCCAAGTTTCTTGACGAGTGCTCCCAATACCTGACCGCTCGTCGGCAACTTCGGCTTTACATCTGATTCTTGCATTTCGATTCTCCGTTCCCGTGACACTCCTGCGCCGGGCTCGACCCAAGCGAGTGATTCGTACTCACCAATCGTATCGCCCACCTCTCTTGAGGAATCGTTGAGGGTCGATGGACACGCTCTTCAATGCTTCGTCGACTCCGACATCGATGATGGGATCGCTATAGCTGTGAGAACCCTTGGTGTTGTCAAAGAAGCGACCGGATGGATCGACCATGACATAACTGCCGGTCATCATATCGTTGTCTTCTGGGACAACGACGATACCATCTTTCTCGACAGCACTGTTTCGGGCAACGTAGGCGGCGAACTGTTCCTTTGTAATCGCATCGCGCTGGATTTGGCTGTCGTTTTGGCCTTGGACAGGCAGGACTTGGAGAATCTTCCATCGCTCCGGCCTTGCCTGGGTTATGAACTCGGTGAAATCTTCCTCCCACGTCTCGGATGTCACCACGGTATTGATCTTGAAGCGGATGCCGCGCTCTTTGACACTCTCTGCAATTTGCAGGTACTCGTCTTCAGATATGGGACCTGAATGGGTCACTCGTCCGAGTCTCGTCAGCTTTTCGGGGTCGACTGTGTCGACGCTCAGCGCGATCCAATCGAGAGTCCGGTTCTGACTGTCCAGCCAGTCTGGAGTGATTTTCGTTCCGTTCGTGACAATGGCAGTAGTCAGCTCATGTTCTTTCGCCCTCCCGATCAGATCGGACAACCATGGGCAAAGCGTAGGTTCTCCGCCGGCGAAGTTGATCTTTGCAAATCCGGACTCTGCGAGCATCTCTACGACGGCGATGCAATCTTCCTTGTTCATGTGTCCCTTTGGCAATCGGTCTTGCTTGACATCTTGGAATGTGGCGAAGCAGAATCCGCATTTCATATTGCATGGTTCCCAGAGGTGGAAGTTGACCGATGGAACTTGTTCTACGATGTTCATTGCTCTCCTCCAAGCATCTTCGAAGCTCTGGTAAACCGTACCAGTGCACTCAGGATCGCCCTGTTCAGCTGCGGGGTCAACCCAAGTTGAGCGGACAAAATCTCTTCAACCGCGAGGCGCCACGGTTACGTAAGCATCGGAGACCATGGCTTGAGGTGTGCGGCGAACATGGCGTCGGCGCGGGCAAGCGCGCCCGGGGTGCGCTCTTCTATGCGGCCGGCGAGGGCGAGCGGGGTGAAGGGGAAGCCGCCGAGGTAGGGGACTGCGATGTCGTCTGCGGAGAGTACGAGGTCAGGGGACTTGGCAGTGGGTTTGCACTCTGCTCCGGACGGGGAGCCGGCGAGCTCGTATGTTGCGTCGTTCCAGGGGCAGAACTGGTCGTGGACTTGGAGCACGATGCGGTCGTCCTGAGCGTAGGTTCTGAAAGCCAGTGCTTTGGGGACGTCGATGAGGCGGATCCAGGTTTGGTCGTAGGTTTCGCGTTTGAGTTTTCGGGGATCGTGGAGCATCCAGAGGATGGGTTCATCCGCTGGGCGTCCGCGGGCTCGGATGGTCGTAGTGAGGTCGATGTCGAGGCAGTACTTCCAGAGGGCGGCGTAGGCGGCGTCTGTGCAAGACATGAGCTTGCGGACGGTGACCGTTCCATTCTTGACACGGTACGCGGCGTACCCTTCCGGGCGGTGTTCGCGGTATTCGACGTAGAAGTATGAGGGGCGATCGTGTTGCGGGCCCGGTGCATCGGCGAACCAATTGTCCAATTGGATTTTCGGTGGCTGGATGATGCCTGCGCGTCCGGCTGCCGCTCTGCGATAGATTTCCGGGAACGTTTCCCTTGCGTGCTTGGCCGTTACGAGTCGGATCGATCCGTCCCATTGGTAGTCGCTCCGGAAGGCGGCGGATCGTCGGTCGATCGTCCAGTCGATCTGTTCGCAGGCGATTCCGTATCCGAAGCGTCCGTAGATGGGAGCCTCGGCCGCTCCAAGGGAAGACAGGTAGAGGCCGCGTTCGTAGGCGTTGGTCAGTTGGCGCCGCATCATTTCGGTCATGATTCCGCGCCGTCGGTGGGTCGGCAGGACGCTCACATTGCCGATGCAAGCAGTCGGGGCGCTGCCGCCCGGTACAGTCATGTCGAATGGGTATGACATGGTGAGGCCAACTGGATCCGGTCCGTCGAATGCGGCGACGCTTTCGCCCAATTCGAACCATCCGCGGTGCCGTTCCACATCCCGCTCGTCCGCGTGCGACCAGAAGGCGGTTTCCTCAGTGCGGACGACGGCGGGTATTTCCTCGTCGGTGAAGGGGCGGTACTCGATGGTCGTCAAAGTCGTTCTTTCCCTGTGCATTCCATTTTGGGGGTTCGCTCCACTACAATGCGATTATTCTACACTCTCTGGGAACGTGAAGGAACGAATACGATGCCAAAACCGCCGGCCTACGGACTGATATACAACTGGGACGGGAACCCGCACTCCTACTCGGAGTATCCGCAGTCGATGGAGCAGTTCATCGAGAAGGTCTATGCGCCGATGGAGGATACGCAGGTCGGCGCTCACTTTTGGTGCGTTGGGGAGCATACCGCGCGTTGGAAGAGCGGCGTTTTGGAGACGGTTGGGGACGTTCACGGTCGGGTGTACGAGAGCGCACAGGCCTTCACGTTCAACGAGAACGTCATCGCCATGATCGAGCGCGGCGAGGATCCGCAGGCGGAGATCATCGAGCGCGGCCGCGGTCTTGGGATGCAGGTCTATGCGTCGGTGCGGATGAACGACAACCACTTTGGCGGCGCGCAGCCGTCCGATCTGTCTACCCTGCGGCACAGCGAGCTTACGCGAATGAGGATCGAACATCCCGAGTGGCTGCTTGGGGACAAGACGACGCCTTGGTTTGCGCTGTCGTGGAATCTGGAGACGCCGGAGGTACGCAAGCACCGCTTCGAGCACGTGGAGGAGGTCGCTCGGCGCTGGGATTGGGACGGCATCGAGCTGGACTGGCAGCGGCACGGCTTCCATTTGCCGGACGACTACGGCTATCGGCTTCGCTATGTGATAACGGACGTTCAGCGGGCGGTGCGTCGAGTGACCGACGAGTTGGCGGAGGAGCGGGGGAGGCCGTACTACTTGGCTGCGCGGGTGTCCGGCACGCCTGAGATGTCCTACCGCATCGGCTATGACGTTCGGACGTGGATCGAGGAGGGCTTGATCGACATACTCATTCCCGCGGGCGGGGCACATACGGACCCGCTCGTTGCGGTGGAGGAGTACCTCGATATGTGCGACGGCACGGATGTGGCGGTCTATCCGGGCCTCGATGCGCGTGTGGACGGGTGGGACTTCACGGGGTTCGTGGGTCCGGAAGATCCGCTTACGAAGGATCAGATGCGTACCCGCGCTGTGGCAAGCCAGTGGCATGCGTCGGGCGCGGACGGGATCTATCTCTTCAACTGGCACGCGAACCGCACGTCTCGGCGTGAGTTGATGACGGAGGTCGGCTCGGTCGATACGCTTGCACGCACAGACAAGATATTCGCGGCCGCGCACCGCTACCAAGAGGCATTCGGCACGGTGGGGCAGTCATGGGCGGGAGCGTTCGACAACGATCGACTCTGGGGTCAAGTTCCTGTACCGTTGAAGCAGACGATGACAGGAGACGGCCCGAGTATCACGATCGAGCAGGCGGACGACTTGACGGTCAACCCGCCGGAGAGGGTGACTCTGCGCGTGCTGCTCGATCAGTGGGTGGTTGGGGATGAGGTGCGGATGTACTGGGATGGACAGGAGCGGACGGACTGGCAGCGCCGGTATTTCATGGAAGAGGACGCAGCTGGGAATCCACTGGGCACCCAGATATACGACGTTGGCTTCGCCTCGTGGTTCATCCTCGAGTTGAGTCCGGACGATGCTTCGCAGGGCAGGCACACCGTCAAGGTCGCTTTGGAGCGGCGCAATCCGCGCGTCGCCGCGGACATCACGCTCAAGAACGTGGAACTCGTCGTGAAGTATCCGCACTAGAGGGCGTCGTCGCGGACGGGCGGCGGCCGTTCGATGGCGCGGGAATGGCGCCGGCCTACCGAATGGACGCGATGCGGGAGGCGTTCACGTCGTGGATCCTCCGAAGATGCCTCGCGGCCTTACGAGGAGCATGGCTATCATGATGGCGAAAGCGACGGCTGGCTTGTAGCTCGGGTTGATCCACTGGGTCGAAACCTCCGAGGCGACTCCGATGACGAACGCGCCTACGAGCGCGCCGTACGGGTTTCCTATGCCCCCGAGGATTACTGCCGCGAACAACGGTATGAGGAGCCTCCAGCCCATGGCCGGAATGAGTTGGGCTTGGAACACTGCCAAGAGGATGCCCGCGGTTGCCGCCATGCCGGCGCCTATGGCCCAGGTGAATCGGATGACGCTCTTCGTATCTATGCCGCTGACCAGCGCCAAGTCGGGGTTGTCCGATGTCGCGCGCATGGCCTTGCCCATCTTCGTGCGTGTTAGCATGAGATAGACGACTGCTACGAGAATGACCGCCACGACGGCGACGAAGACGGCGTCTGGATGGACGCGTATGTCCATGGGCAGATGATAGACTTGCCTCGACTCGCGCGGATAGTGTTGGGTGTCGCCGCTCCAGATGATTTGCACCAGTCCGCGCAGCGCAATGGCTACGCCGAGGGATGCCATGGCCAAGACGACGGCGTTCGATCCGCGGGTCCGGAGGCGTCGGTAGATCCCTATGTCGAGGAGTACTGCGCCAGCTGCGACGACCGCAACCGCGAGCGGAAAGGCGATGAGGAGCGGGTATCCAAAGGTAAGCGGTCCCAGTCCGCTGCCTTCGATCCCCGCCTGCGGTAGGACGCCGCTTATTATGAACAGCGCCGCGTAGGCGCCCATGGTCATGTACTCGCCGTGCGCTATATTTGAGAACTTCAGGATGCCGTAGATCAGGGTCAGACCGACGGCTCCAAGCGCGATAATGGCTCCGAGGAAGACTCCGTTGACCACCAGGCTCATCTTGACGAAGGGGAGTAGTCCAAGGCCTAGGGGGGCCAGGACGATGGCCGCGGCAGTATGCCACGGTGTCCATGCGATGCCGATGCGTTTGGCCGTGTTGCGCAGGGTAATCATCGATCCTCCGGCAAACCGTCGCAGGCATTATATCAAAGCGGCGGGTTCTCTTGTACGCAGGTTTATGGAGGGACGGCAGTAGAGACGCGCAGACTCGCCGTTCGCTGGAAGGCGCTATCGTCCATCGTAGCGGAACTCTGCTTCCCAGATCTCAGTATCGTCAGAAGCATAGCCGAACAAGTACTGCCCGGTTCGGATCGCCGCAATCTCGTACTCGGGCAGCTGCCGCGACACGACGCAAGTTCCCTCAACGCTGCTCCCCTCTCCGACGCGGAAGGTGAAGCCCCAGTTGTTGAAGCCGTATTCCGCGCGCTCCGGGAGAAGATCGCGCTCGTCCGCTGGGAACAGATGCAGGAAGAACGTCGCGGCCAGGTCGTATGGGCTGTCGCACTGTTCGTTTACGTAAATCAGTTCGTTCTCGATACGATATACGTCGTATCGGGAGCGGATGATGGGCTGGCTGTCTCCGACGAGCGCATTGAGATCGATGCGCCTCGTCTTCAGGCCGTGCTGTGCGAAGTTTGCATAGGCCCACTGGTGGTCGTGCGTGTCGAAGGGCATCCACAGGTCTGCGCCGACCTGTACGGCGTAGCTTGCGAGAGAGAGGGCCTCGTCTGCGCTCGACTGCGACGGGTAGATCGTGATATTGACGCCGCGCGTTTCCAGATACCCGGGAGGGGGGATGCGCTCATGCGCCAGCCTGCGCTTGCCGATTCGTGTGAACGGGCTGCGCGCGACGGTCTTGTCGGTCAATCCATAATTATCGACGATCGTCAGATCAGGGAGGTAATAGGGTACGACGCCGACGGACCCTGTGGCCATGACGGCATCGTCGGGCAACACCCCGCGCCAAGCACGCTCATACGGTTGATAATTCTCTAGTCGATTGTTCGCGTACGTGCGCCAGATAACGGATGAAGCGATGTTGTGCACGAAGAGTGACCTACGCAGAACGTTGGAAGCATCAACTAACGCGGGAACGGCAGGCACAGCCAGCAGCCAACCGACACTCCCTGCTATGAGGGGGGACCCTGGCAGCACAGATCCTCTGTAGAGCAATAGTCCGTTCGAGTAGATGACGACGGGGACGAATAGCAGCAGCGCACATGCAATCGAACTCGCAACCACCCTCTTCCCCCATGCAAACGCTCGTACATCCCGTGCCCTCCCGGCAATCGCACTCCCCAACCGTACGATGCCTACTGAGGCGGGAACCGCCAGCAGCGGCCAGTAGAAGTCCATCGGACGATACTCGAAGATGTCGCCCCCAATTTGCACCAAAAAGCGCATGTGCGGCAGGATGCACAGCAGCGGCAGGACGAACGATACGTCTCCTCGGCGGGCGCGCCAGCGGTCCCATACTCCCGCCCCGGCGAGCGGCAGCAGCAGATATAGACCAGTCTCCAAGGCGGCAGCGGCGAGGTAGAGGATCCCCATGTCGTACCACGGTCGGATGTATTTGGCGTAGTAGGTGTTAGGCAGCCATTCTCCGTAGTAGGTATAGCGGAACAGGAAATGCGCGCATACGATCACGGCGAACGGCGCAATCAAGCACAGGAGACCGCGCCAATCTATCCGGTCGGCTACGGTTCGGACTCTCGCGAGGAGATGAGCGACGAATGTGCCTGCGTGAGCGGTGGGAGATGCAGGGTTCCCTTCTGTTTGGTCAACGGGAGTCCGTTTCTGAGAGAGGATGCTTTGCAGGATGAACCACGCGAAGCAGCTCACGGCGATCATCGGCCCCTCTGGACGGGTCAACGACGCCAACGCTAGGCTGGTGGAGGCGGCAAGCAATCCGCGGCGGCTCCGGCACGTAGTAAGCAGGACTACCGCTAGGACGACGAAGAAGGTGAACTGCCGAGTCTCCAACCCTCCGGCGGACGTCCATACCGCAAAGGTCGCGCTGCTGCATACCAGACCGAGCGACATCCACATTACGAGCCGACGGTGTTGTAGGTTGGGCAAACGCGCTATCCACGATGCCATCGCCGCAAGGGTCGCAACGGTGAAGGCTACCGAGAGCCAAGGGGCGGCATCCTCCGGGGGGATCCCGAACACGCGCCAGACGGCGGCGAGTTCAAGCGTCCATAGGAAGTTGGAGTACCCCTCGACGCGCTCTCCAATGTTGAAGACCAACCCATGCCCATCGAGGAGGTTGCGCGCGTATCGGAAGCTGATGAACGCGTCCTCAGTGAGGAACCACGATATGGCGGCGATCCAGCCGAGCATGGCGAGCCAGGGGACGCACGCAAGGATGAGGGGTACGGGGGTTCTCCGCAGGGCGGATAGGACGGATCCGACCGATTGGCTACTCATTCGCTCTGCTCATCGGTGCGGAACTCTGCTTCCCAAATCTCGGTATCGTCAGAAGCGTAACCGAACAAGTATTGTCCGGTGCGGATCGCCGCAAGCTCGTACTCGGGCAGCTGCCGCGTTGCGACGCAGATTCCCCCAACGCTGCTCCCCTCTCCGACGCGAAACGTGAATCCCCAGTTGTTGAAGCCGTATTCCGCGCGCTCCGGGAGAAGATCGCGCGCGTCCGCTGGGAACAGATGCAGGAAGAACGTCGCGGCCAGGTCGTAAGGGCTGTCGCACTGTTCGTTTACGTAGATCAGTTCGTTCTCGATACGATACACGTTGTATCGGGAGCGGATGATGGGCTGGCTGTCTCCGACGAGTGTATTGAGATCGATGCGCCTCGTCTTCAAGCCATGCTGTGCGAAGTTTGCGTATGCCCACAGGTGGTCGTGTGTGTCGAAGGGCATCCACAGGTCTGCGCCGATTTGTACGGCGTAGCTTGCCTGTACGAGAGCCTCGTCTGCGCTGGGTTGCGGGAGGTAGATTCTGATGTTGACGCCGCGCTCTTCTAGATACCCCGGAGGCGGCAGGCGCTCATGGGCCATGGTGCGAACGGTTCCAGTGAACGGGCTGCGCGCGACGGTCTTGTCCGTCAGTCCATGATTGTCGACAATCGTCAAGCTGGGGATGTAGTAGGACAATAGGCCTATGGTTCCTTCATGGATCACGGTGTCGTCAGGCAAGATACCGCGCAACGCACGCGCATATGATCCAAACTTCTCTCGTCGATTGCTGTCTTGCCGTCTGAACCACGAGGCGGGCCGGGCGATGTTGTGTCCGAAGAGTGACCTGTGCAGAACGTTGGAAGCCCCGACCAAGACAGGAACGCCGGGCGCAGACAGCAGCCAACCGACGCTCCTTACGTCGAACTCATTGCTCGATATGAGGAGGGACTCCGGCGCAGTAGATCCTCTGTAGAGCAATACCCCTTGCATCCCGTTCGAGTAGATGACGACGGGGACGAATAGCAGCAGGGCCCACGCACTCGAACTCGCAACCACCCTCTTCCCCCATGCAAACGCTCGCACATCCCGCGCCCTCCGAGCAATGACGCCCCCCAGCCACACGATGCCTACTGAGGCAGGAACCGCTAGCAGCGGCCAGTAGAAGTCCATCGGACGATACTCGAAGACGTCGCCGCCAATTCGCATCAGATGGTGCATGTGCGGCAGGATGCACAGCAGCGGCAGGACGAACGCCACGTCTCCTCGATTCGCGCGCCAGCGGCCCCATATCCCCGCCCCGGCGAGAGGCAGCAGCAGATATAGACCGGTGTCCAAGGCGGCCGCGGCAAGGTAGAGGATGCCCATGTCGTACCATGGGCGAACGAATTTGGCGTAGTAGGTGTTGGGCAGCCATTCTCCGTAGTAGGTGTAGCGGAACACGAAGTGCGCGCATACAATCACGGCGAACGGCGCAATCAAGCACAGGAGACCTCGCCAATCTATCCGCTCGGCTATGGATCGGATTCTTGCGAGGAGATGACCGACGAATGCGCCTGCGTGAGCGGTGGGAGACGCAGGGTTCCCTTCTGTTTGGTCGACGGGAGTCCGTTTCGGAGAGAGGATGCTTTGGAGGATGAACCACGCGAAGCAGCTCATGGCGACCAGTGACCCCTCCGGACGGGTCAACGACGCCAATGCCAGGCTGATGGACGCCGCAAGCAGTCCGCGGCGGCTGTTCCGGTGCGTAGCAAGCAGGACTACTGCTAGGACGATAAAGAAGGTGAACTGCCGAGTCTCCAACCCTCCGCCGGACGTCCAGACCGCAAAGGTTGCGCTGCTGCACACCAGACCGAGCGACATCCACATCACGAGCCGACGATGTTGCAGGTTGGGCAAACGCGCTATCCACCACGCCATCGCCGCCAGAGTAGCAGCGGTGAAGGCTACCGAGAGCCACGGCGCGGCATCCTCCGGGGGTATCCCGAACACCCGCCAGATGGCGGCAAGTTCGATCGTCCATAGGAAGTTTGAGTACCCCTCGACGCGCTCTCCAACGTTGAAGACCAACCCGTGCCCATCGATGAGGTTGCGCGCGTATCGGAAGCTGATGAAGGCGTCGTCTGTCGCCAGGAACCACGATACGGCGGCGAGCCACCCGAGCACGACGATCCATGGCGCGCACGCGAGGATGAGCAGTACGGGGGTTCTCCGCAGGGCGGATAGGACGGATCCGACTGAACGGCTACTCATTCGCTCTGCTCGTGGGTGCGGAACTCTGCTTCCCAGATCTCGGTATCGTCAGAAGCGTAGCCGAACAAGTACTGCCCGGTTCGGATCCCTGAAATCTCGTACTTGGGCAGCTGCCGCCTTGCGATGCAAGTTCCCCCAACGCTGCTCCCTCCTCCGACGCGGAACGTGAATCCCCAGTTGTTGAAGCCGTACTCCGCGCGCTCCGGGGGAAGGTCTCTCGCGTCCACTGGGAACAGATGCAGGAAGAACGTGGCGGCCAGATCGTATGGGCTGTCGCACTGTTCGTTTACGTAGATCAGTTCGTTCTCGATGCGATATACGTCGTATCGGGAGCGGATGATGGGCTGGCTGTCTCCGACGAGCGCATTGAGATCGATGCGCCTCGTCTTCAGGCCGTGCTGTGCGAAGTTTGCGTATGCCCACTGGTGGTCGTGCGTGTCGAAGGGCATCCACAGGTCTGCGCCGACTTGTACGGCGTAGCTTGCCTGTACGAGGGCCTCGTCTGCGCTCGGCTGCGGGGGGTAGATTCTGATGTTGACGCCGCGCTCTTCCAGATACCCTGGAGGCGGCCGACGCTCATGGGCCATGGTGCGGATGGTTCCAGTGAACGGACTGCGCGCAACGGTCTTGTCCGTCAGTCCATGATTGTCGATGAACGTCAGGTCAGGGACGGAGTAGGGGAGGATACCGCCTCCCCGCAACATCACCGCGTCGTCAGGCAAGATGCCGCGCCATGCACGTTGGTATGCCTCCCACCTGTCTAGCAAGATGCCGGCATATTGACCCTGCCCCATGGCAGTTCTAGCGATATTACGAGGCCCGAGGGGTCTGTGCAGAACGTTGGATGTCTCGACTAACACAGGAACACCAGAGACAGCCAGCAGCCAACCGAGGTTCTGCATGTCATCCGCATCATCCGACACGAGGGGGTCTTCCGGGCCCGCAGCTTCTCTGTGGAGCAAGGCAGCCCCTCTGTATAGCAATACCCCCTGCATCCCATTCGAGTAGACGATGACAGGGACGAATAGCAGCAGCGCGCACGCACTCGAACTCGCAACCACCCTCTTCCCCCATGCAAACGCTCGTACATCCCGTGCCCTCCCAGCAAGCGCGCCTCCAAACCACACGATGCCTACTGATGCAGGAACCGCTAGCAGCGGCCAGTAGAAGTCCATCGGACGATACTCGAAGACGTCGCCACCAATTCGCATCAGATAGTGCATGTGCGGCAGAATGCACAGCAGCGGCAGGACGAACGCCACGTCTCCTCGATTGGCGCGCCAGCGGTCCCATACTCCCACCCCGGCGAGCGGCAGCAGGAGATATAGACCAGTCTCCAAAACGGCCGCCGCAAGGTAGAGAATGCCCATGTCGTACCACGGACGGACGTATTTGGCGTAGTAGGTGTTGGGCATCCAGTCTCCGTAGTAGGCGTAGCGGAACAGGAAATGCGCGCCTACGACCACCACGAACGGCGCAATCAAGCACAGGAGACCTCGCCAATCTATCCGCTCGGCTATGGATCGGATTCTTGCGAGGAGATGAGCAACGAATGTGCCTGCGTGAGCGGTGGGAGACGCAGGGTTCCCTTCTGTTTGGTCGACGAGAGCTCGTTTCGGAGAGAGGATGCTTTGGAGGATGTACCATGCGAAGCAGCTCATGGCTATCATCGGCCCCTCCGGACGGGTCAACGACGCCATTGCCAGGCTGGTGGACACCGCAAGCAGTCCGCGGCGGATGTTCCGGTGCGTAGTAAGCAGGACTACTGCTAGGACGATGAAGAAGGTGAACTGCCGGGTTTCCAACCCTCCGCCGGACGTCCATACCGCAAAGGTTGCGCTGCTGCACACCAACCCCAAAGACATCCACATCACGAGCCGGCGGCGCGGCAGGTTGGGCAAACGCGCTATCCACCACGCCATCGCCGCAAGGGTCGCAGCGGTGAAGGCCGTCGAGAGCCACGGGGCGGCATCCTCCGGGGGGATCCCGAACACGCGCCAGATAGCGGCGAGTTCGAGCGTCCATAGGAAGTTGGAGTATCCCTCGACGCGCTCTCCGACGTTATACACTAGGCCGTGCCCTTCAAGGAGGTTGCGGGCGTATCGGAAGCTAATGAAGGCGTCGTCAGTCAGGAACCATGACACGGCGGCGAGCCACCCGAGCACGACGAGCCAGGGGGCGCACGCGAGGATGAGTGGTATGGGCGTTCTCCGCAGGGCGGATGGGACGGATCCGACCGATTCGATGGCTATCCTCCCAGGTACAAGCGGTTTACTTCTGGGTTGTCGAGGAGGTCGGGCCCGCTGTCTTCCAGACGATTCTCTCCCGCGACTATGACGTAGCCTCGGTCGGACATGCCCAGAGCCTTGCGCGCGTTCTGTTCCACGAGGAGGAGGGAGACCCCGGCGCGGTTGATGTCCTTGATTTGATCGAATAGCATGTCCATGACCGCTGGGGACAGTCCTGCAGAGGGTTCGTCCAACAGGAGGAGTTTGGGGTCGAGCATCAGGGCACGCGCGATGGCCAGCATTTGACGCTGTCCGCCCGAAAGGTTGGCGGCCTTCTGCGATGGGCGGGCGGCCAGGTCGGGGAACATCTCGAACATCTCGTCGATGCGCGTCTGGTAGTCGTCTTTGCGGATGAACGCTCCCATTTCCAGGTTCTCGCGGATGCTCATGGAGGGGAAGATGTTGGAAGTTTGGGGGACGTAGCATAGGCCGATTCGGCCGATTCGTTCCGGAGGCCGGTCGGAAATTTCCGAGCCGCGGAACTTCACTCGCCCTTCTTTGGCGCGAACGAGGCCTACGATGACCTTCAGTAGCGTGGATTTTCCGCAGCCGTTGGGTCCAATGATGGTAACGACATCTCCCTCGTTCACGACGATGGAAACCCCGTGCAGGATTTCGGTCTCGGCGTAGCCGGCTACGATGTCGGAGACTTCAAGCAGCGCTGTCACTCTTCGTGCCTCCTAGATAGGCTTCCATGACGCGGGGGTCACCCTGGACTTGCAGCGGAGTTCCTTGCGTGACCACTGCCCCGCTTGCCATGGCGATGACTGGATCGCACATGGTCATGAGGAATCGCATGTCGTGTTCGATGATCACGAATGTGATGTCGCGCTCGACGCTGGCTCTGAGGATGTTGGCGGATATGTCGCGCAGGAGGGTGCGGTTGACGCCGGCGCCGGGCTCATCCAGTAGGACCATTCGCGGCTCGGACATGAGAGTGCGGGCGAGTTCCAACAGCTTCTTCTGTCCGCCCGATAGGTTGCCTGCGTAGTCGTTGGCCAGGTGAGAGAGGTTGAGGAGTTTCAGGACGTCCATGGCATGGGACTCGACGCGGCTTTCCTCCCGCGCCACCCGCCAGGGCATGAACCATGAGGCCCAGACCCGCTCGCCGGTCTGACGGGACGGCACCAACATCAGATTCTCGAGGACGGTCATGCGCTTCATTTCTCTGGGAATCTGGAAGGTGCGCATGAGTCCGAGCGCGAAGGTTTGGTGCATCTGCATTCCGTCTATGCGCCGTCCGTCGAAGAGAATCGTGCCGCTGGTGGGGGATGCCGCACCCGAGATCAGGTTGAAGAGGGTCGTCTTTCCCGCGCCGTTTGGTCCGATGAGTCCGGTAATTGCTCCGTGCATGATATCTAGGGAGCAATGGTCGACCGCACGGACTCCACCAAAGTCCTTGACGAGACCGCGTATCTGCAACAGTGGCGCTTCGTCCATCGACCTGCCTCCCTCGTCCGTTGGGCCAATCTGCCGTCTGGTCTCTATTATAGGGTACTCGCAACTATCGGACTATACGTTCCTTCCTGTACGAGTCGGGTACGCCGCGGCAACCTGCCGGCGCGGGAAGGAAGGGGGCCCCAGTGCAGGAAATGGTGTAGACAGGTGGATTTGCGGTCTAGGGGAGGTCTATACTGGCGAACCGCGGGCAATCCATTCCAGTAGATCGAACGGAACCCGACCAAATCACTATCTTGACAACGGATGGTTTGGTAAACTGTTCCTTGCAGTGGATACGAGGGGGCGATGGACGGCTTCATAGCATGGGGGATCCTGGTGCCATGGATCGTCGGACGAGCGGACACTTGCCCTATCCGCGCAGACGTGATAAACAAAGAGTCGCCGACAGTGGCGTCGGATGGAGGAAGCAATTTCGAGGGACCGCATTCGGGCGTTGAACGAGAGTGGGAGAGATCCTATAATACGTTGTGGATGCCCCGCGGCGGTTGGAGCGATATGGGGATAGTCTTTACAAGGAGAGTGGCTCGATGACGACGAATACCGAACAGGAAGGCGGGGATTTGGCGGCGGACTGGACGATTATGGACACCGACGGGCTGAAGATACAAGGCGAGCGGGATGGGGGGGCGTTGACTGCGAATGTCGCTGGGCGAGTCGACGGCTCGAACGCGCGAGATTTCCAGGATGCCCTGGAATCTGCGATTGACGAGTTCGTCGAGGCCTTCACGCTGGACCTCGGGCAGCTTTCCTATATCAGCAGCGCTGGGCTCAGGGTCATTCTGTTGGTGGCCAAGACGCTCCAACGGCAGGGCGGTAGCTTCTCGGTCCGCTCGCTGCAAGACTCGATCCGCGAGGTCTTCGAGATCAGCGGCTTCGACAAGATCATCACGGTCGAGGGTTCTTAAGATCGAGCATCTGGTTGGGAGGCCGAGCAGGGCATTGCTACGGCGGGCGCTCGGTCGGCTTTCGTCGGCGTGTCTGTCCCGCCTAACATCTAGCGCGAGGGAATGAATTGATGGAACGCACCCAAAAGATCCTCGTCGTGGACGATGAGCCGGACTTGGAGCCGCTCATGCTGCAACGGATGCGGCGGAGCATTCGGGCTGGGCAGTACAAATTCGTCTTCGCCAGAAATGGAGTGGAGGCTCTCGAACGGCTAAACGATGAGGACGGCATCGACATGGTGCTGTCGGACATCAACATGCCGCTGATGGATGGGCTCACCTTGCTCCAGCAGATACCCCAGGTCGACCCCGACGTGCGGGCGGTGATCATCTCTGCATACGGCGACATGAAGAACATCCGCACGGCGATGAATCGCGGCGCATTCGATTTCGTCACCAAGCCGATTGATTTCGAGGATCTGAAGGTTACGATCGACCGCACGCTGCGTCACATGGCGGAGTGGAAGGACGCTTTGTCATCGCGCGACAAGCTCGTCGCTCTCCAGAACGAGCTCGACGTTGCCAGCAAAATACAGCAGTCGATTCTTCCGACCGAGTCCCCGCAGACCAACGCCTATCAAGTGTCTGCGAACATGGAGCCTGCGCGTAACGTTGGGGGGGATTTCTTCGACATTCTGCGGCTGGAGAACGATCGGATCGGTCTCGCGGTCGCGGATGTTTCCGACAAGGGGGTTCCTGCCGCCCTGTTCATGATGTCTAGCCGCACCCTGCTGAAGGGCGCGGCTATCGGAAAGAGCGCGCCAGGCGAGGTGCTGCAAGAGGTGAACAACCTGCTGACGGAGGACAACGAGTCCGCGATGTTCGTTACCGTGTTGTATGCGGTGTATGATTCGTCGAGCGGCAAGATCACGTACGCGTCGGGCGGTCATAACGCGCCGCTCATCGTTCGCGCGGACGGGAGTTCGGACTTGCTTCCGCTCACCGGAGGGATTGCGCTTGGATTGGCGCCGGACCTCGAATACGGTCAGACGGACATCACTCTCGAACCTGGCGACATCGTGATTCTCTATACGGACGGGGTCACCGAGGCCATGAATGCTGATGGCGAAGAGTTTGGAATCGAGCCGCTGCGCGAGATATTCGCGGAGTCGCCGCCAAAGAGCGCGGAGGAGGCGAATATGACGGTCTTCGAGGCCGTGAGCGCCTTTGCGGGCGAGACCCCGCAATCCGACGACATCACATGCCTGACCCTTCGCCGCAACGAGGCTTGAAGATGAACAGCCATTTGTCATTGACAATCAAAGCAGAACGCGAGGAATTGGACCGCATCACCGCGGAGATAGAAGACCTCGGGATGCAGGAGAACTGGTCTCCTGACCTCGTCTTCAGGGTGAACCTGGTCCTCGAGGAGATGGTGCTGAATGTCATCGACTATGGAACCGAGGACGGGGTCAACGAGATAGAGATCATCCTGACCTTGACGGACGATTCCCTCACCATCGAGATCATCGACGACGGCAGTCCGTTCGACCCTCTCAGCGACGCTCCGGATCCTGATTTGGACGCGACGTTGGAGGAACGGCGCGTCGGGGGGCTCGGCATTCACTTGACGCGCACGATGATGGATGATATGCGGTATCGGAGGGAGCAGGACAAGAACCACTTGACCATGGTCACGTACAAGGTCGAATGAAGCGTGGGCGCTCCAAGAGCATTCTTTCCGGTACTCCCGCATTTCGGGAGAGGAAGCCGTTTGCGCTAGGAATTGCGGTGCTCGTGGCGGCCGTGATTCTGGGTGGAGGGGTGTCTTGCGGCCGGTCGGACGATGCGAACGGGGGCAGCGCGCCCAGTCCGACGGCCACGTCGGAGGCTGCGGTGGATGATGGTCAAGACCCCGGTATCTTCGATCAGCGAATCGTATTCGGTCAGTCGGCGGCTTTCAGCGGCCCTGCGCAGGCGCTGGGGGAAAACATGCGGCTCGGAATCCGTGCGGCCTTTTCGGAGCAGAATGAGGCGGGCGGGGTACACGGGCGCCAGTTGGAGCTGGTATCACACGACGACGCTTATGAACCCGAGGCCGCAGTGGTCAACACGCTGCGCCTGATCGATGACGATGAAGTGTTTGCGCTGATCGGTGCGGTCGGCACTCCGACATCACGATCCGCGACTCCCATCGCCGAGGATGCGGGGATTCCGTATATTGCGCCGTTCACTGGAGCTGAGTTCTTGCGGGACGCTGCGTGGAGCAGCGTGCTCAACTTGCGCGCGTCATACTACCAGGAGACCGAGGAGATGGTCGCCCGGCTGACCGAGGATTTGTCCATCGAGCGTATTGCGGTCATGTATCAGGACGATTCTTTCGGTCGTGCGGGGTATCGGGGGGTGCGGCTCGCGCTCGAACGGCGCGGCATGGAGCCGGTGTCGATTGGCTTGTATCCGCGCAATACGACGGCGGTGAAGACGGCATTGCTCGATCTGCGACGAGGGAACCCTGAGGCGGTAATCATGATTGGGGCTTACGAGCCGGTGGCGGCGTTGATCTCTTGGGCACGGCACACCGGCTTCGATCCTGTTTTCATGACGGTATCCTTCGTGGGGAGCAACGCGCTGGCGCAGGAGCTTGGATCGGGCGGCGCGGGGGTCTTTGTCACTCAGGTAGTGCCTTTCCCGCAGGATGATTCTCTTCCTATCGTGGAGGCATACATTCGCGCCCTGTCTGCTTACGACTCAGAGGCTACTCCGGGGTTCGTTTCCTTCGAGGGCTATTTGGCGGGGCGTTTGGCGATCGACGGACTCGATAGATGCGGTCTAGAGGTGGATCGGACGTGCTTCCTCAATAGCTTTCGCGGCGCGGGCACGGTGGATCTGGATGGGTTCGAGCTTCGCTATGGAGACGGTGACAATCAGGGATCGGATGCAGTCTTCCTGACGGTGATCGGTGAGGACGGCAGCTATCGTCCGGTTGAGAATTTGAGGGTAGAGTAACCCATCATTGCTAAAGTCAAAGCTGCTCGCTCTACTTGAAAAGCGCTACTATCTCTCCACTCAGCTCTACCTTGGGATAGGGGGGGCCGTCTTTCTGACTGTAGCGGCGAGCTTGGTCGGATGGTTTTCCTTCAACAGCGTCGGCAGCGCTCAGAGTCAAGTGAACGAACGCAGCATTCCGGAGGTGGTGGCGGCATTCGGTGTTGCACAGCACAGCGCCACGCTGGTGGCGGCAGCCCCTCGCTTGACGGCGGCCGCGACTCCCGAGGAGCTTGCTGCCGTGGCATCCGAGATCGACACGGCCTATCAGTCCCTAGAAGAGCAGATGTCCGTCCTCGGGATCGAGGCGGGGGGAGAGCAGTCTGGTATCGGGAGTGTCATTAGCAGCACGAGGCAGGCCGCGGAGCTTCCAGTCACCGCACTGAGAGGTGTCATTTCTCGGGGAGACGACTCCGCCGACGAATTGCAAGAAAGAGCCGAACTTGCGAATCGCATCCGCGGACACGTGGACTCGCTGATTCTCAGTATCGGCGATGTCCAGGACGAGATGCCCAAGCTCTTCGAGTTGACTGCTCGAAGAGAAGCATTGCGAACGGAATTGACGGATCTACGCGTCGAGTTGGAGAACATCGTGGGCCCGGCAGTCGACGATCAGCTCTTCTACACGATGACAGGCTACAGCGATTTCGACAGCGCGCCGCGGGCGAGAGAGGAGTATTTCTCCGAGGAGGAATTCGAGCGCTACCGCCATATAGCGGAGCTGCGGGCGGACGCCGGCAATGCAACTCTTCTCTTGGAGAGCGGATTCTCGGTATCGCGCGCTCAGTTGGTGGAGCCGCTGCGGGAGCAGTTCGAGGCCGCGAGAGGGCGCATCGAGCGGAACCTGTCGGCCCTCGAAGGTTCATCCGTGCATTCAAGCGTCGATCCGGTGTTGGATAGGCTGTTCGGCTTGGGCCTTGGGGATGATGATGTGTTCGATCTGGTCGAGCAGGAGCTGCGGCTCAGGCAGGGCCTCCAAGACTTCTTGGCGCACAACAGCGATGTCGCTCTGGATCTTGGCGTCGAGGTTGACGGGCTGGTGAGCTCGGCCCGCGGCAGTGCAGAGGGCGCCACCCGCGCATCCACCCAGGCCATCTTGACAGGTCGGACCCTGCTTCTTGCGATCAGCGCCCTCAGCATCGGGGGCGCGCTTCTCATCGCATGGCTCTTCGTCGGGCGGGTGCTGCTGCGGCGCCTTCAGATGCTATTGGATTGGATGCGCCGGATGGCCGGTGGAGACCTCAAGGCCAGCGTCGACGTTGGAGGACGCGACGAAGTGGCGGACATGGCTGCGGCGCTCGAGGTGTTCCGGAGGAATTCCCTGGAGGCGCAGCGGCTGAACATGGTAGAGAAGCTGGCCGAGGAACTCCAAGGGAAGAACGAGCAGTTGGAGAGCGTGCTTGGGGAGTTGCAGGCGGCGCAAGACCAGATCGTGATGCGAGAGAAGCTGGCAGCCCTCGGCGAGCTCACTGCAGGGGTAGCGCACGAGATCAGGAACCCGCTGAACTTCATCAAGAACTTCTCCGAAGTTTCCGAAGAGCTCCTGGAGGAGCTGCGGGAGTCTCTTGAAGAGGCGGGCGAGAACATGACGGAAGACCAGAGGGGGCTCGTCCAGGATATATCCTCTGACCTGACGGATAACCTCGAACGGATCCGTTCGCACGGCGAACGCGCGAACCGGATCGTGCACGACATGCTTAGGATGGGGCGGGGGTCGAGCGATCGGCAGTCCGTGGATATCAACCGACTGCTTGACGAATACTCCGGTTTGGCATACCATAGCGCGCGGGCAGTCGACTCGGAGTTCCAACTCGACCTCAGAAAGGAGTTCGATTCGGAGGCAGCGGAGATCGAAGTGGTTCCTCAGGAGTTAGGGAGAGTGTTCTTGAATATGGTGGGAAACGCATGCGACGCGACGGACGAGAAGCGGCGCTCTGTACGGGAATCCGGCGCCGGGGGGGAGCAGTACATTCCGACGCTGTGGCTTATCACCCGAGGCGGCGAGGATAGCATCGAGGTCCGCATCAAGGACAATGGGAATGGGATTCCACCGAACATCATCGACAGCATCTTCAACCCGTTCTTTACTACCAAGCCCACTGGACAGGGGACGGGGTTGGGCCTCGCGATGTCCAGCGACATCGTGCGCGAGCATGGGGGAACGATCAAGGTGGAGTCCGAACCTGGGGAGTTTACGGAAATGATCATCGAGTTGCCGCTAACCCCGCCCGCGGCACCGGCGAATTCGGAGAGTGAGTAGGAGGGCCTAGGAATGACCGACGCGAAGCAAGTATGCTATCGGCGAGCGAGTACCCGAACGAGACTCGTTCGCTTCGTTGGCGTCCTGCGTCTGCAATGAAATCGGCAATGAGTTATCGACATGGATTTTGACACATACAACCTCGACCCTGCCATATACGACGAGATGTTCCTGCCGGACGGTTCTCCTCGGGAGCATTGCAAGCAGCTCTACGAGACTCTCTCTGAGATTTCTCCGGAGGAGCTGGGCAACATCCAGGAGCGAGTTACGCGCTCGTTCTCGAACGAGGGCATCACCTTCACGGTCTATGGGGACGATGAAGCGGACGAGCGCATCATTCCTACCGACTGCCTTCCGCGGGTGATGTCGGGCGCGGATTGGATGGAACTCGACGCAGGACTCACTCAGCGCCTGAAGGCGTTGAACCTCTTCTTGGGCGATGTCTACGGAGATGCACGCATCATCGAAGACGGCGTGGTTCCCGTGGATGTAGTTCGCGGCTGTCCGCAATACCGGGTCGAGATGCGCGGGTTCTCTCCTCCGCATGGGACGTGGGTCGCCATCTGCGGCACGGATTTGGTACGCACGAACGACGGCTTTCGCGTCCTCGAAGACAACCTGCGGGTGCCTTCGGGCGTCTCCTACATGCTGGCGAACCGGAAGGCAACGAAGGCGAGCCTGCGCCGCCTCTACCGGCTCTCCCGAGTGCGGGAGGTGGAGCATTACGGGCAGGTGCTGCTCAGGACGCTGCGCGAGTTGGCGCCCGGCGGACGGGCAAACCCTTGCATCGTGCTGCTGACGCCTGGAGTGTACAATTCGGCGTTCTACGAGCACATGTTCTTGGCGCATGAGATCGGCGCGGAGCTGGTCGAAGGCAGGGATTTGCTGGTCGACGACGGTTTCGTCTACATGCGGACTACGACGGGTCTGCGCCGGGTGGACGTAGTGTATCGTCGGGTGGACGACGACTTCATCGACCCGCTGGTCTTCCGCGGGGATTCTCTGCTCGGCGCGCCGGGCTTGATGCACGCGTACAAGCTCGGAAACGTTGCTCTCGTGAACGCGCCTGGCACAGGAGTGGCGGACGACAAGAGCGTCTATGCCTATGTGCCGGATATGATTCGATACTATCTTGGGGAAGAGCCGATCTTGGCGAACGTCGATACTCGGCTCTGTCGCAGACCGGAGGATTTGGAGTATACTCTCGACAACCTTCAAGATTTGGTAGTCAAGCGGGTGGGCGAGTCTGGGGGGTACGGGATGTTGATTGGGCCGCACTCCACGCCTGAGGAGCGCAACGAATACGCGAAGCAGGTGCGGGCCAATCCGCCGGACTTCATCTCGCAGCCGGTGCTGGATCTCTCCCGTTCGCCTTGCCTGATCGAGGGGAAGTTCGAGCCTCGTCACGTGGATCTGCGCCCCTTCGTGCTGCATGGACAAGAGACTCGTATAGTGCCGGGCGCGTTCTGCCGCGTTGCCCTGCGCCGGGGGAGCTTGGTGGTGAATTCCAGCCAAGGGGGAGGCGGCAAAGATTTTTGGGTGTTGGAGGATTGAAGAAATGCTATCAGACAACGCACGGGGAGCTGGTTGGGCGGGACTTGGCGGGGCAATGATCGCGAGAACGTTCACAAACGCTCTCGCACGCCGCAACGGGCGATTTGCAATAGCTGCGGCGGTGATGGCGCTCGCGGCCATTGGCTTCTCTTTGGTACGCCCTGCCATCGCGCATGCGGACGTCGACCAGGAGACTCAGTTCGTCCTAAACACTTTTGCGTTCCTCGTTTGGGGAGCTCTGGTGATGTGGATGTGCGCGGGGTTCACCATGCTCGAATCTGGATCCGTGCGCACGAAGAACGCGTCGATGATCTGCTTGAAGAACATCGGCATCTACTCGATCGCGGGGTGGCCTACTTCTTCATCGGCTACAACCTCATGTACGGAGACGGACACACTCTCCAGATCTTCGGTCGGGATTTCGATCTGGGGCAAGTGATCGGATCGTTCAAGCTGCTCTACGGGCCGTCGGCGGCCGAGGTCACGTTGGTAGCCGGCAGCGAAACGGAGATGGCAGCTGCCACCGCGGAGGTGATTGCGGAGAATTCCTACTCCACGATGTCGGATTGGTTCTTCCAGATGGTGTTCGTGGCGACGGCCGCGTCCATCGTCTCTGGCGCGCTTGCGGAACGGGTGAAGTTGTGGCCGTTCTTCATCTTCACGCTTGCGCTGACGGGGTTCATATACCCCGTCGTCGGCGCGTGGACGTGGGGCGGGGGTTGGCTGAGCGAGATGGGGTTCAGTGACTTTGCGGGTTCGACCATCGTACACAGCGCCGGCGGATGGGCGGCGCTCGCAGGGATGCTGGTAGTCGGTCCTCGGCTAGGGAAGTTCCGACGGAACGGCAAGGTAGCGCCGACGCCTCCATCCAATATATTGGTGGTGACCTTGGGCGTGTTCATCCTCTGGCTTGGGTGGTTCGGCTTCAACGGGGGGTCTCAACTGGCGCTGGGGAGCGCGTTGGACGCGGTAGCGATGAGTCATGTTCTGGTCAACACCAACCTCGCGGCTGCGGCCGGGGTCATGGCGGCGCTCTTCTTCTCGCGTCCCATACTCGGGCGTATGGATCTCTTCGCGGGATTGAACGGCGCCATCGCGGGGCTAGTATCGATCACTGCGGGGCCGGACAGCGTCGACCACTATTGGGCGGTCATCATTGGTGCCGTTGGAGGCGTCATATGCACGGCTGGACTGAGGCTTCTGGAGGAGATCAAAGTGGATGACGTGGTGGGAGCCGTTCCGGCGCACTTGTTCGCGGGCATTTGGGGGACCTTGGCGGTGAGCATCCACGCGGGAGCGAACATCGGCGTGCAGCTCGTCGGGGTGGTGTCGGTGGGAGTGTTCGCGTTCGCGGTGTCTTGGCTGCTGTGGCGTGCGTTGGACATGACGTTGGGCGTGCGGGTGTCGCACCAGGTCGAGAGGCTTGGTCAGGACAGCGGCGAGCTGGGGCTCGAGGCGTATCCGGAGTTCGTGTTGATGCCGGAAGAAGACTACGACGAGGAGGAGGAAGAGTAAGGCGAGATGCTCTCACGCAGCGCACAGGGACTCTATTGGATGGGGCGCTATTTGGAGCGCGCGCAACGGCTGTCTATTCTTCTGCGGTTGCAGACGGCGGCATTGGTCGACCGTCCGGCTCGGGAGATATACTTTGGCTGGAGCCGCATCTACGGCACGATGAACCGCAACCCGCCGCTGGGCAGTCTCGATATGTTCGACGAGGACGACTACACGTTGGCGGACTCGTACACGTTGGCGGACGATCTCACGTTTGAGCGTTCGAACCCCGCTTCGGTGTGGAGTTGCTTTGCGCTCGGGCGTGAGAATGCTCGGCAGATGCGCCACTGCATCAGCGCGGAGATGTGGACGCGGCTGAATCTGGCGTACCTGCGAATACAGAGCTTGGGCATTCAGGATATTTGGAGTGTCGCGCCCGAGAATTTCTATGCGCAAACGGCTGCGGAGATCGATACGTTCACGGGCGTGGCCGGGTCTACCATGTACAGAGACGAGGGATGGAGCTTCATGCAGCTTGGGCGGTTCGTCGAGCGCGCGCAACTCTCGGTTTCGCTGCTGTTGACTCAGCTCGCGTTGGATACGTCGACGAAGGAGGACTCGGATGCGGATTGGACGAGCCTGCTCCATGCCTGCCACGCGGTGGATGCGTATAGCAGGATACACAGCGTCGAAGTGCATCCTAGCCGCGCGCTCGACCTGTTGGTGGCGGATTCTGCGCTGCCGGATTCGGTCTGTCGGGCGGTGGACATGGCGTCGGCCGAGTTGGCGGGCATCGAGTCTGGGCCGGGGGCGCGTTCCAGCGCGGCGGCGCGGCGGCTGGTCGGACGCATGGGCGCTTTGATCCACTACGACTGGCCGGATCGGGAAGACCGAGAGGACGTCTTGTGGCAGGTGCAGGAGTATTGCTGGGATCTGCACAGTCTCATAACGACAGCATACTTCGACTACCCGATAGGGGACGTGCCCCTCCGCTAAGGAAATGGACGACGGCACGCGGCGCTACGAGATCCAGCATGTCTCCCGGTATGTCTATGCGGTGACGGTGCGGCACTGCGTGATGTCGCTCTGCCTGAAGCCGCGCGGGGGATATGGACAGCGTCTCCTACGCTTCGAGATCGAGACGATGCCAACGGCCTCCTTGAACGAAGAATTTGACAGTTTCGGCAACACGAAGCATGTCATGAGCATTCATCAGGAGCATGGGGCGTTGGAAATCGTCACCCGTTCTATGGTAGAGACGGCGCCGCCGGCCCGCTTGCCCGACTCTCTGGGCGCGGGAGCATGGGAGGAGATGCGCTCGTGGAAGGCGGCATTCGCCGAATGGGATTTCACCCATGCGAGCGCGTTTGCGCGTCCATCCCCTGCCCTTGCGACATTCGTAGATCGGGTGGGCATCAGGCCGACGAGTGATCCTCTGAATAGTCTACTGTGTCTTTCGGACACGCTTCATCATAGTTTCGACTATGTGCCCGGTAGCACGTCAGCGGTCTCTCCAATCGAGCATATCTTGGAGTCGGGTCGAGGGGTTTGCCAGGACTATGCGCACGTCATGATCGCCATCGCGCGGTCGTGGGGAGCGCCGGCCCGCTACGTTTCCGGTTATCTTCAGTCCGATGGAGAGCAGGTCGGCGCGGAGCCGGCCAGTCACGCTTGGGTGGAGTGCAAGCTGCCGGGGATCGGGTGGACTGGCTTCGACCCCACCAATCGAGACCTATCCGGCGATCAGCATATCCGCATCGCGGCGGGCCGGGATTATCAGGACGTAGCGCCTACGCGGGGGGTCATCGTGGGCGGAGGGGAGAGCTCGCTCGATGTCGAGGTGCGGATGCGGCGGGTCGATACGGGGGAGTAAGCATCGGTTCCCTGCGTTGCCTTCCTGCCGCGGCAGAGGGTTACTGTTGGGTCAGTGTGTTTACTACACATTAGAGTTTGCCCTGCACCCCGCGCTTGGCGCTTTCCACCGAGTGTCGGTTGAGTGCAGCCTCGTATGCCATCGACAAGTCGACCAACTCGTCCGTCGTATTCACCAACATCTCCCCGGCGTCGGCTATCTCCTCGCGATACTCTCGGAGATAAATACCACGATTGCTCTTTTGTATATTGTGCTTAGGACACATCGGCGCGCGGTTCGGTATCTGATTCGACCCGCCCTTTGACCCGGGGTCTGTGTGGTCTAGATGAAAGTTGTTCGTCGTCCGAACGATGCTTCCGTCCGGCATCCGATTGGCGAACCCGCAGCACCATGCCATGTATCCAGACAACTCGAGCAAGAACTCCAACATCTCCTTCTCAGGAATGATGCTGGCAGGTTTCTTGAACTTAGGGGGCTGTAGAGTCGCGGTGCGTATCGGTTCTGGGCTCTCGTCCGTCCGCACTGGCAAGTCCTTGGGGGAGCGAACGGTGACATCGGCATCTGCGATCAGAGGGGGTTCGTCCCCCTGCTGCTCCCCGTTGATCGCGTATCGGAACTTTGCGAACTGGCGTCGCAGCACGGTAAGGGCGCGCGGAGACATGTCGCAAGCTATCCACTGTCGCCCGTTGCGCTCCGCGGCCACGGGTACATAGGCGCATCCCGCGAAGCAGTCGAGCACGATGTCGCCCGGGTTGGTACTTGCCTTGACGATGCGTTCCGCAAGCGCAACCGGCTTCTGCGTCGGATAGCCAGTACGCTCACCGGCCCACGGCATTACGCCATGCAACTCTATGACATCATCAGGCAATTTCCCCTTGTCATAGTCTCTGGAAGAACCATCCGCGCGACGTTGCCCCTCTGTCCATTTGTATGGAACGCGTATATCGTCTACGTTGAACGTCCAGCGGCTCGACTTGGCATAGAACAGAATGATGTCGTGCTTACGGGCGAATCTCTTCTTCGATGCGCCGCCTCCGCCGTAGTACCACACGATCTCGTTTTGAAAGTTCTCTCGCCCGAAGATGCCGTCCATGAGTGCTTTCAGGTAGTGAGAGGCGGTCGGGTCGCAGTGCAGATACAGGCTGCCCGTCGGCTTCAACACGCGGTGCATCTCGACCAAACGAATGGCCATGTACGTCAGATAGGCTGCGGTGTCTTCCCCATGGGTATAGCGGGTTGCCTTGATCACGCGGTTTAGTGGTTTGTACTTTCTCTTGATCTTCTGGAGCCATTCCTCATGGACGTCGTCTTCCCAGCGCCAGATGTCTTGAAACTTCGCCAATCCGTTCTCGCCGTCCGGCCACTCGATGCCCGCGTCCGCCGCTTCCGCGCGATTCCGGATATCCCAATCCGCCAGGGTCGCCAGTTCCAGCTCTCGCTCTTCATCGGACAGCGGGGGACGGAGGGCGCCGACCCACGTCTGATTCTTGGCGAATGGCGGATCGATGCAGATGAGGTCGATGCTCTCGTTGTCGAGCTGATCGAGTAGGTTGAGGTTGTCCGCAATGAAGAGGGTGCGGTTGAGCGCGGCAGTATTCTTGGTCAAGGCAGCCTACTCCTAGCTTTGGCTGGGTCGCCAGGGGTTGTAGTATAGCCCCCTCGACCGCATCTTGTCTATTACACCATACACGCTACCGCAACAGCGCCGTCGATTCATTGGCGCGGGGGGCCGAACTCAACCGATGGAGCGGCGCGCGAACCGGCCTGCGTTTCTCTCCTGGCGCGGGTAGCGGGTTACTCGTACCGCAGGGCTTCGGCGGGGTATATCTTCGATGCTTGCCGTGCAGGGATGAAGGTGGTTAGGAGGGAGAACGCGTATGCGATCGCTAGGATGACGGCGATTTGGAGCCAGGGGACGGTGAATGCGAGGTTGGTGCCGCCCTCGGAGTTTATGTCGTTTACGGCATTGTACGAGAGGAGGAGGCCGAGGGAGAATCCGATGACCGACCCGAGCAGTGAGACGAAGGATGATTCCATGAGGAAGCTGAGTGATACCATGCTGCGCTTGTAGCCGATGGCTCTGAGCATACCGATTTGCTGTCGGCGTTCGACCACTGCGCGCGTGCTGATGACGCCCAGGGCAGCTACGCCGACGAGGAGTCCAAGCGCCATGAATCCGGTGAACAGTCTGAAGAACGCCTGTCCGGCGGCGTTCTGCTCCGTTATCGTTTCCTCAAACACTTCTGTCTGCATTCCATTTTCTAGGAGGGCGATCTCCAAGGCGTTTGCGGTATCGCTGGGATCGACGCCGTCGGCGAGACTGAAGCGGTACGCCGTTCGAGGGATGGGGAAGGGCGCAACGGGAGGATCGACCAGACTCTTGGAGGCGAGGATGTTGAATGCGTCGGCGTGAACGCGGTCGAACACGCCGATGACGGTCACGGACACTTCGATTCCGGTGCGCGGCTCTCTGACGTCGAGGGAGATCGGCGCCATAGTGGGAGACTCGTAGCTTAGGTCTCCGAACAGTCGGGGGTCGTCGCTGGACCGGGCGATTTCGGCATCGGTCGACGGCAGGATCTGCCCGCCTACGATCGCCAGAGTTGGGTCTTCCTTCATGGCATCGAGGACATCCCGCGCAGTGGGGCCGTATCCGTCTGCGATGATCTTCATGTCTATATCGGCGGCGGAGAGGAAGCCGTCGTCGAGCAGCATTCCCGTTTGGCTGAACCAACGGCCTGTTTCGCCCTCTTGCTGCCTGAGGTCTATGGGCAGGACGGTGAACCCTCCGATCGCGTCGAAATCCGACCCGGACAGGTTCGGGTCTGCATCTATTGCGGCGTCGATGTCGTCGATTGGAGAGTTGAAATTGACGGAACCGCCGACGTCGAAGCCCATGTAGACCTTGCTGGGGGCCTCGAATTGGGTGGTGAACGTCCCTGTCAAGACGGACATGAGAGTGAGAGTGAAGATGACGAGTGCGAACATGGCGAGGGTTAGGCCGGTCCTGAACCTCGAGCTCAGTGGGTAGGCTATGGCGGTGACGAGTACCGGGCGCAGGCGTCCGATGCGAGAGGTGAGGGAGGGGAGGACGTTGACGATGAGGTCGGCGTTGTACATGACTGTCCAGACTGCGGCGCCGACCATCGCGGCGCCGGAGACGAACGTGATATCGAAGCTGCCCTGGAGATTTCCGACGATGGGCTCGAATGTGGAAAGCGGGAGGGCCCAGAAGGCGAGCATCAGTCCGCCTGTGACGGTAGAAGCGATTCTATCGACGCGCCCTTGGCGCATGGACGTCCTTTGGAGGCCCCATCGCAGCATGAGGCCAAAGCCTAGGATCATGAGAGACATTCCCGCGCCGAACCAGGACGATCTCTCCCATCTGACGACTGCGACGTATGTGAGGACTGCGCCGCCTGCGAAGACCAGCCATCCCCGCATGAGGTAGGGTTGGATGAATTTGATGATCGCGAAGATGATGGGAATGAACCAGACGGGGATCACTACGACGGCGAGGATGAGGTTCTTAGCGAATTGGCGTCCGTGTCCGCGGAAGAGGGAGCGAAACGCAACGAACAGGTAATAGAACGGGAGCACGAGTGCTTTGAGCAGGGCGATGGAGCGTTGGGCAAGTGTGGGGCTCATCTTTGGGATGATGCTCTCTGGCAGGTCGCGGATGGCGACGACGATGTTGAGCTGGCTGACGCGGTATGCGGAGACGGCGACGGTGGCGAAGGTGATGGTCATGCCCAAGCAGTATGCGACGATGATGCTTCGGGGTTCGAATCGGATGGCCAGTACGAAGCTTTCGTCGACGCCGGCGAATATCTGATTGAGCACGGTTACCATGAGGGTGCTCACGCCGAGTCCCAGCACGACGCCTACGGCGGCGGATACGATTGCGTATGCTGTGCCTTCGAATGCGAACATCATCATTAGGTGTCGGCGTTTTGCGCCGACCGCGCGCGCCATGCCCATCTCCGATTTTCTGGCTGCGGCGAGCATGACGAAGATGAGGAAGATGAGTAGGATTCCGACGATGATGGAGAATGTACTGAATAAGAGGAAGAACGAGGTTACTTGGCCACCGGCCTGGTCTGCGCTTTCGAGCAGGGTTCGCTTGGTCTCGTTCACGCTGAGATCGGAGAGGGATAGAGTGAGGGTGAAGGCATCTTCGAGTCCTCCCAGTCTTTCGTCTTCGATCTGTTGGAGGACGACCTGTCGAACCTCTTGGTCTGCCAGCAGGCTGTTGAGTTCGTCGGTCAACTCCGGCTTCTGGAGTTCCGCGGTGAAGCTGGTCAGTCTGTCTTTCAGGTCTGCGTCTAGGTTCGGCTCCGCGATCTTCTTCTGGACTGCATCGATGACCGGCTGTTGGTTGAATACGTCTTTGAGTTGGTTGGCGACCTCTCGGTCGTTGAAGAGGATTCTCAGGTCTTTGGTGACTTCCTCGCTCAGGTCGACGCCGGAGTTGGCGTCTCCGTTGTTGGAGACGGCGATGAGGTTGACCGAACCGGGCGGGTTGAGGAGAGCCTGGGCTCTTTCGAGTGTGATGATCATGGTGGGTTGGGTGCCGGCGAAGCCGCCGCGCTCGAGGACGCCCTTGACGGTGAAGGTTTCGGTACGGTCTTGGATGAAGATGTCGATTTCGTCTCCGGCGCGGGCATCGAGTTCGTCGACGCCGCTCTCGGACAGATACGCTTCGGAGTCGGCAAGGTCGTCGAGGTTGGCGTTGCCTCCGTCGGAGAGGGCGAGGCTGCCGAAGCCGTCCATCATGGCGGGGTCGAGGCCGACGATGTTCAGTTGTCCGTCGGTGAGCTGGGTGCGTCTGTTTTGGGCGGGGGCTCTGTCGGCTATGTGCGGCATGACGCCGTCGATCTTGTCGTTTGCGGCGAGGTCTTCGAGGACTTGGGTCAAGCGTTCTTGGGAGATGTAGACGGCTCCGAAGCTTCCGCCTTCTGTGGCTCTCGTCGGGAAGATCAGCTCGTCGATTTGCTGGAGGCCGTCGACTGCTTGGCTGCGAATGGAGAAGCTTAGCGTGTCGCCGGTGCCAAAGGCGGCGGCCATGATTACCGTGCTCAGCATGACGCCGACGATGATGAGGATGGTTTGGCCCGGCCTGCGGGGGATTGGGCGCAGGCCCATCTTGAGCATGATTCTGTTGCGGACGGCCAGGGCGGCAAGGACAAGTGTCGACGCCAGGACGATGCCGAGCAGGACATACATGAGGGTGGTCATCGAGATGCCGAATAGAGTTTCCATGTTTGCGCTTTCTGCCGTTCGGGTTCAGGATGTGCGTTGGGAGTTTGCGGCCACGATGGTAGGAAGGGGAATATGGAGGACTAGAGCATTGGGTGCATTGCGAGTGCGAGGGATGCCTCGATGTCCCAGACTACTTGGGAGACGGCCTGTCCTATCAGGTCGAGTTTGCGGACTTGCTTGATGCGTGCGGCTGCGTATCCGAGTTCTCGTCTGGACATGATTTCCTTCAAGATGCCGCAGGCGTCTGCGAGGCAGATGATGACGACGTCGCGGGGGTAGGGGATTTCGTCGCTGAGGAGGACGCCCATGATGCGCATCTTGACTTCGCGCTCTGCTTCTCCGTCCAGGGCTGGATAGCGGCGGGAACGGAAGACCCATAGGAAGCGGTCGTCTCGGCGGTGGAGGATGCCGCGTTCGATGAGGCGGTCGAGGGAGCGGTCTCGGATCGCGTAGGCGTGATCGGCCGCAACGCGCTCGATCCAGTGGCGGGCGTCAAACACTTCGGTGGATTTGGCGATGTCGGCGAGTATCGGATCGAGCAGTATGTCGTCGACGGGAGTGGAGTCGATGAGGATGAGTTGCTTGGGGTCGGAGTCGATGCGGTTTTCGAGGGCGAGGTCCATGAGAGCCGCGCCTGCGAGGGCGCACCGGAGCGACCACTCGGGGACGTGTACGAAGTCCCCGCTTTCGTCGTCGAGTATCAAGAGGAGGATTTCTTCGGAGAATCTCAGCATTTTGGCACTTCCTTACCTGCTATTGTATGGAATCATCGGGCCTGTTGTCAATGCACGCGGCAAATCGGGTTTCGTTCTTGGTCTATTGGCATGTGACGGCTTGGGGGCAACGCGTGCTGGGAGGCGGGGATTCCCGCCTACGCGGGAATGACGTGGGGGCGGAAAAGTCGTTGCATCGCGCGCGCGCGCGTGAATTAGGGTACGCGCGCGCACGAGGTTTCGTTGCATTTTGTGGCATTCTGTCGTATTTTGTCGAATTCTGTCGCTGGTGGGAGGAGGGCCGACGCGCTGGGAGTGTGGTCGTGCGGAGGGTTGTCGGGGGAGGTGGTTGGGGTGTGGTGTGTTTCGTGCATGGGGGTGTCTCCTTGGGTTGTGGTTTGGACGGGGTCGTCTGTCGTCTTTAGGTTTCAGGATAGTACGTGGGTTCTGTTTTGTCAAATATGATGCTTCGAGGGTGTCCGTGTCGGACGTAGGTAGGGAGATTCCCGCCTACGCGGGAATGACGTGGACAGGGGCGGGATGTGACGTGGGCGGGTAGATTCCCGCCTACGCGGGAATGACGTGTGAGGGCGCGGGAATGACGTGGACGGGAGGAAGGATGGATTCCCGCCTTCGCGGGAATGACGGGGGTAGGGGTACGGTCAACCCTGTCTACGTCATTCCCCCGTAGTCCGTAGGTGCGGGGAACCTATTCCCTACCCCTCCGAGCGTACACGCCGGCAGCGACCGCACCCGCAATCACTACCACGAGAACCACTGCGATGATCGCAACCATGTTCAACCCGCCGCTGTCTTCAACCTCCGGTTCAGCCACTGGAGTCGAAGTCGGCTCGGGAACCGCCTGGGTCACCGCAGTCGCCGGAGGCACAGGCGTGAACGTCGCCGGCACGGGCGTTGCCGTGGGGGGCGCGGATGTGGCCGTTGGCACAGGCGTAGCGGTCGGAGGCCTGGGCGTCGCCGTGGCCGTAGGCACGGCCGTCGGGGTGTACGTCGCTATAGGCACAGGAGTAGCGGTTGCCGGTCGAGGCGTCGCCGTGGGTATGACCGTCGGCGTGTGCGTGGCCGTGGGTACTGGTGTCGCGGTTGCCGGCCTGGGCGTATACGTTGGTATGGCCGTCGGCGTGTGCGTAGCCGTGGGCATAGGGGTAGCGGTCGGAGGCGCGGTTGGCTCTGGTGTCGGTGTTGCAGGGGCGTCGTCTATCGTCATGACATACGTGCTGAAGTGCGTCAGCGTGGACACCGCCCAAACTGTCCCGGCAGCGTCCGTCTCGCACCGATGCTCCAACAGCGTCCACTCATCGCCATCCACCCGGTACACTCGCACGCGCCCTTCCGCGCACGCAGACGAATCGGCCGCCGGCAGCGCAAACCGCAGATCCACCCCCGGCGAGTATGTCATCGGCACCGGAGTAGTGCTGCCGGACGCGAACGTCTCCACTTCCGCAGCGAGAGTCACCCGCTCCGCATCAGCCGGCGGCGCGCCAGCCGAATCAGCGTCCAACTTGGTCACTTGTATATCGACGTTCGACGATGCGGCCCCGGCAGGCACTACCAGTTGAACGGTCGAATCGGCGGTCGAGATCTCCGTCTCCTCGTTCGCCGTCACCGCCGCCCTAGTGGACGTCGGCGAGGTTACGAAGAGCGTGACGAACACCATGCGCGGCGTATTCTCCGCTCCCGGCGCGCTGATGGCGATCCTGCCTCTATGTGTTCCCGCTACCAGGCCGGAAGCGTTCGCAGACACCCTCACGTTCACCCGCGCCTGTGGACTGTTCAACGACGCCGTCCTCGGAGAGAACGACAGCCAGTTTGCGTCCGACGATAGCGTGAACGGCATGTCTGTCTGCCGCACCGTGTTCCACACTGTAAGCGTCTGCGCCGGCGGACTGTCTCCGCCCTGCGCGGCCGTGAACGTGAGGAAGTTCGTCGAGAGGCCTACCTCCGGACGTATCACGTCCGGCGTTGCTGTGGGGGTCGGTGTGCGTGTTGGCGGCGGCGCGACGTCTCCGCCTGTCGACGGTATGGGTGTTGCCGTCGGTGGCGTCGTCGGTGTAGGTGTTGCCGTTGGCGGCGGCGGCGTAGGCTTCGTGCGGTAGATCCACGCGCCGGTCTCATTGCGTCCGGAGCCGTAAGCTCCTGTTATGACCACCTTTCCACCAATGCCAATAGATTCAATTAGTCCCCGCTGGCCTTGATGCTCGCCTGGATCATTCTCCGTGGGAAGCGTTACGGACAGGGGATCCGCCGTGGTTATAGCGGTCCCAATGGTCCACCCATCCTGCGGCCTTGCGAACAGATGCACGGCGCCTGTGTCGCTGGCTCTGCCCTGCTCTCCAATTGCAACCATACTCCCGTCGGCGTTCACCGCCACCGACGACCCGAAAGCATTGTTTGCCGCCCCATCGTGCGCCGTCAGCACGGTGGACGTCGCTGTCGTCGCCCATCCTCCATCCGGCTCCGTGAACACATACGCCGCCCCGGTATCCCCTCCGACCCCATACGCTCCCACGACGACAGTGCTTCCGTCCCCGCTCATCGCCACTCTCTCCCCAAAATCATCGCTTCCAGCTGGGTTCTCCTTTGTGAGTTTTGCCGACGCGGCCGACGACGCCCACCCCCCAGACGGCCGGGTGAACACATACGCCCCTGAGTCGGCGCCAGTAGATTCCGTTCCCACGACGATCGTGTCGCCGTTCGCGCTCACCGACACCACGAACCCAAACTTATCGTCCCTAACCCGGGGAGAAGGCGTTAGCTCGACACTCGCACTCGTATCCACCCATCCTGTGGCCGGTTTCGTGAACACATACACCGCCCCGAGGTCTCTGACGCCGCCTGCGTCGACTCTCCTCGCCCCGACGACAATCGTGCTTCCGTCTGCACTCACTGCTACCGAATATCCGAACTCATCTCCCTCAGCCGGAGAAGCCAGAGTAAGTTTTGCCTCCGTGGCTGACGTCGACCATCCTCCAGACGGCCGCGTGAACACATACGCCGCTCCGCCGTTGCTGACGCCGCCTGGGTCTTCCCAATACGACCCGGCGACGACCGTGCTTCCGTCTCCGCTCACCGCTACCCTATTCCCGAAAAAGGACCAGGATAGGGCGCCGGACCCGACGAGTTTGACTCCCGTAGGCACCGTTCCGCCGCCCCATCCCCCGGGCGGCTTGGTGTATACGAATGCCGCGCCCATGTTAAAGGCGTCACGGGGTGATCCAACGACGACCGTGCTGTCGTCCGCGCTCACGGCCGCCGAAGTTCCAAACCCGCCGGTAGAGTTCGACAGAAAGACTTTTTCGCTCTCGATGATTGGCGGCCCGTACGAGTTCTCCCACGAACCAGAGCCCGCGCCGCCCGAGGACGACGCACCAAAGACGCCCCCGAGCCCATCCGTCGCGGAACCCCCAACCAGCGCTACGACCGCTCCGAGAATGCACAGCGCAATGACAAACCGCAGACGAATGAACATATTAAGTCCTCCGGTATTGGCTTGTTAGCGCTTTTTTATACGACAACCCCCGTCGACTTGTCAAGTTCCTGGCTGTGCGCGTTCCGTTCGATTCATTGGCACGGGTTGCCTATGGATGGGCGGCGGGCGCGGGCTGTTGGATTCCCGCCTTCGCGGGAATGACGTCGGGGGTGCGGGAAGACGTGGGCGGGTGTGGGTATGACGTGGGCGGGTGTGGGTATGACGTGGGCGGGGGTGCAGGAATGACGTGGGCAGGTGCGGAAATGACGTAGACGGTGGGGGAATGACGAAAGGGGAACGGGAACGGCGTGGGTGAGGAATGACGAGGCCAGAGTGAAAGACGTGAGTGGGAATGACGGGTGTAGGGGGAATGATGATGTACTCGGAGGCTGTCCGCTGCGACAGGGAGGAAGCGGAACTTGGAGGAAGGCCGGCTTGCGCTACTCGATTGGGCGGAGCAGCGCGGCGGTTTCCACGTGATGGGTTTGCGGGAACATGTCGATGGGTTGGACGGACTGCACCTGCAGGCCGCCGCGCGTCAGTACGTCCAGATCCCGCGCCAGCGCCTTGGGGTCGCAGGAAACGTAGACGGTGCGGTCTGGGGCCAATCGTGTGAGGGCAGCGAGGGCGTCGGGATGGCATCCGGCTCTCGGCGGATCCATGATCACTGCGTCCGGCCGCTCGTCCAGAGATGCGAGCGCGTCTTCGGTCCTTCCCTGCAGGAACTCGACGTTGTGCGCGCCTGCGGCGTTGGTCGATGCGTCTCGCACTGCCGCGGACGACTCCTCTATAGCGGCGACTTTGCGCGCGGAGTCCGCCAGCAGGACGGCGAACGTTCCGACGCCGGCATAGGCGTCGACGACGAATTCGCCGCCGGAGAGATCGAGCATCTCGCGCACGAGTGAGGCGAGCCGCTCGGCCTGCTGCGTGTTGACTTGGAAGAAGGACGGGGAGGCGATGCGGAATTTCCGCCCTGTCAACTCCTCGGTATAGTGCTTCTGTCCGGTCGGAGTTTGGATGGCGGGGTTCTTCAAGGCGGGTTGGATGAGCCAGTCGTCGGTGTTGATTCCGTACCGAATGGACACTTGGCTCGTCTCCTGTGCCCGGCCTCTGATGCTGTCGGACAGGCGGTTGATTCCCGGGGTCATCAACATGCACTGGTCGATTTCGACGAAGCGGCGGGTGATCCGATTCACGAATCCCGGCTTGCCTTCGCGCCGTACTGTGAACCGCGCGTGATTTCGATAGCCGTACTGGTGCGGCGCTGGGATGCAGGGTTCGATATCGACGGCTGCGAGGCTCCGATACGCGGCGAACTCCCGCTCGACGTACCCCCGCTTGAGCGCGAGCTGGTAATCGTAGTCCACATGCTGCCATTGACACCCGGTGCACTCGCCAAAGTATTGGCACGGCGCGTCGATGCGGTGGGGCGACGCCTGGATGACCTCGGTCACGACGGCGGAGACGATGCGACGTCGGCGTCGACGGTACCGTACGATCCGCGCGATCACTTCCTCGCCCGGAATCCCTCCGAACACGTTGATGGTCTCCCCTTCGAATACCGCCAAGCAGTCTCCCAGGGGGCCTATTTCGTCTAGTAGGGTGAGTTGCGCCAGCTCGTCGCCCTGGTGGTTTGGGGGCGCGGTCTTCATTTCGTCGGCGCGGGGGCTGCGCTCTCCGGTATGGGGTCGTCTTGGCCAGTCTGCGTGCTGCCCGCCGCGCGGGGATGCGAGGAGAGATACGCTTGGCGCGCCTGGGTCTGGGTAACGTGCGTGTATATCTGAGTCGTTGCGGGAGATGCGTGCCCCAGGAGTTCTTGAACTACGCGGAGGTCGGCTCCGCCTTCCAGCAGGTGGGTGGCGAACGAGTGCCGCAGCGTGTGCGTGTGGACGTCCGTCCTCAGGGCGGTCGCCATGGAGTACTTGCGGATCTTCTTTTGGATGCTGCGCTGGCTCAACCTGCCGCCGCTCCTGTTTAGGAAGACGGCCGGGCCGCTTTCTCGAGACGCAAAGCCCGGGCGAATATCGAGGAGGTATCGGACGAGTGCTTGGTGCGCGTCCGATCCGATCAAGACGATGCGCTGCTTCGACCCTTTGCCGCGCACCCGCAGTTCTTTGGTATCGAAGTGGATGTCTTCGACGTTCAGGTCGCGAACCTCGCTGACGCGGAGTCCGGCGGCGTAGATCAGTTCCAGCAGCGCGCGGTCCCTTGCACCGAGGTCGTCCGATGCGTCCGGCGCGGATACCAGCCGTCCTGCCTCGGACTGAGAGAGGAAGCGCGGGAGGCGTCCTTCTCCCTTCATCGTTCCGCGCGAGGGCATCGGGTCTCTTTCGATGACGCCGATTCGGATGAGCCATCGGATGAACGTTCGCAGGGCGCTCAACTTCCGCACGATGCTCGCTTTGACGTACCCGAGCTCGACCAGCCACGCTAGATACCCCCTCACGCGGTATCGGTCGAGGAGGCGCAGGTCGTCGATATCCTGCGTCTGCATGTACTCGAACAGCGGTTGCAGGTCTGTCTTGTAGTTGCGCACCGTCAGCGCCGCGAGACCCTTCTCCGCAGTAAGGTGCGTCTCGAACTTCTCAATCAGTTCCTGCCATGCTGCTGCATCCATATCCATGCCATCGTATGCCCATCCCCGCGCGCGCTGCTACGGATGATTGGTTCACTTTTTGGAGATTTATCGGAACTTTCCAACATTTCTCCGTCCGGCCTCCGTCATTCCCGCTCCCCAGTCGTCGCGTGCATGTGCAGAAAATTCCCGGTGAGATTCGGCCTTGACAAGACGCTGCAATCCCTGTAAGAATGATATTGGGAGCGTATTGATACGAGGTATCATGACCACCGAACTAAGATCCCGTCCTGACATCATGGCTGTTCTCGAAGACCGCGGCTACCGGTCGACTGCGCCGCGGCGCGCGATCGTGCGCCTCCTCGCGCAGAAGCAGGAGGGCTTCACTGCCGAAGAGATCTGCAAGGAGTTGCCCGGCGTCGGGCGCGCAACGATCTTCCGCACGATCAAGCTGCTCTTGAACGCCGGCGTCGTCTGCAAACTGAACCTCATCGACGGCGCACCGAGGTACAGCCTCTCGCGCATCGAGCACCATCACCATACCGTCTGCGTCAGATGCGGCAACGTCGGGGAGTTCCGCGCGACAACGGTCGAACGCCTCATGCTCGCCGTCGGAGACGACATCCCTGGCGAAATCGTCGGACACCGTATCGAGCTCTACGTCATATGCGTCCAGTGCATGGAGGACGAGTAGGGCTAGGCCGCTCCCATGCCTACGACACGAACCGGAGATGAACTTGCCGTGTACTGATACGCGGTATCAAAATATGAACCGATCATAGCCAGCCGAGTGCGGCTATGGACATCGACAACCCAAAGGAAATCGAAAGGACTGATGAATGATGAAACTACACGCCAACGACAACGCGACGGGCTTTTGGAAGTCCGCCGTATTGGCGGTCGCGCTGCTCTTCGCTGCTGTCGCCTGCTCGAATGATACCAGCGACAGCGCGGAACCGACCGCTCAAGTAGCTGCACCGACCGCGGCCCAGGCCGCCGCCGCGGAACCGACCACTCAGGCAGCTCCCGCTCCGACCGCACAAGTAGCTCCTGCACCGACCGCGGCCCAGGATGCCGTTGCGGAACCGAAACTTGGCATCGTCACTACCACCAACTTCGTGGCGGATTGGGTCAGGAACGTCGGCGGAGACAACGTCGACGTATTCAGCATGGTGCCGGTAGGCGGCGACCCTCATTCCTTCCAGCCGGGTGCGCGGGACACGGCGCGAATTGCAGACGCCGATCTCGTGCTCAGCATCGGACTGGGGTTGGAAGCCTCATGGCTGCAAGACCTCTTGCAGAACGCTGCACGGGATCCGTCTGTCCTCGTCAGCCTTGGAGACGCCGTCGAACCCATCGAGTCCACATCCGGAGATGACCATGCGGATGAGGACGAACACGCGGACGAGGACGGTCACGAGCACGAAGACGACCACGCAGACGAGGATGGTCACGAGCACGAAGACGACCACGCAGACGAGGATGGTCACGAGCACGAAGACGATCACGCGGATGAGGACGATCACGCGGACGAGGACGGTCACGAGCACGAAGACGAGGATGGTCACGAGCACGAAGACGAGCACGCAGACGAGGACGATCACGGGCACGAAGACGAGCATGCACACGCGCACGGGCCGGATGATCCGCACTTCTGGTTCGATCCGATCCGTGTGAAGCGTGCAGTAGACGACATCGCTGCGCGGCTGTCGGTATTGGATCCAGAGCGCGGCGACGCCTACCGCGCGAATGCTGCGGCGTACAAGGCCCGCCTCGACGAACTGCACGCGTGGACGCAGCAGCAGGTCGCCGCTGTTCCAGAGGCGCGCAGGGTACTGGTGACATCGCACGACAGCTTCCAGTACTTCGCGCAGCTGTACGGATTCGAGGTCGTGGGAACCGTCATTCCATCGGTCACGACGGAGGTAGATCCATCCGCGGAGCGTTTGGCCGACTTGGTGGAAGACGTGCGGGAATCCGGCGCGCCTGCCGTCTTTGGAGAGACCACGGTGAGCGAGCGCCTTGCGCAGGCGGTGGCGTCCGAGTCCGGCGTGCAACTCGTCCGCCTCTACTCCGGATCGCTCGGTGAGGAAGGCAGCGGCGCGGAGACGTACATCGGCATGGTGCGGGCGAACGTCATGCGAATAGTGGAAGCTCTGCGATGACATCCGAGCCAGGCATAACAGTTGAGGACGTGACCGTCGAGCGGGAAGGGTACAAGGTGTTGACGGACGTGACGTTCGAGGTCGGACCGGGCACGCTGATGGGCGTCGTCGGCCCGAACGGCGCGGGCAAGAGCACCCTCTTCGACGCGGTGGCGGGTCTCCTCCTCATCAGCCGCGGCAAGATACTGCTTCACGGGGCGGACGTGCGGAAGGGTGCGCTTGCATACGTTCCCCAGCGGGACAGCATCAACCGGAGCTTCCCCGCCACCGTCTTGGACGTCGTAACGATGGGCCGCTTCCGCAGTGCCGGGTGGTTCCGGCCGCTGCGGAAGCAGGATCGAGAGATGGTGCGGGCCTGTCTTTGTCGTGTTGGACTGTGGGAGCGCCGCTCCGCTCTGATGACCGAGTTGTCCGGCGGACAGCGCCAGCGCGCCTTCATCGCCCGCGCTCTCGCTCAAGAGGCAAGCATCGTCTTGTTGGACGAGGCGTTCAGCGGGGTAGACGTCGGAGCCCAGGAAGGCATCGTGGGAGTTCTGCAATCCCTGCGCGACGAGGGGCGGGTCGTCCTGCTCGCCACACATGACCTTACGAACTTGGCGCAGCGATTCGATCAAGTACTGTGCATCAACGGGCACGTCTGCGCCTGCGGGCCGCCCGAGGAGGCGTTCACGCCAGCGGTGCTCGAGGAGTTGTACGGTTCGCACAGGATGGAGTTCCCCCACGGCGACGGCGGGCGGCGCGAATGATCGACTACATCGTCGAGCCCTTCCAGTACTCGTTCATGATGCGGGCGCTCGTCGTTTCCGTTCTTGTCGGGATAATGTGCCCCCTCGTGGGGGCATACGTCATCACTCGCGGACGCGCCTTCATGGGAGACGCCCTCGCCCACTCGGTGCTGCCCGCCGTGGCTGTGGCGTTCCTGCTCAGGGTCAGTCCCTACTTCGCCGCTGTGCCGGGCGGAGTCGTCGTCGCCCTTCTCATGGGAGCCGTCAGCCGCCGCACGGGCGTCAGAGAAGACACGTCTATCGGCATCGTGTTCGCCGGCATGTTCGCGCTCGGCCTGGTCATCCTTTCGCTGGCGCGCAACTTGCCAGTCAACATCGAAGATCTGCTGCTTGGTCAAGTGCTCGGAGTCTCGAGGACGGACGTACTGGTCTCGCTGGGCTTGGCCGCGTTCGTGATAGCGGGGCTCTTCATCTTCCATCGGCAGTTCGTCTACACTACCTTCGACCCGCTGGGGGCGGAAGTCGTTGGAATCCGGACGGGGATCATCGAGTACGCCCTGCTCACCCTCCTCGCCCTCGTCATCATCGTCGGCATAGAGGCCGCGGGGATCGTCCTTGTGATGGCCATGCTCATCACCCCCGCCGCGGTTGGATATATCCTCGCGCGGCGGTTCGTTGGGATGATGGCTTTGGGGGCTGTGGTCGGCGCGGTCTCCGCAGTGGTTGGGCTCTACCTCTCGTATTATGCCAACCTGCCTTCGGGGCCCGCGATGGCCCTAGTGGCCACGGCGGTGTTCGCCTGCGCGGCGGTTGTCAAGCGAAGAGCGAGCGTCTAACGGCGCTAGCCGGGTCGTCGTGCCGCCGTGAGCGAATCGAGATGCGCCCTGATGTCATCCGGTAACTCGGAGGTAAACCGCAGGCGCTCGGACGAGGCCGGGTGGGAGAACTCGATCTCGTGGGCGTGGAGGAACTGCCGCCGCAACCCAGGAGAGGGACGCCCGTAGGCCGCATCGCCAACCACCGGATGCCCGATCGATGCCATGTGAACGCGAATTTGATGCGTTCGGCCCGTCTTTGGCCTCGCCTCGATGAGCGAAGCGCCGTCATATACCGTCAAGACGCGGTAGCGGGTCAGCGCAGGGCGTCCAGTCGAAACGATCGCCATTCGCTGCCGATCGTGCGGGTGGCGTCCAATCGGAGCGTCGATATCCGCTTCGGGCGGGTTCGGGTGTCCGGCTACCAAGGCGAGGTAGACCTTCGTTACGCTCCTGTTCTTGAACTGCTCCGAAAGGCTGGCGTGCGCGCGGTCGGTCTTCGCCGCGATGATGAGCCCGGATGTATCCTTGTCGAGCCGGTGCACGATGCCCGGACGCCGTTCTCCCCCGACGCCCTCGAGTCCGGGCGCATGAGCGAGCGCCGCGTTGGCAAGCGTTTCATCCTCGTTGCCCGGCCCAGGATGCACGACCATACCCGCCGCCTTGTCGATGACCATCACATGCCGATCCTCGAATACGATATTCAAGGGAATGCGGCTGGGACGCATCCGCGGCGTCGACGCGGGGGGAACTTCGATCCGGACAGTCTGGCCAGTCGAGAGCCTGAACGATGCCTTGCTGCGCCGCCCGTCCACGGTAACGCGCCCATCATCCACCAACCGGCGGATGCGGGAGCGGGAAAGGTCGGAACGCCGCGCGGCAAGGAAGACGTCGAGCCGATCGCCGCCCTCCGCGACTCTGAACTCGACCGCCTCACTCATCCTGCGGCGGACTCGAAGCCGAAGACTGCGCTCCCCGCGGGTCGGCGTCCGCGGGGGACGGATTGGCCGGATCCTTCCTCCTAGGCTCGTTCGCAAACAACAACGTAAAGACCAAGATGGAGATGCCCCCCACGATCGCGGAGTCCGCGATGTTGAAGATCGGCCAAGGGCCTACATCGATGAAGTCGATTACCGTGCCGGCCCGAATGCGGTCTATGAGATTGCCGAACGCTCCTCCGAGTTGTAGGCCGATGCCGGTTCGCAGCACCAGGCTCGGCGTCGCGTGCGCCCGGTAGAAGTACAGCAGAAACCCAATGGCCACGATGGACACCACGATCAGCAGCGTCGTCATGTTCGGAAACAACCCGAACGCAGTCCCGGAGTTCGTTCCGTAGGTGATTCGGATGAACCCGTCGCTCGGCCACGACTCTCCCAGCGACAGGAAGGACGATACCAACCTCTTCGTCGCTTGGTCGAGTGCGAACACTCCTGTTATGGTTCCCAAGAGTATCCAGTCGCGAATGAGGGATGGCCGCCGGTCGCCTGCATTGGGCTCCGGCCGTCTATCCTGTCCGGTTGACGTGTTGTCGTCGATCATCGAATTACCGCCCGATGGAACAAAGAATGCCGGCCGCGCGCATACTGCGTTCGGTTCCACTGGCCCGACCCATCGCCCGCACTCCAAACGAGGTCTTCCCGCGCGCCCAATTCAAAATATCATGCACGCGCCTCGATCCGCAACCTGCGCGCGCGGAGAATTCCGCAAGGCGAACCCGCTTGACACATGCCAGACGGATGCCATAGGCTACTTGACGACAAGACAAGGGTTGAGAAATTCAGGAGGGCTTCGCTGTCATGGGGTATTCGTTCGACCACGTACACTTGAAATCGCCCGATCCCGGAGCTGCCGCGGAGTGGTACGTCAGGGCGTTCGACTTCAAGGTCGCCAGCGACGCAGTCCGCCCATGGGGCGACCGCTTCATCCGCTGCGAAACGACCGACGGAACCGTCGTCAACATATCGTCGGACCGCAACGAGGAGAAGATGGGTCCAGCCGATGCCGGCGCTCATTGGGGACTGGAACACTTCGGCATCAAAGTCGATGACATCAAGTCCGAGATCGATCGGTTGATTGGCCTTGGGGCCAAACTCATGGAAGGACCGGTGGATGTCCCAGGCGGCCCCATCATCGCCTTCGTAAAGGCGCCGGAAGGCTCCCGCATCGAGTTGCTCCAGTGGCGGTAACGCAGACGCGCACCGAACGGCGGGCCGCGGACACGGCGGGTTGATGTGGAACCAAATCAAGACGACCTTCCGCCGCGCCGCCGCAGTAATGAGGTTGGACGACAAGGCGATCTCGGAAATCCACGCCGACCCGCGCGCCGCCTACCAGGCCGCCGCCGTCGTCTTGATCTCCTCCCTCGCCATTGGCGCCCCCCTCCGAGGCGGATGGGGGACGACCCTCGGCACGCCAGCGGGGATGCTCATATGGTGGCTCTCGGTTTCCTACGTCATCTACCTGATCGGCGCGGCGTTTCACCGCAAGAAGGATACCCCGCCAACCGACTTTGCGCCCATAGCGCGCGGGATCGGGTTCGCCATGGCCCCGGGCATATTCTGGATATTCTGGCTGTTCATTCCGTCACCCGTCATCGGTCTCTTCGTCGTCGTCTTTCCCTCCGCCGTATGGACGTTTACGGCCATGGCCTCGTCCACCCACATCGCCCTGGGCGGAGCGTCCTATACCCGAGTGACCATCATCATCGGCTTGGCAATGCTGCCCTATGCCCTGGCGGTATTCTTCTTAAGGTGAGCCAATAGATCCCCGCACGCAACGGAGAGCGTATTGAGGTAATGAAATGACTACCGATGCCAACATCGAGATCCCGGCAGAGTGGGAGGCAGCCTACGACACCTTATTCGCCAAGTTCGGGCGCAAGTGGACGACATTCCCGACGCGCCATGGCTACCGAGAGATGGTCAAGTGGCGATGGCTGGAGATGTATCGGACTAGCCGTGAGGGCGAGGCGCTTGGCCTTACCGTCGAGCAGTTCGCGCAGCGCCGGCTAGCCGCCATGGAGCGGCTTGGCGGCCCTCTCGGCCCCATTACAGTTGTCAAACGCGCGTCAGATGCTGAATAGATCCCCGCACGCAACGGAGAGCGACCGCATGGAACAAAGCTGCATCTTCTGCAAAATCGCAGCCGGCGAGGTGCCCGGCGATTTCGTGTACTGTGACGACCACGTGATCGTCATCAGAGACATTGCGCCCAAAGCGCCCGTTCACCTGCTCGTCATTCCCATCCGACACGTCGAGGCGCTGACCGACCTTGCGCCCGGCGACCGCGCCATGCTTGGCGCAATGCTTCACGCGGGGCAGGATTCCGCTCGACGCGAGGGCATCGCGGAAGGCGGCTACCGCTTGGTAATCAACCAGGGCCCCGACGCCCGCCAAGAAGTGCCGCATCTCCACATGCACGTTCTGGGGGGCGCGCGACTCCACGCCAAAGTGTGGTAGCCGCATCATGGATACTCTCCCCCGCAAAGTCATCGACCGAACCGCTGCCTTGCCTCGAAAGTTGGCCGCACATACTGCGCGCGTGAGAACGTTGGCGAGGAAGCTGGCCGAGCGGCACGGAGTCGACGCCGATGCCAGCGAACTCGGCGCCGCATGCCACGACCTTGCACGACATATCGAGCCCACCCCCCTGCTCGAGCAAGCGGAAGAACTCGGTATCCGCGTCGACCACGTCCAACGCCGAGCGCCGGTCATGCTGCACGGCCCCATAGCGGCCGCGTGGTTGGAACGCGACGGGGAAATCTCCGACACGCGCGTCATCGACGCCGTGCGCTACCATACCACAGGCAGCCCCGACATGTGCCCAGTGTCCAAGATCGTGTTCCTTGCCGACAAGCTCGAACCCCAGAAAGTGAAGCGCCGCCCTCGACTCGCCGAGGTGCTCCACCTCGCCGCAGTCGATATCGACATCGCCCTGCTCGAATACCTCAACCGCGAGATCTTCCGCCGCGTGAAGCGGAGCAACTTGGTCCACCCATTGACCCTCGCCCTCCGCAACCACCTATTAATGAACCTCCCAGAGAACGATCTGCTCACCGGACGAGATGCGTTCATGGACGACGGAGCCAGACTACCATGGTGATGAATCGGACATCCGAAGATCGACTCGTAGCCGTCCTGATCGACGACGAAAACGTGGGGCTAGGATCCGTCCAGTGGTTGTTCGACCAAGTCTCCAACCTCGGACGAATACTCATCCGGCGCGCATATTCCGACTGGTCGAAGGGCGGAAATCAGCGTGACCAACTCCTCCAGCTCGGCATAGAGCCAGTCCACGTCTTCCAGACGTCCGGAGCCGGCAAGAACGCCAGCGACATCAGACTGGCCATAGACGCCATCGACCTGCTGTTCTCTTCCCCTGTCGATACATTCGTCGTCGTATCCGGCGATGCAGACTTCCTCCCTCTGGTAAACAAGCTGCGTGCATCGGGCAAGATGGTCGTCGGCGCCGGACGCCAAAAGTCTGTATCCGCGACCTTGGTCAAGGCCTGTGACCGCTACTACTACCTCGACCAGCATGAGCAGCGTCAGGAAATAGCCAAGCCGCAGCCCCGGCAGCCGCGCAGCGACAGCCTTCTCGTCCGAGCCGTCCGCGCCAGCATGGACGCAGAGGGCAAGGTACTGGGCAGCCAACTCCGTCAGACGATGCAGCGCCTCGACCCGGGCTTCGACTTCCGGTCTCGGGGCTATTCCAGCTTCACCGCATTCCTCGAAGCATCGTCGGAAGTCAAGGTAACCCGCCCGTCCGCACAAGGGGACGTCGTCATCGAACTGACTGAGCAGGATATTGACGGCGCTCCGAAGAAATCCGACTCCACCCTTGCCTCCATCGCATCCAAAATCGACGCCGCCTGGGCGAAGCGCGAATCCTCTCCCGACAAACCCATCTCCGGCGCTTCCGCGGCAGGAGATGCAGCCAAGGTCTTGGGCATCCCAAAGCTCAGCGGCTCGAAGTACAAGAGCCTCCAAGGGCTGCTCGATGGGGTTCCGGGCCTCGCGCGGAACTGGAGGCGCGACGGCAATCAGATCTACCGAAGATAGCGTCCGCCCGACGACGTGAAGATCATCCGCGCTCCGTGCGTCGATTGCGCGGGGGCCGTCAACGTGTCCCCCCGCCGCTCCAAACCCAACACTCCCGACATCCGCATTGACGACTCTGCTGCATCGACGTCTGCACACTCGAACGTGATCGCGTACGGCCCTTCCCCCCAGGCTTCCATGAACTGCGCGGCATCGTTCCGACCGTGCGGTTCGATGAAGTCCAACCAGCAATTCTCGAACGCGAGCCGAACGTCCACGCGACAGCCGTGCGCGTCCAATGCGTCCGGGACTCGTTCCAGGCCAAACACCTCCTGCCAGCGCATCGCCGCCGATGCGTCCTCCACCGCCAGAGCCAAGGATGCTATCCCCCTCGCGCCGTTCGGGTGATTCGTCGGGTCCTTCGGCTCCGTGTACCGTTCCTCGATGGATTGATCGTGCTGAATGAGAAACGTCTGGCTGCCGGGCATCTCATCCGGGCCAAACTCCGCCTGCGTCCAGGAGTAGGCGGTCGAACCGTCCGCGGCCTGCCGAGAGCCTCGTACAGGATCCGCCACACGCACCCCCTTGCGGCGAGCCTCCTCTGCGCGCCCTCGGACGTCGTCCGTTCCAATCGAAAAGATAAACAACCCCTCTCGTTCACTGAGGAACGACGGCAAATTTGGCCGAAACAAGTCCCCCTCCGCATCGTGAACCGTAATCAACTCGATGTACTCGCGTGGAAAGACCACTAGCCTGTTGCTCGTCCCCCGACCGGGATGCCGCCCCTCCGGCGTCGCTTTGAATCCCAGCCTCCGGAATGTATCATGAGCTGCGGTCAGATCCCGAGCGGCTATCAGAACGTGATCGAGTCTCAAGTCAGTCATGGCGCGCTCCCAAGTCGAAACTTCACAGTGCGAGAATTGATCGAACGAACGGTATGCGGTAGGACGGTCGAGTGTCAACGCTGTACGTCGTAGCCACCCCGATTGGCAATATGCAGGACATCACGCTGCGCGCTCTCCGCATCCTCTCCGATGTCTCCCTCATCGCATCCGAGGATACCAGAACGACCCGCAAGCTGCTCTCCCATTACGACATCGACACGCCATGCGCCAGCTACCATCACCATAACAGACTTGCGAAACTGCCGGTCATCCTCCGGGCGTTGGATGCGGGGGATGTCGCTCTCGTCTCCGATGCAGGAACCCCCGCGGTAAACGACCCCGGCGCCGAACTCGTCGCCGCAGCGGCACGCGCTGGGCACCGCGTCGAGCCGATCCCCGGAGCCTCGGCCTTGACCGCCGCCCTCAGCGTCGCAGGCGCGCCGATCGACCAGTTCGTCTACCTCGGATTCCTGCCGCGCAGAAGCGGGCACAGACGCAAGCTCCTCCAATCCCTGAAAGACGAACGCCGCCCATGGGTGGCGTTCGAGACGCCGCACCGTCTGACCGACGCCCTGACCGACGTCCTGGATGTACTGGGAGACCGCGACGCCGTCGTCTGCCGCGAGCTGACGAAGGCCTATGAAGAGGTCTTCCGCGGCCCCGTCACCGAGGCCCTCGAGCGCTTTGCGGAACCAAGAGGAGAATTCACGTTGATCGTCTACGCCGCCCCGTCTCCCGCCCAGGACGCGTCCCTCCGCGAACGCGCGCGCAGCATCTTGCGTAGGGAATACGACAGCGCGCGGACGAGCAAAGACGCCATCGCCGCCGCATCCAACCTCGGACTGTCGAAGAACGAACTATACGGCCTGTGGCTGGACATCCAAAGGAGCGAAAGTCATTCCGACGAATCTCCCAACCCGGAGGACTCGCCGACGCCGGAATCATGACGTCATTCCCACCCATGTCTACGTCATTCCCACCCCTTGTCTACATCACTCCCACAGCTCCGGCGTCTGGCCTCACCATTGCGGGATCTTATCGACCCTAACAGTGATAGCACAGTCACTGTCATCTGTGCCGATATGTAGGAGGATGTTGACTATGAGGCCATTTTCAGATCCGATGTACCTGATGCTCGTGCCAGTGCTCTTGCCGGTGTTCGAGTAGCTGCCGTTTTCGTTGATTAGATCATCCAGAGCATCATAGCTCCTGATGCTCGTTTCATACTGAGCAAGGGTCGTGTTGATGGCGTTGAGGCCGTCATTGCGTTTCAGGCATGTGAGAATGCGTTGTTTCGCTTCGGCCTCGGATCGTTCTTGCAAGTCTGCCCATTCGGCCTCGGCCCGTTCTTGCAAGTCTGCCCACTGCTGATCCATGGACTTGCGTTGATCGGCGATGTCTTGGAGCTTGTCTAGAATCTCCTGCTTGCGGGCGTCGGTCACGGCATATGGCCAGTCTTCCAGAATCTCCTGTTCTTGCGACGCCAGTACGGTTGCTTGTGCAGCTATCGACTCAGCCTCCTCTCGGACTGATTGGCCGCATCCGATAGCTAGGGATAGCGCCAGCGCGATTCCTACGAGTGCCTTGACCATTCTTGATTTCCTTTCTCTTGGCCTTGCTTTGCGCGATACGTCATTCACACGAAGGCGGGAATCCTCCCAACGACGCCCCGCCAACAGGGACAATCATCTTCTCACAGAACGTCCGCCGCGAGGCTAGATGTATTCGCAGGAGCCGCCATTAGTCATGCAGAATCTTGTTAAGAATTGTTTTCATGCCCTCGGGTTCGTAGGTGTCGTTGATCATTTGAGTGACGACTAAGTTTCGAAAGTATTCGTAACTCATGCCTCGAACGTATTTCCCGCAGAATTTTCTCAGAATTTCCCGACCTCTAAAGTACTTCTTCCATTCTCCGTTGCACAGTGAATCAACCAGCACTTTGCGTTCTTTCTCGACACGAGATCGAATCTCATCGGAGCTCAGGTCAGAATCCGACAAGTGGCGCAATCGTTCAACCGATCTCTTGACGGATTCATATAGTTCAGCAGCGACATCACCAGATTGTGGATTAGATCCAAGATCAATCTGTCGAGTTAGCTTGCCTCCTATATCTGTTCTGACCTTATGACTGACGAGCTGATCTATCAATCCATTTGCAATTTGGATCAGCGACTCTTCAATCATTTCCTCGGTGCATAGGTCATCGTGATGAATATCCAAGCTCTCCAACGCAAGCTTGATAAAACGAGTCTCTAGGAGATAATTCTCTATATGATATACGTCCCACGAGTAGTGATGATTGTACTCTGCATCCGGTTCATATCCCACCTCGGAGTCTGCGTCGACAACAGAGTATATTTTGACTGGGATGCTTCCTGCGGTGACACTGTGTTCCAAAACCTCGTGGAGAGTCTTGACCCTGGAACGACTGCCGCCAGAAACGAGATTTACTTCCTTTTCGAAAGTCGGAAATAGCCGGGATACCATAGTGAGATCGAATTGTGAGTTTTCTCCCTCGAAGATTACAACTTTGGCTCCCGGTCGATATGCTGCCAAGTCACCTACCAACTCAAAAATGATGGCTTCTGTTTCCTTTTCTGTATGAATCTCGTGGAGTTGATTACTTATATCTTCGGATGCGACGGCATATTGCATGTGAAACACGCGTAGGCCATTGTGTCCCACAGCTTCCCTTAGGAAAGCGTCTGAGTGAGTCACCAGCCATATCTGGTTGTCCAGATCTAATGCCAGGCGCTTGAGATAGAACTCAGGGAGTCCACGCACAAGGGCAGGGTTCAGATGCAGCTCAGGTTCGTCCAGTAAGATAACAGAGTATCTTGGTGCTGAATTCCTCAGCCTGAGGTAGCCAAAAAGAACTTCTTTCTCTCCCGATGATAAGTCGTTGATGTCGTGAGTTGCGCCACCTTCAACTTCGACCGGAAAATGTAGACTTCCATCATCCATCGGCTTCGGACCAAGGAATCCTTTGCCCGGAAAGAATATCTTGAACAGCTCTTGTAGAGTCTCTGATAGTGATGGTGTATCTCTATTGATTCCACTGCCTAACGCTTTTTCTGAGAGAGCCTGTCTGACAAATTCTGCCGCCATCTCGCTCTTTATATTAGCGTACTTGTTGCCATAGTTATACAGCGAAGCAGTTCTGTATCTTTCTTCTTCTTGGTCAAGGCTTAGGTTGATTCCACCCAGTTGCTCTCGTCCATAGTTGCGATGCGACCCGTGATAATCTATTAGTCCAATTCGTTTTGGACGAAACGCGGAGAACACCAATTCCAAGAGAACATTCGGTGTAGTATGAACTGCACCATTGGGGTGAATCACTAATTCACCGCACAGTTCTCTTTGCTGCAGCTGCTTTTCGACTTGCGGGAGTAGCTGTTTTACTCGGTTGTCGACAGTTGGTTTGTTAGCTCGTAGTTCAGCGGCCAGACCGAGTCGAGCACGAAATCCATATTCTTGCGACCCCGGGAACAAAGTTTTCCAGACGTGATCTTCTAACATAATCTGGAGTTCACCCTGGATAAATTTTGCCTCCTCCTCCGCCAACTTGATGGTAGATCTAATGACTGCCGGCTTCGAACGCTCCCTCAGTAATGATACCATCTGTTGAGGACTTCTTTGGAAGTCTATCTGGAATTCTCCAAACCACTGCTGCCATTCATTTGGTTGATATCCGCCATAGACAGACTTGAAGAGCCGAATGGAGTCGAGTATGCAGGACTTACCGCATCCGTTTGGTCCCGCGATGACGATCATGTCTTGAAGATCGGATAGTTCGACTCGATTGATTGCGCGGAAGTTTTCTACTACCAAACTGACGATTCTCATCACATGCTCCAATAGTCCCCCGGAAAATCCTTATCGCCTCCTGCTTCAGGGCCATTATATCAGATCGTACATCCTCCCGCAATAGCCCGCCCCACCGTATACCCCACCCCCTATCATACCGCAGACCGCACGGAATCTCCGATGGCTTGTATTGCGGGCGAGTCGGAAGGCGGATGAGGTGCGGGAGGTTCTGGGGTGCGGATAATCCCGTCTTCGCGGGAATGACGTTGGTGGGTGGCGGGAGTGATGTGGGCGGGGTATACTCTCTGCGCCAACACATGCGAGGAGGTTGCCGTCTATGCAGTCCAAACGATCGTTCTCCGTAGGATACGTCTTCTCCGACAACCCCCATTCGCTCATGCACGCCCGCACCCTCGAGGCCCTTCCCGAAGTCGATGCAGTCCATCTTTGCAGACTGGGACGAGGGAATATGGAAGAAGTCGAGAAGCAGACCACGAAGGCGGCTACTGGAACCGAGCGGCTCGATGAGTTGCTGCGGCGTGATGTAGATGCCTTGATGGTCTCCGTGCGCAACGACGAATGCCCCGCCGTCCTCGATGCGGCGGTGGATGCCGGAAAGCCCGCCCTCTTCGAAAAACCGGGCGCACTGTCTGCCGGCAGGCTCCAGGCCGTCGCCGTCGCCGCACGGAAGAAGAACCTGACCATGGGCACCGTACTCACCTTCCGAAACGACCCTGTCATCCTCGACGTCAAGCGCGCGATTCGAGATGGAGCGATCGGGGACGTCATGGCGGTCGAATCCAGGCAGGTTACCTCCCAGGTGCGCTACCGTGATCCAACGTTTTGGCTATTCGACAAGGCCAAGGCGGGAAGCGGCATCCTCTCTTGGTTGGGCTGCCACCATATCGATGCCCTCTGCTACTTGCTCGACTCCCGCATCGAGTCCGTGGCGGCGATGCTTGGTACCAAGAACCCATTTCCCATCGACGTGGAAGACACCGCCTGCCTGCTCATGAAATTCTCGAATGGCGTAATCGGAACCATGCACGCCGGATACCATCTCGTAGGGAGTTCCGCAGGCTACTCCGGCGCGGCCTATGATGCGTTCTTGGCCGTGCGGGGAACCGATGGCAGCGCGCGCATTCCCCTATCGGAGCGAGGAGGCTACAGCGTCAACAGCATCGCCGACGGTTGGGCGGCAGGAGGAGAGCGGCATCATGCCTTTACGCTCCCCGAATCTCCGGCGTATGGCGGCGTCGCAGGCGAAGAGTTCGTGCGGCAGTTCCTCATCGCCTCTAGAGAGGGATCTCCAGCCCTCGCGCCGATAGAGTCCATCGTCCACGTCCTCCACGTCATCGAAGCCGCCGTCGAAGCATCCGCCTCCAACCGGACGGTGGACGTGGCCTAGCCGAAGATGTCGAATGCGGTATGAGGAGGGTTTGCGATGAAGACGTATCGAGCCGCCCTAGTCGGATGCAGCCGCATGGGCGCATTCATCGACAACGAGTTGCGCGGCGCAAGCAGGCTCCGATCGCCGTACTCTCACGCCGCCGGATACGAGGCTTGCAGCCGCACAGAACTTTCTGCGTGCGCTGACGTTCGCCCCGAAGTCCTCGAACAAGCTGGCGCGCGATACGGCGTTCCACGCCGCAGCCAGTACACCGACTACAAGGAGATGATCGACGAGGAGCAGCCGGATATCCTCAGCGTCGCGACGCAGCCCGAGCAGCGCGCAGAGATCGTGGTATACGCCGCCGAGCATGGAGTGAAGGCCATCTACGCCGAAAAGGCCATGGCTGCATCCTTGAGCGCCGCGCGCGCAATCGTCGAGGCAGTCGAACGCAACCATGCGGTGTTCAACTTGGGTACCAACCGGCGATGGGATACCGGCTACGACCAAATGAAGGCGATCATCGACGCGGGCGAGATCGGAGACTTGGAATCTGTAATCATCTACGCCAACGGCAATTTGTTCAATGCCTCGAGCCACACACTCGACCTCGCGCTCAAACTCAGCGGCGACCAGCCGGCACACTGGGCGCAGGGAACCCTCGTCGAGGACGGCCCCATCTTCGACGGAGACATCCTCACGGAGGACCCAAAAGCCGAGGGCATCATCGAGCTTTCCAACGGGGTCAAGATCTACGCCCTGCTCAGCAATCAATACGGCGAGTTCGAGGCGGTGGGGACGCGCGGACGGATCAGGGCGATTCGGGACGGACGCGAATGGGACTTCCGCGTCTCCGATCCAACAGACGGCGACGCCCGCTCCCTCACGATCCGCCGCTCGTTTCCTGAGTTCCATCAGAAGAGTTCGACCTTGAGATTGATCGAAGACATCGTCCATTCCCTCGATACCGGCGCGCCCACTGTCGGCGGAGTTCGCGCAGCCTACGCGGGCACGGAGTTGATCTTCGCGTTCATCGAGTCGCACAGGAACGGCGGCGCGAGAGTCTCGCTTCCCTTGCAAGATTCGACGGTGCAGTTGAGACGAAACCGCCCGCCCCGTCAGCCCCTCTACACGCCCCGCGCGAACTAACGAGAGCCGTTCGCAGACGACGCCGACTGGACTGCCCTGGCGAATTCGCGGATCTTCGTCGGATCCTTGACGCCGTTCGCTTCTACGCCGCTCGAGACATCGACCATCCACGGACGAACTCGCCGAATTGCATCGGCCACGTTGTCCGCACTCAGTCCGCCCGCCAGCACGATGTCGTACTCCTGAGAGACTCGCGCCGCGACGTTCCAATCGAAGGACCGCCCCGTCCCTCCAAGCGCTCCGCGTTCGTAGGCGTCGAGTTGCGCGCGCCGCCCCCGTACGGAGATCTCCCGCACTCTGGCAAGTGTCGACTCCGCGGAGTCGTCCGGTTTCACTCGAACTTGCTTGATGACCGATGCGCGGATTTGGTCCCAGTAATCCGGTCGTTCGGAACCGCAGAGTTGCGCGTATTCGAGCGAACACTCTTCGATGATATGGTTCACCTCATCGACTGCCTGATTGGCGAATAGTCCCGTCAGCGCTGGGCAATCTGCTCCGAGTTCGGCTGCGACTCTGCCGATGACGGAGCACCCCTGTTCGAGCGTGAGCTGTCGGCGGACGCCCGGCACGAACGCGAACCCCAGGAAATCCGCCCCAGAGTCCGCCGCTGCGAGAGCCGCCTCGACGTCGCGCAGTCCGCATATCTTGATTCCCGTCATGGTTCTATCTCCGGTTTACCTCAATAGGGGAGTGACTGCCGCGAGCGCAGAAGCGGTACCGCGCGCTTCCACCCAACGCGGCGAAAGAATGTCGAGGAGGGTTCACACGAGCTCCCGCAGTTTTGCCCCTGGGTCGTCGGACGTGACCAGCGCTTCTCCGATCAACGCGGCGTGGACGCCGGCATCTCGGACGCGCCGGATATGCGCCGCCGTGGATATCCCGCTCTCGCTGACGATGATTCTGTCCGACGGAATCATCGGCGAGAGGCGTTCGGTCGTCTCTATGTCAGTCTGGAACGTTCGAAGATCGCGGTTGTTTATCCCCACGATCTCGGCGTCGATCGACAACGCAGTTTCGAGTTCTCGTTCGTCGTGCACCTCCACCAAGCACCGCATCCCCAGATCCTGAGCCAGCGCCTGCAGGCCGCCCATATGCGCCGAATCGAGCATCGCGGCGATCAACAAGATGAAGTCCGCCCCATATGCGCGGGACTCGTATATCTGGTATGCGTCGAAGATGAACTCCTTGCGGAGGATTGGAATTCGCGCGGGGTACGCTATGCGGCGCGCGGTTTCCAAATGGTCGATGCTTCCTTGGAAGTGGTCGACGTTGGTGAGCACGGATATGGCGGACGCGCCGCTCTCCGCGTAGGCCGCCGCCAATGCCCGCGCGTCGAAGGCCGCAGTCAAGACTCCTTTCGCCGGTGACGCCTTCTTGATCTCCGCGATGATGGCGACACCCTCGCATCGCAGGGACTCCGCCGCATCCAGCGGGGGCGTTTGCGATTGCACCCGCTTGACCAAGTTGCCAAGCGGGACCTCCACTTTCCTCCGCTCGACCTCTCGGCGCTTGGCGTCGACGATCCGGGTGAGCACGCTGGGAACATCGGTCTTGCTTGCCATGCTATTCGAGTCTTTGGCTCACTTTGATCAACATGTCCAGCTTGGACAGCGCCGCTCCCTTGTCGATGGACTCCGCCGCCACATTGACCCCCTGCTTCATGGTGAGGACCCGCTCGACGGCGAGCAAGGCCGCCGCCGCGTTTACGACGACGACATTGCGGGTAGGACCCGCTGCGCCGTTCAACACATCCCGCAGCACCCTCGCACTTTCCCTTACGTTCGGCACCCGGAGTTCGCCGCTGTGTATCTTGTCGAACCCCAGCTCCATGGGAGTGACCGTGTATGAATCGATTTTGCCGTTCTTGAGCTCCCAGATCTGGCTTTCACCATTCAATGTCATCTCGTCCAACCCGTCTGCGCCGTGTATGACCATGGCATGGTGAGACCCGAGTATCTTGAGCGCGCGCGCCATCTTCTCTCCCATCTCCGGATCGGCCACGCCGACGAGCTGAGCCAATGCACCCGCTGGATTCGTGAGGGGCCCAAGCATGTTGAACACCGTGCGGATGCCAAGTTCCTTCCGAGGACCAGCCGCATGCTTCATAGACGGATGAAACGTCTGTGCGAACATGAACCCGATGCCGACGTTTGCGATGCACGCCTCCACTCCTGAGGGTCCCAGGTCGACCTTGACGCCCAGCCGTTCGAGAACGTCTGCGCTTCCCGTCGAGCTGGACATGCCGCGGTTCCCATGCTTGGCGACTCTCACTCCCGCGCCCGCGACCACGAACGCCGCCGCCGTGGAGATGTTGAAGGTCTTGGCTGCGTCCCCTCCAGTCCCGCACGTATCGACCACCGGATGGTCGACGTGCACGCGGAGGGAGTTCTCCCGCATGGCGGTTGCCATGCCGGCGATCTCTTCCGGCGTCTCCCCCTTCATGCGGAGCAGAGCCGCGAAGGCTCCGATTTGCGCTGGCGTCGCCTTGCCGCTCATGATTTCCTTCATCACCCCTGCGGACGCCTTGCGCGTCAGGGATCGTCCAGACACCAGCTTGTCGATGGCTTCTCGAATCACTCTTCGCCCTCCATTCTCAATCGGGTACTGTTGCCGTTCGTGTGTTTCGGCAATCCTGCACCTCTTGAATGCACCGTCTATCTACCGACGATCTCCCGTCGCCGCTTGTGAATCCGATCTGCGAGCAAGTCGTCGCTACCAGCTGCCTCTAGAGCTTCTTGCACGTCAGATTCCTCGCGCGCTTCGTACGAGCCGTACTTCCAAGTCCCCTGGAACGTTCCGATTCCATCTTTCGTATCAACTCTGAATGTGATGAGCGCGGTTCCCTTCCTATTCCCCACACCGATGTAGCACAGCATCTCCCCGTTGAGGTCGATGCTCCACGACGCCCACTTCTCCTTTACTTCCGGATGCCCCACCAGCACCAGCTGACTGGGGTTTTCAACGCGCCGAAGATGATCTTGAACGACCCTAAAGCCCCTCTCTCGGATCTCCTCCCTACTTGGCTTGCTTGGCATCTCGAATCTCCTTCTCTTGTTATTCGTGGACGTTTGCCGAGCTGCGTGCCCTTCCGAAGTTTTCTGGTACTGTACACGCTAGAGTAGCACTACCCTCAGTCGCCGTAGATGATCTTGTTCGGCTTTACTCGGATCATGACGCGGTCGCCCATCCCGTTCAATCCGGCCGCGGCCTCCTTTCCACGCTCCTCGCCAAGGTATCGAACCGCATTCACCACCGTCGCATCCTCGGCGCCAGCTTCCAAGACCTCGGCCGTGCCCCGAACGATCAAGCCCCTTCCATTATCCACCGTATCGACCACGACCATTACCACGTTGGGGTTCTCTCGAATGTTGCGCGCCTTCACCCGGTGTGCGAAACAGGTTACCACGAAATGCTCCCCATCGTAGTGATACCACAACGGCGTTGCCTGAGGCGTGCCGCTCGGGTTCACCGTGGCCAAGACCGCCAGGAGCGGCCGGTCGGTGATCTGCTTCAGTTGTTCATGATTGATGGTCATTGGCCGACTCCGGGTATAGGAAGTTTCGCAGCAAGTCTTTTCCAACCTTGGTCATGATCGACTCCGGATGGAACTGGATCCCTTCGACGGGCATGGACGTATGGCGGACGCCCATGATGACGCCCTTGTCCGTCCATGCGGTCACCTCGAGATCCGGGGGAACATCGTCTCGGCCGATGGCGAGCGAGTGGTATCGGATCGCCTCGAAGGGGTTTGGAAGCCCGCGGAAGACGCCTCTCCCATCGTGATGGATCATAGACGTCTTGCCGTGCATGATCTCGCCTGCAGGCCCCACCGTCCCCCCAAAGGCGTGCCCGATGCACTGATGCCCCAGGCAAACGCCGAGCGTTGGAATCGTTCTTCCGAAATGCCGCACGACGTCATTGGATATCCCAGCCTGCTCCGGGGTGCAAGGCCCCGGCGATATGACGATCTTCTCAGGCCCCATATCGTCGATATCCTCGATGGTGATTTCGTCGTTGCGCGCAACGTGCACCTCTGCCCCCAACTCTGCCATGTATTGATAGAGATTGTACGTAAAGCTGTCGTAGTTGTCGATTAACAAGATCACGCCGCCGCGCCTCCTTCGGCCTGTTCGATCGCCCGCAGAACGGCAGAGGCCTTGTGCACCGTCTCCGCGTACTCGGTCTCCGGAACGCTGTCGAAGACGATGCCACCGCCCGCCTGAACGTGCGCCGCGCCGTCCTTGACGACCATCGTGCGTATCGTTATCGCAGTGTCCATGTTCCCGTCGAGGTCGAAATATCCAACCGCGCCGCCGTACGGCCCACGCCCGTGCGGTTCCATCTCCGCGATGATCTCCATGGCCCGAATCTTTGGCGCTCCGGACAACGTCCCCGCGGGAAAGCACGCCCGCATCGCGTCGTAGGCGGTCATGTCCCCTCGCAGCTTTCCAACAACATGCGATACCAAGTGCATGACATGCGAAAACCGTTCCACGACCATGAAATCCTCCACTTCCACCGTTCCCGGCTCGCACACCCGCCCAATGTCGTTGCGTCCCAAGTCGACCAGCATGACGTGTTCCGCGCGCTCCTTCTCGTCCGCCAGCAGCTTCCGTTCGATCTCCGCGTCCTCCGCTTCCGTCCGGCCCCGCGGCATCGTTCCCGCGATGGGACGCGTCGATACCATGCCGTCTTGGACGCGCACCAACTCCTCAGGAGATGACCCGACGATGTGGAAATCGTCCAGATCCAAATAGTACATGTACGGGGATGGGTTGATCGCCCGCAAGGCGCGGTATATCTCCAACGGATGCGCGGTAGTAGGACGGGAGAACCGCTGCGATGGCACAGTCTGGATGACGTCCCCGGCGTACACGTACTCCTTGCATCGCTCGACGATGCGGTCGTACTGCTGGCGCGTCAGGTTCGACGTGACGCGCTCCCGCGCAGGGCCGTTCGATTGGCGGGGAGGGTTCTGCATGGGGGAAGGGGCGTCGAGCCGCGCCGCAAGCTGGTCGATCCGCTGGGTCGCCTCCTCGTAGGCCGTCCGAACGTCCCCGTCGAGGAACGCATGGCTCACGACGCGAATGACCTGCCGCACATGGTCGAAGACCAGAAACGACGTGGTCATCATGAACACCGACTCCGGCAACCCGACCGGGTCTGCCTTCGGAGCGGGCAGACGCTCGAAGTGCCGCACCGCGTCATAGGAAATATAGCCGACCATCCCTCCGTTGAACGGGCCCAGATCCGAGACCGGAATCAGCTTGTAGGCGCTCAGCGCCCTCTGAATGGAAATGAGCGGATCGACATCTCCGTTGGTCTGCCCCGGCCCGCTCATGAAGACGCCCTGCGGTTCGGTTCCAATGAAGCTGTACCGTGCGATCTGCTCTCCCCCTTCTCCGCTCTCGAGGAGGAACGAGTACGGCGGCCGGGCGGCCTTCAAGTACGCCGAAACTGGAGTCTCCGAGCCGGCGTCGATCTCGCGGTAGATCGGCGCCATGTTGCCCAGACCCGCCATCTGCTCCACCTCGTCGATGCTGGGATAGTACGGCCCCTTCATGACGCACTGCCTTCCGGCAGCGCCAATCCGATGCGCGACTTCATGTCGTGCAGCTTGGCGTCTGCCTCCGCCCTGGCGCGCTCCGCACCGTATGCCAAGATGCGGTCGAGCTCGGCAGGGTCGTCCATGATCTCTTGGTAACGCCGGCGAATCGGCGCAAGCTCCTGAATGACCGTCTCCGCGACCGCGCGCTTCAAGTCGCCGTAACCACGCGCATCCGCGAAATCCGCCTCCGCCTCTGCAGCCGTCTTGGACGTAATCACCTGATAGACGCCAAGCAAGTTGTTGACTCCCGCTTTCTCCGGTGCATCAGAAAAGACGATTTCGTTGCCCGAGTCGGTCACCGCCCGTTTGATCGTTCGCTCGATCTCCTCCGGCGGGTCGATCATCTTCACGAGGTGCCCTCGAATGTGTTCATAGCTCTTGGACATCTTGTTCGTGGGGTTGTCGAATCCCATGACCCGCGCGCCAGCCTCCGGTATCACCGCCTTGGGCACGACGAACGTTTCCCCGAACAAGTGATTGAACCGTTGGGCAATATCCCGCGTGAGCTCGACATGCTGCCTCTGATCGTCCCCGACAGGCACCTCGTCCGCACTGTACAACAGAATGTCGCACGCCATCAGAACCGGATAGGCCAGCAGCCCGGCGGAAACACGCTCGTCTGGCGGTCGGGCAACTACGGTTCGGCGTGCTCCCTCCCGAGGTGCAATGGGTATGCCGATGCGTCTCTCCTCTATCGCTACCTTGGTTGCGTACTGTATCATCCCTTCGAGCCAGCCCAGCGGCGTCCAACAGCTCAGAAGCCAGCACGCCTCCGCATGCGCGGCGACATGGCTCTGAATGAAGATTAGGCAACGGTCGGGATCGAGGCCCGACGCGATGTACAGGGCCGCCACCGCCCGCGTTCGTTCGCGGAGCGTTGCAGGGTCTTGCGGCACGGTAATCGCGTGCAGATCGACGATGCAGAAGTAGTTCTCCTTCTCGTGCTGCCGCTGCACCCATCCCTTGATCGCTCCGAGGTAATTTCCCAGGTGCAGGTCTCCGGACGGTTGGATCCCGCTCAAGACGCGCGGCTTCCGTGTCCGCGCCCCGTCCTCCGCGGCCGCAATTCCTTGCCCTTGCATCTCTTCCTTGCTCCCTTCCTTAAAAGAACAAGATCCGCCCCAAATAGTCGGGACGGATCTCGCCGTGGTGCCACCCTCGTTCGCCGTTCGGCTGCCGGCAGCCAAACGACCTCTTGCAGGCAAGAGGATCTCTCCACGAGTCCCCACGCCCTAGACGGGAATAACGGCCGCCCAACCCGTCCACGCCTACACCCTCGAAATAGAGGTTCGGATGGAAGCTCCCAGGTCCATTCGATCTCCGCGCAGACGCCGGCTTTCACCCACCCGGCTCTCTGAAGCCCCGCTTGAGACCTACTACTCCTGTTCTCAGCCTGTTCTATGATATTCGACTACCAACGATTATACAACCCGCCCCCCGCAGCGTCAAGGGGCGGTGTCGAGCCGTTCCGTTCGATTCATGGAGGCGCGGGTATTCCTACGAATACGCATCGGGCGCAGGCCGCCAGATTCCCGCCTACGGAGACCTTTGAATAACCTCTTCGAGGGTATGTGAATGGAGCCCGGAGCACGCAAAATGAACGGGGGCACCATGGGCAGAGCATCCCAAAACAACCATTCCGCCGAGTTGTTCAAATGTCTCCGTAGGCGGGAATGACGCAGGCGGGCGGGGAGATGGTGTTCGGAGTTGTGGAATTTGGCTTGGTTGGGGCGGTTGGGTGATTTGACGGGGCGGGCGGGAGTTCGTACAATGGTTGGAAAGGGCATATCGCATGGGAGGGTGTTTCGATGACTACTACTGCAACTCGGTCGGAGCCTGCGCCGCTGACTATTCATATTGACGAGGCGGCTGTGGGTCATGTGCGGCAATTCGCGGAGCAGGCGGGGAAGCCGGAGTCGAGTCTTCGGGTGGCGGTGAAGGGAGGAGGCTGTTCGGGGCTTACGTATATGTTGGATTTGGTGGAAGAGCCGCATGAGGGTGACAAGGTCATCGAGGAGCATGGGCTGCGTCTGTTCGTGGACCGGAAGTCGTATGTGTTCTTGGCGGGGACGACGTTGGGGTATTCCGGGGGGTTGAACGGCAAGGGGTTCGTGTTCGACAATCCGAATGCGAAGACGACGTGCGGGTGCGGGACGTCGTTTGGGGTGTAGGGAGATTCCCGCCTTCGCGGGAATGACGTGGGTGGTCCGCGGGAATGACGTGGGTGGTGCGGGTTAGGACGTCAGGCTGGGGGGAATGACGTAGGCTGGGGCGCGGAATGACGTCAGGCTGGGGTGGGATATGATGGGGACGGATAGAACGTCCCGCCTGCCTCCGGCGGGGGTTCCCGCCTTCGCGGGAATGACGTGGGTGGTGCGGGATATGACGTAGGCTGGTGCGGGAAATGATGGGGACGGGGAGTGGAATGACGTAGGCTGGTACGGGTTAGGATAGGGGACAAGTGAGGGGGCTGGATATGACAATTTCGAGCGTGGATACGAGGGCGATGACGGCCGGGGATCTGCTGCGCTTGCACGGCGAGGGCGTTCGGGGCGAGCTGATCCGGGGGGAGCTTTGCGAGACGATGCCGACAGTGCAAGAGCATGGCGAGATTGCGGCGAATTTGACGATTTTGCTGGGGATGTTCGTGAAGCCGCGCAAGCTAGGGAGGCTGACCACGTCAGATTCTGGGGGGTGGCTGGAGCGTGATCCTGATACGGTGCGAGAGCCGGACGTTGCGTACTTTTCGGCAGAGAAGATACCTCCGGGCGAGCAGGTTCGAGGGTATGCGGAGGTGGTTCCGGACTTGGCGGTGGAGATCATGTCCCCTGCGGACAGTCTGCGGGCGGTCAACGACAAGGCTTTGATGTGGTTGAGCTACGGTGTGCGGTTGGTGTGGGTTGTGCGGCCGGATGCGCGGGCTGTGGATGTGTATCGGCCTGGGCGCGCGGCGCGGACGCTGACGGATGTCGACACGCTGGATGGTTTGGATGCGCTGCCGGGTTTTCGTTGTGCTGTGGGGGATGTGTTCGATGGGTAGGGGCGGTGGATGGATTCCCGCCTACGCGGGAATGACGTGGGTGGTGCGGGATATGACGGGGGTAGGGACTGGATATGACGGGGGCAGGGGTGGGATATGACGGGGGTAGGTGCGGGATATGACGTGGGTAGGTGCGGGATATGACGTGGGTAGGGACTGGATATGACGTAGGCTAGGGCGGGACATGACGAGGGTAAGGACGGGATATGACGTAGGCTGGGGCGTGGAATGACGTGGACGGGAGCGGGAATGGTGTAGACTAGGGCGGGATGTGACGGTTGGCGTGGGGAATTTGTTGGCGACGGGAATTTTCGGAAAGGGGGTTTTTCAGGAACGTGACTGATTTGGGGAGGTTGGAGCGGGTGGATATTCGGGAAGTGTGGCGGCGCGAGGATTCGAATTTCACGCCGTGGCTGGCGGAGAATTTGGATCGTCTTTCGGAGGTGGTCGGCATTCCTCTGGAGCGAGAAGGGATCGAGGTGCCAGTCGAGCAGTTCTCGGCAGACATCCTGGCCCGCAATCCGAATGATGGCAGTATGGTGTTGATCGAGAATCAGTTGGAGAGTACCGATCACATGCACTTGGGGCAGATTCTCACGTACCTTGCGGGACTCGAAGCAAAGACTGTGATATGGATCGCGCGGAGTTTCGAGGCTGCTCATCTCTCCGCGATTCGCTGGCTGAATGAGCATACGGCGGATCCGTTCGCGTTCTTTGGAGTGCAGGTCGGCGTCGTGCGGATTGGGGATTCGCAACTCGCGCCCGTGTTCGACGTGCTGGAGCGCCCCAACGAGTGGGATCGACGGGTTCAGGAAATCAGAAGGCAAGAAGGTCTCACCGATAGTGGGAGGTTCAATCAGGAGTTCTGGGCATTTTACGATCAGCGCTACCCTGATGACGGCGTGCCCGAAGGCCATGCTGCTACGGTCTTTCGTTGCGGAGTGGACGGGCAGGATCTCGAGATTGCTCTTTCGCTGTGGGGGACAGACGGCGTTGCGATATACTTTCTGCCAGCGCGGGACCCGCTTGACCGCAGGAGGAATCTACCGAGTGAGACGGCACGTGAACATATGAAGGGGCGCGAGGACGCGATTCAGGAGAGGATCGGCGTTGCGATTGGCGACTATCCGGATTACTGGTTTCTGGATCAGCAGCGCGGTGATTCTACCAATCGGGAGAACTGGCTGGGCCTGGTGGATTGGCTTCACCAGAGGTTGGGGGAGTATCGGGGGGCGCTGACGGGGTGATGTTGGGGAGGGCGGCAATGCGGAGGGCGTGCGAGGATGGGGGATTCCCGCCTACGCGGGAATGACGTGGGTGGGTGCGGGATATGACGTAGGCTGGTGTGGGATATGACGTAGGCTGGTGTGGGATATGACGTAGGCTGGTGTGGGATATGACGTAGGCTGGTGTGGGATATGACGTAGGCTGGTGTGGGATATGACGTAGGCTGGTGTGGGATATGACGTAGGCTGGTGTGGGGGATTTGTTGGGGGCGAGAATTTTCGGAAAGGGGGTTTTTCAGGAACATGACTGATTTGGGGAGGTTGGAGCCGGTGGAGAATATTTCGAGTGTGTGGCCGCACGAGGCTCTGGATTTCACGCCGTGGCTGGCGGAGAAGGAGAACATGAAACTGCTGTCGGATGCGGTCGGCATTTCGCTGACGTTGGACCGCACCGAGATGACGATCGGGCAGCGCAGGCTGGATATGTTGGCGCACACGGTGGACGGCAGCGCGGTGTTGATCGAGAATCAGTACTGCACGTCCGACGAGGGTCACTTGGGGGCGCTCTTCACGTACAGCGCGGAGCTCGAGCGCATTGAGGGGATCAGGGTCAAGACGGTGATATGGATCGCGGAGGATTTCGACGATGCCAACCGTTCTGGGATTCGCTGGGTGAACGAGCGGACGGGGGATTCGGCTGCGTTCCTCGCGGTGCGGATTCGCTTGGTCAAGATTGGGGATTCGCAGCCCGCGCCGGTGTTCGATGTCGTTGAGCAGCCGGAGGACTGGGATCGACGGAAAGAGGATATCGTCTGGCGGAGCGGTCTCAGCGAGAAGGCGAGGTCTCGTCTGGGTTTCTGGTCGTACTATCGGGAGCGATACCCTGATGACGGCGTGCCGGCGGACCGTACGGGAGATGTAGTTGAATGCTGCGTCGCAGGCTGGAGTGTCAGAGTTGCTCTTGGGCTGTATGAAGGCGAGGCCTGGATCGGCTTTCGGCCGGGGTCAGATCAGGATCTCGAACGGTTGCAGGAGCGCGAGGACGTGGTTTTGGAGAATCTCGACGTCGAGTTGAAGGAGAAGGGAGGCTGGTTGTATCCCAAAGTATTGAAGTTCGATGTTGCCAAGCAGCCTGACAACTGGCCGGATCTGGTGGATTGGCTTCACCGGGGGTTGGGGGGGTATCGGGGAGCGCTGACGGGGTGATGTTGGGGAGGGCGGCAATGCGAGGGCGTGCGAGGATGGGGAGATTCCCGCCTACGCGGGAATGACGTGGGTTGGGGCGGGAATGACGTGGGTTGGGGCGGGAATTGACGTAGACGGGGACGGGATATGATGTAGACAGGGGGAATTTGGCTGGGATGATGGATAGCGAGAGGGTGAGGGCGCTGCGGTTCTGGGAGCTTGGGCGAGAGCGAGTTCGGGAGTGGCCTCCGCTGGGGTTTTGGAGGCTCGACGGCGCGCGGGTGCGGGAGTGGCTTCCGTTATTGGCGCTGCTGGTTGGGCTTGCGTCGATGTTCGTCTTTGGGGGCGACCGGGGTCACTACTATCGGCCTGGTGTGCATGACGGGATTTCGTCGCAGAGCATGGCGTTGGCGGCGAACCTGTCTCCAGAGCACAACTTCTTGATGTTCTTTTGGAAGACGGAGTCGTCGTATGAGGCGTACAACCGCTATCCGATTGGGACGTATGTGCTCCTGAAGCTGGGTATCTTGCCTTTTGGGGACGATCTATCGGCGCAGATTTGGGTTGGGCGGCTGCTGACGATGCTGCTTACTGCGGCGGGTGCGGTGTCGGCGTACTTGGCGTTGCGGCGCATTACTGGCAGTGGGTGGATCGCGTCGGCGTCGGTGATGGCGACATTCTCGTCGTACTATTTCTTGTACTACAACGACTTCGTCTCGACAGAGGTAATCAGTGTCTTTGGCATCCTGCTGACGTTTCATGGGATGGTGGTGTTCGTGCAGGACGGTCGGTTTCGGCAATTGGTCATCAAGACGTGCGCGGGGGTACTGTTGGGATGGCATGTGATGGCGTTGGTCTTGCCGTTCGTGGTCATTGGCGCGGCGGCGGCGATGGTTGGCGCGTATTCGTCCAGTTCTGCGGGCGCGGCGTTCGTCGAGAGGGCGCGGTTGTCGGCAGTGTCGGCGCTTTCCAGCCGGTACGTTCGCTACGGGGCGATTACCGGGGTCTTCTGCGCGCTAGTGATGGTGTTCAACGTCGTCAACGAGTATTTTGCGTTGGGGCGCGAGGTTCCGCTCACGCGTCTGCCTATGGTCGAGTCTTACATTGCGCGTCTGGGGATCGACGACCGGATTCTTTCGGCTCATGCGAGTACGCTGGCATGGGGGCCGTACTTGCGGGGGCAGGTTTCGCGCGTTGGGGGGATGTCGACGCCGTATTTCGTGGATCAGCGTCGGAAGGGGAAGGCGTGGTCGTGGTCGCGGAGTGCGGGGAGGGATTCCCGCCTACGCGGGAATGACGTAGACGGGGGCGGGAATGACATAGGCGTGGGTGGGAGTGGTGTGGACGGGGGTGGGAATGACATAGGCGTGGGTGGGAGTGGTGTGGACGGGGGTGGGAATGGCGTGGGTGTGGGTGGGAATGACGTGGACGGTGGGAGTGACGTAGACGGTGGGAATGACGTAGACGGTGGGAGTGACGTGAGGCTGTCGTTCGGGCAGGGGGGTGCGGGGGGGGATTCCCGCCTACGCGGGAATGACGTGGGTGTGGGTGGGAATGACGTGGGTGTGGGCGGGGATGACGTGGACGGGGGGAGGGATGACGTAGACGGGGGGAGTGACGTGAGGCTGTCGTTCGGGCAGCAGGAGAGGGGCGATGCTGGGGATTCGCCGATGCGGAGGGCGGCGCTGCCGGTGACGGGATTGGCGGGGGCGTTCGTGCTGGCGGTGGGCGCAGCGGGGGTGTTCTTCATGCGGCACAAGTTGCTGACGGGGACGCTGCTGTTGGCTGGTTGGTGTTGGGTGATTCCGCTGCGGACGGCGGCTGGCACGCATGAGTTCGAGGCGTTGTTCCACGTCGGCGCGCCGCTGATCTTCTTTGCATCGGGCCTGCTCTTGGTGCGCTGGCTGGTTCGGAGGGAGTGGGTCGTTGGGGTGTTGGCTATCGGCGCGCTGGGGGTGTTGGTTCTTTCGAGTTTCGAGATGAGCGGTGTTGGGCATGGGGCGGAGTCGGCGCTATTTCAGGAAGCGGTGATGCAGGATTTCGAGGTGATTCGCGGCATGACGGCCGGGGAGGATGTCGTTGCGCTGCTCAGAAGCAAGGATGACAAGACTACCGAGTTTGCAGGGGCGGCTCATGCGGTGAATCATTATTTGGGGCAGCGGAGCAGGTCGCTGCGGTATGAGGAGGTCGAGCTTGCGGCCGGGGGGTATACGATCATGCGGGAGCGCATCGATACGCCGGCGCTGCTGACGCCGGGGAATCGGTATGTCTTCCTGTATGATTCGGATGGTCTGATGGATATGTATCGGACGGCGTATGAGTCGGTCATCTCAGGCGACCCCATCGCACGCGGCAGTTTCGACGTGTATCTCCATGAGGGGGCGCTGTACTACGTCAAGGATGGGTGCGACCTTGCGGATGCGGATATTCCGTTCTTCCTGCATATCGTGCCGGCCAACGAGGATGCCCTCCCTGTACACCGCCGGCAGTACGGTTTCGACAGTCTCGCCTTCAACTTCATCGAGCGAGGGGTCAAGTTCGACTGGACGTGCGCGGCGGTCGTCGATCTGCCTGAGTACGAGGTTGCGCGCATCGAGACCGGTCGGATTGTCGGAGGAAGGGGGATTGTCACCCATGATTCGTCCGGTCTCATCGACTTGTACCGTGCGGCGCAGCGCAGGGTAACGTCGGGCGAGGCGGCGGTTCGTTCGCAGTTCGATGTGTATGCTGGAGAGGGAGGGTTGACGTACGTTCGGGAGTCGTGCGGGGTTGAGGATGTGAGTCGGAGGTTCTATCTGCATGTGTTCCCTGCGGATGCGGGGGTGCTTTCGGGTTGGGAGGCGCAGCGTGCATATGAGAATCGTGACTTCGATTTTTGGGAGGAGGGGGGAGTGATATTCGATGGGATGTGCATGGTGACGGTTGCGCTGCCTGGGTACGAGGTCGCGCGGGTGGATACTGGGCAGTTTAGCGACAGCGAGGGGAATGTGTGGAGCGGGGGGTTCGCGTTTGGGGAGTGAGGGGATTCCCGCCTACGCGGGAATGACGTAGACGGGTGTGCGGGAATGACGTGGATAGGGGGATGATGTGGACGCGGGAATGACGTAGACAGGTGGGGGAATGCCCTGCGGGGGTCTCTGTGGTATCATCGGTATTGGGGTGGAATTGCGCGGCTGGAATTCATCCTTATAGGTCGTCAGTCCTCCCGTGAACATCCTCGCCCCCGGATCCCAAGCATGACATCACTTGACAGACTCGAATCCGCGCTGCGATCCGTCTGGCTTCCGCTCGCCCTCCTCCTGCTTGCGCTGTCGACGGTCTTCGTCTTCGGCGGCGACCGAGGGTATTTCTATCGTCCGGGCAGTCACGGCGGATATTCCTCGCAACACCTGACGGTAGCCACGAACCTCTCCCCCGAACACGGCTTCCAGCGGTTCGAGCGCCGAACCATAGACAACGACGGCATCACCCGCTACCGCCCCTACAACCGATTCCCGCCCGGCGGCCACGCAAGCATGAAGCTGGCCACTCTGCCCTTCGGAGGCAACCCGTCCGCTCAAATCACCGCCGCCAGAATCCTCCTGCTGCTGTTCTTCACTGGCGCCGCAGTCCTCGCATATCTGTCGCTCTGCCGCCTCTCGCACAACAGATGGATCGCACTAACGGCGACGCTGCTGGCATTCTCATCGTATCACCTATTGTACTACAACGACATGGTCGTCTCCGACGGGATGCCCGACCTCTTTGGAGTCATGCTGACCTTCCACGGCATGGTCGTCTTCGTGCAGGAAGGCCGCTTTCGCCAGCTGCTCGTCAAGACGTTCGTCGCTCTGCTGCTGGGATGGCACGTCTTGGCCCTGCTGCTGCCGTTCGTCATCTTCGGGCTTGCGCGCGACCTATTGCGGGCGCGTTCTGCCGCCTCCGCCGTTGCGCCCAGTAGACACCTTGCGTACACCCTGCTACGCAGCCGCTACCTGCTGCTTGGCGCAGTTGCGCTAGGGTTTGGCCTGTCCGTCCTCACCTTCAACTTCACCATGGAATACGCCGCACTCGACGGCGAGACGCCGCTGACGGAGCTGCCGTCCTTCCAATCCATGCTAAAACGCACCGGAGTAAACTCGGTAGAATACACCGTCCTCATCGCCGCCCGACCCTGGCAACCTTTCCTAGAAGGACAGTTTCGCAGCATCCTCCGAATGTTCATCCCCTACGCATCGCTAGGCGGTAGCGATGCGGCCGAAAGCCTAACGTGGCTATCGAAACGCGCGGGAGTCATCCTCGGAGTCACTCTCTCCGTTGCGGGTCTCATCGGCTCGATCTTCGTCCGCCCGCGAATCCTATTCGCTACCCTAGCGTCCTTCGGCTTCTTCTGGGCGCTGCCAATGCGCAACAGCAACGCAATCCATGATTTCGAGAGCATCTACTATGTTGGCCTCCCCTTGGTCTTCTTCACGATCATTCTACTCTGGACGAGGAAGGTGACCAATCGAGACGGCGTCATCGCGGCCGCGGCAGTCGCAGCACTGATACTATTTGCAGCCTCCAGCTTCCAGATGAGCCGCATCGGGTACAGCGCGGAGAGGGCCCAAGCAGCCAGGGTTGCGGAGCGGGACATGCTCACCATCCGCGAGTTGACTGCGGGCGATCTTGTCACCGTTCTCCGTATCGGAGGCTACTACGAAGACCTCACCGTCTGGGAGGGGCACGTGGGAACTACGATGTATTACTACCTGAACCAGAGCTTGATCCGCTATAGGGATCATTCCTCATTGGAGGGTGGATTCGCCCTCATGCTAGAGCGCCTCAATATAGACGCCCTGCTTACGCCCCAAAACCAGTACTTCTTCCTCTACGACAGGGACGGCTTGGAGGCCTGGTATGAGGACATGTACCGAACAGTCGCGTCCACCGAGCCTGCGGCGCGCAAGGATTTCGACGTCTATTTCGACGACCGGGCGGTGTACTACCTCAAGGAACCATGCGAACGCACGGACGCCGCCGGGCGCTTCTTCCTCCACGTCTACCCATTTGAAGAAAACGACCTTCCCGACGAACGCAAACAGCACGGATTCGATGGCCTCGACTTCTACTTCGAAGAACACGGACTGCTATTCGACGGCAAATGTCTGGCAAGGATCGTCCTTCCCCAGTACGCCGTTTCCAAGATCAACACCGGTAGACTCTACGGGGATTGGGGCGTAGTGCATTACATCAACCCGCCGCCCGAACTCATCTCCGAGTACCAATCGATCGCTTCCAACGAACCCGCAGCGCGATCGGAGTTCGACGTGTACGCCACCGAGGGCAAGCTGTACTACCTCCGGGAGCCGTGCGTTCGCGCGGACACCGACGCGCGCTTCTTCCTGCACGTCGTCCCCGATGACATCGACGACCTTCCCGCCGCCCGCAAGCAGCACGAATTCGACAACCTCGACTTTGACTTCGACGCGCGCGGTCTGCTATTCGACGGCAAATGCCTGGCCAGCGTCGACCTTCCCCAGTACGCCATCGCGCGGATCACTACGGGGCAGTTCGATGGCGGCGGCCGTGTGTGGGAGGTGGGGTTTGCTCCGGGGGAGTGACGGGGGGAGGGATGATGGGGGACTGTCGTTGGCGCAAGAGGGGCGGACGTAGATTCCCGCCTACGCGGGAATGACGTGGGTGGGTGCGGAAATGATGTAGACAGAGGTGAGAATGGCATGGATAGGGAGATGATGTGGACGGAGGGAATTGACGTGGACGGGTGCGGGAATGCCCTGCGGCGGGGGTCTCTGTGGTATCATCGGTATTGGGGTGGTGGAATTGCGCGGCTAGAATTCATCCTTATAGGTCGTCAGTCCTCCCGTGAACATCCTCTTGGCCACCGGATCCGAAGCAATGATCCTGCTCGACAGACTCGAATCCGCGCTGCGGTCGGCCTGGCTTCCCATGGCTCTGCTGCTGGTCGCGCTGTCGACGGTGTTCGCGTTTGGGGGCGACAGAGGGTATTTCTATCGGCCGGCGGGCATTCACAGCTGGGCGTCGTCGGAACATCTGACGTTGTCTGTGAATCTTTCTCCCGAGCACGGCTTCCAGCGGTTCTTCCGCCGGTTCATAGACGACGACGGCGTCACTCGCTACCAGCCGTACAACCGCTTTCCGATTGGCGGCTACGCGGCCATGAAGGCGGTCACCCTGCCGTTTGGAGGGAGTCCGTCCGCACAGCTATACGCCGCCCGGGTTCTGATGCTGCTGTTCTTCAGCGGGGCAGCAGTGCTTGCGTATCTGTCGCTCTGCCGCCTCGTGTCCAACCGGTGGATCGCGCTGACGGCGGCGCTGCTGGCGTTCTCTTCGTACTATTTGTTGTATTTCAACGACATGACGACCACCGACGGGATGCCCGACTTCTTTGGAGTGCTGTTGGTGTTTCACGGCATGGTCGTCTTCGTGCAGGAAGGCCGTTTCCGTCAGTTGGTGATCAAGACGTGCATTGCGCTGCTGCTTGGGTGGCATGTCTTGGCGCTGGTGCTGGCGTTCGTCATCTTCGGGCTGGTGAGCGATCTGTTGCGGGCGCGTTCTGCCGCATCCGCGGTTCTGTGGAGCAGGCGCATTGCGTCCGCACTGGTTCGCAGCCAGCTATTGCTGTTCGGCATCGCCACGCTGGGGTTCGGTCTGTGTGTACTCGGCTTCAATTTCACGATGGAGTACGCTGCGTTGGACGGCCGGACGCCGCTGACGGAGTTGCCGTCGTTCCAGTCCATGTTGAGGCGCATTGGAGGGGACTCCGAGTTCAACGCCGCGATTGCCGCCGAGTTGTCGTGGCGTCCTTTCTTGGAAGAGCAGTTCCGGCGCATCTTCAGAATGTTCGTTCCCTACGCATTGCACGGCGGGGGTGATGCGGCTCAAGACCCTGCGTGGCTGCCGGAAGGCTGGGGTGTCGCCTTGGGCGTCGTCTTGTCTGCGGTGTGTCTGATCGGCTCGATGTTCACGCGGCAGAGGATGTTGTTCGCAACCCTGGCGTCGTTCGGCTTCCTCTGGGCGCTGCCAGTGCGGAACACTACCTATGTTTCTGGTCATTATTTTGGTCATTATTTCGAGAGCATCTACTACATTGGACTTCCCTTGGTCTTCTTCACCCTCGCGCTGTTGTTGGCGAGGAGGCTGATCAATCGGGACGGCGTCGCTGCGGCCGCGTCGGTCGTTGCGGTGCTGGTCTTCGGGGTATCCAGCTTCCAGATGAGCGGCGTCGGTCACAGCGCGGAGACGGCCCAGGCAGCGAGGGCTGCGGAGCAGGATATGGTTGCCATCCGCAATGCGACTGCGGGGGGGCTCGTCACCGTTCTCCGCATTGGAGGCAACCACGAGGACTTCGCCGCGTGGGAGGGTCACGCGGGACTTGCGATGAATTACTACTTGAACACGAACCCTATCCGCTATGCGTATCTTCCTGCTGTGGAAGGCGGGTTCGTTGTCATGCGAGCGCGCGTCGATACGGACGCCCTGCTTACGCCGCAGAACCAGTATTTCTTCCTGTACGACAGAGACGGTTTGGAGGCGTGGTATGGGGACATGTATCGAACGATCGCATCTCGCGAGCCTGCGGCGCGGGAGGAGTTCGACGTGTATTTCGATGACCGGACGGTGTACTACCTCAAGGAGCCGTGCAGGCGTGCGGATACCGGTTCGCGCTTCTTCCTGCGTGTCTTTCCATTCGACGAGGACGATCTGGCAGACGAGCGCGGACGGCATGGGTTCGAGGTTCTCGATTTCACTTTCGGCGAGCGCGGGCTGCTGTTCGGCGGCAGGTGTTTGGCCATCGTCGATCTTCCGCGGTATGACATCGTCAAGGTCGATACTGGTCGGGTCGGCGGCGGCGCTTGGAGCGCGACGCATGTCGTCGCAGGTCCGAGACTGACTTCTAGGTATCAATCTATCGTGTCTCGCGAGCCTGCGACGCGGTCGGAGTTCGACGTGTACATCGACGGGGGTACGCTGCACTACGTCAAGGAGCCTTGCGGCCATGGGGACACTGCCGACCGCTTCTTCTTGCATGTCGTCCCCGAGGACATCGACGGTCTTCCGGAGGATCGCAGGGAGCATGGATTCGACAACTTCGATTTCACTTTCGACGAGCGGGGGCTGCTGTTCGGCGGCAGGTGTCTCGTGAGCGTCGATCTTCCGCAGTACGGCATCGCACGGATCACTACGGGGCAGTTCGATGGCGGCGGCCGTGTGTGGGAGGTGGAGTTTGCTCCGAAGGCGCGGGAGTGATGGGGGGCGTCGGACACAGCGCTCCAGATTCCCGCCTTCGCGGGAATGACGTAGGCAGGGGCGGGAGTGACGTCGGGTGGGTGTGGGAGTGACGTGGACAGGGGGAATGACGCGGGAGTGATGGGCGAGAATGACGTAGACGGGGCGGGAGTGATGTCGGGTGCGAGTGAGAGCAATGGCGGCTCGTCGTGCGCAGTGCGGGGGGGCGCCTACGCGGGAATGACGTGGGTGGGTGCGGGATCTGATGTAGACAGCGGGATATGACGTGGACTATGGGGCGATGCGGCGGGCGATGGGATCGGAAATGGGGAAAGAATCTTGGGGTTAGGTTGTTGAAATCACTACTGCGGGTGTGGTAGGATTCATGGAGTATCCTCTACGGCGGTACGGATGGCACTATGCGCTCATCGGGATGGACGTTCATAACCAATCATGGGTTGGTGCTTAGCTACATCTACGAGAATCCCGACCACACGGCGCGGGAGATATCGAATCACGTGGGGATTACCGAGCGCACGACTCACAAGATCATTTCCGATCTGGAGGATGCCGGGTATATTCAACGCCATAAGAGCGGTCGGAAGAATCTGTACAGCGTCGATCCGGAGTTGCCGTTGCGCCATCATACGGTGAAGGATGTGAACGTGGCCGAGCTTTTGGAGGCGTTGACGTCGGATACCATCGTCGACAAGCTTCCGTAGCAGACGCGGGTTTAGGGGTATCTCAGCCGCAAGAACGCCACGAAGGCAGCGATGGCGGTTCCCAGTAGGATGATGAATGGGAGTCCCCCCACTAGGAAGATGATAGGGGCGTGTCCTGCAACTGCGCCGAATGCCGCTATGCTTCCGAGGACGGGGCCTCGCTTCCTCTGCGCGGCAAAGCTAGTTGCTTCGCTTACCAAGTAGCCGACGCCGGCGGCCGCTATAAGATAGAAGAGTCCGGTTAGGTTCACCAAGACGAACGAGAGTATTACTCCTCCCGCCGCTCCTGCGGCCAAGCTTGCTCCTAGCGCCCTCAGGAGGAGGGGGAGCGGGACTTGGTATTGCGGGAGTTTGGTGGGCTTGCCGCAGTCGGAGCAGCGCACGCCGACGGGGGCGAACACGAGGCATTGTGGGCAGACGGGGGTATCGCAGCGTCCGCAGCGGACGTTGGTTGGGGTCTTCTTGTGCTTGGCGCAGTATGTGACTTCGTCTTGGGATTCGTCCACTAGGCTGCCTCGCATTCTATGCCTCTTCGGGTCCATTCTTCTTGGCGTCGAACGTCGCGGTCCCATAGGAGGCGGTTGATGAGGACTTGCTTGCGTTGGTGGGGTTCGTGCGGCCAGTCCCAGTTGCTGGTCAAGCGCTTTGCCAGTAGTACGATGGACATGGATGCGAAGAGGATGGTTATCTCGGTTGGGCGGCCGAGGAGGATGGTGAGAGGCGGAAGTGCGGCTATCATGACGAATGTCCAGAAGCCGGTGTCTTTGAGCCACCATCGGCCGAGGATGCCGACGAGTACGATGCCTGCGAGTATTTCCCACCACATTGCGAACGCGAACATTACGCCGATGGCGGTGGAGATTCCGCGTCCGCCGGTCATGCGGATGTAGGGGGACCAGTTATGTCCTATGACGGCAGCGAGTGCGACGGCGGCTTGCAGGGCGATGCTTTGGTCGAGGGCGCGTGCGAGGATGATGGGGGCGGCGGCTTTGGCACCGGCGTCGAAGATTCCAACGAGGATGCCTACTATTCGGTTGGTGTGTTCGCCGAGGTTGGAGGCGCCGACGTTGCCTGATCCGGAATCGCGGAGGTCGACTCCTTTGAGGAAACGCGCGACTATGTATGAGGAGGGGATCGCGCCCCAGAGGTAGGCGCCGACGATCCATAGGGCGTGTGCGGGTGTCATGACGATGGGACGGGTTTTTTGCGTTTTCGGAGTGAATGGACGGAGCTCATGGGGGGCCCTGCGTCGCCCGGGTGGATTTCGCCCGGGTTGCCAGATGCGTGATAGTCGCTGCCGCCGCATGGGACGAGGTCAAGTTCGTTTGCGATGGATTTCAGGGTCTCGATCTCGTCGTTCGAGAACTCGCCGTAGTGGACTTCCAGGCCGACCATTCCGGCTTCTTTGAGGTCGGCGATGGTCTTCTTGAGTGCGGGGATGTTGGTTCGTTCGTAGTATAGTGGGTGCGCCATGGCTGGGAGTGCGCCGTTTTGCAGGAGCATTTGGATGGCTTCTTCTGGTTTCAAGCGTGGTCGTTGGATGTATGCGAGGCCGTTTCGTCCGAGGTAGCGGTCGAAAGCGTCCTTGTTGTACTGCACGTATCCGCGTTCTACCATGGCTTGGGCGATGTGTGGGCGTCCGACGGCGGCTCCGTCGGCGATGCGTTGTACTTGTTCCCAGGTTATGTGGATGTCGAGCTCGTTGAGTCGTTCGACCATTTCCCTTGCGCGGTCTTTCCGTCCGGCGCGGAACTTGGCGAGGGTGTCTTGAAACTGCTGGTCGCTGATGTCGACGAAGTAGCCGAGCATGTGGATTTCGTTGTTTGGGACGTCGGCGCTCAGTTCGATGGCGGGGATGACTTCTATGCCGCGGGGTTTTGCGGCGGCGAGGGCTTCTTCGATGCCTTCGGTGGAGTCGTGGTCGCTGACGGCGATGACTTTCAGGCTGCTGCGCGCACAGAGGTCGACGAGCTCTGTGGGGGTGAGAGTGCCGTCCGAATGGGTCGTGTGGAGGTGGAGGTCTACCTCATGCACGGTTGGGGGCTCTTTCGAGGCTATGCTTGGACATCTTTGGCAGGCGTGTTTCGCGGTGCGTCGGATGGAGTATCTGGGAACGGGGCGAGTTGCGCCGTTTGGCGGTTGGTCACTGTACAGGGAAGAAGATGTCGGTGCGCCACTTGGATTGGTCCGGCTCCTCGGTTGGGTCGGTGACGTAGACTTCCCACGGGGCCGCTGCGGGTTGGAGTCCTTGCGATCCCATCCATTGAGTGAGCGCGCTCCACGTCTTTGGGAGGTCGTCGTATGCGCCGAGGTGGGTTACGGTTGCGGCTGTGCATGCGGGGAGTTCGCTGGGTTGGACGCGTCCGGTTCCCTCCATTGGGGCTTGCACGGGCATAGCGCATTCGAGCTCGAGTTCGAGTCTGCCTTCTGGGTGTGCGGACTCGGCGTCTGTGTCGCAGCTGCAATCTTCTTGCGCGCATTCCGCGTCTGTGTCGCAGTTGCAATCTTCTTGCGCGCATTCCGCGTCGACTAGGGGCCCGCTTTCCATGCGATGGTAGATCGAGAGCGGCATTCCCGCTGGCTGTTGTCCGTTGTGCTGGATGTATCCGTACACTTCGCCGAACAGGGGCCCCATGATCTCGGCGAGTTTGTCTGTGGTCGTGGTCATGCGGATGCCCACGATGGGTTGGGCGTCGAGTTGCTGGGTTGCGAATTCTAGTGGCATCGGGGGTATTCCTTTCTGATGTTGGAGGGGCGGGTCTCAGTCGATCAGGCCGCCTTCGTAGTCTACGTGGATGATAGGGTACCCTAGTTCGGCTAGTCCTGGCAAGATGACGGATTGGTCGCCGACGACGAGGAGGGTGAGGCGTGCAGTGTCGAGATGTTCGGCGGCGGCGCGATTGATGTCGTCAAGGGTGATGGACTGGTAGCGAGCTTCGAGGGTGGAGAGGTAGTCGTCAGGCAGGCCGAACGCGACGATGCGTCCGAGTTGGGAGAGTAGGCTGGACTGGGTTTCGAACTCGCTTGGGAATCCTCTGAGGAGGCCGTTCTTGGCGTCGTCGAACTCGGGTTCTTCGACTGGTCGGCTGGTTCGGATGTCCTCGAATTCCTTGAGTGTTTCGATGACGGATTCTTTGGTCACTTGGGTTTGCACGGCGCCCCATGCGGTGAGCATCGAGTGGTTGATGCTCCAGTCGATGGCTGAGTGGAAGCCGTAGCTGTAGCCTTTGTCTTGGCGGAGGTTTTGGTTGAGGCGCGCCATGAAGTTGCCGCCGAAGAGGTAGTTTAGGAGGTTGAGGGCGTAGTAGTCGGGGCTGTGGCGTCCGATGGTAAGGTGTCCTGCGCGGATGACGGATTGTGCGGCGCCGGGTTTGTCGGCGAGGTAGATCGTGGTTTGCGCGGGCACCGGGGGGGACGATTTGGGGGGCTCGTTCGGCGGTTGGGCGTCGGACGTCCATCGACCGAAGCGGGCCTGTGCTTCCGTCACTACGCTGCCGCGGCGCGCGTCTCCGACGACTATCAGCGTCGAGGCGTTCGGGCGGTAGGCGCGTCGGAATCGTTCGACGATCTGGTCTCGGGTCATAGCGCGGATGGATTCGTCGTTGCCGATGAGGGGGTTGCCGTATGGGGTGCGTTGGCCGTACACGAGCGCGCGGTAGGCTCGTCGGGAGATGAGGTTTGGGTCGTCTGCGATGCGTTGGAGGTCGGTCAGTCGTTCTTTGCGGACGCGTTCGAGTTCGTGTTCGGGGAAGTTGGCGTCAGCGGCGACGTTGGAGAGTATTTCCAGGGCGCGCGTCCAGTGTCCGGTTAGGGAGGATGCGGAGATGGATGCGCGTTCGTAGCTGGCCGAGCTGGAGAGGTGGGAGCCGATGAGCTCCATTTCTTGGGCGATGTCTTGGCTGGTCATGGCGGGCGTTCCCTCTGGCAGCATGGCGGCTGTCAGGTGGGAGAGCCCGGGTTTATCGGGGGGATCGTCTGCTGCGCCGGCGTCGGCGACGAGGCCGAATGATACGACGGGGAGACGCGGGTCTTCGACGTATAGGACGTTCAGGCCGTTATCCAGCTTTTCGCGGCGTGGTACGGGGGGGGAGAATGGCCGGGGTTTCGCGCTTGGGGGCATTGTAGAGCGGTCGATCTGCGCGTGTGCGGCTTCGACTGCTTCTTCTGGCGTGACGGTGAGGCGGACTCTATGGGGCCCGAGGGTTTCCTTGGCTACTCGGAGGATGTCGTCGGATGCGACGGCTCGATAGCGTTCCATGTCGGTGTTGATTCGGCTTGGGTCGCCGGCGAAGACGTTGAACAGGTTCAGTTGATCGGCTCTGCCTCCGAATCCTCCGATGCGTTCCAGGCTGCGGACGTTGTGGGTTTCATACTGGTTGAGCGCCATTTGGACTTCGCGTTCGGAAGGCGGGTCGTCGTGGAGGCGTTCGAGCTGGGCGTGGACGATTTCTTCGATCTCGTCGAGGTCTTGCCCTGGGTTTGCGGTGACTTGAACGACGAGCTCTCCGGCGATTTCGCGGGAGTAGTGGTCTACCACTACGTCTCGGGCGATTCGCTGGTCGTAGACGAGGCTTTTGTAGAGACGGGAGCTTTGTCCTTCACCCATGATGACGGCGAGGATATCGAGGGGGGCTTCGTGGGGTCCGAATACGGGGCCTGTCGGCCAGACGATGGAGAGGCGGGGCAGGTGGATCTTGTCGCGCATGTCCAGGCGGAGTTCGCCGGTTAGGGCGGAGTTCATCTGGCCGACGCGGTCGATGGCGCTGCCTGGGGGAATGCTGCCGAAGTATTCGTCGATGAGGCTGCGGGTCTGGTCGGGGTCGAAGTCGCCGGCGATGGCGAGGCTGGCGTTGGATGGGACGTAGTAGGTTTTGAAGAAGTTGCGGACGTCGTCGAGAGAGGCGGCGTCGAGGTCCTCTTGGGAACCGATGACCGGCCAGTTGTATGGGTGCGGGGCCGGGAAGATGGCGGTTTCCATGGCTAGGTGGGCTTTGCCGTAGGGTCGGTTTTCGTAGCTTTGCCTGCGTTCGTTCTTGACGACGTCGCGCTGGAGGTCGAGGCGTTCTTGATCGAGGGCGTCCAACAGGTAGCCCATGCGGTCGGACTCGAGCCAGAGGATGAGTTCGAGGGTGTTGGAGGGTGCGGTAGTCCAGTAGTTGGTGCGGTCGTTGGTAGTGGATCCGTTGATGCGTGCGCCGGCCTTTTCGAGGGGTTCGAAGAAGTCACGGTTGTGATGCTTGGATCCTTCGAACATGATGTGTTCGAAGAGGTGTGCGAATCCGGTGCGTCCCGGCTGTTCGTCCTTGGATCCGACGTGGTACCAGAGGTTGACCGCCACCATGGGCAGGGAGTCATCGCGGTGGAGGATGACGTCTAGTCCGTTGGGGAGGGTATAGGTTTCAAATTGGATGGAGAGCATGGGTGGTTTTGGCATTTGGGGGGTATCGGCGGTGTGCCCTAATTCGTTTGCATTGTGTCGGTTGGATGGATGGGGGATCGTCGGCGTGCGACTTTGAGGCGTGCGCGCGAGCGTCGGATGGACATGACGGCGCGTGGCAGGTTGATGTTGGGCCCTGCTGCGTCGATGCGTTCTTGTGCGCGGTCGATGGCCGCTTGTGCGCGGGATTCGTCGATTTCCTCAGAGCGTTCGGCGGTATCGGCCAGGATGGTGGCCTCGTTGCCGATGACTTCGAGGAAGCCGCCGCTGACGGCGATGTAGGTTTCTTCACCGTCTTTGTGGACGCGGATTTCGCCGGGCTGCATGACGGTCAACAGTGGGGAGTGATTGGGGAGGATGCCGAGTTCGCCCTCTATGCCCGGCGCCACGAGGGTGTCTACTTCTTCCGAGTAGACGATGCGTTCGGCAGTTACTATTTCCAGTGTGAGGCTCATTGGGGACTACTCCTCGGACGCCATGCGTTCGCCCTTTTCGCGGGCTTCGTCGATGTCGCCGACCATGTAGAATGCCTGCTCTGGGAGGTCGTCGTGCTGACCGGCCAGTATTTCGGTGAAGCCGCGCACGGTTTCGCGGATTGGGACGTAGCGCCCGTCTTGTCCTGTGAACTGGGCGGCGACGAACATTGGCTGGGTGAGGAAGCGTTGTATCTTGCGTGCGCGTGCGACGATCTGGCGGTCTTCTTCGGAGAGCTCTTCGACGCCAAGAATGGCGATGATGTCTTGGAGGTCTCGGTAGCGTTGGAGGACTTGTTGGACTCCGCGCGCTGCGTCGTAGTGTTCTTGGCCGACGATGGATGGTTCGAGGATGCGTGAGTTGGAGGAGAGCGGGTCGACTGCGGGGTACAGCGCTTGTTCGGAGAGTGCGCGGTCGAGGGAGATGACGGCGTCGAGGTGTCCGAAGGTGGTGACGATGCCTGGGTCGGTGTAGTCGTCGGCGGGGACGTAGATGGCTTGGAAGGAAGTGATCGAGCCGCCGCCGCTGGAGGTGATGCGCTCTTGCAGGTCTCCCATTTCGGTTGCGAGAGTGGGCTGATAGCCGACTGCGGAGGGCATTCGACCGAGGAGGGCGGAGACTTCCATGCCTGCGAGGATGTATCGGTAGATGTTGTCGATGAAGATGAGGACGTCTTGGCCGCGTTCTTCTTTGAAGAATTCGGCCATGGTGAGTCCAGTGAGTCCGACGCGTGCTCGGATGCCTGGGGGTTCGTTCATCTGTCCGAATACGAGGACGGTGCTGCCAAGTACGCCGGACTCTTTCATTTCGCCCCAAAGGTCGTTGCCTTCGCGGGAGCGTTCTCCGACTCCTGCGAATACGGATACGCCTTGGTGTTCTGCGCCGATGTTGCGGATCAGTTCTTGGATGACCACGGTCTTTCCGACGCCAGCGCCGCCGTAGGCTCCGACTTTCCCGCCGCGCGTGAAGGGGGCGATGAGGTCGAACACTTTGATGCCTGTTTCGAGGACGTCGATGGTGGTGGATTGTTCATCGAAGGCGGGGGGCTTTCGGTGGATAGGCCAGTTGTGTTCGGATTCGACTTCTTCCATCTTGTCGAGGGTTTCGCCGAGTGCGTTGAAGAGGCGTCCGAGGGCGGGTTCTCCGACGGGGACGGTTACGGGAGCGCCGGTATCGTCTGCTTGCGCGCCTCGCTTCAGTCCGTCTGTTTCGCCGAGCGCCAGGCATCGGACCCAGTTGTTTCCGACGTGCTGTTCGACTTCCAAGACCAGTCGCCGGTCGTCGATCTGGGTGTGCAGGGCGTTATAGATTGCGGGCATCGAGTCGGGCGGGAATTCGACATCCACTACCGTGCCGATAACCTGGGTCACCGTTCCTGTGGCCATGTGGTCCTCCGTATGAAGCGTGCCGCGCGGTCGCTTGGCTGCGGCGCTGCGGTCTTGCGGTTTCGTTGGCTTCCTATGTTTCTACTGCGGCGGCTCCGCCGACGATGTCCAGCAGTTCGGACGTAATCGACTCTTGGCGCGCCTTGTTCATTTCCAGCGTGAGGTCGTCGACCATTACGTTGGCGTTGTCCGTGGCGTTTCTCATGGCTACCATCCGCGCGGATTGTTCGCTGGCGATGCTTTCGAGGACGGCATGGTAGACCAGCATATCCACGAAGCGCGGCAGCAGCGCCGCCATGACGGCAAGCGGGTCGGGTTCGTAGATGTATCCGACGGTGTCTTTGGGTTCGAGTTTGGCAGGGACGACAGGCAGGAGCGGCTGCACCACCGGCTTTTGGACGACGGTACTGACGAAGTCCGGGTATGCCAGGTACACTGCGTCGACTCGTTCTTGCGTGTAGTCGTTGGTGACGATGGTCACGATCGGGCGGATGTCTTCGAGTGCGGGTCGGTCGCCGATGTCGGTGAAGACTGCGCGGATGTCATGTCCGCTTCTGGCGAGGAAGTCGTTTCCCTTGCGCCCCACAGCGACGATGGAGGTTTCGATGCCCGCGTTCTCCTGTTCGAGGATGAACTCCGAGACGGCGCGGTTGATCCTGCTGTGCAGTCCGCCGGTAAGTCCGCGGTCCGGCGTTACGAGGATGATCTCCGCCTTGGCGACTCTTCGACGCCGGAGGAGTGGGTGGATGTAGGCCTCGTCGTCGGGGGCCGGCTGTGCGGCGAGGTCTGCGAGGATGCCGCGCATGTCGGCGTCGTAGGGCCGGCCTCGGAGGGCGGCCTCTTGGGTTCTCCGCATCTTGGACGCGGCGATCATGGACATCGCCTTGGTGATCTTCGCGGTGCTCTCGACGCTTCTGATGCGCCGTCTCAGCTGCCGTACACTTGGCATCTCGTCAGATTCCTGCTTTCTTGGATTTGGCGCGCGCGCATCAGGCGGCCGCCTTCTCGAATTCTGGAACGCGCATGATCCTGATGGGGCGGCCACTCTCGAACCCTCCCCCAACATTCGAGATATTCTCTTGGATGCGCGCGACGAAGTCTTCTCGGATCTCGGTCATGAAGAAGTATCGGTCGGTCAGCACAGCGGCCTTGCCCAGGGTGCCGCTGCCGGCGAAGGGATCGAAGACGAGATCGCCGACGAACGAATAGAGGCGCACGACCTGATCACACAGATCGAGGGGGAAGACTGCGCTGTGCACCCGGTCTCTCGCGGGCGCGATGTTCCATATGTTCGATCTCTCGATACCGTCCGGCACTTTGCTTCGTTCGATTGCTTCTTGGGAGTACTGCCGCAGGTTCCAGTCTATCAGCTTGGGAGACTTCTTCCGATAGACCATCAGGAACTCGGTGCGGATGTTCGGCTTGTAGGTGAGGGGTTTGCGGTTGGCTTCGAAGCCGGCGACGCGGTTCTTGACGCTCTCTTCAGGTTTGGCCCAGACGATGTCGTCGATGAACTCCCAGCCGATGGCTCCAAGCCGGGCATGGATGTCGAACGGGACTGGATAGCGCCTGCTGGAGTACTTCCTTCCGGCGCGGGGGACGATGACGGGGGAGGTGTTCAGGATGAAGAAGCGCCCTTCCTTGGTGACGCGGTGAACATCCCTGAAGACCCGTTCGAGGAAGTCGAGGTATTCGTCGTAGCTCCGGTAGATGGAGTAGTCCCGCGCGTTGTAGTAGGGCGGGGAGGTGAACGTGAGGTGGACGGAGCGGTCGGGGACTCTTTGCAGGGCGTCGAGGACGTCGCCTTGTACGACGACGTTCTTCATGAAGTCCGGCGAGGCGGCGTGCGCGTCTTCGTCGACCGGCGCGCTGTCGTCCAACTCTTGGCGCAAGACTTCGCGGATCATGTCATTGGGATGTTCGCGCATCTGCGAGAGCCGCTCGCGGACGGCGGGGTCGGCGCGGAAGACGAGCAGTCCGCGGATCGCCTGCATTGCGATCTCCGGGTTGGAGTCTTGGGCGTACTCGATGAGAGTCGGCGTCATCTTCGGGTCGCGCTTGCGCCCGATGCTGGCGATGGCCTCCTTCTTGTCCAACGTCGACGCCCCGGCGCTCCGCAGAATTTCGATGCTGCGCTGCACGGGAAAATCTGGGAAGCCCAATCTCGCTGTGTTCGTGACAACCATCGTTCTTACCGCAGCGCCTGCTTCATCAAGGTCAATACGGATTCGGGGCCCTCTGCCTGGACGATCTTGATTGCCGGCTGCTTGCCTAGCACTTCGCCGCGGAGGGAGGAGCGTTCTTGGCGCGTCATGCCGTCGATTAGGAGCGCGTCGAACTCCGACGATGCCGCAAGGTCTACGGCGATGTCGTCGTGCAGCGTCGCGGTCACAGAGTAGCCGGCCGCCTCCAACGCTGTGGTGACTGCATCCACGGGATCTTGGCTCCGTCCGACGAGGAGGATTCGGTGTTGCTGGTCTTGCATCTTTGCCTAGTAGTGCACGCTCTGCTTGAATTCTTGGATGGACAGGGTGGTCAACGCCCATCAAGACAGTCTACGTCTTTGGTGATTGGATATGCTCGATTCAACGGCCGACCTTCCTTAGATTTGTGGGGCTAACCGGATATTTGAATCCCTCGTCGAAATGTACTATCACTCCTACAGCATGTGATAGAGTGCCTGACTTCCCACGAAGCGACTCTTTCTGCGCAGTAGGGCCCACTACTACTCGGCACTTCTCCACCACTACTCCGCCCTCTACCTCTACTACTGGCTCCCCCGAAGGCGGCATCCCCTGATACGGTTCTTTTAGTCTTAGATTTCTGGGGCTAATCTTCCTGCTGAATCCCTCGTCAAAATGTACCATCACTGCTTTAACATACAGTAGAGTGCCTGACTTCCCACGAAGCGACTCTTTCTGCGCAGTAGGGCCCACTACTACTCGGCACTTCTCTACTACTACTCGGCCCCCCAGTTCCACTACTCGCTCCTGCTGCGGTTCTGGTGATGGGACACCTTCTACTTCGTCTGAATGAACCCTCGGTTCATACTCGGTTGGCACCCGGGGTTCTTTGTTGATGAAATTCTTGCAGACGTGTCGAATCAGGGAGTCAAGCTCGTCTTGGGTCAGATCCGATTGTCCGTCAGCATCGACCCTACCCCGCATGAACGCCAAGAACTCCTCGGTGGGTTGCTCAGACAGTTCCTCTTGCAGAACTTGCTCGAGCAACGTCCGGAACTTTGTACGTTGCGCGTCTCGACGCGCCTTGTCTATTGCGCGACGCGCGGCGGATCTAGCCTTGTCTACATCGAATTCATCTTTCGTGAGTGCTTTGAGTATCTCGAGCGTCTCGACGTCTTGAGCATCCAAGTCTCGCACGTCAAAGGTGAGAAACGGGTGATCGTCCATAACGTTTGGTTTTTCGAGGTCGGAGTAGAACTGATAGACCAGACCGTTCGTAAGGATACCGAATCGCGCTTCCGGGACGGCGGCGAAGTACCCCATTAGTTGAGAGTGCTCATTCGTTCCCAAGGTGCTGTCGACCTTCTTGCACTCGATGAGGATGCTGGAGCTTCCGTCGTGCATGAGCGCATAGTCGACCTTATCGTCCTTCTTCGTACCGAAGGCCGCAGTGAACTCGGGAACCACATCAGCAGCCCCAGAGTACCCCATCGTCTGCATGAACGGCAGAACGAGGAATTGCTTTGTCGCCGCCTCGGTATTGAGTTCGCGGACAACTTCTACCTCTCGCCTGACGTCATCGGCGAGTTTTTGGACCTGAGCTGCGAACTCTTCCATTTCCGTTTCTCCCTGTAACGGAATTCAGCGGCCTAGTACGGCACGCTCTGCTTGAATTCTTGGATGGCTTGGGTGAGGGATGCGTTGGTTTCTTCGGAGACGTCTTTGTCGCGTGCGATGGCGTCGAGGATTTCGGAGTGGTTGGATGTCATGAATTCGTGGAAGGCGCTTTCGAATGGGATGATCTTGGGGATTTGGACGTCGTCGAGGTGTCCGTTTATGAGCGCGAAGAGGATGGTGACTTGTTGTTCCATCCTGAGGGGGACGTTTTGTTCTTGTTTGAGTACTTCGACGGCGCGTTGTCCGCGTTCGAGTTGTCTGCGGGTGGCTGCGTCGAGGTCGGAGGTGCCGAATTGGGCGAACGTAGCGAGTTCGCGGTATTGTGCGAGTTCGATGCGGAGTCGTCCTGCGACGCCTTTCATTCCGCGAGTTTGTGCATCGCCGCCCACGCGTGAGACGGAGAGCCCCGCGTTGACGGCTGGTCGGATGCCTGAGGCGAACAGTTCTGGTTCGAGGTAGATTTGCCCGTCGGTGATGGAGATGACGTTTGTGGGGACGTATGCGGAGACGTCTCCTGCGAGGGTTTCGATGATGGGCAGTGCGGTGAGGGAGCCGCCGCCGAGTTCTGGGGAGACGCGTGCCGCGCGTTCGAGGAGTCGGCTGTGGAGATAGAAGACATCGCCGGGGTATGCTTCGCGTCCTGGCGGGCGTCTGAGTAGGAGGGACATTTGTCGGTATGCCCAAGCGTGCTTGGAGAGGTCGTCGTACATGATGAGGGCGTCTTGGCCCTTGTACATGAAGTATTCGCCCATGGCGCATCCGGTGTATGGCGCGAGGTACTGGAGGGGCGCTGGGTCGGAGGCGCTAGCTGCGACGATGATGGAGTAGTCCATAGCGCCGTGTTGTTCGAGGAGGGCTTGGAGTTGTGCGATCTTGCCGACTTTTTGTCCGATGGCGACGTAGATGCAAATGAGGTTGCCGCCCTTTTGGTTGATGATGGTGTCGCTGCAGATGGCGGTTTTGCCTGTGGAGCGGTCGCCGATGATGAGTTCGCGTTGTCCTCGACCGATGGGGACCATGGCGTCGATGGCTTTGATTCCGGTTTGCATGGGGACGCCGACGGATTCGCGAGAGGCGACGTCCGGGGCGAGGAATTCGACAGGGCGGGTTTCGGTGGTTTGGATGGGGCCTTTGCCGTCGATGGGGCGTCCGATGCCGTCGACGACTCGTCCGAGGAGTGCTTCTCCGACGGGGACTTCTGCGACGCGTCCTGTGCCGCGGACTTCGCTGCCTTCCTTGACGGAGAGGGAGTCGCCCATGATTACGCAGCCGACGCTGTCTTCTTCCAGATTCAGCGCCATGCCGATGAGGCCGCCCTCGAATTCGAGGAGTTCGTTGGCTCCAACGCCTGACAGGCCGTGCACTCGGGCGATGCCGTCTCCGGCTTCGACCACGGCGCCGACGTCGACCATGGACAGATCTTGGCCGAATTCTTCGATCTGGCGCTTGATAACGGACGCTATGTCCTGCCCTCGTACTGCCATGTAAACCTCCGGTGTGACGGGCGTTGCGCGCGGTATTTGGGCGCGCAACTGGGTTGAGTTCTTACGTTATCCGCTCGACTATTTCTCGTTCCATGTTTCTCATCTTGGCGCGCACGCTGCCGTCGATGACGCGGTCGCCGACGCGGACTATGAGTCCGCCGATGATGTCCGGCTCGACGTATGTTCGGAGGCTCACTTTGCCTCCGACGATGCCGCCGATCAGTTCTGCGATTTCGGCCATGCGCTCGTCGTCCATGGGCACGGCGGTGGTTACATCGGCCCATTGGACGCCTCGATGTTGGTCGACCATGTCGGTGAGCTGCGAGAGGATGTCCGGCATGAGGTGCGTCAGGCGTCTGGCGGCGAGGAGTCCGAGGAGGTTGAGCGCCAATGGGTTTACGGAGTCGCCAAGGGCCTGCTGGATCGTCTGCAGCTTCTTCGGTTCGGGTATCTGCGGGGCGTCGAGGAATTCGGCTGCCGCTGGGTCGTCTGCGAGTTCCGCCAACGCGCGCGCGTCGTCCAACCAGGCGTCGATGTCGCCGTGTTCTTGGGCGATCTGAAAGACTGCCTGGGCGTATCTTCTGGAAGATGGGTATCGTGCCATCGTTTTCGTCTACACAGCGCTATTTCGGGAAGGTGGATCATCCGTGCCGGGTGCGGGTTTGCACACGTTGGACGCGGGGCGTCCAGCCTCTCTCCGGTCTACGTCATGGCCGGAGTAGAGGCGTTCTTCGGCGGATTGGATGGGTGCGGCGGGTGGATTATCCTTTCCCAATTGCGGCGCTCTCTTCGAGTACTTTGTCGATGATGTCTTTGTGGGTGGATTCGTCGAGTGATCGTTGTACGACGCGTTCTGCGGCGGTGATGGCGAGTCCTGCGAATTCGCGGCGCAGGTCTTCGATGGCGGCGTCTCGTTCGCGCTGGATGTCGGATTCCGCTCGCTTCCGTTCTGCGTCGATTTCTTGCCGGGCTTTGGCCATTTCTTCATCGCGGAAGCGCGCCGCGACTTCGCGGGCCTGCGCGATCATCTGCTGTCCTTCCTCTCTCGCCTTCTGCAAATCGTCTTGCATCTGAGCTTGGCTTTCGGCCGCTTGTTCCTTCACGCGGTCGGCCGCTTCGAGGCTCTCCTTTATCCTGGCCGATCGTTCGTCCAAGACCTTCAGCAGAGGTCGATAGAGGAACTTGACCAGGGCGAACAGCAGGATGGAGAAACCGGCTATCTGCGTAATCAGCTGCGCTAGGTTTATTCCTAGTGCTTCCATGCTGCATCTCCTCGACGCGGCGTTTGGGCGCCCTGGTGTTGGGCGTCTGCGCGCCGCGTTGGTGTATCTCTCCTCGGGTCTATGCTACGAATATGAGCAATGCCGCGACGACGAGGGCGTAGATGGCTATCGCTTCCGCGAATACGATCGCGAGCACCATGTTGGCTCGGATTGCGTCTGCGGCCTCGGGGTTTCGCCCGAGGGCTTCCATTGCCTTGCCTGCGAGCATTCCAATTCCCAGGCCTGGGCCGATAGCGCCGACGGCTATGGCTATCGCCGCCGCCAAGGTCTTGATATCTCCTTCAATCATCCTGTTCTCCTTCTTGATGGTCTCGAATGGGTTCGGTCGCCAAGTGTCAGTGGTGCTCGTCGTGCGATACGACGGCCATCGAGGCGAATACGAGGGTTAGCACTGCGAAGACGACCGCCTGCATGAACCCTACGAATATCTCCAGCCCGAGGAATGGGACGATCCCAATGACGGGCAAGAGGAACGCCATGATGATGAGCAGCATTTCTCCTGCGAAGATGTTGCCGAACAGCCTGAACGTGAAGCTGACGATTCGTGCAAGCTCTCCGATGATTTCCAGTAGTCCGACGACGAGCATGATGGGGCCCTGCCGGAAGTTGATGAATTTGCCTACGTGTCCGAATATGCCTAGGGATCGGATGCCCCACCAGTGGATCATGAACATTGCGACGAGGGCGAGCGCGAGGGGCGTGTTGATGTCGGTGTTGGCGCTGCGGAGGTAGGGGATCAGCACGCCGGGGGTTTGTCGTTCGTCGTCGAATCCCTCGCCGTGCTCGTATTCTGCGGCCGAGATGTGGTTGTCGACGGATCCGGGCGGCAGGAGCACGAGTCCGCCTGTGCCTTCGAACACATGGAGGTCGACGGTTTCTAGGTCGACGTGTTCGCCCTGCCTCTCGGCAGCTTCCTCGGCGTGATGGATGGCTTTGTCGGGGGATTCGACCCAGCCGATCGTGCCGAAGCCGGGGAGGATGCCGATCCAGTTGTTGACGATGATGAATAGGAAGATGGTCATTACGAGGGGGAAGAATCGGCGGGCGTTCTTTCCGGCGATGCTTTGGGCGATGTTCAGGAAGAACTCCAAGGTCATTTCGACAACGCCTTGGAGGCGGCCGGGGACTGTGGCGACTCGCCGGGATACCACGAGGGAGAGGACGAGGAGAATGACGATGGCCACCCAGGCGGCTACCATGGTATTGGTTATGGTAATGTCGCCGATGAATGGGTTGTCCACTTCGATGAGCGGATCGGGGATGACGGGTTCGGCTGGGAGCTGGATGTGGGCAATGGGGGAGCCAAGGAATCCGAGGCCGAACGCATTGCCGACGGCGCCTCCTGCGACGGATACGGCCAGCGCGAGGAGGATGACCAGTATGATTGCTTTGGACACGCTCGAACCTGTCTCCTCTTTATCTACTATTCGCTATCCGTCGAGACTACTGCGATGAGCATTCTGTAGACGCCCACCCCGGCGGCGGTGATTCCCGCCGCAAGGCCGACCAGCAGGCAAAGGGGGCTCGTTCCCAACCGTTCGTCCAGCCACGCGCCGCCCCATACTCCGCATACGATGCAGGCAGCTACGAACCAGCCGACTCCGAGCAATCGAGCTACCATTCGCATCGTTCAGCCTCGGTACCGTACCCTTCGACGGTTTGGATAGTACCACGTGCAAGACAGGGGTGTCAACGAATTCCTTAGAACGATGCGTCAGACGGAGGCTGCCAGGTTCACGCATTTGGATACCCTCGAACAAGCGGGCGGAGTGGAGGTCTTCGGCTCATGGGCGGCTTTCGCGGAAGTATACCTGATACCGAGAGTGCATCGACTATCATTCCCGATCCATCAAACGATCCATCCAATCATGAGTGCCGCACCGCCACCCAGCCGGCGGCTTCGTGGGCATCATAGTCGGAATGCCATGCACGACCTTTGGGCGCACCACTCCTACCATCTTGAATGGGTGAGAGCGGCACTGGACGCATTGGAACTGCATCTCCCGGTTGTCGTAGAGCCTGACTCGTATCACATTCCCGCAATCGGCGCGTTCGAGGGCGTTTGTCCCGACGCTCCGGGTTATCCGCAGCGTGCCCAACCGCATGTCCTCTATCGTCTGCGGTAGCATAGATCCTTCCTTGAATGTACATGGTAGTATAGGGTTAGTTCATGCCGAGTTGGTAGAACTTCCCTTCTGTCTTGATGGATGGGGCGAAGATGAGGTCGGCTTTTTGATGGAATTCGCGGATATCGAACGCTCCGACGTAGCCGAGGCAGGTTTGGAGGGCCCCGAGCAGGTTGAGGGTGCCGTCCGACTTGGATGAGGGGCCGTAGAGTACTTGTTCGATGGAGCCTCTGACTCCGACTTGGACTCGCGTGCCGCGTGGGAGGATGGGGTCTGGGCTGGCCATGCCCCAGTTGGAGCCTTGTCCCGGGGCTTCCGTGGTTTGGGCGAAGGGTGTGCCGATCATGACGGCGTCTGCGCCTGCTGCGAATGATTTGCAGAGGTCTCCTCCGGTGCGGATTCCTCCGTCTGTGACGATGGGGACGTATCTGCCTGAGCGTCGGTAGTATTCTTCGCGTGCGGCGGCGCAGTCGAGGGTTGCGGTAACTTGGGGGATGCCCATGCCGGTGACTTCGCGTGTGGTGCATGCGGCTCCCGGTCCGATTCCGACGAGGATGCAGTGGATGCCGGTTTCCATGATTTCGAGTGCCACGTCGTAGGTCGCGCAGTTTCCGACGATTACGGGGACGTTTACCATTTCGAGCAGTTCGGTGAGGCGGAGTCCGCGGACGCTGCGGGATTTGTGGCGAGCTGTGGTTACTGTGGATTGCACGACGAGCACGTCTGCGCCGGCGTCGACGGCTAGGGGGGCGAGCTGCTTGGTGTTTGCGGGAGTGACGGAAACGGCGCATCTAGCGCCGCTTTCTTTGATGTGCCGTACCCGCTCTCCGACCAGTTCTTCCTTGACCGGGGCGGCGTAGATTCGCTGAAAGGTCTTGGTCACTTCATCTTGGGGGGCGTGTACGATCTCATCCAGCACTTCCTCGGGGTCGTCGTATTTGGTATGGACGCCTTCCAGATTCAAGACTGCGAGGCCGCCCTGCCGGTCGAACTCGATGGCCGACTCGGGGGATACGATGGCATCCATGGCCGAGGCGATGACGGGTGCGGGGAATGTCATCCCGTCGAGGTTGAACTCGATGTTGGCGAGTTCGGGGTTGATGGTGATCGCACCGGGGGCGATAGCGACTTCATCGAACCCGTAGGTGCGTCGGACTTCTTTGAAGGTGCGTGCATTCATAGGCGGGGAGATCCGGGTCTTGGCGGGGTGAGGTTTGCAAGATTATATGCGATTGCGTAGTCTGGTACAACCTTTTTGGGAGCGCGGCCCCGAGGGTTGCGCTTTGCGATAATGTGGAAAGTATGAATCGGTCGGCCACTATGTCTCTCTTGTCGTTCAAGGTGAAGGTTTTGGCGAGGTCTCTGGGGTTCGATATCGCGGGGATCACGTCGGCGGACGCCTTCGAGCGGGATGAGGCAGCTGCGCTGGATCGGGTGAAGCAGGGGTTGATGGATGGTCTCGCTTGGTACACCGAGGAGCGGGTGCGGAAGGCCAATCGGCCTCGGGAGTTGCTGGACGGGGCGAAGTCGGTAGTGTCGTTGGCGATGAGCTACAACTACGGCGAGGCGGAGCCGCAGGGCCAGGGGCCGCACGGCAAGATTGCGCGGTACGCATGGGGGGACGACTATCATGACGTGATGAAGCGCAGGATTCGGGAGTTTGTGGACGGGCTTCCGCGGATCGCAGGGCGCTCGGTCAAGACGAGGATCTTCGTGGACGATGGGCCGATGAACGACCGCGCGGCGGCAGAGCGTGCGGGAGTGGGTTGGTTCGGAAAGAATACGAATATCCTTACTCCGAGTCATGGATCGTGGGTGTTGTTGGGGCAGGTCGTTACGGACCTCGATCTTGCGGCGGACGATCCGCTCAAGAAGAATTGCGGGGAGTGCGTCCGGTGCATCGACGATTGCCCGACGGGGGCGATCGTTGCGCCGTATGTCATCGACAACCGCAGGTGCATTTCGTATCTGACGATCGAGTTGCGCGGGCCGATACCGAGGGGGCTGCGGCCTCTGGTGGGCGACTGGGTCTTTGGGTGCGACATTTGTCAGGATGTGTGTCCGGTGAACCGCAAGGCGGAGCGTGGGAGGGAGGCGTCTTTTCGGAAGCGCCATGATTTCGACGCGCCTGCGCTGATACCGTTGTTGGAGTTGGATGACGAGGGCTTCCGGGAGCGGTTTCGGGGCAGTCCTGTGCGGCGCGCCAAGCGGGTTGGCCTGCAACGGAATGTTTGCGTGGCTTTGGGGAATATCGGAGACCCGGTTGCTGCGCCTGCGCTGTCGAATGCGCTGCGTCATGGGGAGCCGCTGGTGCGCGAACATGCGGCGTGGGCTCTGGGGATGATTGGGGGCGCCGGGGCAAAGGCGGCGTTGGCCGACGCGCTGCGGACCGAATCCGACGAGCGGGTGGCTGCGGAGATCGAGATGTCGATCGAGGATGCGTGAACGCGGGCAGCGGCTGACCGATTGCGGTTGTGAGTGGTACACTTGCCGCACTATTCGAGGAGGAGTTCGAGACATATGAAGGTAGTCATGGAACCTGTGCCGTCTGGGGTTGGTCCTGGGGAGCGGTCGGATGTGTTCGTTCGAGAGATGCGAGTGGCTTTTCCGGATGTCGAGTTCGTAGAGGCGGTGGAGGATGCGGACCGGATTCGAGAGGCGGCGGATGCGGAGGTCTACTATGGGTGGCCTTCACGAGACGTCTTCTTGTCCGCCAAGTCGTTGAAGTGGATTCATTGTCCCGGCACTGGGATCGACAAGCTGTTGGAGATTCCGGAGCTGGTAGAGAGCAACATTCCGGTGACCAATGCGAGGGAGCCGCACGTCGCGCCGATGGCGGATCATGTGTTTGGCCTCATCATCGCGCTGGCGCACAAGCTGCATTGGATGCGTGACGATCAGAATTCCAAGCGGTGGCGGATGTACGACTACGGTTGGAAGCAGGTGGACTTGGAGGGGTCGACCATGGGCATCTTGGCGTTTGGCAACATTGGCCGCGCGGTGGCCAAACGTGCGCGGGGGTTCGAGATGGACGTCTACGCGGTGGACAAGTTTCCTCGGCCGTCGGAGTATGCGGAGGAGGTTTGGGGGTTGGATCGGCTGGACGATCTGTTGTCGATTTCCGATTGGCTGGTAGTTACGGCTCCGATCACGGATGAGACGCGGGGGATGATAGGCAGGGAGCAGATGCGTCTCATGAAGCGGGAGGCGCATGTGATCGTCATTTCGCGCGGGGGCATCGTGGACGAGTACGCCCTGGCAGAGGAGATCGAGGCCGGCCGTCTTGCGGGGGCGGGTATCGACGCATTCGATCCGGAGCCGCCTGCGCCGGACAATCCGTTGTGGGAGAATCCGAACGTGATCATTTCGCCTCACGCGTCGGCGTTCACGCCTGGGCTGTACATTGGCCGGCGGGAAGTGTTCAAGGAGAATTTCCGTCGGTACTTGGCGGGCGAGCGGTTCTTGTACGTCTGCGACAAGAAGTTGGGGTACTAGGGGGTTCAGAGTATCAGCATGGCGTCGCCGAAGCTGTAGAAGCGGTATCGGCGCTGGACGGCCTCTCGGTATGCGTCGAGGGTCGCTTCGCGGCCGGCGAAGGCGCTGACGAGCATCAAGAGGGTGGATCGCGGCAGGTGGAAGTTGGTGACGAGTCCGTCGATGATGCGGAACTCGTATCCTGGGTAGATGAAGATGTCTGCCCATCCGGACGCGGGTTCGAGGGGGTTTGCGCTTTGGGGCGTGTCGTCTTGACGTCGTTGGGCGGCGTGCTCTAGGAGTCGGACGGTCGTCGTTCCGACGGCGAATATTCGCCGGCCGCTGCGCTTGGCGCGGTTTATGGTGTCGGCGGCTTCTTGGGTTAGAGTAAAGAACTCGGAGTGCATTTCGTGCTGGGTGATGTCGTTCGTCTGTACGGGTCGGAAGCTTGCCCAGCCAACGTGCAGAGTGACGAAGGCGGTTTGGGCGCCGAGCGCTTGGACGGCTTCGAGGAGTTGGGGGGTGACGTGGAGCCCTGCGGTCGGGGCGGCGACGCTGCCGGTGATGCGCGAGTAGATGGTTTGGTAGCGTTCCGGGTCTGCGAGCCGCTGGTGGATGTAGGGCGGGAGGGGCACGACGCCGATTTCGTCGAGGCGTTCTTCGCTGGACAGCCGGACGAGGCGGGAGCCGTCGTCTAGGACGCGGATGACTTCTCCGTCGACGGCGGCAGGGCCTGCGCCGAGGGTGAAGGCTGCGCCGGGGCCCATCCTGCGGCCGGGGCGGACGAGCGCCTGCCAGACGCCCGGGGAGTCGCGCCGCAGGAGCAGGAGCTCGATCTTGGCGCCGGTGTCTTGGCGTGCACCGTACACGCGGGCGGGGAATACGCGGCTATCGTTGAAGACGAGGACATCGCCTGGGCGGAGGTAGTTTGGCAGGTCGGTAAATCGTCGGTGTTCCTGTCGTCGTTCGCGGCGGTGGAAGACCATGAGGCGTGAGTGGTCGCGCGGTTCTGCGGGAGTCTGCGCGATGAGGTCTTGGGGAAGGTCGTAGCTGTAGGCGTCGATGTCGAGGTCGTCTGGCATTTTGGCGGGATTAGGTCACGATGAGGCCGATGCCCTCGGAGTCGAGGCCGCGGAGGACGGGGAGGTCGTCTTGGATGCAGAGGGTATGGTTGGGGGATGTCATGGCGGTGTTCATTGTACACCATGGTTTGGGGTGGGTGTTTTTGGAGAGCTTGTAAAATTGAGGGAAAAAGGCCTTGGCAATCGCAGATCACATTGATATGATATAGATCAGATCGGTAATTCACTGATCTAAAAATACTCATCGAGGAGGCATCAATCAATGGAGTGGCATGGAATCGCATTCAAACAGGAAGGGGTGCAGATGTTCACCGGCGCAGTGAGGGCGGAGGATCTCTTGCAGTATACGGAGATCGACGTCTTCAGGAGCGAGTCTGAGTCCGGCTACCAGAGGGAGCCGGAGCGGTCTCGGGCGCGTGCACTCGCTCGGTTCCTCAAGACGCAGAACTTGGCTCTCCTGCCCAATTCGGTTCTTCTGAACGCGCGGGACGAGGTCGAAATCACGGAAGAGGGCGGGCTCGCCTGCTTGCGGATCCCGGAGTCCATGAAGCTGTGGGTGGTTGATGGGCAGCACCGCCTTGCGGGCCTGCGCGCGGCCATACACGAAGATGAGGAGCTGCGGTTCAAGGAGTATCTGATTCCCGTCGTAGTCACAGTGGGTTTGGACGAGTCCAAGGAAGCGGAGCAGTTCCGGGTTATCAACGAAACAGCCAAGAAGGTTCGCACCGACCTCGCTCGGAGAATCCTTGCCTCTTCGATGAGCACCCGGGAAGGACGGGAGCAAATTCTTAAACAGCAGAGAACGTGGGAAGCAGTCGCAGCGCAGGTCATCAACTTGCTCAACTCGGACGAGAGCTCTCCGTTCCGGGGTAGGATTCAGCAGCCCAACGAGAAGAAGTCCGCACGGCACACGATCCGCGAGCTGTCCTTCTCGACTTCGTTGAAGCCGATACTCACTACATTCCCCTATCGGGATTGGAGAGCTGCAAAGGTGGCAGATCAGTTGAGGGACTACTGGGAAGCTTGGTACGGAGCTGTTCCGGAATGCTTCGACGATGCGGAGGAGTACGTGCTGCTCCGCACTCCGGGCATATTCAGCCTGCACCAGGTGGCGTTGTTCGTCTGGGAGGTCTGCCGCCGGGAGAACACCGAGCCGACTGCGTCGAGAGTAGGGGATATGTTGGCTGGCATCACGGAATACACTACCTCAAGCTATTGGGGGAGTGAGAATAGGGATGGTGCGGCGGTGTTCGGTTCGATGAAGGGGTTCCGGATGCTGGCGGACATGATCAAGAGCGACTTGATCGAGATCGGGCATACGACGGAGTAGGAGTTCGCATTCTCCGACGGTGCCGCGGGTGCAGTGGTTCACATCCAACTTGCCCGCGGCACCGGGACGGTGATTTTCATACGGTTAGGAGGGTCTAGTACAATGGATCAGAAGAAGCTTAAGGATTGGGTGGGTAAGAATGAACGGGAGATTAACAGATACCATAGAGAAGATAACCTTACCTTCGAAGTGATACCGTACCACAAAGTAGGTCTTATTAGTGCAATTTTCCCCTTGAGGGATACCGGTTATTCTAAGTACTACGTTGCTTGGATAGATACGTTCCCGGGCAAGTGTCCATTTTGGGCATGGATACGTTTGAGTGACCATTGGGGAGAGTTCAAGAAGAGGAAAACCTGGGAACTGGAAGAAGGAAAGTTAGGAAATGATGGCGAATATGTGAGAGATCAACAGATGGGATACATTCCAATTGACGAGAAGACAGGTCGGCTTTCTGTCAATAAGACTCCTGGGAAACCTAGAAAGAGAGGAAATTACCGAGGGAGATGGAATTAGCCTCGCGTATGGGTGTCGTGGGCGGGTATGAGACGTTAGATTCCCGCCTTCGCGGGAATGACGTGGGTAAGTGCGGGAATGACGTGCGGGGGTGTAGGGATGGGGTGAGGAGGTGAGGATGACGGGGTGTTCGTTGACTGGGGTGGGTAGGGGTGCTAGACTAGGCGCCGACTCGGGGTCGTCGGGGTGGTTGTCACGCATCGCCCCGCTTGAGGGTCGTTCGGGATGGCTGTGGAGCAGCCGTTTTGCAGTTCAAGCACGCCTTCGCAGAGAATGGGGAGGCTGCGCTGGGGCCGCTCTGGATCATTACGACGGAGGGAGGACGCACGGATGGCATTGGAAGAGGAACAGCTAAACGGACGGATTGCTAGCATCGTCAGCGAGTTGGGGCGGACGACGGGTTGGCGTGCGCGTGAGGAGGTGTGGGGGGCGCTGCGGGGGCCGCGGACGAAGCCGGACATCCTGATCATGCGTCCTGCCGCGCCGCCGATCGTGGTGGAGAACGAGTATTACCCCGCCAATACGCTTCACGGCGACTGCATGAAGAGCATGGGGCGGGAACTCAACGCGGATGTGACGGGCGAGGTAGGGAAGGTGGGAACGGTCGCGGCCATTCGCTCGCCGCTGGCGCTGAAGGAGTGTTCGACGGGGGACGAGGCGCGTCGGATGCTCATGGACGGTCTGGAGTTGGAGTACGCAGTATATCAATCTGCGGAGGGAGGCTGGACTCGGTTTCCGCGCGACGGGTTCATCACGGGGAACGTTCGCAACTTGGTCGAGTTCATCCGTCCTGCGGCCGTGCCGGAGGATATCATTTCCGCTGCCGCGCAGGCGCTCACCTACGGCGCTCAGGATGCGGGCGTGACGCTTGTACGACGTGAGGAGGATTTGGATTTTGCAACGCCGCTTGCGGAGGAGCTTCGGCAGCCGTGGCCTGCACAGCTGGGGCGTTCGCCGCAGACGAAGGAGGAGGCGGATCAGGAGGAGGCAGACGAGGCGGCACGGTATCAGACCGCGAGGATGTGCGCTGCGATCATCATCAACGCGCTGGCGTATCAGCAGAATCTGGGGGGCTACCAGGGAATTCGGGACTTGGATCAGCTGCAGGACGATCCGCCGCTCGGGGGGATCAACAAGCATACGCTCATCGAGGAGTGGGAGAATATCCTCGATGTCAACTACTGGCCGATCTTCCATATTGCCAAGAGGCTGTTGTTGTGGATTCCTCCTCTCATCGTCGATGCGATGGCGCCGTACATGGTCAAGGCTGCTATGAAGATTCAAGATGCGGTGCGGCAGAATGACGTTGCAGGCATCGTGTTTCAGCGGTTGATCGCGGATCGGCAGACGCTGGCTACGTACTACACGCGCCCGGAGAGCACTGTCTTGGCGGCGCATCTGGCCGTGCCTGAGGATTTGGATTGGAGCGATCCGGAGACTCTGAAGGGCTATCACATTGCGGACTACGCGTGCGGGACTGGAGGGTTGATCTTGGCGGCGTACCAGCGGGCGAGGGATCTGCACCGCAGTCATGGGGGGGATCCGGACGCGGTGCACGCGCACATGATGGAGCGCGCCCTGACTGCCTGCGACATCATGCCTGCCGCGGTGCATCTGTCGTCCTCGCTGCTGTCGTTCGTAGCGCCGCTCCAACAGTACGACGGCACGCGGAACGTCCTCTATCCGTTTGGGGGCGTGAGAGTGGTCGACGGGCTTGGCAGGGCGAAGCGCGGGGATGACGGCAGCCCCATCATCGAAAGGGACAAGGATGGCCGCCCGGTCGTCGATCTGGGGTCGCTGGATCTGCTCGACCTCAGTACGGCGAAACGGCAGATCGTGCTTCCGCTGAACGCGCAGATGGCCTTTGGGGCTCGAGGGAGGCGCAAGCCCATCGAGGTGGAGATGGCTCCGTTGAGTCAGAGCTTGGTGATAATGAATCCGCCGTTCACGACGCCGACGAATCATGCGGCGGATCATGTGGATACCAAGAATCCTGCGTTCGCCGCGTTTGGCACGTCGAACGAGGAGCAGGATGCGATGGAGCGGAAGCTCAAGCGTTTGAGCAAGGGAACGGTCGGCGATGGGTATGCCGGGCTCGGCAGCCATTTCGCCGCCATCGCGGACAACATGGTCAAGCCCGGCGGTCACATCGCGCTAATCTTGCCTGTGTCCTCGATGATGGGAGGGAGCTACGACGGGAAGACGGTGCGGAGTTGGCAGAAGTTTCGGCGGATGCTGGCCGAGCACTACAACGATATCCTCGTCGTGACCATCGCGGATCTGACGTCGTCGGAGTCGGCGTTTTCGGCGGACACGGATCTTTCGGAAGCTCTGGTCATTGCACGGCGTCTAGGGCACGGGGAGCGGGCGCGGCGCGCAGTGCATTTCGTGAATCTCACGGAACGCCCCGGCACCACGCTGGAGGCTCAGGAGATCGCGCGGGTGATTCGCAGTGCCGTTGGTAAACTTCCCGAGCCGGATACCCACACGGTCATCTCCGTCGGACCCGACGTCGTTGGGTCGGTGCGGCTGGAGGTCGTGCAGCCGCTCGAGAAGTGGACGACGGTGCGGGTGGCCAACATCGATCTCGTGCGCAGGGCTCGGCAGCTGGCCAGGGGCAGCCTCTCTCTGCCACAGCGCGCAGGGAGCATCTCCGTCCCGATCGTCAAGATTGGGCAGGTCGGCAGGGTCGGCCCGGTGGATCGGCTCATCCGGGGCGCGTTCGAGAAGCGCAGCGGGGCCGACCCTGGGACGGAGTATCCGATGCTGTGGAATCACGACAAAGTTGGAGGAAAGAAGACACAGGATCGGATGGCGACGACGCCGGACAGTGCGGGCGTCATACGGTCGGGAAAAGAAGAGGACGCCGAAAGGGTATGGGAGCGGGCGGCCAGTCACTTGCATATCAACAGGGATTTTCGGTTCAACGCCAACGCGACGGCAGCGGCGTTCACTCCGGTGAAGTCTGCCGGCGGGCGGGCGTGGCCAAGCCTACACTTGGACACTCCGGAAATGGAGAAGGCGGTTTGCGTGTGGATGAACGGCACGCTTGGCATGATAGGATATTGGATGGAGAGCAATCGGACGCAGAACGGCCGCGGCAGCACTACGGTCTCGGCGATTCCCAACATTCCGACGTTGGACGTCACGACGCTGCCTGCGGATCGTCTGGCCGCCGCCGTGCGCATCTACGACGACTTGTGCGAAACTCGGATGCTTCCGGCCAACGAGTCCTACCGCGACCCCGTTCGCCATGAACTCGACCGGAGGCTCTTGACGGAGGTGTTGGAATTGGATGACGCGGCAGCGGGGCAGCTGGACATCTTGCGGAATCAGTGGTGTCAGGAGCCGACGGTGGTGGGAACCAAGAAGACGGGGATGGACGGCGTGGCGGCGTCCGAGGAGAAGGAGGAAGGATGAGCTATCGGCTTGGGGTGGATGTTGGCGGAACGTTCACCGATTTTGCGTTGTACGATACGGCGTCGAACCGGTTGGAGTTTGCCAAGTCGCCGTCGACGCCGGCCAATCAGGCGGTGGGGGTTGCCGAGGGGGTTGGAGGGTTGCTGGAGCGGTACGGGGCGTCGCCGGGCGGGGTGGAGTTCTTCATTCATGGGACGACGGTAGCGACGAATACGCTGTTGGAGCGGAAGGGGGCGAGGACGGCGTTGGTAGTTACTGCTGGGTTTCGGGATGTGCTCCAGATTGGGAGGCAGGATCGTCCGGATTTGTACGATTGGCGGGTTCGGCGCGCTGATCCGTTGGTTCCTCGTCGGCTGCGTTTCGAGTTGTTGGAGCGGGTTACTCATACGGGAGAAGTTCTGATTCCCGTTGAGGAAGATGCTTTGGCGCGGGTCGTGGAGGAAGTTGCGGGGGCTGGGGTGGATGCAGCTGCTGTGTGCTTGCTTCATTCCTATGCGAATCCATCACATGAGCGCGCGGTTGGAGAGGCTCTTCGGAAGGCTCTGCCTGGGGTTCCGGTTTCTCTGTCGCATGAGATATTGCCGGAGTTCAAAGAGTACGAGCGGATGAGCACGACTGCGATCAACGCATATGTGGCGCCGGTGATGGAGCGGTATTTGCGCCGGTTGGAGCGCAGCGTCTCGGAGGTTGGTCTTCGGTCGGGTCTGTATATCATGCAGTCGAACGGGGGGACGATGGGCGCGGGAACTGCCATCGAGCGTCCAGTGCATACGATATTGTCCGGCCCGGCCGCGGGGGTGATTGGAGCGGTGGCCATCGCCAAGCAGGCAGGGAAGGAGAATAGCATTTCCATCGACATGGGGGGCACGAGCTTCGACGTGTCGCTGTCGTATGGAGGGGAGGTGCGGAGGACGCAGGAGAGCGAGGTCGAGGGGCTTCCGGTCAAGGCGCCGATGGTGGACATTCATATTCTTGGGGCTGGCGGGGGCAGCATCGCGTGGATAGATCCCGGAGGCGCGCTTCGGGTTGGTCCGCGGAGCGCCGGGGCGGATCCTGGGCCTGCGTGCTATGGGATCGGGGGGGACGAGGCGACGGTTACGGACGCGAACTTGGTCTTGGGCCGGTTGGGCGAGGGGAGTTTGTTGGGGGGAACGATGACGTTGGATGCAGGGGCGGCCCGCGCGGCGATCGAAAAGCGCGTTTCTGGTCCGCTAGGGCTTTCGATAGAGGAGGCGGCCGAGGGCATCGTGCAGGTGGTCAACGCGAGTATGGTGAAGGGTATTCGGGTAGTATCGGTATCGAAGGGGTACGATCCGCGGGAGTTTTGCTTGGTGGCGTTTGGGGGTGCGGGTCCAGTTCACGCGTCGGAGCTTGCGGCAGAGATGGATATTCCGAGCGTGCTGGTTCCCGTTGCGCCTGGAGTCACGTCTGCGCTTGGATTGCTCATGGCGGACTTGCGCCACGATTTCGCGCAGACGGTGCTTCGTCCCGGCAGCGAGTTGTCTCCCGAGGAGATTACGTCGAGATACGAGGAGTTGGAGGCGCAGGCGGTAGGGCAGATGAGGCGTGAGGGGATCGAGTTGGAGGATGTTACGTTGGTTCGCACTGCGGACGCCCGGTACGTTGGGCAGGGGTATGAGTTGGAGGTGCCTGCCGCCTCCGGCAGGCTGGATCAGGAGGGCGTGGAGGGTATCATGGGGAGGTTCCACGAGGCGCACGTGCGGAGTTATGGGTATGCGTCGAAGGACAATGCGGTGGAAGTGGTCAATTTGCGGGTGACGGCGTTGGCGGAGATGCGGCGTCCGGACTTGGCCGGTGAGGCGAGAGAGGGGGGCAGTCCGTTGGAGGCGGTGATTGGGGAGCGGGACGTGTACTTTGGAAACGAGAGGAGGAGGACGAAGGTGTACGACCGTTCGCTTCTGCATCCTGGGGACGAGGTCGTCGGTCCGGCGATCGTGGAGCAACTCGACTCGACGACGGTGGTCTGGGCGGATCAGAGTGCGGCGGTGGACGGGTATTCGAATCTCTTGTTGACGCGCCGCTAGCTGTAGCGGCGCGAGCGCACTGGGAGGCTGCGATATGACGACTGGGAGGGTGGATCCGATCACGTTGGAAGTGATGCGGAATGGGTTCTATTCGATAGCGGATGAGATGATTGCGGCGTTGATCCGCGCGAGCTATTCGACGAACATCAAGGATCGGAGGGATACGTCCGGGGCGATCTATACCGGGTCGGGAGAGGTGGTGGTCGTGGCGCAGAGCGAGATTGGCACGCCGCTGCATCTTGGGACGATGCATTCTGCCGTCTTGACGGCGATGGCGCAGTATCCGTTCGAGGAGCTGGAGCCTGGGGACGCCGTTGCGCTGAACACGCCGTATCCCGCGGGGCCTGGGCATCTCAATGACTTGGCGTTGATATCTCCTGTCTTCTTCGATGGGGAGTTGATAGCGATTACCGCCAATCAGGCTCATCATGTGGACATGGGGGGATTCGCGCCTGGGTCGATGCCATTCGGAGTATCCGAGATATTTCAGGAGGGGTTGCAGATACCGCCGGTTCGTCTGTTTCATCGGGGAGAGTTGGATCGGGATTTGTGGGCTATGATCGCCCAGAATGTGCGTCCGCGGGTCGAGGTGCGGGGGGATTTGCTAGCGCAGTTTGCGGCGAACAATGTTGCGGAGCGGCGTCTTTCGGACTTGGCTGCTCGGTACGGCGCGGTCACAGTGCGGCGGTACTTGGACGAGATGTTGAACTATTCGGAGCGGCGCATGAGGGCTGCCTTGCGGCAGATACCGGAGGGGGTCTACGAGTTCGAGGACGTGATGGAGGGAGATGGGTTTACGGATTCTCCAATTACCATTCGGGTGGTCATCGAGGCGAAGGGGGATTCGTTCGTCGCGGATTTCACGGCGACAGACGACGCGTGTCGGGGGCCGCTCAACTGTCGGTGGCCGTCGGTGGCGGCTTGCGTCTACTATGTTCTCAAGGCGTGCCTGGATCCGGATCTTCCGCCGAACGCGGGGGCGTATCGTCCTGTGGATGTGAGGGTTCGCGAGGGTAGTTTGCTTTCCGCGCAGTATCCAACGGCGGTGTGCAACGCAAACATCATCACGACCCAGCGCATCACGGACGCACTGCTTGGGGCGCTGGCTCCGGTCATCCCAGAGCGGGTGTTGGCGGCGTGTTCCGGGACGATGAACTTGCTGAACATCGGGGGCATCGACCCGCGGAACGGCACATACTACAACTACATCGAGACGTATGCGGGCGGGCAGGGAGCGATGCACGATGCGGACGGCATGGATGCGGTGCAGAATCATATGACCAATACGCGCAACGCCCCGGTGGAAGCGATCGAGCTGGCGTATCCCCTGCTCGTGGAGTCGTATGGGCTCGTGCAGGATAGCGATGGGGCGGGCAGGCGGCGCGGGGGACTGGGGATTCAGCGGAGTCTGCGGGTACTCGGAGAGAGCGTTACGTTGACGTTGAGCTCCGACCGGGGTCGCATATCGCCTTGGGGGTTGTTTGGAGGCGGCGGCGCGTCGCCGTCGTCGTGCGTCTTGGAGGGGCCTGGCGGGGAGCCGTCCGAGCGCCTGCCGTCCAAGGTAACGACGACCGTGCCGCACGGGTATTCCATCGTGACGCGCACCCCTGGCGGGGGCGGATGGGGCGATCCGATGACGAGGGAGCCGGAGGATGCGCTGCGCGATGTGGAGGAGGGGTTCGTGTCGCCGGAGCGGGCAAGGAAAGCGTACGGGGTTGCAGTCGATGCGACGCGGATGGCGGTTGACGAGGTTGAAACTGCGCGGCTGCGCGCGACGGAAGATTGACGCGGATGCTTCCGTGTCGTACTCTTGCGGATAGTACGGGAGGATCAGCGAATGGCCAATATCTGCAACGTGCCGAGCCGCACTATCTTCACCCGGGACAACCTGGATATTCTGCGCGGCATCAACTCCGACTGCGTGGATCTGATCTATTTGGATCCGCCGTTCAAGTCAGACCGGACGTATGCGGCGCCGTTGGACAGCGAGGCCAAGGGCGCGGAGTTCGACGACGTTTGGACGTTGAGCGACATGAAGCAGGAGTGGGTGGAGGAGATCGAGCATCGGCTGCCGGCGCTGTATTTCCTCATCAACGGGGCAAAGTTGTCGCACGGGGAGAGTATGGCGGGATACCTCACCTTCATGGCCGTCCGGCTGTTGGAGCTGCACCGAGTCTTGAAGCCGACAGGGAGTATCTATCTGCACTGCGACCCTCATGCGTCGCACTACCTGAAGGCCGTAATGGACGCCTTGTTTGGGGAAAAGAATTTTCAGAATGATGTCATCTGGAAGCGGACGGGGTCGCATGGAGGCGCGAAGAGATGGGGGCCGATACATGATGTCATCCTGTTCTATGCGGCGTCCGACAAGTATAAGTGGAACAGAACGTTTCAAGAATACGATGCAGAATATCTGAACAAGCACTATACGCATGAAGACCAACGCGGTCGGTACGCCCTCGTGTCCCTTACGGGGCCTGGGGCGACAGCCGGCGATTCGGGGAGGGCGTGGCGAGGGATCGATCCTTCCGCCATTGGAAGGCATTGGGCGGTTCCCCGGGCTTCTCTCCAGCGGGCGTACCCGGACCGGGACGATTTGGACGATCTGCCAACGCAAGAGAGGCTCGATCTTCTCGACGAGGCCGGGTTGATTCATTGGCCTGCAGAAGGCGGGATGCCGCGGCAAAAGCGATATGTGGACGAGGGGAGAGGAGTTCCCATTCAGGACGTCATTACGGACATCAAGCCGATTGGGGCTCACGCGAAGGAGCGGACTGGATGGAAGACGCAGAAGCCGCTTGCGCTGCTGGAGCGCATCATCGCGGCGTCGTCCGAGCCGGGAGATCTCGTGTTGGATCCGTTCTGCGGGTGCGCCACGGCCTGCATTGCGGCCGAGAGGTTGGAACGGGAGTGGATCGGCATCGACAAGGAGCCGCAGTCCGCGGTCGTCCTGCGAGAGCGCGCGGCGCGCGAACTGCAAATACCGATGGCGGTGGACGATGGAGACAACGGATGGGAAGATTGGACGCCGCTCATCATGACCGAGGCTCCCAAGCGCAACGACGATCTCACGCTGCAAAGCCCGGCCGACCCTCAGTCGGACAAGGAATTCCTGTATGCGAATCAGCGCAAGCAGTGCGCCGGATGCGGGTACGAGCTTCCCCTGCACGTCTTGAGCATAGACCACATGACTCCTCGGTCGAAGGGCGGCATGGACGCGATCGGCAACCTGCAACTTCTCTGCCATTGGTGCAACTCTACGAAGGGCATCCGCAGCATGGAGTATCTCAGGCAGCAGATACAGATACAGGGAATCCGGAGGGAGTGAGCGGGGGTTCGCGGATCTGCGCGGCTCCCGTCGTGGCATTTGGAGGGTTCGATGTCGTCCAGGCCGAATATCTTGGTCATCCTCACGGATCAGCAGCGGCGTGATTCCGTCGCCGCCTACGGCAATTCGTGGATCGATGCGCCCAACTTGAATGCCCTCGGGGCGCGGAGCTTCGTCTTCGAAAATGCCTATGTGACGCAGCCAGTGTGCACGCCGTCGCGCGCGTCCATCATGACCGGGTTGTATCCGCAGACGACGGGGTTGATCGGAAACGGCGTTGCGATCCGGGACGAGACGCAGACGATTGCGGAGATGGTGTCGGAGGAGTACCTGTGCGCGTACTATGGGAAGTGGCATTTGGGAAACGACGTCGTCCCTCAGCACGGGTTCGAGGAGTGGAGGAGCATCGAGGATTGGCATATCGGGTCGAGCGTGACTGGGCGCAAGGAGTATCGGTTCAAGGAAGCCGATTACAATGTTTGGTTGCGCGGCAAGGGCGTCGAACCGCCGCAGGGGCAATCGTATGAGGCGTGGGTTGCGGGCGCGAACTTGGAGGAGGGGTTGACGCAGGCGGCGTATGTGGGAGAGGAGGCGTGCCGGTTCATCCGCGGACATCCTGATTCTCGGCATGGGAGGCGTCCGTTCCTCTTGGCCGCGTCGTTCTTCGAGCCGCATCCTCCCTACACCGGGCCGCTGAATGGACTGTACGATCCTGCGTCGCTGCCGGTCGGGCCCGCATTCCTCAGGCGGCCGGAGTCCGGGGCGTTGGTCAATCGTCTGCGCGCGGACTACTACTTGGGAGGCGGGTTGAATCCTCTTGGTGTCGAGGGCGGCGATATACACGATACGACGACGGAGGAAGGATGGCGCAGGCTGCGCGCACAGTATTTCGCTAATGTGACGCTGGTGGATCGGAACGTCGGGAGGATCATGCGCGCGCTCGAGGAGAGCGGACAGGCGCGGAACACGATCATCGTCTTCACGAGCGAACATGGCGAGATGGCGGGAGACCATGGGATGCTGGAGAAGCGCGCCATGTACGAGGAAGCGGTGCGCGTTCCTCTGTTCATCTATGTGCCGTGGCTGCGCGGCGGGGGAAGGATGGTCGGCGGAAGCGTCAGTCTGGTCGATCTTGCGCCGACGCTGCTGGATCTCGCGGGCGATGAGATACCGGAGCACGTCGAGGGAAGGAGTTTGGCGCCGGTGCTCGCGGGGGAAAAGACGCTCTACGACAACGATGTCTTCTTGCAGTGGAATGGGTACGGCGATCGGGACTTGGGGAGTCCGTCGATCAATCGAATGGTTGCCATGCCGTGGCGTTCGGTGGTAACGGCAGACCGTTGGAAGCTGAACTTGAGCGCCGGGGATCAGTGCGAGCTGTACGACCTCAACGCGGACCCGCACGAGATGCGGAATCTGTTCGATGATCCGCGGCAGCGCGACCGCGTCCGCGAGATGGCCGCACGGGTGCGGGCGTGGATGTACGAGCTGGGAGACACGACGCCGCTGCCTGCGGTGTGAGGGCGGCGGGAAGCACGCCGGAGGAAGGAGTATATGATACAATGGCCTCGGAGTAGCAGAAAGCAGATTCGGATGCCCCCATGAGAACAGAGAGCGTACACCTAGAAAACTCCAAGCGACTCACGAACCCTCGTATCAATGATGTTCTTTCCCGCTTGGACGATCTGCGCGGGATGCAGGACGGTTGGTACGAGGGCGAGGGTGTCGCGCCGTCGGATGCGGGGCTCGACTGGTTGTCCACCACGTTCGAGCGCCACTATCCGGACGATGCGCCGATGCCGTACACCTACCCTACCTTCGAAGGCGGCATCTCCATGGAGTGGTCAGTCGAGAACAATGAGGCGATGCTGGAAATCAACATCGACGCCCACTCGGCCGAATGGTTCTGGCTCGACCTGGACTCCGACGACGAATGCGAGAAAACCATCAACATGGACGCCATCGAGGACTGGCAATGGCTGGCGTCGGAAATCCGCAGCAAACTGACGACCGACAGCGCATGACCGCCCGACCGCCGCTCCTCCCAACATACTCCGAATACAAACCCTCCGGCATCCCATGGCTCGGTGACATCCCCGCGCACTGGGAAACGCGCCGCCTGAAATATGTTGCGCGCATCATCGGGGGCGCAACTCCCTCTAGCATCGTACCCGAGTATTGGGACGGGGACATCACATGGATTACCCCACAAGACCTAGGCAAACTAACCAGTCCCTACATCCACGAAGGCGCGCGACGGATAACACGCAAAGGCTACGAATCATGTGGAACTAAGACTGCGCCAGCTGGAAGCATAGTCTTATCGACTCGTGCACCAATTGGACATGTCGCCATTCTGAAGAACCCCGCCTGCGTAAACCAAGGCTGCAGACTCCTAATTCCAAACTCCACCATTCACTCCGAATACCTCTACTACACGCTAAAATCGGTGAGAGCCAACCATGAACTAGAATCCTTGGGGCAAGGAAGCACCTTCATGGAACTCTCTCGCATGAAATTGGCAAGCTTGAAAGTCCCCCTTCCGCCCCCCGAAGAACAAGCCGCCATCGCCCGCTACCTCACCCACAAAGACGCCCTCATCCACCGCTTCCTCCAGGGCAAACAGCGGATGCTCGACCTACTCAAACAACTCCGAAAGTCCACCATCCACTACGCAGTCGTACACGGACTTGACCCCAAGAATACGCCGATGAAGCCTTCCGGCATCCCATGGATCGACGAAATCCCCGCGCATTGGGAAACGCGGCGGCTGAAATATGTCGCAGAAATGCGAACCAGTAATGTCGACAAGCATGTCAAAGAAGATGAACTACCAGTCCGCCTCTGCAACTATGTCGATGTGTACAAGAACGACTTCATTACCCAAGACATTGACTTCATGCGCGCCACAGCGTCGGAGAAAGAGATCGAAAAGTTTCGTCTGAATCGGAACGACGTCATCATCACAAAGGATTCGGAAACTTGGAATGATATTGCAGTTCCTGCCCTCGTAACCGAGCCTGCCGACGACCTAATATGTGGGTATCATCTAGCTCTGCTTCGTCCCAAGGATCTGATGCTTGGAGGGTATCTTTTCAGAGTTTTGCAGAGTCAGGTAATCGCACATCAGTTTTTCATAGAAGCGCACGGTGTCATACGATACGGACTTTCACAACATGCCATCAAATCGGTGCGACTTCCTGTCCCGCCTCTGGAGGAGCAGGCGGCCATCGCCGAATACCTCGACGATCGGATCGCCAAGATCGACGCGGCCATCGCCGTCACGATCCGGATCATCGACCAGATGCGCCAGTACCGCAAGAGCCTCATCCACGAGGTCGTCACTGGCGTCCGCGACGTTCGCAAGGCGGCTGCCGCGATTCCGGATGACCCCGACGGTTCGCATTCCTAATGGGTGTGAGGGAGGAGAGATTCCCGCCTTCGCGGGAATGACGTTGGAGGGTGTGGGAATGACGTGGGTGAGTGTGGGCGGGAATGAGGTCACGGTTCGCCGTCCGATTTGCTACACTGGGAGCATCTCTACAGGCGGCGGGAGGATACGGCATGACGGAACTCGAAACGGCGGTTCTCGGGCGGACGGGAATCGAAGTTACGCGACTAGGATACGGCGCGGGTCACCGCAAGCCGATGACGGAGCGTGAGAATCAGGAGATGGTGCGGCGCGTGGTCGATTCGGGGATTACGTTGATCGACACGGCGAACGACTACGGGAACAGCGAGGCCATGATCGGACTCGCTATCGCAGACCGATACTCGCAGGTTACGGTTTCGACCAAGTGCGGTTGCTCTCCCAATGGGCACGCCTGGATGCGCGACAATCTATTCCGGGGTCTCGAGGAAAGCCTGGAGCGGCTGCGAACCGACCGCATCGACGTGATGCAACTGCACGGAGCAACAGTAGAAGACTGCAGGCGGCACGGCACGGTAGAAGCCCTGCAGGAGATGCGCGAGCAAGGCGTCGTTGCATGGATCGGGGCGTCGACCAATCTGCCGGATGTGCGGACGTTCGTCGATTGGGGCGTATTCGACGTCTTCCAACTACCCTATTCCGCTCTCGACCGCTCGCACGAGGAATGGATAACGGAGGCCGCGAAGGCGGGGGCGGGAGTCTTGATTCGAGGCGGCGTTGCGCTCGGGGAGCCTGGCGTCGGCACGGGAAGCCCCGCGGCGTGGCGCGCGTTCGAGCAAGCTGGCTTGGACGTTCTGCGAGAGGATGGAGAAAGCCGCACGGCGTTCATTCTGCGTTTCGCGGCAAATCATCCGTTCGTTCACTGCAACCTCGTCGGCACGACCAACCCGCGCCACTTGCGCGAGAACATCGAAGCGATGCTGCGGGGGCCGCTGCCCGAGGACGTCTATGAAGAAGCGAAGAGGCGCTTGGACGCCGTTGGGGTTACTCCGTCGGCGGTCTAGCCGTCCGCGGACTTCCGAATCTCTTCGCTCATGGTCTCGATTTCCTTCCGCAGGCGCTTCCGCATCATGGGGCGCAGCAGCCATCCGAGTGCCGTGAACGTGAACGCGGTGAAGGCGCCGTCGGACCCGGCCATCATATCGTGGGTGACCTTCGTCCCGCCTTCCACGGCCTGCAGCGTAATCGCGCCGTCGTAGGGAAAGGGCCCGGAGGTCGTCAGTGACCCGAATTTTCTGGAAGGCTCATAGGCAGTGACCTCGTACTCCACATCGTGGGTCTTGCCAGCGTACTCGTACTTGCTCTCGTAGGTCGATCCGACGGTGCGCTCGCCATCCGACGTCCATCTCGGAGCGAGCACTCCTTCGACCCATCGGTCGTTGTTTTCCACGTTCGAGACGAAATCCCAGACTGCCTCGACGGGGTGATCCATGACGTATTCGGCGGATGCGCCAAGCCATTTCATCTTCTTCCTCCAGCGAGCTGGGTTGGCCCCAACGGGTAATAAGACATTGTGGCGCTTCTATGCTACGTCGGACAACCGAAACCTTGCAAATGCGATGAGCAGGAAGACGGCGCCGAACCCTGCGAGGGCTGCGATGCTCGTCCATACGTCGGCGAATTCGGCTCCGAAGAGCATGAGGTTGTTGAAGGCGGTATTGGCCCAACCGTGGGGGGTGAACTTTCCCAACGTCTGCATCCAGTCGGGAGTGATGAAGAGCGGCCACCATGAACCGCCTAGGGGGGCCAGGACCAAGGAGGAGAGGACGCCGGCGGCAGTGGCGGCGCGCACGGTGCGCACGATGGACGCGAGCATTACGCCGAAGGCGGACGCGGCGAACACCATCGCCAGCGAGACGGCGACTATGGCTGCCGGCGACGCCCCAAAGTCAATGCGAAACGCGGCGATGCCAATGCCCCACAAGACCAGCACCTGCATGAGGCCGCGGTACGCTGCCGTGAGGAATTTCCCGAGCACCACGGATTCCCGTCGAACGCCGTTGGAGACCATGCGCTCCAGAGTTTGGCTCTGGCGCTCTCGCACGATGAACTCCGCGCTCATGGCCGCGGCGAAGAAGATGAACATGGTCAGGTATCCGGGGAGGACGAAGTTGGTGACATTGAACGGTTCTACTTCTCCCACTTGCTCTTCGGGAAAGTCGATGAGGGAAGCTGAGGCGAGCTCTGCAATGTTGGCGAGGCCGCGCGCTGCAGACGCAGGGCCGTCCGCTCCCAGTCCGAGCTCGACGGCCGCCCGCGATGCGATCTGTACGTTTGCGGCGCGGCTGGCGATCGAGCGCGCGGCCCCACGCAACGCGGCCAGGTCTCCTCGATCGTCCCCGCTCGATACGACTTCGATGGCGGTCGGCACGCCCTGAATGAAGCTGTCGGTAAACCCGTCGGGGAAGGCGATGAAGCCGGAGAGTTCCCCGGCCGTGACGGCTTCATACGCCTCTGAGTAGTCCAACTCTCTGACGTCGAATGCACCGGACGCGGACATCTCGTCGATTATCCGTCGACTCATGCCGTCCGGCCCTTCTTGCACGGCAACGGTTAGGATCATCCTTTCGTCGTCTGGGCCGACGCCGCTCATCATCAAGGAGAATCCCAGGGTGAATAGGAGGGGGAACAGGAACGCGAAGAGTACGGCGAACCTATCCTTGAAGAATATCTTGGTATCCTTGGCAGAGAGGATGAGGGACTGGCGAATGACGTTTCTCATGCTATCGTCCGCCTTCCGCCGCTCGAAAGAGCAGTCGCGCCGCCGTCAGCCCCAGCGCCGCGACTGCGCCAAGTACGGCGATTTCCAAACTCTGGTCGAATATGGTCTCCGCGCCGGACGCAATGTTCCGCAGGGCGTCGATCGCATATCGGCTGACGGTGAAGCGACTCAATAATTCTAGGGGCCCTGCGGCGGTTCCCGCATCGAAGAATGCGCCCCCGAATACGCTCATGTACAGAGTGAACGACACGCCGTACCAGCTGGCTTGATCCTGCGTCTTGGCCACGCCTGCGATCACGAGGCCGAGCGCGCTCAGCGCCAATGACACGAAGATGGAGAAAGCGACCATTTGCGCGAACACCGTTGGGCCCGCAGGACGCAGGACGACGAACGCCAGGCCGAGAAGGATGGACGCTTGGAAGGTCGCTATGACGACGAACGAAAGGAACTTGCCGAGGAACAATTGATTGATCGAGAGACGGGTGGTGAGGAGCCGTTCGAGGATTCCAATGCGCCGATCTTCTACGATGGAAGTCGAGCCTAGCATTATGGTAAACATCAAGAACATGACGAGTGTTCCTGGGAGGAATAGGAGGATGACGTCTTGTTCGTCTTCCCCGATGATCTGGGTTCGCACTGCGACGGGGGGAGAATCTGCAGCTTGCGCGAGGATCGCGTCGACCGTGTCGTCAACGGCGTCCGGGGTAGCCGCTGCGTCTGGGAGGGCTCGGTTCACTACGGAGCGGACGAGGGCTTCGTCGGCGATTTCCTGCGCCGCGCCGCGGATGATGCTTGCGACGATCTGCCCCTCGGCGCCGCCGGACCCGCGCTGTCGGAACGTAATGCTCGTCGGCTCGCCCGCATCGAGGCTCTTCGAGAAATCGGCGGGGATGATGGCTCCGAGAGTCACGGCCGAACGCGAGAGGGCGTCGTCCATCTCCGATTCGGTATAGAACTCGATATCCAGTCCCTGCACCTCGGAGAGGCGTTCTATCAGTTCGTCGGATTTGGGGCCCGGGTCGAGGTCTACGATGTGCGCGGTTCCGTTGAATGCGGTTCCGCCGCCAAACGCGCCGTACATCACGGCGAATATGACGATGGGAAGGGCGATGCCCAGGGCAAGGGCGCCGCGGTCGCGGATGTACCGATTCAGCTCGACGAACGCTATGTACAGGGGCCGAATCATCTACGCTCCAAAGGTCTGCGAGGCGCGAGTACCCAGCGCGCGCGGCACGGACGATGAGAACAGAAAGGACGCGCCAAGCGCGGGGAGGCCTGGAGGGTCAATCCCGCAGGCTCCTTCCCGTAAGATCGAGGAAGACTTCCTCCAGGGTCGTCGAGTCTGGGTCTCCGATTCGCGCTTTGAGGGCTTGGACGGTATCGAGAGCGATGACGCGCCCGTTGTCGATGATGCCGATGCGGTCGCAGAGGCGGTCGGCTTCCTCCATATAGTGCGTCGTGTACAAGACGGTCATGCCCTCGTTGCGGAGCTGGAGGATCGTTTCGAAGATGTGGCTGCGCGACTGGGGGTCGATTCCGACGGTGGGTTCGTCGAGCATGAGCAAGGCTGGATTGCTCATCAGGGCAACCGCGATGTTCATACGGCGCTTCATTCCGCCGGAGAATTTCGAGACTGCATCCTTGCCGCGGTCGGTGAGTCCGACCCGCTCCAGGTTCTCGCGCGCAACGGACTGCGCCTCCCTGCGTCCGAGTCCGGCCATTCTTCCAAAGAATGTCAGATTGTCGAGCGCGGACAGCTCTGGGTACAAGGCGACCTCTTGCGGGCATACACCGATCAGCTTGCGGACCTCGTCGGCGCTGTCGACGACCGAATGGCCTCCGATCGTCACATTTCCTTCGTCCGGACGGAGCACGGTGGCAAGGATCCTGATCGTCGTTGTCTTGCCTGCGCCGTTCGGGCCGAGAAGGCCGAATATCTCTTGATTTCGGATGGTGAAGGAAACGCCGTCTACGGCCTGCAGGCCGCCAAGGCTCTTGTGGATGTCGGCCGCAACGAGGAATTCGTCGCTATCGTGCGGGTTCGTCATTCAGTACGATCCAGAATAAGAATGCACAACTCTACTCCGCGGCTCGCTGTCGGAAAGGCGGCGAGCCGCGGACGTACTCGGACGGATGCGAGGCCGCGTCTATCCTCCGGCGGCCTTGTCCAGCTCGGATCCTGCTTTGAATCCCACGCGCTTGTGCGCGGGGACGGTGGTCATTTGGCCCTTGCGCTCCCCGCCGATCACCTTCACCTTTCGTTCCTTGACGTCCCGGATGTCGAACGATCCAAAGCCGGTGAGTATTACCTTGTTGCCGTCGGCCAACGAATCCCGGATCGCCTCCAAGACTGCGTTCAACGCACGGTCGCCTTCCGCTTTGGATCCACCGATCTTGTTCGCAACCTGCATTGCAATGTCGCCCTTCCGAATGTCTGCCATCGATTCCCGTTCCTCCTTGAGTTTCCATACAGGTATGGTCAGCTGGCAAGCCGCAACCGTACTGCGACCCCCTCGATACAAGATAGTATTGCGGTATGTTCACATTGTCAACCTCTACGCCGCATGAAAATCGCTTCCAAACGCAATCCGCCATGATACCGTACCACAGAGGCAACCCAAGGAGAGGGAAACCCGGAAGGTTAGGCTAGTTCCGTTTCCTTCGTTGACATGACACCTAGAGGATTGCAACTCCAAGCGATACGTCCGATCCGCTACCATGCGGGGGCACCCTCCGTCAGTAAATCAAAGGGAACCCGGTGGCGCGATATACGGAAGCGAAACCCAGGGAATGTTGGATGTGTACTGCGGAGGCGCTTCTCTAGTATACTGGGGTATGAGGCGAGGGTACGTTCTGTGCGGGCTGAAATAGTTCAGTACTGCGAGGCAAGGAGTCGAATGCAGTGATTACGCGCACGCCGCTTCCATACGGACAACCGACTTTTCGACGAGTGTCGAGCGAGCCGCCGCGGCCTCCTCAATCGGAAAGGCCGGCGCCGTTCTCCAAGCGTCCAGCGCTGCTGACATTGCTCGTGGGTCTGACGTTGGGCTTTGGACTGTCGTGGATCCTCTTCAACGCGCTCGGGGATGCGGATACCGACCCAAGCGGTCCACCGCTGTATGACGAGGCCGTCGTCAAGGCGATATTCGATCAGGCCGCTCCTGCGGTGGTAGAAGTGAAGATGGTCCTCCAGAGGAACAGGAGGATAGGCGAAGGCACTGGATCGGGCTTCTTCGTGGACGAGCGCGGTCACATCGTCACGAACAACCACGTCGTCGCGGGCGCGAGCGATATCATGGTTCGGTTGCATGACGGGCGTTGGCTGTCTGCCACCAAGTTGGGCAACTCTCCGCATGACGACCTTGCGGTGCTTCGGGTGGATCCGGATGAGGTTCGAGACATCCAGCCGCTCTCGTTCGCAGACTCGGACCAGGTCTCGCCGGGGCAGATGGCGATCGCTATCGGCAGTCCATTCGAGAATTTCAATTCGGTGAGTGTGGGAGTGGTCAGCGGTGTCGGTCGGTCGAGTTCGGCTGCCATTGGTACGGGGAGGGCGATCACGGGAATGATCCAGACGGACGCCGCGCTCAATCCCGGCAGCTCTGGGGGGCCGTTGTTGAATGCCGCGGGGGAGGTGATTGGAGTAAACTCGGCGGTTCGGATTCAAAGCGGCCTGCAGATTGGGGTGGGGTTCGCGGTCTCCAGCAACACGGTGTCGCAGATTCTCGAGAAGCTCAAGGAGCCTGGTGAATTTAGGCGTCCATGGATAGGATTCCAGGGAACGAATATGGAGGATCTATCTGACGAGGCCGATCGGCTGGGAGTGGAAACGGGTGTCTACGTGACCAACGCTTGCGAGGGAGGCCCGGCGCAAAGGGCCGGTATCCAGGGCGAATCTCCTTCGTTTTGGTTTACGAGGCGGATCAGCGGTCGAGGGGACGTCATCATTGGAGTGGACGATGAACGAGTGGACGTGATGTCGGACCTCATTTCGTATGTCAACACGTTGGAAGTGGGGGACAGGATTCGGCTGAGTTTGATACGCAACGGCGCGCCTGCCGACGCATACATCACCTTGGCCGAGTGGGAGGAGAGCTGCAGTTGACCGCGCATCAGTCAAGGGAGGGGCCGAGTGGCGCCGTCTAATGGAGTGGATGCGGCGATCGTGGGCGGCGGGCTCGCTGGAATCGCAACGGCCTTCTACTTGGCAGAGGATGGCGTCTCTTGCACGGTCATCGAGCGCGACCATCCGGCGAGCCACGCATCGGGGTACGCATACGGGGGCATCGGCCATCTGGGGCGGTCGGGGAGCCCGGGGCGCAACCGCCATGCGGCCGCTTTGAGTGCAGCCCTTCACGCGGATCTGAAGGATATTCTCTCCGATGAGACGGATATCGACATCGAATACCGCACCAAGCCATCCATCTCCCTAGCGTTCACGGACGAGGAAGCAAGGGACGCCAAACGCAATTTGGCATGGCAGCAGGAAGAAGTTGGCAGCGCCGCGTGCTGGGCGGATATTCGGGAAGCATCCAAGATCGAGCCAAGGATCAATCAGGACGCCGTCGGAGCGGTAGTGACGGATGAGACAACCAATATCCACCCGCAGCGATTTACGCTGGCGCTAGCGCAGGCGGCGGAACGTCGGGGAATGACGCTGCTGCCCGGGACGGTCACTGGCTTGAAGGAAGGCCAAGGACGCGTCGGCGGGGTCGTCCTGGAGAATGGAGAAGTTCGTGCAGACCGCGTCGTGTTGGCGATGGGTCCGTGGACTGGGTTGGCTTCGGAATGGCTGGGCGTGCGAGTCCCGGTCGAGCCTCTCAAAGGACAGATACTGCGTCTATGGGCGCACGGTCCTCCAGTCGCGGCGTCGGTGGGATGGGGGCCTCAGTACGCCACGACCAAGCCGGACGGGCTGTTGTGGACGGGGTCGACGGAAGAGGAAAGGGGGTTCGACGAGGGGGTGACGGATGATGCCGCATCGGAGATCAGGAGCGCGGTAGAACGAATGCTGCCCTTTGCGGCAGATGCGCCGCTGGTCATGCAGACGGCCTGTTTGCGTCCGGTGACGCCGGACAAGTCCTTGCTGCTGGGTGGAGTGCCCGGATGGGAGGGGGTGTATCTGGCGACTGGAGGAGGACGACAAGGAATCTTCCTTGGGCCTGGCATTGGGCGGATCACGGCCGATCTCGTGATGGGCAAGCGGCCAAGTGCGCCGATCGACGGTTTGACGATCGACAGATTCCTTTGACGTTCGCAGCGAGGCCGAATGCACTCTCCTTCCGACCTTCAATTCGACGACCTATCATCGGACATTCTCTCGTCCGCATGGAAGTTTTCCCCTGACAGGGCTTCCAAAGAGGGTCTGCACGAATACGACGGGGGCATGACGGATATTTTGCCGCCGTCCATTGCAGCCCGCGTGCGGGATGTGGAAACGCACCTTGCGATGCTGCATCAGTTGGATCCGGAGGACTTGTCCTCCAACCGCAGATTCGACCGCAGCGTTCTCTTGTCCGCCCTGCGCCAGGAAAAGTTCATCCTTGCGGAGCTGAACGTCTATCGGCGCAACCCAATGTACATCTTGCATCACGTGGACGTGAGCCAGTACGTATTGCGGGAATACGCACCTTCGGACGAGCGGGTGGCTGCGCTCACGAGCGCTTTGGACGACGTGCCGGAGTATGTGAGCGCGCTCCAATCTTCTTTGGGTCCGGACATCGGAGCGCCGGTTGCGGCGGCAAGCGTCGAGGCATACGAGGGGATGCGAGGCTTCTACGACACCGATCTCACTGCACACGTTGCGCGAATCGTCGATCGAGCCATGTTCGAGCGGTTCGACCGCGCTCGCCGGGCGGCATCGCGCGCCATGGAATCGTTTGCCGAGCACCTCCGTTCCCTCCTCCGGACGCCAGCGGGAGATTTTGCCATTGGATCGACCAATTTTCGATGGATGCTGGAATACGGGGAGATGGTCGACCTCCCCATCGACCGTCTCGAGCGCATCGGAGAGGACGACCTCCGGCGCAATCTCATCCAGCTCCGGAAGCTCGCTGCAGAGATGAGGCCGGACGGCGATGTGCATGGGTTGCTCCGGGAGACACGGATGAACCGGCCGGCCGCTTCCATGCTCACCGCAGAGACGCGCGCCATCATGGGAGACATTCGGGAGTTCGTCGATGACCGCGGTCTGGTTTCGATTCCCGCGTCCGATCCGTGCGTGGTCGAGGAAGCGCCTGCGTTCATGCGCTGGGCATTCGCAGCCGTAGATATGCCCGGCATCTTCGAGGCGGAGGACGCAGAAGCGCGGTACTACGTCACGCCGGCGGGCGATTCATGGACGGACGCGCAAAGAGACGAGTGGTTGTCCAGCTTCAACTATCCGCTCCTGCGGGTCACGTCGATTCACGAAACATATCCGGGCCGCTATCTCCAGTATCTGCACGCGAAGGATGCTGCGTCGAAGGTGAGCGTCGTGTTTGGCTCGCGTTCGTTCTTGGAAGGCTGGGGGCATTACGTCGAGGAGATGACGATCGAGCAGGGTTTCGGAGCCGGCGACAAGCGCGTACATGCGATGCAGCTGATGAACGCCTTGCTGTGCGATTGCAGGTTCTTATGCGCGATATGGATGCACACTCAAGGGATGTCCGTTCATAACGCGAAGCAGTTCTTCATGGAGCAGGCCTACCTCGATCCTCTGTCCGCAGAGCGAGAGGCCGTACGCGCAGCCTACGACCCGATGTACTTGTGCAGTACTCTGGGGAAGCTGCAATTCGTGAAATTGCGGGAGGACTTCAAGCAGAGGGCCGGAGACGATTTCTCTCTAAAGGCGTTCCACGACGCCGCGCTTTCGTTCGGCGCGCCTCCGATTCCCCTCTTGCGGAGGGCAATGCTCGGAGACGCGGGCGGCGCGCGGCTCTAGTCTGCGCTCGGACTGTGGCGAGGACGACGGCATCGGCCTACGCGTGGCGGCGGGTCTCACTACGGGAGCGCCGGATCGGCGCAACGGACGCCAACGGTCTGCAGTGGCAGGGAGTATCTGCATGGCCTGCGATTTGACAGGCCGTCGAATCGTAACTACAATCCCCTTTACTTCTCGCAGGGAAATGGAGCAGGACGACAGGTGCCCTCTGACGGCCCAGAACTCAATCTACTCAATGTCGTTCTCGCTGCGGTTCCCATCGGACTGCTGATAGTCACGATGCTCGTCCCCGCGCTCAAGTGGGGGGCGCCCAAGGCGGGGGCGGTATCGCTGCTGGCGGCGGCTGCGCTTGCGCTGATTGCGTTCGGCGCGAACGAATGGATGTTGGCGATCAGCAGCGCAAAGGGAATGAGCCTGTCTCTGTCCGTCCTCACGATCATTTGGATGTCGGTGATGCTGTACAACGTCATCGAGGGAATGGAGGGCATCGCGGTCATGGGGCGAACGATCACTGGCCTCGTGCGCGACCCTTTGGCGCAGGCTTTGGTCGTGGGTTGGGCGTTTTCGGGGTTGATTCAGGGTGTGGCAGGGTTCGGTCTTCCCATCGCCGTCGTCGCTCCGTTCATGGTCATGATCGGGTTTCGACCCGCGGCTGCGGTAGCCATTACGTTGGTGGGGCACGCGTGGGCGGTGAGCTTTGGTTCTCTGGGTTCTTCGTTCTACACCATTCAGTTGGTGAGTGAGGTGGACGCGGGCGCGCTGGGAGCTCAGATGGCGGCGATGTTCGCATTGCCGACGGTCTTGACCGGGTTCGCAGTGGCGCACCTGCAAGGCGGATTCTCGGCGATGTGTCGGGGTACGCCCATCATCCTGGCAATGGGCGGCGCGATGTCGCTGGGCTTGTGGGGCAGCGCGCTCTTGGGGGCGTACGATGTCGCCTCGGTGGTTGGAGGACTCGTTGGGTGTGCAGTCGGTTGGTGGGCCGCGCGGCAACCGTTCTTTGGACTTCACCGCGGCGCGGATGGCGCGGTAGATCGAGGAGGGCAGACAGCCGCCTCCTCCAAGGAGGGGATAGGATTCCATACGGCCTTCCTGCCATACTACTTGCTGTTTGGCCTGAGCATCGCGTGGAATCTTCCGTGGATACGCAGCTTGGGGGACGGGCTGTTCTTGGCCCTCGACTATCCTGATTTCGTGACTGGGCGTGGCTATGCCGTGCAAGATCAGGAAGCATACGCGCGGATCAACCTCTTGAACCATCCCGCGCCGCTGATCGCCGCTTCTCTGGTGATCAGCTACGCAGTGTACCGCGCGCGCGGCATCTGGAAGCGGGGGACTGCATGGCCGGCCGTACGGCAGACGTACAAGCAGGTCATAGCCAACAGCGTGGGAGTCGGGACGATGGTCATGATGGCGATGGTCATGACAGACACGGGAATGACCACACTAATCGGAGGCGCAATCGCGAACGGAGCTCGGGATCTCTTCCCCGTCTTCTCGCCGTATATCGGCCTGCTGGGGACGTTCATGACGGGGAGCAACACGAACTCGAACGCGATGTTCGGAGCGCTGCAGGCGCAGACTGCGGGAGCGCTCGGAGTCGGAATCGTCACCATCGCGGCCGGGCAGTCCATCGGAGGCTCTCTGGGCTCGGCGGTCGCCATGTCCAAGGTGATGGCGGGCACGGCGGTAGTGGGAATCGACGGACGCGAGCGCGAAGTGTTGAAGAAGGCGCTGCCCTACTGCATGATCCTGGTATTGATAGTTGGACTGCAGGGATGGACAATCATTCACCTCATTGGAGCGGAGCCATGATCGACAAGTCGAAGGTGAGGCAGATCGTTCTCTGGGCAATGCTCTTGGACTTTCCCTTGCTCTACATAGGCGCAGTATCTTTGAACGATCCTGTATTGACCGCAATCGGGCTGGGTATCATGGCGGCAGCCGCTGTGGCGGCTGGCATCGCCTTCTAAGGGATAGGCAATGGACGGGAAGAAGAACCTCTTGGTCATGCAGTCGGGCGGCCCAACGCCGGTCGTCAACCGGAGTCTGCTTGGGGTCTATGAGGAAGCGGTGAAGTTGGGGGGCTTCGATGAGATCTTGGGCGCGCGGCGGGGGATCGAGGGGATGCTTGCAGATAGTGTCGTGGACTTGCGCTCCGTCTCCGATGCTGCATGGCGGTCGATCGCGCGGACGCCGGGGGCTGCGCTCGGATCCACGCGGAGGAAACTGGCGGAGGATGATTTGCCGTCGGTGACCGAATTCCTCGCGCGGCGCGGCGTTACGCACTGCTTCATGATCGGAGGCAACGACTCAGCGGAAACTGCGGTGACGATCAGCGCAGCGGCAAGAGAAGCCGGACTCGACCTCTCCGTGATACACGTGCCCAAGACCGTCGACAATGACTTGGAGGGGACAGATCATACGCCGGGATACGGAAGCGCGGCGAGATTCACGGCGGCAGCAGCGCAGGGAGCCGGGCTCGATGCCGAGTCCATGGGAGCGGCAGCGCCGGTGACCGTAATCGAGGTTGCCGGACGAAACTCCGGATGGCTTGCCGCCGCTTCGGCCGCGGGAAAGCGGGACGATCGGGACGCGCCGCATCTGGTAATCATGCCGGAAATCCCGTTCGATCTGACTCGCGCCTTGACTCGGATTGAGGACGCCTGCATCGAATACGGATTCGCAGTCGCAGTCGTACAAGAGAATACGAGGGGTGCAGACGGTCGAGTGTTGGGCGGCAGCGAGGATCCGGTCCACGTCGACGAGTTCGGGAACTCGTACCACGAGGGGGCGGGCAGGCATGTCAGCCAGGAGGCTGCGGCGCGTCTTGGCGTCCGCGTGCGGTACGATAGGCCGGGCAGCATCCAACGCTCGATGGCGGCTCTCGTTTCTCGTATCGACGCACTGGAAGCGAAGATCGTCGGGCGCGCGGCAGTGGGATTCTCCCTGGATGGAGAGACGGAAAAGATGGTCTCGATCATCCGCACCGGCAAGGATCCCTACTCGTCCACCACTGCCCCGACGCCGCTGGATCAGGTCGTTGGAGCAGTCAAGACCGTACCGAGCGAGTTTCTCGACTCCGAGCATATGCCAAACCCTGCATTCTTGGAGTACGTGCGTCCCCTGCTCGGCGATCCGCTGCCCGAGTTCGGGAGAATCGACGGATAGAGGATGCCCCGCGCGGGTGAAATTCGCGGCGGCGTGGTACAATGCGGACGAGACTACGATGTGATTCTGGGGGTGAATCAATGAGCGCATCGATGCACAAGTTGTTGTGGTTCGGCGCGGGGTTCGTCGTTGGCGTCCCCGCGGCACTGCTCGGTTGGTGGCTGCTGTCGCCTCTATTCATCGACACGGAGGTGGATGAAGCGTTTCCCCTGACGGAGAACGCCGCCATCCCTGCTGGCATCTCGCAGTCGGACGCCGAGACGGTGATGATGACGATGGCGAAGGTCGAGAATGCGATGGAAGAAGCGATGTCCGGGGAGATGGTGGAAGCGGCGAACGCAGCCACCGCGTCCGGACAGTTCGAGGATGCAGACAGCTTTCACAAGGGGGAGGGCACTGCAACGATCTACCGTCTGGCGGACGGCAGCAACGTCTTGCGGCTGGAAGACTTCCGCGTGACCAACGGCCCCGATTTGCGCGTTCTGTTGGCGAGGAGCTCCGACCCGCTGGGCAGGGGCGATCTCGACGACGCCGGGTACGAGGAGCTGGGAAAGCTCAAGGGGAACGTGGGAAACCAGAACTACCCCATCTCGGACGCTATCGAGCCGGCGGAGTTTGGATCGGTCGTGATATACTGCAAACCCTTCCGGGTCGTCTTCAGCGTCGCACAGCTGAACTGAGGATTTGCGTAACCTTGGAGGTATGAAGATAGCTAGTTCTATTCCCTCTCACTAGAAGAGGGAGAGGGTGGAAAAACTCCCCGGCCCCTTGAGTTCCGCAAGGGTCCCATTTCACGGGAATGACGTTTCCACCTAAGCAACGGGTGATGCGGATTCAGAGCGCGGGGATCGTCTTGGCGGGGCCGGGTCTTGCTTCGCACTCGCGGCTTCACCGGGTGCAAGCTATAGACTTGGCTGCACAAATACCGTACAATGTGCGCTAGACGTCTTTTACCTGATTCATGGGAGGGTATAGCGCACATGGAACCAACGAAGGCGGGAGCGCTCACATTGAAGGAGCGAATTCATGCGGGGGAGCAGCTGCTTGGAGTAAGCGTCTCGTCGAAGGTGTCGAAGGGGCATCTCGAGGACATCATCGCGTCGGGGCCGTATGATTTCGTGAGCACGGACAGCCAACATTCCGCATTCAACGAGGAGACCCTCGTCGCCTTTTGCGAGACTGCGGCGGAGATTGGCATCCACGTGCAATTTCGGATCAAGCACACGCGGCATACGTACTTGATTGGCAACTACTTGGATTTGGGGCCGACGGGTGTGGAGGTTCCGCAAGTGGAGACGGAGGAGACTGTGGACGAGGCGGTTGCGAATTTCTACTATGTGCCGGACGGGGTTCGGAGCTGGGGTGGACGGACGCGGTTGGGCTTCGAGAAGCGCGGCGGCGACCATGTCGCATACCGGCGATGGTGGAACTCGACCGGGGTGTTGTGGATTCAGGTCGAGTCGATCTCCGCGGTGTCCAACGCGCACGCGCTGGCGCGGACGGGTGTCGATTGCATCTCCGTCGGACCGATGGATCTTACGCTGGACATCGAGACGCACCCAAACCACCCATTCCAGACGGTCGACGACTGCGTGCAGCATCTGCTGAAGGAGCTCGATGGGACGGGAACGAGTCTGGTTCACCGGAACAATACTCCGGATACCCGCCAGAAGTACATCGATATGGGAGTTCCGATCTTGCTCGAACTCGCGCCGTGACTAGCGGCGAGCCCCTGTCGTTCGCGGCCTGCGCTCGGACGACCGAACGGCTCGCAGGAGCAGGGGGGGGGATGCCCTACCGATTTGGACAGACCAAATGCGTTCGATGCCTCTGAGTGCAAACGCTTCGAAAGGAAACGACGAATAATGGTTCGACTTGGCAGCGGGGAATATACATACGAGATTTCCGGTCTCAACTGGGGTGAATTGCCTGATGGGTGGACGTACCGGGAGGCTACGGCGGTGGCCGTGGACAGCAAGGACAACGTGTACGTCTACAACCGCGGGGGGCACCCGGTCATCGTGTTCGACAGCGACGGCAAGTTTCTCCGTTCGTGGGGAGAAGACATCTTCACGACACCGCATGGGATCACGATCGGCCCGGACGATTCGATCTTTTGCGTAGACACGGGGGACTCCACCGTGAGGAAGCTGACGGCCCAGGGGGATTTGCTGTTCACGCTCGGCGACCCCGGCAACCCTGCGCCTGCGATGAGCGGCGAGCCGTTTGGCCGTCCGACGCATGTGGCGGTGGACATGAGCGATGGCTCGATCTACGTCGCAGACGGCTACGCAAACGCGCACGTCCACAAGTACGATGCGGATGGCAACTATCTGCATACGTGGGGAGAGTCGGGCACGGGAGAGGGGCAGCTCAACATCGTTCACAACATCGAAATCGACCGAGAGGGATACATCTACATTGGGGACCGCGAGAACCATCGCGTGCAGGTGTTCGACCGCAACGGCAGGTACGAGACTCAGTGGGTGAATATGTCGAAGGCTGCTGCGGTGCACATCGACAAGCGGGGTGATCGGGACATCGTGTACGTCGGCGAGTACTTTGCGGGGATCGCGTCGAACACGCTGGGGACGGATCTCGGCCCGCGCATATCCATATACGAGACAGACGGGACTCTGTTGGCGCGCGTTGGCCGCGAGAGCTATGGGAAGGAACCCGGCCGATTCTATTCTCCTCATGGGATTGCGGTCGACTCGAAGGGCGACGTCTACGTTGCGGAGGTGTCGTACAGCGACTATGGCCGGCGGATGGAGCCGCCTCAAGAGCTACGCTCGTTTCAGAAGCTAGTGAAAGTAGAGGCGGAAGAATAGCGGGCCCTGCTGTAAGCGCCGCCGGCAAGGATGTCGGCGATATGAACGCCATGATGTGGCGGAGTGTCCCGGGTCGGTAGAATGGAGGGTTAGATGCGTATGTTCGCTTGGCTTGGGATTGTAGCGGCGGTGGTTCTCGTGTCTTGCGGGGGGACGCGGAACCAGTCGATTCAAACGCCCAATCCGTTGACGGACGTTGGGACGCAAGAGACCCCAGTCTCGTCCGCGGCCCCGTCTCCGACTTCCCGCCCGACGGAGCCTGCGATAGGCGGGCCTCCGGCAACGAGCATCCCGGCCCCGACGGTCGCGCCGACGGAGACTCCTGCGACGGGGGATGCCGCAGATCCGGGCGTTCCCGATCCTCGGAGCCTGTCCCGTGATTTACCGGAGCGCGACCTTCACGAGCTGGCGCAGCGGCTGGGGGCAGTGCCCAAGGACACGCCGCGCACTGTGGACGCCGTTCGGGGTGGGTACGAGATTGGAGACCGCCATCGGTTCTTCGTGACCGAAATCGAGTCGAACACGGTTCGCGTCGTCGATGCGACGCTCCAATTTGTCAGCCCAAACGCATACTGGTATGTCGATGACGTGCAAGCCGTGCAGGTCGATGACCTGCAACGCGCAGCCGATGAGTACGAGAGGGTGCGCCCCATACTGCTCGAAGTATTGGGGGATGTCTGGAATCCCGGAGTAGACGGCGACCCGCGGGTGACGGTTCTGCATACGGATTTGGGCGACGGCATTGCTGGATATTTCGACGCGCGGAGCGAGTATCCGCGGTCGGTTCGCGAGCTTAGCAACGAGCGGGAGATGGTCTTCATGGACGGAGACATATCTCGGCCGGGATCGACGGGATACATGGGCGTGTTGGTGCACGAGTTGCAGCACGCCATCCATTGGGCGCGCGACCGCGGCGAGGAGACGTGGGTAAACGAGGGGATGTCGGAAGCAGTGGGTGAGTTCTTGGGGTACGGGTCCGGCTTCATCGACGCCTTCTTGAACGAGCCGTCGACTCAGCTCACGTACTGGCATGTCGGGGAGGGCAGTCCGCCTCACTACGGCGCGGCTACGCTGTTCATGCTGTACTTGATGGGGCAGTACGGCGGATCGGATGTGCTTGGCGATCTAATCGCCGAGCCGCGTGACGGCGTGGACGGCATGAACGCCGTCTTGGCCCGGCATGGGAAGACCTTCGACGAGGTGTTCGTGGATTGGATCGCGGCCAACTATCTGGATTCCGTGTCGGGCCCCTATGGATACCCTGAAAGGCGCGTGCAGGTGCAGGAGGTCGACCGTATTCGAGAGTATGGAGAAAACACGGGGGTTCTCCCCCCGTACTCTGCCCGATACTTCGATTTGGGGTCACTGTCGGGCGATGTAGTCCTCGAGTTTCGAGGAGACGCCTCCACAAGACAGTTTGGGGTCGAGTGCTACAGCGGGGGCCAGTGTTGGTGGGGCAACCGCGGGGACGCCATCGACACGACGCTTACCCGCGAGGTCGACTTGAGGGGTCTAGCGGAAGCGTCGCTCGAATTTCAAGTGTGGTTCGAGATCGAGGATGGATGGGACTACGCCTACGTAGAGGCATCGGCGGATGGGGGCGACACGTGGACGATCCTGAGAGGCGAGAACACGACCGACGAGAATCCGCTGTCGAACAGCTTCGGTCATGCGTTCACGGGAGCATCGGATGGGTGGCTGCGGGAACGCATGGATTTGACGCCGTTCGCGGGATCCAAGACCCTAGTTCGGTTCGAATACGTCACGGACGCCTCGATCTATGATGATGGCATCGTCATCGACGACATCGCGGTGCCCGAACTTGGTTTCTTCGATGACGGAGAGAGCGCGGGAGATTGGGACGCGGCGGGATTCGAGCGCATCGACAATACCGTTCCGGTCGAATATGCCGTACTGGTGATCGAGCGGCGTCGGGACGGCGGGGACGTGGTGCGGCGGATGGACGTAGACAGCAAGGGCAGGGGGCGGATCGAGATAGCTGGGCTGGGCGACGAAATACTAAACGCGGTCGTGGTCGTCTCCCCGCTCGCGAAAAACACGCGCCACTTGTCGGAGTTCTCGCTTTCTGTGCAGGAAGGCAAGTAATGGCCGGTCATAGTTCGTCCAATTGGTAGTAGGTATCTTCGTCGATGCCTTCGGTCTCGCCGGATGGCGGGCCTCCCAGGAGGAGCTCTTCGATCCACGCGGTGAGCTGCGCGTGGTCAATCGCGCCAACCCAGCGGCGTGCGACGACGCCGTCTTCGTCCACCAGGAACGTGACTGGGATACCCACGACGCCGTAGTCGATCGCGACGCGGCTGTCCTCATCGGGCCCGTTTGGATAGGTTACGTCGAACTCGCGGAGAAATCGTTGCGCCGGCTCGCGGCCGTCATCGATGTTTGCGCCGATGAAGAGGACGCCCCTGTCTTGGTACGACCTCCATGCAGACTCCAGTTCCCTGGCCTCGGCACGGCACGGAGGGCACGTGGACGACCAGAAGTTTATGACGACGATCTTGCCGCGTTGACCGGAGAGGAGTATCTCGCCGTCGTCGAACGACTGCAGCAGGAAATCCGGGGCTGGTCGGCCGACGCGGGTAAATCCGCTCAGTCCGGTAGGGGAAGATCGGTTCATTAGCCCCCAAGCGAGGAGTCCAACGAGCGCGAGGATGAGTAGCGCGGCTGCGGACGCGGCGCCGATACGGATGGATGCGCTCATGTCGTTGCTAGAATCTCGTCCGAGGGTGATCGGCGCGGCAGGCCGTTGCGGATTACAGTCCGCTCATGGCGACGGATGTTCGATCCGACTCAGGTACGTCGACCACATCGACCAACGCGGCAGTGACCAATACTCGCTCGGAGTACACGTACTCAGGCCAGCACGCGACTAATGTAATGTCATTCTGTCCGGAGTCGCTCAGGGCGAGTTCGCTTTGATGGATTACTTCGGTTTGGTAGACCTCGTAGACGTAGCGGAGACCGCCGGCGTCCAGGTTGATGGTGAACCGCTCTCCCTTCTTGAACCGCGATGCGAGTTCGGGGAGTTTGCGGAACACGCTGCCTTCTCCTCGGATCGGGCTTTGGAGGTGTCCGAAGTACCAGCCCTGTCCGGCAGTGCCGGGTTTGGCGGTGGTAGGGATGTGTCCGACGGCGTGCTTTGGAGTCTCCCATGCGCGGCTGTCTCCTGTGTCGACCACTTCGAGTTCTTCGACCAACGCTTTGAGTCCGATGCCGGGCACAGTCATGAGCGTGGCAGGCTGCGGTTCGGAGGCCTGGTGCGTTCGGAGGGCGGTGTCTATCTCCAGTTGTGCGACCATATCCTCGCTTGTTTGCAGAGGAGAGACGGGACGCCGGGGGGGGAGGTACACAATCGCTCCCGAACGAGTGGAGTCTTCATCTGGTTCGATGGCGGGATCGTCCGCCGCAACATCTTCCTGGTAGATGTTGACGTAGCCGGGCAGGTTCATGCCGCGCCGCGCTTGTCGGAGGGTGATGACTTCGATCGCGGCTGCGGCTCTCGGATTGGTCAGTTCGATCGACATATCGAGTTGTCCGCTATTCGTCTGGCGGGTTTCCGGCTGCTCTTCGAAGGCAGCTGGGTTTGTCCGCGCTGCTTCTATTGCGGATTGGACTGTTGGATGCGCGGCAGATCCTCGAAATCCGAAGGCGGCTAGGTCTCGCGCGGAGACCACCACTTCCGTAGGCTTGGGCGAGTCCAAGGTGGAGTTTGACGAGTTCCGTTCGTGCGGCGCAGATGAGACGGCGGTCGTTCGGTGCGCCTGCGGTGGCTCCGGATCTGACGCTGGTCTCGGGGGTTTGGCCTCGCCGCCGAGGGCGGGGGCGAAAGACGGGATGGTTACGACGGACGCCGTTGGGCGTTCTACGGCGTGAACGAGGTCTTCCCGCCCCATCTTGGATAATTGCGCGTAGATATAGTACCCTGCAGTAGCCGCCAGCAATAGGCCCCCGAGGGAGAGCATCCCGACTGCAACTATGGTGTACCGCCTGTTTCGCAACGCCCCGCTCGCTTTTGGGCGCATCCCGCCCGGTTCGGATGTATGCTGCCGCGTATGATTTAGTCTACCTCAATTATACCACAGTATACACCTAATGCCACTCATACTGACCGTCAATGTCCAATCGTAGCAAGACTCGCTTGTACTATGCAGCCGCCGTATGCTTGCTCGTCGTAGCGGCGGCGCTGCGTTTCTGGGACTTGCCGGGGAGCACCATCGAGTACGACGAGGCCGTGGCTGCCAACAACTCGAGAGTGGGCACTCTGGATGAAGTTCTCGAGAACACTCGCAGGCACAATTCTTCTCCGATACTCTATCCGCTCGTCTTGTACGCGGTGCAGAAGGTGGAGAGTTCTCGTCTCAGCGTTCGCATCGTGCCGGCCGTTGCGAGCGTGCTTACCGTCGCTGCGCTGCTCTTCCTGCTGCCTCGGGTCGGCGTGGGCCGGTGGGCGGCGTTCATCGCGGCGCTGCTCGCAACGGGTTCCATCCCTGCGATAAGCCATGCTCAGCAGTTCGGGAATACTCCGTCGACGCTCTCGTTGCGGTGCTGATGACTGCCGGGATGTTGTCCTACATCCGAGGGAAGTACGGGGGGTACGTATGTTCTATTTTGTGCATCGTTGTTCGTTGCGCCGCTGGTGCAGTACGGACTCGTTCTCTTCGGCGTAGCTGTGTTCGGGACTATCGCGGTCATGGATGGGAGGACTTTCTGGAGTCGTCGAGCCGCGGTGCGGGATGGGTTGGGTTTCCCCGCAGGGTGGGTTTGGCGCAAGCTCTCGTACTTCGTATGGCCTGCGGTCTCTTTCGCGGCGGGGTGCGTCATAAGCTATGCCGCCACGCTGCGCTACCAGTGGGAGTCGGGCGGGTTCGCCGGAGGCAAGTATTTGCGGTGGGATTACTACTCAGGCGGATATACAGACGCGGCGGCAATGGCAGAGTTCGTACTTTCTCGGACGGACGATCTATTGCGTTACCATACGACGGAGTCTCTTATGATACTGGGACTTGCGGGATTCGTGATCTTCCTGATCGTGTCTTTCCAGAGGGCGCGCTTGGATGCTGTCGCCATCCTGCTCCTTCTTTCTCTTGCGGTCTCTGTTTGCGCGGCATTGCTGCGGATATACCCCTACGGCGGCATTCGACAATCTTTGTACCTTGCTCCGATCATCTTCCTAGCGTTCGGACACTCGCTGCATTCCATAGCTGCCGGCGGGCCTTCATTCACTCCCAGCGCGCGGCTCGTGCACGTGATGATGGGTTTGGCCGCGGTGGTTGTCGTGTTCAGCGGGGTGAGCGCTATCAGAGACGACAAGCCATACGCCGATCATCAGAACATCGAGGGATTCCTCTCCGACATGGAAGAACGAATGCAGGAAGGAGACGCGGTCTACGTCGCCGCCATCCTGTCCGAGGTCGTGCGCTTCTACAACTCGCACGATCCCAGCAATTACTATTACGGCAATGGCTGCATCGTTCGCAGGGATCTCCGGGGATGTATCAGTGATATACTCGAAACGGTGGACGCAGAGACGGATAGACTTTGGATCATGGGATACGGAGACCGGTTGCCGACGTTCGAGGTGCTCGAAGAATTGCGTGAAGAGTTCTACTATGCGGACGCAGTGCACATCGTGGTCGAAGAATCCGGCAACAGGCGCAAGCTGTATCTCATCGAAGCGCCTGGCCTGTTCGATCGGCTTGCGAGACCTATGGGCGGCCTCAAGCAGGAAGGGCGACTCATCGTCAGTTCCAATTTCGATGTATATCTTCGAGAGGACGCTCTCGTGTACTTCAAAGAACCGTGCAGTCCGGACGACGCCGCTGCGCGCTTCTTCTTGCACGTGGTCCCGAGGAACGTTGGAGACTTGCCGGAGGAGCGGCAGGAGTACGGGTTCGACAACCTCGACTTCGACTTCCTTTCGTACGGCATGGTCATCGATGGGAAGTGCATTGCGGTACGCGATCTTCCGGAGTACGATGTCGAGCATGTATTGACCGGGCAGTTCAGTGCAGAGGAGGGTCGGATTTGGCAGGGCGAGGTTCGCCTTCATGAGTGACTGCTTCCGCATGGGTCCGACAGGCGCACAACGTGGCGGGCGGGCTGTGCGATCCGATTCTGGGCGGAGGAATCCAGTCCATCCTCGCCTTGTGTGCAGGTAATCTCGTCGTGCGCCGACGCGGCTCGGATAGGATGGATTCCCGCCTACGCGGGAATGACGTTGGTGGGAGTAGGAATGACGTAGACAGGCACGGGAATGACGTGGGTCGGAGTAGGATAGATTCCCGCCTACGGAGACCCTTGAATAACTAAGTGGAGTGGCTGTTTGGGGATGCTCTGCCCATGGTGCCCACGTCATTCCCGCATCCAACCACGTCATTCCCGCACCCAACCACGCCATTCCCGCATCCAACCACATCATTCCCGCACCCAACCACGCCATTCCCGCATCCAACCACATCATTCCCGCACCCAACCACGCCATTCCCGCGTAGGGGAGAATCTCCCGAGCATCGCATTTGACAAAACAGAACTCCCGTACTATCTTGAACCTAAAGACGACCCATCCAAACCACAACCCAAGGAGCCATCTTGCAATCCCCAATCTGCAATCATCAATCGACAATCCCCCCAACCCGCCGTCTACGAAATTCGACACAATCCAACAGAATCCGACAAAATCCGACGGAAACTCGTGCGCGCGCGTTCCCTAATTCACGCGAGAGAGAGAGGCGAGGTTATGGAGAAGCGAGATTCCCGCCTACGCGGGAATGACGTGGGTGGGTGCGGGAATGGCAGGGGTGAGGGAGTGGGAATGACGGGGGTATGATGCGGCGGGAGGAGTCAGGCGCGCGGTGTTTTGGGTCTGGGGCGGCGGAGGGCATGGGCGCGGAGGACGGTAAGGCCGATGATTGCGCCGGCGGCAGCGAGATCGAAGGGGGCGTCGCTGGCCGGGGCCGCGCAGCCTGTCGCCACCTGGGGAGCCGTCGATGAGGAGGATTCGCCGGCGTCCGTGGGGGCAGGGGTACGGTACGATCCACGCGCAGAGTATGGGGAGGATTCGCCGGCGTCCGTGGGGGCAGGGGTACGGTACGATCCACGCGCAGAGTATGGGGAGGATTCGCCGGTGGCCGCGGGGGCGGACGGTTGGGAGTTGGATGTTGGCGCGGCGGCGTACACGAGGGGAACGGGAGTGTTGGGCCGGCTCAGTGGGTTCGACTCTTGGACGGGGGGAGATGGGGAGTTCGAGTCGGTCTCGGACGCGCGCATGTCGTCCGATCCGCCCACGAAGCGGCCATTCCTATCGGGTTGCAGGGTATAGGGCAAGACGGTCGGAGCCGGCAGGGGAGTTGGACGCTGGGAGGCTTGGCTGGATGGGGAGAGGAGGGATGCTCCGAGTGATCGTCGCAGGCGGTTTTCGATACCGTCGCGGTCGAGGCTATAGGTTTGCTCGAGGGCGCGGTCGATGGTTGCGCCGTCTTTGTAGCGCGCCATGAATTCGCGCATCTTCTCTGAGCCGAAGTCGTCGATCATCATACGGACGAGGGCTTTGGACTGTCCGTAGAAGAGGATTATGTCGTCGGGGCGGCCTGGAAGGGTGCCCATGCGCGTTACTGGGAGGAGGCGGTCGTGGCGTATTGCGCGTCGGAGGGCGGCGTCGTATGACGTTCCGGGGTCGATGTTGGCGTATTCTGCGAGGCCTTCGTGGAGCCAGGGGGGCACTTTTCGCGCGGGGCCTTCGCCTGCTCGATGCACGACGATGTGCGCCATTTCGTGGGATGCAGTACCTGCGGCGCTGCGAGAGCCGAGCACAAGGAGGGTGCCTATATTGGTAAAGGCCTGGCCTTCGGTGATGATGCGGCGGCCGACAGCCGCACTGGAGGGAGGTATGGCATGACGCATTTCGTCCCAGGTGTTGTATACGGTCACCCGGACAGGCTCATCCTCATCTGCGCCTAGGAGGGGAGACAATCGGTTCAAGGTGTCGACGGATGCACGGAGAATATCCATGGCGCGCGGCTCGGACCGTCCGTGGTATGAGACGGTGACTGGTCCTTCCGATATTTCGTGCCAGGAGAAGCGGGGGTCGTGGTAGCTGAACGCTGCGTAGTCGGTCTCTAGGCGGCCGCCGTCGACGTCTACGAACTCGAATCGGTAGGTGATGACCGTGCCTGGGGGGATGTAGTTTGCGGCGGTATTCGTGCGCCAGAGCAGTTCGGCGTCGATCGACCGGCCTTCTTGGGCGAATTCGAGGTAGTCGTACCCTGTGCGGGTCTGTTGGCCGATGCGAAGTCGTATTGCGAGGGAATCGATCTGGTTGGGACTGTCGGCGGTCAAGCGGATGCGGAATCCGGCGGGGAACTCGCTGACGATGCTGGCGGAGTGCACCGTTACCGCGCTGGCTGGCGCGGCCGCGGCGTCTTGCACGACGGCAAGGGCGGAGATGACCGCTAGGACGAGGGCGGCGAACAACACCTGCCTCGGCTGGATTCCTCTCAAGATCATGCGCGAACGCGGCTCCTGATGGTCGAACTCGGTCGACTCTATGATACTCAATACAACGATAGAGAGGGAGAAGGGTTGCGTTTGCGTCGGCGAGGAGGATATTCGGATGCGGTTCGCGAGGGGACGGAGGGAGTTGTGCTATGATGGGGTTATCAGTTTAGCGCAGGTTTGCGGGGAGCAATGGCCAACACGGATTTTCGCAGGCGGTGCGAGTCGGCGCTGACGCACGCCGTCACGATCACGGCGGTCTGTACGCTGTTGGTGAACGACTTGGTGTTCAAGTCGCTGTGGCCGGGCGCGTGGGCGACGGGCAAGCTGAGCGATATAGCGTGGATGATGTTCGCGCCGCCGCTGTTGGCGTTCATTCTGTCGTTTGCCGCGCGGGGGAACGCGCACGCGCAGAGGGCGGCGTTCACGGCGGCGTATCTTGGACTGCCGCTGCTGTACGCGGCGTTCAACACGTTCGAGCCGGTGCACGACGCGATAACGCGGGGGCTGTCGCTGGCAAGTGGCAGGGCCAGCGGGGGGCCGCTCGACGCGACGGACTCGCTGGTGATCCCGTTTGGGATGGCGGCAGCGCTCTGGGTATGGCGCCGCCCATCGGCCGGTTCTTCACGGCTACGGGCCCGGGCTGCGTTGTTGGTCGCATCGTTGGCATCTCTCGCAAGCGTGGCATCGACCCCGCCCGAAACGGAACTGGGCATCACTTCCGTGGGATTCGACGAGGACGGCGCTTTGGTCACCTTTGCGGGGAGTTTGGAGTATCCAAGTGTAGGTGAGCAAAGCGTCGAAACCCCGAGAGGAGTCTACGCGATAGAGGGATCGGACGTGGTGCGGACGATTGGCGGACGGAAGGAAGTGGCGTACTCCGCCGCCTATCTTCGAGAACCCGGCAACATGAACCTGCAGACCTATGCAACGAGGCACATCCAGGAAAGAGAGATCACGACGCGGCCGTATTCGATAGCCTACGACCACCGCACCGGCAACGTGGCCGTCGCCATGGGGCTGCAGGGAATCGTTGTGGGCACGCCGGACGGACGTTGGACACGGGAAGCCGTGGGCAGGTATGCACCGACGGATTTCTCAATCCTGCACAAACTCTTGTTTTGGAGAGGAGATTGGGTGTTCTGGCTGATCGCTGTTGCGACGGCCTTGTCCTTCACTGCTTTGGCGCTGGCGCTGGCCGAGCCTGCTTCCGCTTTCGAGAGGGCGCCGGCCGATCCTAATTCGTTAGCCAAGGATTCCAACAGGCGGAGAATCGTGACCTACACGGCCATTGCCGCCTTGGTACTAATCATCATGTCGATCATGGTCTGGCCGATGTTCTTCTCCGTAGCTTTCTTTGCTCTGCTCGTCCCGTTACTCCTTGCTCTTTCTCTCAAGACTGGCAAGACTGTACGCGTAATCGCTTCCGTCTTCGCTGTCATCGCGTCCATCGTCGGGATGTTGTCCTACCCCGGGGTAGGAATCCAGACCCTCTCATCATTCAGCGGCGGAGCGCTTGGATTGTTGGTGGGTGTCTTGGTTGGGGCAAAGTCGTACATGCAGCTGAGATGGGTAGTTTCAGCCGGTTCCGCCGCGGAGAGGCGAGGATCCATCTATGAGAGGCTACGGGGCGGGCTATTGCCGGTCATCGCGGCGGCGATTGGAGGGATGCTGGCTCTCATTGTGTTGTCGTTCTTCCTGTGGGTACAACAGGGTGTGTATCTGGCATTGGCACAGTTATCGGCGATTGGGTTGACGGCCTTGACGGCTTTCATCCTGCGGAAGTATTTGAAGGGCAGAATGCCCATGATGCCCAAACCCATGACGGTGAGGATGTGCCCGTGCGGCTGCGGGAAGATGATCGAGGAGCACGGGGTATAGTGAGGTTTCGGCTGCGAATACGATCTGGGCTGCTGGTTGCCGCCGTCGTATTTCTGGTAAGCGGGGCAGCGTGCTCGTCAGCGGGACTTGACATCACTTCTTCCGTGAGATTCGACTTGGGAAATTGGTATCTCTGGCTGGGCGCTGTTGCGGCGGCGTTGTCCTTCACTGCATTGGCGATGGCCCTGGCCGAGCCTGCTTCCGCCTTAGAAACGGTCTCGTCGGAGTCTACTGCGTCCGCCAACCGTTCCGACAGTCCGGTAAGCGTAGGTCGGGTCTTTGGTGTCCTCTTCGTACTGGTAATCGTGTCGAGCCTCCTCTTGCGGATATCCTCCGGCCCGTACCTCGTTGGCTTCTTCGTGCACGTCGCTTTTCTCATCCTCATTATCCCCCTCGCACCAATCGCTCTCTCTGGTAAGAATGGACGTGTGATGGCTTCCGTCTTCGCCATAATGGCGTCTGCCATAGGGATGGTGTACTACATGGAAGGGCCGGGATTGCTGGATCCACTCCTATCATTCGGCGGAGGAGCGCTCGGATTGGGGTTGGCGGCACTAGTCGGGGCAGCGTCATATATGGATCTGAGACGAGGGCTTTTCGTTGCTTCCTTCCCTGACGGCGGGCTATTGCCGGTCATTGTGGCGGCGGTTGGAGGGATGCTGGCGCTGATTGCGTTGTCGTTCTTCCTATGGGTGCAACTGGGTATCCACCTGGGGGCGGCAATGTTCTCAGCGATCGGGTCGATGTCCTTGACGGCTTTCATCTTGTGGAAGTATTTGAAGGGCAGGATGCCCACAAACCCGTGACGGTCGGGAAGTCGATCTGAGAGCACGGGGGATAGTGGGGTTCGGGTGGGTTTCTGCTTTCGCAGGGATGGCGTGTGGGGTATACTGTCGACGTGGCAGATGGCATTCTTTCGGGACTAAATCCTCGGCAGCGTGAGGCGGTGGAGGCGACGAGCGGGCCGGTGCTCATCGTGGCTGGGCCTGGCAGCGGGAAGACGCGCGTCATTACTCACCGCATCGCGCACTTGATCGATGCGTACGGCGTCTCGCCGTACCGCATTGCTGCGGTTACGTTCACCAACAAGGCTGCGCGTGAGATGAGGGAGCGCGCGGAGGCGTTGGCGCCTCCGCGCGCGGATCAGTTGACCATCAGCACGTTTCATGCTTTCTGCGCGGCTGTGCTGCGACGGGAGGGGGATCGGATCGGCGTGAATAGGGAGTTCACGATCTACGACCGCTCCGACCAAGTATCGCTTATGAAGCGCGCCATGCAAGAGATCGATGTGGATGACCGCGAGTTTCGTCCGGCGAATGCGCTCTCTGCGATTTCGTCGGCGAAGAGCCGCCTCATCGGAGTGGATGGATACGGTCTGAGCAAGACGAACTACCTGGAGGAGATCGTGCACCGCGCTTATGGGCAGTACGAGGAGCTGCTCTTGCAGGCGTCGGCGGTGGATTTCGACGACCTGCTGTTCAAGACGTATGCCTTGTTCCGCGAACATGAGGATGTAGTGGAGCGATACCGGGATCGCTATGTGCACGTGATGGTCGACGAGTTTCAGGATACGAATACTGCACAGTATGAGATCGCCAAGCAGCTTGCAGGGCATTACCGCAACTTGTGCGTCGTCGGAGATCCAGATCAGTCGATCTATTCCTGGAGGAACGCGGACGTCGGGAACATCCTGAGCTTCCAGCAGGATTTCCCGGACGCCAAGCTGGTCACGCTCGAGCAGAACTACCGCTCCACCGAGACGATTCTGCAAGCCGCGCAGGGCGTCATCGCGTCCAACAAGCATCGGGTGGAGAAGAGCTTGTTTACGGAGAACGGGGCGGGAACTAGGATCGTCGTCCATGAGGGATACGACGAGAACGAGGAAGCTCAGTTCGTGGTTCGAGAGGTCAAGCGATTGACTGGCCCGGGGTTGGGATACGAGCGGTCGGATATTGCGGTGATGTATCGGGTGAACGCGCAGTCGCGCGCGATCGAAGAGGCGTGCATGAGATACGGGACGCCGTATCATCTCGTCGGCAGCGTCCGCTTCTACCAGAGGCAGGAGATCAAGGATCTGCTTTGCTATCTTCGGTTGATAGCGAACCGCGATGACGACGTGAGTTTCAGCCGCATCGTGAACGTGCCCGCGCGCGGCATCGGGAAGCGGACCATGGACGAGTTGACGCGGCGCGCAAGGGAGCGGGGGGTTTCGTTGTACCGGGCGATCGAGAGCATGGCGGAGATTGGAGAGAGGCGGGGCATCGCGGTCATGCCCATGCCTGCTCGGTCGATCAAGGCCCTGGAGGACTTCAAGTCGATGATCGAGGATTTGTCCGCGGCTGGGGAGGAGACCAGCTTGGTCGAGTTCATCGACACGGTGTTCAAGCGGACGGGGTATATGGACTACATCTTGGACGAGGGCGAACGCGCGGAAGAGCGTATGGACAACGTTGCAGAGCTAAGGGCTTCAGCGGCAGATTACCGCGGCTTGGATCTGAGGGAAGCATTGAGGACGTTCTTGGAGCAAGTGAGCCTGGTGAGCGACGCGGACAATGCGGGAGAGAAGCGGGATGCGATCACGTTGATTACCCTTCATCAGGCGAAGGGTCTGGAGTTTCCGGTGGTGTTCATCGTCGGGATGGAGGAGGGGCTGCTGCCGCACAAGAGGGCGGTCGAGTCGCGGGATCCGGAGGAAATCGAGGAGGATCGGCGATTGTGCTATGTGGGGATGACGAGGGCGAAGAGGATGTTGTACTTGGTGCGGGCGTTTCGGCGGAGATTTTGGGGGATGGCCGGCCTGGAATCTCGGGTGCCGTCGAGGTTCCTTGCGGAGATACCGCCTGGGTTGTTGACCAAGCCGGATACAGCGCCTCGGATCGCCGTGTCTGATCTTGGGAGAAGCGAAGCTTCCTTTGCGCACGGGCGGGCGGATACTGAGAGCAGGCCGTCGCCGAGGCGGCGCGATACTTCCTTCGAGCAGGGGCGGCGGGATGACGGCTCTGCTGAGCACATAGTGAAGCGTCGGGAGGAGGTTCCTGTGATTCGGCGCAGACGGCGAGCCGCCGCTGTGACGAGGGCGGGGAGCGCGCAGACGCTGAATACGGGCGACAAGGTGAAGCACAAGACCTTTGGGGAAGGTATCGTGACCGCCGTGAAGCCGTCAGGGGGAGATATGGAAGTGACGGTCGCGTTCAAGGACGGGCACGGGGTCAAGCGCTTGCTGCTGAGCTTCGCGCCCCTGCAGAAGATAGAGTAGCACGAGGCGCGGATGCAGCTCTTGCAGCGGATGGATGCGGAGTTTGCGGCTATCGTCATTTCGTGCGGATAGAGTGGAGCAATGTCCAAGTCATCGCAGATAACCGGAGAGATACGCGCGGCGATTGGGTCGGTGTCCGTGCGTCGCACGCATGTCGTGGAGGCCGGGGCGGTACGGCGGTTTGCGGAGGCGGTGGGAGACCCGAACCCGTTGTATGCGACGGGGGCCGCGGCTCCTCCAACGTTCCCGCGTTCGCTCGATGAGACGCCTCCGGTTCCGGAGTTCGACATTCCCTATCCGGACGTTCTCGACGGCGGGAGCGAGTGGGAGTTCTTCGAGCGGATCACAGCGGGGGACGAGATCACGGCGACGACCGAGGTTTGCGACGTGCTGGAGAAGGCTGGCAGACTCGGAGAGATGCTGTTGGTGGTGCGTCGACACGTGTACGCGGATCCGAGCGGACGGACGGCGGCCACGCAGAAGAGTACGACTATCTACTACAGCGCGTCGGCATCCTCTGCTCCCGGGGACGTGCGGTCGCAGACTCCGTCTATGCAAGGCGGTTCACCGTACAGTACCGGGAACCCGGGCGGCGTGTACGCGGAGGATGTTTCCGTGGGGACGCGGATTCGCCCGTTGGTCAAGAGGCCTACTACGCGGCAGCTTGTGCAGTATGCCGGCGCGTCGGGGGACTTCTACGAAATTCACTACGACCAGGGATACGCGCGGTCGTCGGGACTGCCTGACGTGATCGTGCACGGGGCGTTGAAGAGCGCGTTCTTGGCGCAGGCGTTGGGCGAGTGGGTCGGCGAGGAGGACACGCTCCTGAAGCTGGATGTGCAGTACCGGGGGATGGACACGGTAAACGAGCGGATCACCTGCGCCGGAACGGTGTCGAGCATTCTGGGCGGAGGATTGGTGGAATGCGGTGTGTGGACGGAGCGGGATGACGGTGTTCGGACGACAGTCGGCACGGCGGTGGTGTCTTTGAAGTCGAGGTCTGACGCGTAATCAACGGCTCTGCAGCTGCTCGATGGACTGGATTCCCGCTTCCTCCACCACATGCACGTGGAAGGATACTGACTAGGCTCTGAGGTTGACGCGGGTTGGTTCGGCTGCTATGATTCAATCATAGCCGGCGCAGTGTCTTCCAGAGGAAAACGAGAAGGGTAAGAACATCATGCCGTATATCGAAGTATTGAAGAAGTACGCTATTTTCGACGGCCGATCTCCCCGCCCTGAGTTCTGGTGGTTCATGCTCGGTCACGTCATCATCGCGTTGTTAGCGGGTTTCGTGGACAACGGGGTGTTTCCGACACTTCCTCTGGAACAGAGGCCGATCATGTCGGTGTACCTTGCCATTACCTTGCTTCCGGCCATGGCAGTAGGCGCGCGGCGGCTGCACGACATTGGGCGGAGCGGATTGTTGCAACTCGTGTTCTACGTGCCTTGGGTTGCGACCGCGATCCTGGCTCCATGGTTCGAGTACGTTAGCCTCATCGGTCTTATGGTGTCCGGCCTGGGGTTCATCGTCTTGTCCGTCTTTACGGCAAGGCCTAGTCAGCCGGAAGAGAATCAATACGGGCACCCGCCTGCTACCGCGTAGCCTTGGCCTCTGCGTTTCCGGAAAGCGAGGGGGAGATGCAGGTTTCGCAGTACGCGGGAGCGGGAGACTAGCGAGGCATAGACATCGCGCACTTTGGGCTGCAATACTCCACACGAAGTCGCCGATGTGCGGGTCTCTCGCATCTCTCTATCGGCTAACTCTATGGACTGCCACTCCCAAGGTCAGAACTCAGATGGGCAGCGGAAGTTGGAGGGACGGCAACCATGACGACTCGATCCGACAGCCTTGTGAACCGGTCTGGTGAAACCGATCAGGTTGCGATCAGTGTAGGAGGGATGACCTGCGCGGCGTGCGTTCGGCACGTCGAGGGCGCTCTGATGGGGGTCGAGGGAGTGGAATCGGCGGCGGTAAACTTGGCGACGGAGCGCGCCACGGTGCGGTACGAACGCGGGCGCGCCACGGTAACGGATCTCAGATTCGCCATCGAGGACGCGGGGTACTCGATGCTGGGCGTTGGGGTTGGAGACGATGCGCCTGCAACCCCGAGGCGGACGTCGGATCTTCGGAGGAAGGCGGCGTTCAGTTTGGTCACCGCGGCTGTGATGATGGCGTCGATGTCCGTGCCGGCCGCGAGAGACATCCTTCCGATTCCGCTGGACGTCTTGCTGCTTGTTCTGGCTATACCGGTGCAGTTTTGGGCCGGCTGGCAGTTCCATGTTGGCGCGTGGAGGGCGCTTCGGCACGGGACGAGCAACATGAACACGTTGATCGCAGTCGGGACCTTCGCGGCGTTCGGGTACAGCGCCGCGGTCACCATTCTTCGGGTGGGGGGAGTATTCGAGAGCAACGAGGCATTCTTCAAGGAGACGTTCTTCGAGACGTCAGCCGCGATCATCGGTCTCGTCCTGCTTGGCCGCTATCTGGAGGCGCGCGCCAAGGGCAGGGCGTCCAAGGCGATCGAGGCGCTCGCGGGGATGCAAGCAAAGACGGCCACGGTCGTGCGCGGCGGGGATGAAGCGAGAGTCTCCATCGAAGAGGTGGTCGTTGGGGACCGCGTGCGGGTCTTGCCTGGGGAACGGGCTGCGGTGGACGGCGTGGTGGTCGAAGGCAGTTCGTGGGTGGACGAGTCAATCTTGACGGGTGAGAGCATGTTGGTGGAGAAGAGCGCGGGGGACGAGGTCTACGGGGCCACGGTCAACACGACGGGAAGTCTGACGATTCGCGCGACTGGGGTGGGCAAAGATACTGTTTTGGCGCAGATCATTCGATTGGTGGAAGAGACGCAGGGGTCGAAAGCACCGATCCAGAGGTTGGCGGACGCGGTATCGAGCTATTTCGTTCCTGCTGTGATCGCGGTTGCTGCTACTGTGTTCTTGGTTTGGCTAGCATTCGGGCCGAATCCGTCATACGTCTATGCGACGACGACGGCAATTGCGGTACTCATCATCGCGTGTCCGTGCGCGATGGGGTTAGCGACGCCGACCGCCATCATGGTCGGCACGGCGAAAGCAGCAGAGATGGGCGTACTGATCCGCAGCGCGGAGATTCTCGAACGAGCGCACAAGGTCGACATGGTAGTCTTCGACAAGACTGGCACGTTGACGACTGGAGCGCCCGAGGTGACCGACATTGCGTCGGTTGGCGTTTCGGAAGACGAGGCGCTTGCGTTGGCTGCGCGGATCGAGCAATCGTCCGAGCATCCGTTGGGACGCGCTATCGCAGAGGCGGCGCTGGCACGGGGCCTGGAGATCGGCGGGCAGGCAACGAACGCCAGGGCGCTGCCGGGCATGGGAATCGAGGGGACGGTGGACGGAGTGGAGGTTGTAGTGGGGAACCTTCGGCTCATGGAGGAGCGGGGGTTCTCGACGAACGGGCTCGAAAGGATTGGGAGCGATCTTTCGAGTTCTGGCAAGACCACGTTGTACGCGGCCGTTGAGGGGGAGGTGCAGGGAGTGATCGCGGTTTCGGACGCGGTGAAGCCGGGGGTGAGCGACGCCATTTCGGCGTTGAGGCGGGAGGGGGTCGACGCCGCGGTGCTGACTGGAGACAATCGGCAGACGGCGGAGTCGATTGCCCAGCCGCTGGGCATAGAGACGGTTATCGCGGACGCCCTGCCTGCGGACAAGGCGAGGCATATCGAAAGCTTCCAACGCGGCGGGGCAGTAGTTGCGATGGTGGGAGACGGCATCAACGACGCGCCTGCATTGGCGCAGGCAGATGTGGGCATCGCCATCGGCACGGGGGCGGACATTGCAATGGAGGCGGCCGACGTGACTCTCATCGGAGGGGACCTCATGGGAGTAGTTCGAGCGGTTTCGATCAGTCGTAGGACGATGAGAACGATCAGGCAGAACCTGTTTTGGGCGTTCGCCTACAACGTTGCGCTGATTCCGGTCGCGGCGGGAATCTTGTATCCGGTGTTTGCATCCGGCGGCGTGCCGGCTGCGCTCGTTCCCGCGTTTGGGGAGTTTGGGTTCCTCAACCCGATACTGGCTGCGGCGGCGATGGCGGCGAGCTCCGTGAGCGTGGTTACGAATTCTTTGAGATTGAAGCGGTACAAGGCCGCAATTTGACATTGAGTAGGCAGGTTCCGATGAAGATACCATTGCTGAGCAAGAGCGGAGAGAGAGCGACCGACCCCGTATGCGGGATGCGGGTCAAGATGGCAAAGCCACCGGGGGGCACGTACGCATATCAGGGCGTGACGTACTATTTCTGCGGGCCGGGCTGCAACCGTGCGTTTCAGAAGGAGCCGGACGCGTATCTGTCGGGTGAGAAGAAGATCGAGATGTGAGCGGGGGCGCGCTCTGGGCGCTATCCGGCATCTTCAGTTGGCAGCCATCTGGCGAAGAAGGCGGGGGCCCATCTGTGGGCTAGGTGCATCGTCTTGCTCCAGTAGACGGCCTGCGGCGATTCGCGTTCGGCGCGGATCCATGCCTCTGCGGCCGCAAGGGTTGGGATTTCGATGACGTAGGCGCGCAGCCAGTCGTTCTGGGGAGCTATGAGCTGGAACGCTTCGAGGCGTATGAGGCCGTGCTCTTGCGCAACGGACTTCAGCAACTTGCGGCGGCGTTCCGTCTCCGGCGGGAGCATCGCGCTGGGAGGTTCGGGCTCGAACCCTAGCAGGACGGAGCTGCTCCGGTCGACGTCGAGGATTGGGATGTCTTGGGGATCGACTGGGATCCGCGGGCGGGGCTCGACGCGGGGGGCGGACGTCCAGTCTGCGAAATACTCTTGCGCGAACCTGCGGGTGAGGTAGTACTCGTAGTATCCATAGATGCCGTAAGGCGGGGCCATCTCTGCCTCGATCCAGGCTTCCGCGCCTTCCAACGTTGGGAACTCCATGACCCAAAACCGTTCCCATGCGTGCTGTGGCTCTAGCAGTTTGAAGCCCTCCAGGGTCATCATGCCGTGCGTGTGTGCGACTTCGAGCATGAGTTCGACGTGCTGGGCGCTGTAGTCCGCGCGCTGTTGCGGCGAGAGTACGTGCCAGTCGGGCAATCGACCGCCTTTGAAGAGGACGACTACGCTGTCTTGACTCGATTTCATCTTGTCGGTTCCAACGGGCATGTCTGTCTCCTCGCGGCGGCGCGGGCGTTCGGGGTTTTGGGAATCCACGGGGGAGATGGTATCTGATAAGATAGCGTCATGCCAGAGATCGTGGCCATAGGGGAGTGCTTCGTCGAGTTCTATACGCATGAGCGGCTGCATGCGGATGCGGAATGGAAGCTCGTCTACTCTGGCGATACGTTCAATGTGGTGGCGATGGCGAGTTTGCTGGGTACGTCATGCGGGTACGTAACGCGGGTGAGCGACGACCCGCTTGGGGATTTCTTGTTGGAGGAGTGGAGGAAGCGGGGTATCGATACGTCTTGCGTGCAGCAGACGCGGGGGTTCAACGCGATGGAGTTTTCGTCATTGGAGCCGCCCGGAGAGGGAACGAAGGTGCTGTACCGGAAGGGGTCGGCTGCATCGGGCATGACGCCGGAGGATATCGAACGGGATTACGTCGCCGGGGCGAAGGTCTTGCATGTTAGCGGGATTTCGCAGGGCATTTCGGAGTCGTGCCGTCGGGCGTCGCTCTTGGCGGCGGAGATCGCGCGGGAGGAGGGGACGCTCGTATCGTATGACCCGAACCTTCGGCCCGGCTTGTGGGAGTCGATTGGAGAGGCTCGTCAGGCGCTGGACGAGATACTTCCATACGTCGACATCGTTACGCCGAGCTTTCCGCACGAGCCGAGGGCATTGATTGGGCTAGAGGAGGAAGCGGAGGTCATCGACTGGTTCTTGGATCGGGGTGTTGGGGCCGTGGCGTTGAAGTGTGGGGCGGCGGGCGCGTGGGCGGGGACGGAAGACAGGACGGCGCGCATCCCGGCGGTTTCTCCGCGAGGAGTGCTGCACGCCAGCGGGGCGGGCGACACGTTCGTCGGGGGGCTGCTGCACTGCATCGTTCGGGGATTGGACGTTTTCGAGGGCGCGCGATGGGGCGTTGCGTGCGCGGGGCTCAAGGTCGGAGGGCCGAGCATCGAGGCGCAGCCGACGCGGGAGGAGGCGATGAAAGCGTTGGAGTTGGTGCGCGTCGAGGACGTATTGCGGCCGAGGGGAGCGGTGTGATGACGGAAGGCGGATGGTCGTCCGCTGCCATCGACGCGTGGCGGCATGGAAGGCGGACGGTTCGGCAAAGGCGCGGTCGGGAGACTGCGAGGCTTGCCGTGGATGATGATTCTTCAGAGAGGTAGGATAGTTGAACATTCCAATAGGAGTCAGCGGGAGAACGGCGCTGGAGGTTGCGCGAGAGGCTGCCAAGACTGCGGGGGAGTTCTCGCGAGAACGGTTCGATCGCAGCAAGCGGATAGCCTTCAAGAGGCCGGGAGATGTGGTCACGAACGTGGATACCGAAGCAGAGGCGATGATCTTCGATCTGCTTGGGCAGGAGTTTCCGGATCATACTCTGGTTGGGGAGGAGAGCGCTGGGAGCGAGGAGGTGGGCAGGGGTTGCGTGTGGATCGTGGATCCTGTGGACGGGACACGGAATTACGCATTTGGGATACCCATCTATTCGACGGTGGTGGGTCTGGCGATAGACGGGGAGCCGGTGGTCGGGGTGAACTACGATCCGGAGCGGGACGATTTGTTCGAGGCGGAGCGCGGGGGAGGGGCGTATTTGAATGGGAGGCGGATACGGGTGTCGGAGAAGGCGGCTCTGCGAGACTGCATCATTGGGTTCGACCTTCCGTATGACGATATTGGGGCGCGGCATGAGTTCGAGATGCTTGCGGAAGCGGTGTGGCCCAACATGGGAACTGCGCGGGCCCTTGGATCGTCTGCGTTGGGGATTTCATACGCGGCCGCGGGTCGAACGGATCTGTACTTTCAGCATCGGCTGCAGCCATGGGATCAGGTTGCTGGGATGCTGTTGGTCGAGGAGGCGGGCGGAGTGATTACGGATCGGACGGGCCAGCGGGCAACGCTGTCTAGCGACGGGATCATCGCGTCGAGTCCGCGGCTTCATGCAGAATTCCTGCGCTTGACGGAGGGGGCCGCTTGGCGCCGCCCAACCCGGTGAACGTCGACGGAGGCGCTGCGGCCCCAGCTTTGGCCGGGGCCGCAGTCCGTTCCGTATGCGTGACGTCGTGGCCTACTGCGTCGGCCAGCCGTCCGGGATTTCGTTGGCGTCGAGGGCGGCTTGGATCGATGCGGCGGCATCGGCCGTGACCCAGTCGCCCCAGACGTCGGCGTTGCCGCTAAGCCACCATCGGGCGGCATCGTTTTCGCTGGCGCTTTCGTTGGTGTCCAGCCATGCGGCGACGGACTTATAGACATCGATGCTGAAGGCCCATTTCCGCAGCATCTCGGCGACATCGGGAGCGTCGGTCAGGAAGTCCGGATGGACGGCGATCAAGATCGTGGCGTCTTGAAAGCCGCACGCCTTGGTGGTAGCCCAGCATTCGCCGCTGTATTCGGGCTCTTCCAGAGTCGTTATGTCCAAGATCAGGGCGGGGTCGTTGGTGCCCCATTGGTAGCCGATCCAGGGGTCGCCCTTTTCGTATGCGCCGTAGAGGTCGGCGTTCGCGGCGGCGCCGTCTCCTGGGTTGATGATGTGTACATGGTCGGTCAGTCCGTAGCCGACGATCTGGTCAGCGACGTCTTCTTCGCAGGCCCACCCGATGACGCAGGAGACCAGCCGTACTTTGCCTCGAGTTTCTGTCGTGGCGAACAGTTCCTTGAACTTGTCATCCTTGAGGTCTTCCCAGCTGTCCAGGTCTGGGTATTCCTCCTGGAGGTAGGAGGGAATGACGAAGGCGGACTGCCAGTCTTTGCCTAGGCTCGTGCCGAGGGAAACGACCTCGCCGTTTTCCTGGGCTTCGTTCCATGCGTCGATCTGATTTGGCAGCCATATTTCCATGGTGACTTGGATGTCCCCGCGCCGGAGTCCCTGGAAGAGCGGGAGGGTGTTTCCAAATACTACATCGGTGGGATAGCCGTAGCCTTTTTCGACGATGTATTGTGCGACGCGGTTCTGCACCTGGGCGCTAGTCCAGCTCAGGTCGCCGAAGACGATGGTCGACTTTTCGCGGTCGCTGTCGGCGGGTGCGGTTTCCACGGTTGCGGTCGGCGCGGCTTCCGCGGTTGCAGCCGGCGCATCCACGGCGCTATCGCTCTGATTCTCTTCCACGATCGGCGTGGGCGTGTTGTCGGATCCACTACCGCACGCGATGAGGGCGACGACCGACAGCATGACTGCCGCCGACGCTAACGACTTGTGTATGAATGACATGAGCAAAATCCTTTTTCCCAATCGGTCTATCGCAGGACACTTCCAATCTCTCGACTGTGATCCGCGACAGAGATATAGTATCAGCATTGGGATAGGTTGTCAATGCGCGCAACTATCCCCCGCTGCGCCCGACATCCATTCATGGCCATACCCCCGTCGTATCATACCCGCACCCCGTCATTCCCACGCCCGTCTACGTCATTCCCGCACCCGTCTACGTCATTCCCGCACCCGTCTACGTCATTCCCGCACCCGTCTACGTCATTCCCGCACCCGTCTACGTCATTCCCGCACCCGTCTACGTCATTCCCGCACCCGTCTACGTCATTCCCGCACCCGTCTACGTCATTCCCGCGTAGGCGGGAATCTAGCGGCCTGCGCCCGACCCACCCCCATAGCCATGTTTGCACAGACACATCGAACCAACCGATTCGCATTTGACAAAACAGAACTCACGTACTACCATAAACCTATGACCACTCCACAAAACCATACCCCGAGGAAACAACCCCATGCGCGAAACATACCAACCCAAACGACACCATGCCCACGGCGTAGCATCCCGAGGAGACAACCCCATGCGCGAAACACACCAACCCCCAACCACCTCCCCCGCCGGCCCTCCGCACGACCACACTCACCCCTGTCATTCCCGCACCCACCCACGTCATTCCCGCGAAGGCGGGAATCCACCCCGCTGCGACCACACTCCCGAAGAGACGGCCCCCTTCCCCCCGGCTACAAAATCCGACAGAATCCGGCAAAAATCGACAGAAACTCGTGTGCGCGCGTTCCCTAATTCCCGCGCGTACGCACGCGCGCGAGGCGACGCCGTTCCGTTTCCTTTCTCCCGGCATGGAGATTGCCCCCAGTCCGGCAGTAGGTTGGACTCTTCTCCGTCATTCCCCCACCCACGTCATTCCCGCGTAGGCGGGAATCCATCCCGTTGCGCGATTAGACGCACCGCTTGGAGTTGCCGTCCCCGAACCGTCATCCCAACAGACCAAACGGAACCGCCCGCCGCACTTTGTTGACATACAGTCCCGGCTGTCATACGATTATATTGGCAGCACATGCAATGGGCTGCAAACTGCGGCATCCGCAGCATACGGAGGATTCGGAAATATGGCAGAGAGCACGTACTCCCCCCTCGGAAATCGCGTCGTCGTCAAACCGTCCGAGGCCGCTGCGGCTAGAGGCCCAGGGGGCATATACATCCCCGATACAGCCAAGGAAAAGCCCCAGGAGGGCGAGGTGGTCGCCGTCGGACCAGGCCGGATCACCGACTCCGGCGAGCGCGTTCCCGTCTCCCTCCAAGTCGGCGATACCGTCGTATATCCCCAGTACGTAGGCACAGAGTTCAAGCAAGACGACGTCGAATACCTCATCATCGGCGAAGACGACATCCTCGTCGTGAAGTAGACGCCGTCCACAACGATCGAGCACGGAGGACCAGACAGTGGCAAAGCAGCTAGAGTTTAGCGACGAAGCGCGCGCGGCGCTCAAACGCGGGATCGACATCATGACCGACGCAGTCGGCGCCACACTCGGCCCGCGCGGCAGAAACGTCGTCATCGACGACGACTTCGCAGGACCAAAGATCTCCAGCGACGGCGTTACCATCGCCAAGGAGATCGTCCTCCAAGACCCATACGAGAATATGGGCGCCCAACTCCTGAAAGAAGCAGCCAGCAAGACGAACGACAAAGCAGGCGACGGAACCACAACCGCCACCGTCCTCGCACAATCCATCATCCACGAAGGTTTCAAGAACATCGCCGCAGGCAGCAATCCCATGCTCCTCAAGAAGGGGATTGACCAAGGCGTCGCCGCAGTCCGCAGCTCGATCGAAGAAATGGCGCAGCCCGTCGCCGGACGCAAGCAAATCAGCCAAGTCGCAGCCCTCGCAGCGCACGACGAAGAGATGGGAAGCCTCATCGCAGAAGTGATCGAAAAGGTCGGCAAAGACGGCGTCATCACCGTCGAAGAATCCAAAGCCCTCGCCTATGAACAAGAGTACGTCGAAGGAATGGAGTTCGACAAAGGCTACATCTCCCCCTACTTCACCACCAATCAAGACCGCATGACCGCGGAAATCGACGACCCATACATCCTCATTACCGACAAGAAGATATCCGCAGTCTCCGAGCTCGTCCCAGCTCTCGAAAAGATCGTCCAAATCAGCAAGAACATCGTCCTGATTGCCGAAGACGTTGAAGGGGAAGCCCTCGCAACTCTCGTAGTCAACCGATTGCGCGGCGCATTCTCCGCCCTCGCCGTCAAAGCCCCCGCCTTTGGCGACCGACGAAAAGCCATGCTCGAAGACATGGCCGTACTCACCGGCGCAACCCTCATCAGCGAAGATGTCGGCCGCACCCTCGACTCCATCACCCCCGCCGACCTCGGACGCGCACGCAGAGTCATATCCACGAAAGACGATACCACCATCGTCGGTGGCGGCGGCTCCGAAGACGCCATCACCGGCCGCATGAACCAACTGCGCGCACAAATCGAAGATACCACATCCGACTACGACCGCGAAAAACTCGAAGAACGCCTCGCCAAACTCTCAGGCGGCGTCGCCATCCTCAAAGTCGGAGCCGCAACCGAAGTCGAACTCAAGGAAAAGAAACAGCGAGTCGAAGACGCCCTCTCCGCTACCCGTGCAGCAGTCGAGGAAGGTATAGTCCCCGGTGGCGGCGTCACCCTCATCAGAGCCGCCAGCGCCCTTGATACCCTCGCCCCCCAAACGACCGATGAGGAAACCGGAATCCGAATCCTCGAGAAAGCCCTCTCCTCACCACTCAAGCTCATATCCGAAAACACCGGCGTCTCCGGAGAGGTCGTCCTCGCGGAAACCCGCGCCCGCGGCGGCGATTGGGGCTACGACGCCGAAACAGGCGACTACGGAAACCTCCTCGAACGCGGGATCGTCGACCCCGCCAAAGTCACCCGCTCCGCCGTCGAAAACGCCGCCAGCCTCGCCTCCATGGTCATAACCACCGAGTCCATCATCACCGACATCATCGAAAAACCCAAACCTGGCCAACCCCCAATGCCCGACTACTACGACTAAACCCCCACCCTCATTCCAGTGGCCGCACCCCTCCGCTAGGAAGTACGGTGAGAGGCACGACGCCTCCACCTCAGTGGCCACATCCACTCACATCATTCCCGCGAAGGCCCTCCCACCATTCCCGCACTCTCCCACGTCATCCCCGCGAAGGCCGTCCCGTCATTCCCGCAAAGGTGGGAATCCAGCGCACCGCATCCCGTGCCCCCGCCCCTCGTTCGTCTGTCTACGTCATTCCCGCGTAGGGAGACCTTTGCATAACCTCTTGCCGGGGGGGTATGGGAATGGAACCCGAAGCACGCAAAATGAACGGGCGCACCATGGGCAGAGCATCCCAAAACAACCACTCCGCCTAGTTATTCAAAGGTCTCCGTAGGCGGGAATCTATCGCACCGCATCCGTCGCCCCGTGTCCCTCGTTCGTCTGCCTACGTCATTCCCGCGAAGGCGGGAACCCAGCTGCCTGCGACCGCGCCGCATCAGCGACGACCCGCGCCCTCCCCAGAGACCGCGCTCCGCACCAGTTGCAGCGCCCGGGGAACATCCACCCCGACAGCTGCCTTGACCGTCCCCCGTCCGAAATGCGCGGTAGTCCGCCCGCGTTCTTTTCCGTCCGTTGCGACCGACACGCTCGCCTGCCGATAGGTCAGCGCGTCCGGATCGATAGCGGCCGCCAGCGCCAACGGGTCGTGCAGGTGGAACACCTGCGGGGCCTCCGACCCATGGAGCAAGCTCGCCATGATGCGGTTGCACAGACGCGCGGACGCCGACCCGCCCGGAAACCACTCCGGCCCGTCGCTCCTGTGCAGGAACGTTCTGCGGGTCACATCCAGACCGACCAGCCTGACCGGCGCGCCGCATGTGAAGACCGCGTTCGCCGCCCACGGATCCTCGTAGATATTGAACTCCGCGTACCGCGTGATATTCCCCTCGACCTCCAGCGCCCCGCCCATGACCACGATCTCCTCGACCTCCGATGCCAGCCCGGGAAAACGCTCCAGAGCCGCGGCGATATTGGTCAGCGGCCCAAGCGCGATGACGGTGACTCTGCCAGGCGACGCGGACACCAGGTCGCGGATGAAGCGCGGCGCGTCCGCCCCGTGCGGCTTCGAAGACGGCCCTGGCAGATCCACGCCAAGCCCGCCCGGCCCGTGAACATGATACGCATGACTGAACGCCCCATGCGTCGGACGATCCGCCCCCGCCACAATCCGCACTGCCGCGCTGCCGGCCCCCGCTCCCATCTCCCTCTCGAAATACTCCACGAGGCGCAGCGCGTTGCGCGTCGTCTCCGACAGCGTCGCATTCCCCCCGACCGTGGTAATGCCCTCCACAGCCAACGCATCCGAGTTCAACGCCATCATCAGAGCCAGCGCATCATCCGCCCCCGGATCCGTGTCGATTACCACCTTCCGCATAGTCTCCCTCCGTCCCTCACGCCTGATCGAACACCCCCTCCGCCGCCGCAGTCTCGTCATTCCCGCCCACACCCACGTCATTCCCGCACCCATGCCCGTCATACTCCTGCCCCATCCCGTCATTCCCGCCTACACTCACGTCATTCCCGCGAAGGCGGGAATCTACTCCGCCCCCAGCATCTCCCGCAACTGGGGCAGCAGCGCGGGAATGTCTTTCTGAATGACGCTCCAAACGATGTCATCGTCGACGCCAAGATACACATGAATGATCCGGTTTCGCATCCCCACTATTGACCGCCACGGTATCCCCGGATACTGCACCCGGATCGAATCCGGCACGCGAGTCGCCGCTTCGCCAATGAGCTCCAAGTTGCGGAGGGTAGCATCGTAGACGAGGGAATCAGTAACGAACGACTTCCGATCAAGTCCATCCGTATACGACAAGACTCTCTCGCCGAACCCAATCATATCCTCGACGAAGCAACGCCACTCTCGTTGTCGCCCACCATCAGACATCGATCGCCTCCGCCTCCACATACGGACGCAACTCCGCCCGCAGCGCCTTGTCCGTCACCAAATCCACAGGACGCCCCAGCGCATCCTCAATCGCAAACTGCACCCCAAAGAACTGCCGCGACGTCGCAGGCCCGTCGAAACGCACCAAAATATCCACATCGCTCCCTTCCTCCGCCTCACCTCGCGCAACCGAACCAAACAACGCCAGCCCAATCACCCCGTACCGCTCCGACAGGGCCCCCTTCAGCCCTCGCAGCGTCCGCAGCGCCTCGTCCCTATCCGTCATTGTTTCGCCTAGCCTCTGCTGATGCTCACGACTCCCGTCTGCCCCTCATAAGTCATGGTGAAATTTTGGAGTAGGTCTCTGCCGATGAGGACGTGAGGAGGTTTTCCCAGGTTCACCCCGGCAAACTGGTGAGAAAACACACCGTTCAATTCAGGAATATAAACCTGAGCATAGTATACGTTAACTCGTTGAGACCCTTGGAATCCCGTCAAGCACCTTTGACCGAGAATCTGTAGATTCAATTCCGTAGCGAGACCCGAGTCAATGCAACTATCCCGCGACCCTGTATCTACTAGCGCACTGTATAAGGTATTGGACAAGTTTGGCCCATGCCTGTCACCGCCGGGGCGGAATTTGTGGTCATCGCCGATCTGTACGCTGACCATAGGTCCAGCTTCTACCAAACGGTCCGGACGGCCATACTGTCCGAAAGTTGCGCCGTTCCCATCCATTGTGTTGATATTCCCCATCACGAACTCCTTTCGCGAGATGACTTGTCCGCATCGACAAGACCCGCAAGTCACCTCTACCTGTTTGACCCGAAGTATACCACAGAGAAATCTCTACCCCTCAATCCACCGCCCCCGCCCGGCGAAGCGCATCCACCGTCTCCGTATGACCTTCCACAGCTGCCAATTCCAGTGGCGTACGACCGTACTTATTCCTTGCGTCGACATCCGCGCCGGCGGACACCAGCGCCAACGCCGCCTCCGTATGACCGCGCCCAGCCGCCCAGTGCAGCGGTGTCCCGCCGAGTACTCCTCTTGCGTTGACATCGGCCCCGGCGGACACCAGCGCCAACACCGTCGCGGTATGCCCTTCCTCAACCGCCTTGTGCAGCGCCGTCCAACCGTCCTCATCTCTTGCGTTGACATCAGCCCCGGCGGAGATGATATCCAGAGCCTTCTCGGTATCCCCTGACATAACTGCCAAATGCAGCTGAGCTATGACGGTTGTGACGTCCTCATCTACTGCATCAACATCGCCGCCTGCCCGGCGAAGCGCATCTGCAGTCTCCGTATGACCTTGTGCAGCGGCATAGTCCAGGGGCGTTGCGCCGGTGGCAGTCATTGTGTTAACGTCAGCACCGGCCTTGATCAGCGCCAAGACCGTGTCCGTATGACCCGTCTCGGCCGCAAAGTGCAGCGGTGTAGTGCCGGCCTTGCTCCTTGCATTGACGTCAGCGCCGGCCTTGATGAGCGCCAGCACCGTCTCCGTATGACCCAGACCAGCTGCAAAGTGCAGCGGCGTTATACCGTCCTCAGTTCTCGTGGTGACATCAGCCCCGGCGGAGATGAGATCCAGCGCCCTCTCGGTATCCCCTGACATAACTGCCCAATCCAGCTGATTTATGACGGTTGTGACGTCCTCATTTATTGCGTTCATGGCTCCCGACCGGCGAAGCGCATCCACAGTCTCGATATGGCCGTTATACTCTGCAATATCCAACGGCGTTGCACCGGTGGCAGTCATTGCATTGACATCGGCGCCGGCCTTCACCAGGTCCAACGCAGTCTCCGAATGACCGCGCCCAGCCGCCAAGTGCAGCGGCGTCAAACCCTCCTTCTTGCCCCTTGCGTTGACATCGGCTCCTGCCTTGACTAGCGCCACCACCGTCTCCATATGACCTGCGATAGCCGCCAAGTGCAGCGGCGTCAAACCCTCCTTCTTGCCCCTTGCGTTGACATCAGCGCCAGCCTCGACCAGCGCCATTGCAGTCTCCGTATGACCTTTCAAAGCCGCCAAGTGCAGCGGCGTGTTGCCATGCTCGTCTTCGATTCTTGCGTTGACATCAGCGCCAGCCTCGACCAGCGCCATTGCAGTCTCCGCATGACCTTCCTGGGCCGCCGCATGCAGCGACGTCCCTCCTTCCTGTTGTCTTGCGTTGACATCAGCGCCGGCTTTCACCAACTCCACCGCCGTCTCCGCATGACCTTCCTGGGCCGCCCAGTGCAGCGGCGTCATGCTCTCCTTGGTTCTTGCGTCGACGTCAGCGCCGGCCTTGATGAGCGCCACCGCAGTCTCTGTATGACCATTCAAAGCCGCCGTAAGCAGCGGCGTCTGGCCGACCTCACCCACTGCATTGACATCAGAGCCAGCCCTAATAAGCGCCACCGCCGTCTCCGTGTGGCCCTGACCAGCCGCCAAGTGCAGCGGCGTCATGCCATACTCGTCCTCGGTTCTTGCGTCGACATCAGCGCCGGCCTTGATGAGCGCCACCGCCGTCTCCCTATGACCTTCCCTAACCGCATAATGCAGTGGCGTCAAGCCGCCCTCGGACCTTGCGTCGACATCTGCGCCGGACTTCACCAGCGCCACCGCCGTCTCCGTGTAGCCCAGACCAGCTGCCCTGTGCAGCGGCATCAGACCGTCCTCTGTCATCGCATTGACATCAGCGCCAGCCCTGACGAGATCCAGCACCGTCTCCTTATCACCATACATAGCTGCGTCGTGCAATGATGCGGCGCTGATATTCCGTCTTCTCGTTCCGGCGGCCCGCCGCCACGGCGGCGCGGGAGGCGGTACAGGCTCCGACAGCGCCTCTAGCTCACGCTGCCGTTCGAGGATCTGCTTCTGCCGCTCCATCTCGCGCAGCTGCGCCTCGTGCTGCCGCTCCGTCTCCTGCAGCTGCGCCTCATGCCGCCGCTCCATCTCCCGCAGCTGCGCCTCATGCCGCCGCTTTGCGATGGCCTCCCGCTCCTCTTGCGTCAGGCCCCAGGTGACGGTGAAGTTGTCCAAGCGCAGACCGTAGAACCGAATCGTCGAGGCCAGTTCGATTCTCAAGGATTCGCCCATTCCCTGAAACAACTCCCGATTCCCCCGCAGCTCCTCCGCCGTATGCCCGTGGATGTCCAGCGCCAACACCTTTGCCAGCAGCTCCCCCGCGATAGCCTGCGAGACGTCTTGACTCGTGACGCCTCCGATTCCCGCGCCCGGCAGCTGCAGGAGATACTCGACGTTCTTGGGCACGACCCGCAGCGTAAGCGCAACCCTGCCGGTCACCACCTCGTCGTCCGCCGTCAGGACTGGCTCTTTCAGCGCGACGCCCTCCTCCGGCTCCGCCGCATCCGCGGGATCCATCAGCCAGAACGTCAGATTGAACGGCGCGGTGGACGCAACATACGTCCGCACTTCCCCCTTGGGCAGCTTGCGCTTCCCCTGCGAAAACACATCCACGACTTCCCCGTCCCGAATCACGATCCCAATCTGGAACGGCAAGACCGTGAGCGTCCTCTGCCAGAACAGAAGCCCGCCCTCCGGTTTCTCCTCCCACAATATCGCGCCGTCACGCCTGCCTGCGTTCATATCGCCCCTCCGTCATTCTGCACAACTCGATACTACCCAAACCGTCCCCTGTAGTAAACCGCAGCGCGTGTTCCGTTCGATGTATTGGCATGGCGCTTCGGGGGCGGTGACTCCAAGCGGGATGTCCAGTCCGCCTGGGCGCAATAGATTCCCGCCTACGCGGGAATGACGGTGTGCGCGGGAATGACGGTATGTGTGGGAATGACGGTATGCGCGGGAATGACGGTATGCGCGGGAATGACGGTATGCGCGGGAATGACGGTATGCGCGGGAATGACGGTATGCGGTATGTCTAACCTGCTGCGACCTGGGCGCAATCCATGCCGATAAGTCAAACGGAATCGTAGCGCGCGAACGCTTGCCCCCGCCCAGCGCACGAAACCGCTATAATGCGACAGTCCCCAGACGCCCGACACACTCGCAAGACAGGAGTAGCCATACCCGTCATTCCCGCACTCACTCACGTCATTCCCGCACTCGTCTACGTCATTCCCGCGAAGGCGGGAATCCAAACACACTCGCAAGACAGGAGGAGACACATGAGACTCATACTGGTTGGATGCGAATACGCAGGCACGACGACCCTCGCGGAGGAGATCGTCGAATGGCGCGATAGGGTGATGGGCCCGCCCACGCCACTCGGCATCGTCACCTACCACGACCACTTCACCCCGCCGTGGTTTGACCACTGGGACGGCATCCCCGAAGAAGACCTCAAGAAGTACATGGACCTCGGCCCAGTCCTCAAGGAGATGTTCACCCGCTACCAATTCGCGTATCACCTCTCCCCCCAGCTGTACCGCGACAGCGACCACATCCTCATCGGCTTCCACATCGAGGAGGCGGTCTATGCCCCCCTCTACTACGGCTACGGACGCGCGGGGGAGTACGGCGACCGCGAGAGCATGGCGCGCAGCATCGAGAAGGAAATCATCGAGCAGGGGCCGGACACCGTGCTCGTCCACGTCAAGGCCTCCGCCGACGTGATCCGCAAGCGAATGCGCGAAACTCCCCACGAACGCTCCACCATCCAAGACGAACACATCGAACACATCCTCGAACGATTCCAGTACCAATACAGCCATTCCCTCCTGCGGTACCGCTTCGAGCTGGACACCTCCGAATCGACGGTAGAGGAAACCATGCGCGAGTTCGTAGGGAAGATCGAGCCCCTCCTATCCGACCGCGACCGCCTCCGCATCAACACCCGCGCCATCCTCCACCCCGACCTCTTCCCCTAGCCCCTGCGGCAAGACAGGGATACATCCAGCGCCAGTGGAGTCCGTCCACGCACGGACTCCACGACGCCCCCCTTGCCATCCCCTCGCTCCCGCGCCTACACAAGTACATCCTAAAGTACATGGGCGTTATAGAGAACGCTGCCGTACGCCCGCCAAACCCCGACGCCGGCGAGGCGCGCGCCTCCGAGGCATACGAGGTCTTGAAGCGCGTCGGTGCGCTCGAGCCAGTGCGCGCCCCATAGCCGAACCACCGCGTCATTCATGCGGTAGGAACGACGACAAGTGGCTTTACGGTACGAGAGCAGCTCATGCCGATAGATCGAACGAAACCCTTCTCCGGGATTACTTGTCAAGCCGATCGGAATCTGGTATTCTGGAATGTTGCCTTTCGGAACAATTCTGTATACCAAAAAGGAGTCGTCGTGCGTTCGTGGTCTATCTTTACGCTGTGTATTCTTCTCGGGTCGGCGGTCTTGGTCGCCGGATCCGATACACATGGAGACGGGGGCAAGGAGCATCCCCCAAAGATCTACGAGGTTGTTCCACCAAAGTATCCGAATCTGGATTCGCAGCCGAGAAAGGAGGATACGCTGCCGACTGAGGGGCAGCAGGATCCGGGAAGCGTACCGCCGCCGGTAGATGTGACGATCTACGTGACCGGGGATGTCAACGCAGTAGCAACGTTCCTGACGAGCAACGGGGGTTCGGTACGGAACATCGGCAATACCTATTTGGAAGCGTCTGTGCCCGTTGCGCTGCTGGGAAAGGTCTCGCAGCAGCCAGGGGTCATTCGGGTCGAACCGATCGCAGGGCCGCATCTGGACGCCGACCCAGGCGCATGGGGTTTTGGCGGCGGCAAGGGCATCGGAGGGGACGACGGCTTGGGCGGGCCGGAGTACAACGCACAGCGGATCCCGAACGAAGTTCCCGGCAGTGCAGTAGAGGATGCGCCGCCGATTCCTGGGAAGGCTCCGCAGCAGTATGCGAACTTGACTTCGCAGCTGGACGGCATCGCAAAGCAGGTGGATGACGGGCTCTTTTCAGCGGATTCCCTGACGAACAGCGCGCTCTTGTACGAGCTGCCGTCCGGAGATGATGGGCAGGCCGCAGTCGATGGGGAGTCAGAGGGCGATGCGTTGGTAGGAGTGACGATCTATGCGTTGGAGGACATTGGCGGGGCGGCGGGCTTCCTGAAGGCGAACGGAGTCGCGATTCGGCACAAGGGAAAGACGTATCTGGAAGCGTATGTGCCGGTGGGATTGCTCGGACTGGCTTCCATGCAGCCGGACGTCATCCGGATCGAGCCGATCGTCGGGCCGTGGGTGAATCAGACGGCGGATCCGTGCATCGTCGACCTCGGCACCCTGGGAGCGGCGCAGGTGTCTCGCTCCGGGAGCTGGACGAACGCATGCACTTCGGAGAACCGTTATGGCCGCTACGCGCGGTACTACAGCTTTACGTTGGCAGAGAGCAGGGTCGTGACTATCGATCTGACCTCTTCCGACGAGGACACCTACATGTATCTGCTGAACGGAGTTGGCAGAGACGGAAGTGTAGTCACGGATGATGACGATGGGGGTTATAGCACCAACTCGCAGATAGTGCGCATCCTTCAATCCGGCCAGTACACGATAGAAGCGACGACATACGACTCCGGAGCCTCTGGCGATTTCACGCTCGAAGTCAATGCAACGGCCTTCAACGGGTGCATAGAGAATCTGGGAACACTCTCTGGTACGCAGACGGTGTCTCGCACCAGCACGTGGGCCCCAGGGTGCGACTCTTCAAACCGGGTTGGCCGCTACGCGCGGCACTACAGATTCACCCTGACGCAAGACACGATTGTGACCGTCGACCTCACATCTCCTCCATCCGGCACGAACCCGTACTTGTTCTTGATGCGAGGCGCGGGAGTGGACGGCGATATAATCGACAGCGACGACAATGGAGGTACAGCCTGGAACTCGCGGATAGCGCGCGTCCTCCAATCCGGCGAGTACACGATGGAAGCAACGACATTCTACTCCAGAGACTCTGGCGATTTCACGCTCGAAATCAATACATCGGCCTTCAACGTGTGCGTAGAGAATCTGGGAGCACTCTCCGGTACGCAGACGGTGTCTCGCACCAGCACATGGGCGCAGGAATGCGACTCTCCAAACCGGTTGGGCCGCTACGCGCGGCACTACAGTTTCACCCTGACGCAAGAGACGATTGTGACCGTCGACCTCACATCTCCTGCATCCGGCACTGACCCGTACTTGTACTTGATACGGGGCGCGGGAGCGGACGGCGCGATAATCGACGGCGACGACAATGGAGGCGCAGGCCAGAACTCGCGGATAGCGCGCACCCTTCAATCCGGCGAGTACACGATAGAAGCAACGACATTCGACTCCGGAGACTCTGGCAGCTTCACGCTAGAAATCAACGCATGGCGTCAGAACGTGTGCGTAGCAGAGAATCTGGGAACATTCTCCCGTACGCAGACGGTGTCTCGCACCGGCACGTGGTCGCAGGGGTGCGACTCTCCAAACCGGGTTGGCCGCTACGCGCGGCACTACAGATTCACCCTGACGCAAGACACTGTCGTGACCGTCGACCTCACATCTCCTTCATCCGGCGTGGACCCCTACCTGTACTTGATACAAGGCGCGGGGGCGGACGGTGCGATAATCGAAGGCAGTGAAGGTGCAGGTGCCAGCGCGCAGATAGCGCGCGTCCTTCGACCCGGCCAGTACACGATAGAAGCGACGACGATCTCCACCGGATCCACCGGCAGCTTCACCCTCGAAATCAATACCTCACCCTTGAACGTGTGCACGGAGAGTGTGGGAACACTTTCCGGTACGCAGACGGTGTCTCGCACCAACGCATGGGTGCGGGGATGCGACTCTACGAACCGGGCCGCCCACTACGCGCGGCACTACAGCTTCACCCTGACGCAGGAAACGATTGTGACCGTCGACCTCACATCTCCTTCATCCGGGGCGAATCCCTACTTGTACTTGATACGGGGCGCGGGGGCGGACGGCGCGATAATCGACTTCGACGACGATGGAGGCACGGGTGACAACTCGCAGATAGCGCGCGTCTTCCAACCCGGCGACCACACGATAGAAGCGACGACGTCCGCCGCCCAATCCACCGGAAGGTTCACGCTCGAAATCAATACATCGCCCTTGAACGTGTGCATGGAGAGTGTGGGAACACTTTCCGGTACGCAGACGGCGTCTCGCACCGGCACGTGGGCGCAGGGGTGCGACTCTCCGAACCGGATTGGCCACTACGCGCGGCACTACAGCTTCACCCTGACGCAAGACACTGTCGTGACCGTCGACCTCACCTCTGCTTCATCCGGCGTAGACCCCTACTTGTACTTGATACGCGGCGTAGGGGCGGACGGCGCGATAATCGACTTCGACGACGATGGAGGCACTGGCAACAACTCGCAGATAGCGCGCGCCCTCCAACCCGGCAACTACACGATAGAAGCGACGACGTACGCTGTCCGATCCACCGGCAGCTTCACCCTTGAAATCAATGCCTCACCCTTGAACGTGTGCACGGAGAGTGTGGGAACACTTTCCGGTACGCAGAGAGCGTCTCGCGCCGGCACGTGGGCGGAGGGCTGCGACTCTGGAAATCGGGCGGGCAGATACGCGCGGCACTACAGCTTCACTCTGTCCGAGACCGCGCGCGTGGCCGTCAGTTTGGCCTCTTCAGACGCATCCACCTACGTGTACCTCATCGACGGACCGAACTGGTACGACGATGTAATCAGTGTGGGCACATCCCAGGCCGGCTACACGCTTCGACCCGGGTCGTACATAGTGGAAGCGACGACCTTGCAGTCCGGATCCGTAGGCGGATTCAGGGTCGAAATCGCAACGTCTCCTGCTCCTACTGTCACCAGCGAGGGCGCTAAGGAGCATGGGGCCCCTGCATGGAACAGTGTCGGAATCGGTGGAAGCGGCATACGAGTGGGCATCATCGACGCGGGATTCAACGGCTACGACAGGCTCAGGGCAGAGCTGCCGCCGCCTGCCGGGGCGAGATGCTACACGTCCAGGGGGGTTACTAACGATCCCAAGGATTGCCTTGGGTCGGTCCATGGGACGGGGGTTGCAGAAGCGGTCGTAGACGTCGCTCCAGACGTGTCGCTGTACATCGCCAATCCGAACACGTTCGGGGATCTGCGGGACACGGTGGACTGGATGATTGCCGAGGGAGTGGACGTCATCAACCATTCGGTATCTTGGATCTTCGACGGTCCTGGGGACGGGACGTCTCCGCGGGAAAACAGCCCTCTTCGGAGTGTGGATCGTGCGGTGGCCGGCGGCATAACGTGGGTGAACTCTGCCGGGAATGATCATGGGGATGCTTGGCTTGGCGAGTACTTCGACGGCGACGGCGACGGGCTCATCGAGTTTCAAGGAACGGACGAGAGCAACGCAGTACTGCCGAGCGGTCTTATCAACAGACTCCGAATCCATCTCCGATGGGACGACAGCTGGACGGGGGCGGACTCGGATCTCGACTTCTATCTGCTTGATTCTCGAAATCGAGTCGTCGCGAGGAGCGAAGACCTCCAGACGGGGATGGCGGGCCACGTCCCATATGAACGGATGGAAACGTCAGTCTCTTTAGGGAGGTATCGGGTAGTGGTGAGGCACGTTTCCGGCGACGATCCGGAATGGGTTCAATTGATGGTATGGGGAGGGGGGCTGGAGCACTACACTGAGGGAAGCATTGGCAGCCCGGCAGAGAGCGCCAATCCGGGTTTGTTGGCAGTGGGAGCCGCGCCGTGGAGCGATGTGGAGACGATCGAGTCGTTCAGCAGCCGGGGTCCGACTACAGACGGGCGCATCAAGCCGGACATCGTCGGGGCGGACCAGGGGAGGTCGGCAACCTACGGCGCCTTCCGCGGGATGAGTCAAGCGGCCCCGCACGTCACCGGGATGGCAGCCCTCGTGCGCCAAATGTTTCCAGACCTCGGACCAGCGGATACGGCCCGGTATCTGAAGAACCAGGCCATCCCGCGCCCGGAGAGCGCGGTGGGAGCGCTGGAAGTTCCCAACGACATGTGGGGGTACGGGTTCGCACTCCTTCCTGAGCCGCCAATAATCTCGAGTGGCTACTCGCTGGCGCCTCCCGACCCCGACTCCAACGACCAGTTTGGGGTTTCGTCGTCCGCAAGCGCGGACGGCAGCGCGATAGTGATTGGATCGCTGGGGGACGGCAGCGCCGGGGAGCAGTCTGGGGCAGCCTACGTGTTTACGAAGAGCGCGAGCAGATGGTCGGAGACCGGCAAGCTGACTGCCTCCGACGCCGCGGCCGGCGACCGCTTTGGCGGCTCGGTATCCATGAGCGCCGACGGAAACACCATCGTCGTGGGGGCATACGGGGACGACGACAACGGAAGCGATAGCGGCTCTGCGTACATCTTCACGAAGCCATCCACTGGGTGGGCCTCGATGTCCATCGCGGTCAAATTGACGGCGTCCGACGGCGCTGCCGGCGACCACTTCGGGCACTCTGCATCCATAAGCGCGGACGGAAGCACCATCACCATCGGAGCGCACGGCAGCGACTCGGGCGGTGGAGACGCAGGCGCGGCGTATGTGTTCACGAAGCCGGACGGCGGATGGGTGACCACGTCTGCCGCGGCCAAGCTGACTGCGTCCGACGCCGAGGCCGACGACCAGCTCGGGGCATCCATATCGGCGAGCGGGGACGGAAGCACGATCGCAGTCGGAGCGCGCGGCGACTCCCCCGGCTCGGTCTACGTGTTCACCAAGCCGTCCGGCGGATGGGCATCGACGTCGACGAAGATTCGCTTGACCGGGCCCGAAGAGGTCGACGTGCGGGCACAGCTGGGAGAATCGGTATCGGTAAGTAGAGACGGGAGCACGATCGTTGCAGGATCGCCCGAAGCGCCCGGGGCGGCGTATGTGTTCACGAAACCCTCCGGCGGATGGGTGACGACGCCCACGTCTGTCCGCCTGAGTGCGCCTGTCCACGACGCGCGCGATCGGTTCGGCCACTCGGTGTCGGTGAGCGGGGACGGCAGCATCATCGCAGTCGGAGCGCACGGGAGCCACGGTGACGCAGAAGAAGCCGATGCGCACGGAGAGCACGGGGGCGAAGGCGGGGCAGAAGACGAAGGGGCGGCGTATGTGTTCACGCGGCCGACCGAGGGATGGGTGGAGACTTCCGTGGCGGCCAGCCTGCGGCTTGCGGTGCCATTCTATCACCTTGGATACTCCGTATCTGTGAGCGCGGATGGAAGCACGGTCGCCGCAACCGCGCCCGGCACGACGTCCGGACATGCGCACGTCTTCACAAGGAGTGCAACAGGTTGGAAAGACGCCGAGTCGAGCGTGTCTCGGCTCTGGGCCGTGGACGGAGATGGAGGCAGCTCCTTTGGAATTGCGCTGTCCGCCAGCGCGGATGGAGGGACGGTCGTCGTCGGAGCGAGTGGCAGCGACTCTGGCGGGACGAACGCAGGCGCGGCGTATGTGTTCACCAAGCCCTCCGGCGGATGGGGGACGGCTGAGCCAGCACGTATCACGCTCACCGCGTCAGACGGCGCTTCGGGCGACCACTTCGGGCGTTCGATGTCGGTGAGCGGAGACGGAAGCATCGTCGCCGTGGGGTCGCACTTGGACGATGACAACGGGACCGGCTCCGGATCCATCTACGTGTTTACCAGACCGTCCGGCGGGTGGACGGCAACGCCCGCGCAAGTCAAGATCAAGCCGTCCGACGGCGCCACGAGCGACGTTTTCGGGAGTTCGGTGTCGGTGAGCGGAGACGGAAGCATCATCGCCGTGGGATCGCCCGAGGACGACGACAAAGGGAACATCTCTGGATCCGTCTACGTGTTTACGCGGCCGGCCGGCGGATGGACGACGATGGCCACCCAGGCCAAACTCACGGCGGCCGACGGGGCCGCGGTGGACCTCTTCGGGAGTTCGGTGGCCGTGAGCGGGGACGGAAGCATCATCGCCGTGGGGTCGATCGGGGACGACGCCAATGGGAGCGCCTCTGGATCCGTCTACGTGTTTACGCGGCCGGACGGCGGATGGACCGCCACGGCCGCCCAGGCCAAACTCACGGCGGCCGACGGGGCCACGAACGACGCTTTCGGGAATTCGGTGGCCGTGAGCGGGGACGGAAGCATCATCGCTGTGGGGTCGATCGGGGACGACGACAACGGGAACGGCTCCGGATCCGTCTACGTGTTTACGAAACCGTCCAGCGGATGGACCGCCACGGCCGCCCAGGCCAAACTCACCGCAGCCGCTGGGGCCGAGGAGGATAAGTTTGGGGTCGCCGTATCGCTGAGCGCGGACGGGAGCAAGGTTGCGGTCGGAGCGAGCGGCGACGACGACAACGCGGGAGACTCGGGCGCAGTGTATCTGTTCACCAAGCCGACCGGCGGATGGACTGCGGCATCCACGGCCGCACGGCTGCCCTCGCAGCGCTCGCCGGATACGGGAGACGCGCTGGGACGGTCGGTATCCATTGGCGGAGACGTGACCGCAGTGGGTGCATGGGGTCAAGCCGAACGCACCGGACGAGCATACGTCTACCGCACCTTGGCCGCGCCAGAGCGCATAGGAACGATCACGAACCAAAGCATGACAGAGGGCGGCTCGCCGGTCATGGTGGACGCGTCCGGCTACTTCCGAGCCCCGAACAGCCGCACGCTGACCTATACGGTCACATCGAGAAACCCCAGCGTCGCAACGGCAGCCGTATCGAGCACGGGAGAGGTGAGGATCACCCCTACCGGTCCGGGCGAATCGAGAATATCGGTTACCGCAGCGAATCCCGACCGCCTGACCGCAGCGCAATCCTTCACGGCAACGGTGATAGGGGCTCCCGCACTCGTTGGTGACTTGATCGTCAAGGGGTTCGACGGTACCAGCATCGAACTGTCGTGGACTGCGCCGAACGACTACGGCAGCGCGACAACGCGGTACGAATTGGAGCGGAAGACCGGCGACGGAAGCTATGCCGCGGTCACGCCGCCCCCGGGGGCGTCCGCGACGACCTACCGCGACACCGGACTCACGGTCGGAACGACGTACACATACCGCCTGCGCGCGTACAACGCCATCGGCACGCGCGGATGGTCGAACGAGGCCAGCGGCGAACCCTCGCCGGACAGAGACGCGCTCATCGCACTCTATGACGCCACAGACGGAGACAATTGGACGACCAATACGAACTGGAAGAGCGACAAGCCGCTCGACGAATGGTACGGCGTCACCACGGATGCAGACGGGCGCGTCAAACGGCTGTGGCTCGCCAACAACGATTTGTCAGGGAAGATGCCGTCCGAGTTGGACAACCTCGCTAACCTTGAGTATCTGTGGATCAACGACAACAGATTGACGGGGCGGATACCGCAGACCTTTACGCGGCTCTCAAGGCTAATCGAGTTCTACTTCGACGGCAACAGCGGTCTTTGCGCGCCGAGCACTACTGCGTTCCAAGATTGGCTTGCGCGTCGAGACGCTCGAGGCCTCACCTGCGGGGCGACGCCTCCACTTCCTCCACCACCTCCCCCACCGCCGCCTCCACCTCCGTCAGATGGTGGCGGTGGGGGCAGCTTCGGTGGCGGAGGCCCCGTTGCAGTGCCGACGCCAACACCGACGCCGACACCAGTCGTGATACGACCGGAGGTCGGCCTCTCGACGAACACGCTCGCGTTCACTGCCGTTCAGGGCGGAGACGCGCCGGCTGCCCAGACGTTCACGGTGTGGAACACGGTGCGGCAGACAGACATGCCGTTCACCCTGTCGTCGGCCGCGAACTGGTTGTCGTTCTCCCCTGCATCGGCTTCGTCGAACAGTCCACAGTCGAGGGTGACCGTGAGCGTGTCCGTGGACGCTTCCGGGCTGAATCCCGGCACGCACAGAGGCAGGATCTCCATCAGCGCGCCGGGAGCGTCGAATACGCCGCGGGCGGTATTCGTCACGCTCGTCATAACCTCGCCGACGTCCGCGCGGGCGCCGGTGACGGCGAACGAGGAGACGGAGATCACGACCGGCGATTCGACCGTTCAACTGGTAGTGCCGGCTGGGGCTGCGCCGTCGAACGTGGATATACAAGTGACCAAGTTGGACGCAGCATCTCCCGGCGCGCCGCCGGTCGATGAGGAGCGGGTAGTGCTCGCGGCGGAATTGGAGACGTTCGCCGCTGGGAGCGACACTCCGACGCCGATGACCTACTCGCGCGGGGTGGATCTGCGGTTTGTGCTGCCGGAGGCCGATGCTTCCGCGTGCGCGGCGGGGCGTGTGCGGATGTACTGGGTGAACGGCGGCGAGTGGACTCTGTTGGAGCATCGGTGCGAGACGGACGCTGCCGGCGCGGTGTGGGCGGTGTCCACGCTGACGCACTTCAGCACGTACGTCATGACGGTAGACGACGCCCCTGCGACGCCGACGCCGGAGCCGACAGCGCCTCCGACCGCTACTCCTGTGCCGACGGCCACATCCGCGCCGACGGCCATACCCACGGCCACGCCAGTGCCGGCAACTGCTACTCCTGTGCCGACGGCAACGCACACGCCGACGGCCATACCAACGGCCACGCCAGTGCCGGCAACTGCTACTCCTGTGCCGACGGCAACGCACACGCCGACGGCCATACCAACGGCCACGCCAGTGCCGACGGCGACGCGCACGCCGACGGCCATACCGACGGCTACGCCTCAGCCGGCAACCGCGACGCCGGTGCCCACGGCCACATCCGTGCCGACGGCCATACCGACGGCTACGCCTCAGCCGGCAACCGCGACGCCTATGCTCGCGGCAACGTTCACGCCTGTGCCTCCGGCGACTGCGGTGACCCAGGTGGTTCCCAAGCCGACGTCGGCGCCTGTGCCGGTGGCGCCTGAGGATGAAGGTGGCGGGTTGAACATGGTCGTCATCCTTGCGGTAGTTCTCGTGGTCGTGATTGCCGGTGCGGTCGCTGCCGGCCTGTACGTGCGGAGGGGCGGACTCGCGGCGGGGTAGGTTCGCGGTGTATGGGGGAATGACGGGGGAGGTTGACAGACCGCAACTCCGTCACTCCCCCGCCCATGCCGTCATTTCCCCGCCCATAACCGCGATGGATTCCCGCCTACGCGGGAATGACGACACATAGGCTGTCCTTCATTGCTACGCCTCCGGCACGTCCGCGCCTACGGGGGGATGACGGAGACAGGGTAGACCGTACACCCCCTACCCCCGTCATTCCCGCACGAACCCGCGCCGTTCCCACTCCCCTTTCGTCATTCCCGCACCCTCCCACGTCTTTCCCGCGAAGGCGGGAATCTGGCGCCCCCCGCGCCCGCCACGTATTCGTAGGGAGCGCGCACCAATGAATCAAACGGAACCCTAGATAGAGTAGGGTTCCGTTGCGATACTGCAGGCGATGCAGACCAAAGGAAAAAGCGCAATCGCGTTTGAATTTCCCCCTAGACATCTGTACTTGGACTTGGCTATAATGATAGTTGCAAGTGGCTGGAAGCGTCATTCGAGTTGGCGCAAGGATCCGGCCGAGGTGGCGGAACTGGTAGACGCGCAGCGTTGAGGGCGCTGTGGCCGCAAGGCTGTGAGGGTTCGAGTCCCTCCCTCGGCACCAAAGAGCCACGTTGTGAAGGCGGCGTAGCCAAGTGGACTAAGGCGGAGGTCTGCAAAACCTCTATTCGGCGGTTCGAATCCGCCCGTCGCCTCCAACGATCCCTCTACGGCACAAGCAGCACTTTCCCCATCGTCCTGCGCCGCTCCAAGTCGTCTTGCGCACGGCCCGCCTCCGCAAGCGGATATGTCCCGTGGATGTGTACGGATAGATCGCCGGACCGCACCCACTCGAACACGTCCGACGTTCGAGAGACCAACTCGTCCCTGCTTGCGATATGGTCGTTCAAGCCCGGCCTGGTGAAGAACAACGACCGCGCGTTCAGCGCAGAGACTGGCACAGTCTGCACGACGCCGCTTGCCGCGCCGTAGAGGACCATCATCCCCCGCCGCTTGAGGCTGGCGAGGCTCTTGTCGATAGTCGCCTTCCCTACGCTGTCGTACACGACGTCCACACCCCGTCCGTCCGTTATCCTCATAGCCTCTTCTTGGAAGTCCCGCTCCGTATACAACACGACGTGATCCGCTCCGACGGATCGAGACATTTCCGCCTTTTCATCGGTGGAGACCGTGGAGATGACCGTCGCTCCGATTCGCTTCGCCATCTGCGTGAGCAGCCGTCCGACTCCGCCGGCTCCCGCGTGCACGAGCGCGACGTCTCCGGCCTGGAGGGCGTAGGTCGAGCGGCAAAGATAGTGTGCGGTCAAGCCTTGTTCCAGGACTGCGGCCGCCGCATCGAGGCTCAGGTCTGCGGGAACGTCGACGAGATGCCGTGCGGGAACGACCATCTTTTCGGCGTAGGAACCCATCGCCAATCCGGCCATGGCGACTCGGTCTCCGACCTCGACCGCTGCGGCATCTCCTCCGACTGCCTCCACCGTTCCCGCCATCTCGAATCCTGGAATCAGCGGCAGGCGGCGGGGATACGTTCCCCGCCGCACATACGTATCTATGAAGTTGACACCTATGGCCTCCACCGCAACCAGCGCCTCATCCGGACCGGGCGCAGGGTCTTGCATGTCGATATATTCGAGGACTTCCGGCCCTCCTGTGCGAGACATTCGTATGGCTTTCATCGTTTGAACTACTTCTCCTCTCAATTTCCTGTGGCGAACGCAGAGCGCCGCATCCAACGGGCAGACTGTCGGAAACGGCATCAGTCCATCGTGAAGCCTCCGTCGACGTTTATGGACTGCCCGGTTATCCCGCTTGCGGCGTCCGATGCAAGGAACGCGACGGTGTTCGCTATCTCATCCGGAGTCTGCGGGCGTCCCAAGGGGGTGTTCGCCGCCACGAACTGATCGAACGACTCGCGCGTGGACATTTGCTCGTCGATCTTCATCCCGACTCGGCGGGTCGCGATGCGTTCCCACATCTTCGTCCACACGACGCCAGGGCAGACGCAGTTGACATTGATATTGTACTCCGCGCACTCCAAGGCGTAGCAGCGCGTCAAATTGATGGCCGCCGCCTTCGACGCCCCGTATGCGAAGTTCGTCTTCGTTCCCGTCCGCCCCGCAACCGACGCAATGTTGACGATCTTGCCGTAGCGACGCGCCTTCATGCGCTCTATGACGGCGTCCGTTACCTTGGCGATGCCCTTGACGTTTACCGCATGAATGCGGTCCCAGTCCGCCTCGTTCGGCCGGTCTCGATGCTCCCATCCCTGAGCGCCGATCGTTCCCGCATTGTTGACCGCAATATCCACGCGCCCAAAGGCATCCAAGGCCTCCTGCACCATCTCGTCGACCGACGACCGGTCGGACACGTCGACGCCGACCGCGAGTCCGCGCCGTCCCAACGCGCCGATCTCCTGGGCGACCGACCACGCATCGTCCTCGCCAATGTCCGCAACCACGACGTCCGCTCCATGCTCTGCAAGGGTGCGAGCGATCGCCCGTCCGATCCCCCTGCCCGCTCCGGTAACGATAGCTACCTTATCCGTAACGTCCATCTCTTGCCTCCTTAGGTATCGAGTCGAGCGCGGATTCGGCGCATCATGGCCGTCTGCGCGCCAACATTCGCGGGGAACCCCGACGCCGTGCTTTCAGCCGCTCGACTCCGTCGTCGTAGTCTCCGCAAGCGCGAAGACCGCCGATGTGCCCCTGCGCCCGATGGCGCGGATCCATTCGTCCGACACGTAGACCACGCCTCCAACCGACTTCCCATTGAAGGACAACGACGCCTCGTTGGCGAAGAATAGGAGCGAGTAGGTCACCGCGGAATCGTTTCGCACTGGACCCGGCCCTTCCAGAATGAGCGGCGGGTGGATGCTCATCCACGAGGCCTCCACAACGCCGTCGTCAGCCTCGATCATCCAATACGGCTTCACCCGCACATCTCCTCCTCGGCTCACCTGCGCGTCGAATATCTGCATGTCGTGAGTGAAGAAATTGTTGTTGCTCTCTCCGCGGGCGACGACCTTGGTCATGAACCCCGCCAACTCGACACTGTCCGTGTAGATGCCCACGAAATTCTCGTCTGGGATGTCGACGAACGCGACGTGCCCATCCCCCGCCGCGCTGTACGCGACTCGGTACAGGCTCACCCGCCCGGTATCCGCCCGAGAGCTATGGGTTCGCAAGTACACGATCCAATGCTCGCCCGACCAGACTAGAGACTTATCCTCTGCCACTCGTTCCACGCCCAATCGACTACCTCCATTGATTCCGCCGCAGCTCCAGACGCCTTGCCCATACCGCGGACTCTATCTGAACTTGAATGCGAATATATCGGCGTCCTTCAAGACGAATCGTAGACGCGCCGGCCTTCCTGCGAATGCGCTCACGTCCGGACCGCCGTCCCACGACATCCGTTCGTCGATTCGGTCTCCGAACCGTACTCGAAAGTCATCCAGGGTGAAGCCCGGACGAGGACGGCCGCGTTCGTCCTGTATCTCTATCCGCACCGATCCGACCGCGGACGTCGAGTAGTTCATCTCCAACTCGCTGCCGTCGAAGACCATCGGCTTCGTAACGAACTCCCCGCCGCGGTAGCCCGCGCTCACCGAGACGAACCCATCCGTGCGGATGGTATAGCGGCGGATGCGCGACGTTGGATACCGCCAATGATCGGAGCAGTACATGCTGATGGTATCGGGAGACGTCTGGATGATACCGCGTTCGGCGTATATTCCACGCTCGTGCCAGTTCTCCTCGTCGAGTCCGGGGCGTATGAACGCCTCCTTGAACGAGCGGTCCCACGAGAGGCCGTCGCGGCTCGACATCAACACGATGTCGTTGACTCCAGGGCCGCCGTGCCAGTCCGGGTCTGGGGTGTGCTCTACCACGTACCGAGAAGGGAACATCAGGAACGTGCCGGGCGCGCGCTCATAGGGCACGCAAGCGTTGGTATACAGATGCTCGGCAGGGACCTCGCCTGTGTCGATCGATTCGAGTCCGCTCCAATGGATGAAGTCGTTCGACACGGCGCGGCGGATCCACCGCACTCCTCCCTTGAACGAACCGCCAGATCCGGCAACCCCCCGCGTGTAGACGACGTATTGGCCGTTCCATTCGTCCCAGAACGCCACGTTGAACGAGTCGAATGGGTCATCCGTCAAGATCGGCCCGGGGCGCATCAAGCGCCAGCGGACGCCGTCGGGCGACGACAACGCGAGCACGCACGGCCCCGGAGCCCCGACCGTTCGCCCCTCGTCTCGCCCAGTGCGCACGATTGCCTTGTATCGATGCTCCGGCGGCGCGGCAGGGTTGACGTCGACGAAGGCGCACAGGTTCGCGCCCGGCCCCATCCACACGAGATTGTTGTCTTTCGACCCCGCGAAGTCGATCAGCCCAAGGTTGGGCTTCGTCCAGTGAATGCCGTCCGCGCTCTCTGCGTAGGCGGTATGGCGCGGGTTGGGCGCGCGCGTCGAGTCCATATGGTCGCATCGGTAGTAGGCTCGATACAGCCCGTCATCCTGAATGATCGACATGAACGCGACGCTTGCGCTGTCCCACGGCTTGTCGCCCGTCAAGATAGTCTCGCGCGGAGTCGGCGAGTGCATCCGCCGCCGAGCGTCCGTCATCGTGCCGATTATGCGGTCGTCCAAGAAGAGCTGTCGGTTGACTCCGATGTCGATAGGATCCTCGATAGGCATGGCGTCTCCTCCGTACCGCGCGGGCGGCTATCCGATCTTCCGCCCGGTCTCGAATGCAAAGAGGTCGGCGGTGTCGACCTCCAGGGCCTTGGCGATGGCGCGGATGCTCTTCAACGACGGGTTCCGCCGCCCTCTCTCGATACCCGAAAGATAGGTCACGTGCACGCCTTCGCGGTGCGCCACATCTTCTTGTGTAGCGCCGCGAAGGGTTCGCACGTAGCGTATGTGCCGTCCAAACGCCGATTGATACGCATCCACTTGCCTATGATGGTACCAACATGTAGACTGTCCGTCCATAGGCTGCAAGTCAACCGGGCGTATTGGATGCGCGGTATTGGCGCGTTTGGGTTGATGGGAGGTAAGCATGGCAATCGCATGGGGACGGTCTGATGGGTGGGAATGTGGGCGATATCTCCCGCCATCGGTGGGTGGGCGGCCTCGCCACCCTCGCGCTCTTCTTCGCCTCCGTCGTCATTATGCCGGCGGCTGAATACGCGGCCCGGGTCTAGGAAGGAACCATGAACGACATTCGGGGTTTCATTCGCGAGAGAGAAGCCGCAGAGTTGGCTGGCGCTGCAAAGAGAAGGCAGAGTTGGCTGGCGCTGCAAAGAGAAGACGAAGTTGGGAGTGAGTGGCGAGAATCCGAATCAACCCTAATGCAGTACCCCGGCACCACCGGCATCGCCGGAGTGATTCTTTGCATAGTCGGCCTGGTATTCAGCTTCTCCCTATTTACATCCCTGAGCTTTATTCTCTTGGCCCCTGGGGTTGCATGTATAGCAACCGGGCTTACACTATCAGGAGTATCCTTCTATCAGGCGATCGATGACGACGGAACACCTCCTGGGATCTTGATTGTCGGGTTGGCGTCTGGAGTAGCTGCGATCATGCTTCTCGTCGCCTGGGTCGCGGTCGCCATTTCGACGCCATGGCCGACGTCATGGTCATAGGTCCCGCAAGTGTTCCAAACGAGAGCCCCACTCAACATGGACGATATCAACGCATAGACTGTCCGTCCGTAGGCGCAAGGCTACTCTCGCGTGTCGAAAGACGAAAGGAGAAGTGAGGAAACAGATGAGCATTGCTGGAGTGATTCTCGGCATAACTGGAATGATTCTCGGCATAATCGGCCTCTACTTCAGCCTCCTCCCACTTTACGGCATGCTCATCGCGGGTCCCTTTGTATGTGTGGGGCTCCCGCTCTCTGGAATAGCCTTCTTCCAGTCGCGAAAGTCCAAAACGCCCCTCGGAATCCCAATCGGAATCTCGATTGCAGGGCTGGTGACCAATATCGTCGCGATCGTTGTCATGAACGCCTGGATCTTTCTGCTCTATGCAAACGCATTGGTAGGCCACCCTACGAATGTGGCGGGGTGACGATGCCACAGGCGGGGCCGGTGGCGCGGCTGAGTCTGCGGTCGAGGGTGGCGAGCGGACAGTGGAGGAATTCGGCCATGGCGACGTACCAGGCGTCGTAGCAGGTGAGGTTGCTCCGCAACGCCCAAACGCGCTCTGCGAACGGGGCGAACGGGAACAGCTCTAGGTCGAGGCGGAGCAAGCCGTCGTGGGCGAGGGTTGCCTCGACCCCGGATATTTGCCGAGACTGCTCCAACCGGCGGAGGGTGTTGCTGGCCTCGACCAGAACCAACTCTGGCGCGGCCAGCGATCCCTCATCTATGACCGATTCCGCCCACATGCCTTCGGTGCCCGAATCGACCAGGGCCGCTACCAGCACCGATGCGTCGACGACCGTGGTCACTTCCTGTCTGCGTCGCGCGCGTGCAAGATGGCCGCGGCCGGTACGCGGGTCCCCATCGCCTCCTTGCGCCTGCGGACCTCTTGCATCAACGCGGAGGATGTGGGGCGCGACGCCATGCGCCCGAGCTCGCCGCGCAGGAAAGACTGCATGGATTGGCCCTGGAGGGCGGCGCGAGCCGCGAGCTCGTCGCGGACGGTCTCTGGAACGCCTCTTATGGTAATTTGTACTGCCATGAAAGCATTATACCATCACTGAAAGCATTGTGCAAGCATATCGCCCGCGATTTTCCGGGTTCCGGAGTGTCTTCGAGGCGTGCGAGCCTCAGCAAAACTTGAACGCATAGACATCCGCGTCCTTGAGGACGAACCGCAGCCGGATGGGGGTTCCTGCAAGAGAGCTGACGTCGCCGCCTGCGTTCCATGACATCTTGCCTTCGATCTCGTCGCCGAATTTCTCGGGGAAGTCATCGAGCGTGAACCCCGGCACGGCGCGCCCGTCTGCGTCCTGGATCTCGACCTTGATGGAGCCGACGGCGGAAGTCGAGTAGTTCAATTCGAGCTCCTGCCCAGTAAAGACCATGGGGCGCGTCGTGAACTCGCCGCCTCGATACCCCGCGTTGACGGATACGAATCCATCGGTGCGCAAGCTGTAGCGGCGTATTCGCTGCGTCGGTAGATGGGAGTTTTCCATGCCGTACATGCTCATCTCGCGGTGGGAGGTATGCAAGACGCCGACCTCGAAATAGATGCCCCGGTCGTGCCAGTTGCGGAAGTCCAGCCCCGGACGAATGAACGCCTCCATGAAGCTGCGGTCGAATGTGAACCCGTCGCGGCTCGACATGAACACGATGTCGCTGACACCCGTGTCGTACGTCCACTCCGGGTCTGGCGTGCGGTCGTGGACGAACCTCGACGGGAACATCAAGTACGTCCCAGGGGCTCGGTCGTACTGGATGCACGAGTTCGTATAGAAGTGTTCCCATGGAGTGTCCCCGCAGTCGATGTTTTCGAGAGGCGACCAGTTCAGGAAGTCGTTGGAAGTAGCGCGCCGTATCCAACGGACGCCGGTGAAGAAGTCGCTGGTTCCGCGGCCCGCGACTCCGCGGCAGTACCCGACGTATTCCTCTCGCTGGGTATCCCAGAACGGAAGGTTGAGCGTATCGAACGGGTAATCCGTGAGGATCGGCTCCTCTCGCATGAGATCCCAGTGGATGCCGTCCGGGGACGACAGCGCCAAGATGACGCGCTTGTCTCGGATGAACGCCTTGTACGGTTGCTCCGGTTTCGCGTTCGGGTTCTCGTCCTTGAAGGGGGCGAAGTTGATGCCCGGCTCCGTCCAAACGATGTTGTTGTCCTTCGACCCTCCAAACTCTACCAAGCCAAGGTTGGGCTTGTCCCAATGGATGCCGTCGTCGCTCTCCGCGTAGCAGGTGATCGAGTTGTAGTCGGAATCTTGCAGATTGGGATCCGCTCGATACCATCCACGGAATCTTCCTCCGTCGGGAAAGGCGATGAGATAGGACAGGCCGCCCACTTCCCAAGGATGTTCGGGAGAGAGGGCGACACCTTCCCGAGTCGGCGAGTGTAGGACGCGCTGTACTCCGGTCGAATCCGCCAACCAGAAATCATCGACGAAAAGCTGCCTGTCTCCACCAATTTCTCCAGAACTTGCAATACCCCGCATTGTGTCCTCCCATTATCTTCTGCTCCACAACCTCGCCCGATATGGATCGAACCAGGCGCGGAGGCCTACGGCCAAGAGATTGAATCCCAGTATAGCAAAGAGGAACGCGAGTGCGGGGCCCATCGAGAGCCACGGCCAACGGAAGATCGCCAGACGCGCTCCAGACAGCATCGCGGCCCACTCCGGCGTCGCGGGCATTCTGACCGATGCGCGCTCCATCTGAATCGAAATCTCCACGTACCGCTCCCCCACCAGTACGCCGAGGAAGCCCAATTCGCCCAACATGAGCATGACCGCGCCAATCTCCAACGCGACTGCAGGCAGTAACTGGGGGAGAACGGCGGGCACGAGGTGCTTCCGCACCAGATGCACAGTCGAGGATCCGAGCGCCACCGCTCCATCCATATACGGTTGCGTGCGCGCAGACCGAACCGCGCTGTGTACGACGTTCGTCAACTCCGCCCATCCCGTAAACCCCAGCCCCAGCAAGAACACCCCAAAGCCGACCTGCGGCCCGATGGCGAGGATGAACACGAATGCGAACAGCAAGCTGGGCACGGACGACGACACCGCAGCCAACGACAGTATCTGTTGGCTTACCGCTCCTCCTCTCCACCCCGCGGCGAACCCCAAGGCGGCCCCGATCCCCAGCCGCATCAGGGCGACCGAGAGTGCGAGCGACATTGTTGCTCGCGTCCCGTGCAGGATGCGACTCAGCATATCTCGTCCGTCGAGATCCGATCCAAGCGGATACGGCGCGCTCGGAGGAAATGGCGCAGCAGTCATTTTCCCGTCGATCTCCTGCAGCCGACGCCCGCGCTCGTCCGGATCGTAGGGGGACAACGCGCCGGGCCAACACGCCGCGACGAAGATCACCGCTACGGCCACCGTCCCCGCCAACAAGGACGTATTCGAGACGTATCTCGCGGCCGCAAGCACGAATCGGCGGTACGGCTTCTTGCGGTCCGAAGGGAACGCTCCGTCCGCCCCGGGTTGGAACATGCCCCACAACAGCCTCATGCCCCATCGCCTCGACGATAGGCTGGCAATGGCCAAGAGCCCCAGCCCGCCCAACAAGAGCCACCATTGCTGGATCCACCAGACCGACGGACTCGCTTCGACTACGTCAGAAGGCATCGCTCAATACCCTCGTCATGCGCTTCGCTCGACACTGATCCATCCAGGTACATGCCGTCGACCAACTCACGCCGCCGCCTCATCCGCCCTGGCCAATCGGCTGTCGATGCGGTGGATGACGACCCGTACCGCGGTGTTGATCAATAGCAAGGTTACTCCGATCGCGATCAGCAGATAGCTGGCGAGGGGAGCGTCTCGACTGCCTACGGCGTCCAACAACCGGAACCCGACGCCTCCCCATGAGAAGAACCACTCGACGACTATGATGCTGCTGAGAGAAAAGAAGAACGAGACGTTGACTGACGTCAAGACCGGCGCGGAGATATTTCGCAGAACGTGCCGGAAGAGCACCGTCCACGGAAGCAGTCCCTTGGCGTGAGCCGTACGCACGTAGTCCGCGCGAATGACGTCCTGCAAAGAAGAAATCGTGGTCTGCGCTACGAACGCCATTGGACGCACGGACAATACCACCGCAGGCGGCAGCAACCGCCTGGGATCGAACACGTCCACCAACGGACTCACCAAGACGAACTTCACTCCAAACGCAGGGTTGATATACCGCACGAACACCAATAGCACCAAGAGCGCAAGGAGGAAGCTGGGCGTAAGGACGCCGATGAAGCTCAAGACAGATGCGATCCCTCCGACCTTCGATCCGGGTCGAATGCCGGACGCCAACCCTAGTCCGAACCCTGCGCACGAACCCAGTCCGACTGCAGTGAGGAGCAGGAGCAGAGTTTGAAAATACGCTCCCGCCACGATCGAGAAATCGTCCGTATCCCTCCAAAAGCTCGTGAGGAATTCAGCGTAGCTCGAAAGTGTGGTCTGGAAGCGGGTTACCAAGTCGTAGAAGACGCGAAGAACGGCTTGATCCAGCGCGGCGAAGCTGAAGAACGAGACGAGAACGACGACCAATACGATGCGGTAACCAAGAAGGGCGAACGTACGCAGGACACACCTCTACTGTATCCGCTCTCCTGCCGATGGAGAGACTCGAATCGACCAAGATAGGCCGGCTAGGCCGCTCCTACCTCCACTCGGTGGCAGGCCGCCCAATGACCCGCGCGCTTCTCCTCCAAGACCGGCTCCTGTTCTGCGCACGCTTGAACCGCGATCGGACAGCGCGTGCGAAACCGGCACCCGCTCGGCGGGTCGATCGGGCTGGGCACGTCCCCGTGCAAGATGATTCGCTCCCGCTTCCGCGCCAATACCGGATCCGGCGAGAGCACTCCCGATAGCAGCGCCCTCGTATATGGATGAAGCGGCTCGGAATAGAGCTCGTCGGTGGACGCGCGCTCGACCACTTTGCCGAGATACATGACCGCCACACGATCGCTGATATGCCGTACAACCCGCAGGTCATGCGAAATGAACAAATACGTCAGATGGAACTGATCTTGCAGCTCCTCCAACAAGTTGATGATCTGAGCCTGAATCGACACATCCAAGGCCGAGATTGGCTCGTCTGCTACGATGAAGGACGGATTGACCGACAGCGCCCTTGCAATGACGATTCGCTGCTGCTGCCCGCCGCTGAACTCGTGGGGATACCGATTCTTGAAGTACGGATTCAGGCCTACCGTCTTCAAGAGCTCTTCCACTCGTTCCTCCACTTGGTCATCTTCCACGATCCGATGTATCCGAATGGGCTCGCCGATCGCTTCTCCGATCGTCTGACGAGGATCGAGCGCAGCCGCAGGATCCTGAAAGACTATCTGCATCTTCTTGCGAAACGGACGCATCTCGCTCTTCTTCAATTTCGACAAGTCCGTTCCCTCGAAGTAGACCTCCCCCTCGGTCGGCTTCTCCAATTGCAAGATGGTATACCCCAGCGTCGACTTGCCGCATCCACTCTCCCCGACCAATCCAAGAGTCTCTCCCTCTCGAATGGCGATGTCTACTCCATCCACCGCACGGACGGTCCTGCGTTTCGAGCCCAACCCAAAGACGATCCCCTTGGATCCAACTTCGAAGTGCGTCTTCAGGCTTCGAACGTCGACCAATAGGTTGTTCGACAAGTCAGATTCGTGATTCATATGATTCGCTTATCTCGCGGATACTTTCGGCTCTGATGGGTTCCAGCACGCCGCCATGTGGTCTTGTCCCACCAAATCGAGAGAGGGATTTTCCGTAAAGCAACTGTCGATCGGCGCACTGCATCGAACTGCGAATGGACAACCCGGCCGGAGGTTCGCCAAGTTCGGAGGCAATCCCTTGATAGACGTAAGCCGGCCGGTCGTTCTCGACTCGATCGAGGGCATCGAATCGAGCAGCATCGAGGTATAGCGATGCCTCGGTTCCGCGAAGAGATCGTCCACCGCCGCAGTCTCGACGATTGATCCCGCATACATCACCGCCACGCGGTCGCACAACTCCGCAACCACTCCCAGGTCGTGCGTGATCCACATGACCGACATCCCTCGTTCCTGCTTGATCTCCCGCACGAAGTCCAAGAGCTGCGCCTGGATCGTCACGTCCAGCGCGGTCGTCGGCTCGTCCGCAATCAACAACTTTGGGTCGCACGACAACGCGATCGCGATCATCACCCGCTGCCTCATGCCGCCGCTGAACTGGAAGGGATAGCTGTCGTACCGATCAGCCGGCGATGGGATTCCCACGCGCCCCAACAACTCCACCGCCCTTTCCCGCGCAGTGCGGTCATCGATACTCAGGTGCGTCTTCATCGTCTCCGCGATCTGCGGCCCAACCTTCATCGTCGGATTCAGAGACGTCGCCGGATCTTGGAAGACCATCCCCATCTTCGTGCTCCGCCTCCGACGAACCTCCGAATCCCGCATCTTGGCCAAATCTTCTCCGTCCAGCACGATCCTTCCACCTGCGACCCCTCCAAGGTTCTTCGGTATCAATCCCATGATCGACAACGCCGTCATGGTCTTTCCCGAACCGCTCTCTCCTACGATTCCCAGCGTTTCTCCTTCGTATATCTCGAAGCTGATGCGGTTCACCGGACGGATGACGCCTTCCCGAGAATACAAGCGCGTTTCGAGTTCTTCGACCTGGAGGATTGCTTTGGACATGCTCGAACCTGCGTCTGTTCTGCTGCTACCGTCGAATCTGCCGGGGGTTCAATGCGTCGTTGAGACCGTCGCCCAAGAAGTTGAACCCGATGACCGCGACCGCCAGCGTCAAGCCTGGCATGAGCACCAAGTGCGGATGGACCCGCCACTCGATGAGATTTTCCGTAATCATGCTGCCCCAACTCGCGCCCGGCGGCTGAATTCCGAAACCCAGGAAGCTCAATGAAGACTCCAACAGGATGATGCCTCCAATTCCTATGGACATCGCAACGATGACCGGCGCAATCGAGTTCGGGATCAGATGCCGGGTGATGATCGTACGGTCTGGCACTCCAAGGGCGACTTGCGCTCGGATGAAGTCCTGCTCCCGCAGCGAGAGTATCTGCCCCCGTATCAAACGCGCGTAGCCCGGCCACGAGACGAGCGCCAGCGCTCCGAACACGATCAAATAATCCAGGAACAGCGTATCCCGCAAGAATTCCCATTGCGTCCGCTGGTAGACGCCGTTGAGCCACGTTACGAACGGTTGGCGGACAGTCAGGCTGACGAAGATCACCAGCAGAAGATCGGGGAAGGCTAGGACGACATCAGTCAACCGCATGATCCCGTCGTCCACCCACTTGCCCAAGTACGCGGCGGCAGCTCCCAACGCGATACCCAACACAGTGCTGATCGAAATCACCACGACTACGACGAAGATCGCCGTCCGGACGGAGTGCAGGATCCGACTGAATATATCCCGGCCGATTAGGTCGGTGCCGAACCAATTCGTGCCGTTGGGGGGAGCCGCAATGTTCGATATGTCCGTCCTGATGTAGTCGTGCGGCGCTATGTACGGGCCGATGACAGCGACGATGAGCAGGACGACCGATATGATGAGTCCAATCATGGCCGCGCGGTTGCGGATGAGCCGCTCCAGCGCATCCACCCACAAGCTGCGCTGCTTGCCGCCTTGATCGTCCTCGATCAGTCCAGCGATTCCTACTTTGTCGGCCATTCCACTCGTCCTACCATCGAATTCCTATTCGTATCTGATTCGAGGATCCAGGAGCCCATACCCGAGGTCCACCAACAAATTCGCGATGATTATGACCCCGGCGCCGATGATCGTCACGCCCAGTATCACTGGATAATCCCGCGCCTGGAACCCCTCGATGCCAAGCTGCGCGAACCCAGGTATCCCAAAGATCAGCTCGACGAAGAACGCCCCGGTCACCAATCCGCTCGTGATGAGTCCCATCGTCGTGAACACCGGTATCAAGGCGTTCTTCAGCACGTGCCTCCACACTACCAACCGTTCTCGCAAGCCCTTGGCCCGCGCGGTGCGAATGTAGTTCTGGCTCAGAACCTCGACCACTCCGGCGCGCGTCTGCCGCACTACCACGAGGAGAGGAGACGCCGCCATCAGCAGGACGGGCAAGATCGCGTTCGTGCTGAATATCCCCTTCCATCCGATCGGCACGTTCATAATGTCGAGCCACAGCACCAGTACGATCAAGAGCATCGGCCCTAGCACGAATGGGGGCACGGAGCGCACCACGATCGACGCGAACACGACCAAATAATCCACCCATGTGTTTTGCTTCACGGCCGCCAGCGCCCCCAACGGCACGCCGACTACGATCAACACTACCGCGGATGCGATCCCCAGCTGCGCGGAGATTGGTATCGACGCAGCGAACGAAGGCCAAACTGGTCGACCGCTCGCGATCGACTCGCCCCAATCCCCTTGAACGAGACCAACGAAATAATCGCCCAGCTGCACCCAAAACGGACGGTCCAAGCCGTGCAGCTCCCGCTGCCGCTGGGTAATCACAGGATCGGACACGAGTTCCTCGTTGTAGAATATCTCCAGCGGGTCGCCGGGCCCGTAGAACCCCAACGTAAACGTAATGAACATCACCGCCAACAACACAGGGATGGCAAGAAGCAACCGTCTTATTGCGTAGATGAACATACGGCAACCGGACACGCCCGTAGAGATAGTGCGCAACGTTCCGTCTGGAACAAAACGCTCCATAGTGATACCACTATCCATCCCCCGTTGTCTAGTCACCCCCCGAAATCGGTTCCGTCTACTCCAATTGGCATGGATCGCCCCCCAGTTTGTGAGTATAGATTGCCCCTCCAGTTCCCCAGTACGGACCGCCCCTTAGACCGTAAATCCACCTGCAACCATTCCCGCACCCCCACCCATCACTCCCGCACCTCCCACGTCATTCCCACACCCACGCCCTCCACTCCCGCACCCACCCACATCATTCCCGCACCCTCCCACGTCATTCCCGCGTAGGCGGGAATCTACCCGCCCACGTCCCACACAGACACCCCCGAAGCATCGTATTTGACAAAACAGAACTCACGTACTACTCTAAACCTAAAGACGAATCCAGACGACTCCGTCCAAACCACAACCCAAGGAGACATCATGCAATCCACAATCCACAATCTGCAACCCGCAATCCACAATGCCCTCCTCTCGCCGTCGACGGAAATCGACACAATGCGACAGAGTCCGACGAACCACAACGAAAACTCGTGCCCGCGCGCGCGAGGCACAGTGCTCCCGACTGGTACAAGAGCACTCAGTGCCCGCACCCAGCTCACAGCGGATTGGACGCATCGCTTGGAACGGATTCCCCAGACCGAACACCGACCCGCCATTCCCAAGTTCTGCCAACGCTCCCTCATCCGATCCGAATCACAATGGCAGACGCGCGGCGCAATTGCCGAACGGCTCGCTCCCTGCTATTATGAACTACCAATGAGTTTGGCGACTTCTCACACTCTCTCAATGGAGGCACGAACGTGACAACCACCTACGACGCTAACGTGATTCTCAAGCACGGCGACTACAAGACCATCGGGACGAGGCCTGTCCGTCATGACGGTGCGGACAAGGTAACCGGCCGCGCGAAGTACGGCGCAGACTTCCAAGCAACCGACCTGCTTCACGCCAAGTTCGTCCGAAGTCCCCATGCCCACGCCCGAATCCTCTCGATAGACACCAGCGCCGCCGAATCCATGGACGGCGTCTATGCGGTCGTCACGGGCGCAGACCTGCCAGAGGCTCCGGACGAAGTCATCGCCCTCGGAGAGGGCGCCGCGAATCTGCGGTATCTCCGCGCAAATGTGCTGGCAGACGACAAGGCCCTCTACAAGGGGCACGCCGTCGCCGCAGTCGCGGCCGCAACCCCCCATATCGCCGAAGAGGCCGCATCCAAGATCGTCGTCGAGTATGAGGCGCTCGACCCAGTGCTGACCGCCCCGGAAGGCATGTCCGACGACGCCCCAATCCTGCACGAATCCCTCCGCACAGACGAAATGGGCGAAACAGGCGACGAACCTACCAACACCGCGCAGCACTTCCGGCAAGTCAAAGGCGACGTAGAGAAGGGCTTTGCAAATGCAGACTACGTCATCGAGCGCGATTTCGATACTGCGACCGTGCATCAAGGGTACATCGAACCCCAGGTTTCCACTGGACTGTGGAACTCCGACGGGCGCATCACCATCTGGTGCAGCACCCAAGGATCGTTCAGCGCGCGGGACGAGATAGCCAAGATTCTCGCCGTGCCGGAATCGCGGGTAAAGGTCGTTCCCATGGAAATCGGGGGCGGATTCGGAGGCAAGATTCCGGCCTATCTCGATCCGACCGTCGCCGTCCTGTCGAAGAAATCCGGCCGCCCCGTCAAAGCGGTCATGACCCGTCAAGAAGTATTCGAGGCGACAGGGCCGACTCCGGGCTCCCACATCACCGTCAAGATCGGCGCGGACTCGAACGGCGCGATACTCGCTGCACAAGCAAATTTGCAGTTCGAGGCCGGGGCCTTCCCAGGATCCCCCGTCGGAGCCGCCGCCATGTGCGTGTTCGCCTCATACGACATCCCCAACCAGCGAATCGACGGCTACGACGTGGTCGTGAACAAGCCAAAGACTCAGGCATACCGCGCTCCGGGTTCCACGAACGCCGCATTCGCCACCGAAACCGTCCTCAACGAAATCGCGGAGAAGATGGGAATAGACCCAATCGACTTGCGCCTCAAGAACGTGGCTGCCAAAGGCACGACTCGAGCGGACGGCGTAAGCTTCCCCCGTATCGGAGCCAAGGAAGTACTCGAAGCGATGCGTGACCACCCGCACTACTCCGCTCCAATCGAAGGCGAGAACCGCGGGCGCGGCGTCGGGATAGGATACTGGTTCAACGTCGGCTTCAAGTCCGCCGTCAACATCAGCGTCAACGCAGATGGAACCATCAACCTGACCGAAGGCTCGACCGACATCGGAGGCACGCGCGCATCCGTCGCCATGCAGGCCGCCGAAGTGCTCGGAATTCGCGCGGAAGACGTCAACCCAACCGTCGTCGATACCGACTCCATCGGCCATACCGACGTCACCGGAGGAAGCCGCGTCACCTATGCCACCGGCTGGGCCGCGCACGAGGCCGCCAACGACGTGAAACGCCAAATGATCGACCGTGCGGCCCTCATCTGGGACGTCGACCCGGACTCCATCGAACTGGTCGACGGCGTCTTCCGATCCAAGACCGACGAAGAGTTGAAGATGACCTTCCGCGAGCTTGCAGAGCGGCTCAACGACACCGGCGGCCCCATCATGGGTCGAGGCGCGCTCGACACCGGCGGACTGGGCGCAGGCGGAGGCTCCTACGCCGGCAACATCGTCGACGTTGAGGTCGACCCCGATACCGGCAAGGTATCCATTATTCGGTTCACCGCCGTCCAGGACGCCGGCAAGGCCATTCACCCCAGCTACGTCGAAGGGCAGATGCAGGGCGGCAGCGTACAGGGAATCGGATGGGCGTTGAACGAGGAGTACTACATGCGATCCGACGGTGTGATGACGAACTCGTCCCTCCTCGACTACCGAATGCCGACCAGCCTCGACCTCCCCATGATCGATACGGTAATCGTGGAGGTTCCCAGCGAGCAGCATCCCTTCGGAGTGCGCGGCGTCGGCGAAGCGAACATCGTCCCGCCGCCAGCGGCCATCGCGCACGCCATCTACTCCGCCACCGGAGCCCGAATGCAGCGCCTGCCTATGAACCCCGCCGCTGTGTCCGCGCAGCTCCAAAACAACGGATAACACGCCCGCATCGAGCAAGAGTGGGGCTGCCGCCGGTACATGCGGCCGCCCCACGACAGCAGCGTGATGTCGATCGTCTACCGGCTTGGCGCTCGGGGGGTTCACGGACTTCATTGGCAACGCCGGATCGCGGCTGTCGTTGCATCGGCTGCGTCTGATCGAACGAGCGTCGTTGGGATGGTTACCGAAGCTAGCGGATTGCCTGCTTCGCCCTCCGGACGATTCGCTCGACTTCGCGCGGGTTGTCTATATCCTGCATATCCACCTTGTGGACGCTGCTGTGTATGGTCACGCGCCCCCGCCCGGTTAGCAGCTGGAACAAGCTGCGGTTCTTACCTATGTAGTTTATCGCCTCTTCCGTGGCTATAGTCCCGCTGCCCTTCTCGACACCCGGGAAGAATTGGTAGCTGTGCACGATATATTCGCTGGTTACGTAATAGATCGTGAGATGATTTATCCAGAAGCGTGCGATTCCTCGAAAGTACAGGAACAGCCCCGTGAAGTACGGCAGGAGCGGCCAGATATACGGCAGGTAGGTAAATTCCAGCAGGTATCCAGAGGTCACGAAGAAGGGCAAACTGGCGAGTATCTGCACAAATGCGGGCTTCATCGAAGGATGCCGCAGCACCAGCAAGTGCTCATCTTCTTCCAGGTCCGGCCGCGGCGCAGACCTCGCCACTCCGAAATACAGAGTTCCAGCAAACAGCAGAACCCCCGCCGCCAGCATCGTCGCAGGAACCCACACATCGAACTGCCCGTACAGCATCACCAACGCTCCCGAAGCGAAGAACGGCGACGCAATGAGGAGGCCCACCAGCGTCTGTCCCGCGGCGCCCCAAAATCTCAACCGACGATCCGACCCCATATGCCTACCTCACTTTCTCCCCGTCACCAGCTGCATCCATGTCGTCAGCACCGTCAACACTATGCCAACGATCGCCAGCGTCGTAGGGTCCAACACGTTGAACGGAGCCGATCCCTCGACATAGTTCAAGAAGAGTCCGCGTTTTTCAACGCCAGTCTCGGTCTCCTCAGACGACCCATTCGCAGGCCCGGTTGCCTCCGCACGCTCGGTTTCCGGAGCTGGCGGCCGCTGCCGTTGCGTACCCTCGCCCGAGTACACAGACACCGAGATAGTCTCAGTATGACCGTACACCTCGGTTCCCCCATCGAAGAACCACTCCAGATGTCCTTGGAACCTGAACTGCCCAACCTGATTCGGGCGGCTGGTGAACTCTACGAACTTCTGCTCGCCGCTGCCAACTTTGTACACCGCGCTGCACTGCGCGCTGCACTCGTCGGCCAGGCCTTCACCAGATAGCGACCAGCCCGATGGCGCCTGCAGCGTCAGCGACACGGTCATCTCCGGCTGTACGAGCGAGTTGCGGATGGAGAGATTGAACGCTATGAGGTCTCCCCCGTCCCCTAAGACTACCTCCGTGCGCTCTCCATGAAGGTCTATACATGGTTGCCCGGGGGCGCAGTTGATGATTACGGTCGGCGTCGGCGCAGCCTCCTGCGCGTGTACGGAGCTCACGCCGCGATCCTCGCCGCCGAAAGAAACGACGCCCAGACCCACAGACAGCACGGCCACCACCGCCGCCGCGTATATCACTCGCATCGTTTCTCTCGCCTCCGGTACTTCATTGCGCCTACTACCGCCAACGGCCCCAGGAGAAGCAACACGCTGCCAGAAACCGTTCCTACAGAAGCGCTCCCCTGTGGACAGTCGTTGGAGTTGCAACCCCCAGAGACGCATGGGGTAGGAGTGGGAACCGGCGGCGGCTCTGGCGTACTCGTAGGAACCGGCGTCGGCGTGGGAGGCGGCTTCACCGTCACCGAGATGGTCTTGGTCTCGCCGTGCGGCTTGGTTTCACCCTCGAAGAACCACTCCAAATGCCCCACGAACCTGAATTGCCCAGCCTGATTCGGACGGCTGGTGAACTCTACGAACTTCTGCCTCCCGCTGCCGACTCTGTAGACCGTGCTGCACTGCGAACTGCACTCATCGGCGAAGCCCTCACCAGACAGCGACCAGCCCGAAGGGGCCTGCAGAGTCAGCGACACGGTCATCTCCGGCTGTACCAGCGAGTTGCGGATGGAGAGACCGAACGTTACGAGACCTTCCTCGTCCCCCAAGACCACCTCCGTGCGCTCTCCATGGAGGTCTATACATGGTTGACCCGGCGTGCAAGGGATCACGGGGGTAGGAATGGACGCACTCGCAGAAATCGGTGTGGGCGTATGCGTCGGTACGAGTGTCGCCGCAGGCCTAGGCGTGGACGTCGGAACCCGCGTGGATGTAGGCGGCGCCATCGTAGGCCTAGGCGTGCGCGTCGGTACGAGTGTCGCCGTCGGCCTGAGCGTGGACGTCGGAACCCGCGTGGATGTAGGCCTGGGCGTACTCGCAGCCGCCGGCGACCATGCGGGGCCACCGTCACTGACATGGGCGTAGCTGTCTGTGAGTAGGGTTACGTTGGACCCGTCCGCGTTCATCACGTAGGCCTCAAAACCTCCGGACCCAGTGAAAAAAGACACGAACGCGATGCGCCGACCGTCAGGCGACCACGCAGGGGCTAAGTCCACATCCGCATGACTCGTGAGCTGGGTCACGTTCGAACCATCCGCGTTCATCACATAGATGCCCGGACTATAGGTGCCCGGATGACTCCCATCACGCTCGGACTCGAACGCGATGCGCCGACCGTCAGGCGACCACGCAGGATCCGAGCTCGACGGACGATCCGTCAGCCGGGTCAAGCCAGAACCGTCCGCGTTCATCACGTAGATCTCGTAGTCCCCGTCGCGGTAGGACTCGAACGCGATGCGCCGACCGTCAGGCGACCACGCAGGATCCGAGTCGCTCCAGGAGTTGTTGGTGAGTTGTGTAACCCCCGAACCGTCCGCGTTCATCACGTAGATCTCGTAGTCCCCGTCGCGGTAGGACTCGAACGCGATGCGCCGACCGTCAGGCGACCACGCAGGATTATAGTCATAGTCAGAGTTGTCGGTGAGTTGTACGACGCTGGAGCCGTCCGCGTTCATCACGTAGATCTCGAAGTCTCCGTCTCGGTTGGACGCGAACGCGATGCGCCGACCGTCAGGCGACCACGCAGGATCCGAGTCGCTCCAGTAGTTGTTGGTGAGTTGTGTAACCCCCGAACCGTCCGCGTTCATCACGTAGATCTCGTAGTCCCCGTCTCGGTTGGACGCGAACGCGATGCGCCCGGCCGGCGTCTCGGCGTTGGGCGCGGTTGCGCCGACAATGGATTCGACGTTCATGACGTAGATTTCGTCGCCCCCGTCTCGGGGGGACGCGAACGCGATACGCCGACCGTCCGGCGACCACGCAGGCTCCCGGTGAAAGCCGGAGTGGTGGGTGAGTTGGGTTACGTTTGACCCGTCCGCATTCATCACGTAGATGTCGAAGTCCCCGTCTCGGTTGGACATGAACGCGATACGCCGACCGTCCGGCGACCAGGTGGGGACAACCCTGTCATGAAGGCTATCAGTTGCGTAGGCGAGTCGTGTAACGTCGGTTCCATCGGCGTTCATCACGTATACCCCCTCATCACGCACGAACGCGACCTTGCGGCCATCCGGCGACCACGCGGGACTACGGTCAGTGTCGGAGTTGTGGGTGAGTTGTGTAACGTCGGTTCCATCGGCGTTCATCACGTATATCCCGCCAGCCGCGAACGCGATCTTGCGGCCATCCGGCGACCAAGCGGGTTCGATGCCCCTCTGCTGGAGTTGTGTAACGTCGGTTCCGTCGGCATTCATAACGTAGATTTCGTAGATCCCGCCGTCTCGGTAGAGCGCAAACGCGATCTTGCGCCCGTCCGGCGACCACGCAGGCCTCCAGTCAGTGTCGGAGTTGTGGGTGAGTTGGGTAACGCCGGTGCCGTCAGCGTTCATGACATAGATTTCGCTATCCCCATCTCGGTAGGAATTGAACGCGATCCTGCGCCCGTCCGGCGACCACGCAGGATTGCCCTTCTGGACGGAGTCGTAGGTGATCTGGGTGATGCCGGTCTCGCCCTCCTGCGCGTGCACGGACTTCATGCCCCGATCAGCGCCGCCGAAAGAAACGACGCCCAGCCCCACGGACAGAACGGCGGCCACCGCCGCCGCGTATATCACTCGCATCGTTTCTCTCGCCTCCGGTACTTGATTGCGCCTACTACCGCCAACGGCCCCAGGAGAAGCAACATGCTGCCAGAAGCCGTTCCCACAGAAGCGCCACCCTCAGGTGGACAGTCGTTGGAGTTGCAACCCCCAGAGACGCATGGGGTAGGAGTGGGAACCGGCGGCGTGGGAGTGAAAGGCGGCACTGGAATATTCGTCGGAACCGGCGTGGGAGTAGCAGGTGGCTCTATCACGGTCACCGGGATGGTCTTGCTATGGCCGTACGCCTCGGTTCCACCCTCGAAGAACCATTCCAGATGTCCTTGGAACCTGAACTGTCCAACCTGATTCGGACGGCTGGTGAACTCTACGAACTTCTGCTCGCCTCTGCCGACTTTGTAGGTCGCGCTGCACTGTGAGCTGCACTCGTCGGCAAGGCCTTCACCAGACAGCGACCAGCCCGAGGGCGCCTGCAGCGTCAGCGCCACGGTCATATCAGGCTGTACCAGCGAGTTGCGGATGGAGAGACTGAACGTTACGAGACCTCCCTCGTCCCCCAAGACTACCTCCGTGCGCTCTCCATGGATGTCTACACATGGTTGGCCGGCGGTGCAGTTCTTATCACCAACGGGCCTTATGGTAGGAATGGGCACGGGCGTGGGCGTATGCGTCGGAACCAGCGCGGACGTACTTGTAGGAACCGGTCTAGGCGTGTATGTCGGAGCCGGTCTAGGCGTATGCGTAGGAACCGACGCGGACGAAGACCTGTCCGTCTGAGATCTGGGCGTATTCGTTGGGACCGGTGTGAGAGTCGCAGTAGGCGTGGGCGTGTACGTGGCCGTCGGAGTAGGAATGAACGTCGGTGTCGGGGTATGCGTGGCCGTTGGGGTTGGAGTGTACGTGGCCGTTGGGGTTGGAGTGTACGTGGCCGTTGGGGTTGGAGTGTACGTGGCCGTTGGGGTTGGAGTGTACGTGGCCGTTGGGGTTGGAGTGTACGTGGCCGTTGGGGTTGGAGTGTACGTGGCCGTCGGTGTCGGCGTGTATGTGGCCGTTGGGGTTGGCGTGTACGTAGGTGTAGGCGTGGGGGTGTACGTAGGCGTGATAACTTCTCGTACCCTGACGTTCTCCCGCACGGCCGGCCAGCCCTGCTGGTCTGTCGCGCCTCTCCCCCGGCTACGCTGGCAGTTCTGATACCCGTCCGCGCAGATCCACCCACGCATCATGATGAGAAAATCGCCGCTCTCATAGGGAGTTATCCGTAGTCTGAGCGTCCGTTCCTGTCCCCTCGACCAGGTGGGGTCGTCGGTCTCTATAACCAGATGCCTCGCGCGACGCTGTGTGTCGTCCGAGTAGTTTATCGTGTCCTGGCTGTCATAGAGGGCTACACGATCCCGGCCTGACGTATAACCGAGAACCTCTATGTCCGCCTCCTCAGACCCGTATCCAAAAGAGTAGGCTCCAGGATAATCTAGGTCGGGGAAAGATACGGTTATCCCGCCGTGTTCCCCGGGCCCGTCGACGGCATAGATGGTGACGGACAGCGTAAAGGACTCGCCGGCCCTGGGCGAACCGGGGTCACTCCACCTGATTCCGAAATTAGGCGCGGAGAGCGTCGGAGAGCTAGAGATTGGTGGGGTTTCAGTCGATTCGACGTCCATCACGAAGACCTCGAAATCTCCGTCCCGATCGGACACGAACGCGATCTTGCGTCCGTCCGGCGACCACGCGGGATGCTCGTCATCCGCCGCATGATTCGTGAGCCGGGTTACGTTCGACCCGTCCGCGTTCATCACGTAGAACTCCCCAATTCCATTGGACCCGTTAGGTTCGTACTTGAACGCGATGCGTCGCCCGTCAGGCGACCATGTGGGACTCCCGCTAGACTGAGGAAGACTCGTGAGCCGGGTCACGTTCGACCCGTCGGCGTTCATCACGTAGATCTTCCAATTTCCATCGCGGTTGGACGAGAACGCGATGCGTCGCCCGTCAGGCGACCACGCGGGACCATAGTTACCGATACGATTCGTGACTCGGGTCACGTTCGTTACGTTTGACCCGTCGGCGTTCATCACATAAATATCCATATTCCCGTCACGGTTGGATGAGAATGCGATGCGTCGGCCGTCTGGCGACCATGCGGGATCCTCGTCGTAGGCGGAGTTGTTGGTGAGCCGAGTGACGCCGGAGCCGTTCGCGTTCATCACGTAGATCTCGGGGGTCCTGCCTGGGCTGGAGATGAACGCGATCTTACGCCCGTCCGGCGACCAATCAGGCTGACGGTCATTGGCGGAGTTGTTGGTGAGCTGTACGATGCCGGATCCGTCCGCGTTCATCACGCAGATCTCGTCGTCCCCGTCCCGGCGGCACACAAACGCGATCTTGCGCCCGTCCGGCGACCACGCAGGATGCCAGTCATGGTGGGAGTTGCGGGTGAGCTGAGTAGCTTCATGGGAGGAGAAGCTAGGTCCGGCATAAACTTCCCATGAGCTCCCCGCTACTATCATCAGCAGGCCGATCGCTCCAACGAGCGCATACAGTGTCCTCGACATTCTCATTCCTTGGTAGTCTCCCTTGATTGCGATTGTGATTGCGCGCCCTCATCACTAGTCGGCGTCGCGGAGTTCCTCTGTTTCCCCATGCACAGGAGATTGCGTTGTTTCTTCGGCCAGAGTAGGCCTGAATCCCATGTCTCCAATCCTGGTGACCAGAGAATCGGATACTGCGTCCGTGAGGGTTTTGATGATGATGGCTTGCGCTGCGAGCAGAATGATGCCGGCTCCCACAACTATGAGTAGCCCGCCGACTATGAACTCGCCCCTGATCGGCGTCACCCCAAGCACAGTTATGAGGAGTCCCACAACTACGACCGGCAGGCCGTATTTGATCCTGATCTTTTCTTCCCCTCTGTCCATCGCGATCGCCACCACTCCACCTACCGCTATGACGGCTCCCACGACTACGATCGCCAGACCAGAATAGGTGGTCTCTTCCATCGTAATCGCCACTCCAATCGCCGCCCCTCCAAGCCCGGATATGACGAGTCCAACCGCATACCAAGCTATGAGTGCTACGACCGCTACAAGGGCCCGTCGAAATGCTTCACCCCAGGTCATATTCGTCCCTCCCTTAGTTCCGTGTTCTGCCGCAATGTCATCGGTTGTCTCCCTTGATTGCGACTGCCCGTCGCTCTAGTCCTTGCCGGCGCAGCGGAGTCACTCACCCCGCACGCCCCTCATCCAGCCGATGAACTCTCGTCTGTCGCTGAAGTCTAGCTTCCGGAGCGCGCCGGCGACTTGGTGCTCGACGGTCTTCGGCGAACGCTCGCGGGCGCGCGCGACCTCAGCCACAGACTTGCCTTGAGCAAGCTGCGAGAGTACGTCCAGCTCCGCCGGGGACAGGGATTGCTCGTATATGAACGACCTCGCCTGAAGCAAGGTCTCCACATTCTGCTCCTGGCCTCCGACGAGCTCCAGTAGGGTCCTCGCTCCCATCTGGATGCTCGAGACGGCCTGGATTAGCATCTGAGTACGTTCGACGTCGTTGGCCATCTTTCCTCGACAAGACATATTCGGGTTAGCGGCAACGCTAAACGCTACATCCACCAATCAATGGTTGTCATGGTACGTTCGCCCTATCCGCAATAGGGATTTGTCCCTAGTGCCCTCGCCCATCCGCTGAACGCCCCCCTGTCTCCAAAGCAGATCTTCTCGATCGCCAGCGTCAACTGGATATCGTTTGGGCAGTCTCTATCCTCTTGCCACAAACGCGTCGGAGATGGCTCGTTCGACCTGTTCAGAAAAACCTAAGTCGCGAGTGACTACGATATCCATTGGGCCGGACTTTGTTCCTACACTGACGGAATACAGCCGGTATGGCAGCTTTGTATCGATGAATAGGGCAGCGATGAGACCACCGATTCCGAGAACGACCCCGGCAGCGATCCCAACGTCGACTGCACCTCCAATGGACAGGACAGTCGCCAGTACAATGCCTCCGACGATGCTTCCGACGATTAGGAGGAAGCGCAGGGACTTCTTTCTGTCATCGGTCTCGACTTCGTCGCTGTAGCGACGCTTGCAGAACGTGATATGAGCCATGGCATAGGTGTCGCCATCGACGACCAATCTGGTCTGCGAGACGATAATTCCCTTCTCTGCGAGCAGAACGTTGTCAGTCATGTTTTCCCATTGATGAAGATCTGATTCGCGATTAGCATGTATATCAGCGATTCCTCGGACTTGTCATGGCGCGTTTTCCCTATCCGCAATAGGGATTTGTCCCTAGCGCCCTCGCCCATCCGCTGAACGTCCCCCTGTCTCCAAAGCCGATCTTCTCGATCGCCAGCGTCAACTGGTTGTTTACCGTGACCGTCGAACTGTCGCGCCCGGCGGCAATGTCTTCAGCGGAGTCTCCAGATGCGAATCGCAGCAGGACGTCTGCCTCGGCGTCGGTCAATCGTCCGCCGCGCTCCTCCGCCCGCTCCTGGAGCAGCGGCCGCAGACGGTCGTCAGCCCCCGCACGATCTTCATCCCTTGTCGCCTCCGCCAGCACAAGCGCGCCCGCATGGATGAGGGCGACGGCTCGCTGGAGCCGATCATGCTGTTCGTCGTCCGGTCTAGGCTGCATACCCGCGTCTCGCCTCCTTCTTCTCTGCGATAGGTTGAATCAAGTAGTCCACTGCGATATATTCTCTATCAGAATATCGGAAATGTCTGTGACGCCTGTGTCACATGTATCCTTGCCTCTGTGCCATCTTGCCTCGAAACGTGACCAATAATTGCAAAGACAGCAAAGCGGTTCTGGTGGGACGCCTCATCAAGTCCTACCGGGAGGATGTGCAGGTCGAGGGCAAGAAGAAGCTCTCCCAGGATGGCCTACTCGACTTGGTAGCCCAGGTTGATCGGCAATACGGGGAAGGGTATGACCGTTCCAGTGTAAGCCGTTGGGAAACGGGGGACAGGCTGGCTCCCCGCGGGTTCATCGTAGCTTTCGGGAAGGCCCTCGGTCTCTCCGAACAGGAAGTCGATGAGCTGTTGAGGCTGGCCGGCTACGACGTTCTCACCCAGGAGGACCGGACCGCCGAGTTTCTCTCCACCGCGCAGGGCATCGAATCCGGTGTCCAGAGTATCCAAGGGGAAATTGAGGGCATTCGCGGCCTGATGGAATCGTTCACCAAGCCAAAGGAGACCTTGACCCCCTTGGGGGTGATGAAGGATGCCCTGCGCCGCGCGGCCATCCCTGGCATTTACGCCGTCACGGTCGGGTACATCCTGACCGCCCTCGGACTCAACGGCACGGGAGTATTGGCGGTGTATGTTACCGTCGCCCTCGCAATAGCGATCGGTCAGGGATTCCTGAGATGGCGCAGATCCAACGATATAGGAGATCTGTTGTTCGTCTCCGTGTTCTTCATCCTGAATACACCGTTGTTGCAATCCACGCTGACGGGGTTGGACGTCTACGGCTTCCACGCAGTCGCAGGGTTCGCAGGCACTCCAATCCCGCTCCTCCTCTCCCTGGTGGCGAATCTCGCGCTGGCCTTGGCCGCGGCCGCCATCTTCAGCGTCTGTTGGGAATGGCAGCGCTCGAAGAGGGGCGCCCGCGCCCCTTACGAACGCGCGACCTTCACGACGCTCCCACCCATGCTGTTCGTCTATGTCAACACCGTCCTCTTCTCCAATACCGGATCTTGGATATATTTCTTGATAGTCCTGACAGTCTTGTTTGGAGCGCTGGAGTGCATCATCGCGCTTCGAGATGAGGAAGTGCGCCTCTCGGAGCAGGAATCGCGATTCCTCCTTCAAGCCGCGCTCGGCGTGACCGTGGTCCTCGTCCTGCTGGGCATTGCGGGAATGGTCATCGGCTACCTCGAACCCAACCTATACACCATCGGAGACCATAACCTGCTCCACTCATGGCAGATCGATTGGGGCAAGCTAGGCTACCCTCAGGAAGAGTTCGTAGAGCGTCTCCGGCTGGGATACGTCTGGATGGTAATGGCCGTGATAGCGTACATGACCGTAATAGTCGGAGGGTACCTGCTGGTTACGGTCTACCGTTGCGGGCATCAAACGCCTCCACACGCCGCGCAGGCGAGTCACCAGGTCGGTATCGACTCCGGCAGGGAATCGTAGATCGCGGTATAGCTGTAGTAGCGCTCCGCGTCGATCCGGCCGTCTTCCGCCGCCGCGGCGACCGCACAGCCCGGCTCCTCGATGTGCCGGCAGTCGGTGAATTTGCAGCCCCCGGCCTCGCGATCGATCTCCGGGAAGAAGTGCCACAGCTCCGGACGCGTCAGACCGCTAATCCCCCATTCTCGGATGCCAGGAGTATCGACCACCGTCGTGCTGCCGTCGATTCGCAGCAATACCGCGCGGGTAGTCGTGTGCCGACCCTGGTCTCGCCCCCTCCATGCGCTAATCTCTCCAATCCGCAGGCCGAGGCCAGGCTCGATGGCGTTGAGCAGCGACGACTTGCCAACCCCCGACAACCCAGATAGCACAGTGCTCTTGCCCGTCAGCCGCTCGCGCAACTCCTCCACGCCTTCACCGCTCTCGACGGAAGTCACCACGATGGAGCATCCCAGATCGCGATACGGCGAGAGCGCATCGTCCAACCGACCATCCCGCCCCGCGAGGTCTGCCTTCGTGACGCAAAGAACCGGGTCGAGGTCGTGAACGTCCGCCGTCACCAAGTAGCGGTCGATCAACTCCGTCCACATGGCAGGCTGCCTCCACGAGGATACGATCAGCAACTGATCTACATTGGCCGCGACGATCTGTCGAAGATGCCCCTTGAAGGAATCCGGACGAGTCAAGAACGAATCCCTCTCCAACAACTCATCGATGGCGAACCCGCCCGCGCCGTCATCCGAAAAGCAGACCCGGTCTCCCACTGCGACCGGATTGACGAACCCAGTCTCTTGGGACTTGAGTGAATCGCGTATGTGACACTGCACGGAATCGCCCTCAACGTCGACCGTATAGCGGCTTCCATATACCGACGTCACGACGCCAAACAGCCCCGCTTCGGCGCTGGAGCGGTACTCCCTCTGGGGAGTGCCGAGCCACGCGCGTTCCGTTTCCTGCACGACCTGTTGACGGCGTTCGCGCTCCGCAGACGAGGCGACCCGCTCCCTCCGGTCGTAGGAGAAATCATCCCAGTCGCCGCCCGCGGCCTTCCACGCATCCTTCTGCCTGGGCTTCCGTGTCTTCGGCGGACGGACGAGTCGTTTCTTCTTTGGAGCCACCTTTCGCTTCCAACCTCGAGACTAGCCCATATTATGCGCGCCAGTCGAAGCGCGCGCAACCGAAGCGACGGCCCACCTTACCTACCTGCATCCAAGGCGTACCCTCAGACCGCACCCCCATCGTCATACCCCCACTCTCCCACGTCATTCCCGCACCCTCCCACGTCATTCCCGCGAAGGCGGGAATCTATCGCCCCACGCTCACCGCGTACACGTTGCCATCCAATGAGCCGACGTAGACGACTCCGTCCACTACCCCAGGAGAGGAACGCACGGCGTCCCCCGTTGCGTATCGCCATCGCAGTTCCCCAGAGTCGGCGTCCACCGCGTACAAGTAGCTATCGTTTGAGCCGAAGTAGACCACGCCGTCCACTATCGCAGGAGAGGAATTCACAGCGTCCACCGTTGCGTATCGCCATCGCAGTTCACCGGACTCGGTGTCCACCGCGTACAAGTAGTTGTCTGAGCCGACGTAGACCACTCCGTCCACCACCACAGGAGAACGCACGGCGTCTTCCGCTTGGTATCGCCATCGAAGTTCACCAGATTCGGCGTCCACTGCGTACAAGTAGCTATCGTTTGAGCCGACGTAGACCACACCGTCCACTACCGCAGGAGAGGACCGCACCCAGTCTCCCGTTGCGTATCGCCATCGCAGTTCCCCAGAGCCAGCGTCTAACGCGTACACGTAGCTATCATCTGAGCCGACGTAGACGACTCCGTCCACTACCGCAGGAGAGGAACTTACCCAGTCCCCCGTTGCGTATCGTCATCGCAGATCGCCGGAGTCGGCGTCTAACGCGTACAAGTAGTTATCGTTTGATCCGATGTAGACCACGCCGTCCACTACCGCAGGAGAGGATTCCACCCAGTATCCCGCTTGGTATCGCCATCGCAGTTCCCCGGATGCTGCGTCCAACGCATACAAGTAGTTATCGTTTGATCCGATGTAGACCACGCCGTCCACTACCGCAGGAGAGGACCACACCCAGTCTCCCGTTGCGTATTGCCATCGCAGATCGCCGGAGTCGGCGTCTAACGCGTACAAGTAGCTATCATCTGAGCCGACGTAGACGACTCCGTCCACAACTGCAGGAGAGGAACTTACCGCGTATCCCGTTTCGTATCGCCAGCCCATCCCGCCCGTCCCGGTCTGCGTCGGTGCGGAGGACGGGGGCGTCTGCGTCGACCCGCTCGCCGCGTCCAACGCGTACAAGTAGTTATCAGACGAGCCGACGTAGACGACTCCGCCCACTACCACCGGAGAGGAAACCACAACGTCCCCCGTTGCGTATCGCCATCGCAGTTCACCAGAGTCGGCGTCCAACGCGTACAAGTAGTTATCAGACGAGCCGACGTAGACGACTCCGCCCACAACTGCAGGAGAGGAACCCACAGCGTCCCCCGTTGCGTATCGCCATCGCAGTTCACCAGAGTCGGCGTCCAACGCGTACAAGTAGCTATCCACTGAGCCGACGTAGACGACTCCGTCCACTACCGCAGGAGAGGAATACACAGCGTCCCCCGTTGCGTATCGCCATCGCAGTTCACCAGAGTCGGCGTCCAACGCGTACAAGTAGTTATCAAATGAGCCGACATAGACAACTCCTTCCACTACCGCCGGAGAGGAAAACACAGGGTCCCTCGTTGCGTATCGCCATCGCAGTTCACCAGAGTCGGCGTCCACCGCGGACAAGTAGCCATCCCCTGAGCCGACGTAGACCACGCCGTCTACTACCGCCGGAGAGGAAAACACCATCCAGTCTCCCGTTTCGTATCGCCATCGCAGTTCACCAGAGTCGGCGTCCAACGCGTATAAGTAGCTATCCCCTGAGCCGACGTAGACGACTCCGTCCACAACTGCCGGAGAGGAACTCACATAGTCTCCCGTTTCGTATCGCCATCGCAGATCGCCAGAGTCGGCGTCTACCGCGTACAAGTAGCTATCCCCTGAGCCGACGTAGACGACTCCGTCCACAACTGCCGGAGAGGAGGACTGCACACCCTCCCCTGTTTCGTATCGCCATCGCAGTTCACCGGAGTCGGCGTCCAACGCGTACAAGGAGTTATCGTTTGATCCGACGTAGACGACTCCATCCACAACTGCCGGAGAGGAACTCACAAAGTCTCCTGTTTTGTATCGCCAGCCCATCCCGCCCGTCCCGGTCTGCGTCGGTGTGGATGCAGGCGTCGGTGTGGATGCAGGCGTCGGTGTGCGCGTGGCCGTCGGAGGCGGCGTGGGTGTAGGGGACGGTGTGTGCGTGGCCGTCGGAGGCGGCATGGGCGTAGGCGGCGGTGTGTGCGTGGCTGTCGGGGGCAGCGTAGGTGTAGGGGACGGTGTGTGCGTGGCCGTTGGTGGCGGCGTGGGCGTAGGGGAGGGCGTGTATGTCGCCGTTGGGAGCGGCGTGGGTGTGTTCGTCGCCGCCACATCGACCGGCGCAGCCGCAGCCAGCGCAGCCGTCGCGTCCGGATCGATCTCCGGCGCGTCATCCCCGCAAGCCGCGAGCGCAACCAGCGCAGCCACCGTCACCACAATGCCGCCTATCATACGAAGCATGAATCTTCCCCCACTACTCGAGATGGTACACTTCGCTACTCTACCAAATGCTCCACCCCCCGTCTACCACCAGATTGCGCCCCGCGATCCGTGCGCCCGCGTCCGACGACTACGGGGACTAACAGATCCCGGCCCGGGCTCAATCCGGCCTGGCGGAACGCTACAACAACGACTGCCTGCGAAGCCAGGACACGACGATATCGAGCGCCGGAGTCGGCACTCTGGCGCCGTCATGCCCCGGTATGTCCATCACGTCGTGCGTGAACTTGTCCGCGGCGCCCTGCTTGGCGTAAGCGTCCGCAAGGGAGCGCGTCCACGACGATATCCACTCTTGACCAACGCGCTCGTCGCTGTACCCCGTCTGGATCAAGAGCGGTCGAGGAGGGAAGCGGTCGGTATAGCGGAGGAGGCTGTTCCGTTCGACGACGACGTTGCCGTCCATCCCAACGAACTCGGACATTCGCGGCCAGTGGATGACCGGCTGATGCGCGACGGCCGCCGAAACGTTTGGGTTCCTGGCCATCGAGTGCAAGACCGCGAACCCGTGCCGGGAACTGCCCATCGCCACTATCCCTCCGCGGCGCGCGTACCCATTCTCCAAGGCGTGGTCGATGACGGCTCGGAGCCTCGCCTCCATGAGCGCGAACCCGTCCTTGCCATTCCGCACCCAGTTCGACAGGCGCACAAGGTCATCGTAGCGCTCGCCGTGCACCAAGAGGACGCTGGCGCGGGCGGCAGTGAGCCTGTCCAACCACTGGGACATGACGTTCGGCTTCACTTTCAGAGAAGCTGGATCGACCACGACGTCCCGAGCCTGCGTTGGGATGAGACACAACGGCGCAGTCTTGCCCGCCTGCGGCTCCAAGTTGACGTTGCACAATATCTCCTCGCCGCCGGCCTCGACCGTATACATCCGCCACGCTTCGGGGATATATTGCCGAGATTCATCGACCTTCATCGACATGGAACCTTCTCGATAGGAGTCCTTGGAGCATCACCGCGCGCTTCAGGTCTACGGCTTGAGGTCGCCAAGCCCGTACTTGTTCCACAAAGATCGAAGCCGATCCCACGTCGATTCCTCGACCTCGATCCCCTCTTGCATCGCGCGAAGAGCGCGTATGTGCTCGATCTCGCCCGGGTAATAGACCTCGGCGAATCCCTCGGCTGGCGGGGTGTCCTTGAGATAGCGGGCGAAATCGGCAACTTCCTGCTTGAACGCCTCGAGCGGACGGAAGGCCTCGACATCAAAGACCGCCAGAAAGCACCCGTCGTTGTGCCGTCCGGAAGGCTCTACTCCGAAACCCAATCCTGTAAGCAGCCCGGAAAATATCTCTACCATCGCGGAAAGGCCGTACCCCTTGTGCCCCTCCGTCCCGCCGAGCGGCAAGATCGCTCCGCCGCGCGTGTATTCGCTGGGGTCGGTTGTTGGACTGCCTTCTCCATCGAGTATCCATCCCTGCGGAATCGAAGAGCCGCGCGCTATGGCCAACGTGACCTTGCCGGCCGCAACCGCGCTCGTCGCCATGTCGACGAAGATAGGACTGTCGAGGTCGCTGGGCACCGCCATGCAAATAGGGTTGGTGCCCAACCGCGCCTCCCGCCCCCCAAACGGCGCGACGCCCTTCGCCGATCGTCCGGAGTCTGCGGTCATGATCCCGATCATGCCAGCCTCCGCCGCCATAATCGGATAGGGAGCCAGGCGTCCGACGTGGCCTTGCCGAAACACTGTGGCCGCTGCGACTCCGCTCGACGCGGCTTTCTGGATGCACGACTCCATGACGAACTTGGAAACGGTATACCCGAAGCCCCAATTGCCGTCCACGACCATGGTCGTTGCGGTTTCGCGAACTACGTCTATCCTCGCGCCGGGTACGATATGTCCCGCCTCGATCCGTTCGATGTAGGACGGTATTTGAATGATGCCGTGGGAGTCGTGTCCTACCAGATTCGCTCCTACTACGCCCTCGGCGACGCACTCTGCTTCTCGCTTGGTTGCGCCGGCCCCTTGCAGCAGGCCGCGTGCGATTTCCTGCAAACGCTCCGCCGATACGGTTGGCATGTTCTATTCACTCCTCTGCGCGTAATTTCTTCAATACGAAGATGATGAAGGCGGGGGCGCGGAAGTCATCCTCGAAGAACCCGGGGCGCTTGGCAAGCGCGGCATCGGACGCCGTCGGCTCGTGAAGCGCTTCTAGGGCGAATCCGGCATCCAAGAACGCCGAAACATAGCTGGATAGCGTCCTGTGCATGTTGACGAACTGCCGACCCAACCATGGGAACTCGCGCGGGCCCTCGTCGGCATAGTCGTCGAGGAGGTAGAACCGCTTCTCTCCATCCGGCGGCTCCATCCATCCGCCGCGGATGGGCGCGCTCCGAATCGGATGAACATTGCAGACGACGAACCTCCCCCCGGGCCTCAGCACTCGGTAGGCCTCTCGAATCGACCGTCGATATTCCAGCAGGTCGACCAGTACGATATAGGACACGGCCAGATCGAAACTGGCATCTGGAACGCCCGAGAGGTCTTCCGCATCGCCCGCAAGGTATGTCTCCCCCTCTCCACCGGAGGCGCGGGCTCGTTGGATCAACGGTTCGGTCAGATCGACGCCGGTCACTGACGCGCCGTGACCGGACAGCACGCGGCAAAACCGCCCCTCTCCGCACCCGATGTCAATGACATCCTTGCCCGTCACGTCTCCCAGCGCATCGAGCATCCATGGGTCCAGCACCAAGGCGCGTTCGACCTGATCGGTCTCGATCCATGCGCGCGCGGTCTCTGTCCACTGGGTGCGAAGACGTCTGTCGATATTCACGCGTTCCTCCGTACGAAGAGTCCGACATGACAAATGATCCCCGCGATAGTATAATGAAAACGATGGGAGGTTTGCGACATGAGTTCCGCACCTGCGTCCGAACGCAAGATCACGATAACGGTAGGCGGGGCAACGGTGCACGCATCGTTGAATGATACCGACGCCGCAGCGCGGATATGGAACGCGCTGCCCATCGACGCATCTGCCAACATGTGGGGAGACGAAATCTATTTCAGCATTCCCGTCGAGGCAGAGGCGGAAGACGGACGTGACGTCGTCGAGCTTGGCGACCTTGGATACTGGCCGCCGGGCAACGCATTCTGCATCTTCTACGGTCGAACGCCGTTGAGCCGCGGGGACGAGATTCGACCGGCAAGCCCTGTCACCGTAATCGGGCGGGTAGACGGAAGTCTGTCCGCGTTCAAGCAGGCATCGCCGGGCGACTCGGTTCGCATCGAACGAGTTTGACGGATAACGCAGCGACTGAAATAAACGATAACGTTCGTAAATTCGAGGAAAATGTCGGAATCCGCTCTCACCGTTGCAAGATAGAACGCTTGCTCACACCATACCCCCTGCAATAGATGCATATATCAAGTACGAATCGCCGATTTTGCGCTTTCGTCTCTCATTTCTCCACAAATGCCTTGACAACGAAATTCGTAATATGCTATCCTTGCGCTATCAGTATGAGGACGCTTGACATAAGTCTTGAATCCGTAGGGAGGTGAGTCCAATGGTGTCCTTCAAGTCTTGCCCCAGATGCAATGGAGACGTATCGACCAAGCTGGACATGTACGGGCAGTACACCCAGTGTATCCAGTGCGGGCACGTAGTGGACATTCCAACGCCGCGAGCCGTCTTCCACTGGACGAAGGGGAAGCTCAAACCCGGACGCCCCCGCAAGCACGCCGCGCGGAGAGACGCTGCATAGATCGACCAATCTCGCCATGAGAGACGATGAAGCAGCGCCCCGCCGAGTCGGCGGGGCGCTGCTTTCGCGTCCGGCGTCCACTGCCCTTCTCCTCGTTGGAGGGACGCTGCTAGCTAGAATGGCTCCATCACGCTACTTCACATTCGACGATCCACGATCAGGAGGTCAGAGAAAATGGAAACGTCAATACTCGAAAAGGAAGCGGGCCCAACGACGTCCGCAGAAGAATCCCCCCACTGCTACCACCAGTGGGTGATCGACTCCCCAAACGGCCCTCAGAGCCGCGGGGTCTGCCGGTTGTGCGAATCGGAGCGGTACTTCGACAATTTCATCGAGGGCTCCACCTGGGGGTACAACGTCAGCCTCGACCATCTCAGGGGTTACGGGAGCGAGTTGCCGGTGAGCACCGCAGAACCTTCCAGGACTAGCCTCGCGGAAGACCTGTAGGGCGGCACATCCTCGACGCTAGACTTTGCGACTGCTCGGCGGCCGCGGAGTCTCCACGAAAACAACCGACGGAACGAGGGGCTCGATACCGGCCCCTAGCGGAACAGATCGATCCCTCGTTCTCTAACGAGCCCTTTGGCGTTCCCATCACTCCGAACGTACTTCGCCCCTCGGACGACTGCTACGGGAACTTGGTCGACCTTCCCCATGACCAACTCGGCGCTTGCGGCGATCTCGTCGGCCACGGCGATCTTCGTCACGCCCATGACCTTGCATTGCGTGTCTACTTGCCCGCGATAGTCGATGAACGCGTCCATTCCTGCGACTCCGATGGCGAAATTGACGTGGCCTTCCCGCCAAGCGCGCCCGAATGTGTCGGTAACGATGACCGCCAAATCGGTCAATCCGAACTCTCGCTTCAAACGCTGCATGATCCTGGCAGCCGACTTGTCAGGATCTTCTGGAAGCAGAGTCACATTCTCCTCGCCTTGCACGTTCGACGAGTCTATCCCCGAATTCGCACAAACGAATCCATGCCGCGTCTCGGCAATCAAGATTCCGCGTTCCGAATCCATCTTCACGATAGACGCGCTCTCCCGGAGGACGGCCTCGACGAGACGCGGGTCCCGTCCGGCATCGGAGGCGAACCGCCGCGCGAAATCCGATGGTTCGACGTCCGAAAGGTCGATCGTGCGGCCTTCGGACTTCGATACGACCTTTTGCGTCACGACCAGAACGTCCCCATCTTCGAGCGGCACTCCTTGCGAGGCGGCCGCGTCCGCAATCATGGACGAGAGATCGGAGCCAGAGGTGATCTCCGGCAGTCCGGAAATGCCGATGAGGCGAACCTCGGATGCACACGCAGGATAGATGTCGCCGCTCATGCTCTGCGTTATATCACGAGGGGCGCATACGGTCAACCGGGATCGCGCCGCTGGTTCCGTTCGGTCCATCGGGTCGCAGGCGTCAGATGCGGACTCTCCGTCATTCCCGCGTAGGCAGACCTTTGCAGAACTCGAATGGTGGGGGCAGCGATGCGGGAGCGGCCCGCCGCGAGAAATCCAACAGAACCAACGCTCCTTTACTCGTGCAGTCGGTATAGTATAATGCACTACACGCATCCCCTCCCTTCACGCACGTCTCCGAAAGCATGACCCCATTTGACAGACTCGAATCCGCGCTGCGATCCCCGTGGCTTCCCCTGGCCTTGCTCCTGCTTGCGCTGTCGACGGTCTTTGTCTTCGCCGGCGACCGAGGGTATTTCTATCGTCCGGCGGTCAGTCCCAACTGGATATCCTCGGAACACCTGACGATAGCCGTGAACCTCTCCCCGGAGCACGGCTTCCAGCGGTTCTTCCGCCGGTTAATAGACGACGACGGCGTCACCCACTACCGCCCCTACAACCGCTTCCCGCCCGGCGGCCACGCAAGCATGAAGCTGGCCACTCTGCCCTTTGGAGGGAGCCCGTCCGCTCAAATCACCGCCGCCAGAATACTCATGCTGCTGTTCTTCACCGCTATAGCAGTCCTCTCGTATCTCTCGCTCAGCCGCCTCACGCACAACCGGTGGATCGCACTGACTGCAACGCTGCTGTCGTTCTCGTCGTACCACCTGTTGTACTACAACGACATGATCGCCCCCGACGTGATCCCCGACTTCTTTGGAGTCATGCTGACCTTCCACGGCATGGTCGTCTTCGTGCAGGAAGGCCGCTTCCGCCAGCTACTCGTCAAGACATGCATCGCCCTGCTGCTGGGGTGGCATGTCTTGGCCCTGGTGCTGCCGTTCGTCATCATTGGATTGGCGCGCGACCTGTTGCGGGCGCGTTCTGCCGCCGCAATTCCTACTCCCCCTCCCCGTCATTATGTCAAGTTAAAACGTGCGGCGTCCGCACCGTTTCGCAGCCGCTACCTGCTGCTTGGCGCAGTTGCGCTAGGGTTTGGCCTGTCCGTCCTCACCTTCAACTTCACCATGGAATACGTCGCGTTGAAGGGCGAAACTCCGCTCACCGAACTACCCTCCTTCCAGTCCATGCTAAAACGCACCGGAGTGAACTCCGTATCCAACACCTACTTCAACGCCGCCCGAGCCTGGCATCCTTTCCTAGAAGGGCAGTTTCGCAACATCCTCAGAATGTTCATCCCTTACCCCCTGCTGGGCAGTCTCGACCATCACGGCGCTGCGGACGGAAGCCCAACGTGGCTATCGAAAGGTCTAGCCGTCGTCCTCGGAATCGCCCTCTCCGCCGCGTGTCTCATCGGCTCGATCTTCGTCCGTCCGAGAGTCCTGTTCGCTACCCTGGCGTCCTTCGGATTCGTCTGGGCGCTGCCAATGCGCCACACTTCCGCATTCCATAATTTCGAGACCATCTACTATGTTGGCCTCCCCTTGGTCTTCTTCACGATCGCGCTGCTCTTGACAAGGAGGCTGACCAATCGAGACGGCGTCATCGCAGCCGCCGCGGTCGCAGCGATCCTCCTCTTCGCAGTCTCCAGCTTCCAGATGAGCCGCGTCGGCCACAGCGCGGAGACGGCCCAAGCAGCCAGGGTTGCGGGGCAGGACATGCTCACCATCCGCGAGTTGACTGCGGGGGATCTCATCACCGTTCTCCGTATCGGAGGCGACCACGAAGTCTTCACCGCCTGGCCGGGCTACGCGGGACACGCGATAAATTACTACCTGAACACGAGCCCCATCCGCTATGTGTATCTCCCCGCCGTGGATGGCGGGTTCGTCGTCATGCGCGAGCGCATCGATATAGACGCCCTGCTTACGCCCCAAAACCAGTACTTCTTCCTCTACGATAGGGACGGCTTGGAGGCCTGGTATGAGGACATGTACCGAACAGTCGCGTCCACCGAGCCGGCGGCGCGCAAGGATTTCGACGTCTATTTCGACGACCGGACGGTGTACTACCTCCGGGAGCCGTGCGAACGCGCGGACACTAAGGCAAGATTCTTCCTGCACGTCTACCCAATCGACGACAACGATCTTCCGGACGACCGCCGGCAGCATGGATTCGACAACCTCGCCTTCGGCTTCGAGGAGCACGGCCTGCTATTCGACGGCAAGTGCATGGCAAGGTTCGTCCTTCCCCAGTACGCCGTTTCCAAGGTCAACACCGGTAGACTTGGCGAGGCTTGGGGCGTAGTGCACTATATCAACCCGCCCCAACTCATCTTGGAGTCCCAATCGATTGCTTCCAACGAACCCGCTGCGCGCTCGGAGTTCGACGTGTACTTCGACGGGGGCAAGTTGTACTACCTCAAGGAGCCGTGCGTTCGCACGGACACTGCGGCGCGCTTCTTCCTGCACGTCGTCCCTGAAGACGAGAACGATCTTCCAGACGGCCGCAGGGAGCATGGGTTCGACAATCTCGACTTTGGCTTCGGCGAGCGCGGCGTGATATTCGACGGCAAGTGCGCGGCTGCCGCTCCTCTTCCAAAGTACGGCATCGCGCGGATCACTACCGGGCAGTTCGACGGCGGCGGCCGTGTTTGGGGAGTCGAGTTCACCCCGGACGCGCGGGAGTGACGCGGGTCGTCGGGCGCAGACCGCCAGATTCCCGCCTTCGCGGGAATGACGTGGGTGAGTGCGGGAATGACGTGGGTGAGTGCGGGAATGACGTGGGTGAGTGCGGGGAATGACGTGGGTGAGTACGGGAATGACGTGGGTGAGTGCGGGGAATGACGTGGGTGAGTGCGGGGAATGACGTGGGTGAGTACGGGAATGACGTGGGTGGGTGCGGGAATGACGGGAGAGGTGCAGGAACGACCGGAGAGACCGGAGGGAACAGAACGGACAGGAGGTGGGTTTGGGATGCGGTCGGAGCGCGGGGTCTCGAGCACCGAGATGCGCGTGGGGCGACAACGCTGTCCTCATAGAACGCGGCGACGCATCGGCGAGCACCGAGACGCAGCAGTGGCGGCGGATTTGCGATCCGGGGGCAACCGGCCGCGATAGATCGAACGGAGCCGCGCGCTGCCCGGCCGTGATATAATCGATATTCACCTACTCAATACGCCAATATCCATCCATGCAGATCATCAGAAGCCTCCTGTTCGTGCCGGGCAACCGCGCTCATATGCTTGACAAAGCGACGGGACTCAAGCCGGATGCAGTCGTTCCGGATATGGAAGACTCTGTGCCAAGGGGCGAAAAGCGGAACGCTCGGAGGCTGGTCTCGTCGTATCTCAAGGCTCTGGCCGAGGCTGGTCATCGAGTCATCCCGCGGGTCAATGCACTGAACACTGGTCTCATGGAAGACGATTTGAGAGCGGTGATCGGCCCCTACATCTACGGTGTCTCTGTTGGCAAGGTCGGCAGCGCGGCGGACGTCCGCCGAGTGGCCGATACCATTGGGCGAATGGAGATCGAAGCCGGCGTTCCGTTTGGAAGCGTTGCAGTAGTGCCTTGGGTGGAAACCGCCAGCGCGGTCGTGCATGTCTACGCCATCTGCACCGCATCGAAGCGCGTGGCCGCGGTCGCATTCGGCGGAGAGGATCTGACCAACGATATGGGAATCCAGCGGACGAAGTCCGAGCGAGAAGTGGAGTACCCTCGGAGAGTTACCGCGGTAGCTGCGCGGGCCGCGCACGTCCTCGCTCTCGATACTCCCTACTTCAACTACAGAGACGCCGATGGACTGAAGCAAAACTCCGTTGAGTCGCGCAACCTCGGGTTCCAAGGGCGGTTCGCCATCCACCCATCGCAAATCGAGACGATCAACGCCGCCTACGCGCCCTCCGCGGCGGAGCTCGAACAAGCGCGGCGGGTAGTCGCCGCCTTCGAAGAAGCGGAAAGGCGAGGCAGCGCGGCCACGTCGCTCGACGGTATGGTAATCGACGTCCCCGTGGTCGAGCGGGCGCGCAAGGCGCTCGATGCGGCCAAACTGGACTCGAACTAGAGGGGGAACGCGCGCCAGTGGACAAGATCATCCTCAAAGGCATGGTGTTCTACGGCTTCCACGGCATGAATCCCGCAGAGCAGGAGCTCGGCCAACGATTCATCGTCGACCTCACCGCGACTCTGGATCTCAGCAAAGCGGGGATGTCCGATACGCTAGAAGACACCGTGAGCTACACCCGTATGTACCAGACCGTGAGAGATGTCATGGAAGGCCCTAGCCGAAAGCTGTTGGAGAACGCGGCCGAGACCATCGCCCGCCGGCTCCTCGACGAGCAGGACGTCACAGCCGTTCGCATCAGGATCAAGAAGCCGGAGGTACCCATGAGAGGCAGTGTCCTCGACTATGCGGCGGTCGAAATCGTCCGAAAGCGTACAGATGAGATTCCGCGCAGCGAGGGGAGCGCGTAGCCACGCAGCGAATACCAGGACATCGTCCGCGGCAAGCGCACACGGGAAACGCACTCCGCCTAACCATCCATTCGCCGCCGCGGTCGGCCGATTGAACGCGAACCGCCAAGGGTGCTACAATACCCGCAATTCATAGATGTGGAGGGACGATATGCCCGTAGTAACCATTCAACTCCTCTCTGGTAGATCGAAGGAGCAGAAGGCGAAGATTGCACAGGCCGTTACCGATGCAATCGTGGACATCGCAAACGCCAAGCCGGAAGGGGTGCAGGTCATCTTCTCCGACGTCGAACGGGAAGACTGGGCGAGCGCCGGGGCGCTGTTGTCAGACAAGCAGTAAGGTCGTCAGGGCCGCACTAGTGAGTCGGGGCCGACTACGCGCGGCTTGCGGAGGTGCTCTGCCGCAGTGATTGACACTCGGCGCGCGGCTGATGTATACTTGGAAGTGGTGCGGCAACGTAGCTCAGTCGGTCAGAGCGGGCGCTTCATAAGCGCTAGGTCACTGGTTCGAGTCCAGTCGTTGCCACCATCGGAGAGGCTGCCTTCCGAATGCGGAGCGCGGCGGGGGCTGTCGGAAATAGTCGAGTGCGGCGCAGCAGGGGCGTCGGGCGGTTAGCTCAGTGGTTAGAGCGCTTGCTTCACACGCAAGAGGTCCGAGGTTCGACCCCTCGACCGCCCACCAGGCCGCCCGTTCTCAACATGGAGTAGGCGAACGAACGGAAGATGCCGAAGTGGCGGAATTGGTAGACGCGCTACATTCAGGATGTAGTGCCCTTTGCGGGCGTGTGGGTTCGAGTCCCTCCTTCGGCACCATAGACCATCCGGGACGGAGTAGAGACCGGGAAGATATTCGACGTACATTCGAGAAACGCGCGCTTGTAGCTCAGATGGAAAGAGCGCATCCCTGCGGAGGATGAGGCCGTGGGTTCGAGTCCCGCCAAGCGCGCCACAACTTCCCCTATTCCTCAAGAGCCGAATGACCCCGGCGTCGACCCATACGCAGTCCCGCACCGCGGGGGGTTAGCTCAGCTGGTTAGAGCGTCTGTCTTACACACAGAAGGTCAGAGGTTCGAGTCCTCTATCCCCCACCATTCACCGCATAGGCCGCGCGCGGTAACGCTGGCGTATGCACCAATCATGCCGCGCGGTTCTACTTCGATGCACTGAGCGCGGTCGATTTTCTCGTATCCATCATCGACTCGCTCCTCATGACCCGCTCAATTTCCTTCATTTGCGCAGCGGCGCTCAGTACACGTTCATTGGCGGCGGCAACACGTCACTCGCTCGACTCCGGGGCGAACTCGACCTCCCAAATACGGTCGACGCCGTCGAACTGCCCGGTGGTGATTCGCGCGATGCCGTACTGAGGGAGGTCGACGGCGGCCAGACACTTGCCGTCGAATAGCACGCCGCGCACATCGAACCCAAAGTCGAGGTTGTCGAATCCGTACTCCTTGCGGTCGCCCGGAAGATCGTCGAGGTCTGCAGGGACGACGTGCAAGAAGAAGCCCTCACGCAGATCCTTGCCGCCGCACTTCCCCTTGACGTAGTACAGCGTGCCCCCGTCGAAATACACATCGAACTCAGAGCGCGCGATAGGCTCGCCGGACACGATCGATTCGTACTCGGAAATGAGTTTGGGCCCCTGGACGACATGCGTTGAGACCCAAGCCACGTCGCCTTGTGACTGCCCGGTGCGAATACCGGCAATGTCGTACTGAGGGAGGTCGACGCCGGCCAGACACTTGTCGTCGAACAGCAACCCGTGGTCGTAGAAGGTAAAGTCGAGGTTATCGAATCCGTGCTGCCTGCGCTTATTGGGAAGATCGTCGCGGGCTGCGGGGAAAACGTGCAGGAAGAGGCCCGCCGTAAAGTCCGAGGCATAGCATGGTTCCTTGAGATAATACACCGTGCCGTCGATGAGATATACGTCGAAATCCCCGCGCGCCAACGGCTCGGTAGACACGATCGATCGATACGTGGACCGATACCAATCCATCAACCCAGCCGTGTCGTAGAGGAAGAAATACTGGTTTTGCGGCGTGAGCAGGGCATCTATGTCGACACGCTCTTGCGTAAGGACGAACCCACGATCCCGGGGAGGAGGATCTCTATATCGAATGATGCGGTGATGTAGATAGTAATTCAGCGCATGGCCAGCCCAGTCGAAGAAGAAGACGTGATGGCCTCCGATAGGGACGACGGTGACGATCTCTTCTCCAACCAACTCGCGGATGGCAAGGATGTCCTGTTCTCCTGCTCTCACTCTTTGAGCCGCCTCCGCGCTGTGTCCGACGCGGCTCATCTGGAAGCTGGATATGGTGAAGAGCAGTACCGCCGCGGCGGCCGCGGCGGCGGTGATGACGCCGTCTCGATTGGTCACCCTCCGCACAAACAGCAGGGCGATAGCGAAGAAGACGAGAGGGAGGCCGATATAGTAGATAGGCTCGAAATCATGGAGTGCGGTAGTGTGGCGAAATGGCAGCGCCCAGAAGAAGCCAAACGACGCCAGGGTAGCGAATAGGATTCTCGGACGGACGAACATCGAGCCGATGAGACACGCCGCGGACAGGGCAACGCCCAAGATGGCCCCCTGGAATTCCGTTAGCCACGTCGGACTTTGAATCAGAGGGCCGTTATACCTCAGAGAGCCCAGCAAGGAGTATGGAATGAACATTCTTCCGATGCTCCGAAACTGGCCTTCTATGAATTGAGACCAATCTCGGTAGGGGGCGATAACCGTGTTGTGGTCGGAGTCCGCTCCGGTGCGCCTGAGCATGGACTGGAAGGACGGCAACTCCGTCAGCGGCGTCTCGCCATCGAGTGCAATGTACTCCATCGTGAAGTTGAAGGTCAGGACGCACAGGCTGAACCCCAGCGCAACTCCGCACAGCTGCAAGTAGCGGCTGCGAAGCAGCGCGGATGCGATGTGCCTACTCGACATAAAGGACGTAGAAGATGCGGCGGCAGAACGTGCCCGCCACAGATCGCGTGCCAGCCCAAAGATGACGAACGGCGCCAACAGGGCCAAGACGTGCCACCCGATCAGCAGCGCGATGCACGCCTTGAGTAGCAACTGACGGAAGCGGCCTTCCTGCACGAAGACGACCATGGCATGGAAGGTCAACATCACTCCGAAGAGATCGGGCATCCCTTCGGGGGCGGTCATGTCGTTGTAGTAGAGCAAGTAGTACGACGAGAACGCTAGCAGCGCCGCCGTCAATGCGATCCACCGGTTGGAGGTGAGGCGGCAGAGCGAGAGATATGCGACGACGACGGCGGCGGTGAAACACAGCAGCATGAGGATTCTGGCCGCGTAGAGTTGAGTGGACGGATCTCCTCCAAAGAGCAGAGCGGCCGCCTTCAAGAGCAGGTAGCTGCCGATAGGGAAGCGGTTGTACGGCACATACCCAACGGTGCCGTCCTCGTCCATGGCCCGATGATGAAACCGCTGGAAGCCGTATTCCGAGGAAATGTTTAGCGCTACCGTCATGTGCTCCGACGACATCCAGTTGTGATCGATCCGTCGGTAGAAGTACCCCCGGTCGCCCTTGAAGATGAATACCGTCGAGAGCGCGATCAACAACAGGGCAAGAGGAAGCAGGGTAGATCTTAGCACGGAAGCGAGTTTGTGGAGTGATGTCATGCTTCGGAGACGCGCGGGAAGAGCTGCGTGGTTTCCTCAGTATCGTTCAATCGTCGAATAACCGCTCCAGCCATGAAGCGAGGACGTTTGCAGGATGCTGCGATATTCGCCTTCCGGCTGGAAGCACTGATACTATACTATCACTATGACTCGGCGGCAACCCCGCGGAGCGGTCTCGTTGCTCTCCGGTCGATTCGCGGTTTCTCTGCGTCGGACGCGGCGTCTTGTCGAAATGCGGCGAATGCCCGCAGGCAGCCGTTCGGTAAATTGACAGCGCCCTCGCGCGTCGGGTATAATCAATTACTGGTACTGACCTATGAAGAGAACATATCAACCAAAGAAAAGGCGCAGGATGCGCGTGCACGGCTTTCGGTCGCGGATGCGGAGCAGGAGCGGGAGGAAGGTGCTGAAACGGCGGATGTTCAAGGGCCGCGAGCGCCTGACTGTGTAGCCGCGCGAGATGCAACAGCATAGGCGCTTGCGAAAGACCGCGGACTTCAAGACTGCGTGGGCGGAGGGCCGGTCGTGTGCAGACAGGCTCTTCGTCGTAAAGGTTCGTCCGAACGGCCAGGCTGCGACTCGTTTCGGCTTTTCGGTAAGCAAGCGCGTCGGCAACGCGGTCGTCCGCAACCGAGTGAAGCGTTTGCTCCGCGAGACTGCGCGGTCGATCCCCGTGGAGGAAGGGTTCGACATCGTGATCGTGGCGCGGAATACCGCGGCCCGATCCGATTTCGCAAGATTCAAACGCTCGATAAATGCTTTGCTGAGGCGGGCGCGCGTCATCGAGAAGGACGAGCGCAGTTCCATGAACCGCACGAGCCAAGCAACAGACACCAGGAGTCGAGATGCGTAATATCGCGTTGGGTGTGATACGATTGTACAGCGCGACGATATCTCCCGCATTCTTTCAGGGAATTTGCCGTCACTATCCGTCTTGCTCCCAATACACATACGAAGCGATCGAACGATACGGCGCGCTCAGGGGCGCGTGGCTTGGCATCAAGCGCATCGGCCGATGCCGTCCGTTCGGTACGCGGGGATACGATCCAGTTCCATGAACGACCTTCCAAATCAGGAGCATGTTCGGCGCGCCACGTCCAACATGCTCCGTCCGTAACCAACACCTCCCTACACTTGAACACGACAACCGGAACGACCAAACTTCAATCGGCGCGACTGCGCCCTTTCTGGCTGATTGCCGCTTCGGCGGCAGCGATTCTCCTGTTGACCGGCTGCGTCCGTCCATCGACGCCGCAAGGTTGGTCTGGGGGCGTAGTAGTCGAGGATCGGCTGTACATCGGGTCTCAAGATCGTGACGTGCGCGCGCTCGATACCGAAACCGGCGCCGAGGCCTGGAGATTCGATCTGCGCGGAGAAGTCGAGTCGGACCGCGCAGTCTACGGCACCCCTGCCGTCAAGGACGGCGTGGTCTACGTCGGCAGCTACGACGGGCATCTCTACGCGCTAAACATCGACACTGGCCAAGACGCCTGGGAGCGACAAGTCGGAGACGGCTCCCCCATCGTCGGGGGGCCGGCCGTTGGCGAGGGGCTCGTCGTCATCGGGTCGAGCGACGGAACACTGTACGCCTTCGATGCGGAAACCGGCAGTTTCCTCTGGCGGTTCGACACGGACAACAGCATCTGGGCATCCCCTGCCATAGCCGACGGCAAGGTCTACTTTGGCTCGATGGATCGAAACGTCTACGCGGTGAGCCTCGACGGGGAATTGATATGGAAGTTCCCGACGGGCGGGGCCGTGACGGCCGCGCCGCTGGTGATGGACGGCAGGGTATACATCGGTTCGTTCAGCAGCGTCTTCTACGCGATCGATGCAGAGACCGGCAAAGAGGTATGGCAATTTCCGGGAGCGAACAATTGGTATTGGAGCCGCGCCGTGGCGAACGGCGGCATGTTGTTCGTCGCGTCGATGGACGGCAGATTGTACGCGCTGGACGCCAGCTCCGGCCAGCTCGTGTGGACGATCCAAACAGAAGCGCAAATCATCGGCGCACCAGTGCTAATCGGCGACCGGGTGGCGGTATCGTCCACCAACGGCGTCGTGCAGTTCGTCAAACAGCAGGGTGGGGCGGATCCGGTGCAATGCAACATCCGCACGACCATCAAGGCGCACCTCGCCGCGGCGGGCAGCCGGGTCTTCTTCCGCGCGGAAGACCATACCATTCGCGCACTCGAGTTCAAAGTCACCGGGAATCCAGACGAGGTTTGGATACATCATTCCAATCAGGATGATCCAGTACCCCGCGATTGGACGCGGTCATGCTAACGACGAACGCACGGAAAGCGAAGGCGGACTTGTGGAGCTCATAGGCGACCTCTGGGATCTCATCATCAACAGGCCGATGATAAACAGCCTGGTGCTGCTGTACTGGGTTTGCTTCAGCAACTTTGGCTTGAGCATCATCGTCTTCACCTTTGCGACGCGGCTCTTGATGATTCCCCTTACGATGCGGCAAGTGAGGATGACGAAGGCGATGGGCGCGCTTGCGCCCAGAGTGCAGGAGATCACCGCCAAATACAAGGATGACCCGCAGCGGCGTTCTCAGGAGACGATGAAGCTCTACCGCGAGTCTGGCGTCAACCCGATTGGATGCCTCGGCCCGCTCGTCTTGCAGATGCCGATCTTCATCGGCTTGTTCTGGGCACTGCGCGCGACGCTTGCATCGACGCCAGAAGGACTGGCGGATCTCTCGTCGAAGCTCTATCCGTGGTTGCCAGGCATCGGAGAGTCGATACCCATCGACCCGTACTTCCTGGGTCTCAATCTCGGAGACATCACTCAGAGCAGCCAGCTAGGTCCCCTCCTGGCGCTGCTAGTTGCAGGCTCGACATGGCTGATGCAGAAGATGAGCGCCACGCGGCCAACCAGCGAGCAACAAGCGCAGACCAACCGTATGCTGCTATGGTTCATGCCAATCATGATTGGGGTGTTCTCGCTTGGCTTCGAAACGGGTCTAACGCTGTATTGGACGGTATCGAACGTCGTCGGAATCATAGTGCAAGGATTCATCGGAGGGTGGGGACAATTCAAGCAAGCATTCGCCTTTGGCTTCCTGTCGGGTATATTCTCGACAGAGAAGAAAGGAACCGACGCAGAGAAATCGAGCAAGAGCAACGGGGCGGACACAAAGGGTACGGCTGATGAAGTCAACTCCGGCGAAGCATCCGAGTCGACGCCGGGTATAGAGGAGGAAGTATCCGATGGACACCGTGGAAAGGACGGGCAAGACTACCGAAGAAGCGATCGAACTCGCTCTAAAGGAGCTCGACGCAGAGCGCGGCGAAGTCGAAATAGACGTCGTTAATCCCGGCAAGTCTGGCATATTGGGCATTGGAGGCGAGCCTGCAAGAGTCCGCGTCGCACGCATCCAACAGCCGTCCATCGTGTCCAGCACGGCTATCGAAGTCTTGCAGGACCTGATCGAACGAATGGGCGTCTCCGCAACCGTCACCCTCGAGCAGGCCCACAGCGAGGAAGTGAACGGCCCCGTCATCACTATCGACGGCGAGGATTCTGGATTGCTCATCGGACGGCGGGGAGAGACTCTTCGCGCCCTGCAGTTCTTGGTCAGCTTCATTTGCGCCAAGCAGATCGGAGAACGGGTGAACCTGTTCATCGACGTAGCGGGCTATCAAGAGCGCCGGTATACGTCCCTCCGCAATCTGGCCAAGCGGGTAGCTCAACGCGTCGAAGACAGCGGACAGCCCATCACACTCGAACCCATGCCTCCAAACGAACGCCGCATCGTTCATCTGACGCTTGCGGACGACCCAAGCGTTTCCACAACGAGCGTCGGATATGGAGACCAACGCCAGGTAGTCGTAGAACCTAATGAAGAATCCGAATATATCATGTAGTATGATTGCGTGACATCGCGCGCATTCATGCGAGAAACCACCCTCGGCCCGTGACCGGGGCAGGAAAGAGCATGGAGTACACCGGATGAAAATTGGAGTGCCGAAAGAGACGGCGGCAGGAGAGCGGCGAGTCGCTCTCGCGCCGAGCGCCGTATCGCGGCTCTCGAGCGCAGGAACCGACGTCGTAATAGAGTCCGGAGCCGGAGCCGGGTCGTTCTTCGGAGACGAACAGTACGAACAGGCAGGCGCAGATACGGCGGCGGCCATATACGGACTCGCAGACCTCGTCGTCAAGGTGCAAGGGCCGTCCGCGGATGAGATCGCGTCCATGGACGAGGGAACCACCTTGATAGGGAGCCTCCAACCCCTGGTCGAGCATGAGACGATCCGGTCGCTTGCGGATGCAGGCATAACGAGTTTTAGCCTGGATGCAATTCCCCGCATCGCCCGCGCGCAGAGCATGGACGTGCTATCGTCCATGGCCTCGCTTGCCGGCTACAAGGCGGCGATCATCGCCGCGGACGCGCTCGGAAAGATCTTTCCGATGATGATGGCTGCATCTGGCACCACTCCCCCTGCAAAGGGCCTCGTACTCGGGGCGGGCGTCGCCGGGCTGCAGGCGATCGCCACGGCGCGCAGACTTGGAGCCGTGTTGTCCGGATACGACGTGCGGGCGGCCGCCCGCGATCAGGTCGAAAGCCTGGGCGCAACCTTCCTGGCGGTCGACCTTGGAGAAGAGACAGAGGGGGCAGGGGGCTACGCGCGCGAGCTATCGGAAGAAGCGCGCGAGAAGGGCCGCGACCTGATTCACTCTGCCATCCAAACCATGGACTTCGTCATCACCACCGCCGCCATACCAGGCCGCCCAGCGCCGCGACTGATAGACGAAGAGATGGTGGGCGACATGCAAGCCGGATCCGTAATCGTAGACCTCGCCGCGGATATGGGAGGGAACTGCGAATTGACGAAGGCGGGAGAGACTGTGGTCGAGTACGGGGTCACGATCATCGGACCCCGCAATCTGCCGAGCTCCATGCCAACTCACGCCAGCCTAATGTATTCGCGCAACATGTTGAACTTCATCAACCATCTCGTGAAGGACGGCGAGGTAGCTATCGACATGGACGACGAAATCACGAAGCACTGCTTGATTACCCATGAGGGCACGGTCGTTCACGAGGCTGCGGCCGCCGCAATGCAAGGGGGCAGCGGGTAGGCGCCCGCCGCCGTCCCGGTCGATCCGAGCGCGCTGCGGACGGATAGACCGATCTTCTAGGAGGAGCGCATGATCGAAAGCGAACTGCTCATCAAGATATTCATCTTCGTGCTCGCGGTGTTCATCGGCTTCGACCTCATCACGAAAGTCCCGCCCACGCTCCACACGCCGCTCATGTCGGGGGCGAACGCTATTTCGGGCATCACCATCTTGGGGGCGCTGTTGGTGGCGGGGCAGGTGGACGGCGTATTGGGCTTGGCGCTGGGATTCCTCGCCGTAGTCCTAGCGACGATCAATGTCGTCGGAGGCTTCATGGTCACCGACCGAATGCTCCAAATGTTCCGAAGGGGACCAAGCAGGAGCCAATGATGAACGGCATCGACTTCCCACTCGTCATAGACTCTTTCTACCTCGTCGCCGCAGTACTGCTCTTCCTGGGACTGAAGCGGTTGAGCTCTCCCGCAACTGCGCGCAACGGCAACGCCATCGCCGCCCTTGGGATCCTCATCGCGGTTGTAGTCACCCTCCTGGATCGCAGCATCGAACGCGAAGGGTTCTACGTCATCATTGCCGGGGTCATCGTGGGAGGGGGCGTCGGGGTGGCCCTTGCCCGCTCGATCCAGATGACTGCCATGCCGCAGTTGGTCGCCGTCTTCAACGGGTTCGGGGGAGCCGGTTCCGCGGTCGTGGCGGCTGCGGAGTTTCTGCGCCTGTCCGACAGCGGCGAAGGAACGTCGATCGATGTATCGGTCACCATCATGCTGGGTACGCTGGTGGGACTGGTCACCTTCTCAGGCAGTATCGTGGCGTTCGCAAAGCTTCAAGAGTTGATCGACGGCAAGCCAATTACGTTCCCGTTGCAGAAGACGATTAGCGCGGTAATCTTTGCAGGCATTGCGGCTCTGATCGTGTATCTCGTCGCAGGGGGCGATCCAGCCGCATACTACGGGGTGATCTTCTTGTGCCTGCTGTTGGGCGTGCTGATGGTCATACCGATTGGCGGCGCGGACATGCCGGTCGTCATCTCGCTGCTGAACTCCTACTCGGGCATCGCGGCGGCCATGGCAGGATTCGCACTCGGCAATACCATGCTGATCATCGCAGGGTCGCTTGTAGGCGCGGCCGGTCTCATACTCACGCAGATCATGACGAAGGCGATGAACCGATCCTTGGTAAACGTGCTCTTTGGCGCATTCGGCGCCCAAGCATCCAGTGCGGTCGCCGGAGGCGAAGAGGACAAGGCCGTGCGAGAAGCGACGCCAGACGATGCGGCCGTCGCAATGGCGTACTCTGGAACCGTCGTCCTCGTCCCTGGGTATGGGCTGGCCGTGGCCAGGGCGCAGCACCAACTCAAGGAGCTGAGCGAGATGCTCGAGGAAAGAGGCGTGGACGTGCGGTACGCCATCCACCCGGTGGCGGGCAGGATGCCAGGCCACATGAACGTGCTGCTGGCGGAGGCCGACGTTCCCTACGACAAACTCTTCGACCTCGACGAGATCAACGACCGATTTCCGAATACCGATTTCGTGCTGGTCGTCGGCGCCAACGACGTCGTAAACCCTGCGGCGCGCGACGAACAAGGCAGCCCAATCTACGGAATGCCGATCCTCGAAGTCGACAAGTCAGGACAGGTACTCGTCCTCAAGCGAAGCATGAATCCGGGATTCGCCGGATTGGACAACGATCTGTTCTACAAGGACAATACGATGATGCTGTTCGGAGACGCTCAGGATTCGCTCACGCGGTTGATCGCCGCGATAAAAGACGTCTAATGGGCCCTCATTCCTGTCGTGAGAACGACCATACTGCGGCCGCAAACAGCACCGAACCCAAGACGCCGACCAGAATCGCGTCCTCCAATGCGCCCATGCGGTAGTCGAACAGAGTGACCCCGAGCGTAACGCCGTCCTCGCCGCCGACCGCTTGAAGCCGGGAGCCGAGGAAGATTTGACGAATGGCGTCGACCCCGTAAGTGAGCGGGTTGATCTTGGCGATCACCTGGAGCCAAGCGGGAACGTTATCGACGGGAAAGAACACGCCCGAAAGGAAGATCAGCGGAAAGATCATCAACTGTATGACGAGCTGAAACCCCTGCTGCGAGCGCATCCTCGTGGCCACGAGAATTCCCAGACCCGACAAGGACAGGGACAACACGAGAATCATAGGTATCAGTTTGACGATCAATAGCGGGGTGAGCGCGACTCCCAGTATGGGCGCGAGAACGAGCATCATTACCCCCTGAATCACCGCCGCCGTCGAGCCTCCGACGGCCTTGCCAATGACGATGCCCGTCCTACTCAGAGGGGCTACCAGCACTTCCTTGAGGAAGCCGAACTCGCGGTCCCACACGATCGACAGCCCCCCGAACAACGATGACATGACCACGGTCATGGCGATGATGCCCGGGTACATGAACTGGATGAAGCTCACGTCTCCCGTACCCAAGTCTCCGACGATGCGATTGAACCCCGCGCCGAACACTATCAGGAACATCAAGGGAAATGCGAACGAGGAAATCATGCGCGACCGGTCCGCGATGAAGCGCAGCAACTCGCGGTATGCGACGACCCAGACCGCACGGTATACCTCCTTCATAGGGCCGCCTCTACCTCGACGGCGCACCCAGTGCGCGCAGATTCGTAGGCGGCAAGCACCACGCGCAGATCCTCGAGCGCCTCTCTTCCGTTCAGTACCGGCTCCCGCCGCTGCGCCGCTGCGTCACAGAACTCTCGCAGCATCCGCCTCACTCCTCGAAAGGCAGGTTCCACGGGGATGACATCCGTTCCCGCGCGAGTCTCCACCGTCACTTCTCCCCCAAAGACCGGGAACCGTAGACGGCCCTTCTCGCCGGTTACGCGAGCCTCGTCCTCCTTGTGCGAGATGGGCGTCCCCCCGGAATACTGGAGAACGCCGCTCCCGCCGCCTCGGAAGCCGACATTCAATGCGATGCCGTCTTCTCCTTCCAAGCCATGCGTGAGAGTCGGACCTTGCAGCCTCGCATAGACGCGCTCGACGTCTCCACCAAGGTATCGCATGATGTCCACGTAGTGGATGCCGCCGTCGATGAACCGCCCGCCGCCGGTACGGCCGCGGCTCAGACGCCACCCTGTGACGACGTCCATCCCCTCGGAGCGCACCTCGACGAATCGGACTGCACCGACTGCGCCGGCGTCTATCAACTCCCTGGCCTTGCCGACAGCCGGGTCGAAGCGGAAGTTCTCCGCGATCATCATCATAACCCCCGCACGTTCTACGCAGTCGATCATCTCCCGCGCCTCGGAGACCGTGCGCGCAATCGGCTTCTCCATGAGAACATGCTTGCCGCGCAGCGCCGCAAGTCTGGCATGTTCTACGTGCAGATCGTGCGGCGTCAAGAAGTACATCGCATCCACGCGCGGGTCGTCTGCAGCAGCCTCGTAGGAGCCGAAGTATGCGAACCCTCCGTACTGCTCGCAGTAGGACTTTGCCTTGTCTGCGTCTCTGCTGGCGAAGGCGAACTCGGGCGAGACCGGCATCCCCTGCAGGTCGTCCATCACCGCCCGCGCGTACTGCCCGCAGCCAGCGACGCATATCCGCAGTGGATCACTCATTCGTTCCTCCATGACTTCCGTAAGAACAGGTTGTGTATCCCCATTGTACGATAGCAGAATGCGCCGCGCGGCGCATCTTTGGAGGATGGAGTAGGTTCGGGTTGCTTTGCCGCGGGGATGCGGCACGGGTTCCGTTCTTGCCGTTTACTTTTGCGGCATGGATTGTGCCCGGGCCGCAACAGGTTGGACTCTCCGTCATTCCCGTACTCACCCACGTCATTCCCGCGCAGGCGGGAATCTCGCTTCTCCATAACCTCGCCGCGCGCGCGTGCGCGTGAATTAGGGAACGCGCGCACACGAGTTTCCGTCGGATTTTGTCGGATTCTGTCGGGTTTTGTCGATTTCCGTTGACGGTGGAAGGAGGGCCGTCGCTCTGGGAGTGTGGACGCAGCGGGGTGGATTCCCGCCTACGCGGGAATGACGTGGGAGGATTGGGGATTGCAGATTGCAAGATTGTCTCCTTGGGGTGTGGTTTTGTTGGAGTGGCCATGGGTCTAGGGTAGTACGTGAGTTCTGTTTTGTCAAATGCGATGCGGGGAGGAGATTGCGGATTGATGATTGATGATTGATGATTGGGGATTGTGAGGATGGGGTTTGGTTTGACGGGGTGGATTCCCGCCTTCGCGGGAATGACGGGGGCACAGGGGGAATGACGGGGGCACAGGGGGAATGACGTGAGTTGGGTGCGGGAATGACGTAGGAGGGTGTGGGCGTGGGGGCGGGAAAGCCGTTGCCTCGCGCGCGTGCGCGCGTCACGCGCGGGCACGAGTTTTCGTTGTGGTTCGTCGGACTCTGTTGGATTGTGTCGATTTTCGTCGACGGCGGGTTGGGGGCATTGATGATTGTTGATTGATGATTGCAAGATGGCTCCTTGGGTTGTGGTTTCGACGGGGTCGTCTGTCGTCTTTAGGTTCAGGATAGTACGTGGGTTCTGTTTTGTCAAATGCGATGCGGGGAGGAGATTGCAGATTGTCGATTGATGATTGAGGATTGGAGGATGGGGTTTGGTTTGACGGGGTGGATTCCCGCCTTCGCGGGAATGACGTGGGAGGGTGCAGGAATGACGTGGGAGGGTGCGGGTATGACGGGGACACAAGGGGAATGACGGGGGAGGGTGTGGGAATGACGGGGGCGATCCGTGGGAATGACGTCGTGGGTGGTTGCGGGAGTGACGTTAGTAGGGGTACAGTCGACCCTGTCTACGTCATTCCCGCGAAGGCGGGAATCTAGGACTCTGCCAGAAGGTGAGGTAAGCCCTGTCTACGTCATTCCCGCGTAGGCGGGAATCTCCCGTTGCACAATTGAACGCACCGCTTGGAGTCACCGTCCCCCAGCCGTCATGCCGCAAAAGTAAACGGAACGGTTCCGTTTACTCTCCGGACATGGGGCATGGTACAATGGACGTGATCGCGTGGATGAGGCTATACCCCCAACGACCAACCCCCAGCCATGACCGACCGACCGCCGCTCCTCCCAACATACTCAGATTACAAGCCCGCGGGTATTCCGTGGCTGGACAAGATTCCGGCGCATTGGGAAGTTGCAGCGGTCAAGTGGAACTACTCTATTCAACTGGGCAAAATGCTCCAGAACGAACCCAAGAATCCCGCGGATGTAGAAACTCCTTACTTGAAAGCACAACATGTTCATTGGTTCTCTGTTCGTACAACGGACGCCCCGACGATGTGGGCAAGCGAGCGCGACATCGAGCATTTTGGCATACGCAAAGGAGATCTCCTCGTTTGCGAGGGGGGTGAAGGTGGGCGTTCGGCCATCGTCGGAGATGTACCGCCCGGGTGCATCATCCAGAACGCGCTTCACCGTGTGAGACCTCGAGGAAATTGCAGGAACGATTACCTGCTATATGTGATGAGTGAGATTGGGAGAGCTGGTTGGTTCGACGCAATCAACAACGCGGTGACGATACCCCATTTCACTGTGCAAAAGTTTCGCTCGCTGAAGGTGCCGATTCCGCCGATTGAGGAGCAGGTGGCTATCGCGCGGTATCTCAATCACAAGAACGCCCTCATCCAGCGCTTCCTCCAGGGCAAACAGCGGATGCTCGACCTACTCAAACAGCTCCGCAAGTCCACCATCCACTACGCAGTCATACACGGACTCGACCCCAAGAATACGCCGATGAAGCCCTCCGGCATCCAATGGATCGACGAAATCCCCGCGCATTGGGAAACGCGCCGCCTAAAATTCTCGGCTTCGAACGTAACCCAGATGACTTCTCAACGCAATGAAGACGATCTTACCCTTGCCTTGGAGAATGTCGAAAGTTGGTCAGGGAAATATACCGACGCCGGTCCAGACGTTCACTTCGACAGTAAACTAAAGCGATTCCAAGCGCGGGACGTGCTCTTTGGAAAGTTACGGCCATATCTTGCGAAAGTAGTCCTCCCAGACAGAAACGGTTTGTGCGTCGGAGAGTTCCTGGTCTTGCGTGCACGTGAGAACGTCGTCTTGCCGGAATATCTTTGGATGCTGCTTCGTTCTCCAACTGTTATTGACATCATATCTGGCTCGAGTTTCGGCGCAAAGATGCCGCGTGCAGATTGGCGCTTCGTTGGCGCGATGCGCCTTCCTGTTCCTCCACTTGAGGAGCAGGCAGCCATTGCCGAGTACCTGATCGGGCAGGTGGCCAAGATCGACGCGGCCATCGCCGTCACGATCCGGATCATCGACCAGATGCGACAGTACCGCAAGAGCCTCATCCACGAGGTCGTCACTGGCGTGCGCGACGTCCGCAAGGCGGCTGCCGCTATCCCAGATGACCCCGACAACTCCGACGCCTAACCGCGCCGCACGGATTGATGCTACACTAGGAGCATCTCTACAGGCGGCAGATAGATGCACCCACGTTATTCTCGCTCCCACCCACATCATTCCCACTCCCACCCACATCATTCCCACTCCCACCCACGTCATTCCCGCGTAGGCGGGAATCTGAAGCATCTCTCAGGCGACGGAAGGAGGCTCCCCCGTCATTCCTACTCCCACCCCCATGATTCCCGCACCCACCCACGTCATTCCCGCGTAGGCGGGAATCTGAAGCATCTCTCCAAGCGCAGGATGGAAGGTTCATGACGTCTCCTACGAACACAACTCGCCTTGCGGCGGACGCCTTGCGTGAGGATCAGCGGCCTCGTTGGCGGTTTGCGGCGAGCGTTGGACTATGCGGCGCGGCGCTGGGCGGGGCCATCGTGGTCACGAACGTGGTTGGGCAGACGTCGAAGTTTGCGGTGGATGCGGACATGCTGCCGCTCGCGGACTTCTTGTATTTCTGGTTCATTGGCGCCGTGACGGGGTCGATAGTGGCGGGTTTGGCCGGATACATGATCAACCGCTCTGCGCCGGCGTTGTCGATGACGCGCGTTCGGCCGCCGTTGAGTATCTGGGCGTGGGCGGGCGTGGGCGCCGGATATTGGGTATCGTTTTCCGTGGTCATTGGCGGCGGGGTGATGCCTGAGGCGAACGTGGTGTTGGCCTATGTGAGGGGGGCGATACCACTGACCGATTTGGCGGGATTCACTGCGGACAACATCTTCGCCTTTCCCCTGCGCGCTGCGACGGACGGGCCTGGGTTCCTGTTCACTGCGATCCCAGCGGCGGTGGCGTTCTGGCTGGGGGGATGGGCCGTCGATCGGTTGGCGACGTCCGAACACGGCCCATCGAATCGATACGGGCCGCTGTTGGCGTCGGCGGCGCTCTTTGGCGCGGTAACGGCGGGCCTCGTCTTCCTGCCGCCGTCCATCCTTTGGCATATCGGCAACTTCACGACGGCGACGCAGCTGCCGCGGTAGTTTGGGCGAGGGAGCGGCCCGGCGTCTTTAGCGCGCGGCCCTGTCCGTCGGCAGTCGGACGCGGACGCGGTGCTTCTTGCCGCTGCGCCGCGCGATGATTTCGATGGAGCCGTCGTGGATGACGGCCATCTTCTTCGGGGCGGTCGAGCAGCAGTCGCAGTAGATGGGTATCTGCGCGGGGCGCTTCGGCTGTCGGGCATTCGTCGACGGATTCATGGGTTGTCCTTTCTCATGCGGAGATGTTGGGGCGGATTCAGTCTGCGGTTCCGCCGTTCGTTCGTGCGGAGGATGTCTGGGACGCGCCGGCGTTTCGTTCGGCCATGTCCTCCTGCGCCATAGCGCGGAGCCGGCGCAGAACCTCGAGTGCAGCCGGGTTGTCTTCGCCGCGCCCCTTCGACGTGCGGTCTGGCGGGAAGTAGAGTTCGAGCACCCGAACGAGGAGGACGGGGTTGGGAGATTTCACGAATGCGAGATCCATGGCCTTGGCCATGATGGTGTCGCGGAATTCGAGTTCTGCCGTCTCGAGCCTGCGGGTGAATCCGAGTGTGTCGTTCCGTTCCCATGCCTGCGCCAGGTAGACGGACACGCCGGCCGCCTGCGCGGCGGATGTCGCCGCCCGCGTCTTGGCATAGTCTTGGAGGTAGCGGCTTTGCCGCGTCCACGTCCGCACGTCCGCATCGCTGAACTCCCCGAAGCGCACGTTCAGATCCTCCTCCAGCACCGCCGCCTCCTCCGCAGAGGCAATCCCCAGCTTCTCCAGATAGCACGTTGCATATGTGTCCATGGACCCATTCTATTAGCACGAGTGTTCTCCAGTCAAAACGGAGACCGGAAATCTGAGATTGTCGATTGACGATCTGAGATCGACGTCCCGCAATTCCCAACCCCCAATCTGCAATCATCAATCCACAATCAACAATCCCTCCCACGTCATTCCCGCACCCACCAACGTCATTCCCGCATCCCCTCACGTCATTCCCGCGTAGGCGGGAATCCACCCCGCACCGAATTTGACACAACAGAACCCACGTACTACCATAGACCCATGACCACTCCAACGAAACCACAGCCCAAGGAGCCATCTTGCAATCCCCAACTATCAATTCCCAATCCCTCCCCCGTCATTCCCACACCTTGTCTACGTCACTCCCGCACCCACCAACGTCATTCCCGCACCCTGTCTACGTCATTCCCGCGTAGGCGGGAATCCATCCCCCACTCGCCCTCTGCAAAAATCGACAGAATCCAACAGAATCCGACAAAACCCGACAGAAACTCGTGTGCGCGCGTACCCTAATTCGCGCACGCACGCGCGCACACGAGGAACTTGCATCCTATTGTTGCGGCATTGGAGGGAGCACAACCGCGCACCCACCCGCGTCTCGGCCACCGCAATGTGTCCAACGTGCACGCATTGCGGCGAGCACAACCACGCACCCTCCAACGTCATTCCCACTCCCTCCCACGTCATTCCCGCACCCTCCCACGTCATTCCCGCACCCTCCTACGTCATTCCCGCGAAGGCGGGAACCCACGCCAACGGAGTAGATGCGGAACCGGCGATTCCATGTGTACACCCTCGACGGTGTGATGTGATAGAATTCTTGTTGCAAGGCAGCGACGGACTGAAGAACGAATACAGCGAGCGCCGCGCCAAAGGCCTTTCGCTAGATTTCGGATTGCAGACCATTGGACAATCGACCGACAGACGGCGGATATCGGCATGAATCCGCCTATGACAGACTAATGCAACACATCTCGACCATAGTCCGGAGGACAGCCCGATTCCGGCCCGATCGCTTCACCTTGCTCTTGGCAGCCCTCGCCGCATTGGGGGCGGGTCTCGTCCTATTGCGCGTCGCCAACGGGCTTGGAGTAATAGGCGATGTGAAATACTACCTTCATGTGGCGGGCGAGCTCGCGGCGGGAGGAGGTTGGCCGCTGTGGACGGAGAATTTCGATCCGCACTGGCCGCCCGGATATCCGGCGCTCTTGGCGCTGGCAAGCGGCTTCACACTCGATCCCCGCAGCGTAGCAGGCCCGCTCAATGCGGCGGCGTTTGGGTTGACCATCTTCATAGCTGGCCACTGGCTCCGGAGCCGCGTCCAATCTCGCTCACTCGCCACGCTCGGCGCGCTGGCCGTTCTCGTCTCCATCCCCGTAGTGTGGATTGCGTCGTATGCTTTCAGCGAAGGGACTTTCATTCTGCTGACGACACTAGCACTGTTTCAAGGCGACAAGTACTTGCAGTCGGGGAAGACATCGTCGTTGATTTGGTCCGCGGTGTTCACCGCCTTGGCCTTTCTCACGCGCTACGCCGGCGTTGCCGTAATCATGGCTCTCGTGCCGCTGTTCCTGATGCAGCGCACGGAATCTCTCTCGGAGAAGACGAAGCGCGTCAGCTTGTACATCGCCATATCCATCGCGCCAACCGGCCTGTACATACTCCGCAACTTCATCCTCCTAGACACATTGACAGGCTCCAGAGAACCATCGAACTATTCGGTTCCATTCAACGCACAACGAGCGCTCGAAACGATAACCGGTTGGAACCCGTTGGCAATGGACTACTTTCCGTCGATTGTGAGAACGCCCGAAGCGACATTTGCGGTCCTGCTTGCACTCGCCGCCGTGGTAGGATACTGCATCATTCGATGGACGCAGAATGCGAACGATACGCATGAAAATAGCTTCTTGCCGGTAGTGGGATCCTTCACATTCGCCTACCTCGCATTCATGACACTGAGCGCAACGATGTTCTCATTTGGAAGCAGCTTCTTGGATTCCCGACTTCTCTCTCCGATGTACGTCCCATTGGCTCTTGCAATCGTGTGCGCGATAGAGAAGTTCCCCAAGTACTTGGGCGAACTCATGCGCGTAGATTGGGTTGCGCGGCGCGCCCGGATTTCAGAACTTAAATTCGGGGGGGGGGGGGGGGGTAAGGGCGCTAACGCGCTTGTCGTCCGCGATACTGGCGGGTTTGATGCTCCTCTGCATACTCTACGCTGGGTATATAAACGCCCGTGATGCGTGGGTGTCCGTCACCAATCCTGCTATCGGATGGAGCGCCTATCAATGGAATGAAGAGAATATCAGGATCGACGCATCGTCCGTGGACGAGTATCTCATAGATCATGTAGGAGAATCCGAGCCGGTCGTTCGATCATTCTTTGACATATATTTCGACGACAACGACAACGCTCTGATATATGTCAAGAGTCCGTGCGACAAGGTGGAAGATGCCAACCCGCGCTTCTTTCTCCACGTGGTACCAGCCGACAGAGTCGACTTGCCCGGAATTCGCAAGCAGTACGGAAACGAAAACTTCGATTTCTACTTCGAACTACAAAACGGCGTCATACTGGATGGGAAATGCTTGGCCGTCGCTCCTCTACCCAAGTACGACATCTTGTACATCAGTACTGGACAGCACTGGCTTGACAACACGCGGAGAAGTTGGCAAGTCAAGTTCGACCTGGACAAGTAGCCGCTCCGTCATTCCCACTCCCTCCCACGTCACTCCCACACCCTCGCCCACGTCACTCCCGCACCCTCCCACGTCATTCCCGCGTAGGCGGGAATCCACCCCGAACCGCATTTGACAAAACAGAACCCACGTACTACCATAGACCCATGACCACTCCAACGAAACCACAGACCAAGGAGCCATCTTGCAACCCCCAACCATCAATCAACAATCATCAATGCCCCACTCGCCCTCGGCAAAAATCGACAGAATCCAACAGAATCCGACAGAAACTCGTGTGCGCGCGTACCCTAATCCGCGCCCGCCCGCGCGCACGAGGAACTCGCGTCCTATCGTCGAGGCATTGGAGGGAGCACAACCACGCACCCACCCACGTCTCGGCCACCGCAATGTTTCCAACGTGCACGCATTACGGGGAGCACAACCCCGCACCCTCCAACGTCTCGGCCACCGCAATGTTTCCAACGTGCACGCATTGGAGGAAGCACAACCACGCACCCTCCAATATCAATCCCACAACCTCCAACGCCATTCCCACAACCTCCCACATCATTCCCATACCCACCCACACCATTCCCACAACCTCCAACGGCATTCCCGCATCCTCCAACGTCATTCCCGCACCCACCAACGTCATTCCCGCACCCACCAACATCATTCCCGCATCCTCCAACATCATTCCCGCACCCACCAACGTCATTCCTACACCCACCCACGTCATTCCCGCGAAGGCGGGAATCTAGCCGCTTGTCCATTAGAGAGGCACGGCATATCATGGGGGCCACCATCACTGCTTCGGATCGTGCGCCTCCAATGAGCACTCTGCGAAGAAACGTCGTTTCATCATGGCCTGTCCTGCTGCCGATAGTCGGCCTGGTCGGGTTGTCGGCCGCGTTGTTTCCGTCTGCGGGGCGGGACGACGCATACATCACATATTGGGCGGCGAATACGCTGCGAGAGTTTGGGGAGATCGCGAATCTCAACGGCGTGCGGATGGAGCAGTCGACGAGTCTGTTGCATGTGCTCATACTCGGCGCGGTATCGCTGGTATCCGGGGCATCTCCGCCTGCGGTCGGAACGCCGGTTTCGGCGGTGTTCGGTGTACTGACGGTGGTCTACACGTACGGGTTCGCGCGCATGTTCGCGGGGCGTTGGTATGCGATGGGCGCGGGCATGATAGTTGCAACGGCCTCGCCGTTCGCGTACTGGACGACGGGCGGGTTGGAGGGGACGATGACCGCGTTGGCGGCGACTGCGTTCCTCTTCCATACAGCGCGGTATGTGGAGGGAACGGAGCTGCGGCGTCCGCCGGCGAGCGTATGGGTATCTGCGGGCGCGTTCCTGTTGGCGCGTCCAGAGTCGGCGCTCGTGATGGGCGCGGTCCTGCTTGGGATCTTCGTCATCCTGCGGCTCCGGAGCATCTCCGTTGCGGATGAGCGGTTGGAGTATTACGCGGTGATGATTCGAAAGGTATTGTGGGTTGTGCTTGCGGCGGCCGCCTTGACGGCGGCGGTCTTTGCGGTGAAGGCGGCGTATTTCGGGGGACTGCTGCCGCAGCCGGTGAGCGCGAAGCTTGGGGGCGTGCCGTTGCTCTCGCGCGCCGGCGACGGGGCGCTGTACATCGTCACAGGCCTGCTGCCGCCACCGGTCTCTCTGCTGCCGTTCTTCTCGATTGCGGGGGCAGTGTACGTTGTGCGGAGGATCGTTCGGGACGAGTCCGAGTTCGCGGGCGGGCTCCTGCTTGGACTCTACGCGGCGGCGTATCTTGGCTTCATCTTCGCCGTCGGAGGCGATTGGATGGAGGGTTCGCGCTTCATCGTGCCGGTGATACCGGCGCTGGCGCTGCTTGCGATTCTCGTCATTCCCCGTATAGGGAGCCTCGACATTCGGTTGTACGCGGTCGGAGGTATCGTCGCCTTCCATGTCGTCGGCGCCATATGGTTCGCCAAGTTCGGCTCCGTGAGCACTCCGCTATTGGACGTCGCCCGCATGGATACGGCTGGCCTGCCGGTCGAACGGCACTCGTGGTTTGCGCGCCCGAATCGCACGCACTTGCGCGACATGCCCGTAGCTCTGGAGCTCGCGGATGTCATCGAGCGGCTGCAAGAGGAGGCCGACGGGAGGTTGACAGTGATGAGCGGACAGGCGGGCTTCGTGCCGTATCATGCGGTAGGCCAGTACTATGGGCGGGTAGAGTTCATCGACCGTCGGGGGGTTACGACGCCGCACTTTACGGACTGCGAGGTTACGCGCGGGACGGAGCGCTCCACGACGGGGATGACGCTGTCGTATGGGGCGTTCTTCGCCAACGGCGCGGCTATCGAGGAGCGCTGCGGGGTCGAGCGGCCGCATGTGATATTCGAGCTCGATCTCCCGGAGATGACGATCGAGAACGCGGTTGCGAGGAACGGATATACGGTCGTCTATCGGCAGACTGGCAAAATTCAAACGAGCCAGACGTTGCAGGGCATCGAGGTGCTCGCGCACGAGTTCATTGCAGTCCGCGGCGATCTCGCGCACATGTTCGAGGGGACGCTCCCCAAAGTGCGGGAGTGGGGCGGGGGATAGCAGCCACGCGGGTAGCCGCGATTACGCTGGCTGACGCTTTACCAAGTCCGGTGTTGGGGCCTTCACCGGGCGCTGCAGATTCCTGGCTTCTTCCGCAAAGCCGAGGGCGGCATCGAGTTCGGATCTGAGACGAACGATCTCTTGGTACTGAATTGCGGCTATCGTATCCAGAGTATCAGGAGGGCCTGTGGACGATTCACGCATGGCCAGGAGGGCACGCTCCAGTCGTCCGATCTGCTCAATCGTGACTTTGAAGTTCGTGTCCTGGCGCACGTCTTCTCTCATTGCAAGGGAAGCCTCAACTGAAGCAGGCCTCGGACGTCAAAGTTTGGGATCCACTTACTTTTGCGGCATAGATTGCGCCCGGGCCGCAGCAGGTTAGACTCTCCGTCATTCCCGCCGGGTCTCGTCATTCCCACACACCCACGTCATTCCCGCCCCATCTCGTCATTCCCGCGTAGGCGGGAATCTCCCGTTGCGCGATTAGACGCACCGCTTGGAAAGTTGCCGTTCCCCAGCCGTCATGTCGCAAAAGGAAACGGGAGCCTCAACTGAAGCAGGCCTCGAACGTCAAAGTTTGGAAATCCCTTTGGTTCTATGGTATACTATCAAGATACAGAGAATTCCCCCTCGATGCTCCGCAGTAGCTCAGTGGTAGAGCGGTCGGCTGTTAACCGATTGGTCGCAGGTTCGAATCCTGCCTGCGGAGCCAATGTCTCCCGGACGAGAGTTCGCGCATCTCGTCGGACGCCGCGGGCAGTTCGTCGTTCCCCTATCCTGTAGTCGGGATGTCCACGGATGTCTTCGTCCGTGCGGCCTACATACGCAGCCTCCATCGATCTTGCACATGGAGCTACGGCGCCCGCAGCCGGGGAGAGGGATCGAGCGTCGCTGTACCCTACCATCGGGTTTCGCGTACTATTGAGTTTGGACGGATCGTTCGGAGCAGCGAGAGGAGTAGTTTGGATGCGCGGGATGTTGTACAGGGCGTTCATGGCGGCGCGGTTCGATCGGGCGACGTTCCGCGATGTGCGCGCTGACCAGGAGGCGATCCTGAACGCGCTGGGCATCGTCATCCTTGCGGGGATGGCGGCGGCCATCGGCATGTCGAGTTCGCTGGGGGCGTCGATCGAGGAGGGGTTCAGCGCGAGCATGGTAGGGGATCGGCTGTTGGGCATCTGGTTCGCAGCGGTCACCTTCATGCTGGGATGGCTCATTTGGGCCGGCCTGGCCTACGTCGTCGGCAGGGCGTTTCAGCGGGATCGGGCCACGTTTCGGGAGATCTTGCGCGTGCTGGGGGTTTGCTTCGGCCCGGGGGTCTTGCTCGTGTTCATGGCGGTGACGCCGGAGTATCCGTGGATCGTATTCTACCCTGTGTCGGTGTGGATGCTTGCGGCGGGGGGCGCCGCGCTCAGGGAGATTCACCAGTCGGACTGGATCGCCGCCATAGCAGACTGCGCACTCGGGTGGGTGCTTGGCATTTTGCTCCTGGCGGGTGGCATGATCGTGGGTTTTCCGTTCGTCGTGGGGTAGGGAGCATGGCAACCGCATTTCGTCGAAACCTGGCAGTGGACACTCGTCGGAACGTGCGCCATCGTGTACGATGAACGCCGGAGGCTGCATCCATGAGGATCTTGGTCGTCAACCCCTTTGGCGGTGGCGAGGCATTCGGAGAGGAGAATCTTTCGCGAATCGCCCGCGCGGATACGGAGTTCGACGCAGTGAACATCCGGGACGCGTACCCGCTGCGGAACAATCAGTGGCTCTACTTTCGCCATGCGTGCACCGATGGGACGTTGGAGAAGGTGATATGGGCGGAGAAGCAAGGCTACGACGCGGTGTTCATTTCGTGCAATCTCGACATCGGACTGTACGAGGCTCGGCAGCTGGTGGATATTCCGGTCACTGCGACGCTCGAATCCGCCGCCCTGATGGCGCACACGATGGGGGCGTCATATTCCCTCGTTACGGTAGACTATCAGAACGGCAAGATCCAAGAGTCTCTCGTGGGGGTGTACGGTCTGCGTGAGCGCTTCGTCTCCCACCGTCCGTTTGGCATCGACGCGAACGATCTGTATCCAGACCGGACGTCGTCCGGGGAGGTTATCGAGGCGGTCGTGGAGGCGGCGAGATTGTGCGTGGAGGAGGACGGGGCGGAGGTGGTAATTCCCGGCTGCACGCTCGCCGGGTCTGTGCTGACCCACGAAGTGGAGGACGCGGAGTCGATCATTGGAGCGCCGGTGCTGGACGGCATGGTGACTGGGTTCAAGATGGCGGAGATGATGGCGGATATGCGCGCGTTGGGGATGCCGACCGTTTCGCGGCGGGGGTGGTTCGAGCGGCCGCCGGAGTCGGACATGCGGACGCTGCGCTCGTTCATGGGGAAGACGGTATGACCGGCGGACGGTCGAGGAGGCGCTGGGGATCCCCACGCGGGGGTCGATCCACTCGGAGGTAGTTGGAACGGATTATGAAGAAGACAGCCGACGCGGTAGTCATCGGAGGAGGCGCAATCGGCGCCAGCACGCTGTACCATCTTACGAAGCTGGGCATGACCGGCGCTGTGCTCTTGGAAAGGGGGGCGTTGGCGTCGGGATCGACCGGGGATTCGGCGGCTATCGTCAGACAGCACTACTCCAACGAGGTCAGCATCATGCTGGTCAAACGCAGCGTGGAGGCTCTGCAACGCTTTCCCGATGAGCTTGGCGCCGACGTCTACGATCAGACTGGCTGGTGCTTCCTCGTGCCGCCGGAAGCGGAGTCTTCGTTCGTCGAGAACATGGAGCGGCTCCGGACGATTGGAGTCCGCACGTGGGAAATATCGGTCGAAGAGGCGGAGGAGCGCCATCTGCCCGGACTCAATCCGGAGGGGATTGGGCGCGTGGCCTACGAACCGGACAGCGGGGTTGCGGATCCTCATGCGACGTGCGAGGCGTTCGCCGCCCGAGCGAGAGACGCCGGCGCAGCGGTGCACCTCGATACTCCTGCGACGGGGATCACGCTGTCCAAGGGGAGAGTGGAGTCGGTGCGGACTGCATCGGGCGAGATTAGCACTCCAGTCGTGGTCAACGCGGCCGGCCCGTGGGCCGGCGAGGTCGGGCGTTGGGTTGAGCTCGACTTGCCGTTGGAGATTTCCCGAGAGCAGGAGATGATGATCCAGGCGCCGCCGGATGTTCGCATCCCATCGCGCGCGGTCTCCAATATGGTGGACCGAATATACTTTCGTCCAGGCAAACAGCCCGGTACTCTGTTGGTCGGGGTCGGGCATCCAAAGGAGAACGAACCCGCGAGCGCGGACGAGTATGACTCGAGGGCGGATGCGTCGTTCGTCGAGGAGGCGTCCGCAAGGTTGTTCCATCGGATGCCGCATTTGGCGGCCGCCACGGTGACGGCGAGCTGGGCGGGGTTGTACACGATCACACCGGACTGGAGCATGATCGTCGACCGAGCGCCGGGTGTGGAGGGCATGTATCTTGCCGTGGGGGGAAGCGGTCACTCGTTCAAGCTGGCTCCTGCCATCGGGCAGTGCTTGGCGGAGATGATCGTCGACGGAGAGTCGTCAACCGTGGATATATCGGCGCTGCGCGCAACCCGCTTCGACGAGGGCGATCCGCTCCGCTCGACCTACGGGGGGAACCGGGGATAGACCGGGCGGCTGATACGGGGCAACCCAGCCTACTGGGTTCGTTGCATCCTATCGGCCTTGCGCTCTCTCGTTCGGCGCGGCGGGAGTTCGTGCCGTACACGAACACTCCGGCCAGCCCGGCGAGGTTTCCCCCTACGAGCAACCCTCCGGCCCAATCATGGTCATTCATGATGAGGAAGATTCCGCCTGCGATAGTTGCGGCCGATAGGATGAACCCCGCAATCAGTCCCAAGTAGCTTCTTCTGGAGTCTCCCTCGATGACCGTCTCCTCCATTCGCATCCGGTGGTACGCCTGCTTCTCGGCCGTGTCGAGGATTCTTCCTGCCGCACCGGGAACGATCTCATCGAATCGTTGCAGCATATCGGGCGGCGGGATGGGGCCCGACCAAGTAGTCGTGACCTCGGTGCTCACGACTTCGAGCGGCCCGGGTGAAGAGGCGTCGGGCTGCCGGGCGACAGCCCGATCTCTAGCGTGTTCCCCGGGGCTCTCGTTCCGCCTAGCCATCAATCTAGTCGTCTGGCCTCAGAGAGTTCGCCTGCTCTTTCTCAAAGGACTCGACCGCGTTGCACATGTCCTGGCCGATGGCTTCCCAATCCGAGCGGATCGCAGCGGCGTCGGCCTCCTCTCCGGTCGGAGAGTCGTTATACCCATTCAGGGTGCCCCCAAAGTCGAATATCCGCGCGACGCCTTCCAAGAAGGACGGCTTCGCGTACAGGAAGTCGCTGTAGCTCTCCATTCGCGCATCCTCCAGATGTGATGTTTGGGTATTGTACAAGGAAACGTTGGCAAAAGCACGTACCCCCGTTCACATATACCCCTTGTTGCGTTCATTATACGCTATCTTGGCCTTCAAGTCTATGCGTCTACCAAGGCGTACCGTCCCAGTATAGGCCGGAACCTGTCAGATAGGGAATGTGCCCTGCCGTGAATGGAGGTCGTGCAGGTCTCTATCGCTGCGCCGATTGCGCGTCTGCGTTGTAGAAGTGGGGGTGTCGTGGTATCGTATGGTCGTTCGGGCGGCAGGCAATTCTTGGAGACGGAGCCAAACGTGGAGTATGAGAACCCGCTGATACGGCCTGGCATGGATGCCATGGCGGCGCGTGCGGCGGAGGCGGACGCCGATCCGGCGCGCCCGGTCTATCATTTCCGACCGCCGTCCGGTTGGATGAACGACGTAAACGGCCCCTTGTTGCACCAGGGTTACTACCACATCTTCTACCAGCTCAACCCATACCGCACAGACGGGCGGTACGGCACCCACTGGGGGCACGCGCGGAGCCGGGATCTCGTCCACTGGGAGCATCTTCCCCTCGCCGTGTGGCCATCGACCGAGTTGGGAGAGTCGAGCTGCTATTCGGGGACGGCTGGGTTCGACGCGAACGGACGCCCCATCATCCTGTACACGAGCACGAAGCGATGGGGCCCCGGACGGACGACCTTGGAGCCGTTCGAACAGTGGGCGGCGGTGGGCGGGGATGACCTCATAACTTGGGTGAAGCATCCCGACAACCCCATCCTCTCACTCGAGCGAGACGGGCGGCCGGACTTCGATTGGAAGTGGCGCGACCCGTTCTTGTTCACCGACCAGGGGCGAGTCTTCATGGTCTTGGGTGCGACGGGGGTCGGCACTCCGATTTGGGCGTGTCCGTCGGGCGACTTGCTCACTTGGACGTATCGGGGACTGGCGTCCGACATCAGCCAGGAGTGTCCCAACCTCTTCAAGCTGGGCGGAGATTGGGTGATGCTTACGTCGCCCTTCACGCCGGTGGAGTATTTCGTTGGAGACTTCGACCCGAGTACGTATGCGTTCACGCACCGCGCCAGCGGCCGCATGGAGCCAACGCGGACGTTCTACGGGACGAACATCTTGTTCGATAGCGACGGCCGCTGCCTACTTCTCGGGCGTCTCCTGCGGACGATACCTGGCGCGGCGTGGAACGGCTGCATGGCTATTCCCAGGGTGTTGACGATCGGGCCGGACGGTCGTCCGCGGCAAAATCCGGTGCACGAGATCGAGACGCTGCGCCGCGCGCACTACTCGCTGCGTGATGAGGGGTTGCAGAGCGAGTCGAAAATCACCGATATTCGCGGCCATACCCTGGAAATCACGGCGCGGATCGAGCCGGGCGACTCTGCATTTTGCGGGATGCGGGTGCGTCAGTCGAGCGACGGGCAAGACGGCGTGACCATCGGATACGACGGGAGCTCGGTATACGTCGGAGGGATCGCGATGGAGTATCTGCTCGCGCCTGGGCAGCAGGCCGTCACACTGCGAGTCTTCCTCGATAGGTCCGTCATCGAGGTCTTCGTGGACGACGGCATCCTTGCGGCGTCCAACTACATCGACTGCGGGCGCGGCGATCTGGGAGTCGAGATATTCGCACGAGGCGGCGCGGCCGCCTTCGATATCGATGCATGGGAGATGCAGCCAATATGGTAAGGATCAAATCCCCCGCAAGCCGGCGCCGCTTGCTCTACTACAACGACTCTCGTCACACATACATGTACTCCTACGACCCGCCGATGAGCTTGCAAGAGGCATGGGCGCCGGTGGACGAGGTCGCCGGCACGTCGGTCGATACGTTCGTGTACGGATCCGGGGCCGGCCCGGCCGTCATGCACGATTCGAAGGTTGGGGAGGTGTGGGGGCGGCGTTTCGAGACGTTCGACAGCGCGTGGGCGTGGCGGGCGTATGAGAACGTCAAGAGCCTCATTGACGCGGGGCATGACCCGTTGAATCTGCTCATACACCGCGCGCATGAGAAGGGCATGGACTTCTTCGCAAGTCTGCGCCTCAACCATCCAATGGATCCGGCAGATTCGGACAACCCATTCAACTGGCAATTCCGTATGGATCATCCGGAGTGGTGCATTCGCGGCAGAGGAGAGCACGCCTTCAACTGGGCATATCCAGAGGTGCGCGCAGAGCGTTTCGCCTATATCCAGGAGTACCTCACCCAGTACGACATCGATGGGTTGGAGCTCGAGTTCACCTTTTGTCCGTACTACTTCGAGCACGGGGAAGGACACGCGAACGCGGGAATCATGACGGAGTACCTGCGGGACGTTCGGGCATTGGCAGACGATGTTGGCAGGACGCGGGGTCGTCGAATCGAAATCGGCGCGAAGGTCTTGCCGACCAGGGCCGGAAACCTGGCGCAGGGACTGGACGCGGCGGCGTGGGTTCAAGACGGCTTGCTCGACTTCATCGTCCCGACGATCTATCAGGACAGGCAGATCGATCCGAACTTGCCGTTCGAGTGGCTGGTCGACCTCGCGCAAGGGACGGACTGCGAGGTCTATCCAACGCTTCAGCGGTCGATTCGCGGTCTCGACTTGGCGGAGGATCGGATTCATCCCCGCTCCCTCGATCTGCACGCGGGCCTCGACCACCTGCGCGCTGGGGCTGCGTCCTATTGGGATCGAGGCGCGGACGGAATCTACCTCCTCTTCTTGAAGTGGCCGCACGGTCCGGAGCAACGCGCGGTATTTACCGAGGCTCACGACCCCGACTTGCTCCGAACCAAGCGCAAGCGGTACACCGCGCGTCGAAACGACTCCGAGTCTGCGCGGTTCTTCGACTACTCGGCGGTATTGCCCGCCACGCTCTTCGAAAAGTCCGACGACTTCTCCTTCGATTGCATTCTGCCGGCGCCCGACGCGCCCAAGCACGTATATCGGATGTATGCTCCGTATCGGATGCGCGACCTGGACGCCCCGCACGCCAGCGTTGTGCGGATGTACATCGCGGACGACCTCGACCGCGCGGATGCGACGCTGCGTCTGCGCCTCGTCTGGTCGAGCTCGCTCGACGACCTTACGGTGAAGGTGAACGACAAGGAGCTGCCGTCTGCGTCCGTACGGAGAACCGATATGGACGCCTACCTATCCGCATGGCTGGAGGTTCCTGTACCGCGCGGCGCTCTAGTGCGCGGCTGGAACGAGCTATCACTCGCGCTGAACTCCCGCCCGCCCGAACTCGGCGGGCCCATCGTCTGGGAGAGCGCAGAGATCGTCGTGGAGCACCCGACGCCCGACGCATCCTTTGGGATGCCGTGACTACGGCCGCGGCGATCTCGTTTACGCATAGTTCGATGCTGATGTACCCGTGTACGGTAGGGAAGTTTCCCAAGCAGTTCGGGTGACTCCAGCGACAATCGAGATGGACTAGAAACATGGCAGACAACCGTAACTTTGGCAATCGGACGTTGTTCCACGGTGACAACATCGTCTTTCTCCGGGCTATGAATTCGGAGACCGTCGATCTGATAGCGACGTATCCTCCGTTCAACAAGGGGCGTGACTTCCACGCGACCCCGGATTCTCTTGCGGCGGGGGCGTCCTTCCAAGACCGTTGGATGCGGGACGAGGCGGAGCGCGCGTAGGTTCGGGCGCGGCGGAAGGCCAGACGGAGTGCGCGAGACACTGGCCTAGGAGATAGGCTATGATTGGTGGGAGCGGCTCGACGTCTGAGGCGGCGGCAGGGGCCGCTCGAGAGGGAATGCGGCTATGAGCGAACGACGGTTGATCTTCTATAGCGACGGACGCCATACGCACATCTACGCATACGACCCGCCCCTGCGGATTGCGGACGCAGTGGCGCCTATCGACGATGTTGCAGGCACCGGCGTGGATACGTTCGTGTACGGGTTCGGCTCCGGGCCGACGATGTATCACAACACCAAAGTCGGAGAGACCTGGGCGGAGCATCTCGTCAAGGCCGGCCCGTCGACGGACGGCGCCAGGCCCGGATCTGCAACGTTCCTCGAGACCGACGTTTGGAACACCCTGCCGTTTTGGCGCGCGTATCAGAACCTCAAGAGCCTGCGCGAACGCGGACTCGACATCATGGAGCTGCTCATCGACCGCGCGCACGAAAAGGGCATGGAGTTTTGGGGAAGCATCCGCTCGAACCATCCGCAAGACCCTTCCTACACGGATACCGCAGACAACTCGACGTTCAAGATCGAGCATCCGGAATGGTGTCTCAAGACCCGCCCGGGGCACGCATTCAATTGGGTTCATCCTGAGGTGCGAGCGGAGCGGCTTGCGCTCATCGAGGAGGCCGTCACGCAGTACGACTTGGACGGGTTCGAGGTGGACTTCGTCTTCTGCCCCTCCCTCTTCGAGCGCGGGGAGGTCGAAGGCAACGCGCATATCGTAACCGAGTTCATGGGGAGCGTGCGGCGCATTGCGGACGATGCTGCGGGGGAGCGCGGCCGTGCGGTCGCTGTCGGCGCGCGCGTCCTGCCAACACCGGAGTCGAACGCCGCTGCCGGACTTGACGTCGGCGCGTGGATCCGAGATGGATTGGTCGACTTCGCGGTTCCCGTCGTCTACGGGCCTCGTCAGATGGATGCGGATTTTCCCTTCGAGTGGCTCGTGGATCTGGCCAAGGGAACCGACTGCCGGGTCTATCCCGCGCTGCAAGACAAGGTGTATTCCGTCCACACCGGCGGCATCCATCAAGACGAGCGGCGCGTCTACGAGCATTCCGCCTCCGCCGAGCATTTTCGCGCGGGGGCGGCCGCCTATTGGGCGAAGGGCGCGGACGGCATCTACCTGCCATGGTTCGATTGGCCGGTCGGCGCGGAGGAGCGCCAAATACTCTCCGAGATTCACGATCCGGACATCATCCGCGAAAAGCGGAAGTGCTATTGGACGACCACGCGAGACGCGGACGAGGATTACGAAGGATACGCCGCGCAGTTGCCCATGACGTTGGAGACCGGCGTCGACGCGAGCGAGCAGGTCGTTCGTCTGTTCATTGCGGACAGTCCAGAGGAATGCGAGCCGCGGCTGCGCTTGAAGCTCACTGGATCGGTTGCCGCGGACGTCATGACCGTCACGGTGAACGGGGATGCGCTCGACTGGGCTGCGTCCCGTGTCACGCGCCACGGCGGAGGTGGAGACATCTTCGCGCGGGTGGATCTTCCGTTGGAGGCGCGCGCCGTCAGGACAGGCCGCAACGAGATCGGCGTGTCCGTGGACTCTCGTCCGGAGAACCTCGCTGCGAACGTCGTCCTTCAGAGCGTCGAGATGATCGTGGACTACCCTGGACAGGCGGCAAACACCGAGTTCGACCGAATTTCGTCTGGGCGGCGGGTGTGACGGCCCGCTTGTGCGGAGCGATTCTCCGCAGGATCGACGGCCGGCATCCGGATCGGAGGGTGTGAGGTGCGTCGAGACATCACAGCGGCGGCATTCGATTTCGACGGTCTGATCGTGGACACGGAGACGCCGGAATACGAGTCATGGCGCAGCGTCTACCGCGCCTACGGCGCCGACCTGCCGCTGTCGGACTGGATGCCCCACGTCGGACGCGGACGAGACGCATTCGACGTCTACGACCACCTTGCACATGCCGCCGGCCGTCCAATCGACCGAGAGGAGGCGCGCCGTCTGCATCGGGCGGCGTTCGACGGCATGTTTGCGGACGCCATGCCGATGCCGGGCGTGGAGGACTACATCGCGGCTGCGCGGGAACAGGGGATGCGGCTCGGCATCGCGTCGAGTTCGACGCGGGCGTGGGTCGAGCCAAAGCTCGAGATGATTGGTCTTGCGGACGCCTTCGACGCGGTAGTGTGCGCGGACGACGTTGGGAGCTCCAAGCCGAATCCGGCATCCTATCTTGCGGTCCTCGTCCGCCTCGGCGTGACTACTGGGCAGGCGTTCGCGTTGGAAGATTCGCCAAACGGCGTGCGGGGCGCAAAGAACGCCGGCTTGGTCTGCGTCGCCGTTCCCGGCCCGATGACGAAGGGCGAGTCGTTCGAGCACGCCGACTTGATATTGGACGCGCTCACCGATCTATCGTTGGAAGAGTTGTTGGAGGCGCTTCCGTGAGCGGGCAGATGATCATGTTCTCCGAGTGCGGGATAACCTTCATGTACCGCGTTGGCGGCATCGCCGTGCACGAGGGGCGCCTGCTCGTCGAACGGAACGTTCGGCACGGCTTCTGCTTCGTACCGGGCGGCCGAGTGGAGTACGGCGAGAACGCCGTCGATGCGCTGGCGCGGGAAGCGCGCGAGGAGTTCGAGGAAGACGTGCGAATCGGGCGGCTGGTCATCGCCGCGGACAACCTGTTCGAGCTGGACGGCGTGCGCTACCAAGAGGTCGGCTTGTACTTCCTCATGTCGTTCGCGCCCGGAAGCGGCGTACTCGGACGCGGCGGCGCGTTCGAGGCGGAGGAGCCTGGACACCGATACGAGTGGCTGCCTCTTGACGAGCTGGAGGACGCCGACCTGCAGCCCCGATTCCTCATCGAGCGCGTCCGCGCGATCCCGCAAGCGACGGAGTACATCGCGCACGTCGACTCGTGATGCGCTCCGGCCCCGCGAGACATCAGAGGGAACCCGAGAGTTCGAGGCGTTGACATGGTCAACCGCCTCCCCTCCGCGTCCGAGCTCATGGGCTTGATGTACACCGCGCCGGAGCGTCTTTCGGAGCTGTGCATCACGGCGCGCGCTTGGTACACAGCGGTTTACTACGCGGGAGGGTTTGGGTAGTATCAAGTTGCAGAACGACGGAGGGGCGATATGAACGCAATGGACGAACACGGCGGAACGAAGTTGCATTTGGCGGCTCATAATGGTCATACGGAGGAGGCGTTGGCGCTCATCAAGTCCGGGGCCGATGTCGACGCAAGAAGACAGGATGGCTTAACGCCGCTGCACTTTGCGGCTTTTGAAGGTCACACGGAGACGGTGTTGGTGTTGATCAAGGCCGGCGCTGATGTCGACGCAAGGGGTGAGAACGACTTGACGCCGCTGCACGTGGCGGCTAATGAGAGTGAGACGGAGATTGTGATGGTGCTCGTCAAGGCCGGCGCTGATGTCGACGCAAGGGGTGAGAACGGCCGAACACCGCTGCACATTGCGGCCCAGGAAGGTCATACGGAGACGGTGTTGGTGCTCATCAAGTCCGGGGCCGATGTCGACGCAAGGGACAAGGAAGGAGGGACGCCGCTGCACCTTGCGGCCCAGGAAGGTCATACGGAGGCTGCACTAGCGCTGGTTGAGGCTGGCACTAGTGTCGATGCAAGAACCGAGGACGACTTGACACCGCTGCACTTTGCGGCTTTTGAAGGTCACACGGAGACGGTGTTGGTGTTGATCAAGGCCGGCGCTGACGTCAATGCAAGGATTAAGGACGGCCGGACACCGCTGCACCTTGCGGCCCAGGAAGGTCATACGGAGACGGTGTTGGCGCTCATCAAGTCCGGGGCCGATGTCGACGCAAGGGACAAGGAAGGAGAGAAGCCGCTGCACCTTGCGGCCCAGAAAGGTCATACGGAGGCTGCACTAGCGCTGGTTGAGGCTGGCACTAATGTCGACGCAAGGAGCGAGGACGGCCAGACACCGCTGCACTTGGCGGCTTTCATGGGTCATACAGAGACGGTGCGTGCGCTGATCAAGGCCGGGGCTGACCTCAACGCAAGAGCTACTAATGATAGCGTGACGCCGCTACACGTGACGGCTCTAAATGGTCATGCGGAGGTTGCGGCGGAGCTGACGAAGGCTGGCGCTGATGTCAACGCAAAGGACAAGTACGGCCAGAGGCCGCTGCACTCGGCAGCTAACGGGGGTCATGCGGATACGGCGTTGGTGCTCATTAGGGCTGGCGCTGATGTCAACGCAAAGGACGTAAACGGCTGGACGCCGCTGCACTGGTCGGCTGATCAGAGGCACACAGATACGGTGTTGGTGCTGATCAAGGCCGGTGCCGATGTCGATGCAAGGTCCGAGGACGGCTTGACGCCACTGCATGCGGCGGCTGGTCTGGGTCATGTGGAGACGGCGTTGGCGCTGGTCGAGGCCGGCGCTGACGTCACCGCAACGAGTGAGGGCGGTTTTACACCCCTGGACTATGCGGCTGCACAAGGTCATACAGAGACTACAGATGCGCTTCGCCGGCCTGTCGGCGATGTTGATGCAGTGGATGAGAACGTCACAACCTCCATAACTCTGCATTTGGATGAGAACGTCGCAAGCGTCATAAATCAGATGTATTCGGAGCTGCATTTGGCAGTTATATTAGGGGATAATGAGAAGGCTCTAGATCTCATCAAGGCTGGCGCTGATGTCAACGCAAGAGATGAGAACGGTTGGACGGTGCTGCACGATGCGGCTGGTCAGGGTCATACGGAGACGGCGTTGGCGCTCATCTCCGCCGGGGCTGATGTCAACGCAAGATATGAGGACGGTTGGACGCCGCTGCACGAGTCGGCTGGTCAGGGTCATACGGAGACGGCGTTGGCGCTGGTCGAGGCCGGGGCCGATGTCAACGCAAGAGCTGAGGACGGTTGGACGCCGCTGGGGTGGGCAGACCTTGAAGGTCACACGGAGACGGTGGATGCACTTCGCCGGGCGGGCGCGGTAGATTGGGGAGGGCGGTAGTCCCTAACGGCCAGTGCACGAAGACCGTGTGGTAGTCGCAATCGCACAGACGTAGGCCACTTGTGCGCGGTGGCCGGTCCCGGGAGGCGGTAAGGGGGCAGGCCTGCTAGATTCCCGCCTTCGCGGGAATGACGTGGGTGTGTGCGGGAATGGCGGCATGGACGCGGGAATGACGTGGGTGTGTGCGGGGGTGATGTGGACAGTGGAAATGACGGTGGGGAGCGAAATGCGGCAGCAGCAGGCAGGTGTGGATGCGCTTCGCCGGGCGGGGGTGGAGGGTGGTCGGGGTGACTGGACTTGAACCAGCGACCTCGTCGTCCCGAACGACGCGCGCTACCAACTGCGCCACACCCCGACATCGACGGCTCCAGGCGACGGTGCTGCGTGGGGCGGGAGACGGGATTTGAACCCGCGACTTCTTCCTTGGCAAGGAAGTGCTCTACCGCTGAGCTACTCCCGCTCGTACCGTTGCGCGCCGCTCTGGCGCCGAGGGCCGGAATCGAACCGGCGACACCAGCATTTTCAGTGCTGTGCTCTACCAACTGAGCTACCTCGGCTCTCTACTGTATCCTATCTTCTTGCGGCGCTGCTGTCAAGGAAAACGCCGCAAGAAGATACAAGGGCGGAAAATCGGTTCCAGAGGATGCCGCCGTTTGGAGGGTTGGGTTTGCAGGAGGCCGTTCGCCGCTCGGATGGCCGGACTGGATTTTGGATCTTACCGTTTACTTTTGCGGCATGGATTGCGCCCAGGCCGCAACAGGTTGGACTCTCCGTCATTCCCCCGGTCTCGTCATTCCCGCGAAGGCGGGAATCTCCCGTTGCGCGATTGGACGCACCACTTGGAGAGTTACCGCCCCTAGCCGTCATGCCGCAAAAGCAAACGGAACCTTTTTGGATTGTAGTTTTGCGTTCGGGGTTGATTGTCTGTATAATCATAGCGAGAACCCAATGAGGGGGAGCGGCTGCCATGAATGAAGTTCTCGACGTGCTGCCGGTGGTGTTGATCGCTACGGCCGGGGGATATTTGCTTGGTTCGATTCCGTTAGCGTATCTCATCAGCCGCCGCCACAGCGGAGTCGACATCTTCGATATCGGCACTGGGCTTCCGGGGGCGTCCAACGTCTTGCGGAACGTCGGGGTGGTCCCGGCGGTCATGGTGTTCATTGGCGACCTGTCCAAGGGTGCGCTGGCGGTTTTGCTCGCGCGCGAATTCCTGGGAGTGGGGAGTCCGTGGATTCTGCTGCCGGTGGCTGCGGCGGTCGCCGGTCATTGGAAGTCCATGTTCACCGGCCTGCGCGGCGGCGATGGTCTGGTCACGCTCGGGGGCGCGATCATCGCGTTGTTCCCGGTCTACGGACTGATTAGCGTCGCGGTCGCTTCGGTGGTCGCGCTTGGCGGGCAGAAGATGCCGTATAGTTCGCTGGTGAACGTCGTCGTTGGATACGGCGTATTGGCGGGGTTGGCCTTCTCCGACCCGTTCGGGTACGACACGCCGCTGCCGCTTGCGTTCGGCATTGGGGGACTTTGCGGTCTCGTGCTTGCACACGCGGCGCTTGGCCATCGGCGCCGCAGGCACACGGAGAATTGGGGCGAGGCGGACGATCCGTCGAGCACCGCGGAGCAGTCGTAAGGGTCTCGGAGGAGTCTGCGGCTCTGGGTCAGCGCTGCGGGATCAGTGCAGCGCCACGCACGTGGTCGTGCGCATTACGCCTTGCAGCGAGTGTATCTTGTCGCTGACGAGGGCGCTGATCTCCGGGAGGGTCGATGCTTCAACGACTGCGATCACGTCCACGGGGCCCGTCACGCGAACGACGTCGACGAACCCTATCCCCCCGGACAGGTTTTCCGCGATAGCGGACGAGTAGCCTGCAGCGACTTCGATCAAGATGAATGCTCGAACCACGTTCAGCCTCCTGAAGATCGTTCTCTAGCAAAGCATACCCTCCGGCGGTGCACTTTGCAACCCGGGTTGGCCCGGGTTCCGCTTACTGTTGCGGCATGGATTGCACCCAGGCCGCAACAGGTTGGACTCTACGTCATTCCCGCACCCGTCTACGTCATTCCCGCGTAGGCGGGAATCTCCCGTTGCGCGATTGGACGCACCGCTTGGAGAGCTGCCGTCCCCTAGCCGTCATGCCGCAAAAGTAAACGGAACCTGGCCCCGTCGTATCGTCTTGCGACGGCGAACCTATACGACTGCGGCTTCTCTCTGCGGGATGGGGAAGCCGAATCCGATGAGCAGTTCTCGGAGTTCGTCGAGTTCGGACGGCGAGAGCGGCAGGGAAGGAGGGCGCGAGTCGCCGATGTCCATTCCCATGACTTTCATCATGCCTTTCTTGACGCGGGCTTGTCCGCCCGATGTGGCTCCTACCCTTGCGGCGAACTCGCTGAGCGGATCGTACACGGCAAACCACCGGTCGCGCGCGTCTTGGTATCGTCCGTCCTCCATCGAGTCCCAGACCGTCAGATCGTGCGGCGGGTAGATCTCGGACGTCCAGTTGATGAACCCGCGTCCGCCGAGTCGGTGATTGCGGGTTGGGTCTTTGGTGTTGTCGATGATATTGACCTTGTCTTTGAGGTCGAATATCTCTTCGTAGTCGTATCCGGGCGCAGACCATTTGATGGCCACGACGTTGTCGAGGTCTGCCATAGTGCGGTAGTCGTCCGGGGTAATCAGGTTTCCGAGCATTCCTTGCGTGTTGTAGACCATGATGCCGATGTCGATGGCGTTCGATACGTCTTCGTAGAAGCGGATGACGTCTCCGCGCGTGGGCCCGTTGTGCACTGGCGGGGATATTTGCAGGGCGATCGCTCCGAGGTCTTGGGCCTTCTTGGCGTCTTCGATTTGGCGGATGGTGTCCTTGTAGTGCAGTCCGCACACGATAGCCGCTTGGTCGTTCGCCGCCTGTACGGCAGTGCGGAGGAGGGCAGGCCACTCCTCGTCGCGGAGCTGGGGGCCTTCTCCCATCGCCGCCGCAACCTTTATGACCGCACGCCCCTTTACGAGTCCCTGCTCTACCCACCATTCGGTGAGGCGGGCGAACTTTCCGTAATCGACTTCGAACTCGTCGTCGAACGGCGTGCCGACCGTTGCGATGGGACCAATCACCAGTTGCTTGATTTCATCCAGATTCATCGTTCCTCCTTGCATTTGCAGGTTGGCTTGGCCGCACACGGCTCCTTAGAACGGGCCGGGGCGGGCGGAGCCTATTTCGGTGCGGTCGAGGTCATAGAACTTGCAGGACTTGCACCCCGAGGTGTCTGAACGGAGCGGGAAGCCGATCTTCTCCATCGGCGAGTTGGCGGCGGGGTCGGTCAAGTACGTCCGCATGATACCGATACTATCACGGATGGCGTCGACTCCGTCGTCGAGGTCGTCTTGGGTGAAGGCGTATTCGGCCGCACGGCCGGAGGCAAGGCGTTCGACGCGCACGTCGATGTCCGGGCCCCGCGCGCCGTGCAGCTCGCGAACATACAGGGCGTACACCAGGGCTTGATCGTTGTCGTCGCTCCGTATCTTGCCTGATTTCCAGTCGACGACCGTCCAAACGTCGCCGCCCTTGCGGTAGACGAGGTCCGGCACTGCGTAGACTGGCGTGTCGTCGATATAGAACGTGGAGAGCTCCTCCACGTTCCTCACTTCCACGAATGGGGCCGCGACCGCTTCTCGAAAGCTCTGCGACCGCAGCAGGTTGTCGATGCACGCGCGGATAGTATCCCTGGCATCGGCGATATCGTCGTCTCCAATGCCTGTATCGTAGTAGAATTCGTGGAACATGCGACGCCATCTGGGGGAACGTTCCCAGGCAGGCCTGTCGTGAGAGTCGATCCACGCACTGTTCATCCGCTTGCGCGCCGTGTCGTACAGGTCATCTGCGGTTGGAGCGGCAGCGCCGGAGCGCGCGCGGTGGATGGCGGCGGCAGCGGCCTCGTGCACTGCCCCGCCGATTTCCAGGGGCAGACTCGTGAGATGCTTGAGACGGTACGCCAGGCGGACAGATTCCGGCGCGGTATCCTCCCAGCCGTTGTGCGAACCGTAGTACTGGTAGAAGTACTTGCGCGGACACTCTCGGAAGACCGCCCGCCGAGAGTGCGACCACGAAAACGTCGGATGTTCCCTCCGCTCATACGCCATCAGTTCCCAACCTGCCCCCTACAAGATCCTCCCCGCCACCCAGTACATGGTAGCAGATCGAGGCGGACTCATACAGCAAGCGACGGGGCCGGAAGCGCAGTCCGCCCGACAGCGCTACTCATCGAACAAGCTGGATTGATTGGAAGGCGCGGGAGGACCGTCGATGATCTCCTTGGCAAGTTTCTTGTTTGCAAGAGTACGTCTCCGAAGATACTCGTCGACCCCAGGAATGTCCTTGTTCAAGGCCTTTTCAATGTGCCGCAGCACTTTGTCCACCAACCGTTTGACTTCATCGTCGGGCGGGTAAGTGATAGGTATTAGAAGGTCATGGGATTGGATACGCTTCAAAGGCATTTCTCGAATGCGTATGACCGTCCAGCCCCTTGCCTTTAGGATTTCCGTCTTGTCCGCATCCCGAACATGTGAATCCTGACTCTTGTGCCAATGGTATCCGTCGTATTCGAGCACAAGTCTCTCAGACGGTATCTTGATGTCCACGTTATACGAGGCGATCTTCGGGGTATCTCTGGGATCGATGTCGCGGAAGACTGCTTTCAATTCACACGCCAGATAGATCTCTACTCGAGACCTGCCTTGCAACGTGCACTGTCTACAACCCACCCCCTGACCGGTGCGAGAGGAAACGACGGCTTCCCATTCATGGCCTCTTTTGCAAAGCCACCATACTCTCTTGTTCGTGCCTACCGCCACGTCATCGGCAGTCAGGTCGCCATTCTTCGTTGGATGCCATTCGGCGGCGACAGCTGGCGCGTGCAGAGACAGCCTGTTCGCATCAGTGACTGTTTGTCCGTCGCAGACTCGGCATCCTCGTCCCAGGGGAGGAGTGCGCGAATTCACAACTGCTTTCCACTCGTGGCCTTGCTTGCAAAGCCACCATACTCTCTTGTTCGTGCCTACTGCCACGTCCTCGGGCTTCAAGTCGCCATTCTTCGTTGGATGCCATTCGGCGGCGACAGCTGGATATCGGAGCGAGAGCCGGTTGTCGTCAGAAACACGGTTGCCGTAGCAGTCGGGGCATCCAGTGTCCAGAGATGTACGGCTGTAAATTATGGCTTCCCATTCGTGGCCTCGTTCACAGCGCCACCACACCTTTCGGTTGCTCCCGGAAGTTACGCCGTCGGGTGTTCGGTCGCCGTTCTTCGTTGGATGCCATTCCCTCGAAATGCCCGGATGATTCACAGAGAGCCGCTTGGTATCGGAAATCCGCTTGCCAGCGCAGAATGGACAACCTCGTCCGCTTGTCCGGTGGTTGACCGTGTCGTCCCACTCGTGGTCGTAGCCCTTTTCGCAAATCCACCATACCGTCCTGTTGGAAGACACCGTTACTTGGCTGGGACTCATGTCGCCGTTCCGTGCGGGATGCCACTCGGCTGCGATATCCGGCCTTATCATCGAGAGCCGGTTGCGGTCGGTGACTCGCTTGCCTGCACAGTATGGACACTCCTGCCCCTGACGGGTGCGGGCGGAAACTCTGGCGTCCCATTCGTGCCCTTTCTTGCAAAGCCACCATACCTTCTCGTTGCTTCCATAGCTTACGTCGTGTGGCGTGCGGCTCCCATTCTTCGTGGGATGCCATTTGTGGGCAATGTCTGGATAATGTATTGATAGACGGTTGGCATCAGAAACGCTCCGGCCAGAGCAGTATGGACAACCATGCTTCAGAAGGGTGCGGGCGGAAACTGCGGCTTCCCATTCGTCCCGGTCCTCGCAAAGCCACCATACCTTCTCGTTGCTTCCGTAGCTTACGTCGTGCGGCGTAAGGATTCCGTTCTTCGTCCGGTGCCATTGAGCCGCAATGTCCGGATATCGGAGCGATAGGCGGTTGTCGTCTGAGAGTCTCTTACCCATTTTCGTATGCGACCAACTTCCATGAACTACGCATCACCCGGATGCGTAAAGAGAAGACGAATCCCCGCGCAGGAAATATACCCGGCATGGATAGCGCCGCTCAAGGAGCCGCACGCCTAGAAGACCCTCCCCGCAACCCAACTCCCCAGCGCCCACAGTCCCAAGCCAGTGCATGTTAGCAGAAATAGCCGGACGATGGTCGCTATCAGTACGGGGATGAGGCCGGGGCGAGAGTAGAGTTTGAGTTGTTCGCTGAAGGCGGGGGCCCTCTTGCTTTGGAACCAGCGGATTGGCGACGGCCTCAGCCAGAATGGGATGCTCCAATAGACCGGATCCATCGGAAAGACGTCCACGGAGATCTCCCCGTCCTGCGGGTCGGGATGCTTCGCGCGTTCGCGTTCCCAATGCTCGCGCCATCTGCGCTGCGCGTACAGTCTGCCGTCGACTGCAACGGGGAAGTCGAGGGTTTCCAGGGTCTGCCGCACTGCTTCGGGATATTGGTCGATGTCGTCGAGGCGCGCTGCCGCAGGGAAGGAGAAGTACATGTTATCCAAGCGGCCTGCGAGGTGACGAGAGAGATAGGTGGATATGGGGGACTCGTACTCTGGCGCGCGCTTTCCCGAAAGGAAGAGGTATTTTCCCGCCTCCATGGCTTCTCCGAGGTCGAGCAGGAGCCGTCCGTACCGCTCGTAGAGGTCGACGTCGTAGCCGCGCAGGCGCAGGTTGCCGCGCACGATCTCCTTGGCGCGCCACGGCTCGCCTCGCTCGACTGCGTCGTCGATACGTCGGTACAGGTCGTCTCGATCCGGCATGGCGGCAGGTTCCTGCCCCGTCGCGCGGGGGCTACAGGGGGAGCGGGACGCGGCGCCCGGTCTGGGAGCTCCTCAGCACGGCCTCGGTGAACTCCATGTAGCGAACGCCGTCCTCGAAGGTGTTGCGAGTGATCTTTTCGCGTCCGCGAATCGCGTTCACGAACTCCTCTTCGACCCGCCAATGATGACGCTTCTCGTCTGGGATGGAGAGTTCCGTGAAGGATGTTTCGCCGCGCTTTGCGATTTCGGCGTGCAGCCGCTCGAAGTCAATGTGTAAGGTGGCATCCGTCCCGAACATCCAAAGATGATTGGGTCCCAGCCCGGTGACTTCGCTTATTCGCATGTGCAGGATCGGTCCGGCGTACATTTCTGCGATGATTTCTACGTAGTCGGGCGGGGCGACTGTGCGGAGCTGCGCGGTGCTGGGGTCTCGTCTGGACTTGACGTGGGTGCGGGTGAGGGCGGTGACGCTGGACGCCGCGCCCATCCATCGGGTCACTGCCTCGTACCAGACGCCCATGAGCATGACGTTCATGCCGTTCAAGTCGCGGTCGTGCCTCCAGAGGAACGGGAGGTCTCGGTCGAGGAAGGTTCCTTGCATACCCCTGGATGGGTCGAAGGCGGAGACGGTGAGGTCTACCGACAGCAGATCGCCGAGGGCGCGGTCGTTCAGCAGGTCGATGATGGTTTCGTCGACGTCGTAGGTGATGGGGCCGGGGACGACCTGCGTGATGAGGTTTGGGCGCAGGCGCGAGGCATAGAGCATCTCGTGCGCTTCCCGCGCGTTCATGGCGAGCCTGGCCTCAGTGAGCACGTGCTTGTTGGCGTCCAAAGACGCGATGACGAGGGGCTTGTGCATGTACGGCCATGTGCCGATGCAGATGGCGTCGGTGTCGTCCGCCGCGATGAGATCGAACGGGTCGTCGTATACCGTTGGGATGCCGAACTCGTCCGCGACGCGCTGTCCGGACGCGCGGCTGCGGTTCGCGACGGAGACGACTCGAACGCCGTCAAGCGCCTGAAAGCCAGGGAGATGCATCTCCCGCGTGTTCTTCCCAGCTCCAACGATGCCAATGCGAATAGTGTCCATGCAAAATCCTCTCGTGGTGTTCTTCTATCTTGCCGCGGGATACAGCAGCCGCCCCTGCCGCTCCGTGCGGACGCGGAACAAGTATCCCTCGATGCTGGTCACGTAGAGCGTGGAGAGATCGTCGCCGCCGAATGTGCAGTTGGTTGGACGGTCGACCGGAACGTCGTGCCGTTCGATTACCTCTCCGGAGGGAGAGAAGACGTAGATGGACGGGCCGGGGCCGCCCTGCGCCCATCCTGCCGTGGCGATGATATTGCCTTCGGTATCGAGGCACATGCCGTCGATGCCGCGGTGCGCGCCGAAGTCGTGCAGGATGTCCATGCGGCCGAGCGAGCCGTCCCCGGCGACGGCGTATGCGCGGAGCTGTCGGTATTCGTCCTCGCGTCGCCCGCTCTGGGCGACGTACAGGACGGAATGATCGAGAGAGAAGAGCAGGCCGTTCGGGCGGGTCGTATCGAATGTGACGCGATGGATCGCCCAAGCGCCGTCGGGCCGGGGATCGAGGCGGTAGACGGAATCATGGTCGAGGTCTTTGTGCGCGGTGTCTTCGCTCCAGGGGCCGCCCGATCCCTCGTAGAACGGATCGGTAAACCAGACGCGGCCGTCGGTGTCGATGGCGAGATCGTTCGGGATGTTCAGACGCTTGCCTTCGAATCCGTCCGTGAGTGCAGTCGCGGCGCCGTCGGGTTCGTATCGGACGACCCGCCGCGCGCCGCCTTCGCAGGCGTACAGCACGCCGCTTGGATCGAACATGAGGCCGTTCGCGTAGTTCGTACCGTCGAGGTAAACGGTCGATTTACCGGCCGATGGGTCGTACCGCATGATGCGGCTCTGTTGGATGCTCGTGAAGAGGAGGGCTTCACCGTCCCACGCGGGGCCTTCGGTAACATTGCCGTACGGGCCGTCGATATGCTCAAATTCCCAGGGCATGGTTCGCTCCGATTCGCTTGGAGATATGGTTGTGCTTGCGGGGGTATGCCGTTCACTGTTCGCTCTGGCCGCTAGACGATCTCTTCCGACTCTCCGATGTCCATGGACGCTTCTCCCCCTATTTCCGCGCCCGCGGCTCGAATCTCCCCGAACTCCGCACGGATTGCGTTGTGTATCAGGCGGCGGTCGGAGCTGTAGAGCACGAATCGCGCGCCCTCTCGGAGCCACTTCTTCGTCAAGTCGACGCTTTGATGGTGCACGAGCACCGGGACGTTCTTTTCGCTGCACAGGCCGATGACGGATCCGAGGGCGGCCTCGTAGTCGGGGTGGGACGTTTGGTCTGGAATGCCGTAGGATGTGCTGAAGTCGTTCGGGCCGACGAAGATGCCGTCGATGCCGTCGACTTCGAGGATGTCCGGCAGGTTGCGAACGGCGGGTTCGCTCTCGATGCCGATCAGGCAGACGTTGTTTCGGTTGCGCGCGGCGAGGTAGGCGCGAGTAGAGTCGCTGGGGAATTGCCCGGTCGTCATGGCGCGCTGGAGATATTCTCCTTTCATCGGCAGCCACTTGGCCGCGCCGACGACCTCGCGCACTTCATCGACAGTCTCGCAGTACGGCGCCAAGACGCCTTGCGCGCCCGCGTCTATGGCCATGGTCACGTAGTGCGAACTGGGGATCGGCACGCGGACGATGGGAACCACACCGACGCGCTGGAGCCCCGCTATCAAGTCCGCGATCTCCGTGCGCCCTCTCGGGGCGTGTTCGGAGTCGATGACAATGTAGTCGAGACCCCATTCGGCCGCGGCCTCCGCCCACCGCGGGTTTCTGGCAAGGCTCAACATCGTGCCGTAGACGATGCCTCCCGCCTTCGTCTTCTGCTTGAGTCGTTCACCGTTCATTGATTCACCATGAGAATGGATTCGGGCTTTCGCCCCCCATGAATTGTATCTTGTCGGCGTGGAGTGTCAAGCGCCATTCGCAGACGCCGGAGCTTCCGAGGACATGGCGGCGTCGAATCAGTGCCGGCAGGCGCCGTTCACGGACGCGCGGGCTTCGCGGAGAGTTCCCGGCACGGCGGACAATCCCGGTGATGCGCCAGGTGCTCTAGCCGTCACCCGTCACTCCTCGGCATAGATTGCCGGGGCGGTGTCCGTCTTGGCCCAGCCCAGAGCAGACTTGGATACCAGCACTTCCCTAGGGCCTATAGACAAGATTGATCCCTACCAGAAACAGTATGACGGCGGCGATCCACACCAGTGCGTATGCAAAGGGCATTATGTACGCTCGGTCGGGGAGAAATCCTTCGCTTGGTATGTGATTTCTATGGAAACGATCTAATCTTGCCATGGATAGAATCCATGCCACAACATCGACACAGAGAATGATAATTACCGCACAGAACAGCAGTATGTGAATATATGTACGTTCGACATCAGTAGAGAAACCAAGAGCTATGATACCGATGAAGATCGCTACTACCGCGAGTACTACTATTGACCCGAAGAACCATGCTGTGTAGAGAACACAATATCCTATTCCTATGAGTAAATTGGGAAGGGACTTGTTGAACATTCGAACTATCAGATATATCCAGGGAAAGAAGAGGAGTGTCGAATATAGGGCGCCAATTCTGGCATAATGTCCGGGGGGCAATCCTATCGAACTCGCGCGTATGTAGCATATCAGTGCAGCAAACGGCGCAAACAACACTCCGAAAGGCATCGACAGCACGATAAATGCAGGAAGCATGAATGCCAGGAAAAATATGATCCCGAATGCTAGCAGAACTATACTCCTCTACCGGTTTGATATCTTCAAGTTCACTTCTTGTTCGCCATAGTACGGTGTGATCGGAAGCACTTCCTGACGATCGATGATCTCCTTCAGAAGTTGAGGAATCGGCCGGGGAATATCTGCAAGAAGATTCCTGAACCACTCGGGAACGCGATCAGAACCATATGCGATGTTGTTGGGCTTGATTTCCACCGTCCTGAGTGTGATAGATCTCCAGTATAGGGGAACAGTAAATGAAGCGCTTGTGCCGCCGTCAGACGTCTGACGGCAGACAGTTCGAGTCAGAACTGAGACCGAGACATCCCAACAGAGCTGATAGTGATCGACCGTGATATCCTGAATGCAACCTGGGCTATATGTCCATGTTGCACTAATCGTTGTTCCGTTCCTTGTCAGTGGTCTGGGAGTGACGCGAGGAACATCGCACCTGACGAATCGAGGGAAAGACTCAGCATGTTCCACTTCATGCTCAGTTACAGGCCACGGAGAATTGAGCTTGCTTACCCCCCAATGCATTGCTCCTGCTAGAGTAACAAATGGCAAAATTCGGAAGGTTGCACAAGCAACACTTCCCTGCCCGCTACCAACATTTTTACAGTCGTGCTCTTGGATATCTGCATGGAGCTTTGCGTCGGAAAGATGTTTGTTCCTTGGATTCCAGGTCTCGTCCATCTCGCCATCTTCTTCGCTGCCCGGTGTAGCCCCTGCAAACTTCTTCAGGCTGGCGAGGGCAACGTCGTGCTTTCGACATATCGGGTCGGAAACATCCGGAAACCACGTACATACCCAATCACCGTACCCGAGCCAGTTAAGCGGCCCAACCATCTCGCCGTCGGCTCGTCGGTATTGGTGGTCTATCCGCCGCTTCAACTCGTCCGCACTATTGACCCAGAAGCTATGCGGCGTGTCGAACACGAGGCAGTTTAGCACATCCAGCTTGCCTTGCAGGGTGGCGGGGGCGCGTCCGCTGTACGGGAGGCAGTCGAACCCTGCGCGCTGAATGGGCGTCGGGGCATCCGAAGCACCGGATACGCCGCTCGGTTCTTGCGGCTGATTTGCCAGCAGATATGCGAACTGCTTGACGATGTACGGCGCTCCAACCTTCGCCTCCCACTGCCTGCCTTGTGGGGTTTCGAGCAGGGTGGAGTACACGGTGTTGCCGGCCTTGAGTGTGGCGAGCTTGGAGCGGGAGAGGGTTTGGACGGTATTGAACATGGTCGTTGCCTGCGATGCGCACGCGCCGCCGGTATCCATCTTGGTCTTGACCGCGCCAGTGTATCGGGACATGATGTCGTCGAAGGACGTGAACTGCGGAGAGGGTGGAGGGGAGCCCCCATTCATGCAGGTCAAGAGTGCGGTTTGCGCGGTCGTGTAGGAAGCGTCGCCAGTCATCGCGGTTTGTAGGGCGGTCAGCATCTCGCCCACAATCGCCCATTCGTCCCAGGTGACATAGATCGGGTCGGACTGCGCGGTCGTTGCGGTAGTAGTGTGGCTCACTTCGACCCGATACTTCCGTGTGCCGCGCGTGGTGGATGAGACGCTCTTGGTGTTAGATGTGGAAGCGGATCCGATGTTCGTCCAACTGCCTGAGTTCCAGTACTGCCACAAGTAGGACGCGCCGGAGGGAGCGTCCGCGGTTGCGGTGAGGGTCACCGTGCGCTTGCTGGCGCTTCCGGACTGCGGGTCGTCGGGGGACGATGCGGCGACGACGGTGATGGGCCGCCACGCTATGGAGACCGTCCCGGAGTTCGCGGGTGGGCCCGATGTGTATGTGATGACGACGCGGAAGACGCGAACCCCGCGCGTGGTGGATGAGACGTTCTTCGTGGCGGATGCTGATGCTGAGCCCAAGTTCCTCCAGCTGCTTCCTGATCGTTCCTGCCACTGGTAGGACGAGGGGGTTGCGGTTCCTATGGTTGGCGCGGTCAGGGTTACTGATTGCCCGGTGAAGGCAGCTAGGGCGCTGGCTGTGGGAGAGGGAGCCGGCGTCGTAGCCGAGACGGATGACCAGGCGCTATAGCGCGCGGCGCCGCCCGGGGTGGATCGCACGTATCGGGTTCCGTCGCCGCGGTGGCGCACTTCGAAGGAGTTACACCGCATGACGAAATCTCGCATTATCGCCCCCCATCCCTCACCCCGGCGCGCGGCGGCGTCGCAGACGCAGCACGAGCGCGACGATACCGCCCGCGACCAACACCGCGCCAACGTTCCGGGCGAGCAACAGCAGCGGCACGGGCACACCCACTGCGGACGCGACGCGTACTGGCGGAGTGAGCTCACGGCCATGTGGTTTAGGTAGGTTCACCAGGGGAACACTATACGCGTTGCTTACTCTCGATTCAGTAGCAACAACTCCTACTGAATCGACTGGAATACTCAGCAACGGCAGCAGTGTCGGAAGAGAGTCAGCTATTTTCTGTGCATCAAAACCAACTACTGCGATCGTCTCTCGCAATTCCGAGTGTGATTCGTGTTCTACCGGCCTCAAACTATCCAACGGCCATACGGCATCAGTCCCTAGCCCCCAGGAATCAGTATTTGTGCTGACCTCTGCGCGCATAATCCCAATGGTGTTCCCGCGCGACGTGGCAAACCGATCCAGGATCTCCACCCAACGAGCCAATTCCCCAGGGCCGTACTTCACGGGAATGATCACTACCTCAGTAGCTTGGGTTTGTTTCTCGTTTACAGATGAACTCATACTGACAGAGGAAGCACTGGTCGGCAAGAGACTTGAAAGATCGGCGTGATAGGCTTTCAAGTCTGACGACCTAATGGCTATCGTAGTGGTAGCGTTCGCCAGAGGCCCATGAAACGTTACTGGGGTACCCGGATTTACGCTGGGCGCCGTCGCTATCACTGTAGTATGATCCGTCCTAGCATCGTATATTCTGGTACAAACAGCCGATTGATCGCATGGGGGCGCTAGGAATTCTTTCAGGGCTTCTAGCTTATCCGGATCCTCAGGGGGATTCTTGACTTGGAGGTATGCTGTCCATTCTCTCCCACGCGATGCAAGAACAGACCCTGCAGCGTCTACCCCAGGGGGAAGGTTCGTCATGTCGACATCGGAGACATCGAAAGTAGTAGGCGTTTCGGAAGAACCAGAGGCTCCGCCGGCAACGGCAGGCCATACCTGTCGCCATGTCGCCCAGCCGGGCAGTAGACGGCGCGCAGTCTCGTCGCCCGTATGAAACCGAATCTCATCATAGACCTTCGACTTTGGCAGAGCGCCCAACTCTAGGTAACATTCTCGGTAGGTTGGCTTCAGATGTTCTACGCACTCGTCATAGAACGAAAGCACGGGAACGTCGTCTGGCCAACGGTCGTAGAACTCGACGGCTTTCGCCTCGAAAAACTCGTACACGTTGCTACTCAGTTCATCATCTTGCCTGAGAGAGAAGTAGAGGACGCCGTCTGCGTCGTACACGGTCTCCACGTCGATGATGTCTTGTCTGTCGGCCTGTTCGAGCACATAGCAGATGAGTGGATCCTGGGAGAGCAGACTGCCAAAGCAGTCTCCCAGAGGGGGATTGAAGGGAACCGAGTAGATGGAAAACGCAGCGACAACCAACGCCGCGACGATAGTCGCTGCCCCAACTTTGTGCCGTAGGATGAATTCGCGCATCTTCGACCTCCTCTCTGCATCGTCAAGGTAGAGTTACCGGTAGTATGGTTCCGTGCGAGCCGTAGTCCCCGCACTTGGGAGTTGCGTCAGTGGTGCATGCACGGACTGCGACGGTATACTTGCCTGCGGCGGTGTCCGTCTTTGCCCAGCCCAAAGCAGACTTGGATACCAGTACTTCCCTAGGGTCAATAGACAAGATTGATCCCTACCGAAAACAGTATGGCAGCAGCAGCGATCCATACCAGTGCGTATGCAAAGGGCATTATGTATGGTCGGTCGGGAAGAATTCCTTCACTTGGTATGTGATTTCTATGGAAATGATCCAATCTTGCCATGGATAGAATCCATGCCACAACATCGACACAGAGGAGGACAAGAAATATACAGAACACCAGCGCATAAACATATCTGTACTCTGCCAACATTCTATGTGACTCCTCTAAAGACGGGCTAGGAGGATTTGACCACTATACCAGAATATGACAGCAAAAACAATCCATACCGGTGTGTATGCGAAGGGCATTATGTATGCTCGGTCGGGGAGAATTTCTTCGCTCGGTATGTGATTTCTATGGAAACGATCCAATCTTACCATGGATAGAATCCATGCCCCAACGTCGACACAGAGAGTGATAAGTACCGCACAGAACATCAGTATGTGAATATATGTACCTTCGCCCTCAGTAAAGAAACCAAGGGCTACAATGCCAAAGAAAATCGCTATCACTACGAAGACCACTATTGACGCAAAGAACCACATTGTATAGAGAACGAAATATCCTATCCCTATGAGAAAATTGGGAACAGTCTTGTTGTGCATTCGAAGTATCAGATATATCCAAGGAAAGAAGAGAAGGATCGAATACAGGGCCCCCACTCGAGTGTAATGCACAGGCGACAATCCCATCGAACGCGCGCGTATGTAGCATATCAGTGCGGCAAACGGCGCAAACAACACCCCGAAAGGCATCGACAGAACGATAAGTGCAGGAAGCATGAATGCCAGGAAAAATATGATGCCGAATGCTAGCAGAACTATACTCCTCTACCGGTTTGATATCTTCAAGTTCACTTCTTGTTCGCCGTACTACGGTGGGCGAAGGCTCTTTCAGAGTATCATCCCAATCAAGTAAAGTACCAGCATCCAGGCAAGTACTATAGCAAAGGGAATGATGTAGACGAAATGAGGCAATGACGTTCGCCTAATTTCGTTCTCATACTCTACATTATGCCTCCTGACGATCAGGGCTTCTTGTTCTCTGTCGTAACGATTTCTCCGTTGTACCATATCAGCAGATACTATCCAGGTAATCACATTGACGAGTAGTAAGAGAATGCCAACTCCCCGCCAATCAGAATCGAAGACCATTGTCACATTCAAAACCATAATCCCCAGCATCCAAACATACACATACATCACAACATATATACCATGCACGACACGTCTGTTCACGGAAATACGGTGCATCCGAAGCATCAAGTATATCCATGGTATGACGAAGAGTATAGAGTACACTGCTCCTGCAACACTATAGGCCCTGATGTCAAGGCCTTTCCTTCGTGCAACAAACGCACAAGTAGCGGTGGCGAACGGCATCCAAATCAATCCTGTCCATAGGATACTTTGCAAAATTCCTACTACGGATGCAGCATTAAATAGAAGTATGCCAAAGAAGATGTTTGTCATGTCTACCTCAACTGCACACTAATATTAAAGTGATACGGAGGGTATCCTGCACTCCCATAATCTATATCATTGGGTATGATGCCGATCAGGAAGCGTACTTCCATCGTTCCAGGTTGGAACGGAATGTTGAATGTAGGAGATAGGTCTGTAGATCGAGCAGCACCAGATACTCTACTGCTGCATTGATATTTGATCGACTTTCGTCTATCATCATAGAATCCAGTGGCACAGACTGAGAAATGATCAACTGTTATATCTGGAATGCAATTGCTTCCCTCATATGTCCACGTCACTCTGACGGACCATGAAGTCAGCTGTGTCGCTGTAACTGCTGTTATCTTCGGAACATCGTCGCACCTCACGAAGCGAGGAAGATTAGCAGTATGGCGAATATCTGCCTTGGTTACTGGCCATCCTTTGTTGTTCATATGAGCAACAAAATAATGGTACAGTTTTGCCAGCGACCATTTTGAAAGTTGACAAACTGTATGCGAAGCAATGAAACTTTGGTTTTGACACCCATGCGTGGCGATGTCAGAGAAGAACTTGGCGTCTGCAAGCGCCTTATTCCTGGGATTCCATGCCTCGTCTAGTTCGATGCCTTGTTCATCTACACCCGCTTGACCGGCAAATATCTGTAGACTTCCGAAGGCGACATCGTGCTTCTTGCATGACGGCACAGGCCCATCCGGTGAGGCAGTACACTCCCAGTCTCCGTACCCGAGCCAAGTATATGTATCATTTATCCGTCGCTTCAACCCGTCCGCACTATTGACCCAGAAGCTGTGCGGCGTGTCGAACACGAGGCAGTTTAGCACGTCCAGCTTGCCTTGCAGGGTAGCGGGCGCTTGTCCGTTGGATGGGAGACATTCGAACCCGGTCGAGCCGCCCGATGCGCCCGATGCGCCGCTCGGTTCTTGCGGCTGATTCGCGAGCAGATATGCGAACTGCTTGACGATGTACGGCGCGCCAACCTTCGCCTCGAACTGCCGGCCGTACGGCGTTTCGAGCAGGGCGGCGTACAACACGTTGCCACTCTTGAGGGTGGCCAGCTTGGAGCGCGAGAGGGTTTGGACGGTATTGAACATGGTCGTTGCCTGCGATGCGCACGTGCCGCCGGTGTCCATCTTGGTCTTCGTATCGCCGGTGTATCGGGAGAGGATGTCGTCGAAGGACGTGAACTGCGGAGAGGGTGGAGGGGAACCCCCATTCATGCAGGTCAAGAGTGCGGTTTGCGCGGTCGTGTAGGAAGCGTCGCCAGTCATCGCGGTTTGTAGGGCGGTCAGCATCTCGCCCACAATCGCCCACTCGTCCCACGTGACATAGATCGGGTCGGACTGTGCGGTCGTTGCGGTAGTAGTGTGGCTCACTTCGACCCGGTACTTCCGTGTGCCGCGCGTGGTTGACGATACGCTCTTGGTGTTAGATGTGGAAGCGGATCCGATGTTCGTCCAACTGCCTGCGTTCCAGTACTGCCACAAGTAGGACGCGCCGGAGGGGGCGTCCGCGGTTGCGGTGAGTGTCACCGTGCGCTTGCTTGCGTCTCCGGACTGCGGGTCGTCGGGGGACGATGCGGCGACGACGGTGATGGGCCGCCACGCTATGGAGATCGTCCCAGAGTTTGCGGTTGTGCCCGATGTGTAAGTGATGACAACGCGGAAGACGCGCACAGTGCGCGTGGTGGATGAGACGTTCTTGGTGTTGGATGCGGATGCTGATCCCAAGTTCCTCCAGCTGCTTCCTGACTGTTCCTGCCACTGGTAGGACGATGGGGTTGCGGTTCCTATGGTTGGCGCGGTCAGGGTTACTGATTGCCCGGTGAAGGCGGCTTGGGCGCTGGCTGTGGGAGAGGGAGCCGGCGTCGTAGTCGAGACGGATGACCAGGCGCTGTAGCGCGCGGCGCCTCCCGGGGTGGAGCGCACGTATCGGGTTCCGTCGCCGCGGTGGCGCACCTCGAAGGAATATGACGTGTTCGCGGTGAGTCCGGTCACCGTGTGCGTCGTCTTGCTCGCGGTGGAGTCGGAGACGGTCTGTTCGGCGGATGTCGTCCATGCGCCGGCGGCGGGTCTGTATCGGACGTAGTACTTGGCGCCGTCGATCTTGTTCCACTCGAGGGTGACGCTGTTGGAGATGGATGTTTTGACGGCGAGTCCGGTCGGGGCAGGCGGGGCGCTCGTGGTGGCGGTGAGGGAGCCCGACCATGCTCCCCAGCCGCTGGCTGTGCCTCTGCGGTCGTTCCTGCAAGACTGCGATCTACACGAGCGCGCTTGGAACTCGTAGGTGGTGTTCCGGGATAGGCTGATCGAGGAGGCGAGGTTGGTGGTCGACCGGCGCGCGTTCGTCCACGTGTTGGCGGATGCTACTTTGTGTCGCACGTGATATCGGTGCGCGCCGCTCACGTTCGCCCACGAGAGGTTGATGCTGCCGGGGTAGACCGTACCGCTGAGCACGGGGACGCCGGCTGGGACGGGAGTTGGGGTGGCCGTGGGCAGAGGAGAGAGCACGGTTACGCTTGCGGTGTCAGAGGAGAGGTGGGTTTGGGATCTGCCAAGGGGGTCGAGGAAGAGGTTTGCGGAGGCGGATCCTGTGGTTACGCCGCAGGTGTAGAGAATGGGCGCTGGGTAAGAGTAGTAGGTGCTTCCGCTTGCGGGGTGGAGGTAGTATTCCCATTCCTTGGATGTGCAGTTGGAGTCGAAGCCGACGCTTCCTGATGTGATGGCGACATGGATCTTGTACCGTTCCCCGCTAGTGAGGTTGTAAGCGCGCACAGTGAAACTGGAGTGTTCTCCTGCTCGGAACTCGAGACGTCCGAGGTCTGCGATGGAGATGCTGGGTCTTCGAGCGACGGTTGGGGTGCGCGTGTTCGTGGCTGTGGGGGTGGGCGTCCACGTTGGGGTGTCCGTGGCTGTGGGGTCTGGTATCGGCGTGTCGGTGGCAGTGGCCGTAGGGGTAGGCGACGGCGAGGGCGTGGCCGTGCCGGTAGCTGTCGGTGTGGGCGTAGGCGTAGGCGTGTTGGTTGCCGTGGCAGTGGGAGTGGGTGTCAGCGTGGGAGCGTTGACGCGGGACATATACACGACGTTGGAGGTTGCCCACTCGTTGCCGTTGGCGTTGCCGCCTCTGCCGCGGTAGTACAGGCCTGCGGTCTGATTGCGGAACGTGTGCGGCTCTGCGTCTTCGGGGCAAGTAGGTTGGGACTGCCCGCGAACGCCCCTCCTCCATGTGTATGTGTAATCCTCGGACGCCGCTTGGGTGAACGTTTCGCCGTCCGAGGATCTTTCCAGGATGTACGTGTGGACGTTGCCGGGGTTCCAGGATGGGTCGTTCCAGCAGTATCCGAGCGTGACGCTTCTCGCGCTCGAGTCGACGGCGATGGTCATGACTGATTCGCCGGCCGGCACTGGCGTGCGTGTGGCCGTTGCGGTGGCGGTGGCCGTCGAGATGCGTGTTCCCGTGGGGCTTGGCGTCGGGGTGTCCGTGGCTGTGGGGGTAGGTGTCGGCGTGTCGGTGGCAGTGGCCGTAGGGGTAGGCGACGGTGTTGCAGTGGCCGTGCCGGTAGATGTCGGGGTAGGCGTGGGAGTTGGGGTGCGCGTGGCAGTGGCAGTGGGCGTGGGGGTCGCAGTGGGCTTGCAGCACATGAATACCTTGCTGGATGAGGGCCAATCGTCCTCATGGTAGGTGAGTCCGCCCTCTCCGTAGTACCAGCGGTTGGACGTCTGACCACTGAATGTGTATGACCTGCAGGGGGTTGAGTACTGTCCTGATACGCCCGATGCGCCTGCGGCGTATGATGCGGCCAGCCGATAGGAGCCGTTTCGAGTGCGCGCGGAGTACAGTTTGAAGGAGTGGGCGTTGCCTGGGTAGTAGTCCGGGCTGTCCGAGCAGTGATTGAGGGTGACACTGCCATTGCTGGCGGAGATGGTCATGGTCGCCCCTGTTGTCGGTCCGCGCGTGGGGGTTGGAGTGCGCGTGGCCGTAGGGCTAGGCGTCGGAGTCCTCGTCTTGGTAGGCGTTGGAGTCGCCGTGGGGCATAAGGTGCTTCGAGAGACCGAGGACGATCTTCCGTAGGATGTGGAGTACGGATACCCGTCCCCTCGAGCCCTGACGTGGAAGGAGTAGGCAGTGCATTTGGAGAGGCCAGAGATGGTTCTACTCGTCCCGCTGGTATAGTAGTAGCTCCATGAAGAGCTGGAGCTCTTGCGGTACGCCAGCCTATAGCGGTGGGCGTTCGTAACCCTGTTCCAGCTCAGGCGTATGCTGGTCTGCGTCGTGCGCGTTACTCTAAAGCCGGTCGGCGCAGGCGCGATACGCGGTCGGGGAGTAGCAGTCGGTGGGTCTGGCCTTGGAGTATTGGTCGCCGTAGGCTCAGGGGTTGGAGTCACCGTGGCCCTAGGGGGTGGAGGAGGTGGCGGTGGCGGAGGAGGCGGCGGGAGGAAGGGGCGGAACAATATATCGCATTCATAAGGGAGAAAGCCAAGACTAATGCAATCTTCATACGAGTTGCCTACGTCTTGTCCGGTGGCCCCCTCCTCTTCATCACTAGGGCCGGATGCTCCGCCGTCTGGCGGAGACTGTGCAACGACGGCGTTGACGGCGACGAAGACGCAGAAGAAGGCGGCGCCCCAAACGAGCGCGATGCGGTGTATGTCTTTCCTGCGCATCGAACACCCCCTCGTGGCCGCGAGGTCACGATAGCGTACTATTATCACACCTTCGCGCGGTAGTCAACCCCGTGTTTCCGGCGGTTTCGTTTGCTCTTGGGCGGTGACGGCGTCCATCATACGACGCGTGGGAGGAGATTCCTGCCTTCGCGGGAATGACGTGGGCGGTTGTGGGAATGACATTGCCTTTCACTGGGTGCGGCGCGGTCGTGGTATTCTGGTAGGAGGGTTTGCGGGCCTCTACAATCGTTGGAAGGAGTGGGAGAGCGCATGAAGATCGGGGCGCATGTTTCGACTGCGGGAGGGGTCGGCAAGGCGATAGATCGGGCGGTAGGCATCGGGGCGGAGTCGATTCAGATATTCGCGTCGTCCCCGCGGTCGTGGGCGTTCAAGCCGCCCGAAGAGCAGGAGGCCGCCGCGTTCCGCGAGAAGGCGGCGGCTCACGGCGTGGGGCCGGTATTCATTCATGGAAGCTACTTGGTGAATCTGGGCGGTCCGCCGGACCTTCTCCAAAAATCGATCCACAGCTTGAGCGGTGACATGGACGCCGCCGGAAGGCTCGGAGCGCAGGGGGTGATATTCCATCTTGGCAGTCACAAGGGGCGCGGCATCGACGCAGTGTTTTCGCAGGTGGTCGATGCGCTGGATCGGATCGTGCGCGGCAGTCCGCCGGATGTCTGGCTCATGATCGAGAACAGCGCGGGGGCAGGGGGACACATCGGCTCCAAGTTCGATGACATCGGCAGGATCGTCGACGCCGTCGGCTCGGATCGAGTGCAGGTGTGCATCGACACGCAGCATTGCTTCGCCGCCGGGTACGACGTCAGGGACGCGTGCGGCATCAGCGCAGTGATGGCGGAGTTCGACCGCACGGTCGGACTCGAACGCCTGGGGGCGGTGCACGCGAACGACTCCAAGACTGCCTTTGGGTCTGGGGTCGACCGTCATGAGAACATTGGGGAAGGAAGCATCGGCATGGACGGATTCGAGGCGATGGTTGCGCATCCGGCCTTCTCCGACGCGCCGTTTCTGCTGGAAGGGACAGGAAGGGACAGGAAGGGGCCGGACGAGGAGAACGTGAATCGGCTCAAGGACATTCGGTCGAGGCACGGCACAGCATGACCACGAACGACCGGATGGACAAGAGGCGACGCGCGCGCTATCGCAGGCATCTCAGGCGGGAGCTGCGGTCCGCGGCGTTGTATTCCGCGCTGATGCGAATCGAGGCAGACCCAAAGCGTTCGGAGGTCTTCCGAGACCTGCGAGATGCAAAGATGCGCCATGCGGAGGTATGGCGGCGCGAGCTCGACGTCCGTGCGGCTGCTGCCGGCGGCCGCGGTGTATTCGGCTTGCTTTGCTCCGCGGCGGCGCGAGCGCTTGGGACGAGCGCGGTGATCCCGATCCTGCGGTGGAAGGAGTCCCGGGACATGCGGGAATACTCATCCCAGGGCGAGGGGGTCGACGTTGCGAAAGACAGCCGCTACCACGATCGGACGCTCAAGGGCCTCGCGCAGGGGCACGCCTCGCCGCTGTGGGTGGAAGATGAGTCCTCCTCTGGAACGAGCGGGCGCATCCGCGCGGCCGTGCTGGGAGTGAACGACGGGTTGGTCTCGAACTTCAGCCTGGTCATGGGCATTTCCGGCGGAACGGACAACACCGACCTCGTGCTGCTGGCGGGCATAGCCGGCCTCATGGCGGGGGCGTTCTCGATGGCGGCGGGAGAGTATGTCTCGATGCGCTCGCAGCGCGACATCTCCGAGCACGAACTCTCCAAGCAGATGGCAAACATCCGCGATTGGCCAGAGGAAGAGCGGGCGGAGTTGGAACTGATCTACCGTTCGAAGGGGTTGACCGAGGATGAAGCGCGGTTGATTGCGGCGCGGGTCATGTCCGACTCGGAAACTGCGCTGGACACGATGGCGAGGGAGAAGTTGGGCCTCGATCCGGACGAGTTGGGCGCGCCGTGGGGCGCGGCGTTCGCATCGTTCGCGGCGTTCGTTGGAGGCGCAGTCGTGCCGATCCTGCCCTTCCTGTTCAGCGTCGGGAACCGCACGATCGCCAGCGCAGCGTTGAGCGCGGCTGCCCTGCTAATCGTCGGCGGAGTCCTGGCGGCCGCGTCCGGGAACCGCCCGTACTGGGGAGCCTTGCGGATGCTGCTAGTCGGCAGCCTCGCCGCCGCAGTGACTTATGGCATCGGCGCGCTCGTCCGCGCGGCGGTCGGAGAGCTGGGGAGTGGAGGGACGCCGCCGCTGTAGGCCTCGGCCTTCTACGAAAGGGGGAAACGCGCGTCCGAGGTATCAGGCGGCGGCAATCGCAGTCCCTCCGAAGAGACCGCAGCGCCGGTACAACGCTGTCGTTTGATTCACCGGGGCAGGAGCAAATGTGATAGAGTATGCAGAGTGACTACTACTACTAGGGAACACGAACATACGCTGAACGTGTGGTTGGCGGAGAAGCTGCGTCTCCTTGGACTGATCGCCCAAGCGGAGGTCATCCAACCCGGCAACCGCCGCATCGACGTCGAGGTTCGCATCGGGCCGGCGGTGATCGCGGTAGAGGCGGAGCATGGGCAGAGCAGCGCCAAGCAGGCCGAGGCCGTCCGCGACGCCGACGCCCGCATCGCGCAGAAGCTGGCGCATTGTGCGGTCGCGGTGTGCTATCCGGACGGCACCACCCCTGAGTCTCTTGCGGGGGCCAAACTGATGTGGACCGTCCGCGACGGCAGCGAAAAGCAGGCGGAGTGGGCGTCAGGGGGTCTCGATAGTCTGGCATCGGTGATTCGACTGTCGCCGGCGCAGTTGGGGAATCCGGACTACGCGGCTGCTGCGTTGTCGGTCAGTTTGGACGGGGCCATACGCCGCTTGACGCAGTGGCAGAAGCAGCAGCTTGCGCGTGCGCTCGATCTGCCTCCGAGTTCTGGTAACGGCAAATCCGTCCTGCGCTGGGACAAGGCCGCCAAGCGCTCGTTGTTGGTCGTCGCTACCGCCGTGATGTTCCACTCTCGCTTGGACGCCCATCTTGCGGAGATGAGGCCTGAGTACGACAGCCGCGTATCCGCCTCCGAGCCGTTCACCGGCGAGTGGCCTCCGATGATGGCGCACCGGTGCGCGGAGTCAAACAATCCCCTTGGCGCGTTTCGAGAGGCATGGGGTCTGATACTTGCGTTGGACTACAAGCCAATCTTCCAGACTGCGCGTGCCGCTTTGCGCGCATGTCCGCCCGATCCTGCGTTTGCGGACGCAGTGCGCGAGACCGCGGAGGCCGCCCTTGCCGTCGCTAGCAACATCGCGGGTCTGCGGCATGACTTGCTCGGGCGCATCTTCCACACAGTGTTGGATGCCGCGCGCTACGATGGTTCGTTCTATACCACCACGGCCGCCGCGACCCTGCTCGCCGCCCTGGCGATCCGTAAGGACACGTGCGACTGGAGCGATCCGGACGCCATAGCACGGCTGCGAATCATCGACCCTGCGTGCGGCACTGGGACGCTGCTCATGGCGGCGGCGGAGCGCATCCGCGAGCTCTCCCCGGACTATCGGGACGACGAATCTGTGGCTAGCGCGCTCATCGAGCGGTCGCTCTACGGCTACGACGTGAACGTTACGGCGACGCACATGGCGGCAACCACACTCGGGTTGCTATCGCCGACGACGCGCTTTCGCAGGATGAAGATCGGGCGTGCGTTCCTTGGCGTTGACGACGATGGGCGTGCGTTTCTCGGTTCATTGGAGTTTCTGGATCAGCAGCCCAAGCTCATCCCCTGGCCGAACGGGGATCAAGCATTCTCCCAGGTAGAAAACGGCGAGAATATGGCGCACCCGGACCCTGCGGATCTGGTCATCATGAATCCACCGTTTACGCGCTCCGATCTGCGCCATGACCAATTCAGCGCGGAAGACGAGAAGAAGCTCAAGGACCGAGAGAAAGAATTGTTCGGCAACGCGGCGGTGCATCTGTCTCACAACGGCGGTGCATTTCTTACACTCGCCGACTTTCTCATCAAGCGCGATTCCGCAACTATCGCGGTCATTCTCCCGTTGGTAGGCGCGACGAATTATTCGACCGCAGAAATGCGAAAGATGTTGGCTCGCCGCTATCACGTTGACACCATTGTCACGTCCCACGATCCGGAGCGCATCTACTTTTCTGAGAACACCAACATTGGCGAGATATTGGTCGTCTGCCGCCGGTGGCCTGATAGGAGCAAGCGGAAGCCGCCGACGCGCGTGGTCAATCTGGCGCGCAACCCGTCGACTCCCGCAGATGCGCTGGCAGTAGCCTGGGCGGTTGAAGGCGGCACAGTAAAGAGCAAGGAATACGGCACAGTACAACACTGGCCGGAGTATCGAATCCACGATGGAAACTGGGGCGCGGTGCAGTTTCTCTCACCGTTCCTGTGTGAGCAGTTCGACGAAATGAGACAGGGCCGGTTCTTCGAGTCTGTTGCTCTGGATGAGGTTGCTGAAATTGGACCGGACGGCGTTGGTACACGAACCGCGTTTAACCGCTCTTCTTTGCCGGGTATCAAACCTATGTCGGCTTTGTGGCATCACAAGACCGACGTCACCCAATCCATGTCTGCTAGTACCGACACGTATATCGATCCCAAGCCGGGCAAGGAACGGCAGGCAAAGAACCTTTGGGAACGGCGCGGCACGCTGATGCTGCCGATGAGACTATTCTTGAAGACCACTCGGGTACTGTCCGTCCGATTGGATACTCCCGCGTTGGGTTCCCTATGGACGCCTTGCAAACCCGCCGACATGGGACGACAACCCGCAGACGCTGTGGAGAAGGCGCTCTGCGTGTACGTCAATTCGTCAATTGGCGTCTTGGCGCTGCTGGGGGACCGGACGAACATGAAACCGACGTACCCTCGATTCTCCATGAACGACCTGAAGAAGATTCCGGTGCCTGACTTTGCCGCCATAGACGGCGCTGCCGATCGACTGGCGAAGGCATACGACGCGCACGCCAAGGACGCGCTTCTGCCGCTGCCGTCGATGGACGATTGCCCAACCCGGCGCGCTCTGGACGATGCGGTCGTCGTGGCCCTGGACTTGGACGCCGAGACCGTAGCTGCCGTCCGACGCAGTTTGGCTGCGGAGCCGTCGGTGACGGGGCGGCGGTACGAGGGGTTGGGGCAGGGCGGTTCGCCGGTCTAGCTCTGCCCCGCGTACTCCACACGCAGCCGCACCTCCACCAAGCGCACGGCGTGAGAGTGCGGGCCCGTCCCTTTGATGAGCCGCACTACGAGCTCGTTCTTCCCCTTCTCGATTGGCAGGTCGGTCACGTCGAACCTGATGAGCGTGCCTTCCACACGCCGCTCGGACATCGTGGTGTGATAGACCTCGCCGTCGAAGGCCGTGTACCCCCACCCGCCGTCGCAGACCTGCCTCGACGCCCATGAGACCGCCTCCCCGTTGACCCGAACGTCGAGATGGTCATCGTCGTCGAAGTTGTCGAAGCCGAGGTCTAGGGTGCAGGACTTCAGAGAGCCGTCGGACTTGGCCGCTTCCACGTCGTCCGCGATGTCGAGGGTGAGGGCTGCGCCGCCTCCGGGCTGCGTCTCTTCGAGGAGCACGGGCAAGGACGCCCACGGCAGGGCGTACCGAAACGCGCCGACGTGATGCTCCTTGCTTGCCACGCGGTCGGAGTGGTCGAGCTCGTAGCGCTTGCTGCGTCGGGGGAGGTTCTCGCGGTCGACCATGCCGCCGAGTACGCGGCGCTTCCACTCGTTTGGCGTGTTGAAGTAGTTGAAGAGATATAGGCCGTCCACGCCCGCATCCCAGAACCGCGCGGACAGTGCATAGAGAACGTCCTCATCCAACGTCCATCGCATGGCTTCGAAGCTTCCGTATATTTGGCAGTCCGTCCCTTTTGCGGTCTCGACGAACTCGCGGACTGGCTGTTCGAACGGCATGAAGCCGCCACCGGCAGCCACGATGTCCACCAGACCTTCGCGGATCCACGTCTCGACGTCCAATCCGATGCGCGCGCAGTCGTACAGCGTCGGAGGCACGCGGACGAGCAGATCGAGACGCTTGCCCCGCTCGCCGCCGACTTCGTCCATGCGCCGCCGAATGCGCCGAATGAAGTCGGTCATCAAGTATCGGTTCGAGTAGGCCTCCTCGATCCTGAAGAAGGCCGGGTGTCGGAAGTAGTCGAGTTCCACGCCGTCCACATCGAACCGTTCGAACAGCTCGAAGACGATCGACAGCATATGCTCGCGGACGCCCGGGAATTTGTAGTCCACGCCGCGCGCGATGGCGTATTCGAGCGTTGGCCGCGGGATGTACTCCTGCGGTTGTCCGATGAGCCATTCGGGGTGCTCTCGCCGGAAGCGTCCGCGTCCGGGCGAGTGGTAGGGGGTGTCGTAGTGGCTGTTCATCCGCACCGAGGGCAGCAAGTCGATGCCTGCCTCGTGGAACTGCCGCGTTATCTCGGTGAGCGGGCCGCCGGAGCTTTCGATCAAGCCGTACAGGTTCTTGTGTAGCCAATACGTGCGCGGGTCTTCGAAATGCTCGTAGCCATCGCCCGTCCGCTCTCCGACCTCCGTCTCGTACTCGTAGGTCTCGCTGTTCCCGACGCACCACGATACCCCTCCAATCGGGGAACCTGCGTAGGTGTCGACCATGAGCTCCTTGATCGTATCGGGCGTTACTGTGGATGTCATGTTGCTCATGATCCAACCGTCGTCGTTGCTGATGATCTTCCGGTCTTTGCCTGCCGCCATGTGCACCCTCCAAGGTTGACTATCTGATTGCATGTATCATAATACACAAGGGCGCGGTATCCAAATGCGGCGCGCGGGGGAGTTTGGAATGATCGACATCTATACGGACGGAGCCTGCATCGACAATCCGAGCGGGCCGGGCGGATGGGCCGCGATCGTCGTGCAAGACGGGGCGAAGCGCATCTTGAGCGGGAGAGAAGCGAGAGCGACCAGCAACCGCATGGAGATGCTGGCGGTTATCGAGGGGCTCGCGGCTGTCCCCGCAGAATCCAATGTGCGCGTCCACAGCGACAGCCAATACGTCGTCAATACTATGACGAAGAATTGGAAGCGCAATGTCAACGTGGATCTATGGGCGCGTCTGGACTCCGAGGCCGCCAAACGCCGCGTGTCGTGGATATGGGTCAAGGGGCACGCGGGGGATCTCCTGAACGAGGAAGCGGACAAGGTCGCCAAGGCCGAGGCGGGCGGCAAGCCCATCCCATCCGGTCTCACGCACGTAGACGCATCGGGCGCGGCGCAGATGGTGGACGTCGGCTCCAAGCAGGAGACGGAGCGCACTGCGACCGCCAAGGCGGCCGTGCTCATGCGCCCGGAAACCCTGTCTCTGATAGAGGCCAACGGCATCGAGAAGGGGGACGTCCTCGGCGTTGCGCGAATCGCGGGAATCATGGCCGCCAAGAATACGTCCTCCCTGATACCCCTGTGCCATCCTCTCCCGCTCGACCAGGTGCAGATCGAATGCAGGGCCGACCGCGGGCGCAGCGCGGTCGAGATCGTTGCGACCGCGCGGACGACCGCCAAGACCGGCGTCGAGATGGAAGCGATGACGGGCGCAGCCATCGCCGCGTTGACGATATACGACATGTGCAAGGCGGTAGACCGCGGGATGCGGATTGCGGAGCTGCGCCTCGTACGCAAGAGCGGCGGCAAGAGCGGCGACTTCGTCCTCGATTGACCGCGGATCAGATCAAAATCATGATGAGGCAACGAAACCGTTGCAAGAAGGAGTAGACTCGATGGAACATCATCCCCCCGGACCCAGGCCCCTCGCCCCGCGCGGCGACATCCGCCTGCTATTCTCCGCAGACCTGTCGACCTACGCAAGAGAACCGTTCGTCAGCGATCCTGCGTCCCCCGACCAGATACGCGCCCTCGTCGACCATCTCTCTCTCAGCGGGGCCGATGCGTTCGTTCAAGAGGTCTTCGGACAAGGATGGGTGCTGCACTTCAGGTCGGAAACCTACGAGTACGACGCCCGCCCGCAGCACAAGCGTTGGATCCCCATGCTCGACCAAGGGATGAACCCCATCGAAGTGTTCTGCAAGCGGGCGCACGAACGCGGCATGAAATTCATTGCAGGGCTTCGCTTTGGCGACGACCACGGCTCGCCGTCCCAAGGCGCTCGATGGATATTCGACCATCCGCAGTACGTCCTGAAGGATCTCCCGCCCTCTCCCTTGAGCAAGCCCGGCAACACGTTGGATTTTTCGTTTCGGGAGGTGCGGGATTTCCATTTTGGCGCGGTCGAGGAGATCGTCAGACGGTTCGACGTGGACGGGGTCGAGATAACGTTCCGAAGCGACAACCACTTCCCCTATCCCCGCTCGATCTCCCGGGAGCGCAGAGGCCTGATGACCGAGCTCATGCAGCGCATCAGGAACATGCTGGACGCGGAGTCCGCGCACAAGGGCCGCCCCCTCCTGCTAGGCGTCCGCGTGCCGGAGACCGTCGACGAATGCCTCGACTGCGGCCTCGACGCGCCGACGTGGATCACACAGGGCATCTTGGACTACATAAGCCCAAGCGACACGATGTACTCGAACCACAACGCCCGATGGGAAGAGTATTGGCGCTTGACAGAGGGGACGAAGTGCAGATTGCTTCCCGGCATCCTTCCGTACTGCTCGGCCGCAGACGCCCGGAGCGACACCGTGCCATGGGCCCTCCAACCCGGATCGTCAGGAAGCGGCTCCGCAGACCACATAGCGTTTCAGTCGCGGGTGTACCTCCACCCCATGTCCGACCACAACTACCGTGCGCTCGCAAACAACATGTACGGATCCGGGGCCGACGGAGTGTCGAGCTTCAACTTTGCGGAACAGTACACCGGAAACCTCATCGGCAGCTTCCCGGGCGCGTTGACGATCCTCGCAGAGCTCAAGGATCCCGCAGCCCTCAAGGCCCGCGGCCGCACCTATCTATTCCGTTCGATGTTTGGCGGTATCACATACCACGGCGCTCCAGGCTCTGCGTCGACGGGCGCCATCAAGGACGACAAGATCGTCTTGTCACGCGATACCCTGGAGGATTGGCAGGAGTACCGGCTGCGGTTGTGCGAGGAATGGAGCGGCGTTCGGCACGCTTTCGCGGCTCTCCGCGCGCAGGGACTGCGCCCCGCCGATCGGATCGCCGTCGAAATGAACGGCGCCGCCGTCCCAGATGCGTCGATCAGACGAATGCGCCACGCCGATGGACGCACGACCAACATCGGCCGACCCCTCCCTCCGTACTCCACCATCCTGCTCGACTTGGATCCATCGACCATGCGCGACGGAGACAACATCCTCCGCGTGCGCCTCATCGAGTCAGAAGACGGGGCGTCCGGCGACGTCCTGATCGACGAGATCGACGTCACCATCGTCCCGCGATAAGGCCCCCGTCGGCGCGCCTACGTCACTCCCGCGCAGGCGGGAATCTCCCCCTCACGTCATTCCCCGCACCCTCACCCCCGCACACACCCACGCCATTCCCCCGTATACGTCATTCCCGCACCCTCCCACGTCATTCCCGCGTAGGCGGGAATCCACCGCGGAACGCACCTCCGTACACACCACCGCAAAGCGGAATACGCGCACAGCGCCTCCCCTATCCGGAGCGCAGCAGCTCCGCGACCGCCACCTCCACCGCCTCTCCTTCGGCCGACTGACGCAGCCACGCACGCAACTCCCTGCGCGCAACCGTCACGCTCACGCCGTCCCCACGCTCGGAACGCACCTCCGCAAGCCGCGCGGACGCGCCCACAGCAGCAGCCTCCCCCGCCGCAGCAACGGCAGCGTGCAGCGCATCCCCCGGATCGAACTCAGGAATCGGCAGCTTCCACAAATGCTTTTGCAAGTCCCGCGCGCCAAACTGCCCCTTCGTCATAAACGGAGCTACCGCTTCCGCAAGCACGTCGCTGTTGATGACGGCGAGGAGATAGTTCGCTTCCTGCTCGTCCCTGCACGAGATCCAAAACAGCTTGTAGTCGATGATTACGTTATCATCCTCGATCAATGACGCGGTTGGCGTGCCAGAACCACCGTATGCCACACGCACCGGCCTATTCCCTGGCTCCTGTTTCCACTTCAGCTGCGCGGACAGTTCGCCGTGATAGTCAAGCCGCCCGGACAGACTCCAATTGCTGTTCATCGACTTGTTCTCCTCCCACAGGCGGCTCATGACCCGCCATCGAATCCGCATTCGGGGCGTCAGTCTTAGGATTTCGATTCCCCCGGGGCCTTCTGGATCGAATGGAATGCCGCGGTCGTTCCGGTTCATGGGCAGGACGGCCTTCAGCGGTTCGAGCGTAACGTAGGGTGCGACCGTCTCGCCCAGATGGACGTCGTGCACATGCTGCTTACTGACCGTCGATTCAGTGACCGACTCCAGATCCAGATCGCGCCATGGGGCTTTGTCCTGTGTCCCCCTGCGCGGCTTCGTATAGATGTCGGTGGGTAGCGAGGTTGGGGAGTTATCCTTGAGTTCGTCCACGAAGAACAGGCTGCGGGGGATGATGCTCGCGCCCGTCCTCGCGTAGTTGGTGTAGAACGACGTCGCTCCTGCGGATGTGTCGGTTATGGCGGCCATCTCTCGCCGCACGTCGTCCGTGCCCGTCTCGCCAAGCCAGCGCTCAACGCTGCCGCCCAGCGCTGCCGCCTCTTCCTCGGATCCGACCCGCTCCGCAAAGACCACCGAGGCAGGCATTGGGAAGAACGTATTGGGATCCAGCTTCTCCAAGTCCCAGGCCGGCTTGACGTCAAAGTTAACGATAGTGGATTGTCCGTTGCCGTTGCCGTTCTTCCACTCTCCACGGCGCCACTTGGAATACTGCCCCGCTTGCAGGGCGCTGTGCGGCATTACCATGCCGATCTTGCCGCCCGCTCGCAGATAGAGATCGGCGCAGCGCGTAAAGAACAGACCGGCGACATCCTGATGAGTCGCGTACCTGCCGCCTGCCCATATGCCGTAGGTATGTCGGCTGTGGCGCTCTAATGCATCGCGCAGCACGCTCGACGTGTTGCGGTAGTTCAACCACGGCGGGTTGCCGATGACGACGTCCACCTTGGAGTGCGAGAGGGAGAGCGGCCGCACCATGTTGCGGATGTAGTACGCCCATATGTGGTTGCGACCCTCGTCGTGGAGACGATGCAGCGTCTCGAGGGTCTCACGCATCATGGGGACATGTTCTTCTTCAACCGGATTGTCGGCAAGCGCGAAGGCAACGCCGTCGCCGCGGAGGATATTGCCCACGGTGTCTATCATGAGCCCATCGAAGGTGTCAGAGTCGTCCACGATCGAGCGCGGGAACTTGAGCTCGAGATTCTGCTCCCCGTCCTCGCCGTTCTCTACCTGGATGGAGACGACGTGTTCCGCAAACAAGTCGTTGTTGTGGTAGCGCAGCTGCAGGGAGTCGCCCAGGTAGATGGGCGGGCTGACGTGTTCGTCGTCAAACTCCTCCTCTGGTCCAATTTCGCTTATGATGGGCACGGTGGCGAGCACCCAGGAGGCGCGGGCGAGGTGGACTGCGACTGGGTGGACATCGATGCCCGTAACGGCATGGCGCAGCCCACTGAAAATCTCACCGGGTTTCCGCCCTGCGGCCTTGCTACATTCGATATAGCGGCGCACCGCTTCAACGACGAACGTTCCGCTCCCGCAGGCCGGATCCAACACGCGCTGGTTCAGCGGGTCGTCGACGAACTCGTCCACCATGGCGCGCGCCAGCCACTCCGGCGTGTAATACTCTCCAAGGCTGTACCGCTCTTCCGACGGGATGACGCACTGGTAGAGGATGGATGCGACGTCGTTCGGCGCGGCGTCCCAGTCGAATTTTGCAACACGGCGCGCTATCGCCCTAATGATCGCATCTCCTCCCAGTTCGGCGGGCCACGCGAAGAAGTCCGACTCGACGATGCCGCGCAACCCGGTCCTGAGACGAAAGGCCTCCCCAATGAGCAAGTCCTTTGGGTCTCTCTCTGCAAGCTTCAGGATGTCGAAGCGAACATATGCTTGCACGACCATGCCGATGACTGCGGCCAGGTACGTATGGCGGATGAAGAGGTCGTCCTGCTCGGGCGCACTCTCGGCTGCTTCTCCGAGCGCGGCGCGGAGGAGGTCGCTCCACAGTCCGCGCTTGAGCTTGAGCGTCTTGGCGTCTGCGTGCCGGTCGTACAGGTCGCGGAGTCGGTCGATGTCCCGTCGGTAGGCCGGACTGTTCGGCCCGAAGTGCTGCTCGATAGTGGTTTCGTCTGGGCGGACATCCACGTTGGAGACGAGCGCCTTGTCTCGCAGCCACTCGTAGAGAGGGAACCACTTGTCGATGCTGTCGAAGGTGAATGCGTATGGGTAGGTTGTGCGAACTTCCCCCGCGCCGCGCCACCGCAGCACCCAATGCCTGCCGTCGGTGAGCACGCCCATGCGGACGCCCTTGCCGCTCCGCTCGGACTGCGCGAGATAGTCGTCCAGCTGCGCGATGTTGTTCGGATCCGGATCGTTGCCGCGCCCGGTGCCGATCCTGCGCTTGACCTCGATGAAAGTATCGAGCGCAGTCAAGTCGACCGCGCTCCGCGATTCGGACGACGGCGGGTTCTCCTCCACGATCTCCGACGCGCGCGCCAGCCGAGTGACGACCAGAAAGTCCCGGATCGCGCTAGTGATGTTCGCTTCCGCCTCGAAATCGCGGTGCCGCTGCAGGATGTTGGCGGCGGCCTCCGCGTACTTCGGTCGGTCTACGTCAAGGGAATACTTGCTCATATTGCGGTGTCCAGGAAGGGAATACGGTAGCGCATCAAGCCATGCAAATCAAGGGAGTACTTGCCCATATGCGGCACCCTGAAAGGAAGTATAGCACATTTGCGCTATGAGCGCAAGGCGATTTCCCTCGGAATTCCCTCCCAAAGTATGAGGCGTCCGCAGACCACCAGATCCCCGCCAAGTTCATGCAGAGGCCCCCTTCGCAGGGATGCGTGGCAATCCTGTCTACGTCATTCCCGCGAAGGCGGGAATCTGCCCCCTCCGCAGGGACGCGTGGCAATCCTGTCTACGTCATTCCCGCGAAGGCGGGAATCTGCCCCCTTCGCAAGGATGCGGGGCAATCCTGTCTACGTCATTCCCGCGAAGGCGGGAATCTGCCCCCTTCGCAGGGATGCGGGGCAATCCGCCAAGCAAGAGTAGACGAAACCCCAGTGGATGTCCCGCGTTTGACAGCCCCTCCCTTCTCCAGTAGCATATGCGCATGTCATGGGTCTAATGGATTCTCATCGTGAGAGGGGGTCTATGCTTCGCGCCATCGCGGTATTCGTTGCGGCAGCGGGCGGATGCGTCCTGATGTGGCAGTCCTTCGGCGGCGTCTACGGGGATGGATCGGGCGTCCTCGTACTCGATGTGGACGGGGTCATCGAGCCTTTGACAGCAGACCATCTGGCGAGGGGAATCGATCAGGCGGAAGAGGACGGGGCATCCCTGGTAGTCATCCGGTTGGACACGCCCGGAGGGGTTTTGGGATCGACCCGCGAGATCGTCCGCAGCATCCTGGAATCCTCGACGCCGGTCGCTGTGTACGTTTCGCCGGCGGGCGCGAGGGCGGCATCGGCCGGGGCGTTCGTGGCGGCCGCGGCCAACTTCGCGGTCATGGCCCCTGGCTCCACCATCGGCGCCGCATCCCCGGTGGCGTCGGACGGAAGCGACTTGACGGGAGCGGCTGGACGCAAGATAAGCGAAGACACTCAGGCGTTCATCCGCAGCATCGCGCAGGCCCGCGGCCGCAACCACGATGCCCTGGAAGACACGGTATCGAAGGCCGCGGCCTACTCCGCGCAAGAAGCGCTCGACCTCGGAATCATCGACCTCATCGCCGAAGACATGGAGACGATGCTCGATCGGCTAGACGGCCGGACGGCGGAGACATCGGCAGGCGAGGCGGTAGTATCGTCCGCGGGCGCAGAAGTGCGAGTTCTGAACCGCACGTTCATGGAGTACGCCCTGGGGATTCTCGCCAGGCCAAACGTCGTATTGGTACTGTTCCTCATTGGGGGGCTTTGCCTCGTAGCGGAGGCTGCGGTTCCTGGCATGTTCGGGCCTGGGATAGCGGGGGCCATTGCGTTGGCCTTGGCGCTCGTTGGCTTCCTGAACCTCCCCGGCAGCTGGATAGGCGTCGGACTGATCGCCTTGGCTATGGGGCTGTTCTACGGAGAGACGACAGCGCCTGGGTTTGGAGTATTTGGGACGGGGGGAATCGTCTGTCTGATAGTCGGGTCTCTCCTGCTCTTCGGCAACTTCTTCAGCCCATCGGATCTGCCGAGTCCCAGCTTCATGATAAGCCCAGTGATGATCGTCATGACGACTGGGTTGGCGACCGCGGCGTTGATAGTGTTCGTGCGCGTTGCCCGTTCGGAAGGCGGGACGTCGAGCGGATTCCAAACTGATGAGGACGCGTTTCTCGAAGGACAATGGGGCGTTGCCTTGTCGGACATGCAGCCGTCGGGCCAGGTTTGGGTATCGAACAAGGAATGGTCGGCCTCGGCCGGTCCGGGAGTTTCCATCAAAGAAGGGGACGAAGTGCGCGTGGTAGGCGTGTATGGAGAGGTGCTCAAAGTGGAGAAACTCTACGAAGACCATGAGTTGTCGAGGTAGGCGAAGGGCAAATTCCATGCGATTCATAGGAGGAAAGATATGGCCGGCTTTCACACAGTAGGACCGAATCATGCGTTGATCGTATCAGGCGGGAGCAGTCAACCGAGGATCAAGGTTGGCGGAAGGATGTTCGTGCTGCCGTTCATTCAAAAGTCGCAGATGCTCTCGCTAGAAGTGATGACTCTGCAAGTGAATACGGCGCGGGTCTATACGAAGGAGGGAGTCTCGGTCTCGGTCGACGGCGTGGCGCAGGTGAAGGTTGGGCGAAGCGAGGAAGCGATTAGGACGGCGGCAGAGCAGTTTCTCGGCAAGACGGTTACAGAAATCTCGGAGGTCGCCCTGCAAACGTTGGAAGGGCAGCAGCGCGCGATTCTGGGGACGATGACGGTGGAAGAAATCTACCGTGACCGCGTCGCCTTCGCAGACCAAGTGCGGGACGTAGCGGCCACCGATATGACCAATATGGGGCTCGAAATCGTTAGCTTCTCGATTCGGGACATTCAGGACGAACAAGGGTATTTGGAGGCGCTGGGGGTGCGGAGAACGGCCGAAGTGAAGCGCGATGCAGCGATCGGCGAAGCAGAAGCCGAACGGGATGCGGGCATCAAGGCGTCGCAGGCGGAACAAGCGCGGCAAGCGGCAAGGTACAGCGCGGACACGGCAATAGCAGAATCGGAGCGCGACTTTCAGATCCAGAAAGCGGAATACGACCAACAAGTCAACGCGAGAAGAGCGGAGGCAGAGTTGGCGTATTCTCTGCAAGAGGCCAAGACACGCCAAGAGATACGCGCGGAAGAGTTGGAAGTGGAAGTCGTAGAACGGCAGAAGCAAATCGAGATACAAAAACAAGAGATCGTGCGGCGCGAGCGGGAGTTGGACGCGACGGTGCGCCGCCCTGCGGAGGCGGAGCGGGATCAGGTGGAATTGATCGCGGAAGGAAACCGGCGCAGGGCAAGGGTGGAAGCGGAAGCTGAGCGGTACAAGCTGGAGACAGTGGCCGAGGGACAACGCGCCCGCGTCATCGCGGAAGCTCATGCAGAAGCGGAGGCTATCAAGCTGCGAGGCCAAGCAGAAGCAGAGTCGATCAAGCTGCGGGGTGATGCGGAAGCAGAATCGATCAGGCTGCAGGGGCTGGCGGAAGCAGAGGCCATGGACAAGAAGGCCGACGCATGGAAGGAGTACGGACAGGCGGCGATGATTCAACAGCTGTTCGAGTCGCTGCCGCAGGTCGCAAGCGCAGTGGCGCAGCCGCTGTCCAAGACAGACAGCATCGTCGTGATTAGCAACGGAGGCGACAACGGCTCGGGCGCCGGAGCCAGCAAGGTGACGCAAGACGTATCCGCCACGATCGCACAACTTCCAGCCCTCGTACAGTCGCTTACAGGCGTCGACCTCATCAGCACTCTCAAGAACCTGCCTGGGATCGTATCCGACACCGCTCCCACTTCGCCCGCGGACGCATCGGACGCCGGCGAGGGCGAGAATCCGAATCCGAGCGACGACGATGGCAGCTGACCCGCCGTAATGCGGCGCGGCCTGTTCCGACGCACTCCGCTCCCAAGAGGAATAGACCGCCCCGTTTGATCTTGTGCGGCAGCGGTATCCCTCATGGACGTGCGCCGGCCGCGCCGACCGAGTAGCGAACTGCCGCTGCGTCGACGGTATCCCCATGGACGCGCGCCGGCCGCAGACTACCATATCCCGCCCACAGAGACCCTTGCCCAGCTCGAGCGACACGGCCAGTTCTCACCCCCAAGGGTGAAGCCATAGAACCGGCCATCTTCATACCCCGAGGCTATGCAACGGCCTCCCGTATCGCCCGCTCATCCCTTGCGTAGGAGATGGTCGGTCTTGGCCGCCATCACGAAGTCGTTGCGGTGCAGACCCCGTATCTTGTGCGTCCACCACGCGACGTTGACGCGGCCCCACTCGGTCGTAATCCTCGGATGGTGCCCCTCGTCCTCCGCAATCTCCGCGACCCGGTCGGTAAACTCCATAGACTGAGCGAAGTCCGAAAACTTGAACGTGCGGTCGAGACGCTTGATTCCATCGACTTCGGTGAGCTGCCAGTCTGGTACCAGCGGATGAAGTTCGTCGATCTCTTCCTGAGTAACTTTGGGCGAATCCCGCCTACATGCAACGCATTTCTCCCGAGCGAGTGTCATATCATCCTCCGCTATTATGTTCCCTCCGTCGAGAGGTCGATGCTCCCATAGTACCACGCACAACGGCACAGGGGGGTTCCGCTTGATCTATCGGCAAGCTCGCCCCCAGTTCGCCACTACGGATCGCCCCTAGACGGTAAATCCCCCTGCCGTCACTCCCACACCCACGTCACTCCCACACCCACACCATTCCCACACCCACACCATTCCCACACCCTCCAACGTCATTCCCGCGTAGGCGGGAATCTCCCCCCTCACGTCATGCCCGCCCGTCTACGTCATTCCCGCGTAGGCGGGAATCCAGCGCGGTTATTGGGCGGGGGAACGACGGAGTTGCGGTCGGTCAAACCCTGTCTCCGTCATTCCCCCATACGCCGCGAACCTACCCCGCCGCGAGTCCGCCCCTCCGCACGTACACAGCGGCCGCGACCGCACCGGCAATCACCACCACGAGAACTACCGCGAGGATCACGACCATGTTCAACCCGCCGCCGTCTTCAACCTCCGGCTGAGCCACCGGCGTCGATGTCGGATCGGGAACGGCCTGAGTCACCGCAGTCGCCGGAGGCACAGGCGTGGACGTTGCCGCGGGCATGGGCGTTGCGGTCGGAGGCACGGGCGTAGCCGTGGGTATGGCCGTTGGCCTGGATGTGGCCGTCGGCACCGGCGTCGCGGTTGCCGGTCGAGGCGTGGCCGTGGGTATGGCCGTTGGCCTGGATGTGGCCGTGGGCACTGGCGTCGCGGTTGCCGGTACGGGCGTGGCCGTGGGCACGGCTGTCGGCACGGATGTGGCTGTCGGCACTGGCGTCGCGGTTGCCGGTACGGGCGTGGACGTGGGCACGGCTGTCGGCGCGGATGTGGCCGTCGGTACTGGCGTCGCAGTCGGAGGCGCGGTCGGCTCTGGCGTCGGCGTTGCAGGCGTATCGTCTATCGTCATGACGTACGTGCTGAAATGCGTCAGCGTGGACACGGCCCACACCGTTCCGGCAGCGTCCGTCTCGCAGCGATGCTCCAGCAGCATCCACTCATCGCCGTCCACCCGATACACTCGCACGCGCCCTTCGGCGCACGCCGCCGCATCGGCCGCCGGCAGCGCAAACCGCAGATCGACACCGCGGGGGTACGTCATCGGCGTCGGCGTGGTACTGCCGGACGCGAACGTCTCCACTTCCGCGGCGAGCGTCACCCGCTCGGAATCGGCCGGCGGCGCGCCAGGCGAATCGGCGTCCAGCTTGGTCACTTGTATATCGACGTTCGACGGCGCGGCCCTGGGTGGCACCACCACCTGAACGGTCGAATCGCCGGTCGTGATCTCCGTCGTCTCGTTCGTCGTCACTGCCGACCTCGCGGACGTCGGCGATGTCACGACGAGCGTGACGAATACCGCCCGCGGCGTATTCTCCGCTCCCGGTGCGCTGATGGCGATACTGCCTCGGTGTGTTCCCGCCGCCAGCCCGGAAGCGTTTGCAGACACTCTCACGGACACCCGCGCCTGCGGACTGTTCGACGACGCCGTCCTCGGCGAGAACGACAGCCAGCTCGCGTTCGACGACAGGGTGAAGGGCATGTCCGTCTGCCGCACCGTGTTCCACACCGTAAACGTCTGCGCCGGTGGACTGTCTCCACCCTGCGCGGCCGTGAATGTCAGGAAGTTCGTCGACAGGCCGACCTCCGGACGTATCACGTCCGGCGTCGCTGTGGGCGTTGGCGTTGGCGTTGCCGTCGGCGTGACATCTTCGCCGTCTCCGCCTCCGCCAGGCGATGGTATGGATGTCGCCGTCGGTATGGGTGTTTCCGTCGGTGGCGGCGTCGGTGTAGGTGTCGGCAACGTCGGCATCGTGTTGTAGACCCACGCGCCGGTCGCCCCGGTGGCGTAAGCTCCCGTTACGACTACATTTCCGCCAATGGCAATGGATCCCTCACGCCCCCGCTCGCCTTGCGTCGTCTCCGTGGGAAGCGTTACGGACAGAGGATCAGCCGTGGTCGTAGTGATCCACTTCCCTCCCTGCGGCACCGCGAACAGATGCACGGCGCCCCTATGGGTCCCGCTGCCTCTGTCCGGCTCTCCTATTGCAATCATGCTCCCGTCTGCGTTCGCCGCCACCGACCTCCCGAACTTATAGTTTGCCGCCCCATCGGACGCAGTCAGCTTGGCCGCCGTCGATGTTGCCGACGATGTCGTCGCCCATCCTGTGGCCGGCTTCATGAACACATACGCCGCCCCGTTCGAGTCGACCCCATCCGCTCCCACGACGACCGTGCCTCCGTCCCCGCTCGTCGCCGCGCTCGTCCCGAATTCATCGGTTCCAACCGAGCTCTCCTTGGTGAGTACTGCGGACGCGGCCGACCTCGACCATCCCCCGGCCGGTTTCGTGTACACATACGCCGCCTCGCCTCTCGTTCCCACGACCATCGTGTTTCCGTCTGTGCTCATCGACACGCTCGTCCCGAATTCCTGCCAGTTAATCCGAGGAGCTAGCACGGCGTTGTTCAGGCAGGTATGAGTTGACCCCGCTGGCGGCTTCCCGAAAAAACACACCCCGCCATAGTTGAAGGTGTGTTTTCTTGGCACCCCGATGACGATCGTGTTTCCGTCTCCGGTCACCGACACCGATCTCCCGAAGTACTCATCCCGATCTACATTGTGCATTCTAAAATATGCCTGCGCGGCCGTCGACGCCCATCCTGTGGCCGGCTTCGTGAACACATACGCCTTCCCGCTGTCTATTGTAACGTGGCTGGAGTCTTTATTCGGCGCCCCGACGACGATCGTGCTTCCGTCTCTGCTCACCGCTACCGATTCCCCGAAACCGTCCCCCGCTGCGGTGTCGGACCCGATGAGTTTGACGCCCGTCGGCGCCGTTCCGCTGCCCCATCCTCCGGACGGCTCCGTGAACACGTACACCGCGCCCGCGTTAGTCCCTCGCGCGTCGTCGAGGGGCGCTCCAACGACTATCGTGCTTTCGTCCGCACTCACGGCCATCGAATATCCAAACCCGTCGTTGGCGCCAGAGCTCGACAACGAGACTCCTTGGCCATTGATGATTGGCGGCCCTAACGAGTTCGCCCACGGACCAGAACCCGCGCCGCCTGAGGACGACGCCCAAAAGACGCCCCCGAGCCCGTCCGTCGCGAAACCCGCAACCAACGCAGCCACTCCGAGAACACCCAGCGCAACCACCGACCGCAAACGAATAAACATACCGAGTCCCCCGCCATTGACTTTCTAGCGTTCTTTTATACAAGAACCGCCTTGACTTGTCAAGTTCCTAGCTGCGGGGGTTTCGTTCGATTCATTGGGGGGTGTGTCTATGGATGTGCGGCGGCGCGGGGCGCCAGATTCCCGCCTACGCGGGAATGACGTGGGAGGGATTGCAGATTGTCGATTGATGATTGGGGATTGGGGATTGGAGGGTGCGGGAATGACGTGGGAGGGTGCGGTCGACCATGTCCACGTCATTTCCCCTGTGTCTCCGTCATTCCCGCGTAGGCGGGAATCTCGCTATACCCCTCGCGCGCGTGCGCGCACGAGGTTTCGTTGCATTTTGTGGCATTCTGTCGTATTTTGTCGAATTCTGTCGCTGGTGGGAGGAGGGCCGACGAGCCGGGAGTGTGGTCGCAGGGGGATGGATTCCCGCCTACGCGGGAATGACGTGGGAGGGTGTGGTCGTGCGGAGGGTTGGCGGGGGAGGTGGTTGGGGGTTGGTATGTTTCGCGCATGGGGGTATCTCCTTGTGTTGTGGTTTGGACGGAGTCGCCTTTGGGTTCAGAGTAGTACGTGAGTTCTGTTTTGTCAAATACGATGCTTCGGGGGTGTCTGTGTGGGACGCGGGCGGGGAGATTCCCGCCTTCGCGGGAATGACGAAAGGGGTGCGGGAATGACGTCGGGTGGGTGAGGGAGTGACGTGGGAGGGTGAGGGAGTGACGTGGACGGGAGGAAGGACGGGTGCGGCGGATGGATTTCCGCCTTCGGAGACCTTTGAATAACTGGGCGGAGTGGTTGTTTTGAGATGCTCTGCCCATGGTGCCCCCGTTCATTTTGCGTGCTTCGGGTTCCATTCGCATACCCCGGCAAGAGGTTATTCAAAGGTCTCCCTTCGCGGGAATGACGAAAGAGGTGCGGGAGTGACGGGGAGTGAAGGTTCTTTCGAGTGAATCGAAGTACTCTTGACATGCAAAACGCGTGGGGCTATCATATGATTCGATAGGGGCGAACTATCGGCAGGCGGGTCGCTGCTGCGGAACGAGGCATCGAACGTGAGAATCTTCATTCGGCTGATTGGATACGGCTTGCGCCACAAGGTCACCGTCTTCCTTGCGTATCTTGCGACTGGGCTGTCGGTCGTGTCTGGGTTGGCGATGCCGTGGCTTGCTGGGTCTGCGATCGACGAGGCGCTTGGGCGGGCGTTGGAGTCTGGGGCGTTCACGCAGTTGTTCATCTTGGCGGCGTCGATCGTCGTTGCCGGCGCGCTGCGGGGGATATTCAGCTACGCGCAGAATTACTTGGCGGAGGCAATATCGCAGAAGACTGCATACGACATCCGCAACGACCTCTTTGCGAAGCTGCAGAATCTCAGTTTTGGGTTCCATGACAGGCAGCAGACGGGGGATCTGATGTCGAAGGCGACGGCGGACATCGAGGCGGTGCAGCGCTTCATGAGTTCTGCCTTGATTCGGGGTCTGTCGATGGCGGCGACGTTCGCCGTCACGGCGGTTATCATGTTTTCGTTCAACTGGCGGATGGCGGTTGTGGTGATGGTCTTCATACCGCCGGTGTTGTGGCGTGCGGTCCACATGTCTCGCAAGCTGCGCTCTACGTGGGGGGCGGTTCAGGAAGCGACTGGGAAGATGACGTCTGCTCTGCAGGAGAATTTGGCTGGCATTCGGGTCGTGAAGGTGTTCGGCGCGCGCAGGCACGCGGAGCGGCAGTTTGCGGAGCATTCGGACGCGGTGCGCGATCTTACGTACTCGGCGACGAAGCAGTTTGCGTTCCACGGTTCGTTGATGACGCTCATCTTTACGGCGGCGACGGGGGCTGTCTTGTGGTTCGGGGGGCGGGAGATTGCGGCGGATCGGTTGACGGCGGGGCAGCTGGCGATGTTCATCTTCTATATTGGGATGATGGCCGCGCCGGTGCGGATGATGGGGTTCATGGTGAATATGTTTACGCGCGCTCACGCGGCGGGGCAGCGTATCTTCGACGTCTTGGATGAGGAGACGACGGTTCAAGACCGTCCGAACGCCAAGGATCTTGCACATGTTCGCGGGCATGTTCGCTTCCAGGGCGTTTCGATGAGCTACGAGGACGCCGGCGCTTCGGCGGTCCGGGGGATCAGCTTCGAGGCGGTTCCGGGTCAGCTGACGGCGATACTCGGCGCGCCGGGTTCGGGGAAGAGCACGCTGGCGCATCTCGTGCCGCGCTTCTACGACGTGACGGATGGGGTGGTCTCTATCGACGGATTGGATGTGCGGGACGCGACGTTGTCTTCTCTGCGGCGCAACGTTGGAATCGTGATGCAGGATGTGTTCGTCTTTGGGGCGTCCATCCGCGACAACATCGGGTACGGGGCGGAAGGCGCATCGCTCGATCGAATCGTTGCCGCGGCAAAGGTCGCTCAGCTGCACGACTTCATCGAGTCGACGCCGCGCGGCTACGACACGTGGGTGGGAGAACGGGGGGTGCGGCTTTCCGGGGGGCAACGCCAACGGCTCGCAATAGCCAGGACGCTGTTGATCGATCCTCCGATCTTGATCTTGGACGACTCGACGTCGAGTGTGGACATGGGGACGGAGTACCAGATCCAGCGGGCGATGGAGGAGGTGGTGGTTGGGCGGACGACGTTCGTGATTGCGCATCGGTTGTCGACGGTGCGGAGTGCGGATTTGATCTTGGTTCTCGACGACGGGGAGGTCGTCGAGCGCGGCTCTCACGACGAGTTGATGTCCGTAGACGGCTTCTACAAGAGGATCTACGACATGCAGTTGCGTCCGCAGGAGAGCGAGGCCGCCGCGCCGGTATCGTAGGCGCAGCTAGTGCAGGAGCCGCCCGTCGTCTGCGGCGAAGCAGCGGGGCGCGTAGTGGAAAGAGGGGCGGACGTCTACTCTGTCGCCTGGGGCGTAGGATTCGTGGTGCGGACGCTGCGCGCGCAGCACTGCGCCGGACGGCAGCTCGACGCGGTAGAGGTTGGAGATGCCCTGGAACGTTCGAGAGACGACTGTGCCAGGGCCGTCGCCGGACGGGGCGAGGTCGATGTCATCCGGCCGCGTCATCACTTCGCACTCGCCAGAGCCTTCTATGGAGGCAGGGAAGATGCCGATCTCGGTCTCGACTTTTCCATTCTGATATGTTCCATGCAGGAAGTCGGCTGTACCGAGGAAGCGCGCTGCGAACTTCGTTACTGGGGCATGGAATACTTGCTGCGGCGCGCCTGTCTGCTCGATCTTGCCGTTGTCGATGATGGCTATGGTGTCTCCCATGAACAGGGCGCCTTCTTGGTCGTGGGTGACGAAGATTACGGTTGCGCCGGATGCGGCGAGGATGGTCTTGACTTCTTCTCTGATGCGGAGTCGGAGGTTGGCGTCGAGTCCTGAGAAGGGTTCGTCGAGGAGGAGGACGGACGGCTTTGGGGCGAGTGAGCGGGCGAGAGCGACTCTCTGGCGCTCTCCGCCGGAGAGTTCGTGGGGATACCTCTGGGCGTAGTGGGAGAGCTGCACGAGGTCGAGTACGTCTTCTTGGCGTTTTCGTCGGTCGTTGGCGGGCATCTTGTGGAGGCCGAAGGAGACGTTTTCGGCGACGGTCTTGTGGGGGAAGAGTGCATGTTCTTGGAAGACGAGTCCGACACGCCTGCGTTCTGGGGGGATGGAAGTTTGCGGGGTCGAGACGGGGACGCCCTGCAGGGTGACGTTTCCCGCGTCTATGGTCTCGAATCCTGCGATGATGCGGAGTATGGTCGTCTTGCCGCTGCCGCTCGGCCCGACGATCGAGAGTGTTTCGCCTGAGCGGACGGTCAGGTCGACTCCGTCCACTGCTTTGACGGCGCCGTATCGTTTGGCGAGGCCGGTGCATTGTACTGCGAACTCGGTCATGGGCGTTGGCTCTGGGACGCGGGGGAGGATGTGAATTCTTGTGATACGAGGAAGGCCATCGGCACTGAGGATAGCATGATTAGGACGAGGGCGGGAGCTGCGGCTTGGGCGAAGAATGCTTCCGAGGATGCGGACCAGATGGAGGTTGCAAGCGTCTTGAATTCGAGGGGGCCTAGGATGAGGGTTGCGGGGAGTTCCTTCATGGCGATGAGGAAGACGAGGGACATTCCCATGAGCATTCCTGGCGCGATGAGTGGGAGGGTAACGGCGCGCATGGTTTGGGTGTGCGTGCGTCCGAGTCCGCGTGCGGCATCTTCCAGATCAGGGCTGACTTTGAGGAGCGAGGATCTGGTCGCGCCGAGGGCGGCGGGCAGGAAGAGGACGACGTAGGCGAATATCAGGAGCCAGACGGTTTGGTATACGGGTCTGGCGTAGTTGACGGCGAAGAACACTAGGGCCAAGGCTACGACGATGCCTGGGAGGGCGAAGCCGATGAAGCTGAGGCGTTCGATGGCGCGCGCTAGTTTGCTTGGGTAGCGCACAACCATGGCGGCGATTGGGACGGAGCACGCTACCGATATGAGTGCGGCCGCGCCTGAGACGGCGAGCGAGTTGACTGCGGCGCTCCAAAATGCCAGCAGAGGTTCGCCTGCGAGGACGCCGCGCACTAGCCAATAGAGGAGGACGCCGGCCGGGATTCCTAGCGCCAGGGCGACGACGACCGCCAAGAATATCGCGGCGGCCCACTTCCATCGGCCTAGGCTGACGACGTTCGGGGCGCGAGATGGTCCGGCGTCGACGCGGTAGTACCGGAGGCGTCCGCGCGTGTATGCGTCGAGGAGGACGATTCCGAGCGCCATGCAGACCAGTACCAGCGACAACACCGCGGCGATGCTGCGGTCGAAGGCGGTTTGGTATTGTTGGAAGATTACCCAGGTGAAGGTGGGGAACCGCATCAATGACACCGCGCCGAAGTCGCTCAGGGTGTAGAGAGCGACGAGGAGGCCGCCGGAGGTGATTGCTGGGCGGAGCTGGGGGAGGGTGACGTGGAGGGCGGCGCTCATTCGTCCGTGTCCGAGGGTTCGGGCGGATTCTTCGAAGGCAGGGTCGAGGGTCTGGAAGGCGCTTCTCACGGTGAGGAGCACGTAGGGGTAGCTTAGAAGCGTCAGGACGAGGAAGGCGCCCGGCAGTCCGTATATTTCTGGGAGTCGGTCTATGCCGAGGGGTTCGAGGGCTTGTTGGAGGATGCCGCGCGGACTGAGGGCGGATATGTATAGGAAGCTGCCGACGAAGGTTGGAACTACCAGGGGCAAGGCGGTGAGGACGGCCCATGCGCGTCGGAGGGGCAGGTCGGTCTGGGTGGTAAGCCAGGCTATGGGGACGGCGAGGAGGGCGGAGCCTGCGGTGACGAGTAGGATGAGGAGGCCGGTCCGTCCGATGAGGTGGAGGGTGCGGACACGGAAGAGGAGGTCCCATGCTTCGTTGGACGCCTCCGCGCCGCGGATGACGAGGTAGGCGGGGGGCAGGAGCATGGCGATGCCGACACATGCTGCTGGTATGAGGATCGCCAGAGGGGGGCGTTTGGAGGATCCGTGCCGACCCTGTCGGAGCGGGCGTTCTTCGTTTCCGGCAGGGTCGGTCGTTGGCTGCGTTGGCGCGATCACGCGGCGGGGCACCTTCGGTGGATTAGGTCATTGAAGGATACCCAGTTCGCGGAGGAGTTGCTGGGTGCCTTGGAGGTCGGCCAGGTCGGCCATGTCCACGTTGGGTTTGGCGATTTCGTCGATGGGGGTGACGAGTCGGTTCGTTCGGACGCCTTCGACGAGGGGGTATTCGTAGGTTTGTCCTGCGAAGTACTGTTGTCCGACTGTGGAGAGCATGAATGTGAGGAATCTTTCGGCGTTTTCGCGGTTTTGGCTGGTTTCGAGGATGCCGGCTCCTGCGACTAGGACGATGCTGCCTGGGCCTCCTGCGCGGGGGTGATAGTTGCGTGCTGAGAAGGCGTCGCCTTCTTCTTGGAGGAAGCGGTGGAGGTAGTAGTGGTTGACGAGGCCGATGTCGATTTCTCCTGCGGCTGCTGCGGCGACTTGGGGGGTATTCTTGGGGTAGACGCTGGGTTCGTTGGCCTGCATCCCGCGCAGCCATTCGGTGGTTCTGTCGTCGCCCCAGAGTTCTCTCATGGCGGTTACCATGGCTTGGAAGGATCCGTTGGTGGGGGCCCATCCGATGCGGCCTTTCCACTTGGGGTCGGTCAGGTCGAAGATCGAGTCTGGGAGGTCGGATTCGGTGAGGTTGTCGGTGTTGTAGACGAGGACGCGTGCGCGTCCTGATATTCCGACCCAGAGGGCGTTGGGGGATTGTGCCCAGTTGGGTGCGAGGCTGGTGATTTCGGTTGGGAGGGCGTCGAACATGCCTGCTTGGGCGACTGCGCCGAGTCCGCCTGGGTCTTGGGCGAAGAACACGTCTGCGGGGCTGTTGCCGCCTTCTTCGAGGAGGGTGGCCGCGATTTCTCCGGTGCTGCCGTATTTCGTCGATACGTCGATGCCGGTGGCATTGGCGAATTGTTCGATGATGGGGCCGACGAGGGACTCGCTGCGTCCGGAGTAGACGACGAGGGAGCCGGGGTCGTTTGCCACGTAGATGGTCTGAGGCGTGGGCGGCGGCTGCGTCGGAGCCGCCTGGGTGCGGGTGCTGTCGGGGCGTCCGCTGCATGCGAGCAAGACCGCGAAGATCAGCGCTGCTGCGATCCCCATTGTCATACCATACGAGTTCTTCATTACGTTCTTCGATGCCTCCTATATGTGTAGTCTCGTAGTTATGATATACCAAGTAAACTGATATTGCAACATATATTTTGAATCATATACCACATTATCTATTGGATTCGGATGATAGAAGTTCCAAGTGACGTCCTATCATTGCGTCTGCTTCGTTGTGCTGGGCTGCGGGCGGGAGTCGAGCATTGCGGCGAATTGCCGTTCCACTTGGCCGGTCGAGAGCATTCCGCCGACGGCGACGAGCCAAAGGAAGAAGGCGACGCCGATGATCGAGTGCACGATGGTTGCGGCGTCGATCCATATGAACTGCATGGCTATGCCGATGAGTGCGGATAAGGGGGCGATGCGTCGGAGGGTTCCGCCGGCGTTCCATTGGTAGCGCGCGGCTACTATCAGCGCCAGGCCTGCTATGGTGAAGCCGATCTTGCCGGTGATCCATCTCATATCGGACACTGGTTCGGCTATGGAGAATCTGGCGTATGGGAAGATTGCTTCCATCTCTGCGGGGACGGTTAGCGCCAGCCATGCGGCGCATGCGCCTGATGCCGCGGTGAACAGTGCGGAGAGGGCGAAGAGTGCGGGGACGATTGGTGTGCCGAGTCGCTTTCGGATGATCCAGGTTCCAAGGAGGAACCATGCGGCGGCGATGAGGGTGATTCCCGATATGAATCTTGCTGCGCCTCCGAGTGCGTAGAGTTCGCTGCTTGCGGAGATGGCGACTAGGGATTCCATGAGGGTGGGTTGGTCTGCGTCGGCGCTTACGCGGCCGATGACGGCGAGGGCGGTGGCGGCAGCGGTGGCTAGCAGGAGGATGCCGGCTGTGCGCGCTGCGCGGTCTGGCCGCCGCTCGCTTGGACGTTCCGTATCAGTAGTCATGTTGCTCCTTTCGTGTTGTGTTCTCACGGTTGCGCGCGGGGAGTCGTCGCTTTCAAACGATTCCGGAGCTGCGTCCGCGGTGTATCGACGGGTTCTTTGGGTTTAGCGGGGTTCCGGTTTGCTCCGTTCGGTCGACGAGGGGTTGTCGTCCGATTCGGAGGATAGGATGTCTGCCAGGGCGTCTTCGAACGCTTGGGGGAGGCTTGCTTGCGGGGGATGGGGGCTGTTGGATTGCGGGGGTGTTTCGGATCTGTCGACGTAGATGGGGGTTTGGGTGTGCATTGCGAAGGCGACCAGTTCTACGACGTCTGCGTCGATCCAGGCGGTGGATCCGCTCTTGGAGAGGGAGATCGAGCCGGCGGCGCATCGGGAGCCGTCTTCGGTGAGGACGACGGATCCGAATGCGGCTCCTAGTTGGTGGACGCATCGCGAGAGCATGTCGTAGAGGGGGCATCGGTCGTTGAGTCCGTGTGCTTCGAGGGCGAGGATGCCTGCTTTCTGGCGCGGGATCATGATCTTGACACGCTTCTTGCTGTGGGTGGTTTCCATCAGCATGACGGTATCATGGGATGATTCGTCTCTGTACAGACGGGTTACTAGGGCGCGTTCCATGCGGTTCCTCCCACGGTGTCTCCTCCTTCTTGCGGGCGGCGAACGAGTGGCTTCACTCGGCGGGGCATCGGTATGTTTCGATGGGTGGGGATGATGGCACGTTCGTATGGGGCGTGGGCTTGCACTAGCCTTGCGCCAGGAGGCCGAACGCCAGGATGACGGCGACGGCGGCGATGAGCAGGGCGGCGTACCGGGCGGGAAGGAAGGTTGCTCCTTCGTCGTGACGGGGGGCTTTGTACCTGCGGGCGGGTGTGGATGCGGTGTTCATTTGCATTTCCTGATATGTTCTATACGGATGGGCTATCGAGTGACTGCGCCTCATATTGAGTATATCATTCGTATATCATTCTTTGTCAAGTATGTATAGAGTCGATTTTCAAAATCGTTCGATATTGGCTCTTGGGGTATGCAACGTTTCGCGCGACGGGGCATCCGTGCTAACGCTGGGAGGGAGGGGGTTCCTCGTCGGCGGGGATGTGTATCGACGGTTTGGGGCTCGTCCGCCCTTGCTGGGCGAGGGAGTGTCAGGGGGACGAGGGCGGGGATGGGTTGTTCTGTGGGTTTGGTTGGGTTTGGCGTCGTCGGTGGATGATGTACCAAGCGACGGCTGCGGCGACGGCGAGGAGTGATACTCCGGCGGTGAGGAGTTCGAAGTTGTCGCTGATGAAGGATTCGATTTCCTTGCCGAAGAGGAATACGAGGAGTCCGATGGCGCCGAAGCGTGCGCCGCGTCCGATGGCGGAGGCGATGAGGAATTTTCGTCTGTCCATGCGCCAGACGCCTGCTGCGATGGCGAATACCTTGTAGGGTATGGGGGTGAAGGCGGCGATGAGGATGGCCCATGTTCCGTAGCGTTCGAAGAGTTGGTCGACGCGTGCGGTCTTGTCTTCGCTGAACATGCGTGAGAGGACGGGTCTGCCGAGCCATGCGCCGATGGCGTGTCCGACGAGTGCGCCGGCGACGGATGCGGCGGCGGTGAGGATTCCGAGCAGGATGGCGATGGGTTGTTGGACGATGGCTATGGCTATGAGGAGGGGGTCTGGGGGTATGGGGAAGAAGATGGCTTCGATGAATGAGGCGAACGCGAGCATGGCGATGGCCCATTCGCTGTCTGCGAATCCGAGGAGCCAGTCGGAGAGGTCGTGGAGTAGTTCTCTCAGGTTGTCGATCAGGTTTGTCATGGGGTGGTGGTTCTCTTTCGTCTCTATGAACTTTCGCGGGGGGCTACGGTTTGGGGTTCATTGGGCGGTCGGAGGGAGCCGCAGTCAATCTCTCGCCGATACGGTCTTCGTCGGGGCAGACTTCGTCACTGGAGACTCTACCCGTTAGGGGGTCACTTGGACTTCTCAGCGCTCCGGGTGTCCTGGAGGGATTGTGGAGGGTTCTGTGTCGGCTGGGTGTTTTGCGGGGGCTGCGGGTTCTGATTGGGTTCAAGCCTTTTCCCCACCGAGGTCAGTTGTTCCTCTATGTACGTCGGCCTGGATGTTTTCTCGTCTTTCGTCATCTTCTCTCTCCTTTGGGTAGAACTCGAACACTGACTGTCGTCCCCACAGGGATTCTTTCCCATCGGGCCGTTGCTCTTGCGTGTTAATGACGACGGTTTCTATCTTCAACAATCTCTGTGAGTTTGCGAGCGGGATATGATAGCTCCAGAACGTTGTTTCACCGGGATCGACCCTGATATCCTCATCTAAAGGATTGCCAGAAAGTATCTTCTCGTCGCGTGTTGGGTTAGATATATCCCATATTTGGATGCGGTCCTTATCAATTTTCATCGGAACTTTCGATGGATTGTGAGCACAAAAAGTTACCATGAGACTGTACATCCCGTTAGATCCTGACACAGCATCGATATCGTTCGTGACGGTAAGATACGGTTTCCCCTCCTCACGTTCCTTGTATATCTTTCTGGCCCATTTGCCTGTGCTTATGGCGGCGAATGCTATTATCCAAGTGGGAATCGTACCAACCAGAGCTACGAGCAACACTATCCAATCCGTCGCTTCCATCGTTCTTTCTCCCAGGTACTTTTGTGTTAGTGTGTTTAGGCATTTATACAGCCCTTGCAATCCACCGGCCCCAGAGACGGATTGCGGAAGCACGGGTCATATTATTGCATAGATTGTTACAATATACTTGATGTTACAATAACATGTCAAGTATATTGGACCAAATGAGGATAGTGGTAGGTTTAGAAATGCCTAAGGGGCACAGGTCAACGATACCATAGATTCCCGCCTTCGCGGGAATGACGTGGGTGGGTGCGGGAATGACGTGGGTGGGTGCGGGAATGACGTGGGTGGGTGCGGGAATGACGTGGGTGGGTGCGGGAATGACGTGGGTGGGTGCGGGAATGACGTGAGGGTGGGAATGACGTGGGTATAGGCGGGAATGACGTGAGAGGGGACGAGATTGGGGTCATGCTTCGCGGTGGATGTGGAGTTGGAAGTCGTAGGTCTGGTTGTCGATGGTTGCTGCGATGGGGCGGGCGGTGGTTTCGGATGGGGGGTCGATGGGTTCTTGGCGGGTGAGGGGCTGTCCGTCGGCGGCTTGGACGTCAAACGTGAGGCCGTCGAGGGAGATGGACATTATGGGGATGCGGCCTTGGCGTTCTACGGAGCGGATGAGCGCTTCACGTTCGCGCAAGGTGTCTTGGGCTTCTTGGATGGATACTTGTTGGAAGGCGACGGTGTGTGATGGGAGGGCTTGGGCGAGTTTGGAGAGGTCGGGTGTGATGACGGCGGCTATCTTGGCGTAGCCGCCGGTTGTGCCTCTGTCTGCTAGGAGGATACGCGGCGCGCCGTCGCCTGGGATTTGGACGGCGCCTGGGGGGTTTCCGTCGGAGATGATGTCTGGGCTGTGGCGGTGTTCGATCTTTGGGCCTTCGAGGGTGTATCCCATGCGGTCGGATTGGGGGGCGATCTTGTATCTCGAGCCTAGGAAGGTGGATATTGCGTTGCGGTCGAAGGCGTCTTGTTGGGGGCCGAGGATGACGCGCAGGCGGTGGTTGCCGCCGTAGAGGGGGGCGGTGTAGTTCTTTGGGAGGCGCTTTGGGGTGAAGTCGTTTGGGTCTGTGGGGAGGGTGGAGAGTTGGTCGCCTTTGCGGAGGGCGCGGCCTTCGAGTCCTCCGAATCGTCCTTTGAGGTAGGTGGATCTGCTGCCCATGACGATGGGGGCGTCGATGCCGCCGTGTACTGCGAGGTATGCGCGCGTTCCGTCGCGGGGGTGGCCGAATGCGAGGACGCTGCCTGCGTGTGCTTCGACGGACTGCCAGAGGGGGATGGGTTGGTCGTCGAGGGTTGGCGAGAGGTCTGCGCCTGTTAGGGCTATCCATGTTGTCGTGAGGAACTCGATGGTTGGGCCTTGGAGGGTGATTTCGAGTGCGGCGGCGTTTTGGTCGTTTCCTGCGAGGATGTTTGCCATGCGGAGGGCGAATTCGTCCATTGCGCCTGATACGGGCACGCCGTAGCGTTGATAGCCGTAGCGTCCTCTATCTTGGATGGTGGTTAGGAGTCCGGGTTGGGTTAGGATGAGTGCGGGGGGGTTCATTCTTTGGCGTGCGTCGCGGGGCGGTATTCGTCTAGTTGGACGTGCTGTTGTATGCGTTGGTATTCGTCTTCGCTGGGCAGTGGCTGGAATTTGACGCGTGCGCCTGCGTCGAGGAGGGAGGGGGTGTCTCTTTGGGGGTCGAAGAGTGTGAGGGGGGTGCGGCCGATGAGTTGCCAGCCGCCTGGGCTTTCGATTGGGTAGACGCCTGTTTGGGTTTCTGCGATGCCGACGGAGCCTTGGGGGATGGCTGCGCGGGGGGTTGTGCGCCTGGGTGCGGCGATCTGGGGGGGCATTCCGCCGAGGTATGGGAAGCCTGGGGTGAAGCCCATCATGTAGACGAGGTATTCGGCGTTCGAGTGGATGTCGATGACTTCTTGGGGGGTGATGCCTGCGCTGCGTGCGACGTCTTCGAGGTCTGGGCCGTGCTTGCCGCCGTAGAGGACTGGGATGTGGACGAGTGGTGCGTTGGAGGCGTCTTCGGCGCTGGGGGGGATGTTGGAGAGGATGGATTTCATGTCGTCGTATGAGGATTGTGCGGCGTCGTATTGTACGAGGATGGATCGGTAGGTTGGGATGACGTCTCGGACGGCTGGGATGCGTTCGTCTGTGAGTGTCTTGCAGAGGGCGTGGACGGCGCGGTTGCACTCTGGGGAGATTTCGTCTCCGAGTTCGATGACGACGGCGGAGTCTCCTGCTGGGATGAATTTTGGAGATTCGTACATGGTCGGCGGGTTATACGAGTTGTCCCATGGGGGTAAGGGCGATGGATTCGCGGTCGAGTTGTTGGCGGAGGGTCTTGGCCATTTCGACGGCGCCTGGGGTGTCTCCGTGGATGCAGAGGCTGTCTGCTTGGACGTCGATGGTGTGTCCGTCGATGGCGGTTGCCTTTCCTTCGCGTATCATTTGGATGCTGCGGTCTGCTATTTCGTTGACGTCGTGGAGTACGCTTCCGGGCTGTGAGCGTGGTACGAGGGAGCCGTTTGGATTTAGTGCGCGGTCTGCGAAGATTTCTCTGGCGACGCGGAGTCCCATATCTTTGGCGAGATCGACCCATTGGGATCCTGCGAGTGCGACGAGGATGAGTGATGGGTCGAATTCGAGGATGGCTTCGCAGACGGCGCGTGCGAGGGTATCATCGGTGACGGCGCGGTTGTACATGGCTCCGTGGGGTTTGACGTGTTGTAGGGTGCGGGAGTGGGTGAATGCTTGGAGTGCGCCGATTTGGTAGGTGATGTCGTTCTTGGCTTCTTCGGGTGATGCGTCGATGTTTCGTCGTCCGAATCCGACGAGGTCTGGGAAGCTGGGATGTGCGCCGACGGCGACGTTGTGTCGTTCGGCGAGATGGACGGTTTTGCGCATCCACATTGGGTCGCCGGCGTGGAAGCCGCAGGCGATGTTGGCGGATGTGATGTATTGGATGACTTCTTCGTCGAGTCCCATTTGGTACATTCCGAAGCTTTCGCCCATGTCACAGTTTAGGTCGATCTTGTTCGTCATAGGTTGTCCTCTTTGGGGGCTGCCCTTGGGAAACTATCGCAGATTGGAGGGCGATTTTCAATAGTGGGATGGGTGGTGTTCGTCGGGGTTGGTGGGTGTGTGCGGTTCGGACTGGTTGGCGGCTTGGGTCAATTTTTGGGCGTTTCTGAGGATGGTTCCTGCGGCGTGGACGCGGACGGCGGGGTGGTAGCCTGGCTTGAGGCATTCGTGGAGGAGTTCGGCGGCGTCGAGTGAGAGGGCGCTGATTTCGGTTTTGGCGATGGAGAGTGCGAGTGATCGGCAGTGTTCGTATTCGGCTTTGAATGCGGGGTCTTCCATCCAGGCGTAGAAGGTGGAGCGGTGGGTGCCTGCTTTTTCTGCGGCGGCGGAGATTGTGCCTTCGGTTAGGAGGCAGCGGAGGAATTTTATTTGCTTGAGGGAGAGGGCTGTTTCGCGGTCCTCGCGTGCGCGCGGGAATAGAGGAACGCGCGCACACGAGTTTTCGTCGGATTTTGCCGGATTCTGTTGGATTGTGTCGATTTCCGTCGACGGCGGGAGGGGGGCATTGTGGATTGTGGATTGCAAGATTGTCTCCTTGGGTTGTGGTTTGGACGGAGTCGTCTGGATTCGTCTTTAGGTTCAGAGTAGTACGTGGGTTCTGTTTTGTCAAATACGATGCTCCGGGGGCGTCTGTGTGGGACGTGGGCGGGTAGATTCCCGCCTTCGCGGGAATGACGTGGGAGGGTACGGGAATGACGTAGACAATGGCAGGATATGACGTGGGGTGGGTGCAGAAGTGACGTAGACGGAGTGGGAATGGCGTGAGTGGGGAGATTCCAGTGAAGGGAGACTTTTGCATAACCTGCTGTGTTGGGGTATAAACAGAGGAGTTGGATCGTGCAAGTCGTAAGGAGAGTAGAATGCACCGAGAGATGGGCCAACCTTCACTGGTAGAATCATTGCTGCCGCAAACACTGGGACGAAACGAACGACTGGAACGAATCGACACCATGATCGACTGGGAACGGCTAGGCCAACTAGTCAGCAGAGTCTACTCAGCACGCGAGGGAAGACCCAGCTACCCGCCGATTATGATGGTCAAGGTGCTGCTACTTCAGCAGTGGTACAACCTGTCAGATTCCCAGATGGAGGAGGCCCTGGCCGACCGCATATCCTTCCGCCGCTTCGTAGGCTTGGGACTTCAAGACGATACGCCGGACCACTCTACGCTCAGTCGTTTCCGCAGTACCTTGGAGAGGCTGGGACTGAGCGAAAGGCTGTTCGAAGAGTTGGGGAAACAGTTGGACGGTCTAGGTCTGGTCTTGAAGGAGGGAACGTTGATGGATGCTACGTTAGTGGAGGCGCAGGTGCGTCGGCCGCCGGTGTCTGCGGGTCGTGGGACGAAGAGTGCTGTGGACCCTGACGCAGATTGGACGCAGAGTCAGCGTGGGCGTCGATCGCACTTCGGCTACAAGGTGCATATCGGGGTGGATGCTGGCACTGGGATAGTGCGAAGGGCAGAGTTGACGCCGGCCAAGGTGTATGAGAGCGAGGTGGGTGATGTGTTAGTGAGTGGTGATGAGGGTGCGGTGTACGGTGATCGAGCGTATGAGTCTAAAGAGAGGCGGCGGTGGTTGAGGTCTCAGGGGATTGCTGATCGGATCATGCATCGTTCGCACAAGCATCAGCGGGGGTTGCCGCATTGGCGGCGGTGTCGCAACGAGTTGATAGGGCCTGTGCGGGCGCCGGTAGAGAATGTGTTCGGCACTCTGAAGCGCAGTTATGGGTACACGCGGGTACGGTATTGTGGATTGGGAAGGAACGCGGTGGAGATGTGGTTTGAGTTGATGGCGTACAACCTGCGTCGTGCGGTCAAGTTGTCTGGATGTTCAGTCTGAGCTGTGTGTGGTGGATGGACCAAGCTGCCTGGAGGAGGCGGTTGGGGGGCTAGATGCCCGGTCTGAGCTGGGTGTTGTGCTGGTGATGTACCTTGTGAGTGAAGTTCATCTCTTCTTTCTCGGGGCCGGATGGTCTGACATCTGAGGCGAAAGGAATGGATCGGGGGCCGAACATCCTCAAACAACCATTCCGCATAGTTATTCAAAGGTCTCCCTACGCGGGAATGACGTGGGTGTGTGCGGGAATCTCGCCGGTCTGTGTCCGATGCGTATTCGTGGGGGTGCTGTGTTCTTGGACGGACTGCGCCTCGCGGCTCCGATGGTTTGGCGGATGCTACCGGATTCCTGCCTCCGCGTCCGGGCACGGGACAAGAATCCGGTAGGGAGCCGTGGGTCTCCGAGGTCATTCGATCAGGCGCACCTGCTGTCGGATCTGCGAGAAATCATACGCTCTCTTGCTGGTGGCAGTGAGTATCAGGCTCACAACGATCGATACTCCGAGCGCCGCCCCGAAGCTGACGACGAGCTGGCTGGCCCACCCAATGTCGACGATCCAACCTATAGCGTATGGGGCTGCTGGGGTTGGGAAGAACAGTGCGCCTGCGGCCAATCCTGCGGCGCTTGCGGCCAGGGCCCCGCCGCCAGTGAAGCGCGTCGAGTAGAGTCCCCAGAAGACGGGGAATAGGGCGGCCGCGCATACCATGTCCGCGAGCAGGAAGAGGTATAGGACGCTGTACCCTTGGGACGCGATGAGGATGGCCGGGATGATGAGGACGACGGTGACGGCGCGAGACGAGCCGAGCACGGACGGGCTCTTCAGATCTGGCTTGAATCGCGCGAGGTCGCTGGTGACGGCGCTGGCGATGCCGTTCAGCAGCGTATCGAGGCTGCTCATCACCAGCACGAGCGCAAGCACCAGAACGACGATCACGGCCCATGTCGGCAGGACTGCGACGATCAGCGAGAACATCGCGACTGAGGGGTTGTCGACGACCCCCTTGCCGACTGCCATGATCCCAGCGAGGCCGGCGATGATGATGAGGGGGATTACCACTGCGCCCGCGGCCCCGAACCCTCTGCGGAGGGCGTGGTCGTCCTTGCTCGTGTACACGCGCTGACAAAACCCCTGGTGGAACATGTTGGCGGCGAGGATGGCGATTATCAACGTGATGCCGAAGTCGATGCCCGGCCCGTGGGTGAATGAGAGGAGTTGCGGCGCGGTCTCGCGCACTGGGTCGAACACTGCGCCGAACCCTTCCACGGACACGACGAGGGCGGCGAACGTGATGAGCAGCAGGGGGATGACCAACGAGAATTGTATGCCGTCGGTGAAGATGGATGCTCGAATCCCTCCGTATGCGGTGTACCCCACGGTAAGCAGGCCGACGATCGCCGCCGTCGCCAGCAGCGGAACGTCGGCGAGCAGGTCGAGCGCCAGGGAGATGCCGGTCAGCTCCGCGGACAGGAAGATGAACATGTAGAAGATGATGACGCCGAGCGTGAAGACGTACATGGCTGCGCCGTAGCGGTGCCATACGTACTCGGTGAGGGAGTGTCCTTCCGGCATCACGCTCCGCATTCTCGGCCCGAGCCAGACGAAGGCTGCGAGCGGGGCGGCTTGTCCGATGCCGTACCCGATGAGGGCGGTGATGCCGGCCCAGGTGCCGGCTTCTGCGGGGCTGAAGAGGATCCACGCGCCTGCGACCGAGGCTACGACCGTCGCTGTAGCGAGGGCGCTTCCCGCGCTGTTGCGGGCGACCAAGTAGTCTTCCACTCCTCCTCGTCTGCCTCTTGTGTACATGATCCCCGCGATGACGAAGACCGCCGCGGTGACCACCGCGATCGGTATGGCCAGTGTGGTATCGAGCATGATTTTCCCTCCATCCGGTCGGTTGTCGGAAAAAGGAACGGGCCGCCCAAATTCTCTGGGCGGCCCGGACGATTCGATGACAAAACCTCATCCCTCCGCTGGCATTACCCAGATCAGGTCGCGGGGTCGTCCCTCTCGGTTGGGACCTCTCAGCCTGGCGCGCCCAAGCTCCCCCTGGTTCCTTTCTCGTATGCACGGAAGCCTACCCGTGTGTGCGAGAAAAGTCAAGCCAGTCCCGGGTGTGGCTGCGTTCGATCTATTGGCATGAGGACTAGGGGACGGCAGATCCAGGAATCCGATGCGGCTTGGGGGCAATCCATGCGGGGAGAAGGGATTCCCGCCTACGCGGGAATGACGGGGGTGTGTGTGGGAATGACGGGGGTGGGTGTGGTGCTTCGCGCGCGTGCGCGTGAATTAGGGAACGCGTGCGCACGAGGTTTCGTTGCATTTTGTGGCATTCTGTCGTATTTTGTCGAATTCTGTCGCTGGCGGGTTGGGGAATTGCAGATTGATGATTGATGATTGCATGATTGGCTCCTTGGGTTGTGGTTTGGACGGGGTCGTTATAGGTTCAGGATAGTACGTAGGTTCTGTTTTGTCAAATGCAATTCGGTTGATTCGAGGTGTCTGTGCAGGTATGGTAATGGATGGGCGTCGGACGCAGGGGATGGATTCCCGCCTACGGAGACCTTTGTATAACACAGTGGAGTGGTTGTTTGGGGATACTCTGCCCCCCTGACGCCCCCCGATCCATTCGCCTTCTCCGGAGATGGAATAGCGCGGCCTGTGTTCCCGCCTGCGTTGGTGCGTACTCCTCGGCGAACCCTGAGTGCCGACGTCGCACACAGTGGTAGAGTGTCTAGCTAGTCGCCCCTACCCTTAATCACAATTTTAACTATCTGATTCTCAACAGGGAGAGACGCAAAGTGCTCATAGGATACAGGCGTTTCCTGGTCGTCGTGAAGCACGCGTCTGAGATCCCATTGGCCACTCGATCTCTGGACGATGAACCTGGGCCGGAAATCTGCACCTGCTAGGTCGCTGGGGGATCAGCATCAACACCTCTGCGGTCTCACGGTCGAGGGGCCCCGGCCAACATCTTGGTCCTGCACTTTGCCTTGCTTGATACGGCCTATGGTGATGGCTACGTGATTACCGTCAGACAGAGGCTGTATCAGGATTTTTTGTGAGGGGTCGGCAAAAATGATAGATCCTCTGGGGCTAGGAGTACCGGGCAGAGATACCCTCCAATGAAGTTCTGCACTTCGTCGCTGCTGTAATAGAACTCAACCATCAGGAGCAGGTCCCTTTCCTGCTGGTTACACCACCAGTGGGAGCAGTCGATGTGAACTTGACCGACCATTCCCATGAAAGCCTCTATCCCTTTGCGAGCGATGTCTTCTCTCCCTAGGACACCATAGGTTGTAACTGCGAAGACCTTGCCGGGCTCGATCACGAGAACCTCCCTCTGACTACGCGAGGATACAATAGTCACTATACCATAGAGATAGGCGAAGCGGTGCTCGGTGGCGGCCCTGACGCCTCCCTCCAGTAGGTTCCCACTTTCGGAGACCTTTACATAACCTCTTCTAGGGTATGCAAATGGAAATCCGAGTGCACAAAATAAAGGGGGCCGCCATGGGTAGAGCATCCCCAAACAACCACTCCGCCTAGTTATGCAAAGGTCTCCACACGCGGGAATCCTCGTGCCCCCACGTTCCGTTTCCTTCCTCTCGGCATGGATCGGACTCGACGTATCGCTTGGAGTTGCCGTCCCCATAGCCGCCATGCCAATACATCAAACGGAACCTCGGAGCCTCCATTGACTTCACCGCATCCCTTCCATACAATTCATCGTAAATCCGCAGTAGACACAGGTGACCTATGCTTCTAACGGAAACCAGGGCGTCCGAACAACTCCGAGAAGAGGGATATACCATACTGAGGGGCGCGCTCGACGTCGAGCAGGACATTCAGCCGCTCATTGACGAGTACGGCGAGGTGCTAGATGACCTCATCGAGGATCTGTATGCCAAAGGACAGTTGGCGCGCAAGTATTCGGGGATGGACACTATCGACCGGCTCTCTGCCTTCGTCGCGGACACGGGAGACGACCACTTCCGGCATCTGAGCATCTACGTATCCTTCTCCCAAGACAGAACCGACCGGGGAATGTACCTTCACCCCCGCATGTTCCATCTGCTGCGCAGTCCGCGCCTGTTGGACGCATTGGAGCAGTTCATCGGAAGCGAGATCGCGGTGAGCCCCCTGCACATCACGCGCATCAAGCCGCCGGAGCATACGCTGTCGGAAGCGGTGCAGAAGTCGCCGAACGGCATGATCTCCAAGACCCTTTGGCATCAGGACCTCTGGGCATTCCAGACCGATGCAGACGAGACCGCCGCGTTGACGGTATGGGTGCCCATGGTGCCCGTGGATGAGGAGAATGGCTGTCTAGTGGTGGTTCCCGGCAGCCATCGATCGGGCGAGCTGTCCGTCCACTGCAAACCCACGGAGCGACGCCCGGACTTCAAGGGCATCCCAGATGAGATCATTCCGGAAGAGCGGGCAACCCTGCCGGCGGATCCCGGCGACGTCGTGATCCTCGACAAGCTCACCCAGCACAGCTCTCTGATGAACACCAGCGACCGCCTTCGCTGGAGCTACGACCTGCGCTATCAGCCGATCGGCCAACCCGTTGGGCAGGGAGGCCGTCCGGCCTGGATCGCGCGGAGCCGCGAGCATCCCGAGCGAGAGATGACCCGATTCGAGGATTGGCGAGCCATGTGGTTCGAGACGATGGCGCGTGAATCCAACGAAGGCGTCGAAGACCACACCCGCTTTTCCTTGAATCATCCGTTGTGCTACTAGGGGTTGCCTGAGAGGTACTCCCGGAACCGATCCGCAAGGATCCCTATAAAGATCGTGTGCGCGTAGCGGTACGAGCTATTCCAAGGGCTGTTCGGCAACAGCCTGCCTAGGAAACGCCTCGAGCGCATTCTTGGCCGCGGCCTGTTCGGCGAGCGCCTTGCGCCTTCCCCGCCCGACACCGGCCACTTTCCCTCCAACGGACACCTCCGCCACGAACATCGGAGCGTGGGCTGCTCCCCCTTCCTCTAAGATTCGGTAAATTGGGGGCAAGAGCCCATTCGCTTGGGCGGCCTCCAGGAGCAGCGACTTTGGGTTGGCGGGGATGCGCGGTTGATCGAGTGAAGAGAGAGAATCGGCCAGAACGCGGAGGACGACGTTCTTGGCGGCATCGTACCCCCCGTCGAGGAAGACCGCGCCAACCAGCGCTTCCAATCCCGCAGAGAGATTCGATGGACGGCCACGTCCGCCCCCTGCATCCTCGCCTTTTCCCATCCGGAACCACCGTCCAAGGTCGAGACGCCGCGCGGCCTCTGCCAAGGCGGCTTCCTGCACCAACGCGGCTCGAGCCTGAGTCAACGTCCCTTCCGACCAATGAGGATTCGCCGCGTACAACTCCTCGGCCGCTGCAAGGCTTATGACCGCGTCGCCCAGGAACTCGAGGCGCTCGTTCGACTCGGGAAACTCGCCGGGATTCTCGTTGAGATAGGAGCTATGCGTCAGCGCAAGGCGGAGCAGCCCCTCATCTCGAAACCGAACTCCGAGCGCCTCTTGCAACGGACGCGCATATGTCATCTGTCCCCTCCTCTCGAAGTGCGACGAGCCGCATCCACCCGCCAATTTCTGATTAACAGGGATGTAACAGAACGGCAACACGGAAGCAACACCCGCCAAGTATATTCTATTTGCTTCAGATCAAATGCGTTTCAGAAAAGGAGGATATGACAATGAACGCAGTGTCAAGATCGGTACGCCTGACTCCCGCAAAGCTTCGCCTGATGATGGTCTGCCTACTGGGAGTCGGCATATTCTTGGGCACCATTGGGGTAGCATACGCGCAGGAAACACCCGTCGACAAGGTAAACTCGACGCTGAGCGATTTCGTGCTGGTCGTCGCCGCGGCCCTCGTCTTCTTCATGCAAGCGGGGTTCGCCTTCTTGGGCGCTGGGATGATCCGCTCCAAGAACACGGTCAACTACATGACCAAGTCGTTCTTGGACTTCTGCATCGCGTCGCTCGGGTTCTGGGCGTTTGGATTCGCGCTGATGATGGGAGGAGGCGCAGCGTCCGGCTTCATCGGCCTCGAGGGCTTCTTCCTCATCGATTTCGAGGATACCGAACTCGTCGCATGGCTGTTCCAAATGGTCTTCGCCGGCACAGCCGCCACGATCATCGCAGGGGCAGTAGCAGAGCGAACGAAGATCAACGCCTATTTCGCATACAGCTTCATCGTCGGCGCGCTCGTCTATCCCATCTACGGACACTGGGCATGGAGCGACGAAGGCTGGCTCACCCAGATCGGGCCGGGTTTCGCGGACTACGCCGGCTCTGGTGTGGTGCACATGATCGGCGGCTTCCTTGCGCTTGCAGGGGCCTTCGTCGTGGGCCCTCGGAAGGGCTTCAAGGAAGGAGTCGAACTCAAGGGGCACAACATGCCGTACGTGGTCATCGGCACGTTCATCCTGTTCTTCGGCTGGTTCGGATTCAACATCAACTCCGATTCCCTGGGACTCAACGCGGTCAATACCCTGCTGGCGGGCGCGGCCGGCGCGACATCGGCCATCTACATCACATTGATCCGCACGGGCAAAGCAGACATCGAGATGGGGGCAAACGGATCCCTGGGCGGATTGGTCGGCATAACCGCCGGATGCGCCTACGTGGACACCTGGGCCGCAGTCGTCATCGGCTTGATTGCCGGCGTCATCATGATCTTTGGAGTCGGCTTCGTCAAGAACATTCTCAAGGTAGACGACCCCGTCGGGGCAGTCACCGTGCACGGCATCTGCGGCGCGTGGGGGCTTCTGGCAGTCGGCATCTTTGCGTCCGGACACAACGGCGTCGAGGGGCTCATCGCAGGCAACTCCGAGCAGCTCATTCCGCAGACCGTCGGGATGCTGGTAGCCATCGCATGGGGCTTCGGCGCAGGCCTCGTCCTCTTCAAGGGAATCGACTTGACCATGGGGCTCCGAGCATCCGAGGAAGAAGAGGCTCAAGGCCTCGACATGCCCGAGCACGGAGCGGCTGCATACCCCGAAATGCGGAGCGAGTCCGCGGACTAGGCAAGATGCAGCCGACCAATCACATGGGGCCGGAAAGGAGAGCCCGGCCCCATGTGATAGAAATGTAACATGTGTGCAACACAGGGGAAACATCGTTCCCCCATACTGGATCCACGCGATAGCGAAACTCTCGAGGTGACGACAGAAATGGAATTGGTACTTGGCGCGGTTGCGTTCATAATCTTGTTCGCCGTCTGGGTTCTTCTCCCCAGCCGAATCCGCAAGCAAGACCGCGAGTCGTAGCGCGCGCGTTCCCCGTTCGGAACTCGGAGCCGCTGCATAACGCCAGGACTGCAATCCCAGTCATGGCTTCCCCGCCGATTGGTGCAGGTACTTGACGAACCGTCAATGGTTCGTGCAATATCTTCATAGGCAATCGCTACAACCCAATCGCTAGATGGAGGATACTCGATGAACTACTACAAGGCGGAATATATCTGGATAGACGGTTCGGAGCCGACATCCAAACTCCGATCCAAAGGCAAGGTGGTACCCATGGGAGAGGAACCGCCGCTATGGGGATTCGACGGATCCAGCACGAACCAGGCCCCGGGTGAGAACTCCGACTGCGTCCTGCGCCCGGTCTTCTCCTGCCCCGATCCAATACGCGGCGGCGACAACAAGCTGGTGATGTGCGAAGTTCTGCTGCCGGACATGACGCCGCATCCGACGAATACTAGAGCGGCCTGCGCGGCGGCCTCGGAGAAGTACGCCGACTTCGATATGTGGTTCGGCTTCGAGCAGGAGTATACGTTCTTCGATGGCATCAAGCCGCTGGGGTGGCCAGAGAACGGCTTCCCCGCTCCGCAGGGCGGATACTACTGCGGCGTCGGATCGGACGAAGTCTACGGCCGCCCAATCGTCGAGAAACATCTGGATGACTGCCTCAAGGCGGGATTGATGGTATCCGGCATCAACGCGGAAGTGATGCCAGCCCAGTGGGAGTACCAGGTTGGACCGTTGGGCGCGCCTGAAGCAGCGGATCAAATCTGGGTCTCCCGATGGCTCCTGTACCGCATCGGAGAGGACGTCCATATCTCCAGCCAGGAGAACAGAGGCGTATCGGCGAGGCTCGACCCAAAGCCCGTGCAAGGCGATTGGAACGGCGCCGGCGCTCACACCAACTTCTCGACCAAGCAGATGCGGGAAAACTACGACGCATGCGTGGCCGCCGCCGAAGCACTGAGGGACAACCACGAGGAGCACATCGCCAACTACGGCCACCGAATCGAAGAGCGGCTGACCGGACTCCACGAGACCTGCTCCTACAAGGAATTCAGGTACGGAGTATCGGACAGAGGCGCATCCGTCCGAATCCCTTGGCAGGTACACCGTGACCAGAAGGGGTACATCGAGGACAGACGACCCAACGCCAACTGCGACCCATACAAGGTGATGGGCCTGATACTGAATACGGTGTGCGGAGCGGCGTCCTAACCGACTGCATCCGCCAACGGAGCGAGGGCCTGCGTCGATGGCAGCGTTGCACGTTCGGCGCGGGCTCTCTTCCTTCTTGCGAAAGCAGATAGATTCAAAAGGCAGCGAGTTTCGAGCCGGGTATCGGTCCCTCCCGACGATACTCCCCCCTCATTTCGGGAGTCGTTAGGAATCCGAGTAGCGTTGCGTCAGAGTGTACCGTACCAGAACTTCGGAAGGGCAGGTAGCCCGGCGAACGTCCAACAAGAAGAGAAGGAGGTTCGAGATGGCAAGCAGAGATGGTCATAGGGAGATTCGGGAGAGGGGTGCACTCATTGTTCGGAGGCATCTCGGAGGACTCGTCGATCCGAGTCGGCTGGTGCTGATAAGGATTGAGGCATATGAAGGGTCCCGTACACCCAGGTGGTTCCTATGCCTTGATGGGGATGAGGATAATAGGGTGTGCTACGTCGCTTACGGAACAGGGGGCAACCTCGTTACGTTCCGAGTAGAGGGCAAGGGCTCGGATCGGCACTACGACACGTTCGGGGAAGCTGAACGTGATGACGAGTTCAAGGCGGAGCTCTTGGGAAGAGTGAAGGGTCTTATTGGGGAGGGAGGCAAGGACTAGGGGGCTGGGCGGCTGTAACGCAGAGGAAGTTAGTCGGCGCATTCAAGAGGCGCAGGATTACATAAACACACTAACGCAACGCTGTTCGCAGAGCGAACCTGGAACCCTGAAGGATCATACATCCATGACGACGACGCTAGAACGAGACCCACAGGAAATCGAGTACGTTCTCCACAAGGCGCGGGAGAACGACGTCAAGTTCGTCCGCCTGTGGTTTACCGACATACTAGGCAACTTGAAGGGCGTGGCCGTGACGGTCGAGGAGTTGGAAATCGCCTTGACTCGCGGGATGAACTTCGACGGGTCGTCGATCGAGGGATTCGCTCGGTACCGCGAGACCGATATGTACGCCCTGCCCGATCCAAGTACGTTTAGCCTGCTGCCCTGGCGTCCAAAGACGAACGCCGTGGCCAGAATGTTCTGCGACCTCGTCACTCCAACCGGAGAGCCTTTCGAGGGCGATCCGCGCGGGGTGCTCCGCCGCAACCTAGAGCGCGCAGCCAAGCTTGGCTATACGTACTACGTCGCCCCGGAGTTGGAGTATTTCTACTTCAAGGATTCGACCGGGCTGGAGCTCCTGGACGAGGCGGGATACTTCGACCAGAACCCGCAAGACTTGGCGACGAACTTGCGGAGGGAGACCGTGCTCACCCTCGAAGAGCTCGAAATCCCGGTCGTATTCAGTCATCACGAGGTAGCGCCCAGCCAGCACGAGATAGACCTGCGGCATACCGACGCGCTTACCATGGCGGACACGGTGATGACCTGCCGGATGGTCATCAAGGAGGTCGCCGTAAGCCAGGGATGCTATGCTACCTTCATGCCAAAACCCATCTATGGCATAAACGGAAGCGGGATGCACACGCATCAGTCGCTCTCGAACGGCAACGGCAACACCTTCTACGACTCGAACGATCCGGACCGGCTTTCCCGCACCGCGAAGTGGTTCGTCGCCGGTCTACTCCGCCACGCGCGTGAAATCACCGCCGTTACCAATCAATGGATCAATTCCTACAAGCGGTTGGTACGCAGCACGGACGACGCGCCGCTTGGATACGAGGCGCCCGTCTATGTATCATGGGCCACCGTGAACCGATCCGACCTTGTGCGGGTTCCCACCTTCAAGGAAGGACGAGAGGAGTCCAGACGCATCGAGTACCGCGCGCCCGACCCCGCCTGCAACCCATACTTGGCCTTCAGCGTCATGCTCGCGGCAGGTCTGCAAGGAATCGAAAACCAATACGAACTGCCGCCCGCGGCGCAAGCGAACGTCTTCGCCATGACCGACGAAGAACGCAAGAACGCGGGCATCGAAACCCTCCCCCGCTCCCTCGCGGAGGCTATCGCGGAGACCGAGCGCAGCGAGCTAGTTCGCAGCGCGCTCGGCAATCACGTGTTCGATAGCTTCATCCACAACAAGAAGGTCGAGTGTGAGCGGTACGCCATTCAGGTCACCGACTATGAGATCAATGAATACCTCGCCAACCTCTAGCAGCCGGGTCGAAAATACACCCTATCCTCATCCTGACCTTCCCCGCCCGGTCAAGCAGGGCCTGTACGACCCGCTCTTCGAGCACGATGCGTGCGGCGTCGGTCTCGTGGCAGACATAAAGGGCCGCCGCTCCCACGACATCATCGACAAGGGCATCGAGGCGCTCGTCAACCTGGGACACCGCGGAGCTGCGGGAGCCGATCCGGAGACGGGAGACGGCGCAGGCGTGATGGTTCAGATGCCGCACGAGTTCTTCGCAAAGGAAGCGGCGAAGCTGGGCGTCGATCTGCCGGACGCAGGCGGCTACGGCGTGGGCACAGTATTCCTGCCCCCGGGCGCAGATGATCGAACGCGCTGCGAGCGCATCATCGAGCATACGATAAGGGACGAAGGCTGCCGATTTCTCGGTTGGCGCGATGTCCCGGTAGATCCAAACACCATCGGCGAACTGGCCAGAAAATATATGCCGATCATTCGCCAATTCTTCGTCGGAGCGCCGGCTGCAAACACCGACGCCGTACCCTTCGAGATGCGCCTCTACATAGTCCGGAGGCAGATCGAGAAGCTCGTGGAAGGGGCCAACCTCGACCAAGGCGGGGACTTCCATGTGGTTACTCTTTCTTCCAACAAGGTGGCGTACAAGGGACTCCTCTTGGCGCGCCAACTCAACCATTTCTACAGCGACCTCAGCGACGAAGACTTCATGTCCTCCTTTGCCATGGTGCACTCGCGGTTCAGCACCAACACGTTGGGAGAATGGAAGCTCGCGCACCCGTACCGCTACGTGATCCACAACGGCGAGATCAATACCCTGCGCGGCAACATCAATTGGATGAATGCGCGGCAGGAAATCTTCGAATCGCCGACGCTCGGAAGCAATGTTGCCAAGCTGCTCCCAATCGTGGCATCTGTGCAGCAGAGCGACACCGCCACATTCGACAACGCGCTCGAATTGCTCCTGGCGACAGGCCGGACGCTCCCGCACGCGATGATGATGATGATACCCGAAGCGTGGGCAGGGCATGTCCCGATGGATTCCGCCAAGAAGGCGTTCTACGAATACCACTCCGCCCTCATGGAGCCCTGGGACGGCCCCGCTCTGATGATCGGCACGGACGGCGAGAATGTCTGCGCGGTGCTCGACCGCAACGGCCTGCGCCCATGCAGATTCCTCGTGACGCGGGACGACCTTCTCGTCATGGCATCCGAGACCGGCGTTCTCGAAATCCCCGACGAAGACATCCTCTACAAGTCACGCATCCAACCAGGGCGCATGTTCTTGCTCGACACAGTGCGCGGCCGGATCGTCCCAGACGAGGAAATCAAGGCAGGTCTCAGCGCGGCCCGCCCATACCGCCAATGGCTCGAAGAAAACACCGTCACATTGGACGACCTTCCCCAACCGGAGAGTGTGCCAAGACCGGACTTCTCCACCCTTTCCCAACGACAGGCCGCGTTCGGATACTCCCTCGAGGATCTCAACATGATCCTAGCTCCGATGGCAGAGTCCGGCTCGGAGCCAGTCGGCTCGATGGGCAACGATACCCCCTTGGCCGTACTGTCCGACCAAGCTCCGCTCCTCTTCTGGTACTTCAAGCAGCTATTCGCTCAAGTGAGCAACCCCCCACTCGATGCGATCCGCGAGGAGCTGGTTACGTCCGTGGAGTCGTTCATCGGTTCCGAGGGAAACCTGTTTGAATTCACCCCAGAACAGTGCAGGCAACTCAAACTCTATCGGCCTCTGCTTACCAATGCGGAGGTCGCAAGGATACGGGCAGCAAAGGAAGGGCCCATTAGGTCGGTGACGCTCCCCTGTCTATTCACGCCTCGGCGCGGGGCAGGCGCTCTGCAGAGCGCAATGGACGCCCTCTGCGCGGCGGCGTCTCGCGCAGTCGCCGATGGGAAGACGGTCATCATCTTGTCCGACCGCGGGGTTGACGCAGACCATGCCCCCATCCCTGCCCTCCTTGCCCTCGCAGGCGTGCACCATCATCTCATCCGCGAAGGGCTTCGAACGAAGGCGGGGCTGATCGTCGAGTCCGGCGAGCCGCGAGACGTCGGGCAATTGTCCCTCCTCTTTGGCTACGGCGCCGGCGCGGTGAACCCGTACCTCGCCTTCGAGACCATCGCTCAGATGACCAAAGAGAAGGCCTACTCGAACGGGACATCCTACGAGGCGGCCGAGAAGAACTACATCAAAGCCATCCTGAAGGGCGTGGTGAAGACCATGTCCAAGATGGGCATCTCGACGTTGCAAAGCTATCGGGGAGCGCAGATATTCGAGGCAGTCGGGCTCAATCAGGAATTCATCGATCGGTACTTCACGTGGACCTTGTCTCGGGTTGGCGGGATCGGCATCGAGGAAATCGAGCGGGAGTCCGTGCGCCGGCACCAGGCCGCCTATGCCGACCAGGAGGAACACGCCTCCCATGAACTGGGGGACGGCGGCGTGTACTACTGGCGTCGAGACGGCGAATATCACATGTGGAATCCAGACACCATCGCCTCGTTGCAGTACGCCTCCCGCTCGAATGACTACCAGTCCTTCGAGCAATTCACCCGCGCCGCGAACGAGTACAGCAGACGTCTGTGCACGATCCGAGGACTCCTCGAATTCAAGTATTCCGCCCCCCCCGTTCCCATCGACGAGGTAGAACCTGCCGTCGAGATCGTCAAGCGCTTCGCCACAGGCGCAATATCCCTCGGATCGATCAGCCGAGAAGCGCACGAAACGCTTGCTGTTGCGATGAACCGCATCGGCGCGCGGAGCAATACCGGAGAAGGCGGGGAGGACTACCGCCGCTACGTCCCGGATGAGAACGGCGACTCTCGGAACAGCGCCATGAAGCAAGTGGCGTCGGGCCGCTTTGGGGTCACGTCCACCTATCTCGCAAGCGCAACCGATCTCCAAATCAAGATGGCGCAAGGATCGAAGCCGGGCGAGGGAGGGCAACTCCCAGGTCACAAGGTCGATGACTACATTGGTTGGGTGCGTCATTCGACGCCGGGCGTGGAACTGATCTCGCCGCCTCCTCACCACGACATCTACTCCATCGAAGACTTGGCGCAACTCATCCACGACCTCAAGAACTCGAACCCCGACGCGCGCGTCCACGTCAAGCTCGTCGCAGAATCAGGAGTCGGCACGATCGCCGCTGGAGTTTCCAAAGGGCACGGCGACGTCGTGCTCATCAGCGGCGATTCCGGCGGCACGGGTGCATCGCCGGAATCATCGATCAAGTACGCGGGGCTGCCCTGGGAATTGGGGCTGGCGGAAACGCAGCAGGTACTCGTGATGAACGACCTGCGCGGCCGCATCGTAGTGCAAACGGACGGTCAGCTCAAGACAGGCCGCGACGTTGCAATTGCGTGCCTCCTCGGCGCAGAGGAATTCGGCTTCGCTACCGCGCCGCTGGTCGTAATGGGCTGCATCATGCTGCGGAAGTGCCACCTAAACACCTGCTCCGTTGGGATTGCAACTCAGGATCCCGTCCTCCGGCAGAAATTCGCCGGACAGCCAGAACACGTCATCAACTACTTCTTCTTCGTGGCGGAGCAGCTGCGTGCGATCATGGCAGAAATGGGCTTCCGCACCGTCAACGATATGGTTGGGCGAGTCGACCGGCTCGACGCGCGACAAGCCATCAACCACTGGAAGGCGCGCGGCCTGGATCTCTCTCCTCTGCTCCACAGTCCAAATGTTCGCAATAGCATCGCCACCCACTTCGTGCCCGAACAGGCACAGGAACACGGCCTCGATTCGGCTCTGGATCATACGCTGATCCAGGAGAGCAGACCTGCCGTCGAGAACCGCGAGCCGGTTCGGTTCTCCATGCACATCCGCAACCGAAACCGCACGCTCGGGACGATGCTCAGCAATCGCATCGCGCGGCGGTACGGTGAAGACGGCCTGCCCGAGGACACGATTCAGATCGACCTCAAGGGATCCGCAGGACAGAGCTTCGCCGCCTTCCTTTCTCCCGGCGTCTCCATGTACGTTCAAGGTGACGCCAACGACTATTTCTGCAAGGGGCTATCCGGCGGCAAGGTCGTCATCACCCCTCCTCCCCGATCGTCCTTCGCCCCAGAGGACAATACGATCATCGGCAACGTTGCCCTCTACGGAGCCACGTCCGGCAAGGCGTTCATCCACGGGATCGCAGGCGAGCGATTCTGCGTCAGGAACAGCGGCGCGGAAGCCGTCGTCGAGGGCGTGGGTGACCACGGCTGTGAGTACATGACCGGCGGACGAGTGGTCGTGCTTGGGCCGACGGGGCGCAACTTCGCGGCGGGCATGAGCGGCGGTGAAGCATACGTCTTCGACGAACAGGGAACATTCCCAAGCCTCTGCAATACGGAGATGGTCGCGCTCGAACGCGTCGAAGACCAACAAGACTTGGAGGCGCTGCGCCGAATGCTCAGCGAACACGCATCTCTCACTGGCAGCGCTCGGGCGGAGCGCGTCTTGGCCAACTGGGATGACGCCCTGCCAAAATTCGTCAAGGTCATGCCGCACGACTACAAGCGGGCGCTCATAGAACGCACGAAGCAAGAGGCGCGCGCCGGCTGACCCCCAGTGCACTTCACTGCATCCGCGCCGGGCCGCCCCTTCGACCCTCAGGCATGGATGTCCCGTTGTCACGTGACGCCGCCCAACCTGATACACTATGAGAATCCCGTTGCCGCATTCCTGCGTATTTGGGCGGAGATGCGGTAATTCATACTGCGATCGCTGATGGGCAAGTCCACAGGATTCATAGAATTTGCGCGGATGCCGCTGCCAAAGCGGTCAGTCTCCGAGCGCGTCCAAGACTGGCAAGAATTCTTGCTGGAGTGGGACAATACCCAGGCGCGGGAGCAGGCTGGTCGGTGCATGAACTGTGCAGTGCCCATGTGCCACTCATTCAGCGGCTGCCCGCTCGGCAACCTCATTCCAGACTGGAACGACTTCGTCTACCGCGACCAGTGGGACAAAGCCCTCCGCTCGCTTCACTCGACGAACAACTTTCCGGAGTTTACCGGACGCATCTGCCCGGCCCCGTGCGAGACTGCCTGCATCGTTGGGCGACCGCGGCACTACGGCGGCGGCGATATCGAAGCGGACGATCCGGTCACGATCGAACACATTGAGAAATCTATCGCCGATCACGGCTGGGACAAAGGCTGGATCAGACCGCAGCCGCCAACGGTTCGGACGGGCAAGAAAGTGGCAGTCATCGGATCGGGGCCCGCAGGCATGGCCGCCGCCCAGCAACTGAACCGGCGCGGCCACTTCGTCACCGTGTACGAGCGAGCGGAATACATTGGCGGCCTACTCCGACTCGGCATCCCCGATTTCAAGCTGGAAAAACGCGTCGTCCAACGCCGCGTCGACCAGATGGCCGCCGAGGGAGTCGAGTTCAAGACGAACACATGGGTAGGCGTGGACTTCGACGCGCGCGGACTCCTCGATGCCTACGACGCGGTCTGTCTCACCGGCGGCTCCACTCAAGCGCGCGACCTCCCGGTGCCGGGGCGTCATCTCGACGGCATTCACTTTGCCATGGAGTATCTGACGCAGCAAAACCGCCTCAACGCGGGGCAACCCGTCGACCCATCTTGCAGAATCGAGGCCGAGGGTAAGCGCGTCGTCATCCTCGGCGGCGGTGATACTGGCGCAGATTGCCTCGGAACCGCCCATAGACAGGGCGCCGAAGTGGTCTACCAGTTCGAGATCATGCCCGAACCCCCTGCAGACCGCGCAGACCGAAACCCATGGCCCCAGTGGCCCCTCATCATGAGAACATCTTCTGCCCACGAAGAAGGCGGCATTCGAGACTACAGCATCTCTACGAGCGCATTCTCCGGCGGCGGCACGGTCGAACGACTGCACGGCGTCCGCGTCGAACCCGGCACTTGGCCCCCGAGACCCATCCCCAATACCGAATTCGAGATGGAAGTCGACTTGGTCCTGCTTGCCATGGGATTCGTCCATCCGGAACACGACGGAATGCTCGACCAACTCGGCGTCGCATACGACCAGCGCGGCAACGTCCTCGTCGACGACAACATGCGCGCCAGCGTCCCAAAGGTATTCGCCGCAGGCGACATGGCGCGCGGACAGTCCCTCGTCGTCTGGGCAATCGCAGAAGGCAGAGACGCCGCACACTGCATCGACCGATATCTCATGGGACAGACCCCCCTATCCCCCGTCCTCGACCGCCCCATCCGCGCAGAGCGCGCCTCGCACGAGTGGTAACCCCCCCCCAGTTCCAAGCATACGAAGAACATCCAAGCAGGACAGCGCCATGAAGACGAGACGATCATCTCCAACCCGCTATCTCCGCCAAGCGTTCCGTCCTTCCCGCGAGACCGCGACCGCACGCCGTCTGGGCGGACCTGCGCTCCTATCCATCGTCATCGCCGCCGTCTTCTGCGCGGCCGCCTGCAGCGACGCCGCCCCGCAGGTCGACATCGACGCCACCATCCAAGCCCAGGTCGCCGCCCACATCGAAGCAGAGGCAACCAGCCAGGCCGTCATAGCCGAAGGTATCCAGGCGACGATGGAGGCCATACCCACACAAACCTACACGCCAACGCCAACCCTGACTCCTCGTATAACGTCGCCAATTGCCGATGTTGTTGAGTACGCAAGAGCAGGCGTAGTACGCATTGCGGGATCCTCAACCTACGGATCGGGGTTCGTGGTCGATTCCGACGGACACATCCTTACAAACGCGCACGTTATCGACGGATCTATACATCTGCTGACCGCCGTATTCGACGACGGCGCTCGATTGGCCGCGCAGGTTGTTGGGACGGATCCCATGCGAGACATAGCTTTGCTAAAAGTCGAACCGCGTAGTCGGCAGTTGACAGTCCTGCCTCTTGTAACACGGACGAGGGAGGGAGAAGAAGTGGTAGCGCTGGGCTATCCACTCGGCGGAGGAAACCTGACAGTGACCAAAGGCATAGTGTCCGCGCTCGTTACCCGCGGCAGCCTCGCCTATATCCAGACCGATGCCGCCCTCAACCCCGGCAACAGCGGCGGTCCCTTACTCAACCTCAGCGGCGAAGTCGTCGGCATGAGTACGGCGGTGCTACGTGAGAACGACGGGGAAGAAACTGAGGGCATCGGCTTTGCAATCAAATCCGACACTCTGCGCCCTAGCCTCGCGCTTTTGAAGACAGGTCTCTATCCAGCGCCGACACCCTCACGAACGACGAGTATCCTATCAACTCCCACACCAACGCCAAGAGCGTCTTCCAGTACATTATATGGCCCGTCAAGTGGATCGATTGATCCCACCGCTGATGATGGGTATGGGTTTTTCGACAGCTACACCGACGTGGCCGATTTCGCGGCGGAAGCAACCTTCAGAATTCCAAACGTCACGGGCGACTCCTCCTGGGCTGCCGGTTTCGTGATACGCGCGACAACCGATAGACAGTTCGCTCGCGGAGTGGACTTTAAAGGTCACGGGATAATCATCGGACTTTCCGGAAGTTGGGTTCACAACGTTCTTCCAGAAGGCACAGAAGAGTGGGAGACAGCCCAGGAGGCCATCTCCTCCAACATCAAAACGAATTCGAACGAGGAGAATCATATCAGTGTGATCGCTCAAGGTACGAGAGGATGGCTGTTCATAAACGATACCTATGAGGCCGAGATCGACCTGAGCGGAATCACGGACTCCGGAACAGTTAGCTTGGGCGTCTGGTCTGATTCTGCCATCGCCTCCACTCAATTCCACGACTTCACCGTCCGAGAGGTCAGAAAGGAGTATGGCCCCCGCAACGGCTCCATCCAGCACGACCCAGACGCCGGTCTCATCGACGCCCATGACAGCTTCACTTCGCTACAGAACGGCATCATCGAGGCCCAATTCTCCAACCCCTACTCCGCGCAGGAAGGCAGTTGGAGCAGCGGCTTCTTGTTTCGACGCAACGACCAGTGGCAGTTCCACGTCGTCGTGGTCGATGAGTCCGCTTGGTGGTATCACGGGCTGCGCACCGGCGACGCCGATCATGAGCAAGAGTTGGCCGGTGCGGCTTCTCCGTACATATCCACCGGATCGACAGGAGCCAACCACATCCGCATCATCATGCTCGGCCCCAATGGATGGCTGTTCGTAAACGGGAACTACGTGGACAAACTTCGGCTCGGAGGCTTGCTCGAACCCGGAAGAGTGTTCGCAGTGGGGGGATATTTCTCGGGAGACGGCGTCGACGGCGAGTCTACCAGATACCGAAACTTCACCATCTGGTCTATCGAAACCGCTCCATGAGCGGGGGCCGTGGACTTACCGGCCCCCTGGGAAGCGGGTTACACAGTCTGCGTCGACCCCGCGCTCATGGTTCGCTTCTTGGTCGAAGCGGCTTCCGGACCGCGCGCACGCAAGCCCGGCAGAACCTCGGACATCACTTCGGATGTGGGACGAGCCTGGGCGAACCAGTCGGCGTCGATCTCTACCGTGTCCGGATCCGCCGCGATGCCGGCGTCGATAGCCGCCTCCTCGCCATACTGAGCCTCGATCTCGTCGAACGTCAAGCCAGTCAAGTCAGGATTGGTCTCGCGCATAGTCCAGCACCTCCCGCATATTCGCCTTACGCAGGCTTATGATACGTATACGGTCTCCCCGCGGGAGCCATACTATCACGTGCAAGCGATTGCCGATCTGTCCGATGGTCACGTACCGCTTCTCGCCTCGACGTAGACTGGGGGAAGTCTTGCTCCCCAACCAGTCGAAGTTCCTCACTTCCTCGAAACTTACCATGTGCTTGGCGATGTTGCTTTGCTGTTTCGCCTCATCCCATTCATACTGCACGACGGTATTATACATCATAATATACGACAGAAGCAATTCGCGCAAACAATGGTTCCGCTTGATTCACTGCGTGGTTGGCCGTATGGTCCGTAGCTGCCGTTGCGGCGCGCAGGCGTCTAGCATCTCCGCCAGTGCGGCGGCTTCCTTCTCCGTCGCAGTCAGCCCCCACTTGCCTTTGATGACGACCCAGTCCGTTGCGTATTGGCACCAATACTCGTGCCTTGGCGGCTTCCATTCCTCCGGCCCCTTGCTCCCTTTCGAACGGTTCGCGGACGCGCGCGCCGCTATCAAGTGCCCGTCGTAAGACAGATCGTTCGCATACTCCCGCTTCTTGGCGTCATCCCACGCCCAACCGCCGGACCGATGCGCGTTCGCAAGCGGAACCATATGATCGATATCCAACATCCCTGGGTCAGTGAATTCCTCCCCCGTGTACGGCCCAACCCATAACCCAGACGCAACCCTGCACTCCTCATCGTTCGTGTATGCGACGCCCATCGTCGACTCCGCGACGAGAACTTCCTGGCGCGTGTCTTGGCAGTCTTTGTCCTCATCGACCCAATGACGCCAATCGCTGCGGTCGTACTTGGGAAGGTCGCCCGGGATGGGAGCGACTGCTATGGACAACGTTTCCACCATGGGCGCGGCCGTTGGGGCGAGAGAGGGGGTCGGCTCTGCTTGCCCTCCACAGCCGACGGCAACTGCCAACGCGATACACAGCATGAGGCCAAACAGGCAAGGTTGTCTCAGGCAAGCGAGCCCAGGGAGGACAGTGCCGCGGGGAGCGCTCAGGATGCAGGCGCGCCGAGGAGTGGCTGTTCGGGGGAGCATCTCTGAATTTCGTGCCATACTGCATTCTCCTGAGAGTACAGAAGGAATACCTATCTTGACCCTTGACGCGCGCGGAGTTCCTATGCTATCATGCTTGGGGACATACCTTCATGCTTGGGAGGTGCAGAATGGCGTTGGAAGGCAAGATCGCGATAGACATCACCTACTGCGTTCCCTGAGGCTACCACAATGAAGCTGCCTGGATGGTCAGCGAATTCTTTGCGGCGGGCGGATCCGACACCGCGATCAGCCTGATACCCGGCGATGCCGGCGTCCTCACGGTAACAGTCGATGGGGAGACGATCTTCGACAAGAGCGTAGAGGGGGGCCACCCCGACCTCGACCGCGTCAAGGAGATGAAGGCGTTCATCTCGCAGAAGGCGGCAGATCTGGGGTAGCCGGCTAGAGGTACGTGAGCGACCCGGATTCGACGAGCCCAAGCCTGCCGGCGAGCTCGATCAAGACGCCGTCTTTGAGTCCGACCCTGGGAATGGCGATCTCGCTTGCCCATACGGTGTTCATGAGCGCCTGAACCACGATGGTCGCTGGGTAGATCACGTCTGCACGGTCGGGGCGGAGGCGCAACTCGCGCCGGCGGTCGGTGTAGTCCAGCGCCTCCAACTGCGTGCGGATGCGTTGAAGATCTCCCGTCGAAGCGTAGGATGTCGCCTTCTTGCCGGTTCGTCTGCCCGTCAGGTCGCCGATGCACTCGACGTTTCCGCCCGTTCCGACGAGCCGTCCGACAAGGTGGTGTCCGAGCACGCTCGACGTCCATCGCAGGGTCTCGCTCTTGATTCTATCGACGAGCGCCATGAAATCGGAGAAGCCGCCCGCACTGTCGCCCAATAGGTGCAGCATCCGAACGGCCCCTACCTTGAGCGTCCGACTCTCGAGCAGCGCGCCGCCCAAGGTCAGCGTAACCTCGACGCTCCCCCCTCCGATATCGACCAATACCGCTTCACCGGTCGATATATCGAGTTTCCGCGATACAGCCAGATGCACGAGGCGCGCCTCCTCCATGCCGTCGATCACCTGCAAGTCGATACCCGACCGCTGCCGAATCCGGTCCAGCAGCGCGCCGCGGTTCCCGGCCTCTCGCACCGCGCTCGTGGCCACGGCGGTGAAATGCTGGACTCCCCACTTGTCCATGGATTTCCGAAACCGATGGAACGACGCGGCCGCCTGCCCAATCATCCCGTGCGAGAGCGCTCCATCCGCGAACACGTCCTTGCCGAGACGCACGGCCTCCCGACGGTTCTCTACCACCTCAATGACGCCGCCGTCCCCAACCCGCCCGATTACGAGGCGCAAAGCATTGGAACCTGCATCGATAGCGGCCAAGGTCGTCATGGAATTCCCCAATCATGCGGCATGTGCAGGATGTATTGTACATGGTTCCGCACTGCGCGCGGAGACCCTCGCAATTCCGCCGAGTAACCCTATTCCCGCACCCCATCCACGTCATTCCCGCACCCTCCTACGTCACTCCCACACCCTCCCACGTCATTCCCGCACCCACCCACGTCATTCCCGCGCCCCGTCCACGTCATTCCCACACCCTCCCACGTCATTCCCGCACCCCGTCCACGTCATTCCCACACCCTCCCACGTCATTCCCGCACCCCGTCCACGTCATTCCCACACCCTCCCACGTCATTCCCGCACCCCGTCCACGTCATTCCCACACCCTCCCACGTCATTCCCGCGAAGGCGGGAATCTAGAGGCCTGCACCCCACCCGCGCGCATAGCAACTCCCCCCGCCCCGCAAGAGGCAGCGGAACCCACGGCCGCTTGCATTGTAGTTGACAAGCGTTTCCTCCCATCGTAGGATAGCTTGATGAAAGGAACAACAGTACTACAAGAGTCGGTCGCTGGGGGCTATGGTCAACCCCCAGCGACCCAGCCAAAGTAGGAGTAGGCTACCTTGACCAAGAACAGTATAGCATACAACCGCACGTTCTTCCTCGAGGACAACCTGCCCGTACTGCGGGGGTTGGATTCCCAGAGCGTCGACCTCATCGCGACCGACCCGCCGTTCAACAGGGGGGCCGCGTTCGAGGGGACGACGAAGGCCAGCGTCAACGTGTCGTACAAGGACGTACCGTCTACTTTTGCGGCATGGTAATCTTGGACACATCTACGGGTATGGCAACACACCCCAAGAATCCAGTATAGCCACTACGATGCCCAGTGTGGCTATGACTAGCCATGCGACCCAAACCCAGTTGCGGATTCCCACTTGAACATACGCCGCAAAAGTAAACGGAACCCCTGCTGCCGCGCGGAAGGCGGTCTGTCGCTACATTGCATCAAGAGACAGAAGAATCATTGCTGCCATGCCGATGCCCGCTACCGTGATGTTCCGAATAGGACGGCGCATCGTTCCAGTGAGGATGGTCAAAGACACAGAGAATGTAAGAGACAAAACCACTGGAATAACTATAAGAAAACCAAAAATTAGAGCGACAACTTCGCCAGGGCAGTCATTACAACTTCCTGTAGGAATAGCGAGTAGCACAGCAACTCCAACAGGAACAAAGGAGACTGCCGAGATTACAACGGTGATCACGGCAAGCGTGATCCAAGACGCATCTCGGTCAGGCAACATCGTTCGTCGGAGAACTGCGCCGATCACCAGAGAATATAATAGAAAGACAACCAGGGCTCCAAGCAGGCAACCTAGATCAGCAACAGGTTGGATCGATGTACTTAATCTATAGGAGCCAATCATAAACAGCCCGGACAATACGAGTACCAAAAGCGGGAAGACATTCATTATCAGATATGTCTTCTTTCTGGACTCTACGTTCGCAGTTGCCCCGACGATCACGACCATTCCTATCCAAACCATGATGAGCGCGGAAATATATGGCAACCGGATGAGGTCAAGCAGAAATTGCGCTTGAAATATATTCGCGCCCCAAATTGCCAAGAGAACGAGCATTGCGAATAGAGCCGGTGAAAGAATCCATATGATATGGCCGCGGCGCTTCGGTTCGTTTCCGCCTACCGGCTCGTCGACGCTGAAGTCGGGGACGTATATGTTCGGGACGTTCTGCGGCACGTCTCCACCTGGTGTCGGAGCGACGCCGATTACGACGGCTATCCCCGCCCAAGCTACTATGGTGAGGAACATGAGCCAACCGAGCGCCCCCTCATATTCGATGGGAACGAGATTGACGCCGGCAAGCGCCATTTCTGCAATCAGTAGCAGGGAGAGGGCCGCTAGGATCGGGTAGCGGTACGGCGTCAGTATATGCAGGATGTATGACATCGCGCTTTGGAATCCTCTGATCTAGGGTTTCTATCGCCACGCAGACGTGCGGAAGGCGGTCTGCCGCTACATTGTAATAAGAGACAGGTAGTAGTACCACCAGAAATCGAGAATCATTGCCGCCAGGCCGACGCCTGCGACCGTGATGTTCCGAATAGGACGGCGCATCGTTCCAATGAGCACGGTCAAAGGCACAGAAAATATGAGAGAAAAAAACACGGTAATAGCTATAAAAACAACATTGAATAGACCGACAACTGGACCAGCCATACTGGCGATTAACAAAGCCTCAAGAGCTATGCGAGCAACAAATGAGACTGCAGAGATCCCCAAAGAGATCATGGCAAGTACGATCCAGGACTTGTCGGGCAACACTGTTCGTCGGAGAACTGCTCCGATCACCAGAGAATTTAATAGAAAGGCAACCGGGGTAAATAGATCGTTTAACAGATAGCCTGCAGGCCCAGATAACATTATCTGTGTGAGCATCGAGAGCGGGAGGACACTCATTATCAGATATGTCTTCTTGCTGTGCTCTACGTTCGCAGTCACCCCGACAATCACGACCATTCCTATCCAAACCATGACGAGCACGAGCAAATATGGCAACTGGATGAGGTCAAGCAGAAATTGCGCTTGAAATATATTCTCGCCCCTAATTGCCAAGAGAACGAGCATTGCGAATAGAGCTGGTGAAAGGATCCATATGATATGGCCGCGGCGCTTCGGTGCGTCTCCGCCTGCGGGCGCGGCAACGCCGATTACGACGGCTATCCCCGCCCAAGCTACTATGGTGAAGAACGTGAGCCACCCGATCGTCCATTCATATTCGATGGGAACGAGGTCAATGCCGACAAGCGCCATCTCTGCAATCAGTAGCAAGGAGAGGGCCGCTAGGATCTGGTAGCGGTACGGCGTCAGTATATACAGGATGTATGACATCGCGCTTTGGAGTCCTCTGGTCTAGGATTTCTATCGCCGCGCGGACGTGCGGAAGGCGGTCTGCCGCTACATTGTAGCAAGAGCAGGAGATAGCGGTAGTACCACACGAAAACGAGGATCATTGCCGCCATGCCGATCCCTGCTACCGTGATGTTCCGAATGGGACGGCGGCGAACCCGTCGCACCGGAGTTAGTCGTAGTTGGACAGAAACGGAACGCGCGGCGTCTATCTGTACCGCAGGTTCGTGCGGATCTGATAGATCGCGCCCGCCGCTGGTCATGGCGTTGTTTGCTGCCGCGGCGTATCGGGCCTTTCATCTTGCGCCTGTCCCATCGCGTCCTCGACGAACGCTCCCATCGCGGCGAAGTACGCGCCGCCCCCGGCAAGATAGGTATCGTTGTGCCCGGCGCCGCGTATGGCATAGAAGCGCTTGGGCTCATTCGCGGCCTCGAACAGCTCCTCGCCCATGGAAAACGGCACGATATCGTCCCGGTCGCCGTGCAGGACCATCACCGGGGTAGACACGCGCGCAATCTTCGACAAGGTATCGTACCTTGTGGTAACGAGAAACTGGATGCCGGGCAAGAATGAGTACGCGCTCCTGGCCATCGCTTTGACGGAGGTAAACCCCGACTCGCAAATCAACGCGCGCGGAGGGCGCATGAGCGCAGTCTCGGACGCGACCGCGCACCCGAGCGACCGACCAAAGTAGATGATCTTCTCCGGATCCACGTCATCCCGCGCTTGCACATACGCGACAGCGGCGTCCGCGTCCATGTACGTACCGGACTCATTGGGCGACCCCTCGCTCCTCCCGTAGCCGCGGTAGTCGAAGATGAAGATGTTGACGCCCAGCCGTCTATTGATCTCGGCGATATTGCCGACGCGATGGCTTATATTCCCGCCGTTCCCGTGGAACCAGACCAACGTCGCATCTCCGGACCCAGGCACGAACCAACCATGCAGGGCGACTCCGTCCGATGCGCGAAACTCGACATCCTCGAATTCCATGCCGGCGTCCCCCGGTGTCGCCTCGAGTTCCCTGCTCGGGAAGTAGATGAAGTATCTGTCCAGCACGTTGGTACACCTCACCAGCGCTCCAACGATTACGACGGCCAAGACGACCGTCGCCGCTCGTCTCGCAAACCCAGCACCATACCGCAGACTCAAAAGCGCCATCGTGCATATCGTAGCATCATTCCACGAGAAATACGGGGGCCGGTGGCATCAGCGGCCTTCCAGGTTCGTCCATCGTTTGGTGCTATCGTCTTGCGCAACCTCCCCTTTGTCAAGAAGGCCGCCAAGCACGGAATGAGTCAGAAGGTTCTTGTATTTGCCTCGAATTTCTGACTTGAGGTTTATCTGTTTTGCAATCTCCGAGTTTCCCAGCCCTTCCGGCCTGCTGCGCAACAGAGTCAAAATGGCTTCCTCAATCAGACGCAGGCCCAGTTGTGCGACCCTCTTTTCCGCATCCGCATTCCGATGGAGATTCTCTGGCATCATGTACCCCTCTGCAGTTCCTTTACATCATCCCCTGATACACTGCCTGCCCTTGCTTGAACAAGTCCATGACTTCCTTGCGTTGGCCGTCGGTATAGAACTTGCCCTTCTTCGCTGCCCATTCGAGGGACTTCTCGATATGGTCGACGAACCAGCGGGCTGCCTCCATTCGTTCGGGAGAGGCGACGCCGGTCTTGACATAGATCGGGCTGGTGTGCGCCCATATCGGCTGGGCGAAGCTGTCCCTGGCGTTGCTGAACAGCCGCGCGGCGATCCACCCGTCGTTGGGGATGATCACGTCCGCATCCAACGCACCCCTCCACGAGCCATCGGGATACGACTCCGCGGCAACGACCGTTCCGTTGAAGACGATCTCCGCGCGGTGCACGGCGTACTGCGACCGCCACGACGCGCCGGCAGGAAGCGTCCGATCCGCGGGGGTGTATATTTCCTCGCCGAGGGTCTGGTCGGCTACGGTCAGCCAGAGAGCAGGCCCGTTGGTGATGAACGTCCGACCCTTCCGAAGGGCCTCCAGCCACTCATCATACTGGAATGGGCCTCCCGTGTGCGCGTAGACGCGGTTCGCGGAGCTAACGAACCAGTCCGACCCGGTCGATGCGGGCAGCTTGAACCCGGCATTGAGCATCCGATAGTAGATGTCATACTCGGGATCCATCCATTGCGGATCGAAGAGGTTGAAGGCGTCCAGCTTCCCCAATGCGGCTGCGACTGGGGCCTCCATGCCTTGCCCGTTATGGCACCATACGACGATGCCGCCTTGTCGGCGGGCGTCGTCGCAGGCGTAGGACAACGGTGGGTAATCGGGGTCGAATGCGTCCACCAGCAAGCCTCGGCTGACGGGGTGAACGACGTTGCGGATGTTCAACAACATTACATGGCCGTAGCCGATGCTGTGGGATCCGTGCGCGTTGTGCCGGTTCTCTTCCCCGCACTGCACGTAGTACGGCGTCGAAGAGAACTCGTCGAGGAAGCCAGGCGCGTACTTGTTCGTCGCGTATTCCAGATCCCACCGCTTCAGGATGCTGATCGCAGTCATCCGCAGATCCTCGACGCGCGGATCGAGCATGAGCCGCTCGTCTGGACGGGTCTCTTTCTCGTCGTAGTGGATATGCGTGTTGCCTGGGTGCCATCCCCGTTGGCCCAGCTCCGACCACCGCTCCAGTTGCAGATCGACTGCAACGGCGCCTCGATGGGGGGCGTCGACGGTGACCTCTTGCGGGACATACTCGGTGCCGCGTTCTGCGAGGATCGTGGCTTTGCCTCGTCCGACGTCGACGTCGAACTCTCCATCGGCATAGAAGAAGGGCGCGCCAGGCCCGACCTTCAACAACGCATCGGGCGGGTGCGCGAAATTCCCCGCTGGGTCGGTGACTTGCACCCGCGCCTCCACTGGCTCCCCGCTCGCCTTGTCGATGATCTTCCCGGTCAACCTTCCCATGTCATGCTCCTATCGTTCCCAATCTATCGGCATCTCCATATATGGTCTGCCTCCGCACTATGTTACAGGAAAGGACGGCACGCCGAACTACGCAAAATCGAGGACTTGCACACTGAGACGCAGATTGACAGTGTGGATAAGAAATCAGTATTGACGCACCTCAATGGATCGCCTACGCTGCGCCGATGGTAGACCGCTTGTTTTCCGATTCAAGCCTCGCCGAGTTGTATGACTCATTCTGCGAGGGAAGGCGAGACTTTGACTTTTACCTTCCTTTGGTGATGTCAGCGAGGAGCGTGCTCGATGTCGGCTGCGGGACAGGTACATTGCTACACTTGGCCCGGGAATCTGGACACACAGGACGACTATGCGGGATCGATCCCGCCAAAGCGATGCTGCAACAGGCACAGAAGCGTCCGGATGTGGAATGGCGCCTCGGTAACGTCGCATCGGTCGATTGGTGTCGAGAGTTCGACCTCATCGTAATGACCGGTCATGCATTCCAGGTGTTGGTTGGAGACAACCAACTGCGGTCGTCCCTCGCTGCGGTACGGTCTGCCCTCACTGAGGACGGCCGCTTCGTGTTCGAAACTCGCAATCCGCTGGCTCGAGCATGGGAAGGCTGGATTCCTGACAACGCAGTAGAGGTTGTCCATGGTGGCGCCGTAGTACGAATGGCCCACCAAGTGGAAACGCCCGTTGTTGGAGATATTGTTTCTTTCACCGTTACCTTTACCAGCCCAAGGTGGGATCGGCCTCGGGTCAGCCAAAGTATGTTGAGGTTTCTGAGTGTGGAGTCGCTGTCTTCGTTCTTGTCCAGCGCCGGTCTGACAATCGAGGAACAGTTCGGAGACTGGGACCGACAGCCGCTGACTGATAGGAGTCCAGAGATCATCACCGTCGCACGGCGGAGGTGAATCAAGGTCTACGAATCTTTCCAACAGCACTGGCTGCCCCAGACGCAAAGAGCGCGACGGCCGCGTAGCCATCGCACTCTCGCACTCTCCGTGTTCGACAGCCTCCGCAGAGGCTGCGGCGTCCGTCACTCGATGCGAACTTCCTGGAGCCTCGGAACGGTCATGGGGGTCAAGCGATAGCCCTTGAGGTACGGCTTCACGAGGGCGTACTGTTCTCCAGTAAACCACGTGGGCACCCATGCGGCGTCGTCGACGATGAGTTGCTCGGCCTGGTTATAGAGTTCGACCCTTCTCACCACGTCTTGGATGGTCCTGGCCTCCTCCAGCAACGCGTCGACATCTTGGTTGGAGTAACTGCCATGGTTCATCCCGCTCTCCGTATGGAAGAGGATGTCCAAGAAGTCCTGCGGATCCGGATAGTCCGCAGACCAGCCGAGCCCGGCGTATGCTTGGAACTTGCGGTCGTCCAAGTCCTCCAGGTACGTCGCCCATTCGACCTGCTGGATCTCGACTTCCACCCCGAGTTCCTGCTTCCACATCTCTATGATGACTTCGAGGTCGAGTCCGATGGTGCCGCCGGTGCCTGGGACTGTGATGACGATGCGGGGGCGGGTTTCTGGGTCTGCGTACTGGGACTGCGCCAGGTACTCCCGAGCCAAATCTGGATTGTAGCCAAGTCCTTGGATATCGTCCGTGTAACCGGGAAATCCGGGCGGCAGGATCGAGTACGCCGGCTTCACCAGCTCCGCCAGCACCTCGTCGGCGATCAGTTCTTTGTCGACGGCGTGATTGAGCGCCCTGCGGAAATGCACGTCATCGAACGGCGGCATCGAGGTGTTCATGCCGATGTAGGATACTGAGAATCCAGGCGGGGCGACGACCAATTCCCGATTCAATGGCTCATCGGGGTCGAGGACGCGCTCGAGATCGAACAAGCCCACGCCCGTTACGTCGATCTCGTCGTTCTCATACATGGCCATGCGCTGACCGCCTGCCAGATTCATGTTGATCGCGTCCACGTCCGGGCGAGGCTCGCGGTAGTATGCGTCGAACCGTTCCAGGACGATGCGTTCGCCAATACGGTACTCCTTGAGCTTGAAGGGGCCGGTGCCGACTGCGTCGCTAACCCACCAGTTGCGCCCGCCGTTCTCGACCGTATCCTGGTGCAGGACGTACGCAGTCGGATAGCTGAGCTTCGCAAGGAAGTACGCTTTCGGCGCGTCTATGGCGATCTGAAGCGTCCTGTCGTCGATGACTGTTACGCCCTCTATCGAATCGGCGTTGCCTTCGATATAGTCGTTCGCCCCGATGATGTCGTTGAGGTAGGTGTCCGCCAGGTGAGAGGCGAGTGAAGGCGACGCCGCCCGCTCGATCGACCACTTGAAGTCTTGCGCCGTCACCCTGTCTCCATTGTGAAACGTTACGCCATCGCGCAAGGTAAACGTATAGACAGTGCCGGTGTCGTCGAGAGTCCAGCTTTCCGCAATGTCCGGCACGAGCTCCAAGTCGGTGTTGATCGCGACAAGACCGCTGAATATCTCGACCACCACTCCGGCCGAGGTCGTATCGCCGGTCAGATGCGGGTCGAGGGTTGGAGGATCTGCCCAAGTCCTGCGAAATACGCCGCCACCGGGAGCTGCGACCTCGGGGCCCGGGGTAGGGATTTCGATGCGAGTTTCTTGGTCGCCTTCACCCGTCCTGCTCTCGACCTCTTCAGCCTGTGCAGCCGTCTCGGGCGTCGGCGCGCTCTGCTGGACTACTGCATCCGACCCCGTATCGGAGCTGTTGTCTCCGCACGCCGCCGCCACGCCGACTACAATGAACAACACCAGGAGAACCTTCTTCATCACACCCACCTTCTTGCTTGATTTGATTATGCTGTGAACTGTATAACGCAATTGAGCCGAAACGGTTGTATTTCCACACCCGCAGCCGATCGTATTGCTCGGTATCACGCGCTGGGTTTCACTATCCAGAAACCTCCCGCCCGTTTCCCAGCGTCATGCCTAGGTAGGCATCTATGAATCCTCCGATATCTCCGTCGAGCACGCCGTCGATATCCGATGTCTCGTGGTTCGTGCGGTGGTCCTTGGCCATCTTGTATGGATGGAGCACGTAGCTTCTGATCTGGTTGCCCCACTCGGCCGAAACGTGCTCGCCCTTGATCTTTGCCATCTCCCTTGCTCTCTCCGCATTCTGGCGGTCGAGGAGCCGTGCGGCTATGATCTTCATGGCGATCGTGCGGTTTTGATGCAGCGACCGTTCGTTCTGGCAGCTTGCTTTGATGCCGGTCGGAATGTGAGTGATCCTCACCGCTGTGGAGTTCTTTTGGACGCTCTGCCCTCCGGCCCCCCCAGCCTTGAAGACTTCGATCTTCAAGTCCGCGTGGTCGATCTCGACGTCCACCCCCTCTTCCACCTCTGGCAGAACCTCCGTCAGGGCGAATGAAGTGTGCCGCGCGTGGTCCGAATCGAAGGGGGAAAGCCGCACCAACCGATGCACGCCCTTTTCGGCCTTCAAGTATCCGTATGCGTACTCTCCTTCCATCCGTACCGCAACGCTCTTTATCCCAGCCGTATCTCCAGGAGAAACGTCCACTACGTCCGAGTGGTACCCTCTCGTCTCCGCCCATCGCAGATACATCCGCATCAGCATCTCCGCCCAATCCTGGGAATCGATCCCTCCGGCTCCAGCGTGAATGGCCAGGATTGCGTTGCCCCGGTCGTACGGCCCGGATAGGGCCATGGTGAACTCGAGTTCTGCAACTTCCTCGACTAACCCTGCAACGTCTTCTCTCAATGCGTCGAGAATCGAGTCATCCTTCTCTTCGATGGACAACGCGACAAGCTCTTCCGTACTTTCGGCTTGGCCCTCAAGCGCGCTCCATCGTCCAACCTCGCTCTTGAGCGCAGCCAACTCTCTCATAACGCTCTGTGCGCGATGAGAGTCTCCCCAGAACGACGCGCCCATGGACTCTCGTTCCAACACACTGATGCGCTTCTCCTTGTCCGAAAGGTCAAAGATGCACCATGATGTTGGATATCTTTCTTCGCAGATCGGACAACGTGCCCTTCAAGTCTTGCATGAATCGAATCACCTTTCACTTGGCGGAACGTGCGAAACAGCCGCCCGCCGATCTCCAACGAGAATTTTCACCTCCGTACCCCCGCAGTCCCACTCGAGAAGCCCTATCACAATCGTCATCCCTGCGAGAGCGTGAAACCCAAAGCAAGAGGCCGGCGAAGACCGATTCGGTTCCATGTATTGCTCCGCTTGAGGAGTCGTGCGAAGATCCCCTGCTACGCTCCATAGTATAGCAAGAATGCGGTACTATTGCAGCGGGCATTCCACTCGACCCATCGCGATCCCATCTATGGCGTACTGTGCATGACAAGAGTCAATTCAATTCACTTGATCCCGTGCGTTGGATGGCGGCTTCCTCCAACAGCCGTTCGAGCAGCACGAAAGATTCTGGCGTATCGAGATCGAGCGAAGCGATGGACACCGCGCGGAATAGCACGCCGGTCGACACCCTCGCCTTGACTGCGCGGCCGAGCGGGGGAATTCCGACTCCGAGCGCCTTGTTCATGTAGTTGGCGGCGGCCATGCCCTGCTCGGTGAGAAAACACTGGACGAGCGTCCGGTCCCGATAGAGAAAGTGGAGTCCATCGTCGTCTTGCCGTATGTCGAGCGCCAAGTGCGCCCGCGGCGTCTCCAGGAGTTCGTAGGCGTAGTCGTCGATCCTCGTGTGGGGGTCGGCCATTGCTAGTCGAGCCTCATAGAAACCGCCGCTACCTCGCGTCCATCGAGCGAATACCCCCCGTCTACGCCATCCTTCCGAAAACCGAGCGACGCGAACAGCCGCTGCTTGTCTTCATCTTCAACCGACACCCTCGAAGCAAACCCCGCGGCGTCCAGAGAGGCGCCCCATTCCATTGCAGCCTCAATCAACCGGACGTACTCGTTTCTGAAGCGCGCGTGAATGAATCCGTCTACCCAACACACGTTCATCTTGTCGACTCGGGCCGTGGAGATGCCAACGAGACGGTCGTCACTGGTCTTGGCAGCGAACCACTCGCCGCCATGTTCGACCAATTGGTAGTACTTCCTGCACAACCCCATACAGGAGTTTTGCACGGCATAGCGGGTGGATACCATCGGCGATGGAAGATTGCCGTCGAGCACCTGCCAATCGTGGGGAACTAGCAGCAAGGGGATCATCGGCACTCGGAGCGATGCATCGCCGCGGACGACGGCGACCGGCGACGGGTAACGAAAATAGTCCACGAGATACTCTTCGGGCGAGTCGCCGGTGGTCACGTTTGCCCATACATTGGAGCCGGCGAGCCTGCGCCAGCCGAGTCGATGGTAGATCCGCGCGGCGTCCGAATTGCCGGTGCCCAGGAAGACTACCTCTCCTCCCTGCGAGGCAAACTCTTCGAGCGCCTCGCCGCATAGACGAGTGGCAGTACCCCGTCCTCGGTATTTCGGCTCCGTTGCGACTTCGCCGAATCCGGCCAAGCGGGGAATAGCACGCGCAATCGTTATGCCACAGGTGCCCATTAGCACACCTTCGTCTCTCTCGACGTAGCTGATGAGACGGTTATGCTCCACTTCGTCCCCAAGGAACACCCTCATGGGGATGTCCGGCTCTTCCGATCCAAATATCCTTTGCCAGAACGAAAACAGCTCTTCCGCTTGGCCGCGCGAGATCGGAATTTCATAGCGTTCTGACATCGTTCACCTACGCGCTGCCGTTTCTGAGCACCCGTCCAGGCCGAGCCCCCGTGTGCTGTCCCTCGTCGATAACCGGCTCTCCGCCTACGAAGACATAGGGAATGCCCGTCGGGTACTGATGAGAATTCTCATAGGTGGCGTTGTCGATCACCGTATCGGGATCAAAGAGCACAAGGTCGGCCGTGAGCCCCTCTTTGACGTAGCCTCTTTGCTTGAACCCCATACGCGCCGCAGGAAATCCGGACATCTTGTAGACTGCCTCTTCCAAGGTCAGGACAGACGGCTGTTCGCGGACATATCTCCCCAGGATGCGGGGATAGGGCCCGTAGAACCGAGGATGAGGCTTGAAACTCTTGTAGAGGCCGTTTGGCGATATGGCGTTGCCGTCGGATCCAATCATCGCCTGAGGGTGGCTCATGAAGAACCGTATGTCGCTCTCGACGCGGTTGTGGACGACTGCCATGACCCCGTCGTTTTCCTCTTGGATCAGTTGCAGCGTTGCTTCCGCTGGCTCCACCCCCCGCATTTCTGCGACCTCATCGAGGTTATATCCGATCAAGCTGCGGTTCTCTCGAGAGTTGGTATTGCTGATTACATGAATGTTCCACAACGGAGGGATGCCGCCTTCTCGTCCCTCGTTCATTTCCTGGATGGCGCGTCTGCGGAGTGATGGGTCGCCCAGGCGCTCCATGAACTGCGGGACGCCCCCTTCCTGCATCCACAAAGGCACGAGCTGGTTCAGTCCTGCGCCGGCTGCGGTATACGGATACATGTCATAGGTGATATCGACGCCCTCGGCGCGTGCGCGGTCGATGACGTCGACGACCTGCGGGCCGTGTCCGTAGTAGCGGCGGTCGACGATTGCCATGTGGGAGAACTGAACGGGAATGCCGGCTCGCCGCCCGATCTCTACCGCTTCTTCTACCATCTTGATGTGCCATCCGGGCAGTACGCGCGCGTGCGTTGCGTAGAAGCCGCCATAGCTGGCGGCGACCTCGGCCAACGCGGCGACCTCGTCGGTTGGCGCGTAGCCGGACGGCGCCAACGACAAGCCGGTCGTGAGGCTGAAGGCTCCCTGCTCCATCGTCTCGGCCAAGAGGCGCTTCATGGTGCGAAGCTCGTCCTGGGAGGCAGGGCGGTTCTCGAGCGCGCCGGCCGCAATGCGCAACGGGGCGTTCCCAACCTGCGGGGCAACGTTTAGGCTAACTCCCTGCGACTCCATCAGATCTGCCCATTCCGCAAGCGTGCTCCATCTCCACGTCTGACGCGTCTCGAATATCTCGCCCATCACACTTCGCATCCGATCCGGCGCGGCATCCCCCATCGGAAACGGCGAATAGCTGCAATTGCCAGTCACTTGGGTCGTCACGCCCTGGTAGGCCATGCTCTCTCCGCCTGGGTCGTCGAGGAGCGATAGGTCGGAGTGGGTGTGCATGTCGATGAAGCCGGGGGCGAGTACGAGTCCGGTCGCGTCGATCCCGCGCTCTCCGTCCGCGTCTTCGAGCGCGCCGATCTCGAGAATCTTGCCTCCATACAAGCCGACGTCCGCACGGTAGCGCGAAGAATTGGTCCCGTCGACGATAGTGGCATTGACAATGAGCGTGTCGAATTGCATCGATTCGTCCCTTTCGGTTAGATGTCGGGGCGCCGTCCTGCCCAATCGCCAATCGTTTCCAACGCGGCGGCCGCGCGGAGCACCGTCGACTCATCGAAGTGGCGGCCTACGATCTGCACGCCGATCGGCAGCCCTTCGGTGCTCCATCCGAAGGGAACGCTTGCGGCAGGCGAACCAGTAAGGTCGAACGGCACGGTTATCCGGAGAGAATTGCGACCGTGCACTTCCTGTCCGTCGATCGTGATGAATGGAGAGTCGTGCTCGAACGCGGTTGTCGTCGAAGTGGGCAGAAGTAGAAGGTCGTATGAGGCGAGCAGGCGCTTGACGTCTTGGCGAAGCCACTCCGTATCCTGGACGCTGCGATAGTAGTCGTCTGCCGATGGGCGGGGCTGATCGAGCCTGCGTCGCATCGAGGGCGCCAATTCATCTGTGCGTCCATCGATGATGGGATCGAGGTCGAACGCACCTTCCCCAAGGAAGAACGACATTGAAATATCCTGCGCTTGGCGGTCGTTCCACTCATGGAGATCGATCTCGTCGACGCCGCAACCCCCGCCTTCCAGGGCTGCTGCGGCATTCTCGACAACTTCTTGGATATCTTTCATGACTGGGGCGAACGGCCCTTCCGCACAGAACCCGATCTTGAGGTCCGCCAGGCCTTCTTCCGCACCGTCAAGATCGGGTAGAGGAACCGGCAAAGCGTAGGGGTCGAAGTCGTCGGGGCCGCTAATGACCGACAGCGCCAGGCCGACGTCTCGCACCGTCCGCGCCATTGGCCCCACGTGCATATAGCGCAGCAGGGTCTCAGGGAAATGACCGGTAAGGGGAACCCGTCCATGAGTGGGCTTGAGTCCCACGATGCCCGTTGCGTGCGCAGGCCAGCGAATCGATCCTCCTACATCGCTGCCAATGCCGAGCGGAGAGAGCCCCCCTGCGATGGCGGACGCCTCTCCCCCGCTGGAACCGCCGCAAGTGCGTCCGATCATCCAAGGATTCTCCGTGAAGCCGTACACCAAGTTGCCAGTCTCCCACCACAAAGCAAACTCGGGCATATTCGTCTTGCCGATGAAGATGCCGCCCGCATCGAGCAGCCGTTTGACTACTGTCGCGTCGTCGCAGGGGTAGTAGTCCGCGAAGAGGAGGGAGCCTCTGGTAGTGCGCACGCCCTTGTTGTCGATGCAGTCCTTGATAGTGAACGGCACGCCGTGCAACGGCCCCCACCACTCCCCGCGAGCGACGGCGGTCTCTGCCTCTCTCGCTCGTTCGAGAGCGCGCTCCGCCTGCAGATCGACGATGGCGTTGAGCTTCGAGTTCACCGAGTGGATGCGGTCGAGGTGTACTCGAATCACTTCTACCGGAGATAGATCCTTGGCCGCGATTCTCCGTGCAAGTTCCGCGGCGTCTGCGTAGCAAATGTCATCGCCCATGTGATTACCTGTCAGAAGTTCGAAAGTTCGTCGTGCATGAGTATAGGTTTGGCGACCGCCGGGTGTCAATCGCGCGATGCAACGCATCTTCCATATTGTGCTACTGTATGAGAGATGCCGACCGGGGGAAAGCGCGTGAATGACGATAGACGACGATTGATGATCAATCTGCGAAAGCGAGTAGGAAACAGCCGCGTCCTCGAAGCGATGGAACGGGTGCCAAGGGAAATCTTCGTGCCGTCCGAGTACCGAGACTATGCGTACATGGATACTGCCCTCCCAATAGGCGAGGGGCAGACTGTCTCCCAGCCGTTCATGGTTGCGACGATGATCGATGCGTTGGATTCACGCCGCAGCGACCGGGTATTGGAAGTGGGCACAGGCAGCGGATACCAGGCCGCTATCCTCGCACAGTTGGTGCGAGAGGTCATTACGGTCGAGCGCATAGAATCCCTTGCGAACACGGCCCGCCTCCATCTAGATTCGCTCCGTTGCGAGAACGTCACCATCCACCGCGCGGAAGACCGTATCGGATGGGTTGCCAGCGCGCCGTACGATGGCATCATCGTGGCGGCGGCCGCTCCAAAGCTCATCCGAGGACTCGTCGATCAACTCGCAGACGGCGGCAGGCTCGTAATCCCAGTGGGCGGACGCAGGCAGCAGCACTTGATGAAGGTCGTTAGATCCGGCTCGACTCACGCAGTCACGACTACGATGCCTTGTCGATTCGTTCCCCTCATCGGCAAGGACGCTTGGCCGGAAGACGAACCAAGTTGGTTAGATTCCGCGGATGGGGGATGAGACAGCGGCCTATCCGCGTGAGGCGGCGGAGGCAATGCCTCCGCCGCCTCACGCATTGCCGGGATTACGTTAGCTCTCCAAACGGCGTCGGCGGTTGATCGACCAACAGGGCGACGTTGGTCTCCTCGTCATGGTATTGAGGGGGCCGCTGCCCGGAGTAGCTCATGACGCCGTCCAACTGCGGTTCGTACTCGGTTTCGTCGAGTCCCAGCCGCCTGCGCCCCTCTGGAGTCTTGTCGAATCGAGCGGGAATGAGTCTGCCGATGATGACGTTTTCCTTCAGTCCGCGCAGGTAGTCCACGTCTCCGTTTATGGCCGACTCCGTAAGTACCCGTGTGGTTTGCTGGAAGGAAGCGGCCGCGAGGAAGCTGTCGATATTGAGCGATGCCCTCGTGATGCCCAGCAGCACAGGGCTGGCCGTGGCAGGCTCGCCTCCTTCGGCGAGAACTCCCGCGTTGATCTCCTCGAACTGATACCGGTCGATGAATTCGTCGGGCATGAGATCCGTATCGCCCTCGCCCTCGACGCGAACCTTGCGGAGCATCTGGCTCACGATCACTTCGATGTGCTTGTCGTGGATCGTAACCCCCTGAGAGCGGTAGACCTTCTGCACTTCCTCGATCATGTAGTTCTGCACTGCTTCGCGACCTTGAATCCGAAGTATCTGCTGCGGGTTCTTCGGTCCGACCGTCAACGCTTGCCCTGCAGTCACATCTTCTCCGTCTTGGACTGCGATCCGAGCGGGGGCGGGAATGACATACTCCCGCCGATCCTCGTCCGTCCACACGATGCTGAGAGCGCCGTCCGCGATTTCGACACGGCCGGATACGCGCGCGGTCACATCCGCGGCAACCGACGCTTCGCCGTCTTCCTCTTCCGAAGGCTGGTTCGCCGCGAGCTGGTCTCCGATGTCTACTTTGCCGCCGTGCTCTACCGCCAGCGTGTAGCCTTCCGGCAAGACGTATTCGTCGCTGTACTCGTCCTGGCTGACGACGGTTATCGTCCTGCCATCCGAGGACTCGTGAATTCCGACGACTCCGTCGATCTCGGACAGGACCGCTTCTCCTTTTGGCGCTCTTGCCTCGAACAATTCCTCGACTCTGGGGAGGCCGCTCGTAATGTCCGTCCCTGCGATGCCGCCCATGTGGAAGGTGCGCATCGTAAGCTGTGTTCCCGGCTCGCCGATGCTCTGCGCGGCCATGATGCCCACGGCTTCACCCATTAGCACTGGTTCCCACGTTGCTAGGGAGAGGCCGTATGCCTTTGCAGAGATTCCCCGCGGACTCTCGCAGGTCAGAGGAGAGTATACGGAGACCCCCTTCACTCCCGCATCATGGATCGCGGCTGCAGTCTTCTCGTCGATGACTTCCTCGGCGTCGAGGATGATCTCGCCCGTCTCCGGATGCACAACCGGCTCTGCGACGTACCGGCTCTTGATTCTGTCCCTGAACGGGGTCTGGAGTGGATCGTCGGGATCGTTGGCGATCCAGAAACCGGTCTCGGTTCCGAGCTCGTAGTCCGAGACGACAACCTCTTGCGCCACGTCTATCAGGCGGCGGGTGAGGTAGCCGCTGTCTGCGGTACGCAGTGCGGTGTCGGTCAAGCCCTTGCGCGCGCCTCTCGTCGAAATGAAGTACTCCAGGACGCTGAGACCCTCGCGGAAGCTCGCCTTGATTGGACGCTCGATGACCTTGCCTTTGTTGTCGGACATCAAGCCGCGCATTCCGGCCATCTGCTTGATCTGCTGGATGTTGCCCTTGGCTCCGGAAGAAGCCATCAGATGAATGCCCCGGTACTTTGGAAGGTCGTTCTCGATGATCTCCGTCAGTTCGTTGTTCGCATCCGCCCATATCTCGACGGTATTGCGGTAGCGTTCGTCTTCTTTGAGGAATCCATCGAGGAACTGTTCATTGAGTCGTTCGGCTTTTTCCTCGGCGTCCGCGATGATGGATTTCTTCTGCGTCGGCACCTCGATGTCGTTGATGCCGATGGTGGTGCCGGACTTCGACGCATACTGGAAGCCGAGTTCCTTGACGCGGTCGAGCATCTCCATCGTTCCATCATTGCCCAGTCGGCGGAAGCACTCGGCGGTTATGTCCTTCAGCGCCGACTTATCCAGCTCCTGGTTGTAGAATCCGAGTTCCGGAGACAGCGCGTCGTTGAAGATGATGCGTCCTGCAGTCGTCTCCAGCCAGTCCAATCGGCTCAACTCGCCGTTGCCATTGACTTTTACGAGGTCGGTCTTGCCACCGTTGCTTCTCCCGCCCGATCCTCCTCGGTGGATCTCCGCGACCGGACGAACCTTTATCAGCGCGCGGAGGTCGATCTGCCCCAGCTCGTGGGACAGCCTGACGTCCTCGAAGCTCGTGAATCGCCTGCCCTCTCCCTTGGCGCCTTCCTTCACGATGGTCATGTAGTAGCAGCCCAGCACGATGTCCAGCGTGGGCGCCGAGATCGGTTCGCCCGAGCTTGGCGCGAGCATGTTGCGCGAACTGAGCATGATTTGGCTGGCTTCCGTAACCGCGCCGCGCGACAACGGCACGTGGACAGCCATCTGATCGCCGTCGAAGTCTGCATTGAAGGCGAAGCACACCAGAGGATGTACTTTGATGGACCCGCCGTCGACCAAGACCGGTTTGAACGCTTGGATGCCCAACCGGTGGAGAGTCGGCGCGCGGTTCAACATCACCGGACGAGTCTTGACCACTTCTTCCAAGATGTCCCAAACCTCTGGGCGCGCCCGCTCCGACAAGCGTTTGGCGCTCTTGATGTTGTGAGCGTACCCCTGGAGAACCAGCTTGTTCATGACGAACGGCTTGAACAGTTCGAGAGCCATGCGCCGGGGGAGTCCACACTCGTCCAGTTTGAGTCCCGGCCCTACTGTGATGACCGACCGGCCGCTGTAGTCGACCCGCTTGCCAAGCAGGTTTTGCCGAAAGCGTCCTTGCTTCCCACGCAACAGATCCGAGAGCGACTTGAGCTTGTGGTTGTGGCTGCCGGCGACAGGGCGTCCTCGGCGTCCGTTGTCGATCAGTGCATCCACTGCTTCTTGCAACATCCGCTTTTCGTTGCGAATGATGATCTCCGGCGCCTGCAAGTCGATCAAGCGCTTGAGTCGGTTGTTCCGGTTGATGACGCGGCGGTAGAGGTCGTTCAAGTCGCTCGTGGCGAACCGCCCGCCGTCTAGCTGCACCATAGGCCGCAGCTCGGGTGGAAGCACAGGCAGGACGGAGAGGACCATCCACTCTGGTTTGTTGCCGCTCTTGCGAAACGCCTCGATTACTCGGAGTCGCTTGATCGCCTTCATGCGGCGCTGGCCAGACAGCTCGTCCGCTTCCTTTTGCAGTTCGTCGCGTACTTGGTCGAGGTCCAGAATCTTGAGAAGTTCGAGCACTGACTCCGCACCCATGCCAGCCGTGAAGATCTCGGGGTACTGGTCGCGGAGCTCACGGCACCGCGCCTCTGTGAGAAGCAGCCCCACCTTGATGGAACTCACGTCGTCAATCTGCGACTCGATTTCCGTCTCTAGCTCTTTTAGGTCTTCGTCGAGGCGCGCTTGTATCTGCTCGATCTTCTGTTGGGCGGCCGCCGCTTCTTCGATGATGGTGCGCTCGGATGCGTCGTAGTCGCTGCGCATCTCGGAGTCCGAGAGCATCTCGTAGGCCTCCTCGATTGCCTCGAGTCTCTCATGCACGGCCGGGTCTTCGCTTTGGTCGGAAGAGTACTCCTTGGACAGCTTTCGGAAGGCTTGCTTGATTGCTTCGTCGGAGGCATCAACGGCTACCCCGAGCACGTGGTAGTGGCTGCGGTAGACAATCGGCTGAAACTCTCCGATCTCATCCGCGGACTTGCTCTGTAGTTCCTCGCTCTTTTGCTCCAGCTCGAAACTGAGTCGTTCGATCGCGGCTTGCTTGAGGTCTTCGTCGACGTTTGTCACGAGGTACTGCGCGAAGTAGATGACTCGTTCGAGGTTTCGCGGCGATAGGTCGAGGATCAGGCCGAGGCGGCTCGGCGTGCCCTTGGAGAACCAAATATGAGCCACTGGGGCCGCCAACGTAATGCGCCCCATCCGCTCTCTGCGCACCTTGGAGCGTGCGACTTCCACGCCGCAACGGTCGCAGATGACGCCCTTGTAGCGAATCTTCTTGTACTTGCCGCAGTAGCATTCCCAATCTTTCGTTGGCCCGAATATGCGCTCGCAGAATAGTCCGTCCTTCTCCGGACGGAGGGTGCGGTAGTTGATGGTCTCCGGCTTTGTGACCTCGCCGTACGACCATATCTTGATCTGCTCGGGAGACGCCAACGAGATACGGACTGCATTGAATTCACTCGCGGTATTGGTTTGAACCATGAATCGCTCTCCTATCGAAGTTGTCTCCTCTTGCGGCGTGGATGCGCGCCGCAAGAGACGGGGATTTTTGACGTTTCGGAAGGGGCTGCGCTCGTGCAGTCAGCCCCCTGAAGTCCGTTCTGTGCTGCTTCGCCTAGCTGCCGCCATCGGTGGATTCTGTCGGCGCGCCGGCAGAAATCTCATCTTCCGAAGGCTGCGCCGGATTTCCACTGTCAATGAGTCCGCCGACACCGCTCGGATCGATCTCCGACGGTATGGGACCGAGGTCGTCGAACCCAGGCACAATGGACGTATCGTCCAATGCGACCACGCCGTCCATGAGTTGGTCGATGGTCGGCTCTTCGGATAGGCCGATGTCTATATCCGGTTGCTCGTGCCTGAGTTCCACTTGCAGACCCAAGCTCTGCAGCTCCTTCAAGAGAACGTGGAACGACTCCGGGATGCCTGGCTGGGTGATGTCCTCTCCCTTGACGATTGCCTCATAGGTCTTCACCCGGCCGATGACGTCGTCTGACTTGACGGTCAGCATTTCCTGGAGGTTGTATGCTGCGCTGTATGCCTCCAACGCCCATACCTCCATCTCTCCGAACCGTTGGCCGCCGAACTGTGCCTTGCCGCCCAAAGGCTGCTGGGTAACCAGGGAATACGGCCCAGTCGAGCGCGAGTGGATCTTGTCTTCGACCAAGTGAATGAGCTTGAGCATGTAGATGTACCCGACTGCGATTGGCTGGTCGAACTCCTCGCCGGTGCGTCCGTCGTACAGGACGGACTTGCCCAGGATCGGCACTGTCTCCCGATGTTCGCGGTCGAGTTCGAGCGCTTCCTCCTTCATCTCGTCGACGGAACGGTCGGTCATGTCCATCCCCATCTCTTCCTCGAACCACGTCCGGAGGCATGCTTCCCGCGCTTTGCCGAGGCCGTTCTCAAGCATCACGTCGTCGTAGTCGTATCCCCGCTGTGCGAGCCATTCGCGCACCTTGCCCAGATCGACGCGCTTGGAACCGTTGACGTCCAACGGACGCGGATCGACTGCGCCAGACCGTTCGATGAGCCACGACCGCGCCAGGCTGTCCTCGATATCGATGTCGGCCGCGCCGTCGAACACGGGCGTGACCGCACGATACCCCATCCCGTGCGCGGCCATGCCGAGATGCGTCTCCAATACCTGCCCCAAGTTCATCCTCGACGGCACGCCGATGGGATTCAAGATGATGTCTACGGGAGTGCCGTCCGGAAGGTAGGGCATGTCCTCTTCGGGAAGTATCTTTGCGATGACCCCCTTGTTGCCGTGCCGATTGGCCATCTTGTCGCCCTCGACCACTTTGCGGGTCTGAGCTATCCAGACGCGGACGAGCATGTTCACGCCCGGCGGCAGCTCATTGCCTTCAGCGCCCTCCTGCTTGACGATAACGCGGACGTCGATGACCTTGCCGCGCTGGCCGTGCGGCACGCGCAGGGAGGTATCCTTGACGTCGTGGGCCTTCTCTCCGAATATCGCGCGCAGCAGCTTCTCCTCGGCGCTGAGCTCGGTCTCGCCCTTGGGAGTGACCTTCCCCACTAGGATATCGCCCGGTCCGATCTCTGCGCCGGTGTAGATGATTCCATGCTCATCGAGGTGGCGGAGGCTTTCCTCGCCCACGTTCGGAATGTCCCGCGTGATCTCTTCGGGGCCGAGCTTGGTGTCTCGCGCTTCTACCTCATGCTTCTCGATGTGGATGGACGTGAACTTGTCTTCCCGAACGATTCGCTCGCTCAGAATGATGGCGTCCTCGAAGTTGTACCCCTCCCAACTCATGAACGCCACAAGCACGTTGTGACCCAGCGCGAGCTCCCCGTGCGACGTCGACGAGCTGTCCGCCAGAATGTCTCCAATCTCGACTCGGTCGTGGCGGTTCACGATCGGGTGTTGGTTGATGCACGTGCCCTGGTTACTCCGCACGAATTTCTTGAGCTTGTATTCGTGCTGCTCGCCGTCATCGTCCGCGACGACGATACGGTTGCCTGTGACCTCGGTCACGACTCCGGCCGATCGAGACCAGAGAACTTGGCCGCTGTCGACCGCCACGCGCTTTTCCATGCCGGTGCCGACCAACGGGGCCTCCGGCTTGAGCAATGGCACCGCCTGCCTCTGCATGTTCGACCCCAGCAGGGCCCGTCCTGCGTCGTCGTGCTCCAGGAACGGGATCAGCGCAGTCGAAACGCTCACCAACTGCATGGGGGAGACGTCCATGTAGTGGATATTCTCAGCGGCCTCCATGCGAACGTTTTGCTGCAAATGATGCTCCTGATCAGATTCCCAGACTCTCGCCTCGATGCGGTCGTCCTCGAACTCCCCCTTCTCGTTGACAGCCGCGTTTGCCTGAGCAATAGCGGCTTTCTCCTCCTCATCTGCGGTGAGATACACGACCTCATCGGTCACGTAGGGGCGAACGGCAATTGGCTGCTCGGGTATCTTGGATATCCGAGTGCGAATCCCTCTCGAGACAACTCCGCCGGAGTTTAGAATCGTCCGGCCCTGCGCGTTGACGATGGTCTCCGCGACGGTGCGGCCTTCCAGGTTGGGGTCTGCGCTCGATATATGTTGGCGCACCCTCCGATACGGCGTCTCGATGAAGCCGTGCGCATTCGTCCTGGCGTATGTGGCCAGGGATCCGAGCAGGCCGATGTTCGGGCCTTCTGGCGTTTCGATTGGGCAGATGCGTCCGTAGTGCGACTGATGAACGTCGCGCACTTCGAACCCCGCACGGTCTCTCGACAAGCCGCCTGGTCCAAGCGCGGACAGCCTGCGCTTGTGCGTCAGCTCCGCCAGCGGGTTCGTCTGATCCATGAACTGCGAGAGCTGAGATCCTCCGAAGAACTCTCGCACCGAAGCAACGACCGGCCTGACGTTGATCAGAGCTGCGGGCGTGGTGGTGACCGGGTCGACCTGGGTAGTCATACGCTCTTTGATGACCCGCTCCATTCGCATCAGCCCCACTCGTATCTGCTTCTGAATCAGCTCGCCGACGGCGGAAATGCGCCGGTTGCCGAGATGATCGATGTCATCGACTCCCTCTTCTCCGCGGTTGACCAGGATCATCCTTCGCAGCAAATTGATGATGTCCTGCTTGGAGAGGGTGCGAGCTTCCTCGACCTCGGCTCCGGGCGAGCCAAGCCTGCGATTGAGGTTGTACCGCCCCACCTGCCCAAGGTCGTAGCGCCTCGGGTTGAAGAACAGACTATCGAGCAGCGCCTTCGCGTTGTCCACCGTGGGCGGCTCCCCGGGGCGGAGCCGCCGGTAGAATTCTACCAAGGCCTCTTCTTCGCTCCCGACCGCGGGATCCTTCTCGATGGTCGCTTGCATGTACTGATGGTCGGGATCGATGTCGACATCCTCGAACAGCTCCAGGATCTCGCGGTTGGACGTGTATCCCAGGGAGCGCAGGAGCATGCTGACGGGCGCCTTCCGCTTCCTATCCACCTTTACGGAGATGACGTCTCGCTTGTCCGTCTCGAACTCCATCCACGCGCCCCGAATGGGGATCAACTTGGCATACGCCAAGGGGCGGCCGGTCGTCGGTTCGATCGTGGTCGTGATGTAGACGCCGGGCGAGCGCAGCAGCTGGCTCACCACTACCCGTTCCGCGCCGTTGATGATGAACGTGCCGGTCGTAGTCATCATGGGAATGTCCCCGACGAACAGCTTCTGGTACTTGATCTCGCCTTCCCCAGGGCCGGAGCCTTTGGTATGAAGGCCGACGGTCACGTTGAGCGGCGCCGAAAATGTCGCCTCGCGCTCGCGGCACTCATCTTCGGGGTACTTCGGATCGTCGAAGTAGTGGCTCTCGAAGGTCAGCTGGAACCGACCTCCAGGGAAATCCTCGATGGGAGAAATCTCTTCGAAGAGCTCCTTCAAACCATCGCTCTTGAACCACTCGAACGAGTCCAATTGCACTTGGATCAGGTTCGGAACGTCGAGCACGGACGAAATCCGGGCGAAGGAACGAGCCTTGCCGTTTGCGTGAACACCGTTTTCGACACCAACACTCGAAAGGGTCATACGTCTCTTACTCCTAGAAGTATGGATCGCGCGAACCGGAGGCGGCAACGCTACGCCGGAGAAGGCGCGGAAAGCTGCGGAACCGGAGGCGGTACAGGCGTGGAAGAATGTCGTGAGTTGACGGAAGGCATACTGCGACATTGATAGCGTACCATACAAGATCCGCGCGTGTCAAGCATTTACCAAGTATTTACGAGGTATTTCTCAAATACGAGTTAATTGTGAGGAGCGGGAAGGACGGTTGGGGAGATGGTGCAACGACGGGTCGATGATGTGCATGGAGTTCGGAACCGCGGACATTCTGGGACATTCGCATGTGAGAGCAGGGGCATTTCTGGACGCTCTTTGGAGGGATTGAGGGAATCGTGGATGTGCGCGGCGAAGCCAAGAGAGGGATACGGGAAGCGTAGGTTGGTGATTGCTCCTTGTGTCCCCCTTCATCAGGTCATTGCACGACGCCCATGGCGCGCATGATGCGCCCGCTGCCGCCGTGGACGGATGGTTCCTTGCACCATAGCCTACGCAGCTCGGCGAGCGCCCCTCTTGCCCCGCGTTCGTCCGCAAGCCCGAGCATCGCCAGCGCCGCGTCGTCGATTTCGGCGCGTCGTTCGTCCTGGAATGCGTAGGACACCGGCTGCAATTCCACGACCGACAGGGCGTCGAACCTCCGACGCGCGACATTCCTTGCCCTCTCACCCGCCTCGCCATCGGCTGCAAAGTCCGGGACAGGCAATCCCGCCAGCGCTCGTACCTGCATCCTCGACCTTCCCGGCTGCGTAGTCTGTCCATAGGCAATCCTGACCATCAACCCGAGCGTAGAGTTGAACCAAAGCGCAAGGGCCGCCTTTACCCCTTCGTCATCCGATTCCAACGCCGTCCACGTGCTGCCTCCCATCACCGGCTCCGGGGTTCTCGCAGCCGCCAGCGCCTGGGAGACCATGCCAAGGTTGCGCGAGATGAACAGGTCGCTCTTGTGCGCAATCATCTCACGCAAGACGTCCTCGTCCTCGACCGCAGGCACTCCCCTATGAGTTGGCGGTATGGATATGCGCTTCTGCGTCTGGGCGTCGACCGCCCACAGCGACGGATAGAGCAAGTCATCCTCCGATGTGATCTCCGAGAACGTGAACGCGCCGCGCCCGTCTCCATCACTTGGATGTCCTATCAAGTCATGGGTGGGGCCGATGTCGACGACTTCGTCCAATGTGGTGAATTTCACATCGAACTCCCAGCGCTGGAAATCCGTGGGAGAATACAGACGTCCTCGCATGAGGTCGGCCGTCACCGCACTCAAATGGTGATTCCGCATTCCAACCGTGAACCACGGGAAGCCCAACCGCACAGTCGTATCTATCGTCCAACTTCCGATCTGCTTGCCGAATTCGTAGATGACCCCGCTAGTTCTCTTCGACCAATCGATCTCGCCAATGAGCTTCGCGTACCAGAGCGACTCGGGGACGGATTCCGGCGCGGCGTTGAGATTGACATAGGCAATCCGCGCGTCTTCATCGTCGTCCTTGCTCTCTTGCCTCTTCGTAGCAAGCAGGAGCATCTCGTTCATGTGGGTGTCTGCGGACATCATCGAGCTCCGGTGAGACGAGAAGGCGATGACAAGGATGTCGTGATATTCTCGCTCTATCGTCTTGCGGAACCCCTCCCACGACTCCGCCTTGGCTGCGGTCAACGGGAGCACGGTGGCGAAAACCCCGCCGGGCTTCAGCTTGCGGTCTGCCAAGGCGGAGAAATCCGCGCCCAAGCCTGCTTGCCCGTTCGTCATCTCGTTTCCGTCTCTGCGAAGCTTGCCGCGGATCTTGCCCAGCCTGGCCACGCTGCTGCTGCGCTGCGCTTCGGCGATGCCGGTCACGTCGAACATCTTGCGGTCGCGTCGAGCGCGGGAATAGGGCGGATTTTGGATGACCAAGTCATGGCTGTGATGCGGGACTTCGACGTTGACGGGCCGATCGCTGGTGTGGTTGTTCGTCGCCGATCGGGCATACTGCCCGGTTACGTCTGTTATCTGCTCCAATTCGATCAGTTCGAGGGAGCCGGTACGTCCGCCCTCTAGCGCCACAGCCGCGATGTTGTCCGTTTCGTAGGCGGTTTCGATCTCTGCGGTAGAAAGCCCGGCCGCGGTCATGTGCGACGCCAGCTCGTTGATGTCCAAGCCGGTGATCGAGCGCTCGATCAAGGTGCGGTGCAGCCTCCTCGACCTGCCGCCTGCCGCCTCATGCTTTTGTCGGATGCAGCGATAGGCCGCTCGCAGCAGCGCTCCGGTGCCGCACGCAAAGTCTGCTACCCGCAGCACGGAAACCTCTCTCCACGATGACCAATCGCGGATGGGGATCCTCTCCACCGCTAGGGTGGCTAGCAACTCCGCCGTCTCTGGCAAGGTATAGTGCGCCGCCGTCTCTTCTCGATCGTCCAACAGCAGGGGAAAGAGCTCTCCTGCGAAATCCACGCGGTCGCCGAGGCGCAGCCGGGACACCCGCGCGGCCATTTCGGCTGTCCTATCCAGAGCCTCCCCTCCCTCCGTCGTAGGAATGGGGAGAACCATGAGGGCGCGGGCCGCGCTGAATATGGAACCGTAGTTCACTTCGAGAATCTTGTCCCACTCCTGTATCACATCGTGCGGCATAAGAGCGGCGCCGATGCCGTTCATGTACCGCAAATCGTGTATCGACCTCAACCCCATCTTCTTCAAGGCGGTGGACTTCGACGCCAACAGATCGTGCAGCCGCAGCGAGGTCAACCAGATGCAACATGCCATCCGGAGGCCCTGATTCTCGTCGTGCTGCCCCAGGGTTCGAGCGATATCGGCAGCCACTCCAGGGGGCAGGTGTACGAATAGGTTGTCTGCGAGATTGTGGATCCGGCGCGCTATGTACTCGGCGGTTTCCGAGACCAAGCCGGGCGGCGCGGGAGCGTACTCGCACAGTATCGCCAGATCGTCTACCGTGCCGGCCGCGTATCCAGATGAAGGCCAGATATGGACATCCGAGTCCCGTATTACGACTTCACCCTCCTCGTCGCCCTTGACGTTGGCGGACAAGATCGCGTAATGCAGTTCCACGCTGCTGGGGTGGGCAAGCCGTTCCCGCAGTTGTTCGATCGACCAATGGCGAATTTCCGATGGGGCGCCCACCGCAATGGCCGAGCGTACCGGATCGGTCCCCGCAACCCGTCTGCCCAACTTCGCCCGCGCGTCCTCGAATGCCGGCTGCTCCCCAAACTCCACCTCGACCACTACCGGATAGACGCCGTGCGGCTTCACCAAGATGTCCGGACGAAGCGTCACCGCGTCGTCGAACACGCCGTACCGCTCTGCAACGATGGACGTATCGTCGTCGCTCCACTCCCTCCGCCGAGAACGCAGAGCGTCCGCCAGCGCCTCGTTGAAGGTCTGTTCGTGCATGAGTCCTGCGGGGCCGCGTTCCATGTCGGGAAGATGGGGCTGGTTCGTCATCGTATTCGATGCTCCCGTTCTCGCGCAGTATACGGCGGGGCGCATCCGTGGATTGCCGCCTGTGCTCTTAAGCGGCAGTGCGCGAAATTTTGTTCTATATCCTAGCAGGTCTCTATGAAACTATGCAAGCGGTTCCCTCATATGATAGCCCCTCCATTCCTCGTCGGTAAAGTAGCCGCGGTTTCCTTGCGCGCAGCCTCGAACGGTCGTAGAATGTGGTCTATCCGAAAACGCAGCGCAATTGGGTGAACATCATTGCTTTTCGTCTCGTTCGAAGGAGGAGAGGGCGCCGGCAAGACCACTCAGGCCTCCATACTCGCAGACCGCCTCGAAGCCTTGGAGGTTCGTTGTGTCCGCGTGCGCGAGCCTGGTTCGACTGCGCTTGGAACGTACCTGAGGAAATGGATAAAGCGATCCCCGGCGAAGGATCAGCCAATGTCTCGTGCAACGGAACTGTTCCTGTTTGCCGCCGCCCGTTCGGAGCTCGCATCCGAGGTAATCGAACCCCAGGCTGACGATCCGGACGTCGTGGTCCTCGCAGATCGGTACGCGGATTCTACCATCGCCTACCAAGGTTATGGACGCGGCATCGACATCGAAATCGTCAAGGTAGTCAACGGCTTGGCGACTCATGGGTTCATGCCCGACCTGACGTTCTTGCTGGACTGCCGTCCGGAAGTCGGCATCTCTCGAGTGCGCGGCCTGCAGCTCCAAATGCAGTTGGATACTACGAGAGCGTCCTCGAGCATAGACCGCGTCGCGGAAGGAACGCGGTTCGAGGAAGAACCTCCGGAGTTCCACGAACGAGTGCGCCTAGGATTCTTGCATCTCGCGGAGCAAGACCCGGACCGGTGGCGCGTCCTAGACGCATCTCGACCAATCGAGTCCATCAGCGAAGAGATATGGCGCGAAGTTCAATCCCTGCTCCCCCCCAAGCAGCCTGCACGGTGCGAGAGCGAGGGGAAAGACGAGACGAGGTAGATTCCAATGACTCCAGGCGAAATCGACGAATTCCTCCGCGAACCCCACCTCTGCGACCTTGCGACCGTGCGTCCAGACGGATCCCCCCACGTGGCTCCTGTCTGGCACCACTACGACGGCGAACGCCTCATCGTCTTGGCGGACGAGGCGGCGGTCAAGGTACGCAATATACGCCGCGAGCCAAGAGTGTGCGCAAGCATCGCCACCCATGCCAAGCCCTACAAGGCGGCCATCGTCAACGGCATCGCCAGCCTCTCGCATCGAAATATCCGCGGGTACGTCTTGCAGATGGCGACGAACTATCTGGGGCAGGAAGCGGGGGAAGCGTATACCGAAAGGGTTGTCCCGGAGGTGAACTTCATCGTCATCACGATCGAGCCGACCAAGATCGTTGGTTGGAAGATCGACGAGTAGGACATTTGGCTCTCCTGGATCTTCCCGGAGTGCAGTGCATTTCGTTCTGCACGGCATCCATTCGTCTAGCGCGCGGCGACGGGCGTCGCATGAGGGGCTGAAGCCACCGAGTCGTACACGTCTATGGTTTCTTGCGCGACCTTTTCCCAGCTCATCGTCTCCGCGTGGGAGCGCGCCGCCCGCCCCATGCCCTCCCGAAGTGCAGGATTGTGAAGCAGAACCTCGATTTTCTGAGCAAACGGCTCCGGACACGTCCGGTCGATGAGATACCCTGTTACTCCGCTCTTGATGAAACTGCGCGCGCCGCCCACGCGCGCCGCTATGACAGGCACCCCGCAAGCCATCGCCTCGAGCGCCACCAAGCCAAAACTCTCGTAGTAGGACGGCAGGACGAATACATCCGCGGCGTTGTAGTACACACTCAAACGGTTCTGCGGCACAGATCCGGTAAAGACAACCCTGTCTTCCAATCCAAGCGTCCGCGATAGAGCCCGGAGCCTCGCCATCTCCGGGTCCGATTCGATATCGCCTCCGACGATCACAACTGCCGCGTCCGAACCGCCGTCTAGAGACGCCATGGACATGAGCAGGATATCGAAGCCCTTGAGTGGCTCGGCACGCCCGACAGACAGCACGACGTTTCGGCCCCGCAACCCCAGCGAACGACGCGCGTCGTCCTTGTCCATTGGGCGAAACAGGTCGAGGTCTACGCCAGCCGGAAGCACGCGAATCTTGGCGTCGTCTGTACCGTATAGGCGGGATATGGCCGCACGCTCTTCATGAGTCGAGACGATGATGACGTTGGCGTCTGCCATGGTCTCGCCTTCGGCGTCGACGCGGCGCTCCGGCTCCCGTTCTCCGAACCGCGCCAGCATCTTGGTGAGGGCAGTAGTATGGAACATTGCGACGTGTGGAACCCCCCACGCAGCGGAGAGGTCTCTCGCCGCGGTTCCGGAGAGCCAGTAGTGCGAGTGCACCAGGTCGTAAGACATCTGTTGTTCCCGACGGAACTCGTCGACTCCCTGAACGAAAGCGGGGACGTAGTCTGCCAACCCGTGCTTCGGTTCGTCGATCGGCCCTCCGTCCACGTGCACGACGCGAACGGACGGCGCTATCCGAACGACGGGATGAGGGTGGATGCGGTCTCTGCGCGTGTAGAGGTCGACGCGGTAGCCAACCTTTCCCAGTTCACAGGCGACCTGCGCGGCGTAGACGTTCATGCCTCCTACGTCGCCTTCGCCGGGCTGCCCGATTGGGCAACTGTGCATAGTGAGCATGGCGATGTTTCGCGTGTGCATAGCGCCCAGTCCTACCTGCGAATTTGGACTGTGTACACGGATCTGTCCTGCGCGCCAAGGTCGTACTTGTAGCGCTCGGCTCCGCGGAGGAAGTCGAATGTGTGCTTCCCCGATTCGATCGCGTCCTTGATAGCCCATGCCTTGTTCACGAACCCCGCGCTCAGATGGGAATACTCCGGATCGTAACCGCTATTATAGAGCAGATACGAGCCGCGGTGGTCGAAGCCGATGCACGCAGCCACGCGGACACCTTCGAATTCCAGCATCGATAGAATGAGGTGTCCGCGCTTCGACGCAGCCTCCGCGACCTCGGTAAAGAAGCGTTCGCGAGGCTTGGTCATGAATTCGGCCTTGTCGGAGCGGCTCGCCCGGTGGAGACGGAAGAAGTCCGACAGGCATTCGCGCAGCGCTTCTGGAGGGCATCGATACTGTACGACACTGCCTGCGCTGCTGATCTTGCGCGTCTTTCTGCGGAGCTCGTGCCGTTGCTTCTTGCGGAGTCCCATGACGAATTCGTCCCAGGTGGGCGGGAGGGATTTGAAAGGAGTCTTGTCCTCCTCTGCAACCTCTACGCGCCATCCCTTGCCGTGCGCAACGTCGGCGGCTCGCCGAATGGTCGGCGATGCCTCTGGCAACGACGTCAGATTGATGGCTTCCCACTCCCATGCAGCGATCTCGTCGAACACCGCCGGATAGAATGCGTCCTCCGCGCCCTTCACTACCAAGAAGTCATGGTAGTCGAACAGGTCTTCTCCGCCGAGGAAGCGGACCGTCCCCTCGACTACGCTCATCGGCGCGATGCCAAGTAGATTCCCTGCCTCGTCGTCGGCCCTGAGGATGCGGACAGTCGATTGGTCACCAAAGTGCCGCAGCCAGATCGTTTGCCACCAAGGCGCTGCGAAGATCGTGTCGGTCCAACATCTCGGCAACAATGCTTCCCAATCGTTTGCGATTCGGTCGAGTGGCGCGGTATCGACGGACACGCTCACGCTAGCTGCCCTCCCCTCATCGACAAGAACTCTCGCCTGGTCTCCGTGTTCGTCTCGAATTCGCCACGATAGGCAGAGGTGACCATTCGGTTGCCCGGTTTGCTAATCCCTCTTAGAGACATACACAGGTGTTCGGCCGAGAGCACTACTCCGACCCCTTTCGGCTGCAGGGCATCCGCAAGGGCATCGGCCAGTTGTTGGGTCAACCTCTCTTGGATTTGCAGTCGGCGAGACAGGATGTCGAGCGCGCGCGCAACTTTGCTGGCCCCAACGACCCGACCGCTCGGCAGGTATCCGACCAATGCCGTGCCGATGAAGGGCAGCATGTGGTGCTCGCACAACGAGAAGAACGGCAAGTTGGCGAACACGACAAGCCCCGCGTCCGGCTGGTCGAACTGCGTCTGGAGAACTTCTGCAGGGTCGTGTCCGATACCAGAGAGCATCTCGGAATACAGAGCGGCCACGCGACCCGGGGTCTTGGACAACCCCTCACGTTCGATGTCTTCACCAACTGCACCCAAGAGGGAGATTACTGCTTGGCGGATCTGTTCTTGGTCGATCAAGAGGTCCGTTCACTGGGAAGCCGACAAGGATATGATACACGAATAGAATACCACTTTTGCGTTCGAGATGCCGCACTGGATCACGAGCGGTCTCGTCCTTCTTCATACCGAACGCCGATCCGTTCCAGCAATGACAGCGGACTATCTTCCAGCAGCGATCTCGCCTCTGCCTCGTCGAGCCCAGCTCCCCGCGCGACGTTCACGGCAAACTCCGGCGTCAGGAGGTCGCCTGGTTCGTGGGCGTCGGAGTCGAGAACCATCCGCGCCCCGGCTCGCTTCGCCGCATGGACGACGTGTCCGTTCGCAAACGCGTGCCCTTTGCGCGCGGAAACTTCCAGGAAGACGCCGTGTCTGGCCGCGATCTCGGCGTCTTCGAAGTCGATGAGGCCAGGATGCGCTAGGACGTCGACGTGCGGCGAGGACACAGCCGCGCGATTGGTTCCCGGTTCCACAGGCTCGACGACGGTTTCGCCGTGAACGTTGACGACCTTCGCGCCCAACTCACGCGCAGACCGCGCAAGGTAGTCGATGTCACTGCTCGGCGTATGCGTGATCTCCACGCCGGGCAGCGCCAAGATGTCCCACCGGCTCGATGCCACTTCGCAGTCCTTGACCAACGTCTTGAGCACGAACTCTATGTTGCCGTGCCCCACATGGTCGGTAACTGCGATGACCTGGTACCCCAACACGCGCGCGCGCCGAATCAGCTCGATCGGTGAAAGGACACCGTCGCTGAGGAACGTATGAGTATGAAAGTCGAACATCCCCATCTCCGCTCATGAACTGTGGATCCATCATATCACGTCCAACTGGATGGGGCCCGCAGACGGCGTCGACGCGCGCCGGACTGATGAAGCGGAGTGGGGTCACAGCGCCTTCAGTTCCCCAATGACGTTGACAAGCCGCTCGGCCAGCAAGTCGATGTGCAGCGCGACATCTTCGTAATCGACCTCCCACCCATTCAATTTCTTGATTGATAAGGGTCTGGCGAAATCGTCGTCACTGAAGTCATCTACCCACCCATGAAGAACCGGGCCGAGTTCATCTTCCAGCTGTGGATGGTAGCCAATCGTGCCCTCTCCAAAAGTACAGTTTTGGGTTCCCCTCCAACCTTTCGCGCCTGGCGGGTTGAGCCAAGCCACGGAGATCAGATCCTTCCACCGCGAGCATTGAACACGGAGGCTGACAGTGGCCACCCCCCCGCGAAAGACTGCGCCAGACTCCTGGGCCACATTAATGAGCCGAGCCACCGCATTTCGCGCCTCGTCGCTGGAGAACTTGGCGAGAAAGGTCTCTTGTGTGAGATTGGAAGGACGATCTGGGGAGTTAGTGGGTTTCGCAGTTCTCCCGATTACTCTCGGGACGAGGGTCTGCGTCGAGCTGCCCCGAAACTGCTTGACCTCTACCGCAAGCGCTTCAATGTTTGGCATTTGCGCGTTGAGGAACTCGACAGTTCGTTCAAGTGGATCTGGTATTTCATCCGCGACGAACAGGAGACGGAGACGCCGCGCCTCAAGATTCGTGGCCACATCCTGCCAGAAACGATCGACATCCGGCTCTCCGTCTGTCTGCAGCAGTCTTCCAATCTCTTCATCCGGATCGAGTCCCTGGTCGGTTGCCGACTCTTCGAACGTGTGGCGGAGCTCTTCCGCACTCCACGTTTGTGCGGCGTGCGCCGCATACTCCAGCATCTGCCCTACGATGGTACGGCGGATCTCTGGATTCGCTCCTCGCTTTACCTCGACCAGCGTCGGCATCGCGTCCTGGTCGACGATCAAGTGGTCGACCGCCCACCGAGATCCGGAGTCGGCAGTCTCGGAGATTCCCTTTTCGCGGGTGATGAGAATCCAACGGCGGGGATCCTCCGGTCGTATTTGCGTCCCATCTAACAGCTCGGGATGCTCCGCAATCAACGTCTGTAGATGGTCCTCTGTCGAAAAACGCATCTCTTCTAGTGGCTCAAGACCGCCCTTGTCATCCCTGATGTATATACGCTCGGCCATACCTTACTCCTGATGCTTCAAAATCTGCTTGGCAACGCGCGGCGGCATCTCGGAAAGAGCCCGGCCGTGCAAGCTGGCGGAGAGTGTGGGATTCGAACCCACGGTACCCTTGCGGGCACACACGATTTCCAGTCGTGCCCAATCGTCCACTCTGGCAACTCTCCGCGGTTCGGCGACAGGCAACGGCGCACATTGGGCTCATGAGGCACCCTATGGCGGAGAGAGTGGGATTCGAACCCACGATGGGGTTGCCCCCATACCGGTTTTCGAGACCGGCGCATTCGTCCGCTCTGCCATCTCTCCGCTGTCTCTATGAGAGATTATAGCACAGTGCAGGCGGCAAATTCGAGTATTGCCGGGATGGTGCATATTCTCATACATCAATCGGACGCCTCATCGTCCTGATCGCTCCTGAGATAGGCGAACCAGTAGGTCATCCCCACGAAGACGCCGCCGCCAACGATGTTCCCGAGGGTAGTCCAGAGCAGGTTGTGGGCAGCCCATGGAATCGTTAGGCGGGAAGTATCTCCCACCAGCCCGGCCGCTTGGACTAATTCGGGGTTGGTGGACAGCAGCAGGCCGATGGGCAAGAAGAACATATTGGCGACGCTGTGCTCCAAGCCTGCGGCTACGAACGCGGATACCGGGAAGACTACTGCCGCGACCTTTCCAATGACCTCCCGGGCGCTCGCCGCCATCCAGATCGCTAGGCAGACCATCGTATTGGCAAGAATGCCGCTAAAGAAGATGGTTAGCGAGGATAGATTGACCTTGTGGTGGGCGGTAAGGAGCGCCGTAGTGCTGATGTCTCCCTGTTCCCACCAGCGGGAGAAGAACGCCAGCGCCACGATGAGCAGCGATCCAACGAGGTTGCCCAGGTACACGACGCCCCAGTTGCGGAGCATGTGGATGAGCGTGATGCGGCGCGTCGCCACGCCTATCAACATGAGGTTGTTCCCCGTGAACAGCTCCGCTCCTGCTATTACCACCAAGATCAGACCGAGGGAGAACCCAACGCCTGTGAGCAGTCTGGTAATCCCAAAGCCAAGCCCGGACTGGGTTGCGATGACCGTCGCAAACACTCCGCCTAGAGCAACGAACGCACCTGCAAGACCGGCGAGGCCTATCGTGGTGGAGACAGGTGTGGTCACCTTGTCCCAACTCCTCGAGGCTACAAGCCGCGCTATCGTCTTGGGAGTATAGTTTTCGCCTGTCATGATGGTGACTCAGCCTCCTCGTTGCTAGGCCGGCGAGATCGGAAGAACCTCATTCAAACCGCTGCGTGACTACATCCATCTCGTCGGCGGCCACGTTCGGGGGACCAGCCTCTCCCTGGTCAGGGTCGACGAGTATACCAAATTCTCCCTTTGTCTCTCGCGGGCAATCTGCCGTCCTGACGCGCATTATAGCACACGGCCGGGTGGAGATAGCGTCTCTTACGCATGACAACCGCGGCGCGGAGACTAGCCGTTCCGATGCTGCTGTCGATACCGATACAGCGCGGCGAGCGACTTTCCGTCCGCGATTTCGTGCGATTCGATCATTCGTTGCACCTGCGACCAGTCCAGTTCGTGGATGGTAATCATCTCGGATTCTTCGTGCCTCGGCCCGACGCGCTTGGACAAGTAGGCGGTGAACAAGTGCATCCGTTGGCTGCTAAACCCCGGGGCAGTCACGATGGTTCCGAGCGATTCCAATCTAGCGGCCTCCCAGCCAATCTCTTCCACGATCTCGCGCGCCATGCAATCCTCCGGAGACTCGCCGGGCTCGATCGTCCCCGCGGGCGCCTCCCAAATCCACTCACCGACTGCAGGCCGAAACTGACGAATGAGCACAAGTCTTCCTTCCGGAGTGACCGGGGCCGCGCAAGCAGCGCCCGGGTGCTCCACGATGGTATAAGACCGCCCGTCCACTTCCCGTTCGACCAGTGTTATCACGCGGCCGCGATGGATCTCCGTCCGCTTACCCCAAACGGGTGATTGCTCAAATGGGTCAGACGCCGTTGATCGCATACTCGAATATCTCATAGCTGTCGATCGCTCCCGTGCCTGCACGCCGCGCGTATCGTTCGTTCAGCGGTTCCGACAGCACGAATGGTACGAATCGCTCCGCTATCCCCCCGTGCGAGCGCAGCCGGTAGCCCTCTAGCCCGGATAGGTCATGGTTGGCTTCCGAACCGCCGATTGCCGTGTTTGCGTCGGAGATGACGACGACGTCCCCCTCCCGGTCGGGCGGCAAATCGAACTCACGGCAAGCGGCCGCCCGATCGTAGACCGCTTCTATCCCATGCAGGCTCCGTACGAAGTCCGACAATTCTTCGGTTGTCGCTCCGTCTCTAGAGTACACGCGCGCGAACCCTCCGAGCGCGCCGTGGTGCCGCACGTATGGGTCGGTGATAGGCAGAATGACGCGGGCGGCTCCCTCTCCAAAACGTTCGTCCAGGGCGTCCGTCAAGTAGATGACGTTTGGCGAACCATCCGCCCGGGCCTTGTCGCTCATACCGTGGTCTGCGGTAACCGCCGTCACCGCGCCTGCATCCGCAAGCCGCCCCAACGCACTGTCCAATTTTACGTGGAGGTCGGTAATCTCCGGCGTTCCAGGCCCGTGCTTGTGCTGGATGTAGTCCGTGAGCGATATGTACATCACGTCCGCGCCGCCCTGTTCGAGTATCTTGATTCCCGCTTCGAGCGCGAAGATGGACAGGTCTGCGGAGTACACGTCCGGCAAGGGAAGCCCAACCAGTTCGAGCGCGTGCTCGATACCATTCTCCGCGAGGGTGCACGTATCCGCCTTTTCCGCGGAGAAATTCACGCAGCCGTTCTCGAAATCCAGGCCCCGCCCCAGCAGCCGGCGCAGCTTGTCCTTTGCAGTGATGGAGACGACCCGCGCGCCAGCCGCAGAAAACTTCTCCAGAATCGTCTCCGACCGAAGGAACTGTAGATCGTTCATCATGTGTTCCTGACCAGTCTGCGGATCGAGGAAATAGTTCCCCGATATGCCGTGCGTGGATGGGGGACTGCCGGTCACGATCGACATGTTGTTCGGATTCGTATAGCTTGGCATCACGCCTTGCGCGACGGCGCTGAAGCCTCCCTCCTGAAACCGCCGCAAGTTGGGCATGATGCCGTCGGCCAGCCCCCGCTCGAAGTACGCAGGGTCGCCCCCGTCCACGCACACCACTACGACCGGCCTCGCAGGCCAGTCGTACTCTACGCCGTTCAACTCAATCCCTCGACGCATCGTCAAACTCCCTCAATCCAGATATGCTAGAAAGAAAGTATACCAGCAATGTTGGCGTCCTTACCTCATACCAGACCGCCCGGCTCCACTTCCGCTATCGGCATGGCCTTCCCCCGCAACACGCGACCCCTACCGTCCCCCCACATCCACCGCGTACACGTAGCCGTCCCCTGATCCAAAGTAGATGATACCGTCACCCACTACCGGGGATGAATTCAGGCCCTCTTCCGTCTCATATCGCCAGAGCAGATTGCCGGATGCTGCGTCCACCGCGTGTAAGTAGCCATCGCTTGATCCGACGTAGACGACGCCGTCTGCAACCGCCGGAGAGGAAGACACCCTAACTACCGACCTCTCATCAGACACCCTAGATCCCGACCCCATCTGATACCGCCAGAGCAGGCCGCCGGTGGTTGCATCCACTGCGTATAGGTAACCATTGGCTAGCGCAATCGGGGTCGGCAGAGCATCCCCGGTAGCTGGATTCACTGCGTATACGTACCCACCGGTTGAGCCATAGTAAACGACCCCATCTATGATCGCCAGAGAGGAAGGCACCAATACCGGTTTTGTCCTCCAGAGCCGGTCGCCGGTGGTTGCATCCAACGCGTATACGGAACCATCGGTTGAGCCAAAGCAGACGACACCGTCTGCAACCGCCAGAAAGGAAAACCCACCCTGTACATCCTTCTCATACCGCCAGAGCAGCTCCCTAGAGTCGACATCCACTGCGTATACGTACCCATCGGTTGAGTCAAAGTAGACGACACCGTCTGCAACCGCCAGAAAGGAAGACACCTCATCTCCTATCGCATATCGCTGGAGCATGTCCCCGGAGTCGGCATCCACCGCGTGTACGTAACCATCGGTTGAGTAAAAATAGACGGCACCGTCTGCAACCGCCAGAGAGGAAGGTACCCTGGTGGCTCCTGTCGGATACCTCCAGACATGGTCGCCGGTGGTTGTATCCACTGCGTATACGGAACCATCGGTTGAGCCAAAATAGACGATACCGTCTGCAACCGATGGAGAGGAAGACACCCAGTCATATCGCCATAGCCGCTCCCCGGAGGCAGCATCCACCGCGTACAGAAAACCTTCCCTCGAGCCGACGTAGACGATGCCGTCTACAACCGCATGAGTGGAGAGCACACTGCCCGCCATCGTATATTGCCGGAGCAGAACACCCGGCTTGGTTGGAGTGGGCGTAGGAGTCGCTGTCGGTGTCGGCGTTGGGATCGGGGTGTTGGTGGGTGTGGGTGTCGGCGTTGGGATCGGGGTGTTGGTGGGTGTGGGAGTCGGAGTGTTGGACGGGGTTGGCGTAATAGTCGCTGTCGGTGTGGGAGTCGGAACGAAGTTCGGGTCGCACCTTGCCTCGATCGGTCGAACTGCATCCTTGAAACCGGCAACTTCCCATTGGGCGGTTATGGACGTTCGATTCCCTCGCCATACTCTCGCTACCAAGCGACCCTCCCCTTTCATACTTGAGATGAACGCATCAACATCGGGCGGGAACGTCGCATTGCCGTCCGTGGATAGTCTCCATACGTCCTCCTGAATGTCCCCATCGTCGAAGCGTAGGGCAACAGTCGCGCGATTGCCCGGTCCAAGATTCGCACCCGCACCCCAGTCGATGAGGGCAGCCAGTCCGTTTTCCTGCTCGGCGGCCGAATTGAAGTTACACCAAACGACCAACCTGACCCGGTCTACGATGTCGGAGGACCACAAGCGAATGCCTATCGCTTCTTTGCCAGTAAGAAGGTCAGCGGCAGCCGTAAATTGCTCCCACGCCCCAACGAAGGGGGTAGGCGTGATAGTGGGGGTATCGGTCGGCAGCGGAGTAGGCGTGATGGTGGGAGTATTCGTTGGTAGCGGAGTAGGCGTGACTGTCGGGGTTGATGTCGGCGTGCTTGTCGGTGTGGGAGTAAGCGTCGGAGTCCACGTTGCGGTCGGTACGGGAGTTGGCGAGCTGGTTGGGGTATGCGTTGGAAGTGGAGTAGGGGTTGCCGTCGGTGTGGGTGTGAGAGTAGGCGTCGGAGTCCGCGTTGCGGTTGGCAGCGGGGTCGGAGAGACTGCTTGGCTGGTAGCCTGAGCGTCGAGCCGTGCGGCGACCTGCGCCTCGACGGTGGCTTCCAAGTCGGGGCGCGTAGCGGCAACCTGCGCTTCGACGGTGGCCTCTATATTGACCTGAGGGTCGTCGCCGCACGCTGCGGACAAGACAACGACCGCGGCAAGCGCGGGCAGGAGGATTGTGCGGGTCATACGGAGTCTTGCATCTAATGTCGGTAGACTCGTTCAGAGTCCGTCGGAGATGGTACGACTTCAGGGGCGGGTTGTCAAGGACTGGGGCCGGGGGTTCAGTTTACTCTTGCGGCATGATGGCTGGGGGACGGCAACTCTCCAAAGCGGTGCGTCCAATTGCGCAACGGGAGATTCCCGCCTGCGCGGGAATGACGTAGACGGTGCGGGAATGACATGGGTAGACGCAGGAATGACGGAGGTAGACGCGGGAATGACGGAGAGGGTGTGGGAATGACGGAGACGGTGCGGGAATGACGTGGGTAGACGAGGGAATGACGGAGAGTCCAACCTGTTGAGGCCCGGGCGCAATCCATGCCGCAAAAATAAACGGCATCTCGAACGATGCTTCCTTGACATCCACCCCGCCTCCGATGTACGTTGCACACGAGAATGATCGTGTGAGGGCGCGAGTATGGCGCGGACGAACGAGTTCCGATTGCAGAAGTTCACCCGGCGGGAGTTTCGGGAGGCCCGGGAGGCGGGCATGTTCGACGCGGCGGTCGTCGCCACCGGGAGCATCGAGCAGCACCTGGAACACCTCGCGTTCGAGCAGGACATCGCGAGCAGCGCCCGCATCGCGGAGATGGCGGCGGAGCGGCTCTACCCTCGTGTCGTCCTTGCCGTGCCGATCAACGTCGGCATCGCCGAGCATCACATGCACTCCGTCGGAACGTTGACCGTGAAGCCAAGCACGTGGCTGGCAGTCGTCTTCGATACGGTAGAGACTCTGATGCGCCACGGTATCGACAAGGTGCTCATTCTGAATGGACACGGTGGCAACCGACGCCCCATGTACGGCGTGATCGGTCAATGGCAGATGTACTTCAAGCGAGAGCGCGGCGATGTCGACCTGCGCTTCCACAACTATTGGGACGTGCTGACTCCCGAGGTCGTCAACGCCATACAATCGCAGCCTGGCTTCCCCAGCCACGCACGCGAGTTCGAGACGTCCATAGCCATGCATTTGTTCCCGGAGAACGTCCGAGTGGACGCCATCCCGCTCTCCGAGGACGATGGCGCATCCGCGGCCACGGCGGAAAAGGGACGCCTTCTCACGGAAAATATCGTGGATGGCGTCGTGCAGGTCATCGTAGACATGGTCGCGGGCAAGCCGGACACCAGCTCAACCCCAAGCTTGACCGCGCCAAAGACATAGGGGGAAGCGCCTGGGGATCGTCTTGCTCTGGTTGGCATGTATTGACGCGCCCAGAGCCCCGCTAGGAGAGTTTCCGTGCTCGACAAGCCTGTAATCGCCGTTACCGCCGACTCCCCAGAGGATGGACGATCGTACTGCGGCCTCGTCAGTCGCTGCGGCGGTGTTCCGCTACTCATCACGCCCAACTCGATCGACGGCCATGACCGACTTGGGCTCGTCGGCGGGATGCTCTTGGGAAACGCGCCGTTCGCCGCCTCATCGAGTGAGGGACTCGTGCTCGGCGACACCATGACTCGCTTGTTGCCGACGATACTCGACTTCGACTTGCCCTTGGTAGCCGTTGGGAATGGCATCCACTCGCTCAACGCGGCCATGGGCGGACGCGCGCCGCGCGCCCTGTGCGGCCACGAAGGCGACGGCGGCAAGTCCGCCCGTCACCATATCTACATCGCGCCCGGAAGCAAACTCGCCTCCATCGTTGGGGCAGGCGGGTTCGTTCGAGTGAACAGCCTCCACAGATGGGGCATCGAGGACGCTTGGCGTTCTCCCGACCTCATGACCGCGGCCTACGCCGTCGACGATGGAATCGTCGAGTCCGTCGAAAGCCCCAGTCACTCACTCGTCATCGGCGTCCAGTTCAGGCCGGATATTCCCCGCGAAGTCCCCCCAAATTTCGATAACCTCTTTCATCTGCTCATCGAGCGCGCGGGTCGGTAGGCGCTTCGCGGGGGTTTCTTTCTCCATGCGTGCATCGTAGAGCGCATCCGTCCTTGCGCCGAAAGGCCGGCGTGATCGGGCGGGGCCGAACCGGCGGCTTCTCCCCCGCGGAACGATGGGGCGGAAGCCTACCCTCGGCGCAGGGCCTCGTAGGCTGGAGTGAGGGGGATTGACGGGAAAGAGGGGGATGGTTGTGTTGCATCATAGTTGATTCATCTCATTGAGTGGACATGATGCACTACGCCCCAAACGCGGCCGCCGCCGTCGAACTGTCCGGTGACGATCCGCGCGATGCCGTACTTCGGGAGGGGAACGGCAGCCGCGCACTTGCCGTCGAATAGCACGCCGCGCTGTTCGAAGCCAAAGTCGAGATTGTCAAAGCCATACTGCCTGCGGTCCTCCGGAAGATCGTCAATGTACTCGGGGACGATGTGCAGGAAGAAGCGGGCTGTAGTGTCTGCGCCGCCGCACGGCCCCTTGACGTAGTACAGCTTGCCTCCGTCGATGTACAGATCGAACTCCGAGCTCGCGACGGGTTCGGTAGACGCGATCGAACGGTACTCCGAGATGAGCTTGGGCGAGTGGATATGATGCACTGCGCTCCAAGCCTCGCCAAGTCTACCGGTGACGACCTTGAAAACGTCATACTGGGGGAGGTCAACGCTCGCTAGACATTTGTCGCGGAATAGCAGGCTGCCACGCTCGTCGAAGCCGAAGTCGAGGTGGTCGAATCCATATTGCCTGCGATCGTCCGGAAGATCGTTCTCGTCGATTGGATAGACGTGCAGGAAGAAGCGGGCCGTAGTGTCTGCGCCGTCGCACGGTTCCTTGAGGTAGTACACCGTCCGGTCGTCGATATAGGGATGGAATTCCTTGCGCGCCGCCGGCTCGGTGGATGCAACTGTTCGGTACATGTTCTCATACCATGCTTCCAAGCCGTCCGTGTCGTAGAGGAAGAAATACTGGTTCTGCGGCGTAAGCAGGGCGTCCGTATCGATGCGCTCTCGCATGACGACGAATCCACCCTCCACTGAGGAAAGATCCCTATAGCGGATCAAGCTCGTGTTCAGGTAGTAATCCACCGCATGGACCGCGACGCCGGAAATGGATTTGTAGTCTCCACCGACAGGGAGAACAGTGACGAGGTCCCCCGCGGTCAGATTGCGGATGGCGAGTAGGTCTTGCGCCGCATCCCGCGCTGTCTGGGCCGTCTCTGCGCCGTGTTCGATTCGGCTCATCTGGAAGCTGGAGACTGCAAAGAGCAGCAGCGCTGCGACTGCCGCGGCCGCGATGGCGCCGTTTTGATTGGTCAACCTCTTCGCCAAGAGCAGCACGATGGCGAAGAAGACCAAGGGGAGGCCGATGTAGTAGATGGTCTCGAAATGATGGCTAAGAAAAGAGGTGGTGTGGCGCATTGGCAGCGCCCAGAAGAAGCCGAACGATGCTAGGGTAGCGAACAGGATTCTCGGGTGGACGAAGATCGAGCCGATGAGACATGTCATGGACAGGACGACACCCAAGACGACGCCCTGGAACTCCGACGTCCACGTCGGACTTTGGAGCGGACTGCTCCCGCCGTACAAGGCGTAGGGAACGAACATTCTGGAGATACGTCGGAACTGTTCTTCCAGGAAAGGACGCCAATCTCGGTAGTAGACATGATCGATGGTGAACGTGGGGTCTACTCCGGTGCGGTTCAGCATGGACTGAAAGGACGGCAGCTTCGTCAGCGGCGTCTCGCCGTCAAGTGCGGCGTACTCCATGGCGAAGTTGAAGGCGAGGATGGATAGGCCGAACCCTAGCGCGACCATACCCAGCAGCAGATAGCGGCTGCGAAACGGTGCGGATGCCGCGCGTTTTACCTTGACATAATACGGGGGGAGGGGGGTAGAAGTTGCGGCGGCAGAACGCGCCCGCAACAGGTCGCTCACAAGCCCAATGATGACGAACGGCAGCAGCAGGGCCAAGACGTGCCATCCCAGCAGTAGGGCGATGCAGGTCTTGACGAGCAGCTGGAGGAAGCGGTCTTTCTGCACGAAGACGACCATGCCGTGAAAGACCAACATCACTCCGAAGAGATCGGGCATCCCTTCGTTGGCCGTCATGTCGTTGTAGAAGAGCAGGTAATACGACGAGAACGCTAGCAGCGTCGCCGTCAGGGCGATCCACCGGTTGGATGTGAGGCGGCTGAGCGAGAGATACGCGAGAACTGCGGTTGCGGTGAAGAGCAGCAGCATGAGGATTCTAGCGGCGGTGAGTTGAGCGGACGGGCTCTCCCCGAAGGGCAGGGTGGCTAGCTTCATGCTCAGGTAACCGCCAATCGGGAAGCGGTTGTACGGCGCGTAACGGACTGCGCCGTCGTCGTCTATGAACCGGCGATGGAACCGTTGGAAGCCGTGCTCAGGGGAGAGGTTCACGGCTATCGTTAGGTGTTCCGAGGATATCCAGTTGTGACTGCCTCCTCGGTAGAAGTTTCCTCGGTCGCCGCCGAAGACGAAGACCGTCGACAGCGCAAGCAACAGCAGGGCGAGGGGAATCCACGGGGATCGCAGCGCGGACTTGAGTCTGTCAGGTAATGTCATGCTTGGGATGCGGGCGCGAGAGATAGCATGTCGACTATCAGTGAACACCAGCAGGAGATGGGCGCCTTAACCTCTGAATAGTGAAAGGAAATCGAGAGTTTCTTCGTTTGTCCGCGCTCCGAGTCTATCGGCGCGCGGTGCGACGATGGATTCTTGTGGGACGGTTCTCGCCAAGCGGGGGAGCTCTCCCCAGCATTGCGCTGGAGTCCGGCTCGACCCCGCCGGTGAAGCCCCGTCTGTCCATCGATCGACCTGAGGAGCCCCCCTCGACGAATCGGGGGGATTCCCTACTCCCTAGAAAGGAGGTGATCCAGCCGCACCTTCCGGTACAGCTACCTTGTTACGACTTCGTCCCAGTTACCGATCCCACCCTCGGCGCCTACTTCCCATACGGGTTAGTCTGGCGACTTCAAGTGTTACCGACTTCCATGACGTGACGGGCGGTGTGTACAAGGCCCGGGAACGTATTCACCGCAGTGTGCTGACCTGCGGTTACTAGCAGCTCCACGTTCATGCAGGCGAGTTTCAGCCTGCAATTCCAACTGAGGCCCGATTTACGGGATTGGCTCCGGCTTGCGCCTTGGCGACCCTTTGTTCGGGCCATTGTAGCGTGTTTGCAGCCCAGGACGTAAGAGCCGTGCTGATCTGACGTCATCCCCACCTTCCTCATGTTTTTTACATGCAGTCTCGCTAGACAAGGTAACTAACGACAAGGGTTGCGCTCGTTGCGGGACTTAACCCAACATCTCACGACACGAGCTGACGACGACCATGCAACATCTGTGAATCCGTCCCGAAGGAAGGCCCCCTTTCAGGGGCTGTCGGAAACATGTCAAGCCCTGGTAAGGTTCTTCGCTTGTCATCGAATTGAGCAACACGCTCCGCTGCTTGTGCGGGCCCCCGTCAATTCCTTTGAGTTTTAGCCTTGCGGCCGTACTCCCCAGGCGGGATACTTAACGCGTTAACTGCGACACAGAGGGGGTCGATACCCCCCATGTCTAGTATCCATCGTTTAGGGCGTGGACTACCCGGGTATCTAATCCGGTTCGCTCCCCACGCTTTCGCGCCTCAGCGTCAGGTGCAGCCCAGAAAGCCGCCTTCGCCTCTGGTGTTCCTCCCGGTATCTACGCATATCACCGCTACTCCGGGAATTCCGCTTTCCTCTGCCGCCCTCAAGCCTGCCAGTTTCCCATGACCCCTCCCAGTTGAGCCGGGAGATTTCACATGAGACTTAGCAGGCCGCCTACTCGCCCTTTACGCCCAGTAAATCCGGACAACGCTTGCATCCTACGTATTACCGCGGCTGCTGGCACGTAGTTAGCCGATGCTTATTCCTCGGGTACCGTCCGTTCTCTTCCCCGAGAAAAGAAGTTTACGACCCGAAAGCCTTCTTCCTTCACGCGGTGTCGCTGCGTCAGGCTTTCGCCCATTGCGCAAGATTCCCTGCTGCTGCCTCCCGTAGGAGTGGGGGCCGTGTCGCAGTCCCCCTCTGCCCGTTCGTGCTCTCACACCGGGTACCCGTCTACGGCTTGGTAGGCCTTTACCCCACCAACTACCTGATAGGCCGCAAGCCCGTCCCAGAGCGACCGAAGCCTTTCCCCCAACGGCAACGCCAGTTGGGACGTACGGGGTATTAGGCACGATTTCTCGTGATTATTCCCCGCTCCGGGGTTGGTTACTTACGTGTTACTCAGCCGTCTGCCACTGTACTTGGCAGCCGAAGCCGCCGTTCTCGTTCGACTTGCATGCATTAGGCGCACCGCCAGCGTTCGTCCTGAGCCAGGATCAAACTCTAAGTGTTTGACGATTTCCTTTCACTATCCAGTTGTTAAGGTGCCAAGCCGACCCGCATTCGGATCAACTGTGAAAACCTATCATACCCCACTCGGACACAGGTTGTCAACACTCTTTCTTTGGGATTTTCTAAAATCATCGAAACTCGATTGCCGCAAGCGGCAGACGCGCCCCGCTCGTTCCCAAAGGAGGGTTTAACCCCTCACTGTCCGGGTTGCGAACCACTCTCCCATTCTCGATGCACGACCCGCCCCTCGAATATCGTCGCAACCACACGTCCCCGCAGCGCCGCCCCCGCCAACGGGGTGTTCCTTCCCTTGGACGCGAACGCGGACGGATCAACGACCCACTCGTATCCCGGGTCGATGACCGTAACGTCTGCCGGCGATCCCGGACGCAAAGCCCCGAGGTCTGCCCTGTGAAGGAAGCGGGCCGGGGAGGATGTCAGCTTTTCGATGAGAAGCGGCAGAGGAACCGCTCCAAAGTGGACGAGCGCCATGAGCGACCCGAGCGCAGTCTCGAGGTTGCTGATGCCGCTGGCCGCGTCTGGGAAGGTCGTCTGCTTGTCGACGATGCCGTGCGGCGCGTGGTCCGTTGCGATGAAGTCGACCGCGCCGTCTCTCAGGCCTTCCACCATCGCCCGCACGTCCTCGAGACCGCGGAGCGGAGGAGCTACCTTGGCGTCGGTATTGTATGCCGCATCCGTCAGGGCATCGAACCTCCCGCTCTCACCGCCGCCGGCCACTGCTTCCTCGGTCATGGTCAGGTGGTGCGGCGTGACCTCGCAGGTGACGTTCACGCCATCTTCCTTGGCGCGACGCACCAGCGCGAGCGTGCCCGCCGTGCTGGCGTGAGCGATGTGGACGCGTCCGCCTGTGAGGCGCGCAAGATCGATGTCTCGCGCAACCATGACCTCCTCGGCCGATGAAGGAATGCCCTTGAGTCCAAGCCTCGTCGCTGTCCACCCCTCGTTCATTACCCCGCCGGACGAGAGAGACTCCACCTCCGCGTGGTTGATGATAGGAAGTCCAAGCCCGGATGCGTAACTGATAGCCTGGCGCATGACGTTGGCGTTGGAGACTGGATATCCGTCGTCGCTGAACGCGATGACCCCTGCATCCGCCAGCTCGCCCATTTCCGCCAGTTCACGTCCTTTGCTGCCTTTCGTGACCGCGCCAATGGGCAGGACGCGCGCGGCCCCATCCTCCGCAGCCTTCGAAAGCACGAATTCGACGATGGATCGGGAGTCCATCACTGGGCTGGTGTTCGGCATGGCGCAGACGGTCGTAAAACCCCCTCGCGCCGCCGCCGCCGTTCCCGACGCGATGGTTTCCTTGTACTCGAAACCCGGCTCCCGCAAGTGAGTGTGCAGATCTATGAATCCCGGGCAGACGATCAGGCCCGACGCATCGATTACCTCATCTTGCTCCTGTGGCGCGTCGGCTCCGACATGGAGGATCTTGCCGTCCGCAATTGCCACATCGGCGGTCTTGTCGATGCCCTGCCGAGGGTCGATGACCCGTCCGCCGCGTATGATGATCCGCCGCACCGAATTCATAGCGTCACAACCTTTCGAGTATCGCTCCGACATGTCCAAACATGTGTACGTCCTCTTCGCGGTCCCACCATAGCCAGCTGTCGATTTCGCCGTCCGACGACTGTACGTCTACCTCGCCGTCTGCCTCGATGAGAAACACATGATGCCTATTGACGGGGGTTTCCACCACGAACAGGAACTCCGTCCTCCCTGCAGTCAGACCGGTCTCCTCGAACAATTCTCGGACGGCTGCCGACTCCGGCGATTCGCCCGGCTCGATGAGTCCCCCGGGCATCATGAACTCCGGACGCCTCCCGCTGTTCACTAGGAGCACTTTGCCGTCTCTGAATACAACTGCAGTAGCTCGATTGCGTGTCCGTCTAGTCGTCAAATTCACTCCTCGCCCCTACTGGAAATGACCAGGCTGTACAGCAGCGCCATTCTCACCGCGATACCGTTCGTCACCTGCTCCTCGATGACCGACGATGCCCCGTGAGCGACTTCCGCGTCGATCTCCACCCCCTCGTTCATCGGCCCAGGGTGCATGACCAACGCATTGGGCTTTGCCAGCCTCATCCGTCGGGCGTCGATGCCGTACATCGTCGAGTACTCTCGGAGGCTCGGGAGGTGTCCAGCCTTTTGGCGTTCGAGTTGCAGACGCAAGGCCATGACGACATCCGCCCCCTCAAGTGCGGCCTCGACATTCGTTTCGACCGTCACTCCCGCGAATGGATGCGCGTCCGAGAATCCCCGGAGGAAATCGGACGGCAACAGCGTGGGAGGAGCGCACACTGTTACCTGTGCGCCCATCTTTCGCAGTCCCCACAGGTTGGAGCGGGCGACTCGGCTATACAAGATGTCCCCGACGATCACCGTCTTCAGTCCGTGGACGCGTCCCAGGCGGGATCGTATCGTGTACAGATCCAGCAGCGCCTGAGTCGGGTGCGCGTGAGCGCCGTCTCCTGCGTTGATGACCGACGCGCGAAGATTGCGAGCCAGGAAGTACGGCGCGCCCGGATGCGCGTGGCGGACGATGATCACATCGGCCTTCATCGCTTGCAGCGTCAACGCCGTATCGTAGAGCGATTCTCCCTTCTCGACACTGGATCCGCCGGATGAAACATTGATGACGTCCGCGCTCATGATCTTGCCCGCTTGCTCGAAAGATGCGCGCGTCCGCGTGCTCGCCTCATAGAAGAGCGTGTATATCGTCTTGCCGCGCAAGGTCGGCGCCTTGCGAATGTCCCGACCGAGAACCTCCTTCATGACATTCGCGTTCTGGAGAACCTCCTCGATCTCCTCTCTGGAAAAGTCGTCGAGGTCGAGCACGTTCCGGCGCTCCGCGAGGTGAGAGTTGCTCGGCCTCTCATCCATGGCAAGACCAGACTGGCCCGCTCTCAAGGCGCCCTCCTCACGAGCAGCACCTCATCGCAGTCGTCGATCTCGGACAAGCGCACCCGCACCTCTTCCGCGCGTGAAGTTGGAATGTTCCTTCCCACGTAGTCCGCCCGGATCGGAAGCTCCCGGTGTCCTCGGTCGATCAAGACTGCGAGCTGGACGCGGCTGGGCCGTCCGAAATCATTGAGCGCGTCCAATGCGGCTCGGACGGTGCGCCCGGTGAAGAGCACGTCGTCCACCAGCACCACCGGCTTCCCTTCGATCTGGACGGGAATGTTCGTCGGTCGCATCACCGGCCGCCCTCGCCGCCGCAGGTCGTCGCGGTACAGGCCAATATCCAGTTGGCCTACAGGCGGCCTCGCCCCCTCGAATTCGGCGATGAAATCCGCCAGGCGATGCGCCAGAGGGGCCCCACCCGAATAGATGCCCACAATCACGATGTCTGGTTCGCGCACGTTGCCTTCGAGTATCTCGTGGGCAATACGAATGAGCGCGCGGCGCATCTGCTCTCCGTCGAGCACCTGCCGTTCCCGCTGCCACAGATCCGACGGGTCGGGTCCGGATGGCGACTCCGTCAAAAGAAAACCCCCTTGCCCGTATCTGGCAGGGGGGCGCGCTGCCTCTTGCGGACTGTCCGCGCGCAGTTCACACCTTGCCAGCCTCTCGGGACTGATTTAAAGGTCGACTCTCCAATCTCCGTCCATAGCATTCTAACCCAAACAGCCCAGGCCCGCAACCCCCACCGCCGCAGGCTCCGGTTGATTCGCCGCCGCATCCATAAGTCCGCCGGCAGTCTCATTCCCCATTGGGCCGGAACCTGTCCGCGTCATTCCTGCACTCCTCCCAAAATGTCGCACGCACGCAGTGAGAATCCCTCGACGCAATGCGCTACAATATCCATCGACGCTATACCTACGACGGGAGTGCGACCATGACGAAACGCGTGCTAGTAACCGATTACGTTTGGCCATCGACCGACCCGGAGCGGGCGGTCATCGAGGCAGGAGGAGCGGACCTGATCGTTGCCCCCTCGGGAGACGAGGACACGCTGATCGAGCTCGCACGGAGCGCAGATGCTATCATGACCTGCTTCGCCAAGGTGACGGAACGCGTCGTGCGGGCCGCGGAGCGCTGCGTCGTCATCAGCAGATACGGCGTCGGAGTGGACAACATCGCAGTCGACACTGCGACCGAGCTTGGCATCATCGTCACCTATGTTCCCGACTACTGCGTCGACGAAGTATCCGACCATGTCATCGGATTGATGCTCGGATGGAACCGCCGCATCGTCACCCACAACGACGACACCAAGCGCAACGGTTGGGGCACCGCCGGACTGGGCTTCCGCATGATGCGCCTCCGCGGCAAGACGTTCGGCATCGTAGGATTCGGGCGCATCGGACGGGCGGCAGCGCAGAAGGCAAAGGCGTTCGGAATGCACGCCGTCGCCAGCGACCCATTCGTCGATGCCGCGGACATGTCCGCGGCCGGCGTCGAAAAGACCGACATCGACGACCTCTTGGCGCGCTCCCACGTCGTCACCCTCCACTCCCCTTTGATCCCACAAACCGCGAACATGATAGGCGCAGCGCAGTTCGACCGAATGCGAGAGGACGCCTTCCTCATTAACTGCTCGCGCGGCGGACTCATCGACGAGGACGCGCTCTACGATGCACTCACTTCAGGCAAGATCGCCGGCGCGGGATTGGACGTGCTCGTCGACATCGCGCCCCCCCTCGACCACCGCATCATCCAGCTCGACAACGTCATCGTCACCCCCCACACCGCCTTCTTCTCCCAAGAGGCAACCCTCGAGCTGGAAGAGCGAGCAGCAGCCGAGGTCATCCGCGTGTTCGACGGCAAGATGCCCGACAACCTCATCAACCCCACCGTACTCGATCACGCGCGGCAGCGGGTGTCGTGAGGGGCGCGGCGGCCCCTCTGCGCGGCCTCACGGCGCGGCGCACATCAGCTCCTGGCAGAGAAACTTCACCTCCACGCCGTGCTTGCGGAGCGGTTCGCGGTAGTCCCGCCAGTCCGTATCGGAGGCGTTGAGGACGCGCGGGCCGCTCTTGCTGGCGAGCGCAACTGCAACGAACTTGCGGTCGTCCCGATCGAACGACGCGAGATCCGGGTCGTCGGGGAACTCCTCGAATCCGCGTTCGTCGTGAGGGGTGATGGAGACCCGTCGGCAGTACTCATCGTTGAACCGATGCCTTGAGAACCATATGAAGAACTCCGTTCCAGGCCCCTCCCACCCTTTGGGGCTAAGATCCTTCTTGTACTCTTGCCATATATGGTTCTCGTCGTCCACCAGAAGAATGTACTCACCATTCTGGATTCGACCCAATTCGTCAGTGCAAGCTGTTACACACTCTTGGCTGGCTTGTTTGCGATCGCCGTTTGCAACCATGGCGACGTTGGTGTCCAGCACGACATCCATCGCCGCGGCGCTCACTCGGAGCCTCCTTGTCTACTCATCGCTGCCTCGTTCATGGCGACAACTTCGCCGAATCTATCCCCAAAGAAATTCTTTGGCCAGTTCTTGATGTTCCCGTACGTATCGAGTTCGAGATGTGTAAGGCTCGACGCCCTATCACTATCACCCGCCCAACAGAAGAACAGTCCCACGTCGTCTTGTGAGACACCCTCCTCGGCGATGCGGCGTTGAAGCCTATTGAGCAGATGCTCGCTGTGGCTCTCCACGATGATCTGCACCCCGCGCTTCTTCCATGCGTCGATGAACACGTCTGCGAGCCCTGCCTGGACGCTTGGATGCAGGTGAATGTCCGGCTGCTCGAAGATCACCGTCGACCCCTCCGGTACGTAGAAGCACTGCACGATCACGGGGAGAACCTGCGAGACCCCGAAGCCGACGTCCGTAATGAGTACTTCCGTCGATTTCGGGTTCGAAGACTTCCGAATCCGCACCTCGAACACCCGCCGGTCCTCGGAGATAGGCACGACGCGGAACTCGTGAATCAGCCCCAGCTCCCGCAGCCAATGCGCCGTATATTCCTCCAGCGTAGCCTTCGGCCTGCCTCGCCCCCATCCAATCCGATCCCCGCGCTTCTCCGCGGCCAAGATAGCCTGTACCGCACGCTCCCCTTCTTGCCCCACGTGATCCGGCTGCTCGCCGACCCAGACGTACCTGCGCTGCGGGGGGACACGCAGCGGCCCAACGTAGTACATGCCGTCCATGCACTCTTCCAACGCGAACTCGAGGTCGGACAGGAATCCGGCGTTCTGGAAACTCGACCGGACGCGGTCGGAGAAGCCGTAGCACTTGGACGGCGGAAAGACTTTCCACGGATGCCCCCTTCTCCGCTTGAACTCGAATTCCGTTCCGTCTGGAAACGACGCCGCCGCAAACAAATCGTACTTCGCATCGGGACTGCGGCGCTCATCCCTCGCAATGCGCCCCATCCCGAACACCGCATCCCCCGCGCGGTACGACATCTCCTCCACGGCCAGGGACATTCCCGAACTGCTCTCTACCTGCCGCGATGCGACCTCGAACCCCATGTGGCCGCTGCGAACGACCCGGCGGTCAGTGTCCGTATCGTGTATCTCGATCGGCTTCGGCCGCTCCCAGTCGAGCGCAAGCTTCATCGTGCTGGTCACATAGTGTCCGTGGATGACGCTCTGGAAATCCCCAAGGTCGGTGTACGTCCGCCCGTCTCCAAAGTGGAAGATGGACGTCCGGTCTCGCGAATCCGCCGTCTGCTTCAACAGCAGCAGCGACTGAATCAAGCTCGTCTTCCCAGAACTGTTCGCGCCGAACAGGCCCGTAATCGGCGCAAGCGCGATGTTCCCAGTGTCGTACCAAGACTTGAATCTCTCCAACCGCAGTCGTGTCAACATCGGAGTCCCTCCTCCATTATCCATTGAAAAGCGCGACAAGCACCATGACTGCTGTGGCCACCAACAATACTACAAGTACACCGAATGTGGTTCTGTTGATTGTCGGTCCCTGTGCAATTCGCTGCAAAACGGGTTTCCCTCGTCGTCCTCACATCGGTTGTCTATAGAAGGTTCGATAACTCTGTCGCAAGCCCGGTAATAGCAATGTTCTATCCCTCTATGCGATTCCTGGCAAAAGGGGGTCTCCTCGTCGTCTTCGCATCGGTCGTCCGTCGGCTCGATAACCTTGCCGCAAGCCTTGTACGAGCAGTGTTCTACTCCTCTATGCGATTCTTGGCAAAAGGGGTTCCCCTCATCATCCTCGCATCGGTTGTCTGTCGGGTTGATGATCTTGCCGCAAGGCTCGTACGAGCAGCGCTCCACCTCCGGCAGGCCGCGTTGGCAGTGCGGGCAGGCACTAGCGAGTTCGTGGACTTCCTGGATGCAGTGCGGGCATAGGCGGACGCTGCGGGGCAGACTTCCCGCTCCGCCCAGCGAGCCCGCCGATTGCCCCAGGGTGCCGCCTTGTGTGCGAGATGGTCTCCGATACGGCTCTGGAGTAGTACTACTCAGAGGGGCGCCGCCTTGCTCGCGGGATGGTCTCTGTTCGCTCGGCAGACCGATGAGAACCAAGAGGGCGAGTAGGTTGAAGAGGAAGCCGAGCACGAACCAAGCGCCGGCGCTGTGCTCTTTCTGAACCGCCAAGTAGGCGCAGAACAACCCGATGACCACCCCGGATATGAGATACAGCAGCAGAATGATCGGCAGAATTTCCATGACGATTTCCCTAACCTCGTGTGCTTCCGTCGGGTTGTCATTCTACCATAGGGGCGCTTCCACTGTAGCGGGCGCTCGCGGGATGTGGGAGCGTAGACGAGACTCCTGTTGACAAGTGGTTACGTATCGATATACGATAACCGGTACTGTTGACTTATGGTTGTTGGGGGTTCCCACGCAAACGCGGATGTGATAGAGTGATTTTGGTCAGGGGCGTCAGCCAACACCCCCGACCCAGCCAAAGCAGGAGGTCTCTGCCATGACCAAGAACAGTATAGCATACAACCGCACCCTCTTCCTCGAAGACAACCTCCCCGTACTGCGGGGGTTGGATTCCCAGAGCGTCGACCTCATCGCAACCGACCCTCCGTTCAACAAGGGCGTGCCCGCGTTCAAGGGGACGACGAAGGCAGGAAAGAACGTCAAGTTCAAGGATGTCTGGAACTGGGACGACGACGTTCAGGGAGAATGGATCGAGCAGATCCGGAAGAAGCAGCCGAAGCTGTACAACTCGATCCTCCACGCGAACGAGTCGGCGGGGGACGACATGGGCGCGTTCTTGTGCTTCATGGCCGTTCGGGTTCTCGAGATGCACCGGGTGCTGAAGGATACGGGCAGCATCTATCTTCACTGCGATCCGACGGCGTCTCACTACCTCAAGGCGATGATGGACGCGATATTCGGACGGCGGAACTTCCGCAATGAGATCGTGTGGAGGCGTACAGTTACAAAAAAGGGTAATCTCACACGCGGATTGGCTGCTGACCATGATCTGCTACTTCGGTATTCCAAGAGTGACAACTTTGTATGGAATGCCGATGCAGTAACTCAACCATACGATATGAGCAACCTCGATGAGAGAACTGCAAAACAGTATTCCAGTCGTGATTCAAGTGGGAGACTCTATTCGCTTACTTCTATCACTGCGCCTGCTCAAGACCCATCGTCAAACTTGACGTATGAGGTCATGGGGGTAACCCGTACGTGGCGTTGGACACGGGAAAGGATGCAGAAGGCTATTGATGATGGAATTGTAGTCCAGACGAAACCTGGAAACGTTCCTAGGCAGATACGCTATCTGGAAAATCAGAAGGGGAAGACGCTGAATAGCGTGTGGATTGATATTCCTGCACTTCACTCACAAGCTATTGAGCGTACTGGTTACCCGACGCAGAAGCCGTTGAAGTTGTACAAGCGGATGATAGAGGCATCGTCGAACCCCGGCGACATCGTGCTCGACCCGTTCGCGGGCTGCGCGACGACGTGCGTGGCGGCAGAGCAGTTGGGGCGGCAGTGGATCGGTGTGGACATCGAGAAAGATGCGGGGGGGGGTGATCCTGGATCGCTTGCAGAACGAAGTCAGCGAAAGCATGGCGTGGAAGGAAATCGTTGGCGTTCTGAAGGTTGCGCCGGAACGGACGGACGACGGAGAGCCTGTCGCCCCCGAGCTCGTCTTGGAATCCCCCAAGAAGAGCGCACGCAAGATTCCTCTGCCTGAGTTGCGCAAGCGATTGATGGCGGACTATGGGCTGGTGTGCCAGGGTTGCGGCTACCTGCCGTCTTGGAACGACGAGTCGTACTTGGAAGCCGACCATATGAAGCCGTCGAAGGTAGGCGGGGAGGACAAGATAGACAACCGTGCGCTGCTGTGCGGCCCGTGCAACAGCAAGAAGTCGTTTCGGTGGTCTCTCCACGATCTGCGGAAGAAGCGGTACGAGGAGAATCGAATGACGGATGTCTTCCTGGCGTGGTGGGAGACGGAAGGCCAGTGGAACGGCGGGTTCTTTGACGGAAGGGCGGGTTGACTTGGAAATCAAAAACAACCATAAGTCAACAGTACCCGATAACCTCATACTGAGGCAGGGGAAGCAAGATGAGAGCGTATAACGATTTCCTTCGAGCGAGGCTGTCTTTTCTGGAAGGCATGGCGCACATATTCGACTTTGCCGGTGCTCTGACCGAATACAACGGCCGCCGGTTCACAGGGCCGGAAGCCGACGCCGAGGCGATTCGGTCGGATTGGGCTGCCATAGGCCAGGACATGCGCGTGGCCATCGGGGCATTCGAGGCGGAGTTGGAGGGGGATGCTTCCAAGGTGGGGCAACGTCGGTCCTGATACACTCATTTCTCTGTCGCTCCTCCTTCCGAAGGAATACCACGAACCCCCAACCCTCTACTCCCCGTCTGTGGTATCATGGTAGGCGCAGCCAATCCGCGATGGAACGGTGAGCGTCGAATTGCATAGCCCGCCCGGCGGCGACAGTCCGTCGTCCGCGCGCGCTGTCCTGCTATGACCTCCCGGAAACGCGGGTTTGGGGAGGTCTTTTCGCGTGGGTCGAAACGGGTGTATCACGGACGTCGAGGGCGTTGCGGTCGGTCACTATACCGACCGTCTGCGCGGCACTGGATGCACGGTCGTGCTGTGCGAGGGCGGCGCAGTGGGCGGCGTGGACGTTCGCGGCGGCGCGCCTTGCACGCGAGAGACGGATCTGCTGCGTCCGACTAACCTCGTCTCGCAGGCTCATGCGGTCTTGCTTACTGGAGGCAGCGCGTTTGGGCTGGACGCGGCGTCCGGGGTCGTCCGCTATCTGGCGGAGCGCGGCATTGGGTATCCGGCAGGGCGCGTCCATGTGCCGATCGTGCCGGCTGCGGTACTGTTCGATCTCGGCATTGGGCTGCGCAGCGCGTATCCCCACGCAGACGACGGATATGCAGCCTGCCTGGCCGCATCATCGGACGGGGTCGAGGTTGGGAGCGCGGGCGCCGGCGTCGGCGCGACTGTGGCGAAGGCCCTCGGACGAGAGCGAGCAGTCATGGGCGGCGTCGGCACGGCAAGCGTCGACTTGGGAGGAGGCGCTGTCGTCGGCGCGCTCATGGCGGTCAACGCCCTCGGCGGCATCTACGATCCCGCAACCGGCGGACTAATCGCCGGACCCCGCAACGACGGCGGCGGGATGATTGACCCGATGCGCGAGCTGACGTCCAATCCGCACGCCGGCGCGTCCGCGTCCGTTGGAGAGAACACGACCATTGGAGTGGTCGCAACCAACGCCGTCCTCACAAAGGAACAAGCGAACAAGCTTGCATCGATCGCCCATGACGGCTTGGCGCTGTCCGTCCGCCCCGCGCATACCATGCTGGACGGAGATACTATATTCGCGCTCGCCTCTGGAACTCTGGGGCGGACGGAGGATATGCTGCGCTTGGGCGCTGCGGCGGTGATCTGCGTGAGCCGCGCAATCGTCCAGGCGGTTCGATGCGCGGACGGACGAGACGATATTCCCAGCGTCGGCGGCCTGACGACATGAGACGCAGCGCGAGTTGTACGGACACCAAACCTGCGAGGCATATCCAATGATCTCACGAACCGCCAGAATCGCATTTCTCGGAGCGGGAAACGTCGGCAAGACACTCGCGGTCGCTCTGATGAACCGCGGCTACCTCGTCGTCGCCGCCGCAAGCCGCACGTTCGAATCCGCCAAAGACCTGGCGCGCTTGGCCCCGGGATGCGTCGCGCACCCCCGTCTCCAAGGCGCGGCCGATGCAGCGGACGTGGTATTCATAACCAGCCCGGACGATGCCATTCTCCCCATCGCCTCTTCGATTCGATGGCGCAGCGGACAAACCGTCGTCCACTGCTCCGGAGCCGCATCCTTGGACGTACTCGAACCGGTCCGAGAGTACGGCGCATCGCCGGGCGCCTTCCACCCCTTGCAGACCTTTTCGTCCGTGGAGGAAGCGTTGGACGCCCTGCCCGGATCGACATTTGGTATCGAGGGGGACGAGGAGACGCGCGTCGGCTTGGCCGCCTTGGCACGCGAGTTGGGCGGGTCTCCCATCTTCCTGAAGCCGGAGGACAAGCCGCTCTATCATGCCACGGTCGTGATGGCCGGCGGCGTGTTGAACACCCTCATTGGCGCGGTCGCGGAGCAATGGACGCGCTTCGGGATCGAGCGCAACGACGCCCTCAAGGCGATTACTCCCATCATGGCGGGCACCGCAGAAACCCTGTTCAAGAACGGCTTGCCGGCGGCAGCGGCCGGCCCGTTCGTGCGGGGGGACGTCGGCACCATTCGCAAGCACGTGCGCGCCATGCAAGACCAGGCCCCGGAATTGCTCGACGCCTACCGCGAGATGGCGCTCGCAGGACTGCACATCGCCGCGGAGAAGGGCGCTGCCCCGAAAGAGAATATCGACCAAATTCGTCAGCTGTTGACCGACGCAGCCAATACGCAGGGAGGATGAATCCATGGCTATCACCATTGGACACTTGCAGGAGATGAAGGATCGAGGCCAGAAGATCCCCATGCTCACCGCCTACGATTACCCGTCCGCGCGGGTGATCGACGATGCGGGGGTGCCAATCATCCTCGTCGGCGACTCCGTTGGCGACAACGTGCTCGGCTACCGCAACACCGTGCCGGTCACGATGGACGAGATGCGGCATCACCTGCGGGCCGTTGCGCGCGGCGCAAAACGCGCGCATATCGTCTGCGATCTCCCATTCATGAGCTACCAAGCGGACGAGAGCGAGGCGCTGCGAAACGCCGGCCTCCTCCTCAAGGACGGCGCTCATTCGGTCAAGCCAGAAGGCGGACGCAAGATCGTTCCAACGATACGGCGCATGGTCGAAGCGGGAATCCCCGTGCTCGGACACGTCGGGCTTACCCCGCAGTCCGTCAATCAACTCAGCGGCTACCGCGTGCAAGGGCGCGATTCCGAGGGGGCGGACGCCCTCGTCGAGGATGCGCTTGCACTCGAAGATGCTGGCGTGTACGGAATCGTCCTCGAAACGATACCTATGGATCTGGCGCGCACGGTCACGCAGTGCGTCTCCGTTCCAACCATCGGCATCGGGGCCGGCGTCCATTGCGATGGGCAAGTTCTCGTGTTCCATGACATCTTCGGCATCAACTCCGGACACAAGCGCAGGCATGTCCGAAGATACGCATCCGTAAGGGAAGTCATCTCGGATGCAACCCGCCAGTTCATGGACGACGTGCGCTCCGGGAGCTTCCCGAGCGAGGAAGAGAGCTTCTCGTCGATAGAGCAGGCCCCCCCGCAGACGGAGGAATCATGAAGGTCGTCGAGACCGTGGACGAGTTCCGCAGCGCCGCCGCCGCCGCGTCTCGGCCTCTCGGCCTCGCGCCGACGATGGGGGCACTCCACGAAGGGCATTGCTCCCTGCTGCGCCGCGCCCGCCAAGAAAACGCAACGGCAGCCGCCAGCCTCTTCGTCAATCCAACGCAATTCGGCCCCTCCGAGGACTTTTCGGCCTACCCGCGCGACCGCGCGGCCGACCTCGACGTCATGCGCGAAGAAGGGGTCGACATGGTATTCGCCCCGGACGCGGACGAGATGTATCCCCCTGGTTTCGATACATCAGTCGATGCGGGCCGCATCGCCAGGCGCTTGGAAGGCGAGCGCCGTCCGATGCACTTCCTCGGCGTCGCAACCGTCGTGTGCAAGATCTTCGTCATCGCACGTCCGGACTATGCCTACTTCGGGCAGAAAGACGCGCAGCAAAGCATGGTCGTCGAGCGGTTGAACTCCGATCTCAACCTTGGCGTGAAGATCGTCGTCTGTCCAACCGTTCGCGAGTCGGACGGGCTCGCCATGAGCAGCCGCAACCGCTATCTCGACCCCGCGGAGCGCGCGGCAGCGACAGTGTTGTTCCGTTCCCTCGAACTAGCCAAAGCGCTCGACACAGACGACGCCAGAGAAATCCGCCGACAGATGCGCGGCCTGATAGACGAAGAACCCCTCGCCGCCGTCGACTATGTCAGCGTCGCAGACCGAGAGACATTGGACGAGATCGACGTCATAGACCGACCGGCGCTCGTCTCAGTAGCCGTCCGCATTGGAAATACTAGACTGATCGACAACGTTCCGCTAGACTTGAGCGGTTGACGCATCCCCTGGAGACCACCGCGCTCCCGGGAGGACAGATTCCTGCATGTCATTTAGGGAACAGATGAGAATTCTCGTAACGAACGACGACGGTATCTATTCGGATGGGTTGTGGTCCTTAGTGGAGGCGCTCAAGGATGTGGGAGAGGTGTGCGTGGCTGCCCCCGACCGCGACCGGAGCGGGATCGGCACCGCAATGACATTGTTGGATGTCGTGCGGGCGGAGAAGGTGCGCGCGGACGTGGATGGCGTCGAAGCGTATGCAGTGCAGGGGACACCCGGCGACTGCGTGATCCTCGCACATGGGGCCTTGTTCGACGCGCCCTTCGACGTCATCTTCTCAGGAATCAATCAGGGCGCGAATATGGGTGAGGATGTTCTGCTGTCGGGTACCGTCGGCGCTGCCCTGCATGGCTACTTGCGGCGCATCCCGTCCGTCGCGGTATCTTCGTACTACGACTATGCCGCCGAGGATCCGATACGATACGCTGTTGCGTGCACGGCGGCAGCTTCCATCGCCAGGGATCTAGAAGATGACCCGCTATCCGCTCCGCTGCTATTGAATGTCAACACGCCGGACGCGGATCCTGGCGACGTGGAAGGGGTGGAGATAACGGTTCCCGGCCGCCGCGCGTTCATCGACAACGTCGAACGGGAACGCGTCGGACGGAGGTCGTACTACTGGATCAGGCTCAAGAGGTCGAAAGAGTACTCCGGGGGGGACGCACAGGCCGTTTGGAACAAGCGAGTGTCGATATCGTCTATCGAGCCGCTGCCGAATGAATGGGTATCGTCCGAGCGGCTAGAACGGCTGGCGCAAGCCGTGCGGCGAGGAATCGAGGCGTCGGGAGGCCTAGCCGGAGCGTGATTGCTTCTCGGACAACGCACGCAGCATATCGAACGGATATATCCCCGTGTAATGCCCGTCGCTCCAGAGAAACTGCACAGCGTACTTTCCAACCATGAGGTAGTCCTCCGCTTGGATGTCGGACGATACCGTTGCCGGGTCAAGCAGCTTCCGGTTCGTCCACTCCTCGACGCACTCGGCGCACGCGCAGTTGACACGCAGATACTTCGCGCCGAGCGTGGAGATGCCCCCATCGCTCCATGTGATCGTGACCGCCCCATCGTTGAGCGCGACCGCGCTAATGGTACTCTCTCTGGTCATTTCCCTGTGCAGCCCACCTCTTCCCCGTCATGATACCACCACGAGCGTAGTTTCGGGAACTGCGCCCGTGATTGGATTTCTTTTTCTCTATCGGCACGGGTTGCGCCTCCCCATCGGAAATCCTTCTGCTGTCATTCCCGTGAAGACGAGAAGCCAGAGGGCTGCCTCATACGGTCATAGAGATACCCGCACCACGATGAGTCGAACAGAACCCACGAACGCGGGACAATCGGTTTCACCATCGGAAATCCTCCTGCCGTCATTCCTGTGAAGACGAGAAGCCAGAGGGTTGCCTCCTACGACCATAGAGATACCCGCACCACGACGAGTCGAACGGAACCCACGAACGCGGGGCAATCGGTTTCACCGGGGATTAGATGATATGATTGTCCTACTCATGACCTTGCTAACCCTTGTAGAAAGCGGGGAATGGGTGTATACTAGGGTCACTTTCTATATCCAGGCAATGGTCATCTAGGAGGAAGACGTGGGGAACAGGAACGGCACATGGCCTGAATGCCTCTCGTGCGAAGAGGGACTCTTGCTGCCGCTGTCAGACTTTGGCGGTCAGGGCGCGCCCATTCATTACAAGGCATGGGTGTGCAGTAGTCCCAGATGCGACTACAACCTCAAGATCCGGAACGGGGACGTGTTCCGCGGCGAGCCGATCATGAACGGCTCGAACCAGCAACCCCGCTACCGGTAGGCGTCTCGCGCACCAACCCTTCGGCGTCCGCCAGATGGACTGCACCCTCTCGGGATCGAAACCGCGAGGAGGGCGGTAGTCCGTCGGTCGCTGTCACCGTCGCCTCGTGAGCGTATCCTTCATCACCTGCGTGAACATCTTTGCGGGCGTGGATAAGGTTTTGCTCCGCAGAGTCAGGATGCCTGTTTGCTCGATTGGCAGCAGGTTCGCCAAATTGACGATGCCGAGCGTGCGTCCGTCTTCGGGCTCGATCGCCAAGCGGGGCCCAACCGAGATGCCCATTCCCAATGCGACGTACCGCTTGATGATGTCCATCCCGTCCAGCTCGACGAGCACCTCGTATGAGAGGCCGCGCCGCTTGAATTCCGACTCCAACATCGTGCGCGTCAAGGTTGTCCCGCCCCGGAGGATCAACGGGCAGTCGGCTATTTGCTCGAAGGTTATCACCTCCTCATCGAGCAGAGGGTGCCCCAGAGGCGTAATGAGCACTCGTTCGTAGGCAAACAAGCCGACGAAGTCGAATTCGTCCGACCTGCCCGGATACGGCACCAGACCCAAGTCCATCTCTCCCGACCGCACCATCTCCACGATCTCGGACATGGACGCTGCCCGAACCCGTAAGCGCGAATGCGGGTAGAGTCGGAGGAACACCGTGACCGTCCTCAAGAGCGTGTGTCCGACCATATCGTTCGTCGTAGCGACCGTAATGACGCTCTCTTCCTCGGCCTGCGCGGCGCCTTCGATCAGATCGTCGATACCCTCGATCAGCGGCACAGCCAACCCGAGGAGCGCCGCGCCCGACGGAGTCAGCCGAATCGGACGCTTGCCGCGGTCGAACAACGCACCGCCTATCTCTCGTTCCAGCTTGCGGACGTGAGTCGTCACCGTCGGCTGCCCGAGCCCGAGCTCGTCCGCCGCCTTCGATATGCCCCCCAATCTGGCTGCCGTACAAAAGCTCCTCAACTCTCGCAGCTCCATGATTCGACATCCTCCTCATCAGTATTGAAATATCGAATATAGTTTATCACGCTAAATATCTAAAAATAATATACGTGCAGCTCGATAATTGTATTAAGGGATGACACACGGAACCGCGATACACGGAAGGAGGAAGCAATGAAGCAGACAAATGCAGTTGGAACACGAGAATTTCCAAAGAAGGAGGCAGGGATGCTCAAGACCATCGCAAGGCTCATCAAGCCGGCCGGACCGGGCGCGGACTTCGAGCGGTACTTGCAGAAGCTCCAGGAGCTGGACGCCAGCGGCGCGCCGACCCGGGAGCAGGCCAAGCGCGACTTCAGCGCGATGCGCGCAACAGACCGGTACAGCTTCTACACCCGGAACTAGGCCCGCGCACCGCGCCGGCCCTACAAATCGGATTGTCCCCGCGCCATCGGGCGGGGACATCCAAACTGCGAGTCAAGAACCATACTGAGGAGCAGGAAGTGGACACCCAATTGGGTGTCCACTTCCTGCTCCTAGATCTTCTCAGCGTTTGGACTGTCATCAACCGGCTTTGGCCGCTTGAACGTCATGTACCACCCCTGGATAAAGGGCGGCCCTATGCTATTTGACCAGTGGGGTTCCATGCTGACGAGTTCCCACCCTCGTTCCCCTGCCCGGTTCAGTGCATCGCGGACTGCATCGGGATCGTGGTTGGGGCTACGCATACCACCCGGATTAGTCTCTGCCCGGACGTACTCATACCGATATTCCCACTTGGTTGCTTTGGTCATTTCGTCTCCCATTCTCTATCTACATCTACGATTGGGGCGGCTTGACTGTAGCCGAATGGTCGTCCTCTGTCAAAGGTAGTCGGCCCGTGTGGGAACTATCGCAAGCGGTGTTCGATTGCGATCCGAGTCCGCGGACGGGCAGATCGCGTCCTTGCAGCGCACCCTCCATCCTGTTGACACTGTCAAGCAGCTCCCATAGACTTCGCATCGGCTGACGATGATCACAGAGGGTGACGCGCAGATGGACGACGGTTCTGGCTTCCGATACACGCCGCCTCACATATTTGCCCGCCTCGCGACTGCCTGGAGGCTCCTGATCGGACTGCGGAGTCAGGAGTTCCGGAGCGCGGGGAGTTGGGTCGAACGCAACTACTCCAACAGCTCTTGGGCGGTCAAGCTGATCCGGTTCATTGGTTGGGCGTCCAAGACCATGCTGGTAGACATTCCAAACGCCCTCGTGGGTGTGACGTTCGCCAAGCCGATGTCTACCGTCTCGTACTGGCTGGCGGCCGACAACCCAATCGAAAATCATCCCTGGCGCGCGGACCCGAACGCGAGGCTGCCGCACGAGTGCGACACGGTCGTCATCGGCGCAGGCTTCACCGGCGCTGCGTGCGCGTACCACTGGTCGAAACGCGACGGCGGGCCCATGGTAGTCCTGGAGATGAACGAGGCTGCTTCCGGCGCCAGCGGGCGAAACGAGGGCGTCGTAGTCATGGGCCGATTCTTCACCTACGTCAAGAAGATGATGCTCGATGACTTGCCCCACTCTCGCCCCGACCTCGACGCTCGCCGGCGCGAACTGCTCGCGGAGAAGTTCGCACGCGCGTATGTCGTCGCAGCATACAAGAACGCCGACATGATCGAGCAGACGATTCACGACGAGGGCTTCGAAGTCGACTACGCCCGCGAAGGATGGGTACAAGGCCAAACCGATGCTACCCAGAACTACCTCGACTTGTCGGTGGCGGAGAGCCGTGGGCAAGGCTTCGACGACTGGGACAATATCCAACCCAAGCAGGTACTGGAGATGACCGGTATGAGCGTCGGAGTGCCGTTCGGTCTTTCGAGGCGCGCTGCGACGTGGCACCCGGCAAAGTGGGTCTGGTCGCTACTCTCGACGGCGGTATCGTCCCACAACATAGAATTCTTCTCTCGAACCCGCGTCCATAGGGTGGAGGATCTGGGCGAACGTTACGCAGTCCACACGAACAGAGGCGCGATCCTCGCCCGCTGCGTCATCAACGCCACGGAGTCGTATACTGCCGCCCTGCATCCGGAATTCATCGGCAAGCTCGTGCCTGTTCAGACCAACGCGGCGTTCGCGGAGGGCGGCCCGGCGGCCATGAAGCCGCGCGTTGCCATGGGCGGCGCGAACTCATGGTTCGGCAAGCATCCAGACGGCGTCATACTCGGCACAGGCGGCATTCTCCTCGACTACACCCAAGCAGGACGGATTCGCCCGTCCCGTTTCCTCACCAGCTATGTCATCGCAGAAGTTCAAGACACGTTCGGACATAGCCCAATGCACGTCTTCCGCGAGTGGAGTTGCACGGCAGGATTTACCAACGACGAATACCCAATCATCGGCCTTCTCGACGGCAAGCGGCAGTATGTGATCGCCGGCATGTGTGGATCAGGATCCGGAGTCCACTTCAACGCCGCGCGCCACGTCGTCGATGACATCCTCCGCATCGACGGCCCAAACGACTACCCGGAGGAGTTCTTCTCGCCGATGCGCGTGCTAGACCCCACCCGGCACCGATGGCCGGAGTAGCGTTCTCCCACCGTCGAATCTGCCTGCACGAACCGCCCCCACCCACATCATTCCCGCATCCCCGCATGTCATTCCCACGCCCTGTCTACGTCATTCCCGCATCCCTGTTTACCTCATTCCCGCGAAGACGGGAACCCAGTACACTGCGTCCACCGCGCATCCATAGAAACGCCGTCGCCGCGGTAAACCAACACGGAACCACATTGATCCATAGGCAGTCCGCGCCAATACGTGCTATACTTCCTCAACCCCCGAAAGGACCTGCCTACAACCATGCGCCGAGCCTCGCGAGTACCTCACGACCGCAATTCGTCTACTGTCCCCTCCCCTCGCAACAGGACAGCCAGGCCAACCTCTCTGCCGGCCGGCGCAGCGGTCACACTCCTGCTCGCCGTCCAGATTGCCCTGATTGCGTGCGGAGACCGCTCGCCGACGCACACCCCAACTCCAGCCAACACACCGACTCCCATCCCTACTAACACGCCCGCACCTACGCACACCCCAACTCCAGCCAACACCCATACGCCTATCCCTACCAACACACCCACACCTACGCACACCCCAATTCCAGCCAACACGCCCACTCCCATCCCTACCAACACCCCCGCGCCAACACCGACATCGGCTCTAGGCCTCATCCAACTCACCAACAACTCCGACGCGGAGGCCTTCCCTGCGTGGTCGCCTGACGGAAGCAAGATTGCATTCACATCCGTTCGGGATTGGGACCGCGAAATCTACGTGATGAATGCAGACGGCTCCAATGTCATCCAACTCACCGACGACTCCGATTGGGATGATCTCTCCCCTACATGGTCGCCTGACGGAAGCAAGATTGCATTCACATCCAACCGGGACGGAGACACGGAAATCTACGTGATGAACGCGGACGGATCCAACGTCATCCAACTCACCGATAACTCCGATTTGTGCTGGTTTCCTGCGTGGTCGCCTGACGGAAGCAAAATTGCATTCACATCCAACCGGGACGGAGCTGCTGAAATCTACGTGATGAACGCGGACGGATCCAACGTCATCCAACTCACCGACAACTCCGATTGGGACGACTTCCCTGCGTGGTCGCCTGACGGAAGCAAAATTGCGTTCGCCTCCGTCTCCTTCCAAGCCGAAGTCTTCCACTACGAAATCTACGTGATGAACGCGGACGGATCCAACGTCATCCAACTCACCGACAACTCCGATTGGGACTGGCTCCCTGCGTGGTCGCCTGACGGAAGCAAAATTGCGTTCACCTCCACCCGAGACGAAGACAACGAAATCTACGTGATGAACGCAGACGGCTCCAGCGTTACTCAACTCACCGACAACTCCGTTGAAGACGCCTTCCCCGCGTGGTCGCCCGATGGAAGCAGGATTGCGTTTGCTTCCGCCCGAGACGGAGACCTCGAAATCTACGTGATGGACGTGGACTAATAGGGTATCCGGCGGGAGCGCAGTAGCGGGGCGGACATGAGATCGAAGGTCTTCATGTCGATGGCGTCTGTGACGGCTTCGAGGGTGATTTGGTGTGCTTCGACGACTTCCATGAGAGCTGCTGCTGGGTACATGCCTCTGTTGAGTCGGTCGGATTTCCAGCAGACGATGGTATCGAAGCGACCGTTGCGGGCGTCGGCGAGCATTCGCTGGAATTCTGGGCGGGTCTTGGACCATCCTCTGCCGACTTCTTGGTATCGTGCGACGATGGTCAGTCCTCGTCGTTGGCAGTGGGCTTCCATCTCTGTGATCTGTTCGGAGATGGAGGTCTTGTCGTCTTCGGCTTGGCTCTTGTGAGACACTCGTGTATAGATGGCTGCTCTGTTTGCTTCGGCCTTGGGCTCGGCCTGGTTCACCATGGTTGCCTGCTCTCGTTCATACCAGTCGAAACGACAGCCCCACTCATCCAACACGAGTGGGGCTGCAAGTAGTACAATGCTAGTCGCATCACCTGCTCAACAGGTGGAGCCGCGGCCCGGGGCGTTGGCGGCACCGCCGGGTCAACTTGCTTGTGGAAGATGGTACTTGGTTGGCGGGGCAACGTCAAGCGTAGCCGATGATTCGACTGGCTCGGTCAATTCTCCAGAGCCATGAGGTGAGCGCCGCTAGTGTTCTCGCTGGATTTCTACACCGGCCACCACCACGATGAAGTGTATATGGTCTTATATCCCAGGTCTAGGGCTGTCGTTTGCGCCCACATGCTCTCCCCGTTCGGGCCGAACTTCGATTCCTTGTTGAGCCGATTGTACACGTCGGCTGTGATTTGCGATGCAGGGCTGGAGCGTGCAGACAGCTTGGCGGCATAGTTCGCGGCGCGTCCAACCCAGACGAGGTCATTCGATCCCCGTATGCCTGTACGCGCTACGAATAGCTTGCTCGTGTCGATACCTACTACCTGCTTTACCGAGTAGTTAGAGTTGGGATATTGGGCCTTGATTGCGGGGTTGACGATCCGCTGCACCGCGTAGTTGATCTTTAGAGCGGTGCGGGCTGCATCGTCATTCTTTGAGTTGCCGATGAACACCGCCATGATGCGGTCCCCATCGTATGCAGTGATTGCACCTCCCTCTGCCTTAATTATCCTTGCAGCGCACGCGAGGTATGCCTTGTAGACTTTCGCCGCGAACGAGGGCTCCATCGTGTCTACCAGTTTGGTCGAGTCGTCCATGTCCGCGTACAGAACCGTTCCCTCCGGCGTGACTGCGTCATTGCTGAGCTTCAGGTCATCCGACTCAGGCACAGTGCGGCCAGCGCGTGTGGTCCAGCTTTCGCCGAATATCTTGGTCGCTTCCGAGTGCAGGTCGTCTCTCAGTCCCATGTTTCACCTCTTCCAATGTGTTCAACGGGGTCCAGAGGATCGTATGATAGTCCTCATTGCGTTGCAAGCGGATGCTATCGCAGCGGGTAGTTCGTCCCCTGCTCCCTGGGTGTAGGTCAGCGGCGTGATGCCAGTGAGGTCTGTCGGGATCTTCATGTCGATGCCGCGCGGGTAGATCAGGAATGTGCGGGAGTGGCCCAGGGCTCCCATGAAGAGTCCCAGCTCGAATGTGATGTTGTCTCTCGGCGCAGCAGTGGTCGCGTCGCGGCTGGTTACCGCATCGTCCGGTGACAGAATGAGCGCCACCTCGCCGACATGCTGTCCCGCATTCCTAACTGCAACCTCTCGGCCGAGGACGCGTATCGAGACCACGCCGGTCAGGATGAAGAAGATGTCGTTATCTGTCGCTGACTCCTCGATGAGAACGGAACCCGGTTCGAACGCTTCAACCCCAACTGCCACCCCAACCAGCTCGGCCAGGTCAGATCCGACGCCGATGATGGGCTGCGTCCGAAGCGACTCGACCAAGGGAACCCGTCCATCTGGTCCGTCGAACCTGCGAAGCATACTGAGAACCCCCTGTCGCAGTTCACCCGGAATGTTGAACACCTCGGGGCAGAACCTAGGAGACGGACTCCGCAAGCGCGGGAATCCTCTTCTACTTCCGGTAGGTAGAAGAAATCAATCTCTGCAGAGTCAGATCTGCCGGCGCCCTCAGACGCCGCAGTGTCCCTCGCACTCGTTCGTCGGCGTCTGGCGCGGGGTTGTAGTCAATTCCCCCCACCCGCAGCGCCGGGCCGGCTTGGTCTGTTCGATTCGTCTCGTGTCTTCATCTCTAGTATTTCGTTCTCGGAACGGTCATTGGAACCGCTGCGTCTTGGTGAACGTGCGGTTCGACTGTCATGAACGGACGTTTGTGGACGCGGCGAATGTGCATCGGCGTTCAGAATCCCGTGGTTCTATTCTCATCTGCGTCGCTCATTATACGAATATGGGTTCTATATCTCAGTATGCGTGGTGGAGCCACTGCAGGTAAGGTCTCGAGAGAGGGGTCTCATCCGGAATCCCCCTTGCGATACCCCCGAGGCTCAGCCGATGATGAGGGGAACACCCGGCGTCGGCGGCCGGGATACTCCGCTTCGATCAGACGAACGTCTGCAGCTCCTGCCCCAACATCTGCGGACTTCTGCATACGTGGAACTCCCACTTGCCCATCTGTCTCCAATTGTTGACGGCGGAAACCCAGCGCTTGGCTGCGTCATGCTTCAGCTTATCGGTGTCTGACTCGTAGCCCTTTATCTCTAGGATGAGAATCGATCCATTGCTTAGCCTCACGAGGAAGTCGGGTTCATAGGAGTGGCTGACGCCGTCGGATTCGTACGGGATGTTCAATCCTAGATTGTCGTTCCTGGCGTAGCACTCCACGATGGCCGACTCTTCGAGTCGAAAGGCTGCGGCGCTCTCCCACGTCTTCGTGTCCACGGCCACTTGGTTCAGGTGGCTCTTTGCGGTGTCGTGGACGGCTTGGACGGTCTTGAAATCAACGTCCGCGGTGGTTCCTACTGGGGTGTAGCGGTTGAGTATTGGCAAGAGAGGCGGTTCTTCCTGCTCGTCGTCTGGTTGTATAGCGATAATCAAGCGATCTGCGACTTGCTTCATGTACCGTTCCAGCCCCAGTTCGCAGCGATTCACCCCAGAGAAATCGACCTTTTTCTCGATGTACTCATCCACATATCTGTACACTTGCGGGAACAATGAATGCCGTGACGTCGAGATATTTACCTCGTTGTCCTTCCCTTCGGTGCGTCCGCTTTCGGTGAAGCCTAGCAGTGCGTCGACGACGCGCCGCGCAATTTGGAACTTGATCTTCTGGATATGGGAGCTCTCGTAGAACTTCGATCGGTTTTGACTCTCGAAGTCGCCGGGGCCGAACAAGGTTGGCTGTCCGAGCTCATATCCTACCCGGGGTTTGATGAACACGGCCGTCGGTTCATGGGCGGGTTCGATGCTCAGTCGTTCCATGCTGGACACGTCGGCCTTGATGAGCTTCCTCTTCAGGTTGAAGGTGTAGCCGGTTACTATTGGGAATCGCATCTCCAAGTGGCTTCGCTCTGGCATGGCGTGGACGCGGTGCTTTGGCTTGTCTTGGGGGGCCTTTGCATTCTTGGGTCTGCCCTTGTAGGGGATGACGGAGAATGGGATGCCGTACACGTCGACGTATTCTTCGGTCAGCATTCCGGTTTCTGGGTCGGGCGCGTAGTCCATGCGCCGCAGGCCGCGACCGACGACCTGTTCGCACAGGAGTTGGCTCTCGAATGCGCGCAGGCCGAGGATGTGCGTGACGTTGTTGGCGTCCCATCCCTCGGTGAGCATCTGCACTGAGACGACGCATCTCACCTGTTCGCCGGGTTCCCCGACCTTGCCGACGGTGTCCACGATCCTTCGCAGCTCTTCGGCTCCGTTTCCCCCGGTGCGTCCCCCCTTCTCGGCTTCGCCGAGCAGCTTCGAGTCTATGCGGAGTGTGCGGAGCTGGCCTTCGCGGTTGGAGAAGAGCTCCGGGAATGTCTGTCCGTCGCCGTACACGGTTTTCGTGCGGGGCTTCTTGCGTCCACTTCCTGAGGAGCCGGCGTCGGTGTCAGTGACCTGAGATTCGCCGGAGATCTTCTCGAAGAACAATTTGGCTATGTCGGTGTTGTCGCATACGATGATCATCGCCGGGGGCGTCTTGTCCTGGCCGGGCGAGCCTTCCTGGATGTACTCGAAGCGTTCCTTGTACTGGCCTGCCAGCGTCGCAAGCGCGCCCTCTGCCTTTTCCCATATCACTTCCGGCTTGGGCTTGCCGGCGCGTCCAGGGAGCCTCTGTCCGGAATCGAGTCCGTCCACGATGGTCTTCCATAGGCGGAAGTAGCTGGGTTCGGGTTTGCCTGTCGTATCGTCGACGGGCAGACGCGGAATCTTGACGATGCCGGACTCGATGGCGTCGACCAAGCCGAAATCGCTGACCAGCCAGGGGAACGGCTCGCCCTCGGAGTGCCCGCTGCCCTTGAGGTAGAAGGGCGTCGCGGAGAGGTCGACGCAGAACTTGACGCCGCCGGCCGAGTTGATGCGGTCTAGTCCTTGTATCCAAACCGTCGCTTCCTCGTTCTGGCTCTTCGCTTCTTTCCGCTCGTCAGCGGACAAGTCCTTAGTATCGACTTGCTTTGGTCGGTATGCGTGGTGTCCTTCGTCGTTGAGGACCATGAGAGGGCCGCGGCCATATAGGTCGCCCAGCACCCGGCGAGAGAAGGCGTCGTCGCTCTCCGGGCCCTTGTCGACGACTGCATAGCTCTTGCCGCCCTCGTGGTGTTCGGATTCGGGGGCGAACTGGTGCCAATTGACGATCAAGACCTTGCCGCGCTGCAGGAATGGACGCAGCCGCATCGGAACCAGGTCGAACTCTTCGTAGTAGCTCGCGGGGTTGTCCGGGCGCAGGACTTGCAGGCGCTCCTTGATGGTCAGGTTGGGGCAGACCACCAACGCCGCGGATGGGAAGCGTTCGTCGCTGGGCAACTGTCCCCGGTTGCAGAACGCCCAGGCGATGAGCATGGCCATGACCACGGTCTTGCCGGAGCCGGTCGCCATCTTGCATCCCAGTCGAGTCAGGGAAGGCAGGTTCTGGTCTTGCGGGATGTCGACCAGCCGCTCGAGGTCGTCGTCCGAAAAGCGAGGGGTGAAGCTCGTGCGTTTGCCCCCCATGCGGATTTCCGCAAGGTATATGACCGTTTCCACTGCTTCGATCTGGCAGAAGAACAGACGGCGCAACAGGTCTTCTCGCCGCCAGTGCTGCAAGAGCTGCCGGGTGACGTTCGTAGCGTTGCGGTAGCCCGATTCCCGCCAACGCTTCACGTCCTCCCGGAGGTCGTTCACGTAGGGCAGCTCTTCCCAGTTTTCCTCTGCAAGCAACCTGCCTTGCTGAGCCTGATCGATCCGTTCGCTTCGGAACCAGTAGCCGGCAGGGCGACGCCCTGGAGCCCTCGACGCTTCTCCCGTTCCCTTTTTATGGTCGTAGACCCAGTATTCGGGCGGCTCCTCGTATGGGCTGCACAGGATGGGCTTCTCCACCGGCTGCATGGGGACTTGCGCCCCTTGCGGTGAGGAGTTCGCGCGTCTGGATCGCCTTCTCGTTGTCGTCGTCATTTTGCCTGCCTACTCGAATATGTCCTCGATCGGCATCCGCCATCCGGGCGCGATGTCCTCGATGTCCAGCGTGTCCGCTTCCGTCAGCATGACCGACTCCGCACGCGAGCGGCGTACCTCTACGACTCGCCGGCGAGGATCCACGACGATTACTGCCAAGGTTCCGGCCTCGAGCCAGTCCTCGACTTTCTCCTCCACCTCGGAATAGCGGTCGCTTGGTGAGATCACCTCTACCGCGACGTCCGGCGGGCCGGGAAAGAACCCCCGTACATCTCTTGCGGCGTCCGCTCTCTCGCGCCGGACGAATGCGGCGTCAGGCGCGCGGACGTGGTCGGGGTCGGATGCCAAGTGGAATCCCGTATCGGCGGCGTACACCGTCCCCAGCCGGCGTGTCTTCACGTGCATCCCAAGCGATGCAAGGATGGAGGCTGCGTGTTCTCCATGGATGTGTCCGGCAGGCGGCATCTTCCTTAGTTCCCCTCTCACGAGCTCGTATCGGAAGCCGTCGTCCGGCATGTTCAATAGGTCTTCCGCCGTCATCGGTTTCGTCGTGGTAGTCATGACCGAACCCCCCGTATGCAGGTCTAGTCTTCCAAGGTGTGGACTTTCATCACTTCGTTGCCGCGCGGGTCGATGACCTTCACGGCCGCCCGCTGGTGCTCCCCGGCGGGGAACGGCAGCGACTTCGTGCCGCCGAACGCCGCGAACGCTTCGACGTCGACCGCGCTCTTGAGCGCGCGCGCCAACTTGTCCCAAGCCCCAGAATTCGGGAAGAACGCCTGGCTTATGCAGAACGTCCGCCCGTCGTAGTCGCCGTCCAAGAACCATGCCGCCACGCCCTCGGCGTCCTCCGATACGATCGTGTTGTCCACGGGGTCGAAGATATCCACGCCCTCCATCTCGACGACGTATTCGCCGTTCTCCTGCCTCGTGAGGGAGGTGCGCGGAAGGCCGGACACGCTAAAGAGGCCGCTGTCCTTCGTCTGCTTGAGCAGGTCGCCCATGTTGACGTCCGGCGAGATATGGGCCATGTGCACTCGGAGCTCTGGATGCGCGTCTGCTTGGATCGCCGCCTGCGCGGCACCGTCGAAACTGAACCCGGCGAATAACAGCGCATCGTATCCGCGCATCGCCGCAATCCGCACGCACTGCTCGACCTGCCTCGCAGTTACCGGCCCGTACTGCGGGCCGAACGATACCCCGACGCGAGTCTCGCCGCTGGACTCGGCGCCTTCCCACTCCCCCTCCGCGTGAAGCGTGCTCCCATCCTCGAGCGGCTCGAGGCGTGTGAACTTTGCGGCGCCGTTCCCTTGAAACCGCACGCCATCGTTCCGAAGCAGCCGAATCATGTTGTGGTGGAAGGTATCCGCGTTGGACGAAGCGACCGTGTCGAAATCGTCATGCCCGCCATCGGGGCCGTCTATCCGGTCCGGCGCGCCGCCGATGGGCGATTCCGCGCCGAGCGACTCCTCCGGCGGATGCACAGACTCGACCGTGAACGGGCCGGAGACACGCACGACGCCGCGACGCACCTCGGGCTGGTCGACTAACACCTCTTGATCCGCGTTTGCGGCGATGCAGGCATCGACCGCCTCCATCTTGCCGCGCCATGCCGTGCGGTAGTCCTCCAAGCGTTCGCGGAGCGCAGCGGGATAGTCGGGGTCGGCGTCGAACGGTACTTCCCAATGCTCCCATCGCGACTTGGGCAGCCGCAGCCTGCGCTCGTCCGCATCGATCGCGCGGTTGGGGCCGCTGCGAGGCTTCGCCCCCAGCTTGGCGAGCAAGGACGCGCGCGTATCGCCGTCTACCTCCGATAGCGCATCGTTCAGCGCCGCCAACTTCTCATCCAAGACGGGCTCCCACTTGGCGAAGATCGGATCGAGCGCAACGTTCTGCGCGATGCTCCGCAAGGTGATATGCGGAACCGTCTTGTACTGGAAGCCGCCCCCGTCGATGACGTTCGAGCCATCCTCGGTCTCGTAGTAGTCGAACTTCGACGTGAGCAACCGCTGCCGCGCCAGGGCGACGGCCACCCGACTCGTGTCGACGGTGATCCACCGCCTCCCCCACTGCTCCGCCACGTATGCCGTCGTCCCGCTGCCGCACGTCGGGTCGAGCACAAGGTCACCAGGATCGGTGGTCATCAACATGCAACGCTGGACTGGTGATATGGAAGTTTGTACGACGTAGGACTTGTCAATTTCCGGCCCCGTGTCTTCCCATGAATTCGTTATTTCGGACGCGGGGTAATCTGAGTGATAGTAGATTGCCCTTAGGCTCTCTTTGTCGGGCGTGATTCTTAACGATTTTTCGAGCCGGAAAAAGCCGTCTGGCGCATACCGCCAACTTCTCATTGGCGGTATGCGCCAGACGGAGCCCTGAAATTCACGAGGCGAATTGTCTCCCGAAGCCATAGAGTGCACTGGCAGTTTTGTGTACGGCTTTGAATGCTCTGGACGAGTAGTCGGATCATTCCTCTCCGCAGTGAACATCGGCCGCCGCGTACCATCGGATAGTTCCAGTTGGTTGTACATCTTGGTATCGACGGTCTTGCTTCCGAGCAGTCGTCGAAACTTGATCTCGTCTACGTCTTTGCAGTACCAAATGATGTAATCCGATATGCGTTTTACCGAACGCTGTTGGGTCGTCCCGCTGCTGGTACGGTAGGTAATCAGACTGACGAAATTCTCGCTTCCAAACACCTCATCCATCACTGCACGCACGCGGTGTACATTCTCATCGCCGATCTGCACGAAGATCGAACCGGAGTCGGTGAGCAGATCGCGCGCGACCGTCAGTCTATCGCGCAGGTACGCCAGATAGGTATGGACTCCGAGCGTCCACGTATCGCGGTAGGCCTTGACGACCTCAGGCTCGCGCGTCAGGTCTGCATCGGTATCGCGGACGCCTCGGTTTCTCACGAATGGTTGGAAGTTTGAGGCGAAGCGGATTCCGTAGGGCGGGTCGACGTAGATCATCTGCACCTTGCCGGCCATGTCTTCTCGGGTGCGGAGCGAGTTCATCACGGCGAGGCTGTCTCCGAGGATGAGTCGGTTTGCCCACTGGACGTCGTGCTGATAGAACTGGATTGCTTCGCGGTACTCCTGCTCGGGATCGGCCCATAGCGTTCGGGGGACGTCCTGCCTTGCCGCGACGCGGATGGCTGCCTGCGCGGACACCCGTTCGTGGATGTGCAACGCGACCGGCTCGACCTCGAACCACTGCTTCTCCCGCTTCCCCGTCCACTCCAGCCACGGCTGGGGGTTTCCCAGATACCGCTCTAGCTCCTCCGCTTCCTCCGGGATCAGCGCCCTCTTCTTGGCAGCGGCCAGCAGCCCCCGCAGTCGGTCGGCCGCGCCCGTATCGTCGAAGCGCAGGGACGGCTGCATGTGCGGGTCATACGCATAGCGTTGGGGTCGGAGCTCCCGTATCTTTCCCTGCGAGGCGAGGGCGGCCGGGGGATTGTTCTTGCGCGTTTCGTCGTGGCGGTAATCGGAGACGTTCTCATCGTCGGGATGGTGGTCTGCGCCGGTAGTCATGCGGCTGCTCCGGTGGGGTGGAGGTATTGCGTCGATGGGTTCATTCTCAGTGTGCCCCAGCTCATTATAGCACAGCGCGAACCAGGCTGTGCATTCAGCGTGGAGGCGCGCGGCGCTCGATGGAAGCAACCCCAACGAACGCCTTCAGGATAGTACGACTTAGGGCGGCCTATGCCGATGAACAGAACCTCAGGAAAGATGGGGTTGATAAATTCAGATACGTGGAGTATCCTACGCGCCATCGTCCAGCGATGCCGACGGTCGCTAGACCGCTTACCCTAGGAGAAGAGTGATGAACACCGATATTCGGGATCGCAGACTCGATCGTTCGCGGCGACAGACACGCGGAGCCGGCATCCGACCAGCCGTCCTGGCAGTTGGGGCGGCCATCTTCATCCTCCTCGCCCTACAGATGCTCCCATCTGTGACCCCGCCGCTTCACGCCCAAGATAGCAGCGGCGGCAACAGTGCGCCGGAGTTTGGGGAGGACAAGTACGCCTTCACTGTGAGTGAGGGCGCTAGTGTTGGGGACGCGGTTGGGACTGTGTCTGCGAGCGACGCTGACGGGGACCTGTTGGCGTATGCCATCGCGCCCGGCAACGAAGACGGGGTATTTTCGATGGCTGTGAACACGGGAGGTGGGATCACGATCACGCTGAGTAAAAAGTTGGATTACGAGGCGAAGCGGCGGTACGCGTTCACGGTGCACGTGGTCGACAGCGGGGGTGGCGGGACGGATACGGCTAAGGTGTCGGTTGAGGTGACGAATGCGTTGGATGTCTGCTCGGCGCCCGGCGCCACCGCGGTTACCAATCCTAGCACCACCAATACTGGGTTGGCGGGCGACTGCGAGGTGTTGCTCGTTGCCAAGGACACGCTTCGGGGTACGGGGTCGCTGAATTGGAGTACGGTGACTGCGATAGAGAGTTGGGACGGGGTGACGGTGAGCGGTACGACGAAGCGGGTGACAGGGCTAGATTTGGGCAGCCGCAGTCTGACTGGCAGCATTCCGTGGGAGTTGGGTTCGTTGAGCGAGTTGACGGTTCTGGACTTGCACAAGAACTCGTTGACTGAGAGCATTCCGCCTGAGTTGGGCAGGTTGGGCAAGTTGACGAACCTGAATCTGGGCGGGAATAACCTGAATGATCTGGACGGGAACTCGTTGACTGGGAAGATTCCGCCTGAGTTGGGGGATCTGAGCGAGTTGACGTACCTGAATCTGGGCGGGAACTCGTTGACTGGGAAGATTCCGCCTGAGTTGGGGGATCTGAGCAAGTTGACGGTGCTGAACTTGCACAAGAACTCGTTGACTGGGAGCATTCCGACTGAGTTGGGCAAGTTGAGCAATGTGACGTACCTGAGGTTGAGCAGGAACTCGTTGACAGGGAGCATCCCGTCGAAGTTGGGTGGGAACTCGTTGACCGGGAGCATCCCGTCGGAGCCGGACGGGTACGGGTTGGCGAGTGTGACGTATCTCAATTTGGCGGTCAATTCGTTGACTGGGAGCATTCCGCCTGAGTTGGGGAATCTGTCCAACTTGAGGCAGTTGTGGTTGAAGGAGAATCAGTTGAGTGGGCCTCTGCCGTCGGAGTTGGGTAGGTTGAGCAGGTTGACGCACTTGATGCTATGGGTAAATCGGCTGTCTGGGGAGATTCCTGGTGAGTTGGGGAATCTGTCTAATCTGACGCATCTGGCGATTCAGGGAAACACGTTCACTGGGTGCGCCCCTGTTGCGTGGAGGAGTGTGGGCAGGAATGTTCAGGATCTCCCACTTGGTTTTCCGTTCTGCAACAGTGCGCCGGTGTTTGGGTCGAGCGAGTACGCCTTCACTGTGGGTGAGGATGCTAGTGTTGAGGGCGCGGTTGGAACTGTGTCTGCGATCGACGTTGACTCGAGGGACCAGCCCCGGTTGGCGTATACCATCGTGTCTGGCAACGTAGGCACGGTATTTTCGATGGACGAGCACACGGGTGCAATCACGGTGGGGAGCGCGTTGGATTACGAGGCGACGCGGCGGTACACGCTGACGGTGCAGGTGAGCGACGGGCGTAGTGGGACGGATACGGCTGAGGTGTCGGTTGAGGTGACGAATGCGTTGGATGTTTGCTCGGGGACCGGCGCCACCGCGGTTACCAGTCCTAGCACCACCAATACTGGGTTGGCGGGCGACTGTGAGGTGTTGCTCGTTGCGAAGGACACGCTTCGGGGTACGGGGTCGCTGAATTGGAGTACGGGGACTCCGATTGAGAGTTGGGACGGAGTGACGGTGAGCGGTACGCCAAAGCGGGTGACTGGTCTGTCTCTGGGCAGCCGCAGTCTGACTGGCAGCATCCCGTGGGAGCTGGGGTCGTTGGGCGAGTTGACGGTGCTGGACTTGAGTGGGAACTCGTTGAAGGGGAGCATCCCGCCTGAGCTGGGTTCGTTGAGCAAGTTGACGAGCCTGAGCCTGATCTGGGTTCGTTGAGCGAGTTGTGGTTGAAGGAGAATCGGTTGAGTGGGTCTCTGCCGTCGGCGTTGGGGGCGTCGTTGAGCAGGTTGACGCACTTGATGCTATGGACGAACCAGCTGAGTGGGAACATCCCTGGTGAGTTGGGGGGTTGTCTAGCCTGACGCATCTGGCGATTCAGGAAAACATGTTCACCGGGTGCGCCCCCCGCTGCGTGGGGGAGTGGGAGTAGTCTCCAAGGTGGTCTTCCGTACTGCAACTGACATTGATGAGGGAGACACGTTGTCGTACTCGATCTATTCGGGGAATGAAGGGGGGCATTCTCGATGTCTGCGGGCACGGGTGCGATCACGGTGGGGAGCGCGTTGGATTACGAGGCAAAGCGGCGGTATGTGCTGACGGTGCAGGTGAGCGACGGAGAGGGTGGGACGGCTACGGGATACCGGGTGTTACGCCGCCGTGCGCAAGTCGATGATGCGTTCGTCCCCCTCGCGGATGTGGCTGCATCTACTTCGATGTACGTGGATACGCGGGACGTCGCTGCAGGAGTGAATTACGTCTACCGCGTGGTGGCTGTGTACGACGGCGCGGACGGCGGCGATGCGCGGGTGGCCGTTACTACCCCGTAGCAGCCCGTTGCCGATGCCGCAAGTCGCTGACGCCGCGCTTGACGAGTCGGCCAGCGTTATACCTGCCTGGGACCCCGGACCAGCCCTGCTCGACGTCCAAAGCAGGAGTTCCGGATAGAGGACCTAGACTGAGATACTACCTGCCCGCGTCCCAATCCACCGACCGCGAGTACCGCAGGTTTTGGTTGCAATTAGATTCCAAGCATGTCTCCGTCTCCGATCGGGTGTGAACGCAATTTTGCTTCCGTCGGGCGACCACACAGGGGAGACGTCATGCCAATCTGAGTTGTTCGTGAGACGCGTGACATTGGATCCGTCTGCGTTCATCACGTAGATATCGTCGTACCCGTCGATGGTGGAGGAGAAGGCAATTTTGCTTCCGTCGGGCGACCAGGCGGGGGCAGAGTCCATGTCGGAGTCGGAGTTGCTGGTGAGTTGGGTGAGGCCCAGATCCGATATCGGAGTCGGTGCGGGTGTGTTAGTAGGGATGGTCGTAGGGGTATTGGCTGGAGTTGGGGTACACGTTGGTGCGGGCGTGTTGGTCGGGATAGGTGTGGGGGTGTTGGCTGGAGTTGGGGAGTGCATCGGCGCACGATCTCCGCACGCAACGCCGGCTGTTAGCGAGGTCGGCCTGGTCGCTCTGCTGCGAGGAGCGGGGGCAGCAGACGCATCACGGTCGAGGGGCGCTTGCGAGGCTCGGCGCATGATCGTGAGTAGGGGCCTTTCCGGGGTTTGCGGAAGTATAGCACGTATCGGCACAGGCTGCACTCGGACCGCCCCGCTCGGTTCCACCCTCCTTTTGCCGTCGTTCCCGCATCCCTTCCCGTCATTCCCACGCCCGTCTACGTCACTCCTGCACCCACCCGACGTCATTCCCGCGAAGGCAGGAATCCCCCCGCAAACCAAACCGCATCCTCCAATCCTCAATCAACAATCCCTCCCACGTCATTCCCGTACCCACTCACGTCATTCCCGCGTAGGCGGGAATCCGCCGCACCGCCTCCGACGCCCCGCATCACTACCGCGCGTCCGGGGCGAACTCCACCCCCCAAATACGTCCGTCGCCGTCAAACTGTCCGGTGGTGATCCGCGCGATGCCGTACTGCGGGAGATCGACGCTCACCATGCACTTGCCGCCGAATAGCAGCCCCCGCCCAGCGAAGTCGAAATCGAGGTTGTCGAATCCATACTGCTTGCGGGCGTCTGGAAGATCGTCGACGGCCTCGGGGACGATGTGCAGGAAGAAGCGCGCCGGGGTGTCCGCACGTTCGCACGGCTCCTTGAGGTAGTATAGCTTACCCTCGGCAACGTACACATCGAACTCCGATCGCGCAGCGGGTTCGTTGGAAGCGATCGATTGGTACTCGGAAATGAGTTCGGGCGGCGGGTTAATGTAGTGCACTGCGCCCCAAGCCTGGCCGACTCTGCCGGTGTTGACCTTGGAAACGGCGTACTGGGGAAGGACAAACCTTGCCAGACATTTGTCGCCGAATAGCAAGCCGCGCTCGGTGAAGTAAAAATCAAAGTTGTCGAATCTATACTGCCTGCGGGCGGCCGGAAGATCGTTGTTGTCGATTGGATAGACATGCAGGAAGAAGCGGGCCGTAGTGTCCGCGCCTTCGCACGGTTCCTTGAGATAGTACACCGTCCGGTCGTCGAAATACACGTCGAATTCCTTGCGCGCCGCCGGCTCGGTGGACGCAACTGTTCCGTACATGTCTTCATACCAGGCCTCCAAGCCGTCCCTGTCGTAGAGGAAGAAGTACTGGTTTTGGGGCGTGAGCAGGGCATCTATATCGAGGTGCTCTCGCATGACAACGAACCCGCCCTCCACAGCGGGAAGATACCAATCACTGTAGACCACGTTCGATCTCAGGTAGTACTTCGCCGTGGTCCGCCAGCCGTAGATGGATTCGTAGTCGCCTCCGATATAGAGAATTGTGACGACCTCCCCCTCAGTCAGATCGCGGACGGCAAGCATATCCTGATCCACGGCCTTGGCTACCTGGGCCGTCTCCGCGCTGTGGCCGACGCGGCTCATCTGGAAGCTGGATACTGAGAAGAGCAGCAACGCTGCGACCGCGGCGGCGGCGATGACGCCGTCCCGATTGGTCAGCCTACTCACCAAGAGCAAGACGATGGCGAAGAAAACCAGAGGGAGGCCGATGTAGTAGATGCTCTCGAAATCATGGGTTGCGGTAGTGTTGCGCATTGGCAGCGCCCAGAAGAAGCCGAACGATGCCAGGGTGGCGAACAGAATTCTCGGACGGACGAAGATCGAGCCAATGAGACCCGCAACGGAGAGAGCAACTCCAAGGACGACTCCCGCGCGTTTCGATAGCCACGTTGGGCTTTCGGCCGCATCGCCCCCGCCAAGCAATGCGTAGGGGATGAACATTCGGGGGATGCTGCGAAACTGCCCTTCCAAGAAAGGATGCCAGGCTCGGGCGGCGACGAGGTCGGTGTTGGATACGGAGTTCGCTCCGGTGCGCTTCAGCATGGACTGGAAGGACGGCAGTTCGGTGAGCGGTGTCTCGCCGTCCAGCGCGGCGTACTCCATTGTGAAGTTGAAGGCGAGGATGGATAGACCGAACCCGAGCGCGGCGATGCCAAGCAGCAGATAACGGCTGCGAAGCAGCGTGGACGCAATGAGTCTGCTTGACATAACAGGAGGAGTAGAATCTGCAGAGGCAGAACGCGCACGCAGGAGGTCGCTCACAAGCCCAAAGATGACGAACGGCAGCAGCAGAGCGAAGACGTGCCATCCCAGCAACAGGGCGATGCAGGCCTTGACGAGCAGTTGGCGGAAGCGGCCTTCCTGCACGAAGACGACCATGCCGTGGAAGGTCAGCATCACCCCGAAGAAGTCGGGCATCCCTTCGTTGGCGGTCATGTCCTTGAAGTGCAGCAGGTAGTACGACGAGAACGCCAGCAGCGTTGCAGTGAGTGCAACCCACCGGTTGGACGTGAGGCGGCTGAGTGAGAGGTACGCCAGAACTGCTACGCCTGCGAAGATCAGCAGCATGAGGATTCTGGCGGCGGTAATTTGGGCAGACGGGTTATTGGAGGCTGACAAGGTGGCTAGCTTCATGAGCAGGTAGCCGCCAATCGGGAAGCGGTTGTACGGCTGGTAGCGGGTGACGCCGTCGTCGTCTATGAACGGGTGCGTGAACCGCTGGAAACCGTGCTCGGGGGAAATGTTCGCCGCTATCGTCAGATGTTCCGAGGACATCACGATGTGATGGCCTGCTGGTCGGTAGAAGTACCCTCGGCCGCCGCCAAAGACGAAGACCGTCGACAGCGCAAGCAGGAGCAGGGCGAGGGGAAGCCACGCGGATCGCAGCGCGGGCGGGATTCTGTCAAGCGACATCATGCTTGGGACCTGGGCGCGAGGATGTTCACGGAAGGACCGACGACCTGCCAAGATGAATTCCGGCCGTGCAATTCTACCCTCCCAATACCGATAATACCACAGAGACCGCGGCACAGTTCCGTCGTTTGTTCATCGCGGGAGGTTGCCCCCCATACCGCGAATCCCCCGACGTCATCCCTGCCCGCAATGCAAGTCTCCCGGCGTCATCCCTGCCCGCACCGCGTTACTCCCGCACCCTCTCACGCCACTCCGGCACCCTCTCACGCCACTTCCGGCCCTACCACGTCATTCCCGCGAAGGCGGGAATCTCCACGCGAGGTCATACGGAACCGAGAGGGCGCGGTTCTTGGTAGACCCATCGGTGTGGCGGGCGGTATACTGGAGTGGATGTATCGGCGAATCATCGGCGCGATTTCGTTGCTTCTCTACGCGGCTATCATGTTCCCGTCGATCGGGCCGTTGGTGGATCATCACTTTGCGGAACGGCAGTTGGGGCATCTGCATTTGTACGCGGGGTCTCTTCACGTCCACTCGTTCGATCGGCCGCATAGCCATGGCGGCGAGGTTCCGTTGGATGCGAACGCGCTCTACAATTTCGAGCGGGCGCATACGGTCAATCTGTTTCATACTGGGGACGAGCTTGGTCTGACGGCGTTCTCTCTGTTTCAGCCGAACTCGCTGTTCGTCTTACCGTCCGGGCTGCGTGAGCTGTCGGTGGAGCCGCGCCCGGAGGAGCATGACCGGCCTCCGACCGGCCTTGCCTGACGCTTTCCGCACGCAATGAAAGTACTCGGGGCCCCTCGCGAGCATATGGGCGGGCCTCCGCATGGTGACGGCACGTTGGAGAAAGGCCGGTGGCTGCATATATCGTCGATCGCTGCTGCCGCTGCTGTATTGGCGGCGGTTGCATCCCTGCCTGTGTACGCATGGGCGAACGGTCGCATAGCGATCTACGAGCGGAAGGTCGCAGGGCCGTACGAGATCGGACTTGGAACGATTCCGCCGAGTCCGTCAGTCGGCAATCTGCACCTCTCCATCACGGTCACGGACGCCGCAACGGAAACGCCCGTCGTCAACGCGGCGGTGGAAGTCAAGGGCACGGGGCCGGACTCGACGGAAGTGGAGATTGGCCCGACTCCAGCCGCAGTCAGCATCCAAGACCCGTCCTATTACGAGGTGAACACTGCGGTGGATCGAGAGGGGTGGTGGTCGTTCACCGCGACGGTCATGGACGAGGCTGGCGAGCATTCGGTGCAATTTCGAGTCGAGGTTCGGAATGCCAGCCCTGTTACGGGCATTTTGACGTTGAGCGTGCTCGCGGTCTTCTTGGTCATCTTTGGGCTTTCCATCCGGGCATCGTTGGGCGGGCGGAGGCGCAAACGGCGTCGGCGGACGGGATGAAGAACTCACGAAAAATCGGAATACACCTGTGACCGCATAGGCGGGGAAGGGCGCAGGAGTGGTCGATGCACACGCTGGTTTCCGCGCTTTTCCTCCGAGCCTTCCGCGGTGAGAATTCAGGAGCAATCATGATGAAGAGAATCGCGATATTTGGAGCGGCCGCGGCGTTGCTGCTGGCTGTCGGATCGGTCGGCGCGCACGAGGGGCGTTCGGTCGGAGACTACAACTTCGTGGTCGGCTTCTTGAACGAGCCGGCCTACGAGGGCTTTCAAAACGGGGTGTCAATCCGCGTCACCAAGCCGGGGGACCCTGTATCTCAAGACGGCCACGCTCACGGCGCGATGGGGACGGGGCAAGACGAGGGCGCGGACGATCATGGAAGCATGAGCCACGAGGCGATGGAATCCCAGACGCCCATCGGGCTGCAAGTGTCAGCAGCCGCGGACGCATCCGGCGGGGTTGCCGTCACCATCGAGACCGAGAATTGGCGTTGGGCCCCGGAGAACGTCGACCGGCAGCACAGGGACGGCGAGGGGCACGCGCACATCTACGTCGACGGCGTGAAGGTGGGGCGGGTGTACGGCCCCTCCTACTACATCATGGGCTTGGAGCCGGGTCGACATGACATCCGAGTCACGCTCAACGCCAACTCCCACAACAATCTGCTGGTCGATGGCGAGTTAGTGGAGTCCACGGTGACGGTGCGCGTGGAAGACGACGACGGCATGGCCGCTATAACCGCAGCGGAGTCCGGAGACGACCATCATGGAACGGTGATGGTTGGGGTGGAAGGCCTGGAAGCGACGCTTCAAGTCGAGGTAACTCACGTCGATTCCGGCGCATCCCAAACGATGAACTTGCGTCCGGCGTTCGAGGATCCCGGACACTACGTTGCGGACTTGATTCCGACGGATGTCGGCGTCTATCGGTTCCGCGTGTTCGGCGTCGTAGAGGGGAACTCGGTGGATGAGTCGTTCATCTCTCGCGGAGGCGGGGGGGACTTCGACGACATCCGTGCGAGTGCGGATCTCCAGTTCCCAAGGGTTGTGCCCGCTGCGCGGGAGATCGAGGGGGCGGCGCGCGGAGCGCAGGCATCCGCGGACGAGGCTGCAGACGGCGCGGCCGCCGCTCGGACGATGGGGTTGATCGGCATCGTGCTCGGCGTCGTTGGGGCAGCCGTCGGGGGGGCCGCGCTCGCGGTGTCGCTGCGGAAGTAGGGGACGGAAGCGCGTGATGCGGGCGAGCGCCCGCATCACGGCTGTCGTAGCGAAAAAGAGGCAACTTGACAATGGTCGGCTCCCCGCCTATGATGGCTGGGCAGACAGATCAGTGGAAGAGAGACTATGTTCGCTACCAACCCTGTTCTATTGAAGGACCTGCTTGACGACGTCTCGTCCGGCAAAATACAACTACCGGACTTCCAGCGGGGTTGGGTGTGGGACGATGAGCGAATTATCGGATTGCTGGCGAGCATTTCTCGGGGGTTTCCGGTGGGGGCTATCATGACACTAGCGGCGGGAGGCGACATCAAGTTCATGCATCGACCGATCGAGGGTGTCTCCGGCATCGACAAGTCTCCTGAGACTTTTCTCCTAGATGGACAACAGCGGCTTACGTCCCTCTATCAGTCTCTTCTGCACCCTGGCCCCGTGGATACTGTAGACAGCAGGAAGCGCAGATTCAAGCGGTGGTACTATGTCGATATGTTGAAAGCCGTAGATCCGACAGCTGATAGAGAGGATGTCTTCATCAGTGTCCCGGAAGATAGAAGGATCCTGAAGAACTTTGGTCGAGAAGTAGATCGGGATCTGTCGTCTACTGAATATGAGTACAAGCATCACATGATGCCTACCGAGTGCCTATTGGACAGTATGGATTGGCTGTTTGGTTACAATGACTATTGGCAAAGTTCTGGCACGCAACATCCCGGAGGTAATATAGCAGACTTCCGCAACAAGTTCCGAAAGCAGATTATAGATCAATTCAGCGCATATCCACTGCCTGTCATCCAACTCGAAAAGGAAACGCCAAAGGAAGCGGTGTGTATAGTCTTCGAGAAGGTCAATACCGGTGGGGTCACTCTCGGTGTGTTCGAACTGGTGACTGCCACATTCGCCGCGGACAACTTTTCGCTACGCGACGATTGGGCAGGGCGAAGATCTCGACTGCATGAGGCATACGGAGTCCTCCAAGGGATTAACGGTGACCACTTCCTGCAAATAGTTACCCTGTTGGCAACCCAGGACAAACGAAAGCAGTTCGTGTCTGCCGGAGGGGCGGAGAATCAAGCGCCTGGCATAAGCTGCAAGAGGGACTCTATCCTCAACCTGAAGCTTGAAGAGTACAAGCACTGGGCGGATCATGTGCAGGCTGGATTGATGGAAGCCGCAAAGTTCTTGACTCGGCAGTTCATCTTCAAGAATAGAGACATCCCCTACTCGACCCAAATTGTGCCCCTAGCGGCGCTCTTCGTGGAGTTAGGTGACGAGTTGAAGCCAGCGAAGGCCCAAGAGAAGTTGGAGCGGTGGTTCTGGTCTGGGGTCTTTGGGGAATCATACGGAAGCAATACCGAAGGCCAGTTTGCTCTGGACCTTCCACAGGTAGCCGAGTATGTGCGAGGCGGAAGCGATCCAACATCGGTAACGCAGGCGAACTTCATTCCCGAACGACTCATTACTCTACGGACTCGCAACAGCGCCGCCTACAAGGGGCTCTATGCGTTCCAGATGAAGAGCGGCGCAGCCGACTGGCGCACCGGCGAGCCATTGACATTCGCCACGTTGGATTCCGCGCGTATTGACATTCACCATATCTTCCCCAAGGCGTGGTGCAAATCCAAATCCCAAAAGATACCGCCGAGCCTGTATGACTCAATCATAAACAAGACCCCCATCGACGCCGCAACCAACTGGAAATTTGGCGGGCGCGCTCCCTCTCGCTACTTGCGTCTTCTGGAACAAGACCAAGACATCGATTCCGGCCAGCTAGACCAGATTCTAGCGGCTCACTGGCTGCGCCCCGATTTGCTGCGCGCCGACAAGTTCGCAGAGTGCTTCATCGAACGGGGCATGAAAATGCTCGATTTGATTGGCGGGGCTATGGGAAGGCAAATCCACGGTGGGCGTGAAGTCTTCCGCAATGCTCTGTCTTCTTCTGGTCTCGCTCTCGAAGAGCAGTTCGATCACACCCCGACCGGCGCAGTGCCCAGCATATCGACTGCTGGTCTCGCTCTCGAAGAGCAGTTCGATGACGCCGATACCGAACACGACGAAGTCGGCGATCAGGTGTACCAGGAAGCCTCCGCCTAGAATTCAGCCGCGGGAAGTACGGGGAGTCATTTCCCTGTGTATGCTTCTCCTCGCTCACCGCTTCCTTCCATTGCGGATTTGCCGCGTCATTGCCGGAGTTGGAAGATGCGGACGCCGCGGTTGTCGTAGACTTGTTCGAGGGCTCCGTCGAGTGCGGTATTGAACTTTGCGAGTCCTGTCCGTTCGTAGTAGAGTCGTTCCACTTTGCCGAGGTAGACGAACTCCACGTCGTACGTTCGCATGATGTCGAGCGCTTCTTGGGCGTCTGGGGTGTTGTAGATGCGCGCCACTTGTTCGATGCGGCGCGGGACGGTATCGCGGTAGTTCCATCGCTGCTGCTGTTGGTGCCATTCCCACCCGGCGATGTTGGGCAAGCCGGTGTAGATCGAGACGCGCCCGCCCCAGCGGTAGGTGGGAGTCACTGCTTCGAGCATGACGGGGGATCCTGGGATATTTTGTTGGATCCAACGGATGGCTTCGTAATCATCCGAGATGTCGATGGGGCCGTTTTGGTCGGAGTATTGGCGCCCGTCTTTCATGTACGCCATGCCGTCGAGCGTTAGGGGGATGGTGGTGTCGAAGCGAGAGCGGAGCCGTTCGCGGGCGCCCAGGACTGGGTATATGGAGGCGCACAACACCAGGGCGGCCAAGCTGCCGAGCCAGATCTTCTTGCCTGTGGACAGGGTTTGGATGGAGCGTGCGCGCCCGTGGGTCAACCGCCAGAGCAGGTACGCCGACGAGAGCGCCAGGAGGATCCAGACTTGGAGGTAGAACTTGAATACGGTGTTCATGCGGTCGATGTCGCCTTCGACCCGGTAGATGTCTACTCCGATGACGATGGAGAAGGCCACGAGGGCGAGGAGGATTGCGAACGAGGTTTGGGGGGCGTCCGCGCGGGGGAGGAGGATCGCCCTCGCGGCGGCCGCGGCGCATAGGATGCCGAGAAGGAGGACGAAGGGCGTCGTGCTGCCCATGATTTCTACGACGTTCAGCGTGAATACGAGGGCGGCGAACCCGATTCCAAGCATTGCGACCGTCAGGCGTATAGTCCTAATTCGCTGGGATCGAGATTGTGCGCGGTCCGATTCCGCGTCTGGTTCTCCCGCGCGGACGAATGCGGACACTGGACGCCAGAGGGTGCGGCCGAGGGTGACGAGCCATTCGCGCGCGTCCGCGATCGAGAATGATGCGATGATGAACACGAACAGGCCCGATATAGCCAGGAACTGCCAGAGGACGGTCTGATTGGTGGTCGCTTCGATACCGGAGAAGGGGGCCTCGTAGTTGAGGTGGTACGGGAGGAAGACGATGAAGCCGATCGCGAAGATTAGTACCGACTTGGCTGCGGCTGCGGCGATCACCATGAAGTTCAAGCCGCCGTTCCTGATTGCGCCTGCGAGCAAGAGCGCTGCTGCACAGAGGAGGAGACCGGTGGGGTAGTCCCAGGTGTTGATTAACCTGAGCGCCCCGACTGCGACTCCGAGGACCGCCACATGCGCGGCGTCGGATAGGCTCCATCCCCAGCGAGACATCGGCCCTCGTCCGGGGATCCGTTCGGACGCTTTGTACAGGACCGCCAATAGTGCTCCGATGACGAAGAGAGTGAAGGGTATGGCCATCAAGTGTGCGTGGAGGTCTGCGAACAGGAAGGTGAAGAATGGGAACTCGGTGATCTCGTTGCCTGGGGGATCTGGCGGCATCATTCGACTGCTGCGCCAGAAGTCGAAGACGCCGAACGGTTCATATCCGGTGAGGGTGCGCAACACGCCTGCGCCAACCTGGAAGATGCCGTCCATGTTTCCCAATACCGCTACGAACACCGCGCCTGCGATGCCTGCAAGTACGGGAGACCACGCAAGCCCGCCGCGTCTCTCCGCCCCTGGGGCGTCCGCGCGGGGGTAGATGGGTGCGTCGCCGGTGGCGTGCGCAGATTCGTCCGGGGTGGACGAGACTTGGTCAACGGGCCCTTGCCGTTCATTCTCGTTCCGATCGGCGCGGTGGGATGCTTGCGAGAGGTTCTCCCGCGCGCGTTCCGCGAGGTTATAGACGATGCAGAAGGCGCATCCGGCGGTAAGGGCAAAGAACATCGGCACGGCGAGGTTGGAGGCGACGGCGGGATCGATGCCGGTAAGGTGCACGAACGATGCGACGATGAACTGGCCCCAGTAGTAGTAGTTGATGTATCCACCTGCATACCATGGGTCGTATGGAGGCATGGAGGCGGACTTTAGGACGGCGTTGAGGTACGCGGTGTCCATTGGCTTCTCGCCGCCCAGCCACGGGTGCCACAGATCGGGGTTCGCCATGCGCACGAGGACGAACGCGAGGAATGCGGCGAGGAAGACGAGTTCGGAGACCGCGATGATCTTCCATCGCTCGCGGACGAATTGCCAGAATGCGCGCCAAGTGAACGCCATGACGACGCTCGATATCGATGCCGCGACGGCAACGCCAACGATGACTGCGCCGAACGAGAACGCCATCCACTGGACGCTCGACAACACCCATGCAACGAGGACGGCGAGCAAGATGCCCAGTGGCTTGGCGAGCAGGTATCCGCCGTCCGGGAGCGATCGGAAGAGGGCGAACGCCAATGGGAGCGCGGCGAGCGCCATGAGCTGCACGGCAAGCAGCCAGGCGGGGACGGGCATTCTGCTGGCTATCCCGTCGGAGTCGACGATGTCGGTCCACGTGCCTCCTGCGCGTTGGGATCGTAGAACCTCTGGGGAGAGCATGAGGCCGATGGGCATCTCTCCCGCGGCGGACGTCTCGCCCGGCGCATTCTCCCCGGGCCCGGAGGCGCGGAGGATGCGGTCTCGAACACTCCCTGCATCGAGACGCTCGACGTTTTCAAACACCAAGACCTTTGGATGGTCGTAGACCGAGAAGCTCTCGTCCGCGTAGCCGAGGTCGAGGCGCAGATCGGCTGAGGGTTCTGTACCATCGGGACGAGGGAGCCCAGGCCTGCGGTAGGTGTCGTCTACCAAGGCGATTTCCGCGATGCGTGGATACGCGGTCTCGACGTTTGCGAGCTTGTATCCTAGATCGCCTCCAAAGAGCGCGTTGTAGTATGCGGCCGTGAATGGGTAGCGGTTGGGGAGACGGGGTATCGTGCCGTAGAGTCTGTTGCTGAAGAAGACGATGTAATCCGCCTCGGACAGATTGGAGGCGAGGTCGTCGAGTTTGTGCGGCCGGTCGTCCTCGTACAACGGCAGTTCGCGCACATCGTAATTCTCCAGTCCGGGCAGGGACTCTTCCCAGTGTTCTCTCAGGATGATGGAGCCTTGGGGGACGTTGCCGGCGATCCATTCCGACATGCGAACGGCGGTATGGGGTTCGTCGTACACGGACATATAGCCGACCGCGTACAAGCCGGTCACGGCAGCTAGGGCGGCCATTGCTCCGGTGACTAGGTGTCGGAGCCACCGGCGGTAGGACGCCGCCTTGTCCCATAGGTGGAAGAGCATGTGAGTTGCGAGGATGATCAACAGGGGGGTTATGGGAATGAGGTATCGGGTGAATTTGACTTGGAACGCGCCGATTATGAGGAAGTAGGGAACGATCCACGAGAGCAGCAGGGCTGTTCCGCGCGATTCGGGGGAGCGGACGGGCAGGGTTGCGACGAGTGAGGCGAAGGCGATGGCGGCCGCTATTCCCATGGCGATCAGGCTCGTCGAGACTGCGAGCACCGCCATGGGAATCAGCCATCCCACTGCGATGTAGACGAGTCCGTAATGGAGGCGCATCCCGCGCAGGCCTGCATAGAGCAGCCCGGCCCACGCGACGATTCCGAGGGGCCATCCGAGCCCGAACGCGGCCAGCTGGCGCATATGGTACAAGTACGCAGCGGTGTCGATGTACTGTCTCGTGTAGGGGTAGTCGCGGATCCTCCGTACCATTTCGGATTGCTCGGCGATGTCCGACGTGAACTGGGACCAGTCGATGATTGCGTAGGGTTGGACGACGAGGAAGGCGGCGATCGATGCGCCGACGGCTGCAAGCAGTCCAGTTAGGGCGGCGGCAACGCGGCTGCGGAGGTCCGAATTGTGGTCGTTTGCGCTGCGGAGGGCGGGGACGACGTATAAGAGGTGCGCCATCGCGAGGGCGAGGTAGATGGGCGCTTGGCTGACCTTGGTGGCCATGCCGAGTCCGACGATGGCGCCTGCGATCAGGGAATCGCGTTGGTTGCCTTCTACGGCCACGCGGTGCATGAAGTAGAGGGCGGCGATAGTGGTCAGTCCAAGGATGATGTCGACTGTGAGGAAGTGGCTCAGTTGGATGTGGATGACTGCGAACGTCAAGAACACGGCCGCCAGGAGCCCGACGCGCCGCCCGTACAGGCGGGCGCCGAGGAGGTACGCCAGGAACACGGATGCGACGTCCGCCAAGGCAGAGACGCCGCGCCCGATGAATCGCACGTCGTCCGTGACGGGCAGGAGTTCGCGCGCAATCTTGAGCAGATACGGAGAGAGACTGCCGTAGGCGAACCTGCCTGGGTTCCATGGGCTCTTTTCGGGGTCGAGGAGGTCGGCGATATTACCGAGCGATGGGAGGGTCAACGAATCGACGAGGGAAACGAGGAAGCGCTCGTCAGGATGCGGCGAATACCCGTATCCGTCGTCCCAGTCGATGCCGTACAACCGGAGCGCAAACGCGGCGGCCATCGTCAGGGCGAGGGCAGCTCCGACCAAGAGCGTCCTCATGTCCGAGAATCTCCGCCTGCGGCTCTGGTCAGGCGGAGCTAGGGTCGTTTCCATATGGGACTGGGTGGTCTGCATGGGTAACCATTGTATCTTTGGGATCGGATTATGGGCAACGCGGGACAGGCCGGTTGGCTGCGGGAATCAGTCCGGGTACGCATCTGCGCCGGCGCTCTCGATCATGCTGTGGAATCTGTCGTGTGCGGTGTCCCATTCCTGTGCGTCCGCGGGGGAGAATACCGCCAGATCGAACGACCGCCGGATAATCTCTCTGCCCTCGGACAAGGACGATATTTCTCCCATTGCCAATAGCTGCATGAGGATGTTGCCTGCAGCCGTGGCTTCTATCGGCCCTACGACAACTGGCCGTCCAATAGAGTTGGCGGTGAACTGATTCAACAGGAGATTCCTGCCGCCGCCTCCGACGATATGCAGGGTGTCGATGCGGTGTCCAGAGACGCCTTCGAGGGATTCGATGGCCGTGCGGTAGCGGAGAGCGAGGCTTTCTAGGATGGTTCGCACGGTTTCCCCAATGGTGGAAGGAGGGGCTTGTTGCGTGCCGGTGCAGAACTTTGCTATGCGGGCAGGCATGTATCCGGGCTGGGCGAACGAGGGGTCGTCGGGGTCGATGACGGCTGCGAACGGGGCGGAATCCTCTGCCATCTGCGTCAAGTCGGCGTATGACACCGGCTGCGCGCCGCGCATCCAGGCGGCTCTGCACTGCTGCATCAGCCAGAGCCCTGATATGTCCTTCAGCGGGCGAACCGTGCCGCACACGCCGATCTCGTTGCCGATTTCCAGCGACTTGGCCGTTTCATTCATCAACGGTCGGGCAGTCTCGATTCCCAACAACGACCACGTGCCGGAGCTGAGAAAGGCCCATGTTCCGCCGTCGGCCGGTACGGCGGCCACGGCGGACGCGGTGTCGTGCGTGCCGGGGAGGACGACTTCGATCGATGCCGCGCCGGTATCGTCCGCGATCGGTTTCGAGAGCCGACCTAGGCGCTGGCCGGCGTCGCCGATGTCTGGGAGTATGTGGAGAGGCAAGTCGAGCGCGTCCAGCAGCGGGGTTGCCCAACCGCGTTTGCGGGGGTCATAGAACTGGCTTGTGCTGGCGATGGTGCGCTCGGTCGTCTTGACGCCGGTCAATAGGTAGTTGACGAGGTCAGGAACGAACAGCAGGTCGGACGCATCGGACAGCCGATCCCGGGGTTCTGCGAGGAGTTGGTAGAGGGTGTTGATGGGCATGAATTGGGCGCCGGTTTGATCGTAGAGGAAGTCCTTGCCGAGTCGTTCGACGACGGCGTCGCGGATGCCTTCGGTACGCGGGTCGCGGTACTGATACGGGAGTCCCATCATCTGGCCGTCCCCGTCGAGGAGGCCGTAGTCGATGCCCCAGGCGTCGACGCCAAGGCTGACCAGGGATCCCCGGAAGAGGTTGGACGATAGGGAGACTGCTTGGGTGATGTGGTCGAAGAGCGCGGGGAGGTTCCAATAGATGGAGCCGTCCCGCTGTGCCGGGGCGTTCGGAAAGCGATGAATCTCTTGGAGCGCCAGTCGGTCGCCGTCGAAGGTTCCGACGATGGCCCGGCCGCTCTCCGCGCCTAGATCGATGGCGAGATATTTCTTACTGGGTGCGGTCACGTTGCTGGAAGGATGGAGAGGGTGGGTTCGGGGGCGTCCATGTCGTCTTCGCCATTGCCGACCGAGGCGATGCGGAACGTGACGGCCGCCAGAGTGTGGCCGTTCCGTCCGAGTCTGCGCTTCTCTGCGTGCAGTGATTCGCGCAGACAGGGTCTGTCCCGTTGCCGCCGCGTCCGATGAGGACGCGCACGGCAGCGGGACGCGTGGTTTGCGCTGGCGGGGTTAGGCGGCGGCCGGGGCAGCCGCTTCCCTTGCGGGGCGGTCTATGTGCCGAAGCGCACAGCGGCGACGGGGTCGCTGTATTCAACGCCCTTGGTAGCCCAGAAGATCGTTGCGATCTCGTCCACAGCCTCCACGAGATTCTCTGCGGCTGCCTTGTCGACGTTTTGCTTGTTGGTGGATGCGAGCTTGGCAGCGTTCCAGAACTTTTCGTGCAGGTCGGGGTACTTTTCGAGGTGCTCCGGCTTGAAGTAGTCGTGCCAGAGCAGGTCGAGTTCACGCTTGCAGAGTTCGGCGTGCTCTTCCTTGACGGTAACGTAGCGCCCGAAAGAGTTCCCCGCTTCGATGGTCATCTCACCGCCGAGCGCCTCGATGCGGACGACCATCTTGAGCACCGTCTGCGCGGCGATCTTGGCGGCGATCGGGTCGTAGATGCCGCAGGGGATGTCGCAGTGTGCGTGGACTTCGCGTATGGGCAGGAAGCGTATCAGTTTCTCGATCATGGTAGGCAGTAGTCCTCCAATATCTAGTGTTTTGGCTCCTTAGGAAGGGTACCAAGATAGACGCCCGGGTGCAAGGAAACGTTTGGGACTTTCTCGCGCTGCCGTCTTGCGCCGAACGGGGGCGGACCGGCCAATTTTGGGGCGGCAGGGACTAATCGAGGGAAGCGGTCTGCTTTTCCAGCAAGGGGCGGAGATCCGGAGAAAGCGCCTGCTCCATGGTAACCTCGAACCACTCCGTTTCTCGACTCGACTTCGAGAGCGTCACTCTCATGACTTCACGCTCGAACCACTGCGAGGCGTCGATCGTGACTTCTAGGTTGGGGTCGATCTCACGGGTCGTCTGACGGATCGCTACTTCTACAGCATCCGCAAGCCCCGTCGCGCGCGCCTCTGCAAGTCCCATCGCCCACCCCTCAGCAAATCCCGTCGCCCACCCCTCGGCGTAGCGCCTAGCCTTGTACCGTTCCGCAAAAATCATGGCGGCCTCCGATATTGTCGCTACGCAGGCTGTGCACGTCGCAGCAGCTATGCCAACCTGGGTGAACGGTGAACGGGCCTAGGCGAGGGAAGCGATTTGCTTTTCCAGTAAGGGGCGGAGATCCGGAGAAAGCGCCTGTTCCATGGTAACTTCGAACCACTCCGTTTCTTGCCCAGACTTCGTGAGCGTCACTCTCATGACCTCATGCTCGAACCACGGGGAGGCGTCGATCGTGACTTCTAGGTTGGGGTCGATCTCACGGGTCGTCTGACGGATTGCTACTTCTACAGCATCCGCAAGTCCCGTGGCCCGACCCTCCGCAAGTCCCGTGGCCCGACCCTCCGCAAGCCCCGTGGCCCGACCCTCCGCAAGTCCCGTCGCGCGCCCTTCGGCGTAGCGTCTAGCCTTGTACCGTTCCGCAAGAATCATGGCGGCCTCCGATATTGTCGCTACGCAGGCTGTGCACGTCGCAGCAGCTATGCCAACCTGCCCTGCGCCTATGATGATTTGGTCGATCGTTTCCCATGCGCCGTCGGTCGTCCTCCAGACTACCTCACGCCATATCGTCCACGCAATCCCCAAGACGACCAACAGGCCGAACAAGGCGATGTACGGCAGTTCTGCCGGTACGCTCCATATGGCGCGGCCGCCCGTCTTCATCGCGCGCGCCGCTCATGTGCAACGCGCATTTGGCCGGCTCCGTCGGGTATGCTGCATGAGGCGAACGCCCTCGTTGGTTGGGTTCATCGTTATTGTAGCACAGGCGACGGTAGACTGCAGCTGGCTGGGGATGTCCGGGCGTCCGGTGGCTAGCTGGCGCAACCCTCATACGCAAGTCTCCTATGTCTGGTATAGCAAATAAGCGTTCACGAGTATGAACTCAGGGAGAATCCCGCTTCCGTCGCGCATCACCACTTCCTCAATCAGGGGCAGGTCAAATGACCCGCCCCCATCGTTACTGCCTCGAAGAACGCATAGCGTCAACGATGCGGCCGGTACGCTTGTCCTGATAGTGATTGCTTACGACCATCCACGCATGGATGATGCCGGGGATGACGAGCAGAAAGCACAACCCTATGTTGAGCAGCGCTTGGAACGGCTTCCCAGCTATCAGCACCGCCACTGGCGGCAGCACTATCGCCAACAGATACAGCATCTCTCTACCTCCTTTCTATCCCGGGCTAGTCTTCGCACTCGAACGCGAGATGCTCAAGACGGAATAGTGTCAATCCCTCATAGTAGATCCACACTTTGTCATCGGTTCTTCCTACTGTTCGGTTGTCGTGAGGGTAGACTTTGACACGGATCATTCCATCCGCAGTTGGGTCCGGTGTGAGAATACGGATGTACTCACCGGCCATGAGCTTCCCGGTGACTCGTGGGTCACCTCCCTCAACGACACCAGGGGCTTGCCCCCACGACAACTCTTCCTTCACCCGTAGGCGTTCACATCCTACGTATGCACTCAAGACTTCTTCCACCGTAGGAGTCACCGTTGCACTCGGTTCTTGCGCTGTCTCAGTCGGTGTTGTGGTTGGAATTATCGTCGCTGTCGGTTGAGGAGTGGGCGTATCTGGAATCGCCGGCGGAGTAGGTACGGCTGTCGGGGAAGGGATCTCCTTTGCGACCACAGTTGGAACTACCGTCGGAGACTGTGGAGGATCTCCAACGCCGAACAGAGACAGGATCGCGCCTAGGCCGAGAACCGCAGCGATCCCGATGATCCACATCATCCTCTTGCTCATCTTGTACATCATTCTGCCCCCTTCCTATTCGTTGTGATTGGCGACGGGGGCGGGAGACTGTGGTCTCCGCAGAAAAACGGATAGCGTAGGGACGCAAAGTCCTAACGCTATCAATGCTCGCTGCAACATCGCAAGTGCCCCCTAGTGGCCGGAATGGAATACTCACTGTCACGTAGAGCACCTGCTTTGCAGCGCAAGCCACTTGGGGGGCGCGGCGGAGTAGTCCGCCGGCCTGCGCCAATGCGACTTGCGCGCGTGCCTGCATGAATGTAGGCACCGCTCTACGTGACAAGAGGGAATATAACACAATCACATGTGCATCGTCAATACGTCGACGCGCAAAGACGTATAATCCACTTACGCTTGCAAGGGGGTGTTTGCGGATGGAGCATAGCCCGGAGGAGGAAATTCGCGCGCGGATCGCGTCGAGCGGCCCGATGACGTTTGCGGAGTTCATGGAGTTGGCGTTGTACCATCCGCGCTGGGGGTACTATACGCGGAGGCAGGAGCGCGAGAGCCACTCGGACTACTACACGAGCCCTGCGGCGCATCCGGCCTTTGGCGCGCTCCTGGCGGTTCATCTCGAGGCGATGTGGGAGGCGCTTGGACGGCCCGATCCGTTCCATGCGGTGGAGATGGGCGCTGGGAGCGGCGTGATGGCGCGGGATGTCTCGGAGTACGCGCGGGAGAACTTGGGGGAGTTCGCGGATGCCATGCGCTATGTCACGATCGACCGCTCTGTCCCGGGAGGGATGGATGCGGCCGGGGTGATCGGCTGCGTGGTGTCCAACGAGCTTGTGGACGCCTTTCCGGTGCATCGGCTCGAGATGCGGCGAGGGAGGTTGTCGGAGCTGTTCGTCGACGTCGCGTCGGACGGGCGGCTCGGTTCTGCGGCGGGGGAGCCGTCGACTCCGCTGCTGGCTCGGCGTCTGGAGGACCGCGGCGTGCGGCTTCCCGACGGCGCGCGCGGAGAGATCAACCTGCAGATCGGAGCGTGGGCAAGGGAGGTTGCGAGGATCCTGGATCGGGGATACGTCGTCACGATTGACTACGGGGACGAGGCGCAGGAGTTGTATTCGCCGCGCCGTTCGGGGGGCACGCTGCAGACGTACTTCAAGCACACGTCTGGCTCCAGTCCGTACCAGTGGATCGGGCGGCAGGACATCACCGCGCGCGTCGACTTCACGACGGTTGTGGAGGAGGGACGTGCGGTCGGGCTGCGACCTCTGTCCCTGCTCACTCAGGCGGAGTATCTGAACAGGTTGGGGCTGGGGGCGTGGATCGAGGGTTTGAGGGGGCGCGGCGTTTCGGACTGGGCTCTACGTGCGAACGCCGCCGCGATGCGGGGGTTGGTCGATCCGAACGGGTTGGGGGGGTTCAAGGTGTTGCTGCAAGAAAAGGGTGTGCGAACGCGCTGCGTGGACGCGGTGTTCCCGCCGCCGGGGCGAGTCGAGCGCCTGCGCGCGCCACTGATGCTCGACGGCCGGTCGCAAGCGTCCAGAGGCGGGCACTGGACGGGGGAGGTGGAGGACGGAGGCTGGAGGCGGCCCCTAGGATGAGGGAAGGACGCGAACGGCGCGGATCCTGGGAACGCCGCCGCTTCGAGCGACGAATGCGACGCTCGTGCCGTCCGGGGACCAGACGACCGGGCCTGCGCTCCCGTCTTGGGCGCGCCCTCGGGAGTTGGTCAAGTTCGTGAGGTTTCGGTTCTGTCCTTCGAAGCGCATCATGTACACGTCTCTCGAGGTTCCGGATGCGGTGGTCAGGAGATGCGGCCGGACCTCGAACGCGATCCATCCGCCGTCGGGAGACCATGACGGGTTGGAGTCCCAGAGGCTGGGGGTTTGCGTCCAGTTGTAGACGTTTGCGCCGTCCGGGTTCATGATGTAGATGTCGTAGTCGGTGGTAGCCGTTCCCATGGCGAAGTTTCGACGGGCCGCTTCGCTGAGTTCCTGACCGAAGGCCGTCTTGGGTCGGTTCGATGAGAAGGCGATGAAGCGGCCGTCTGGCGACCATGCAGGGAAGACGTCGGGGTGCTCGTTGTCGGTCAGCTTGGCGAGTCCGGTGCCGTCCGCGTTTATGACGTGGATCTCATGGTCGCCGTCCGCCTTGGATTGGAACGCGAGCCGCTGGCTGTCTGGAGACCACGTTGGGTTTCCGTCGAAGGTTACGTCGAACGTGAGGCGCGTCTGCCCGGTGCCGTCGGCGTTCATCACGTACAGTTCCGGTTGCGGGGCAGCTCCGGGGAAGTCGGGGACGGGGCCATCACGGAAAGGCGGCGGGGTAGGTTCGAGTTGGGGGGGCGGGTTCGCGTCGCGGTTGGACGTGAAGGCGATCTTGGAGCCGTCGGGCGACCATACCGGGCGGGAGTACTGCTGGGCGGGGAAGTTAGTAAGGCTGGAGAGTCCAGATCCGTCCGGGCGGACACGGTGGATGTCGGTCTTTCCTTGGTCGCGGCTGAGGAAGGCGATCCACTCGCCGGACGGAGACCATGCGGGTTCGGTATCTCGCCGTGCGCGGGCAGTGAGGTTTCTGCGCTCGCCGGCGCCGGGGTCCATCACGTAGATGTCCACATTGCCGGATTCGTCGGACGAGAACGCCACTCTGCTGCTGTCGGACGACCAGGTCGGCGCGCTGTCTCCGTCTTGGCCTGGGCCGCGACTGAAGCCGATCAAGACGACTGCGACGAACGCAACCACTCCGACGGCAAGGGCGGCGATTATCCCGCCGACTACTATCATGCCGCGGTCTGTGCGGCTCCTTGGCCTGCCCTGCATATTCCAACGCCTCCGCGGATGTGTCTCTCCCTAGCATACCACTCCCCCGCAGATCGCCGCATCCACAAACCCGCCTGCCGTCATATCCTGCACCCACCCACGTCATTCCCGCGAAGGCGGGAATCTAACACGCCCCTCATCCCACACGCCCTGCCCATCCACTCCCGCCACAATCGCCGCAAAGGGCCACATTGAGGCCAAAAATATCGGCCGGCACTTGTCCGTTGCCCTCGCATTCCATGCAAAGAGCAGGCTCGCCATAGATCAACACGCCTCCACGGCCGCGACATCCGGGACACGCTTCCGCATCCCAGACTCCTGGCACCTCACCACTTCCCCAACACATTCTGCAGTTCACAGGCATTGAATCGTATACCATCTGAATCCCCCCTCTGAGATTTGAGCATTACCTCCTATGATTGGGACACGATAATCACGATGCCAAGTACGGCAACCACTATCCCCAGGATAGCTGCGTCACGGCCCCAGACAATCCCACCAACGACAGCGGCGAAAATCCCCCCAACAACAAGCAGCGCCGATATTTCCATCTGCGTCCCTCCTTATCAACTATCCAAGAACACAACCACAGCAAGCCCCCCAACAACTCCGGCAACCAGTACACCAAGTGCAACGAGCCCTACATCACGCACCGTGAGACCAACGAGGCCAATGACGGCAACGAGTATCCCAATGTACTGTACCTTGCGGCTCCCAGACATACGCCCCCCGCCAAAGAAGACAAGCAGAAACCCCACCAAGGTGACCACCACGTACAAACCGGGGGTGAGAAAAACGGCCCCGACCATGAGAACAGCCAGAATGAGTATCGACGCCGCGATTATAGTCACCTTGTGACTATCCCATATCTCATTCAGACCCGACATGACCAAATGGCCTCCTTGAGAAGATGAATTGTGCCCCTCTTGTATACCAACCCTCGCTGGATGTCAAGGGGAAGTGTACATGGGGATATGATTCCGTTCACAAGAGCAGTACCCCCATGGCTCTAATGTTGTCCTTGTCTATGAACACTCCGCCTATAGTGGTAAAGAGGCCTACGACGAGAGAACCGCGCCGACATTCGATACCGTTGAGTCAAGATCCATCTTGACTCCTCTCCTGAGACAGTGTTCATACCAGTAGTATACCATATCCAACCCGAACTATCCCGTGGGCAAGACCGCGGCACCAAGCATCCCCACTATCCCAATTGCCAGAACGACGATTCCTATATTCCGAACTGTGTCTTTGTCTAGGAACACCCCGCTGATAGTGGCGATTAAACCCAGAACGAATATCCCAGCAAATATCTGTGGCGCAAGAAAGAACGCCGCAACGAGAAGCGCGCTGGCAATGAGTACCCCCACCGCGACCACAGTTACGCTTGGCCCTGATGATTCCTGTTCGAAATCAGAGACTTCAGCCGTACTGCTTGGACTCTCGGTCTCATGTCCGAGGAACTGCGGGGGCGTATAGTACGACGCATTGGCCTGACCGCTGCGCGTCTCCGTCGCTTCCTCCATCAGACCGTCTTCCTCAGAAGAGTAGTTACCCTCCGAAATCTCTATCGGAGCCCTGAAGATCCGTACGTTTGCGCCGCCGTGGGGCGCAGGTGTGAAAGAAATCCGATAGAGAAACACTTTTCCTTCCAAGACGAAAGACTCTTCAGATCCGCTGGCATAGCTACTCCCTGTATAGTACCTGTGTTCGAGCGAGGGTATCTTTTCCTGAACCCAACGAGGCACGTCCTGCGTGAATCTATCACCCACTTGGGAAGAGTAACCAATTTCTTCCCTCCTATCGTCCTCATCTACCCCCTTTCGTTTTTCCGCAGCAACCTCTCGCCCCATCTGTATCTCCCGCAACTGCTCCTCATGTCGTTGTACCCGAATCTGCGCCCGCTCCTCCGGTGTCAGCCCCCAATTGACGTAGAAGTTGTCTAGCTGCAGACCGTACCGCCGGATAGTCGACGCTAGCTCGATATTCGCTGACTCGTAGATTCCTCGAAACAACTCCCGATTCCCCCGCAACTCCTCTGCCGTGTACCTGTGAATATCCAACGCCAACACCTTCGCTAGCAACTCCCCCTCGATAGCCCTCGAAACACCTAGACTCGTGACGCCGCCGCTTCCAGGCTTCAGCAACTGCCACAAGTACTCCACATTCTTCCGCATCGCCCGCAGCGTAAGGTCGATCCTCCCAGTCACCAACTGCCCGTCCGATGTCAGAACCGGCTGATTCAACGCCACGCCCTCCTCCGGCTCATTGGGATCCTCAGGATCCATGAGCCAAAACGTCAAATTGAACGGCGCAGTGGAAGCCACGTACGTTCGCACCTCCCCTCTCCTGGGCAGGTTCCGCTTCCCCGACTCGAACACGTCCACGACCTCCCCGTCCCGAATCACGATCCCAATCTGAAAGGGCTGGACTGTCAGCGACCCTCCGCTGAACGGCCCCGCCCCCTCCGGCTCCACCTCCCACAATATCGCGTCTTCTCGCAATCCCTCGTTCATGCCGCCTCTCCGCTCATTTCCTGCTACTCACCCACCAATCTCTCCACCCCCCGCGCCCGCCGACAGCGAGGTTGGCCTGGTTGCCCTGTTGCGAGAGGAGGGGGCAGGATACGCATCGGGGGCGTGAGGTACTTGCGAGGCTCGGCGCATGGTCATGTGTTAGGTCCTTATCGCGGGGTTTGCGAGAGTATAGCACGTATTGGCGCGGTCTGCCTTCAGATCGGTCGGTTCCGTTTGGTTTATCACGTCGGAGGTATTTCTATGGATGGGTGCCGGACACAGACCGCTGGATTCCCGCCTTCGCGGGAATGACGTAGACGGGGTCGGTCGGCTTGGACATTGGGGGTTGGCGTGATACTATGGAGGCGCAAGGAAACGCATAGGTTGGTTTGAAGCATGAACAGTGTTGGCGGGCAGTTGGACTTCGAAGGCACTGCGTTCGAGGGGTTTGCTTTTCTGGATGGGGAGCGGGTAGAGACGGCGTTGGACCTTCTTCGTGAGCCAGAGGATCCGCAAGGCGGGGATGCGGGCGCAGAGCCGCGCCGCCGTCTTCGGAAGCGGAAGAAGAGTTCGTCAAACGCCAATACCAACCTGCTCGTGTTGACCGACCGCAGGATCATCCACTTGGTCGACAACCCGAGGGAGCGAGAGTCTGTTTTCGTATCGCTGTCGGACGTCTCTGCGGTGCGGGTAGAGGCGCAGCGTCCTGGGCGGGCGGCGGGGTTCGTTTGGGGTGGCATCTCGCTTCTTGCGGCTGCGCTGCTATGGGCGGTGTGGGATCGACCCGTGCTCGACGCCGTCGCCGCGGGCGCGGTGGCTCTCATGGGTCTCTACATCGTATTGGACTACATCATGGCGCCGCACGCCGTGCAGATGATCATTAGCGCGGGGTCGTCGCAACTGGCGATGGGCGTTCACGAGTCGATTTCGACGCAGCGCATGAACGGCTTTGCGAATAGCGTGTTCGAGGCAAAGTCGAATGTGCATTACCGAGGCGTCGGCGAGTCGACGCGCCCCGGCAGTGACGCGGATGAGGGTGGAGAAGTGGAGGCGCCGGACGGTTCTCATGATGGTGGAGAAGTGGAAGTGGCCGACGGTTCTTCTGAGGGTGGAGAAGTGGGAGCGCCGGATGATTCTCACGATGGTGGAGAAGTGGGAGCGCCGGACGATTCCTCAGAGCCGAGCGGCTCCGACCGGGTAGACGGCGGGGAGTCTATGGAGCGGCCCGGCGATGACTCATCGCCTGCGGTCGGTTCGTCAGGCCAATCGTAGGCTGGGCGCTACGTCTAGGTCCCATTGGTATTGGGGCCCGGAGCGTAGGTGGCGCCAGGCCGCGGCGCCGATCATTGCGCCGTTGTCGGTGCAGAGGATTGGTCGCGGCGCGATGACTGGGACGGGGGAGGCGTGGTTCATTTCGCGTCGCAGGAGGCTGTTTGCGGCGACCCCGCCGCCGAGCAAGATCCCCTTGGCCCGATGCGTCTTGGCGGCGGAGACGCATCGCGTGACCATGCAATCGACCATGGCTTCTTGAAAGGCGGCCGCAACGCCCGCCAATTCTCGTTGGTCGATCTGGGCGTCTGAGGGCGGGTACCAACCGTTCTCTTGTGCACGGTGGAGCATGGCGGTCTTGAGTCCGCTGAAGCTGAAGTCGAGAGACCCCTTGATGGCTGGGCGAGGGAACCTCTTCGTTTCTGTGTGCGGCATCTCCGAGATTGCTTGGATGGCTGGGCCGCCTGGGAAGCCGAGTCCCAGCACTCTTGCGGCCTTGTCGAACGCTTCGCCTGCGGCGTCGTCGCGGGTTTGCGCCAGCAACTCGTAGGCTCCATGCGCGCGCATGAGCACGAGGTCGGTATGGCCGCCGGAGGCAATGAGGCATAGGAGGGGAAATCCCGGGTCTACTTCTGGGTCGGGGATGTCCTCGAGCCATGCGGCGTAGATGTGCCCTTCCAGGTGGTTGACTCCGATGACTGGGCTATCTACGGCGAGGGCGAGTCCCTTTGCAGCGTTTACTCCGATCAGTAGGGATCCGGCGAGTCCGGGGCCGTGCGTGACTGCGATGCCGTCGATGTCGCGCAGCTCGATGTTTGCCTGGTTCAGAGCTTTCCTGACGACGGCGTTCAACGTCAAGAGGTGCTGCCTCGACGCGATTTCTGGGACGATGCCGCCGTAGTCTGCGTGGATGTCCGCTTGCGATGCAACGACGTTCGAGTGAACGCGCCGCCCGTCCTCCACGACCGCGGCGGCCGTTTCGTCGCAAGATGTCTCGATGCCGAGGATCTTCATGCTAGGCGCGGAGATGTCCGCGGTCGGAGAGCGTCTCCGCCAGGCGCGCTATCCCCTCGCGGATCTCATCCGGGGTGTTGTAGCCGTAGCAGAGGCGTGCGTAGTTCTTGCCGGAGACGCCGTCCGGGGAGAAGATTGGGCCTGCCTGATAGCTGACGCCTGCATCCAAGGCGGCGTCTTGGGCGTCCACGAGGTCGGCGGGTTCGGGCAGTTCCAACCAGATGTAGAGACCTCCGTCCGGTCTGCTCCACGCTGCCGCGGAGCCGAAATTCTCTCCGAGTGCGGCCAGCATGGCGTCTCGCTTGACACGCTGGACGTCGTTGATCTCGCGCACGTGGTCGTCGAGGAAGCGTTCTGCGTATCGGTGAATTGCCCAGGCGGCGAACTGGTTTACGCCGCCGCCGCTCTTGATCGTCCGGAGACGCCCCATCATCTGCTCGGATGCGCTCAGGTAGCCGATTCTCATTCCAGGTCCGGTAATCTTGGAGAAGGAGCCAACGTAGTTGACGATGCCATCGGTGTCGAGCGACGCGATCGACTGAACGTTCTCGCCGTCGTAGCGGAGGTCGACATAGCAGTCGTCTTCGATTATGGCTATGCCGTGGGAGCGTGCGGCGTCCAACACCGCGCGCCGTCGTTCCAGGGTCATCGTCCAACCCATTGGGTTCTGGAAGGCGGGGATGGTGTAGATGAGCTTTGGGCGTGCGCCTTCCTTCTTGGTGGCGATGATGGCGTCGTCGAGGGCATTGGGGAGCATTCCATCGTCATCGCAAGGGACGCCGCGAACGTCGGCGCGGAACCGATGGAGGGTGCGAAGGGTTCCGCTGTACACGAAGCTCTCGGTGAACACGACGTCGCCGGGTTCGATGAGGGCTTCGATGAGGATGTGGTTGGGCTGGCTCGAACCGTCGGCCAGGAAGATGTCGTCCGGGTCTGCGTGGATCCCGCGGTCGCGGGCGATCTTTCGCGCGACGTACTCGCGAAGCGGAGGGTATCCTTGTTCGTGGGGATAGACGGCCAGTTCTTGCCCTTCGTCGGCGACTGCGCTCTTCAGGCACTCTGCGAGCGCGTCCGTCGGAACGGTCGATGGGTCTGGGTAGGCAATGGCGAATTCGTACTTTGCGCGAGTCACGACGCGCATCGGGGCGGGATCGGGGGCGTTCGCTGCGAAGAGCGTATCGTAGTCGAATGGTCGGCTGTTGGTCATTCGTCGTCTCCTGCCGTCGGCTCGGGCGCAAGCGCGGGTGGTTCCATCAGTCCAAGGCGATCCGCAGGCGCTTGTTGATGCGGCCTTTGCTTTCGTGCTTGACTACTCGAATGCTTCCGACCTCTCTGGTGTTGGACACGTGAATCCCGCCGTCGGCCTGGAGGTCGAGCCCTTCGATATCGATCGTTCGGATCTCCGTGACGGATTCGGGGATCAGATTGACTTTGGTGCGGATGAGGTCGGGGATGGTTAGCGCTTCTTCTCGGGGGTGAACGGCTGCATGGACGGGCCGTTCGGCGGCGACCTCTTCGTTGATCGCGCGCTCGACCTCCCGTGCGAAGTCCACGGACATGCTCTCTAGCTCGAAGTCCATCCGCGCGGCCAGGGGTTCCATGTTTCCGCCGGTTACCAGCGCGCTGTAATCGCGCCATACGACGCCGCATAGGATATGCAGAGCGGTGTGGGTGCGCATGAGGTTGTATCTGCGTTCCCAATCGAGTACACCGTGCACGGCGCTGCCTTCACGCGGGAAGTCGCCGCCCTCGATCTCATGGACGATCTGGCCGCCGGACCGAGAGAGCTTCTTGACTGCACGCTCCTCGCTGTCCGTCATGAGATGTCCGGTGTCTGGAGGCTGTCCGCCTCCGCCTGGGTAGAACGCGGTACGGTCGAGCACGACGCCCTTGTCGGTCACCGCCGACACCGTAGCGTCGAACTCTTTCATGTACCCGTCTTCGTGGCAAAGCAGGATCGTCACAAGCAGCCTCCTCGATGCGGCGCGGTTCAGTCCGTCGCGCGCGCTCCGCCTCTGCCGCGGCAGGGAAGCGGGGCGTCCTCAATACGCAAGCGCCTACAAGAGAGGATCATACCACGAATGGACGGGGGATTGAACTCCATGGGGCTTGCGTGTTGGGGAAGATGGTAAAGTACTTCGCGGCGTCGTATGCGGGGGCACGGGTTGGATGCGCTGTACCACCGGGTGGAGTGAGGGGAGGCGAGCCTTGACATGCAAGAACATAAGAACTATGATACATCCGTGAACCTTGCGGATATGAGAATCAGGTTGGGACACCTATTCGACTCGGAGGGATGCCATGACCAATAGCGCAGCCCTCAACCGAACCCTCTCCCTTGAGGACAACCTCCTCGTCCTCCGCGGCCTGGACTCCGAGAGCATCGACCTCATCGCAACCGACCCGCCGTTCAACAAGGGAGTCGGCGCATTCGAGGGGACGACGAGGGTGGGCGTCGACGTGGAGTTCAAGGATGCGATGAAGTCGAATAAGTTGACACTGCACGACATGCGTCGAGCGCGCGTCGAGGATGGGTGCATGGACGCGGAGTGGGGGGAGGGAGAGAGGTGGAAGTGATAGATTCGGTGATGGGCTATATGATAGAATGGGGCACAATTCCTGACTGGGTAACGGCTGTTGTTGCGGTTGGATTTGGGATAGGATGGCCTATATGGAGATACCTCAAGCATAGAGAAGGAAAACAACTTCTCATAATCACGCATGAAATTAACGCCGTGCCCGGTTCTGACGGGTACTATACTCTGATGGTAAATATGGTAGTCAACAATCCGTCAAAGGTTCGAGTGATTCCAAAAGAGTACTACATTACGATATGGGACATACAACAAGCGAATTCACCAAAGAAAATTCCTGGTACGGGTATACGGCATCTGTTGAATCAGGAAAACACGGATCTTGTATTGGAACCTGGCGCGACCGTCCCGGTGCCCTTTCCTATACAAATGCCTGATTCATATAATGTGTTGAAGATCAAAACTGCTATCCCCCATACCAAAGACCCGGATCTTGAATGGGGACGGACAGATGTGTTTGAATTTCATGCCGGCGAAAGGAGAAGGCAAGATGACAAAGGATAAGGACACTCCCAGAAGGCCGGTGACCCAAGAGCAGGGTCTTAACCCGAAAGCGATAGTCCCGCCGGTAATCCGCCCGCCGTCAACGGAGGATCGGCGCACCGATCCAAGGCCTGCAAGCGACAACAAACCCAAGTGAGAGGCCTCTAGGGACAGGGTCTTCGCGTGACAACCTTCGTTGAGAGGGAGGCTATACTTGGCTCGTAATCCGTCTGGGGGTCAGGCGGCGCGGCGCGGGCGCTTCCGGGGAGCGGTGTCGCGGCACTTGCACGCCGGCGATAAGTGTGTAGAATCGTCCTTGGCTGGGGCGCGGATATTCATCGAGGAGGGTGAGTGATGATAAAGCTTGGATGGATGGCGAGGGCGACGGATGCGGAGGTGTTCGAGGGGCATGTGCGGTATGCGCGGGAGTTGGGTTTGGACGTGATCGACTTCCACTTGGGGGGGATGCCTCGGGATATTGGGTTCGTGATGCGGATCAAGATGATGTGCGTGCGCGCTGGACTGCCGGTTGGGTATCTTGGTGGCGGGAGTTTGGTGGGGCCGCTGGAGCATCGGGAAGCGCGGATGGAGCAGGCGCGGTCGGATGTGGATATGACGGCGGCGATGGGAGGGCAGATGCTGCGGGTGTTCGCGCGGCACAAGTGGCCGGATACGCGGGAGGAGCAGGAGTACTACTGGGGCCCGATGGTGGAGGATTTTCGGGAGTTGTCGGATTACGCGGCGGAGCGGGGGGTTGTGCTTGGCCTGCAGAATCATGACAACGGGAGTTTCTGCATGACGGCGGAGCAGGCGCTGCGAATCTTGGGGGAAGTGGACAAGGAGAACTTCACGTTCTTGTGGGATACCGGGCAGTGGCTCGGGTCGATTGGGTCGCATCCGCGCGGGGAGTTCGATGCGAACGTGGATTTGTACGAGGACTATTTGAAGCCGACGGCGCCGTATGCGGCGTCGGTGCGTGCGAAGATCTATCAGATCGACACGGGAGTGGAGACGTACTTGGACTATCCGCGCATCTTTGGGATCCTGAAGGATGTCGGGTACAACGGGAACGTTTCGATTGTGTACGAGGGGGCGGAGGGACGGAACACGTGCACGCCCGAGGAGGGGGTGGCGTTGGCGGTGAGGCATCTGCGGGGGGTGATTGGGGAGGTGTTCGGGGATTGAGGGATGTGAGGGTGAGGATTGTGGATTTGCGATTGGGCGTGCGAGGCCGTCAGAATAGGGAGATGCGGAGGGGGTAGCGGCCTGTTCCGCCGTTTCCTAGGTCGTAGGCGAAGAGATTGTGTTCTCTTATGGTTGATTGGCATTTCTGCGCTTCCTGAACGCCCGGTTGTGTTGCGTTAGTGTGTTTGGGGTTCTCATGCACGCAAGGAAAAGGAGGATGATATATGTCTGATCATTATCACGAGTCCATCTCATGCGAAAGGCCAGAGCGGTTCGCGCACATACATGGCATCGTCAAGGCCGCGTAGTGTCGCATCGACGCCGTGGGGGGCAGGGCTCATGGACACTAGCCGACCGATGCCCCCGGTGCGATGGGGTCGCCAATGACGTCAGATCCGACAGGGTACAAGGGCAAAGGCGGCGACTATTTTCAGAACCCCCAAACACACTAACGCAACACAACCCCGCGTGTGCGGGGGAACCGCGCAGGGAATGGGGGTCGGCAATGGGTGAGCAGGTCTATCCCCGCGTGTGCGGGGGAACCAAAGTCCAGGTCAGACCCGCCCTCGTCAATCAGGGTCTATCCCCGCGTGTGCGGGGGAACCCCGGCGAATCCTCCCCCCACAACTTGACGCAGCGGTCTATCCCCGCGTGTGCGGGGGAACCACTATCCCATGGATATACGACATCTATGATAGCGGTCTATCCCCGCGTGTGCGGGGGAACCGTCAAGGCAGGCCAGAAGGCAGGCTATCCACGCGGTCTATCCCCGCGTGTGCGGGGGAACCCGTGGGCGTATGAAGGGTTCGCGCTTCAACTCGGGTCTATCCCCGCGTGTGCGGGGGAACCCGTGGGCGTATGAAGGGTTCGCGCTTCAACTCGGGTCTATCCCCGCGTGTGCGGGGGAACCGCACGTGCCCTATCAACGTCCGACAGCGCAAGGGGTCTATCCCCGCGTGTGCGGGGGAACCTCCAAGGGGGGCTGGCAGCACTGGGCGGAGCGCGGTCTATCCCCGCGTGTGCGGGGGAACCGTGTCTATCCCCCGCGCCGCAACTCGAATCCCCGGTCTATCCCCGCGTGTGCGGGGGAACCACGCCCTGGCCCCGGCGTCGACTCGATAGACCGGGTCTATCCCCGCGTGTGCGGGGGAACCTCCCGCAGCCGCGCTATGGTGAAGCGCAAGGCCGGTCTATCCCCGCGTGTGCGGGGGAACCCCCGCCGAAGGGAGGCTGAGTAGTTTTGTAGTAGGTCTATCCCCGCGTGTGGAGACCTTTGAATAACTAAGCGGAGTGGTTGTTTGAGGATGTTCTGCCCCCGATCCATTCCTCTCGCCTCATATGACGAACCGCCAGCCCCAATAAAGAAGAGATGAACTTCACCCACAAGGTCCATCACCAACACAACACCCAGCTCAGACCGGGCATCTAGCCCCCCAACCGCCTCCTCCAGGCAGCTTGGTCTATGCACCACCCACAGCTCAGACTGAACACCCAGACAACTTGACCGCACGACGCAGGTTGTACGCCATCAACTTGAACCACATCTCCACCGCGTTCCTTCCCAATCCACAATACCGTACCCGCGTGTACCCATAACTGCGCTTGAGAGTGCCGAACACCTTCTCTACCCTCGCCCGCACAGGCGCTATCAACTCGTTGCGACGACGCTGCCAATGCGGCAACCCCCGCTGATGCTTGTGCGAACGATGCATGATCCGATCAGCAATCCCCTGAGACCGCAACCACCGCCGCCTCTCTTTAGACTCATACGCTCGATCACCGTACACCGCACCCTCATCACCACTCACTAACCCATCAGCCACCTCACTCTCATACACCTTGGCCGGCGTCAACTCTGCCCTTCGCACTATCCCAGTGCCAGCATCCACCCCGATATGCACCTTGTAGCCGAAGTGCGATCGACGCCCACGCTGACTCTGCGTCCAATCCGCATCCGGATCCACAGCACTCTTCGTCCCACGACCCGCAGACACCGGAGGCCGACGCACCTGCGCCTCCACCAACGTAGCATCCATCAACGTTCCCTCCTTCAAGACCAGACCCAGACCGTCCAACTGATTCCCCAACTCTTCGAACAGCCTTTCGCTTAACCCCAGCCTCTCCAATGTACTGCGGAAACGACTGAGCGTAGAGTGGTCCGGCGTGTCGTCTTGAAGTCCCAAGCCCACGAAGCGGCGGAAGGATATGCGGTCTGCCAGGGCCTCTTCCATCTGGGAATCCGACAGGTTGTACCACTGCTGAAGCAGCAGCACCTTGACCATCATAATCGGCGGGTAGCTGGGTCTTCCCTCGCGTGCTGAGTAGACTCTGCTGACTAGTTGGCCTAGCCGTTCCCAGTCGATCATGGTGTCGATTCGTTCCAGTCGTTCGTTTCGCCCCAGTGTTTGCGGCAACAATGATTCCGCTAGTGAAGGTTGGCCCATCTCTCGGTGCATTCCATTCTCCTTACGACTTGCGCGGTCCAGCTCCTCTGTTTATACCCCAACACAACAGGTTATGCAAAGGTCTCCGTAGGCGGGAATCCAGCGGCCTGCGTCCGGATGCGTATTCATAGGGAGCGCGTGCCTCTATGAATCGAACGGAATGGCTTGCCCCCCCCACAGCGTCAAGGGGCGGTGTATCCGGCGCGCTTGAGGCCTGGCGTGCCCGGTACGCGTGCGGGGCTCCCGGGGGAGAGATTCCCGCCTGCGCGGGAATGACGTGGGTGGGAGTGGGAATGACGGGGGCGTGTACTCGGGGGCTACGAACCCGGGCGATCCTTCACGCGGCATATTGAAGGTAGACAGCCCGATATTGGGGCGCTATGAGCCCGGGCGCGCTTCTAGCACGACGTCTATCTTCTCCGTGTCTCCGTTGGAGCGGATCACGTCGACGGTGATCGTCTGTCCGGGCTTGGTGTTGTCGACGAGATAGGCCATCAAGTCCGATATCGTCCTCATTGGCGTGTCGTCGATCGCCGTGATGATGTCGCCGCGCGCGGTTGCGGTTGGGCCTCGCAATCCGGCGTCGTCCGCGGGTCCTCCTGTCACAACGCCGCGAATCAAGACGCCTCTTACGCTGCGGTCGAGGCCGTTCTGCTCCGCAACCCGGGACGTGACGCTCGTTCCTGAGATCCCGATGTATGCGTATGTGTGGGAACCGGTTTCTATGAGGGCGGGTATGACGGTCTTGGCGGTATTGACTGGGATGGCGAATCCCACGCCCGACCATGTCCCGGTCTGGCTGACGATTTGAGAATTGATGCCAATGACCCTTCCGTGGATGTCGAACAGCGGGCCGCCGGAGTTGCCCGCGTTGAGGGCCGCATCGGTCTGTATTGCGTTCGGGTTCCGATACGCGGAAGCCGAACTGCCGGATATCGTGCGGTCGAGGCCGCTGATGATTCCTCTCGTCATGGTAAACGTCCTGCCGAACGGATTGCCTATGGCGAACGTGAGTTGCCCCACCATCAGGTCTCGGCTGTCGCCGAGGGAAACCGGCTTGAGGTACTCGTCTGGAGCATCGATGCGAACCGCCGCCAAATCGGAGTAGGTGTCGGAGCCGATGAGCTCCCCGTCGAACACGTTTCCATCCTCGAACGTTACCCAGATCTGGGCTGCGTCTTCCACGACATGATGGTTCGTCACGATTACTCCGTCGGCGTCCCACACGAACCCGGAACCTTGATGCGAAGCCACTAGCTGCCCGCCTATCACTTGCGCGATGTCTATGTGCGCGACGGAAGGCAGCACCGCGGTGTAGAGATCGGTGAAGACTTTCTGCTGCGACTCGACGATATCGATGGCGCTGCGCCTTGCAGGAGATGCAGCCGGAGGAGCGCCGGGCGCAGCAGGATATTGCGCGGTCTGGACGGCAGAGGTTGCCGTGACGGTTTCGGATGGGGAAGCCGAGGTAGTCCGTCCGCCCTCCGCCAAGATGCTGGGCGTCTCTGCTCCCAACGATGCGGGGTGCGTGGATGCGTCCAGTGGAACGCCAACGATTTCGACTACCGCGGCGTCAGGGGACGATTCTGCCCTCATCGGCGCGGCGAGCTCCAGCTCCTGCGGCGCTTCGGCAGAGGTTTGGGCGTCGGCGGCAGTTCCAGAACATGCCGTCGCGGCTGCGAGGAGCCCCGCGATGACATAGGACAACGCCGTCTTTCGAGAAGTGGGTTTCCACATGCTTGGCCTCGGACCTCCTCTTTGCTTCCGTTCGATCCGGACGCACAACCAGAGCTCTGAATTCTATAACGTACCAAGCACGAAAGAAGGTAGTTGTCGATCCCGAAAGTAGACGGCGCGGGCGAGGCAGATTCCCGCCTACGCGGGAATGACGTAGACAGAGGAATGACGTTGGTGCGGGAGTGACGTGAGGGGGAGATTCCCGCCTACACGGGAATGACGTGGGAGGTTGCGGGAATGGGCGCATACCCCAAACGTTGGAGGTGAACTACCGCTGAACTCGCGCGACCCATACCATTTCCCCGCTCTCTTCGTCGAACGGAGAATAATCGAAGCCGCCGTAGAGTTCTTCTACCTCGTAGCCGCAACGGGCGAGGAGATGGAGGATTTCGATGCGATGCGCGTAGCGAAGTTGATAGTCGCAGTAGAACCTGCGCTCGACGGATCCGGTGCGGTCGAGGTCGTCCACTATGAGCCGCACGGACAAGACCTGATGGAAGCCGTCTATCTTCGTTTGCTGCCAGATGACGAACGTGTGGCCGGTCTCCGGATCGGTAACGTCGCGGAGGTGGAACGCCGCGTCTTCGTCCTCGACCAGCATATGCGGGTCTGGCGCGAAGATGTTGAAGATGAGCCGGCCGCCGGGTGTGAGATGGCGCTTGACGCTGGCGAGGCAATCGATCTGATCCTCGACCGTAAGCAGTTCGAGGAACCCGCGGAACGGAATGACGATGAGGGGAAACGCCCGGTTCAAGTCGAAGTTGCGCATGTCCTCCAAGCGGAGAACGACCTTGCCGTGTCCGCCTTCGATCCGGCTGACCTTTCGCTTCGCCGCGTCCAGCATGGCGTCGGAGTTGTCCAATCCAACGACGTCTACTCCAGCGCGTGCGATTGGTATGGTCACGCGGCCGGTTCCGCAGCCGAGTTCGAGGACGGGGCCGCCCGCTTGTTCGGCCTCGCGGACATAGAATGGGATATCCTCGCGGACATACGAGTAGATCGAGTCGTAGAATCGCGCCCATCTATCGTAAGAGGTCATGGGAGCCTACAAGCCCACCAGACGGCTGAGCGCCAGCCGCAGTTTTTCCTCGGGTTCCATGGAGTCGTCCGAGGGAATGCCTGCGACCGCTTCCATCGCTTCGGATGCGCTGTACCCCAAGGCGGTCAGCGCGTCCACTATCTCTCTGTCCGGTCGAGCTGCGGGCGCCGCGGTCATCTCGACCTGGAGTTTGCCCTTCAACTCCATGACGATGCGCTGCGCGATTCTCTTGCCGACTCCCGACACGTCCTTGAATACGTCCGTGTCCTCTTCAGCCACGGCGAACGCCAGGTTCTCTGGAGTCAGGATCGACAGAATCGACAGGGCCAACCTTGGACCGACGCCGTTGACGCCGAGCAGGGCTTCGAACGCCTGCCTGCCGTCGGGGTTGGGGAAACCGTACAGGGTAAGGCTATCTTCCTTGACCTGAAGCGATGTGAACAGATGGACGCGCCCTCCGACTTCTCCGACGTTTTCGATGAAGGACGCGGGGACGTTCACGCGCAGTCCCACGTTTGCGACGGTAATTTCCACCCAATCCGTTCCGATGGTCGACAAGGCCCCTGATAGAGAGGTAATCATCGGCTCTAATCCAGGAAGGTGATGTCGGCGGTCTGCGTGGCGTGGGCGTGGCATATCGCGACGGCGAGGGCGTCTGCTTCGTCCGAGGACTCGAACACGCGGGCTTTGTCCAGCATGACGGAGACCATTTCCCGCACCTGTTCCTTGGAGCTTCCGCCGTAGTCGGTGACGGCTTGCTTGATCTGGCGGGGCGCGTATGTCGTAGCTGGCACGCGCCGTTGAGCCGCGACGAGCATTGCGATTGCCTGAGCGTGTCCGATTGCCATGGCCGCTTTGACGTTCTTGGCGGCGAACGGCTGCTCGATAGCCATTTCGTCCGGCGTCCACCGCTCCACTACTTCACTCAATCTTTCGTGAATATGCGCCAGCCTGTCGGGAAGCTTGCGATTCCTCGATGGGCTCACTATCGCCGAGTACACGTGACGCAACTCGTCGCCGCAATCGACGACTCCTACTCCCAGTTGATACGTACCCGGGTCGATACCCAGCACTCTCACTGTCCAGCCTCTCGGAATGACTGCATGATCCGCACGCACGGGACGCCGCCCCGTCCCCTTCGACAACGGGACTCCGCCCGAATGCTACGCCTGTCGACTGTACTCCGTGAGCGCATTGTCAGGGAAGTCGGCGTTGGAGTATACCCTCTGCACGTCGTCGAGGTCTTCCAGTTGATCGAGAAGCTTCAACGTCCTTGCGGCCTCCTTCTCGTCGAGGGGAACCGTGTTTTGCGGAACCATGGACAGTTCCGACGACCGGATCGAAGCGCCGGCGCCGTTCAACGCTTCCCGTATGCCCTCAAGGTCGCTCGGCGTGGAGTAGAAGCTGACGACTCCATCGTCCGTGTCGAAGTCGATTGCGCCGGCGTCGATGGCCGCCAAGGCGAGGTCTTCCGCGGTATCGGCGTCGGATTCTGCGATGACGACGCCCTTCTGATCGAACTGCCAGGCGACTGCGCCCGCGTTGGCTAGGTTGCCGCCGCTCTTGGAGAGCGTCGAGCGCACGTCGGACACGGTGCGGTTCTTGTTGTCCGTCAGCACTTCGACCAGGATTGCGATTCCTCCTGGCCCATACCCTTCGTAGGTCGTTTCGACCATTTGCGCGCCGTCGGAGCCTTCGCCGGACGCGCGCTTGACCGCACGGTCGATAGTGTCGCCCGGGAGGTTTTGGTCCTTGGCGCGCTGCATCGCCATACGGAGCTTGAAGTTGCTCTCGGGATCCGGCCCGCCCTGCTTTACGGCAACGATGATCTCTTTCGTCAGCTTGGTGAACAGCTTGCCGCGTCTTGCGTCATTGATGCCCTTGGCGTGCTTGATGGTTGACCATTTCGAGTGACCTGACAATCTGGGTCTCCTTCGCACAGTCTGGCTGATGAGATTCTAGCACGGCGAGCGCGCAGGGTCAAAGCATTCCGGTTCACATCCGAGGATCGACGAAATACCCTTCCGGGAGCGAAACCGTCATGACCTTCTGCTCGACATCGACGTCAACGACGTATTCCTTCACGGCTGGAATGAGGATCGTTCCCGACCCGCGTATGACGTACACATCGCCTCCAGCGGTTGCGACTATCTCCTCGACCCTGCCGAGGTCGTCTCCGGTCGTCGTCCGAACGGATATGCCGATGATGTCGAAGTAGAAGAACGAACCCGAATCGAGGTCTGGCAACTCAGAGGAAGGAATGGTCAGCGCTGCTCCGCGCAAGCGCTCCGCCGCCGTCCTGTCGAGTATTCCCTCGAGCCCAATCACACAGCCTGCCTTGTGGCCGCGGGCGCGGAGGATGACGCGCGGCTCGGCGTCCAGATAGACGACCTTTCCGGGGAGGAACCTTTCCGGATAATCGGTTTGGAGATCGACCTTCACGTCGCCGCGGAGCCCCCATGCCCCAACGATGACGCCGACGATGACATGGTCGTCCGCGATTGCCGAAGAGGCCGTCCTTTGCGCGCGCGCTGGTCGAGTCACCGATGGGTCATTGGGGTATGCTATTCGATCTCGAGGACGGCGTGTACGTCTCGTTTGACGGCGGACACGCGCAACAGCGACCGGATCGACTGAGCTACGCGGCCATCTCGCCCGATGACCTTGCCCTTGTCTTCCGGCGCGACTTCGAGAAGCACGAATACTTGCTCCCCGCCGTCGTCCTCTTCCGTAACGACGACCTGGTCTGGATTGGACACGATGCGTGCGGCAATGTACTCGACGAGATCCTTCATGCGGGGTTCTTGACCTTGTCGAGGGTGCCCAGGCGGCGGAGGATGCCCTGGACTGCTTCGGTAGGCTGAGCGCCCATCCGCAGCCAGCGGATGGCCTTCTCTTCGTCGATGACGACTTCCGGCGGGTCCGTCCTGGCGTTGTAGTGTCCGAGGTGGTCGACGAACTTGCCGTCGCGGGACGCTCTGGCGTCTGCCACTACGACCCGGTATGCTGGTTGCTTCTTCGCGCCAACCCGTCTGAGTCTAATCTTTAGCATCTATCACCACGCTTTTCGTTTCTATTGCGGCTCGGGAGAATTCTACCTGCATGGCTGCAGTCATGTCAACGAGTTTTGGCGAACGGTTCTTCTTCGGGATGCGGGAGCTCCCGCTTTCGGATACCGTTGTATACCTCGATTGACGGCGCGGGGGGCTTCACTCTCACTCTGGCTTGAAGGAAGAAGAGGGAATGGAACTGGCTCCCCAGCGGTTATACGAGAGTCTCTCTCGCAGGAATGGAGAGAGAGGTGGAAACTGAATCCTTGGAAAAGAGGTCTTGAATCTTTGCGCGGCATGTGGTACCATCGTGGCATGGTGGGGATTCGTCTAGCGGTAGGACGACAGACTCTGGATCTGTAAGCAGAGGTTCGAATCCTCTATCCCCAGCCAGAGCGGCTGGCGCGGCGCATTCGTCTAGCGGCCTAGGACACCGCCCTCTCAAGGCGGAGATCACGGGTTCGAATCCCGTATGCGCTACCACCGCATCTTTGTCTGCCGCCGCGCGCGGGTCTGCTCCTCGGTCTTGCCGCTTCGCATCCAGAAATGCCGGCCACGCAGGCTTACTTCTTCTCTTCTCCTTCCTTTTCCGTATCGTCTGGGCCTTTGATGAACGGCAGGTTGAAGACCCCGGACTCGGGGCTAACCTTTGGAGCGTTCGCCTCGGGGCCAAGCGCGACGAACTCGGCCGCTTCCCTGGGATCCATCGGCTTGAGGTCGATCTGCGTTGGAGAATCTATTCCCCCGGAAAGTACCATGGACATGGCCTCTTGGACGGACATCGTAGTGTCGTATATGTTCTGCACGGGGACCATGGCAACCCAACCGGAGTTGGGAGTCGGGGCAGTGGGCAGGTAGATGATCCCCATGGTGGAACCCGGCACGACATCCGATATTCCGGTGAGGAAACCGATCATCCAGGTGCCCTGCTTGGGGTACTCCACGACGACGACGCGCTTGAACCCTGCGCCGCTCTCCCCGGTGAACGACTCGATGAGCTGTTTGGCCGGTCCGTACACGGCGCCAATCACAGGAACCTTGAGGAGGAGATGCTGCATGGTCCGAATCGTCCGCCGTCCAAGCCGCTTCGTCCAGATCAATCCGAGGATATAGACGATGACCAACAGGGCGACCAACCCTAGGCCTGGGATCTGGAATTCAATGTCCCTACCGGTGATCTGTTCTACGATCCACTGTACAGGCGTTCGCAACAGTCCGTCGATGGTCGTGAAGGCCCATCGGATCAATACGAACGCAATGGCGATCGGGACTGCGATCAGCGCGCCAGCGATCAGCGCGTTGCGTATGTGACCGCCGATCCTTCCACCGGATGATTTCTTTTCTTGTTCTTCAGTCATGAGAGGCCTCCGTTCGTCATTTTCCGTCACGTCCGGTTCGGCAAAGCCCAAATGCGGCTGCGGGTTGTAGTCTATAGACGAAAGGCCGTGCTGTCAACAGAGATTGGCTTTGCGGGTTCCGTTCGATCTGTTGGCGCGGGGCCTGGGACGTGGCGACTCCAAGCGATGCGTCCGATGCGCCGCGGTCCAAGGGGCAACTCCTGCCGGTAAAACCCTCCCGTCATCATTCCCGCACCACACCCACGTCATATCTCGCACCCCCTCACGTCATTCCCGCGAAGGCGGGAATCTACGCCCGCAACCAGCGCCGCCATGAGTCCCATCACACCAGCCTCTCCTCCTCCCCGTCCTCATAGCGCGCGTGCCAATCCACCACCTTCGTCATATCCAGCAACCGCCCGTACAGCCTCTGCGCCGTCTCGTTCTGCTCCCGAAGGTCAGTCAACGTCCCCCCAAAACCGCCCTTGCGCTTGTTGCACGGGCCGCAGAGTATGGCCCTGTTCAGAATGTCATGAGTTCCCCTGTCGGACTGCGGTCTGATGTGGTCGAGCTCGAAGAAATCCCTGCCATGCAGCTGTCCCGCATCGCCGGGCGGAGTGAACCCACACCCCCAACACTGGAGACCAAACTCGGCTATCAGAATATCCAGCTTGCGGTCTCTATCCTTGTCGATCTTCGAAGGAGGCCGCTGCTTGCGGGGCTCTGGGTTCAACGGATCCGCCTCTGTGCGCCCATCGTCCATCCGCGCAGGCAGGTCGGTGATAGCCGGCCCGATGGCGATCGTTTGCTGGTCAAGCGCGCGCTCGTCGCTCATGCGCTGCTTGGTCAGGTTGTAGCCCTCGGCCTCGATGTCGATGGCGACCCAGTTGCGGCGGAGGCTCTGCGCGGCCACGGCAGTCGTCGCACACCCCGCGAACGGGTCGAGCACGATGTCCCCAGGGTTGGACGACGCCCTGACGATGCGCTTGTACAACGCCAACGGCTTCTGCGTTGGGTAGCCGGTCCGCTCCTTGTCTCCAGCGGCAAGATAAGGGATGTCCGTCCAAATGTTCCCCAAAGGGGAGCCCTTATATTCATCCATATAGAGCTTGTATCGGGGGCGGCCGTTCTTCGTCCAATGGATAAGGAGTGGGTTCTCAGCAATTCGTTTATCGAAAGTCTCTTGTGTCCACCTCCAACCAACCGAGCTGACAACCTTCTTGCCGGAGATGATCCTCTCCGCATCACCTTCCACGTAATTTGACGACTGTTCCAACGCGACATGCTGATACCGACGTCCCGTTTCCGCTTCAACATACGGAAACCTCTTTTCCATCTCCTCGCCCGAAGGAACATCGAACACACGGTTCAATGTCGGGTGGTCCCCCTTGGAATACATCAACAACACATCGGCCACTTGATCAAATCCAGCACTCAAACTATGGACTGCATAACGTGGCCATGTGATGGCATTCAAAAAATTCTTCTGCCCAAACACCGCGTCCATGAGCGCCTTCACGTAGGCGTGTGCGGTGTGGTCGAGGTGGAGATAGAGACTCCCCGTTGGCTTGAGCACGCGGTGCATCTCCAAGATCCGCACTCCCAGCCAGCAGAGGAAGGCGGCCATGTCGTCCCCATAGACATCACGAGTTGCGGTGATGAGCGCGTGGACCCTGTGGTGATGCTTCTCGATAGAATCTAACCAGTCCACGTGATTCTCGATGGCGTCCGGATCGTGCCGCCTGCCCTTGTCCGGATCCGGATCGACCCAATGCCAGTTGTCTTTGAACTTCGCCTTGCCGCCGCCCTTCAGTTCGCCCTCGAAGGCGTCGCGCTTCTTGTTGAACGGCGGGTCGGTGGCAATTAGATCGACGGTGCCGGAGTCGAAACTTCTGAGCACGCCGAGGTTGTCGCCCAAGTAGAAGGCGTTGAGCTGGAAATTCGGCGCCTGCCGTGCGGCGTCCTGGGATTCTTGCGGGGAACGATTGTTCGGTATGGAGGTAGAAGGACTCATCGTATGCTCCCCCATCCTATACCGCCCACCCACCCCGCCGTCACTCGGCCCGTCGCGCCGGCTGTCAGGGAGGTTGGCCTGGTTGCCCTGTTGCGAGGGAAGGGGGCAGGATACGCATCGTGGTTGTGAGGTACTCGCGTGGCTCGGCGCATGGTCATGTGTTAGGTCCTTATCGCGGAGTTTGCGAAAGTATAGCACGTATTGGCGCGGGCTGCCTTCGGATCGTGCGGTTCCGTTTGGTTTATCGCGTCGGGGAGGTATTTCTATGGATGGGTGCCGGACACCGACCGATGGATTCCCGCCTTCGCGGGAATGACGGTGGTGGGTGCGGGAATGACGTAGAGTCCAACCTGTTGAGGCCCGGGCGCAATCCATGCCGCAAAAGCAAACGGTAAGGTCTTGGAGGCTATATCACTATTGAACGGGGATGGTGGTATAATGTGGTGTTGAAGTTGGATAGACTCGTAGGGAGTGCATCCGCGCTTTGTCCATCTCCCTGATAGTGTTCTTCATTGCGGCCGCTATCGCGCTCGGCGGAGCGCTTGGCGTCGTGATGACGCGCAACATCGTATATGCCGCGTTCGCGCTGCTGGCTTCGCTCATGGGCGTGGCAGGGCTGTTCCTCGCCGGCCTCGCGGAGTTCTTGGCCCTCGTGCAGGTGCTCATCTACGGAGGGGCGATAGTCATCGTCATACTGTTCGCTCTCATGCTCACGCGCATCCATGATTTCAAGGGTCTCGCGGAGAACCGGCAGTGGCCGGTGGCCGCGCTCGTATCGGTTGGAGTGTTCGCGCTCCTCGTTGGGGGGGCTGTGTTTACGACGATTCGCACTGCATCGGACCGGCAGTCCGTGGGATTCGAAGAATTGGGGCGAACGCTGTTCGAGCAGTGGGCGGTTCCGTTTGAAATCGCGTCGCTCGTGCTGCTCATCGCACTGATCGGCGTGGTGGTGATGGTGGGCAGCGCGGAGGGGCGGGAATGATCGAGCTTGTCCACTTTCAAGTCGTCTCCGCGGCGCTGTTTGCCGTCGGATTGTACGGCGTGCTGTCTCGGAGGAGCGCGGTTCTGATCTTGATGTCCATCGAGTTGATGCTCAACGCGGTGAACGTCAATCTCGTCGGGTTCGCCGCATTCACGGACTTTGCGGATCCGAGCCGTGCGCTCGGACAGGTGATCGCAGTGTTCGTAATAACGATTGCGGCGGCGGAGCTAGCGCTCGCGTTGGCGATTGTCTTACGATTATACCGCAACCGATCTACGGTCAACGTGGACGAAATCAATCTCTTGAAGTGGTGAGAGGTAAGCCATGCGACTTCACAGATACACTTCCGGTTTCATCGTTCTGGCTCTGCTGCTATCGCTCGCGATGGCGTGCGGGGGAGGAGACGGAGGAGGGGATGCCTCGGAGGATGGCGAGACCGCGAACACGCAGTCGGGGAACGGGGCGTCCGGATCCGCCGCCGCGGTTGCGGAGGCAGGAAGTCCGGCGCCGGACTTCACGATCACGGCCTTCGAGAACGCGAACTACATGAAGGACCAGGTCATCAACCTGTCCGATCTCAGAGGGAAGCCGGTGGTCATCACCTTCTGGTATCCGGCCTGCACTCCGTGCGCGGATCTGATCATCCTCCTGAAGGACGCATACGACAACACGCACGCAGAAAACGTACACTTCATCGCCATCCAAGAATCCCTCGGAGGGCAGTCGGATTGGGATCCTCCGAGCAACCCGGAAGCGGGGCAGAAGTTTACGACGGACAAAGAGCTGCAGTTCATCGTTGCCTTCGACCCGGATTCCGACCCGGACGCCGAAGACAAGAGAGGCTCGATCGCCAAGGCATACAACGTCCAGGCATGGCCTACGACCTACTTCTTGAACAAGGATCTGACGATCTGCGCCACGCAAACGTACCTGCGGGAGAGGACGATCGAGGACAATATCGAAGCTGTCTCAGGAACCGACTGTCCTGAACCGCGGTAGAGCGCGATGCAGAGGAAGATCCAGTCGCAACGTGCGGGTACAGCGTAGATAGATGCCGCTGTCCGATACCATAACCGCGCAGTGGGCGTGGGTGATCCCCGTTCTGAGCGTGTCTGCGTTCTTCGTGACGGCGGTATTTGGCCGATTCCTCCCCAAGCAGGGAGTTTATGTTCCAATCGCCGCCATTGCATTGGGGTTCATCCTCTTTTGGTTCGTCCTGGCGGACGTAGTCGCCAACGGCCCGCGCACGGCCGGCATCGACTGGATCATCCTGGGAGATACGCGGGTCTCCTGGAGTATCATCGTCGACCGTCTGTCGGTGGTAATGATTGGGCTCGTTACCTTCGTCGCGCTCATCGTCCAAGTGTATTCGATCGAGTACATGAAGGGAGAGAAGCGCATTGGGTGGTACTACGCCGTTCACGCTCTGTTCGCCGGGTCGATGCTGGCGCTCGTGCTGGCAGACAACCTGATCTTCCTCTACGCAGCGTGGGAGTTGGTGGGGTTGGGGTCGTACTTGCTCATCGGGTTTTGGTGGGAGCGGAGGCCAGCCGCGGAAGCGGCGAAGAAGGCGTTCATCACGACGAGAATCGGGGATGTTGGCCTGCTCATCGGGATCATCGTGTTGTTCCGTGCGACGGGAACGTTTGATATTTCGACTATCTTCCACATCGCGGAGCAGGGCGGGATCGACGATGCGACGTTGAACTTCGCCATGCTATCGATCTTCCTTGGGGCGATGGGGAAGTCGGCTCAATTTCCGTTCCATGTCTGGCTGCCGGACGCGATGGAGGGGCCAACCCCCGTCAGCGCTCTCATTCACGCCGCGACCATGGTCACTGCAGGCGTGTTCCTAGTAGTGCGGTTGATGCCGCTGTTCCAGCTGACGGAGAGCGTTCTCCTCGTCGTAGCAATCGTTGGGTTGTTCACTTTCGTATATGCGTGCACATTGGCGCTCGTGATGAACGATTTCAAGCGCGTGCTGGCGTACTCGACGATCAGTCACCTTGGTTTGATGATGCTTGCGTTGGGTGCTGGATCGGTGGATGCGGCGATGCTGCATCTGGTGGCGCACGGCGCGGCGAAGGCGCTCCTCTTCTTGTGCGCCGGCAGCGTAAACCACGCGACCCACAAGACGGACATATGGGAACTCGGAGGGCTTGCAAGGTCGATGCCCATTACGGGCGTCACGTTCATCGTCGGGGCTGCCTCGCTGGCGGGAATCCCGCCGATGGCAGGATTTTGGAGCAAAGACGAGGCGCTCGTGGCGGTATTGGACGGACCGGGCGCCTTGTTCCTGGGAGTGGCTCTCATCGGAGTCTTGTTGAGCGCCCTGTACATGTCCCGTCTGGTATTCGTAGTATTCTTTGGGAAGGCGAGAACCCGGAGCGCAGACGTCCACGAATCTCCGTCTACTATGACGGCACCGCTCGCGCTGCTGGCCATCGGGTCGGTGTTGGGCGGCGCGCTGGCCATCGACTGGCTAGGACCGTACGACGGATTTGGGGCGTTCCTGTTGGCCGATCAAGAGTTCTTGCACCAAGAAGGAGGGGGGCACTTCGTGCTGTGGCTGTCTGCCGTTTCGGTTGCGCTGGCGGGGTCTGGCGGCGCGTTGGGATGGCTCGTCTACCAACGCGGGACGGTTTCACATGAGGCATGGGCCAGGAAGTTCTCTCCAGTACGACGAATCGCGGTCAACAAGTACTACGTGGACGATACGTATCAGTGGGTCATCGACAGGGTCGCGTTGTCCGCAGCCGCGGCGTGCTCACGCTTCGATCGTGCGGTGATAAACGACCGCGGCGTCGACGGCCCCGCTATTCTCGTGCGGTTGTCTGCCTTTCGAGTACGATACATCCAATCGGGCCGCGTCTACAACTACGGACTCGCCATGGCGCTCGGGATCCTGGTGTTGGCAGGCATATGGTGGCTCGGGACGGTCTAGGGCGGACGCAGAGAAGCGCCAGACAGAACGAAACGGCGGAAGCGATAGAGTCTATGGGAGTGGTAGGATACGCAGACCCGACTCGTCAGATGGGAGGGAGACCATGTCGAAGATTAGGCACATAGCGATAACCACCAACGACCTGGAGCGGTCTGCGGAGTTCTACAAGGGCGCGTTCGGCCTCGATGAGATCAGGAGGAACGATGAAGCGGTTATCCTAACGGATGGGTACATCGTGTTCGCCCTTCTCTTGTTCCGGGCGGACCGGTACGGCGGTGGTCGTCCGGGTCTGCATCACTTCGGGTTTCAGATCGAGGACATGGACGAAATCGAGCGAAAGATGAGCGCTCTGGGCGGATGCGAGATGGTCGAATACAACCGGACGCATGGAAACCGCGAGGGAACGCCCAACAACTGGGTTGGCGAGAAGAAGTGGATGGATCCGGAAGGCGTCGCATTCGACATCAACCCGACTGGTTGGGGGTAGGGGAACGTCCGCATCCTGTTCCATCGTCCCTTGCGCTGGTTGGATGATCCCATAGATGAGGAAGCGCTTCCTGCACAGCCCAATACGCGGGAGAATCCTCATGGCAGCCGGTATCCGCCGCGCCGCTCCCAACTGCCTAGAGAATACATGGAGAAACACTAAACGACCGAATGGATACGCTCGACGGATACGTGCTGTTCTTGCTGATCGCCCTGCCTTTGGCAGGCGCCGGCGTTCTCCTCTTCGTTCCTTCGCACAAACCGGAAGTCACGCGGTGGATATCGGCCGGGCTATCCTTCGCGGTCATGCTGTTGGGCTTCTACGTCTTTGCTTCCTACGACCATGAGGCGGGCGGATATCAGTTCCTGCGGGCGTGGCAATGGCTGAGGATACCCGGACCGTGGGAGTTTGGCGAACGCGCCATCACACTCTCCCTGGGAGTAGACGGCATCTCTGCGATGATGACGCTCTTGACGGGCATCGTCATGTTCACCGGCAGCTTGACTTCCTGGGGCATAGCCGGCCGCAACAAGGACTTCTTCATCCTCTATTTTCTCCTGCTTTCTGGCGTGTTTGGGGTTTTCGTCTCGCTCGACCTGTTCTTCCTCTTCTTCTTCTACGAGCTCGCAGTGCTGCCCATGTACCCATTGATTGGCATATGGGGGAGCAGCTCGACGTTCAAGACCTTCGTCCGCACGAAAGAGTACGGCGCGATGAAGCTCATGCTATTTCTGGTCGCCGGGAGCGTCCTCATCTGGATTGCGCTGCTCTGGATCTTCGTGGAGGCAAACGCAGGCACGTTCGCCCTGCAAGTGCTGAGCGAAGTTCAATTCTCGCCCTCCTTCCAAAGAGTGGTCTTCCCGTTCCTGATGGTCGGGTTTGGAGTGCTGGCCGGACTCTGGCCGTTCCACACGTGGTCACCCGACGGCCACGTTGCGGCTCCATCCGCCGTGAGTATGGTGCACGCGGGCGTCCTCATGAAGCTGGGCGCTTACGGCATTCTCCGCGTCGGAATGACGCTCTTGCCCGACGGCGCGCAGGATTGGATGCCGATACTCGTCACGCTCGGAGCGGTGAACGTGATCTACGGGGCAGTCTCCGCAATGGGGCAGCGCGACCTCAAGTACGTCATTGGCTATTCGAGCGTAAGTCACATGGGGTACGTCATCATGGGTCTTGCGACCCTGCATCATCTGGGCGTGAGCGGCGCGGTGATGCAGATGTTCTCGCACGGAGTCATGACGGCGCTGTTCTTCGCTCTCGCGGGAGCCATCTACGAGCGCACCCATACGAGGGACATCGGCGCGCTGGAAGGCATGGCCAAGCAGATGACGACCACGGCCTGGCTCTTCGCTATCGCGGGATTAACGTCGCTGGGCCTGCCGGGTCTCAGTGGGTTCACGGCGGAACTGCTGGTCTTCCTCGGGCTGTTCCAAACGTATCCCATCCTCGGCGCAGTAGCCATCGCGGGCGCGGCTATCACTGCGGTATACATCCTGCGACTGATGGCAACGGTATTCTTTGGGGATCTGGCCCCGCAGTGGCAAGACCGCACAGACATCTCTCCGCGGGAGGCAGTATCCGCGATTATCCTTGCAGCGTTCATCTTCTTCATGGGCCTGTTTCCATTTCCCTTCTTGCGCGCGATCGACGGCGACGCGTCCGGCCTGCTCGCCCGCGTAACTGGCGCCGGTTAGATGAGTAACGACTTCACCCTCCTGCTGCCTGAGTTCTCGGTGACCGCACTGGCGTTCCTCGCGCTAGGCGCGGACTTCGTCACGCCAACGGATCGAAAGCACTGGTTGGGGTACCTATCCGCTATTGGGTTGGTCGTCATACTGTGCTTCACGCTATGGTTCTTGTGGGGTAAGAATGACGAGCTATACGCCGGGGCGGTGCGCGTGGACGACTACGCCCTATTCTTCAAGGGATTCTTCCTGGCGCTTGCAGTCATCATAGTTCTGTCGAGTGTGGAGTACGTGAGGCGGCACCTCGACCACGCCGGCGAGTACTACGGGATATTGTTGTTCACGGTCGTCGGCGCGATGCTGCTCGCATCCTCGGGGGAACTGCTCACCGCGTATATCTCCCTCGAACTGCTGAGCTTCGGCCTCTACGTGCTCGTCGGCTTCGACCGTTACAACCCAAAGTCGAACGAGTCCGGAATGAAGTACATTTTGCTGGGGGCGTTGTCGTCCGCGTTCTTGCTCTACGGCATCAGCCAGATATACGGGTATTTGGGGACGACGTACTTCGACGGGATCGGCCAGGCGCTCGCAGGCGGGGGCGCGTTGTCGCCTGGGCTGTTCGTGGGGGTCGCGCTCATCATCGCGGGGATGGGATTCAAGGTGGCGGCCGTACCGTTCCACATGTGGGCTCCGGACGTGTACGAGGGAGCTCCGACACCAGTCACCGCCTATTTGGCAGTGGGATCGAAGGCGGCGTCGTTCGCTGTGTTCATGCGCCTCTTCGCCGAGGGGTTCATTCACGCCGCAGCCGACTGGCGTCTGATCATGATCATCCTTGCTGCGGCAACGATGACGCTGGGCAACTTGTTCGCCATTGCACAGACCAACATCAAACGGATGCTGGCATACTCCAGTATCGGACACGTCGGGTATTTGCTCATGGGCATCGCGGCGCTGGTGGACCCTGGGCAAGGCGGGGGGCTGGCGTTCGATCGCTCGCACTTGGCGTCGAACGCGATCATGCTGCACCTAGCCGCCTACGGCGCAACGAACATGGCCGCATTCCTCGCCGTCGGCGCGGTCTCCCACACCTTGGGGGGCGAAGCGATTAGGAACTTTGCGGGAATTAGCAAGAGAGCGCCAGGTCTCGCGATGGTATTGGCTGCCTCCCTCTTTTCTCTTGCAGGGCTGCCCATATTCGCCGGATTCACTAGCAAGTTCTATCTGTTCACCGCCGTCGCAGCGCAGGGACTCTTGTGGCTCGCTGGACTAGCGATCGCGATGAGCTTGGTATCGCTCTACTACTATCTGATGGTCATCCGCCAGGTCTATATCGAGACTGCGGACGACCCGACTCCCATCCGCGTTCCGCGTCTGACGGCCGCACTGCTGGGCGCGCTATTGGTCGGAATGATTCTGATGGGAGTGTATCCGGCCCCGCTCATGGAGTTCATTCAGAGCGCCAGCGATACGCTCTTCTCGTTCCAGTAGACGCTTGGGAACGGACGGGCCGGCGGACGGAGGCGGGCGCTGGGAGACCTGTTCCCAGCGCAAGAGGAGATCTCCCACAACTCAAGTGACGACGAGGAGTTTTCCTAGCTCCTTCACGGGGAGAGGGCGAGAGAACCGGCTATCTTCATCCCCCCGATTCGGTATGCAGCGAGAGTGACAGCTAGGTGGGTTTCCGATGCGGGGGTAATCTGCTGTGATAGGTCGAACGGAACCCCACTGCGGTCTCTGTGGTATTATCGGTATTGGGAGGTTAGAATTCCGAGGCCGGAATTCATCCTCACAGGTCGTCGGTCCTCCCGTGAGCATCCTTTGTCCCCGGCTCCGAATCATGACGTTACTCGCTAGACTCGAGTCCGCGCTGCGGTCCGCATGGCTTCCTCTGGCCCTGTTGCTGCTTGCGCTGTCGACGGTCTTCATCTTCGGCGGCGACCGAGGGTACTTCTATCGAGGTCTCTCTCACAGCTGGTCGTCCTCGGAACAGCTGACGATAGCCGTGAACCTCTCCCTCGAACACGGCTTTCAGCGGTTCCATCGTCGGTTCATAGACGAGGACGGCGCAGTCCGTTACTCGCCATACAACCGCTACCCCATCGGCGGCTACCTCCTCATGAAGCTGGCCACCCTGCCAGTCTCCGGTAACCCGTCCGCCCAAATCTACGCGGCACGAGTCCTCATGTTGCTGCTCTTCGCAGGCGCAGCAGTCCTGGCGTATCTCTCGCTCTGCCGCCTCGTGTCCAACCGGTGGGTTGCAGTCAGTGCAACCCTGCTGGCGTTCTCATCGTACTACCTGTTGTACTACAACGACATGACCGCCAACGAAGGGGTGCCCGACCTCTTTGGGGTGATGTTGACCTTCCATGGCATGGTCGTCTTCGTGCAGGAAGGCCGCTTCCGTCAGCTGCTCGTCAAGATGTGCATCGCGCTGCTGCTGGCGTGGCACGTCTATGCCCTGCTGCTGCCGTTCGTCATCATTGGGTTGACGCGCGACCTCCTGCGGGCGCGTTCTGCCGCCACAACTTCTACCCCCCCCCCCCCCCCGTCATTATGTCAAGTTAAAACACGCGGCGTCCGCATTGTTTCACAGCCGCTACCTGCTGTTGGGCGCAGCTGCGCTAGGGTTCGGCCTGTCCGTCCTCACCTTCAACTTCACCATGGAGTACGCTGCGTTGGGCGGGGAAACGCCGCTGACGGAGTTGCCGTCCTTCAAGTCCATGCTGAAGCGCACCGGGACTGGCGGGGTCGGCAGGGTCGACCACATAGGCTGGAGTCGTTTTCTGGAAGGGCAGTTCTCTAGAATCTCCCGAATGTTCATTCCCTACGCATTGCTTGGCGTCGTCGCTGTGGCCGAAAGTCCGACGTGGTTATCGAAACGCGCGGTAGTCGTCCTTGGAGTCGCTCTCCCCGTTGCGGGTCTCATCGGCTCGATATTCGTCCGTCCGAGAATCTTGTTCGCTACCCTGGCATCATTCGGCTTCTTCTGGGCTCTGCCAATGCGCAACCAAGTCGTAGACCATAGTTTCGAGAGCATCTACTACATTGGTGTGCCATTGGTCTTCTTCACCATCGTCTTGCTCTTGGCGCGGAGGCTGATCGACCGAGACGCCGTCATCGCGGCCGCGTCGGTCGCAGCCCTGATACTATTCGCAGTCTCCAGCTTCCAGATGAGCCGCATCGGATACAGCGCGGAGTCCGCCCAGGCAGTACGGGCGGCGGAGCAGGAGCTCCTCGCCGTCCCCGAGTTGACTGATGATGAGCTCGTCACCGTTCTCTATATCGGAGGCCCGCACAAACCCCTCTTCGGCAACGCGGGGGACGCGGTGGAGTATTACTTGAACACGAGCCTCATCCGCTATTCGTATCTTCCCGCCGCGGAGGATGGATTCGTCGTCATGCGAGAGCGCGTCGATACGGACGCCCTGCTTACGCCGCAAAACCAGTATTTCTTCCTCTACGACACGGCCGGCTTGACGGCATGGTATGGCGCCAAGTATCGGTCGGTTGCATCCACCGAGCCTTTGGTGCGCGAGGAATTCGACGTGTATCTCATCGACGGCACGGTGTACTACCTCAAGGAGCCGTGCGAACGCGCGGACGCCGCGGGGCGCTTCTTCCTGCACGTCTATCCCGAGGACCTGAACGATCTATCAGACGGTCGCAGGCCGCATGGATTCGACAACCTCGACTTTGGCTTCGAGGAGCGCGGCTTGCTATTCGACGGCAAATGCCTGGCCATCGTCGACATCCCTCAGTACGACATTGCGAGGTTCCGCACTGGCCGAGTCGGCGGCGACGGTGTGCAGGGTTGGAATGCTGCACTGGATATCCAAGGACCCAAACTCATTTCCGCGTACCAATCGATCGTGTCCACTGAGCCGGCCGCGCGCGCGGAGTTCGATCTATATCTCGATGGGGGCAAGTTGTACTACGTCAAGGAGCCGTGCGGTAGCGAGGACGTTCAGGCGCGCTTCTTCCTGCACGTCGTCCCCGAAGACGAGAATGCTCTTCCCGACCACCGCAGGGAGCATGGGTTTGACAACCTGGACTTTGGCTTCGACGAGCGCGGCGTGGTGTTCGACGGCAAGTGTCTGGCCGGCGTCGGTCTTCCACAGTACGCCATCGCGCGGATCGTCACCGGGCAGTTCGGCGCCGCTGGCCGCGTTTGGGAGGTTGAGTTCGCCCCGGAGGTGCGGGAGTGACGGGGGGCGTCGGGCGCAGACCACCAGATTCCCGCCTTCGCGGGAATGACGGGAGAGGGTGGGAATGACGTCGGGGGATCTGCGGCATGAGGGAAACTCGACGCGGACATCCTCGCCTCGATATGACGTTCGAGCTCCATACCCTGCCAGGCGGCCTGCCGACGCGCGGCCCCCTTTACCATACCGCGCCAAGCAGTTACCCTATACGTCAATTCCCGTGAGGAGAGAACACCATGGTAAGCGCCGCCGTACTGTATGAAACACAGACGCCGCTGCAGATCAGAGAACTTGAGCAAGACCCGCCCAAGGCGGGAGAAGTGCGCGTTCGAATGGGCGCGTCCGGCATCTGCTTGAGCGATCACCACTTCATGGAGGGCAGCGCCCTCGTCGACTTACCCATCGTGCTGGGGCACGAAGGAGCAGGCACGGTCGTAGAAGTGGGAGACGGCGTGACCAGAGTCAAGCCCGGCGACCGCTGCATCTTGTCGTTCGTTTCCCACTGCGGCATGTGCCGCAACTGCCTGAACGGGTTTCCAAACGTGTGCGAAACGAACGTCAAACTCGGACCGAGGCAATACGACGGCACCACGCGGCTCCGCGCGGACGGCCAGGACGTCTATCAGCTTGCAAAAGTAGGGGTGTTCTCGGAGCGCATCGTGTGCCCCCAACAGGCCTGTCAACCGGTTCCAGACGACGTCCCGATCGAGGTCGCCGCCCTCATCGGCTGCTCCGTAACTACCGGAGTCGGAGGCGTAATCAACAACCCGAACGCGAAAGCGGGCATGTCCGTTGCAGTCTTCGGCTGCGGCGGAGTTGGACTCAATGTCATACAAGGCGCCAGACTCATGAACGCAAGCAGGATAATCGCAGTCGATATCCTCGACCACAAGCTGGAGTTCACCTATAGATTCGGCGCAACCGACACCATCAATCTGCGCGAAGTGGACGACCCCGCTGAAGCCATCAAGGAAATGACCGGAGGCGGCGTGGATATGGCGTTCGACAGCATCGGCAAGTCAGACGTGCTCTCTACGGCGTTCGACTCCGTTCGCCCGACCGGCGCCGCGGTCATGATTGGACTTGGCCCGGAGGGAGAGTCCGCCCCAATCAACATGAAAGACCTCGTGCGGTCCCAAAAGACCGTAATGGGCAGCTACTACGGCTCCGCCAGCCCGCACGAATCGTTCCGCAAGATCGTGGCCGCCTACCTCATGGGGGCCCTCGACATCGAGAGCCTCATCACCAGGAGCTACTCTCTCGACCAGATCAATGAAGGGTTCCACGACATGGTAAGCGGCGGGGAAGGGCGCGGCATAATCAAGTTCCCATCCTAGCCGCTCCCCTCCACCACCTGCGACCGCCCTTTCGCTATGCGGCGTCAGGGCGGCCCCTGTCACCCGCCTACGCCGCCGCGCGCGCGGCCTGCGCCGCCTTCTCGAACGTCAACCCATTCTCGCCTGCGCTCACCACCACGAGGTCTCCCGCCGCCAACTCCCGCGAGAGAATCTGTCTCGACAACGGACTTTCGACGAAGCGCTGCACGGCCCTGCGGATCGGACGCGCCCCAAACTTCTCATCGAAACCCTCCTCCGCGAGCCACTCCTTCGCCGAGTCGGTTAGACGCATCGCAACCCCCTGCTCCGACGCGCGGTCTGCCACCTCCCCAACCTGTATGTCCACGATCTCCATGATTTCCGCCTTCGACAGTGGATCGAAGATGATGGTCTCGTCGATGCGGTTCAGGAACTCCGGCCTGAACGTTCGCCGAAGCGCGTCCTCCACAGCTGCCTGACGCCCAGACTCCTTGCCTCCGCCTCCAAGGAAGCCAAGCGGCTGCCCGACATCGCTCCCGGTGCCGAGATTGCTGGTCATGATGATGATCGTGTTCGTGAAGTCTACTGTGCGGCCGTGCCCGTCGGTAAGCCTGCCGTCCTCCAGAACTTGCAGCAGTGCGTTGAATACCTCATCGTGCGCCTTCTCGATCTCGTCCAAGAGAATCACCCGGAACGGACGCCTCCGCACGGCTTCCGTCAACTGTCCGCCCTCGTCGTAGCCGACGTATCCCGGAGGAGCGCCCACGAGCCGAGAGACGGTGTGCCGTTCTCCATACTCGGACATGTCGATCCGCACCATGCTTTCTTCCTCGTCGAACAGGTACGCCGCCAACGCGCGAGCCAACTCCGTCTTCCCGACGCCAGTCGGCCCCATGAAGATGAAGCTCCCGATCGGCCGCTTTGGATCCTTCAGCCCTGACCTCGCGCGGCGCACAGCGTCCGCGACAGATGCCACCGCGGATCTCTGCCCGCGCACCTGCACATGGAGCCGATCCTCCATGTGCAGCAGCCTTTCGGCCTCGCTCTCCAACAACCGATCCACAGGAATGCCCGTCCAACGAGCGATCAACTCCCCGATATGCTCCGCGGTCACGGTCATATCACCGGTGCGCGCGGCTGCGGACAGACTCTCCCGCTCTTCCGAGAGCTCGTCTCCGAGCCGGAGCCGCTCGGACTTGCATTGCGCTGCGGCCTGGTAGTCTCCTCGACTTGCAAGCGCCGCCTCTTCATCGAGCAGCTCGCGAACGCGCTTGTCCTTCCGCTTCAAACCGCTGGGCAGATCCTGCGCCTCGATGCGCAGCTTGCTGGCCGCCTCGTCGATGAGGTCTACAGCCTTGTCCGGCAGCAGCCGTTCGGCAATGTACCTGCGGCCGAGCTTCACCGCAGCCTCCACCGCCTCGTCGGAGTACGAGACCTTGTGGTGGCTTTCATACTTTGGGCGGAGGGCGCACACCATCTCGACGGCCGCTTCCTCGCTAGGCTCGTCCACGAGGATAGGCTGGAAGCGTCGTTCGAGGGCTGCGTCCTTCTCGATGTACTTGCGGTATTCCGGCTCGGTCGTCGCGCCGATGGTCTGGAGCTCGCCTCTCGCCAACGCGGGCTTCATCATGTTGCTTGCGTCGATGGCTCCTTCCGCGGCCCCCGCGCCGACGACCGTGTGCAGCTCGTCGATGAAGAGGATCACCTCACCGTGCGCCTCCCGAATCTCGTCCATCACACCCTTGAGCCGTTCCTCGAACTCACCGCGAAACTTGCTGCCGGCGACCATCCCTCCCATGTCGAGTGCGAGCACGCGGCGGCCTGCCAGCTCATCCGGCGCCGCACCCTCCGCGATCGCCTGCGCCAGCCCCTCGACGATGGCAGTCTTGCCAACTCCCGCCCCTCCAATCAGAACGGGATTGTTCTTCCCCCGCCGGATCAGCGTTTGCATGACGCGCTGAATCTCGTCGTCCCGTCCAATCACCGGATCGAGCTTCCCCCGCTGCGCCAATTCCGTCAGATCCACGCTGAACCGCTCCAACGACTCGTACCTGCTCTCCGCCTTCTGATCATGCACTCGATGACTCCCCCGCACGTGCCGCAGAGCCTTGTATATCGCTTCTACGTCGACCCGGAGATCCTTCAAGAGCGCGGCGGACGGCCCCTTGTCGTCCTTCGCAACCGCAATCAACAGATGCTCCGAACTGATGAACTCGTCATTGAGGCGCTCCGCTTCGGCCCTTGCCCCGTCCAGCATGTCGCGCGCCCGAGGCGTCATGAAGATCTGGTTCGACTCATATTCCAACTTTGGGCTCGCATCCAACACCTGATGCAGACGGCCGCGCGCGCCGTCGATCTCCACTCCCAGATATGCCAGGATCCGGCCGGCCGCTCCATCAGGCTGCTCGAAAACCGCCATGAGAACGTGCTCGACGTCCCACTGGCTATGACGATAGCGCCGCACTGCCTCATGGGACTTCCCCAATATCTCTTGCGCCTGCTCCGTGAAATCGTCAGACTTCAATACCATCTCGACACCTCCCATCGCGGCCGCCCGCTCACGCGCGCCGCCGCCCCAGAAGGACGGAGACCGGACGCCGCATATGCAGAGCGATACAGCCAATACTCTGTCTTTCATTATATCTATATCATATTATAATGTCAATGATAGTTTAGTCGATTCGTATCAATGTAGGTCTTCTAGACCGTGTCATCCTACGAACCGATGGACACCGTCCGCGTCGGATGGGGTATACTGGAGGTGCAGGAGTCGTATACTTCGCGACAGACGCGAGGATGATGAATGATTAGGCAAGTTTTCATCAAGGGCTATAAATCGCTCTACGACATCAATCTGGAGTTGAAACCTCTTACGGTTCTCGTCGGTCCGAACGCATCCGGCAAGAGCAATCTCTTGGACGCGATCGGCCTTCTGAGCAGGATAGCGACGGGCGGGCCGATCAAGTCGGCGTTCGACGAGCACCGTGGCCAACCTCTGGAGGCGTTCTTCATACCCTCCGGTGGTGGACTCGAGGAGTCTCTCCAACGTGAGTCGCTGCGATTTACGCTTGGCGTCGACGTGCAGCTGTCGGAAAGCGCAGTAGCCGCCGTTGAGAAGTTGGTGACCGAGATGCGACAGGGTCTGCCAACTCCGGACGGTGCGGCGAGGGGCCGTCCGAAGAAGGTCATCGAACGGAACCTTCGATATCAGGTTACCGTTGAGTTCGCAACATCCTCTGGCCTGCTCCGCGTCGTGGACGAAAAATTGGTCGCTTTGCGCAAAGACGGACAACCAAGCAACAGCAGGAAACCGTTCGTCGAACGAGTCGGGAACCGCCTTCATCTCAGGATGGAAGGACAGGCGCATCCCACCTACCACGATATTGGACTTGATCACACCATCGTCTCCACCCCGCTCTACGCGCCGCACTATCCGCACATCGCCGCGTTTCGAGAGGAGTTGCGGAGGTGGCAGTTCTACTACTTCGACCCAGGCGTGATGCGTGAAGATACGCCGCTGAAGCACGTTGATTCCCTGAGAAACGACGGGAAGGACCTTGCCGGCTTCTTCCACACGCTTAAGCAAGCGGACCCTCCCCAGTTCGAGAACCTGATCCGTTCGTTGAACGTGACGATCCCAGGCACGGAGCGCCTCGAGACCGATGTGACGAGGGAAGGGTTGGTACGCCTCCTCTTGCATGATAATGGAACGCCGCACTCTTCGGGCGTCATTTCCGACGGGACACTGCGGGTATTGGGTCTGTTTGCGATTCTCGCTCCGCAAAGCCAAGCGACGACGATTGGATTCGAAGAGCCCGAGAACGGCGTGCACCCACGGCGGCTTCAGGTTATTGCAAGGCTGCTGGACAGCGCCGTCGGCAACGATCCGGACAAGCAGATCATCATTACGACTCACTCACCCAGGCTGCCAGACCACATGAACTATTATCGTTCGACGAGGGGGGCAGATTCGGAGAACGGCGCGGATGCAGGGGATGGCGGATCTGTTGATCCGGTCTTCCTCGTGCTGTGCTCAAAAGAAGGCGGACGGACCAAGTTCGCTCCGATCAGAGAACCACTCTTTGCCGCGGAAGAAGTAGAGAGGTCACTCGCGGAGATGCTGACGAGAGGCGACTTGGGAGGGTAGTAGTGAAGGTCGCGTTCTTTCTGGAAGACATAGGACACGAACGATTCCTCACAAGGCTAACGACCCGCATTGCAGCCGAGCGGTGCATTGGGATGGACGTATTGGTGCTGAATGCGACTGGAGGAGCTCCCAGATTGGATGCGGAATTCGAAAAGTTCTTGAAAGATTACTCTGCACGCGGCACGCTCAACTTCGACCTCGTCGTGGTGGCTAAGGACACGGATTGCCGGGGCGTTCAGACGGTGATCGACGAGATCAAAGAGAGAGTCGGACGAGTGCGGCATTCCCCAAGAACGGTAGTTGCCGCACCGGAGCCGCATATCGAATGTTGGTATCTTGCCGATCCAAGCGCCATTCAACGGGTGCTAGAATCCCCCTCATTACCGGCCATTCCAGACAGCAGGTGTGGTAGAGGCAGGTTCAAGACCCGGCTGTTACAAACGGTCAGAGACGCCGGCGTACTGCCCTCGCTGGGCGGCATCGAGTACGCGGAGTCGATCATTGATAAGATGGATTTGTACCAAGCAACGAAGAACGTACCATCCTTGGCTCGGTTCGTCGACGACCTGGAACAGTCCCTGGAAGACATCCGGCAGGAGTAGACCATGAGCATCTGCACCGCGCGGCACATCAACCACGTATGTATCGCCGTAGAGGACATCGAATCGTCCATGCGGTTCTACCGCGATGTCTTCGGCGTACAGCAGGGCGAGGTGGTCGAGATCGCCGATCAGGGCGTGCGCGCAGCGCTACTGCGCGTCGGAGGGTCGCAGCTGGAGTTCATCCAGCCAACAGATCCAACCGGCAGCGTCGCGAAATTCATTCAGCGGCGGGGCGAGGCCATCCATCATATCTGCTTCGAGGTCGAAGACCTGCCCGGCGCGCTGCGCCGGCTCGACGAGCAGGACATCGCAGTCATCGACGAAACGCCGAGAGACGGCCTATCCGGCCGGATCGGGTTCATTCACCCAAAGTCCACAAACGGCGTATTGATCGAATTGGTCGATCAACGCGCCGCGAGGAGATAACCCCTCGAAATGACCACGAAGCCGATTCGAGTGCTCATAGCCAAACCTGGTTTGGACGGACACGACCGCGGAGCAAAGATCATCGCGCGCGCGCTGCGCGAAGCGGGAATGGAGGTCGTCTATACCGGCATCCGACAAACCCCAGAGACGATCGCCGACATGGCCCTGGAAGAAGACGTAGACGCCATCGGTCTGAGTATCCTCTCCGGAGCGCACATGGAACTGTTCCCGTCGATCTTCGAAAGGCTCAAACTCAATGAAATGGATGAGGTCGTCGTCGTCACCGGCGGAATCATACCCGAACAAGATCGGGCAGCACTCCGAGAGATGGGAGTGCGCGGCATCTTTGGCCCGGGATCCTCAACCGCCGAAATAGCCGAATTCATCACCAAGTCCGTCCGGGAGCGAGGCAGTGCCGGCTGAGTCTCCCGTCTCCCATCCGCGGAGCGTGTGTGCAGATCCTCTGCGTTCGCTGCAAAGGCTCGCCTCGATGACCATCCTTGCGGCGCCGCAAAGCCGGTCATGGATCCAGCATATCCTTGCCTCTGCCAGCCTCGTTGCGGTTCTTGTCCTTACCGCTTGCGACGACAGTCCGATAGATGACGCGCCGCCAGCACCCGGCTCCTCGACCGCGCCACCGCCTAGCGCAGACACCGTGCGCGTCGCGCTCGCAACGACCGACTTCGGCGTCGGCCCGAACCGGCTGGCGTTTGCGCTCACCGACGACTCCGGCCCCATCCGCGGCGCAGACGCCCTCGTCTCGACGTTCTTCCTCGACGGCGATCGGCGAGAGGGGCCTATCCAAACCGCGCGCGCAGTATGGCGCAGATGGCCTATCGCACAGTCCGGACTGTACACCGCCAACTTCGACTTTCCTCGCCCTGGCCTTTGGGGCATCGCTGCGAGCTTCGTAGACTCGTTGGGATCTACCCGCACAGCTTCCACACGGTTCGACGTGCGCCCGAAAAGCGCCGTCCCCTCCATCGGCGAGTCGCCTCCTCGCAGCATCACGAAGCTCGCCCGCGACTACGACGACATCCGACGGATAACCTCCGACCCCGAACCGGACCCGGAACTATACGCTCTGACCGTGGCAGACGCCCTCGACGCGGGCAAGCCCTTCATCCTCACCTTCTCGACCCCCGCCTTTTGCCGTTCCGGGACGTGCGGACCTCAACTCGACGTCGTCAAAGACCTCAAGAACACCTACGGACGAGAGGCGAACTTCATTCATGTCGAAGTGTACGACAACCCCGTCGAGACCCATCCCGACTTCTCCAACGCACGGCTCGCCCGTGCGATGATCGAATGGGGATTGCCAACCGAGCCATGGACATTCGTCATCGACGCAGAGGGCAGGGTCGCAGCCAAATTCGAGGCGTTCGCTACGAAAGACGAGTTAGACGAAGCGTTGAGATCCACTCTCCCGTAGAAGCGCGCTCCCAGAGAGCCCAGTCGCTCCCAGGATGGCCGCTAGCCGCATCCGGTCCGTCGACCGCCCGTCGCGTGCGCCGTCGACAAAGACAGATTGCTGCTCGACGCCGGCAAGACCACCGGCGCTCCCGTCTCCGGATGGAAGAGCGTTACCACGTCTACCCCGTATACCGCCAAGATATTCTCCGCAGTGAGGACTTCCCCGGGACTTCCCTGGTCGAATATCTTGCCGTCCGCGAGCATTATGAGGCGGTTGCAGTACTGCGATGCCAAAGACAGGTCGTGCATGGCGACTAATACGGCTGCGCCTCTCTCTCGCGCCAGACCGACGACGAGATCCATTACCCGAGCCTGGTGCGCTAGATCCAAGTTCGACGTCGGCTCGTCCAAGAGCATGACCGGGGCGTCCTGCGCCAGGACCATGGCGATGAGTGCGCGCTGGCGCTCTCCTCCAGACAGTTCGCGGAGCGGACGATCCGCAAGCGCCAGCGTGTCCGTCGCCGCCATCGCGCGCTCGACCTTCTCCACGTCGCCCCTGCCTTCCCATTGGAGCAGATTGAGATACGGGTTGCGCGCCATCAACACTAGATCCATGACCGTAAAGCTCGCAGGCAAGTTCGGATTCTGCGGCGCTACCGAGACCAGCCTCGCCGCAGCCGCCTGGCTCAAGGACACGGTATCTTGGCCCTGCACGTACACGCGCCCCTCGGACGGAGAGCGAACGCCGCTGACCAACCGAAACAGGGTCGTCTTGCCTGCCCCGTTCGGTCCAACGAGCCCAACGAGCTCTCCGCCTCCCACTGACAAGTCGATGCCGTCCAGCACCCATCCGTTGCCGTACCCGAATCGAACCCCTTCGATCTTCAACATCTCACCACATCTCGACCCGACGCCGTCGGAGCAGGTATAAGAAGAACGGCGCTCCACAGAACGCGGTTACGATGCCGACGGGGAGCTCCGCGGGGCTAACCGCCGTCCGCGCGGCAGTGTCCGCCAGAATGAGAAACCCCGCCCCAAGCAGCATGGAGAGCGGCAGCAAACTGCGGTAGTCCACGCCCCACAGCATCCGCGCGACGTGAGGAGCGATCAACCCAACGAAGCCAATCAGCCCACTGAATGATACGGCGGCCGCCGTGGCAAGAGACGCCGCGGCTACGAGCAACACCTTCGTGCGGCCCACATTCACCCCGAGCTGCCGCGCGTGCTCCTCGTCGAGCTGCATGACGTTCAGCACGCGAGAGTACGCAAGGATCAGAGCGGCGCACGGCAAGAGATAGGGAATCATCAGTCCCACGTGCGTCCATTGCGCGGATGCAAACCCGCCGAGCAGCCAACTCAACACAGGACGGAGGTCAGGATCGCTGCGTATCATCAGGAACGCGGTCAGCGCGCTCGCCAGAGAGGATACGGCCACGCCCGCAAGGATCAGCGTCGTCAAGGGAACCCCGCCCGACCGGCGCGCGGCCAAGTACGCTGCAGATACGGCCCCCAATCCTCCGACGTATGCCGCTGCGGGCAGCATTCCAATGTTGCCCACGCCGGCGACGAGAATCACCACCGCGCCCAGTCCAGCTCCTGCGGAGACGCCGATTAAGTACGGGTCGGCAAGCGGGTTGCGGAACAACCCTTGATAAGCCGCGCCGGACATGGACAGCGCGGCCCCGACGATCCCCGCCAGCGCGATGCGCGGCAGCCGCACCTGCCATACGATCGTCTCCCACGTGTCCGGCCACGTCTGCGCTAGATCGAGCAACGGCAGCCGCGCGGCCGCGATCTTCACCACCTCCAACGGCGGCAGTCCGGCCGCGCCTACCCCCGCAGCCGTCACTGCCGCCGCCAAGACCACCAGCGCCCCGACCGCGATCCCGCGCCACGGGTACGGCGGCCTGCGTACGGCCGCGCGCGGCTTCACCGTCCGCCCTCTCACGAGAGGGAGCCTCACGATGACCCTCCTGACCCCTCGGTTCTTGTGTATGTTTGCCGCGCGCACGCCATCAGAACAGCTCCGGGTATACCCACTTGGCCAACGCCTCGACGCCGTCGATGTAGCGCGGCCCCGGTACGCTGAACTGCTCGGGCGACGCGAAGATGCGGCCGTTCTTCACTGCGGGCACGTCTGCAAAGGCGGAGTTGCCCTGGATTGCGTCCGCGTCCGACGCCAAGATGATATCCGGACCGCGCTCTACCACTATCTCCGGGCTGATCTGCGCGTAGCCGGATATGTCGTGAGCGATATTCCGCATCTTCAAGAGATCGAACACGCTGCCGATGAGCGTGTCCGGACCCGGCGTCCACAGCCCCCCAACGTCTTGAAACACGCTCGGGCCATCGCCCTGCACCGCCACCGCATCCTCGATCCGAGCAACCCGATCCTCGAAGTCCGACGCAACCGCGTCCGCCACATCCGGATTCCCAACGATCCGACCCCAAAGCCTGATGTTCTCCGGCACTTGGCGCAAGTCGTCATTCAGCGACTGGAGATACAACACGCGCAGCCCGATCCGCTCCAAGTCCGCTACAGCGCCCTCGGAGAACACGAACACCAAGTCCGGATCCAGCGCCAGGATGGCCTCGTTGTTCAGATTGAACGCGTCTCCGATTCTCGGTATGCCCTCCGTCTCCGGCGGATACGAAACGAAGTCGTGCGTCGCCGCCACGCGCTGCCCCTCCCCGATGGCGAACAAGATTTCCACGACCGCGGAGTCGATCGCAACGATCCGCTCCGGCGGCGCATCGAACACGATCTCGCGCCCATCCGTTCCAGTCACCGCGAACGGGAACAGCGCGGGAGTCGGGGTCGGCGCGGCAGTGGGGACTGGCGTTGCAGTCGGCACAGCTGCGGGAGTAGCCGTTGGGACTGGCGCTGCGGTCGGCGCAACCGTGGGCGCGACTGTAGCGGTCGGATCGGCCGCGGGGCTGCCGCACCCCAGCAACAACGCAGCGAACGCCGAGACGAACAGCGCAGCCGCAAGGCGGGCGGCCTGCCCTCCCCCCCGAACGAACAGCGAACGACGCGAACTCATGAACATGGTATTCACCTTCAACCTCCTCCGTCTATGGGATTCCTCGATACAGCGCCCACGGACTCGAAGGAGACCAAACACTGCGGAGCGGGCATGAAAAAGCCCTGCTCCGAGTCAGGTAGCAGGGCTTTGCATTGCCTCTGTATGCGCGTACCTTATCCTCGAAGGCCGTAGACATCAGGCGAGCGCAGTAGATCGGACTCGTCCCGCTCCACGAGAAACGCAAAGCGGAACCTACCGTTGCGGGACAGTGCCGGACTTCGACCGGCTTCCTCTGCATGGCCCAGGGCGGTTCGACCGGCCCCCAGGCGCTCTCGCCCGCTATTCAATTGTTTCGGCTATACAGCCAGATGCGAAACCCAACCATAGCACCACCCCCAAAGGATGTCAATACCCGCCGCGCATGGGTCCCACATAGTCTATCGGCATGGATTACCCCCAGTCCGACCACCCCTAAACCATAAACCCACCTGCGTCTACGCCATTCCGGCACCCGCCCACGTCATTCCGCCCCTGTCTACGTCATTCCCGCGTAGGCGGGAATCTCCCGTTGCGCCCAGACCGCAAATCGAACACACCCCTTCCCTCCCCGCATCACATCCCGCCCAGACGTCCGCGCCTCGACAGCGCGTCCAACGAACCCCGCAACGAGCTCTCCACGCGGTTTCCAGACGACTTCGTGAAATAGATCCTCAAACACTTGACAGTACGTCAGTTCTGTTCTATTATGTTCTAATAAGCAATCGGCCAATGCGTGAGGAGGACAGTATGAACACCCATAGGAACACAACGCCAACGCAAATACCGATGCCAGGAATTTTCCCCAGAACCGCACTCACGCCGCGGATGCTATCCAAGCAACTCCCGCCCGGCGCAGAGGTCACGTACCACGGACACATCAGAGGCGGCCCCCGCTACGGCGCCACAGGCGTAGTCCGTGAAATACGCGGACGCCGCATCGTAGTCGACCTCCGAGATGGAGGAGTGTGGCACATCCCATTCTACTTCTTGTCTGCACCGCAGCAAGCCGCATAGGGAAGGAGTACCCGTATGTTCGACATGTTTCGGAAACTGTTTGAACCCGATGCGTCCAATTCGGAAGAACCGTATGGATCCATCGAAGGAAAAGTGCGCGTCAAAGTCGTTGGCGTCGGAGGCGCAGGAGGAAACGCAGTCACCCGAATGGTAGACGCAGGACTGCACGGCGTCGAATTCCTCGCAGTAAATACCGACGTGCAAGCCCTCCGCCGCGTCAAAGACGTCCCAACGTTCGGCATCGGCCCAGAAACGACAGGCGGCATGGGATCGGGCGGAAACCCAGACCTGGGACGACGAGCCATGCGCGAAAGCCACGACCAGATCGACCAACTCCTCGAAGGATCGGACATGGTATTCGTCACCGCCGGTATGGGAGGAGGCACCGGCACCGGCTCTGCCCCGCTCGTCGCAGACATAGCGCGAAGGCAAGGCGCTCTCACGGTAGCCGTCGTTACCCGCCCATTCGCGTTCGAAGGCCACAGCCGCACCACCATCGCCGACCGAGGCTTGAAGCAACTCCGACAAAAAGTGGACACCCTCATAACCATCGAAAACGACCGCCTGCTCTCATCCCTCGATGGCGAAATATCCTTGGACCAGGGCTTCCGCCTCGCCGACGAAGTGCTGCGACAAGGCGTACAGGGAATCTCGGAGATCATCACCGTCCCGGGCGTCATAAACGTCGACTTCGCCGACGTGCGAACGATCATGACGAACCGAGGATCATCCTTCATGGCCCTAGGAGAAGGCAACGGCAAGACAGCCGCAGAAGACGCCGTGCGAAGCGCCCTCGCAAACCCACTATTCACCGGCCCCGTAGAAGGCGCCAAGGGCATCCTCTTCAACGTCCGAGGAGGAAAAGACCTCACCATCGGCCAGGTGCATCAGGTCGCCCGTATCATCGAGGACGCAAGCAAGACGCAGGCACAAGTCATATTCGGAGTCGTCCAAGACCCCCGATGGCGCGGTCGAGTGCGCGTAACCCTCGTCGCAACAGGCATCCCAGACACCCCCGCGCACGCCCTGCCAGATGACCCCAGCTCCCGCACCCACCAAGGCGCGTCGACAATGGCAGTCAGCCCCCCGGGCCATCTGCCCACTGGAACGTCATACCAAAATGGCCACGAGCATTCGGCCATTCCCAACTCTCGCCATATGACCTGACTGCCCCACTGGACGCAATGAACAACCGGTTGTGTTGCGTTAGTGTGCTTAGGGATTCCCGCGCATGCAACGTTGCGATAGAGTGATTTGGCCAGGGTCGGATGGAAGACGCCCCCAACCCAGCCAAAGCAGGAGGTATCTGCAATGACCACGAACAGCATAGCATACAACCGCACCCTCTTCCTCGAAGACAACCTGCCAGTACTGCGAGGCTTGGATTCCAAGAGCATCGACCTCATCGCAACCGACCCGCCGTTCAACAAGGGCGTCAAGGATTTCTCTGGGAAGACGAAGGTCGGCGTCAAGGTCTCGTACAAGGACGTTTGGAACTGGGACGACGACGTCCACGACGATTGGATCAAGCAGATTGGAGGAGAGCATCCGAAGCTGTACAACATGATCCTCTATGCGAACGAGTCGGCGGGCGACGATATGGGTGCGTTCCTGTGCTTCATGGCCGTTCGGGCATTGGAGATGGAGCGGGTGTTGAAGGACACGGGCAGCATCTACCTTCACTGCGATCCGACGGCGTCACACTACCTCAAGGCTATGATGGACGCCATCTTCGGACGGCAGAACTTTCGGAATGAGATCATCTGGGGGTATTCTGGGGGCGGGATACCCCGGAGAGATTTCCCCCGCAAGCACGACATCATCTTGCGCTACACGAAGTCGGATACATGGGTCTTCAATGTAGAACGGAAGCCGTACAAGGAAAATACCCAGTCCGTCGGCAAGCACAGCACTTTAAGTGGCGGGGAAGAGATCGATCTCGAGCGAGGCACGCCCGTTACCGACTGGTGGACGGACATCAAGACGGTTACCGGTTGGAGTCCTGAACGGACTGGCTACCCGACGCAGAAGCCGCTTGCGTTGTACAAGCGTATGATAGAGGCATCGTCGAACCCCGACGACCTCGTGCTCGATCCGTTCGCAGGCTGCGCGACGACGTGCGTTGCGGCCGAACAGCTAGGCCGCCAGTGGATAGGGATAGACATCCGAGAAGAGGCGGGGGAGGTAATCTTCGATCGGTTGCAGAACGAGGTCATCAACGGGAGCATGGCGTGGAACGACATCGTTCGTGTTCTGACGGAAGCGCCGGAGCGAACAGACGACGGCGAACCCGCGGCCCCCGAACTGATACTCGAACCATCGGAGGATCAACCGGAGATATCGACGAAGGAAGCGAAGGCGCGGTTGCTGAAGATGGACGGGCTGGTGTGCTTGGGCTGCGGGTGGGTGCCTCATCACCCGGACTACTTGCAAGTCGACCATCGGAAGCCGAAGGACAAGAAGGGGCGTGAGGTCATCACGAACTTCACGCTGCTATGCGGCCCGTGCAACCTGAAGAAGGGGAAGAAGTGGTCTCTGCGAGAGTTGCAGGAGCAGCGGATTGACGAGGGGCGGATGGAGATGAAGTGGTACGAAGAACACGGCAAGTGGAAGTGATGCACAAACACACTAACGCAACACAACCGAACAACCCGTCACTCCGACCGCCCCTGACTCTTCAAAAACTCCTCGATGTCCTCAATGACCTCCTCAGGGCTCGGGATCTCATCCAGAGGAGCCTCGGTCGTTTGCGACGCGTCGTATGCTTCCTCGAGTCGACGGACATACGTCACAATCTGTTCCTGCTTGGCGATGACCTCCGTCGCCTTCTGCTCGAACCGCTCGCCCGCACGCCGAAGATCTTCCAAGTCAAGCTGAATACCAAGCAAACGCCGGACCTTGTCCAAGAGCGTATAACTCAACTTCGGATTCGGCATCGACTCCAAGTAGTGTGGGCCGTGCCCCCAGAAACTGACATGATGAATCCCACGCCGTTTGCAAGAATCCACAAGCGCCGTATGAATGGCGCTAGGCCCTTGATACGGCGAATTGAACGCCCCGGTCGCCAGCACCCTCTCCTCCAAGTCTCGACGCGAGCTGACGATTGCGGAGACCGGAAACGGCCGAGAGTGCGGAACCGTGTTGAACAGAGACCCAAGCGACACCATCGTCCGAACCCCGCATCGGTCGGCCACCTCGGTGACAAGCTCGCAGTACGCCCTCCACTTCAGGTTCGGCTCCGTCCCAGAAAGCAAAAGCAGCCCAGGCAAACCCTCATCCGGTGCACAGACGAAGAACTCGTTCCTCGGCCAGCCAACATACCGCTCCCCCGAGTCATCCACCAACGTCCGAGGACGGGTCGACGTAAAATCATAGAACTCCTCAGGGTCGATCTCGGCGACCTTCCTCACGCCAAGAGTCCTCCTGAGGAAGCGGAGTGCCCTCGTCGTCGCCTGCCCCGCGTCTCCCCATCCAGCAAACGCTGCGACCATATTGGGAATCGGCCGCTCGGGAATGTCATAGACCGTCAATCCGTCCATCGCTAATGCCCGCGCTCCTCTCTCTCCCAGCATACCACTTGCGCCGAAGTATCCTCAAGCCTCCAGCCCCAACCTCACCGCTTACTTTTGCGGCATGGATTGCGCCCGGGCCGCAAAGGTTGGACCTATCGAGTGTGCGGCGTGCAACCTGATTGCGCCCTGGCCGCAAAAGGTTGGACTCTCCGTCATTCCCGCACACCCCGTCATTCCTGCACACCCCCGTCATTCCCGCGTAGGCGGGAATCTCCCGTTGCGTGATTGACGCACCGCATGGAAACTTGCCGTCCCCCGCCCGTCATTCCCGCACACCCCCGTCATTCCCGCACACCCCCATCATTCCCGCACACCCCGTCATTCCTGCACACCCCCATCATTCCCGCACACCCTGTCATTCCCGCACACCCTCGTCATTCCCGCACACCCCCGTCATTCCCGCACACCCTCGTCATTCCCGCACACCCCCGTCATTCCCGCACACCCTCGTCATTCCCGCACACCCCGTCATTCCTGCACACCCCCGTCATTCCCGCGTAGGCGGGAATCTCCCGTTGCGTGATTGACGCACCGCATGGAGACTTGCCGTCCCCCGCCAGTCACCCCCGCGCCCATCGCCCGCCTCGCACTGCATGGTAGACTATCTCAAGCTCTGAGCGGTATCGAGACTGGATGGTCTGAATGAAACTCGCGACACAACAACCCGAATGGCTCCTTCCCCTGCTCAGCGCGTTGGTGGCTTCGGCAGTAGTCGCGGCCATTTGGATCGGTGCACTAACTCCGGGATCTGATCCTCAGCCCACAAAGGTGATTCGCTCGGTATTCATACCAGCGTATTCGTCGCTTGACGAACTCTCCATCCACGCGGACGCCGTGGTTGTGGGCACCGTAGAGAATGTTTCGGCCAAATGGACTGATCGAGGCGCCGGGGGAGATGGGATTCCAAGGCCGTATATCTTGTACCAGCTTGACGTACAGGAAGCCTTGAAGGGAGAGACCGATGACTCGATATACATACTCAGAATAGAACCAGTCTATTTTGCGGGAGATGGACATTCGGCATTGAGCGGGGTGCCTCTCACAGAGCTGCGTGTCGGCCAGACCGTCGCCCTGTATCTGGAAGAAGTGATAGCGGAAACCCCGCCTGTCATAACCATAACCGATCGTTTCTATGTGCCTCTGAGCTTGGATAACGGAGTCTTCGATGTTTCCCGCGGATCGTCCGGCGCTGTAGCCAGAGTCAACGACGACACTGTTGTTCGGCCGCGGGGCATTCGCAAGGACATGTTCGCCGAGGGAAGCAAGTTCAGGCTGTCCGCAGTCAAGCAAGCCATCGAACCCGTCTCAGGCGATGCAGTACCCGGGGCCGGCCAAAGCGATGCAGGATCGGTCGGCAGTGTGAACTGACTGGACGGCGAGCGCGCTACTCCACCGTAACGGTCTTGGCCAAATTCCTTGGCTGATCGACATCGCAGCCTCGCTCGACTGCGATGTGGTACGCCAACAGCTGCATCGGAATGGCCACGAGCATCGGCATCAGTTCGGGAGACACTTCCGGGACGTAGATGACATGGTCGACGAGGCTGCGGATGACGTCGTCTCCTTCGGTTGCGACTGCGATGACCCGGCCTCCCCTCGACTTGGCCTCGCTTATATTGCTCATCATCTTTTCGTACAACGGGCCGCGGGGTATCAGGGTGACTATCGGCATGTCGTCGTCGATGAGCGAGATCGGCCCATGCTTCATCTCGCCGCCGGCGTAGCCCTCGGCGTGGATGTAGCTGATTTCCTTCAGCTTGAGAGCGCCCTCCATCGCCAGCGGAAACTCCTTGCCGCGCCCGAGATACAGGAAATCGGTAGAATCGGACAATCGACGCGCCAAAGACGCGTACTGGGATTCGTCCGCCAACATGTCGCCAAGCATTCGTGGCACAGACGCCAGCTCATCGACCAAGGCAGCAACCCGCTCCTGCGGCAGCGTCCCCCGCGCAATCCCCATCCGCATGGCCAGCAGCAATAGACAGGCAAGGGCACAACTGAACGTCTTCGTGGACGCGACTCCGATCTCCAATCCCGCCCGCAGCAAGATCGTTCCGTCCGCGACGCGGGTAGCTTGCGTGCCCGGATAATTGGTAAGAGTAATCTGCTTCGCGCCGCGCACGGACGCAAGCTCCATCCCAGCAAGCGTGTCAGCCGTCTCCCCGGATTGGCAGACCGAGACGACAAGCGTCCGATCGTCGATGACCGGCTCTCGATACCGGAATTCCGAGGCGTTGTCGACCTCGGTAGGAAGCCGCGTCATCGACTCGATCCACAGCCTCCCGACCATCGCCGCATGAAGACTGGTGCCCATTCCAATCAAAACCACCCGGTCGATGGCGGCAATTTCTCGATCCGTGAGCGGAAACTCTTCAGGGTCGATGGTTCGCCTATCGAAAGAAACACGCCCGCGGATAGCGTTGAGCACCGCAGCCGGCTGCTCGTGCATTTCCTTGTGGGTGAAGTGCTCATACTCACCCTTGGCCGCCGACTCCGCATCGTATGGAACAGAGGATGACCGCTTGCGGATCGTCTCCCCCCCTATACCCCGGTACGCCGCTCCGGATGGCGTGACGGACACCATCTCCCCCCCTGCAAGATAGGCCACCTCTCGGGTATGGGAAAGGATGGCGGGGAGGTCGCTGGACAACATCATTTCTCCCCGCCCGTAGCCGACGACGATCCCCCCAGCGTTGCCGAGCCGGAACGCCACGAGCTTGTGCGGCTCTCCGTTCCACGCCGCCACTACGGCGTTCGCACCGCGCAGGCGGCCGGCGGCCCGAGCTGCCGCATCTTCGAAGGAGCTTCCTTCCCGCAGGTAGGAAGAAATCAAGAGAGGAATACACTCGCTGTCGGTTTCCGAGGTGAACTCGAAACCTTGCCCCGCGAGCTCCCGACGCAGTTCCAGAAAATTCTCCACAATGCCGTTGTGAACGACCGCAACGTCCGCCTCCGGATCGACGAATGGATGAGCGTTCTCGTCAGACGGACGACCGTGCGTCGCCCATCGAGTATGACCAATGCCAACCGATCCAACAGGCAAAAGCGCGTCCATGGAGTCGCGCAGAATCGACAGCTTCCCCTCGGCCTTGTGAACCGAGACCGCCCGCCCCTCCGACACCAACGCGATGCCCGCGCTGTCATATCCGCGGTATTCGAGCTTGGCAAGCCCATCGAGCAAGACGGACGCTGCCGACTTTTCTCCTGTATATCCAAGTATGCCGCACATAGGCGCTTGTCAGGTTATGGGTTCGTTGTGGTCGTGATAGATAGCGTTGTTGGTATCCTCGTGCTGTGGCGATGCAAGAGAAGACGCCGCGGCAGGAGAATTCGCCTGGCCCTCCCCGCCGTTCCGATATACGCCGCGATACTCGGACGGCAGCAGAGCGGCTATTCGGCTCATGATCATGTCCGTCGCCGATTCCAGAACGGCGGCGCTCGGCCTGCCTTCGATATCCGGCAGAGTGAACGGCCGTCCGATATTGACGGTGATCCGCCCAGTCGGACGAAAGACATGGAGCCCGCTGTTCATATGGTCAGTGCCGGAAATCCCCACTGGGACGATGGCCGCGCGCGACTTCATCGCCAAGCGCACCACACCCGGCTGTCCCTTCTTCATACCGCCCCCTCGACTCCTCGTCCCCTCAGGGAAGACCATCACGCATTGGCCCAGAGACAGCTTGCCAAGCGCCCACCGATAGGCAGCGGGATCAGTGCGCGTCCGGTTCACCGGATGCGCTCCATACGCAGAGAAGAACCACTTGGCAGGGCCCTTGAAAAGCTCCTTCTTGGCAAGGAACCACACCCGGCGAGGAAAGCTCGCAGACATCAACGGCGGATCGAAGCCACTCACGTGGTTGGCCGCGACGATCAACGGCCCCGTCGAAGGAACGTTCTCACGTCCCTCGACGCGCCACTCAGAGAAGAGCCCCAAGGTGACGCCCTGCGCGGCATTGCAAACCCTGTTGAGCAGATCCCTCATGCGCTGCCCACCAGTTCGATGATCATGTTGGCCGTCTCGTCTGCGCCTAGCCCGTCCGTCCGGATGACCCTCGCGTCACAAGCCGGAAGGAGAGGAGAATCGCTGCGCTCCAAGTCCATTCTATCACGGTCGGTCAAGGCGACAAGCACATTCTGGTAAGGCGGAGAATCGGGTGAATGACGGCGCTCCGCATGTCTACGCTGCGCCCTGACTTCCACGGACGCGTCCAGATAGACCTTGACCGTTGCGTCATGCAAGACCACAGTGCCTATATCACGCCCCGCCATCACAATCGGGCCATCCGCAGCGATGGCTCTCTGCTGCGGAACCAACGCCCTCCGTACTCCAGATGTGGCCGCCGCCACCGGCACACCGCGCTCGACCTGGATCTCGTGGAGCCGATCGGTCACGTCTTGCCCGTCGACCAAAAGCCGCTCGCGGCCTCCCATCTCGTCGAGACGCATGGTCAGTCCCTCGGAGAGATGCGTCATCGCGCGCTCGTCCGCAGCGTCGACGCCGCGAACGATGCCAAGGTACGCCACCGCCCGATACATCCAACCCGTGTCGAGGAAACGAAACCCAAGCTTCTGCGCCACGATCCTGCCCACCGTCGTCTTCCCAGACGCGACAGGTCCGTCGATGGCGATTGTTACGTGTTCCGTCAATCTATCACTCGGTTGATGGCGAAATAGAACGCACTTGATTATATTGACCATACCTACATGTTTGCAACGCCCAACATTCCTCCCCCGCACAGACTTATACCCCAAAACGCCGGAACCTCCCCTCTCGCATTTGACGAAACAGAACGCATAACCTACCATGGACACATCCCAATCGAGAAAGACAACCTCCATGCAACCCACCCTCCCCGCATCTCGCCCCCAAGATCCGCCCCGCGCATCCGCAATACCTCCCGACGTGCCCAGCTGCATCACTTCCCTGCCGACATCCGCCCCGCGCATCCGCGATACCTCCCCTACGAAGCTCGATATCCGCGTCATCCCCTCCGTCCCCGGCTCGGCTCGTGCAGCCCTCCCTCGTCACTCCAGCTGCACCCCCAGCCAGCCTCTACTCCCCAGCCATTTCCCCCATTCTCTCCGTCATTCCCGCGGGTCTCGTCATTCTCGCCGGGTCTCGTCATTCTCGCCGGGTCTCGTCATTCCCGCCGGGTCTCGTCATTCCCGCCGGGTCTCGTCATTCCCGCCGGGTCTCATCATTCCCACACCCTTCCCGTCATTCCTACCGGGTCTCGTCATTCCCACACCCTCCCACGTCATTCCCGCGTAGGCGGGAATCTCCCGTTGCGCGATTAGACGCACCGCTTGGAGAGTTCCCGTCCCCCATCCGTCATGTCGCAAAAGGAAACGGAACCCATACCCCCGAAAGCATGGATTCGAGACCGCGTTTCCAGTATGCTTGAAGATCGAGGAGGGGTCCATGGACAGTTGTCGCATCGCCGTGATCGGAGCCACCGGCGCCGTAGGGTCGGTCTTCCTTCGCATACTCGAAGAGCGCCGATTTCCGGCCGCCCGCATACGCCTCTGCGCGTCCAAGCGCTCCTGGGGCAAGAAGATGACCGTCATGGGCGCGGAATTGGTCGTCGAAGAGGCGACTCCTTCATTGCTCGCCAGCGTCGATCTAGTGTTCATCTGCGCCGGCAGCGAAGTAAGCCGCAATATCGGACCGCTCGCGGTGCAGAGCGGTGCCACAGTAGTAGACAAGAGCTCCGCATTCCGAATGGATCCCAATGTCCCCCTGGTCGTCCCGGAAGTCAACGGCGCAGACCTGGAGAAGCATCGAGGGATGGTAGCAACTCCAAACTGCTCGACCGTCCCCCTCGTAATGGCGCTCGAACCCCTCCGCAGAGCAAGCCCGATCGAACGGGTGACCGTGGCCACCTACCAATCAGTATCGGGAACGGGCGCGGCAGCCATGGAGGAGTTGCGCCTCCAATCGAGCAGAGCCCTCGAAGGCGCCCGCATCATGCCGCTCGAGTACCCCCACCAGATCGCATTCAACGTCTTCCCGCACGTCGAATCGTTCGAAGACAACGGATATACCACGGAAGAAATGAAGATGGTTCACGAATCGAGAAAGATTCTCCATCAGCCCGACCTCCGTATCTCCGCAACGTGCGCGCGCGTGCCCGTGATGGTAGGACACAGCGAAGCCGTACACGTGGACTTCGCGGAAGAAACCCGGGCCGACGACGTGCGAGAGATGCTCTCCGGCGCCCCCGGCATAACGGTAGTAGACGACCCAGCCGCAAACCGATACCCTATGCCAATGGACGCCGACGGAAAGGACGACATCTTGGTAGGAAGAATTCGCCAAGACGTATCCGACCCTCGACGCGTCGCAATGTGGATCGCCGCGGACAATCTCCGCAAGGGCGCAGCGTTGAACGGAATACAGATAGCCGAAGAACTATTGCAGCGAGACTTGCTCGACGCGCCGGCAAGGAGGATATGACATGCACGCAGAATTTGGACGACTACTCACCGCCATGATCACCCCGATGACGCAGGACGGGGAGATCGACTACTCGCAGGCGCGCAAGCTAGCCGCAGGCCTGGTCGCCTCAGGCAACGACGGCCTGGTGATCGGAGGAACGACCGGAGAGTCGCCGTCGATGTCGGACGAAGAAAAGCTGCGCTTGTTCGGAGAAGTGAAGGACGCAGTAGGCCCGGACGCAGCAATCATCGCAGGAACGACGGACAACAACCACCGCAAGTCCATCGAGTTGACCCAAGAGGCCGAAAAAGTCGGAGTCGACGGATTCCTCCTGACAGTTCCCGCATACAACAAGCCGCAGCAAGAAGGGTTGTACCTCCACTTCAAAGCCATCGCCGAATCTACCTCCCTGCCGTGCATGTTGTACAACGTTCCGTCCAGAACGTCGCTCAACATGGACGACTCGACGACACTGCGCCTGGCGCAGATCGACAATATCGCAGGAGTGAAAGAGGCGTCCAGCGACCCAGTGCAGATAGCCAAGATAGTCGACGGCGCGCCGGACGGGTTCTCAGTGTGGTCCGGCAACGACGACGAGACGTTTTCGGTAATGTGCGTTGGAGGATACGGAATCGTCAGCGTAGCGGGAAATATCATCGGCAACCAGATCAAGACGATGATGGGCTTGATCCTAGAAGGAGACGTGGAGCAAGCGGCCAAGGATCACCTCCGCATGCTCCCAATCTTCAAGGCGCTCTTCTGGGTAACCAACCCCGTGCCGATCAAATACGCAGTCAACCGCGCGGGATTCGACGCAGGGCCTACCCGCCTCCCAATGGCGCCCCCGGACGACGACTTCACCGCTCGGTTCGATCAAGTCATGGACCAATACGACATCGATCTGCCAATCGAGTAGCGAATTCTCCGCATGACCGGGTTCCGTTCGACCTATTCCGGTGTGAGGCATCCCTATGGACACGTGTCGAACGCAGTCCCCGTCACACCCGCACTCACCCTAGTCATACCCGCACATCACCCCGTTATACCCGCACACCCCGTCATACCCGCGCCCCAGCCGTCATCCCGCCTACGGAGACCTTTGAACAACTAGGTCGAATGGTTGTTTGAGGATGTTCTGCCCCCAATCCATTCCTCTCGCCTCATATGACGAACTGCCAGCCCCAATAAAGAAGAGTTGAACTTCACTCACAAGGTCGATCACCAGCACAACACTCAGCTCAGACCGGGCATCCGGCCCCCCAACCGCCTCCTCCAGGCAGCTTGGTCCATGTACTACCCACGGTTCAGACTGAACACCCAGACAACTTGACCGCACGACGCAGGTTGTACGCCATCAACTCAAACCACATCTCCACCGCGTTCCTTCCCAATCCACAATACCGTACCCGCCCGTACCCATAACTGCGCTTCAGAGTGCCGAACACATTCTCTACCGGCGCCCGCATAGGCGCTATCAACTCGTTGCGACGACGCTGCCAATGCGGCAACCCCCGCTGATGCTTGTGCGAACGATGCATGATCCGATCATTGATCCCCTGAGACCTCAACCACCGACGCCTCTCCTTGGACTCATACGCTCGATCACCGTACACCGCACGCTCATCACCACTCACTAACCCATCAGCCACCTCACTCTCATACACCTTGGCAGGCGTCAACTCCGCCCTCCGCACTATCCCAGTGCCAGCATCCACCCCAAGATGCACCTTGTAGCCGAAGTGCGACCGCCGCCCACCCTGACTCTGCGTCCAATCCGCATCCGGATCCACAGCACTCTTCGTCCCACGACCGGCAGACACCGGAGGCCGACGCACCTGCGCCTCCACTAACGTAGCATCCATCAACGTTCCCTCCTTCAAGACCAGACCTAGACCGTCCAACTGTTTCCCCAACTCCTCGAACAGCCTTTCGCTCAGTCCCAGCTTCTCCAAGGTACTGCGGAAACGACTGAGCGTAGAGTGGTCCGGCGTATCGTCTTGAAGTCCCAAGCCTACGAAGCGGCGGAAGGATATGCGGTCTGCCAGGGCCTCCTCCATCTGGGAATCCGACAGGTTGTACCACTGCTGAAGTAGCAGCACCTTGACCATCATAATCGGCGGGTAGCTGGGTCTTCCCTCGCGTGCCGAGTAGACTCTGCTGACTAGTTGGTCTAGTCGTTCCCAGTCGATCATGGTGTCGATTCGTTCCAGTCGTTCGTTTTGCCCCAGTGTTTGCGGCAGCAATGATTCCGCTAGTGAAGGTTGGCCCATCTCTCGGTGCATTTCACTCTCCTCACGACTTGCGCGATCCAGATCCTCTGTTTATACCCCAACACAACAGGTTATGCAAAGGTCTCCACACGCGGGAATCCACCCCGCTGCATCCAAACTCCCGAAGAGGCGGCCCCTCCCGCCGTCGACAGAATTCGACACAATGCGACAGAGTCCGACGAACCACAACGAAAACTCGTGCACGCACGCGCGAGGCAACGGCATTCCGTTGGATTTCTCTCGACGCAGAGATTGCGCCCATCTCGCAGCGGATTGGACTCTACGTCATTCCCGCACCCTCCAACGTCATTCCCGCGAAGCCGGGAATCTCCCGTTGCGCCCAGCTCGCAGCAGATTCGACATATCGCATGGAGTTGCCGTCCCCTCGCCGTCATGCCATACATCATACGGAACCTACAGAGGCAGTATCCGTTGGACGGCGGCGCGGTATCGACTATAATTGCCGCAGTTTCATCGAAGGAGGTTGTTCGAGCAACTCATGACCGTCCGCAAAGCAGTGATTCCCGTCGCAGGACTGGGGACGAGATTCTTGCCCGTGACGCGCGCAGTGCCCAAGGCGCTGATTCCCGTGCTGGATACACCCGTCCTTCAATACGCAGTGGAGGAGGTGGCCAATGCGGGAATCGAACGCATCGCCCTGGTAGTCTCGCCTCATCAACAGCAGATCGGCAAGTACTTCGACCGACTCGACGGCTTGGAGCGCGCCCTGGAGCGACAGGGAAAAGCTGCGGAGCTTCGAGAAGCGATTGGAATATCCGCCATGCCGGAGATTCGTTCCGTATGCCAAACGGAGCAGAGAGGTCCCGGCGACGCGGTGCTGGCGGCCAAGTCGTTCGTGGGGAACGAACCATTCGCCGTCGTGTTTCCCGACGACCTGATCTTTGCCGAACGTCCGACCATCGGGGACATGATCGAAATCCAGGACGAAAGAGGCGGGGCCGTGATTGCGGTCAACAGAGAATCGGACGAGTCGATTCCTCACAAGGGAATCATCGCGCCGGGGGCTCGCAGCGGACGCAGGGTCGGAATCGTCGGACTCGTGGAGAAACCGCCTCTCGAAGCTGCGCCTTCCAACCTCGCAATCGTCGGCCGATACGTCCTCCCGCCCGAAATATTCTCCCTGTTGGAAGATGCCGAACCCGGCGTGAACGGCGAAATCCAACTGACGGACGCATTGGAGGCTCTACTGTGCACCCAACGGTGCACAGGATATCGGTTCCCAGGCGAGTTGTTCGATACCGGCGCGCCCCTTGGCATGTTGAAGGCGTCGATACGAACCGCCCTCACGCGCGAGGATATGGCGGATGAGGTGCGCGCGTTCATTCGAGACCTGACGGAAGAAGAGTCGTCGGCATGAGGATAATACTAATTGGATGCGAGTATTCGGGCACCACGACCCTGGCCTTTCGGATATGGGAGTGGGTGCACGAGGAGATCGGCGGGCACGTAAACCACGTGCACGACCATTTCAAGATACCCTTCACGGTAACCCATGATGACGACGGATACGCCCCGACGCCGCGGGATTTCACGGTCGAAGAGCAAGAGCAGTTCTTGGCCTTGAGCCCACGCATCAAAGAGAACATCATGCGCCACAACGTGGTCTATCACGTCTCCGGCCTGCCCGGCATGGAAGACAAGATCATCGTGGGTCTCCACATCGAGGACGCGGTCTATGGAGAGTTGTACTTCGAGTACGGCCCGCGGCGACAGTTCATGGATTCCATCGAGCGGAAGATCCTAGACACTGCCCCGGACACGGTGTTGTGCCTCGTGACTGCGACTCCTGAGACGATACGGCGGCGCATGGCCGAGCGTCCGCACCCACGCGGGCCGTTGAAGCAAGCGGACGCAGAACTCGTCTTGCGGAGATTCCAAGAAGAGTACGACCGTTCTCGGTTGAAGCACAAGATCTCGTTGGATACGTCCGATACCTCGGTCGAGGAGTCCATGGCCGAGTTCGCACGCAAGATCAGCCCGCACCTCACGGCCCGCGACCGTGAACGAATGGCCTCCACATCATCGGAGGGCGCGTAGACCAGCGGCTCCCGGGTGGATTGCATCCCAACCCCCTGTTTACATACAGCGCCGCAGAGAGTACCCTATACGGCAATTCCACATTGTGAGGAGAATCATGCGACTCATCCTTGTCGGCTGCGAATACTCAGGCACGTCCACGTTGGGCTACCACATCGGCAAATGGGGAAAGGAAGCATTGGGCGATGCGCTCGGCTTCCACGACCACTGGCAGATCCCGCACGTGTCCCATCCAAACGTCCCCGAAGGCAAGACACATGGGGAAATGGTCGATGATTTCCTCGCGGGAAAGGGCATCGATCCATCGCTGTCGGGTCACACGGACGATGAGAACCGAGCGTTCCTGGCCCTGACACCCAGGCAGCAGGAGTCCTTCCAGCGGTACCACATGGAATACCACCTGGGAGACGCGTTCTACGAGGATCCCCATCACAATCAGATCGGGTTCCACATCAACGAAGCAGTGTATGCCCCTCGGTACTACGGCTACGGAGGCGCCGGAGAGTACGCCGACCGTTCATGGTACGCACGCCGGGTCGAGTCGGACATCATGCACAAAGCGCCGGACTCCGTACTGATCCTGGTCAAAGCCTCCGCCGACGCCATCAAGGCGAGGATCAAGGCCAACCCGCATCCATTCGGCCTGGTGCAAGAGGACGACGTCGAGGATGTACTCGCGGACTTCCAGCATCAATTCGAATGGTCGTGGCTGCGGCACAAGTTCGAGATCGACACCACCAACTCCACCCCCGAGGAATGCTTGGCGGAGTTCGCGGAAAATATCGAGGAACACCTGTCGGACACCGACCGGGCAAAGATCATGTACCGCCGCCAGAAGAAGGCAATGTCACGAATGAACGCATGATCGAACGGAAAGAAACCGGTCCGCCCCCGCGCGTGAATCGACAAGACAAACGGGGGCGAAACCGTCCACCCTCTCGCACAGGCTGACCGTTCGGGAGCAGCCGTACCATGGCCGAACTGCAAACCAACATCTTGTACTGGGGCGACAATCTAGACGCCCTGAGAGCGTTGGATTCCGAGCGAATCGACTTGATCTACCTGGATCCTCCGTTCAACTCGAACCGCAGCTACAACGTCATCTTCAGAGACGATACCGGTCTCGCCCCGAGCGCACAGATCAAGGCATTCAGCGACACTTGGAAGTGGCACACGGCGGCAAGCTCGTATGCGGAAGTAATTGAACGCGGCGGCCCGGTGTCGAAACTGCTCGGCGCAATCTACGACGCGCTCGGGCCCAATGACGTGACCGCCTACCTGTCCATGATGGCTCTCCGCATCGAGGAGATGCACAGAGTCCTCAAATCTACCGGTTCTCTCTTTCTGCACTGCGACCCAACGGCGAGCCATTACCTCAAGATCTTGCTGGACGCCCAATTCGGGGTGACCAATTTCCGCAACGAAATCATCTGGCACTATCGAAAATGGCCGAGCGGAAGAGCGCAGTTCCAACGAAATCACGACGTGGTGTTCTTCTACTCGAAGACCAACAGCAAAGACCGGATATTCCAAGCTCACATGATGCCGAGATCCGAGTCGACCTTGAAGCGGTTCGGGACGAAGAAGATCGTTAGCGGCCACGACGAGCACGGACGACGCGTCCCCTCGCGAACAAGCGAGGAGGAGTCGCCAGGAGTGTGGGGAGACGACGTTTGGGACATAAAGCGAGTCGCTCCCATCAAGCAGCGGTATCAAACTCAGAAACCAGAGCCCCTCCTGGCCCGAATCATCGAGTCCACTACGCGAGAGGGAGACGTGGTATTGGACCCATTCGCCGGCTGCGGGACGACCATCGTAGAGGCGCACCGACTCAAACGGAGATGGATCGGTATCGACATTACGTACTGGGCGATGCACACCGTCATCGAATACATGAACGACGAGTTCGGCGCTATCGAAATCCCGGTGTCCGGGAGGCCGACGACCGCGGACGAAGCGCACCGCTTGGCGAACATGTCCACCACTCAGTTCGAACAGTGGGCGGTGAGCTTGGTCGGAGCCACTCCGACGGGCGGGAAGCCGATAGACGGCGAGATAGGATTCGTCGACGACGACTCTATGAAGCGAAAGCGGTGTCTGGTCGAGGTTACAAGCGGCAGACCGAACAAGAAGCACTTCGACGCGTTTATGTCCCATGCGAAGGAAGCGGAAATGGGAGTCTATGTAACCTTGCACAAGCCGACAAACGGGATGATAGCGGACGCAAAGCTGGCGGGTGTGTACACTTCCAAAGGTTGGGGCAGAAATTACCCAAAGATCCAGGTAGTGGAGGTGGCGGACTTGCTCAAGGAGCATCCCCCAATAGAAGTCCCCCCTGCGTACAAGAAGCAGAGAAAGAGCGCCGCGCTCCTCTAATATGATCGTAGACGTCCATACCCATCTGCCGTCGCACGAAGAGGCAGTCCCGGAAAGCGAGATCGAGTTGGACTCGGCGATGCGTCCGGGGCGCTTCGTGCGGTTGACGAACAGCGTCGAAGACTACCTCGACGCGATGTCGCCGGTGGACGCGGCGTTCGTGTTCGGCATCGCCCCTCGACCGGGCGAAGATTCCGTGCAGGTCCTCCCGACCAGAGGCAGCGTCAACGACGCAGCTGCGGCCCTGGCGGCACGAGCACCGGACAAGATCATCGGGTTCATGTCCGTGCATCCGGACGCGCCGGACGCGATCGGGGAGATCGAACGCTCCGCGCACGATCTCGGCCTGCGTGGCATGAAGCTAGGGCCAAACTATCAGAACTTCGATCCAATGGGCAAGAACGCGTTTCGCGTATACGCCAAGGCGCAGGAATTGGGACTGCCGATAGTCTTCCACCAAGGCACTTCCCCGTTCCCGGACGCGCCCCTGCGGTACGCGCACCCACTGGTCATGGATGAGATCGCAGCGGCGTTCCCCAACCTGAAGATCGTCATGGCGCACATGGCGCACCCCTGGCACGTCGACTGCGTGAACGTCATCCGCAAGCATCCAAACGTGTACGCGGACGTATCAGGCGCGCTGATCCGCCCATGGCAGGCGTACCATGCCTTCATGCAGGCCTGCGAGTGGGGGACATTGCCCAAGCTCCTGTTCGCCAGCGACTTCCCAGTGACCACACCGGAAGAGACGATCCGATTCCTGCGGGGACTCGACGACTACGCACGCACGTATCACTTGCCGGAGCTGCCCCAAGAAGAGCTGGATGCCATCATCGAGCGGGACGCGCTGACGCTGCTAGGCCTGCGCTAGAGCGTCGGTTATGAACCCCAAATCGGCATCCGTACATTTTGCCCCATTCTCCATAGGCCGCGCGGGTTGATAAGCGAACGGACGTATGATACCCTTCCCGGGCAGTCGAGAAAGCTTTTCGGTGAGAGGGATCGATGGAAGAACTCAAGATATGGACGGTTACCTCCGATAGTAGCGAGGAGGCCTCGGAGCTGGAAACGACCCGTAAAACGGAAACCGAGGAGCTGCTAGAGAAGATCCTCACCGAGAATCCAGACATGCTGGAGAACGGTTTGAAGCTGGTCGGACGGCAGACCGACACTGCAGGCGGCCCCCTCGACTTGCTCGGCGTGGACAGCGAAGGCAGGTTGGTCGTCTTCGAGCTGAAGCGCGGCACACTCAACCGCGACGCCGTGGCCCAGGTCATAGACTACGCTTCCAGCCTCGCCGCGATGGATTTGGATAGGCTGTATCGGCACATAGCCAAGCAGTCGGGCAATCAGGGAATCCAGAAGATAGACGACTTCAAGGAGTGGTACGACAAGAATTATTCCGATCCCGACTATGACCCGGATTCGCTCATGCCGCCGCGCATCGTTCTGGTTGGGCTTGGAGTCGACGAAACGACCGAACGCATGGTGAACTACCTCGCAGACGGCGGTCTCGATGTTTCGCTCCTGACATTTCACGGCTTCAAGCACGGCAGTGACACCTTGCTTGCCCGGAATGTGGAAGTGGATGGTTCTGAGACTCCACCGAGCACGACAAGACCGGGCCCCACACGCAATGACAAGAAGAGATTCATCGAACGCACACAGGCTTTGGGCGCACGGGAATTGGTCGAGGCCGCAACAACGATGTTCAGAAACCGGCCCGGGAATAATTTCGTGATAAGCCATTCCACTACACGAAGGCATTTTCGACTGAGTTTCTCGTGGTATCCCAGTGAGTGGAGACCCGATGCCCTGATTTTGTTCATCGAACCTAACGAGAGGGGCATCAAAGTCGGTTTCCATCCAATAGCCATTGAGTTGGCGAAGCAGGACGCGTTCGACAAACTCAATGACCAAGGTATCGAGTTCGAAAGGGCAGGGAGACAGGCGATCTTCGTAATCGGGTCGACTGATTACGAACTCAAGCACCAGTTGCGCTCGCTCGAAGAATGGGAAGCTCGCGAAGCACAGCTCACCGCGCTCGTACAGAAGGTCTGCGATGGGTACGACGCCCTCAAGAAGAAGACCCTGGAAGAGAATGCGTCGGACGGGGAGTAGACGATGCGGCTGCGGATTTTTGCGCTAACTGGGCGATGTCGCGCAACCCTGACCCATAGTCAAAACTCACACGCATCAGGGCAGTTCATGGGAGTTGCCATTGGGCACACGGCAGCGAACGGGTGGGAACCAAGCCCACTGAACAGGCTCACGCCTTGTTCGAGGGGGCTATGGGGACTGACATGAAGCTCCCTGCTGGGAGGCCGCAGGTCTCCGTCTACTACTATCCAGCAAAGCAAGAACAAGAGGGGCAAGAATGAAACTTGCAATCATCGGAATATTCGCGGCCATCATTGGCCTATTCACGGCGTCCAATGCACTGGCGCAGGAACCGTCGCAGAACTGCCTACCCGAACACAGGGGCACGCCCGGTGTTCTCACGACTCCCTGCATCACGCCCCCGTCGTTCGAGATCGAAAGCATCACGCATCGGTTCACGCCAGTCAGTCACATCGACATCACCCGCACGCACTGCCTATCCGAGGTCGTGGCAACACTGGTAGAAGGATGGACTCTCCCTACATCCTTCAGGGTATACATCAGCAATCACGCTTATTGGGAAGGAAGTGGCTCCTCTGTCTACTTCAGCTACCACGCGCTATCTGTCATAGATAGCTCTGTGCCAACCTCCAACGAACTCGTTGTAAAGGCAGACCAACACCCAGTTGACAGCCAGCTTTACAAGGAGCCTGGGAGTCTGTTCGCACCGACCAACGATAAGTCTGTTCCTACCGCCGCTTTGTTCTCAGCAATCCCCACATCGACAGACCAGTCAAATGGGAAACCCCTTCTCTATTGGAGTCACATTCACCATTCCCATGCCACCATGGACGTAGATGAGTACTACAGCTGGGAAGCACGCGCTCTGAAATGCCAAGCGACCGCGCACCAAGGCCACCTCACTCTCAAACACAAGGCCGCAGAAGCACAACGCATCGCAGCACAAGAGGCCGCGAACGCCACGGCTGAAGCTGCAGAGACCGCAGCCCTCGAACGGCAACGAATCACCGCCACCACATCCGCACAGATTGACGCATCCCGCCTCGAATCCGAGAAGCGCATCACCGCTACGGAAGCCCAACGCCTCGCTTCACTGGAGCAAATGATCCAAGACTCCATCAAGGTTGCAGCAGAGGTCACCCAGATTCGCATCGACCGCGCTACCGCTCGTCTCGATTCCTTGGAACGCACTGCTACTTGGCTCCGGGACGCTGCAGCTACAGACCTCGACGAATGGAACACCTACTATCAGGAGGTCGAACAGGCTACGCTCGACCGCATCGAATCCCTCCAAGTCGAAGCTGCTGCCAAGCTCCAAGAAGTCCAGACCATTCAGGACAACCTCTCACGGGACTTGGCAGAGTCAGTAGCTCGGCAGCAGGCTCTAACCCTCCAGATCCAATCCCAAGGCGGCATATCAGTCGAAGACCTCCGCACTCTCCGTCAGAACGCAGTTGATTGGCTTGGTACGCTCGACGACCTGATCGCAGAAGCCGAATCCTCCGACCAATCCAACTGATGCCCTCACGCTGCCCCCCTGTTCAATTTGAACAGGAGGGGACACTCATACCAGAGTCCACACCATGACAGAATCCACCGTACTCGGCACCAAAGAGATAGCAGACTGCATCACCAACCTCGCTGAAGCCGCATCCACCAATCCCCACATCCTGAATGGACGCCCCATGACACGGCCTGAATCTGTTTGATTTGTTGGCGTGCAACCTGGGACGTGGTTGATTTCAAGCGATCCTTGATGACCAATGCACAGAAGATACGCATTCCGAGCGCTCACGCCTGTGTTGGTAGGCGGAGCCATAGTAGGATTCGCAGGATCTGCCGCTACTGACCTGCTGTCGATTCTCGGCGGCCCCTGCTCAGGCAGGATACTGATCGGGGCTGCAGGAGCTGCGGTAGTTCAGATTTGTCTGGCATTCGTGGTAGTGAATGCGTCGGGGCTAACAGGACTGCCGTCCCTATCGAGGTCGACATACGCGATTTGGGCGGTCATGCTTGCGGTGTCGAGCGGGGCGTTGGTAGGCGCGGGTGTACTCTTCGCCGCCTACATGTCACCGGTTCTTGGCAACCCGTGCTCCGGCGGGATACTGATTGGAGCCGCGGCAGTGGCCGCAGTGCACGTTTGTCTGGCATTCATCGCGACGAGCGTATTGGGAAGATCTGTATGATGTCGTGCAACCCTGACCCATAGTCGAGACTCACACGCATCGGCGTGCGAGTTGGGAGTGCGCCATGTGGTCTATGATTCTGCGGAAGCCGGTTGTTCTGGGGTCTCTCTCAATCGGTCTCCACATGGGTATGGTGGCATTGGCCCAATTCACCGTCGGGGTTCCTCTGCTGGCCAACACTGCCTTCGGCTTGACGTTCTTCTCCGTCTTGATGATTGCCGCGCAGTTGCCGTCCATGGTCGAGAGAGGCGAAGTTTCTCGGATGCAAACGTGGGTGATGGTCGGCGCGTCCCCCATGCTGCTCGTGGTCGGAATCGCAGCTGCGGCGCTGCTCGAACGCTCGGGACTCACGCCGACTGTCCGAGCCGCGAGCTTCCTGCCGTGGTGGTTCGTGTATTTCACAGTGATCCTGATGCAGCACGCGAAGGCAACGCAATCGAAAGCAGGAGGGAGAAAGCTCTTCTTCATAGCGGCGACGCTTTCGGTTTTCGCGGCTGGTTTCGCGTTCCTCAGCCTGTCGATCGTAGGATATTGGCCGTAGGGGACGAACCACGTTTCTAGTGTAACGTATCGCTCTCGGCGCACTGGCCGTCTTGCCGGAGAGATAGTCGTACCAGCCGGATCTCCTCGTAGGAGTAATCGTCCCCCAACGCATTCTTCACCTCCGTCAGCTGCCATGGCCTTTCCACGCGTTCGAACTCACGCGCAATGCGGTCGAAGCGGCTTTGGTCGAACAGAGGACGAACGTCGATGTCCTCCCCGTAGGCGGCCAGGCGTTCGAGGTGGCCGACTATCGTACCGAGGGTGAGACCGCGCCGTGCGGCGATTTCGTCGGGCGAAAGTCCTTGGCGAAAGAGATCCAGGGTCTGAAAGTAGCTCGATCCGGGCGCGCGGACGCCTCGGGGATGGCCGGGATCCTCTAGGAGACGCCGCTCCTCTTCGAGTCCATGTTCTTGGGCGTATGCGCGGATGCAGCGCAGAAAGATATCCCCGTACTGTTCGAGCTTGACTTCACCGACGCCGGTGATGCGCGCAAAGCTCTCCTTGCTCATCGGCGCGTAGTGCGCCATCTCTCGGAGGGATGCGTCCCCGAACACGAAATACGGAGGAACACCTCGCTCCTCCACGAGCCTCCAACGCAGCTTTCGCAATGCCTCGAAGAGTCCGGAGTCGTAATCGAGCGGCGGATTTCTGGACTCGTCCATTCCATCCGTCCGTTCGCGCTTCCGCCGAAGGCGGATGACGTCGCCGCTTCGGAGGAACTCGCGCCCAAGCGCTGTGACGGCGAGGGTGGGATACCTCCCTTCCGCTTTCACAAGCAGCCGCTTGTCGATGAGTTGGATGGCGATAGTCCGGATATCGTCCTTGGAGAAATCGCGCACGATGCCATAGACGCTGAGGCGGTCGTGGCCTACCCCGATGACCCTCTGGGAACGGGAGCCGCGCAAGACGTCCGCGACGTGAGCGATCCCAAAGCGTTGTCCGGTGTCTCTGACTGCAGAGAGGATATTACAAGCGATGACGGTAGCATCGAACTCCTCCCACTCTGCCAGACAGACATCGCACCCTCCGCAATTCTGCTCTTCAGTTCGTTCGCCAAAGTATCTGAGCAAGAACGCGCGTCGGCAATGGATCTGCTCGCAGTACTCGACCATTCGGTCGAGCCTTTCCCAAGCGCGAGCCTGTTCCGCGGGGTCTTCTCCTTTGCCTTTGTCGATCCAATATGCTGGCGTGTGCCTGTCGGCCGGTGAATAGAAGAGGACGCACTCGCTGGGAAGTCCGTCTCGCCCCGCTCTGCCGGTCTCTTGGTAATACCCTTCAAGACTCTTCGGCAAGTTGTAATGGACGATCAAGCGAACGTCTGGCTTGTCGACGCCCATGCCGAACGCGATAGTGGCGACGACGATGTGGACGTCGTCACGGATGAACCGCTCCTGATTGAGACGCCGTTCGTCGTCGTCCAATCCAGCGTGATACGCCAGAGCGGAAAACCCTTCCTGCGACAAGTGCGCGGCAAGATCCTCCGTTCCCTCTTTAGTGGAGCAATAGACGATTGCGGACTCTCCCTTGTGTTGGTCGAGTAGTCGGATGAGCGCGCGGCGGCGGCGCTTTGGTTTGACGATGTAGGTGAGGTTTTCGCGGTCGAGGCTGGCGACGAAGGTTCTGGCTTTGGGAATGTTCAGTTGGTCGAGGATGTCTTCTTGGACGTGCTCGGTCGCGGTCGAGGTAAGAGCGATGCAGGGAACGTCAGGGAATCTCACACGAATGGACTTGAGCTGCGATCGGTAGTCCTCGCGAAAGTTGCGCCCCCATTCGGAGATGCAGTGCGCCTCGTCGACGGCTATGAGGCTGACGGATTGGGCGGCGAGGTACGTGCGGAAGCTCTCTATGGCCAATCGTTCCGGGGCGACGTAGAGTATCTTGACGCGCCCGGCCGAGACCGCCTTGTATATGGGTTGGTACTCTTCATAGAGCAAACTGCTGTTGATGAATGCGGCCGGAATGCCGTTCGCGTTGAGATCATCCACTTGATCCTTCATAAGGGAGATGAGAGGAGAAACGACGAGAGTCAGCCCGTCGAATACTAGCGCAGGCAGTTGATAGCAGATGGACTTGCCCGCGCCCGAAGGCATGAGCACGAGGCAATGATCCTTGCGGAGCACATGCCTCACGATTTCTTCCTGCATCGGACGAAAGGAGTCATGTCCGAAGCGGGACTTTAGGAGGCCTATGAGGTCGGAGTGGTTCTGTTCAGTCATAGTTGATTCCACTTCTCGAACGCTTTGTCTATCTGAGATCGCGCGAGTACATTCTCTTTCAGGAGTTTAGACGATTCGCCGCGCGGGGTATATCCGCTGTGTGGATTCCAATAACCGTCAGCATTGCCGCCAGCGCAGATTCTGATTGAATCCCTTTCGAATCCTTGTCCTCCTAGCCAATCTGGGGCCATCATAACACAGCCCCAAATGCCTATCTGAACACAACCGCGGAGTCCTACCGCGGGGAAATCATCAGTCTGCCCCCAGGCTTTCGTCGAGCAGCTCCAAGAGGTCTTTGGCGCGCGCCTTGCCCGGAGCGGACTCGCTGGAGGAGATGCCCTCTTCGAACATCTGAAGGCAGAACGGGCACGATACGCCCACGACGTCGGAGCCAGTCTCGAGGAACTGCTTGGTGCGGATATGGTTGACCCTGTCGCCTCGGCTCTCCTCCATCCACATATGTCCCCCGCCTGCGCCGCAGCAGAACGCGCGGTCACGGTTTCGTTCCATCTCGCGTAACTCCAGCCCGGGTATGGCCTCCGCGATCTTGCGGGGTGCGTCGTATATGCGGTTGTGGCGTCCGAGGTAGCAGGAATCGTGGTACGTCATCGCGGCCTCGATGGTAACGACAGGCTTGAGTTTGCCTGCCTCGATGAGGTCGGAGACGAACTCGCTGTAGTGGAGGACGCGGTAGTTTCCCCCGAGGTGGGGGTACTCGTTCTTGATGACGTTGAAGCAATGGGGGCAGATGGTGACGATCTTCTTGACGTCGTACCGGGCGAACGTTTGGATGTTCTGCATAGCCATAGTTTGGTAGAGATACTCGTTCCCCATACGGCGCGCCGGGTCTCCGGTACAGCCCTCCTCCTCTCCGAGGATTGCGAAGTCGACGCCCGCGCGTCTGAGGGTGGACGCCATAGCGCGCGCAACGCTTTGGCTCCGCTTTTCGAGGGCGGCGGTACAGCCAACCCACAACAGTACCTCGGAGTTCGGGCGCTCGGAGAGAGTTGGAACCCCAAGGCCGTCGGCCCAATCGGTGCGGGTGAAGGCAGTGCCGCGCCAGGGATGCCCGCGCTGCTCCATGCTCGACAAGGCGTTCATGCCCGACTCGGGCATCTCCCCGCGCTCCATGACGAGGTTTCTGCGCATGTCCACGATCATGTCGATGTGTTCGACCCCTACCGGACACTCTTGGACGCAGGCCCCGCAGGTCAAGCAGTCCCAAAGAGCTTCCTGCCCAATGCGCGAACCAATCAGCGGGTTGGCGTCTTGGTCGTCTGACTCGCTGCCGTCTTGGACGACGCTAGGGCCAACTTCGATGAGGTGGTCTTTGAGGTTCTCGGCAATGTGCATGGGAGACAGAGTCTTCCCGCTGATGTTGGCCGGACAAGCGTCCGTGCACCTGCCGCAGACCGCGCAGGCGTAGCCGTCGAGCAGCTCCTTCCGGGTAAAGTCCTGCACTTTCGCGGCCCCGAAGACTTCCGCGGTATCGAGATCCCGAGGAGTCGGCAGAGCGCCCATCGGATCGAGGGAACGGAAGAGGAAGCTGAGCGGCGAGCCGATCAAATGCATATGCTTGGACAAGGGAATATACACGGCGAACCCCAGAATTACGGAGACGTGCGCCCACCAAAGGACGGCGTGAAGCGATCGGGCGGCCGGCTCGGAGAGTCCAAGCGCGGAGAATAGGTTTCCGATTGCGGAGCCAATGGGCGCAACGGACGTTGGGCCGTCGCCGCCGGATGCGACGTAGGCAGCCTCGGAGAGTATCGACAGGAGCATCAGGGCGGCGATGAGCAGGAGGATGATTGCGGACTCCCGCTTTTGCGTCAAGTCGAAGATGAGACGGCGCGGGGTAGCAATCCATCTGCGAACCGCCGCCCATGCCAGCACTCCGAGCAAGAGCGCAGCCAGGACGTCGAGGTAGACGGCAACCGCACGAACGCCCGCATCCGTCAGAATCGCGATGGAGAACCGCGGCCAGACAGCATCCCCAAAGATGAAGACGACGTAGCTGGCAGTGAACGAGAGGAACCCCCAGAAGATGAAGAAGTGCGCTAGCCCCGCGCGGTCACGCCGAATGGAGAACCGCTGCAAGACCTTTCTTTGGCCGAATATGAGGGGAACTGCACCTACGATGCGCCGGATCGGACGGTCGAACCGGTTCGCGGGCCGACCGAGCATGACAAGGCGAAATACGCGGCGGTACGCCAGCGCGGCGGCCGCTCCGAACACGACCAAAGAGAGTCCATACAACACGACCCACGTTGGGGCAATTCCGAGAAAGCCGCTAGGAGGTACCAACGATCAACCCTCGCCTCGTGGAGATTTCGCGGAGTGTAGCATACCGAAAATTCGAAGGGCCGGCCGCCGGTCACCCCCGGAAGGCAACGAGGACCCCGGCTGCAGTGGCAAGCCACAGAAGGATGGCGATGATCAGCGGGGCGTCGCTGAAGAGGATGTCCTCCGGAGTCTCTCCAAGTCCATAGCGTTGGACGATGAACAGGTAGCGGAACAAGCCGTATACTACGAAGGGCACAGTGAGCAGCATAGCGAAGTTGTCCGGAAGGTTGTCGGCGGTGACGGTGTAGAGGGTGTATGACACGATGGCGGCCGGAGTGACTACTCCGATGAGCTGATCGAGGAGCGGGAGGGTGTATTCGCCGAGACTGTCTCTCTGCTTGCTGGCCTGCTCGCCAGCAGACGCCAACTCGCTTCGCCGCTTCGCCAACGCAACGAACAGCGCGCCGAATCCGGTGCAGATGTACAGCCAGGGAGATATCGGCAATTGCAGGACGGCGGCGCCGGCAACGGCCCGCAGGATGAACCCGGAGCTAATGGAAAGAACGTCGACGAGGGCGATCCTCTTCAAGATGAAGGAATAGAGCAGCAAGGCCGCGAGGTAGAGCGTCGCCACGAGTCCGAAGACGGGTTCGAGAATATAGGATCCGGCTACAGCGAGGATTCCGACTGCGGACGATACGGCCAGGGCAGCGGGAATCGGGAGGTTGCCGGAGGCGATGGGTCGAAGACGTTTCGTTGGGTGGATGCGGTCGTTTTCTCGGTCCAAGACGTCGTTGACGACGTAGGTGACTCCGCTGATGAGGCAAAAGATGATGAAGGCAATTCCCGCCTTCGCAAGCAGACGCAGCGCCGCTTCGACCTCGGCCGGCTCCCACGCTTGGTCGATGGTGAAGAAGAGCGCCATGAAGACCAGGAGATTCTTCGTCCACTGCTTCGGACGCATGGAGAGAATGAAGGCGGCTGGCAGGCTCGTCTTCGCGGAAGATTGCATACATTGATGGTATGCCTACGCGGAGCGCGCGTCAATGCCAAAGAGTCGCCAGGGTGGACGGGGCGCGTCTTTGAACTTTCGGCGCTTATGCAGCAGCCGCAGAGCGGCAGGTTCGGTAGGCCAAGAGAGTATCGCGTCATTCGGACAGAGAAGAACGGATCTCCGTGCCCCGCTCCCCAAGCATGTCGAAGAAATTCTGCGTCGTCACCTGCCGCACATAGTCGGCGTCGACGTCTTTGAGGGCGGCGAGTTTGTCTGCGATGTCCCGGAGATGGCGCGGTTCTGTCCACTTCCATCGATTTGCCTTGAAGGGTTGAGGAGCGGAGTCGGTTTCTAGGACGATGCGGTCGAGCTGCAGTTCGGACGCGACCGCCTGCAGGGACGGCAGGCGCAGCAGAGGCTTTGCGAGAGAGATATAGAACCCGAGGTCTATCGCACGGAGGGCGGTGTCTCTGGATCCTTGGAAGTAGTGCATTGCGCCGCCGACCTCATACGCGCGCTCTTCCCGGAGCACGCGAAGCACTTCATCGTGCGCCTCTCTGCTGTGGAAGACGATAGGCAGCCTCATCTCGCGGGCCAGCCCGATCTGCGCTCGAAAGGCCTGATACTGCATCGCGCGGTCTGGCATCCCATCCAGGAAATCGAGTCCGATTTCGCTGACGACGATCACCTTGCCGCCATTGGGCGCGCATTCGACGAGTTGGCCGTACATGTCGGTATCCACCGGGCCGGTAAGATCCATCGGGTGAATGCCGACGCCTGCGTACAGCTCAGGGAACTTCTTGGATAGATCGACGCAGCGTTGGGAGGACCGCACCGTCGTCCCCGCGTTTACGATCAGGCGGACTCCGGCGGAACGGGCGCGCGCCACGATCTCGCCAATTTCCCGGTCGTCGGAGTACGCGTCGAGGTGACAATGAGCATCAACGATGATACTCACGACCGGATGCTCCGTATATGGGGGCACTTGCGCGTCCAAATGTGATATGGTGCGAGGTGCGCTGGCCACATCGACTCGAAGTACGGGGACGAAGGCGATCTTTCTTGGAGAGTCCCGCCCTGCGTCAAAGACATATCGGACTTGAAGAAGCAAGCCATAAAATACGGCAGGATCCTGATAGGAATCGGCATCAGCGTCGGTCTGTGCTGGTTCCTCGCCCGTGGGTTGGACTGGAGCGACGTGTGGGACAACATCACGTCCGCATCCATTCCTCTCTTGGTCGTGGGTTTCATGGTGTTCATGGGGGCGTCTGTGCTGCGCGCTGCGCGGTGGCAAATGCTGTTCATCGACCCTCAGCCGTCCATTCCTCGGCTGTTCATCGTACAGCATGAAGGATTGGGCTTGGGCAACGTCATGCCCATTCGAGTAGCCAGCGAGGTCACCCAGGTGGGAGTCTTGACCATGAGGGACAAGATTCGCCTGTCGACCGTGCTGGCTGCCATCGGAATGGAGCGGATCGTGGACATGCTCTCGAGTATGCTCCTCATCGGCGTCGGGGTCATATTCGTGTCCGAACTACGGACATTCGCTCCTCTCGTCTGGTCGGTAGTGATTGGCATCGCGGCAGGGATGGCGGCTCTGCAGATACTCTCCTCACGGGGCCGGACCCTGAGTTTGGTGAGGCGGGTGCGATTCCTCGCGGCGTTTTCAGACTCGCTCAACGACTTGTTCAATGAACGGCGACGCCTCGTCAAGGCGTTTGCGGCCAGCCTCGCGTATTGGATGCTGGTTGGCTTGTCCGCGTGGGTCATCGCCCGCGCGGTGCGCTTGGACGATGTGTCTCCCATAGCCGCGACGTTGGTCATCTTGGTGACGATTTCCTTTTCGACGATCGTTCCTGCGGCGCCCAGTGCGATCGGCACGTTTCATGCCGCAGTAGTGTACGGCCTCGGTCTAATCGGCGTAGCAGAGGAAGCAGCATTTCCCTTCGCCTTCATCGTCCACTTGTTCTTCTTCGTGCCGGCCATCGTCATCGCGGCCATATTCTTGCCTCGCGAGAAGATCTCGCTACGGCGTCCTTGGACGCCAAAGTCCTCCAGTACGAGCGATGCCCCAGGCGGAGAGGACGATCCGCTTGCGGTCAAGTCGAGATACGAGGCTTCGAGTACAGGCGAGACCCCCGTGTGAGACGCGCGGGAGATTGGCCTTACTCCGCCACCTTGACGGCCGTTCCGTAGGCAACGATCTCTGCGGCGCCGCTGGCAACGCCCGCGGTAATGAGCCGCACGCCGACGACTGCATTGCCGCCCATGTCCTGGGCGTTCTCGATCATGCGCTGAATGGATTGCTCGCGCGATTCCGCAAGCAATTTCGTGTACTCGTCGACCTCTCCACCGACGATGTTGCGAAGACCCGCCATGATGTCCCGTCCAATATGCCTCGCGCGCACCGTGCTGCCGCGCACCAGTCCAATCGTCTCGACGATGGTCATGCCCGGTATGGTGTCCGTAGTGGTTGTGATCAATAGTCTACCTCCGAAAAGTCTTCTTCCCTGCGCTGTCGGATACGATGATGGACGGCAGCCGCCAGAAGGATTAGGAACCCGACCGCTACCGCGGGCAGCGCAACGAGTAAGACGATCGGAGTCTCCGGATCCCGAAACAATTCCCGAGCGAGAGTAAACACGCCGAAGGCCGACATCGCCGCCACGCCAACAGCAACGAGGATGCCCCCAATCCACAACAACGGCCTGCCGCTGCTCTCTGATCCAGCCATCTTCTCCCTCCATGGATATGGATTCGCCTCAGTGCATGGAGAATTCTTGCACATCTGCGGCCGTTTGTCATCATGCGGCACTCGAACTTGGACGCTTCCGCGTGGAGCAATCCAAAATCGTGAACGGACGCCCCACTATTGGCGTCTTTTCTGGTATTGTATCAAATGAACGCGGACGGATGAGGCTGCCATTCGCTTGCACGCGCGTTGGCAGGTGCAGCGGACGCAACGTGTGAGGAGGGCGTCGATTCGTGGTCTACTTCATCGTTGGGGCCGCGGCTGGACTGGTAATGACTGTGGTGTTCACCGCTGCTGCGCCGGTGATGATCTTCTCGCTGGCGCAGGACGCAGGCCATTGGGCGAACGCCCGCATCTCGCGCGCGAACCCAATGACGCTGATGCTGGGAATGGTCGTGGTGGCGTATCCTGTATGGACGCTCATCGGGGGAATGCTGGGGTTGGTCTATGGGGTGACCATACAGGCGGCTCCTAGCGCGGCGCTGGTGTACTCGGCGGCGGTCACGTCTATCGCGCTGCTGGCGGCGGTTCTATGCGCGGCCCTGCTGCGGGGAGCCATAGTTGGCGTGATAATCTTGGCGGCTGCGTTCGCGGGAGTCTACGGCTGGCTCCTGCCGCTGCTCGTTAGAGCCGCAGAGCGATGACGGGAGGGGGCCCCAGCACAGAGCTGAGACGGAGGCGGCATCGGGAAATAGAAGGCTGTTGCGTTTCCCATACACAGAACAACCGTTGTATACTAATGTAGACGCATAGATCGGGGGATACGGATGAAAGTTGGAGACTTGCTCGAATCACCGGAGATTACCCGTGTTGCAGGCGGCTGCAAATTCACGGAAGGGCCGCTCTGGCATCCAGACGGCTACCTGCTGTTTACGGACGTGGGCGGGCCTTGGAGGATATGGAAGGTGGAACCGGGCAAGGACAAAAGCATCTATCGAGACGATACGGACCGCGCGACCGGCTTGACGTTCGACCTATACGGAAACATCATCGCTTGCGAGCAGACGGCGCGGGCGGTTACCAGCATGGATGCCAGCGGGCGAGTGACCGCTATCGCTACGCACTGCGAGGGCAAGCGGTTGAATCGCCCCAACGACGTCGTCGGACGCTCCGACGGCAATCTGTACTTCAGCAATCGCGGCGCGGCGAGTTTGGACGATGGAGAGGCGGAATTCGAGCATAACGGCGTATACCGCATCGCCCCGTCCGGCGAAGTGCACGAGGAGGTCTACCCGTTCGAGGATCCGAACGGCCTAGCGCTCTCGCCCGACGAAAAGACGTTCTATCAGATCAACACTCGTCCCTCGGCGCACATCGACGCCTTCGACGTCGGTGAAGACGGGTCGCTGTCCAACCAGAGGCGGTTCTTCACGTTTCCGGAGTCCGACTTGCCCGGTTTCCCGGACGGGATGAAGGTCGACGTAGAGGGGAGGATCTACGTCTCTGGCCCCGGAGGTCTGTGGGCGCTAACGCCGGACGGCCAGGTCATTGGAGTGATAGAGTTTCCGGAGCAGGTCATCAACATGGCATGGGGCGGCGTCGACAACCGTACTCTGTACGTCGCGGCGATGACCTCGGTCTATAGCATTCGGTTCGCAGCGCCTGGGACCGCCATTCCACGCGCGACATCGTAGGGTTTGGTCATCCGAGGGCGCGAGTCCAGCGCCATCGAGGCGGAGAACAAGTCAGAGGCATTCGATGCAAAGACCACCAAGAGGGGATTGGAGCGGGTTCAGCCTGATGAAGCCCGCATCCGAGTACGACATCAGGTTTGGCCACCACCTGATTAGGTCTGCCAGCTCGCAGTGGCCGAAGTACGCGGCGGTCTCTTCACCGACGGCGTATCAAGCAGCAGAGCCGCACTTGACCCGCGAACCGGAGTCCGTCAGGTACGCCAAGGCAATGGATTTTGGCTATCTCCAAGAGTTCACGGACGCTTTACCAAACGACGTCGACCTCATCGTCGGCATCGGCGGCGGGTTGGCTCTGGACGCGAGCAAGTACGCCGCGCTCGCAAAGGATCTGCCTCTCGTACTGGCCCCGACCGTGATTTCCACCGGGGCGATCATCCACAGCGTCTTCGCTAGGTGGGACGGAAGGGACTTGGAAGACATGGAAACTTGGCCGTGGATCGATGCGGAGTATGTGCTTGTAGACTACGACGTCGCGTTGAGTGCACCGGACCGGTTCAACACTGCGGGCATCGGAGATGTTCTGTGCGGGTACTCGGCGATATGCGAGTGGATGCACAAGGCGAACAAGGGCATCGGAGAACCGTATGACGAGTCCGCGGCCGCAGACATGATCCACCTCCACCACCACATCGTCGAGAACTTTCCCAAGACACTGTCGAGCAGCGGAGGACTGACTCCGGCCAGCATCAAGCTCATCATGAACGCGATCAAGGATCGAGACAGCTCGTCGATTTCCCATCCGGACGCCGTCGCAGGAGACCACGCCTTCATCGTCGCTGCGGAGTTGGCGAACGACCGCAGCTGGGTGCATGGAGAGCTGGCGGCGTTGGGCACGGTCATCATCGCGTGGCATACGAACCAGAGTCCCGAGACGATCATCGAACGACTCGAAACTTGCAAAGTCCGTTGGCGGCCGGTCGACATCAAGATCAGCAAGGACGAGCTGTCGAGAGCGCTGCAGGCGTGCCCGGGCTATATGGGAAACGCTTCCCGCGGCAGGGACATCGAGTCCGTATTGCGTATGGATCCAGTCGTCGGAGAGAGGTTCGAGCAGCTATGGGGATTCCTGTCGAACGTTCGATGACTCTCAACCGCCCGAATTCGTAGTTCCAATCCTGACATTCACTCCAACATGACCTCCCTAGAAACACCGCCGCTCGACGAGACATGGGTCGCCATCGACGTAGAGACCACGGGCCTCGACCCGGAATCCGACCGCATCATCGAAGTCGCGGCAGTCAAGTTTCGGGGTGAAGAGACACTCGGGGAGTTCCAATCCCTCGTCAACCCCGGCATTGAGATAGAGGTTAGCGAATTCATCGAGGGATTTACCGGCATCAAACGCCAGGACTTGGACGGCGCGCCGTCGTTCCCAGACATCGCCAACGACCTCCTCGCGTTCATCGGGTCGTCGCCGGTCGTTGGGCATTCGCTCGGGTTCGACCTCGGCTTTCTCCGCAGCCATGGCCTGTCGATTACGTCCCCAGTGTCGGACGTCTACGATTTGGCGCGGGTATTCCTGCCGGGGGCTCGGAGCCACCGTCTCGGGGCGATCGCGGCAGAGTTGGGCGTGCATTTCGTGGAGACGGAGGCGCACCGCGCATTGTACGACGCAGAGGTGACGCGCCGGGTTTTCATCGAGCTCGTGCGGATCGCGGCCGGCGCCGACGCAGGCGTCCTTCGACAGATCGAGAGAATCGCATCTCGGTCGCAGTCATCGTCTCTGCCGTATCTGCTCCGGAGAATCGCGGAGGGCAGAGCGGCCGAAAGCGCCGCGCCGGCCATGGGCGGCATCTCCGAACCAAAGCGGCCATACACGGGGGGCATCCCCGAACCGAAGCGGCCGGAGATAGACGGAGTCGGACTCGATCTCACTGGATTGCGGTCACGTCTACGCTACCCTCAAGCGCTCGAGGCCAACGCAGAAGAAGAGAAGATCGACATCGATGCGGCTGCGGGGCTGCTGGAAGATGATGGGCCCTTCGCGCGCGCGCTGCCGGGATTCGATCGGAGGCCGCAGCAAATAGAAATGGCGCGATCCGTGGCAAAGGCGATCAACGACGGACAAAGGCTGATTGTCGAGGCTGGCACCGGAGTTGGCAAGTCCCTGGCGTATCTACTTCCAGCAGCGCTGCACGCGGCGCTGAACGGCCGCCGCGTCGTAATCTCGACCAACACCATCAACTTGCAAGAGCAGATCATCCAGAAAGACATCCCAACCCTGCTCGCTGCGTTGGAAGATGCACGCGGGGGATCCGAGGAAGAGATTCGATACGCGCTGCTCAAGGGCCGAGCAAACTATCTTTGCTTCAAGCGGTGGATGGGCGTCAAGAACAGCGACGGTCTGTCCGACGAGGACGCCCGTCTCGCCTCCGGAGTGCTGCTATGGCTCGACCAGACGTCTACCGGAGACAAGAGCGAGTTGAACATCACCAGTCGGAGCCTTGCTTCTTGGAATCGAATCTCCGCGCAAGGGGCTTTGGACTGCGCGGGATCGATGGGGGTATGCTTCTTACGTGCGGCGCGGACACGGGCAGCCGCAGCTCATCTCGTCGTCGTAAATCATGCGCTGCTGCTCACTGACCTCGTCATGGACGGAGCGCTCCTCCCCGAGTACGACACGCTCATCATAGACGAGGCGCATCACCTCGAATCGGAGGCTACGAGGCAGCTCGGCTTCGAGATCAGCCAGTCCGCCGTCGGGGATCGCCTGCAAGGACTGGGTGGAGAGCGGGGCCTCCTTCCCCGCGCGGCGGCCGCAATCGGGCGAACGTCCGCATCGGCCCAAGATCGGAAAGCGCTCGACAGAGTGGCGGAAATGGTGTCTGGTATGCTGCCTCGCCTGCGCGAGAGCATGACGGCGCTGTTTGGGTTCGCAGAAGAAGCTGCGTTGGGAGAAGCGTCAGGACAATCGCAGGCGCGCGTTACCAATGGAACCCGCGGGCAGCCGCGATGGTCGGACGTCGAAACGGTCTGGGAAACCATCGACCACGCGCTGGCAGACTTGCAGGATACTCTAGCCAGCCTTGCCTCTGCTCTGGGGGACACGGACACGGAAGACGCCGACGACCACGGCGGATTGTCGATGGAACTGGGAGATAACCTACAAGAAACGGCGAAGCTCCGGCAGAACCTGTCGGAGTTCGCGGTTCATCCAAGAGAGGACGTCGTCTACTGGGTAGAGAAGACGGTGCGGAGCGGCGACACAACGCTGTTCGGAGCGCCGCTCCACGTGGGGGAGCAACTCGAAACCCTGTTGTACTCTCGGAAGCGCTCGGTCGTCATGACCAGCGCCACGCTCGCCGCCAACGGGACGCTCGACCACATCCAAGAACGGACGGGATTCCACGACGCGGAGCGCAAGATGCTCGGCTCTCCCTTCGACTACAAGACATCGACTCTGGTATGCACCCCGAACGACATGCCGGAACCATCCGCGCCCAACTACGCGGAGCGCGCAGCGCAAGCCATCGGAGAGGCAGCCGCGGCCGCCGGGGGGCGAACGATGGCGTTGTTCACATCCTACGCTGCGTTGAGGGACACGGCAGAATCGATGAGGGAATGGACGCGGGAGCAGGGCATCGATCTGCTAGCGCAGGGCGGGGAGGCGAGCCCGTATCGGATGCTCCGGAGGTTCCGCAGCAACCCGAATTCGATCATCCTTGGAACCGCAAGCTTCTGGGAGGGAGTCGACCTGCCCGGCGACGCCCTCCAAGTGCTCGTGGTGACGCGGCTGCCGTTCAACGTGCCGACGGAGCCAGTCTTCGAGGCGCGCTCGGAGCTCTACGACAACCCCTTCATGGAGTTCGCCTTGCCGCAAGCGATCCTCCGCCTTCGACAGGGCTTCGGACGACTCATCCGCTCCAAGACGGACCGCGGCGTCGTAATCATCCTCGATCAGCGCGTCATTTCCCGCAGATACGGGGCGCTATTCTTGCAATCTCTCCCGCCGGCCAGCCGCAAGACCTGCAAGGTCGATCAGCTTGGCGGCGAAGTGAAGCGGTGGTTGGATAGATGAATGTCCAGTCAGACGACCAGGGCTTCATTCCACTGCACGGACAACCTCTCGACATCGAGAGCACGTTGTTCAGCGGACAGACGTTTCGCTGGCGCAAGCGCAGCGGATGGTACGAGGGAGTGCTCTTCGGTACGATCGTGCGCGTGCGAGAGGGTCAGGACGGCATCATGTTCGCAGCCGCAGACCACGACATGAACGCAATCTCCGCGAGACTCCGCGACTACTGTTCCTTGGATGTGGATCTGAACGCGGTCTACTCCGCGCTTTCGCGCGACCGTCTGCTGCGCGACCGCATCGACCAATACCGCGGGATGCGGGTATTGCGGCAATCCCCATGGGAAACGACACTGGCGTTCCTATGCGCTCAGAACTCGAACGTCCCGCGAATCACGCAAAACGTAGAGGACATCTGCAAGACGTTTGGAGAGCCGACCTCCCTTGGCGGCGGAACACGGCATCGCTTCCCGACACCGGAAGTGCTGGCGGAAGCAAGCGAGGATGCCCTGCGCGAACTCGGCCTCGGCTATCGCGCAAGATTCATCGCGTCCGTCTCCAAGAAGGTCGCGCGGGGTGATGTCGACCTATGCGCCCTGCGGGATGCTTCCTACGATGACGCGCTAGACGAACTGACAAGCCTCGACGGAATTGGCGACAAGGTAGCAAACTGCATCCTCCTCTTCTCGATGGACAAGCCGGAGGCGTTCCCCGTGGACACGCATATCATGAAGGCCATTCGTCAATGGTATCCGGACGCTGTCCGCACGGACTCGCGCGACGGCCGCCGCGTGCGGGAGTGGGCGCAAGAACGCTTCGGGCCCTTCGCAGGGTACGCGAATCATTATCTGTTCCACTCGCGGAGGATGGATGGGCAGAAAGCGTCGAGACCTCCAGAAGAGCCACGGCGGAGCGGGCAAAAGACTCTATGATCGACATGTGCTACACTGCCGGACGCCGGCGACCTCTACTACAACGTCGGCAACTTCGCAGACGCCTTCATGCAATGGGACAATCCCGAGTGGACAAGAATCGACGAATATGACACAATCCCAACTACTGATGATACCGACCGCTCGACCTATGAACACGACATGGAACTCGAAGGGGACACCCCGGACCCCGAGGGCACCCCTCGGGGATGGTTCACTATTCCACCGTGTTGGATCGATTGACGCTCACAAGATAACCCTTGTTCTCGAGCGCCACTCCCGCAAACCCTAATGCGGACACAGCAACCACATGGATTCACTACACCCCAAGCTACGTACAATACTCGAGACCCTAGAGGAATAACGATGCCCTACGTTCGATCCATACTGACACGATACCGCTACTGGATTCTAGCTCTGCTTTCTCTGCTTCTGATTTCAGAGATGGTAGTTGCTGACATCGCTCTCGTTCCGATCGAATACAAGTGGGTGTTTGGTTGGGTCATGCTCCTTACTATGTTGGCTTGGACAGGAATAATCTGTGTGATCGGTGTTGGGGAGTCTGTAGGCGAAGACCTGCTGGAGCGCCGCGGCAATATCACATTGATTCTTTCACCGGCTCTATTGGCAATGTCCATTCTTTCGCCTTTGTTCGCTATGGTTTGGATAATACGGGCCGTAACTTTCGGCACAACAATGTTCACCTATTCTTTCTTGTCCATCGTGGTCTGGATAGGAATTGTCGTAATTCTAGAGACAACTGCAAGTTCAGAGTATAGCCGGAAGATCTATTTGAGAATGGGTGTCTTCCCTCTTCTGGTAGTCGCGTGGATCATGTTGTTTTGGACTGTTGTGTCCGAACTGTTTGGTGTTACGCTGAACATTGGTCCACTTACTGTCCTGCTTGGGGGGTTGTTTATTGTGCTACCCAGTTCCCTGGTGGTTGGAGTATTCCTCCGACGATCAACATTGGCTGACAGGCCTCGTATCGTAGTTGCCCTGGTTGCCATTGGAATCTCAGTAGTCACATTTGCTTCTGTCACAGCTCTTGGGCGACTTCTTATACTCTCCCTTCTTTCATCAGGTCGTGAAGCGCCTATTGTAGGTCTATTTATTCTTGTACTTATACCCGTGCTTTGGTCACTCACAATTTGTGTGTTTGGAACCAAACTAATTGGAACGATGCGCCGTTCTTTCTGGAACATTACAGTAACAATTATTGGAATGGTGACAATGATTCTATTTTTGTGGCACTGGTATCTTAAAATTGACAATATCTCAGGAGTGGGGTAAGGCAGATATATGCTGCACGTTCGGCCTTGTCCTCCTGGATAGGCTGCTCAATTGGGGGCACAAGGCGGGTTATCGTGCGTGGCGATAGACTTTGTTGGTGCGTGCGTACACGTGCTGGAGGTTCTCTGGTGATTGTCGCATCCGTCCGGAGTGAACGGAGGTAAGATGCAAGAACGAATGAGACGGGCTGGTCTCTTCATGTCAAGGGAGGCGCTTGTGCTTATGTTCGCCTGGCTGTCCGCCATGTCCAACGACTGCTGGAACGGCGCGCTGTCTGATGACCCGCTCCACTGCTACGTGCTGGAACAGGTGTAGTGCGATGAATCACATCTACCACCGTTTTCTCGAATTGGAGAGTATCACTCGCGGACGTACCATACGATTCTATCATTCGTTGATGGCGTCCAAGGTGATGCGGTACAGATACTACATCATAGCGATTCTCTCTCTACTCATGGTTGTGGAAGTTGTACCAATTTTCATTTGGGTTGGCGTTGGCACTGTGCCCTCTAATCCTTTTCCAGAGGACCCGGGAGCGTATGCACTGTTGCTGATTGGGATTTTTGGTGCTACTTCACTGGCATGGATGGGAATGGCAGTATTGATCGTAATGGAAAGGACAATACATTACTTCTCAATACGCACTGCCTACTACTTCTTGGTAGTGTTCCCTCTGTTTCTGATGGCAGGATTTGGAATATTCTCACTTCTAACATTGTCGTCTATTGGGACTGCAGTGTATACTACATCTATACTAGGTCCCATAGTGGGAATAGTGGGAACTGTACTGACCAGTCGTATAAGATTTCCTCGCCAGTATATTGTCATTGGCGCGCTCGCGGTGTGGGCAGTCTTTACGGCTATAGGATGGGTGTGGCCGTATCTCATTACGATTGACAATGGGCTTAGTGCGTTCACCGGACAGGAGCGCAAAGAAGCTGAGAGGGCATTGGACGCTGCATTCCTATGCGACGACCTCCTTGGCCTTGATATTCCATTCACGGTTCGTGTCGTCAAAGACGGCCACGGTAACTTCCGAGTGCTGGGCTATACATGGTGGGGACTCCCGTCCGGCGCCTCGTCGTGTGGACCATATAAGCAATGGAACAGATGGTAGCGGAAACCTCAATGAAGTACATCGTTTCCGTCTTGATGAGGTATCGCTACGCTGTCATGGTGATCATGATGATCTCGATGCCAGCCTTTCTGCTAACCTCTCATGGGAAATTGCCGGACGAGAAATCCTTTCTTTCTCTACTAGGATACCTCGGCATGATTACGCTCGTTGAGTTCAACGATCCCGGACCCCATAGAGGGAAATCATACCTATTTCTGGCAATAATACCTCTCATCACATTTGTATTGATCAGCATGGTATCGTTGCTGTTCATACGATCTGACACATTGCAGCATGGGAGTTCTGTAGCATCGTTGTCGCTGCTATGGATAGCATCGGCAGCGTTGCTCTGCATCAGCACACTACATACCGCATGGATAGACAGGCCGCGAGTACGCTCGCTCTACGTCAGAGCTACAGTCATTGCTCTAGGAATTGCATCCGCACTGTTTGCACTGGTTCTTGCAGTGATTTTGCTGCCATGGTTTGTGAATCTTGCCTTTTTTCTATTGTTTCCTCTGCTGGTGTGGGAACTAATCTCGTTCAGACCAATAATCCATCCAGCCTACCGGTTTCTTGTAGTCATGAGTCTTGTGCTGTTGGTTGCAATTTCGATTGGAGGGTGGAGATGGTTAGGGTTAATGGACGATGGACTCAATAAGTTCACCGGAGAGGATCGCTTGGATGCACAAGAATTCCTAGAGGCGGCGTATCCATTGTGCGACGATAACCCTGCAGCGGTGTCAGTTCGTTATCAAGTTCTTAAGGATAGTGAAGGGGGTTTCTATCTACAAGGATACACATGGTGGAGATTCCGAGTAGATAACCTAGTAGACGGAGGCTTTTGCAACTGACAAACGGACGAGGGTTCCGTCCCAGCGTCGGATAAGGCGGTTGCGTCGGCATCCTCTCCGACAACTACTGCGTCCACGCCTGCGGTTCAGGCTACTTGTGCCGTCTTCTTCTGCAACCCTGGGGTTGGTGATGGGAGTATTGAATCTTAGTCCTGTGCTTTCGTCTGCGAACGCCGCGTCCGCGTCTATATCCCTCCCACGAGTACCGCAGGTTTTGGTTGCGATTGCGAATTGAGCAGATTCCCTACAATCGTGGCGGCGAAGCCAATTATAGGGAGTTTATCTTAGTTTACAAGAAAACGCTAATATCGCTAACTTCCCTATAACTGCGGAAATCCCCATCGCCTACGCGATCTTTGCATAGGCGCGATTTGATGTTCGCAGGGTACGCGAATCATCATCTGTTCCATTCGCGGAAGGATGGAGAAGCAGAGGTAGCCAGAGGGCGTCGAGAGGCGCACAGGCCGATGGCGTATAGTGCTCCGCCGGTCGTTGAGGGGGCCCGATCTACTGCTGCTCGTTCCATGGCATGATGCGGAGCATGAACTCGTCGAACATTGGGACGGTGAAGGCGGTGTATCCGTGGCTGGGGCTCCATATGATGCCCTTGTTGATGAGTTGGCCGCGAGTAGGAGCCACCGAAGCCACGCGGCGCTCCATAGCGTGGGCGATAACGCCGGAGCGGTGAGGCCCAGCACCGAGTTGCGCCATCGCGCGCAGATAGCTCTTCTCCTTTGGGGTTAGCCTATCGAATCTGACACGGAAGAAGCTTTCGTCGAGGTCGGCGGTGGCGTGCTTGGAAGCAGTTTCGACGTCGGTTACGGTAATGGGGGAGCGCTCCGCGACGTCCCACATGTGCTTTCCCCATTCTTGGAGGAAGTATGGGTAGCATCGTGTCTGCTCGACGACGGCATCGAGGGCGGGGGGTTCCACTTCAACGCCCTGGTCTCTTGCGGGCTTGGCGATTGCGAGGTGAGCGTCTTCGGTGGATAGGGGGCCGATTTCCGAGAAGTCGAAGAGCCTTTCGGCGTAGGACTTGGCTCTTCCCATGCGGCCGCGCACTTGGGGCAAGCCAGCGCCGATCATAATTACGGGAAGCCTCCGCTGAGCTGTTCGATGCAATGCGGTAATCAGTGCGGCGAGTTGATTCTCTTCTACGTATTGAAGTTCGTCGATGAAGAGCGCAACGCAGCTGCCATCCGCCTGGGCAGCCTCGCCCACGATTCCGAACAGGTCCTGCAAATCGGTTTCTAGGTCTCCGTTGTCGGCCAAACCCGGTTCGGGATCTATGTCCAAGGCGACCTCAATGTCTTGGTATTTTATCTTCAGCGCATTGACGAACCCTGCGAGTCCTCGCAATGCGCGTTGCGCGAGCAGCTTCGCGGCCTCTTTATTCGAGAGTTTCAGCAGTGCTAGACGCAGCTGGGGCGCGAGGATGGACGGGAGAGAGCGGTCCTCCGGTGCTTCGATACGCAACGCGCTGACGCCGACGGCCTGGGCGTCTTCGCGGATCCGATCGATCAGGACGGTCTTTCCTACGCCGCGCAGGCCGATCACGAGAAGGCTCTTGCTAGGACGTCCCAGCCTCGTCCGCTGCAACGCGACCATCGCGTCTTTGCGAACCTGCTGGCGGCCGGCTAACTCTGGCGGCTGAGTACCAGCGCCCGGCGCGTATGGGTTCTGAATCGGGTCCATGAGATCAATTATAACAAGTTTATCATGGTTTACAAGAAAACCCTAATATCGCTAACTTCCCTATAAACGTGGCGGCGAAGCCAATTATAGGGAGTTTATCTTAGTTTACAAGAAAACGCTAATATCGCTAACTTCCCTATAACTGCGGAAATCTCCATCGCCTACGCGGTCTTTGCATGGCGGCGGATTGTTCGCACGGGTAAAACTCGCGCGTTGGACGTACAATGGAGGGGCAGACGCTAGGGAACGTTAGGGGGGCGAACTGGTGATTTACGACATGCGAACGTATGACATTGCGATGGGCAGGATCACGGAGTACATAGACGCCGTGCGCGAGGTTGCCTTGCCGGTGCGTGAGCGCTACGGCGTGCGCCTGGCGGGATGGTACTACCCCGACGTCGGCATCCAGAATCGCGTCGTGCACATATGGGCGTATCGGGACTATACGCACTTCGAGGAGGCGCGCGAGGCGTTTCGTTCGGACGAGCGATGGGTCAACGAATACCTGCCGCGCGTTCGGGGCATCATCCTCCGGCAAGAGAATCAGATAATGCGCGCGCCGGACTTCTTCGAGGAGGCGCGGACGGGATCGGCTGGGAATTCGCGCGGCGTGTAACCCAACGGCGTCTGCCCTGGATAGGGATGGGGGACGACGAGAGGGGCTACACACGGGACATGATCTCTTGGAAGCGCCGCACGATGACCTCCGCCTCCCCGTCCACGAGGTTGACCGGACTCAGGGCGATGCCCCGCCCGTACTCGGCGTCGTAGGTGTAAATTGGGGGAGAGCCGTCCTTTAGGTCGGACGCGATGCTTGCGGCATTCTTCCCCGAGTCGTCTTCTGGGAATACATGCACGCGGGGAGTCGCGCTCTCGAACTCGTCGAGTTCTGGAGTTGCGGGCAGGCGCTCTGCGCGGAGTCCGGGTATCTTCCCGATTTGCGCCGCCATCATGCGCGAAATGTCCTCCCAGCGCGCTGCTTCCGCTTCGTGGTCTGCATCTACGAACATCTCCATGGCGGTGACCAGTCCTGCGATTTCCTCTTTGCAGACCTTCGCGGTCCTGCCGATACCTTGGTTTGGAGCGCCGTTCATCGAGGCGGCCTCGATGAGATCGGCCCGACCGCACAGGATGCCGGTCGACTGGGGGCCCCGGACGCCCTTGCCTCCGCTGAAGCTGACCATGTCCGCGCCCATCTCGACGTACCGGGTCAGGTTCTCGGCTGGAGGGAGCATGGCTGCGGCGTCGACGATGACGGGTACACCGCGGGCGTGGGCGATCTCGACGACGCGCGGAAGGGGAATCGCGCCGCTCTGGCGCGCCGCAATGATATAGGCGACCGCCGCGGTGTTCTCGTCGATCGCGTCCTCCAGCTCCCAGTCGAACGTGCCTCCGTAGTCTCCGATCTCTACGAGGTGTGCGCCGGCGGCGCGGAAGCAGCGGTCATACGTCACACGTTGGAAGCGGTGAATTACGACCTCATGCTTCATTCCCGTGGTATCCGGCAACCGGTCGATCTTCCCCTGATCCGTGCCGGTCATGCAGGCGGCGGCCTCGAGGAGCATCCCTGCGGCGGAGCCAGCGGTCACGAGGCCGGCCTCCGCGCCGGTGAATTTGGCGATCGCTTCGCCGGCGCGAGCGTTCAACTCGTGAAGGTCGACGAACCACCGCGCGGCCTCGTCCATGGCCTGGCGCACTGGCGGAGGCATGACGCTGCCGCCGACGTTCGTGCGCCACGACGACGCGTTGATGATCGTCCGAACTCCGAGCCTCTCGTATACGTTCCCTTCAGGCATGGCGTTTCGACTCCTTCATTTCAAGTACGTACCCGCGTGATTCTCGACAATCCTACGCCTCCGGCTTGCCCCAGATAAGGACGAGCTTCAAGAGACCGCCGCCCGTGTTGCGGAACCCATGATCCACGCCGGGCGGCACCATGATCGAGTCGCCCGCTTCAATGGGAATGTCCTCGCCCTCGACGGACATCACTCCCCGGCCTTCGAGAAAGTAGTATATCTCTTCCAGCTCGCCATCGCCGCCGTGAGTGTGCGCGCCTTCGCTCACGCCGGGCGGGAGCTCCCAAACCTCCATCCGGATGGGCAGCTTGCTTTCCTTCCGAAACATGCTGCGACGAACGATGATTCCCTCGCCATCGTGTATGTTCGGCGTTTCGTGAACATCCGACGTTTCGTTCTGCTTGACGTACATTTGAAGACCCCGAGTTGTAGTTGATAGGTACATTGTATCGGAAACGCCGCATCCGGGTGACCATGCAGCCGAATCAGACCGCGGAGACGAGCGGGGAACCGCCTGCAGGGGATGCCGGGCGGTGTTCGAGAACGTCTCTGATGGACTTGGCCGGCGGCGCCCATTCCGGGTAGGCGGATGGATTGCCGCACTGGGGCAAACCCATGGGTTCCGTTTGATGTATTGGCATGGCGGCTATGGGACGGCGGATCCAGGCGACGCGTTGAATCTGCTGCGGCTTGGGCGCAATCCATGTGGGGAGAAGGGATTCCCGCCTACGCGGGAATGACGGGGGTGGGTGTGGTGCCTCGCGCGCGCGTGCGCGGGAATAAAGGAACGCGCGCACACGAGTTTCCGTCGGATTTTGTCGGATTCTGTTGGATTGTGTCGAATTTTGCAGACGGCGGGAGGGGGCCGACGCGCCGGGGGTTTGGACGAAGCGGGGTGGATTCCCGCCTACGCGGGAATGACGTGGGTGGGCGCGGGAATGACGTAGGTGGACGCGGGAATAACGTGGGTGGGCGCGGGAATGACGTGGGTGGGCGCGGGAATGACGTGGGTGGGCGCGGGAATGCGGATGGCCGGTGGGTATATATCCCCCTCCGAGTCTCTTCCTGAGACGGGGGTGAGTGTGGTCATGCGGATGGCCGGCGGGGGAGGTGGTTGGGGGCTGGTGTGTTTCGCGCATGGGGCTATCTCCTGGTGTTGTGGTTTCGTGGAGTGGTTATAGTTCTATGGTAGTACGTGGGTTCGGTTCTGTCAAATGCGATGCAGGGAGGTGGAGATTCCCGCCTACGCGGGAATGACGTGGGTGTGTGCGGGAATGACGTGGGTGTGTGCGGGAATGACGTGGGTGTGTGCGGGAATGACGTGGGTGTGTGCGGGAATGACGTGGGTGTGTGCGGGAATGACGTGGGTGTGTGCGGGAATGACGTGGGAGAGTGTGGGAATGACGTGGGAGAGTGCGGGAATGACGTAGGTGGGTGCGGGAATGACGTGGGAGGGTGCGGGAATGACGTAGGTGGGTGTGGGAATGGCGTGGGTGGGTGCGGGAATGACGGGAGTGGGTGTGGGAATGGCGTGGGAGGGTGTGGGAATGAATCGAATGGAACCAATCCATGCGGCGTATGGCAACGCGGGCGTCCGGTCTGATAAGGTAAGATATGGTGAAGGCCGCAATGACTACTATTCTCGATCAAAGACAGACGTATGGGGCAGTGCAGATCGTTGCTGATTTCTCGCCGCCGCGCGGGACGGACACCTCGTTGCTCCAAGAAGCGCGCGGGATGGATGCAGACTTCATCGCGGCGGCATACAATCCCGGCAAGTCTGCGAGAGTGAACTCCGCCTTCGCCGCGGCGTGGATCAAGCATACCACGGGCAAGGAAGTCATCTTCTCCATATCCACGCGGGACATGAACCGTCTGGCGCTGCAAAGTATGCTCATGGGCGCGGACATCATGGGTCTGGAAAATGTCGTCGTGCTGAAGGGAGACACGTTCACGGACAATGAGCGGTCTGTCATCAAGCCTGTTGACGACTATGCGCCGACTGGACTCATCCGCGCGATTTCGGAGATGAACCGCGGCAGCGACTTCAGGGGACGAACGATGGAAGGCTCCACTAGGTTTTGCGTGGGGGCCACCATCGATCTCGGACGCGAGATCGAGCAGCAAGTACGGTTGACGCGAAAGAAGATCGAGGCGGGCGCGCAGTTCTTCTTCCTTCAAGCGCTCTTTTCCCCAAGTCGGCTGCTCGAGTTCCGGGAGCGGTACGCGGAACGGTACGGGGAGGAGTTCTACGCCCTCATCTGCTGCGGGGTACAGATCGTCGTAGAAGAAGGCATTCTCTTCGGGCGGGTTCCGGAGTGGGTCGCTACGTCCATCCAACGAGGGCGGTCTGGGGAGGATATAGCGGTGGAGATGATCGCGCGCTACCGGGAGATTGGGCACAACTCGATCTATCTTCTCGCGCCCATCTACAAGGGCGGCCGCCGCGACTATGCGGCTTGTCAACGGGTGATCGAACGCGCTCGCGTGCTGTAGCGCCGGGCGAGTCACGCGAAGGCGTCGATCCCTGTGGAGTCTCGTCCCAACACGAGCGTGTGGATGTCTCGCGTTCCCTCATAGGTGTCGACCGTTTCGAGGTTGAGGACGTGCCGTATCGCGCAGTGGTCGAGCGTGATGCCGCTGCCGCCGAGGATCTCCCGCGCCAGACGGGCTCCCTCCAGGGCAGTGCGCGTGTTCTCCCGCTTCGCCAGAGAAACGTGGGTGTATTTCAGATTCCCTGCTTCGGCGAGCCTGCCAAGATGCCATGACCTGAGTAGGCCGCTCGTATGGCTGGTGAGCATGGTCGCGAGCTTGTCTTGGACGAGCTGGCGTGAAGCGATGGGCTTGCCGAAGGTCTGCCGCGCCTGTGCAAAGTCCAAAGCCTCCCGGTAGACGTCCTCCAGTGCGCCGAGTACGCCCCAGGCGATTCCGTAGCGGGCGCGCGTCAGGCAAGCGAGCGCGGCGGATAGTCCTATCGCCTGCGGCAGTGCGGCGGAGGCGGGAATCCGCGCCTCTTCCATGACCAGCTCGCTGGCGCCGGACATGCGGAGGCTCATCTGCCGCTCGATCTTCCGTGCGGTAAAGCCGGGCGTATCGGTCGGCACGATGAATCCCCGCACTTCCCCATCGTCCTCATCCTTCGCCCAGATGACGGCGATGTCGGCGATTGCGCCGTAGCTGATCCACATCTTGACGCCGTTCAATACGTATGAGCCGCCGTCTCTGCGAGCGCGCGTTTGCATCGCTCCTGGATCGGAGCCGCCCGAGTGCTCGGTCAGGCCGAAGCATCCTATCGTCTGTCCGCTGGCTATCGCCGGCAGGTACGTTTGGCGCTGATCCTCCGAGCCGTAGGCGAGGATGGGATACATGCAGAGGGATCCTTGAACGCTGGCAAAGCTGCGGAGGCCGGAGTCGATGCGTTCCAACTCGTACATGACGAGCCCGTACGCGACGCTGCTGACCTCCGCGCAGCCGTACTTCTTTGGCATGTTGGCGCCAATCAGTCCCATATCTGCAAACCGCTGGATGAGGTGATGCGGGAATTCTCCGCGCTCCCACCACTCTGCCGCGTGCGGGCGCGCCTCGGCGTCGAGGAACTCCCGCACGGCCGCTTGCATTTGCCGTTCTTCGTCGGTGAATTGGTCGGATATGCGGTAGTAGTCGAGCATTGGCCTCATCATGGGTGTCCTATCAAGTCTCGTTCTTCGAGGAATCTTCGGATTTCGTCGGCCGCCACGGCGTGCCCGCGGTCGGAGAAGTGCCAGACATCGATGTAGCCTAATCGTTGGCCGATGAACAGGTCGTCGCCTCCGTTCTCGCGGAACGCCGGCAGCAGATCGAGACACGGCAGCGAGCGCTCCTTGCAGTACTGCGCGAACAGGGTTTGGGGAAGGAAGGGATATTCCGGGTCCATCTGATACGCAAGGGGGGCTATCACGATGACGAGTTGGGCCCCGCGGGACGCCGTCTCTTCCGCAAGCTGGTCGTATATGCCGCGCAGCCACACCCACTCCGGGGAGGCGTAGTCGGTCAGTACTTCGATGCCGATGGTGTCCTCGCCGGTGATGTACGTCGGCCAGCGGCGTCCGTCGACGGTGCGGTAGCTCGCTTCGTGGTCGGTGATATTCAAGACGTTGACCGCGCTCCTGATTCGATGCGCCAGCTCGGATCCGTCCCCGCCGCGCTGCGTTCGACGCGCTTCGAGAATGGGAACCACTCGCTCCTCATGATAGCGGATGTTGGGATATGCTGCGCGGGGGATGTTCGAGATGGCGTCCTCCGTGTAATTCCAATGGAGCTCCGGGTCGACGACGTCGTTCATCGTGAAGACCACGAGGACCAGTCCAGCCGGCAAGTCGTCCGCGCGGCTCTTGTACTGATGCAACTGGGTATACGGCGTATATCCACTCACCGCCATGTTGAGTACGGCGGCGTCTGGGCGTTCGGACGCAAGCAGCTGCCGCAGCCTCTGAGGGAATGCGTCTTCGTACGGGACACCGACTCCATACGCCACCGAGTCGCCCAGTATCATAATGGCGAACGTCGTTTGAAGCAGATCGGGAGAGATGGGAAATCTCTGGTTCTGTGCGAGAACGTCGGGATGATCGGGGTTGAGGCGGTACAGGTAGGGGCATTCGCCGCAGGTCACGTGCAGCGGGATCGCGTCGTTTGGAGAGTTCCTCATCATGCGGAGCGCCAACTCTGCGAGGAGGAGGGCGGCAGCCACCGCCACGAGCGCCAAGAGAAGCGTAAGGAATGCTTTGGTCGAAATGCGGCCGGGATATTGCATACTGCTTTCGCATCCAATGATACTGCATCGGCGCGGACGGTTGAGAGGGGATCGCATGAATGGCGGGTCAGGGGGAGGCCGGAACGCGCTGTCGAGAGCGTCCAACCGCGTGGATTCGGTTCATTCTATCGCGGTGCATGCGCGCCTCCGAATAGGGGGCACGGCCGCACGACGCTATCACCCCGGGGACTGAAGCTCATACGGGATCTGGCAGAAGGTGACGCCCGCGCTGGTAAGGTCTCGCTGGCCAACGTACTTGCCGGGGCCGAACACGACGGCCTTGCGACCCTGAGTCCGGGCGGCGTCGCCGATGCGTTCGGCGCGGTCTGCGCTCAGCATCCCGCAGCGGCCACGCAGCCAGTCGACGTCCGGCTCGTAGAGCAGGCAGTAATCCAGCTCACGGCTGCTGTAGAAGAGGCCGTTCTCGTTGCGCGCTTGGAGATCGTCGTCCCCGGCGGATATGCCGGAGGATGCGTGCAGGAGATACGCCGCGAGGGTGGAGTACGACGGCAGGGCGCTGCCTGAGAGCATGGCTTCCAGCTCGATGGGCTGTCCAAGCGTGCAGTAGGTGAAGCCGCCGCCCAGGCCCTCACGGAGGGATTCGTTGCGTGCATCCGGCACGCCGCGGATGACGCGCCGCACGCGCTCCGCGGTGATGGTGTCGGCGTAGGGCTCGCACTCGACGAGGATGAACTTGCGGTTGCCGCCGTCCTCCTTGTTGAGGGCAAGGACGGCGTGGGCGGTGGTGCCGCTGCCGGCGAAGGAGTCGAGAATGATGTCGTCAGGGCCGGCGACAAGCCGCAGTAGGCGCTGGATAACGCCTACTGCTTTGGGTGAGCTGAATACGCTGCCCTCCATAATACGGTTTAGGGCTTCAGTGGCCGATTGAGTAGAACCGACATCATCGGCGGCTAATATCGAGTTAGACACCATCCCTTGCATGACATCGGCCAGGTACTTCTTAAGCCGCGGCACATTCTGGCCGTTCTTACCAAAGTACAGATAATTATCCTTGTACAACTCCAGCAAGCGGTCTTTGGTGAATTTCGGGTAAGTTCCACTCGGAGGTTCCCAAGTAACTCCGTTGTCGAAAGTAACTACATAGCGGCTGTCAGACGTGCCGCTCTTGGCTTGTAGCGCGACGCTTTGCCAAGGTCCACGAGGATCGTTGTCCGGGTTCTTGTAGCGTAGGTTTGCCTCCGCAGTGCGCGGGAGTGGGTTAAATCGAACTAGCGCATCACTCTTACGGTAGCAAGTCATGTACTCGTGGTTAGTCGAAACGAATCTCGCATCATTCTGAACGACATTCTTCTTGTTCCATATTAGACCGGCCACGAAATTCTCCTCGCCGAAAATCTCATCCATGATCGCGCGCAGGTGATGTTGTTCGTTGTCGTCGATGGAGATGAAGATGGCGCCGTCGTCGGACAGGAGTTCCTTGAGCAGCTGCAGGCGGGGCCACATCATGCAGAGCCACTTGTCGTGGCGTTCGAGGTCTTCGTTGTCGACGGGAGAATTTTCGCGCATCCACTCGCGCATGAGGGGAGAGTTGACCTTGTCGTTGTAAGTCCAGCGCTCGTTGCCTGTGTTGTAGGGCGGGTCGATGTAGATGCACTTGACGCGGCCGGCGTAGCGTGGGAGGAGGGCTTTCAGGGCGTGGAGGTTGTCGCCGTGGATGATGAGGTTGCCGTCTGGGGACTCGGTGGAGAGCCCGGACCCCCCCCCATCCGTACATACGTTCTGCGCCCCAAGGGACTTTTCGGCGTGGGGCACGAGTAGTTGGTACGGCACCGTGAGGTGGTGCGCGTAGATGTGTTGCTTGCCTTTGAAGTCGAGGGTTGGCATGGGAGTTAGGGTGAGTCGACTGTATCCGGGCGTGCGGGAGTTGTCAAGACGGGTGATGGATTCCCGCCTTCGCGGGAATGACGGGAGAGGGTGCGGGAATGACGGAAGGGCGGAGGGATGACGTGAGGGTGCGGGAATGACGGGAGGGCACAGGGATGACGTGAGGGTGCGGGAATGATGGGAGGGCACAGGGATGACGTGAGGGTGCGGGAATGACGGGAGAGGGTGCGGGAATGACGGAAGGGCGGAGGGATGACGTGAGGGTGCGGGAATGACGGGAGGGCACAGGGATGACGTGAGGGTGCGGGAATGATGGGAGGGCACAGGGATGACGTGAGGGTGCGGGAATGACGGGAGGGCGCAGGGATGACGTGGGAGGGTGCGGGAATGATGGGAGGGCGCAAGGATGACGTGAGGGGGTGCGGGAATGACGGGAGATGACGGCGGGTGGATGTACGATGTGGGGGCGATGCGCTGCGCGCGTCTATTGCTCGTTGGCTAGGATGTCCAACAAGGCGATGCGCCGAGGGGGTTCTACTGCTGGTTGGCTAGGATGTCCAATAGGGCGATGGCGAGGGCTGCGGATGTTCCGAGCAGCGGGGCGTCGACGAACTCCAAGGTGTCGTCTGGCGTGTGAATTCGGGAGAGGTCTTCGCCTACGAAGAATACGTAGGGAACGCCCGCCTCGTCGAACGGGGTGTGGTCGCTGCCGATGTTGGCTGTCAGGGAGGGACGGGTCTCTAGGTCAATGCCGCGCTCGTCCGCGTACTCGGCGATTTTGCGAAGCAGGTCTGGCGACCCGCCCGCCGCTGTCACCGGCCCGGATCCGAGGGCGTCGAAGTTCATCATCGCCATGGTCGACGCGAGCTCGTCATTCGATAGCCGATCGACGTAGTGTCTGCTTCCGAAGAGCCCCAGCTCTTCTGCGCCAAACGCGGCGAATCGCACGGTGAAGGGATATTCGCGGTCGGCTATCGCGCGTGCGATCGTCAGCAGCACTGCGACGCCGGATCCGTTGTCATTCGCGCCGGGCACGCCCGGCACGGTATCATAGTGTCCTCCGAGTACGACGACGATGCCCTTGTTGGACGCGCCGGGCTTATCCGCAATCACGTTCTGGGAACGCTCGGAGTAGACGATGTCGAGAGCCGCCGTCACGGGCCCGACTTCCATCATGGACTTGATTCGCTCGCCGTCCTCTTGCGAGATCGAGACTACGGGGATGGACTCTTCCGTCACCGTGCCGACGAACGGGCCTGGTTCGTCGTTGTAGACGATCGCTCCGAGGGCGCCGTCGGCTGCAACTCTCGATAGCTTCTCATCGAAGGATATTTCCCCGCGCTCGATGAGGGCGATCTTTCCTGCAAGTTCATCGACGGTAGCGCCGTCGGGCAGGGCGCGGCCGGCGTCCGCGATGCGCGCGGAGACCTGTCCCTCTGCGGTCATCCACATGGGGAACGCGAAGATGTCGAGGGGTTGAGGTTCCACGATGGTCAGCAGCCGTTCATACGGCGATATGGCGCGCACGGCGAATGTTTGAATCCATGCGTCGTACCCTAGCGAAGCGAACTCCTGCTGCAGGTAGTCGGCGGCGATGCGCTCCCCCTCCCCGGCGCTGGCGCGCGGACTGAAGTCTACCGTCAGTGCGGTTAGCGTCTCCATGGCGGACGCGGCGAGTGTTTCGACTTGTTCGGGCCCCGAGAGGGCGTCGTATTCCACATCTGGAGGCGGCGTCGAGGAAGGAACTGGGGTCGGGGTGAAGGCCGATTCGGAAGGCGCGGGCGTCGGATGAGCAGAGACCGTCGAACGTAGGATGGGGTTGGCGTCTGCGTCGCGCACGGTCGGAGTGGATGGGGCCGGCGATGGCTCGGCGAGTGCGGTGGGCGTGTTGGGCTGCACTGTCGGGAATGCAGGCGCGGGTTGGGTGGCGTCCGCGGGCGGCGCGTCCGTTCCGCAGGCAATAAGGATGAGAGCGCCAAGCAAGAGCGCGGCGGAGGACGGCAAGGGTCGGAGTCTCCTCGGATCGGATGCGCCGTTCACCATGGGGGTCGTCGTACCTGCGCCTTGCGGCAACGCGCGCGCAGTGGTGTGCGACGGACGGGAGCACACCCGCCTATCCGACGTCCCACACGCGGGTCTTGCCGTCGGCGGATGCGGCGGCAAGCAGCATGGAGTCCGGCGAAAAGGCCAGGCCATACATGCCCCTCACGTTCGTCCACGCGGCACGTATGCGCTCGAACGACTGGGCGTCATACAGCGCCGCGCCGCCGTCGTGAGTCACCGCAAAGCGTTTGCCGTCCGGAGACAGGGAGAGCATGAATGGCCGCTCCTCTGGAAGGCGGAATGATGCCGCGGCGCATGACGCAGGGGGGAGAGGTTGTTTGCGTATCATTCCGTCGTATCCGAGCGACCAGAGGCATCCATCCGCGCCGATCTGCATGGAGGAGACCGCGGCGTCGTGTCCATCGAGGGGAGAAATCATCTTGCCGCTTGCGACGTCCCAAGCGAGGATGTTTCCGTCGATGCCGGCCGAGAGGAGGGCGGCGCTATCACCGCCGAACGCCACGGACGTTACGTTTCGCTTGTGTGCGCGGAGCACCGTCGAGTCTTCCCCATCCTGCATCGGCCAGAGTCTGACCGTCCCGTCGTAGGAAGCAGACGCCGCCCATCTGTCGTCCGGCGACACTTCGACGGAAGCAATGGTGTTCTTGTGCCCCTTCAAGGTACGGAGCAGGGATGCCGCGCGGTAGTCCCACACGCGCACCGTCCTATCGGTCGATCCGGTAACGAGTGTGCGTCCGTCGGTCGTGAAGGCCGCACAGTTGACGCTCCTTTCGTGCCCTTGGAGCGTCCGCACGAGATCGAACCCATCGACGCTCCACATCTTGATTTCCGGGTCTTGCCCGACCGTGACCATCTCCGCGCCGTCCGGGGAAAAGATCGCGGATTGGGCGTGCCGCGGGGACGTCTGTATTTCTGCGACGAGGTTCATCGCTTGCTACTCGAACAGCCGGCCGTCCGAGTGAGGGCCGCCGTTCCGCGCGGCATCGGACGGCGGCGGAGAGGGAGGCAGGGCCTCCGTCTGCGGTACGACCTTCGCCTCCGGCGCGTCGGACGGAGCGGGGGAGGGCGGAGGGGGAGAGGACGGCATGGTCTTTGCCGGCGGCACTTCGAACTCTCCGACACACGAGATCGAGGCTACGGCGTCGCCTTCGTTGGGATTGAAGATGCGCACGCCCTGTGTGGCGCGTCCGGTGCTGCGAATTTCCGAAAGGCTCGTGCGGATCACCTGTGCCTTTTCGGAAACGACGTACACCTCGTCGCTGTCCGCGATGACTTCGGCGGCCGCTACTGGGCCCGTCCGCTTCGTTACGGACATCGTCTTGATGCCAAGGCCTCCTCGCCCCTGGGTCTTGTAGTTCTTGAGGTAGGTCAGTTTGCCGTAGCCGTTCTTGCTGATGACGAGGAGCTTGCTGTCGGGAATGACGATGTCCATCGACACGACTTTGTCGCCCTCGGCGAGCTTCATACCGCGCACGCCGCCCGCATTCCGCAGCCGCGGCGTGACGTCCTCGACCGGAAACCGTATCGATTGGCCGTGCTCCGTCACCATCATGACGTCGTCTTGTTCGGACGCCAACCGCGCGGTCACCAGCAGATCATTCTCCCGCAGGTTGAAGATGATGAGACCCGAACGACGCACGTTGGCGATGGCGTTCAAAGCAGTCCGCTTGATAATGCCCCGCTGCGTCGCCATGACGAGGAAGAGTCCGGATTGAGCCACGTGCCGTCCGTCGCCGTTCGCACCATTGGGCGTGCCGTCTGCACTGTCGACATCATCGCCGTTCTCAGAGTCCACGCCTTCGCCCAATTCCGCCAATGATGGGGCGGTCGTTTCGACAGGTTTCGCATCTCCGGCTGCGCCTTCGTTGCTCGTATCACTCGGCTTGCCGTTTGCGTCGTCAGACTGTTCGACGCCCTCGGATTTCATGTCTTCGGGATTGACGCTGACGATAGCCTCGACGTTCTCGTCGGCGTTCAGAGGGATGACGTTGACGACTGGAACTCCGCGGGTGTTTCGGGACGTGTCTGGGCGGAGTTCGTAGGTTTTGAGGGGCAGGACTCGTCCTCGGCTGGTGAAGAAGAAGAGGATGTCGTGGGTATCGACGACGAGGATGTGTCGTACTGGGTCGTCGTCCCGCATGTTCATTCCGGATACGCCTTTGCCGCCGCGGTGTTGGGTGCGGAAGGTTGCGGCTGGGATGCGTTTGATGTAGCCGCTCTTGCTGAAGGTGATGACGACTTGTTCGTGCGGTTCTATGTCGTCGCGGTTGATGTCGATTGCGGCGTCGCTGATCTGCGTGCGGCGGACGCCGTCGAGTTTCTTCTTGAGGGCGCGGGTTTCCTTCTTGATCTCCAGATTGATCTTGTGGGGGTCTCCGAGCAGGTCTTCCAGTCGTGCGATCGTTTCTTGAATCTCTCGGTGCTCGGTCTCGATCTTCTCTCGTTCGAGGGCGGCGAGGCGTCGGAGCTGCATGTCCAAGATCGCTTGGGCTTGCTTCTCGTCGAGATTGAACGTGGCCATGAGGCCGTTTCGCGCGGTTTCTACGTCCGCGGCGCTGCGGATGAGCTGGATGACTGCGTCGATCTCATCGAGAGCGATGAGCAGCCCTCTGAGGATGTGCGCGCGTGCGCGTGCTTTTCGCAGCTCGAATTCTGTGCGCCGTCTGATGACCTCGCGTCGGAATTCGATGTAGTTCTCCAGGGCGGATTTGATGGTCAGGAGCTGCGGCTTGCCTTGGACGAGTGCGCGGATGTTTGCGGAGAATGTCTTCTGCATCTCGGTCAGCTTGTACAGGTTGTTCAAGATGACCATTCCCTGCGCGCTGCCGCGCAGCTCCATGACGATGCGCATTCCCCGCCGGTCGGATTCGTCTCGGATTTCGGTGATGCCGTCGAGTCGCTTGTTCTTGACGAGGGCGGCGATCTTTTCGATCAATCCGGCCTTGTTGACTTGGAACGGGAGCTCGGTAACGACGATCTGCATACGGTTGCCGCGCTTCATTGGCTCGATCTCCGCCACTGCGCGGATCACGATTGCCCCCCGTCCTGTCGTATACGCATCCTTGATGCCGCTGCGTCCCATGATCGTGGCGCCTGTGGGGAAGTCTGGGCCGGGTATCATCGCCATCAAGTCCTCGTGGTCCGCATTTGGGTGGTCGATGAGGTGGATGATTCCGTCGCAAAGTTCCGATGGGTTATGCGGGGGAATGTTGGTCGCCATGCCCACGGCGATGCCTGCGGAGCCGTTGACGAGGAGGTTTGGGAGCCGGGCTGGGAGGACGACTGGTTCCTGCAGCGAGCCGTCGAAGTTGTCGGCGAAATCGACCGTTTCTTGATCGAGGTTTGCCAGCATTTCCTCGGCTGCCGCGCTCAACCGTGCTTCCGTGTAGCGCATCGCCGCAGGGGGGTCGTTGTCGACGCTGCCAAAATTCCCCTGTCCGTCTACCAACGGCACGCGCAGGGAGAAGTCCTGCGCCAAGCGCACCATTGCATCGTAGATCGCGCTCTCGCCGTGGGGGTGGTACTTGCCGAGGACGTCACCTACCAGTCGGGCGCTCTTGCGGTATGAGGAGTTCGGGCGCATTCCCATTTCGTGCGCGGCGTACAGGATGCGGCGCTGCACCGGCTTGAGGCCGTCGCGCACGTCCGGCAACGCGCGCCCAACGATGACCGTCATGGCGTAGGTGAGATACGAGCTGCGCATCTCCTCCTCGAGGCCGTGGGGTCGGATGTTTCCAAATTTGGTGCTCGTTACCATCTATTACTCCTGTTGAGACCAGCCTCGGTCATCCGTGCGGATGGGCGAGGTCGTTCGCCGAAGCGCGGACCGTTGTTTCTTACTAAAGTCTAAACAGTATATCATATCTTGTACAGATTTCATCCCTTGTGGCGAGCAATTTGCTCTCAATTCCACGCGCCCGCATTCTTCGACGTCGCACCCGCGATGATCCACGCGCGGTCTGGAGTCCCCCCTGAGCATTGGCACAGCCGTTGCGGGTTCGGTTCGGTCTCTCGGCATGACGGCTGGGGGACGGCAACTCCGAGCGGTGCGTCTGCTCCGCTGCGACCCGGGCGCAACGGGAGATTCCCGCCTTCGCGGGAATGACGTGGGTGAGTGTGGGAATGACGTGGGTGGGTGCGGGAATGACGTGGGTGAGTGTGGGAATGACGTGGGTGGATGTGGGAATGACGTAGAGTCCAATCCGCTGCGAGCTGCCGGCGGCAATCCATGCCGGGAGAAATCCAACGGAATGCCGTTGCCTCGTGCGCGCGTGCGCGGGCGGGCACGAGTTTTCGTTGTGCTTCGTTGTGCTCCGTCGCATTGTGTCGATTTCCGTCGACGGCGGGAGGAGGGCCGTCGCTTCGGGAGTGTGGACGCAGCGGGGTGGATTCCCGCCTTCGCGGGAATGACGTAGACAGGGTGGGAATGACGTGGGTGGGTGCAGGAATGACATGGGTGGGTGCGGGAATGACGGGTGACGATTGAGGCGCGGAGTGACGCGGTTGGGAGTTCGGATGTTTCGCGCATGGGTCTGTCTCCTCGGGTTGTGGTTTCGCGATAGCGGTCATAGTCCTATAATAGTACGCGGGTTCTGTTTTGTCAAATACGATTCGGTTGGTTCGATGTGTCTGCGGAGGTATGGCTATGGGTGCGCGTCGGACGCGGATGGGAGGATTCCCGCCTTCGCGGGAATGACGTGGGTGGGTGCAGGAATGACGGCAGGGGATTTGCGGTCTGGGGACGGTCCGTTAGTGGTGAACTGGGGGCGATCGATGCCAATAGATCAGACGGAACTGGCTTGCGGGTGTGTTGAACGCCATGGGGGAAGTCTGATACAATGGGGTATCCAACACGATACGGCGCGAATTAGGGAGACAGGATTTTGGCAAAGCAGTCGGTATTTGCGAAGAACGCCAAGCGTAAGAAGACCGTCGAGAAGTATGCGGAGAAGCGTAAGAATCTCTTGGAGATCGCCAAGGATCCAAATGCTTCCTATGAGGATCAGCTTGACGCCCGCCGCAAATTGGCGCAGCTCCCAGTCAACGCAAATCCCAACCGCGTCCGCAACCGTTGCGAGGTCACCGGACGGCCGCGCGGGTATCTTCGTCACTTCGGCTTGTCACGCATCACGTTCCGCGAGATGGCGCTCGAGGGTATGTTGCCGGGCGTCCGCAAGGCGAGCTGGTAGTCTCTCACCCAACCGCGTCCGCAGGCGCGGCCGGACGGCTCGCCGTTTCCGTACGGGGCTACTTGGCTCGCAGCGGCAGTAGTACGCGCGACCGATGCTCCGGGCTGTGGTAGATCGTCTGATGAGCGACCTCATAGCGCCGCTCTAGACCGAGCGCTCCCCCGGTATTCGGGTTCACGTCGAAGCGCGGCCAGTTGCTGCTGGAGATGTCGAGCCGAATGCGGTGGCCTCTGCGAAAGACGTTCGACGTCGGGTAGAGGTGGAACACGAACTCATAGGCCGCACCTGGCTCCATCAGCTCCGCACGGTTCCAACCGTTGCGGTACCGCGCGCGGATGATCGAGTCGGTGATGTTCATCGCAAAGCCGTCCGGGTAGTCGTCCGACGGCGGGTGGACGTCGATGAGCTTTGCAGTGAAGTCGGTATCCAGAGCCGACGACGATGCCCATAAGCGCATCAGGATATCTCCGGTTACTTCGGTATCCTCTTCCAACTCGGGCGTCTGGAAGGTAAGGATGTCGTGTCGGGTGTTGAGGGGGAGTTCGTTCACGCAGCCAATGAAGTCGGGCCGGCCACGCTGATCGAACGCGCCCGGCCGCATGATCGAGTCCGCAGCCGAGATGCCTCCGCCCATCGTCGGGACCGGATCCATCGGATCGAAGGTGTACCCTGTGGACGGCTGCTCGTGCTCGTCCGGCTCATTGCGGGATAGCGTGCCGTCCGCGTGGAGGAAGAATGCTGTGTCCTGCGTGCCCGGTACAGGCCAGTTGGGTTCGCTCCGCCAATAGCCGCCGTGGTCGAGCCGTCGGTCATAGTCGTGCTTGTTCATCCGCTGGGTGCCAGCCCCCATGGTGAAGATGCGCACCGGAGACCAGTCCGCGAACTCTGTGTGCATTCCCTTGAGGTAGTGATCGAACCAGGCCAGGCGCAGATCGTTTTGGTTTATGTGCGAGTCGATGCCAAAGTCGACGTCTCCCGCATGAGTCACGCCATATTCCCCGTGCGTCCACGGCCCCATGAGCAGCACCTGTGGAGACCGCTTCATCTTGGAGAGCTTCACGTAGCTCGTCGGCGTGTTTCGCGCGTAGGAGTCGTACCACCCGCCCAGGTACAGGGTTGGAACGTCGGCGTGCTCGTCGTAGTACTCGTCGATCGCGTATCCGCGCTGCTTCCAATAGTCGTCGAACTCGCCGTGCGTTAGGATGTCCATCGCCCACTGCTCATACGACGGCAGCCTCCGCAGCACGGTCGCTCCTTTCTTGAGCGGGAGCTGCCCGACGATGTCCGGCATGTCTTCCAAGAACGCCTTCATGAGCTCTGCCTGCAGTCCGGGATCCGCCATCGCTTCCTTGCTGGTCATGGCCATGCGGAATACGTAGACGTGGAAGCGCTGTTCCAGCGCTCCGTTTTGACGCATCGAACCATGATAGTAGTTCGACGCGCCGACCGCGACGATCATGGTCGACAGATGGGACGGAGCAAGCGTCGCCAATGCGCTTTGGTCGCTGCCTGCATAGGAGCCTCCCATCGTGCCAACCGCGCCGTTGCTCCATGGCTGGACGCCGAGCCACTGAACGGTGTCGTATCCGTCCGGCGCTTCCTTGGCGAAGGGGTACCACTCGCCCTCCGACTCGAAGCGTCCGCGAACGTCCTGGATGACGGTCACATAGCCGCGCCGCGCGAAGTACCGAGCGTTGTCGACCTGTCGGGGAGCCGCCTTGTCATACGGCGTCCGCTCCAGGATGACCGGGAACGGCCCGTCTGCAATCCTGCCGCCCACGGAGGGAACGTAGATATCCGCGGCAAGCTGCACGCCGTCCCGCATCGGAATCATCACGTTGGCGAGGCGGGTCACGTCGTAGCCGATCGGGGATCCTTCGTAGTGGTTGGGCATCGCAGTGGGTCTCCTGTATGTGCGGGGGTTTGGGGGTATGGAGGACGTCAATTGTTACGGGGCAGCGAGGCAGCTAGACGAGGGACTCGAGATTTTCCAGCCATCTTCTGAAAACGGGGCATTCCTTGCGAATAGCGTCGAGTCCGATCTCCTTTGCCGCATCGACACCCCTCAAGGGCTTTTGATACCGTGGAAACAACGCACGAATCCGCTTGGATGGGTGAGTCTCCGGGCAGTCGTCGATGTCCTCAGGAGTGGGGAATTCGCAGCGGATCGCACGGAATTTACGGTAGCGTTGCTTAGTGTGTATGGGGGTATTAGCAGTTCTCCCTAGAGTTTCCTCTATACGCCATGCTTGGCTGCCTCTTGTACATGTCGTGCAAGCGCACGATCGGCTGCCCACGACAGATTTATCAAATCGTCCGTCGTGTTCACCATCATCTCGCCGGCATCGGCTATCTCCTGCCGATAATCTGCGAGAAGGACACCACGATTGCTCTTCCGTATATTGTGAGTAGTGCACATTGGCGCACGATTCGTTATATGATTCGATGTTCCGTCCTTTGACTTTGGAGAACTATGGTCGAGATGGAAGTTGTTCGTCGTCCGAATGATCCTTCCGTCAGGCATCCGATTTGCGAACCCGCAGCACCAGGCCATGTATCCTGACAGCTCGAGTAGGAACTCCAACATCTCCTTCTCTGGAATGAGGCTGGACGGAACCTTGAACTTCCGCGGCGACAATGGCTTGGTGCGTGTCGCCAGCTCTGGGTCTTTGTCCGTCCGGAGCGGCAAGTCCTTGGGTGAACGAACGGTGACATCTGCATCTGCGATGAGCGGGGGTTCGTCTCCCTGCCGCTCCCCGTTGACCGCGTATCGGAACTTTGCGAACTGGCGGCGCAGGACAGTAAGAGAACGCGGGGATATGTCACAGGCGATCCACTGTCGCCCGTTGCGCTCCGCTGCGGCCGGCACGTACGCGCAACCCGCGAAGCAGTCGAGCACGATGTCGCCGGGGTTGGTGCTTGCCTTGATGATGCGCTCCGCAAGCGCAACCGGCTTCTGCGTCGGGTAACCGGTACGCTCCTTGGATGACGGACCAAGCAGCGTTATATCACCGAATGTGTCGGTAACCGGATTGCCTTTCAAAGTGGACAGATACTTTTTGTAGTACGGCCTGCCACTCTTCGACCAATGTATCAATCCCGCATCATCAAGCGCATAGCACTTGTCCAATGGCGACATGTCTTCATATGTTTCAGGCAGCATCAAGGCAGCGGACTCGGGAAAACGCGACCGCACAGGCGGGGCCCATGCCCGGCCTTCCGGGGGCAGTTGTCCTCGAAATGCTTCATATGCGCTTTCGCTGCCTGCCCTGCCACCTGACAAATCGGCGGGTGCCCAGTGACCATGTACGTCCTTATGCCGAAAACCGCCGAGATATTTGCTATCATGCGGCAGATATTGCGGGTTCCAAACCCTCTCGTCGGTCTTGGAGTACATGAGAATGACATCATGACCACGGGGGAACCGACGCGCGCCGAGTGATTTGGGAGATAGAACCCACACGATTTCATTCTGAAAGTTCTCTCGCCCGAAGATGCCGTCCATGAGCGTTTTCAGATAGTGAGAGGCGGTCGGGTCGCAGTGCAGATAGATGCTGCCCGTCGGCTTCAACACGCGATGCATCTCGACCAAACGAATGGCCATGTACGTCAGGTAGGCGGCGGTGTCTTCCCCGTGTGTATGGCGGGTTGCCTTGATTACGCGGTTTAGTGGTTTGTACTCACTCTTGATCCTGTCCAGCCATTCCTCATGGACGTCGTCCTCCCAACGCCAGATGTCCTGAAACTTCGCTAATCCGTTCTCGCCGTCCGGCCACTCGATGCCCGCGTCCGCCGCTTCCGCGCGATTCCGGATCTCCCAATCCGCCAGGGTAGCCAGTTCCAGCTCTCGCTCTTCATCGGACAGCGGGGGCCGGAGGGCGCCGACCCATGTCTGGTTCTTGGCGAACGGCGGATCGATGCAGATGAGATCGATACTCTCGTTGTCGAGCTGATCGAGTAGGTTGAGGTTGTCCGCAATGAAGAGGGTGCGGTTGAGTGATGCGGTGTTCTTCGTCAAGGTAGCCCACTCCTAGCTTTGGCTGGGTTGTAGTATAGCCCCCTCAACCGCATCTTGTCTATTACACCATACACACTACCGACTTGCCGGAACCGTTCGGGCCGATGAGCACGTTCAAAGCCCTCAAATTCAGATTCTCGACGGAAGCGATGCTCTTGAAGCCCTTTACGGTGATGTAGTCGATGTTTGGCATTGGTCTTGGCTAGCGGTCTTGTGGTTGAGTGCAACCCGAATGATATGACCCATGTCGACTCTCCGTCAAGGTAGACGTATCATTGAGCGCCAGGTGAATGGTTGGAGTCGGAGATGGGTATGCGCCCGGTCAAACTTGCGGTCATCGGATTGGGGCTGATGGGACGCCGCCATGCGGAGATCGCTGCGGCGTCCGCGGGATGCGAGCTCGTGGGGGCGTGCGACGTGAACCCGCGGCTGAGAGCGGTCGCCGAGCGGCACGGCGCGCCGTTCTTCCAAGACGCAGCGCAAATGCTCGACCGCGTGCGGCCGGACGGCGCGATCATCGCAACCGAGAGCGCGCAACACCTCGGAGTTTTCGAGGAATGCGCTCTGCGGGGGATTCACGCGCTCATCGAAAAGCCGGTGGCTGACACGGTCGGAGCCGCCCTGCGCATCGCGGAGGTCTCCGACCGCACCGGCGCGCAAGTCCTCGTCGGACACCATCGGAGGCACAACCCGCTGGTCGAGGAGACACGCGCAATCGTGAACGGAGGAGAGATTGGCAACCTGCGCGCCGTCTCGGTGATGTGGGCGCTCATGAAGCCGCGCGATTACTTCGACACTGTATGGCGGACACTCCGGCCCGACGGGGGGCCTGTGCTCATCAACCTCATCCATGAATTGGACATTCTGCGCTACGTATGCGGGGAGATCGACCAAGTCTTCGCGCAATGCAGATCGGACGCGCGGGGATTCGAGGTCGAGGACTCCGCAAGCGTTTCGATTGGCTTTCGCAGCGGCGCGGTGGGTACCTTGGTGGCCTGCGACGCAGCGGCCGCGCCCTGGTCGTATGAGGCCACCACTAAGGAAAACCCCCTCTACTTCCACGCGCCGGAGAGTTGCTACTACTTCATGGGCGGCAAGGGTTCTCTCGCCTTCCCAAAGATGGATCTCTGGCGCTATCCAGACTCGCGGCGGATCGGTTGGCAGCACCCAATCGAAAAGACGGTCAGGCGCGTCCAATTGTCTGACTCCCTCACCAACCAGCTCGGCCATTTCTGCCAGGTTGCGCGCGGCACCCATCCTCCTCTCGTAGATGCCCGCGACGGCGCGCGATCCTTGGCCGCCGCCCTGTCCGTCTTGCAGTCCAGCGCGGCCAATGCTCCTCAACGCCCATCCATCGACGGAGAGGAGGCATAGGGCAGTCGGTTGAACACGTATTCCCCCTCGATTGACGCCCCGCATCGGGGTGGAAGACCCGACGATACCTCGCCAATCTATCTGAGGAGCGTCAGGATCGACGCGGGTGGTTCGGGGGAACGGCAGGAAGGAGATTTACGATACGGGCGCAAACCCATATCGACAAATCGAACGGAATCAGGGGATACACAACCTTGACCAAACGCTCCCGGATCCATTACAATCTATCTATAGCGTCGATATGATCCGCCTGCGGCCCCGTGGTGTAGCGGTTTAACATACTGCCCTGTCAAGGCAGAGATCGCCGGTTCGAATCCGGTCGGGGTCGCCACTCACTTCAGATATCCGGATCTTTGGGCGTTCGTCCCAACACAGCGCCGACGGACTGTCGAGAGCCGGCGCAGACTCGTGTCCTCTACTGTGCAGCTTGCTCACGTCCCAACGTCGCCCTGGCGGCATTCGCGGTATTGCCCCTAATGTACTCGATCACCACGTCGTCGCCCGGGTCATACCTCCAAAGCAGCCGTTTGAAGGCCGCCAGATCCGGCGTCGGGATGTCGTCGAGCTTGCTGATGACGTCTCCGACGCGCACGCCTGCAGCATATGCGGGCCCGTCTATGTCCACCGCAGTGACCACAACGCCGTTCCTTACCGACAGATCGAACGAGCGGGCGATCTCTCCGTCGATGTCGTCTCCCTTGACACCAATGTCTGGACGAGAGACGTAGCCGCTCTCGATGAGGCTTTCGATGATCGGCACAGCTACTACGGCGTTGATAGCGAACCCGAACCTCGCCTCGGCCAGCACGGCCTGGCTTATCCCGATGACTGTCCCGTCCAGATCGACGAGCGGCCCGCCGCTGTTGCCGCTGTTGATGGTAGCGTCGGTTTGGATGAGATCGAAGAACTGTTGTCCTTGCTCTGTCTCGATTGTCCTGCCAATGCCGCTGACGATTCCCAGGGTGGCGGTCGGCCCGCCCTTCAAATCCAATGCGTTGCCCAGGGTCATTACCCAGTCGCCGACTCGGACGCGGTCTCTGTCGGCCATAGTAGCGAACGGGAGGCCGTCTGCGTCTATCTTGATGACTGCGATGTCCGCAACCACGTCGGCGCCGACGACCGTTGCCGTATAGGCCTCGCCGTTCCAGAGGCGGGCCTCGATCTCCTGCGCGCCGCGTATGACGTGTTCGTTCGTGACGATGTGGCCATCCGACCGAATGATGAACCCCGATCCCGCGCCGTCGCCGCGGAATGTGGAAAACATCCCCCGCACGAACCGCTCCGTGGTTATCGAGACCACCCATGGTTGGATCTCCTCCACGAGGTCCGCGAATGAGGGAAGCCCTCGATTAGCAGCTCCTGGAGGATCGGAAGCCGGGAGCGCCGCTGCGTCGGGCTGGGGAGGCGGCACGGGCGTCGGGGGCACCGGCGTGAACGTCGGCAGTGGAGACGGCGTCGGATCGGGTTGGGTGGAGTCGCCGCAACTGTACGCCGCGGCGGCGGAGAGGACGGCGAGCGCAGCGAGCACAGCGCCGGCTCCCGCTCTAATACGAACGCCTTCCAACCTCTCGAAGACGGACGCGCGAAAAGCCCGTCCACAAGACTTTGATGCTCCGGTGCTGTTGGGGAAGACTCGCCGCATATGTAGCATACCGTGAAGTGATCAACGCGCCGAACAGGAGAATGATCGACGATAGATAGACCCACGTCAACATCGCCAAGATAGTGCCAACCGATCCGTAGATCAGGTTGTAATGCCCGTAGTTTTGAACGTACCACACGAACGCCAGGTTAGCCGCATCGAACGCAAGCGAGGCCCCGAGAGCTCCCGCCCAAATATTGCTCAACTTCACGTCCGTATTGGGAAGAAATCGGTACAACACGAGGAAAGTAACGAATGCCAACGCGGGGAGGAGAAGCCGCGAGGTGACGTTCCAAACCATGTTGTTGAAGAACACAGAGTCCGGAGCCACGACGATCGTTGCCTCGCGGACGATGCCCAACGCCGGAACGCTGAATAGCACAACCAGCAGCACCAATCCAGCTCCCAACATGAGCGCCAGGTCGATCAATCGCTCCTTCAAGAACGACCTCGGAACAGTTATCCCCCATGCGGCGTTGATGCCCTTGCGTATCGCTCCGAACACCACGGTCGACATCCAAAACAGGCCCACGATGCCCACAATCCCGGTCACTACCCGTGCGCTCACCACGCTCGCAACCGTTTGCCCGATCAAGTCGCTTGACACTGGAATCACGTCCGCCAAGCGCATCGTCAACTCCAACTGCGCTGTCTCAGTGCTCGGCCCCATGTACCCCAAGACCGAAATGATGGCCAACAGCAGCGGGAATATCGAAAGGAGCGTATAGAACGCGATAGCTCCCGCGATATACGGGCAATTCTTATGGAGAAACTCGTTGACTGTATCCACCCAGAAGAGGACGAATCGTACGAACGTCACGTGTCTATTTCCTCATCCGCGGGTATGGAAGAATGCTCGATCCTACGGGGATTCTATAGAACATTCCGTTGCCGTGTCAATGTGCGGAGCGGAACATTCCTTCCGTCTGACGGATCGAGATGGAAGGCTCTCTACGACGGACGGCCGCGCCTCAGCGCGCGTCCGGGCAGCGCGCCGGTGTTCTCTCCGTCGTCGATGACCACTTGGCCGTTGACGATTACGTAGTCGATGCCGACGGGGTAGCGCTTCGGGTCGCTCAAGGTTGCATCCGTCTTCACGGTATTGGGATCGAAGATGACGATATCGGCTTTGAATCCGTCGCGGAGTATCCCTCGGTCGGGCAGTCCCAACCTCTGCGCCGGGAACGACGTCATTTTGCGGACGGCTTCTGGCAGGCGCAGGTGCTTTTCCGCACGGACGAACTCCGCTAACACCAGGGGGAAGCAGCCGTAGGAGCGCGGGTTCTGATACTCGCCAAGCAAGATGGCGTCGCTGGCGATCATACCGTAGGGGTGGGATACGAACGCGGCCAGGGTATGGGGGTTGGTGCCGGTTCCGACGATGTGTATGGAGAGGTTTTCGTCTACCAGCAGATCCATGATCGCGTCGACTGGATCTTGATTTCGGAGGTTTGCGACGTCTACGATCGACTTGCCTTCGTACTGCTTGTTGTGCGGCTGCTGGAAGTTGGTAAGCCATGTTTCTGCGAATGGCTCGCGATCGATTTCCCGCGCGATGCGGGCTCGGTCGCGGGGGTCTTGGAAGGCGGCGACGGCGCGCTCCGGGCCCCCGTCCATCGTCCAATTTGGGATGAGCATGAGCAGGGTCGTTCCGGAGTAGGGATAGGAGTAGCAATCGAAGGTTACGTCCATACCCTGCTCTCGTCCGCGCTCCACCAGTCCAAGATAGTCGTGATGGCTCCCGACTCCCTGACGAGACTGGCGGTAATGGGTGAGGTGAACGGGAATACCGCCGCGCCGTCCGATTTCGAGCGCTTCCTCCCATGGAGCGAGGAGGGCGCGTTCTCGAAGTGCGGCCCGGGTGTGGGTATGATAGAAGCCGCCGTATTGCGCCGATATTTCCGCGAGGGCGGCTAATTCGTCCGTGTCCGCGAACGATCCTGGCGGGTAGTCCAACCCGGAGGACAGACCCCATGCGCCTTCCTGCATCGCCTCGCGGGTGACCGCGCGCATGTTTTCGATTTCCGCGGGGGACGCAGGCCGATCGTTCCAACCGACGCCCCAGATGCGAACGGCGGCGTTGCCAAGGATGAAAGCGACATTGACCGCTACGGCGTTGTCGTACTTGCCGTAGAGGTCGGAGACCGTGAGCCAGTCGGGGGAAGCGGGTGGGTATCCGTTGAATCCGGAGTCGAGCCAGATGGCGCGGCGCAGCTCGTCCGTGTTCTTGAACGGGGCGTGCGAGATGCCGTCGATGCCTACCAGCTCGGTTGTCACGCCCTGTCGCACCTTTGGGTCGTGGTGCGGTTCCCCTAGGATGGTCAATCCCGCGTGGGAATGGAGGTCTACGAAGCCCGGACACACTACGCGCTCCGCGGCGTCGATGGTTCGCGCAGCTTCGATGCCGCCGTAGGCTCCTCGGTGGACGGTGATTTGGTTGTCCTGCACCAAGACGGACGCGCGGAAGCCTGGACTCCCGGTGCCGTCCACGACGGTTCCATTGTGAATGGCCAGGTCGAGCATATGTTCCTCCGGAATGAGCGTCGTGCAGACGCCGTCATGCGCGGCAGGTCATGCTCCTGGGAGGCGGCTTCTGCACGGAGACGGGCGGCGGATGCGCCGCGGCAGCGCTCGTTTAGGTTATTACCCGCTTGCGTCCGCGCGGTCGGGAGGTAACCCGGAAGTACGTGTCGCCGCCGTCTTTCTTGATGATTTCCACTTCGTATCCACCCGCCTTGGATGCGTCGTTCAGCCGGCGTCGAACCGCTTGCGTGGTCTCGCCTTCCGATGCGGTCAGCTTGCCGACCTTGCCCTGCTTCACCTGACGGATTAGGTCCAGGTATTCGTTGAGGACCTGGGCGCGTTTGTTGACGGTTTTCTCGGATTGGAATTCCCGGTCGGCAATGATCTCTAGCGTTGGCACTCTATGCCTCCTGTGGCGTATGGTTCGCAGGCTGTGGAAGTGTTCTGCAGCCCGCGTTTTCGGTCGGCGCGTCCCGCAGCGAACGAGGCGCGCTCTCCGGCGCCCGACCGGCAGGGCCTATCGCCTGCACAGCCCGGCGCATCCTTCCGATGGTATGATACTCCAATACAGCACAATTGTCAAAGAGTAAATGCGGAGGTTCCGTTTGGTCTATCACGTCGCAGGTTCTGCTATGGATGTGCGGCGGACGCAGGCTGCCAGATTATCGGCTTTCTGAGACCTTTGCAAGACTCGAGTGGCGGCGGGAGAATTTTCGCCCTCACCTTGGTAGTGTGCTTAGGCATTCCTACGCCGGTACGGTTGTGATAGAGTAGGTTTGGTCGGGGGTAGCCAGCGCCTCCGACCCAGCCAAAGCAGGAGACATCTGCAATGACCACGAACACCGCATCCCTCAACCGCACCCTCTTCCTCGAAGACAACCTCCCCGTCCTCCGCGGCTTGGATTCGAAGAGCGTCGACCTCATCGCAACCGACCCGCCGTTCAACAAGGGGGTGCCCGCGTTCGAGGGGACGACGAAGGCAGGAAAGAACGTCGAGTTCAAGGACGTCTGGAACTGGGACGACGACGTACATACGGAGTGGACGAACGCTCTGTCAAAAAAGCATCCCAGCCTCTACAACGTGATCCACTATACGAACGCCGCGGCAGGCGACGACATGGGCGCGTTCTTGTGCTGGATGGCCGTTCGGATGCTGGAGATGGATCGGGTTCTCAAGGATACGGGCAGCATCTATCTTCACTGCGACCCGACCGCCTCTCACTACTTGAAGGCCATGATGGACGCCATCTTCGGACGCAAGAATTTTCGAAACGAGATCGTGTGGAGCTACCGCACCGGCGGAGTAAGCAAACGCTATTGGCCTCGCAAGCACGACATCATTTTGTTCTACGTGAAATCGGATTCATACGAGCATAGCCCTATCCAAGAGCGCGTATTCTACGATAAGCCGTTCTTTACCGAACAGGTTGACGCAGAGGGCAGATACTACGCCGATGTGTACGTCAGAGACGTGTGGGACGACATAAAGCCAATCATCAACGTGTCCAAAGAACGCACCGGCTACCCCACGCAGAAGCCACTCGCGTTGTACAAGCGCATGATCGAAGCGTCCTCCAACCCCGGCGATATGGTGCTCGATCCGTTCGCAGGTTGCGCGACGACGTGCGTGGCCGCAGAGCAGCTGGGACGGCAGTGGATAGGAATAGACATCCGAGAAGAAGCGGGGGAGGTAATCCTCGATCGGTTGCAGAACGAGGTCATCAACGGAAGCATGGCGTGGAACGACATCGTTCGCGTTCTGACGGATGCACCCGAGCGCACGGACGACGGCGAACCCGTCGCGCCAGAGCTGGTTGTGACCAGTCAGAAGAAGGACGCGCCGAAAATTCCAGTGAGCGAGGTCAGGAAACAGCTGTTAGTGAGAGACGGGATGCGGTGCCAGGGATGCGGCTGGGTGCCTCCCTACGCGGACCATCTGGTGAGGGATCACAAGAAACCGACCTCGTTGGGGGGCAAGGACGAGATGCCCAACTACGCGCTGCTATGCAGTCCGTGCAACCTCAAGAAGTCGAACAAGCTGTCGTTGGCGGAGCTGCGGCAGGCACGGAAGGCGGAGGATCGGATTGACGCCAAGTGGTACGAGGAGAGCGCACGATGGGAGTGATGGACTGCCGAACAACCACAGGTCAACAGTGCCCGGCGGATTCCCGAAATCTGCCGTGATTTTGTGATACAGTATCGGGAGAGGCGCAGCTCACGATTCTGATAGGCCCTGCGCCAAGCCGAGATGGAGACTACCCCAAGGAGCAATGGAGAAATGATGACCGAAGGCAACGTCACAGAGGCAGAGATCGCGTCCCACTGGAAGGAAGAAGAGCTCATCCACCCAAGCCCGAGCTTCATCGGACAGGCGAACGTTGCAGACCAATCGGTATTCGACCGATTCGCGCCAGACAAGTTCCCCGAGTGCTTCACCGAGTACGCGAATCTCCTCACCTGGGATAAGTACTGGCACACGACCCTCGACGATTCCAATCCTCCGTTCTTCAACTGGTTCGTTGGAGGCCGACTGAATGCTAGCTACAACTGCGTCGACCGCCACCTGAAACGCTACCGCAACAAGGCCGCCTTCATTTGGGTTTCCGAGCTGGAAGACGAGCCGGACATCGTGCTCACCTACCAAGAGTTGTACGTTCGAGTCAACGAAACTGCGTCCATGCTGCAAAGCCTGGGTCTGAAGGCTGGGGACCGCGTTACGCTTCACATGCCGATGATCGTCGAGTTGCCGATCACGATGTTGGCATGTGCGCGGCTGGGGGTGATCCATTCCGAAGTATTCGGGGGGTTCAGCGGGGCAGCCTGCGGCGACCGCATCGTCGACTCCGGCAGCTCGATTCTCATAACTGCCGACGCCTACCACCGCGCGGGCGCTCTCCTCGACCACAAGGTCAAGGCCGATGAGGCCGTGCAGGTCGCCGCCGCGTCCGGCGTGGAAGTCGAGAAGGTATTGATCTGGCAGCGCTACCCGGGCAAGTACTCGTCCGAAACGCCAATGGTCGACGGCCGAGACGTCTTTGCCAACGACTTGGTCGGCGAACACCGAGGGAAGAGCGTCGCCCCCGTGTCCCTGCCGTCCGAAGCCCCTCTCTTCCTCATGTACACCAGCGGCACCACCGCCAAGCCCAAGGGCGCGCAGCACAGCACAGGCGGGTACCTTGCATACGCCGCCGGCACCTCCAAGTATTACCAAGACATTCACCCGGAGGACACCTATTGGTGCCTGGCGGACATCGGGTGGATTACCGGACACTCCTATATCGTATACGGCCCCCTGTCCGTCGCGGCCACGAGCGTTCTGTTCGAGGGAGTGCCGAACTATCCCGATGCCGGCAGAGCGTGGCGCATAGCCGAGCGCCTCGACGTCAACATCTTCCACACTGCGCCGACTACCATCCGAATGCTCCGAAAGGCGGGACCGGACGAGCCAGCAAAGTACGACTATCACTTCAAGCACATGACCACCGTCGGCGAACCGATCGAGCCGGAGGTCTGGCGCTGGTACTACGAAGTGGTCGGAAAGCAAGAAGCGGCCATCGTCGATACCTACTGGCAGACGGAAACGGGCGGATTCATTGGAGTTACCCTTCCCGCCCTCCAACCGATGAAACCCGGCAGCTGCGGCCCGGGCGCGCTCGGCATCCAGCACGTCGTCTACGACGAGAACGGCACCGAGATCGAGCCGGGCAGCGGCGTCGCAGGCAACGTCTGCATCAGAAATCCATGGCCGGGACGAATGCAAACGGTCTGGGGAGACGACCAGCGCTTCATCGACACGTACTACGCCAAGTTCAACAAAGACCGCAAGAGCAAGGACTGGCGAGACTGGCCGTACATGACCGGCGACGGCGGCATCCAAGCGGCCGACGGGTATCTCCGCGTCGTCGGAAGGCTCGACGACGTCATCAACGTCGCCGGCCACCGCCTGGGCACCAAGGAGCTCGAGTCCGCAACCCTCACCGTCGAGGCGGTTACGGAGGCTGCCGCAGTGCCGGCATTCGACGAACTGAAAGGGCGGACGCCGGAGATGTACGTCTCCATCAACCCCGGACATAGTCCTGACGAGGTGGCCGATCAAGTCAAGGCTGCCATCACGCGCATCATCGGCCCAATCGCAAGGCCGAAGTACGTCTGGATTGCCCCAGACCTGCCCAAGACGCGCTCCGGAAAGATCATGCGCCGCGTAACCGCAGCCATATCCAATTTCGTGGACGTCGGGGACGTTACCACCCTCGCCAACCCGGAGGTCGTCGACGAGATCAAGGAAATCGTCCAGCGGACGAAACTCGCCGCCGGAGACGTGCATGCCAACGTCGCCAAGGAGATGGAGGAAGAGGTGCAGCGCTTCGGGGAGGAGGGCTAGGACGATAGGCATCCGATCTCTGTCATGCGCAACCCGACGATGAGGTCTCCATGCGTTACTGGGTATACGAAGATCGTATAACGAACATGGCCCTCGTCCACGAGGAAACGTGCGGGCACTGCAGGCGGCGCGACCTCAAACCTGGAGTTTCCTCACGCGCGCTCACTCGACTCCCGCGCTGATGATGAGATGCTCCAACCAGCCGGCCCCGTCGTTGATGAGCCCGTGCGGTACGCGAGGCGGCCCGTAGACGAAGTCGCCCTCCTCCACGCTCACCGTCTCATCGCCAACGATCATCTTCCCCGTTCCCTCGGTGAAGACGTACACCTGCTCCATGTCCTCGTGTGAATGGGTTCCGGTCTGGAGTCTGGGTTGGAGGCGGTGGATGGTGATCTTCCGAACGCCTTCGACGGGCGCCTCGTTGTACGATTTGCCCGGAGTTCCCTTGCCCGCGAAGACCGACCACAGCAGTGCGGAGCCGTGCGAGACTTGGGGCATACTGTCGAGCCAGTGCCGATGTGCGATCGGCTGTTTGGAGCCGTGGGCGTTGGACTCGGCGATGATCCTCTTGTTTTCGATCTGCTGCGCTTCCGGGACATGCTTGCCGTTGATGATGAGATGGACGAGCCAGTCGTCCGTGTCGTTTATCATATGATGGTAGCTCGTGGGCGGAACGCAAACCGCGTCGCCTTTCTTGACGGGGTAGATCACCTCGTCGATGTTCATCTTGCCGCTGCCTTCGGTGAAGTAGTACACCTGCTCGCGGTCGTAATGCACATGGTAATCTCCCGCCTTGCCCGGCTGAATCATGTGCCTCGTCACTCCGCTGAAGCCGCGCAGGGGCGTCTCCGTGTACGACGTCCCTTCCGCGCTCGTCGGCCCAAGAATCGGCCAGACGATGGCCGTCTCGTGTCCGATCCTCGGCGTCACGTCCCGCCAATTGACTTTGCTTACCATGGGAAGCTCCTTTCAGAATCTATGATGTGGGTCCAACGTTCTCAAAACCGTTGCAGTTCTTCATCGTTTGGATCTATGGGAAGTCCCAGCTGTGGAGGCAGGGAAAGACCTGTGACAGCCGGGTTCTCGATGGGAAATCCGAGATGCGTCGATAGACCTTCCTTGATAAGTCGCTTGTCGTATGTATGGAACTCTTCGACGCCGAAGCACTTGGCCGTCGCCAGATGAATGGCGTCCAAGGGTTTCAAACTCCAAGCTTGGTGCAACCCGCTTCGTACCAACCCCCGTGCTTCAAGGGTGATTTGGTCATGGAGCTCTATGAGGGTAACCGCCGTATCAGCCCAGAGAGCGTCGATCGCGTCCTCTACGGTTCGATCAGGCTGGCCTCCTTGGTATTCGCTTTGAGCGAATGCCACCTCGACTTTGGAAATGACCGATGTGACCAGTTCTATATCACCCAGTTCGTTCTTGCTGTCGAAGAGAAGAGATTCAAGAACTGGCGCTCTGTCTGGAACTGCGTTTATGAGAGAAAGCCAACAGTTGGAGTCCCAGTATATTCTTCGACGGCGGCTAGGCATCTCTCATTCTCCTGATTATCTCTTCTGGCATCGGCGCGCCCTCTGGTATCGAGATGATGCCTATGGCGCGGGTATAGTCGCCTTCTGGTTCTTCGGTCGTTCGCTCGATCCTCGTGATATTCCGAATGGTTAGCGGCCTCCCCGACTCGGGGGAACGTGACACCAAACCCTCGACGACTGCCATCTTGCCCCACAAGCCGCGCATCCGCTCCTCCTGCCCTTCATCGAGGTAGCAGGAAACGCCCTTGTCATGCAGTGTGTCATACAGAGTGAAGCGGAGCGAGGCGCGGTTCGTCAATGTCTGGATTCGGCCTTCCACCGTGCCGTATGCGTCGGAAATCGCACGGGCGGCGCGGGTGGGGGGAGCGGATGTGATGAGCCTATCGAGGCTCGCCGTCTCGAACCTGATCGACGTGATGCCGCCGCCGAGAATTCCAACGAGAGCGCGGGCGCTGTCATCTATCTTCTTGGAAAATGGAACCGGCAACCCCTCGCTCAATGCCTGACCTACCTGTTCGTATACCTGTATTGCCTGATCCGCCTTCTCTGGACTATCCGTAACGGCTCTCAGTGTCGCGACGGCGCTGCTCTTCTGCAGATCGTCTATCACCCACTTCACATCCCCATTGGCGCCCACCTCGGCCGTTATCGCGCGAACGAGCTTGTCGAGCTTGGTCATCGCCTGAGCGAACTGCGTGGATGTTATTTCGCCTTCTAGGGCCAGCGTTAGGGTCTTGTCTCGCATGGCTACACTCCTTCCCGCGACTTCTTGCCGCCGTGTATCGACGGCTCCGCGCACAACTTGCGGCGCAGCGTCTCAAGCGCGTCCATGATAGACGCATCGAATCCGAGCACATCGACGAGCAACCCCCGATCCAGATCCTCCCGAATCGGATCGCCCACCGCCTCGTTGAACGGACGCATCGGCTTGCCTTTCAGCGCGTCGAAGACCCGCCTCGCAGCGTCCAACTGCGCTTCTCCTAGCACGCGGACATCCAAAGTTCGAAGGTCGTTCGCGGACGTAAAACTAATCGCTCCGCGTCCGGCGTCTTGCTTGGTCGAGTGCCACCAATAGCAGAGACCGCCAAGTGTCGAGTTGCCCCATAGCGTGAATGCTATCTCATGCGCGGGGTTCTCGAATACGACATTTGGCCATGCGCGACCGCCCAACGTAATTCTCTGCGTATATGCTACCGCAAGAGATTGCGAGTTGAATCGGAATTCTGCATTGTGATGGGCGTGGCTGCGGGTGTTCAATATCTCCTTGGCGCGGGTTTCCCTGCCGATTCTGATTGACGCTTCCCCGTCCGGTTCGACGATCATCGCACGTTCACGCCTCGCGTCGTGGTTCCAAAGAGAAGGAATATCAGGCACAGGGTGATAGGGAGGATGAATATCGAATGCTCCTCTACCCGCTCCCTCGTTGATGTCTCGAGCAAGGAAACCCATGCTGGCAATATCGCCGAGGCGCGAAATCGGGATGCTCAGGGAAGGAAGTTCGGCGGAAAATTCGAGTCGTCCGCAAGCAAGCGCATACGCTGTTTGGGCAACGGAAAGATCCAATATCCCTGCTACACCCCACTGTCCCCCGGAAGGCAGGGGGCAATCCAAGACTTCGCCAACCTGTTCGTCGCCAAAGAAGAGAGGGGAGCCGCCGTACGGTCCGTCTTCGATGCGGCGGGGACCTTGGGAGATCACTTTCCGCACTGCCTCTCCGATCTCGGACGCCTCGATTGTGTTTCGCGGTCTCTGTCGCAAGGATACGAAGAGTCCGCGGTTGTGGAGCGTTTCCGATTGCCGCTTGCGGGCGACGAGCAGGAGCTCCCCAATTCCCGTATCGGCGGAGAATGATTTGTCGTGCGATTTCGCGCCTGCGATCGTTACGACGATGACGTCCTGATACCGCTGGGCGAACATCGCGCGCATCTTCTGCCAGCTCATACCCTGAAGCGCAACCATGGGGAGGACGAGCGCGACCGTGCCGTCTTGCTTCACCATCCTGTCCGCCAGTGCGGCGAAGTGGGATGCGATACCGGCGTTGCCATTGGCGCATGTGGACTTTCCCAACTCTTTTGCGATCTTTGCCATCGCGTCTTGATCGTCTTTGGAGGTTCCGAATGCCGCAAAGGCCGGGTTCGGGACGTTCGCGCGCACGCCGCCGTGATTCGTGGGCCGGGTGAAGGGCGGATTCATGATTACGAGGTCGCAGCTTTCCGGGGGAAGTTCGAGAACTTGCCGCACTTCCTGCGATCCGCCGCCCTCGACGCGGACGGGAGCCGATGTGCGGAACAAGGGTTGTATCTGGTGATCTTCGGACAACAGATCCAACGATCCCAGCGCGTAGTCCTGCGCGGGCTGTCGTCCGTAGGGCAGGGTGTAGAGGCGCGTGCCCTCGAACGTGCTCTCAGGATGGGCGGAAGCGATCATGGACGCAGTGAGATGGACGGCAGACGGCATGACGTCCATGCCAATCAAGGCATGTTCCATCATGTGCGGGTGCAGCGTCTCGCTGTCTCCTCCCGCCTGCTCGTGCATCTGGCCAACGCGCTGGTACGCCGCGGAAAGCAGCGTGCCGGTGCCGCAGGCAAAGTCCGCTATGGCGAATTCCTTGACCCGTTCGGCGTTGCCCCAGTCCTCGCGCTCCGGTATAGCAAGGGCGGCCAGGAGCGACGCTGCGGACGGACGAGTGTAGAATGTCGCCAGGAACTTCCTATCCGCCACGAGTCGTTGGAAGACCGTACCAGAGAGATCGTGGGAGCGCGTCACACCCTCTGCTATCAGATCGAGGGCGGTGCGGCTCAGACGGTCCAAGATCCTGACCGCCCAAGATGTCGGGATGGAGATGAGGATTTCCCGCGCGATGTCGAATATCGGCCAGTAGTTGATGTCGAGGATCTTCTTCCACTCGTCCGCGACGTCCGAGGGGATCAGGTTGTTCGCGTCGTTGCGGAGGCGGGCCGCGCCGCGGATGCCGAACGATCCCGCGAGGTTTTCCTGAAACACGAATGCGTTCGCCACGATGGCCATGGCCATTCGGCGCGTCTGGAGGCCGTCTTCTTGTTTCAACGCCTCGGAGATATACGCCCCGGTATCGGGGCGAAACTCTACCGCCTCGCCAAGGATGTTGGCTGCGGTGCTGACGCCGGATTCCAAGTGGCGGACCGCCGCCTCCACTGCGCTCTCGGGAACTGCGGCCTTGTGGATGATATTGGCGAACGCGCCCATTCCGCCGGTCAGCCACCCCGACGGAGGGAACCGCTGTGCGCTACCCGCTGTTTCCCCCGAGAAGAGGGCGTACTCCAGATCGCGCGCAGTCCGAATCTCTGCGCGCAGTTTCGCCTGAGAGACCTGTCGAAAGCGCTCCGGAACACGCGCCGCGACGACCGCCAGCACCTCCGCGCCGTCTCCCGAAAGGCGTTCGCCAAGACGGGACAAGGCGTCCTGCTCCACCGTGACGGCGGGAAGAAACTCGGTCTCGACCACGACCGGCGCCACGCCCTGTTCTACGACCAGAACGTCAGGACGTCTGGCGCTGCCGGTAAATCCCCTCGTCGGCTCTCCGAAGACAGTCCAACGGCGGCGCATTCCGTCCAACACTTCCGCCAACGCGGTGTTGAGCTCGGCTTCGGTGGTTGGCAAGGAACTACCCTCGTTGAATGGCGGGCGGCGTCATACTCGAGCCTCGATTCCGTCGAATCCTGCGTACCGACGCAATGGGTCCGGCGTCACGATGGAACCGTCCGCCTGTTGATAGGTTTCCATGATGGCGATGAGGGTGCGGGGGATGCCGAGCGCAGACCCGTTCAGGGTATGGGCGAGGCGCGGACGACCGTCCGCACCGCGGAATCGTATCTGCGCGCGCCGCGCCTGAAAATCCGTGCAGTTCGATACCGAGCTAACCTCGAGCCAATCTCGACTGCCCGGGGCCCAAACCTCCACATCGTACGTCTTGACCGAGGCGAAGCTCAGGTCGGCCGTGCACTGGATGGACACCCGGTACCGAAGACCCAAGCGCTTGCAAATGTCCTCTGCGTCCGACAACATCTCCTCCAAAGCCGCCGGGGAGCCTTCTGGCTCCGTAAACCGGAACATCTCGACTTTCTCGAACTGATGCACCCGCTTGATTCCCCGCGTGTCTCTGCCCGCGGCCGCCTTCTCCCTCCGGTAGCAAGGCGAATGCGCCACGTACTCCAAAGGCAGCGTGCCCGCCTCTATGATCTCCCCTGCATGGAGGTTCGTGATCGGCACCTCGGCCGTTGGAATCATCCAAAGATCGTCTTCATCGTCGTGATACATCGTATCCGCGAACTTGGGGAGTTGCCCGCTTCCGGTAGCGGATTGGCGCGTGACCATGTGCGGAACGTAGAGCTCCTGCATCCCGCGTTCGTTGACGTGGATGTCCAGGAGCCAGGCGATGAGCGCGCGTTGGAGGCTGGCCCCCTTCCCCTTGAGCACGTAGGCGCGCGAACCCGCGAGATTTACTGCCCTCCGAAAGTCGATGATGTCCATCGACTCTCCCAACTCCCAATGCGGCCTCGGATCGAATGAGAACGCGGGGTCTTCTCCAACCGTCTTGATTACGACGTTGTCGGCGTCCGTTTCCCCTATCGGGGCGTCCTCGTGGGGAATGTTGGGGACATCCAGGAGCAGCGCTTCGTACTCCGCTGCGACCTCGCGGAGCGCGCCTTCGAGGTCGCGGATGCGCGCGCCGACCTCCCGCATCTCCGCAATCAGGTGCGGCGGCTTCTCCTTCGACCTGCCCAAACTTCGGCTTACGTCGTTCCGCCTCGCCCGCAGGGAATCCACCTCGGCGATGGTCTCTCTCCGGCGTTCGTCCAACACCAAGATGCGGTCGACATCCACGGAGAGGCCCCGATTGGCGATGGCTTCTTTGACCCGGTCGGTCTCGTTCCGAATGGTTTCGATACTGAGCATCTTTCAACTCCGTGCGCGGTACTCTTGCGTTCGTGTGTTTGGATTGTTCGACATTCCTGCGCCTGTGCAGTCATTGGGCGCGCCGCTGCAAGGACGCTCGCCGTCCGGGCTAGCGCAGCGCAGCCGCGACAATCAGACAACTGCTTGACGACAAGACGAATAGGATGATGAGCGCTACGGCGCATCCCAGGCACGCCAAGCCCGCAAGTTTGGGCGAGAACTTCCTGCGCCTTCTTCCTCTCGTCTCAGCCCCGCTGAACCCAACCTCTGCTTCATATTTCCGTCGATTGAGTTCTTCCATGGCTCCCCTCCTCGTCTCTTAGCACATGACGATTGCATGACGTCCCCTCTCGAAGAATCCATTGTACACCGCATCTCCTATCCCCATATCGAAGGACTACAAGTCGACAGTACTCCATCGGCTGGCGCAAAGTCGTTGGTGCAAGTATACCCTATCCCCTTGCGGGGCGTTCGGCGGGCCGGGAGTCGCGCCCCGCCGATACCGAGCGACGGCGTCGGACGCTGCATCTGAGCGCTTAACTACCGGCCACGAACGGCCCACGGTCGAAACCCATCAGAAACTCTGGGCCGTCCTCCGCGATGTGCATGTGGTCGCCCAGGGGAACGAACATCTTCCCCGATCCCGGAAGCGCAAAGGCCGAGTGCAGGATGATCGTGTTCCCCGCCTCGAGAATCGCATCGTTGCTCTCTGCAGGACTGGGGCGTTCGCTGTAGTCCATTCCAATGCCATGTCCGACCCGCCCGCCGAGCAGCGACCATCCGGCCACCTCGCACTTCTCGCGAATCGCTCGGGCAATGCTGCCCGCCCGGTTGCCGGGACGCATCTGCTCGATTCCCGCCGTCTGGGCGTCGATGGCGGTTTGCATGATCTCATCCAGGTAGGGACTGCGGCGCCCCAATGTACCCGCGCGTTGACCGTGGCTCCAATAGCCTTTGTATACGATGTACGAGCAGGTGTTCATGAAGTCTCCCTCGCGCAGGATGCGCAAGTGGGGGCGGATGTCCAGGCGGGTATCTTCCCACCTCGTGTCTGGGCCGGATCCCATCCAGTACTTTGCATGATCGGCCCCGGCGTGCCGCACTGCGTGCTCCATCTCCGCAACGACCTCGATCCCTCTCATACCGGGGCGCGCGATCTCTATCATCGCCTGGAATCCGATGTCTCCCAGTCTGGCGGCCTGGCGGATCAACTCGATCTCTTCCGGAGTCTTGACGGCCCGCAGCTCTGCCACGATGTCATCGCCGCGCACTAGGTTTTCGCCAAGCTCGGTTTGCAAATGCTCGTAGAACGGAACTGGCATGTTTTCGACTCCAACCACACCCATCCGCTCGTTGAAGACCTCGTTCTCCCGCATCACCGCGGCGGCCTCCTCCGCAAAGCTCCGAGGCCCCCTGTCGCCTCCCATCGACTTGGCATCCACCGCCACGGCGTTGGGGTCGACTGCTTTGACTAGGCGAACGTCTCCGATCGGGGAAACCTGCTCGATCTGCTCGATCATGTACGGAAGCCCGGCGAACATCAGCACGGGATCCCCCTCTACTGGAACTACCACCGCCGAATCGACGATGCGGTCATGGTTTGCCCATCCCGTCAGATAGGCAACATGTCCGGTCTGTCCCCATTTATGCTCGGCGGCGGGAGAGTAGACGAACAGTCCGCCCAAGTTCTTCGCCTCGAGCCACGCGCGAATCCTCTCGATACGCGGCCGCAACAACGCTATGTCAGTCGATTCGTCGAACATCCTTCCTACCTCGCGCGGTTGATATGCGGCGGCAGAGCTTCCTGCCGCCCGGAAACGCGCTGCAAGTCCGGCAACGCTCCCATGATACAAGAAGAGGCCGCTCGTTCAAATCCGACGCATTCCCTGCGGCCATGGCCGACGTTTGCCCTGCGTTCACTTCTGCGCCGGATGCAGGGCTCGGCAGCAGGCGGCTCCGGTTGGCGTTCGCGGCTTCCTACGGACTGGAAGCGCCGCGCCCGGTATGCAGAGGAGCGCGGTCAGAACCCCGAGACCGACTCGCGGTCGACGTCTGAGACGTAGGCATCCCCGGACGCGGTAGAGATGAATTCCACGACGTTCGTCACTATCTGCTCCGCATGGCGCGCAGAGTTCGAAACCGCCGCCACTCCGAGCGTGGCGGTTCGCAGCGAGTCGTTCGATCCCACCTCGGCTATCGAGACGTCGAACTTGTTCCTGACGCGAGCCAATGTGGACGAGACGACCCGCCGCTTGCCCTTGAGACTCTGGTTCTCAGGCAATTGCAGAGTGACCTTGGCAACCCCAACGTGCATCAGTCTATCGAGAAATCCCGCACTATCTCCGCCCAGTTTTCCGTTAGGTCGGCCTCGACATAGTACGCGCCCAGATACTCGATTGGCGCGAAGTCGGAAAGGTCGTAGACGGGCGATGGGTCGAACTGCACGACGCCGTCCCCCGATCGGCAGACGTGAACGGTTCTATCCGATGCAACGTTCGCGCCGTCGATCAGCTGCAAGACGTCCAATCCGTTGCCGTCCGCGCGGGGGATCGCCTTCAATCGCCATGAATGACCAATCGCCGGCATCTCATCCGGCGCGGCCTCCCGGTGCATCGTCGAGCGAATGCTCATGATGCGCGCTCCCCCGGCGTAGGTGTTCGTGAACATGACGCGCTCATCGAAGCCAACCTCGAACTCCGCCCATACCTTGGGCGTGCCGTATATCTCTCGACCGGCCGGGATGCTCGACTTGGAGTTGAGGAAGGCAACCGGCGAGAACCATCCTTCCTCTCCCTCATACGTGCACTTCACCGACAGCACGCTCTCATCGAACGCGCCGTAGTTCGCGGACCAGGGGACGCTGAGACCGGTCGCCGTGCACTCGCCGCCGCCCGCAGGTTCGAGGCAATCAGGCAGCACCCGATCGATCGCAGAGTCCGCCGCGCGGAAGCGCACGATCTGCGACTTCGTGTTCCGGTACCGCGCGGGCGGCATCGGAAAATACGGCGAAAACGCCGGCATGGAACGAATGCGGTCGAGTGGAATCGTCATGGGGGGCCTCCGGGATATCCGCGCCTGAAGCGTCTACGAACGGCGCGTATTACAGCCGCGCGGCGTAGAACGTATTCTCGATGGGCACGCGCCGAACTTCCGAGTAGTCCACATAGGAACCGACCTGAGCGCCGCCGCTGGTGATGGGCTTGGGGCCCCGCAAGACGAACTCCGCCACTCGGCTTGTGTTGTAGCACACGAACGCGAAATGCAGCTTCCGTATCTCCTCTTCTTCGTCGCTTTGGAAGTCCGGAAAGATCACCGGCCCCGTATCGACCTGCATCCGCTTGCGTTCGAGTTGGACGTTCATAGTCCTGATTGGATATTCGATAGTAGCGCGCGTCTTGCCGTCCTCGCTCCAAACGTCCGTGCGCGCCACGATCGGCAGGAAAGCCGTCGTCGCCTCGACGACCTGCTCGTCCGTATCCAGCCGCTCGACGTTCGGGTAGTCCCGCACGACCGTCCGAATCTCCTGGAACCGCCCCGCAATCGGAAGCGATATGCGCCAATCGCCGCCAAACTCGTTGACGCCGCCGGATTTGATGTGCCCCGCCATCCACTCCGTGTCCGAATAGATGCCCGCAAACTCGTAGTTCGGCTGCTGCCACAAGACATCCGAGCGGTACATCCATTCCGTCCTGCACGGCGAGATCATGTTGTACTCCCGCACTCCCTCCGTCCCCTCCTCCGTAATCCAACAGCGCGAGTCCAGCAGAATCCGCACGGTATTCGGCCAGGGCATGTGCCCCGGAACGCGCGTGTCCGCCTCATCGACCTTGCCCGTCCACGCAACGTATGAGTTTCCGTAATCGGTGATTTTCATTCTGATGCTCCTTTCGTATACTATCGGCGTGCGACTCATGTTATGCCAGCGTACCAAGGTTACCAGCAGATGTGGGAGCCGTCCTCTCGGATGCCGCAGGTAATCGGAATCCAGCCGCTTTCTACGCTTGTAAACGTCTCGTTCTCAGGAGGCGGGCCTGTGAAGCCCCAACAAACTGGGGAGCCGTCCTGTCGCAATGCACACGCGTGAAGGTAACCGCTGCTGATGACTGTGAACGTCTCGCCTTCGGGAGGCTTGAACGCCTCTGGATCGAAATCATCCACTTCGGGGGACACCAGCGTCCAACAAACTGGGGAGCCGTCTTCACGCAGGGCGCACGTGATATAAAAACCGCTGCTGATAGCCATAAACTTCTCGCCCACCGGAGGATCGATTCTCCCTCGATCCAAGAATTCGTCCTCGACGGTCACCGACTCCCAACAAACGGGAGAGCCGTCCTCGCGAAGGCCGCACGTGTGGAAGAAGCCGCTGCTGATAGCAGTGAATTTCTCTCCTTCGGGAGGTTCGACAAATACTGCGTCCACGCGGGCATATTCTGCGGACAACGATGCCCAACAAACCGGCACGCCATCCTCGCGCAGGCCGCATGTATAGAGGGAGCCGCTGCTGATGGCAATAAACGTCTCTCCCTCCGGCGTCGATTCTCCGCCGGCTCCTGCCTCGCCTGGAAGTTGGGGGCCCCAACACACAGGGGAGCCGTCCTGACGCAACGCGCACCCGTGAAAGTAACCCACGCTGATAGCAGTAAACGTCTCCCCCTCCGGCGGCACGCTCAACGCCGCGTTGCCAGTACCCGCACATACCGGCGATCCGTCTAGCAACAGAGCACACAAGTAAGACTCGCCAAGGTCGATGGCTTTGAATCGCTCATCCCCCGGCAACCACGCCTGCAAGCGGCCCCCACCCGGTGGAGCCGCCTGCCCAGCAGAATCATGGTTGGGGCCCACCCAACACACCGGCGATCCGTCCTCTATCCGAAGCGCACAGGCGTGATACCTGCCGCTGCTAATAGTGCTGAAGCGTTCGTTCACCGGAACCATTGCCTCGCCGCCAAAATGGTCTTCACGACCCCAGCACACCGGGGATCCATCCTCCCGCAGCGCGCAAGCAAAGCCGTCGCCGTTGCTGATGGCTGCGAAGGTCTCGTCCTCCGGTGGGGAAGCGTAGTACTCCACGAGCAATCCCGAGCAGACCGGCGATCCATCCGTCAGTCGAAGGGCGCAGGAACTTCCCGGGCCGCTACTGTAGGCAGAGTATAGGTCGTCAGACGGCGGGAGAGTTCGATTGCCGGAATCATACTCCCAACACCCGATCGAACCGCTTCTGCTGAAGGCACAGGCATGAATCACGCCCTTCTCGTCCTTGATGGCGGTGAAGCGTTCTCCTTCCGGGGCCGGCACTGGAGCGACCCCATCGTCCCCCAAACAGACAGTATAGCCGTCTCCCCTGCGAATAGCGCACACACCAGAATCCCCGACGCTGACGGTGGTGAAATTCTGAGTGAGGAAGCTCCGAACGCCGGGATGTCTACTATCCGAGCCGGTCTTCTCGGTTGTCACTTCGCCATCTTCTGTAGACCAGCAGATGTCCGATCCGTCCTCGCGGAGCGCGCAGATTTGAAACCATCCGACGAGGATGTCAACGAATGTCTCGTCTTGTGGCGGCGTCCATGTGTTGGCGAGGCCACCCCAGCAGACGAGGGTGCCCTCCTGGCGCAGAGCGCACGTCACGAACTGTCCACTGGAGATGGCTTTGAGATTAGTAAGCCGCCCGTCCGGAGAGGCAGATTCGGCGCGCGGAGCCGTGGTAGGTATAGGTGTCGGTGTCTGTGAATCGCCACCAGTAGAAGTCGCCGTGACGGTTGGCCCCGTGGTAGGCGTAGGGGACGGCGTGGGTGAAGGCGTCGGCTCGCTAGTATGAGTTGCCGTGATGGTCGGCGCCACCGTAGGGATGGGTGACGCCGTCGACTGTAGGCTTTCGCTGATAGGGGTTGGAGTGACGGATGGCACTGCCGCAGAAATGGGGGACGGCGTGGACTGTGAATCGCCACCAGTAGAAGTCGCCGTGACGGTTGGCGGCGTGGTAGACGGCGTAGGTGAAGGTGCCGGCTCGCTGCCGCACGCTGTGAGTGAGAAGACGGCTACGACAGACGATACGACAATCGCAGAGACGCGGATGCGTCGGATGGTAGTCGTCACGTTCGATTCTCGCATTCTCTCCCCCTCGATAAACGGCGCGCATTAACGCGCTATCAGTACGGAAGACCCAGCGCGGACGTCAGGAATCGCATATACGGCGACGCTTGACGACAGACGTCCGCAAAGTCGTCGATGAAGCCAGGCGCGATGACATCCTCTCGCTCGAACTCGACGGAAGCGATATGGTCCTTTCGCTTGATGTCTTGGATATATGGATGGTCGGCGCCGAAGCCCTTTGGCGGGCGCTTCAACGAATCTCCACCGATAGTGAACTCCCGCAGGAAGGCCTCGTCCTTTGCCGCGCGCTCCCATTTCCCCGGGTCTGCGTCGATGGCGTTCCGTATCCTCGCAAGAGACTCCGAGTCCGGCTGCCAGATGCCAACGCCCGCGTAGACTTCATCGGGCGAGAGGTGCAGATAGAACCCCGGCGCATGAGCCGTCTTGCCTGCCTCGTGGCGAAAATGCGCCGCGGCCTGCGTCTTGTACGGGCTCTTGTCCCGCGAGAATCGGACGTCGCGGTAGATGCGGAACATCGAGCCGCCGTTGGCGCGCGCGTCTGCGACGAAGTGCGCGCTAACGGAATGCAGCCTCGGCTCGAAATCCTTGATGAACCGCAGCAGCGGCTCCTTGACGTCGCGGTCGTACCGCCGCTTGTTCTCTCGAAACCACTCGCGGTCGTTGTTCATCCGCAGATCGATGAGAAACTCGAACAGCCCCTCGGTGAAGTGCGCTTCCTGCACGGACTCCCTCGCAACAATGACTTCTACCTCTGTAGTTCTAGCAGGTTGGACGATTAACATCAATACAGCCTCGGAGCCGGTCCCGTTCGATTCATCGGCATAGATTGCCCCCTAATCCTTAGTATGGATCACCCCCAGCCCGTAAACCCACTGTCTACGTCATTCCCGCGTGTGGAGACCTTTGCATAACCTGTTGTGTTGGGGTATAAACAGAGGAGCTGGATCGCGCAAGTCGTAAGGAGAGTGGAATGCACCGAGAGATGGGCCAACCTTCACTAGCGGAATCATTGTTGCCGCAAACACTGGGACGAAACGAACGACTGGAACGAATCGACACCATGATCGACTGGGAACGACTAGGCCAACTAGTCAGCAGAGTCTACTCGGCACGCGAGGGAAGACCCAGCTACCCGCCGATTATGATGGTCAAGGCGCTGCTACTTCAGCAGTGGTACAACCTGTCGGATTCCCAGATGGAAGAGGCCCTGGCAGACCGCATATCCTTCCGCCGCTTCGTAGGATTGGAACTTCAAGACGACACGCCGGACCACTCTACGCTCAGCCGTTTCCGCAGTACGTTGGAGAGGCTGGGACTGAGCGAAAGGCTGTTCGAGGAGTTGGGGAAACAGTTGGACGGTCTGGGCCTGGTCTTGAAAGAGGGAACGTTGATGGACGCTAGGTTAGTGGAGGCGCAGGTGCGTCGGCCGCCGGTGTCTGCGGGTCGTGGGACGAAGAGTGCTGCGGATCCGGATGCGGACTGGACGCAGAGTCAGCGTGGGCGTCGATCGCACTTCGGCTATGGAGAGGCGTCGGTGGTTGAGGTCTCAGGGGATTGCTGATCGGATCATGCATCGTTCGCACAAGCATCAGCGGGGGTTGTCGCATTGGCAGCGTCGTCGCAACGAGTTGATAGGGCCTGTGCGGGCGCCGGTAGAGAATGTGTTCGGCACTCTGAAGCGCAGTTATGGGTACACGCGGGTACGGTATTGTGGATTGGGAAGGAACGCGGTGGAGATGTGGTTCAAGTTGATGGCGTACAATCTGCGTCGTGCGGTCAAGTTGTCTGGATGTTCAGTCTGATCTGTGGGTGGTGGATGGACCAAGCTGCCTGGAGAAGGCGGTTGGGGGGCCGGATGTACGGTCTGAGCTGGGTGTTGTGCAGGTGATGGACCTTGTGGGTGAAGTTCATCTCTTCTTTCTCTGGGCTGGCGGTTCGCCATCTGAGGCGAAAGGAATGGATTGGGGGCAGAACATCCTCAAACAACCATTCTGCATAGTTGTTCAAAGGTCTCCGAAGGCGGGGGAACCCGAGGATTCAAGGAAGAAGCTCCGCGAGTCGAAGGTCTATCCCCGTGTGTGCGGGGGAACCGAAATAGGGGATTCCCCCCGCGCGCGGACGGAAGGTCGCCGGCTCGATGATTATCATGTGTACGTGAGGGGATTCCCCCCGCGCGCGGACGGAAGGCACTCCGTCCAATACTGCTTATAGGGATTGGTGGGGATTCCCCCCGCGCGCGGACGGAAGCCACGGCCCGCAAGGCAACTCTACGACGCCTCGGGGGATTCCCCCCGCGCGCGGACGGAAGTATCCTCCAGCGCCTCGAACTCAGGCAACGTCGGGGGATTCCCCGCGCGCGCGGACGGAAGGCGTGCGGCAAGGAGTATACGCAGTTGCGGACGGGGGATTCCCCGCGCGCGCGGACGGAAGCTGCCGCAGCCACTTCCTCTGCGCTCGAATCCGGGGGATTCCCCGCGCGCGCGGACGGAAGCCGTGCTTGCGCTTGGGGGTCGCCTGCGGGACGGGGGATTCCCCGCGCGCGCGGACGGAAGGGCATTCGAGGCCAACGGGCTCAATGCCGGTACGGGGATTCCCCGCGCGCGCGGACGGAAGTCCCGTCCGTGTCCTGTTGCATTCCCTGCGCCTGGGGATTCCCCGCGCGCGCGGACGGAAGGATACCAGGGAACAGAAGCGGCTGGCAGTTTCGGGGGATTCCCCGCGCGCGCGGACGGAAGGGTAGCCGTCTCGGGCTACGAGGGCGAGTGGGAGGGGATTCCCCGCGCGCGCGGACGGAAGCGCGCTTCGTACTGAGGGGGGACTCACTCCCATGGGGATTCCCCGCGCGCGCGGACGGAAGCTACCAGGGCGAGCCGTCGTCTATCGTACAGGAGGGGATTCCCCGCGCGCGCGGACGGAAGGCGGCAAGGATTGGAGCGCCTTCAACCTCGTACGGGGATTCCCCGCGCGCGCGGACGGAAGCCGCGTATGCATCAGTGGAAGGACGGGAAGTTGGGGGATTCCCCGCGCGCGCGGACGGAAGCCGCAAGGCTCACTCTTCCCGCAGGACGTCTTGGGGGATTCCCCGCGCGCGCGGACGGAAGACACGCAGCGGCTCATGAAAGGAGAGGCGGTAGGGGGATTCCCCGCGCGCGCGGACGGAAGCCGAATCGTCGACGCCAGCTCGATGTTCACCGAGGGGATTCCCCGCGCGCGCGGACGGAAGCCCTCCAGCAGTCCACCCTCCCAACCCTCCGTCGGGGATTCCCCGCGCGCGCGGACGGAAGGCTCGAGTGCCTGCGCTCACGGGCAATAGAGTCGGGGATTCCCCGCGCGCGCGGACGGAAGCCGACGACGCTCCATGTGTACGTCTGCGTGGCAGGGGATTCCCCGCGCGCGCGGACGGAAGGCGGTTGGCTGCAACCGCTTGTTCGATTCCTCTGGGGATTCCCCGCGCGCGCGGACGGAAGCTCTCCGCCAGGAAGTTGCCGCACGCGGTAGAAGGGATTCCCCGCGCGCGCGGACGGAAGGACGCTGCGGACGTCTGCTACCAGACATACGTCGGGGATTCCCCGCGCGCGCGGACGGAAGCAACCTCGACGACCGCATCTATATCCCGGATATGGGGATTCCCCGCGCGCGCGGACGGAAGGTCGTTGATCATCTGGGCGAGCTTGTCCGTGACGGGGATTCCCCGCGCGCGCGGACGGAAGGGCAACGGCTTCACTACCATCGAAGTCGAAGCCGGGGATTCCCCGCGCGCGCGGACGGAAGGGGATACATCAATACTACCCGCTCTGTAGTAGCGGGGATTCCCCGCGCGCGCGGACGGAAGTCGATACCCGCAGCCATGTCGTAGTGGCAGGGAGGGGATTCCCCGCGCGCGCGGACGGAAGGGTTGTCACGGTTGTCACACTCCCAAAACAGGTGGGGATTCCCCGCGCGCGCGGACGGAAGATCGTTCGCCTCCTATTTCCATTTTCCGTCCCGGGGGATTCCCCGCGCGCGCGGACGGAAGCATTCGGCGCATCGGGATGGAGGCAATGAACGAGGGGATTCCCCGCGCGCGCGGACGGAAGCGCTCGTCTGCTGACTTAAACAAAGAACGCAATGGGGATTCCCCGCGCGCGCGGACGGAAGCATCATGGGAATCACGGGACGCCCGACGATTCCGGGGATTCCCCGCGCGCGCGGACGGAAGGGGCAGTGGGGAGATGAAAGTGACGCCACTGAGGGGGATTCCCCGCGCGCGCGGACGGAAGGAAGTGGAAAAGGTGGAAACGGCGCAATAAGCGGGGGATTCCCCGCGCGCGCGGACGGAAGTCGAATGCAGTTCTTGCAGTCGACCGTGTGCGCGCGGATTCCCCACGCGCGCGGACGGAAGCGCGGCCTGCGTCTTCTTGGTAGTCTCAAGCACGCGGATTCCCCACGCGCGCGGACGGGAGGCTGCGTGACGTCGTCCTGCCGCGTCGCCTGGCGCGGATTCCCCACGCGCGCGGACGGAAGGTCTATCCCCGCGTGTGCGGGGGAACCGCGGCTCCGTCTTCGACGTCGTACTCATGGACGAATCGGTACTGTTGACTTGTGGTTGTTGTGGGGAATCTACTGTGACCATTGTGCAACCCGCCCTCCATGTATCTGCACGATGTGCGCCCAGACGTTGTGCGCGCGGATGTACCCCACGTAGTACGTGTTGCCGTCCGCGCTCCACCGCCCAGACGTTGTGCGCGCGGATGTACCGCTTGTACCATTGGAACGCAAAGCGCGCTGCAGGCCCGACGTTGTGCGCGCGGATGTACCCCTGGTTCGACCCCGGGTTAGCAGGATGGTAGATATAGAGATCGCCCTCCTGAGAAAAGTTCGATCTAGCATCTCCACCAGGAACGTCCGTGAATCGGATGACCCATCCACCCAGCCCCTTCCGGTACTGTGAATACAGTGACGTCCTCGTATTTCCAGTCGGAGACGTTGCAACGCGCGGGATTATTGCACCCAGATAGGGTACGCCTCTCCTCCGTCCGCACGACAAGCCCCACGCGCGCGAGATCCTCATACCGTTCACGTATCGTCAACCCTGCGCCGGATAGCAGCGTAGGAGTAGCAGTCGGTGCCGGCGTCAGGGTAGCGGTCTCCCACTCATACGCCGTGATGCGCTCCTCTACCTCTGCAAGCCGTTTCTCTGCCTCTATTAGTCGATCCTCCAGTGACTCTGCCTGACCGCACGCAAGCAGTACTACAATCGCGGTCACCGACGCTATCGTCCATCTACCCATCGTTCACTCTCCTTTTGCCTAACAACCACAAGTCAACAGTACCGCGAAGAAGACGGTCAGGGCGATGCCTCCGATCCATGCTGCCGCGAGGAGGTAAAGCACTATGGTTGACAATACCAATGGGGGAGCAAGTTTCAAGGTAAGCCAAGCGACGCTGATTACGGCAGTCCAGAACAGCTGGAAGTTGAGCACTTCCCTTGTGTGAGTTCGAATGGTTTGGGAGGCTGGATTGTACGAGTGGTAGATGAGCGGCGCGATGAGATTGAGGGGCACAAGGGAGAACAGTCCGAGTACAGGCCAGGACAGGAGGAAGAGCAGCATTCCGGGCAGCGGGAGTAGGTGGCACAATCTAGCCTGTTGCCGCTCGTCGTCCGACCGGACTTTTCGCCGCAGTCTGGCTCCGCACGTTGGACAGCGACGGACGTAGACCGGTATCTGGGCGTCGCACTCGGGGCATTCCGCCATTGGAGGGTTCTCGACATAAGAGTGTGGTCAGGGTTGGGGGTATTATGGATGTTGCCGTGGGTGGCGTCAACGGTGGGGTGATTGGGAAGGTGTTCGGGGATTGAAGGATATGAGGGTGAGGATTGTGGATTTGCGATTGGGCGTGCGAGGCCGTCAGAATAGGGAGATGCGGAGGGGGTAGCGGCCTGTTCCGCCGTTTCCCAGGTCGTAGGCGAAGAAGACGGTCAGGGCGATGCCTCCGATCCATGCTGCCGCGAGGAGGTAAAGCACTATGGTTGACAATACCAATGGGGGAGCGAGTTTCAAGGTAAGCCAAGCGACGCTGATTACGGCAGTCCAGAGCAGCTGGAAGTTGAGCACTTCTCTTGTGTGAGTGCGAATGGTTTGGGAGGCTGGATTGTACGAGTGGTAGATGAGCGGCGCGATGAGATTGAGGGGCACAAGGGAAAACAGTCCGAGTACAGGCCAGGACAGTAGGAAGAGCAGCATTCCGGGCAGCGGGAGTAGGTGGCACAATCTAGCCTGTTGCCGCTCGTCGTCCGACCGAACTTTCCGCCGCAGTCTGGCTCCGCACGTTGGACAACGCCGGACGTAGATAGGCAACTGGACGACGCACGTGGGGCATTCCGCCATTGGGGTTTTGGCCTGAGTCGGGTGAGTGTTGCGAGGGTATTATAGAGATTCTTGGGCGCGCGCGTCAACGTTGGGGGGTAACCGCTGCGATCCCCGGCGGCAGGGGCTATGATTGGATCAATGTGGTTATAGGAGAGGGATGCGGAGGGGGTAGCGGCCTGTTCCGCCGTTTCCCAGGTCGTAGGCGAAGAAGACGGTCAGCGCAATGCCACCGAGCCATGCTACCGCCAGCAGCTGAAATGCTAGGGTCGGTAGAGCCCAAGAGGACTGCTGCTCTTCTTCCTCTGCTAGCTCGGATTGGTCGGCGGTCGGTTCGTAGACGGTGACTCCGGGTTCCGTAGTGGTAAATTGGTATGAAGTTTGGACGTTCCACACCGACCACGCCGACCACCAGGGGCCGTCATCGTTTGGTGAAGCGAGTGTCAAGACAAGCCATAGGACGCCGATTACGGCTGTCCACAACAGCTGGAAGTTGAGCACTTCGCCTGCGTGGGTGCGAATGGTTCGAGAGTCCGGACTGCGCCAGCGGTATATGAGCGGAGCGATGAGATTGAGTGGCGCAAGGGCGAATACCCCGAGTGCAGGCCAGGACACGAGGAAGAGCAGCATTCCGGGCAGCGGGAGGAGATGGCACAATCTGGCCTGACGCCGCTCGTTGTCCGACCGGACTTCGCGCCTCAGTCTGGCTCCGCACGTTGGACAACGCCGGACGTAGACTGGTATCTGGGCGTCGCACTCGGGGCATTCCGCCATTGGAGGGTTCTCGACATGAGAGTGTGGTCGGGGTTGGGGGTATTATGGATGTTGCTGTGGGTGGCGTCAACGGTGGGGTGATTGGGGGTGGAACGGACGTTGGCGTTTGAAGGATGCGTGGTTGGGTGGTACACTTATGGCGAGGCTGAGGTTCGAGGGCAATCGCGCTGCCACGGTCAATACCGAAATAGAGGGGATGAAAGCTTGGGGAATTGCAGATATTGCGGGAAGCCGGCTGGATTCCTACGCAAGCAACACAAGGAGTGCGCGGAGAGGCACGATCGTGCGATGGGGGCGATCCGCTCCGCGTGCGTGGATGCGGCGCTGCGGGGAACGGGTCTCGCTGAGTTGGAGGGCCGGATCCGCGAGACGGCGGCGTCTGCGGATATCGAGATGTTCGAGCATGAGCTGACGGAGGTTCTGGAGAAGGGGTGGTGCGATGCTTTGGAGGAGGCGGTGGAGGACAGGATACTCTCCATCGAGGAGAAGCGTTGTTTGAATCGGTACCGGGCGCACTTCGACCTCGACGAGGCTCGGCTGGACGTGTATGGGCAGCATTTTCAGCTATTCAAGATGATGAATTTGCTTAGGTCGCTGACCGAGGACGAGATTCTTCCGCGGTTCGACCTCGGCGCTGTGCGGGAGCAGTTTGGGCGACTGCCGTTCAACATGATGAAGAGCGAATCCCTGGTATGGGTGTTCCCTGATGTTCAATATCTCAAAGAGGTTACGCGCCGCGAGTTTCGGGGCAGTTCGATGGGGGCGAGCATCCGAGTGACCAAGGGGGTATACGTTCGGCCGGGCACGTTCAAAGGGAGGTCGGTGGAATCGAGTTCGATGGAGTATCAAGACTCTGGGGTCTTCGGTATCACGACGAAGCACATCTACTTCACGGGGTCGCAGAAGAGCTTCAGAGTGAGGTTGGAGAAGGTCGTGTCTTTCGATCCGTACAAGGACGCGCTTCACATCATGCGGGACACTGCCAGCGCAAAGCCGGAGGCGTTCACGCTGAGCGCGTTCGAGGTATGGTTCTGTGTCAACGTCATCGACGCCATCATGAGTATGTCTGACGCCGTGCTGCGGAAGGGCGCCGGGCCAACGATCGAGGACATCATGGAGAACGATCCTGACGGCGATGCAGCAGGCATGTTCGCCGCCGGGGCGTCGTTGTAACGTGCAAGGGAATATGTATTAGGAGGTTCCGTTGGAAGGGTTGGCGCTGGATTGGACGGTCGTAGGGATCGTTGGGGCTGTTGGGCTGGTTACGGTGTTGGGGCTGTTCGTCATGTCGCGCATCGTTGCGCCGCGGCGGCCGTCTGCTGCGAAGGATATACCGTATGAGTGCGGGATCGAGCCGTCGCCGTACCGTTGGTCGCAGATACAGATACGGTATTACGTGTTTGCGATGCTGTTCTTGATCTTCGATGTGGAGGCGGTGTTCCTGTTTCCGTGGGCGGTGGTGTATCTTCAGTCGATTCCGGCGGTGTTCTACGAGATGTTGATCTTCATAGGGATCTTGCTGTTTGGAGTGGTGTATGGATGGAGAAAGGGGGTGCTGCAGTGGAGATGAGACTTGGACAGGGGTATCGGCCGGGCCAGGGGAACAACCCCGCGGAGAGCGTGTTGCGTGAGGTGATGCCGAACACGTTGGTGGGGAAGTCGGACGAGTTGTTTGCATTGGCGCGGAAGAATTCGTTGTGGACGTTGTCGTTTGGGTTGGCGTGCTGCGCTATCGAGATGATGAGCACGCATATGTCGCATCACGATTTCGACCGCTTTGGGGTAGTAACGTGGCCATCGCCTCGTCAGGCGGATGTGATGATCGTTGCTGGGACGGTGGTCAAGAAGATGGCGGAGCCGATCAAGTTGCTGTACGAGCAGATGCCGGATCCGAAGTGGGTGATCGCGATGGGGAGTTGCGCGACGAACGGGGGGCCGTATTATCTGTCGTACTCGGTGGTCATGGGGGTGGATCACTTGGTGCCGGTGGATGTGTACGTGCCCGGATGTCCGCCGCGTCCGGAGGCGCTCATGTACGGCTTGCTTCAGCTTCAGGAGAAGATTCGACAGGACGCGCGGCAAGGTGACGGAGCAGAGTAGACGGCCTGCGAGGCCTGCACGGGGCCGCGGCGGCGCAGCGCCGCAAGCGGCCGTGCGGCTGGACGCGCGGGGAGAATCTCTTTCCCAGACGCTGCCTTCCATCTATAGAGGGATGCAGGCGGAGATTGGAGCGGCGGTAGATGAGGTGACGGTGACTGTAGAGGCGCGGCAGGTTTTCGACGCGTGCAGGACGGCCAAGGAGCATCCCGACCTCGATTTCGATTACTTGCGCTGCATCTCCGCGGTGGACTATGTGGAGCGCATCGAGGTCGACTACCATGTGTTTTCACTTCGATGGCGTCATAAGATGGTAATCAAGGCGAATTTGCAGCCGGACGAGCCGCGGGTGGATACTGTGATACCCGTTTGGCGCGGCGCGGATTGGTTCGAGCGCGAGGCGCACGACTTGTTCGGGATCGTCTTCGTTGGGCATCCGAACCTGAGTCCGCTGCTGCTCTACGACGGGTTCGATGGGCGTCCAGGGCTGCGGAGCTTCCCGTATCATGAGTATGAGGAGTGGTAGAATGCAACGGTCGGCTCGTAGCGGACGGGCGGTGCCCTGAAACGCAACGACTGCACCTAGAGGAGGAATGTACCCATGTATCAGCTCCACGGCACAATCAAAGCTACCCTTGACGAAATTCAGAGGAACGATCTCGTCCTGCCTGCGATCCAACGAGAGTTCGTGTGGAGGCCCGACCAGATCTGCCGGTTGTTTGACAGCATCATGCAAGGCTACCCTTTTGGAGCCTTCCTGTACTGGAGTGTCCGGCCTAAAAACAGCGGCAAATTCAGATTCTTCGACTTCGTTCTCGACTACCATCAACGAAACAAGCCCCACTGCCCACCGCTGCCCCCCCTGCCTAATCGTCAGTTGACGGCAGTCCTGGATGGACAGCAGCGTCTGACCGCGCTGAATATCGGCTTGCGCGGGAGTATGGCGTGGAAACGGCCGAGGCTGTGGTGGAACAGTCCGGGTGCATTCCCTAAGCGTCACCTCTACTTGGATCTGCTACGGGAACCCAATGAGGATGACGAAGGGTTGAAATATCGGTTCGAATTCCGGACGCGTGAAGAGGCCGAGGCAAACCATGCCGGTGAGTGCTGGTTTCCCGTCAGGGAAGTGCTGGGTATGAAGGGGGGACCTCCTATGGTGCGGTGGTTGAATGAGCGATTGCCACAAGAACACGTGGACCGGGCGTACGAAACCCTTTATACACTCCACCAGATCGTGCACAGTAAGGAGATAGTGTCGTCCTACGAAGAGAAGAGTCAGGAACTGGACAAAGTTCTCCAGATTTTCATTCGCACGAACGACGGTGGAACGCCTCTGTCGTACTCTGATATGCTGCTTTCGATAGCGGTGTCCCAGTGGCAAGAGAAGGATGCGCGAGAAGAGATTCATACTCTCGTAGATGAACTCAACAGAATCGGTACAGGTTTCACACTCTCCAAGGACTGGGTTCTCAAGGCTGGCCTGATGCTGAGCGATATTGGCAGCGTAGGCTTCAAAGTGGACAACTTCAACCGAGAGAACATGACTGTCCTCGAGGAGAAATGGGATGGCGTCAAACGCTCCCTGATGCTGACAGTTCAGCTGGTTTCCTCTTTTGGGTTCAGCGGGCAGAATCTCAGTTCCAACAACGCCATTCTCCCTATTGCATATTATCTTCACAAGAAGGGGTACGAAGAAACATACTTGGATCGGAACGAGTTCAGGCAAGATAGGGAGGTCATTCGGGGGTGGCTCATCCGGAGCCTGTTGAAGTCGGGCGTCTGGGGCAGCGGTCTGGATACGCTGCTGACCGCAATCAGACGCGTAATCAGAGAGAGCGACGGCGATGGTTTTCCTGTCTCTCAGATTCGAGACGAGATGACGCGCCGCGGGAAGTCGCTTGTATTCGAGGAAGAGGAACTCGAAGATTTGGTGGATATGGAGTTCAACAACAGGCTCACGTTTGCACTGTTGTCGCTGCTCTTTCCGTTCGTCGATCTCCGCAACTACTTTCACGTCGACCACGTATTTCCCAGGTCACGGTTTACCGAACCGCGGCTCAGGGACGCCGGAGTTCCGGATGACAAGATCGACAGTTTCATGTCCAATAGTAATAGACTCGCCAATCTTCAGTTGCTTCAAGGGGCGCAGAACCATGAGAAAAGCGCACAGATGCCATCCGATTGGCTGGATCAAACATGCCCCGGGGGCTCTGCGGGCCGGCGAGAATACGAAAATCACCACCTGTTGGGCGATGTGCCAAAGGGGATGACCGGGTTTGGCACCTTCTATGATGCGAGGAGAACGCGGCTCAAGGAAGAGATCACACATCTGTTAGGGAGGCGCGCAAGATGAGCTGCTGAGCTGAGTAGTCCGCTCAGGAGTGGTAGAGGGCCATCAGGACGGGCCGGCGATGGTCGGCCGATGCTGAACAAGGAGAGGGTCATGGGTGAAGCAGTGAGACGATGGAGATTAGGGGCATTTCTGGTTGGGGCGGCCGTCTTCGTATCGTTGGCGGCAGCAGGGTGTGCCTCCTCGGATGACGAGTGGTGCCCGGAGGAGTTCGAGAGCGGGGTGGAGTATCAGTTGTTCTTTGGGCAAGACGACAGCGAGGGCAACCGGGTGAGCGGGGAGGATTGGGATGCGTTCATGGCGGATACGGTAACGCCGCGGTTTCCTGGTGGGATGACGATCATCGACGTGCATGGGCAGTGGCAGGAGCCGAGCGGAAATATCCAGCGGGAGAAGACGATATTGGTGCGGGGGCTGATCGCGGAGCCTGGGGAGGAGGGTTTGCGGCTGGTCAATGAGATTTCGGATGAGTTCGTGCGTCGGTTCGATCAGGATCCGGTGTGGCGGATTGTGCGGGATGCGTGCTATGGATTGAGAGAGTCGCCAGAAGGAGAGGATGGGTGATGGCTGAAGCAATTGCGGGCGTCAACCATGAGGTACTGCCCTGGGCACTGTGCCCGAGATGATAGTGGGATTCGGTAGTTTCTACGCAGAGAGAAGAACGATACTGAGGGAAGAAATTGCGCTCCTGTTGGGAAGGGAGCCATCATCTGGGCGGGGCGTTTTGGGAGAGTGTGAATGGAGTCGAATGAAATGACGGCGGCAGACATGCAAGCGACGCAGGCGGAGGGGCTGGAGGCTGTCGATTTCATGGTCAATATGGGGCCGCAGCATCCGAGCACGCATGGGGTGTTCAGGATGGTGTTGTGGATCGACGGGGAGCGGATCGCGAAGGTGGAGCCGCATATCGGCTACCTGCACCGCGGCTCGGAGAAGCTGTGCGAGATCGAGGATTATTCGCAGGTCGTGACGCTGTTCGACCGGATCGACTACATTGGGAATCTCAACAGCGAGCTTGCGTTCTGCATGGCGGTCGAGAAGATCATGGGGTTGGACGTCCCTGAGCGGGCGTGGTACATCCGCACCATCTTGTGCGAGTTGAACCGGATCGCCAACCACATGCTGTTCTACGGGGTGTACGGCCTCGACGCCGGGGCGATGACGCCGGTACTGTACGGCTTTCGGGAGCGGGAGCGTATCCAAGAGCTGTTCGAGTCGGTGACAGGGGCGCGGATGATGCACAACTATATTCGCGTGGGGGGCGTCCACGAGGATCTGCCGGACGATTTTCATCGCCGCATGACTTTGTTGGGCGATCAACTGAAGGCGGGGATCGAGGAGTGCGACGCGCTGTTGTCGGGCAACGAGATGTTCTTGGCGCGCACGAAGGGAGTTGGCGTGTTGGGCGCGCGGGAGGCGATCGAGCTAGGGGTGTCTGGGCCGGTATTGCGGGGGAGCGGAGTTGGGGAAGATGTGCGGATATCGGAGCCTTACGGCATCTACGATCGGTTCGATTTTGGAATTCCCGTCGGGGAGAACGGGGATTGCTGGGATCGGTACTATGTGCGGGTCGAAGAGATGCGGCAATCGCTGGGGATCGTGGAGCAGGCGATGCGGCAGATGGAGCCCGGGGAGGTTGCGGCCAAGACGCGGCGCATGATGCGCCCGCCCAAGGGAGAGGTATACCAGCGGACGGAGTCGCCGCGGGGGGATTTCGGAGTCTTCTTGGTCAGCGACGGCAGCGAACGTCCGTACCGGGTCAAGGTTCGCGCGCCGTCGTTCGCCAACCTTCAGGCGTTGGAGCCGATGATGCGGGATGTGTACGTTGCGGATGCGGTCGTAGTGCTGGGGTCGCTGGATATCGTGATGGGGGAGGTGGACCGCTAGATGTTTGGCTTCCTGGGAGATTTGCCGTGGCCGGTTGGCTACGTTGCCGGCACGCTTTTGGTGGTGGGTTTCCTCTTCGTCATGGTTTTGGCGCTTACGTGGTTGGAGCGGAAGTCGTTGGCGCGGATTCAGCAGCGGATGGGGCCGATGCGCGTTGGTCCGCATGGGACGCTCCAGCCGATTGCGGACGCGCTCAAGCTGGTTACCAAGGAAGACATCTTGCCTTCGTGGGCGGATCGCTGGGTCTACTGGCTGGCTCCGTTGGCGGTGTTCGTTCCGTCGCTGCTGTTGTGGGTCACCATCCCCATGGCACAGGACGTCGTGCTGCGGAATATGGATCTCGGGTTGTTCTACATCACCGCTTTTTCTGTGCTGACGGTGTTGGGGTTGGTGATGGCGGGGTGGGGGTCGGCGAACAAGTACGCGGTATTGGGAGGTCTTCGGGCGGCCGGGCAGCTGGTTAGCTACGAGGTGCCGTTCATCATGGCCATCTTGGGGGTGGCGATGTTGAGCCAGTCGTTGAACATCGTGGAGATCGTCGACGATCAGGCGGAGGCGATGGCGGGCAACATCATCGTCCAACCGCTTGGCTTCGTAGTCTTCCTGATTGCGGCGTTGGCGGAGCTGGGACGGACACCATTCGACATTCATCACGCGGAGTCGGAGGTCGTAGGGGGGCCGTTCGTCGAGTACAGCGGGGCTCATTGGGCGGTCTTCTTCCTGGCGGAATACATCAACACCTTCACTGTCGCGGCCTTGACGACGCTGTTGTTCCTTGGGGGTTGGCGGTGGCCGGATATGCCCTTCGAGGGCGGCGTCCATTCTGCGCTGTCGATGGCTTGGTTCCTGTTGAAGGCGTATGGAGTGGTACTGGTCATCTTTTGGATACGCGGCACCTATCCTCGTCTGCGTATCGACCAACTGATGTCCTTCGGGTGGAAGGCGCTCGTGCCGTTGTCGTTCGTCAACATCGTGATAACGGGCGTCGTTCAGTTCTATGGGTGGCACTGGTCGTTCGTTACGGTTTCGTCGGCGGCTTGTCTGGCGGCCGGAGCTGTGCTGATTCGTCGTCGGCTTGGCGACCGCGGCGGCCGGATGAGCGTGCGCGTGCTTTCCGCGCGGGATCTGCGGGGGTAGGTCGGGCGACGGAGGAACTAGGGGGCCGGCTCGGCGGAGTACTGGGTTCCGTTTCCTCACGTGGCGGCGCAGGTGTCTCGATAGATCGACGCCAGACGTGGTAGAATCGGCATTCGAGTGGGGAGACCTGTCATGGATGGACGAATGGCGATTTCCGTTGGGGGTCCGAACATCGTAGTGTTCGGGGGCATCAACATGGCGCTGATCGGGACTGCGCCGAGGCTGCCGCTTCCGGGCGAGACCCTTCGCGGGGGGCGCTTCTATACTGCCCCCGGGGGCAAGGGCGCAACGCAGGCGGTTGCGGCGGCGTTGCTGGGGGCGAACGTCAGGATGGTCGGACGGGTCGGCACCGACCTGTTCGGGCCTGCGCTTCTGGACGCGCTTCGGAGCAAGGGCGTCGACGTGAGCGGCATCGCACAGGATCCGGACCATCCGTCCGGAGTTGGAATGATCGTCTTGGACGCCGAGAGGCAGAACCACGTGCTTGGGCTGTACGGAGCGAATCTCCAATGCGACGAGGAACAGCTCCAGGCGGTGGATGCTGCGTTGGACGGTGCGGATGCTCTGCTTCTCCAGATGGAGGTTCCGTTTCATCTTTCGATGGCTGCGGCTCGGGCGGCAAAGGCGCGGGGCGTAACTACGATGTTGGATCCGGCTCCGGCGGCGGAGATTCCTCCGGAGGCCTTCTGCGACCTGGACATCATCACGCCAAACCAGACCGAGGCGGAATATCACACGGGCATACGGGTAGAGGACGCAGCTTCGGCACGCGCGGCAGCGGATGCGCTGTTGGAACGGGGAGTACGGACTGCGGTCGTGAAGATGGCGGAGCAGGGGGTGTACTATGCGTCGGAGGAGGAAAGAGGATTCACGCCGGCCTATGAGGTGGAGTTGGTGGACTCGGTGTCGGCGGGGGATGCGTTCAGCGGGGCGCTCGGGGTGTCGCTTGCGAGTGGAAGGCGCATGGAGGACGCGATCGACTATGCGGCGGCGGCCGGCGCGCTGGCGGTCACGAAGCGGGGGGTACAAACTGCCATGCCGTCGCGGGAGGAGGTCGACGGACTGTACCGCAGGGCGCGCTAACGGCGAATCTCCGCCAGTCTCGTTTTCGCTTGTGCAGGCCGCTTGATGCGACATTGTCTTGCGAGTTGAATTTAGCACTTGACATAGGGAATTTTTTCTTGTATGTTCTTGCGGAACGTTGCGGGTAGGGCGGGTGAGCCTCGCCCTACCGGCAAGATCTGAGGAGAGGATTGCGACAATCAAATCTAGCGCAACGTACAGCGCGCGCATTGGAGGTTCTCTACATGATCAAACTATTGAAACGGCTGGCGCTCTTGGCGTCTGGTCTCGTGGTAGTGGCGGGGGTCGCCTGTAGCGGCGACCCGGCTCCGACGCCAGTACCCGTGTCAGACATCACGGAGATGGTGAGGGCTGCGGTCTCCGAGGGGCAGACTTCGGCGGCCGACATTCAGAAGATGGTACAGGAGGCAGTCATGGCCGCCCCGCAGGGCGTGACGGCCGAGCAGCTGCAAGCGCAATTGGAATCTGCAACGGCTGGCCAGTTGAGCGCATCGGAGGTTCAGTCGATCGTGGCACGGTCGCTCCGAGACCTTCCGGCGCCGGAAATCGACGTGAGTCAGTTGAACGCCCTTGTGATGTCTGCGGTTGAGGAGGCGGTTCCTGAGGGAGTCAGCGCGGCTGAGATCACTCGGATCGTGCAGCAGCAGGTCGCCTCTGGCTTGTCCGGGACATTGACGCGCGGCGACATCGAGGACTTGGTCGCGGGCGCGGTGTCGGATGCAGTCGGCGATCAGCTCTCCGCTTCGGACGTGCAGGGCATCATCGACGCCTCTCTCATGGCGACGAACGAGGCGATCGAGCAAGCAGCCATGGCGGCGCAATCCGCTCAGATGACGGCCATGGAGATACAAGAGCAGCAGCAGATGCAGCAGGCAATGATGGGATCCATGATGCCTGGCACATGCTACATCAGAGGCGATCTGGTGACCGACTGCCCGCCGAAGGGGACGTCTCGGTTCGAGGCCACAACGACGCATCGGCCGGGCACGCCCTGGCTGTACCACTCGGCCTATTCCGGCCCGCAGCCAACAACCTTCTACGAGTCCCCACTGTCGGCTCAGATGGTGAAGCAGGGGACGCTTCCGCCAATCGACGAGCGTTTGCCGGTGGCCGAGGACGTGAGCGTCGTGCTCGGTCCTGACGGCATCGGGGAATACGGCGGCGCCTACCGCATCACCGAGATCCGCTCGTACACTGGCGAGTGGATCGCGTTCGGGTTCGTGCAGCGCGACTCCGACGAGATCAACTTCGGGCCTGGCGCTGGGAAGAGCTGGGAAGCGAACGAGGACGGGACGGAGTACACCTACACACTGCGGCGCGGCCTCAAGTGGGACGACGGCACGCCGTTGACCGTAGAGGACGTGCGGTTCGCCTTCGAGGATCACAACTTCAACAAGGATCTCAACCCGAACGTTCCTGCACAGATGGTAGACCCCGTCACCGGCGATCCTGTCGAGTTCAGCATCGTCGACGACCTGAACTTCAAGCTGACGTTCGACTCTCCGAACTGGATCCTGATGGAGCAGACGCTGACGCAGAGTCTGTGCATGCTCAACCGGTTCTGCTGGTTTGCGCACCCCAACATGAGGAAGCTCCATCCCAAGTACACGCCTGCCGCAACGCTTCAGGCGAAGGCGGACGCGCTGGAATTGGCGGATTGGAAGCAAGTTTATCATGCGTCTCAGAACGCCCAGCTCGCGCGGTTCTCCCTGGAGGCCTTCGAGGATATCGGTTCGACCGGATGCATAGCGCCCTACTGCTTCGTCGAATACAAGGAGCGCGAGCTCGCGGTCGCCGAACGGAATCACTACTTCCCGTTCGTCGATCCGGCAGGCAACCAGCTGCCCTACACCGATCAGGTAGTCATGCTCATCCTGCCCGGGGACGAGAACACGGTGCGGTTCCGGTCCATGAACGGCGAAACGGACGGCAGGTCGACCAACTACATCCTGTCCGAGATGCCGGTATACATCCAGAACATGCAAGAGGGCGACTACAGCCTCTACGGCTGGCCGGCGCTTGGTGGGGCGGACCTTGGTCTCGAGCTCAACCAGACGTATAACGTCAACGCCGAGATTGGGCGGCTGCTGCGGACGAAGGACTTCCGCCTGGCCATGTCCTATGCGCTCGACCGGGACGCCATCAACGAGACGGTTCAGCTGGGGTTCGGATCCATCCAGAACCGCGTCCCTCATCCCAGCACTCCGTACAACCCGGGTGTAGAGTTCCGTCAGTTGCACATTCCGGCGGACAAGAAGGCGGACATCGCAAAGGCGAACGAGCTGTTGGACGGCATCGGGCTGACTGAGCGGGACTCCGACGGATTCCGAACACTGCCCAATGGAGATCGGGTGAGCCTCAACTTCCTCTTCTCCGATTCACACGGCAGGGCGGCCGTGGCCGAGCTGGCCAAGAGCCAGCTGGCCGATGTCGGGATAGAGATGACGTACACGGCCGGCGGACAGTGGCACATCCCCTTCCGGGCAATGGAAGAGTGCTGCAGCATCAATACCAACCTGTCGCGCCATACAGTGAACCCGTGGATGCGCTTCCGGACGAACTTCATCCCGTTCCATGAAGTCTACTTCGCGCCTGCGATGGCGATCGCGAAGTACTACCGCACTGCCGGCAGCGAGGGAATGGCGCCGGGTTCCGACCCGGACTACCTCCCAATGGCGTCGCCGGATCAGTTCCCCGCGGATCACATGGGATGGTTCCAGAGCCTGTACGAGGACACGATCGCCGGGTATGAGTACCAGACGTTCGACCCGCGGCGGGTGGAGCTGGGGAAGAATATGTACCGCAACCACGCGGAGAACATGCTGGCCATTCACATATCGGCCTTCTCCAACGGTCACATCGGTATCTTCCTCAACCGCAACAACATGAGGAACCAGCCGTTCACGCACGCACAGGATCACAACGGCCATACCGGCTGGGCGTACTACTTCGACGGCGGCCAGGACAACTACAACAACCCCGGCAACCGCTCGCAGTTCTGCCAGAGCTGGTCGTTCACGCAGGGCGGCAGGCAGCAGTGCGAATAGAAGACTGAACCGCTCGGACTGCATCGGGTAGTCCGATAGCAGGGGCCCCATCTGCGGGTGGGGCCCCGTTTTCATATCCCCTACTCCCCACGAGGCTCCGGCAAGGAGGCCGCCCCATGTCCAATCCCCGCATCATGTTCTATCACGACGGCAGGCATCCCCTGATATACATGTACGAACCGCCAATGCAAGTGGAAGAGTACCGCCACGCAGTGGACGAGCTTGCAGGAACTCCGGTGGATGCGCTGATGTTTGGGGTCGGAGACGGGCGGACGGTCTTGTACGATACGCGGGCGGGGGAGTTGTGGGGGCATCATTTGGAGCGATGGCCGCACGCGATTTGGCGGCGGACGCACCAGAACGCCAAGGCATTGATCGAAGAGGGGCATGACCCGCTGCGCGTGGTCTGCAACCGCGCCCGCGAAAAGGGGATGCTCATATACCCTGTCTTGCTCGTGCAAATGCCGAGCGGCGAGCGGGGCGGCGAGGCGACCCTCAATACGAGGGGTTCTCTCTTCCGTTTCGAGAACAAGCATCTCGACATCGGGGCTTCCGGCGATCTCGATCCGAGCTGGCCGGGCTACGAGTGCGCGGACTTCAAGCATCAGGAGATACGCGACGAACGATTCGCCTTGATCGACGAGATCTTGGGAAACTATCCGGTGGATGGACTGGAGCTCAATCTCCTCCACCATCCGTACTATTTTCATCCCAATGAGGTGGACGAGGGGCGGGGCATCATGACGGAGTGGGTTCGCCGCGTCCACCGCGCGGTGAAGGAGGGGGGCCGCGGGCGCGAACTGGTCGTGCAGGTACCGGCGTCCGTCGAAGAGGCGAACGCCATCGGCCTCGATGTAGAGAGGTGGATCGAGGAGGGGATCGTCGACGCCTTGGTGGGCGCGGAGACGTCATCGTCGCATGTTCTCAATCCGATGGCGGACTTTCGTCCGCTCGTCGCGGCGTCGTCCGGGTCGGAGGTTCGGGTGTATGCAGGCATCGACAGCGTGGTAGACACCGACCGTTTGGCGTCCGGCACGATCGAGATGGAGCGCGCGGCGGCCACGAACTATTGGTCGCAGGGCGTCGACGGGCTCTACCTGGGGCATTGGCACGAGCGGTGGCCGTACACGTCCGATTTCTATGAGACGCTGCGCGAGCTGCCGCATCCGGACGTGATGGACTACCGGGACAAGATATATTTCATGCCTACGGAAAGCCCTCGGCGCGCGGCGCTCTCTCGGGTAGACGAGCCGGGCGTGCAGCTGCCGCGGGTGTTGGAAGAGGGCAAGCCCGAGGCCTTTACCTTCACCATTTCCGACGACTTGCCTCGGTGGGCGGAGGCGGGCCGGGTTCACGAGGTCATCTTGCGGATCATGGCGGCCTCGGTATCAGAGATCGACCAGCTCAGATTCGATCTGAACGGCGTCACCCTGCCGGGCAGCCTGCTTCGCAAGATCAATCAGATGTATCGCCTGCGGTCTCCGCGACACCGCATCTTTGGGTATTGGTTCGTCTTCAAGCTGGACTGCGCCCATTGGCCCCGAAAGGGAGAGAATACGCTGGAAGTGACTCTCGAGAGCCGCGACACGGTATTGACCATGGACGCGCAGGTTCGGGATGTGGAATTGGAGATAAAGTATCTGATGGGGAAGAATTTCCATCGCGGGTTCGTCGACCGGGATCTTGGCCCGTACGAGTTTTCGAGCTGATCGGGATGCTCACACCCGCAAGAATCCTGCTCGCAGATACCTTTGCATAACCTCGGGGGTATGAAGATGGCCAGTTCTCGTCTTCTCTCCCTTGAAGGAAGGGATTAGGAGGGGGTGAACACTTCCCGCCGTCGACCAACCGAAAACGTATAGAGAAGAATCAGGGAGCGAACGACAATGGCTACGTACAGGGCAGGCGTGATAGGGCTTGGGTGGATGGGCTTGTTGTACGATTTGGCGGATCGGGTGCCGTACCGCTTGGGGGTGGACACCGCGGACGATATCGACAAGCCGACGCCCGACCTCCACACAGGCCGGAGGTTTCACTACTACGAACACCATGAGAGGAAGGGGTTGCCTACCTCATACTCGGAGGCGCTTGCAGACCGTCCTGAGGTCGAGCTCGTTGCGGGATGCGACCGTGACCGCAAGCGGCTGGATGCGTTCGGCAAGCGGTACGGGGTGACGGCTCTCTACACGGACGCTGCAGAGATGCTGGCGAATGAGAATTTGGACATTGCGGCAATCGCCACGAATACCAAGAGCAGGCCCGGGCTTACCTGCATGGCGGTCGAGAGCGGAGTGAAGGCGATCGTTACCGACAAGCCTATGTGCCATACCCTGGCGGAGGCAGATAGGATGGTCGCTGCGTGCGCTGCCGCCGGCGTTCCCCTTTCGTGCGGGGCTATTTCTACGACCCATCCGTCGTTCGCCAAGGCCAAGGAGCTCATCGAGTCTGGCGCCATCGGAGACATCATCTCGATGGAGACGTCGGGTCTGCCTGGGGCGCAGCATCAGAATTGGTCGTACTTCTTGGAGAGCGCGCCAGCGTGGGTTGTCGGCACGGGAGACAAGCCGCGCCTGCCGACGGGGAGCGACGAGTTCAAGGGGCAGGGGATGCTCGTCTGCCATGACGAGACGGGCGTTCACTTTCGTTCTGGAGCTCCGATGCTTCGCATCAGCGGGTCTACGGGCGAGATGACGCACGGCAACGATCGAGCGTGGAGTCTTTGGCAGGACGTGGAGACGGTAGACGGCACGAAGCGAGTCGCAGTCCCGTGGCCTGGTCCGCAGACGGGCCACTATGGGGCCATCTTCTCCGTCGCAGACGTGATGGACTGCCTCGCGGGCGCGTTGGACGAGCCAAAGAACTCTGGACGCAGGGTGGCCATCGCGCTGGAAGTGGAGGTCGCCTTGAAGTTGTCGTCCGCGCAGGGCGGGCGGCAGATCACCCTCCCGCTCGATGACCGGTCTCTTGGACTGAACTACGAGTGGTGGAGATAGTCTGCCGGCCGGATACTACTGCTTGTAGATGACGTCGACCTCGACGTTGGTCAGCACTGCATTGACGTCGGCGTCCATCCTATGCGGTGCTAGACGAACCTCGACGGCATTGTGCCCCTGGCGCAGCAGGGGGGCCTCCACATGGAACGTTAGGCACATTCCCTCGCGCGCTTGCTGCTCTGGATAGGCGGGGTAGCTCATCCAGAATTGAGGGGTTATTCCGAGCCTCGTCCACCCGCGTGTTGCGTCTTTGCCTGATTGTCGGGCGAGCGGCGTTCCGTTGACGATTACTTCGACGGCGTCTTGGGGGTGGATGTCTTCTAGCCTCAACGTGATGGAACACCGGTCGAGTGCGCCGTCAGCGGAGGCGGATGCGAGGTCGTCTGTGATCTCGACGGTAAAGCGGGGCCCGCCGGACACGGCAGGACGGAGGGTTACTGGAAGTTGCGACGAGGGTGACGCATATCGGAATGCGCCGCCGTGTCCCCTGGTTGGGTGGAGCGGCCCTGCGCGGTCTAGTTCGTACCGTTTGTCGAGGCGGTCGAGTCGGCGAGGGTCGGAGAGGTCTTGTGCGATCCGCTGGTTCCATTCTGGGTACATGGTATAGAAGTTGTAGAGGTAGACGCCGGCGGCCCCGTGGCTGATCCAACGCGCGGCGAGGGCTCGAATGGCGGCATCGTCTATATGGCGGGTGGCTTCGATGCAGCCGTAGATGAGACAATCGGCGCCTTTCGCAGCCTCCACGAATTCTCGAACTGGGGTCTCGAACGGTATGAATCCGCCGCCAACGGCAACGATGTCCACCAACTCGCGGCGTATCCATTGCTCGACGTCGAGGCCAGTTCTCGCGGAGTCGTACAGGGTCGGGGGTACGCGGACGGCGAGTTTGAGGGTGTTATTCCTCTCTGCGGCGACCTCGTTGAGGCGTCGTCGGACGCGCTCGATCAAGTCGGTCATGAGGTGTCGGTTCTGGAATGCCTGGTCCGGACGAAAGAAGCCTGGGTGGCGCATGAAGTCGAGTTCGACTCCGTCGACGTCGAAACGCTCGAACGTCTCGAAGATGATGGATGCCATGTACTCCCGCACTTCGGGGAAGGCGTAGTCCTTCCCGGTTCTGAGTCCCCAATGCAGGCTGCCCTCCGGCAAGTCTTCGGACGGCTGGCCGATGAGTAGGTTGGGATGTTCTCGTCGGAAGCGTCCGTATGCGGGATTGCGCGGATCTATCTCGTAGTGACTGTTCATTCGCACGCGGGGGAAGAACTGCAATCCAGCCTCTCTGCAAAGGGTAGATAAGGCGGTGAGCGGCCCGCCGCACTCTTTGATGAGCGCGCGGACGTTCTGGGAGATGGTGTCCATGACTCCGGGCGTGTTGGAGTGAACGAATGAGTAGGTATCTTCGTCCAGTCCGTCGGACTCGGCTCCGAGCATCTCTCCGATTTCCGTTTCGTAGTGATAGACTTCGTGATCGCCGATGCTCCACCAGAGCGCGCCGCCCGGCCATGCGTGGCTGTCGACTACGTTGGCACGCAGGTCATCTACGGTGAGGGGCGGATTGGCGGCGCTCAGTATCCAGCCGTCGTCGGTGAAGATCACGGATGGGGCGTCGTTGGGAGTAGTCACTGTTTCCTCCGTCGAATTTTAGTGGACAATGGTCGATACGCGAGAATGCGTACACGAGTATAGCCTCCGCGTCGGCTGATGCGCAAGCCGGGGCGCGGGGCATCGGCTGCGCGGAAAGCGTGAGCGGCGGAGTCCGCGCGCCGGGGTTACCACGGCCCGCCCATTCTGCCTTCGAAGGGGCCGAGGGCGGGGTCTTCGTACCCCCGTCGGAAGTGCTTGCCCATGAGATACTTCAGTTCCAGTTCGACGTCCATGACGAGCACAGGGGGCGTCACGTCTGGGTCGCGTTCGAGGAGGGTGATTTCGAGAGTGTTGGTTCCTTTGGCAGGCCAATGGCCGCGGTCGAGATTGAAGACGAACCAATATCCTTGCGCCACGCCGCGGGGTCCGCTCATCCAGAACATCTGGTTGATTATTCTTAGGATGCTTGCGGGCAGTTTCCTTCCGTTCAAGCGAAATTCGAATTGGTCGAGTTCGGTCGTGCCTTGTATACGGACGCGGAGAAGCGCCTCGTACACTCTGCCAACGTCGTCCCAGCGCGGCAAGTCGTCGCTTATGGTGAACTCGACGGCGGCTGGGTGGTTCAATTCCAACGGGGCCGGCAGCTGGAAGTCTATTCCAAATTTGGAATTCGGCTTTGGTCCGGAGGCGTGAGAAGGCAGTCGGTAGTACTTGTCCTTGGCTGCCATGATGTCGGGCTGGGGCATTTCTCGGATCTTCTCATAGAACGGGGCTTCGTGTGGGTAGTTGTAGAACCACCCCCGCGCCATGTAGAGTCCGTCGATGCCTTGCGCCCAGTAGTTGGATGCGGCTCCGCGAACCATTTCGATGGTCGCGTCGCCGACGCGGTCGGAATCTATGCGGTGCTTGACGGCGGCGTGGACGCGGCACTTGGAACCTCGGGCGGCTTCGACGAGGGGGCGGAAGTCCGCCATCTGGTTCATGGTGTCTCCAACGGAGTCGTCCCCGACTAGGACGTCGACGATGCCCCTGTCGATCCATCCACGCACGTCTAGACCTACGTCCATGCAATCGTCCGGATTTGCGGGGACTCGTATCACGAGCTCTCTGTCTGCCCCGCTGGACTTGACGAGGTCGTAGACGCGGGCGACCCACTCGGTCATTACTGCGCGTCCGTCCTCGGCCTCGTCTGGTCGAAAGTAGTAGGGGGTATGGTTCATCTGGAGCTCGAATCCGTCGACAGGGTAGTTGCGGACGACCTCTTCGATGATGGCGAATCGCTCTTGGCGCACTTCCTCCCGCATGAAGTCGAGTCCGTCCAACCCTGGGAAGCTTTCATCGACGCCGCCTCTGGCTCCGATTTCGAGGTGCTTGTTATCGAAACGGAAGTCGGAGCACCTAACCCATGTGGCCCGCTCTGCTCCGCGCTCATCGCTTCCGACCTGGACTAGGAGGGTTGGATAGAGGAGGATTCCCTTCTCATGGGCGCGGTCGCAGATGATTCGCAGTGGGTCATTTCCCGCTTCGATCAGGGCCTTGGCGTTTTGGTGCGTCCGCCGCCAGATGATATGGGGCCACTTGTCCACGTTGTGCCCCCACAGTTCGCCGACTTTGGTATCGTGCAGGAAGGTGCGTCCTTCTCCGAGGCAGAACATTAGGGCGTCGATGGTAGTGCCCGACAGTTCATCGACGGCAGCGGCGTACTCTTCCTTCTGCATGGGGGGTTCGTAGAGGTATATGTGGGGGTGTCGTCCGTCGTGGAAGAACATCATGCGAGGCTTTCGCATGTCTTTGCCTCCTGTGTCTTCGTTCATGGAGTTGGGCGGGTATGAATGGGGTCATCGCCCTGTATCTACATCTATGCTGATGGGGCAGTGGTCGGACCCCATGATTTCTTGATGGATGGCGGCGGCTTCGACGTTCTCGCGGAACTCTTGGTTTACGAAGAAGTAGTCGATACGCCATCCGACATTGCGCGCCCGCGAGTTGGCGCGCTGGTTCCACCATGTGTACTGATCCGGATCTTGATTGAACATTCTGAAGGTATCCACGTATCCGCACTCCAAGAGGCGGTCAATCCACTCCCGCTCGATAGGAAGGAATCCGGAGATCTTCTCGTTCGCCTTGGGTCTGGCTAGGTCGATGGACTTGTGGGCGGTGTTCACGTCTCCGCAGACGACGATGTTTCGTCCTTCCGCGCGGAGCGCCTCGATGTGTTCGAGGAAGGCGTCATAGAACTCCAATTTGTAGGCGAGGCGTTCGTCGGAGCTCTTCCCGTTGGGGAAGTAGACGTCGAATAGGACGAAGTCGCCGAAGTCTGCTTGAATCGTCCTTCCCTCGCGGTCGAAGCGATCGACGCCAAATCCGAGCGACACGCTGACGGGTTCGTTCTTCGTGTAAAGGGCGACGCCGCTGTAGCCTTTCTTTTCCGCCGAGGAGAAGTATTGGCGATATTCTGGGATATTGCGGAGGTCGGGCGGGAACTGCTGCTCGTCCGCCTTGGTTTCTTGGATGCAAAGGATGTCTGGGGCTGCATTTTGGAACCATTCGAGGAAGCCCTTCTTGTAGGCTGCACGGATGCCGTTGACGTTCCATGAGACGATCTTTAGGGTTGCCAATGCGAGACCTCCCGGTGAGTAGAGTGTTTTTTCATTCCGTACACAGTCATCGTCTGTGCTCTTGCATAGTAAGATACCACGTCGGAGGCAGGATGGCATGTCGTCGTCTGGGATTCGCAGAGGAATATCAGGTACGGATCGCAGGGCGCAGGAAACGCCGCTGCACGGGGGCCTTCCGCGGATGAGGACGGCGTTCGTGTTTGCGGGTGATGAACGCGGGGGCGTCGAAATTCATGGTAGACTTACCAAATGCAGTCAATTTCTCGTTCTTCGGGGCAAGGCCTCGGCTTGCGCCGGCGGACTTGGCGGATGCGGGGAATGCGGGCGCGGCGTGGACCTCCGCGTTCAGGAGGAGTTTCTCATACGAGTTCCAGTGGATGGAGAAGAGGTTCGGCGCAAATGAGGCAGGCAAGAGCGGCAGATTCGGCTTTCGAGCTCTGCCCGAATGGTGTAGAATACACATTGCCTTGTTGCAAGGATTCCTGGAGGAGCGTTTCGATTGGCAGATTATGATGTAGTAATCGTCGGCAGCGGCGTCGGAGGGTACGTGGCCGCAATCAGGGCGAGTCAGTTGGGGATGAGGGCGGCTTTGGTAGAGCGGGCAGAGATTGGGGGGACGTGCCTCAACTGGGGTTGCATTCCGAGCAAGGCCTTGTTGCGAAACGCAGAGGTCGTCGGCATTTTGGAACACGCGGACGAGTTTGGGATCGGGTTCGACAATCTGCGGCTCGACTTCGGGAAGGCGATCGACCGGAGTCGGCAGGTCGTCAAGCGGCTCACGGACGGCGTTTCGTTCCTCCTCAAGAAGAACAACGTGCGGGTGCACGAGGGTTTCGGCGCCCTGAGGGACGCGAATACCGTGGAGGTTCGGGGGGCGGGGGAAACTCTGACTGCCGAGAACATCATCATTGCTACAGGGGCGAAGTTTCGGCAGCTCCCGAACTTGCCGATCGACGGCAAGGCAGTGATAACCAGTCGGGAAGCGTTGACGCTGCGGAGCACGCCAAAGAAGGCGGTGATCGTCGGAGGCGGCGCCACCGGGGCGGAGTTTGCGTATCTCTGGGCAAAGTACGGCTCTGATGTTACGTTGGTCGAGCTGCTCCCTCGTCTGGCTCCGAGCGAGGACGAGGAAGTGAGCAGCCAGCTGGAGCGGTCATTCCGTCGGCAGGGCATCACTTCCATGACCGGTTCGAGCGTCGACGACGTGGCGGTGAGTGGAGACACGGCGACGGTTACGGTTACGAATCAGCGGGGAACGTCGGAGATCGAGTGCGACGTCATTTTGGTGGCGGTCGGAGCCCAAGGGAACATCGATGGGATCGGGTTGGATGCGGCGGGAGTGGAGACGGAGAGAGGCTACATTCCCATCGGGGAGATGATGGAGACGAACGTAGAGAATATCTACGCGATCGGTGACGTTACCGGCAAGATGCTGCTGGCGCATGTTGCATCCGCGCAGGGGGTGACTGCCGTAGAGCGCATTGCAGGGCTGGATCCGCAGCCTTTGGACTACGATTTCATGCCGCGTGCGATCTACTGCCGTCCTCAGATCGGTAGCTTTGGCTTGACGGAGGCGCAGGCGAAGGAACTGGGGTATCGGGTGAAGTGCGGGAAGTTTCCGTTCATTGCCAGCGGAAAGGCGCTTGCGCTTGGGGAGCCGGAGGGGTTCGTCAAGGTAGTGATCGACGAGGAGATCGGAGACATCCTCGGCGCGCACATGATCGGCGCAGAAGTAACGGAATTCCTCGGGGAGTTGGGGATGGCTCGATTGCTGGAGAGCACGAGCAAGGAGCTGGGTTGGCTCGTACACCCTCACCCGACCTTGTCGGAGACGATCAAAGAGGCAGCCCTCGCGGCCGACGGCGAGGCGATCCATATATGAGAGAGCGCTCTCGTCTCGAATCCGCCGGCCCTGGACGGATGGATTTCAAGACGAGAGCCGGAGCGCAGTATGACCCTGGCAACGACATTGGATAGAACGCTGATAGGGGATCTCTATCGGCAAATGCAGACCATCCGCATCTTCGAGGAGCTGAGTCAGGTCAAGTACCAGGAGCAGAAGATCAAGGGATTCTTGCACTTGTACATTGGTCAGGAGGCGGTTGCGGTCGGCGCGATTTCGGCTCTGCGTTCGGACGACGACGTAATTACGAGCTATCGGGACCATGGTCATGCGCTGGCGAAGGGTCTCGACCCCAAGTCGGTAATGGCGGAGCTCTACGGCAAGGCGACGGGGGTTAGCGGCGGGAAGGGCGGGTCGATGCACCTGTTCGACGTGTCGAAGCGGTTTTGGGGTGGCCATGCGATCGTCGGGGGACAAATGCCGTTGGCGGCGGGTCTGGCATTGGCAATCAAGACAAGAGACGAAGACCGGGTGGTCATGTGCTTCTTTGGGGACGGTTCGGTCAACGAGGGGGAATTCCACGAGTCGTTGAACCTTGCGTCGCTTTGGAAGCTGCCTGTCGTCTTCTTCTTGGAGAACAACTTGTACGGGATGGGGACGCATATCGAGCGAGCGCGCGCAGGAGGCAGGGAGATCTACGACGACATCGCAGCGTACAGCATACCCGGAGCGAACGTAGACGGCCAAGACGTGTTGGCGGTGCGAGAGGCTTCTCAGGAGGCCGTGGACCGCGTCCGGTCTGGCGCCGGGCCCGTGTTCATCGAGGCGATGACGTACCGGTTCCGTGGGCACTCAGTGGCGGACGCTCAGGCGTACCGATCAAGGGACGAGATCGGCGCGTGGAGAGAGAACAACGATCCTCTCGTCAACTTGAGGAATTTGGCACTCGGAGAGTCTATCATGGACACATCCGAATTCGATCAGATCGACAAGGAGGCGCGCGCAGTGGTCGACGAAGCGGTCCAGTTCGCAGAGGACAGCCCCGAGCCGACTCCGGACGCCCTGTTCGATCACGTGTACTCGCAATGAAATTCCCTGCTCTTCAAGACAGCGCGCGCGCCAGCCGGTGAGAAAATGGCAGAACTCATCATCAGAGAAGCGATTCGCATGGGGCTCCGTGAGGCTCTGGAGACGGACGACCGCGTGTTTCTGATGGGCGAGGATATTGGGGCGTATCAGGGCAGTTACGCAGTCACGCGGGGGTTCTTCGAGGAGTTTGGTCCGCACCGCATCATGGACTGCCCCATCGCGGAATCTGTAATCATTGGGTCGGCTGCAGGCGCGGCGATGGCCGGGCTTCGCCCCATCGTCGAAATGATGACCATCAACTTCATGCTGTTGGGGATCGACCAGGTCGTCAACCATGCAGCAAAGATGAGCTACATGTCCAATGGTCAGATTCAGGTGCCGTTGGTCATCCGTGCGGTTACAGGAGGGGGCGGTCGTCTGGGGGCTACGCATTCGCAGAACTTCGAGGGGTGGTTCGCGTCGGTACCCGGCCTCAAGGTGTGCGTGCCGTCCGATCCCTACGACGCGCTTGGGCTGCTTCGCACCGCCATTGCAGACCCGAATCCTGTGATATTCGCGGAGCACGGCTTGTTGTACGGCAAGAGGGGGGAAGTACCTGAGGAGCGGTATACGGTGCCCATGGGCGAGGCTGCTGTACGGAGGACGGGGAAGGACGTGACCATCGTTGCGTACGGGCGCATGGTCTATACATCGTTGGAGGCGGCGGACCAGTTGGCCAAACGAGGGGTAGAAGCGGAGGTGATCGACCTTCGCACCCTGTATCCGTTGGACATCGACGCGATCGTGCGGTCAGTGGAGAAGACGAACCGCATAGTCATCGTGGAGGAGAATTGGCGGCGGGGGGGCTTTTCGGCGGAGATCGCGAGCACGGTTCAGCAGGAAGCGTTCGATTACTTGGACGGTCCGGTGGGGCGTGTGAACGGGCATGACGTTCCAGCGCCGTACAACGCGGCGTTGGAAGACATGCAGATACCTGACGCAGCGCGCGTCATTGCGGAAATCGAGGAATTGTACAGACTGTGAGGAGGTTGTCGCTTTGGCTACCGAATTGAATATGCCCCAGATGGGCTACGACATGCAAGAAGGAACGCTAGTGCGCTGGCTCAAGGCGGTGGGAGACGAGGTGTCCTTGGGCGATCCGGTAGCCGAGATCGAGACGGACAAGGCCGTTGTGGAGTTCGAGTCCACAGCCGAGGGAGTCCTTCTCAAGTTGCTCGTGGAGGAGGGGACTACGGTTGCGGTTGGGGAGGTAATCGCCATGGTTGGCGTGGCCGGGGAAGACGCGGCTGTGGAGGACAGCCCGGCTGTGGATGCGGTCGAACCGGAGGTGGCATCGGAGCCGGATGATTCGGAAGAAGAGGAGGCGATGCCGATGGAGCGCGAGGAGCCGCCGCAGACGGCGATACCGCTTCCGGCATCTGCGATCGGCATCCGGGTATCTCCAGTCGCGCGCAGGTTGGCGGCCGAGCGGGGAATCGACCTGACTATAATAGAGGGCACAGGCCCAGGCGGGCGCATTCTGCGGGAGGACGTGATCGCCGCCGCTGACTCCGCCGCGCTTGCCCCAGAGCCGGAAGCAGCCGACTTTGGGGAACCGGACGAAGTGGAAGCGGCACATCCTGAGGAGGCCGTGGACGAGCCTGGTGCGGAGGTCGCTGAGGAGGCCGTGGACGAGCCTGGTGCGGAGGTCGCTGAGGAGGCCGTGGACGAGCCTGATGCTGAGGTTGCGGAGGAGGTTGTGGACGAGCCTGACGCTGAGGTTGCGGAGGAGGTTGTGGACGATCCTGACGCTGAGGTTGCGGAGGAGGCTGTGGACGAGCCGGATGCGGAGGTCGCCGAGGAGGCTGTGGACGAGCCGGATGCGGAGGTCGTCGAGGAGCCCGTGGTCGAGCCGGATGCGGAGGTCGTCGAGGAGCCCGTGGTCGAACCGGATGCGGAGGTCGTCGAGGAGCCCGTGGTCGAACCCGAGGTTGCAGTCAGCCTCCCGGATGGGGTGATGCCGCTTTCCCGCATGAGGCAGCAGATCGCGCGGGTGACAACGACCAGCAAGACGACGATACCGCATTTCTACGTCACGACAGACATAGACATGACCGAGTCGATGGCCTTGCGGCGGCAGATCAACGACAGCCTCGAGGGGGAGATGCGCGTGAGCGTGAACGACCTGGTAATCAAGGCTTGCGTCGGCGCGCTGAAGCGGCATCCCAACCTGAACGCCACATTCACGGATGAGGGAATCCGAGTGCACGAGTCGATCAACATTGGCATCGCCATATCGGTGGGGGACGGCCTCATCATGCCCGCAATCTTGGATTGCGCGGACATGTCTCTCTCGGAGATAGCAGCCGCCAGCCAAGACTTGGCGCTGCGGTCTCAGAGCGGCACGCTGCAATCGGACGAATACACGGGAGGGACGTTCAGCATCAGCAACATGGGGATGTTCGACGTGACCAGCTTCGTCGCCATCATCCAGCCGCCTCAGTCGGCTGTTCTGGCTGTGGGCACGGTGCAAAAGCGTCCGGTGGTACAGGGGGACGAGATAGTGGTCCGGTCGATGATGTCCGCGACGTTGTCGGTTGACCATCGGGTTTCCGACGGGGCCGAAGGCGCGCAGTTCGTGGCGGACGTCAAGCGCCAGCTCGAGAGTCCACTGCGGCTGTTGTTGTAGACTGACCCCGCGCCTGCGTCCTGCGATTGGGCAGGGCGAGTCCTTTGCATACCAGAGAGTTCCCCCCCTCCCTTCAGGGGAGAGAGGGTGAACCTAGGTATCTTCACGTCCCGGGTTATGCAAAGGACTCACTTCGCGGGAATGACGGGATGGATGCGGCAGTGAGAATTCCGATGTGGAAGCGTCCTAGCCCGCAAGGGGAAACGGAACCGTTTCACAGCAGGCGTCTCGCGGCTTGCCGCACAACGGGAAATTTCCACTATACTGTACGGGATCTACATACCAAATCTGTGCCGCGAGGGCATTAGATGGACTTCCAATGGCCGACAATCGAATATCGAGACGAGACGATGAGGGAAGGGATGCAGATCGAATCCGCCGACATATCGGTGGATGACAAGGTGCGTCTGCTGGACGCGATCAGTCAGACGGGGTTGGAGCGAATCGTCGTCGGTTCGTTCGTGAGCGCGCGCTACACCCCGCAAATGGCCAATGTGGAGGATGTCTTGCAGCGGTTCACCCCAAACCCCACGGTCACGTATACCGCGCTCTTGGTGAATCGACGGTCTTTCGAGCGTGCGCAGATGTACGCGCCCCCGCTGACGATCGATGACGACCGCCCAGTCCTGAGCGCGCACCTTTGCGACGTGTTTACGCGCCGCAACTTCAATCGTTCGCAATCGGAAGAGTTCGAAGCCTGGCCTTCGATCGTCGAAAGCGCGCGGCAGCGCAAGGTGTGCGAAGCGGAAATCCGAGTCGCAGCCGCATGGGGGTCGAACTTCGTCGGAGAATTCTCGTTGGAGCAGCGCATGGACGTACTCGAACGGGCCGCGCGGGCATGGAACGAATCTCATATTCCCGTTACGAGCGTGGGTCTGCTCGATCCAATGGCCTGGTGTATCCCCCATCGAGTCGAGGAGCAGCTGCTGTCAGTCAAGCAGCGGTGGCCGAACATTCGGCGCTTCTATCTTCACCTGCACAACGCCAGAGGAATGGCTTTGCCCTCGGCATATGCCGCAATGCGTGTGCTGACCGCGAAAGATACCCTTGTCCTGGACGGCACAATCGGCGGAATTGGCGGTTGCCCATACTGCGGAACCGGCCGAGCGACAGGCATGATGGCCACCGAAGACTTCTTCCACATGCTGGAAGGCATGGGCATCGAGACCGGCGTCGACGTCGACAAGCTGGTCGACTGCGCCTGGCTGTTGGAACGCATACTTGGACGCCCAACCTACGGCGCAGTCTCCAAAGCAGGGCCGCGCCCAACATCCTCCGATGCCCAGTTCGACCCCAATATGCCGTTCGTAGAGACCCTCGAACAGGCAAAACACTTCAAGCTCGGCCCCAAGGTCTACGAAGGCGGGATCTCCCCATGGAAAGAGCCAATTTGGAGCGGACAGCGCCCGGACACGATGCAGTAGCAAGGCCGTCCGTCCCTGGGATTCACATATTTCCCCCCACAGGGATCGTCGTCCGCACGCGCTGTCCCCGCACGGCGCAGCCGCAAGACCTCCGAGTGGACTCCGCGCAACCCCCTCCCAACGACTCCAATGAGCGCTGCGGGAGTTGAGAAAGGAATGAATCGCCCGTAGAATCGCAAACGCATATAGTGCGCTGCACCGTCTTGCAGACGCAAAATGGGAGGCTCTCGGATGGCCGATCCGATCGTGTTGGAAGCCGTCGGATTCGCGTGGGTACCCGTGCACGAGCGGAAGAGCTGGTCTTTCGTGGAAGTGACGGACGCGCAGGGATCGACCGTCACCGTCGAATGCCTAAATGTCCGGCCCGGGAACGGCCAAGACATGGTTTTCGCCGAGTTCGTGGAGAAGCTGCGTGGCGCGCGCATCCACAGCGACAAGGAAATCGTGGACATCCTCCGGCTAGTGGAACACGAGGCGAGGGCGAACTCGCGTGTGGTGAGCGCCCTTGCGACTGTGGTCGTCGAGCTCCAGTGCTTGTATCAGGAACAGAGCATGACGGAAGCGTTGGGAGGAGAACCGCAGGATCGACAGCTGCTGTACGGGAATCTCAACCGTTACCTGCGAGACGTAAAGAGAAGCCGCTCCCCGTCGGACTTCGGAGAGGCTGCGGAGCGAGCCGTCCGCGAGGGATTCACCATTCTCAAGACCGACCCGTTCGACGAGGTGCGTTGGACGCACCTCGTCGATGAGATTCGAGACGTTGCGGCGGTGAGCTTGGATCGTCTCTCTGCAATGAGATCGGCGGCAGGAGACGGCGCGGCGCTGCAAGTAGACTGCCACGGATCGTTCAACGTCGAGACGGCCGCGGCCATCGCCCCCGAGTTGGAGCGGCTTGGTGTCACGTGGTTCGAGGATCCCGTTCCCCGCACAGGGAGAGCCGAGAACCTGCGAGAGGTAGCCGCGCGCGTGGACATCCCGTTGGCCGCCGGCGGTGACGACTACGGAGAGAACGCCTTTGCAGAACTCGTTGATACAGGAGTCGAGTATACGATGCAAGACGTCATGCGGTGCGGAGGAGTCGGAGTAGCGGCGCGGGTGGGGCAGTCCGCGGCCGTGCGCGGGGCCCGCACTTCCTGCCACAGCCCATTCGGCCCGCTCTCGAACCTCGCGAGCGCGCACGTTCACGCCGCCGCGCCCAACGCTCATGCGTTGGAACACGCGCTTTGGGAAACCGACTGGCGAGCAGACTTGCTGGAACCACCCGAGGCGGTCGAACGCGGACACCTCATATTCCCCGGAGGCGCCGGAGCCGGAGCCAAGATCGACTGGACGACCCTCGAACGCGCCGGAGGACGGCGCTGGACGGTGTAGCTACTTGACCGCCAACATCTCGTATGCCAGCGCCAGCATGATCTTCGTGCTAGTCACCAAGGTGCGAATGCTCACCGACTCGTCCGTGCCGTGCACGTTGTTATCGAGCGGGTTGTCGTCGGGATGCGTGCCGTCGAAGCCGTAGGTCACGACGCCCAAGGGGCGGGTAAACCGCGAGTCGGTGAACCCTACGCACAACCCAGGAATCCACTCGATCGAACGCCCGCCCAAGACGTACTCCGTCGCGCGCTGCACGTGCGCCATGAACTCCGTGTCCGGCGGCGACGAGTTCGGTACAGCCATATAGTCGATCTCGAAGTTGACGCCCGGGATTCCATCGAGGATCCGCGACAATTCTCCGCGCACGTACTCATCGTCCTGATGCGGGAGCGTGCGCACGTCGCACGTGACGCGGATCGACTCCGGCACGCTGTTGGACTTGATGCCGCCGTGAATGATCGTTGGAGTCAACGTCATTCGGGATGCTGCGCGAAAGGTGGTCGCCATGTGAGGATCACGCTCCTCGAACTGCTCGATGATCTCGTCGATGTTGTCCGGCGAGGGAACGTCCTCAATGGCGAATTTCGACAGATGGCGGAAAATTACCGCCGAGGTGTCGCGCTCCGGCTCGTAGTCTTCGATTCTTTGCAGCACCTGCGCGGCGCGGTACATGGCGTTCGCGCCCGTCCACGGAACCGAGGCGTGCGCGCTCTCGCCGGTGACCTCAATCTCGACCTGAAGCCGCCCCTTCTCTCCCAGATTCACGATATACGCAAGGTTGCCGGCCGCGTCTGCGGGTTGCCCCCCGCCTTCATTGACGGCGTAGGGAGCGGTGATCTTCTCCGGATGGTGCGCCGCAAGCCATCCCGCGCCGTACCTCCCTCCGTGTTCCTCATCCGCACAGAACGACAAGAGCAAGTCTTCTTGAAGTTCGACGCCGTTTCGCAGGAGTATCCTGCTCGCCGCCAACTGCGCGGTCAGCAGCGCCTTGCAGTCAGACGCGCCGCGGCCGTACACCCTGCCGTTGGCCACGGTTGCGCCAAACGGAGGATACGTCCACTTGGCCTCATCCTCGATAGGCACCACATCCAAGTGCGCCATGAACATGAGCCCCGCCTGCCCAGACCGCCCCTTCAGGCGCGCAACGATGTTTCCTCGTCCGGGCGCCGATTCGATGATCTCGCTCTCGACACCCTCCGCCCTCAGCCAGTCGCTGATGTACTCGCAGACGGCGGTTTCGTTGCCGGTGGGCATGAACCCCGTGTTGACGGACGGGATCCGCACGAGGTCTTGCTCCAACCGCACGATATCGTCCCGAGCGGCGTCGACCTGGGAGAGTAAGGCGTCGAGCGTTTGCATTCGATACGGCCTCCTATGCTATTGGGCGTTGCTATCTCAGGCTACTATACAGGGAATGACGGACGGGATGCCAAGACGTTTCTCGCAACGTCGTCGAGACCGCCCCCCGTCATGGGTTCCCCGCTGCATTGAACTCGCCTTCCCAGATGCGGCCGTTCGCATCGAATTGCCCGGTGGTAATTCGCGCAATGTCGTACTGCGGAAGGCCGACGCTGGCCACGCACCGGCCGTCGGACAACACTCCGCGCACATCGAAGGGAAAGTCGAGATTGTCGAATCCGTACTCCCTGCGTCGGTCCGGAAGATCGGCATTGTCTTTCGGGACGATATGCAAGAAGAAACCCGCCTGCACATCCTCCCTGCCGCACGGCTCCTTGACATAGTACAACGTGCCCTCATCGAGGTACACGTCGAAATCCGCGCTGGCAACGGGCTCGCCCGACACGATCGTATCGTACTCGGAGACGAGCTTGGGACCTTGGATGACGTGCGCTGCGCTCCAAACCGCGCTATCGTTGTCGAGTCGACCGGTGCGAATGCCGGCAATGCCGTACTGAGGGAGGCTGATGATCGATAGGCACTTGCCGTCGAATAGCAAGCCGCGGTCGGTGAACTGAAAGTCGAGATTGTTGAATTTACGAGCCTTGCTGCGGTTGGAAAGATCGTTCATGTCGATTGGATAGACGTGCAAGAAGAAGAGAGACCGGGTGTCCTCGCGGTCGCACGGCTCCTTGACATAGTACAGGGTATCCCCATCGAGGTACACGTCGAAATCCTCCCCCGCCAAAGGTTCCCGAAGCGCAAGCGATCGATAGATGGATGCGTACCATGCAGTCAATCCGGCCGCATCGTAGAGGAAGAGATATTGGTTTTGCGGCGTGCGCAGAGCGTCCGTGTCGAGGCGCTCGGGCATGACGATGAACCCCCTGGGCACAGCGGGATTTTCCGTATAGCGGATGGGGCTCGAGTTCAGATAGTAACTCACCGCGTAATGCGCCCAAGCGAAGTACGGCGATACATGAATGCTGTAGTAATCCAGAACCGAGACCGGCTCGCCCGCAGTCAACTCGCGGATGGCAAGGAGATCCTGCGCTCCCGTCCTCGCCGCTTGAATTGACTCCGCAGTGTACCCGACTCGGCTTATTTGGAAGCTGGACACTGCGAAGAGCAGCAGCGCAGCGACCGACGCGGACGCGATGACGAACCCCCGCTTGGTCAGCCTCCTCACTACGAGCAAGACGATAGAGAAGAAGACGAGCGGAACGCCAATATAGTATACGGCCTCGAAATCATCGCGTACGGTAACGTCGCGCATTGGCAGCGCCCAGATGAACCCGGACGACGCCAAGGTAGCGAACAACATCCTCTGACGGACGAACATCACGCCGATTAGACATGCGGCGGACAAGGCGATTCCGAGGACAACAGCGCTTCCACGGTTCGATAGCCAATCCAGGCGCCCAAGCCGAGCCCCGACCCCATGCAGGGAGTAGGGAAGAGACGCTCGGAGGATGGTCTCAAACTGCCTTTTGAGGAAGTGACGCCCGAAGTAGAGACCGAGAGTGAGGTCTCGATCAGCGCTGGTGCGCCTCAGCATGGAATTGAAGGAGGGCATTTCGGTCAGCGGCGTCTCGCCATTCAGCGCAGCGTACTCCATGCCGAAGTTGAAGATGAGGATCGAAACTCCCAGCGCCAGCGCAACGACGCCGAGCAGCAAGTAGCGGCTGCGAAGCAGCGCGGCCGCCGTGCGCTTTAACTTGACATAACGGGGGGGGGGGGTAGAATCGGCGGCGCTAGAGCGCGCCCGCCACAGCTCGCTCGCCAACCCGAAGACGACGAACGGCAGCAGAAGGGCGTAGACGTGCCAGCCCAGCAACAGCGCAATGCACGTCTTGACGAGCAGCTGACGGAAGCGGCCTTCCTGCACGAAGACGACCATGCCGTGAAAGGTCAACATCACTCCAAACAGATCCACCGAGAGGTCAGGCGAGGCCACATCGTTGTAGTACAACGGGTAGAACGACGAGAATGCCAGCAGCACAGCCGTCAGCGCGATCCAGCGGTTGGATGTGAGGCGGCAGAGCGACAGATACGCCATGACCACAGCCGCAGCGAAGAACAGCAGCATCAGCACCCGCGCGGCGTAGATCTGCGCGGACAAGCTGCCGCCAAAGGGCAAGGTTGCCAGCTTCATGCTCACGTAGCCGCCAATCGGAAAGCGGTTGTATGGGATGTAGCGGACAACGCCGTCATCGTCCGCGAACCAGCGCATGAACCGCTGGAAACCATGCTCGGGGGAAAGGTTCACCGCTATCGCTAGATGATGCGAGGATAGCTCATTGTGATCCCCCACTCGATAGAAGTGCCCCCGGTCGCCTCCGAACGCGAACACCGTCGACAGCGCCAGCAGCAGCAACGCGAGGGGAAGCAGCGGCGAGCGCGCGATGCCCCCGAATCCGTCGACCTTCGTCACGTTCCGTATCCGCTGGGCGATGGTCATCTACGCGCGACGCTCTCTACCCAACAGATAGATGGTTCGTCGACGGTCCGCATTCGATACAGCCTCCAGTGCTATTGGGCGTTGCTATGTCAGGCTACTATACAGGGAATGAGGGCCAGGATGCCAAGCCGTTTCTCGCAAGGCCGCTGAGACTGCCCCCGTCATGGGTTCCCCGCCGCATCGAACTCGCCTTGCCAGATGCGGCCGTTCGCGTCGAATTGCCCGGTGTGGATCCTGTCGATATCGTACGAAGGAAGCTGTCGCACCGCAAAGCACCTATCCCCAATCCTCCATCCGTAGGGATTGAAGTCGAAATCGAAAATGTCTCGTCCTTCCTGCCTGAGGTGGCTCGGAAGATCGGTGATGTCGGCTGGATACACGTGCAGGAAGAACTCCGCGTCGACGTCGCCTTCGCCGCATGACTCCCTGGCGTATATGAGGGCGCGGCCATCCAAGTACACGTTGAAGTTGGATTGGATTACCGGATCGCCAGAGTCCTCGATCATTCTGCCTATGTCCCTCCCTTCTCCGTCGAACATGCCCTGCCAGATGCGGCCGTTCGCGTCGAATTGCCCAGTATGGATTCTGTCGACATCGTATGGAGGAAGCTGTCGCGTCGCAAAGCACCACCTATCCTCAATCCTCGATCCGTAGGTATTGAAGTCGAAATCGAGGTTGTCGAATCCGTGCTGTCTGCGGTCGCTCGGAAGATCGGTAGTGTCAGCCGGATACACGTGCAAGAAGAACTGCGCGTCGACGTCGCTTTCGCCGCAGGAGTCCCTAGTGTATATGATGGTGCTCCCATCCAAGTACACGTCGAATTTGGATTGGATTACCGGACCGCCAGAGTCTTCGATCATTCTGTCTAGATCCCTCCCTTCCCCGTCGAACACGCCTTGCCATATGCGGCCGTTCGCGTCGAATTGCCCAGTATGGATTCTGGCGACATCGTACGGAGGAAGCTGTCGCGTCGCAAAGCACCTATCCCCGATCCTCCATCCGTAGGTATTGAAATTGAAATCGAGGTTGTTGAATCCGTGCTGTCTGCGGTCGCCCGGAAGATCGGTGGTGTCAGCCGGGTACACGTGCAGGAAGAACTGCGCGTCGACGTCGCTTTCACCGCAGGAGTCCCTAGTGTATATTACGGTGCTTCCATCCAAGTACACGTCGAAGTTGGATTGAATTACCGGATCGCCGGCGTCTGCGATCATTCTGTCCATGTCCCTCCCTTCCCCGTCGAACAGGCCCTCCCAGATGCGGCCGTTCGAGTCGAACTGCCCGGTGTGGATTCTGTCGATGTCGTATAGAGGAAGCCGACGCGCCGCAAAGCACCTGCCCTCAATCTCCCGATCGTAAGTAATCAAAGAGAAATCGAGGATGTCCGCTCTTTCCTGTCTACGGTCGCTCAGCAGATCACCGGTGTCGACCGGATATACGTGCAGGAAGAACCGCGTAGCGGCCTCCTTCTCGTCGCAGGAGTCCCTCGTGTATATGATGGTGCTCCCATCCAAGTACACATCGAAGTTGGAACGAATCGCAGGATCGCCGGAGTCTGCAATCATCCTGTCTAGATCCCTCCCTTCCAGGTCGAACACGCCCTCCCAGACGAGGCCGTTCGCGTCGAGTTGTCCGGTGTGGATCATGGCGACATCGTATGGAGGAAGCCGACGCGCCGCAAAGCACCGGTCTTCGGTCTGCCCGCCGCGGTCCTTGAAAGTGAAATTGAGGATGTCCGACCCTTCCCGCATGAGATGGATCGGAAGATCGCCAGTGTCGACCGGATACACATGCAAGAAGAACCATCCGGCGGCGTCCCTTTCCTCGCAGGACTCTTTTGTGTATATCAGAGTGCTTCCAGCGAAGTACACATCGAAGATCGATTGGAAGACTGGATCGTCCGGCTCTCCGGTTGTTCTCCTTCCCCTCCCTTCCAGATCGAACTCGCCTTGCCAAATGCGGCCGTTCGAGTCGAATTGCCCGGTGTGGATTCTGGCGATATCGTACGAAGGAAGCTGACGCGCCGCAAAGCACCTGTCTCCCTCCTTCCATCCGTAGGTGCTGAAATCGAAAGCGAAGGCGTCTCGTCCTTCCTGTCTGCGGTCACTCGGAAGATCACCGGTGTCGACCGGATACACATGCAGGAAGAACTCCGCGGCAGTGTCCCAGGCATCGCAGGAACCCTTGGAGTATGTCAGCGTGCTTCCATCGTAGTGCACGTCGAAGTTGGATTTGAATACCGGATCGCCGGACTCCCGAATCATCCTCTCTATCTCTGCATCGTAGATACGCCTGTCGTAGAGGAATACCACTCGATTATCCGGCGTGAGCAGCGAGGGGCCGTCCACGCGGTATCCGGTGACAAGGTAGTCAGAGAACTTCCGTAGCCTATACTTCTGATGGAACGGATGGTTGTACAGCACGACGCTTCCGGAGAGATAGTAATCCACTCCATGCTGCACTCCAGTAAATTCCCCACTGGCGCTGTCCCGTTGGTGTACGAAAACCACCTTGTCTTTCGTCATCTTGCGAATGACCTCGAAATCTTGAACCACCACTTCGTGGAACCTGACCATTTCGAGATCATGGTTGGCTTTCGCCATCTGGAAGCTGGAAGCCCCGAAGACCAGCGCCGCGACGATAGATAGAACCGCCGTGACGGGTATGGCAAGCTCCCTCCGAATCCATCGTCTACGGCGTGCACCCTTCCTGCGGCCAGCCTTGCGCCAGCCAGGCGATTCGATGAGAAATCGCATGAAACCCGCGCGCTTGTGTACATACATCAGAATCAGTGAGAAGAGCGCAAGCGAGATGCCCCCATAGTACCACGACTCGAAGTCATGGAAGGCAACGTTATGGCGCATTGGCACCGCCCAGAAGAAGCCAAACGACGATAGGGTTGCCAACAATATCTTGTGGCGCGCGAACGCAAGACCAACGATGCAAGCCCCATACGCAGCGACGCCCAAGAATGTCCCCCATAGCCCCTCCGTCCACTCAGGATACTTGCCTTTGTCGTCTTCCGACCCTTCCGACCCTTCCGATCCGCCGGTGCCGAGGAAGACGTATGGAAGAGACATGCGAAAGATGTTTTGGAACTGCCTCTCGAGGTAAGAACTCCAGACGAGTCGGCCGGCAAAAGCCTCGGTGACGGATTCATCCCCTACAGTGCGCCTGACGATAGCCGAGAAAATCGGCAACTCGGTGAGCGACCTCTCGCCATCCAGCGCATAGTACTCGCTGGCGAAGATGGATCCCAGTACGCACAGACCGAAGAGCAGCGATACGACGCCAAGCAGCAAATAGCGGCTCCGAAGCAAAGAACCACTCGCGCGCATCAGTTGAGAGCGTATTGACAGGGAGGAAGCAGACGAACGCGCCTTGATGAGATCGCTCCCCATGCCGAGTATGATGAAGGGAAGCAGCAGCGCGTAGACATGCCACCCGAACAGCAGCGCAATGCACGCCTTGACGAGCAGCTGACGGAAGCGGCCGTCCTGCATGAAGACGACCATGCCGTGAAAGGTCAACATCACTCCAAAGAAGTCTATCGACACCTCGACGTTGATCATGTCGTTGTAGTACAGGAAATAGAACGACGAGAACCCCAACAATACTGCGGCCAGGGCGACCCAGCGACTGGACGTTAGACGGGAGAGCGACAGATACGCCATGACCGCAGCCGCCGCGAAGAACAGCAGCAACAGGACTCGCGCGGCGTACAACTGCGCGGACAAGCTGCCGCCGAAGGGCAGGGTGGCCAACTTGATGACTGCGTAGCCGCCGATTGGATATCGGCCGTACAGAGGATACTCATGCTGCCCCTCCGCATCCAACGTCAACGGACGGAACCTCGCGAAATTGTGCTCGGGCGAAAGGTTTACCGCAACCGCCAGATGTTCCGCCGACGTATAATCGTGGTGCCCCGGACGATAGAAGTGCCCACGATCGCCTCCGAACACGAACACCGTCGACAGCGCCAGAAGCAGCAACGCAAAGGGAAGCAGCTGCGACGCGATGCCCCCGAACCCGTCGACCTTCGTCACGTTCCGTATCCGCTGGGCGATGGTCATCTACGCTCGACGCTCTCTACCCCACAGATGGATAGTTCGGCGACCGTCGACATTCGTTCCGGCCTCCGGTACTGTTGGGTGTTGCTGCATCAGATTACTATACAGGGAATGAATGACGGGATGCCAGTGCGTTTCTCGCAAGGCCGTCGAGACCGCCCCCGTCATGGGTTCCCCGCCGCGTCGAACTCGCCTTGCCAAATGCGGCCGTTCGAGTCGAATTGCCCCGTTGAGACTCTGACAATATCGTATAGAGGAAGCCGCCGCGCCGCAAAGCACCTATCCCCGATCCTCCATCCGTAGGGGTTGAAATCGAAATCGAGGTTGTCGAATCCGTGCTGTCTGCGGCCGCTGGGAAGGTCGCCGGCATCGACCGGATGCACATGCAGGAAGAACCGCGCGTCGACGTCGCGTTCGCCGCAGGACTCCCTAGCGTATATGAGGGTGCTCCCATCCAGGTACACGTCGAAGTCTGAACGAATTACCGGATCGCCGGAGTCCTCGATCATTCTGTCTATATCCCTTCCTGCCAGATCGAACACGCCCTCCCACACGGGGCCGTTCGCGTCGATCTGTCCGGTGTAGATCATGGCGATATCGTGTGGAGGAAGCCGACGCGTCGCAAAGCACCGGTCTTCGGTCTGCCCGCCGCGGCGGGCGAACGTGAAATCGAGGTTGTCCGCCCCATCCTGCCTGCGGTAACTCGGAAGATCCCCAGCGTCGACCGGATAGACACGCAGGAGGAACCGCGAAGCGGTATCCCTCTCCTCGCAGGACTTCTTGGCGTATATCAGGACGTCCCCATCGTAGTGCAAGTCCCAGTTGGATTGGAAGACCGGATCGCCAGACTCCCGAATCATCCTCCCTATCTCCGCGTCGTACATGCGCCTGTCGTATAGGAATGCCGCTCGATTCTCCGGCGTGAGCAGGGCTTCCCCGTCCACACGGTATCCGGTGAGGATGTAGTCGGAGAACTTCCGTAGCCTGTACTTCTGTTGGAACGGATGGTTGTACAACACGACGCTTCCGGCAAGATAGTAATCCATACTGCGCGGCACTTTCGTAATATCCCACTCGGCGCTGCCCGGTAGATGTACGAAAACCACCTTGTCTTTCGCTATCCCGCGAATGACGTCGAAATCTTGAACCACCGCATCGCGAAACCTGGCCGCTTCGAGATCATGGTTGTGCTCTCTCGCAATCTGGAAGCTGGAGGACGCGAAGACCAACAGCACGGCGATGGAGAGAACCAGAACGACGAGTGCGGCCCTATGGCGCCCGCTCTTGAGAAATCGCTTGAAACCCCCGCGCTCGTGTACGTACATCAGAATCAGCGAGAAGAACGCAAGCGGGAGGCCAACGTAGTAGATGCCCTCGTGTTCATGGACGACGGCGCTGTGGCGCATTGGCAGCGCCCAGACGAAGCCGAACGACGCCAAGGTAACGAACAAGATCCTCTGTCGCACGAACACCGAGCCAATCAGACATGCGGCGGACAGAGCCGCGCCTGTGACCGGCCCGAGGCCCCACAGGCCCCCCTCAGGGCCACTGCTTGGCCAGGGACTGTAGGCGGACAAAGAGTATGGAATGAATGCTCTTGCGACACGGTAGAACTGTCTTTCCATGAAAGACCGCCAACCCAAGTTCGGATCGTCAGCCCACCACTCGGGCCTCGGCTTCAGTCCGGTTCTATTCAGAATGGACTCGAAAGACGGCAACTCCGTGAGCGGAGTCTTGCCCTCCAAAGCGAAGTACTCGTGGGCCAAATTGAAACTCAGAATGGACACTCCCAGCGCTAGCGCAATTGCGCCGAGCAGCAAGTAGCGGCTGCGAAGCAGCGCGGCCGCCGTGCGCTTTAACTTGACATAACGGGGGGGGGTAGAATCGGCGGCGCTAGAACGCGCCCGCCACAGCTCGCCCGCCAACCCGAAGACGACGAACGGCAGCAGAATGGCGTAGACGTGCCAGCCCAGCAGCAGCGCAATGCACGTCTTGACGAGCAGCTGACGGAAGCGGCCGTCTTGCAGGAAGACGACCATGCCGTGGAACGTCAACATCACTCCAAAGAAGTCTACCGGCACTTCGGTCATGATCGCGTCGTTGTAGTACAGGAGGTAGTACGACGAAAAGGCCAACAATGTTGCGGTCAAGGCGATCCAGCGATTCGACGTTAGGCGGCAGAGCGACAGATACGCCATCACCGCAGCAGCCGCGAAGAACAGAAGCATCAGCATCCGGGCGGCGTAGATCTCGGCGGTCGTGCTCCCTTCGAACGGCAGAGTAGCCAGCTTGATGCCCGCATAGCCGCTGATCGGAAATCTGTTGTACGGCGCGTACGTACGGTTGCCGTCCCCATCCAAAGTCTGCCGATGGAACATGAGGAAGCTGTGGCTGGGGGAGAGGTTCACGGCCACAGTCAGATGTTCCGCGGACGGATGACTGTGGGTTATGGGACGATAGAAGTGCCCCCGGTCGCCTCCGAACGCGAACACCGTCGACAGCGCCAGAAACAGCAACGCGAGGGGAAGCAGCGGCGAGCGCGCGATGCCCCCGAATCTGTCGATCTTCGTCACGTTCCATATCCGCTGTGCGATGGTCATCTACGTGCGACGCTCTCTACCCAACAGATGAATAGTTCGCCGACCGTCGGCATTTGATCCGGCCTCCAGCGCTGTTGGGCGATGCTCTGTCAAGTTAACATACAAAGAATGACGGGCGTTATGCAAAAGGACTCGCTGGGCCGCTAGTATACTATACAAGACAGACGCGGCCCCGGGGATCGCCGTGTTGGACGCGCCCCAACAGAGTGCCACCGTCGAAGGCATGGAGGATTTCCAAAAGCCCGCATTGACAAAGGTTCCGGGAGTTCGATAACATAGCCCCCTCTCAGGCTGAAGGAAGACAATGATAGCGACAAGAGACACAGAGGAAAAGCGCGAGGCTCTCTCGATGGCCCTCCCATGGCTGGGCCAGAACCCAAAGCCGCTCGACGCAATGCTGAGCGAAGCCATCGACGCAGTGAACTCGGCCTCGATCCAAGGATACATCACCGAAACGGAAGCCGACTTCCTCCTCCGCGAAATCTTGGCGGCCTGGGCATCGCAGTCCATAAATGAGTTGGTAGATTCCGTACTATTGGAAAACTCATCCACTTTGGAGCCGGCTTCGGACTTGAGGAGCCTCCTCCACCTAGTCTAGCACGGTCTCCCGACCTCGCTGATCGAGGATGCACAATGAGCGAAGACTTGGAAGACGACCGGGATCTACCTGAATCCGCCACGAAGTACGACGACCCGGACGGCGAACACCTTGATCCTTCTGAGACCATGCGGAAGATTCCGCCTCCTGAGCGGATATCCACGGAGCAGTTCTTTGGCGCGGCGATGTCCGTAGGCAATCCACTCCACCAAAAGATTACGAGCGAGCACATATCGGAAATAATTTCACTCAAGAGAGAAACGACCCACCAAGGATATTCCGACCGTAGGGAAGCTCGGAGAATACTCGCAGTCATTGGGGTCGTCTTCCTCTTGGTGGGCGTCGGCTTCGCAGTCCTACTCGTCATTCGGGAGCAAAATGAACTCATGCTGGAGTTGTTGAAGGCATTAGGACTGTTTCTCGGCGGATTCGGCGTCGGGTGGGGACTCCAGTCGTTCCGACAGCGGAACAGCTAGTCCTCGGCCATGATCATCCTGTTGTAGCGCTTGTCGCCATACCCCACTCCTCTCTGGACGGACAGTATGGAAGCACGCGACAGACGCACCAGATATAATCTGATACCGTACTCCCATTCGAGCCGAGAGGACGGGAAGAGAACGAGCCGTTGATCCACGTCAAGCACTCCGTAGCCATCGACTGTCCCCCGGACGCGGTTTTCGCATACCTTGCCGCGCCGGAAAACATGCCGCACTGGCAGGAAGGAGTCGTCGATGCGTCCGTAATCGGCGAACTTCCGGCGGGGCCGGACGCGACGATCGAAGTTCGCCGGAAGCTCCTGGGACGAACCCTGACCATCATATTCGAGACGACGGAGTTCGTGGAAAATCACCGGTTCGCATTCACATCGGTATCCGGCCCAGTATCCATGAGTGCGGCGGTCGATGTCGCATCGCAGGACTCCGGGGCCGTCGTCACCTTCTCGGTATCGGGCAAGCCGAACGGCGCGCTTGGACTGGCGGGGCCGCTCATCGAGCAGATCATCCGCCAAGAGACACTGGCAAACTCCGCAAAGTTGAAGGAAATCCTCGAGTCGGGCCTGTGAACACGGTGCAACGATGACGAATCGGACTCTCCCCCGAGCCTTGAACGATGAGACGGATTATGGGTTGTGCTTCGCCTGCGGGCCGCGCAACCCATTCGGCCTCCGCCTCCGCTTCGAACGAGACGGCGAACGGATCGTAACGCGCTTCACGGCACGGGAAGAATACCAAGGATTTCCCGGATATCTGCACGGCGGCGTCATCACCGCATTGATGGACGAGGTTATGAGCCGCATCTCTCTGGTGACGAACGACCGTTGGACGATGACGGCGGGAATGGAAGTGCGGTTTCGCAAGCCGGTGTGCATCGGGCAGAAAGTGACGGTCGTCGGAGAACACCTCGAAACCAAGCGGCAGATCGTCACTGCGCGCGCAAAGGTACTGCTGCCGGACGGCAGCGCGGCGGCGGAAGCCACCGGAAAGTTCGTCTACGTACCCAGCGCAGACCTCGCCAAGATGGTAGAAGGCTACCCGCGCTTGGCTCATGAGTGGATGCGGTGAAGAGGACGTTTTCGCCTCGTCAACTGAAGAACAGGCGCTCTGCAGTCCCGCGCAAGATTTGATCGCGGTCCGACTCCGAGAGCCCCAGCTTGTCCCGGACGACGGATATCGAATCCTCCATCGTTTCCTTGACCACCTGATAGGGCGAGTCGCTGCCCCACATGCACCGCTCCGGACCGAATGCGTCGATGACGCGCGCGATCATGGAGACGAGGTCGTCGTGCGGCGGCCCGTCCCCGAGCGCATGCAAGCGCGATATCTTCACGTTGGTATTGGGCAGCGCGGCAATGTCGATCAACTGGTGGATGTGGGCGTCGTCGATCGGTTCCATCTCTCCTATGCGCGTCATGTGATCGACGACGACGGTGGTGTCCTGGTGCTTGGCCGCCATGCGCGCAATAGCCGGCGCACCGACCGGATGCGTGATCGGGCACATCGCCTGTCCGGTCTTCGCGGCAGCCTCGAACAGCCGATCCCACTGCGGCCCGTCGTAGTCGACGCCGATGCGGAACCCCCGCACCCCCTGCTCCCGCAACGCCTCCATGTCTTCCCGCACAGTGGCCTTCGTCTCGTCGACGATGCCAATGACGCTGAACACGTCGGGGAAGCGGCGTACTGTGTCGATGGCGTAGCTGTTGTCGAACTGATGATACCCCGTCTGGACGATGACGACCTTGCCGATCCCAGACGGACGCGCATGGCGCAGATACATCTCAGGCGTGAAGTCGGGCGGATCCAAGTCCGCCGCGGTCTGCCCCCCTGCAAGAGGGTATCTGCCGACGTCGGAAGTCCAAAGGTGAATGTGTGCATCGATCCAGGTCATGATTTCTCCTCGGAAACTCTATTGAAGCTTGCGTCCATACCCAGCGCACGTACCGCGCGGGAGTACGCGCCAATTGTACCACGGCGCGGGAGTTTCGACTACGCCGCGCCAACAACGTGGATAGGAGGCAGACGCACGCCTTGCGGATCGGGCCGAAACGGAACGACTGCAACCCTCACCATGCGGGAGCGCATTCATCCCCCGCCATTTCGAGACCGCTCGAATACCTGGAAGCGGTGCCGATTGCTCTCCACCACGTATACGCGATCCTGATCGTCGACGGTCACCGCCACAGGCCCCCAAAAGTACGGCTCGGTCTGAGACGAAACATGGTACGGGTCGTTGGCCAGATGCGGAGGAAGCTCCGGAGCGAGGTTCGCGACCTCCCGCGTTGCCGACTCGTCGGGATTGGACTCGAAGAACTCGATCGCCCACTGAGACAACGTCGCGCGTCCGCGCTCCGTCGCAACGAGCTGCCCGTCAGGAGACAGAACGCGCAAACGCTCGTTGCCCCAGTCGGTAACGTAGATGTAGCCTTCCGAATCGAGCGCAACATCGGACGGGCGGCGGAACAAGAGATTCCGAAGCCCCCCATGCGTTTGCATATGCCTCCCCTCCGACGAAAACTTCTTGACCGCATTGTGATTCCAATCAGCGACGTAGACGTTGTCGTCTGCATCGACGGTGAGCCCCCAAGGCTGGTAGAGGCTATGCCGAGGAGTCACGTCTTCCTCGCGACCAAACCTCATGATGAACCGCCCGTCGGAAGTGAACTTGCTGATGCTGTGGCTGTGCTGATCGGCGATATAGACATTGTCCTGCGAGTCGATCGCGATCCCGGCCGGCCCGTCGAGCTGCCCCGGACTCCGTCCATGCTCCCCCCACTGGTCGATGAACTTCCCTTCCGAGTCGTATATCACGACGCGATGGTTGAACTCGTCCGTAATGTACAGCAGGTCGCCGCTGTCGAACGCCATGGCGACCGGAAGGACGAACTGCCCCGGACCGCCGCCGTACCCCTCGCTAAACTCGAAGAGAAAGTTCTCGTCGAAGTCCTGCACTCCGATTCTGATGGCCTTCGCGCGCACGGGGTCGCAGCGGTTGAGCACGTAGATTCGCCCGTCCCTGCTGATGGCGATGCTGTACGGATTCGCAAAGCCGCGCCCGTTGTCCCCGTTGTTCGTGATGCCAACGGTCTTGATGTATTCCAACGTGATAGTATCGGTTGCGGTAGTAGTCATTTGATTGAACGGACTCATTTGTTTCTATACGGGTGTGGACACACGCGCCCGCCCCCTCATCATACCACATTGGGAACATAACGACAATCCCCCTAGCGAGAGCGTTCCGTCTAATATATCGGCAGGTAACTCCAACCGATACGTCCAATCTGCCGTGGTCCAAGGATAACCCCTACCGGTAAAACCGGGCGGAAGCAGCGCGCATTCCAGCGTCGCCGCGCCCTGGGAGAACCCGGCATCGATCCGATATGGTACAATCTACAGAACTCGAACTCCCCAAGCACAACATGCCGAGACCTGCAAACAGCCCATCGAGACATCCGTCCATCCTCTGGGCGTGCCTATTCGCCGTAGGCATCGCAGCGGCAGCGATCGCCTGTGGAGACGATCCCGTCCCCCCGACCCCAACGCCGTCGCCGACCGCCACGCCCGTACCGCCTACAAACACGCCGTCTCCCACACCGACCGCTACACCTGTACCGCCTACGAACACGCCATCCCCGTCGCCGACCGCCACGCCCGTACCGCCTACAAACACGCCGACACCTGTACCCCCTACCAACACGCCGACGCCAGTCCCGCCCACCAGCACCCCTACCCCAACCGCTCGGGAGATCGCGGCCTCGCAACTATCCATGCTCATTTCATGGTTTGGGAACCCTCCGGACACATCTCACTTCTGGGTAGCAGAGCTAATTGTCGACATGTGGCTCATAGATCCCAGTATCGCCGAGACACTCACACGGATGCCGTGGATAGCGGATGGTGTAAACGAAATAGAGTGGACTGCACTGAGCGATGTGGGGCGCATTGCGTCCGAGGATATTGAGTTAGCAAGAATGGTTGCAAATCTCCCATGGTTCACCGATGACGTGACAGAAGATGAACTATGGGTCCTTACCGGTCTAGCCGACACAGCAGCGTCTGGGAACGTTGAGTTAGCAAGAATGGTCGCAAATCTCCCATGGTTCACCGATGACGTGACAGAAGATGAGCGATGGGCCCTTGCCGATCTTGCCGACACAGCAGCGTTTGGGAATGTTGAGTTGGCAAGAATGGTCGCAAACCTACCATGGTTCATTGACGACATCAGTGAGGCCGAGAAAGAGGCTCTACAACTCCTGTACACCTTCCGGTCCAGTGACGGGTCCCAGGATACGGAGTTGACAAAGACGATAGTAGGTCTTTCCTGGATCGATGACGGTATGACAGAGGATGAGAGATCGGCTCTCGAGAGCCTGGTCAATATCCCGATCAATGACTTTGAGTTGGCAAGAATGGTCGCAAAACTCCCCTGGTTCATTGACGACATCAGTGAGGCCGAGAAAGAGGCTCTACAAAATCTGTACTATATCGCGTCCAATGATATCGAGTTGGCCAAGACGGTGGTGGAGCTTCCTTGGTTCATCGACGACATCGCTTACTATGAGTCGGAGGCATTGTGGGCGCTAAATTCTATCGCGCATACAGACGCTGAGTTGGCAAGAATGGCCGTAAATCTTCCCTTGTTCGCCAACACCATTACCGAAGGATATTTGCACGTCCAAGCCCTTCATGGATTGAGCAGTATCGCAGAAATAGATACAGACTTGGCATGGCGGCTAACCTCATCCGTGAACGATGGAACAAGAGATCTCATACACCTCCATGTCATCGAGAGTCTATGGTGTGTCTCACACAAAGGTGATACACTTCGACAACTGACTAGCCAACCTTGGTTCGATGACGGGCTAGACAACGAAGAATCTGCCTTCTTGGTCATCCTATGCGATATCGTGGAAATTGCCCCGCAGTTGTACCAGGATCTGCTTGATTCTCGCTTCATACAAACGAAGACGATCTCCTTGCCTCTTGCAGGCGACGTCAACATCTATATCATTCAGACTGCCCCCTTTCCGCCAGACGAGGATCTCCTGTCCATCATAGAAGGCGCAGTCCGTATCTATGAAGAATTTCTCGGCGCGCCATTTCCCACAACCGACATCATCATCCATGTAATTGACAGTGTCTATACTACTGGGAATGCCCTTCGTTCGTCACATGGGAACTGGCGTGTGGATCTAATTAGGTCAGAAGGCACAGTATCAGTAGGTTCTCTGGTTCACGAGATAGCTCATTTCTACTTTACTGCTGCTTCTACCGGACCAAGGTGGATTACGGAAGGATCTGCTGAATTCATGGAGCGGTACTTCAACTATCGAACATTGGATCAAGACCTGTCCACCATTCAAGCCAACGTAATGGCGGAAGCACAGATTTGTACTGATGGCCTCAGCGTAGAGAATATACAACACCTCGAACTTACCATACGGAACAGATGGTCGAATAACCTCAGTGGCTTGAATATATGCCGCTACCGTATGGGCGAGAACTTCCTCTGGAATGTATACGGGTTGGTAGGTGAAGAAGCCCTGTCTTCGGCCTTGAGAGAGCTGCATCTTTCGGAGTTGCGGAGACACAAGCAGACACACCGGATTGACGCCGAAGTTGAAGAGGACATATATCGGGTCTTTCTGAAGCATGCACCGGCCGACAAGAAGGAAGAGTTCCGTGACCTGTACCAAAGACTGCACGGCGGGACTTTTGCGTTCGAGGAGGTCGCGTTCGACGACGACCACGGCGACGAAGCGGGGCTGGCTACCGAAATAGCGGTCGGAGAATCCGTCGAGGGCGCCCTGGACTACATTTTGGATTTCGACTATTTCCGCTTCCGTGCGGAAGAAGGTCAGAGATATCGAATGACCGTCACCCACGATACCCTCCAATCTACCAGTATCGCACTGTTCGCACCGGACGGAACGACTGGAGAGAATCAGCATTGGAAGGCCCGCGAGATGATCCCTACCGGTCCGCGGATACTCTGGATAGCGCCAAGCTCCGACGAGTACTACTTTGCCGTACAGAACTTCGGCGGCAAGACCGGGGACTACATCCTCACCATCACTTCGGTCGACCCAATCGAAGACGACCACGGCGATACCATAGCGACAGCCACCAATATATCGTTGGGAGAGGTTGTCCAGGGCACAGTCGACGGCGATTTCGACTTCGACTACTTCCAATTCCAGGCCGTAGGAGGCGAGAGTTACCGCGTAGTGATCGAGCCAGGAACACTCAAGTACCACCATCTTCATCTGTACACCGCTGACGGAGTTCCTCATTATTTTGATTCTGAGTATGGGCACCTGTCTTTGGATGGCCGAGTACGAGGACACCAGACCGTGATCGGCGAATTGACAGCGCCAACTTCCGGACCCTTCTACCTTGCGATAGATGGCGCACGGGGAAGCGTCGGCACTTACACCGTAACCGCGGTCGACGCCGATTCGGACGGCTAGGCAGACGCGCCCGATGACATGAATGACGACGGGGAGTTTACGGTCTGAGAGCAACCCGCAGCGACGAATCAAACGGCACCAGCTAACCCGCTCCCGTCCGCGCCTGGCCCGTCGGACATACCGACAGCAGGCAGCACTCTCCGCAAGCAGGCTCCTTCTTGCAGACGGACACGCAGTGCGTGACGACCAGCGCGTGATATTCGTTGAACAACGCCGCATCCTCGGGCAGATGCTCGGTGAACAGCCGCTGATACAGAGAGTACGCCCCAGTCTCCGGACCGAGTCCGAGCCGATAGACCAAACGCCTCGTGTACGAGTCGACCACGAAGACAGGAATGTCCAACGCGTACAACAGAATGTCGTCGGCCGTCTCCTCCCCGATGCCGTGCACCCCCAGCAACTCCTCGCGCAGCGCGGCCGGCTCGGACGACATCAGACCGTCGATGTCGTCCTCTCTCTCCCCCAGCCACGCTACGAGTGCCTTGAGCTTCCTCGCCTTCGACCGGTAATAGCCCGACGAGCGGACGAGCTGCGCGATCTCCCCCTCGTCCGCGCTCCTCAACCCCTCTGGCGAGAGCAGCCCCGCATCGGAGAGCGCGCGAATCGCCTTCTCGGCGTTCCCCCACGCAGTGTTCTGCACGAGAATCGCGCCTACCATCACCTCGAACCGCGACTCCGCCGGCCACCACTCCTGGCCGCCGTACCGCTCCGCCAACCGCTCGTAGATTTCGATCAACCTGTCGTACATGCCCACTCATCCACCCAAGAGATCCGCCTGAACGGATGCCCAGGCGTCTTGTCTCAGTATGTTCTACTCTGCTACCATTTGAGAATCAAGCATGAGCCACTATTCGCAAAACCGCCCTTCCGAGTGGTAGTCTTGACGTTCCGTTTACTTTGTGGACATGGTTTTTCTCGTTCGAGGCACTCGACGAACCTCGTCCCATCTTCCGCCCTCCATTGCATCAGAGCTATATTGTGTCCGCAATACCCACAGGAATCCTTGCTCACCCCCTTCTCCAATAGCCGTGGCGGCAGTCCGGCGTTTGCCCTATTGCGGCGTGTCATCGCATCCGTCCCTCGCGCACGCACCAATAGCGCACGCAGCGCAGATTCCGAACGTACCGACTCATTGGCCGTCAGGAACTCACGACATCGTTCGCAACCGCACGCCTGCGCTTTCGCCGCCGCCGATGAGAACTTAGCCTGGAATTTGGAGTTATTGCCCTTGCTCATGCAACTCTATGTCCACAAAGTAAACGGAGCCCGCGGTTCGGTTCGACTTATTGGCATAGCGATTCAGGGACGGCAACTCCAAGAATCCTCTGCGAGCTGGACGCAATTCATGCCGAGAGAAGGGAAACGGAATGCCGTTGCCTCGCGCGCACGCGCGGGCACGAGTTTTCGTTGCGTGTTGTCGTACTGTGTTGCATCCTGTCGCATTTCGTCGAATTCTGCTGAGCGCGAGTTTGGCATCCTGTCTTGGAGCACGATGCAGTTGGGCGTGGAATGACGGGTGACGGTTTGGGGCGTGGAGTGACGCGGTTGGGAGTTCGGATGTTTCACGCATGGGGCGGTCTCCTTGGGTTGTGGTTTCGACGGAGTCGTCATAGTCCTAGAGTAGTACGCGAGTTCTGTTCTGTCAAATACGGTTCGGTTGGTTCGATATGTCTGTGCAGGTATGGCTATAGGTGCGCGTCGGACGCGGCCACTAGATTCCCGCGAAGGCGGGAATCTAGTGGGTGGTTGCGGGAACGACGTAGACGGGGGGCAATGACGTGGGTGGTTGCGGGAATGACGTAGACGGGGGCAATGACGTGGGTGGTTGCGGGAACGACGTAGACGGGGGGCAATGACGAGTAGAGGAGTAGGAATGACTGCAGGAGGGCGGAACCGGGCGGCACGATCCGAGTGCAGTCCGCGCCAATACGTGCTATACTTCTGCAAACCCCGTAAAGGACCCGCCTACAACCATGCGCCGAGCCTCGCGAGTACCTCACGACCGCAATTCGTCTGCTGCCCCCTCCCCTCGCAGCATAGCGACCAGGCCGACATCCCTGGCGGCCGGCGCAGCGGTCACACTCCTGCTCGCCGTCCAGATTGCCCTGATTGCGTGCGGAGACCGTGGAGACCCGCCAGGACTCACTCAACTCACCGACAACTCCAGGGCAGATGTCTTTCCCGCGTGGTCGCCTGACGGAAGCAGAATTGCATTCGCTTCCTACCTCGATGGGGATCCCGAAATCTACGTGATGAATGCAGACGGATCCAACATCATAAAACTCACCAACCACATTGACGGGGACGCTGCTCCTGCATGGTCGCCGGATGGCAGCAGGATTGCCTTCATCTCCAACCGAGATGGAGACTCCGAAATCTACGTGATGAACACAGACGGATCTAACACCACAAAACTCACCCACAACTTTGACACAGACAGTTATCCTGCGTGGTCAGCCGATGGCACCAGGATTGCCTTTGCTTCCAATCGAGACGGGGATCCCGAAGTCTATGTGATGAACGCAGACGGCTCCAACATCACTCAACTCACCTACAACTCCAATGTGGACAGCTTGCCCACGTGGTCACCCGACGGAAAAAGAATTGCGTTCGCCTCCGACAGAGATGGGGACGGCGAGGTCTACGTGATGGACGCCGACGGTTCCAACGTTACCCAACTCACTAACAACTCCGACGCGGACTGGAACCCTGCATGGTTGCCCGATGGAAGCAGGATTGCGTTCATCTCTCACCGGAGGAGACTGTGGGGAGGAGAATTCGAAGTCTACGTGATGAACGCGGACGGATCCAACATCACAAAACTCGCCAACGTCAACCCCGCGTCCTTGCGAATCGGGTTGCCTGCGTGGTCACCCGATGGCAGCAGGATCGCCTTTGCTTCCAATCGAGACGGGGACGTCGAAATCTACGTGATGGACGTGGACGAATAGGGTATCCGGCGGGAGCGCAGTAGCATGGCGGGCCCAGGCCGCTAGATTCCCGCCTTCGCGGGAATGACGTGGGTGGTTGCGGGAATGACGTAGACGGGTGGATTTGCGGACTGGGGGCAATCCATGCCAGTACGTCAAACGGAATCGGGCGCGCCTTGTCGAGGCGGGAGCGCTCGTCGGCCTCGCGTAGATCCGCTGTCGATGGTTGGGCGCTACGTGCGCCGTTCGAGCTTGGGTACTTCCAACTCGCCTGCGATATGGTCGAACCACTCTACGACTTCACGGTGCAACGGGATGCCGCGCTTCCTTCGCCGCTGCTCTTCTTCGTATTCGGGCAAGCCGGCGTAGAGTACCCGCTCATGGCCGGGGGCGGGCTTTGCTTCCCGCAGGGTACGCAGCGTTAGGTCCATGTCGTCCTTGAAGCGCTGGACGTCGGTGAAGGCGGCGATGTCGAAGGCTGCGAAGACGTGTTCACCGCGCGACTCGCCAGTCAGCATCGAAGGCTGTTGTCCCGCCATGAGCGTGCTCATTATCGTTACCATCATCGCCAAGCCGTAGGCTTTGTGCGAGCCGAGTTCGCGGGTTGCAGCGAACGGCAGCATTGGCGGCTTGTCGCCGTCGGGAGGGTCGGTCTCGTCTAGCAAGGGGGTTCCCTCTGCATCTGCCAGCCATCCTGGATAGAGCTTGACGCCGAGCCGTTTGGCGATTCTGATCTTGTTTTGGGCTACGCCAGACATGGCGGCGTCGAATACGAACGGGGCCTCTCTGCGGGCAGGGGCGGCGAACGCGATTGGGTTCGTGCCCAACATCCCTTCGGATGCGAACGTTGGCACCATCCGCGTCCCGCCGGCGGTCATGACGAGGCCGAGCATATCGCGGCGCGCGGCGATCATGGCGTGGACGCCCACGGCGCCGGAATGTCCGGCGTTCATCATGGAGACGCACCCCACTCCGACATCTCTCGCTTTTTCGATTGCGGTCTCCATGGCCGCAGGGCCGAGGATGATTGCCAACCCCCGGTCCGCGTCCATCACTGCCGTACCAGGCCTCTCTCGGACGATAGACCACTGGGGGTTTGCTTTGATTCGTCCGTTTCCATACCACTCGACGTAGTGCCGAACCATATTGGAGACGCCGTGGCTTTCTACTCCCCACAGGTCCGCGGTAACGAGGGTATCCGCGGCGGCATCGGCGTTGTTTGGCGGCTCGCCCATCTTGCGGAAGACGGCGGAGACGGTCCGCCGCAGTGACTCGTGCGGCACGAGTACTTGGTCATCATGGGGCACTTTGAATCGTTCGAGCATCTTTTCCTCCGAGGCCGGTATCAGGTGGAATATTGATACGCGGGGTCGTCTCCAACTCCGCCATCCAAACCTTCACTTCCAACGAATCACGGCTCCCAGTATATCTCCATCCCCCCTATCCAATCGGGCATACACCTCGGGCAACTCGTCCCACCGAAACTCGTGGGTAATCATGGGGTCGATGTCTAGTTTGCCGTTCGCAAGCAAGCGCGCAGTCAACGCCATGGAATTCGTCCGGTTCCAACGCAGGTCGTTGGGACGATACCCCAGGGACGCGCGGAGGGAAAAGCGTTTGCCCATGTACGGATGGCCGACGGGATTGAACGCCGGGGAGTCGACGTGTCTGGCTACTACGACGACCGTGCCGTCCTGCCTGACGATGTCGAGCGCGGTCTTGACGGCAGACCATACGGAAGCAGTTTCCAATACGAGATCCGCGCCGCGCCAGTCGAAGAAGGCGGCGATGCGCTCCTGCATTCCGGCGTCATTTGGATCGACGACGAGGTCTGCGCCCATCTCCGCAGCGATCGCCCTTCTCCGGTCGTCGAGGTCGACGCCAACGGTCCGAAAGCCGAATGCAGAGCAGAACGCCAAGGCGGACAAGCCGACGACTCCGAGGCCGACGATCGCCACGTTTTCGCCCGGGGTTGGCTCTCCGTGCCGCAGGCCCAACTGGCCGACGCCGAGGATGTTGAGGAACACGCCCCGTTCGTCGCTGACATCTTTCGGAAGCTTGACTGCGCTGCGCGCGGACACTGCGGCGTACTCCTTGTGCGTTGCGCCGCAGAAGGCGCGATCCCCCGCGCTCCAGCCCTCGACCGCCGCGCCGACTTCGACCACATCGCCAACCATCGAGTACCCGTTTTCCAGCGGGCCATCGGAGAAGCGCACCCCGCCGTGCAGCCACTGCCCATCTTCGTCGACCGGAATATACCGATAGACCCGTATCTCCGTTCCCGTGCTTACGGCCGTAACTCGTGCGCGCACGAGCAGTTCATCTCGCCCGCACAGCGGAATGTCGGCATCGTCGAACTCGGCTTGCCTCGGACCCGTTACGATAAGTCGCTTCACGCTGTGCGCCTCCGATCCATGATGACGTGTCTATCACGTTTCGATACCGATTATACCCCACCCGCGGCGTAAGACTGGGTAATCTCCGGACACGACTCCGGGCAGGCATACGCCCTCGACCACGCACCTCGGAGATGATGCTTCTCTGAGGGAGAAGTGGACGATACGAGAGGATGCAACGATCTCAGTAGATCGCTCCCAGTCGAGTCTTACCCGTACCGCTCGCGCAGCCGACGAGACGCTTCCGCCTCGTTCTTCAGCTTCATGTACGGCTCTTCGAGCGGCATGTCGATCGAGATGCCGGGTGCGAAACCGCAGTCTGGGTTCAGGCTCAGGCGTTCGGCGTCCACGTACTGCATCGCGTCTTCGACGCGGGCGGCGATCTCTTCGGGCGTGTCGATCTTCTCGAAGCGGCACTCGACCACGCCGAGGCCGATGAGCTTGTCGTCTGGCAGCTCGCGCAGGATGGCCACGCTCCCCGCGACGGGGATGCTGAACTCCATGACGTATTGATCGACCTCGATCTTCTTCATGGTCTCGATGATTGGCTCGTAGCCGCCTTCTGCGCCCCACCCTTGCCGCCCCCAATTCCTGCGGCAGAGGTGCAGCGCGGTCTGGACGCCGTCGATGCCGTGGAGTATCTCGTTGATCTTCTCCGCGGCCAAATCCATCTCGCGCAGGGGGTCGTCGAAGGAGCCACGGTAGGCGGGGTCGACGAGGACGCAGAGGTGGGGTTCGTCGATCTGGACTACCGTAACGCCGATCCCTTGGAGGGCGGCGACCTCATCGTGCAGGATGGGAACCAGTGCATCGATGAACTCGTCCCTCGTCGGATAGGCGCGCGCGGAGACGGATTCCTCCCAAAGCCGCACGCCCAGCAGATAGGGGGAGGGAACGCAGACCTTGGTCATGCGGTCGGTCGCTTCGACGAGGAAGCGCGCCTCCGAGGCGATCAGTCCGGGATTCACGACCTCCATTGGTTCGGTAATCGAGATGCCCCATCGGCGGGGTTCCGTCCGTTCGTCGGCCGAGAACCCGGCCGCGATGTCTGCGATTATGTGGGTGTAGGCGAGGCGGCGCCACTCGCCGTCGCTCACGAGGTCGAGGCCTGCCTGCTCTTGGAGTGCGACGGCGTACCGGACGGCCGCGTCCATCTGCCTCGAGTGCGGCGCCGCAGACTCCGGGCCGGGCGCGTCAGGCAGCATATCCCGCACCATCATTGGGCGGGGAAGACTGCCTACTACGCCGGAGGCGAACGGAGTTGCAAGGAATCGGTTCGATATGGTCATGGGGTCGTCTCCCGTGTTGGTTTGCGGGATGCGTGCAATCTCTCCATCGGAGGACTGCATGAACTATCGTACACTGTTTCTCTGTTCGACTACTCGCTGTCGTCAAGCAGGATATCCGCCGTCCATATCCTGCCTTGGTCGGTGTACTGCCCGGTTGCGATCCGGTCGATGTCGTAGTTTGGCAGGAGGCGAACCGCGGTACATAGCTGGCCGACCAGAATCCCATGTTCTCGGAAGTCGAAATCGAGGTTGTCGAAGCCGTTCTGTACGCGGTCGGTGGAAAGATCGTTCTCGTCCGATGGGACGACGTGCAGGAAGAACCTCGGCTTCACGTCTTCTGGCGTACACGATTCCTTGACGAATGTCAGTCTATTCTCGTTGAGGTAGATATCGAATTCGGAGCTGGCAATCAAGACCCCCTTTGGCGCCCGCGGTGACAGATTGGCTAAGAAACCGCTTGGAATCTCCGTTGTCCATATACTGCCTTGTTCGGTGTACTGCCCGGTTGCGATCCGGTCGATGTCGTAGTTTGGCAGGAGGCGAACCGCGGTACATAGCTGGCCGACCAGAATCCCATGTTCTCGGAAGTCGAAATCGAGGTTGTCGAAGCCGTTCTGTACGCGGTCGGCTGGAAGGTCGTTCTCGTCCGATGGAACGACGTGCAGGAAGAACGCTCGCTTCACGTCTTCTGGCGTACACGATTCCTTGACGAATGCCAGCCTGTTCTCGTCGAGGTAGACATCGAATTCGGATCTGGCAACCAAGACCCCTTTTGTGCGGGGGAGCTCGCCCTCGTCCAACAGCAGCCGCAGCGCGTTTGGGATGTGGTAGGCGGTGTTTTCTCTCTGCACCCTCGGTGACAGTTCGCCTAAGAGTGTGTGGTGAAACCGCTCGAACCGGAACCGTCCGTCGTCTTCCGTGGCGCGCGCCAACTCGTAGAGAGCGGTAATGGATCCGATGCACAGCATTACGACCATGCAGGCGATGCCCAGTCGATATACTCCCTTCCGCGCATATTCGTTCTTTCCGCTTCCTGTGAGCGTCTCTACGGAGTACCAGCAGAGCAGCAGGAGAGGCGGAATGGACGCGCGCATGAGGAGATCGTTGTAGACGCCGTAATAGTACAGGGGCAGGAGAATGAGGGTTGCCATGGAGGCGATGAAGAAGGGGTTCCGATGCAAGTCCGGACGCAAGAGATATACCAGAATGCCCAATAGCAGGAACTCCAACAGATAGAACAGGAGTACCTGGCTCCAGAAGGGTCGCATGGTGTTCAACTCCCATATCCACCCTCTCACGAAGTCCGTCTCGCCGCTGGTCAGGTACAACGCGATGAGGCCGGCGAGAGGCGCGGCCAGCAGGAGGTTTGGCCACCGCAGGAATGGGCGAAGGCCGTTCTTCCAGAGCAGGACTGCGAATAGCGGCAGGAGCCCTGCGGGGACGAATACGGACCAAAACGGCGCCGCCGCCAAGAGGACGCCGCTCACGGCAAGAAAGCGTCGATGTCCATGCAGCTGCAGCACCAAGAAGGTGTATAACCCGGCGGGGATGAAGTGCTGCGGGCTCCAAAGCACGTTCGTCATGTTGGATAGAATTAGAAGCCTTATGCTCCCCTCTGATGTTTCGATATGGTCTGTCCCCAAGTCGAGGCCGGGCAGTCCTTCCCAGTCGATGCGGGGGGCGATCCAGTCCCATCCTTCGAACAGGACCATACGCACGGCGTCCATGCCGCTAAAGAAGATGAAGGCGAGTACTGCTATCGTGACGCCCCAGCCGCGCCGTTCGCGCGTGAACATGAGGAGAATGAGGGCGACTCCGAGCCATGTCCAGATGGGCACGGCCCAGTTCAACACGGCTGGCCCAAACCAGCGCGCGGCGAGCGCCGGCGTGATGTAGTAGCCGAGGTAGTAACGCAGTAGAGGGGGCGGAGAGACCAAATCCGGCGCGTATGCAGCGAGTGGGTCTTGCAGGAAGGTCGGCCAGGGATAGCGGACGAGTTCGATCAGCCTCGTGCGCTGGTTCCCCCAGTCTACTAAGCTGATGTCGAACAGTCCGCCTGCGGCCGTGACCATCACCCAGCAGGCAGCTACGGCAAGGACTGCGACCGCAGAGGTGCGTGGCGAGATACGCAGCGAACCGGATACCGCCTGCCAGAATGCTGCGGCCAGGAGCAGCGCGGCCGGAATGCCGAGCCACCACTCGAACCAGCCGACCAGCCAGATGACCACGGGCAGCATCAAGTAGATGATCGCCAGTCGGTGCAGGAGGGGCAGTTCGGCGGCGTTGTCTGCCGGCCGCAGCCACGACGCTAGTTTGGCGGCGGCCGCAGGTACGCGCAGTTCCGGAATGCGGCTATTCACGCCGGACATCGAAATCCTGTATCGAGCGGAAGCCATAAGAGAATCATTTCCAAGAATCGGTTCGATATGGCCATGGGGTCGTCTCCCGTGTTGGTTTGCGGGATGCGCGCAATCTCTCCATCGGAGGACTGCATGAACTATCGTACACTGTTTCGCTGTTCGACTACTCGCCCCGCGGCGAAATCTCCGCCGTCCATGTCCTGCCCTTGTCGGTGAACTGTCCGGTTACGATTTTAGCGATGTCGTAGTTTGGCAAGTAGCGGACTGCGGCGCATAGCTGGCCGCCCAGAATTCCATGCTCTTCGAAATTGAAGTCGAGGTTATCGAATCCGTACTGTCTGCGGTTCTCTGAAAGGTTTGCATCGTCGACTGGGTGGACGTGCAGGAAGAACCTTGGCTCCGCGTCTGCGGCGGTGCATGGTTGTTTGGTGAATGCCAGTTTGTTCTCGTCAAGGTAGACATCGAATTCAGGGTCGAATTTGGAGTGGTGGGGCGGGGGGGGGGGGGGGGGGGGGGTGATTCCAAGTATCTCCGTTTTCCATATCCTGCCTTCGTTGGTGTACTGTCCGGTTACGATCTTTGCGATGTCGTAGCTTGGCAGGTAGAAAGCCGTGGCGCATATCTGGCCATCCAGAGATCCATACTCAAGCTCTTCGAAATTGAAGTCGAGGTTATCGAATCCGTACTGTCTGCGGTTCTCCGGAAGGTTTGCATCGTCGACTGGGTGGACGTGCAGGAAGAACCTTGGCTCCACGTCTGCGGGAGCGCATGGTTGTTTGGTGAATGCCAGACTGTTCTCGTCGAGGTAGACATCGAATTCAGGGCGGGGGAGTTCGAGGATCTCCGCCGTCCATATCCTGCCTTCGTTGGTGAACTGTCCGGTTACGATCTTTGCGATGTCGTAGTTTGGCACGTAGCGAATGGCGACGCACAGGCCGCCCTGCAGGAGGCGCTGCGCTCCAAATCCGAAGTCGAGGTTATCGAATCCGTGCTGTCTGCGGTTTTCCGCAAGGTTTGCATCGTCGACTGGTTGGACGTGCAAGAAGAACCTTGGCTCCACGTCTGCGGGAGCGCATGGTTCTTTGACGAAAGCTAGTCTGTTCCCATAGAGGTAGATATCGAATTCGGAGCTGGCGACCAAGTCGCCCTTTTCGCGTGGCGGTGGAAGGATGACGTTGTCGTCCAACAGCGTTCGCAGCGTGTCCGGGATGTCGTAGGCGACTCTCTCGCGGCGGATCTGTTCCGCTATATTCACATCGATCAATGAGCCGAGGTCGGTCTGCCCGAACCGGAACGCGTGGTCCTCATTCGTGGCGCGCGCCAACTCGACGAAAGCGGTAAGGGAGCCAATGCACAGTATCACAACCATGCAGGCGATGCCAAGTCGATATGCACCTCTCCACCACACGTTTGCTCTCATTGCTACGCGGCGCTGCAAGAGGGTATCCACGCAGTACCAGCAGAGTAGCAAGAGGGAAGGCGCCGCCCCGCGCAAGAGAAGGTCGTTGTAAGTGCCGAAGTTGTATAGCGGCAACACAACCAGGGTTGCCATGCACGTGATGAAGAAGGGATTCCGACGCAAGTCCGGGCGCAAGACCCATATCAGGACGCCCAGAAGCAGGAACTCGGAGAGGTAGAAGATGGGCACATGGGTGGCGAGCATCCGCCGTGATTCCGACTCCCATATCCATCCTTGCTCGAAATCCGTTGAGCCGCTGTTGAGGTACAGTGCGATGAGTCCGCCGAGCGGCACGGCCAGCAGCAAGTTTGGCCACCGCAAGAATGGGCGGATGCCGTTCTTCCAGAGCAGCACTCCGAGCAGCGGCAGGAGTCCGACCGCGACGAACGGAGACCAGAAGGGGGCCGCAGCTAGGAGGACTCCGACCACTGCGAGGAATCGACGGTGCCCTCGGAGTTGCAGCATCAAGAAGGTGTACAGTCCGGGGGAGATGAAGTGCTGCGGGGACTGCACCATATTGGTCATGTTGGATATGGTGAGGAGCTTCACTTCTACTCCTCCCCGTTCGATATGATGCGCGCCCAATTCGATACCGGGCAGTCCTTCCCAGTCGATGCGGATGGTGAGCCAGTCCCATCCTTCCAGCAGCGTCATCCGCAAGGCGTCCATGCCGCTAAAGAAGATGAAGACGAGTACTGCCAGGGCGATGCTCTTGCCGCGGCGTTCGCGCGTGAACATGAGGAGAATCAGGGCGACGCCGAGCCATGTCCAGATGGGCACCGCCCAGTTCATCGCAGCTAGGCCAAGCCACTGCGCGGCCAGCGCGGGCGGCATGTAGTAGGCCAAATTGTACCGCAGGATAGGAGGCAAATAGTCTCCGTCCGCAGCGTATGCGGCGGCGATGGGTTCCGTGAGGTACGTTGGCCATGGTCGCTGTCCCAGTTCGAATAGGGTCAAGCGGTGGAAGGGCCAGTCTCCTCGGGGCAGGCCGTCGAACAGGCCGCCCGCGGCCGTCACCATCACCCAGCAAGCAGCCACGGCAAGGACTGCGATGGTCGCCGGGCGCGGATACGCACGCAGCGAACCCGATACCGCCTGCCACAAGGCTGCGATCAGCAGCAGCGCGGCCGGAATGCCCAACCACCACTCGAACCAGCCAACCAGCCAGATGACCACGGGCAGCATCAAGTAGACGATCGCCAGTCGATGCAGGAGGGGCAGTTCGGCGGCGTTGTCTGCCGGCCGTATCCAGGACGCCAGCTTGGCCGCGGCCGCAGGTATACGCAGTTCCGCTATGCGGCTATTCACGCCGGACATCGAAATCTCGGATTGAGCGGAAGCCGGAGAAGGGTGTCGCTTTCCAATTCTCCATACTCAATCCACTCGTACTTGCGCCCAGCGAGTATGCGTCACTCCGTCCACGGTGCACCAGAAGTAGGCCATGATCGTGCCGTCCTGCAGCAAGACGCCGCCGGGCTTCCCAAAGGCAATCTGCATGTGTTCGGCCAAGAAATTCTCCGCGCCTGGGTCTCCCAAGGTCGCTTCGGCTCCGGCGTCGAACACGACGGCCTCGTTGGCAACGTCGAATCTTTCCATATCATCGGTAATGGCTAGGCGGATGCCTTGCGGGTCATGCCGAAAGTTGTAGACCGCCGCAATGCGGCCGTCCGGCAACGGTATCGGGGTGCAGACCTGGCCTTGCAAGTTCGTTGGCCTTGGAGGAGTCCACGTCCGTCCCTGGTCTTCCGAGACCGACCAGTGATTCGCGAGGTCGCGGGAAGTGCCGTAGAGGTGCGTCCAAATGAGGGTATAGATTCGGCCGTCTGGCAGCAGGGCGCACATCTGATCCCACCAGAGTATCTTGCCTGTAGGGTCGTCGGCTACGATAGTGAACTCGCCCCATGTCTGGCCGCGGTCGGAAGAGAATAGCGCAGCCGCCTTTTGGTCTGGCGGGCCGATGTGTCCCTCTGGCTTCCATGTCTCAAGCGGGTACATCCAGCGGTCGTCCGTAATCTGGAGCAGAGACCCTGCGCCGTTCCAAGTGTACCGCTCGCTTGACAAGGGAACGGGAACGATCTGAGGCGTCGACCACGTGGCGCCGCCGTCGTCCGACCAGAGCAAGACCAGTTCGCAGCGGGCGGCGTCCTCGGTGTCGAGATCGAAGAGGCGTTCCTTCTTCTCGAAGCGCGACGCCGTCATCAGCATCCGGCCATCCGGCGTCGTCGATATCCTGGGCGCGCGGTATGTCCACGCATCGAGGTCGTGCTCGGGCGTGTGGATGCTGCCGCAGTTCTCCCACGTCTTGCCGTCGGGAGAGCGGAGCGCCTCCACGTGGTTGTCCGGCGAGCCCAACTCCTGTCCGACGTGCTGGGCCGCGATGAACGAGCCTCCGGGCAGCGGCGTAATGACGGGCATGTACGCGCCGATGCCGCTCCGTCGGGAAATGATGCCGCGGTCTATGATTTCGAGCATAGAGGTTCACCAGCCCAAGAGAGACGCTCCATATCGATCGAGTTCGCCGCTCACTTCCGCTCTATGGCCAGGTGCCCCATCGTAATCTTGCCGCCGATGACAAGATCCGGCGGATCGTCGGATACCTGGCCGCCCGTGGCATCCTGTGCGCCTGAGTCGGATTCCGTCACATTGCGCAGCGTCGAAGACGCGGCCTCCCTGACACCCCAGCTGCTCGGCACGAATATCACTACGTTGGCCATGGTGACGTTCACATCGATGCGCGCCGGCTTCTCGATGACCTGAGCCTCGCTGAGATCGAGCTTGACCTCTCCCATCGTCACGCTTATCCGCCCGCCGCGGAAGTCCGACGAGTTGTTGCGTTCCTCCGCATTGGACATTGTCACCGATATATCGACGCCACTCTCCCCGGATGTATTGATGCTGCTCACCACATGCGTGCCCCCACCGTCTCTGCGGCGCTTCCTCGATCGCGCCATGCTGCCCAGCAGGATCGCAAGTCCGATGACGATGACGACCGCCGGCACTACGTACCTCCAGACATCGACGTCCGACAAGAGAGCGTATTGGATGGCTGCCGCGATGGCGATGACCGTGAGGGGAGTGATTGGCCTGCGAACCCCCCGGGAAACCAACACGTTCAGCGCGATGAGGATGACCGAGAGGATGATGAGCGAGGCGATGAGATCCCAGAAGCTGTAATCATCCAGGATGTCTATGACCTCCAGTGCATTGAGGAGCAGCGCGCCCCCAATGACGACGAATGCTACTCCAACGAATATATGAGTCATCGCACGATTCCCCTTTTGTAAGCGTTCGGCCCCCAGGCGGCCGGCCGCTATGATACCATAATAGGCAGAGAGGTATACACTATGCAGTGTCGAGGGTTCCACTCGATTCATTCCCGCCCCCGTCTACGTCATTCCCGCGAAGGCGGGAATCTCTCCCTCACGTCATTCCCACACCCACCAACGTCATTCCCGCACCCTGTCTACGTCATTCCCGCCCCCGTCTACGTCATTCCCGCGAAGGCGGGAATCTCCCCCTCACGTCATTCCCATACCCTCCCACGTCATTCCCATACCCTCCCACGTCATTCCCTCGCCCTGTCTACGTCATTCCCGCCCCCGTCTACGTCATTCCCATACTCTCCCTCACGTCATTCCCGCACCCTCCCAACGTCATTCCCACACCCACCAACGTCATTCCCACACCCACCAACGTCATTCCCGCACACACCCACGTCATTCCCGCACACACCCACGTCATTCCCGCACACACCCACGTCATTCCCGCACACACCCACGTCATTCCCACACCCGTCTACGTCATTCCCACACCCTCCAACGTCATTCCCGCACCCACCAACGTCATTCCCGCGAAGGCGGGAATCTCCCCCTCCCGGCATCGCACTTGACAAAACAGAACCCACGTACTACCATAGGACTATGACGACTCCGCGAAACCACGACCCAAGGAGATACCCCCATGCGCGAAACATACCAGCCCCCAACCGCCTCCCCCGCCGGCCCTCCGCATGACCACACTCACCCCCGTCATTCTTGCACCCACCAACGTCATTCCCGCACCCTGTCTACGTCATTCCCACACCCTGTCTACGTCATTCCTGCACCCTCCTACGTCATTCCCGCACCCTGTCTACGTCATTCCCGCGTAGGCGGGAATCTACCCCCTGCGTCCAAACCCCCGAAGAGACGGCACTACTCCCGCCATCTACAAAAATCGACAAAATCCGACAGAATACTACAAAATACTACAGAAACTCGTGTGTGCGCGCACGCGCGCGCGAGGCAACCGGCGTTCCGCCTCCCTTCTCTCGGCATGGATTGTTCCCAGGTCGCGGCGGATTCGATTCGACATACCGCTTGGAGTTGCCGTCTCCCAGCCGTCATGCCAATAAACCAAACGAAACCGCGTTGAGCGTTGGAGGCGATTCATGGCATACTATCTGATGATCGAGGCGGAGGTCACCGACTCCGAGCGGTACGCGCTCTACCGCCAGGCCGTCACGCCGCTGATCGAACGCTGCGGAGGGCGGTTCCTGGTGCGTGGAGGAGCGGTCGAGGTATTCGAGGGGGAGTACGACGGCCGCCGCCGGGTCGTCATCGAATTCGAGTCTCAGGAGGCAGCGCGCGCCTTCTGGCATTCGCGGGAATACGGCGATGTCAAGAAGCTGCGCGAAGGGGCGGGAATCGGTACGGTCATCGGGGTAGAGGGCGTTTGACCTTCACGCACAAGCCCGGACTATTCTTGACGATGTATAATATATGTCATCATACTCACTACATATCAGAACACATGGACGGTCTGTTTGCATCGTGACCTGCCGAACCGAGGTTGTCTCATGCGATTTCCCCGCTCTGTGAGCGCAGTAGATGCTTCCCGGAGGCGTTTTGGGGTTGAAGGGAACGCGTTTGCCCTCGATCTGCCGGTTGCGGCGATTCGTCCTCGGCGACGAAAATTGCCGTCTACTGCAACGTTATCCTATTGGCAACCCGCAGAAAACATGGTAAGATGTTTGAGTGAATGTTGGCGTTCCGCCCACTCATTCAAGCGGCTGCCAATATCTAGTACAAGTATAAGAAACGACAAAGGACGAATGCGGAAAACCGCAGAGTCCGTGCAACTCCTCCAGGGGGAACAATGGTAATTCAACAGCTAGAATCGACGATGATGCCCAATACGTACACGGCCGAGGACATTCAGGTTCTCGAGGGTATGGAAGCCGTTCGCCGTCGGCCTGGGATGTACATCGGAGGCACCGACCAACGCGGCTTGCATCAGCTCGTCTATGAACCGGTGGACAACGCCGTCGACGAGTTCATGGGCGGGCATTGCTCGGAGGTCTCGATCACCATCCGCGCGGACGGCGTGGTTGAAGTGAAGGACGATGGGCGCGGCATTCCCGTCGACACCCACCAGACCACGCAGGTTTCGGCTGTCGAAACAGTCATGACTACTCTCCACGCCGGCGGCAAGTTCGGGGGGAAGGCGTACTCCGTCTCCGCAGGGCTTCACGGCGTGGGAGTCTCCGCGGTCAACGCGCTGTCCGACTGGCTCACCGTCGACGTGTTCCTGGGCAAGCGGCACTACCGCCAGGAGTTCGGGCGCGGTATTGCGCTGACGCAACTGACATCCGAGCCACTGCCGCCGGACGATGAGGACAAGACCGGCACTGTAATCACGTTCCTGCCCGACGCAGAGATATTCCAGGAAATCAACTACGACACCAACACCCTCTCTCAGCGGTTCAAGGAAATCGCGTATTTGAACAAGGGCTTCCGGGTAGTGTTCCGTAGCGAGTGGCAGAGCAGCTTGACGGAAGCTCCGCCCAAGGAAGTGTCATACTACTTCGAGGGAGGGATCGCGGAGTTCGTCGACTCGCTGAATAAGACGCGCACGCCGCTGCACAAAGAGCCGATCTACGTCGAGCAGCAAGTAGAGACGACCATCGTCGAGGCTGCGCTGCAATGGAACGACGGCTTCTCCGAGTCGGTCTTCGCCTTCGCCAACACGATCAACAACATCGACGGCGGCTCCCACCTGACTGGACTTCGCGCGGCCGTCACGCGAGTGCTGAACGATTACGGACGCAAGCAGAAGATCATCAAGGACGGGGAGGCGAATCTCTCTGGGGAAGACACCCGCGAGGGCCTCGCCGCAGTAGTGAGCGTCAAGGTTCCAGAGCCGCAATTCGAAGGGCAGACCAAGCGGAAGCTAAACAACCCGGAAGTGCGCGCCCACGTCGAGACGGTAACCGCAGACGCCCTCCAATTCTACCTCGAAAACCATCCTCAGGACGCCAAGCGCATCATCGACAAGTGCCTCCTCTCCCAGCGCGCCCGCGAAGCGGCGCGGAAGGCGCGCGAGCTCATCACGCGCAAGAACGCCATGGAGGGCGGCTCCTTGCCAGGCAAGCTTGCCGACTGCTCGGACAAGAACCCGGAAAACTGCGAACTGTACATCGTGGAGGGAGACTCCGCAGGCGGAACCGCCAAGATGGGCAGGGACCGCATGTATCAGGCAATCCTCCCGCTGCGAGGGAAGATACTCAACGTCGAGAAGGCGAGGGAAGACAAGATGCTCAATCACGAGGAGATCAAGGCTCTCATCGTCGCCGTCGGTGCTGGACTCGGCGAAGACTTCGACGTCTCCAAGCTCCGCTACCACCGCATCATCATCATGACCGACGCGGACGACGACGGCGCGCACATCCGCACGCTGCTACTCACGTTCTTCTATCGAAACATGCACCCGCTCATCACGCAGGGCTATCTCTACATCGCACAGCCTCCGCTGTACAAGATCAGCGGCGCGCGCGCCTCGCGGTGGGCGTACAACGAACAAGACCGCGAGCGGTACGTCAAGGAATTCTCCCGCAACGGAACGAAGACCAAGATCAACATCCAGCGGTACAAGGGACTCGGAGAGATGAGCGCGGATCAGCTCTGGGAGACCACAATGGATCCGGAGAAGCGCACGCTGCTCCGAGTCGAGGAACACGAAGGCGCCCAGGCCGACGAGCTGTTCTCCCTGCTCATGGGCGACGCCGTGGCCCCCCGCCGCGAGTTCATCGAAGAGCACGCGCTCGAAGCGGAAATCGACGCGTAGAGGCGCACTTTTCCTCCACCGGCAACGCCGCAACGGCCGCTGGGGTGACGCGTTGTTGCATATACAACGGATCGTCCGGTAGCTCCCATACGGGAACTACCGGACGCTATTCATTCGGCCTGATTCTGCTCACATTGCCGCCCCAGCACCTCGCTGTTCCGGTTCGGCGAAGCGCGCAATTGTATTCCTTGCCACTGCTTATCGATACGAACTCCTCCCCACTGACGGGATCGTCCCCATAGTCAGATCTCCTCCCAAAGAGTGTGAGTCCACAACACGAATAACTTTTCCCCCAGCAGTAGACCTCCCCACTGGAGCGGAGCGCGCAAGCGTGGTCGTCCCCGCTGCTCACTTCTATGAACTGCCCCGCGATGTGTCGTTGCATCGGCTCGTCCGCTCGTTCCACTCTTATCCGTTCCCCATTCTGCCAACGCTCCGACCACTTCCATCCTCCCATCCTATCTATTTCCCCCCAGCAAGTTATGTCGTCGTCTAAATGAATGGCACAAGCAAAGCCGGTGCCAACACTGATCGCTTTGAACCGTTCGTCTTCAGGTGCGGACTCTTGGCCCGGCCTTAGACGCCGCCCCCAACACCCTGCAGTTCTATCAGGAGGTGCAGAACACGTTTGCAGTCCATTCAAATGTTCGCCCCAACACACTACGGTTCCGTCCATACGCAACCCGCAGGTGTCAGAATGGCCAGCGCTAATTGCCCTGAACTGTTCTCCATTCGGCGGGGACGATCGGCCGCCGTAGTTACTTCCCCAACATACGACGCTGCCATCCGCACGCAGACCGCAATAATGTATAAACCCGGCAGCGATAGACGTAAACGGCTCGCTGCTCGCTTCTGGGGCAGGGTCGGGAGAATAATCGTCGTCAATCGCTCCCCAACATGAAATGGAGCCGTCCTCTCGCAATCCGCACGCATGGCCGTTCCCAGGCGCGACGGCGACGAAGCGTTCGTCTGGCGGCGGACGCCTGCTTGATTCGCCCCAGCAGCGGAGGGTTCCGTTGGTGAGAACCCCGCACGTGTGATTTCCCATAATGGTAATGGATGTGTACCTCTTGGGCCAGATGTCCAATACACCGCTGGGACGCAGGAATACGCCCACGAGAACCAGGATGATCAGCAGCAGCCCTATGGGAACCAGACCGAAAAGATGGACGGTCTCTCTGATCTTCGAGAACACCCTGGTTGGTCTCATCGTTTTCGGCCCCTGCGTTAGTCTGGAGTATGGCCCCAGGACATACTAATTTCCCGCCTCGCCCGCGTCATCGGACGTGCTCCCCGTTGCTAGAACGGGGAGGGTGAGACGTCAGTCCGGCGCCTTACAGCAGGCCCTCGCGACGGAAGTCGTCGATGGTGCGGTCGAGGGCCTCGACGGTCGCCTCGATGTCTTCTTCGGTGTGAGCTGCGCTGAGTAGGTAGCGGTCGAATCCGTCGACGCCGTGGTTGTACATGGCCAGGGTTCCGAGACTCTTGAGGTCGGAGCGCGGATCTACCTCGTCGTACCGCAGGTTGTATATTTCCTCTTCGCTGTCGATATCGAGGCCGATGCGAAGCAAGACGATGGAAGCGACGCCGGTGGCGATGCCGGGGACTTCCTTCCGTGCGAGGACGTCATTGAATCCGCGCTTGAGTTGCTCCGCGCGCTGATCGGCGACGTCGTTGATTGGCTGATCGCGGACATGCTGCAGCACCGTTACGCCTGCCGCTGCGGAGAGTGGGTTTGCGTTGAACGTGCCGTTGTGTGCGATGCGCTGGTTCGCGTTGAATTCTGGATCGTCGCGGAACTGGATCATGTCCAGGATCTCCGCCTTGCCGGCTACACATGCGCCGGGCAGGCCGCCGCCGAGAATCTTGGCGTGCGTCGAAAGGTCCGGCGTCACGCCGTAGTATCCGGACGCTCCGTTCCGCGAGGTGCGGAATCCCGTAACTACCTCGTCCAAGATGTAGACCACGCCATTCGCCGCCGTGATGTCTCGAAGTTCTTCGAGGAAGCTGGGCTTGATGGGTTCCTGCCCCATGTGCGCGCCGGTTGGCTCGAGGATCACTCCCGCCACGTCTCCCCCCTCGATTGCGCGGGCTACTTGCGCGATGTCGTTCGGTTCTACCACGATCATTGACTCAACCACGCCGTCGGGCACGCCGCTGGGGGCCGACCAGCCTGGGACGGCGTAGTCGCTCCAGCCGTGGAAGTGGTTGCGAAAACGGATGATCTTGCCTCTACCGGTGAAGGCTCTCGCCATCCGCATCGCCATCATATCGGCCTCGGTGCCGGAGCTGTTGAAGCGCACCTTCTCCGCGCAGGGCACCAACTCGGTCACCAGCTCGCCCCACTTGATTTCGATGTCGGTCGATGCGCTCCAATGCGTGCCGATCTCCATCTGATCTTGAACGGCCTTCACCACGGCAGGATGGTTGTGCCCCATGATGAGAGCTCCGTGTCCGGTCTTGTAATCGACGATCTTGTTTCCGTCCACGTCGTGCTTCACCGCGCCCTCGGAGCGGGTGACGTAGTAGGGGAAGGGCGTCAGGTTCCGCGCGTCGTGGGTGACGCCGTTCGGAAAGAGCGTTCTGGCGGCCTGATGCCGCGCGGCCGACTCCGGATGGAGGTCGATGTATTGCTGCTCGATAGATGTGGCCATGAGCTTTCCTCAGTGCGCGTTGTGTGTGCTTCGGATGATGCAAAGCGCATTATACGCCTCGGCGCGCCGAATTGAAAGACGCCAAGAAGGGGATCCGTGAAGGGGTCGTCTTCAGCGGCGCGCAGCTAAACTGAGGGCGGATGCGCCGGACTGTCGGGCGACGGCGGTTGGCGGCGTCATCACATGGGCCAGCGATGTCGACGGGGAAGGGCAGAATGACCAGGCGAGGCTGCGCGGCTACCCATCCAGCGTCTCTCGAAAGCCCTCCTCCACCCGCATCCTCCTAGCGGCAATCCGTCGAGAATCTCCACAACGTATAACTACGCACCAGGAAAGTGCCGTCGCCACCCTTGAAAACCACCCGCATCTGAGTGTCACAGCTGTATCCCCCGGATAAGGCGCGCGCGGCAGATCTACGCTCTTGGCCTGAGAAGGCGTCAAGTCCATCGTCTGCTGTCAAGAACAAGTACCACCCGAAAACGAGGATCATTGCCGCCATGCCGATGCCTGCTACCGTGATGTTCCGAATAGAACGGCGCATCGTTCCAATGAGGATGGTCCCAAACACAGGGCCAACGATAGACAAGAGCACGGGGGTAATTACCATAAGGGAGAGGGCTACACCAGGCGCTTCTATTCCGCGAGCAATAGGGGCGTACAAGAAAGCCAGAATACCTATGCAGGCAACGAAGGTGGATACCGAGATTCCGATGGCGGCTAGGACAACTACAATGCGAGGACTGTTGGCCAACCGTGATCGTCGGAGAGCCACTCCGACCACTAGGGAAGTTGTTGAAATGAAAAGCAATGCTCCAAGCGGGGCAAGCAGATCATATATCAGATCGCTGTCTATTAGCGAGTCTAACAGATCAAACACTGGATAAATCAGCAGATAGAAAGTCCAAAACAGCGCGACAAGCAAGAATACAAGAAGAGGGAAGATCCCCCTTCGCGAAAAGGTCTTTGTGTTGCGCTCTGCCTGTTCATCCTGAGGTGTCCCGGCTAGTGTTGACGCATCCATCCTGTATACGGATGGTGCCGATGTTGCCTTTGTGATGGGATCCGTATTGGCATGTATCCCAACAGTCACTACGATTCCTATCCAGACCATGATGAGCACGAGCAAATATGGATACAGAAATAGAAGCGGCGAAACTATGATTGTGAACAGAGCCAATGGTGAGAGAACCAATAGGATACGAACGCCATGCTTCATTAGATTTCCGCCTGCGGGCGGGGCAACGCCGATTACGACGGCTATCCCGGCCCAAGCTACTATGGTGAGGAGCATGAGCCCACCGAGTGCCCATTCATATTCGACGGGAATGAGATCGACGGCGGCAAGCGCCATCTCTGCAATCAGAAGCAGGGAGAGGGCCGCTAGGATCGGGTAGCGGTACGGCGTCAGTATGTGCAGGATGTATGACATCGCGCTTTGGAGTCCTCTGGTCTAGGGTTTCTATCGCCGCGCGGACGTGCGGAAGGCGGTCTGCCGCTACATTATTCTTGTGAGTCGTGGGTTGTTGGTGATGCCTGGGAGGAGGCCTCGTCTGGCGACGGGTCGGGAGTCTACTTCGTGGATGTCGGCCTCGAAGGGGGTTGGGCCTGCGGCGGCGATGTAAGCGCCGATGCTGAAGGTGTCGACGGGTGCGTCGGTCTCTACGAATTGCTCGATGCGTTCTGGGGTTAGTCCGCCGCTGACCATGATTTCCACGTGTCGGTAGCCTGATAGGTCGAGGCGTGCGCGGACTTCCTTCACGAGGTCTGGGGTTACGCCGCCGCGTGAGGCTGGGGTGTTCATGCGTATTCCGCGCAGTTTTTCGCCGAGGGAGCGTGCTACGGAGATGGCTTCTTCTGCTTCGTCACGGAAGGTATCGACGAGTGCGACGCGCGGGACTTCTTGCGGCATGTGGCGGTCGAACGCTTCTATGGCTTGGACGGCTCCGCCCATGATGAGGGAGAGGGAGTGCGGCATGTTGCCTGCGGGGGTGATGTTTGCAAGTCGGCCGCCTTGTATGGTCGAGCATGACGCGCAGCCGCCGACGATGGCGGAGTATCCGAGGATGCCTGCGACTTCTGGGTGGACGTGGCGTGCGCCGAGGGCGATTACAGGCTTGCCGTTGGCTGCGTCCACGCACTCGCGTGCCGCGGAGGCGAACCCGGTGCATTGGGCAAGTATCCCGCTGACGGCGGTCTCGTATAGGCCAATCGAGCCGTAGGGGGCCTTCACGCGGAGGACGACCTCTCCGGCGTCGACGCGTTCTCCTTCCTCCAATGCCCATACCTCGCTTCCACTGTCTGGGAGGACGCGCCCCAGCAGTCCGCGCACTTCCGCAATGCCGCAAAGGACGCCTGGGCGCTGGGGGGAGAACTCGAGTGCGACGGTCGGGTTGACGCCCTCATTTCGGAGGATGGTTTGGGTTCTCTGCAAGTTGACATCGGCGGTTTCGCCGACGAGAACGGAACGTTGTATCTCAAAATTTGTATTTGCGTTGACCATGCGGACCCCATTCGCTCCGGCTGTCCTGATAGGGGCGAGCCGGGTATATGACGCAGCTCGTATGGTAGCGCGGAAGATGCCGGGATTTCAAGCGCACTCTGATGGTGCGATCTCATCTCTGCGCTGCGGTTATGGTACACTACTGGAAATCCGAACGACGACAAGATTGGAGAGCTGTCCATGTCCGCGCATCCATTCAAGCTGGCCATGTTCTTGAACGAGCTGCAACTTCCTCTTGAGGAGGGACTGGACGCGGCGAAAGACATGGGAGTCGAGTACGTATGGTTTACCGATCTCCCCAACCGTCCTCCGATTGCGGAACTGTCCGACGCCGAGGTGGACGATATTGGGGCCGCGGTCTCCAGTCGCGGACTCGAGCACATGAAGATCAGCGCTGGGTCGCCGTTCAAGTTCTTCGATCTGACGTCGGCGTCGATCGAGGATATGCCGAGATCCGAGGAGTTTCGTGCGGACATGCGGGCGGTGATTCGTTCGATGGAGATCGCCAATCGGCTCGGGGCGGGCGCGGTCTCGGTGTACAGCTTCGCTTGGCCTGGGGAGTACACTGCGGACAAGCCGACGTGGCCGATGCGCTGGGCAACGCGCGGCGGGATCATCTCCGACGGGGAAATGGACAAGCTCGCTAGAGCGTACTCGATGATGGTCGAGGAAGCCGAGAAGCGCGACATCGATCTCGTCCTTTCCATGATGCCATGGAACTATACCAACACCACGAGCAACTTCCGCCGGGTTGCGGAGCGGGTCGGATCCGACCGCATCAAGGCGATGTGGGGGCCGGCGGACAACTACAACTGCGGCGAGACCGATGTGTCTACGTTGGGCTTCCGCAACATCAGGCCGTTCGTCTTTGGTCTGCACGTCAAGGACCTGCGCGTGAACGACGGGAGCCGCCTCGACTTCGATTATCTGCCGTTTGGAGAGGGGGATGTCGACTACCGCACGGTATTCCACAGCATCCGCGACAACGATCTCGACCCGTTCATCTCCATCTCGACGCATTGGACGCCGAAGAACGGATCGCGCATCGACGCCATGCGTACGCAGGTAGGGAACGTCAAGGCGCTGATCGACACATTAGACGACCAAGGACGGTGAGGAGCGGCCGGGCCCAAACTTCGCTATCGAACCGCCGGATCTTCCGGCGGCATCTTCCAAGAATGCAGGCGAACGAATGACTGAACGATTGAACGTTGCGCTCATTGGATGCGGCGGCATCAGCCGATACCATCTCGCCAATATCGAGAACACGCCGACGATGAGGCTCGTCGCCACCATGGACGTGCTGGAGGCGGCGGCGAGGGAGCGTGCGGCGCAAGGGTCCGCGGAGTATTGGACGACCGATCTCGACCGCGTCCTCTCCGACGAGCGAATCCAGGCCATCCTCGTTTGCTCCACGCACGATACGCATACCGATATTACCCTTCAGGGGCTTTCGGCGGGGAAGCACGTATACGTGGAAAAGCCGCCCTCCATGACCGTTGCCCAGGCCAAGCGCGTGCAGCAGGCGTCCCACGAGGCGGGTCTGCACGTGATGAGCGGGTGGTGGTTCAAGCACTCTCCGATTACCAAGCGGCTCCGAGAGGTAATCCCAAAGCCGCGCTTCATCCTCTTCACGTGCCGCATTCCCATTTCCGACGCGCGCACCGGACGTCCAATCGACCCGGACCCATACGCCGCCAACGGCATCCTCGACCTCGCGGGGTACAACTTGCATTGGATATGGCACGTGATGCGGTCGCAGCCGGTCGAGGTGACGGCGTTCGGGCTCGACTCCGGACCCAACAACACTAGCTCGATCCTCATCCAGTTCGCAAATGGGGGCCTCGGCGACTCGATCACGAGCCACATGGGCGGCGGCGGCATCGTTCCCAAGCACTACGCGGAGGTTGGAGCCGGCGACGTCAGCGCGTCTACCATGCGCTTTGGCGGTACTGTTGACTTATGGTTGTTGGGGGTTCCCACGCAAACGCGGATGTGATAGAGTGATTTTGGTCAGGGGCGTCAGCCAACACCCCCGACCCAGCCAAAGCAGGAGGTCTCTGCCATGACCAAGAACAGTATAGCATACAACCGCACCCTCTTCCTCGAAGACAACCTCCCCGTACTGCGGGGGTTGGATTCCCAGAGCGTCGACCTCATCGCAACCGACCCTCCGTTCAACAAGGGCGTGCCCGCGTTCAAGGGGACGACGAAGGCAGGAAAGAACGTCAAGTTCAAGGATGTCTGGAACTGGGACGACGACGTTCAGGGAGAATGGATCGAGCAGATCCGGAAGAAGCAGCCGAAGCTGTACAACTCGATCCTCCACGCGAACGAGTCGGCGGGGGACGACATGGGCGCGTTCTTGTGCTTCATGGCCGTTCGGGTTCTCGAGATGCACCGGGTGCTGAAGGATACGGGCAGCATCTATCTTCACTGCGATCCGACGGCGTCTCACTACCTCAAGGCGATGATGGACGCGATATTCGGACGGCGGAACTTCCGCAATGAGATCGTGTGGAGGCGTACAGTTACAAAAAAGGGTAATCTCACACGCGGATTGGCTGCTGACCATGATCTGCTACTTCGGTATTCCAAGAGTGACAACTTTGTATGGAATGCCGATGCAGTAACTCAACCATACGATATGAGCAACCTCGATGAGAGAACTGCAAAACAGTATTCCAGTCGTGATTCAAGTGGGAGACTCTATTCGCTTACTTCTATCACTGCGCCTGCTCAAGACCCATCGTCAAACTTGACGTATGAGGTCATGGGGGTAACCCGTACGTGGCGTTGGACACGGGAAAGGATGCAGAAGGCTATTGATGATGGAATTGTAGTCCAGACGAAACCTGGAAACGTTCCTAGGCAGATACGCTATCTGGAAAATCAGAAGGGGAAGACGCTGAATAGCGTGTGGATTGATATTCCTGCACTTCACTCACAAGCTATTGAGCGTACTGGTTACCCGACGCAGAAGCCGTTGAAGTTGTACAAGCGGATGATAGAGGCATCGTCGAACCCCGGCGACATCGTGCTCGACCCGTTCGCGGGCTGCGCGACGACGTGCGTGGCGGCAGAGCAGTTGGGGCGGCAGTGGATCGGTGTGGACATCGAGAAAGATGCGGGGGGGGGTGATCCTGGATCGCTTGCAGAACGAAGTCAGCGAAAGCATGGCGTGGAAGGAAATCGTTGGCGTTCTGAAGGTTGCGCCGGAACGGACGGACGACGGAGAGCCTGTCGCCCCCGAGCTCGTCTTGGAATCCCCCAAGAAGAGCGCACGCAAGATTCCTCTGCCTGAGTTGCGCAAGCGATTGATGGCGGACTATGGGCTGGTGTGCCAGGGTTGCGGCTACCTGCCGTCTTGGAACGACGAGTCGTACTTGGAAGCCGACCATATGAAGCCGTCGAAGGTAGGCGGGGAGGACAAGATAGACAACCGTGCGCTGCTGTGCGGCCCGTGCAACAGCAAGAAGTCGTTTCGGTGGTCTCTCCACGATCTGCGGAAGAAGCGGTACGAGGAGAATCGAATGACGGATGTCTTCCTGGCGTGGTGGGAGACGGAAGGCCAGTGGAACGGCGGGTTCTTTGACGGAAGGGCGGGTTGACTTGGAAATCAAAAACAACCATAAGTCAACAGTACCGCTTTGGCAACCTCGTCTTCGAGGGCACGGACGAGCCTGGCATCGAGGGCAACGAATACCACAACGGCTTCTTCGAGGAGCTAGGCATGTTCGCCAAGCTCTGCCTCGAGGGGGGAGCGAACCCGATGGATCCCTGGGAGGCGAACGTGCCCACCGTCATCTTCGAGAAGGCGGTGCAGTCCATGGAGACCAGACGGGCCGTGCCCGTGAACATGCTGGACGAATTCTACTTGCCGAACGGCGTCTTGCCTCCCAGTGTGGCGAACTTCGGAGACGTCGGCGCGTGAGGCGTTTCACGGTCGAGCCGGACCGGGTCGAGCTTCCGACTGGGGCGTCCGTCGGCGCGCGGCGAACGTGGATCAGGCACGACGGACGCGTCCTCGCCGCCTTGAGCGAGAACGCCTTCCGCGCGTACATCTACCCGCTCTTGACACCCAGCGGCGTACCGGTCACCGCGGAGTCTCCCATCGACCATCCGCACCACAGCTCGGTCACCATCGGAGCCGACCATTTCGACTGCGTGTTCATGTACGAGCGTTCGAGGGTCGAGCGCGCCACCTACAACTTCTATGTAAACGACACGTTCCAAGGACGTGCTCCTTGCCGTATCGTCTCGACTGCCGTCGACGCTGTCGAGCTGGCAGTAGACCTGCTGCGGATCGAACAGCGCCTCGAGTGGCGAGGGCCGGTCGAATGGGGAGCGCCAAACCGACGCGTCTTGGCTCGAGAAACGAGAACCGTCGACATCCAACCGGGCGAGACCGCGAACATCCTCCGCATCGAGTCCCGGCTGGAGCCCACGGAATGGGACATCACCATCGGCCCTACCCGCCACGCCTACTTCACCGTTCGCATGGCAGACGGACTCCGAGTCGTAGACGGGGGAACGATCTTGGACGCGGACGGACGACGGACAGTCCAGGGCATCAACGGCAACGCGGCTGCGTGGGTGGACTTATACGGGATGGGGCCGCATGGAAGAGAGGCCGGCGCCGCGGTCATTCCGCATCCGTCCCCGCGCCAGGCCGCATGGTACGCGCACGACTGGGGATCCGTCGCGGTCAACCCATTCATGAACGAGGAGTGCATCCTGCGGCGCGGCGGCTTCCTCGATCTGGGCGTTACCGTCGCCGCCCACGACGGCCCGACGCCCTTCCACGTGATCGATACCCTCGTGAGCCAATGACAACGGCCGGGGCCGTGTGATACCATTCGCGCAGTAGGAGCGCCGACCTTGGGAGGGATCCAATGGGCAAACGCCTGTACAAGAGCAGATCGGAACGGATGCTGTTCGGGGTGTCCGGAGGGATGGCAGAGCACTTCGATGTGGATCCAACCTTGGTACGCATCGCGTGGGTCGTCGTTGCCCTCATCAGTGTGGGCGTCGGTTTTCTGGCATACCTTGCCTTGGCCATCATCGTCCCCGATTCGCCCGCAAGAGGGAGACCCGGCGTGGCGGAAGCATCCGACACGGCAGGAGAAGAAGGAAGCGCACACGATCCCATAGATTCCCATGAGGAACGTGAGATGTACGAGTCTGTGGACGCAGCGGCTGCGGTCGGCCGCGAACGGATGAGACGGCAGCGCGGCATCATCTTCGGGGCGGCGTTCATCGCGCTTGGGCTCTTCTTCCTTGCGATCACCCTCGATCTCCTGACATGGTTCGATTGGAGGTTCTGGCCCGTAGCCCTCATCCTGCTAGGTGTCCTGTTGGTTGTACGCAGACTCGGCGCGGAGGACTGATATGGGCATTTTCAAGAGACGCGGCCCTCCTCTGTTTGCACTGCTGCTCGTCGTCGTGGGCGCAGTATTGCTGCTGCAAAACCTAAACATCGTTCGATGGGACTTGTGGATCGAGGTCTGGCGGTTCTGGCCATTGATACTGGTCGGCGTCGGGGCAAGGCTGATTATCGGGCGGGGCCGGACGTGGATCATGGGGGCGGTCGCCGTCGTCCTGCTCACCGGCGCATTCGTCGGGTCGGGACTGCTCGCAGAGTCGGAGCGAAACGTCGTCGTCGAGAGGATCGCGGAACCGCTCGGCAGCGTGACTCGCCTCGACCTGCAGGTGGGCTTGCCGCTCGGACGCCTCGAGATCGACTCCCTGCCGCCCAGCTCGCCCAACCTCGTAGAGGGAACGTTCCGGACGCCGTGTGGCGGCGCAGCCCCAACATTCTGGCGCGGTCGAGAAACGGTCTCCCTCGGCGTCGAGCGGGAACCCCTGTCCCTGTTCTGCTCCTGGGACGCAGATTGGACCCTGTACGTGTCTCCTCACGTCTGGGATGCCATGGTAAGCATCACGACAGGAGCCGGTTCGGTAGACATCGACCTGACGAACATCCAGGCAACCAGGCTGTATGTCAGCGCGGGCGCGGCGGACGTCGTCATCAGGATGCCCGCCGATGCAGGACACGTCGAGGCGACAGTCGACGCCGGGGCCGCAAACGTCGACGTGTGGATCCCCAACGGCGTGGAAGGGCGGATCATCTACGGCGGGGGGCTCACATCGCTCGACGTTGCCCCCCGCTTCCCCAGCCTGGCGTCGGTTGCGGACTACGGCGGCGCTACTGTCATGGGCCGCGATCCGTCGGATATCTACGAGTCGCCCGGCTACCGCCAGGCAGCGAACCGCGTATCCATCCAACTCAACACCGGCGTCTCGAGCGTGACCGTGCGCTGATGCGCTAAGCTGCGTCCGTCCACAAAACCACTGGCGACACGGGGAGAATCGAATGGATCCTATACCGAATACGGTCCTTCTCAAAGAATTGGGAACAGCTCTGAAGGGAAGATGGACCGATGTCTACGACGACACCCTCCGCGGCAACCTTCAGCTTCGGGTCTACCGCGCCGCCAGATGGATCGAACAAGCCGAGAAAACCGATAGTGACGACGCTGCGTTCATCTTCTACTGGATTGCCTTCAACGCAGCCTATGCAAAAGGGCAACCGTCCGGAACCCAAAGAATTCCAGAAAGGGCGCGGTTCAGTTGGTACTTCCGCACTATCGTGGATCTCGACAAGGATCGCGCGATTCAATCCACGGTCAAGCAGAGATTCCCCCACGAAATCATGGACATCATGAAGAACGAGTACATGTTCAAGGATTTCTGGGAGTCCAAGGTTTACGGAGTGGAGAATAACTGGCAACGCGAGTTAGTGGAGGACAGGACAGCGGTATCAGACGCGCTGGATGCGATCGCGCTCAGGAAGGGCAAGAAGGGAGGAAGGAAAACACCCGAACAATCTACCGTAACGATTCTGTCCAATGTATTCGACCGGCTCTATGTTCTCCGCAACCAATTGATGCACGGGGGCGCAACGCCGGGCGGCAGGCTGAACCGGAAGCAGGTCGAGGACGGGAAGAACATGATGGACTACCTGCTCCCACAATTCATCACTCTCATGTGGACCAATATCGACTCGATAGCAGCCGGCGCGGACGAGCGCTGGGGCCGCCCGCCGTATCCTCCCGTGCTTTGAAGCGGTCACGCCTTCGTGCGCTGATGCGCTAGGCTGCGTCCGTCCGCTCCGGGGGCGTCTGCGTCACGGTCAGCTGCTCTACTGCGGACATGCGCCGCTCCGCTTGCAAGCGGTGGACGATGAGGCGTTTCGTTTCCTCCCAGATGTCGATTGCGACCCACTGGCGGTTCAATCGCTCCGCCGCTACGGCGGTCGTGGCGCACCCGGCGAACGGGTCGAGCACGAGGTCGCCTTCGTTGGATGAGGCGCTGATGATGCGCTCGTACACCGCCAACGGCTTCTGCGCCGGGTAGCCGGTGCGCTCCGCGGAGGTCTGAGACATGGTGTATTCCAGCAATTCATCATGATCCCACACGGAGTCGATTGGCTTGCCTCCCTTGAGGTAGTACTTCACCCCGTCTTGTACGAAATATCTTCCGTTCTCATCCTCTTGAGAGTACTTCGCATCCATCCACTTGCTTACATTCCCGCGTATCTTGTTGTGATGACTCTTGGACGATTTCGCGTAGTACAACAAGACATCGTGCTTGCGGGGAAACCAATGCTTCACGTTGAATCCGCCGAGTCCATAATGCCAAACGATCTCGTTCCTGAAGTTCTTGCGGCCAAACACTGCATCCATGAGCGTCTTCAGATAGTGGCTCGCGGTCGGGTCGCAGTGCAAGTAGATGCTCCCCGTGGGCTTGAGCAGCCGGTGCATCTCCAGCAGGCGCACACCCATGAAGCAGAGGAACGCGCCCATGTCGTCTCCCCAGCTGGCGCGCGCGGACTGGATGACCGTCCACACGCTCGCGTTCTTGGGGTCGTCCCGGAGCGCGTCCGTGAACTGGGAGTGCGCTTCCTCGTCCCACTTCCAACGGTCTTGAAAGGATGCGCCTGACGCGAGGGAGTCTGGCGTTGCGTGGAAGTCCCGCCCTTTGTTGAACGGTGGATCGGTCGCTATCAGATCGACCGTCTCCGAGTTCATGGCGCGCATGAAGTCGATGTTGTCTCCCAAGAACAGGGTGCGGTTGTCGAAATTTCTCTCCATCATGTTCCTAGTCGCATCTCCATCAGTCAGGATAGTCTACCTGCGTGCAAGGATGTCGCCGGGTCGGAATAGCGTTGGCTCTGCGGGGCTTCGCATGAGGGGATTATACACCTGTGCTCACGTTCTTCTCGATCGGGAACCGGCGGAGGTATTGTTCTTCATGCGATGCGTAGAGATAACCCTTCCCGGAGTACCGCATACGATATACGCACAACGTGAAGCTACTCACTCTCGCCAACAGGGAAAGCGTACACATCCCGCCATACCTCCCCCTCAGCGGTGAACTGCCCGGTTGCGATCTTGACGATGTCGTAGTCTGGCAGGGAGCGAACTGTGGCGCATCGATCGTCGATCAGAATCCCATAGCTTCCGAAATCGAAGTCGAGGTTGTCGAATCCGTACTCGCGGCGTTCGCTTGGGAGGTCGGCGTCGTCGAGAGGGGAGACGTGTAGGAAGAATCTGTGTTCCGTGTCTGCCCAGGCGCATGGCTCTTTGACGTAGACCAGTCTGTTCTCGGTGAGGTAGACATCGAACTGGGAGCGGATGATCGGCTCGCCGGAGGTGAGAGAACGGTAGATGTCGCCGTCGGAGAGGAAAGCGTACACATCCCGCCATACCTCCCCCTCGGCGGTGAACTGCCCGGTTGCGATCTTGGCGATGTCGTAGTCTGGCAAGGGGCGAACCGCGGCGCACCAATCGTCGAAGAGAACACCATACTTCCCGAAGTCGAAGTCGAGGCCGTCGAATCCGTACTCGCGTCGGTCGTCCGGGAGGTCGGCGTCGTCGAGAGGGGAGACGTGCAGGAAGAATCTGTGTTCCGTGTCTGCCCAGGCGCATGGCTCCTTGACGTAGACCAGTCGATTCTCGGTGAGGTAGACATCGAACTGGGAGCGGATGATCGGCTCGCCGGAGGCGAGGGAACGGTAGAGTGGGTCGATCTGTGCGTCGAAGTTGTCGCTTGCTTCCCAACCCGCACTGCCATCTTGGGACGATTGGCTGACGTTGTAGCTTGTCTTCCAACCCATACTGCCGTCCTGTGCCAATTGAACGACTCGGAATCCTGCGACTGCGTACTGTGGCATTGGCAATCTGACAACACACGTTCCCCCAGAAGTGGGCCTACTCTCCGTCCTCAAGAATCTCATAGAGCGGGAGAACTCGGAGTAGTCGAGACCCAGTGCGCGCGTTTCTGCAGGAAGGTCGTCTTGATTGGCTGGTATCGTGTACAGGAAGAACCGACTCGGCTCGTCTTCTTTGCAGTCATCTTTCACCAGTACCAGATGATTCTCCTCGATGTATACGTCGAACGTGGACTGCGCTAGCAACTCGCCTCTTCTTTCGTAGGTGTCGTTCTCATCCAACAGCCGCCGCAGCGTGTTCGGGATGTCGTAGGCAGTGTTCTCTCTGTTCTGCTGTTGCCCCAGAAGAAGCGTGGTATATCCCGAATCTGCGTATCGGACATCGTATCGGAGCCAACTGTCGTTATTCGTGGCGCGCGCCAGATCGACGAGCGCAGTGACGGAGCCAATAGCCAGGATCACCGCCATGCAGGCGATGCCAAGGGAGTACTTCTTCCCTCGGCGTGTATGGGTCCTTGTGCGCCCGTGCTCCAAGATGGTCTCCGTACAGTACCAGCAGAGCAGCAAGAGAGAGGGCAGCGAGGCCCGCAAGGCAAGAGTGTTGTCCAAGCCGTAGTGGTAGAGAGGCAGGAGAATCAAGGTTGCGGCGCATGCGATGAAGAAGGGCTCCCGGCGCAAGCCTGGCCGTAGGCCCCATAGCAGGGCAGTCAGCAGCAGAAACTCGGACAGGTAGAACATTGGGGCCCACCGCGCAAGCAGCGACCATTCGTACCTCTCCCATATCCACTCGCGCGGGAAGTCCGTTTGGCCGCTGGTCAGGTACAACGCGGTGAGCGCGGCCAGAGGGACGGCCAGCATCAGGTTCGGCCACCGAAGGAATGGCCGGATGCCGTTCTTCCAGAGTAGCGCTGCAATCAGCGGCAGCAGCCCGACAGCGACGAACGTAGACCAGAACGGCGCGGCGGCCAGCAGAACTCCGCTCACCGCCAAGAAGCGCCGATGCCCGCGCAGCTGCAGCATCAAGAGGACGTACAATCCAGCCGGGATGAAGTGCTGTGGAGACCACATCAAGGCCGTCATGTTGGAGGTGTACTGCGTGTAGACATACCAGAGCCCGAGCCATTCGATATGGTCGACACCGACGCCGATACCGGGCAGCCCATCCCATTCGATGCTCAGGTCGAACCATGCCCATCCATCCGTCAGTATCACCCGCATGATGTCCATGCCGCTGAAGAAGACGAAGATCAGCACTGCGATGGCCGCGCCCCAGCCGCGCCGTTCGCGCGTGAACATGCGCAGGACGAGCGCGACTCCGAGCCACGTCCAAAGGGGCACTGCCCAGTTCAGCACGGACGGCCCCAGCCAGTGTCCCGCTAGCCCCGGTGTCATGTAGTAGCCCAAGTAGTAGCGCAATAGAGGGAACGAATGGATCTCTTCCGGCACGTACACGCGGAACGGGTCGTGCAAGAACGTCGGCCAGGGATAGCGGACCAGATCCAGCAGAGTCGTTTGATGTTCGGTCCAGTCTGGCAAGTCGATGTCGAACACTCCGCCCGCGGGCGTCAGCATCACCCAGCAGGCGGCCGCGGCTGCCACTCCAACTGTCGCAGCAGTGAAGGACGGCCGCCACGAACCGCACAGCGCCTGCCAGACCGCCGCGGCCAGCAGCAGCGCGGCCGGGATGCCCAGCCACCACTCGAACCATCCCGCCAACCAGATGACCACGGGCAGCATGAGGTAGACGATCGCCAGTCGGTGCACAAGGGGCAGTTCGCACGCGTCGTCCGCAGGCCGTACCCACGTCGCCACTCTGCTCACGGCGGGGGGTAGGCGCAGAGTCGGTATACGGCTGTCTAGTGAGGATTTGCCTCTCATTCCTGCACTCCACTCGTCAAGATGAGAGCGCACAACAGGCGTCTCGTTCCCTTCGCATGGGAGGCCGACTCGTCTGGCGTCGTTGGGCCGCGTCCGCTTGCGCTTGCAGGCGCATCGCACGGCAGGGAGACCTCGTTGCGTCCGTCGTCGAACAGCGGCTGCTGGAAGGCCTGCCCGCCGCTGCATGCGAGGATGTCGCCGGGTCGGAATAGCGTTGGCTCCGCGGGACTTTGCATGGGGAGATTATACATCGGTACTCACGTTCTTCTCTGAGTACCGCATACGATATATCTACTCGCTCTCATGAACAGGGAAGGGGTACATATCCCGCCATACCTCCCCTTCGGTGGTGAACTGCCCGGTTGCGACCTTGGCGATGTCGTAGTCTGGCAGGGAGCGAACCGCGGCGCACCATTCGTCGAAGAGAATCCCATACTTCCCGAAATCGAAGTCGAGGTTGTCGAATCCGTACTCGCGTCGGTCGTCCGGGATGTCGGTGTCGTCAAGAGGAGAGACGTGCAGGAAGAATCTGTGTTCCGTGTCTGCCCAGGCGCATGGCTCTTTGACGTAGATCAGTCGATTCTCGGTGAGGTAGACATCGAACTGGGAGCGGATGATCGGCTCGCCGGAGGCGAGGGAACGGTAGAGTGGGTCGATCTGTGCGTCGAAGTTGTCGCTTGCTTCCCAACCCGCACTGCCATCTTGGGACGATTGGCTGACGTTGTAGCTTGTCTTCCAACCCATACTGCCGTCCTGTGCCAATTGAACGACTCGGAATCCTGCGACTGCGTACTGTGGCATTGGCAATCTGACAACACACGTTCCCCCAGAAGTGGGCCTACTCTCCGTCCTCAAGAATCTCATAGAGCGGGAGAACTCGGAGTAGTCGAGACCCAGTGCGCGCGTTTCTGCAGGAAGGTCGTCTTGATTGGCTGGTATCGTGTACAGGAAGAACCGACTCGGCTCGTCTTCTTTGCAGTCATCTTTCACCAGTACCAGATGATTCTCCTCGATGTATACGTCGAACGTGGACTGCGCTATCAACTCGCCTCTTCTTTCGTAGGTGTTGTTCTCATCCAACAACGCCCGCAGCGTGTTCGAGATGTCGTAGGCCACGTTCTCAGGGCGCCTAGTCTTCCGCCGAAGGAGCGTGGTATGTCCCGAATCCGCGTATCGGACATCGTATCGGAGCCGGCTGTCGTTATTCGTGGCGCGCGCCAGCTCGACGAGCGCAGTGACGGAGCCAATGGCTAGGATCACCGCCATGGAGGCGACGCCGACGGAATATCTTCTTCCGCCGCGCGCTCCGCTCCGCACATGAACGTGTTCCGCGATGGTCTCCGCACAGTACCAACAGAGCAGCAACAAGGACGGCAGTGAGGCGCGCAGGCCTAGGTCGCCGCGGTCGCCAAAATAGTACAGGGGCAGGAGAAGCAACGTTGCTATGCAGGCGATGAAGAGGGGTTCCCGACGCAAGCCTGGCCGTAGGACCCATAGCAGGGCAGTCAGCAGCAGAAACTCGGACAGATAGAACATTGGGGCCCACTGCGCAAGGAGCGACCATTCGTGCCTCTCCCATATCCACTCGCGCGGGAAATCCGTTTGGCCGCTGGTCAGGTACAACGCGGTGAGGGCGACTAGGGGGACGGCCAGCATCAGGTTCGGCCACCGGAGGAATGGGCGGACGCCGTTCTTCCAAAGTAGCGCTGCAATCAGCGGCAGCAGCCCGACAGCGACGAACGTAGACCAGAACGGCGCGGCGGCCAGCAGAACTCCGCTCACCGCCAAGAAGCGCCGATGCCCACGCAGCTGCAGCATCAAGAGGGCGTACAATCCAGCCGGGATGAAGTGCTGCGGAGACCACATCAAGGCCGTCATGTTGGACGAGTACTGCGTGGCGACTCCCCAAAGTCCGAGCCATTCGAGGTGGTCGACCCCGACGCCGATACCCGGCAACCCATCCCGTTCGACTTGGACGTCGATCAACCTCCACTCTCCGGTTAGCATCATCCGCAGGATGTCCATGCCGCTGAAGAAGATGATGACTGCCGCGGCCAGCGCGATGCCCCAGCCGCGCCGTTCGCGCGTGAACATGCGGAGGATAAGCGCGACTCCGAGCCACGTCCAAAGGGGCACTACCCAGTTCAGCACGGACGGCCCCAGCCAGTGTCCCGCTAGCCCCGGTGTCATGTAGTAGCCCAAGTAGTAGCGTAGTAGGGGGAACGAATGGACTTCTTCCGGCACGTACACGCGGAACGGATCGTGGAGGAACGTCGGCCAGGGATAGCGGACCAGATCCAGCAGAGTCGTTTGATGTTCGGTCCAGTCTGGCAAGTCGATGTCGAACACTCCGCCCGCGGGCGTCAGCATCACCCAGCAGGCGGCCGCGACTGCCACCCCAACTGCTGCCGCAGTGAAGGACGGCCGCCACGAACCGCACAGCGCCTGCCAGCACGCCGCGGCCAGCAGCAGCGCGGCCGGGATGCCCAGCCACCACTCGAACCACCCCGCCAACCAGATGACCACGGGCAGCATGAGGTAGACGATTGCCAGTCGGTGCACTAGGGGAAGTTCGCGCGCGTCGTCCGCAGGCCGTACCCACGCCGTCACTCTGCTCACGACGGGGGGTAGGCGCAGAGTCGGTATACGGCTGTCTAGTGAGGATTTGCCTCTCATTCCTGCACTCCACTCGTCAAGATGAGAGCGCACAACAGGGGTCTCGTTCCCTTCGCATGGGAGGCCGGCTCGTCTGGCGCCGCTGGGCCGCGTCCGCTTGCGCTTGCAGGGGCATCGCACAGCAAGTAGACTTCGTTGCGTCCGTCGTCGAACAGCGGCTGACGGAAGGCCTGCGCGCCGCTGCGTGCGAGGATGTCGCCGGGTCGGAATAGCGTTGGATCCGCGGGGCTTCGCATAGGGGAATTATACACTTGTACTCACATTCTTCTCTGAGTACCGCATACGATATATCTACTCGCTCTCATGAACAGGGAAAGCGTACATATCCCTCCATACATTCCCCTCGCCGGTGAACTGCCCGGTTGCGATATTGACGATGTCGTAGTCTGGTAAGGGGCGAACCGCGGCGCATCGATCGTCGATCAGAATCCCATAGCTTCCGAAATCGAAGTCGAGGTTGTCGAATCCGTACTCGCGGCGTTCGCTTGGGAGGTCGGTGTCGTCGAGAGGGGAGACGTGCAGGAAGAATCTGTGCTCCGTGTCTGCCCGTGCGCACGGCTCTTTGACATAGGTCATCCAATGCTTGGAGAGGTAGACATCGAACTGGGAGCGGATGATTGGCTCGCCGGAGGTGAGAGAGCGGTAGATGCCCTCGTCGGAGAGGAAGGGGTACATATCCCTCCATACATTCCCCTCGCCGGTGAGCTGCCCGGTTGCGACCTTGACGATGTCGTAGTCTGGCAGGGAGCGAACTGCGGCGCATCGATCGTCGATCAGAATCCCATAGCTTTCGAAATAGAAGTCGAGGCCGTCGAATCCGTACTCGCGGCGGTCGTCCGGGAGGTCGGCGGGGTCGAGAGGGGAGACGCGCAAGAAGAATCTGTGCTCCGTGTCTGCCCAGACGCATGGATCTTTGACGTAGGTCAGTCGATTCTCGGAGAGGTAGACATCGAACTTGGAGCGGATGATTGGCTCGCCGGAGATGAGAGAACGGTAGAGCGGGTCGACGTGCGCGTCGAAGTTACGGCTTGCTTCCCAATCCACACTGCCGTCTTTGGCCCATTGGCCGACTCGGAATCCTGCGACTGCGTACTGCGGCATCGGCAATCTGGCAATGCACGTTCCTCCGGAAGTGCGTGTCCTCCCCTGACCAAGGAACCCTCGGAAGCCGTCGGAAGTGCGCGTCCTCTCCCGACCAGCGAACTCGTGGAAGCTGGAGTAGTCAAGACCCAGCGCCCGCGTTTCTGCAGGGAGGTCGTCTTGGTCGGCTGGTATCGTGTACAGGAAGAACCGCCCTGGCTCGTTTTCCCTACAGCCGTACTTCACCAGTACCAACCAATCCTCTTCGAGGTAGACGTCGTACGTGGACCGCGCGACCAACTCGCCTGTTCTTTCGTAGATCGGATGGATGTCGTCCTCATCCAACAGCCGCCGCAGCATGTTCGGGATGTCGTAGGCAGTGTTCTCTGTGTTCTGCAGTTGCCCCAGCTCAAGCGTGGTATATTCCCAATCCTCGTATCGGAACCTCCCGTCATTGTTTGTGGCGCGCGCCAGCTCGACGAGCGCAGTGACGGAGCCAATAGCCAGGATCACCGCCATGCAGGCGATGCCAAGGGAGTACTTCTTCCCTCGGCGTGTATAGGTCCTTGTGTGCCCGCGCTCCGAGATAGTCTCCGTACAGTACCAGCAGAGAAGGATGAGGGACGGCAGTGAGGCCCGCAGGAGAAGAATGTTGGCCCAGCTGTAGTGGTAGAGAGGCAGGAAGATCAAGGTTGCGGCGCACGCGATGAAGAAGGGTTCCCGACGCAAGCCTGGCCGTAAGGCCCATAGCAGGATGGCCAGTAGCAGAAATTCGGACAGATAGAACATTGGGGCCCACTGCGCAAGCAGCGACCATTCGTACCGCTCCCATATCCACCCGCGCGTGAAGTCCGTCTGGCCGCTGGTCAGGTACAACGCGATGAGTGCCGCCAGGGGGACGGCCAGCATCAAGTTCGGCCACCGCAGGAACGGGCGGACGCCGTTCTCCCAGAGCAGCGCTGCAATCAGCGGCAACAGTCCGACAGCTACGAACGGAGACCAGAACGGGGCGGCAGCCAGCAGAACTCCGCTCACCGCCAAGAAGCGCCGATGCCCACGCAGCTGCAGCATCAAGAGGACGTACAATCCGGCCGGGATGAAGTGCTGCGGAACCCACATCAAGGCTGTCATGTTGGACGAGTACTGCGTGGCGAATCCCCAAAGCCCGAGCCATTCGATGTGGTCGACCCCGACGCCGATACCAGGCAGTCCGTCCCATTCGATGCTCAGGTCGAACCATCCCCATCCTTCCGTCAGTATCACCCGCATGATGTCCATGCCGCCGAAGAAGACGAAGATCAGCACTGCGATGGCCGCGCCCCAGCCGCGCCGTTCGCGCGTGAACATGTGCAGGATGAGCGCTACTCCGAGCCACGTCCAAAGGGGCACCGCCCAGTTCAACGCGGCCGGCCCCAGCCAGTGCCCCGCTAGCCCCGGCGTCATGAAGTAGCCCAAATAGTAGCGCAGGAGAGGGGGCGAATAGACTTCTTCGGGAACATACGCGCGAAGCGGGTCTTGCAAGAACGTCGGCCAGGGATAGCGGACCAGATCCAACAGAGTCGTTTGATGTTTGGTCCAGTCTTCCAAGTCGATGTCGAACACTCCGCCCGCTGGCGTCAGCATCACCCAGCAGGCGGCCGCGGCAGCCACTCCAACTGCCGCCGCAGGAAACGACGGCCGCCACGAGCCGCGCAACGATTGCCAGAACGCCGCGGCCAGCAGCAGCGCAGCCGGGATGCCCAGCCACCACTCGAACCACCCCGCCAACCAGATGACCATGGGCAGCATGAGGTAGACGATTGCCAGTCGGTGCACCAGGGGCAGTTCGTGGTCGTCGTCCGCAGGCCGTACCCACGCCCTCACCCTGCTCACGACGGGGGGGGGGGGGGGGGGGGGGGGGGGGGGGGGGGGGGGGGGGGGGGGGGGTAGAGTTAGGGGTAGGCGCAGAGCCGGTATACGGCTGCCCGGCGCGGAGTTATCTCTCATTCCTGCACTCCACTCGTCAAGATGAGAGCGCACAACAGGCGTCTCGTTCCCTTCGCATGGGAGGCCGGCGGTCAGGCGGCCCCGTCCGACGACGGGGCCGTTGTGCGGCGGCGGCTCAACAACAGACGCGCCCAGTACGCGGAGGCGAGCAGCGCGCCCTCGGCGGCATAGTAGCCCATGACGGTCAGATCCGCTAGGCGTTCGACACGCTCTGACGCGCGCGGGTCTTCAGGAGTTCGCTTCGGGGGTTTGCGCTCGCCAGCTGCACTGCGCTGCACGTGCCCTCCTCCATCGGGCGCGGCCAATGCGCGGCCGGCCTCGTTTCGCGCGAACGCCCCTGCCGCAAGGACTACGAGTGCCTGCACGACCGTAGCGGCGACGAAGATCATCACTGCCTCGAAGAAGAAGCCCTCAGGAAACACCCTCATGACGAATACCGCCGCCGCAAGGGCGCAGAGCCCCTGCACGACCGTGGCCTTGAACAAGGACGACACAGTGAACGCCTTCAAGGCGAAACCAGACGCATAGAGCAGCCAGAGCGCCTGCGCGACCGTGGCGATGACGAGAACCATCGTCGCATCGAAGAAGAACCCCTCCGGAAACATCTTGAGCAGGAAATCACGCGCCGGATCGAGTTGCCACAAGTCGTTGCTGAAGGCAATGAGGTGAAAGGTGTAGAAGGTCTGGCTGAACCCAGTGAGGGAGAATACGCCCGCAAGGCAGACGATGCCCAGGGTCGCAGCTCCGCCCCATCCGAGGAGCTTCCAGAGCGTGCGAGGGAACTTGCGCGGTGCAAGCGCAAGACCGATCGGAATGAAGAACAACAAGAACAACCCCGACGCCGTTTGGATGTTGTACACCGCTTGCACGATCCCCTTCACGTCCACCATGTGGAGTATCTCGCGCTCGTTGTAGAAGGGAACGTCGAGTCGAGCTTGGTCGTTGTTGAAGTAATCTCGAATCTGCGCTCCGACGGAAAGGAGGTCTGCTCGGGGGATGCCCGTTGCGGAAACGATGTCGTATTGGTCGAACCCGTAGCTGTACAGCACCGGGGCGCTCACGAGGATCCGGACGTTCGTGGAGACGAGGAATAGAGGAACCGCGGCGGCGAACGCGATGTATGCGATGGTTCTGAAGACATTCATGGGGATAGAGTACTGGGTAGGGCGGCAAACGTCAAATGGGGTGTGGCGGATGGGTTCGTTTGATCTATGGCGGCGGGGGTATCTTGGTGAATAGACGTTGGAAGCGAGCGCGGGATGGGTGTGGGTTTGCAACGCAACGGGCGTGATGACGCAAAAAGGAGAAACGGCCGGCCGCATATAGGGGCGGGTTTCCCTTTCTTGGCGGTTGTACTACAATACTGCGGGGCGTGTTCGAATTCTCCCCTAATGTGTATAGCGTGCAGGCGTTCTGATGGATTACGAAGTCGTAATCGGCCTGGAGGTTCACAGTCAGCTTTCGACTGAGAGCAAGATGTTTTGCGCCTGTCCGTCGTCGTACCAGGACACCATGCCCAACACGATGGTGTGCGAGGTGTGCATGGGGATGCCTGGGGTGCTTCCGACGATCAATCGGCGGGCTGTGGAGATGGTGGTCGCAGCTGGTTTGGCGCTCGACTGCACGATTTCGTGGTTCACGAAGTTCGACCGCAAGAATTATCCTTACCCCGACTTGATGAAGGGATACCAGATATCGCAGTTCGACCGTCCGATCGCGTCAGAGGGTAGATTGACCATCGACGTGGACGGAGGTGAGCGAACGGTAGGGATCAACCGCGTTCACCTAGAGGAGGACGTGGCGAAGCTGTCTCACCACACGGAGGCTGGGGGCAGGCGGTACAGTTTGTTGGACATCAACCGGGCGGGGGTTCCTCTGATGGAGACGGTGAGCGAGCCGGATATGCGGTCGCCGGCGGAGGCGCGGGCGTATCTGATGGCGCTTCACTCGATTCTGCGGTATATTAGTGTGAGCACAGCAAACATGGAAGAGGGGAGTTTCCGATGCGACGCGAACATCAGCGTTCGCCCGTGCGGTTCGGACGAGTTGGGCGCGAAGGTGGAAGTCAAGAACATGAATAGCTTTCGTTCGGTCTTCGGGGCGCTTACCTACGAGGCGGAGCGCCAGACTCGGCTTGCCCTGCGCCATGAGCCGATCGTGCAGGAGACGAGGGGTTGGGTGGAGGACAAGGGAATTACGGTTTCCCAGAGGGTCAAGGAAGGGTCGTCGGACTATCGGTATTTTCCGGAGCCTGACTTGCCTCCGCTGGTACTCGAGTCGGAGTGGGTGGGCCGGGTGCGGAAGGAGTTGCCGGAGCTTCCGCGCGCGCGGAAGGCGCGTTTCATGCGGCAGTACGGTCTCTCGGAGTATGACGCCGGGCTCCTGACGGAGGAGAAGTCAACGGCTGATTATTTCGAGTCGGTAACGGGAGTCCGACGGCTCGAGGGAGAGGCGTCGAGGAAGCTGGCAAAGTCTGTGAGCAATTGGATGACCGGGGAGCTTGCGAGGCTGTCGAAGGAGAACGGACGGGGGATCGAAGACGTGCGGATCGCGCCAGATCAGTTCGTGGAGTTGATCGACATGATCGACGAGGGGGCGCTCAGTTCCAATTTGGCGAAGGAAGTGTTCGAGGAGATGTTTGCTACTGGGCGGAGCCCTCGGGATGTCGTGGAGGAGTCGGGCATTGCACAGGTTAGCGACACGGGGGCGGTATCGGCCGCAGTGGAGGATGCGCTCTCATCGAATGCCGGGGCCGTAAGCGACTACTTGGCTGGGAAGGACAAGGCGATGGGCTTCTTGGTGGGGCAGGTCATGCGGATAACGCGGGGGAGGGCAAACCCGCAGCTGGCGTCGAAGTTGCTCCGAGAGAGGCTCGGCGAGATGAGGGGGGCGGAGGAATGAGGATGTCGAACGGATCCGGTCCGGGAATGCGGACGAATATGAGCGGGCGTTCCGCGTTCGTGCGGTTCGCCCATATTGGCTTGGGAATCAAGCGGTGGCTGCTGTTGGGGTCTATCGGAGTTGGGATCACCGCGATTGGACTTGCGTTCGTCTTCAAGAACGTGTTGGACTTGAGCTTGCCGGATGTGCTGCCGTGGTATTTCGAGGGGGTGACTATTGGGGTCGTTGGGGCGGCGGCGATTCTGTTGTCCATCTATTTCCTGTACCGCTCGATTGGGCCGACGGTGCTCGCTTCTCCCAATATCGCTTCGCTTACCGACATGGTGTACACCCGTCGTCAACGTTCTCGGGGTCCGCGGGTGGCGACGATCGGAGGCGGGACGGGGATGTCGACTCTGCTGCGTGGGTTGAAGGCGCATACGGACAATATCAGCGCGATTGTGACGGTGGCGGACGACGGGGGCAGTTCGGGCCGTCTGCGCGACGGGTTCGGCATCCTGCCGCCGGGAGATTTTCGAAATTGCCTGGTGGCGTTGTCGGACGACGAAACCCTCATCCGCGAGCTGTTCCAATACCGTTTCGACCGAGGCGGCGGCCTCGAGGGGCACAGCTTCGGGAACCTCTTCATCGCGGCTATGTCGGAGATCACCGGCAGCTTGGAAGAAGCATTGGCGGAGGTGAGCCGCATCTTGACTGCGCACGGTCGGGTTCTTCCCGCCACGACTGCGAACCTTCGATTGTCCGCGAGGTTCTCCGATGGGTCGGAGGTGCGAGGGGAGTCGAGCATTCGGACGAGGGGCGAATCGATAGAGGAGTTGACGATTCGGCCAAGGAACGCGGTAGCGACGCCGGGGGTCATCGAGGCGATACAGGACGCGGAGATGATCGTGATCGGCCCCGGTAGTTTGTACACGAGCATATTGCCGAACTTGCTGGTGACAGGGATACGGGATGCCGTTCAGTCGTCGAGCGCGAAGAAGGTGTACGTGTGCAACGTGGCGACGGAGACTGGAGAGACGAAGGGATACAGCGCTGCGGACCACGTGGCTGCGCTTCAACGCCATACGAGTACGGAGATCGCGGACTACGTACTCGTGAACAACGGGAAGGCGAACATTGGGCCGCCCTTCTCGGATCATCTGGTGCGGGACGACGGCAGTCCGTTGACGCATGTGAGGATGGTGGCAGAGGATTTGATCGACCGCAATTTCCCCGTGCGGCACGACGCCGGAAAGTTGGCCAGCTGCATCCTGAGGGTGTATTATGGAGCGGAAGGAGAACAGCGCAGCGAGCCCGCTCGGCCTGTCGGCGCAAGCCGGTAGGGAAGGCCTTGGCGCTCGCGGCCGACAAGGGAGATATGTACTGAATGGACCTCCAGACTGCAATGAATTGGGTACAGGTCGCGATTAGCATCGTGCTCGTGGTCGTCATCTTGGTGCAGGTGCGTGGACAAGGCGTCGGCTTATTCGGAGGGGGAGAGAGTTCGTTTCGGACGCGCCGAGGAATCGAGAGAACGCTGTTCCAGTTCACGATCGTCCTCGTGGTCGTCTTCATAGCGACCTCCATCGTAAGCGTGCGTCTGTTTAGCGTCTGATTCGCGTATTCGAGGCGCGCGGGGATGACGTGAGAGGCGGGAATGACGGAAGAGGCTATGATGGAGACTGCACCATTTCGCGCGCGCGGTCGGGCGTCCCTGCCGTCCAACCATGCAATCGGGCGGAACAACGGCACGCCAACGGTGTGGCATAATAGCGAGAACGGCGCTACGGATCCTGACTGTTCGCCGCATCCGTTCGACATCATGGCGATACAGGCGTTGTACCAGACTGTTCCATAGGAGGATATTATGAGAAAGACTGTAATAATCCTGCTGTGGGTCGTGATGGGGGCGCTGCTTCTCTTTGGAGTCGGATCATTCTGTGTCATGGTTTTGTTTGGCATTAGCAGAGGTTTGGGCGAGTCGTACGAGGCTTTCGGTCTCTGGGAGTCCCGATTCTATATGGATCCGACGCCCAAGTGGACGCCTGACGGTGCCAGCATCGTGTTCGGTCACGGTGACGGTAGGATATATGTGGTCTCTGCGGATGGCTCACGCTTGCATTCCATTTCAGAAGGATCGGGGAGATACGATATCGATATTTCCCCTTCTATATCTCCTGATGGATCTCAGGTAACCTACGCTACTCTCAGACACGAGACTGGCTTTCTGTGGAACAGAACTCGTGAGCTTGAGATCGTTACGTCGGGGCTTGACGGATCGGACAATCGACGGCTAACGGAGAATGAATCTGCCGATAGGTATCCCGTGTGGTCTCCCGATGGGTCTCAGATAGCCTTCGCAAGGGGCACCAGCCTCTTTGTCATGTCCTCTGACGGATCGGATGTGAGACAAATAGTATCTTTGGATTATGGCCTCGCCTTGCCCCCGGCGTGGTCGCCCGACGGACAACGTCTCTCGTTTGTAACTAGCGATTCAGGTAGTTCTGACTATATCGCTCATATAGTTGATACCGATGGAACTGGTTTGACGAGGATCGAGGAGACACTCAGCCCCTCGGTAGTATTGGATCCCCCTAGGGGCTATCGGGAGGACAGTCCAGCACACATAGCAATAAATAGGCCGGAGTGGTCGCCTGACGGTAGGCACATAGCGTTTGGCAGGCTCCTTAGAAATAGGATAAAACTCTATGTCACTGCTGTTGGTTCTTCTATGCCCATCGAACTACCTATTGGCGGACACAATATATCCTGGTCTCCAGACAGTTTGGAGATAGTGTCGGGGTCTTTCATCGTCAAGATTGATGGCTCCTCTGTCATAGATTCACTGAGCCTAGACGATTCTGCGACGTCGCCTCTCTTCATGCCCCGTGGGATAGGCAGCTTTGCAGCCTGGTCTCCTGATGGATCTAGAATCGCAATTAACGTTCAGCCCGCTATACGGGGTGAGCTCTATGAATCTGGTATCGAATCCGAACCCTCCAGTAGTCGTGGGGTCGTTCTCTATATTATTAGCAGGGATGGGACGGATCGACGGATTCTGGTCGAGCAGGATTGGAATGGGAATCTATTGGCTGGGAACGGTCTTCCTCTGGATGATGTACACCCTCCGACCACTATCTACTTTGGTGGGACGGGGCCGCGTGCGCCGTTCGACATCGAACAGTGCTCCAATGGCGTCGTGGTGTCGAACCCAGATGAAAATCCCATGCTCGTAGGGGACTGCGAGACGCTTCTGCGGATTCGGGACTCGCTTGGGGCCAACCCTCCACTGAACTGGAGCACGGACATTAGCATCACCGAGTGGGAGGGAATCGTACTCAGCGATGCTGGCGTTGAACGTGTGCAGCTTTCCGGTCGATTCTTGACCGGGGTTGTCTCTCCGGAGTTTGGACGTCTATCAGGTCTCCGGGAGTTGAACTTGAGAGATAACTGGCTGGGGGGGAGTATACCGGCGGAGTTAGGCAACCTCACGAGTTTGCTAGAACTACATCTAGACAATAATGAACTGGAGGGGTGCATGCCCTTGAAGATTCTCGAGATCAAGACGCGGTATGCTTTCTTTTACGACGATCACCTTGAGCCTTGCGAGAATTAGCGGTATGAGGTTTGCGCGCAAGACAATCGTGCTTCCGGTCGGTGTCGCGGCGCTCGTGGCGGGGTATGCTTGCGGGGGTGAGGCGCGGCAAGTTGGTGCATCGGACGACTAGATTTCCGCCTTCACGGGAATGACGTGGGTGGGCGCAGGAATGACGTGAGGGGTGTGGGGCTGACGGTGTGATGCGGGTTGCAGGGGATGACCGGAGAGGCGGGGCTGACCGAATTCATGGGGGGAAGGCGCGATTGCCCGTCCTTGCGAATCACGACCCGCCGCTGACGCGCACTCATGCGGGGCCTTGCGCCAATAACGCAGACGGAAGCTTCGCGGGAGATATTGTTGACAGGGGATGTCGGGGGGATGTACAATGATTAGCAGAGTCGAGGCGAGACTGCTAATCGTCGTCGACGGGTCACAATACAGACGTAAGGAGGGTAGGTACGTTGGCAGAGGTCACGTTCAAGCCTTTGGGCAATCGGATCGTAGTGGAGCCGTCGGAGGAGGAGGCGCAGATGAGCGCCGGGGGGATCTACATCCCTGACACGGCGAAGGAGAAGCCGCAGGAAGGGAAGGTCGTCGCGGTGGGGCCTGGCAAGCTGACCGACGATGGGAAGCGGATCCCGATGGAGTTGGAGGTGGGTGATACGGTGGTGTACTCCAAGTACGGAGGGACGGAGTTTCGGGAAGGCGAGACGGAGTATCTGGTTCTTCGAGAGGACGACGTCCTGTTGAAGAAGTAGTGGCGGTCTGGGGTTCGGTGCAGGAAAACCAAGCAGAGACACATTCAGGAGGAAAAAGAGGAATTGGCAAAGCAATTGGCATTCGGTGAAGATGCCCGCGCGGCGATGAAGCGGGGCATCGACGTTATGGCGAACACTGTGGGCGTGACGCTGGGGCCTCGGGGTCGAAACGTGATCTTGGACAAGAAGTTCGGGCCGCCGCAGGTATCGAGCGACGGGGTGTCGATCGCGAAGGAGATCGAGCTGGAGGATGCCTACGAGAATATGGGCGCTCAGCTGTTGAAGGAGGCTGCGAGCAAGACTGCTGACGTGGCTGGCGACGGCACGACGACGGCGACGGTGTTGGCGCAGGCGATCATCAACGAGGGGTTCCGAAACATTGCGGCGGGATCGGATCCGATGGCGATCAAGCGGGGAATCGAGAAGGGCGTGACAGCGCTTCGGAGCGCGGTGTCGGACACTGCGATGCCGGTGGAAGGCAAGGAGCAGATCACGCAGGTGGCCTCCCTTTCGGCGCATGACGACGAGATGGGCAGCCTCATCGCGGACGTGATGGAGAAGGTCGGGAAGGACGGCGTCATCACGGTCGAGGAGTCGAAGGGCATCAGCTACGAGCAGGAGTTCGTGGAGGGGATGCAGATCGACCGCGGGTACATTTCTCCGTACTTCGTGACGAACCAAGAGCGGATGGTCGCGGAGATCGACGATCCGTACATTCTGATCACAGACAAGAAGCTCTCATCGATTCAGGAGCTCTTGCCTGCGCTGGAGAAGATTCTCCAAGTGGGGAAGAACTTGGTGCTGATCGGAGAGGATGTGGAGGGCGAGGCGCTGGCGACGTTGGTGGTCAACAAGCTGCGCGGGACGCTGAACATCCTCGCGGTGAAGGCGCCCGGGTTCGGAGACCGTCGGAAGGAGATGCTGCGTGACATGGCGATCCTGACTGGAGCGCAGGTCATCAGCGAGGAGATCGGTCGGAAGCTGGACTCGGTGAACGTCGACGACCTTGGCCGGGCGCGCCGCGTGGTATCGTCCAAAGAGGATACGACGTTCGTTGAGGGGAAGGGTTCTGAGGACGCGATCCAGGGCCGCATCCAGCAGATCAAGCAGCAGATCGAGGAGACGACGTCGGACTACGACCGGGAGAAGTTGCAAGAGCGCTTGGCGAAGTTGTCGGGCGGGGTTGCGATCATCAAGGTTGGAGCCGCGACGGAGGTCGAGCTCAAGGAGAAGAAGCTGCGCGTAGAGGACGCATTGTCCGCGACGCGGGCGGCCGTGGAGGAGGGCATCGTGCCCGGCGGCGGTTTGACGCTCGTTCGGGCGAGTTCCTCTCTCGACTCGGTGGACGCCGACGGCGACGAGGAGACCGGCATTCGGATCCTGCGGACGGCGCTGAAGCAGCCTCTGAAGCTGATCGCGGAGAACACCGGCGTACCTGGAGACGTGGTGCTCGCAGAGAGCCTGAAGGGCGACGGAGACTGGGGCTACGACGCGGAGGCCGCAGAGTACGGCAACTTGCTGGAGCGGGGCATCATGGATCCTGCGAAGGTTACGAGGGCGGCGATCGAGAACTCCGCGAGCGTGGCCGCGATGGTGCTTACGACGGAGTCTCTCATCTCCGACATTCCGGAAGAGACCCCGCCGGCGCCTCCCGCACCGCCGATGGACTACTAGACCGCACGCGGATACCGCAAGAGGTTTCCTACATGGAGGCCCCGAGTCTGTACTCGGGGCCTCTTTCGCGTATATGGGTATTGTTGACTCGTGGTCGTTCGGCAGCCTTGGCAACCTGGGAGTTTTGTCCCTGGGTGACAATCGATTGACCGGCTGCATACCTGCCAGTTTGCGTGATGTGTCAATCCACGACTTCCCTGATGTAGGGCTGTCCTTCTGCGGCGAATCGAGACGGCGACGATAGGCTCCACCCCGGTGGGCGCTCATGCCTCTTTACGCTGCCCCCGCGTAAACCGCGCGATCTCCTTCGCGTAGGCGGCGCGCCCCAGCACTTCCTTCTTGTTGTACATCCGTGACGGATGCGGAATCAACCGGAGGCTGCGGTCGGCAAGGGGCAGATCGACCGGCGCATGTCCGCTGCGGTGCGACTCGCGGATGGCGATCGCCATTTCGAGGACCTTCCGCCCGTTGTCCCCGTTTCCGCGTGGCTCGATGTCACGGTCGAGCGCATCGATCATCGACTGCACAGTTGCGTGCTGCCGATTGCCGGGGCGTTCCCATCCCTCCTCATCGATCGTGCCAAAGTCTCCATGGATGCCCCGTTCGTCCGAGAATGCACCGGCGGTCTCTCTCGCGTTCGTGAGCGTTGGACGAGACTCGGACGGGTCGTTGACGTACATTCGCACGAACATGTTGTCGCTCGTAAACCGTCCGCGCTCGCAGAGAATCTCGAACCCGTATCGCGCAGTGTCTCTCCGATGAATGAACGCCTCCACGCCGTTGACGAAGCGGATGTACCCGGCGCCGCCCTGGTCGTACTCGCTCCATGGGTCGGTCGAGACCCATCCGGTGATCCAATCGACGTCTGCGTCACCCGCGAACAAGCGAATCAGCCCGAATATCTGACACCCCCCGCCAGATAGCTGCGTGCCGCTGCCCTGGTTGAAGACGATGCTGCGGACGCGCCCGACCTCTCCCGCGCGGATGCGTTCCATCGCCTCCCAGTAGTAATGGTGGTTCCGCTCGAGGTCGCCGCAGCCTAGCTTGATGCCCCGTTCGCGGCAAGCATCGACGATAGCGTCCGCGTCCGATAGGCGGGCAGCGAGTGGTTTCTCTGTGCAGATGGCTGGGACGCCGTACCGCGCGCAGTCCAATACGACTTGCGGGTTGGCGGCGACGGGCAGGATCGCGGATACGATGTCGACGCGCTCCTTCTGTAGCATCTCGTGATAGTCTGCGTAGCCCGGCACGCCGAAGCGCCGGGTGAAGATGGCGAGGTTCTCCGGGTCGGTATCCGCCGCCGCGACGACCTCCGCGCGAGGGTTCAGATTGTACGCCCGCGCGTGCTCCGTTCCCTTCCTGCCGCATCCAACGGCGGCCACCCGGTATACCCGATTCGCCATGACGATTCCCTCCCTCTTCTCTGCGCCGCAGTCTACGACATCCAGAGCGGCTCCGCATCATGCCTCCGGGGCCGACGGGTTCGTAGTGTATAATCTCCGTCGAGATGACCCACCGCCTGCGCCAGATCGTGCCGTCTTCCCCCCAAACCCGCGAACGGCTCGGCCGACTACTGCCTCCGCTGCTCCTGTTGGCGGCGTTGTCGACGCTATTCCTGTTCGGCAGCGTCCGAGGAAACTTTGGACACTTCTACCGTCCTGGGATTCACAACTGGAACTCGTCGCAGAGTTTGGCGCTGGCAGAGAACCTGTCCCCTTCCCACAACTTCAGACTGTTTCACAGACTGGAACCCGGAAAAGACGGGGCTACTGTCTATGCGCTGTACAGCCGCTTCCCGATTGGGAGCTACGCGCTTATCAAGCTGGCCATCTTCCCGTTTGGAGACGATCTGTCCGCGAAGATTCTTGCTGGACGGATCTTGATGCTTCTGCTATTCAGCGCGGCGGCAGTTCTTGCATACCTATCGCTTTGCCGTCTCACATCCAACCATTGGATCGCCCTGTCCGCTGTGTTGGTGGCTTTCTCCTCGTACTATCTCCTGTACTACAGCGACAAGATTTCCAACGAGGTAACAATGGACCTCTTCGCCGTGATGCTCACCTTTCACGGCATGATCGTCTTCGTGCAGGAAGGCCGCTTCCGCCAGCTCCTTGTCAAGACGTGCATAGCGCTCTTGTTAGGCTGGCACGTCTATGCGTTTCTGGCTCCGTTCGTCATCCTCGGTATGGGACGGGATCTGCTGCGCGCGCATTCGTCCGTTGCCGCCGAGCCCGTATTTCATAGAGTAAAGCGGATAGGAACGACTTTGCTTGGCAGTCGTTACCTGATGCTGGGGATCGCCGCTCTGCTATTCGGCGTGGGAGTACTTGGTTTCAACATCGCCAACGAATACACTGCGCTAAACGGGGAAACGTCACTGTCCAGGCTGCCGTCTGTGGAATCAATGATTAGGCGAGCCGGGCTCGACGAAGGGTTCAACGTTGCACAGGCGGACAACCTTGCCTGGCATTCTTTCCTAGTCCAAGAGTTCCGCCGCATCGGCCGAATGTCCATTCCCTTCTACGTCTTTTGGGGCGACCGCTCCACGGTGGATCCATTGGGAATCCCATTAATCCTCGTCGTCGGAATCGCAGCAACCGGCGTGTGTCTCGTTGGACTCGCGTTCGTCCGTCATAGAATTCTGTTTGCAACACTGGCGCTGTCCGGCTTCTTCTGGGCGTTGCCGTTGCGGCACAGTACCGCGTTCCACGATTTTGAGAGTGTATTCCATGTTGGAGTCTTGCTAATGGTATTTTCCCTGGTGCTGCTGTACGTGAACAAGATGTTGGGCAATCGAACCGTTGCGGCCTTTTCCGCCGCCGCCCTGCTCATCTTCGTAGGTTCAGCGTTCCAAACGGCGCAGGTAAGATACGACGCGGGGGCGGACGAATTGCACAAGGCGGCAATTAAAGATTTCCAAGCAATACGCAAGGTGACACGCGGGAAGAGTGTATTCGTTGCTTCACCCTCTAGGGGCTCGATCTCGGGTTTCGCAGGAGCGGCATACGCAGTGGATTTCTACCTCGCAGGAAGTCTCATGATATATGACGATGGATCAGCAAAGCGCGCACGCGATACCGATTTCATCATCACCCGCTATCGTGACGATGGCAAACCCCTGGTCATGCCAAAAAATCGGATAGTATTCCTCTATGAATCGGTCAACGCGCTCGATCTATATCGATCTGAATATCAATCGGTTGTGTCCGAAGATCCTGTCGTTCGCTCCAACTTCGACGTGTATCTGGACGAACGGACACTGACCTATGTCAGCGAACTATGCGACCCCGCCGTCGTCGAGACTCTTTTCTTCCTGCACGTAACTCCGTTCGATCATGGCGTCCTTTCACCAGAGCGCAGACAGCATGGCTTCGACAACCTGGACTTCCTCTTCTATCCCGATGCCTTCTCCCATGACAGGGGCCTCCTCCGACGCAGCGGCAGGATATTCGACGGCAAGTGCATGGTGACCATCACGCTTCCTAACTATCCAATTGCCAGCGTCTCAACAGGGCAGTATGACGATGATGGCAGGATTTGGGGCGTGAAATTCTACACTATCGACGACTGGCGGGTACGCTACGACGCAATCGTGACGAATGAACCCGCCGCCAGTTCCGTCTTCGATGTATATCTTGAAGAAGATGAATTGACGTACATCAAGGAGCCTTGCCGTGAAGCGGACACGCAGCATCGCTTCTTCCTCCACGTCCAACCCATCGACCGGAACGACCTCCCCAGAGACCGCAGGCAGCACGGCTTCGACAACCTCGACTTTGACTTCACTGGTCGTGGACCGATATTCGACGGCAAGTGCATGGTCACCATATCTCTTCCCGATTATCTTATCGCCGGCATCGCAACAGGGCAGTTCGGCGGTGACGGCAGGATTTGGAGTGTGAGATTCGACGACTGGCGGGTACGCTACGACGCAATCGTGACGAATGAACCCGCCGCTAGTTCCGTCTTCGATATGTATCTTGGAGGAGATGAATTGACGTACCTCAAGGAGCCTTGCGGCGAAGCGGACACGCAGCCTCGATTCTTCCTCCACGTCCGACCCATCGACCGGAACGACCTCCCCGAAAACCGCAGGCAGCACGGCTTCGACAACCTCGATTTCGACTTCGTCGAGCACGGCAAGATATTCGACGGCAAGTGCATGGCGAGTATCACACTTCCCGATTATCCCAGCGCCGGTATCTCAACCGGACAATTCGCCGCCGGCGGCCAGCTCTGGAAAGTGGATTTTCCCGCAGGCCATTGAGGCCGTCTGCCCGCGCCCTATAGCGAGTACAGACCTCCCTCCCGCCGAACAAGCCCATCTACCTCCAACGCCTCCAAGACTTCTCCTGCCCGATACAGACTTTCTCCCGCCGCAAGTTCGCCCGCCAAGAACTCCTCCAACTCCGTCCGCCGCGCCTCATTCCCAGGGCGCTCCAACAAGTACCGAACCGCCTTGGCGCGGAACGACCGAAACGAGCCATCGAACGCGCTCTGCTTGGAGTAGTGGCTGCTGCGGCGATTGATCTTCTTATCTCGCAGCGCCAACGCCCCGTAGTCGAACAGGGCGTAATGCCATTCACGCGGATCGTCCGTCCACACGGCATCCCGCGCGATCTCCATGATACGAGCGTCTGGCACGTCGTCCTCATCGGGGAAGAAGAATTGCAAGTACACCCGGCGGATGTTCGTGTCCAAGAATGGCTCGGCGCTCCCAAACGCGAAGCAGGAAATTGCTCCGGCGGTGTACGGGCCCACGCCGGGCAGTTTCCGCAGCGTCCGCGTATCGCGCGGAAACGTCCCGCCATAATCATCGACGAGCATCCGCGCCGCGCTCCGGAGATACAGTGCGCGGCGCCAGTAGCCTAACCCGTTCCAGACTTGCAGAAGCCGTGGTCGAGATGCGTCCGCAAGAGCCGTCAGCGTGGGAAATTCGCCCAAGAACTCGATGTACTTCGGGAGAACGCGCGAGACCTGCGTCTGCTGCAACATCACCTCGGAGACGAGGATATGGTACGGGTCGCAAGTCCTGCGCCACGGCATATCCCGTCTGTGGGCGCGGCCCCAATCGAGGATTACGCTCTGGAATTCGGCGATGTTCATGATGCAGGATCCGCAGTTTCACTGCACGCACAATACCCAAACGCGCCGCCGTTGTCTACGACGCGGACTGCAAGCATCCGTTTACCGTATCCGCATGGGTTTCCCCGCACCGCACATTCACTTCCGGTCATTCCCGTCGCCCGCAGAGTATACGACCCACATAGCCGCTCCGATACAGAGTATAATCAGAGCATGTCTTCGCATATGAGAACGCAAACGGCAAGAAGATTCGCTCATCCCGATACCCCGTTTCCCATCGGCGTCGAGTACTACCGAGGCGGAGCGCCAAAGCGGGAGTGTTGGGACGATGATTTCGCGAACATACGCGGCGCGGGATTCCGCATCGTGCGGAGCGCGTCGTATTGGAACTGGATGGAGCCGTCCCGTGATGAGTACCGGCTCGAGGACTATGACGAGATGTTCGATCTCGCGGCCAAGCACGGCCTCTCCATGTGGTTGGACGTGATGCTGGCGACGCATGGGGCAGCGCCCGAGTGGATGACCCGCGACTATCCTGACTTCCGCGCGGTGAACCATCGCGGGCAAGCGTTGTCTTCCAATTCGCATCCAGCCTACCCGCAAGGAGGGATGATCCACTGCTACGACCATCCAATATGGCGAGAGCGGGGAGGGAATCTGCTCCGTCACGTGGTCAACCGATACAAGGATCACCCCGCTGCGTTCGTCTGGGGCATATGGGACGGCATCGCCCTCTCCTCCCAGTGGGTCGACCAAGACGGTGGCTACCCGTGCTACTGCGAGCACTCCATCGCGCGCTACTCGGCATGGCTGCAAGCCGGCTTCACGTTGGAAGAATTCAACGCGCGAACTCTCCGTCGATACCGTTGCTGGGACGACGTCGAACCGCCGCGCTCCAACGACAACGTCCTCGAGATGCTCCTGTTCAAGCAGTTCAACTACGAGAACCTTGCGGGTCATCTCCGCTGGATGATCGGAGAGGTGCGAAAGATCGATCCGGTGCACGAGACCCGCGCGCACGGCGCGTGGTTTCCGCGTCCATGGGACGAAATCTGTGCGGCGCGCGCGGACTCCTGGGGCATGTCCATGTCTTCCAACAACCTGCTGACCGGCAAAGACCCGTACAAGGTGGCGGAGCGCGCGTTCGCGTTCGACTGGTCCAGGAGCATCGGACGCGCCGGCCGCTGGTGGAACGAGGAAATTTACTCCGGAATGTCGCGCGGCGGCGTTGTGTGGAAGAAGCAAACGGACCCGCGGGAGCTTACTACATTGTTATGGATGACCCTCGCCCACGGAGCCGCCGGAGCCATGTTCTGGCAGTACCGACCCGACTATGTGGCGTTCGAGTCGCCGGGCTACAACCTCGCTGCACTCGATGGACGACCAACTCCCCGACTCGTCAAAGTCTCCGAGGCCATCCTCCACATCGACAGCATCTCCGATCATTTGCCTTTGCAGGCCCCGAAAGCGCAGGCCGCAGTCGTCAACCACCAGCCCTCGCACGATCTATTTACCATGAACGACGAGGGAGACCGATTCTTGGACGACCTCCGAGGGACGTACCGCGCGCTCTGGTCGAACGGCATCCCCGTTGACGTAGTAACGCCGAGCCAGGATTGGAGCGGATATAGAATCGTCTTCATGCCAAACGCGGCGCTGATGACCAACGACCTGCGCGACCGAATGGCTCGAACTCTAACGGAAAGCTCCAATATTGCGCTAATCGCGGCAGGCAGCTTCGGCATGTACTCATCGCAGGGGCTCTCCAGCTACCGCCCGCCCGATGGATTCTCGGAAAGGTTCGGAGTGCGCGTCTCCGATCTCTCCAGCGTCGACGGCTGCGGCGATTCATGCCGCACAGTCCAGACCCCGTATGGATCTCTGACGATCCAAGCGCCGATGGGGTACGCTGTCCTCGAGACCGACGGGAGGACGAAGGGAATCGCGTCGATCGACGGACAGAACGTTGCAGTGCAGACGCCAGACGGACGGTTCACATGGTACGGATTCAGCCTCTCCGCAGGATTCTGCGGAGAGCGGCACGCGGACATCGTACTGGGAATCGTCCGCGACGCCGGCGTACAAGCCCCAGTTGCGCTGGACGGCGACCGGGTGATACCTATCGTGCGGGAGTCCGCACGGGGCGGGCGGCTACTCTTCCTATTCAACCTCGAGCGCACGGATGCGGACGTCTTCTTCTCGCCGCGATGGAGCGCCGCCGCTAGCGCGCGCGACATTCTGAACGATGTCGATCTGTGCAAGGACGGACGTTTCTTCTACACCGCCGTGCCCCAATGGGGCGTCCGCGTGATTCACTTGCCGGAGCGATGAGATTTCGGAGATGGAATGACATCCGTACAGCCGTCGACAACCGAAAAGACCTTCCTAACAGCCGAATGGCGATCCCTCGCCTTCATCAACTTCGAGATCGAACCTGCCGTGCTCTCGCCCTATACGCCGGCCGGCACCGAGATCGACCTGTGGAATGGACGTTGTTACGTCAGCGTCGTTGGACTTCGCTTCCTCGGAACCAAATTGATGGGAGTTTCGATACCCTTCCACAGCAACTTCGACGAGGTGAACCTCCGCTTCTATGTTCGCCGTGAACACGGGGGGCAGACGCGGCGCGGCGTCGTGTTCGTCAAGGAAATCGTACCCCGCCGAGCGGTCGCATGGGTCGCTCGGAAGATATACAACGAGAATTACGCCGCCTTTCCAATGCGCCATGACATACGTCCGTCGTACTCGCGCTACGAGTGGAGGCTGCACGGCGCTTGGAACAGCCTGACGGTCGAGGCGCTCGGAAACTGGCGCATCCCCGAACCTGCCTCCGAGGCCGCATTCATCACCGATCACTATTGGGGATACGTCGTCCAGCGAAACGGCTCCACGCTCGAATACGAGGTTGAGCATCCGCCTTGGCACGTCGCGGAAGCGGACACTGCGGAACTCGTATGCGACGCGGCGCGGTTGTACGGAGAACCATTCGCCCAAGCGTTGAGTCAGGAGCCGACGTCCGCTTTTCTGGCGGACGGATCCGAAATCGTCGTCCGAAGAGGGCGGCAGATCGAGTCGACATAGTGCGCCGAGATGGCGGAATGCCCGCAGAAGGAGGACAGAAATCGTGAGCCGCGAATACCCTGCCGACCACCGCGTCGAATTGCGCGTCAACAAGATCATCGAGAGGATGAACGAGGGGGAGCTTGCATTCGGATGCCAGTTCAACTCTCCGTCGTCCGAGCAAGTGGAGCTGCTCGGCATGGCAGGGTTCGACTTCGTCATCTTCGATGGAGAGCACGGCGCATTCACCCTCTCCGACCTAGAGGAGCAAAGCCGTGTCGCTCAGATGTCTGGGCTTACGCCGGTCGGAATGGTCCCTAATGTCGAGTCGTCCACGATTCACTCGTTCTTGGAGCGGGGAATCATGGGCATCCACGCCCCAAACATCACGACAGGGGAGGACGCCCAAAAACTGGCGGACGGATGCCGCTATGCCCCCGCTGGCAAACGCAGCCTCTCCTTCTCTCGGGCGGCGCACTTTGGATTTGGGCCTCCGAGATCCGAGTACATGGCGCACGCCAACTCTCAGGTCACCGTCATGGCGTTGATCGAGCACATAGACGCGCTCGACAACCTCGACGCCATTCTCTCCGTGGAGGGCATCGACTTGTACGGCGTCGGCCCAAAAGACCTCGCACAGTCCATGGGACTGCCGGGGCAGATGGGGCATCCGAGGGTGAAGGAGTTCGAGCGCCGGGTGGTAGACGCCGTTCACGCGCGCGGCAAGAAGATGTCCTATGAGGCTGTCGCCGTCCAGCGCGCGTCGCAGCTGTTTCTGGATGCAGCCGCAGCGTTCAAGTCGTCCCGCCAGACGCGAGGAAGTTAACCCTCCATAGGTCCGCCGGCAGGTCACAGTCCGTCCGTCAATACCCGCCGCAGGAGATCCAGAGAGTGCATCACCGCCCGTGATCGGTCCGGCGCGCCGCGGCCTGCGGCATTGAAGACCATCGACTGCGATCGCGATCCGTCCGTAACCGATATGTACGTCTTGCCCCGAGCGAGGTTTTGAGAGGTGTCGTCCGGATCCGCCACTCCGTGCACCGCCAATCCGATGCAAGCGCCCGCCTGCCGGCGGACGGCATCCGCGAGCTTGTCCGCGGCTGCGCCCGGATCGGCGGCGGCTGCAGCCGCTCCGCAATCACCTATCAACCGGCGAACCGTCGTGAAGTGATTGCAGACGACCCCCTCGACGAAACGGTCTGGGTTTCCCTGATGGATCTTTCCGGCCACGAGACCGGCGGTGAGGTCTTCGTAAACCGCAATCGTGGCGTTCTTTCGATCCAACAGCTTACCGACGACGTCCTCCAGAGTCTCTGCATCCACAGCGAACACGTGCCCTCCCAACAGCCTCCGCACTTCTGCCTCGACGGGGTCGATGAGCATGTTCGCTTCCTGGACGCTGGACGCTTTGGCCGCTATCCGCACATCTACCTGACCCGGATGTGCAAGCAACCCAACTGTCGGGTTTCGAGACTCGACGATCAGGTGGCCGATACGGTCGTCGACGTTGCTCTCTCCGAGGTTGCCGACCTTGAGCACTCGGTAGGTGATCGTTTCGGAGAGATTGAATGTCCGTTGGAGATACGGAACGACCTCATGATCGAAGAGCCACTTCAGTTCGTGCGGGACGCCTGGCAGTGCGATGATACGGCCGTCTGGGGCGTCGACGATGAAGGATGGAGCCGTCCCATTCGGGTTGTGCACGGCGATAGATCCCTCCGGAATATCTGCTTGTCGTTCGTTGTTCGACGTCATGATGAAGCCCCGCCTGCGAAACCGCCTCTCGATGTCTTCCAGTAAACTGGGGTCGCGCACCAACTTGCGCCCAGTCGCCTCTGCGATGACCTGGCGAGTCAGGTCGTCCTGAGTTGGCCCAAGCCCTCCGCCGGTGATTACTACATCCGAGCGCTTCAGCCCCTGCGCGATGACGAACTTCATGCGCTCCGGATTGTCTCCCACAACCGTGCTGTAGTACAGATCGACTCCGATGTCTGTCAGCCGCTGCGCCATCCAAGCGGAATTGGTATCCACGATCTGCCCCAACAGCAGTTCGGAGCCGATCGATACGATTTCTGCGGTTGCCATTCGGTCACCTCACTCCTCAGTCGGGGCACGGCGGCGTCCACATGCTCCGCACGATACGCCGTCGAGCATGGACAGCAGTCCGTCAGGCACGAGACGGAGCGACCCGCTCCTGAAGTCGTCCATTGTCTTCCAGACTGCCTTGATCGGCGATCCGTCGTCCTCCTGCCCCCATATTGGACTGCGCCGGTACATCGACTCGTCTACGAAATTTGCCTCGTAGACCATGACGATTTCGTGGCCCTGACGTCCATGCACGACGAACAGATTCTCGATTGTGCCCAACCATCGCACGTTGCAGACCTCCGCGCCCAACTCTTCGCTCATCTCCCTGGCCGCAGTCGCCGCGCTGCGTTCTCCAAACTCAATAGTACCGCCAAGCGGCCGGTAGAAGTAGTCTCCTTCCACGCTGTCCCGCATCTCACCCACGAGCAGCTTTCCCGCGCGCATGACCACGCAGAGCGCAACAGTTCGAACCCAAGCATCGCCGTTAGCCATCAGCGGGTTTGGGCCCTGCATACGCTCTGGAGTACATGGGCGGTGTCCTTATAGTCATTCCCCATGCTTCTCGCGCAGCAGGGCGGCCCCCTTGCTCATTGCCGCCAACTTGAGGTATGCCTCGTCGAGGTCCATCGGATTGACGCTCGACGGAGAGAAGCCGCAATCCGGATTGAGCGTAATGCGATCCTTTGGGATGAACTGCATGGCTGCCTCCACTCGGCCGGCGACTTCCTCTGGGGTCTCGACGTGTTGGTCGGTGTGGTCGATCACGCCGAGGCCAATCGTCTTGTCACTGGGGAATTCTGCGAGAACGTCGATGCCGCCGGCGTCTGGCGTGGCGAACTCCATGGCGAATCGGTCCACGTTCATCCGATCGAGCGCTCCCATGATGAGGTCATACGGCCCCTTGCTTCCGTGCACGCGGTTGAAGTGTGCATGGCACAGATGCACGCTCACTTCCGCCCCTCGAACGCCGTCTACCACGCCGTTCACTGACTGCACCGACACCTCGATCTCATGCTCGACGTCCTCTATTCCCTCCTGCTCCCGGTAGGCGGGGTCTACCAGCAGCGCCAACCATGGGTCGTCGAGTTGGATCATGTCGACGCCGATCTCCGCGAGCCGATGCACCTCTCGGCTGACGATTGGAATGCAGTCCTCGATGAACTCTTCGCGCGTCGAATAAGCGCGAGTGGAATGCTCCGGGCTCCACATGCGCCTCCCCACGGTGTACGGAGAAGGCGCTGCGACGATGATCTTCGATTCCGTGTGTTCTCGCAGGAACTCGGCCTCTTCCGCTACCATCTGTCGCCGCGCAGTCATCCGAGAGGTTACCGCCGGATAGCGCAGCTGCGTGAACGACGACGCTCCGCCAGACACGATCAAGTCGTTCGTGAAGCCGTCGACGCCCTCGGTGAAGACCTTCACATAGCTCTCCCGCCGCCACTCGCCGTCGGAAACGTAGTCCACGCCGGCGCGCTCCTGCATCCGAATCGCAGACAGCGCCGCATCGTCGAGCAAGGCGTCTGCTTCCGACGCCCCGATGCGCCCTGCCTTGCGGTCCTCGATCAAGTCCCGCACCCACTGCGGGCGAGGAAGACTGCCGACGACGAACGTCGGAAACAGCGTATCGTTCATGCTCATAGCCGGACTCTCCGTCAGACCATGGCTGCATCGAGCTTGTCCGCGATGTCGGCTGGGTCTCTTGACACATCGCATCGCCATCGTCCATAGCCGCCGTGCTGATTCACGGCCTTCACCCATTCCTCCAGGAAGCGGCGCTTCGTCTGGTCTCGATCGCTGTCCCGCCCCTTCGTTTCTAACACAAGCATATCGCCAGACTTGAGGCGCACGAGGAAGTCGGGGCGGTACTTGCGCACGACGCCGCGATGGACGTAGATGATCTCGAAACCAAGATGGTCGTTCTTCACCCAGGCATCCACGGCCGGGCTGCGGGCCAAGTGGAATGCCTCGGACGCCTCCCATGCGCTGTCGTATACGCAGAAGTTGATGTGGCTGCGCTCTGCGGGGGCGCAGGGCTTGCCAGTGTACCAGTGTCCCATGTCTCCAGTAGAACCGTGAGGATGCACTCGGTCGAGCACCGGCTCTAGGCTCTCAGTGTTCTCGAATCGGATCGCCGACCAGATGTGATTTACTATCTTCTCCATGTTCAGCGTCACTAGGACGCGCCGTCTCAAGTCGTCGCGGTGGAAGAGGGATGGCGTGAGACGGAGCTTGTCCGAGCGTATGAACTGCTCGACCAGACGGACGACCTGCGCCAGCAGGACTTCGCGGCTGCCCCGCCAGTCATTCTTCATCTGATCGTACACGTCGCGGGCCGTCTCGAAGATGATCTTCTGCATCCGCTGCTCGCGGGCCAAGTTCAGCAGGTCTATCTCCTCGATATTCGTCACATCCGCCTTTCCATCGACGGTCGGCGCAATCTCCGCTAGCATGGCAGTCTCGCTGGCGTTCAGATCCAGAGGTTCGACGGCTTCCATGTCCAGCGAGAGCGTGGGGCGGTACACGCGCTCGATGCGCTCGATGTTCGGCCACGTAATCTCATACTTGGCCTTCTCCGGGACCGGCTCGATGGCGGTCTTGGGTTTGGGCGGCGGAGGGATGACGTCCGGGTTCGACTCGTGGGGCAGGAACGTGAACGGCACGCCGAAGATGTTGACGTACTCTGGATCGAACATTCCCGTCTCCGGGTTCACTTCGTAGGACGTGCGGCGCAGTCCACGCCCGACCACTTGCTCGCAGAGGAGCTGGCTGCTGAATGCGCGCAGACCCATGACGTGAGTCACCGTCCTCGCGTCCCAGCCCTCCGACAGCATCCCCACCGAGATCACGTTTTGGATCCACTCCCCGGGCTTGCCCTTCTGCCCGATAGTATCCACCTGTGCGCGGAGCATCTCGGCCTGTTCCTTGCGCGTCGGCTTGCGCTGCGGGCCGTTCTCCCCGCTGCGAGCGACCGGCTCCTCTGCGGCTTCCGCCTCTGCCAGCGCCCTCGAGTCGATGTGCAGGGTGCGCTCCGTGTCGCAGAGCTCGTCGATCGGGATCTTCTTCTTGTCGAATGTGTACTTGATTCGGGCGGCCGTCTCGGTGCGGTTGGCGACGGTTATCATCACCGGCGGAGTCGGGTGTCCTTCTTCCTCCCATTTCCGGGCGGTCTGCCGCCAATCGTACCCCAACAGATGGTAGGCATTCGCTACCAGATTGGGAAGCGGCTCTTGCGGCTGCCCCTTGCGGTTCAAGTCGTCTTTCACTTCACCGTCGGCGTAGATGTGGTAGAGGCGGGAGCGGTACGTCTTGGCGTCAGGCACGGCGTCGTCTCGGACTACCACGCGCGGCGTCTTGACCAAGCCGGACTCGATGGCGTCGTTCAGGCCGAAATCACTGACGATCCACTCGAACAGGTCTTCCTCCAAGCTCTTCCTTCCTGACGGGGCGAACGGCGTCGCGGAAAAGTCATAGCAATCGAGGATGCCGCGCGCGCGATGAATCCTGTCCAGACCGCCGATCCACCGAGTGGCCTCCTCGATGTCCCCCTTGGGGATGCCCCTGAGGTTTGGGCTGGACGGCGTGCGCCATGCGTGATGCGCCTCGTCGTTGATGACGAGCAGGTTCCGGGCCCGAGACATTTCGCCCAGCACATCGCGGACGTACGCCTCGTCGCTCTTTGCGCCGCGCTTGTCCACGCTCCGCTTCCGAGCAACCTGCTCGTCCGTCTCCCAATCCAGCGCATGCCAATTCCGAACCATGACGCTGCCTTGATACAGTCCGTCGAGCATCGGACGGGGGACGATCCGAAACTTGTCGTAGTAATGCTCTGGATCCGACGGCTGCAAGACGGACAGCCGGCTCCGCACGGTGAGGCCGGGCGCGACGACGAGGACGTTCTTGGAGAAGCGCGCGTCCGACGGGTTGGCGGCCTTGTTCAACAGATGCCACGCAATGACCATCGCCATGACGATGGTCTTGCCGGAGCCGGTCGCCATCTTGGCGCAGAGGCGACGGAAGTCCCCCCCGTCGGAGGGAACCGTGATGCAGTCCCGATCCGCAGCCGGCGCCTCCAACAGCCATATCAACGTCTCAGCCGCCTCCAGCTGGCAGAAGAAGAACCGCCGCGCATCGAACTCCTCCGGGTCACGCCAATGCTCCAACAACCGCTTGGTAACGCCAGTCACCCCAGGATACCCAGCCTCACGCCACGCCTTGACGAGGACGCGGATCTGGTTGACCAACGGAATCTCCCGAAACTCCCCCGCATCGTCGAACACCCTCGAATCCTGCGACGCCACCATGTACCCCGCCGGACGCCGCCCATCCCGCAGGTCGAACGACTGCGTCTCCCGCTGATACTTCCAATGCCGAGACGGCTCCTCATAGGGAGAGTTTATTACGAGCTGGTTTATGGTTGCTTGGGGCATCTATCTTGTCTCCGGCGGCGCGAAGCCAGCGAGGCTGGCCTTGGGAATGGATACCTGCGGATTCATCGCTCCTCTTCCAAGGGTCTTGTCAGCACAGATGTCAAAGGGTCACCGCACTCTCTTGGCACGATGTATTGATTATCCCCACGAAAACGAACTCTGTTCTCTTTTCTTCTCAATTTGACACGCTCTGCCGGATGGAGCTTTCCAGAAAAAACGACCGGACGAAACTCAACTTTAGCGCGTTCTGGAATTATGCAATCTACATATTCCGCGCCCGCCCTCAGTTGCCGTACAACCGTACTAGCCTTCGGGTTGCCTCTCTTCAATTCCAATGCGACCACCCAGGTAACTTCACCGCACCCAATGAAGATGTAATCGCACTTGCTCTGGCTTCCACTGAGCCCTGCCTTGTCGACATCTATCAGGAGGTGCTCGTCTGGGACATTCGCCATACCCACAGAGCAACCTTCCTTGTTGCATTTTCTTGCTATACATCTGTGGGGAACTTGGCCCCGAACTTCGTCACAGAGGCTTGTCATCGAAACCTAGCTTCTCTCCCCTATCAAATTGGAAATCTCCGCCCACCTGTTGTAAACGTCCATCGCCACGCCGTCGTACCCGGATGGGAAGTTGCCGATCTCGAAATCAAGGGGGATCTCCCGGACCACGGTGCCCTTGGGAGACTTCTTTGGTTCGAACAACCACATCCCCAGCTGGTCTGGGGTGAGCGCAGAGTCGGTATCCACAAAATCCTTCCTGCGAGACTTCGGAAGCTCCGACAGCCGGATGAGGTTGGCGAGCTCCTCCAACACCCACTCGCTGTGCGTGGTCAGTATGACCCGAATCCCAGCGTTGACCGCCGCCGCAAGATGACGCACGAACTCGACCTGCATCGCGGGATGCAAATGCGATTCCGGCTCCTCGATTATCAGCACGTCCCGTGTATTTACGTAATGACGCAGGTACAGGACTACCGGCGCGAGCTCCGATACCATGGACGACGAGTTCATCAAGGGAATATCGCGCTTCCATCCATCAGGACGATAATAGAATTCAGGATAGCCGATGGCCGAATCCTCGCGAACGATTGCTCCCTGCAGCATTTCTCCTTCGAGACGATTCGAGAGTTCTCTAGCTCCGCGGGAACGCAACTGCCGCGCCGGTAAATTTATGAGCCGTTCGAGGAAATCTGCCAAGACTCCTGAGAGCGCCGGCTCTGCAGACGACTGGTCAAGTCCCGCGCGTGGCGCGCGTGCGATGAGTGACCCGACCACCACGCGGTGCGCGTGCATTACTCCCGTACGGTCTGCGGGCAAGTAATAGGCAGGCCTACTCAATGGGCGGACAATATGTGAGCCCGCCTCGTCCGAAAGGTCATTCATCACTCCCTGAGCATATTCTCCCATGAGTTCGCTACGTTCGCGGACACGCCAGAGAAAATACGAGTGTTCTACTTCACTATCGGCCACATGTGCAAATAGAGGGATCGTATCGGGAACAGAGGCTTTGAATCCGACTTCCTTGCGGTTCAGCGTAAAGTAGCATTTGTAAGGTTCAGGATGATCCAAAACCTGCCAGTCCATGTCTACGCTTGCGCCCTTGTCGCTTCGATGACGTATGAGATCCGTCGCATCTTCAATGCCAAAGCATCTCGCCAACTCGTAGTTTAAGCGATCTCCAAAGGAACGCACGTCCCGGAGCCTGTTGCGAATTGGATCTGCAACAGGCTCCGGTATGAGAGCATCAAAGTCCTTCCGATTCAACCATTTGATCAGAGCATTGATCGCGTCGTCGGACATACCAACATCATCATCTTCCCATCGAGACCAAAGTCTCGGACGGAAATGTCTTCCCTGGCTTTGGCTAAAAAACTGATGCAGCGCATAGATCAGCATCGCCAGATACGACTTGCCCGTATTACTCCGGCCCACGAAGACGGTCATCGGACGCAAGTCTATCTTGGCCTCGGCGATGGGGCCGAAGTTGGTGACATTCAGCTTGAGATGCTTGGATTTCTCGGACGCGGCCATTGCCTACCTCCTACCACGTCAGTATACCACATTCCGGCCTCGCTTCGTCACTCCCGTGGAGGTGGGGGCGGGGATTCCCGCCTTCGCGGGAATGACGTGGGAGGAGTAAGGGGGCGTGACGGTGTGAGGGGAGGATTCCCGCCTTCGCGGGAATGACGTGGGAGGAGTAAGGGGGCATGACGGTGTGAGGGCAGGGGTTCCCGCCTTCGCGGGAATGACGGGGGTGGGTCACCCCCCCAACCCCAGCACCCGCAGACTCTCGATCCCCCGATCGTCCACGATCTTGACCGCGATCCGACGATGCTCGCCGGCGTCGAACGGCAGCGACGTCGTGCCGCGATACGCCTCTATCAGATCGGCGTCGACCTCCGCGCGCAGGCTGTCGGACAGAGGCCCCCATCCGGTGCTCGAGCCGGCCATCGGAAAGAACACCTGACGCGGATACAGACTCCGACCGTCATAGTCCGTATCCAACATCCATGCCGCGATGCGGTCTTCTCCCCCCGACTCCAAATCGCCCGTCTTCGTGTTGTAATAGTCGAACCCCCGCACGTCCACCCGCCACTTGCCGGCGTCATCCCCCTCGCGGATGGCGCGCAAATCCACATCCGGCTGCCCTATCAGCCAAAAACTCTCGTTGCTCGCACGCCGCTTCTTCAAATCGTCCGTCAACATGTCCGGATTCATCTGCGCCTTCAAGATAGTCACCCCCGCCCACTGCGTCTCGTCGATATCCTTCGCCGCCTCCGGATCGAACTGGAACGCCACGAACACGATGATACGCGGCTTCGGAACCAAGAACTGCGCCTCCTCGAAGGCGCGCCCAACCTGCCGCTGCTCCATCGGCGCATGTTCGGGGCCAAACGATACGACCACCCGCTGCGACGCCTCCGCAGCGCCCTCGCGGATCGACGCAGAGCCGTCGCCATTCGGCAGCGTCTCGCCGTCCGCGTGCACCGCGCGCAACCCAGGACTCCCAGGCAGCGGCTCCAACCGCGCAAACCGAATGTACTGCCCAGACTTCCCCCGTATCCCCGTCCGCAATAACTCGTCCAACCACTCCCCCTGCCGCAGCGTCTCCCCCTCGTTCGCCGCCTCATCCCCGCGCGGCGCAACATCCGCCACCTCCCCCGCCGCATCGTCAGACTCCTCGGACACCGCCAAGCCGCCGATATCCTCCAAGCCCTTCACCGCAGGCGCAGGCACAGCCTCCACCGTGAACGGACCGCTCACCCGTATCTTGTCGCTATCCACATGTGGCTGATCGTACAGCGTCTGCTGTGTGGAGTGCCGCGCTATCGCCGCGTCGATCTGATCGCGCGTCATCCCAGGCTCGATGTCCGGGTTGTTCGCTATCGAACGCAGCGTGACGTGCGGCACCGTCTTGTACCGAAACCCACTCCCGACTCCCTCGTCCGGATGCGCCAACTCGTAGTAATCATATACCGCCGTCATCAGGCGCTGCCGCGCCAAGACCAACGCCACCCGCGACGTATCGCACGTCATCCACCGACGGCCCCACTGCTCCGCAACATACGCCGTCGTGCCAGACCCACACGTCGGATCCAACACCAAGTCCCCAGGATCCGTCGTCATCAGGATGCAGCGCTGGACTGGCTTTATCGTTGTCTGCACGACATACATATTAGTTCCGCCAAAGGAGCCTCTGGCAGTATCATCCCACAGGTTATTGAGTGCAACACCCGGCGACTGATCAAGGTACAACTTACGGAATATAGAGTTGCCCCTTATTGTCAGTATCCCTAGATCAAGCAGTGTAGGTATTTTGTTCGGATCAATGCTCCAGTGCCTGTTTGCACCGGGATGATATCGGTCACCTTGATATGTAATGTTGACAGTTCGTCCTGAACTGTAACCCTGGCTATTGATTGGCGACAGGCGGTATTTCATACCATCCCCGTCGTCAAATTTGTAATCTTCAATGAGCCTGGGAATATCCCTCTTGTGGCGGAGCAGGTTTCTTACCTTTAGACGATCTCTGTCTTTTGCATACCACAAAAGATAGTCGAACACGCCCGGTATTGACGTAGTAGCACTCTTGCCAGATTTCTGAAAAGCTATTTGTGCACAATGATTCTCCGTCCCAAACACCTCATCCATGATCATCCGCGCGAGGTGCACGTTCTCGTCGCCGATCTGCACGAATACCGAGCCGCTGTCGGTCAGCATCTGCTTGGAGAGGAGGAGTCGGTCGCGGAGGTAGGTGAGGTAGGAGTGGATGCCGAGTTCCCACGTATCGCGGAATGCGCGGATCTGTTCTGGTTCTGTGGTGAGGTCTGAGTCCTTGTCCCTGCCGTCGGAGGACGGCTTTTGATTGACGAAAGGTTGGAAGTTGGAGCCGTATTTGATGCCGTACGGCGGGTCGATATAGATGGTCTGGACTTTGCCGGCCATGTTCTCTTTTTCGAGGAGGCTATTCATGACCAGGAGGCTGTCGCCTGCGATCATGCGGTTCTTCCAGTTATTGCTATGTTGGTAGAACTCGACTGCTTGCCGCAGGGGAGGGTTTTCTTCCGGCAATTCGAAGAGGGGGGATTGGGATTGTCCGTTGCCGTTGCGTGCTCTGACTGCTTCGATGACCGCGCGGGGGTCGATGCGTTCGTGGACATGGAGGGAGACCGTAGGGACATCGAACGATGCGTGTTCCGCCTTCCCTGCCCACTGCAGCTGCGGGTCGATATGCGGGTCGAACGCATAGCGTTTCTTGCCCCTATCCTGATCCGTCTCTGGCGTCACCAGTCCCACCGGCGGATTATTCGCCCGCTCCGCATCCCCATGCGAATACGACTCAATCTTCCGCTTCCGTCCCTTCCCTGCCGGCGCCATGTAGTGTCTCCTCTCCCGTCATTCCCGCGAAGGCGGGAATCTCGGCGTCTCCATAGTGCGATAGGCCGTTGATTATACCCCCTTCCCCGCCGTGCGCGCAAGATGGGGGTTGACGGGGTTCCGTTTGATTTATTGGCATGGCGGCTATGGGACGGCAATTCCAAAGCGATGCGTCGAATCTGCTGCGGCCTGGGCGCAACGGGAGATTCCCGCCTTCGCGGGAATGACGTGGGAGGGTGCGGGAATGACTGGAGGGGATGCCTCGCGTGCGTGCGCGAGAGTTCCCGCCTTCGCGGGAATGACGTGGGGGGGATGCCTCGTGCGTGCGTGCGCGCGAATTAGGGAACGCGCGCGCACGAGTTTCTGTAGTATTTTGTGGCATTCTGTCGTATTTTGTCGAATTTTGTAGATGGCGGGTTGGGGAATTGATGATTGTGGATTGATGATTGCAGGTTGGGAATTGCAAGATGGCTCCTTGTGTTGTGGTTTGGACGGGGTCGTCTGTCGTCTTTAGGTTCAGGATAGTACGTGGGTTCTGTTTTGTCAAATGCGATGTTCGGGGATGTGTCTGTGTCGGACGCGGGGGGCTAGATTCCCGCCTTCGCGGGAATGACGGCGTCTCCGTAGTGTGTGCGGGTGTCCCCTCCCCCGTCATTCCCACACCTACCTCTGTCATTCCCGCGCCCCCTCTCGTCATTCCCGCGTAGGCGGGAATCTCGGCGTCTCCGTGGTGCGATGGGGGTTCATTGTACAACGCCGGGCGCGCAAGAGGGGGGACAGCGTGGCGTGGTGCTACAACGGGCCTACAGCGTACCTACAACGTGCTTACCATGTGTTTACCATGTGTTTACCATGTGTTTACCATGTGTTTACCATGTGCTTACCATGTGCTACAATGTATTATAATACACACCAAGTCGAGGCCGAGCCGCCAGCCGGCTCGAGGGGGGAGGCGCCAAGCCGCCGCCCCAGTCTCATCACTCTCGCGGGAGGCAAGGACATGAGCGACCTAGAGTTGGAGAAGCAATCCATGCAGGACGAGTTCGAGGAGCGCGAAGCGGGAGTGGCTGATATGATGGAGTTCTACGAGAAGGTTGCGCCCATCTACGCGCGCGCCGCAGCCGCGATAGCCGAGAACCATCCCGTCTACACTTCCGATTCTACGGACGTAAGAAGGGCCGATGCCTACCTGGGGCGAAATCCTCAAAGAACTCAATAAGACCAAGAGTCCCGCCGGCATCGACGGTGTCCGCAGGAAATACCTCCGACAGCTGAACGAACTGACAGGCCGCGGGGTGATACTCTACGCAACCGCATGGTTCGAGTCCCGACCGGTCCCTCCCTCGGAGTTGCAAATAGGGCTTCCGGACATGCAGGGACTCATGGAAGCCGTCTCCAACATCCGTGAGCGAGAGCTGGATATCATCTTGCACAGTCCGGGCGGCTCCGCCGAGGCCGCCGAATCCATGGTAGAGTTCATCCGTGAGCGGTTCGACCATGTTCGTGTCTTCGTTCCCATAGCGGCCATGTCGGCGGCGACCATGGTAGCCCTCTCCGCAAACGAACTGGTCATGGGGCAGCATTCGCAACTCGGCCCGATCGACCCGCAGTTCATAATCTCCACCCCCGAAGGCGAGAGATCGGCCCCGGCCAAAGCCATCCTCAAGCAGTTCGAGCTCGCCAAGAGCGAGTGTACGAACCAGGCGAACCTCTTGGCCTGGATGCCGATCCTCAGGACGTATGCGCCGGGGCTGCTAACTCAGTGCGAACAATCCCAGAAGCTCGCGTCCGACATGGTCGCCGGCTGGCTACAACGCTATATGTTCTCCGGGGAAGCGGATGCCCAGAAGAAGGCCGATGAAATCGCGGAATGGTTCGCTGACTACGATTCGTTCCGTTCGCACGGACGTCGGATTGGACGCGCCCAGGCACGTGAAAGGGGAGTCAAGGTAGTCGACTTGGAGGACGACGACGAACTCCAAGACGCAGTACTCTCCGTTCATCATGCTACGGCGCACACATTTTCTGGCGCGCCGGCGCACAAGATCATAGAGAACCACAATGGACGCGCTTGGATCCGAACGGGAGGGGATTTTAACATTCCAATACCCGCGGTTCCCCTCCCAGTGCCTCCTCCGCCGCAAGACGAGCCTGCCCCCAGTCGAGCCGAGCGGCGTCGGCAGGAGAAGGAGCGGAGAAAGAGGGGTGAATAAAGCCTGCGCGTTCCAAACGAAAAGGGACGGCTAGCGCGCCGTCCCCCCAAAATCACACGCCCCAAGCCAGGTTTTCCATATGACCATCGGGGGCTTCAATGGGGTCATTATAACAGAGTGTAACGGGTTGTCAAGCTTTTGTCATACACTGGCCGTTGACGGATGCTTGCCGTATGCGCTGCGACGGCAGCGGTCGTTAGCCCGCCACGTCACTCTCTCCCCCCCCGCGCCCTCAGTGATCCCGGATATGCCGCGGCATGAAGCCCAAGCCCATCCGCACGGCGTCGGAATATCGACTTGACTCAGCCGAACGAATAATCTATCATAGAGCCATATACCAGCCGCCAAACGCAACAGGCAAGCGGATCCATGCTCGTGCCCACAGAGCCGAAGATATACCACATCGTCCACTTCGACCGCCTCGCGTCGATCGCCGCCGACGGTCACATCTGGTGCGACGCCAAGGTTGCCAGGGACGGCGCGCCCGGCACGACGATCGGCATGAAAATCATCAAACACAGTACCGCCGCGGAAATTGCATCAGCAGCCACCCTGGGCTGCACGTCGGGGACTGCGTGCCCTTCTACTTCTGCCCCCGCTCCGTCATGCTCTACTTGATCCACAGGGCGAATCACCCTGATCTGGCCTACCGAGGCGGCCAAGGCTCCATCGTCCATCTGGAGGCCGATCTACACCAGTCGGTCGCATGGGCAGACGACAACGACCTGCGCTGGTCGTTCACGGACTCGAACGCCGGGTCGTACTACTTCACGGATTATGCAGACCTCTCCCAACTGAACAAGATCGACTGGGACGCAGTGCAAGCCTGTGATTGGAGCTCGCGCGAGCGGAAGAAAGGCAAGCAAGCCGAGTTTCTCATGGAGCGCTCGTTTCCGTGGAAATTGGTCTCTCGGGTGGGGGTACACTCCGCAGAGATTCGTGATAGAGTGCTTTGCATAGTGCATAGTTCATCTCATCGCCCCGACGTAGTGGTCAAACCTAGCTGGTATTACTGATCGAAGGGGGTGTCCGCATGATCGAGTACAAGACCGGCGACATATTCACAGAAGACGTCGATGCCCTCGTCAACAGCGTCAACTGTGTGGGCTTCATGGGGCGGGGGATAGCGCTGCAGTTCAAGCACGCCTTCCCGGAGAACTTCGAGGCATACGCCGACGCCTGCAAGCGCAAGAAAGTCCAGCCAGGCCGCATGTTCGTCTACGAAACCGGGCACATGACCGGCCCGCGCTACATCGTCAACTTTCCGACCAAGCGCCATTGGCGCGGCAAGAGCCGCATGGAAGACATCGAGTCCGGACTCGACGCACTCGCAAGAGAGATTGAGGAGCGCAGCATCCGTTCGATAGCTATCCCCCCCTTGGGCAGTGGACTGGGCGGGTTGGAATGGGCCGACGTGCGCTCCCGCGTCGAATCCGCGTTGGGCGGACTCGACGGCGTAAGAGTCGTTGCGTTCGAGCCGGATCCCGCATTGGACGACAAGCGTGCAGTCCGCTCGACCAAGGTGCCAAAGATGACCAACGCTCGCGCAGTGCTGGTTACCCTGATCCACCGCTACCTCGCCGGCCTGCTCGATCCGGAAGTGACCTTGCTGGAAATCCACAAGCTCATGTACTTCATGCAAAGGGCCGGCGAACCCCTAAATCTCAGATTCGACAAGGCGCACTACGGCCCTTACGCCAAGAACCTGCGGCACATGCTGCATCCGATAGAGGGACATCTCATATCGGGGTATGCGGACGGCGGAGACGCCCCGGGCAAACCCATCGAACTTGTGCCCGGCGCCGTCAAGGATGCCCGCGCATTCCTCGAGGACAACCCTGAAACACGCGCGCGCTTCGAAAGAGTTTCCGACCTCGTAGAAGGGTTCGAGTCGGCGTTCGGCCTCGAACTGCTGGCGACCGTCCATTGGGTGGCGGCCGAGCGCCCCTCCGCCAACGTACAGGCGATCACCGACGACATCTACGCATGGAATCCACGCAAGCGCCAATTCTCTCCGCGCCAAATCAGCCTGGCCATTCGAACACTCAGAGACAAAGGTTGGATCGTGTAGGGGCGATTCTCAAAATCGCCCCCGCGCTATCAGTGATCCCGGATATGCCGCGGCATGAAGCCCAAGCCCATCCGCACGGCGTCGGAATATCGAATCTTGCGGATGTAGTCGATGTTTCCCCGCAGCGGGCGTGGCTCGAAGCCGAAATGCCGCTGGACGGAGTCCAGACCTGTCCGATGGTCGAACGCCAGCATCTTCAGCTGCTCCCGCGTTATCGGCGGACGCGGCGACAACGCCTCCATCACGGACGCGGCGGCAGCCATGAACGCGACCGGCGCATGAGCCTTCGCCGCGCGCACCCCGAGCGTCTCCGCAATCACGTCGATCAACTCGTCGTAGGTGAAGTAGTCCGGCCCCCCGATGTCCACCGCCTGCCCCTCCAACGCCTCCCGGTCGAGGCTCTCCGCGATGCAGCGCGCCGCATCGTCTACCCAGATAGGTTGGAAGACCGCCTTGCCGTCCCCGACGACGGGCACGAGAGGAAACGCCTTCGCCAACGCCGCCAACTGGTTGATGAACTCGTCTCCTTCGCCAAAGCCCACGGAAAAGCGAACGATCGTATACGCAAGTCCGCTCCGGATGATTTCTTGCTCTCCCATCCACCGCGAATGCAGGTAGCGCACCGTGGGATCGGACGCTGCTCCGATCGTGCTCGCGCACACGATGCGCCGCACGCCCGCCTCCTGCGCCGCCGCTAGGACGCCGACCGTTCCCTCATAGTTCACCCGCTGGAACGTCAGCGCGCCCCGCTCTCTAATCACCGCGACCAAGTGCACGACCGCGTTGACGCCCTCCATCGCCCGCCGCAGCGAGTCGCTGTCGAGCACGTCCCCGACCGCGCCTTCCACCCCCTGCGGCAGCGCAGACGCGCTCGATTCGGAGCGCGTCAACGCACGCACCGGCTTCCCGGCCGCCGCCAGCAAAGCAACGACCCGACGCCCCACGAAGCCCGACGCCCCAGTTACCAGAAGCATTCTGTCACCCGCCCAACGAGGAATATACGCACAACCTACCACCGACCCCACTCCGCCCGCAACCACTCCCAACCCGCAGACCCTCTTGCCTTGTTGACATGGATTGTCCCCGCATCGGAGATCCTCCTTCCATCATTCCCGCACTCACCCCCGTCATTCCCGCAGCCTCCCACGTCATTCCCGCAGCCTCCCACGTCATTCCCGCGAAGGCGGGAATCTCCCCTCCCTGCATCGTATTTGACAGAACAGAACCCACGTACTATCCTGAACATAAGACGACTCCGCAAAACCACGACCCAAGGAGATACCCCCATGCGCGAAACATACCAACCCCAACCACCTCTCTCGCCGGCCCTCCGCATGACCACACCCACGTCATTCCCGCACCCACTCACGTCATTCCCGCACCCACTCACGTCATTCCCGCGTAGGGAGACTTTTGCATAACCTGCTGTGTTGGGGTATAAACAGAGGAGCTGGATCGTGCAAGTCGTAAGGAGAGTGGAATGCACCGAGAGATGGGCCAACCTTCACTGGCGGAATCATTGCTGCCACAGGTAGTGTTCAGTTATAGATGACATACTATCTCGCGTGACCAGGATCCCAAGCATGACATCGCTCGACAGAATCACGCCCGCGCTGCGGTCTCCACTGCTTCCCCTCGCCTTGCTGCTGCTTGGCCTGTCAACGGTCTTCGTCTTCGGCGGCGACCGTGGATACTTCTACCGGCCGGTCGGCGACCACAGCTGGTTGTCTGCGCTTCACCTGACGATAGCGGTGAACATTTCCCCCGAACATGGCCTCCAGCGGTTCGAGCGCCGGCTCATGGACGACGACGGCGTCACCCGCTACATCCCATACAACCGCTTCCCGCCCGGCGGGCACGCAAGCATGAAGCTGGCCACTCTGCGCTTCGGAGGCAACCCGTCCGCACAGCTCTACACCGCGAGAATTCTGCTGCTCCTGTTCTTCAGCGCCGCCACAATCCTCGCGTATCTCTCGCTTTGCCGCCTCACATACAACAGATGGATCGCACTGACCGCGGGGCTCCTGTCGTTCTCGTCGTACTATCTGCTCTACTACAACGACATGACCATCGGCGAGGGGATACCCGACCTCTTTGGAGTGATGTTGACCTTCCACGGCATGGTCGTCTTCGTGCAGGAAGGCCGCTTCCGTCAGCTGCTGCTCAAGACCTGCATCGCCCTGCTGCTGGGATGGCACGTCTTGGCCCTCCTCCTGCCGTTCGTCATCATCGGCCTTGCGCGCGACCTCCTGCGTGCGCGTTCTGCTGCCGCCGTTATGTCGATCAGGCGCATCGCCTCCACGCTGCTCCGTAGCCGCTACCTCTTGCTTGGCATCACCGCGCTGGCGTTCGGCCTGTCCGTCCTCGCCTTCAACTTCACCATGGAGTACATCGCGCTGAACGGCGAGACGCCGCCGACAGAGCTGCCCTCCTTCCAATCCATGCTCAGACGGATTGGAGCGGACTCCGAAAACAACGTACATGTCGCCGCCGTCCAACCCTGGAGTTCCTTCCTAGCAGAGCAGTTTCGGAGCATCGGAAGAATGTTCGTTCCCTACCCACTGCTTGGCCCCCTTGTCTATCGCGCCGATGTGGTCGGCAGCGCCCTGGTCCAAAGTCCGGCGTGGCTATCGGAATTCCAAGGCGTCGTCTTGGGCGTCATTCTGTCCACGGCCTGTCTGATCGGCTCGATGTTCGCCCGTCCGAGAATCCTGTTCGTTACCCTGGCGTCGTCCGGCTTCGTCTGGGCCCTGCCAATGCGCAACCTCACCGCATTCCATGATTTCGAGAGAATCTACTACATCGGCCTCCCTCTGGCCTTCTTCACCCTCGTCCTGCTCTTGGCGCGCAGGTTGACCAATCGGGACGGCGTCATCGGGGCCGCGTCGGTCATCGCGCTGCTGCTATTCGCAGTATCCAGCTTCCAAATGAGCCGCGTCGGCCACAGCGCGGAGACGGGACAGTCAGTGAGGGAAGCGGAGCAAGAACTGCTCGCCATCCGCGAGACGACCGCGGGCAAGCTCGTCACAGTTCTCCCTCTCGGCAACATCCACCAATCCTTCTTCGGCTTGGATGAGACCCTTGCGATGAATTACTACCTGAACACGAGCCTCATCCGCTATAAGTATCTTCCCGCCGTGGATGGAGGATTCGTCCTCCTGCGCTCGCGCGTTGATACCGACGCCCTGCTTACGCCGCAAAACCAGCATCTCTTCCTCTACGACAGAGCTGGCTTTGAGGCATGGTATAGAGCTATGTACCGATCGGTTGTGTCTACCGAGCCTGCCGCGCGCTCGGAGTTCGATCTCTACATCGACAAGGGCAAGATGTACTATCTCAAGGAGCCGTGCGAACGCGCGGACGCCGCAGGACGATTGTTCTTACACGTCCACTCATTCGACGACGACCTTCCAGACCAGCGCAAACGCCATGGATTCGAGAACTTCGACTTTGAATTCGTCCAGCGAGGCCTGCTGTTCAACGGCAAATGCTTGGCCAGCGTCGACCTTCCGCAGTACGACATCGTCAAGATAAATACCGGTCGAGCCGGCGGCGATGCTTGGAGCGCAACCCATGTTGTCCAAGGGCCCAAGCTCGATTCCGCGTATCGGTCGATAGTGTCCCGTGAACCTGCCGCACGCTCTGAATTCGACGTGTATATCGACGACGGCAAGTTGCACTACGTCAAGGAGCCGTGCGGTGAAGAGGACACCACTGATCGCTTCTTCCTGCACGTCGTCCCCGATGACATCGACGACCTTCCCGCCGCCCGCAGGCAGCATGGATTTGACAACCTCGACTTTGCCTTCGTCGAGCGCGGTCTGCTATTCGGCGGTAAGTGTCTTGTGAGCATCGTCCTTCCCCAGTACGCCATCGCGCGAATCACCACCGGGCAGTTCGACGGCGACGGCCGTATTTGGGGGGTCGAGTTCGCCCCGGACGCGCGGGAGTGACGCCGGGGATGTCCGTCTGGTTAGAGACGTGGGGGAGTTCGCCCCGGCGGCGCGCGAGTGACGCCGGGGATGTCCGTCTGGTTAGAGACGTGGGGGAGTTCGCCCCGGCGGCGCGCGAGTGACGCCGGGGATGTCCGTCTGGTTAGAGACGTGGGGGAGTTCGCCCCGGCGGCGCGCGAGTGACGCGGGTCGTCGGACGCAGTGCGACGTTTCCACGATCGTCACCGGTAGACTCTACGGGGATTGGGGCGTAGTGCATCATGTCCACTCAATGAAATGAATCAACTATGACTAAACACAACCGCCAAACCTTGGCCTTGGCAGTGCTGCCGTCGTTCCCGACCCGCTACCGTAATGCACGAACACCGCGCCGCAGGTACGAGGTGGTCACGGACTGCGGGGGGATAATCCGGCCGTGACGGTGTATAATGGGGGTCGAGCAATTCCGGAGTCTTGAACAAAGGAAGCGAGGTTCTTCTATGCTGCGAATGAGTCCACCCCTCGGAGATTTTCTCCAACTCGGCCCTGACGCGTCCGAGAGCCGGGCGCTTCTCCTCAAACGGGCCGCCGTCATGGATGTCGACACCGTTTCCGTCAAGGCGTTTCCCGAATGGACGGACGGCGAGGCGCGAGAAGCCAAACGCTGGTTAGACGACAACGGCCTCCGCATCGGCGAAGTCGTTCCGTTTTACCAAGGACGGCAACTCGGGTTCGACGATCCCGGCCTTCACGAAGCCGCCCTGAGGAGCTACGAACATCAGATGCATGTCGGCGCCATTCTCGGCGCGCATTGCGTCGGATTCGGATGGGGCAAGGAGTTCGGTTGGCCGTCCCCCGACATCTGGTCGGAGCGGACGTGGAGCCGGCGAGTCGCAGCCGTCGCAGAGTTGGCCAAGGCGGCAGAGCGAGAGGGAATCGACGTCGCAGCGCATCCGCTCTACTTCTCGCCGCTCAAGTCCGTCGAACGATGCACGGAACTGATCGACGCCGTCTCGTCCCCCCGATTGAAGATCCTCCTCGACCTCGTGAATATGTGCGAGCCGCATATGTACTACAACACGACTGGCCTGGTGAACTACGCATTCGACCGCTTGGGGCAGCGCGTCACGTCCGTGCACGCGAAGGACGTGAAGATAGCCGGCGGCGGTATCGGAGGCGGCGCAAGGGCGGAGAAGGGCAACCCAATCGTCCACATCGACGAGGCCGTCCCAGGCACGGGAACCATGGACTACGAGACTATCATGAAGCGGCTCGGAGAACTCCCGCAAGACATCACCATCCACGTCGAGCATTTCGACTACGAAGACACCATCGTCGGACAGCAGTACGTCCGCGCCGTCGCCCGCAAGGTCGGCGTCCAGATCACCTAGCGCCCCGCCATTCCCACGAAAGCAGACCCTTGGGAGTGGCTGTTTGGAGATGCTCTACCCATGTCGGCCCCGTTCATCTTGTGCGGTCCGGCCTCCATTCGTATACCCTGGTAAGAGGGTATGCAAATGTCAGTGGTTTCACCCCCATACACACACTCCATACACATCATAGACACTGCATTGCACAGCCTTATCCATCGTTCTCGCCCCTCTCTCGTCGGTTTCGTTGGATCTATCGGCATGAGGCTTATGAGACTGCAACTCCAAGGGAGACGTCGAATCCGATCCATGCCGAGAGAAAGGAAACGGAACGCGGGTGGCGCAAGGATTCCCGCCTTCGCGGGAATGACGGGAGGGGGTGCCTCGCGCGCGTGCGCGGGAATTAGCATGGCATGTCTTTGAGGAGGTTATCATCGTCGGCCTCGCGCGCGCGGGAATTAGGGAACGCGCGCACGAGTTTCTGTCGGGTTTTGTCGGATTCTGTCGGATTTTGTAGAGGGCGGGAGGAGTGCCGTCTCTTCGGAGGTTTGGACGCAGCGGGGTGGATTCCCGCCTTCGCGGGAATGACGTGGGTGGCAGCAGGAATGACGTGGGTGAGTGTGGTCATTCGGAGGGCCGGCGGGGGAGGTGGTTGGAGGTTGGTATGTTTCGCGCATGGGGCTATCTCCTCGGGTCGTGGATTCGCTGAGTGACCATAGTCCTATAATAGTACGTGAGTTCTGTTTTGTCAAATGCGGTGCAGGGAGGCGGAGATTCCCGCCTACGCGGGAATGACGTGGGTGGGTGCGGGAATGACGTGGGTGGGTGCGGGAATGACGTGGGTGGGTGCGGGAATGACGTGGGTGGGTGCGGGAATGACGTGGGTGGGTGCGGGAATGACGTGAGCGGGTGTGGGAATGAATCGAACGGAACCCTCGCGTCGAATGTAACCCAAATGATCTTCCGAACGTTGTATACTATGAGTTCACATGATCGCTCGCGGCTGCCTCGTCGGGACGATGGCGGCGCGCTCCCGGAGGGTGTATGAGACGGCCAACATACGGCAAAGACCCCGAACTGGTCTTTCGCATGTTCTTCACCATGTTGATGCTCGGCGTCGTGTACGTCGCGTTCATAGGTCTCCTGTTTTGGGCTGGGATCCACCCGATCCTCATACTCGGACTCGCCGTCGCCATGGCCGCGTTTCAATACTTCGGCTCCGACAAGCTCGTCCTCATGTCCACGGGCGCAAGGGTCGTGACACCTGAACAGGAGCCGCGCCTCCACGCCATGATCGAGCGCCTCGCGGCGATGGCCGACATGCCAAGCCCCAAGAAGGTCGCCATCATGGAAACCCATGTGCCCAACGCCTTCGCTACGGGGCGAAATCCCAAGAACTCCGTCATTGCAGTGACCCGAGGGCTGCTCAACCGGCTCGACGAGCGGGAAATCGAGGCCGTGCTCGGACACGAGCTATCCCACATCCGCCACCGGGATGTCATGGTCATGACCTGGGCCAGCATCATCGTCATCGCCGCTGGATACCTCCTGAGCATGTTGTTCTGGATCAGCCTGTTTGGGGGATTCGGAGGAGATCGGCGAGACGGCGACAGCGGAGGCTTCGGGCTCGTCATGATGGCGGTTTACCTGGGGACCATCGTCATCTACTTCGCCAGCCAGCTGCTGATAATGGCGCTCTCCAGATACCGAGAGTACGCCGCCGACCGCGGCGGCGCCATGCTCACCGGCTCTCCCATGCACCTGGCGTCGGCCCTCCAAAAGATAAGCTCCGACCTCTACCGCATCCCCGAGAAAGACCTGCGCCAGGTCGAGCACGCCAACGCATTCATGTTCGTCAACGCCCTCAAGAAGGACAGCATGGCATCCCTCTTCTCAAGCCATCCTCCCGTCGAAAAGCGCGTGGAACTGCTGCGAAACATGCAGAGACAAATGGAGCGAGGCTTCTGATCGACAACGACTCTCGACCCTCGCCCCATGACCGCCCAACGCCGCCGGCGCACCCAAGAGGCCGAGTGCAGCCACCCGCTTGCCAGTCTGCCTTTGTGAACGGAGTATCTTGACATGGGCATCTTTGGCGTCCTCTTTGGACGCAGCAAGATCAAGAAGGGCAATCGCGAACGCTTCTTCTCCATCATTACCGCAGAAATGGATCTGGCGGGGCGCACAGACCTCCGACAAACCGAAAAGGCCGGCCTCGTCTTCAATCCGGTGCAATCGCAGTTCTTCGACAACCTCGACGCCGAAATACGCGACCTCCTGCGCGTCAGCTCCAGCGCCACCGGCGCCCGCTATGAAGTCGCGGACGACGGACACGGCACCCGATGGGTAATCCTCGACGACCGCCACTTCGAAGACCTCGTAACCACCCTCCACCTCATCGGCGAGACGATCACCGACCACGGCTTCGGAGACCGCCTCATCGCCGCGGTGTTCGGCTTCGAGTACGAGTCCAAGCAGGCATACTGGATCTACTACGTCAAGCGCGGATCCTTCTACCCATTCGTCCTCTCCGGACAGAAGACGCGCGACAATGCCGCCGAGATGCGCTTGTCCGCCCTCATGGAAGAACAGCAAGTCCCCGTCGAGCGTGACATCGAAAAGTGGTACCCCCTCTGGGGCATACCCTTCTAGTACCCAGCCGTCTGCCCTCCCCACGGAAGAAACCCTCCGCCGCGGACCCTCCCCGTATCCGCGCAAGAGCGAATGCCGCGCGCCCGCAGGTGACAACACCCCCGCGTTCCCTGTACAATCACGGCCTAAATACTCACACTCGTTTGGTGCAACATGGAAGGACCTCGCGCTTGCAAACCGGAAGAATTCGAGGAGACGATGGCGCTCCTCAACAGCATCTTCAGAGCGGGAACGGACCAGAAGCTGGAGACCGACTATCCCCTCATCTTCACTCCTCCAAAGCTGAAGTATATGCGTATCGTGAAGGTAGACGGCAAGGTCGTTGCCCATGTGCCGGTCGCTCCCCGCGAAGTCGCCGCCAACGGCGACCGCTTCACCATCGGAGTGATTAGCCCTACAGGAACCCACCCAGAATACCGTCGACAAGGACACGGCACGCGGTGCCTCCGCGATTGCCTCCGCATCATGAACGCCAACGACTGGCCGGTCTCCGTCCTATGGACTCGCGAGGCCACGTTTCCGTTCTACCAAAACTCCGGATTCGAGGCTGTCGGGCCGCAGGCGCGCGGCTACCTGCTCCAGCCAGACGAACATCGCTTGTTCAGGCGCGGAACCTTCGATATCACCCTGTACAACTCCAGCAACTCCACGCACCTCGACGCAGTCATCGACATGCACGACCGGGAACCCCTGCGCATCGTGCGAACCCGCAGCGAGTACGAACGACTCCTAACCCTCCCAAAGATGACGACGCTCTTGGCTATCGACGACGGCCAACCCGCTGCCTACCTCACCCTCACGCGGGCGACCAACAAGCCCGGCTTCGTAGAAGGCGGCGGCAATCCCGACGCTTTGGAGGCGCTGTTCAATCAGGCCCTCCTTCTGCGTGCGCCTGGTGACGCCGCCTTCGCCGTCGCGCCGCTCGGTCCGAACCCCTTTGGCGACGTCCTCGAAGCGCGCAAGCCGGGCACGGCCGTCCTGGACACCGAAGCGGACATCGGATTCCAAATGATGCGTGTGAACTCTCTCCACAGCCTCATGAGCAAGATCACCAACCACATACGCGCCCGCGCCGTCGGTCTGAGCGGCGATGTCTGTATCGTCTGCGTGGATGACGGACAAGCGGTCACCATCCGGATCCGCGGCGCAGACGTCGACGTTTCTTCCGAACGCAGCGGCAAGCCAATCGAGCTGACCCGCAGGCAACTCACAAAACTCATCTTCGGCCCGCATCCAGCCGCAGACCCGATCAAGGTCGGAGGTCAGGCAGGAGAGATACTCAACGCCATCTTCCCGTACTACTTCCCCGTATGGGAGTTGGATCATTCCTAGCCAACCCCTGATTCCTCCTCCCTCGAGACAACGACGGCGGTGATTCCCGAACTCGATTTCCCGAAGTCCCCTCGACGGCGTATCCCCTGGCGCATCGACCGAATGTCCGACCGCGGCAAGATCCGCCTGTACTACGCGGCCGCCGTATGCCTGCTCATCGCTGCTGCTGCGCTGCGCTTCTCCGGCATAACAGACATTTTCTTGGATGGCGACGAACTGAGTTCGGCTCTCTGGTCACGGCAAGACACGATTGCCGAGGTCCTCAATCGCACGCGAGAGAGCAATTCCTCGCCGATACTCTATCCGATCGTCTTGTACGCGGTGCAGAAGGTGGAGAGTTCGCTCCTCAGCGTTCGCATCGTGCCGGCCGTTGCAAGTGTCCTCACCGTCGCCGCGCTCCTCTTCTGGTTACCCCGCGTTGGCGTCAGCCAGTGGGCTGCCTTCATCGCCGCCCTGCTCGCCGCGAGTTCTGTCGAAGCGATACGACACGCCCAGGACGTGCGAGAATACTCCGTCGACGCGCTCGTGGCCCTGCTGATGATCGTAGGCTTGCTGTCGTACCTGCGGAGGGAGCGCGGGTACGGGGGGGGTACATACGTTCTATTTTGTGCATCGTCGTTCGTCGCGCCGCTGGTGCAGTACGGACTCGTTCCCTTCGGCATAGCCGTAATCGGAACGATCGTGGCCATGGAAGGGAGGGCGATCTGGTTCCGTCGAGCCGCAGTGCGGGATGGACTGCGGATCCGCGGAGGATGGGTTTGGAACAAACTCGTGCACCTGTTCTGGCCGGTCGTCTCTTTCGCGGCGGGAAGCGTTCTAAGCTACGCCGCCACCGCGCGTCATCAATGGAACTCGGGCAAATTTGGAAGGGACGGCTATCTATCCCAGCATTACTATCAGGGCGAGTACGGCGACGTGCGTTCCCTCATCGAGTTCGCGTCGAACAACACGTGGGAAATGTTGAAGTATCACATACCCGAATCGACTGCCGTGTTGGGTCTTGCCGCATTCGGAATATATGTCGTCATATCCATCAGGAAGCGGCGGCTCGACACGCTCGCGGTTCTGTTCATGCTTTCTATCGCCATCGCGGTCTGTGCGGCGGTCCTGGGACTGTACCCCTTTGGGGGCGTCCGATCGTGCATGTACATAGCCCCGATAGTCTTCCTTGCATTCGGCCATGCGCTCTCCACGATAGGAAAGGATGTGTCTCGCCTTGCTCGGCGCGCATGGACGGCTCACGCCGGGATGGGTCTGGCGGCGTGCGTCATCGTATTCGCCGGAGTAAGCGCTATCGACGACGATAACACGAGACCTCATTTCGAACCCGTGAGCCGCCCCCTTGCCATCTTGGAAGAACGGATGCAGGAAGGGGACGCAGTCTATTCGGCCCTCTTCTATGCTATGGAGTTCTATCATCAGCAAAGGCCAAACAATTACTACTATAGCAGGAATTCCGGCAGGTCTTGCGCCAATCGCCACATGAACCTCCGTGGATGCGTGGAAGATGTGCTCGAAGCGGTAGACACGCCGACAGATAGGCTCTGGATTCTCGGATACCACCTGCGAATCGACATGCTCGAAGAATTACATGAGGAATTCCAAGATGGAGACCCTATAGAGCATGTGTTTGACGGCCACATATCGGACCTCTACTTACTCGAATCTCCTCGGCTGTTCGATAGACTTCGCAAACCTCCGGGCAGCATCAAGCGGGAAGGCGAACTCATCGTCAGATCCAACTTCGACGTGTATCTCAGAGAAGGCCGTCTCGTATACGTCAAAGAACCGTGCACTCCGAGCGACGTCGAGACGCGCTTCTTCTTGCACGTGACTCCTGCAGACGCCGATGACCTGCTGGACGACCGCAGGCAATATGGATTCGCGAACCTCGACTTCGCGTTTCCTTCGCACGGCGCCGTCCTCGATGGGAAGTGCGCTGCGGCCATCGATATTCCGCAGTACGACATTCGCCGCATCGCGACCGGCCAGTTCGACCAATCGGGTGAGGGATGGAGGGGAGAGTTCGTTCTCCTCCATCTTGACGGGCACCGCTTCCGTACCGAAGATATCGTTGCGCTTCGGGAAGACTCGGATCCTGTCGTCAGATCCAACTTCGATGTGTATCTTGTCGGGAGAGCACTGGTCTACCTTGGAGAACCGTGCGACCCAGGCGCCGCGGTGGCGCGCTTCTTCCTGCACGTAACTCCGACGAACGTCGACGACCTGCCGAGCGAGCGGAAGAAGTACGGGGTCGATAACCTCGATTTCGACTTCTCCTCGTTCGGGATCGTGGACGACGGGAGGTGCGTTGCGGTACGGGATCTTCCGGAGTACGATATCGAGGGCATATCGACCGGGCAGTTTGGCGAGGAAGAGGGGGAGATTTGGAGGGTCGAATTCCCATTCACCGATGACTAGAGAGATCGATTTTCCAAAGTCCTCCCGACGGCGTTTCCCCTGGCGCGGCGCTCGAATGTCCGACCGCGGCAAGACCCGCCTGTATTACGCGGCCGCCGTATGCCTGCTCATCGTTGCAGCAGCTCTGCGCTTCTACAACCTGCCGGGGAACTCCATAACATTCGACGAGGCGACGGCGGCCAATAACTCTCGTGGCTCGCTGTCGTCAGTCCTCGCTCGGACGCGGGACAGCAATACCTCACCGATACTCTATCCGCTCGTCTTGTACGCGGTGCAGAAGGTGGAGAGTTCGCCTCTCAGCGTTCGCATCGTGCCTGCCGCCGCAAGCGTCCTCACCATCGCTGCGATCCTCTTCTTGTTGCCCCGCGTTGGCGTCAGCCGGTGGGCTGCCTTCATCGCCGCCCTCCTTGCTGCGGGTTCGGTCAATGCGATATGGAATGCTCAGGACGTGCGAGAATACTCCGTCGACGCCCTCGTGGCAGTGCTGATGACCGCGGGTCTGCTGTCCTACCTCCAAGAGAAGCGTAGACGTACAAGCATATACGCTCTATTTTGCGTCTCGCTGTTCCTTGCGCCGCTGGTGCAGTACGGACTCGTTCTCTTTGGCGCAGCCGTATTCGGGACGGTCGCAGTCATGGAATGGAAGACGCTCTGGATCCGTCGTGACACCCTGCGAGACGGTCTGCGGTTCCGCGAAGGATGGGTCTGGAACAGAATCGGGTATTTGACCTGGCCGGTCGTCTCTTTCGCGGCGGGAAGCGTCGTAAGCTACGCCGCCACGTTTCGCTACCATTGGAGCGAAGGCCACTCCGGTGTCGACGGCTATCTGTCATGGGCGTACTACTCCGGCGGATACACCGACATACCGGCCGTCCTGCGGTTCATACTGTCTCGGACGGAAGCAGTATTCCACTACCATACGACCGAATTCCTCACAATCGCGGGACTCGCAGGTTTTGGAATCTTCCTAATCGTGTCTTTCAAGAAGGCGCGCCTGGACGCGGTTTCGACGCTGTTCCTGTTCTCTTTCGCGGTCGCTGCCTGCGCCGCATTGCTGCGAATGTACCCTTACGGAGAGACTCGGCAGTGCATGTATCTTGGGCCGATCATCTTCCTCGGGTTTGGACACGCGCTCCATTCCATAGCCGTCGATGCGTCTTCCCTCACTCGCAGCGCATGGACGGCCCGCGCAGGGATGGCTGCTGCGGGCGTCATCGTATTCAGCGGCGCAAGCGCTATCAGAGATACGACTCCATACGCGGAGTATGAGAACGTGAACCGCATCCTCGCCGTCTTGGAAGAACGGATGCAGCCAGAAGACGCGGTCTATGTGTCTGCCGCCGCGTCTTCGGTTATACGCTTCTACAACCCGCAACAGCCGAGCAATTACTACTACGGCAACAACGATTGCAAGAATCTCGTAGATATCGGAATCTGCATCGGAGACATACGCGAAACGGTAGACCGGCAGACGACAGACAGGCTCTGGACTATCGGATCTCTCTACAAGATGCCAAGCTTCGAGTTGCTCGAGGAGTTCCAAAATGGGATTCTCGTGGAGCACGCGGTCGATGGACACCGCTCGGACTTGTATCTGATCCAAGCACCCGACCTTCTCGATCGACTCGAGGACCCCATGGGCAGCCTCAAGCGGAAAGGCACGCCCGTCGTCACATCCAACTTCGACGTGTATCTCAGAGGAGACGCCCTCGCATACGTCAAGGAACCGTGCAACCCCAGCGACGCCGCTCCGCGCTTCTTCTTGCATGTGACTCCCGTAGACGTCGATGACCTGCCGGACGATCGAAGGGGGCACGGGTTCGATAACCTCGATTTCGAATTTGGCACATACGGCACACTGCAGGACGGGAAGTGTGTTGCGTTCCGCAATCTTCCAAAGTACGGCATCGAGAGCATATCTACCGGCCAGTTCAGCGAAGCAGAGGGGCGGATCTGGCATGGCGAGTTCATCGCAGGGAAGTAAGTCGTTCCCGGATGGAACGCGCCTCACAGCGGATCGAAGAACGTCAGATCCGCGCCGTGATTCTCCATGGCGGATACCTCGTCTCCTCGCAGTCGAACGTGAATGTCGCGCGAGGCGTGGGAAAGCGTAATTTCCTCGGACGCCAGTTCGTACTCGAAGACGATTGGACGGTTGACCGGAGGGCGCGCGAAGAATGCGTAGCCGTTTGTATGCCGCGGCGTCTCGGACGCGCCGACGATCCGCACTGCGCGGCGATCTACCCAAGGAGGGATGCGGACGAACAACGGGGCCGGCCTCTTGACTCGCACGCTGAGAGCAGAATGCGTATACGCAGACCGTACCTCGACGCTGGGCGTTTCGTGGTCGAACAGCAGGTTTACCCAGTGGCCTGCCTCGTCAGATACTGCCGCCTCTCGCAAGACCTCGCACAGCGATCCAACCGTCCCTCCGACGACATCGGTATTGAAGCGCATCAGGCCGCCTTTCCTCTGCTCCAATGGTTCATGGCCGAACGGCGCGGGGAACCCCCATGCGCCCCTCGACCGCCCGGCAACGTCGCGCAGCGTGTCGAGTCCGTCCGGGTTCGACGGCGCGGGTATCCAGGAGACGTCCCGAAGTTGAGACGGCAGCAGATGACACCGCAGGATACGCTCCGCGTCGTGGAAATACTCCGTATATCCCCAACGTCCGAGAATCAACGCCGTCTCCAGAATGTCCCCCGTGTTGTTCATCTCACCCTCGTCGGGCTTTGGACTGTCTGGCACGGCGCTCTCCGGTGACCAACCAAGCTCGTCGCGCATCTCCCACAAGCCGTTGTCATAGAACGCCTTGACTCGGTTCAGCAGCGGCGAGTCGCAGGTCAGATCCGCCAGTTGCGCCAGAGACGACATCGTGCACGTTACCGAATGAGCGTGCGTTCCAAACAGATCCGGGTCATACGCTCCATCCGCTTTGAAGTACTCTCCGACGCATTTTTCCTTCAGCATGATTGCGAGGTCGAGAGCCGGCCCGTGTCCGGTCGTGCGGTAGAGTTTGACGAGGGGCCCAATCGAGCGCGCCAGCCCGGAGATGAACGACCGCGACGGCTGCGCGACTGCGCCCGCCTCCTCGATCCGCTCGTAGTCCCACTCGGCTTCTGGATCCCAATACTCGAAGATTGCGGCGATGCTGGACGCGGCGACCTCCGCGGCGCGTTCTGAGGCGCGGTACCGCGCGAGCGCATTGAGCGCGTGAAAGCATTCACGCACGTGATGCGGGTTGAATACGACTGGCGACGCATACTCACCGTCGTTGCGGTCGAGCGGGAACGGCAATGGCCCGCTGTATGAGTAGAAACATGCGTTTGCGAACTTTTCGATGCAGGCCTCGTCCACGGTCAATCCGGCGGCGTCCTCTGCGTTGAGCAGGGCGTTGAGGTGACGGCCCGGCACATGGCTTTCGAGAGGGATGCCGAAATAGGCGTCCGGGCGCACGGCGACGCGAAAGTACGGCACGTCGTCCCCATTCGGGTCGAAGATGCTGCACATGGCGTTCATCGCCAGCTCGATGGCCCCCGGCACGTCGGTAGTGTTCACGTCTGCGAGTCGTGTCATTGTTGTGCGGCTCCCTCGTCGATCTCCGCCCGCGAAGCAGGGATTCTTTCGGCGTTGCGAAGTTCGGAAATGCGGTCAATCCGTATTCTACTCATCCGGGGATGTATCGAACAGGGCGAGGGATCGACGGTGAACGATGACGCCGCCAGCGTATGGCTTCCGCCGCGCCCCCGCGCCAATACCGGCAGCTTGCGTTCGATCCTCGGAGTGTTTTGAAATTACTCGTCGAAGCGGAATTCGCTCTTCCATGTAGGCTTCCATATCTGCCCGTTTTCTCTCTGCCCCTTTTCTATGGTTATCTGTCCGGTCGATATGAGGTTGATGGAGTACTCTGGGAGACTTCGGATGGCGATGCACTTCTCGTCGGTCACGATGCCGTGCACGATGAGGTCGAAGTCGAGGTTTTCGAATCCGTGTTGTTTGCGGTCGTCCGGGAGGTCTTCGATGTCTGTTGGGGTTACGTGCAGGAAGAACCGCGCGGCGGCGGCGCTGCGGACGCACGGCTCCTTGATGTAGATCAAGGTTCTCTCCCGTACATGGACGTCGAAGATGGATTGTACAGTAGGCGTGCGGTTCTCCGCGTACTGGATCGCGTTGATCTCTTCCGGGGATGGATCCCCGAAGAACGGATCCGTCCAAAGATAGAGGTCATATGCTGTACGATCGACGACCAGTTCGAGTTGGTTTCGATCCGAGGAGAGTTTCGCGATGAGCGCCTGTGCGGTTCCTCCGATTATCAACCACATCCTTTCCGTGTCCGGTTGTTGCTCAAAGAGATGTTCTGCACACGTTTCAAAGGTCTCCTCAGGCCAGAGGGCATAACAGTAATCATCTCTCCGCCCCTTGTGGTGAAACTCGACCAGAGGCGAGGCCGCAGGCCCCGCATATACTATGTCTCCCTCGCGCAGCAGATCTTCCAACCTCAGGAGGACGACCTCGATGTCGTCTGACTTTCGATAGAGGCCGCTGTCTGCGACGGCGGCTATTCCGATGAGTACGATTGCGCCTGCAGCCAAAGCCATCCCTGCGTGCACAAGCCGCTCGCGGCGAATGAGCGAAGATGCATCGACGGCTATGGAATGGAGCACGTGTCCGAACGCCAGGAAGATGACTGGGGCAAGGTACAGGGACTGCCGGATTCCTCCATAGGGGTATACTCGCACTATGGTAGCAGCGGCCGCCGCAATGGCAATCGAAAGGAAGAACAGAACCGCGACCGCGTCGAGCCGCCGCTTCTTGATGGATATGACGACGTATATTCCGAATGCCGCGAGACCTGCTATAGCAAGAGATTCCATCATGTGGAACGTCACCGTTTCCCATGTCCTACTCAATGCGAACTCGATGAGGGAACCTATGTCGCTGCGTTCCCCTATGTAATAATGCTTCCTATAGAAAGATCCGCCGATGCCAAAGACGTCCGGATTCCATTGGTGGCGCAACGTGACGGCATAGCTCACGACGCTGCCCGCGGAGAAAGACGCGGCAGGCCATGCCAAGTACGCGAGTCTGCTCCAAACCCATCCCATAGGGAACCGCAGTCCAGTCCGCAACGTGGCTCGACGGATCCAGATCGCCTTTCCTTCCATGACTGCGATCGTCCCGAATACGGCTATGCCGAAGAGAACGAGGCCGTACTGCACCAGCGGCGCAACGAACAGCGATACACAAAACAGGACGTATAAGCCGTTGTGTCTGCGCTTCTCTTGGATGTACGAGAGCAGACCCGTGATTATCAGCACTGCCACGAGGGTGTCGACGGAGTATTCACGCACGTCCTGGGCGTGTCGTATCGCTTCGACGGAGCCTATGGCGAGTAGGGCGGCGATGAACGCCGCCCACCGGCTGACGCCTACACGAGGAAGCAGCAACAGGAGCGCGGCGACGGTAAGAACGCTGGCGGCGGCAGGGACGATACGGACACTGAGCGGCGAACTCTCCGCCTTCTGCACCGTGTACAAGACGAACGGATACAGTATCGGTGAGGAATTCTTGCTGCGGGTGTTCTCGAGGACGGCTTGTATGGAACCCATCGAGTTGTTCGCAGCCACGGCCTCGTCATACGATAGGAAGTGCCCGGTCAGGTTGTAGAATCGCAGGGCAGCCGTAACGAGGAGGAGGCATATGCAGGCCGCGTAGTACAGGCGGGTCTTGCCAGTCTTGTGCACTGTCCGCTTGTGTTCTGCTTTGCGGCTATCCCGCGGTCATGGTTTGCTGCCTGCTAGCTATCGACTGCGTGAGACGGTCGATTACGATGGCCAGGAACACGATGGCCAATCCGGCGATCGCCCCATTGCCTGGATCGTTCTTTTGCAGCGCTCGCAGCACATCTTCACCCAAACCGCCCGCCGCCACCATGCTCGCGATCGTCACCATCGCCAGAGCCATCATGGTGGTCTGGTTGACGCCGGCCATGATGGTCGGCAGCGCCATTGGAACTTGCACCTTCGTGAGCAGCTGGAACGGGGTAGTTCCGAAAGCACGCGCGGCCTCTATCGCCTCGCTGTCGACCTGGCGAATGCCCAGATTGGTCAGTCGGATCACCGGAGGGACAGCGTAGACGATGGTCGCGAAGATGCCGGCTGTATTCCCTAATCCAAAGAAGAGAATGCCTGGCAGTAAGTAGACGAAGCTGGGCATGGTCTGCATCCCGTCCAAGAGGGGGCGCATCAGGTTGTCTATCAGTCGGTTGCGCGCGGCCAGCACCCCCAGAGGGAGACCAATCGACACCGAGATAGTCACTGCCACAGCCATCAGAGCAATGGTGTCCAAGGTGTTTTCCCACAGGTCCATGAAGCCGACGAAGAGCAGGGAAAGTGTTGTGAAGGCTAGAAGAGGAATGCGGCCAACTGCGAAAGACAGGAGGGCGAGACCGACCACGATGGCCGGCCAAGGGGTCCACTTCAGAACGTTCGCGATGCGGAGCAGCACATAGTCGATCCCCGTAGTAAGTCCATTGAACAGCAATTCCCCACGCGTGGTTATCCAGTCGACTGCGTCTTTGATGGCTTTGGCGGTGACGTCTCGTACCGTTTTTTCCAAAGTGACTGTATCGACCACGTCAGTGGATACCGTGGTTGGGAATTCCATATCCGAGCCCCAAATTAGCAGGCTTGCGACGAGAACGACGATCACTACCGCAACTCCGCCCAGCCAGCGGTAGCGCGCGGGCAGTCCGCTCATCGTGATGCGAGAATACAGAGACCCTGCGGCGGATTCCGCTTTGTCCATGTTAGCCAACGTTAGGCCTCCTGATTGACATCGGACATCCCTGCCAACAGATCGCTCCTGCGTATCTCTCCCAAAAATCCTCCGTTGTCCGCAACGACCGCTATCGGGTATTCCGACGTCGCCGCCATCGGAATGATCTCCTCGATGTAGGTATCTGGGGACGTCGTCACCGCCGGTTCGATCCGCGCCCCTTCCAAAGACTCCTTCCCCTGAGATACCAGCGCTTGCGCTTGTTCATGGGTGAGTATCCCGCGAAGCGTAAAGTCGCGACCCACGAGGAACACGCCGTCCAATGCTCGGCTCCGCATGATGTGCAAGGCGACCCGAGGCCCCTGCCGCTCATACACGATCACATCAGGCTCCTTCATGACGGCTTTGGCCTGGATGACTTTCCCTCTGGAGACGTCGCGGACGAACTCGGTCACGTAGTCGTCGCTTGGCAGGGTTACGATCTCCTCGGGAGCGCCCTGCTGAATGATCTCTCCGTCGCGCATGATCGCTATGCGGTCGCCTATCTTGAGCGCCTCGTCTAGGTCGTGCGTGATGAATACGATCGTCTTGCGCAGATCGGTTTGCAGGGAGATGAGCTCGTCTTGCATTTCTCTGCGTATCAGAGGATCCAAGCCGCTGAATGGCTCGTCCATCAGGAGTACATCGGAATTTACCGCCAGGGCTCGGGCAAGTCCGACGCGCTGCTGCATCCCCCCGCTCATCTCATGGGGGTAGTAGTCTTCCCACCCCTTGAGTCCCACGGTCTCGATGGCTTCCATGGACGATTTGTGTCTCTCCGCCTTGTCCATACCCCGTATCTCGAGGCCGTACGCTACGTTGTCCAGTACGCGGCGGTGAGGCAGGAGGGCGTAGTGCTGGAAGACCATGGAGATCTTGTTGCGCCGGAACTGTAGGAGCTGCTCTGGGGTGTAGGTGAGAATATCCTCCCCGTCGAAATGTATCTGCCCTCGTGTGGCTTCGATGAGCCGAATCAAGCAGCGCACCAAAGTCGATTTCCCGCTGCCTGACAATCCCATCACGACGAATATCTCCCCAACATCCACGCTGAACGACACGTCACGCAACCCCACCAGAACCCCTAGCTCGTCCTGGATATCCGTGCGGCTCATGGATTCGTAATCAGGATGAAAGACGCGATCCGGACTTTTGCCGAATACCTTCCATACCCCACTGACTTCTATCTGATGCGCTTCGTCGCTCACAGTTCACCCAATTCCGAGGAAGCATCTGGTGGAAACGCCTGCGTCCAATACTGCAGTACGATGCAGGAGTAGAAAACTCCGCCCCGCCTTGTTTGCGTCTCCAGGTAGTTCCTCACACGCGCATACCCTAACACTTGGAATACGGGAAGTCAAGTCTACCAAATGTCAGGTTTCGTTTGATTTATTGGCATGGCGGCTATGGGACGGCAGATCCAAGCGGTACGTCGAATTCGCTGCGACCTGGGAACAATCCATGCCTAGGGAAGGAGACCGCCGGTTGCCTCGCGCGCGCGGGCGGGCACGAGTTTCTGGAGAATCTTGTAGAGTTCTGTCGGGTTTTGTCGAATTTTGTAGACGGCGGGAGGAGTGTCGTCTCTTTGGGAGTGTGGATGCAGCGGGGTGGATTCCCGCCTTCGCGGGAATGACAGGGGGGGGAGGAGTGTGGTTATGCGGAGGGCCGGCTGGGGGGTTGGGGGTTGGTATGGTTCGCGCATGGGGGAATCTCCTTGGGTTTGTGGTTTCGCGGAGTCGTCATAGTCCTGTGGTAGTACGTGGGTTCTGTTTTGTCAAATGCGATGCAGGGAGGTGGAGATTCCCGCCTTCGCGGGAATGACGTGGGTGGTAGTGGGAATGACGGGGGTGTGTGGGAATGATGTGAGTATGTGCGGGAATGACGGGAGTATGTGCGGGAATGACGGGAGTATGTGCGGGAATGACGTGAGTGTGTGGGGGAATGACGTGAGTGTGCGTCGATGGATCGAACGGAACCAAATGTCATGGCATGAACGGATCGGGGCGCGGATGCGTCGCTGTTCGATACCGTATCCAACGAAAGGCGCCGGGCCGCGACGCGCGCCAAACCCCGTGTCAGCTGCGGAATGAGCTCCTCTGCCCACTCCTCGCTTTCGCCATGAACTAGCCGGTCCTGATTCTGGCCGAGGTCGCACTTTGGCAGGGTGCGCGTTGCGATGCGCCGCCCTTCATCCGTCGTTCGAACCACCGGCTGTCTTTCCGCTATCTATCGTGCGTGATGTTCGTGAACAGGGTCTCCGGTTGGAACTGAGGCCGCCCGTCGGTGAATCGAGAGAGGCTGAAGAAATCCATGTGCGATGCATTCCCTGTTTCGACGTATTCCGCCATGTCGACTCCGGTGGCCGGGCTCATGATGATGCCCACGTGGTCGTGGCCCGATGCGATGCTTACACCTTCCCATCCGGACACCGGCCCAAGTATGGGCATTCCATCTGGGGAGCCTGGACGGATTCCCGCTCGCGCTCCGACGAACTCGGCGTCCTTCAGCAAGGGATAGACCGACGTCGCGTTGTCGAAGAGGTCGCGGACTGCAACAGTGATGCGGTGGTCGAACACCCCGTCCTCCCGTGTCGCGCCTGCGATGATCGTGCCGTCGTTCTGGGGTATCACGCTCTGCACCGTTCCCATCGGCAAGAAACCCGGCAACCGCATGGTGATACGCTGCCCCTTGACTGGACGCACTGGAATGGTCTCTGGCAGCCATCGGCCGGAGATTCCCGTCCATGCGCCCGCCGCGAGGATGGTATGTCCTGCGTGCCATGTCTCGACGGCGGTCTTTACTCCGACGACGCGGCTGCCGGAGACGTCCAAGGCGGCGACCTCCGTATGTTCCATGACCGCAGCTCCCATCTGACACGCTGCGTGAGCGAGGGAGCGCACATATGCTTCTCCGCGTATGGAGCCTTCACGCGGCGAGAGTACTGCGCCCTGCGCGTCCGGCGTGATATGCGGCTCGCGCTCCAGCAGCTCCGTGCGGTCGACCCATCGGACGCCGATTCCCAGTTTCTCCTGCCAGATCAAGTTGTCCCGAAGGAGGTTGTGCAATTCGTCCGTCAAGGCCACCTTCATGACGCCGGTGGCGCGGTATTCGGGATCGATGCCGGCCGCCTTTAGTTCATCCGCTAGTTCGGGGAACATCTCAAGGCTGCGCATCGCAAGGTCGAAGTACGGTCCGACGGTGTGATCGACGTACCAGATCGGCCCAACGATGCCTGCGGTAGCCCCTGACGCGCTTGACGCGAGGCGGCTCTTCTCGAAGATCACGCTGCGGATGCCCCGCTTGGCGAGTTGATATGCGATGGAGCACCCGGTCACGCCGCCGCCAACGATTGCAACGTCAGCCGTTCGAGCCATTGTCCTATACTCCCTGAATGAGGATGTCCCCTAGTATACTAGGCAGCACACGCCGCGTTGCAAACGCGGAATCGTTCTAACATCGGGGCATTCTCTTCTAACGTCCCCCGATACTCAATCGAATTTCGTTACTCAGGAAAATAGCAGGCCCCGCATGCAGTCACCAAATAGAGAGAATTTCGCTGCCGCGCGGTCCCGACCGGAACCGGTCGGGGTTGCCGCGAATTCGGGTCGCGCTCCAAAAAGGTGATCCGCTTGAATCCTCTTGCATCCAACAGTACAATTACCCTTCAAATCAAATGATTCCTTCGACAGACTGCAATCCGATGAGACTGGCTGAGTAGTGCCGCATCCTCGCCATAGAAGAGTGAACAGCAACGCCTCTGATGTCGTTCGCGATGGATACAAACGTCCATTCGATCTTGCGATCATCATCCTTGCCCATCTGTTGCTCTTCCCTCTGTGGGTCGTCTTGTGGATCGTGGTGCCGCTTGCCATTTGGCTTGGAGACCGCGGGCCGGTCTTCTACACTCAAGAGCGAGTTGGACGGCGCGGCAGGCTTTTCAAGGTCATCAAGTTCCGAACGATGATCGTAGACGCGGAGGCGCAGACTGGCCCGATATGGGCAGCGGAAGACGACCCTCGCATAACTAAGGTAGGCGGAGTGCTGCGTCGAGTCAGGCTGGACGAGATGCCGCAAGTCATCAACATCGTCAGAGGAGAAATGAGCCTTGTCGGACCGCGTCCGGAACGACAAGTCCTGTTCGAGCAATTCAACCGACAGATATCCGGATTCTCACAACGCATTAGAGTACGGCCGGGAGTTGCCGGATTGGCCCAAGTACGCGGCGACGCGCTGACCAACCCCCGTTGCAAGCTGCGGTATGACAACCTGTACATTGAAAAGATGAGCCCCTGGCTGGACTGCAAGCTGCTCGTCCTCTCGGTTTGGCTTGTCCTCACTGGCAGGCGGCGGACGCGCCTCGAATGATCGAACCCGCTCCGAGCGCTAATCTGAGGCTAGCAGATTGCAGACAAGGGCAGCCGACTGCTACAATCCTCACAAGTTCCAATCGACCTAACACACGGCAAGGATTCTGGGCAGGACACACGGGAATGGTTCTCAGCGACCGCACGATTCGGGAAGAGATCACCAAGGGCGGCATCGTCATCGACCCTTTGGGGGATGGGTGCATTCAACCTGCGAGCGTGGACTTGCGGCTTGGGTCACAAGTGCTCGTCTTTCGCAACTCGCGCCGACCGTTCATCGACGTCGGCGAGGATATGACCGACTTGACGGAGATGATCGAAACCAGCAGCGATGAGCCATTCATCCTCCATCCGGGTGAATTCGTACTGGGGAGCACGTTGGAGAGAATAGAGATCCCCCGTCACCTCGTCGCCAGGTTGGAGGGCAAGAGCTCCTTGGGCCGAGTCGGACTCCTGATACACTCGACCGCAGGGTACGTCGATCCTGGATGGAACGGGCACCTTACCCTCGAACTCAGCAACGTCGCCAATTTGCCTGTAACCCTCTACTACGGCATGAAGATCGGTCAAATATCGTTCCTGAGGCTAACCACTCCGGCCGAGCAGCTGTATGGGGCGCCTGGACTCGGCAGCAAGTATCAAGGACAGTCTGCCCCTACTCCAAGCCGCATGTACCGAGACTTTCAGTCTAGCAATCCTCCGGACTAGGTCGATGAACTTCATGCGAAGGGCTGTATCGCTGGCGCAGAAGGCGCTGGGTTCGACGAGTCCCAATCCGGCTGTTGGCGCAGTCGTCGTGAGAAACGGGGAGGTCGTTGGAGAAGGATCTACTCAGCCCGCGGGCGGGAATCACGCCGAGACCATCGCGCTCGAGCAGGCTGGCGTCCGCGCGAACGGCGCAACGCTCTATGTTACCCTCGAACCATGTAATCACACGGGGCGAACGCCGCCGTGTACGAACGCCATCATCGACGCGGGCATTGCCGCCGTACACGCGGCCATCCGCGACCCGAACCCCGGCGTAGCGGGCGGAGGCATGGAGCGGCTGATGTCCGAGGGAATTCTGACGCGCGTCGGGGCCGAATCGGGCGCGGTGCGCCGCCAACTCGAGGCGTGGCTGAAATTCGTCACTACAGGGAGGGCTTTCATTACCGCGAAGTTTGCGATGAGCATCGACGGCAAGATAGCCGCGCGCTCAGGTGATTCGAAGTGGATTACCGGCGACAAGGCGCGCTGGTACGTTCACGAAATGCGCTCGAACGTCGATGCAGTCATGGTCGGCGTCGGCACCGCACTGGTGGACGATCCGCGCTTGACCGCCCGGGACGAACGCGGCAACCCAATGGAACGCCAGCCCCTCCGGGTAGTCGTCGATACTCGCGGCAGACTACCCATATCCGCCCGCCTCTTGTCCGAACCCGGACGGACCCTCATTGCCGTAGGCCCAAACGCCGACCGCGTGTCGTCTGGCCTCTTCACCGACCGTGTGGAGACCCATGCATTTCCGCTGCGCGACGGAGGGGTCGACTTGGAATCTCTGACGCAATTCCTTGCAAAGGAACGCAGTATTACGAGCATAATGGTAGAGGGGGGAGGCACTCTGCTGGGCACGTTGTTCGATCTAGGTCTGATAGACAAAGTAGCTGCGTTCGTTGCGCCGACGATAATCGGAGGCGCTCTCGCGCCGTCGCCGGTCGGCGGACGCGGAGCCAAGTCCATGGCGGACGCGCTCGAATTGCGGAGCGTGCACTGGAAGCGATTCGGTCGTGACGCCGCCGTCATTGGGTACTGCTGAGAGGCCAGATGTTTACTGGAATCGTGGAAGAAGTCGGAATCGTCCGCTCGTCTGTTCGAGACGGATTGACCATCGCCGCGCGAACGGTCATGCCTACGCTGCAAGTTGGCGGAAGCATCAGCGTCAACGGTGCCTGCCTTACCGTTACCGCCCTGAAGCCGGACGCCTTCACTGTCGACGTCGTCCCCGAAACCCGCAGACGCACCAACCTGGGATCCCTTCACCCTAGCGACCTCGTGAACTTGGAGCGTCCGCTGCGGGCCGACGGCCGGATGGACGGCCACATCGTGCAGGGACATGTCGATCAGACGGGAACCGTCGCCGAAGTATCCACGGACGGAGAAGCCCTGCTAATGCGGTTCGATGCGCCCCCGCAGATCATGCAGTACGTCGTTGCAAAGGGTTTCATCGCTGTGGACGGAGTTAGCCTCACCGTTGTACACTGTGACGATAATGGGTTTTCGGTTACGGTGATTCCCTACACGCGGGATCATACGGTATTCGGGGCCCGAACCGTCGGCGACGCCGTAAACGTCGAGGTCGACATCCTCGCGAAATACGTCGAACGCCTCACTGCCGGGAGATAGAGCGCGGGAAGATGTCTGAGATAACGGTCGAGCAGGCCATAGACGAGATTGGAAATGGGCGAATGGTCATCGTCGTGGACGACGAAGACCGCGAGAACGAGGGCGACCTCATCATGGCCGCAGAGAAGGTCACGCCCGAGGCAATCAACTTCATCGTCCGCCACTCCAGCGGGATCCTCTGCGTGCCGTTGACTGCAGAGCGCCTCGAAGAGCTGCGCGTTCCCATGATGGTGCGAGAAAACACCGCTCGCCTCAGTACGGCCTTCACGGTCTCGGTCGACGCGCTGGAAGGCACTACGACCGGAGTCTCATCCTACGATAGGTGCGTCACGGTGCGGCGGCTCATCGACCCCGCCACAAGGCCCGATGACCTTGGAAGGCCCGGACACGTCTTCCCCCTGCGGTACACTGACGGCGGCGTGCTGGTACGCGCGGGGCATACCGAGGCGGCGGTCGACCTGTCTCGAATGGCAGGACTCCATCCGTCCGGAGTCCTCTGCGAATTGGTCAACCCAGACGGCACGATGATGCGGATGCGCGACCTGTTGAAATTCTCCGAAGAGCACTGCATCGGCATCGTGAGCATCGCCGGAATCATCGCATACCGGCGCGAGCACGAACGCATCATCGAACGAGTCGCGGACGCCAGACTGCCAACGAGCCGAGGAGAGTACACGGTAACCTCGTACCGCAGCTTGGTCGATACTGCCGAACACGTCGCACTGGTGCTCGGCGATTTCGACACGGAAGACCCCGTTCTCGTAAGAGTTCACAGCGAGTGCCTCACTGGCGACGTGTTCGGCAGCCTGCGGTGCGACTGCGGCGAGCAAGTCGATCTGGCGCTCCAGGCTATCGAGCGCGAGGGCCGCGGCGTCTTCCTCTACATGCGGCAGGAAGGAAGGGGTATCGGCATCCATAACAAGATCAAGGCGTATAACCTGCAAGACCTCGGACTCGATACCGTCGACGCGAACGTCCACCTTGGCTACGCGCCGGATATCCGCCACTACGGCGTCGGAGCCCAAATACTCGGCGACCTTGGCGTCCGCAGGATGCGCATCCTCACCAACAACCCCCGAAAGTTGAGCGGACTCGACGGCTTTGGACTGGAGGTCGTCGAGCGAGTGCCGATCAAGGCCCAACCGACCAAGGAAAACAGCAGATACCTGGAAACGAAGCGCACTCGGCTCGGGCACCTGCTCGACGCGGCCGACACCCGCGTGAACGGATCCGAGCGCATGAAAGCAGGAACGCAGGAGAAGACCGATGGCCATTGAACTACGCGGCCACATGCAGGGCGAGGGCCTGAGAATCGCAATAGTCGTCTCTCGATTCAACGACTTCGTCACTTCTCGCCTGCTAGAAGGCGCCACAGCAACCCTCGCGCGATACGGCGTGGCGGATGACCATGTGACCATCGCATCCGTTCCAGGCTCGTTCGAGATTCCCTTTGCCGCCAAGCGCCTTGCGGAGTCAGGCAAGCACGACGCCGTCATCTGCCTCGGGGCCGTCATTCGAGGAGAGACCGACCACTACGAGCGCGTTGCAGACGAAGCGGCCAGAGGCGTCGCAGAATCGAGCATGTCCTCCGGCGTGCCGGTCGTCTTTGGCATCCTTACGACGGATACCATCGAACAAGCGATCAATCGAGCCGGCGGCAAGAGCGGCAATTACGGGCAGAGCGCAGCGGCAACCGCAGTCGAGATGGCAAACCTCGCCAAGGCTATCGACGCCCAATAACCTCCGCCGCAACCGGCCGCACGCAAGGAGCGCAAGCGCACCCAGCGCCAAGAACCATCGCTTTGTCATGCCGCCAACGCTCATTCGGCTTCCTTCCCATTCGACGCACTCGGACACCGCTCCAACCCACTGGCGCGTACCCATATGTCAGGTAACTCGACGGGTACGCAGCCGGAGAGCTGGTTCCGCCCGAAAAAGCCGTGGATGCTCACCTTCTCCAGATTCTGCAGATTGCCCAACTCAGCAGGAATGCTCCCTCTAAGATAATTGTCTCCGAGGTCCAGAATCTTAAGATTTGCCAAATTGCCTAACTCAGGGGGGATGGATCCGGTGAGCTCGTTTACACTCAGATCCAATTCCCTGAGCTCAGAGAGATTGCCCAGCTCCGGCGGGATACGTCCAAACAATCTGTGAATCGGGGGACCGTGAAACGCAAAAATACCATGAAGAACGAGATAACGAACGCGCGGCGGATCGCCCCTCACAACGACTCCGAAGTAGCTCCCGTCGAAGCGGCTCGCGCCCCCCCATTCCGCTATAGGACGGTCAGCTCTCCAACCATGAGACAATTCGAGGGAGACAGACCCTCCAAGCGTGTCCATCACACTCAAGAGCGTCCGGCAATCCTCCACCAGACCCGGGTTCTCCTCAGGATCCGGAACTACCACGCCGTTGGAACACGAATCGAGATCGACAGGCTCCGACTTCCAGGCTATCAGGTCCGAATTTTCATCCCTCCTCACGAGAACGCGCACATCATTGCCGTCGCGGTCCATCACATATAGAATCGCATCACCGGTTTTTGGCTTTGTCGTACGAGACAGCACAGCGATTCTTGAGCCGTCGGGAGACCAAGACAGCGGCTCAGGTATGAGGGGATCACGGACAAAGTCGCCTCTCAAGTCGTCCCTCCAAGACGGGAAGCGGAGCCCCGAAACAGTCGAGACGAAGGCATCGTCGACGGATGCCACACATTTCCCTCTGCAACGCTTGTCTGCATCGAATGTATAAGGCTGGCCCCACGATTCAAAGGCGTATGGATCGTAGGGGGCACTGTATGCTGATCCAGTGAACATGATTCGAGATCCGTCCGGAGACCAGTAGACCCGGTTCAGCCATGTCCGATGATTAACCCGATCCGCAATGTATGCGACGAAGACGGGATCCGAGCCGTCAGGATCGAACGTGAAGAGTCCCGCACCTTGTGCCAGAGGCGCAGCCAGCGCGATGCGTGAACCGTCCGGAGACCACGACGGCTCGCTAAATGCCGACTCCGATATCACACCCTCCCATCCTGTGTCCAAATCCAGGGTATACGCCCCAAGAGGGTCTCGAGGCCAACCTTTCTCATCATATTCGATATCTCCGTCATACGATAGGAACGCTATGTATCCACCGTCAGGCGACCATGCCGGCGGATGCGGAGCAACTATGCGACTATCCCAAGGAGTAATGTCTTCCAATTCACCGGTTTCCAACGTATAGACCATGAGCCGACCACCAGTATTGAGTGCATCGTGGTCCGGGTCAAGGTCGGATATGAACGCAATCTGCGATCCGTCCGGAGACCAAACCGGGAAGTTGTCAAAGTAGTCGTTATCGGTGACCCTCCGCGTGTTCGTACCGTCGATGTTCGATACCACTATCTCGTAGGAAAACTCCCAAAACCGCAGTTCACTTGACGGAAGACGGTCGGAGTCAGGGTATCTGCATGTGGAATAGACGATCTGCGATCCGTCCGGCGATATGTCGAAGTACGTCATCATCCCAACTGGATAACGGTCCCGATTGGCGCGCACACTATTGACCGATGGGTCGACGATGGTTTGCAGTCGGGAACCGTCAGCATCCACTGCATAGACTCCTACTTCTTCGTCCCTACCGAACGTAAACAGGATTCGAGAGCCGTCCGGCGTCCAGTGAACGTTATCGTTCCCCTGCCACGAGTTCCTACCATGGGACGGGAGAGGCGAAACGACGAATTGTCTGTTGCAGGGCGTGTTGACCCAGCGCAGAGTCGGAGTTGGGGTGGGACTCGGTGTGCTGGTGGATGTCGGCGCTGGTGTCGGCGATGGCGTGTTAGTTGCGGTCGGTGTGCTGGTTGGCGACAAAGTTGGATTCGGAGAGAGTGTAGGAGTAGACGACGGCGTGGAGGTAGGTGTCGCGGTTGGAATAGCCGTGGCCGTCGGTGTGCTGGTAGGCGTCGCGGTTGGAATAGCCGTGGCCGTTGGGGTGCTAGTTGGCGTGGAGGTTGGAATAGCCGTGGCCGTTGGTGTGCCAGTTAGTGTTGCGGTGGCCGTTGGCGACGGCGTACTGGTCGGAGACGAAGGTGTCGGAATCGGTGTGTTGGTCGGTGAAGGCGTTGCGGTAGGAACGACCGCTGCCACAAACGCGGACGAGGATGCCGGCGTCTCAACCGGCCGCGCGCTGTCGCCGCAACCCTGCACGCACGCAAGGAGTGCAAGCGCGCCCAGCGCCAAGAACCATCGCTTTGTCATGCCGCCAACGCTCATTCGGCTTCCTTCCCGTTCGACACGCGCGGGCACCGCTCCAACCCGCTGGCGCGTATCCATATGTCCAGTAACTTGACAGGTACTCAGCCGGTGAAGTCGTTCCTACTGAAGTTTACCACTTCCTCCTGGCGTTGCGGTTGGAGTTGTAGCGACACCTGAATCCCCTCCTAAACGACTCCCATACAACGCCTCGCCTCATCACGCCCGCATCCTCAAACCTAATCGTCCGACATGAACCCTAGCAGGTTGAGGATGATGAGGAAGATGTTCAGCACGTTGAGGTAGAGGCCGATGCTGCCGATGACTGCGGCTTGCGTTGCAGCCTTGTCGTCGCCTCGGAGGGCCGCCTGCTGCGCCAGATCCTTCACTTGCTTGGTCTCCCAGACCGTGAGAGCCAAGAAGAGCGGAAGCAGTAGGATGTTGATGAGCAGGAACAATCCGCTGGACTGGATGAATATCGCGTTGACGAAGCCGACGATTATGACTCCGATGAGTCCGAATATCAGCATGGGGCCGAGTTTGGAGAGGTCTTTCTTGGTGGTCATGCCGACCGCGCACATGGCTACGAACAAGCCGCCGGTCAGCAGGAAGGCGACGCCGATCGTCTCTCCCTCGAACACTGCGAGAATCGGAGAAAGGTACAGCCCCTCGAAGCCTGTGAAGGTGAGGTAGAGGGCTGTGCCAAGTCCGATGTGCCCCCTGCCGACGGCAGCCTGGGCTGCGAACAGCATTCCTATCATGATTCCGAACGCGGCAAGCGCTCCGATCCAGCCGAAGCCGAATATGATTGCGCCAACGCCGATCATGTCTCCAATCCATGTCGCGGCGCCGGTGGTGACGACGCCCAGCGCCACGAGGCCGTACATGCGCGCCATGGCGTCCGTATAGATTGCGTTTGCTCGATCTCTGCTGTAGGGGATGCCGTAGTATTCTCGAGTTGCCATATTTCGGTTCTCCGCGGTCGATTCTGCTTCTCATTATAGTATACGCGATAGCATATGGTAAGGATGAATGCCAAACGCGGTAGGTTGCGCTCCCCGTCTGCTCGAATCAAGCCTAGCGCGGTAGGTTATGCTCCCCGTCTGCTCGAATCAAGCCTAGCCAGGCACGTCGACGAACCGCGCCCCTAGCCTGTGGGAGTCCAAGAACCCTAGCATTATCTGTAAGGGCATTCGAGCATGGCGCGGCGAGGAGATGCTCTCGCCGCCTCGTTGTATGATGTCGATGAGTTCTCGATACGCGGCAACCATCCCGTGCGTTTGATATTGCGGGGGCCTCAGAACTGTGCGGATCGGGTCGAGGGATCCCGTCTCCACCGTCGTTAGCTCTGCGAGCAAGGGGTCTCCGGCAAACGAAATGGCCCCTTTCGGTCCGGTGATCTCGAAGGCGCTGATGGGCGGCGTTCCTTTGATGCCGCGGTAGAGCGCGATGACGCCGTTCTCGAACAATATCGTCCCGGTCGCGCCGGGTTCGTTTTCTGGCAGCTTGCCCCCATCACCTCGATACCGATCCCAAAGATCGAAGCCGTCTTCGAGCAGGGCGGAGACCTTTGCAGGTTTGGACTCTGCGAAGAAGCAGAGCGCGTCGAAGAAGTGGGTGCCGTTGCGAAACAGCATTGCGCGAGGGCCGCCAAGTACTGCGGTCATCACTGTGACCGGGCCGATCTTGCCGCTGCGGATGGCATCGCGCACCTTGTGAAGGACGGGCGACCATCGCCTCGTGTGATTGATGGACAGCGCCACGCGGTTGCTTTCGCAGGCTTCGATCATGGCGTCTGCGTCGTGGAGCGTTGTCGCGATCGGCTTTTCGCAGAGGATACCCTCGAGTCCGCTCCGTGCGCCATCGATTACGATTTGGGCGTGCAGGTGATCCGGAGTGGCGACAGTGAGGATATCCAAGTCTTCTCTGTCCAACATATCCAGATAATTGGTGTAGGTGCGGGTGTTGGGCCAGCGATCGGCCCAATTCTCTCGGAATCGGTCGAGTGCGTCCGTGCGAATGTCGCAGACTGCGGCGAGGTCGACGCCGCGCATGATCGACAGGCAGCCGACGTGCGAGGGGTACACTTCGTCCGCGAGCGGAGGAGAAGGGTCGGCGCGAGGAGGATTGATCGAGACTCCGCTTGCGCCGACGATCCCAACCCGATATGCCATGAGAACGCGCCTCCATACTATGTTGAAGCAGGGAGGAGTATACGTTCGAGGCAGCCCGCGGTCAAAGGCGCCGTATGGCCGCAGACTGCGCGAATCGGCGGATATTGCCTCAGTGGGCGTCCTGTGAGCGGGCAGTCCGCGGCGAATATCCATAAGTGACTTGACACGTTGGAAACAATCATATACATATAGGGTTGTAGACGAACCCGCTCATACTGAACACTTGGTCAGGAATTGTGCTACCATTGTGTTCTAGCGTGTGCTATGGTACGTTCGGACTCTCAGCGGGAAGGGGGCCTAAGGATGTCCCCGGTGTGATATGCTGGGCGTTGAGAAAACGCCGAAGTTGATTTCCGTAGCGGGGATGGCGTCGATCTGAGGGTCGGCTTTCCGTCTGAACGAGATTGGAGGTGGAGACATATGGCAGAGCAGATTGCCGCGAATGCAGCGCAGGCAGAACTCGACGAGGAAGAGTTCACCGTTGCAACACAATGGCAGTTGATGTGGTGGAGGTTCAGGAAGCACAAGCCCGCGGTCATCTCCGGCCTCATACTTGCCTTCTTCTATGTGTTGTTCCCCTTTGCCGAGTTCTTGGGCACCGGAGACCCGGCGCAGATAGCGGAGAACTACCACCTCCTCAGACCGCAGGCGATCAGATTCTTCGACGAAGGCTCGTTCCGACCCCACGTCAACGGACTGGAACCGTACCGAGACCAAAGGACCTTCCAACGGAAGTATGAAGTTCTCGAAGATGTGAAGATCGACGTCGGGTTCTTTACGAAAGGGTTCTCGTACCGCTTTCTGGGGTTCATCGAGACCGACCGTCATCTCATTGGATTCACGGGCGAGGCCACAGCTCCGGAAGGAACGAACCCCTCGTACTACGAAGACCGTCCATCCCTCTTCCTCTTGGGGAGCGACTCCGTGGGGCGGGACGCTTGGTCGCGCTTGATGCTGGCAAACCGCATATCGCTTTCCATTGGGCTTCTGGGGGTGGCGATCACCTTCGTCTTTGGGATCATCATGGGAGGCGTCTCCGGGTACTACGGAGGATGGATTGACACAGTCATCCAGCGCGTCATCGAGATCATCGGCGCCATCCCTTCACTTCCGTTGTGGATGGGGCTTTCCGCCGCAGTGCCGCAGAATTGGACGGTGCTTCAAGTCTACCTGGCGATTACGGTCGTCCTCTCGATATTCGGCTGGACGGGCATGGCCCGCACGGTTCGAGGCAAGTTCTTGGCGCTGCGAGAGGAAGACTATGTGATGGCCGCGCGCATAGCGGGATCGTCGGAGAGCCGCATCATGTTCCGGCACATGCTGCCCGGCTTCTACAGTCATGTCATCGCCCAAGCGAGCCTTGCGATTCCTAGTATGATCATCGGGGAAACGTCCTTGAGCTTCCTGGGGCTTGGACTCCGTCCTCCAGCGGTAAGCTACGGCGTGATGCTGATCGAGGCGCAAAACATCACGGTGGTCGCGCTGTATCCCTGGCTGATGTTCGTGGCCATCCCCGTCATCGTCGTGATTCTCGCGTTCAACTTCTGGGGAGACGGCTTGCGAGATGCGGCGGATCCATACGGCAAATAATCTACAGAGCGAGGAAATGACTACTCCAGCGAACGACAGACTTTCAGACGACGCGGTAATTCGGATCAACGGTCTGAAGATATACTACCCGACCGACGAAGGCGTAGTGCGGGCAGTTGACGGGGTCGACTTCGAGATCAAGAAAGGCGAGACCCTGGGGGTCGTGGGCGAGAGCGGCTGTGGGAAGAGCACAGTCGGCCGCGCTGTCCTGAACATCATCGACAAGCCCGGGCGAGTCGAGGAGGGGGACATCCTATGGCGTCTCCCGGACGGTCGAGAGATCGACATCGCTTCCCTCGACTCCAACAGCAGGCTCATGAGAGCCATACGCGGCGCGGGAATTGCGTTGATCTTCCAAGAGCCCATGACGTCCTTCAGTCCGCTCCATACCGTCGGCAACCAAATCGCCGAGGCCATAAGGCTCCATACCGACCTTTCGGAGCAAGGCGTCCACGACCGTTCTGTGGCGTTGCTCCAGATGGTGGGCATTCCAAACGCCGAGCAGCGCCTCAAGGAGTACGCCTTCCAGTTGAGCGGCGGGCTCCGTCAGCGCGCGATGATTGCGATGGCCCTGTCCGCCGAGCCTCAATTGCTCATTGCGGACGAGCCGACGACTGCGCTCGACGTAACGACGCAGGCTCAGATATTGGAACTACTGAGGCAACTCCAGCGAGAGAACGGCATGGCGGTGATCCTCATCACGCACAATCTGGGCGTGATCGCGGAGATGGCGGATCGGGTCGTTGTGATGTACCTGGGGAGGGCGGTCGAGTCCGGGCCAGTGGAAGACATCTTCTACAACCCGCAGCACCCGTACACACAGGGATTGCTCCGATCGATACCCAGTATCTACTCGCGGAGCGTGGAACGGCTTCCGTCCATTCGAGGAACGATTCCACACCCATTCAACCGTCCATCCGGATGCACGTTCCGCCCGCGGTGTCCGAACTTCCTGGAAGGCGTCTGTGATCGTCACGTTCCAGTCTTCCAGTCTTTGGAGGGAACGAACCAAATGGTTAGCTGCTTCCTCCATCATCCCCCACAAGAGGTAGGTACAGGTGGTTGAGGCGACGACGGACCAAAACGAAACCTTCATATCCGACCGACGGAGCATTCTCGACGTCCAAAATCTTCGGAAGTTCTTCCCGATAACACGGGGATTCCTGAAGAGAATAGTAGGACACGTTCGAGCGGTGGACGACGTGAGCTTCACCATCAAGCAGGGAGAGACGCTTGGCCTTGTAGGCGAGAGCGGCTGCGGCAAGACCACGACTTCCCGTTGCATCATGCGCGCGGTAGATCCAAGCAGCGGCGAAATCCTCTACCGCACGGAAGACGGACAGGTCATCGACATCGCCGCAGTTGGCAAGGGCCCGTTGCGCGAGTTGCGCAAGGACATGCAGATGATCTTCCAGGATCCGTTCACGTCCTTGAATCCACGCATGTCGCTGCTCGACATTGTCGGCGAACCGCTGCTCGTACACGGCGAGCGCAGCATGAAGGTTCGTTCCGAGCGCGTGGCAGAGTTGTTGCGCCTAGTGGGACTACGGCCGGAATATATGCGCCGTTTCCCTCATGCGTTCAGCGGAGGAGAGCGTCAGAGGATCGGCATCGCTAGGGCCTTGGCGTTGAATCCAAGGCTCGTCGTCGCCGACGAGCCAGTTTCTGCGTTGGACGTATCGGTGCAGGCCCAAGTCATCAATCTGCTTTCCGACCTCCAAGAGCAGCTGAGCCTGACGTACCTCTTCGTAGCTCACGACTTGAGCGTCGTCAGGCACATCTCGGACCGTGTCGCGGTCATGTACGTCGGCAAGATAGTGGAACTGGGACCGGCCGAGGAGTTATTCAACAACCCCTTGCATCCGTACACGTCTGCCTTGTTGCAGTCGGTGCCGATTCCGGATCCGAAAGTCAGGAAAGAGACATTCGTCCTCGAAGGAGAAGTCGCCAGCCCGGCGAACCCTCCATCCGGATGTTACTTTCACCCGCGGTGCGCTTTCGCGGTCGATGTCTGTAGGGAGGAAACGCCTGAACTCCTGGAGGACGAGCCCGGCCACTGGGTCTCCTGTCATCGCTCCAAAGACATCAATCTACCCGGACTGGTGGGAACCTCCGCTCAGTTCGGCGGAGCCGCGGTCAACCTCAAACAAGAAAACGGGAACAGTGACACAGCCGGCTAGACCGACGTCCGGCTCTCCAAATTGAAAGCGCCCTCCACTTCCGATACGCGGCAGTTAGGGCGCTTGTCTATCTATCACTTCTCCCGCTCGGACGGTGAGCACTGCATGGAAGCACCCGCCTGGCCTGCTGTTTCCTGCAACGTCTGTCAAAGGCGGCGCGTCATCGTTCCACTCCAATACCGCCAGGTCTGCACATGCGCCCTCTCTGAGGGTTCCGATTTCTCCTGACATTCCCAACACGCGCGCCGGCCATAGGGTAGCGCGGAGAAATGCGTCGCTCGCGTCCATTCCTGCTGCAATGACCTTGGATACCGTACGAGGCAGGTCGTGCTGTGGGCTGGATCCGACGTGCCGGTTGTATTGGTCTGTCGAGATGCTGTCGGGTAGGAAGCCGTCGGCTATGGCCGCCTCGGCTGTACGGAAGTCGAACGACGACATCCCGTGACCCACATCAAACAGGACTCCACGCTCCCGTGCCCGCCATGCGGCGTCGATGACCTTGTTGCCTTCCACGATTCCGTTGGGGCCGGCGTGGAAGCAGTACGTTAGAACATCTCCGGATCTCAGCAGACCAAGTTGCTCGGAGATAGGCCAATCATATGGTTCCCAACGATTCCCGAAGAGTATTGGGCGGTCCGTCTTTTCGGCCATGTCGAGAACGCGGCTCATGACGAACCGGGGATCGGAATTTCCGCAGGCGTTCACACTGACGTTGACAGACAGCCCCCATATGAGGTTTCCCCCGTCTTCGACGGCAGCGGATACGGCGTTTCCATCGAGGTCGTCGATGTTTCCGAATGCGGGGGATCCAGTCGCTCTCTCTCCGCCGGTTGCAACGCTGAGGGCGAGGCGCACCCTGGTCTTCGCCTTGCGTATGACGTTATCGCGATAGTACGGCCAGTCGGCTGCACCGGAGTCACCCTGCGAGAGGATGGTCGTAGCCCCGCGCGGGAGTATCTGGGTGTCGGGGTCTATGCCGTACTTCCAGTCAGTTGGCGCTGGATGAGTGTGAAGATCGACGAGGCCTGGTAGGATGAGCCCGTTCGGGAATTCGAGAGTCTTCTTGGCAGTGCCGTCGAGGCGGGGGGCCGCCGCCGCGATGCGCCCATCCTTGACCGCCACGGCTCCCGGGCGGGCGTCGAGCCCTGTGTCTGCGCAGAAGATGCGGCCTGCGCGAATCATGAGATCGTAAGGTGGTAGGTTCATCAGTGGAGGCTCCGTTCTCAGGTATTGAATCTGCGGTCGTTCAAATGCCTGTGATCCGTATGGCAGAGCGGGAGTTGTAGATGCGGTTTACGTTGAGGAGGAGAGCGGTGATGTGCTCGACGTATACCGCGTTGTCCAGGCCGCCGCCGTCGACCGCGCGGATGCCGGGGATCTCCTCGGCGAGGTCCGCGACGGTGCAGCGCGCTTCTTGGTCGTCCGAGCACACGATGACGTCGGAGTCGATCCGGCGTGTCGGGTCGAGCAAGTCATGCGCGCTGATCGTCTGAAAGGCCGCTGCGACGCGCGAGGCTGGCAGGGTGTCCCTTGCTTCGAGAGCGGCGGAACCCGAGTCGAGTGAGCGAACGCTGACTCCTCTGCGCTGGAAACGCAGAGGGACGACGGTCGTGACGACGATCTTTCCTGCCAAGGATGCTTGGAGCGGTTGGAGTATCTGCGCTTGCGCGGAGTATGGGACTGCCACGAACACCGTATCGGCTTTTTCCGCTGCTTCCTGATTTAGGCCGGATTGGATAGAACCTCCGCGCGCGCGGTTGGATATCCAACGCACAGCATCTTTCGCGCGCGCGGCGTCCCGCGACCCGACGATCACCGGGCGGCCAGTCAACGCGAACCGAAGAGCCAGCCCTCGCCCTTCCGGTCCGGTTCCGCCAATGATGCCAATCATGTATCTAATCTACCCCCTATTCGACAGCAGAGGCAAGGGCGGCTCCCTTGTCATACCGGGTAGCGGCAACATGCGGTTGGAGGATGCCGCGCTCCGCATCCGTGGACTACCGTTCGACAAGAGGGCTTGCAGGTCGAACACTCGACGAAACGGGCGGCTTTGGGGAGCCTCCTCGGGTATGGTTCTTGGAGATCCATATGGATATTTCCAAAAATAGTATCGAAAAATTACTATAAAACTCCGTCGTTGGGTGTTATCATGTGGCTTACTAGAGTCAGCTGGCGCTTGATATTGGGTTTCGTTCGATGGCTTGGTTCGGCATGACGCTTATGGAGACTCGGATATCAGGAGGAGCAGAGAAAGGGCGAAAGCTACGTTCGCGGGGCAGCAAGAGTATCAGACCAACGTCCGAGCGCGTTCGTTCTGCGATTTTCTCGCTCATCGGCTCCGAGTCGGTGAATGGCGCGAGAGTCTTGGACCTATACGCGGGAACGGGTGCGTTGGGAATCGAAGCACTGAGTCGAGGCGCTGCAGAGGCGCAGTTCGTGGAGGTAGACCGGATGCGGTGTGAATACATTCGGGAAAGCGTTCGTTCGCTTGGGTTCGCGGCCCAGAGCCGTATTACCCGCGGGGATGTGAAGCGAGTGCTCCAGAGAATCGCAGGCCGATACGATCTAGTGTTTGCCGACCCGCCGTATGCAGTCGATCCATGGGAGGCGGTGATGAGAGGGTTGCAGGATCAGGAATTGCTCGAATGCGGCACGCTGGTCGTCGCGGAGCACGCCAGCTCTCGAGAGCTAGCGGATCGCTACGGGGGCTTGGAGATTTGGAAACGGCGCCGGTACGGTGACTCGACGGTGTCGATCTATCTGAACGGAGCGTAGAATGCGGAGCGCGGTGTATCCAGGAAGGTTCGATCCAGTCCACAACGGTCATGTCGATATTGCGCGCCGTGCGTCTCATCTGTTCGACCGGCTGGTAGTGGCTGTCTACGACTCGCCGCCTCATCGGGCGCTATTCACGACTGCGGAGCGGGTGCGTCTGTTCGCAGAATCTGTTTGCGACATTCCGAACGTCGAGGTAAGGAAATTTGCGGGACTGGCGACCGGGGCCGCATCCGAGCTCGGCGCCAGGTTCATCGTTCGAGGCCTGCGGGCAGGGTACGACTTCGAGACGGAGTTCGAGATGACTCATATGTGGAGGCATCTCAACCGGGACATCGAGGTCGTGTGTATGATGAGCGCGCTTGAGAACCAGTTCGTCTACGCGAGTCGGATAAAGGAAGTCGCGCAGTTGGGCGGGGATGTGGACGGGCTTGTGCCGTCGCACGTTGCCGCGGAATTGAAGCGGAAATTCATTTCGGCCTCGTAGCATCGAGGCTCTGCAAGGAGAAAAGCCATGGACATCATCAAAGTGATAGAAGAGATGGAAGAGATAACGGGCTCCGCAACTCGCGTGCCGGGTATGCGCAAGAAGGTGATGATAGACCTCGACCGGCTCACATCGGTTACGAGGCAACTGAGCACTACCATTCCAGCGGATATCCTCGAGGCAAAGGAAGTCCTCAAACTGAAGGACAGCATCATCAACCAGACCCAGCTCGAGACGAAGCGCATCCGAGAGGAGGCCATGCAGGAGGCGGAGGCGATCATATCGTCTGCGAGGCAAGAGCACGAGAGCAAGCTCAACGAGTCCGAGCTTACGCGCGCAGCCGAGGCGAAGGCGGACGAGACGAACCAGGGCGCAATGCAAGAGGCGCAGCAGATCATTCAGAGCGCGCAGCGCAAGGCGTACCGCATCATCGACGAATCCGAGAGAATCGCGGCCGAACGAAAGGAAGGGGCCGACCAATACGCGCGCGAGGCACTGTTCGACCTCGAAGAGCGGTTGTCCGGCCTGCTCGGTCAAGTGCGCCGGGGAATCGATACGCTCGGGGTCGAAGTCGATACCGCGGTTCCTTCGTAGCAGAACCATTCCCTGTAGAGACGTTGGCAACGGACGGACGGCGCTCATCGAGCTGCCATCTGCCTGCTGCGGCCGGCGGCTCTACAGAACCGCCGGGGCGAGCAGCTCCTCCCGCAACCGTCGGATGACGACCTCCAACTCCCTTTCATCGAGATTGATGGGATCGACACCGAATTCATCGGGGTCGCCGAGTTGATGGAGGTGAATCGCCGGGTCTCCCGTTGCCATCGCCTGGAAGACTTCTTCACGGCTTCGGCCGCGCCACTCTGGAGTGAACTCGACCAAGGCAGTCGGGACGAGGTAGTCCCAGAGGTCGTGTTGGAGTGACACGCGCAGCCCCGGCACTTCGATCAGCGCGTCGACGACGCGTTGGGACATCTCGCGGAAGCGCGCGGTTTCGGCCTCTTCGTCCTCTTCGTCGAAGATGCGCAAGGCGGTGACCAATCCCATGATCTCTTCTTTGGCAACCTTCATGCTCCTGCCGAGGAACTGATTTGGGGAGGCGTTTGCGGCCGCTGCCTCGATCAGATCCGCTCGTCCGACCAAGATCCCCGTGCCCTGCGGCCCTCGAACGCCCTTGCCGCCGCTGAGGATCACCAGGTCGGCTCCCTCGCGGATGTAGCGCCGCAGGTTATCTCGGGGCGGGAGTGTGGACGCTGCGTCGACGATTACCGGGACGCCGCGGTCGTGGGCGATTTCGCAGACTTGTGGAAGTGGTATGGCGCGCTTCGACACGAAGGACGCGAACAGGTAGGCTACTGCCGCGGTCTTGTCGGTGAAGGCAGCCTCCAACTGCCATGGGTAGCATCGGCGCCCGTCTCCAATCTCTACGAACCTGCCGCCCGCTGCGCGGTATAGTTGATCGTAGGCAAACCGGTGACTCTTCTGGATGATGATCTCGTCCTTCATTCCGGTGGTATCAGGCAGGAGCGCCATCTTTGCCGGATCCTTGCCGGCGATGACCGCCGCCGCCTGCATGACGAGCCCGCCTCCCGACCCGCTGACCACGAGCCCGGCTTCTGCGCCGCAAATATCCGCCAGCACTTGGCCAGCTGCGCGATTAAGCTCGTTCATGTCGACCATGACAGACGCCGTCCGCTGCATGACGGCCACGGCCTCGGGTCGGAGCTTCGATCCTCCCCACATCGTCGTCGTGCCGGAAGCATTGATTACGGGTTGGACTCCCAAGGATTGGTACATCTCTTCACCGCTTATCGATAGGTCCATCCAAAACCTCGTCGTGTTCGATGTCGGCTGGCTTTGCCGCATCGTGGATTATATCATCTGTAGCCTGCCGGACTTCAGGACCATTTGGGGCAATCGCGCCTTGCTGGTTTTTGATAGGTTGTTCTATTGCCCTTCCAAAAGACACGGTGCGGCTGCTCTGTGATCCGTCCGGCTCCGTTCCCTCCGTCGCGGCGGGGGTATCCCTATGAATACGCGTCAGCCGCATACCGATTGTCCATCATTTCCATGAGCCATACATGAAACACGGCGGATCCCTCCAGAGAGACCCGCCGCGGTCTACCGAATCCATAGACGGCGCTACTTCGAACTCTTGCTCGCAGCTCTCTGCGCGCGCGACGGGAAGCTGCCCTTCGCAACCTTACCGCCGCCAGACTTGGCACCGGCGCTCTGTATGCGAGAAGCCGCCTTGGAAGTCATGCGTCCACCGGACTGATTTCCCCTCTTCGCCATTGGTATTTCCTCCTTTTCGTTAGAACGACTCGCGTATATTGTAGCATCAGCGCCGTCGGCCCTGCAAGAATTGACCGCCTCCCATATCGGCCGGAGGCGCGCCCAAACCATAAACCCGCCCCCCGTCATTCCCACTTTCGCAGACCCGCGCATAACCATCGGGGGTATGAAGGTGGCCAGTTCCATCATCCTCCCCCTTGAAGGAAGGAGGCCAATGCGAGAATGAACCCCTCCCGCCGTCACTCGAGTCATGCAAAGGTCTCCGGGGGCGTGATCCCCCTTGCGCGGCAACCTTCCCGCGTGGTACCATGTCCATCGTCATGCACATAGCCTCCGCGGTGCGCCGCCTGCGGAAATGAATCGGAGCCCTATCCCATGATGCGAACCATCGCCGCCGCAATCCTGTCGCTGCTCGGAATGGCCGCAGTCGCCTGCGGATCCACTTCTCCCCCGCCCACATACACGCCCCTGCCTACGTATACGCCGTACCCCGCCATCCCGTCCTCTCCACTCCCGACATCCACGCCAACTCCCTCGACTGAGCGGCAGTTCGCCACAACCCGGGTCGGGGTGATCACGAACGAGCCAGAGTCGTTCCAGGGGTATACCCTCTTCAGCACCTCTCGACAGAACGACACGATTTACCTCATCGACAACGACGGGAGGGTCGTCCACACCTGGGAGGTAGCCACGCGAGGGGGACTGGGAAAGCTCATGGAGAATGGGGATTTGCTAGTGGCGAAGACCGCGGATGGATCCGACGGCGTAAGCAGACTCGCCCCGGACGGGAGCGTCTTGTGGGACTACAAGCTCGACGGCCAGCATCATGACTTCCTGCAAATGCCCAATGGAAACATTATGATTCTGGCGAGAGAACCGAAGACACTCGAAGAGTCCGTCGCCGCAGGGGCTAATCCCGCCTGTATCGGGGAGGACGGACTGGAAGTAGACTATCTGGTCGAAGTGCGGCCGACCGGGCCTACTGAAGGAGAAATCGTCTGGAAATGGGCAGTATGGGATCATCTGATCCAAGACTTCGACCCCAGCAAGGCGAATTACGGAGTAGTTGCCGAACATCCGGAACTGATAGACGTCAACTTCAGACGGTGTGGAGTAGACTCAACTTATAGATATGATCCCACTCATTGGATACACGCCAACTCGATTTCCTACCATCCCGAGCTGGATCAGATTCTCATCTCCGCGCGGAATCTCGGCGAAGTGTGGATCGTAGACCACAGTGTGACTTCGGAGGAGGCGGCCGGCCACACTGGCGGACAGGCCGGCAAAGGCGGTGACCTACTGTACCGCTGGGGCAACCCCCAGGCCTACCGAGCAGGAACACCCGCCGACCAACAGCTATTCTGGGCGCATGACGCCCAATGGATAGAGCCCGGCATGCCAGGAGCAGGCAACATCATCATATTCAGCAATGGAGACGAGTACGACGACGCTAGACGACCCTATTCGTCCATAGAAGAGTTTACCCCTCCGCTGGATGGGTTCGATTACCGCCTGGAACCGAGGGAACCGGGCTCAGCCTACGGTCCTGCGGAACCGGCATGGCGGTATGTTGGCGATCCGACAAGCGATTTCTACTCGCCCCGTCAATCAGGCGTGCAACGGCTTCCGAACGGAAACACGTTGATTTGCAATACCTGGACTGGAACGTTCTTCGAGGTTACACCGGAAGGGAAAACGGTTTGGAAGTATGTCAACCCGGTGGTCTTCTCCGGGACAGGAGAGACCCCGCTGCGCCAAGGCGATCCAATGCCCATCCGCCAAATACGAGGAGACGGCGCGATACGCTGGGAAAATAACGTCTACCGCGCGAACCGGTACGCGCCAGACTATCCCGGCCTGCGCGCGCTAGACCTGACGCCCGGCGACCCCATCGAACGCTACGAATGACCGCAGGCAGCCCTCGATGGGTGGCGGGATTCTCCACGCAATCGAATGAATTGGAGCCGTCCCCCCATGCGAACCATCGCCGCCGCAATCCTGTCACTGCTCGCAATGGCCGCAGCCGCCTGCGGATCCACTCCTCCCTTGCCCACATACACGCCGCTGCCCACGTATACTCCACTCGCTACGCATACGCCGCTGCCTACACTCACACCCGCGGCAACCTATACCCCACTGGCTACGCATACGCCCGCGGCAACCTATACCCCACTGGCGCCCCTGCCCACGTACACCCCGCTGGCTACACATACGCCGCTGCCCACGCATACACCCCTGCCAACATACACGCCACTGCCAACATACACTCCGTACCCTACCGCAAGCGCAGAAGCCCAGACCGCCGTCAGTGACCGTGAGAAAGCGACCATCATCTTTGGCGACCTGAACTGGACGAGCGCCCAGCTGCAGAACCGCGTCGCACAATACATCGTCGAAAAAGGCTACGGCTACCCCACCGAGGTAGTCTTTGGATCCACCCTGCCGCTGTTCCAAGGACTCCGACGCGGGGCCCTCCAAGTGCTCATGGAAAACTGGCTCCCGAACCTTCGAGAGTTTTGGAACGAAGCGCTGGCAAACAACGAGCTCGTCTCCCTCGGCACGAGCCTGGGTACGGACTGGCAGTCCTCCTTTGTCATTCCTGCCTACCTCCATGAGCAATACCCAGACCTGGACAGCTGGGAAGACCTCAAAGACGACAAGTTCAAGGAACTGTTCGCTACTACGGAAACCCAAGGCAAAGTGCGGCTGGTCTCCTGCGTCATCGGATGGGTCTGCGAAGTAGACGTCGCCGACCAGATCGCCGGCTACGGACTCACAGACCACGTACACATCATCAACCCAGGAAGCCACTCCGCCTTGAACGCCGACCTCTACGGTGCATACGAAAGAGGCGAACCATGGATAGGCTACCAGTGGAGCACCAACGACCCCACCCTGGTCTTGGATATAACGCGATTGGAAGAGCCCCCCTACAGCGGCGAATGCTGGGCCACCACCAAGGCGTGCGCCTTTCAAGACTCCACGATCTTGATAGCCGTCCATCCAGACCTTGAGACCAACGCCCCCGCCGTCATCGAGATGCTACGGAAATGGGACTTCAACGTCGATATCTACCAAGTCGTCAGGTCATGGATGATCGAAACCGACGGCTCTGGCGAGAACGACGCCGCCATCTGGTGGCTCAGCGAGAACGCCGACATCTGGAGCGAATGGGTCACCGATGAGGCCGCGGACTCTATCCAAGCAGCCCTTGACGCCAATGAAATCCCCGACGGCTGGCCGCCGCAGTAGGCGGGGCTCCACTTGGGTCCCGCTCCATCTCGTATTGATAGTGGCGCATTACTATCTGCGTCGCGCAAAGTCTTACCTAGCGGAGAAGGGAAGTACCCCCTCGTAGCCGCACAGACACCCCCACTCCCCCCTTTACATCCCCCGCGCCCTAGCGTACCCTCTCCTGCGGCGTCCGTTGGAATAACCCGCGCGGCAGGCTCTGGCGGCGCAAGGCAAGACCGAACTCCAAGGAGAGACGAGTGCAAAACCGCATCAAGCAACGACTGTTGGACGGCAAGGCCATCGTCGGGACGATCCCCACTATCGACCATCCCGCAACCCTCCGGGCGCTGGGGGAATCGGACTTCGACTTCTTCCTCGTCGACACGCAGCATAGCCAGATCGACATTACGACGCTCTACCGCATGATGACGGGCTTGGGCAGGGCGAAGGAGGTCATCGTTCGGGTGCCGTTCAACCAGACGCATCTCATCAACGCGGCGCTCGACGCTGGGGCGGACGGCGTGATAGTGCCGCTGACCAACACGCCGGAGGCCGTGGAGCAGGCCGTGCAGGCCGCGAAGTTTCCGCCGCGGGGCGTGCGAAGCTGGGGGCCAAAAGGGGCGGTGAACTACGGCGGCGCCGAAAACTATGCGGCGGTCGCCAACGACGAAGTGATCGTCTGGCCGCAGATCGAGACCCTGGAAGCGGTCGAAAATCTCGACGACATCCTGACCGTCGACGGTGTGGACGGCATCATGATCGGCCCCGCGGACCTCGGATGGTCGATGGGCTTCATGCCGCACGAGGGGCAGGAAGAGGTCGACAAGATGTTCCAACACGTGCTCGACAAGTGCATCGAACACGGCGTCCCCTGGGGCATGTTCACGTCTACCTACGAGCGCGCCGAACAGTGGCTCTCTCGCGGCGGCAAGATAGCAACCATCGGAACGGACGCATCGTTCCTCGCAGACGGCCTGCAGCAGACCGAGTCCCTCGTAAACGCCCTCCGCGACCGAGTGAACCCCTAGCTGCGCCTGTTTCGGCCCGCAGGAGCCGGCATAAGCCGCGGGAGCCTGCATCCGTCATTCCCGCGGCACCCTGCCCCCGTCACTCCCGTCTCCGTCATTCCCGCACCCGTCTACGTCATTCCCGCGTAGGCGGGAATCTACTCCCCGCCACGACCTCCCAACCTACGCCGGCTCCGACGCCGCATTCACTGCCGGCGAGGAGCCGCGGCGGAACCGCCCGAATATCCGTCCAAACGAACCCGTCTCCCACACGATCAGCAGCGGCGTAGCGATGCCGATGCTGCTGTACGTTCCCGCGATGACTCCGATGATGAGCACCCACAGGAAGACCCGAATCGTCTCTCCTCCGACGAACAAGAGCGCCAGCAGCGTAAATAGCAGCGTAAGGCTAGTGTTCAGCGAACGCCCCATGCTCTCCATGATGCTAACGTTCGCGTTCCGCTCGAGCGCACGGTTTGGATAGAGCAAGATGTTCTCGCGCAGCCGGTCGAAGACGACGATCGTGTCGTTGACGCTGTAGCCGATGACGGTGAGGGTGGCTACCAGAAACATCGTGTTCACTTCGATGTCCGCCAGCACCCCCAAGACGGCGAAGATGCCAATGACGACCATGGTGTCATGGACCAAGGCGACCACCGCAGCCACCCCGTATCGAAACGGGCTCGGCACGTTGCGAAACGCCCACCACAGGTACAGGAAGATCCCAACCGCCGCCGCAACGACCGCGTAGAAGGCGTTCAACACCGTTTCCGCCGCAACCACCGGAGAAACGAGATCGAAGCTCAAGATAGTGACGCCCCCAGGCGACAACTGATCCTGCACCCCCTCGATGATCTCGTCCCTCTCCTCATCGGAAAGCTCCTTGGTGCGCACGAAGTACGTCGTATCGTCCATCCGCTGGATCACCGAGTCCGGGTGTCCGAGACCGGTCATGACCGACCGCAGGCTGTCTTGGGAAACCTCGTCCGCTACGGAGAACGTCATTGACGACCCACCGGTGAAGTCGATGCCCGGCTTCAGACCCGGCGCGATGATGAGGAAGACCACCCCGGGCAAGAGCACCAAGGCCGATACTGCGAAGAACCACTTGCGCTTTCCTACGAAGTCCACGTCTTTGCTCCTGGATTGTTCTCTCGGTCGAGTCGAAGGGGCGCCCTATGCCCCCGGCGACTCCAATTGAAGTTGTGGGAGACTCTTGCCCTCCGTCGGAACGAACCACCGCAGCCGCCTCCCAATCCTGCTCAAGGCCGCGATGCGGAGCAATGTCCTGCTGATGACGATGGATGAGAACATGCTCAACACTACGCCGATGGCAAGGGTCGCGGCGAAGCCCTGCACCACGGTCGCCCCCAGCGTGTCCGCAAACCAGTACAAGATCCCCGACGTGATGAGCGTGGAGACGTTGCTGTCTCGAATCGCAGACCACGCGCGGTTGAACCCAATGTTGATCGAAGAGAAGAGGGGTCGGCCCGCCCGCATCTCTTCCTTCATCCTCTCGAATATCAAGATGTTCGCGTCCACTGCCATGCCAATGGAGAGAATCGCCGCCGCTACCCCAGAGAGGGTCAACGTGACCGGAATCATCTTGAATACCGCAATGAGCATGAGGGTATAGATCAGAAGCGCAGCCCCCGCGATCACACCAGGCATCCGGTAGTAGAGGATCATGAACATGAACACGAGAGCCAGGCCAACTACTCCCGCTCGGACACTCTTTTGCAGAGAGTCCGATCCGAGAATCGCGTCGATGTTCCTCTCTTGAATGAGCGTGATGGGAATCGGCAGGCGTCCAGACTCCAGCAGGAGCGCAATCTGGCGAACTCGCTCGATCGTGAAATCCGCCCCCGATATGTACGCGCTCCCGCCTGTGATCGCCCGATCCGCGACCGGAGCGATCAACTCCTCATCGTCCAAGATGATGGCCAACTGGTCTCCGGTCTGCGCGATTTCGCCCGTAATCTGCCCAAACTTCCTCGTGCCCTCCGCGTTGAACTCGATGTTGACGATGGGAATGCCGGAACCCTGATGCTGCCCCGGATAGGCACGCGCGAGGTCGTTCCCCGTAAGGTTGATGTCCTCGTCCACCTTCCCCGCCACGACGGTAAGGACGAGTTCTCCCCCGCTAGGGAACTGCTCTTCGGCCGCCGCCATCAGGTCGTCACTATCGAACGGCACGTTGCCAAGATTCACGACGAACTTGTTGGTTCCTACGATCTGTTGAATGTTCGGGTTGCCCCCCAACGGGATCACCTCGCCGCCTCCCCCTATCAAGACCTGTTGATACAGGATATTGATCTCCTGTTCCGCCGATCCCTCTATGGACAGCGCCAACGTATCGGGGTAGACGCGCTCTGCGCCCGACGCCAGCGTTATGCTGTCCCGCATCCCGTCCACTATCTCCGAGAACTTTGCGAACCCCGCATCGTCGAATTCGATCTCCAATCCTGGAGGCCCAAGCGGAGCATCCGCCGCATCGCCGCCGTCGTCAGCCTGCGCTCCGGAGTCCGCGCTCCCGTCCGTGGACGTGTCATCACTGCTTGCATCGTCCGACGCGCCGTCCGCACTATCGTCCGTGGACGTGTCATCACCGCTTGCGTCATCCGACGCACCGTCCGCGCCAGCGTCATCACCGCTTGCATCGTCCGACGCATCGTCCGCGCCAGCGTCATCATCGCTTGCATCGTCCGCGCCAGCGTCATCACCGCTTGCATCATCCGACGCATCGTCCGTGGCTGTGTCATCACCGCTTGCATCGTCCGACGCGCCGTCTGCACCCGCGGCATCGTCCGTCGCATCGCCCGGGCCAGCGTCATCACCGGTCGCATCGTCTGCGCCAGCGTCCGCGCCATCGTCTACTTCGGTCAACGATGGGTCGATGAGCTCCGGGGTCACTGGGACGATTCGATAGCCGACGATTTCTCCGTCTGGGAAATCGATCCGGCGCGGGACGCCCACCATCCGGTGCTTGAATTCCAGCTGCGCCGTCTCTCCGATGAGAGCCTTCGCGCTGTCCGGATCGCTGACGCCCGGTATCTGTATGAGCAACCGGTCGTTTCCCAATACCTGTACGACCGGCTCACCAAGGCCGGCGGAATTCAAACGGCGTTCGATGATGCTCTTGAGGGACTCCATCTGGTCGCTGGTGGGCTGCGCCGTCATGTCGCCGCCGGATGGATCGTCGACCAAGTCCGCCTGGTACACCAAGTGGCTCCCGCCCTGCAGGTCGAGCCCCAGAGTGAGCCCGAGCAGAGTGTCCTCGCCGCCCCGTCGGAAATTTCCAACCTCGATCGTCTTGAATCCGACCGCGAGGCCCGACAAGACGACCAAGACCAGTATCAAGATCATTGCCCTGGCGTATCTACGCAACTTGCTCTCCGTCCAATGTTTTCGATATACGTCGTTCGCTGTACTGCTTCGTTTCCAACATCCTGCCTACGAGCCGCATCGCTTCGATCCGGGTAGCGACCTCGCCGGCCGCGCGAGAATCGTCGACGGCCCTCAGTAATTCTCCGACCAGCGGGCCTGGCGCAACAGAGAACCCATCCATAATATCAGTGCCCGTGACGAGTCGAGGCGCGCGCGGACATTCGGAGTTTGCGCCGAGAATGTGCGCGATCAGCTCGCAGTGTTCCCTCCACTCTGCACGATCGAGAAGCGGGCCGCGCGCCGCTAGATAGTCTGCCATATTCAAGTAGAGAACCGATACGGCCGCGTCTCCCAGACTTTTGGAAAAGCGGGATACTGCCCGCATGGTCGGCTTTGCGCCCGGCTCCGCCATCTGCCTCGGGCGAAGGTGATGGCGAACCAGGCCAACGACGAACTTCCGCCCGTGCGTTCCAAACCGCAGCCGCGTAAGTATCCCATCCACGACCTCGGCCCCCGCTTTGTGGTGTCCGAAGAAGCGAATCCTCCCATTTTCCTCCATCGTTTTCGTTGACGGCTTTGCGATGTCGTGAAGCAGTCCCCCCAATTTTAGCAGAGTCGAGCGAGTATGTCCGTCGCTTATCCGCTCTGCAAAGTACGAATTTACGTCAGGCGGCTCCGGAATGAGACCAACCGCCCAATCATCCCCCGACTGTCCTCGGTCGAGAATCCGCTCGATCTGCCCGACCGTCTCGACGCAGTGGTCGAACACGTCCCAATAGTGCTCCTCCGGCTGGGTTACTCCCCGCGCGCCGTCGAGTTCTGGAATCACGATCGACAGAAGTCCAACGTCGTCGATCGTCCGAATCGCAGACACCGCGTTCGGCGCAGCCATGAGCTTGAGCATCTCGTCGCGCACCCGCTCCCGGGCCGGCCGTGCGAGCAATCCCGCCTTGAGCGTGATCGACCGACGCGTCTCGGCGGACATGGCAAACCCCAGCTGCACAGCCAACCTTGGCGCTCGAAGCAGCCGGATCGGGTCATCATCGAAGCATGAAGACGAAACGCAGCGTATGATACCGGCGTCGATGTCCGCAAGCCCGTTGTGCGGATCGATGACGCGCGCGCGGCGTATCTCCGTCTCGGCGTCCGCGAGAGGCGCGGCCATGGCGTTGATCGTAAAGTCGCGGCGCGCGAGGTCGTCCATTATGCCGTCGGGAGCGGCCGAAAGATCGACGAACCCTCCATCAGGAAGAACGACGCGGACGATGCCCCTCCTCGGCGCAAGCGGCACGTAGGAGCCGCCAAAGTACCTCGCCAACTCGTGCCCCAGTTCGAGGATGCCCAGTATGCTCGTCTCCGCCGCAACGTCCATGTCATCGATCTTCCGCCCAAGCAAAGAGTCGCGCACGCCCCCCCCGACGACGTATGCGGTTATCCCTCTGGACTCGATGAACTCGCGCAGCGGCGAGGCCCAAGAAGGAAAGCCACGACCGCCTATGAGCGGGGATGTATCGACTGCCAAGGCCGGACTCATCTGGAAGCCGCTCCTGCGTCGGTATCATCCGCATTGGTCCGGGAATCGCCGGCTTCCGATGCGTACTCGAACAAGTGATGATGGCTCAAGAGATGGTCGATGAACAAGATGCCGTTCAGGTGGTCGATCTCGTGCTCGAACGCCTGCCCCAAAAGTTCATCGGCGTACAGGCGAATCACCCCGGACTTTCGATCCAAGCCAGTGACCTTGACCCATATGGAGCGTTCTACCACGCCGTAATGATTGGAAAAACTGAGGCAGCCTTCCTCCACCCGCCGCGTTCCCTCTCGATGAACGATCCGCGGGTTGACATAGACCGTCGGCTCCTCCTCATCCGGCATCTTGAGCGCTATGACCCGCGAGAGCGATCCAATCTGATTCGCCGCCAACCCAACCCCCTCAGAATGCACGAGCGTATCCATGAGGTCGTCCGCGAGGCGCTGCGTACTCCCGTCTATCGTCAGCACGGGTTTGGCCCGGCTGCGCAAGGCAGGATGCGGGTACTCCAAGATAGGCACGACCGCCACTTCTTCTCCTCGTAATCATCCAAGCATCGGCGTTCCTGCGTACCTCTCCACTCGTCCGGCCGCAGACGCCCTCATAAGAGATTATATCCCCCAGGCGCCAATACTGCAAAGAAAAGCGTCGACTCAGTTCCGTTCACTCTATTGGCGCAGACTACCCCCAGTACGAATAACCCGTCTACGTCATTCCCACCCCCTGCCCCCGTCATTCCCGCGAAGGCGGGAATCTCCCCCGTCCACGTCACTCCCACAACCACCCACGTCATTCCACCGCGGCCTACCCACGTCACTCCCGCTCCCCTTTCGTCATTCCCGCGCAGGCGGGAATCTCCCGAGCACCGCATTTGACAAAACAGAACCTCCGTACTATCCTGAACCTAAAGACGACAGACAACCCGTCCAAACCACAACCCAAGGAGCCACCTTGCAATCCCCAATCATCAATCGACAATCGACAATCTGCAATCATCAATTCCCCACTCGCCCCGGCAAAAATCGACAAAATACGACAAAATACGACAGAAACTCGTGCGCGCGCGTACCTTAATTCACGCGCACGCACGCGAGGCAACGGCTTTCCCGCACCCACGTCATTCCCGCGCAGGCGGGAATCTCCCCGATGTCTTCTGGCTCCGGATCCGGCTCCACCGGTCATTCCCGCGCAGGCGGGAATCTCCCCCTCACTCCACTCCCGCATCCTCCAATCCTCAATCAACAATCAACAATCTGCAATCCCTCCCACGTCATTCCCGCGCAGGCGGGAATCTCCCCCCCAATGAATTTGCACGAAACCTCCGCAGATAGGATGTTGACAAGTCAATCGCGGCTGTAGTATAAAAGAGTGCTAGGAAGTCATTATTGAGGTGCAAGCAAATGCCTGCAGGATTCATTCGTTTGCGATCGGTCATTGCACTGGGCGTTCTCGGAATAGTTGCGTTGGTCGCGGGTTCGGCGACGGACGGGCTGGGGGGCGTCTTCTGGGCGTCGTCCTCAGGCGGCGCGGGCTCCGGTCCGTGGGCGAACGCGTACGGGCCGCCAATCATCGAGGGCGAAGGAGCCTTCATAGCGAACTCTTCACACGGGTTTGGAGTTTCGACGGCCATGAGCGAGGACGACAGCACGGTCGTCGTTGGAGCATCCCGGGACGTCAGCAGCAGGGGCGCGGCATTCGTGTACACCAGGCCGGACGATGGATGGGGCAGCGCGGCGCCGACGGGCGTCAAACTCGTCGGGTCCGGCGTCGGTAATAGTGACTATTCATCGAGATCGGTAGCGGTGGACAAAAACGGAAGCACGGTCGTCGTCGCTAATGCTTGGGACGACTCGACCAGCAGCGGCAACAACGGCGGGGCGGTGTATGTGTTCACGCGGCCGTCTGGAGGATGGTCGTCCGCAACCCCCGCGCAGGCAAAACTCCGCGCACCTTCTCCGCAGGCACTCGATGCCTTCGGATCGTCGGTAGCGGTGAGTGCAGACGGAGAAACCGTCGTCGTCGGGACGACGGGCGTCGACATAGGTGCCACGCAGAACGTCGGGGCTGTGTATGTGTTCGCGAAGCCGGCCGCAGGATGGGCGGATACGAATGTGAGTGTCCAGCTAACGGCGCCTACTCCGAGTCAGTTTGCGGAGTTTGGGGAAGCGGTGTCCGTGAGCGCGAACGGCGACACGATCGTCGTGGGAACAGAGGAGGATGGCGGCGCCGAGGGGGTGTATGTGTTCACGCGCCCGTCTGGGGGATGGGCGACGTCGGCCCCGATGGCGACACTCACCAAGACGAGTTCGTCTGGAAGCGATGACTTTGGGGAAGCGGTGTCCGTGAGCGGGGACGGAGACACTGTCGTCGTGGGAGCGTGGGGGATCGGCTCGGAAACGGGGGCGGCGTATGTGTTCACGAAGCCGGCCGGAGGATGGATGACGTCGGCGACGTCTACCAGGCTGAGGGCGCACGATGCGGCGGCACGCTATGATTTTGGGCGCTCGGTGTCGGTAAACGCCGACGGGAGCATGATTGCAATTGGAGAGCCGGGTAGAGCCGGCGACACTGGCGCCGTGTATCTGTTCGCGAGGCCGCAGGCCGGGTGGGCCAGCGCCAGTGAGACCGGGATAGCCACTGACGATCCCTTTGTCGTAACGCTTCCCACGGAGGATGATCCGGGCGAGAATCAAGGCTGGCGGGGACGACTTAAAGCGGTATCCATTGGCGGAAATGTGGTCGCAGTGGGCGCTCTCTCCGCCACCGACGTAGCGGTGACCGGCGCGTGGCTCTACCACACGAAGCCTACGCCGCCACCACCGACGCCGACACCCACGGTGACGCCCATACCGACGGCAACATCCGTACCGTCGCCAGGCGAGGATGGCGAAGATGGCGAAGATGTCACGCCGACGCCGACACGCACGCCAACGCCCACAGCGACGCCGGACGTGATACGACCGGAGGTCGGTCTGTCGACGAACTTCCTGACGTTCACGGCCGCGCAGGGCGGAGATGCGCCGGCGGCGCAAACGTTCACGGTGTGGAACACGATGCGGGAGACGGACATGCCGTTCACGCTGTCGTCGAGCGCGAGCTGGCTGTCGTTCTCGCCGAGGACGGCATCGTCGAACAGTCCGCAGGCGCGAGTGTCCGTGAGAGTGTCCGCGAACGCCTCCGGTCTGAGTCCGGGGACGCATCGGGGCAGACTCGCCATCAGCGCGCCGGGCGCGGAGAATACGCCGCGGATGGTGTTCGCCACGCTCATCATTACATCGCCGACGTCTGCGAGAGCGCCGGTGACGGCGAACGAGGAGACGGAGATCACGACCGGCGATTCGACCTTGCAGGTGGTAGTGCCTGCTGGGGCCGCATCGTCGAACGTGGATATACAAGTGACCAAGTTGGACGCCGATTCGCCCGGCGCGCCGCCCGCCGATTCCGAGCGGGTGACGCTCGCCGCGGAGCTCGAGTCGTTCGCGTCCGGCAGCACGACGCCGACGCCGATGACGTACTCGCCTGGGGTGGATCTGCGCTTTGCGCTGCCTGCGGCCGATGCGGCTGCGTGCGCGGAAGGGCGCGTGCGAGTGTACCGCGTAGACGGCGACGAGTGGACGCAGTTGGAGCATCGGTGCGAGACGGACGCTGACGGCACGGTATGGGCGGTGTCCACGCTGACGAGCTTCAGCACGTACGTCATGACGATAGACGACGCGCTTCCGACGCCGACGCCAGCGCCGACCGCGCCTCCGACTGCAACGCCGGAGCCGACGGCTACATCCGCGCCGACAGCCGTCCCCACGGCCACGCCTGTCCCGGCAACCGCGACGCCAGTACCGACGGCGACATCCGTCCCGACGGCTGTGCCCACGGCCACGCCCGTACCGGCAACCGCGACTCCTGCGCCGACGGCCACACGCAGGCCGACGGCTGTGCCCACGGCGACGGCAACGCCCAGGCCTCCGACGTCTACGCCGGCGCCGACGGCCACATCAGTGCCGACGGCCGCGCCAACGGCGACGCCAGTGCCGCCGACCGCAACGCCGGCGCCGGCGACGGCCACGCCTGTGCCACCGGCGACTGCGGTGACCCAGGCCGTTCCCGATCCGACGTCGACGCCGGTCGTTGAACCGGAGGTTGAAGACGGCGGATCCAACACGGCCCTGATAGTCATACTGGCTCTCGTAGTGGTGATTGGCTTGGCGGTCGTTGTCGGCGTGTACGCGAGGACGCGCGGCTTCGGCGGCGGATAGGTTCGCGCGCGTATGGGGGAATGACGGGGCCCGGCCTTGACCGACCGCAACTCCGTCATTCCCCCGCCCATGACCGCGGTGGATTCCCGCCTACGCGGGAATGACGGAGACTGGTCGGGGAATGACGCGAGTAGGGAGATTCCCGCCTGCGCGGGAATGACGTAGACGGGCCGGGGAATGACGTAGACGGGCATAGGAATGACGGGGCAGGGTTGACCGACCGCACCCACTCTGTCACTCCCCCGCCCATGAACGCGGTGGATTCCCGCACCCTCCCACGTCATTCCCGCGTAGGCGGGAATCTGGCGGGTTGTGGGTGATGGGTATTCGTAGACAACCAGCACCGCGGAATGACAGTGTGGGGATGACGGGCACATCCGCGCCTACGCGGGAATGACGTAGACTGGCAGGCATGACGGAGACACGGTCGTATGGGAGATTCCCGCCTACGCGGGAATGACGTAGACTGGCCGGGGAATGACGGAGACACGGTCGTAAGGGAGATTCCCGCCTACGCGGGAATGACGAAGACGTGCATAGGAATGACGGGGGGGCTTGGAGCGCGGAATTAGGAGGAGAAGGCATGACTACGGCGGCTCGACGGATGACGGCGGAGGATCTGCTGGATATGCCGGATGATGGGTTTCGGTATGAGCTAGTGAGAGGGGATCTGCGAAAGATGGGGCCTGCTGGTCTGTTTCACGGAGAATATGCGGGGTACATAACCTCTTCGCTTGGGCCGTACGTGAGGGCGCAGGGTTTGGGGAAGGTCTATGTTGCGGAGACGGGGTTCAGGTTGGCATCCAACCCCGATCATGTTCGCGTCCCGGACGTGGGGTTCATTTCGAGTCGGAGGCTTCGAGAGATTGGGGAATCGGAGGGGTTCTTTTCGGGTGCTCCGGATATTGCGGTGGAGGTACTATCGCCGAGCGACCGTTATAGCGAGGTGGAGGAGAAGGTTGCGGATTGGCTGGGTGCTGGGACGCGGGCGGTGGTCGTGGTCGATCCGAGCAGGCGTGCGGTGAAGGTGCACCGCACGGTTGGAGATGCGGCGGTGTTGACGGAAGGGGATGTCTTGTCGGTGGAGGATGTCGTTCCTGGATGGCAGATGCGGGTGTCGGAGGTGTTTGGGTAGGGGAAGGGACGTGAGGGGGGATTCCCGCCTACGCGGGAATGACGTGGGAGGGTGCGGGAATGACGGAGACTGGTGCGGGAATGGTGGGCGTGAGTGCGGGAATGACGGAATACCCAGACGCCGCGCTTCTTGACGTCACGGCACGTCCTCGCCTGTCTTGTCTACGTCATTCCCGCGTAGGCGGGAATCCAGCGCCGCAATGAATCGAACGAAACTTGGCGGGCCGGATATGCGCTCCCGCCTGCCCCCCGTGCTACAATGGAATATGGCCAGTCTGTTGCCGACGGACTGGCCATATTCCATGTGTGCGGGATGTACAGCGCCCAGATGCCGCTAAGTGTTCTGATCGACGTACTGGAAGGCGTGCCGGAGTTCGGCAGGCTCATGCAGTCGATGAACGAACAACGGTCGAGCGTTCGCTTGCAGGTACTGCCGAACGGCGTGCCAATGACATTGGCCGCGTTGGGACGGAACGCGCGCGCGCCGATCTTGGTCGTGACTCCCCGCCCCGAAGACGCGCGGCGCTTCTATGAACAGATCTGCCTTTGGAGCGAGGACGAAGAGTCGATTCTCCACTTCCCCGAGTCCGAAACCCTCCCGTTCGAGCGGCTCGTTACCGACCCAGATACCGAACAGCAGCGCGTCAGCGTGCTCGCAAAGCTCCTCGCCCTGCCCTCCCAGTCGGCAGCGGCCGACGACCATGGTGGCCGCGATGACCTCGGACGCGTGAATGTCGTAATCGCGTCCGCGTCCGCAATCGCGCAGAAGACCATCTCCCGCAGGGGATTCGAGGAGAGCCGCCGGTATCTCGCCGCAGGACAATCCGTCGACCTCCGCGAGATCCTCGGACAGTTGCAGCGCATGGGGTATTCCTTCGAGCCGAACGTCGACGTGCCGGGCACAGCCAGCAGGCGCGGCGGCATCCTCGACGTATATCCTGTTGGGTCGAATTCTCCCGCTCGGATAGAGCTGTGGGACGACGAAATAGATACCATCCGCCTGTTCGACTCCGCAACCCAGCGTTCTACTCAGTTCGTCGAATCCATCGACATCATTCCGGCCCAAGAGACCATGCCCAGCCTCACGGGCGCGGATCATATCGAGTCTATTACGCGATCGATCGATATGGGGAACTGCACCGAGGAGACGCGCGTGCGCCTGATAGAGGAGTTGCACCGGTTGCTCGACGGCGACGAAATCGAGGACGCCAACTTCTACGCCGGATTCTTCAACCATGGCTCGTTGCTGGACTACTTGCCGTCCAGCAGCATCGTCGCGCTGTATCGCCCAACCGAGATCGCGGAGGCAGCCTGGGAGACCGAAGAACGCGCGCATGAGCTGCGGGAGATCAAGCAGTCGCGCGGCGAACTCCCTCGCAACTTCCCCTCGTCGCTCGCAGCATGGAGCCAAGTCGAGCCAGCCATCGAAGAATTCGGACGGCGAATTCAGATCACTCCCTGGGGCGCGGAGGATCTGATCCATCAAGACGGCTTCACGCTCCCGTTTGGCTCCGGTCCCAGCTACGGGGGCGACGTCCAAGCGTTCGTGGCGGACTCCGAGGCGAGCGCCGCAGACGGTGATCGATTGGTGGCGGTCAGCTCCGTCCCCAAACGCCTCGTCGAGTTCTTCGACCAGTCGAGCGCAGAGACTGCCCCAAACCGCGACCTCCAAGAAACGCCGCAGCCGGGTACGGTGACCATCGTCCAGAACTTCGGCGCCGGACTCAGCGAGGGGTTCGCGCTCCGGGTGAACGGGCGCAGGCTGATCGTCGTGAGCGACGCGGAGATATTCGGAACTGCGAAACGGCGCACATCGTCCATCAGGAGGGCACGACGCCGAGACTCTCTGCTATCGGAACTCAACCCCGGCGACTACGTAGTGCACGTCGAGCACGGCGTCGGCAGATTCGCCGGAGTGGGACGGTCGCGCGAGAACGACGACCGGGAGTACTTGGTCATCCAATACGCAGAGAGCGACGAACTCTACGTCCCGATGGAGCACCTCGACCGGATAACGCCCTATGTCGCGCCCATGGACCGCGCCCCGACGCTCACGCGGCTCGGCACGCAGGAATGGAAACGCACCAAGGCGCGCGTCGAGCGCTCGACCAGGGAAATGGCGGCCGAATTGTTGTCCCTCTACGCCGCCCGCGAACTCTCCGAAGGACACGCATTCACATCGGACACCCCATGGCAAGTGCAGCTGGAGGATGCCTTCCCCTATGAGGAGACTCCCGACCAAGCGGAGGCCATCCTCCACATGAAAGCGGACATGGAAATGTCCAAACCCATGGACCGCCTCATCTGCGGAGACGTAGGCTACGGCAAGACCGAAGTCGCGCTCCGCGCAGCATTCAAGGCCGTGACCGACGGCTTTCAAGTCGCCATCCTCGTGCCGACGACCGTCCTCGCACAGCAACATTTCCGAACGTTCTCCGAGCGTCTGAAGCCCTACCCCGTCGAGGTCGACGTGCTCAGCCGCTTCCGCAGCGACCGCGAACAGCGGAAGACCGTCGACGGACTCGCCGAGGGCAAAGTCGATATCGTCATCGGAACTCACCGCCTCATCCAAAAGGACGTGACGTTCAAGAACTTGGGAATGGTGGTCGTCGACGAGGAGCAGCGCTTCGGAGTGGCGCACAAAGAACGCCTCAAGCAAATGCGCTCGGCGGTGGACGTCTTGACCATGACCGCCACTCCCATCCCGCGAACCCTCCATCTGTCGCTCTCCGGCATCCGCGACATGAGCACGATCAATACCCCGCCGGAAGAACGCCTGCCAATCAAGACGTACGTATCGGAGTTCAGCGACGAGCTGATCCGCGAGGCGATACGCCGCGAACTCGACCGCCGAGGCCAGGTCTACTTCCTGCACAACCGCGTGTACAACATCGACTACATCGCAGGATACATCCGCAAGCTCGTTCCGGAGGCGGCGGTCGGCGTCGCGCACGGCCAAATGGATGAAAGACGCCTCGAAGAAGCAATGGTGGAATTCGCCGACGGCAACATAGATGTCCTGGTATGCACCACGATCATCGAGTCCGGCCTCGACATCCCAAACGTCAATACCCTGATCGTGAACCGCGCGGATACGTTCGGATTGGCGCAGTTGTACCAGCTGCGCGGCCGCGTTGGACGCAGCTCCCGCAGAGCGTACGCATACCTTCTGATACCCGAACGCCGCAGCTTGACGGAAACCGCCGAAAAGCGCCTCAAGACCATGCTGGCGGCGACCGAACTCGGAGCCGGATTCCAAATCGCCATGAAAGACCTCGAGATCCGAGGGGCAGGCAACATCCTCGGCGCAAATCAGAGCGGACACATCTACGCGGTCGGATTCGACCTCTACACTCGCCTCCTCTCGGACGCCGTCGAGTCGATCCGCGCGCAACAGGCCGCGGGCGCAGACGACGGCCGCGCGACGAACGGCAACCATGCGCCGCCCCCCCCCATGCCAGACGCCCCGCAAACCGCCGTCGACATCGGTATTCCAGCCAACATCCCCCCGAATTACGTCGAAGACCTGCCGACCCGCCTGGACATCTATAGGCGATTGGTGGCGTCCGGCAGCGCAGACGGCGTAACCGCCATGGGGGACGAGCTGGCCGACCGCTTCGGACGGCTCCCATGGCAGGCGCAAAACTTGCTGTACGTGACCAAGCTCAAGATCGCCGCAACTCGTTCGGGCATCCAAGCCATGACCAGGGAAGACGACACAGTCGTCCTGCGGTTGCACAACGCCGTGGGCGGAGCGAGGGACGCCCTTCGACGACACCTCGGCGACCGCGCAGACGTCGGCAACACTCACATCCGCGTCGACATCTCCGGCCTCTCCAACGACTGGGAGCGGTACATCTTCGACGTAGTAGAGCGGCTCGGAGAGTTCACCGAGCGGATGACCGCGCAGTTGGCATCCGTGCCATGATGCGAGCGTCCTCGGCTGCACAGCGCCGCAGCTGTCCGGCGCAGGCAGAAATCGAACGCATAAGGACGTATCCCCCGCTACTCCCGGCGCCCACGTCATTCCCGCGTAGGCGGGAATCTAGCAACCTGCGTCCACCGCATCGGAAATCCACCCAACCCACTCACGCCACCTACGTCATTCCCGCGCAGGCGGGAACCTAGCGGCCTGCATCCCCCGCATCGGAAATCCACCCAACCCACTCACGCCACCTACGTCATTCCCTCCACCCACGTCATTCCCGCGAAGGCGGGAATCTAGCGGCCGGCGTCCCCCGCATCGGAAATCCACCCGACCCACTCGCGCCACCCACGTCATTCCCGCGTAGGCGGGAATCTAGCAACCTGCGTCCCCCTCGCACCCATAGAGGAGTGCATACAACACGATACATCAAATCGCGGTCACACAGCCGAGATGGAACGTCCAAGCGTGTGATTGCACATTGACATATCTTCCTATAGGTGCTAAAAAGGGAATGTGACGCAAAGATTTCGAACCGCCTTGGAGTGTGCACCGAGTGCCACCATTGAGAGGAAAGAGGAGAGTTCTATGCAACGAACATTTTGGAAGATGAGTGGGCTTGCCGCCTTGTGCGCGTCGATAGCCGCAGTTGCGGCGCTCGCGTGCGCGGCGTCGGAGGAGCCCGAGCAGCCTGCTGCGGCGGCCCAGCCGAGGCCTGCCGCGACCGCCACGCTGCCGGACTACTCGACCGACGCCATGCCCCAGCAGCAGGCCCCCCAAGCCCAGCAGCAGCCGGCCCCGGCCGCGCCTGCCAGGCCGGCCGACCTGCCCGCCGCTCCACAAGGGCCCACCGGAGGCGTCGCTCAATCGCTCACGCAGCGCGAAGGGCAAGACCCGACCGGGGGCATGATGCAGATGGAGTACATGGCCCCAAGGATAGAGCCGGGCGGATATCCCTCCCATCAATGGGGCGGGCCAGTCCCAACCAGCCTCAACGAGTCTCCCCAGTCGGCCGATCTGGTTCGCAGCGGGGAAATACTCCCGCTCGAGGAACGCCTACCGGTGCGCGAGGACATCTGGGTCATCGCACCGTATGACGAGATCGGCGTGTACGGCGGCACGATGCGAATCACCACGCACCACATCAAGACCCTCGACCACCTTGCGGTTACCAGCCTAGTCAATGGTGACCCGGTCGGCACGAGCGAGCCCCGCCTCATCAAGGGATGGGAGGTGAGCGAAGACGGTCGGATGTACACCTTCACGAACCGCAGAGGCGCGCGGTGGTCGGACGGATATCCAATGACCATCGAGGACGTCAGGTTCGCAATGGAAGACCTGATGTACAACACGGAGCTCAACCCAAGCTTGCCAGCCGAGTTGAAGTCCCAAATCACCGGAAACCCGGCTCAGTTCGACGTCGTGGACGACGTGACGTGGACGATCCAGTTCGACGACCCGTACTTCGACCTCGCAAGCTCCCGCCATATGTGGGGGTCGTCGAAGACGCGCGGATGCCCGCGCTGCTACTACGCGCCGTCTCACATCTACAAGCGATACCACTCCAAGTACAACCCCGGCGAGATAGACGCCCTGATGGAGCAGTACGGCCAGGAGACCGTCCGAGGGCTCCAGAACACCATAGACAACATCCGCACAGGCCCCGGCAACGACTGGCGGCAGACCGGGCCAATACCGACGGAGTTCGACCCCGACTTCATCTACATGGGCGACATCTACACGCCGGCCATGTCGGAGCTCATCCAGACCCGGTGCTGCGAGGGCGGACGAGCCGCAGTGCGAAACCACTACTTCATCGGCGTCGACCCGGAAGGGAACCAGCTCCCATACATGGACGAACAGATACTGATCCTTACGGAGGACCGCACGGTCGCGGCGTTCCGGGGGATGAACGGGGAGAATGATTACTACGGCGGATCGATGATCCTAAGCGAGCTGCCGCTGTACATGGCGAACATGGAACAGGGCGACTATAGCGTCTACATCTTCCGTTCGCCAGCGGGGACGGATTCGGCGACGGTCATCAACCAGGAGTACACGCAGGATCCAGAGATCGGGGCGCTGCTGCGGACGCAGGACTTCCGCAAAGCTCTGTCGATCAGCGTAGACCGGGATCAGATGAACGAGATCGTGGCCAGCGGAATCGGCGTGCCGCAGCAGTGGGCGCCGCACCCGATAACGCCGTACTTCCCCGGACAGCAGTATGCGAATCTGGACACCGAATACGACCTTGACGGCGCGAAGGCGCTCATGGCCAAGATGGGGTATACAGACGCGGACGGCGACGGCTTCTTCGACCGCAAGGAAGGGACGGGCCCGCTGGAGGTGACGTTCTCCACGAGCAACGCATTGACATTCCCGCACGTCCAGGTGCTTCAGGACGCATGGCAGAAGCTTGGCATCAAAGTCACCATAGACACGCAGAGCACGAGCAACAAGAACAACGTCCCCGAGCCAACGCTGTACTTCGATCAGCACTACTCGCTGTACTCGATGAATCAGTGGACGGTCGTCTGGACGCGTTCGTTTGCCGGCCCATCCAGCCCAATGGGCGCGGGAATGGGCAACTATTGGAGCTCGTTCGGCGAATCCGGAATGGCTCCAACCGGAGGCGACCCGATGTACCCAGACACCTACGGCAACAGGGCACCCGACGGCACCTACCCGGCGGACATCAGCGGCAACATCAAGCGCCAGCAGGACATCTGGCGCGATGGAATTCAGACCGGACCCGTTCTCGACCCTCAGCGCGTCGAGATGGGTAAGGAGTACTGGCGGATCGTCGCCGAGGAGAAGTACAACATCGGCTACCTCGCCTTCATGGGGATCTTCCGAGGCATGACGATGAAGCGCAACAACCTGCGCAACGTGCCGAAGAACCACGTCGCCCTCGAGGCCAAGGGCATCCTGGGCGCGTACTACTTCGAGGACGGCCTCGACAACATCAACAACCAAGGCAACAGGTCGCAGAAGTACAAGAGCGTCCACTTCCTCGACCCCGAGTACTGGACGCAGTAGCTCGCCAAGCCGCTGCCGAATGACGAGAGTCCCAGGGTGGGAATCGCCCTGGGACTCTTTGCGTTGCGCCGCGTTCGGCGGGAATCTGTCGGGTGGTTGGCATCACTGCCACAGCCACAGTGCGCGGCAAACGGAAAATACTCTGCAAGGTTGCCTTGGGCCAACGAAGGGAGAAATCGTAGACTACCATTAGGGGGGCGAGAGATGGCGATATCGGCGACTCATCCGGGTGAACATTTGGGGGATGAGTTGGAGGATCTGGGGATGAGCGCGACGGCGTTGGCGCGGCTGATCGAGGTTCCGACGAATTGCATCACAGAGATTCCGAACGGGCAGAGGACGGTAACCGGGGACACGGCTCTACGGTTGGGGTGCTTCTTCGGGACTAGCGCGGAGTTCTGGCCGAATCTCCAGAAGCTATACGAGCTGCGGCTGGCCGACGGAAGACTGGGGGCCGGATCGAGTCGCTGCTGACATTGGACAGCCTGGCCGCCGCGCCGAGGACTCGAACCCAACCCCTGGGCCGTTCCCCCTACCGCTTGGAGAACTGCTCCTTCTTGCGGGCGCGTTGGAGCCCGTACTTCTTGCGCTCCTTCTCTCTCGCGTCCCTGGTAAGGAAACCACCGCGTTTGAGGATGGGACGCAGGGAAGGATCCATCGCTAGGAGGGCGCGGGATATGCCGTGCTTGAGCGCGCCGGACTGGCTCACCACGCCCCCGCCCAATACCTTCGCCACCACCCGCACCTGTCCAAGCGTATCCGTCGCCTCTAGGGGCGAGTTGATGATGTCTTGCCACGACTTCCATGTATACGTCTCTTCCATGGGCTTGCCGTTGACGACGATTGGTCCGCGCTCCACATAGAGACGGACGCGGGCTACGGATGTCTTGCGGCGCCCAGTCCCATAGTAATACTGCTGTGATACCACCGGTGTTGTCCTCCTGTGGACCTGTCTGGTCTTGGAAACCTCAATGAGGTTTCCCTTCTAATCCCCACGTTTCGAGTTGGTCTTCTTGGCTGTGCCGAGTTGCGCCTGATGCGGGTGGTCGGGGCCTGCATAGACCTTGAGGCGGCGGAGCATCTGCCTTCCGAGCTTGGTCTTGGGAAGCATTCCCTTGACGGCGTGCGTGATGACGTCGGTCGGCTTCTTTTCCAGCATCGCTCCGAGACGCTGCTCTTTGATGCCCCCTTGGTAGCCACTATAGCGGTAGTAGGTCTTGCGCTCGAGCTTCCTGCCGGTCACCGATACCTTCTCCGCATTCACCACGATGACGAAGTCGCCGCTTAGCAGATACGGAACATATGCAGGCTTGTGTTTACCCATGAGCAGCGTAGATATCTCCGAGCAGACGCGCCCGAGCGTCTTTCCCTCGGCGTCTACTACGCGCCATTCGGGGGCTGCCTTTGGATTCGTTGCAGTTGCCATTGTTCAGTTTCCTTCAGAATAGGGTATCGGAGTTCTCGTATTGGATGCTAACGAGACAAAGCCCGTGAGGGGGCAGCGCTCGGGCGGTAACGCCGGATGGGCGGCCTTCCAGCATCTGGCGGATGTGTTCCGTCGTTAGCTTGCCGAGTCCTGCGTCCACCAGAGAGCCCGCCATCCGCCGCACCTGATGCGGGAGGAAGGCATTCCCAATCACCTCTATACGGACGACCTCGCCGCATTCTCGTATTTCGATAGAGTGTACTTCTCGCACTGTACTCGCGTCCGCCCGTTCGAGTCGCCCTGCAAACTGTGCGAAGTCATGTACCCCTTCGAGCAGCTCTGCGGCCTCCATCATGCGGTCGACTACCAGACGCCGCCCCAGGTGGTACGACGTTCGCCGTCGGAGGGGCGACCGCGTTCTACCGCAGTCGATAGTATAGACGTATGTCCGAGAGACTGCGTGTCGGCGCGGGTCGAACGCATCAGAGACCGCGCAGGACGACTTTACCGCTATATCGTTTGGCAGGTGACTGTTGAGCGCGCGAAGGACGACTTCTGCAGGGTGGACGGTGTCCGTATCGAAGGCGACGACTTGTCCCAATGCGTGGACGCCAGCGTCCGTACGTCCGGCCGCCTTGATTCGGACTGCTTTCCCTGTGAAGCGAGCTATGGCTGTTTCGATCTCCTCCTGTATTGAGTTGGCATTGTTCTGATACTGAAACCCACTGTACCGCGTCCCATCGTATTCGACGATTAGGGCGTACCTCACCGTACCGTGTACTCACTGGCCGCGATATGAAGAATTGGCCCTACTCGACCAATTCGACGAGCGCCATTGGCGCGGCGTCACCCTTGCGGGGGCCGATCTTGACGATGCGCGTGTATCCGCCGTCGCGGTCGTCGAATCGCGGGCCAATCTCATCGAAGAGCTTGGCGACGACCTTCTTGTCGGTCAATACCGCGGCCGCCATGCGCCGCTGATGCAACGTGCCCTTCTTCGCACGGGTAATGACCTTCTCAGACATCCGCTTGACCTCCTTGGCCTTGGGCTCGGTCGTCTGTATCGATTCATACCGCAGCAGATCGGTGACCATTCCCCGCAGCATAAGCATGCGATGTCCGGTCTGTCGGCTGAGCTTGCGTCCTGCAACTTTATGCCTCACCGTCCATCCTCCCTAGATTCTGATTCTTCATTCTCCACCGCACTGCCATCGAATTCGGACGCGTCACCCTGCCCCTGCTGACCAGAGTCGCCATCCGGAGGAAGCAGATTGAATGATCGAAACCGCTCGTAGAGCTCGCTCAGAGACTTCTCTCCGAAGTTCCTGATCTCCAGCAGCTCGGCCTTGCTCATCTCAAGTGCTTGGCCTGCCTTGTCGATGCTCGCGCGCTTGAGGCAATTGAGCGTCCGAGAAGAAAGTTTGAGCTCTTCCACAGGCATATTGTACTGTTCTGGGGTTAGGGTACGCGCGATCGAAACCGTCTGATCACCGTCCTCCGATTCCTTTTGCGTGTTTGCGAACAGGAAGAACTTCTCGACGAGCACGTTTCCAGCATCGCGCAGCGCGTCTACCGGCGCGATAGAGCCGTCTGTCCATATCTCGATGATGAGTCGTTCGAGATCGGTGCGCTGTCCAACACGAGTATCTTCGACGCGGTAGCTAACTTTCCGAATCGGAGTGAAGATGGCATCGACGGGCAGAGTGCCGATCGGCACGCCGTCGCCCTCGGACGCTTCCGCATAGCCAACGCCGCGCTCGACGTTGAGTTCGATGGACAGGCGAGCCTCGTCCGAGTCGAGGGTGGCGATATGCCATTCGGGGTTGACCACCTCGAAGTCGGAGGAGGCCATGATGTCGCCTGCGGACACCTCGCCTTGTCCAGCGACGTCAAGCCGGAGTTTGCCCTGTCGATCTACCTGCGAGCGGAGGCGGATGCCCTTGATGTTCAACAAGATATCCGACACCTGCTCCTTCACATGGTCGATAGTCGCGTACTCATGGAGCACTCTATCGATCTTGACCGACGTGACCGCCGCCCCCCTCAGAGAGTTGTACAGAACGCGCCGCAGCGGGTTGCCGAGCGTCATGCCGTAACCTTGGGGAAGCGGCTCAGCGACGAACTTGCCGTATCGGTCGTCCTCGTCGACTACCGTTATCTGGGGTACGGGCTCTGGCTGCTCCTCGACCATCGTATCGGCCGCAGCAAAGGACTGGAAATCTATCATATGTCGCAAGCCTCCTGTCAATCCTCATCGAGAGCGAGCGTTCAGGCTGGAAACCAACGCACGCAAGCTACCGGGAATAGAACTCCACGATGAGTCGAACGTCTATGCCCGTGTCGATATCCGCCGGTTCTGGCAGCGAGAGCACCTCTCCCTTGAGCGCATCGGGTTCGAGTTTGAGCCAGGTCGGCACCGGTCGCTTGGGAATACCGTCCGTGAGAGATTCCACGAACTTGGGCATAGTGTCGTCGGTGACCCTGCGCCAAGTGACGACATCCCCAGGCCGCACTCGATACGAGGGGATACTCACTTTGCGCCCATTGACGTTGATATGTCCATGGTTGACTATCTGGCGGCCCTGTGCGCGGGAATCGACGAAGCCCATCCGGTAGACGACGTTGTCCAGGCGCCGCTCGAGTAGCTGGAGGAGCACGTCGCCGGTCACGCCCTGGCTGTCCCGAGCGTCGCTGAAGTAGCGCTTGAATTGGCGTTCGAGGACGCCGTAGGTAAACCGCGCCTTTTGCTTCTCGCGCAGCTGTAGAGCCCAGTCGGTTGGGCGCCGGGAACGGCGGTTCCCCTGGTCTCCGGGTGGGCGTCTCCGCCGCTCGACCCCACACTTTGGTGAGTAGCAGCGGTCGCCTTTGAGGAAGAGCTTTTCGCCAACGCGTCGGCAAAGGCGGCATACGGCGTCGGTGTTTCGTGCCATGTGTTGTCTCTACTTCTCCTTCACTTGCTCTTTGGACCGAGTCCGAACGATCGAGGGGACGTCGGTTTCGATGAATTCATGCGCTGTCAAACGCGCCGGCGCTTGCGGGGTCTGCATCCGTTATGAGGGATCGGCGTAACGTCCCGGATGCTGGTAACGAGAATCCCGGCTGCGGTCAACGCGCGGACGGCAGCCTCTCGGCCTGCGCCAGGCCCCCGGACGAACGCTTCGACTTGTCGGATCCCGTGTTCCGAGCCCTTTCGCGCAACGTCCTCGCCCGCCCGTTGGGCGGCAAACGCCGTGGACTTCCGAGAGCCGCGGAACGACCCCAACGATCCGGAGCTGCTCCAGGCAACGACGTTCCCCTGCGGATCGGTAAGCGTGATGATGGTATTGTTGTAGGTCGATTGGATGTATGCTCGTCCTACGGGAACGGACTTGCGTTCCCTTCTCCGTGTTCTCGGCGCTCTCGGCATGTTTCCTCCTATCGAATCGCGGAATGGCGCAGTTATGAACTTCGACTACTTCTTCCCCACCTGGCGCTTGCCGGCCACCGGAACCCTCCGCCCGCGCTTCGAGCGCGCGTTGGTGTGGGTACGCTGTCCGCGTACTGGAAGCCCCCGCCGGTGACGGCCCCCTCGGTAGGAGCCAATATCTATGAGACGCCTGATGTTACTGGTGACTTCCCTGCGGAGTTCACCCTCGACGCGCTTCTCGCGGTCGATGACCTCGCGGATGCGAGTGAGCTCCGCCTCAGTCAGTTCGCTGACCCGAGGGTTGCCCTCGACTCCAGCTTTGTTCGCAACGTCCCTGGCCTGCCATGGACCGATGCCGTAGATTCGCGTAAGCGAAGTCTCAAGCCGTTTACCGTCGGGAACGTTGACTCCAGAGATGATAGCCATACGTCGTCTCCTATCCTTGCCGTTGTTTGTGCCGCAAATTGTCGCAGATGATCATCACTCGGCCGCGGCGCCGAATGACTCGACATTTGGCGCATCTTTTCTTGACAGATGTGGATACCTTCATATTTGCCTCTCTAAATCCGCGCGTCGGACGGAAGAGCCGCCGGACATTCCGCGTCGGAACATCTGCAACCGCGCAGTCTCTCCCGCGCTGCGCCAGCTGCACAAGATGTTCATTTGGCGAAGCGGTACGTGATTCGGCCCCTCCCCAGATCGTAAGGTGAGAGTTCTACCAAGACTCGATCGCCCGGGAGAACGCGGATATAGTTCATCTTGATCTTGCCGGACAGGTACGCCATGACCTGGTGTCCATTCGCAAGCTCGACGCGAAAGGTCGCGTTGCGGAGTGACTCGGTGACACGGCCCTCGACCGCAATCGCTTCCTTCTTCCCGCCATTCTGATTTTTCCTCTTCGGCATGACTCCTCTATGCTGTCAGGACTTCGGGTCCCTTCTCCGTTACAGCGACGGTATCCTCGAAATGCGCCGAGCGAGAACCATCTGCAGTCACCACTGTCCACCCATCGTCCAAGACTTTCGTATCCCACGTCCCCGCGGTGAGCATCGGCTCGATAGCAATCGTCATCCCGACTCGAAGCAAGGCTCCGCGGCCGGGCTTGCCGTAGTTCGGCACCTGGGGGTCCTCATGGAGCGCCCTGCCGATGCCATGTCCGACATATTGCCGCACGACACCGTACCCCATACCTTCCGCATAGGTCTGTACGGCCGCACCAATGTCTCCGACACGATGCCCAGCCTTCACTTGCTCGATGGCTCGATAGAGTGACGTTCTCGTTGCCTCAACCAACCGCTGCGAGTCCTCGTCTATTTCTCCGACCCCGACGGTGAACGCTGTGTCGCTGTGGAACCCGCCTACGATCGCGCCAAGGTCGATGCTTATGATGTCTCCTTCTACCAACCGTCGCCTCGACGGAATCCCATGAACGATCTCCTCGTTGACCGAAGCGCAAATGGTCGCAGGGAAACCGTACAGCCCCTTGAATGAAGGAACGGCCCCAAGAAAGCGAATCTCTCGTTCGGCCAAGGCGTCCAAGTCCCGGGACATAACACCAGGCCGAACCGCATCTATCAACACGGCCTTGGTGTGAGACGCAATGCTCCCCGATTCGCGCATCAAGTCCAACTCTTTCTCGGACTTTATCGTGATACCGCCAGTCCTTGACATTCCCAACGTTGCCGTCTGTTCGATAGGAGCTCCTCCAATTCGAGCCGTCCCAAATTCAATAACCTTTCCATGATAGCCCAGAATATGACCTCTGGGCTATACTTCGTCGGTTGGGGTTTCGTTTGATTCATCGCGACAGGTTGCCCCGCGTCGTAGGTCCACCACGATAGATCAATCTGAACCGTCTGTCATTTCACCTGTCTACACCATATCCCCGGTGAGGAAAATGGCAGAACATCCTTCTAGGCGCCTCTACTCACTTGCACGATCAAAGCCTGTCGCACCTGGTCGATGGACTGCTCGCCGTCCACTTCTCTCAGAATGCCGTCATCGCGGTAACGGTCGATCAGCGGCCTCGTCTCAGAGAAGAATACCTCCAAGCGCGTGTTGACTGCTTGGGGTTTGTCATCTTCTCTCTGATGGAGTTCGCCGACGCAATCGTCGCACGCATCTGCCGAGCGCGGGGGGTTGAAGACCGCATGGTAAGTCGCCCCGCAACCGCGGCAAACGAGTCTGCCGGTCAATCGACGAACGAGTTCGTCGTTCGATACTCGTATGTACAAGACGGCATCGAGCCCGCCCCCACTGGATAGATCAGCGTCCAGAGCCTCGGCTTGTCCGATCGTCCGAGGAAACCCATCCAGCAAGAACCCGCCGTTCTCAGTTTCGTTCTCGATCCATTCGGTAACCATTCGGATAGTCACGTCATCGGGGACGTAGAGTCCGCGTTTCATATACGACCTCGCCAGCCGGCCCATTTCCGTGTCTCGCCTTTGGTGGTCTCGAAACAGATCGCCCGACGCTACTTTTGGCACGCCGAGATGATCGGCGACTTGCGCCGCTTGCGTTCCTTTTCCTGACCCCGGCGGACCTAGCAATACAACCTTCAAGACAAGATATCCAACGTGCCGTGCGACAACACCAATGCGCCGAACGCCCAATTTCACGGCAGTACGCTGTACTTTGCACCGTCTCCCTATCTCAAGAATCCCTCGTAGTTGCGCATGAGAAGCTGAGCTTCGAGCTGCCGCATGGTATCGAGAGCCACGCCTACCATGATGAGCAAACTCGTGCTGCTCAAGGTAAGAGCGCGGATGTCGGTAACGATCTGAAATAGATACGGCAGCACCGCAACAGTCGCGAGGAACAGTGCCCCTCCCCAGGTAATCCGAACGATCACCCGGTTCAAGTACTCTTGGGTTGGTTGACCAGGTCGAATTCCAGGTATGAACCCCCCATTCTTTTGCAGGTTCTCGGCAAGGTTCTGCTGCTGGAAGATGACCAGTGTATAGAAGAACGTAAACCCAAGCGTGAGGAAGAACACGGCGACCCAATACGGGATGCGTGTGGGATCCATCGCATCGCCAAAGGACTGTATAGCCCGAATTATCAGGCTCTCGCTCAAGGGATCCCGGAAATAGCTGGCTACCGTCACGGGCAGGATGATGATCGAAAACGAAAAGATCAACGGAATCATGCCTGCGGAGTTGACGCGGAGCGGCAAGAAAGTCGAGCCGCTCTGTCTCTGAACCCGACCGCCGCGAAAGACGCTCCGTCCATACTGCACAGGAATCCGACGCTGCGCCTCGTTGAACAGAACGATCAAGTAGATGGTGGCGAACCCCAGTATGGCTAACAGGAGAAGACCCGCCCTCTCGTCGCTCTGTAGAAAGCCTTGTCCGATCTGCTGAGGAAACTGCGCGACGATCCCCCCGAAGATGATCAGCGACACACCGTTCCCAAGCCCGCGTTCCGTAATCAACTCGCCCAACCACACCAAGAACATCGTGCCCGCGACCATCGATGCCATCATCGCAAAGGTCGTGAGATTGAGACCTAGGTTGACAGAGGGGAGCACGCCGGACTGTTGGAGCAACGTCAATTGGCCGTACCCCTGAAAGATCGCGATAGGCACGGCGAGATAGTGAGTGTACTGATTGATGCGCTGCCGGCCAAACTCCCCCTCTTGCGACAGAGCCTTGAGCTGGGGAATGACCGGCGTCAGAATCTGCATCACGATAGAGGCGGTAATGTATGGATACACGCCGAGGGCAGCGACGCTCAAGTTGGAGAGAGCGCCCCCGCTGAAGAGATCGAGGAACCCGAGGATGGCATTCTGTTGAAACGCCTGTGCCAGCGCCTGCACGTCGACGCCCGGAACGGGAACATGCGCCACGAACCGGAATACCACCAGCATGGCCAGCGTAAACAAGATCTTCGCCCGCAGGTCAGCCACCCGCATGGCGTCGATCATCGACTGGATGAGCTGGGGACGGCCGACGTTCGAGGCCGCTCTGCTCGCCTGGGGCTGACGCACTATTGCACCACCTGCACGGTTCCGCCGGCCGCCTCGATCTTTTGGCGCGCCGACCGGGAGAAGCCATGCGCCGCAACGTTGACCGCTGCGTCGATATCCCCGTCCCCGAGGACCTTGATCGGCTTCTTCAAATTCTTGATGAGACCGGCAGCGACGAGGGTTTCTGGCTTGATATCCTCATGGTCGGCCAATCCCGCAAGAGCGCCGACGTTGACGACGCTGTACTCTTTTCGGAATATGTTCGTGAAGCCCCGCAGCTTCGGCATTCCCTTGATGAGGCGCTGCTGTCCCCCTTCGAAACCGGGGCGCACGCCGCCGCCGCTCCGAGAGTTCTGTCCCTTGATGCCCCGTCCGGAGTATGTGCCACTGCCACTGCCGTTCCCCCGGCCGACACGCTTGCGATTCTTCTTTGCGCCCTTGTGCGGGCGGAGCTGATGTTGTTCCATGTCCCTATAGCCAATGCCTATTGTGATATTCAATCTGCCTGCGTCTGAGTAACCTCGACCAGATGCCGCACCTTGAAGACCATCCCGCGAATCGACGGCGTATCGTCATGCTCGACCGTCTGGTGCAGCCGACGAAGCCCCAGTCCAGCAATCGTGCGGCGCTGGTCTTTGGGGTAGCCGATGCTGCTCTTCTTCCAGGTTATCGCTATCTTGCCCATATGTCGTCTCATGCGCTTTGGAGTCCGAGGGTAGGTCAATCGGGAAAGAACTCGAACGCCGCGTGCAATCTCCTCTAGCTTTCTGTGTTACCCGGCCCTGGGTTACGAGGCCCGGGGTTGCTGGGGCGGGGTCGCGGCTCGAGCCTGGGAGGGCGGCGACGCTGCCGATCGCGGCGGCGCGGAGGCGGAGGGGCCTCGATGACCTGACGCCGTTTCCCCATCTCGACTTTGGGATCCTTGAGCATTTGAAGTCCCTGAAATGCAGCCTTCACTGTGTTGAGCGGATTGGTACTGCGCCGCGCCTTGGTAACGATGTCGCTGACCCCAGCCAGCTCGACGACTGCGCGCACAGCCCCTCCTGCGATGACTCCCGTGCCGGGCCTAGCCGGCTTCATCATGACTTCCGAAGCCCCGAACATCGAAACCACCTCATGCGGGATAGTACTCCCGCTAAGGGTGACCTGCGCCATATTGCTCCTGGCTTTCGTTTCGCCTTTTCGGATAGCGTCAGGCACCGCGCTCGCCTTGCCCTGACCAATGCCGACGTTCCCATTTCCGTCTCCTACGACAACCACCGCGCTGAAGCTCAGATTGCGGCCGCCCTTGACGGTCTTCGAAACTCGAGATATGTTGACTGTACGGCTCTGAATGCCGTCAGACTCTTCCTCTTCGACCCTGCCGGCTCGACGGTTTCCACTCACCATTCTAGAACGAAAGACCTCCCTCTCTCGCAGCCTGGGCGAGTGCCTTCACTCGTCCATGGTACTTGTATCCTCCCCGGTCGAAGACCACCGACCGGACGCCTCGTTCCGCAGCACGCTGCGCGACCAGGGACCCGACGACGGTTGACACCCCCGCCTTGGGCTTTCCGTCGCTTTGACTTCGCACAGAGGGCTCGGTGCTGGCGGCCGCGGCAAGAGTTACACCCTCAACGTCATCGATCACTTGGGCGTAGATGTGATTCAGACTCCGGAAGATGGCCAACCGCGGCCTTTCCGCAGTCCCTCGCAAGTTTCGGCGGACGCGCGCATGACGCGCCAACCGCCGTGAATATCTAGTCTTGTGCCCCATATCCTACGCAACCTTCCTCGCGCTCTTACCCGGCTTGAGACGGACTTGTTCCCCTCGATACCGAATGCCCTTCCCAGTATACACGTTCGGGGGGCGGAACTTCCTAATCTCTGCGGCCGCTTGCCCCACAGCTTGCTTGTCGATTCCCGTCACGTGAATGAGGTTGTTTCCCTCGACAGTCAAGGTAATCCCATCCTTGGGCTGGTAGACGACCTCATGGCTGCGCATCACGCTCAGCCTGACGCCCTTCCCGCTCTCTTGAACGCGGTACCCCACGCCGACAAGTTCCAGCGACCGAGAGTACCCTTCCGTAACCCCGGTTATCATGTTTGCGATGAGATTCCGTGTAAGACCATGGAGGGCCTTGTGATTCCCTGCATCCGAAGGCCTCTCGACCCTGATCACGCCGTTGTCGGCTGCGATCCGCATGTCAGGGTGGAAGGTATAGGAGAGCTCACCCTTCGGCCCCTTGACCGTGACCGTCCGACCGCGGATATCGACATCAACCCCAGTCGGCACCGGAACCGGTTGTCTTCCTATTCTCGACATTGTCTCATACTCCCTGTCGAACCTGGCAATCTCGCTACCATACGTAGCAGAGAAGCTCCCCTCCGACTCCTTCCCGCCAGGCGTGCTTGCCGGTCATCACACCCTTGGATGTCGAAACGATCGACACGCCCAAACCGCCGTAGTAACGGGGAATTTCGCCTTTTTGCACATATACCCGCAATCCCGGACGGCTGACGCGCTTGAGTCCGGAAATGGCGGGGTCGTCTTTATCATGATAGTACAGGTAGACTTTGATCTCTCCCTGCGTGGAACTGCCCTCATTCACCTCGAAATCCGCGATGAACCCCTCGTCCTTGAGTATTTGCGCGATGCTCCTCTTCATGTTCGACAAGGGTATCGAAACCGATTCATGCCGCACGATGATGGCGTTGCGAATCCGCGTGAGCATATCTGCGATAGGATCTGTAACCGGCATACGTTTTCTCCATCCTTCCCTAGTGCATTTAGGCAGCCAACGCGTTGTCTTCGGTCCGCGCGAAGGGCATCCCCATCAGTTCGAGCAGCCGAAACCCCTCCCGGTCGGAGCGCGCAGTCGTGGCAATGACCACCTGGAGCCCCCGCAATCGATCGATAGAGTTGTAATCGATCTCCGGGAAGATGACTTGCTCCCGTATCCCTACCGAATAGTTCCCCCGCCCATCGAACGCATTCCGCGACAGCCCTCGAAAGTCTCGAATGCGGGGCAGAGAAGAACTTACGAACCGATCCAAGAACTCATACATTCGGCGTCCGCGCAGGGTTACCTTGAGACCGGAAGGCATCCCTTCCCGCAACTTGAACCCCGCAATGGACTTTCTTGCCTTCGTAGTTACCGGACGTTGACCGGAGATGGCTATCAAGTCCTTGGTCGCAGCCTCGATGACATTTCGATTGTCTATGGCCTCTCGTCCAATGCCAATATTCAGGACGATTCTTTCGACGCGAGGCACTTGCATAGGACTCGTGTATTCGAACTCCTTGAACAACTGCGGCGCGATCTCTTCTCGATAGGCAACGAGCAACCGCGGTGGCGCGGCCTCTACGGCCGGCGCTTGCTGTTTGTCCTTCCGAGACCGTTGCTTGCCCCGCGCAGCGCTCGACTTGCTTTGAGTTCCGCTCTTCTTCGTAGTCACTCGATTACTTCCTTGGAGTTCTTGCAAACCCGGGCCTTGCTGCCGTCCGCCAGCTTGGTGAACCCCACTCGCGTTGCCTTATTGGTGTGCGGAGAGATGAGACGCACATTGGCAGCCGGGATAGGCATCTCCTTCTGGACGATCCCGGCTTGCCGGACATTGGCCGTTCCCTTCGTGTGTCTATGCACGACGTTTATGCCCTCGACCAGAACTTTGTTTTCCTTTGTGAATACCTGATGAACCTGGCCAGTCTTACCGCGGTCTCGACCGCGTGTGATCAGTACCATGTCGTCGACGCGTAGTTTCACGTTACAACACCTCCGGAGCGAGGGATACAATGCGCATGAAGTTTTGCTCTCGCAGTTCACGAGCCACAGGGCCAAAGATGCGCGTTCCGCGGGGCATCTGATTCTCGCCAATGATGACAGCAGCATTCTCGTCGAAGCGAATATGCGAACCATCCGGACGGCGAGTAGGCTTGGCGAGACGAACGATGACCGCGCGAACAACCTCGCCCCCCTTGAATTCGGACGCAGGCGCCGCTTCCTTGACCGACGCGACGATTACGTCCCCCAATCCTGCATACTTCCGCCCGCTCCCTCCGGGCACGCCGATGCAACTCACGACCTTGGCGCCGGAATTGTCCGCAACTTTGATCCGCGAATATATCTGAATCATTGCCGCGGCTTCTCCTCTTCTTGCGAGTGGTCAGCGGCGCTTCCAGCCACGGGCGGCGTCTCACCCTGTATGTTGTCATCTTCCGATTCTGAAGCCGGAACTGCCAATTCGGAGGTCTTTTCTTCCCTCCCATCCTCTTCCGCATCGTTCGGAGAATCAAGGCTCTCGGACTGCGTTTCTTCCGGATCAGCCGGGCCCAAGTCACCCGAACGGTCTTCCTCTGCAGGAGAACTCTTATCCACCTCTACCTCCCCAACCGCGTCTACGTGCTCAGTCTCGCCAATCGCTTCCGCACCGTCCGAGAGGTCCTGCTGTTCCGATGCTGTTTCGCCGGTGTCAGTTTGTCCAACCGCCTCCGCACCATCAGACACTTCTTCCTGACCCACGGGGGCTTCGCCCGTGTCGGTTTGTCCAACCACCTCCGCGCTATCAGACACTTCTTCCTGACCCACGTCGGCAGCATCCGGATCATAGCGCTCTTCCTGATCGGTTGGGTGCTCCACTGGCGGAGACTGAGTGGCGTCGACATCTACGGCGCCGGTCGCAGCAATGTCTTCCAACTGGACATCTGCATGCTTTCGGCGTTCGACGATCTCGACGAGCCTCCATCTCTTCGTCTTGGACATCGGGCGGCTCTCGACGATCGTAACCGTGTCGCCGAGCCGCGCCATGTTCTTCTCGTCATGCACCTTGAAGCGGGTGCGGCGTCGCACCGACTTCTTGTACACCCGATGGAAACTACGCCATTCCACCTCGACGATACGAGTCTTGTTCATTTTATCGCCGACGACCTTGCCGACTCGAATTTTGCGTCGTTGATAGCTCATTGTATGGTCAGAGCCAATTCCCTTTCCCTCATTATCGTGTTGATTCGCGCAATACGTCTCCGCGCTTTCCGAATCGCATGAACGTCCGACAACTGCATGGTCGCAGACCGAAAGCGCAGATTCATCAACGCCCGTTGAGAATCTTCCATCTCCTCGGATAGATCCGCGTCGTTGAGACCTCTCAGATCGTCTATTTCCGCCATGATATTCCTCTACTCCGCATTCGATTGCGGTGGCAGGCCTTAAGGTCCTGATTCCCCCGATGCCACGACCCGCGTCCCCATCGGCAACTTGGCCGACGCCAGCTTCATAGCCGCCTTTGCATCTGCTTCCGGCACTCCAGCCATCTCGAAGATCACTCGTCCGGGCTTTACTACCGCAACCCAGTGATCGACAGCCCCCTTGCCGCTGCCCATACGAGTCTCAGCCGCCCGGGCCGTGACTGACTTGTCGGGAAAGATGCGAATCCACAGCTTGCCGCCCCGCCGCGTGTACCGCGTAAGAACCCGTCTGGCCGCCTCGATCTGGCGCGACGTTACCCACGCGGGCTCCGTGGCCTTCAGCCCCACATCGCCGAAGTTCAAGCGGCTCCCCTGAACGGAAACGCCCTTCATGCGGCCGCGCTGCTTGTTTCGATACTTAACTCTCTTGGGTTGGAGCATTGGACGGTTCCTCTATCGTCCCCGTGCCTTCTTCCGCCGGTTGCCCGACCGAAGCAGGACGTACATCTTGAGTAGGTTGAGTAGGCGAGCTGTCCGATGCAGGTGTCTCAGGAACTAGCCTCGTGTCCTGGTCCGCCCGCACGGTTACTTGTATCGGAGACATCTGCTCGAATTCGATTTGCTGTTGCTTCGGTTCCGGCAGTATCTCTCCCTTGAATATCCAAACCTTTACCCCGATTCGTCCGAAGTCGGTGGCCGCCTCCGCGATATCGAAGTCGATATCCGCGCGCAGCGTATGAAGAGGAACCCGCCCTTCCATTGCCTTCTCTGAGCGTGCGATGTCCGCCCCGCCCAACCGCCCGGCCGCGATTATCTTGATCCCCTCGGCGCCCGCTTGCATCGTCCTCATCATAGTCTGGCGAATGGCGCGCCGAAACGCAATACGACGCTCCAGCTGGTCTGCAATGTTTCGAGCGACCAGAAACGCATCGAGGTCTGGCTGACGGATCTCTTGCACGTTCAAACGCACCCTGCCGCTCGTAAGCTGTTCGATCTTCTTCCGCATTCCGTCGACCTTGGCTCCTCCTCGTCCAATGACGATACCCGGACGAGCAGTATGCGCGGTAACTACAAGCTCATTGGTTCCGCGCTCGATCTCCACACGAGAAATACCCGCATCCTGATTGCCGTCCAATACGATGCGCCGAATCGCCAAGTCCTCCTTGACGAGGGACCTATAGTCCTTCTGCTTGGCGGCAAACCACCTCGTCTGCCAATCTTTGATGACCCCTAGACGGAATCCTATAGGGTGAGTCTTGTTTCCCACGTTAGACGTCTTCCTCCCCGTCGATGACGACGGTTATGTGGCTGCTTCTGCGGATGATCCGCGTCCCTCGCCCCCGCGCCCGTGCACGAAATCGAAGAAGCTTCGGGGCCATGTTCGCATACGTCTCGACGATCCGCATTGACGAAGGATCGGCCGCGGCCGATTCGTTTTCCGCATTCGCCGAGGCCGACTTGATGACCTTGGCAACTTGAGCTGCGATGGGAGACGGCATGAACTGGAGGATATCCAATGCATCGCCCACCGTGCGACCCCTCACGAGGTCCAAGATGCGCCGAACTTTCTTGACCGAGTACCCGGTGTTTGTCGCCGTAGCGCTAACAGCCACGTTCACCTTACCTCACTGATGTCGTTCGTTCCGACTTCGACGAACCATGCCCTCGGAACGTCCTCGTCGGAGCAAACTCCCCAAGTTTATGACCGACCATGTTCTCTGTGACGAAGACGGGGATATGTCGCCGACCGTCATGCACCGCAATAGTCAACCCTAACATATCAGGCATGATCGTGGATGCCCGCGACCACGTGACGATAGGCGTCTTGCTGTTGCTACGGCGAGTAGCCTCGACCTTCTTTGCCAACTTTGGATGCACGTACGGACCCTTCTTCGTCGATCTGGACATTCCCTACTCCAATCCAATCCTCATGATGCGACTGCGCTATCTTTCGTATCGTCTCTTGACGATGAACTTGTTGGACGACTTGTTGCGGCGAGTGCGGTACCCCAACGTGGGCTTGCCCCACGGGGTCTTTGGCGTCGGCATTCCAATGGGGGAACGGCCTTCCCCGCCTCCGTGCGGATGATCCGCCGGCGACATGACCACCCCTCGCACCTTCGGACGACGACCGCGGTGCCTGCTTCGCCCCGCCTTTCCCAGCTTGATGTTCTTGTGGTCGACGAGACCCACTTGCCCAACGGTCGCCATACACTCAATCAGCACCTGGCGCATTTCTCCGGACGGCAGCTTCAACAACGCGTAGTTGCCTTCCTTCGCCATTAGCTGAGCAGAAGCGCCCGCGCTGCGCACGATCTGCGCTCCCCGTCCAACCTTCAGCTCGACGTTATGGACCAACGTGCCGTTCGGAATGGATCTCAACGGAAGCGCATTCCCCGGACGAATCTCCACCTGATCTCCCGCAACGACCGTATCGCCAACCTTCAGCCCAACGGGGGCGATGATGTACCGCCAATCACCATCGGCGTACTTGATCAAGGCAATGCGAGAAGAACGATTCGGATCGTACTCGATCGTTGTCACTTCACCCGGAACGTTCGGTTTGTTGCGCTTGAAGTCGATCTCGCGGAGGCGGCGCTTATGGCCGCCGCCCCGACGCCGCACCGTAATACGGCCCCGATTGTTTCTTCCGGCGCGCTTCTTGAGCGGTTTGAGGAGCGACTTCTTCGGACGGTCGCTCGTAATGTCGTCCGAGGTCTGGAGAACCGTACCGCGTCGACCCGGACTCGTCGGCTTGAACTTTCGCAGAGGCATCCTATACTCCCTCGAACAACGTGATCGTATCGCCGGGCGCCAGAGTGACGATCGCTTTCTTCCACGAACGATGAGCCGTGATCCTCGGCCCGAATCGTTTCCGTTTGCCCTTCACTCCCATCGTGCGAACCCTCACCACAGTCACGTCGAACGCATCTTCAACAGCTCTCCGGATGTCGTGCTTCGTCGCTCCCCGATCCACTTCAAACACATACCGGCCCTGCTCGCTAAGCAGAGTGCTCTTTTCCGTAACCACCGGTCTTCGCAGTATTTGAAATGAATGCATCGTCTTGTTCTCGATCTAGGCCGCAGCCGATTGCGGCTCGGCAGTGGCGCTCGTACTCCAGAGAGACTCGGCTTTCCGAACGGCGTCCAAAGTCATGATGAGCGTCCGATGGTTCAATACGTCTACCGTGTTCAACAAGTCCGCCGGTAACATATCGACCTCGGGCACATTCCTTCCCGCCCGAAGCATCTCTGGCTCGGCCCCGTCTCCAACGAGGAGAACCGAGCGTTTGCCCGCCAGCGCGCGGATCATCGCAACGAATTCCTTCGTCTTCGGACTCTCGAGGACGATGTCTTGCAAGACGATGAGATTGCCTTCTCTCGCCTTGTCGGACAGCACCATGCGAATGGCTGCCCGACGCATCTTCTTCGGGGTGCGTTGCCGATAGCTCCGCGGGGAAGGACCGAATGCCACACCGCCCCCTCTCCACAACGGAGAACGAATCGACCCCTGTCGAGCCTGTCCGGTGTGCTTTTGCGGCCGCGGCTTTCGCCCCCCGCCTGATACATTGCTCCGGGTCTTCGTCTGAGACGTCCCCTGTCGAGCGTTGGCAAGCTGACCGACGACGACTTGGTGGACGAGAACCATGTTCATCGGCACGCCAAAGACATCGTCACGGATCTCGACCTCGTCTATCGGCTCGCCCTTGATATTATGTACTTCGATATCCACTGCGTATCTCCGATCATCCCCGCTTGCTCAGCATCAACAGGCTGTTTCTGCCGCCGGGTACGGATCCTTTCACGAATATTAGGCGGCTGTCAGGGTCTGACTTCATCACCTCGAGGTTCTTCGTCGTGACCCTCACTCCCCCCATGCGGCCAGCCATTCGCAGGCCCTTCATCACTTTGCCCGGCGTACTCCCAGCGCCGATAGAACCCGGCGCACGGTGTCGGTCGGACTGACCATGCGTCTTTGGCCCGCCCTTGAAGCCGTGGCGCTTGACACCGCCTGCGAATCCCCTCCCCTTGGTGATCCCAGTAACGTTGATCGACTCCCCTTTCTCGAACAGGCCCGCATCGAACTGCTGACCAACCTCCACTGCGGAAATGTCCGACGCGCGCACCTCCCGGAGATGGCGGAACAATTTGTTCCCCGACTTGCGGAGGTGCCCCTTCTCCGGCATATTCCGCCGCCTTACTTCCTCGAAGCCGATCTGCACCGCCTCATAGCCATCGGCATCCATAGTCTTGATCTGCGTAACCGTACACGGCCCAGTCGCAATCGCCGTGACGCAGACGGCCTCTCCAGTATCCTCTCGGAACAACTGGGTCGTTCCAATCTTCTTACCTAACAGAGTTTGAATGCTCATTGGTATCGTGTATCGCGTTCGGATGCGCGGCCTGCGCCGAAACATCCTCCCCCTTCTTCATAGCTTGATGGATATACCCACTCCCGCCGGAACGTTGAGACGGGTCAGGGCGTCGACCGTCTTGGATGTCGGCTCCAAGATGTCGATCAGTCGGTTGTGCGTCCGTATCTCGAAGTGCTCCCGCGAGTTCTTGAATACATGCGGCGAGCGAATGACGCAGAAGCGCTTGATGCTCGTAGGCAGCGGCACCGGGCCTGCGACCAGCGCGCCTGTACGCTCCGCAGCCTCCACGATGTGCGTGGCCGACTGATCGAGGATTCGATGGTCGAATGCTTTGAGTATGATCCTAATCTTTTGGCTCGTCGCTGTAGTCATCGGTCACCTGATCCGGCTCGATCTTTCGAGTCTCGCGGCAAACGCTCTCCATGCCCAGCGCGCTGAAGCCGTCTTCGACTCTGGATAGAGAGCTCTACGTATGGGTTTCTACTCCTTCCGGCGCTTCTCGATAGCTGCCGAACTCCATGGAATGCGCCGCCCGGCCCTGCGTCAGAGACCGAACCGTGTTGGCGTAGCCAAACATCTCGCCAAGCGGGACGTTGGCGCGCACGACATGAATGTCCTCCTGCCCCTCGATACCTTTGATATCGGCTCTCCGCCGACCCAAATCAGAGAGAATATCACCGAGGAACTCGCCCGGCGTCACAACTTCTAGGGCCATTATCGGCTCGAGTAGTACAGGGACAGCCTTGGCGATAGCCGACTTCGCGGCCATAGAGCCCGCCACCCGAAAGGCGATCTCGGACGAATCGACCTCGTGGGATGTGCCGTCTACCACGTTCACCTTCAAGTCAACCACTGGGAAGCCAGCCAGCGGACCGGCGCTCATGGCATCTTGGACGCCCTTGGACACCGCTGGGACGAATTCGCGGGGGATAGCGCCGCCACGAACGTTGTCCTCGAAGATGAACCCCGCTCCGCGCTCGAGCGGCTCGACCTCAAGCACGACGTGAGCAAATTGCCCGTGCCCGCCCGTTTGCCGAACCAGGCGACCCTCCGCCTTGGATGGTCTAGAGACCGTCTCGCGGTACGACACCTTCGGCCTGCCGATGTTGCCGTCCACCCTATACTCCCGCCGTATCCGATCCACGGTGATTTCGAGGTGAAGTTCTCCCATGCCGGACATGATGGTCTGACCAAGCTCGTCGTTGTACGAAATCCTCAAGGTCGGGTCCTCACCCGCCAGCTTGTTGAGCGCCTCGGCCAGCTTGTCCTGATCCGCGCGAGTTTTAGGCTCGACTGCAATGGACATCACAGGGTCGGGGAAAGTGATCGTTTCGAGGACGACGGGCGCATCCCTGTCGCTGATAGTGTCGCCGGTTGTAGCGTTCTTCAATCCAACAGCGGCCGCGATCTGTCCGGAGCGCACCTCGGACACTTCCTCTCGCCGGTCGGCGTGCATCATGACCAGACGGCCGATACGCTCGGATTGCCCCGTCGTCGAATTGAACACCGATGAACCCGAATTCACGCTCCCCGAATATACCCGGAAGTAGACGAGACGCCCAATGAAAGGATCGGCCACAGCCTTGAAAACTAGAGCGGAGAAGGGATTGCCTTTCCCGGGATGACGCGTCGCCGCCTCACCGGTGCTATAGGAACTCCCCGTCGCAGGAGGCACATCCGCCGGGGAAGGCAAGTACTGGAGAATGGCGTCGAGCAGGGGAGAGATGCCCCGATGTCGGAGCGCACTGCCGCAAAGAACCGGCATAATGACGCTATTCACAGTCGCCTTGCGAAGCGCCGCCTTGATCTCATCAGCCGTGATCTCCTCGCCGTCCAAGTACTTCATCAACAGGTCGTCATCGGTATCTGCGATCTTCTCGATCATCCGCTCGCGGTAGTCGCGCACGGCGTCGATCATATTCGCCGGTACGGGGCCTTCCTCCGGAGGCAGCGGACCCTCGCCCCGATAGAAGTACGCCCTCTCGTCGATCAAGTCGACCATACCCTCGAACGTGTCCTCAGCGCCGATCGGCAACTGAATGGCCACAGGATTGCCGCGAAGACGTTGCACGATAGAGTCGATAGACCTGTGGAAATCTGCGCCAAGGCGGTCCATCTTGTTGATGAAGCATATTCGCGGCACCTTGTACTTGTCCGCCTGACGCCAAACGGTCTCGGACTGGGGTTGAACGCCTGCCACCGCATCGAAGATCACCACCCCCCCATCGAGAATCCGCAGGCTGCGTTCCACTTCCGCAGTAAAATCGACGTGACCAGGGGTATCGATGACGTTGATAGAGTACCCATCCCATTCACACGTCGTCGCTGCCGAAGTGATCGTTATGCCGCGCTCGCGCTCCTGCGGCATCCAATCCATCGAAGTCGTGCCCTCATCCACCCCGCCGATCTTATAGATGCGGCCGGCGCAGTAGAGCACTTGCTCCGTGACGGTCGTCTTGCCCGCGTCGATGTGCGCGATGAATCCGATATTTCGGATCAACGCCAGTCGGTTTCTTGTGATTGTTGCAGTAGCCATCGTATCCCGTATCGCCAATATAGACACCAATCCGCTTCGAGAACCTACCATCGATAGTGTGCGAAAGCGCGGTTGGCCTCTGCCATGCGGTGCTGTTCCTCTTTTCGCCTCACTGCATCTCCTTGGCCCCTCGATGCGTCGAGCAGCTCCGCCGCAAGTTTTTCCGACATGGACCGGCCGCTCCGAGACCGCGCGGTCTGGACGATCCAACGCATACTCAACGCCTCTCGGCGCTCCGCGCGCACGTCCCTAGGCACCTGATAGGTAGCACCCCCTACTCGACGAGAACGCACCTCCAAGGCAGGAGTCGTGTTCACCAACGCCTGTCGGAAGATGTCGATGCCCGGACGATTCCCTTGACGCTCCGCCTGGTCCAGCGCGCCGTAGACCACCCGTTGAGCGACGGTCTTCTTCCCTCCGATCATCACCTTGTTGATGAATCGCGCCAACTCGACGCTGCGGTACTTCGGGTCAGGAAGCACCTGACGCCGCTCCGCTCTCCTCCGTCGTGCCATGTCATTCCTTCCATAGAAAGGAGCAACCCCGTCGGCGTCGAACCGCAGGGTTGCTCCTCAGTATCATCTATTTCGCTTACTGCCGTACTTGCTCCGTCCGCGTTTGCGGTTTTCCACTCCAGCCGCGTCCAGGGCCCCTCGGATGATGTGGTACCGAACGCCTGGAAGGTCTCGGACCCGTCCCCCGCGAATGAGCACCAGCGAATGCTCCTGCAGGTTGTGTCCCTCGCCGGGAATATAGGCCGTAACCTCCATCCCATTCGTGAGCCGCACCCTGGCGACCTTGCGAAGGGCCGAGTTTGGCTTCTTGGGGGTCTGCGTCCTCACCTGGACGCACACCCCGCGCTTCTGGGGCGATCCCGCTCCCTTGCTTCCACGGTTCTTGAGCGAATTGAACGAGAAGCCAAGCGCAGGAGCCTTGTCCTTACTCCGCTTCGACTTCCGTCCCTTCCGAACGAGTTGGTTCGTTGTAGGCATTGCCGTGCCCCACCCTTCTAGGATGTCTCAAGTCAATCAGGCTTGGTCAAAAGCATGGTACACCCCGCTTCAATCCAAGCGCAACCGTAGAAGTATAATACCATTCACCGATCCTTGTCAACAGTATCAGCGCCAATTGGTTCATTTTCTTTGTCTTTTCCCTGTGGGGGTTTCCCCAAGGCCGTAAATTTCCCTGCCCTCATTCAGCCAAACCACTGTGTCACCCACAAAATAAGACCTTTGCATGACCATTTGGGAGTGTGAAGATCGCCGGCTCTATCCCTATTTCCCTTGCGTGGAAGAGCAGGAGGGGGTGAGAGTGAAAACTCCTCGCAGTCACTTGAGTTATGCAACTGTATCCGAAAGCGGGAACCCAGGATGCACCGTTCCCACTTTTCACACCGCATGCGCGTGGGAGGAATTCCGAACGTCGAGAACTCTAGCCGTTCGCCGCGTACTGTGCTACGATTATCATAGCACGGGGCGCGGCCGCCGCACTACCATCCCCGCGGCCATGCGCGCAGCCGATACCACGGTGTTTGAGAGAAAGCGATGCTGAAAATTCTGATTACTGGCGCTATCATGTTCGCGGTTGCTTGGCTCGCGGCCTGCGGCGGCGAATCGAATAGCATAGAAGAGGGTACTGTGGAATGGGGGTATTCGGGTGACCGCAGCCCAGACAAGTGGGGCAGCCTTTCCGAGGAGTACTCGGAATGCTCCGATGGGAAGCAACAATCCCCAGTGAACATTGCGGGCTACTCGCCTGGCGACGGTCCGTCGGTGTCATTCGAGTACGGCGATGACGGGACGCAGATGGATAACACGGGGCTGTTCGTCAAAGTGAATTACGAGGGGGACAGCCGGATGCGGGTGGGAGCCCGCGAGTACACCCTCAGTCAGGCGCACGCGCACTATCCGAGCGAGCATACCATCGAGGGAGAGAGCTTTCCGCTGGAGATGCATCTGGTGCACGATAGGGACGACGGCGGGCTTGCGGTCTTGGGCGTCCTGTATCGGCTGGGCGCGGCGAACGCGGCGATCCAGGCGATGATCGACAATGCGCCGGCGGCGGGCGAAACGACCGACATGGATTCGCCTATAGACGCAACGAGTTTCCTGCCGGAGAAGGCCGGCTACTACAGCTACCCCGGGTCGTTGACGACGCCGCCGTGCTCCGAAGGGGTGGAGTGGTTGGTGCTTTCGGATATACAGGAGGTATCGGAGGAACAGGTCGCACAGCTCGCTGCGCTCACTGGCGGCGGAACGAACAACCGACCAGTGCAGCCCCTAGGCGGCCGCAGGATAACGGTGCAAGAGTGGGTGGGGGCGGCGATGAGGCCATCGCCGCCCCTAGTCGGCCACAGGATAACGGGCGGGTGCCCTTGCGGCTGCAGCTAGGCGAGGGCAGTCCCACAAGCGGGCCGCAGGGTAACGGTTTCCAAATAGGGCTTTGCGGCGCGCGCTGCAATCGGGCGGCGCGTTGTCGGGAGCGTTGCGCGAATGGTGAAGAACTAGCATCGTCACGGAGGCGGAACGAGGACGAATGGCAAAGGTTCGGGTAATGTATTGGAAGGAGATTCCCGTGCAGGTTCAGGCAACTGCCGGCGAGGAACATGTGTCCAAGCCGTTCGATGAGCGGTTCCAACAGGGAGCGGACGCCATCTCGATGTTCGACGGGAGCGCTGGAACCGACGAGTACCTCATGGCATGGAGTTGGGGCGAATACTGCGACGTCGAGGGGACGACCGAAGAGGCCGCGGCCACGGTTGCAGAGCGGTACAACGACGGTTTTCCCCGCGACTTCCCCGCACGGATACGCGACCTGCACAAGCAAGGATTGCGAGACCCGTCGCCCGGCGCAGTCGACCATTGGATAGAGGAAAGGTGAAGCGTGGGTGGCCCGACCATATTGGAGCGCCTCGCGCGCGGGGATACGCTGGTTTCCGACGGCGCAACCGGCACATACCTCCAGGCGCGAGGACTGGAGCCTGGAGGATCTCCGGAGATGTTCAACATAGACCACCCGGATATCATCCGAGGGATGGCGTCGGACTACTTCGACGCAGGCGCGGACATGGTATTGACCACGTCGTTTGGGGGGTCGCGGTTCATGTTGGACAAGTACGGCTGCGGCGGGAGGGTACGAGAGATCAATCGGCTAGCTGCGGAACATGCCAAGAGCGCGGCCTTGCCGCATCATTTCGTCGTGGGATCCGTTGGGCCGACGGGTGAATTGCTTCAGAGCAATGGCGGCGAGACTCCGGAGTCCGATGTGTATGACGCCTTCGTCGAGCAGATCACCGCGTTGGAAGAAGGCGGCGCGGACGCGGTAGTCGTCGAGACGATGATCTCCGTCGAGGAAGCGCTGCTCGCAGTTCGGGCCGCCAAGGAGCGCACGGGCATGATAGTCATGTCTACCATGATGTATGACAAGGGGCCGCGGGGGTGGTTCACGATGATGGGAGATACCCCGGCGTCTGCCGCCAGACGGCTCCGCGAGGCCGGCGCGGACGTCGTTGGGGCGAACTGCGGCAACGGCAGCGACCGCATGATCGAGGTCGCCGCGGAAATTCGAGACGCGGACGACGGCTACATATTGATCCACTCGAACGCGGGAATTCCGGAAATTCGCAAGGGGCAGATCGTCTATCCCGAAACCCCAGAGTATATGGCGGAACGATTTCGCGCCCTCCTCGACCTCGGAGTAAACATCCTCGGCGGCTGCTGCGGCACTACGCCTCGGCATATCAGAGCGATTTCCGAAGTAATCCACGAACGGCGAAACCCAGAACCAGCCGCGGGTTCATGACCGGCCCGCATACGTGACAGGAGCGAAGAAATGACATCTATCGGAAGTGCCAGACGGGGACGGGTTCGAGAAATCATCGCCAAGTACGGCAGGTGCATGGAATTGATTCCCATGGATCCGAATTTCCACGACATTACGATCGGGCTGTACGTCAAAGACGGCGTCGGCACGGTATGGACGTTCAGCCAAAAGCAGGGTGTCGAGGAGCGCGTCGAACAGATTCGAGACCAGCTCGTCGAGCTTGGAGGCATGGCGCCCATCGAGGGAACGCACGATCAGGCGATGTTCCCAGACGGCGATATGTATGATCGGCCCATGCGGTTCCTGCTGCGGCAGGCGGTCGAGAAACCATACGGCGCCCGCCATCCGGAGGGGCGCATCGAGATCAAAGACCTGCGCTCGCCGCTGCAAATCATCGTAACCCCAGAGCAGCGGGACGGCAGATGGGTCTACTGCGTCACCGCGGAGGGCGAGTACAAGAACCCGCGCGTGCGAGTGCGCGCAGTCACCCAAGGCTTCGTCCGCTACGGCGAGATGGAGAAAGTCGGCGACGACACGGTCGCGTTTCCGCACGGGGGGCGCAGGGACGGCCTGGTGCGCATCGTGCTTCCCTACGCGCGCAACATCACCGGCACTGCAGACGCCCTGGAGGCCGAGGCGATGCGCGGGCAGATGACGACGGGCACCCTGGGCTTCGCGCAGACGTAGGAACGGGCAAACGCACCGGCGCACGACCAAAACGGGGCGAGATTCCCGCGCTCCTCGAAAAGGGGTTGAAATATACGTATGCCTTGATGTATCATACGTATACCTATTCGAGAGGAGGGAATGAGTCCACATGAAACAGAAGCTCACGATCACCGTGGATACCGACGTGCTGCCCAGGGCCAAGCGCTACGCACGCTCCCGCGGCGTGTCGCTGTCGTCGCTCGTGGAAGAGTCGCTCAGAGGGTTGGTCGGGGAAGACGCGCCGTCCTTCTCTTCCCGGTGGCGCGGACAGCTGCAGGCGGCGCACGGAGACGACCCGCGGTACGACGCGTTGGCGCGGAAGTACCTGTGATCCTCCTGGACACGGACGTCCTCATCGACGTCGCGCTCGACCGTCACCCGCACTCTGGGCCGGCGTCGGAGCTGCTCGACCGGATCGAACGCGGGCAGGAGCGGGCGTGCATCGCGTGGCACACGGTATCGAACTTCTACTACCTCGCGGCCCGACGCCAGGGCGGAGCAAGCGCGCGCGAATTCGTCTTGGATCTGACGCGCTTCGTATCGGTCGCAGAAACGAGCACCGACGCGCTCCGCTATGCCGCCGCGCTCCCGATGAGTGATTTCGAGGATGCGATGCAGGTCGCGGCCGCCCACACATGCGGCGCAAGACGCATCGTCACCCGGAACGTACGGGACTACGCAGGTTCACCGATTCAAGCGGTTACGCCCGGAGAATTCATCAAGACAGGAGTGAAGGAGACGAACTAGCAATGGTAAACAAGGAAACCGACGTCAAGTATCTATCCGATAGAGCCGAGAAGTACCGTGCATTCTGGCAACCGCTCGTGGACACGTTGCGGGAAGACCATGAGTTTACTGGTGCTATGAAAGGAGGGAGTAAAAACTGGAAGTCATTCCCTGCCCCTAGTCTACCAGTAGGCATCTCGTATCGTGTCGTTTTTGCCGGTTCTGGGCAAGTCATGGTCAATCTCTACATTGAACGCAAGGATAAAGACCGTTCGTCATGGAACGAGAATAAAGAATGGAACGAGCGATTGTTCGACCAGCTAGAGAACCACAAGGAAGACATCGAATCCAAACTTGGCGAATCACTCTCTTGGGATCGTATGGACGGTTCGGATGGTGGGGAGCCTAGGATGGCGTGTCGCATAGCTGTTTACCAGCCTGGCACGATCTATGATGATCCGGAGCGGATGGGCGAGATATGCGAGTGGGTGATCGATCGTCTGTTGGCGTTCGATCGGGTGTTCGGGCCGGAGTTAGAGCGTCTGCTAAAGTTAGGAACGCGCAGAAGACCAGTGAATCGGAGATAGGGGGATGCGAGAAGACGCGATATTGTGGGAAATGGAGCCGGATGTCGGACCTCTGCCCTGGCAGAGGTCGCTGACGGTTATGCAATACCAGATTGGGATCGTGATTCGGGACGGGGAGGTAATGGACGTGTTCTCTGGAGGGAAGCGGAAGCTGCCCAAGGGGGATGTGCGAACATATGTGGCTTCTACAAAGCCGTTCAATCTGACGTTTTGGCTCAAGGAACCTGATGATTCTGAAGAGCAGGTCAAGGGGGTGGCTCTGGATCATCCGGTGCTGACGAAAGACAGCGAGTTGGTCACTGGGAGGATTGACCTTATACTATCGGTGGTGCGGAAAAACGTCGAGTACCTGTTTCATCTGCCGGGAGCAGGGAGCCGAGCGGTCGCGAGGCGAGACGTTTCGGAGGCGATCGAGGGGGAATTGACAGGAAAGGTGCTGGCGCTGGACATCTCCAAGTATACGGCGAAGGAGTTGCGAGGGAATGAGGAGTTGCTTCGCGGGATCTATGAGTCGCTGCAAGTCGAGATGACATCGACCATTCGGCGGTACGGTCTGCAGCTGGACAACTTCTATGTAAATTGGGGTCTGACACCGGATGAGCAAGACCAGATCAGGGAGCGGCGGCATGAGGAGGAGTTGCGGGAGATGGAGCGCGAAAGGGAGGTCAGGGAGCGGCGGCATCAGATCGAGGATCTGGCCAATCGTGCGAGGGAGCGAGAGCGGCAGGATGCGGAGCAGTTAGGGGAGATCGAGCGCGCAAGGGAGCAGGAGCGGCTGCAGGAGGAGTTGGAGGAGGTCAGGCGACAGCAGGAGATCGATGACCTTCGCGAGAGTGACCGAGAGCAGGGCAATGACGATCGGCTAGAGGAAGATCGAGGTTCAGATGGGATAGATGGAGGGTGGGAAGAAATTGGTTACTCGTTCAAGGATGGAAGGGAATCCATGGATAACGTGCCGGATTGGGTAAGGAACCAGATACCCAGGTACAACCGCATGTTTCATAGGACCGATCGGGACTTGTCTAGGAAGTCTTATTTATTGCACGAAAAGGCGTCGTTCACGTATCGGATTTCTTTCGCACGTGTGGACGGGGGCGCTGACGTGCGGATTTATCGAACGTCGAAAGAGAATTCAGGTGGTAACTTCTCTCCTGCGGGTAACGTGACCAAACCCGCGAAGTACCGCGCATTCTGGCAACCGCTCGTGGACATATTGCGGAAAGAAGGGTTTACTGATGCTACAGAAGGAGGGAGCAACAACTCGAAAACATTCTCTGCACCTGGCCTATCAGAAGACCTCTCGTATCGTGTCGTTTTTGCCGGTTCTGGGCAAGTCATGGTCAATCTCTACATTCAACGCAATGAAGATGCAGAATGGAACAAGTGGTTGTTCGACAATCTGAGGGAACGCAAGGGAGACATCGAATCAAAACTTGGGAAATCACTCTCTTGGGAGCGTATGCCCAGCCATATGGCGTGTCGCATAGCTGTTTACCGGCCTGGCACGATCTATGATGATCTGGACGAGATACGCGAGTGGGTGATCGAGCACCTGTTGGCGTTCGATCGGGTGTTCGGGCCTGAGTTGGACAAATTGGAGAAGCAGGAAAGGAGAAGGCGATGGCGACGTTCAAGATAGAAACCGATCGGGAGGACGACGGGCGTTGGATTGCGGAGGTCGTCGAGATAGCGGGGGCTATGGCCTACGGCTCGACGCGAGGGCAAGCCGCCGCAAAGGCTCAGGCTATCGCGCTGCGTATCCTTGCGGATCGGGTCGAACATGGGGAAGCGGAGCCAGAATTCGTAGATGTGTCGTTCCAGGCGGCATGATGAGCCGGTGGCCTAGCACCCGCGCACGCAGAGTTCTCGCGGCCCTGTTGCGGTCTGGATGGGTAGTAAAAAGGCAATCAGGTTCTCACAAGACGCTGTCGAAAGAGGGTTGGAGTGACTATGTATTTGCTTTTCGTGACCGCGAAGAAATCGGTCCGCGCATGTTGGCCCGTATCGCCAAGCACACTGGTCTAGATCCGGGAGATTTGTGATAGTATGGTCAAGAACGATGGGAAGGAGAAGGCAATGGTAGAGCTATCGAAAATCGAACGAGTCGATCCGCGTGAGATATGGGAACACGAGGCAAAGCACTTCACTCCGTGGCTGGCAGAGAACCTGTCGGATCTGGGGGAAGCACTGGGGTTGGATTTGGAGCTTCGCGGCACGGAGGTTCCAGTCGGGTCGTATTCACTAGACATCCTGGCCCATGACATAGATAACGACCGATCAGTCGTCATCGAAAACCAATTGGGACAGACCGACCATCCTCATCTCGGGCAGATACTTACCTACGCGGCCTGGTATGATGCAGACACGATCGTCTGGATTGCCAAGGAGTTTCGCGACGAACATCGGGCGGCACTGGACTATCTCAATGGCCGCACGGGGGAAGATACCGAGTTCTTCGGGGTGGTCGTCGAAGTTTGGAAGATCGACGACTCTCAGCCGGCCCCCTATTTCAATCTTGTGGTTACTCCAAACGTGGTGAAGAAGCAAACCGATCCTCTACCCCCAGGGGGCAAGAAGTTCCGCATGTTCTGGCAGCAGCTCATAGACGCACTGCCAGAAGACCATGGGTTCACGAAAGTACCTGAAGCAAAACCCGAGCCAGAGCTGAGATTCCACTTTGGTCTCGGGGGAGTTAGCTATCGGATCGTTTTTGCCCAAATCAAGGATTTCAGCGTCCACCTCTACATTGACCGCGACAAAGAATGGAACGAGAAGTTATTCGACAAGCTGGAGGAACGCAAGGAAACCATCGAATCCAAACTTGGCGAATCACTCTCTTGGGAGCGTTTGGGCAATAAGAATGCCTGTCGCATACGACTCTACTCAGGTTCGAAAGGCAAGATTGACGATGACTCGGAGCGGCTGGCAGAGATACGCGAGTGGATGGTCAAGTGGCTGCTGGCGTTCAAGGATGTGTTGGGGCCGGAACTGGACGAACTGGCGGAGTAGCAGAACACGAGTAGCAGAACACCGACTTGAGGAGGGCGCGATGACGCAGGCAAGCGAGACCAAGGAGAACGCAATCGTGATCAAGCCGCGGGACCCTGTCCCTCCGATTGTCGATCTCGGCGAGGTCTCCGGGGAGAGCGCCGTCTTCGATGGTACGGACGTGCCTGTGCGGTATATGTTCGAATATCTGGACAGAGTGCATAACCTGCGCGCCTTCCTGGACGATTTTCCAGAGGTGAGTATGGAGCAGGCGGTGGAGGCCATCAGGAGACGTGTGAAGGCAGCCAGCGTCATTCACAGCGACAGAGAGTACATGAGCGGCACGCCCGTCTTCAAGGGAACACGTGTACCGGTAAGAAATCTGTTCGATTATCTGGCTGCGGGCTACACTGTCGAAATCTTCCTTGACCAGTTTCCAACTGTGGATCGTGAGGAGGTATCGAAGGTCATCGAAATGGCAAGAGAAGCTTTGGAATGCGTCGCTTATGAAACTGCTGCTCGATGAGTCTGTGCCGTGGCCGCTTCGGGGGCATTTTCCGGGGCACGAGGTATTCACAACTGCAGACATGGGAGTTGCCGTGATAGGAAGCCTCCGTGTTCTTGCCGCAGGAAATCGAGCAGGCCTTGTTGAAGATATGCCCGCGTTAGTGCAAGATATTCTCGACTCGGGTTATTGGATCGACCCCGAAGTGGTAGAGACATTCCTTGGGAATGAGAAGAAAGGAGGCGCGCCATGACGCTGCAAGAGACGATGACGCCGAGGGAGCGGGTGCTGAATGCGCTGGCTGGGAAGCCGGTGGATCGGACGCCGGTGTCGAATCCGACGAACATAGCGACAGTCGAGCTGATGGACATGGTGGATGCGCCGTTTCCGGACGCGAACCGCGACCCGGAGATGAACGCCAGCCTCGCGGCCACGGGCTACACGGAGTTGGGGTTCGATTCGATCATGCCCTACTTCACGATCATCCAGGAGTCGTCCGCGCTCGGCTGCGAGATGCAGTGGGAAGAGAAGGACAACTGGCCGACCGTGCGGATGAGCAACCCGATATGGAAGGGTCCGGAGGACGTCCACATACCGCCTGGGTTCTTGGAGCACAAGGACAACGTGGCTATCACGCGCTCGCTGTCGATCCTGAAGGCGGAGTTTGGGAGCGAGGCGGCGATCATCGGCAAGACGATGGGCCCGTGGACGCTTGCCTACCACGTCTTTGGCGTAGAGCGGTTCCTACTCATGTCGATCGACGACCCAGACATGACGTTGGAGACGCTTCACAAGCTGAAGGAAATATCGGTTCTGTTCGGGCAGGCGCAGATCGACGCCGGGGCGGACGCGCTCACTTTTCCCGACCATGCGACCGGGGATCTCGTGAGCGGCGCGTACTACGACCGGTTCCTGTTGGAGATCCATCAGGAGATGGCGGAACGTCTGCCGGTGCCGCTGATCCTGCACATCTGCGGGAAGACGACCGACCGCATGGCGTCCATCGCCCAGAGCAACATGGCGGCGTTTCACTTCGATTCCAAGAACGACCCGCAAGAGTCCATGGACATCGTCGACGGGGGAATCCGGCTCGTGGGCAACATCAACAACCCGGTTACATTGTACTCTCGGGGGCCGGAAGAAGTGCGCGGCGAGGTCTACCGCGCCCTCGACGCCGGCGTCGACTTGATCGCCCCGGAGTGCGCGATCCCTCTAGCGACCAAGCTCGAGAATCTGATCGAGATACCGGAGGCCGTGAAGGATTGGCATGAAGAGCGCGGCGACGATGGGAACAGCACGGCATGACGGACGAGGGCCCGCCTATTCCGCGTGCCGACGGTACGACCGCGCCGAAGCGTCGAATATCAAGCGAGGAGCAATGCCAAGAGCAATCGACTCACCTGAGAAGTTCATCATCGTCGGAGAGAACATCCACGCGACGCGCGTGCTGCTGCGGAACGGCCGCCGCGCCCAGACGTTGGACGACGGCACGGAAGCGGTGCCGTTCCAAGGACCGAACGGCGAACGGCGAACGCTTACCGTCCCCGACTGGTACAAGAGCACTCAGCCCTATCAGCAGGGGCAGATAAAGCACTTTCTCATTGCGATGAGAAAGGGAATCGAAGGCGACCCGCGCGAGCGAGAGGAGGGAAGGGCGTACATCCAATATGAGGCGCTCCGCCAGGTGCGGGCCGGGGCCACGTACCTGGACATCAACCCGGACGAAGTGCACTACGACCTCGAAATACAGAAGGCGTGCATGAGGTTCGCCGTCGAGGCTGTGCAGGAGGTTTCTCCCGTACCGCCGTCGATCGACTCGTCGAACTCGGAGATCATCGCCGCGGGCCTCGAGGCATACGACGGGCGGGCCGGCCGGCCAATCCTCAACTCGGTCTCGGCCGAGCGCATGGATGCTGTCGACATGGCGGTCGAGCACAACGCGCGCGTGGTCTTGATGTGCACAGGGCCGAACGGGATGCCACAGAACGCAGAGGAGCGCGTCGAGAACCTCGACAACATCATGGAAGCGGTGAAGTCCAAGGGGATCGCAATGAGCGACATCTTCGTCGACGGCATCATCTTCCCCATCTCCGTCGATTCTCAATACGGCAACCACTATTTCGACGCCGTCCGCGCGATACGCGAGACCCACGGCGGCGACATCCATATCGGCATGGGCCTCAGCAACGTCTCGTTTGGGATGCCAAACCGCCGCTTGCTCAACGACACGTTCATATACCTAGCGATCGAAGCTGGAGTCGACGCTGGCATCATCGACCCGATCTCGACCAGGCTGCCCCGCGTGTTCGATCTCAACGCCGAATCGGAGCCGGTTCGCCTGGCCATGGACGTGCTCGAAGGACGCGACGACTTCTGCATGAACTACATCACGGCGTTCCGTGAGGGGCGCCTGAAAGGGTGAGGGCGTGCTGCCCGAGGCCTACAACGGCCGCAATTGACCACGAAACTATTTGACAATCTGCCCTGCGAAGTCGAATAATATCTATGCTGAAACATTGTACATAGTACGGAGCGCTGTATATGCGGACGACGGATCATGAGGGCTTGGAGCGAGAGCTCCAATACGTAACGGACGAGTTCGAGAACAAGCACATCCGCAGCCTCTACGAGGGGCAGGATCCGCTGATGCACGAGATCGCCTACGCTCTGATAACCGGCAACGACGGAGAGGTTGGCCGTCTGGTGGAGCAGAGCTTGGAGGACGGTTGGTCGGCCAACGATCTGCTCGACAATGGACTGATCGCAGGGATGGCGGTTGTGGGGGTGAAGTTCCGAGACAACATCATCTTCGTGCCGGAGGTGCTGATCTCCGCCCGCGCCATGAAGGCCGGAATGGCATACATCGAGCCCATCCTATCGGCGTCCGGAGTCGAGCCCATCGGCACGGTAATCATGGGCACGGTCAAAGGCGACCTGCACGATATTGGCAAGAATCTGTGCATCATGATGCTGCGCGGCGCCGGCTTCGTCGTTCACGACCTGGGCGTGGACACGAAGAACGAGGAGTTCATCGACGCCGTGGCGGAGCATGAGGCCAAGGTGCTGGGCATGTCTGCGCTGCTGACGACGACGATGCCAAACATGGGGCGCGTCATCGAGGCGTTCGAGGCAGAGGGGATGCGTGAAGACGTCAACATCATGGTCGGCGGCGCTCCCGTGACCCAGGAATTCGCCGAGGACATGGGGGCGGACGGCTACGGCGAGAACGCGATCGCAGCGGTCGACCTCGCCAAGAGCTTCGTGGCCTCCAACTAGAGGCTATTCGAAGAGTACGAAAATCGCGTTCGGAACGAGATTAGTTCTGGAGTCATACAATGCCGAACGGAGGACCTGACTGTTGCGGCAACTGCTGGTTCAATAGACGAAACCGGGGCGAGGCGGGATACAGACGCGCAAGGAACGAGAGTGTCGAGCCGTACTGTGAAGTCAGGGATGTGCCCATCGCAAACCCCTTCTGGACCTATTGCGCCAACTTTTCATTCCAGGGACCCAGTCGAGGCCGTGGGATACCAGTTGGCCCGATCACACGCAACGTGTCCAAGTTCCACGCCAGCGGGGGTATGAGCTACAACAGAAAGGTTTGGATACCTTCGCCAGACTCGGAGGAGATACGTCTTCACTTGTTGCAGCTCCTTGACGAGTTCTTGACGCGCCGAGACCGATATGCGGGGTTTGACGGTGTCGTCATATGGCAGCTTGGCGAGTTTCGGGAGAAGCGCGCGGAGGATCATATTAGATGGATCAGTGAGAATCTCCCCGATCCATGGAAGACTATCGCTCATACTGCCTTGGAGAAGATTAGCGCGGAGGATTGACCCAGTTTGCGCCAAGAAACCCACACCCTTCCTTTAGCATTCGGCAAGGTGAATATGCCAGACCAACGGATAGACGAAGAGCGGTATCATGCCAGCCTCGGCCGCCTCTATGACATCTTCAAGGGCATGTCGCAGACGGCAGACGAAGTGTCGAAGTGGCGGTGCCCGTACAAGAACGTCCAATCCCGTTGCACCGCGAAGTTCCAGTGCCGCAACCAGTATCTCCCTCGTGCGTCCGGGGGCCTGCCCATTTGCACGGGCAGCGACAAGCTCGACTATAGGAGCGCATGGGAAGTCTAACGCCCCAGTTTCCTCCTGAGAGTGGCCGCGCCTCGCTTCCTCGGTCCGTCATTCCTGCGAAAGCAGGAACCTACAGCGCGCGCGCATCCGGGCAACGACGCCAAGACGGGACGCAGTAGCATGGAGAATCTGGAAATCCGCGCGTTGGACGCTGGTGACGCAACCGACTTTAACAATCTGAGACTCCGTGCGTTGAAGGAGCATCCGGACGCCTTCCTGTCCACATATGAGAATGAGAGCACGCGGCCTTTGGAAACAGTGGCCAACCGGTTGCGGCGCTCGGCGGAGTCTTCGGACGAATTCATTCTCGGCGCATACCGCTTGGGGGAATTGATTGGAATGGCCGGACTCTTTCGTGACCGGGGGGAGAAGACGCGGCACAAGGCCACGATCTGGGGGGTGTACGTTCCATCCGAGTGGCAGGGCAAGGGTGTCGGGCGGGCCCTGCTAACGGAAGCAATTCGGCTTGCTCGGATGATTCCCGGTTTGGAGCGGCTGAACATTTCGGTCGTTGCCGGCAACGACCGGGCGAGGAACCTGTACGCATCGCTCGGCTTCGAGTCATACGGCATCGAACCAAGGGCGATTCTGGTAGACGGCAAGTATCTTGACGAAGAACATATGACACTCCATGTCTCCACTTCATCATGACAATCGCAGGCTCGAATCGGTAGTCGGCAGGACTATCTTCGACTACGCGGACGCCCTGCGGGTGCGCGTACCGACATCCTGCAACCGCAGCGGGGAATGCCACGAGTGCATCGTGGAGATCAAACGCGGGTTCGACGCCATGAACGCTCCAACGCAAGAGGAGAGCTTTCTGCGCGGCAACTACCGGCTGGCGTGTCAGGCATACATAACCGACCCCAATGCAGACGTGGAGTTCGTGATCTTGCGGCGGCAGCCCCGTATCCTCACGCAGTCGGTCAAGCGAAAGGTGCCGGTCGAGCCGTCGATCACCCGGCGAGGAGACGGCGTGTACTTTGGCGAAGAGCGGATCGACTCGTACCGCGGCAGGATATACGGCTTGGCGGTCGACCTGGGTACGACCACTGTGGTGATGAACATGGTCGACCTCGAGAGCGGCGCAGTAGTCCGCACTGCATCGTTCGAGAATCCGCAGCGGTTCGGCGGCAGCGACATAATGCACCGCATCTCGTATGACGGCGGGAAGTTCCACGGCGAGCTCCGCCAAGTCATGTTGTCATCGCTCAACTTCGAGATTGGATGGATGGCCCGCGAAGCGGGATTTCATCGCCGACACGTCTACGAGGCCGTCATCGTTGGAAACTCGACGATGCGGGACATCGTGTTCGGCGTCGACGTGCAGTCCATTGGCGAGAAGCCGTACAAGTCGGCCATCGAGCATGAGGCGCTGGAAGGCAAGCGCCAAACCACCGCCCTCCATGCGTCCGCGGACGAATTCGGACTTCGCATCTTCCCGGGAGGGCATATCTACGGCGGGCCTCTGATCGCAAGTCATGTAGGAGCGGACGTGGCGGCCGATCTGCTCGCAGTCGGCCTGGACGAACGAGAAGAGGTGGTAATGCTGCTCGACGTCGGAACGAACACCGAAGTCGTGGTGGGCAACAAAGACCGCATCGTTGCAGCTTCGTGCCCTGCAGGCCCGGCCTTCGAGGGGGGAGAGGTGACGTATGGAATGCCTGGGTACGTGGGCGCGGTCGAGTCCGTGAAGCTATCGGGCGACTCGTGTGAATGGAGTACGATTGGGGGAGCGGAACCGCAAGGTATTTGCGGCTCCGGTCTGATCGACTTACTGGCCGAGCTTCGGCGCGCCAATAGAATGAACCGTCTCGGCGTATTCGCAGACGGCGCTCAGGAGTTCACGTTCATTCCCGAAAGGGACATGACGCTTTCGAGGGCGGACATAAGCGCGTTGGCGCAGGCAAAGTCCGCCAACTTCTGCGGGCAGTACGTCGTGCTTCGAAGATATGGCGGGCGGATCGACTGCATCGACAAGATGTATCTCGCCGGCGGCTTCGCCAACTACATAGACGCGCGGAACGCCGTGGACATCGGCTTCATCGCCAATTTCCCGCAGAGCAAGATCGTCAAGGTCGGCAACGCATCCCTGGAGGGGGCGACGGTAATGCTGATAAATGCAGGGATGCGAGACGTTGCGGAGGAGATGGTCAGGAAGGTGGAGCATGTCGAGCTGGAGACCACACCCGACTTCTTCGATATCTTCGTCGAGGGCTGTATGTTCGACCCAATGGACATGACGCTGCGGTGAACTCGTCGTCTTTCATCGGGGCGCAGGAAGGCGCGTTTCGCTTCGGCCGTGCGTCTAGCGCATGTCCTCCCGCAGGGCGGCGGTAGCAGAATGGTCGACGTCCAGTGTGGTCGAGTCGATGACGACGCCGAACTCTTGACGCACGAAACCGATGGTATAGATGCCGTTTCGCACGTCCTCGCGCACTAGCTGCGGGTCACGTTCCAGTGGGTTGCCCCATCCGCCGCCACTCGCCATGACGTGGTGGATGACGTCGCCGCGCTTCATCTCTCCGACGCCCATCGGCGTGAGGGTGAATTCGTCGTCTGCGCCGGGATTTACGACGTTCCACGAGGGAGATCCGGATTTGCCGCCGTGCAGTCCGAACGCGAGGTTTCGCCGCTTGTCGGAACGCACCTGCAAGACCGCTTCCTCTTCGAGCAGGCGGACATCGCGCACGATTGACGGCGCGCCTCGATGCTTGCCGGGCCCGGCGGTATCAGGCAAGATACCGTATTCCTCGATGCGCACAGGGGTCTCGACTTCCGCGATCTCGACCGGCGTATTCGCGCTGTTGCCTCCTGGGTGAGGCGTGCCAAGGGGCCCGTCTCCGTTCGGTCTGCCGCCTCGGCTTCCTGCGAACAGATCGACGAACGTGAACGGCTTCCGGCGCGCGTCGTAGCCGCCGATGCTGATGATCGTGTTGCCGCCCTCGCCATCGGCAGGGACGAGGTTGGGGACTGCGTGAGACAGGGCTCCCCATACTGCTTCCATGATTCGATAGCCGACGATTCCGCGAGCGCCGCACGGGGCAGGAAGAACGGGGTTGACGACGCTGGCCTCTGGCGCGGTCACTACGATTGGATGATGAGAGCCGGACGAGTTGGGAATGTCGGGATCCATGACTTGGCGGATGCCGCCCCAGACCGACGACTCCGTGAACGGGAACGGCGAGTTGATGCCGGCCTTCACCTGCGGCGAAGACCCTGTGAAGTCCACGGCGATTTCGTCGCCCGCGATCTTCATCGCAACGTCGATGATAACGTCCCCAGTTTCGATATTGTCCCCGTCGATGTAGTGGGTAAAGGTATACACCCCGTCCGGCAGTGCGCTGATTTCTTGCCTGACTCGTCTTTCCGAATACTCCAGCAGCGCCTGCATGTATCGCGCGACTTGCGGCGCTCCGTATCGTCTGACTAGGTCGAGGAACTGCCTCTCGCCCAGGGTGGCGGATGCTATCTGAGATCGGATATCGCCCAACACTTTGTCTGGGGTGCGGACGTTCGCGGCAAGGAGGTCGAACATGGTCTCGTTCGGCGCTCCTCGCTCGTAGAGCTTCGTCGTCGGGATCCTCAACCCCTCTTGGTATATCTCGCGAGAGTCGGTCGAGTTGCTTCCCGGCACGATACCGCCGATGTCGGTTTGATGGGCGACGGTGCACGAGAAGCCGTGCAGTTCCTCATCGGCGAACACGGGTTTGATGACGTACACATCCGGCAGATGAATCCCGCCCGACGTGTACGGGTCGTTCATGATGTAGATGTCTCCGGGGTAGATTCGGTCGTGGAACTTGTGCAGGATGGATCGTACTGCGCTAGGGAAGGAACCGACGTGGAAGGCGATGGTCAATCCCATGGCCACCGTTTCGCCGCTGCGGTCGGCGAACCCCGTGGAGAAGTCCATGGCGTCCTTGACGATGCCTGAGTAGGCGGTACGCAGAATAGTCAACGCCATCTCATCGACAATGGTGTCGAGGGCGTTGCGGGTCACTTCGAACGTGACGGGATCGATGTCTCTGGGCAGCATCTTCCAGGGTTCTCAGGATGACGGCCGGCCCGTCTCACGGCGTCGGATGCGGCGGCCTTTCTCTCTCACGGAGTTGCGCCGCGGGAATGGGAGAGCGGCCTGCGGTCACAGGTCGTACCCGCGCAATTCCGCGCGTTCGAGGGCAAGGAATAGACGGTGACGGTGCGAATGCGTGGGATCGACATCGGCATCCATGAATGCCACGACCTTTCCGAGCTTGCCGACGAAATCCGCTCCTCCTTCCTCCTCGATTTTCTGGACGACCACGTCGTCGTACCATGCCCAGACGTCTTCCTTGCTGCCGTAAGTCCGCGCGTGGGTCGGCAGCTCGCTCGGAACTCCCAGATCCGGATGGTGGGTGTATTCGATGCCCTCTGCGTTCAAGGCGGCTTCGAGTGCGCCGTTGTTGTACTCGGGCTTGTAGGGGGTCAGGCGCGAGTGGCGAACGTCGACGAGGTTCGTGACGCCCGCGGCAGCGAGGATGCGGACGAGCTCGGAGATTTCCTTGCCAGCAAAGCCGACGGTGTAGAAGTCTGCTTGTATGGATGCGTGTTGGAGGTTCCAGATGGACTTGTTGACGAGCTTCGGGCCGGTTACCTCCTCGGGGGAACCGAACAGTTCGTACTGCACGGTCGGGGTTCCCCGGGGTTCTCGTTCGGAAGAGGGGCGGGAGGCGACGCGGGTCACCCCGTCTGGCGGCGGGGAGGCGTGCGTCTTCTTGCTGTCCTCTTCCGTCTGGTCATTGCCGCCGTTGGACGACTCCACGAGATCCGCGATGACATCGCTCCAATCGCGGCGCACGCCGGCGGAGCTGGCCATTTCGTCGATCTGCCGGGCGGTCTCGGCGGGGAGGGAGATAGCCTTCTCGATGGTGGCCAAGGCCATCGACTCGATCTCTGAGAGGGGCTTGTCCGGGTACATCTTGAAGATGTCGAGGAGGCGGCGAGCTTTCTCTTGATCGAGGGGAGCGATCATACGGGCGAGGTTCTCGTAAGTGGATGCTATTTGGTCGTCGGGAATTCGGGGGCGAACGGACGCCATGGCTTGTTCGAGCATCGTGGCATGACGTTCGGGGATGGCGGAGCGAGAGCGCCGCTGGGCGGACTGGGGCGGGAGGTTGCTTGCAACCTCGACGCCGCTGGGCTTGAGCCGCTGCATCGCCTCGTATGCTTGGAAGTCTTCCACGATCTTTTGGTGGCTGCGTCCGATTGCGCGGGACAGCCCTTTGGTACTGCCGAACCGTTCTGGATCGAATCGGTGGAGCCGTCGATAGGCGACGACTCGCTCTTCCAAGGAGAGGTCTCCTCGATGGAGGTTTTCGACCAGAGATCTTACGATGGCGTCCGAGTCGGAGATGCGTTGGATCACGACCGGCACGACGGCCATGCCAAGTTGCTTGGCGCAGGCGAGTCGGCGTGACCCAATGATGACCTCATAGGTGCCGCTGTCCCCCGGTCGGACGACGAGTGGCTCCAAGATGCCTTGTTCTCGTATCGAGTCGCACAACTCGGTAATGTCGCCTACTTCCTTGCGTGCGTTCACGGGGGAAGGGAAGAGGCGGTCTGTGGAAAGTTCTCGAGCTTCGAAGCCTCTCGATGCGGTAGCTACCATGTTCAATAACTCCTCCAGCTTTCCGGACATCTCTTCCCTCCCTTGTCAGGGTGAAACTTGGATGCCCGCATAATACGATGTTTGGGGTATGACAAGTCTAGGGGATTTCCCCCTTCAAAACAAGCTTCCTTGGTGGAGGGGCGAGGATTGGTCGGGGTATTCCACCTCCAGGTGTTCGTATGCCAGTCTAGTGGCCATGCGTCCGCGGCTGGTGCGCTCCAAGAACCCGCACTGCAGCAGATAGGGCTCGCACACGTCTTCGATGGTTCCTGCTTCCTCGTTGACAGATGCGGCGAGGGTGTTCAAGCCCACCGGGCCGCCGTCGAACTTTTGGATGATGGAGTCGAGGACTTGGATGTCAAGTTTGTCGAGGCCGATTTCGTCCACTTCCAATCGGGCGAGGGCATCTTGGGCCACGTCGAGCGTGATGGTGTTATCTGCCTCTACTTGGGCGTAGTCGCGCACTTGTCGGAGCAGTCGATTGGCTATTCGCGGGGTTCCGCGTGCACGTTTGCCGATTTCGCGCAGGCCGTCCTCATCTGCGGAGATGTCCATGATGCGTGCAGAACGCGCGACGATGATGTGCATGGTTTCTTCGCTGTAGAACTCCAGTCGGTGCACTGCGCCGAATCGATCTCGCATGGGGGCGCTAATCATACCGTACCGCGTCGTTGCGCCGATGAGGGTAAAGGGCTTGATGCTGAGGTTCATGCTGCGCGCCTTGAGGCCTTTGTCTATGACCCATGAGACGAAGAAGTCCTCCATGGCGGGGTAGAGGACTTCCTCCACGACACGGTTCAGTCGGTGGACCTCATCCACGAAGAGGATTGCGTGCTCCTTGAGCTGGGTGAGGATGGCCACCATGTCTCCTGCGCGCTCGATTGCGGGGCCGGAGGTGGTCTTGATGGGGACGCCCATTTCGTTTGCTACGATATTGGCCAGAGTCGTCTTGCCAAGTCCAGGAGGCCCGTAGAGAAGCAGATGGTCGAGCGGCTCGTTCCGCTGGCGCGCGGCAGTGATGGCGATCGTTAGGTTGCCCTTTATCGCGTCTTGCCCTACGTAGTCCCCGAGACTGCGCGGACGCAGGGTGTTGTCGATGTCTTGGATCTGCTTCTTTGGGGATACGACGCGTTCCTGCATGATGTCTACAGTATAGAGTAGTGAGCGCGTTAATGCAGAGGGGGTTTCCCGCTTTCTGATACATTTGCATGACTTTCGGGGGTATGAAGGCAGCCAGTTCCAACCCCCTCTCCCTTCAAGCGATATGACTAGGGTGAGGATGCACACTTCCCGCCGTCACTCGAGTTATGCAAAGGTCTCCCTTCGCAGGAATGACGTGGGGATTTGAGCGCCGCGTCGTCTTGCGCGTTCTTCTTGGCACGGCGGCGCATCCAACTGCGGGCGCCGCAGGATCGTGATAGGCTATGCGGCTATACGTTCTTGGTCTTCGGATCGAGTCGACCGATGGACGCCATAGAGAGGATTGCTGTTGCCGCGCAGATCGCTCGCCGCATCACGGAGACGGCTCATGGTATGGGTTCGCTGGATAGCCGCGTCTCTCATGAGTATCGTCTTGCTGCCGCTGCTGCTATGCGTCTTGGCGCTGACGCAGTTGAATGGCACTTTCCTGAAGCCGGACTTCTATGTCGACCAGATCCAGAGGGCGGACGCGTATCGGTTCATCATGGTTGACGTGTTGTCTTCTGCGGTCGACGAGTGGCGTGATGTCGTGCCTGAGACGTTTCCGGGCGCGTTCGAGGGAGATCCGCTCGTCGCGTATGGATTGACTACCGAGCAGGTCGTCGGTTCACTGAACCGAGCCGTACCTCCGGAGAAACTCGAAGAGATGGTCGCTCCGTCTATCCTCCAGATTGGAGAGTACGTCGTAGGCGAGCGAGATGAGGTGGCGGTAACTATCCCCGTGGGCGATCATGCGCCTGCCGTAATCGAGGAGATGGAGCGCCTCTTTGCGGAGGCTGGCGTCTATGCCTTGATCGTCGAGCGAGAGTTGACGCCGAGCGTGCGCGAGGCGGCGGTCCAAGCGCTGTCGTCCAATCGAGACGCTGCGGGTTGGATGGCGTACTTGTTCGAGACTCCGGAAAACGCCGCGGACAGAATAGCCCAGGCGAGCAGCCGCGTGGCGACCCCGCGGTGGGTGCAGGGGCAGGTCGAGTCCGCGGTCGATGAAGTGGTCCCGTACCTCGTCGGCGACGCGGACGGATTCCAGATCAAGGTTCGTCTCGCCGGTGAGGAAGTGGATGCGGCGGTCGAGGAGGTCGCGTCCATTCTCCGCGAGGCCGACGCATACGACCTCATGTACACGGAGGTTGTCGAACCCGCAGGGCCGGGCAGCAGGGAAACGGTGATCCGACTGCCGCATGGAGTCGAGATTACTTGGGGGGAGGTCGTGGATATCCTCCGGCAGGTCGCCCCGCCGTCGTGGGTGCAGCAGCAGGCAGAGAAGCTGATCGCGGAGATAGTCCCCTACCTTGCGGGCAGGTCGGACGAGTTCCTCACTACGATTTCCCTCGTCGACAACAAGCGGGAGTCCGAGGCGGCTTTGGAGGAGATCGTCGCAAGCAAGCTCACCGAGGCTGTTCTCGACCTTCCTGCGTGCGGGGCGGGAGCGAACATGCCGGCGGATGCGAGAGTCCTAGGAGGGGGGATCCCCTCTTGTATCCCTGCCGGGATCTCTCCGGGCGATATCGTCGAGCGCTTCCGGCCGGAGGCGGCCAAATTGATCCGGCCGCTGCTTCTGGATCCGATACCAGACAAGGTGACGTTCACCGAGTTGGATCTCCGAACGGGAGCGTTACAGGTTGGAGGCCGCGATGCACTGGATCTCTTGGACGGAGGCCGAGCCCTTCTCATCGAAGGGTGGACGTACGATAGCGCAGACCTTCGCGCAGACCTTGGAGAGAACGCCGATGTTCTGGATGGGGTTCGCACGCTCCTGTCGGAAGGCTACATCTATACGCATCGGTATGGGAGCGGAGAAGAGTCCGGCGACTCCATCGGTGAGTGGATGGACGCCGTGCATGAATGGAGCACGGCAATCCGTCGGTACGGCTGGGGAGCCTATGTAGGGACTGTGCTTGTGCTCATCGCCGTCTTGCTTCTTGGAGGAAGAACCTGGCAACGCAGGTTCATATGGGCGTCGCTGTCCGTGCTCGCTGCGTCTGCGACCGCCCTCGTGATCTCATGGCCCCTCTATGAAACGTTCGTCCAATTCGACGCGCGGAGCGGCATTGCCATTCAGGGCAGCTTGAGGGAAACGTATCTCTTGATCGCGGACAAGGTTACCGTCGTATTGGAGCAGTCCGTGGATGAATTCATGGGAGGGATCCGTTGGTGGAGCGGCGTTCTGTTGGTGATGTCGTCCGTCGCGTTTCTCTGCGCGCTGCTGTGGAGTCGGATCGTCGGCGTCCTCGGGCGGGTCAGACGATGACGATCGTGGTAGAATGCGTGAACGACCGGCCGGCGGACGGAGAACGCGGGGCGTTCGGGCGCTCTGGGCGATGGAGGCTATGATGGACGAGGAGAATGCTGCGAACGGGATGCGGAATATCGCGAATTGCTCATGGGGAGACCACCTGATCTTCGGGGAAGGGGACGGACTGCTCCGTTCGGTCGAGTCGCTGGAGCGCCGGATGGACGTTTGGCGGGAGGAGCTGGGGGCGGGCGCAGTTCACTGGCGTCAGACGCGCACCGGCTTCGACGATGTGTATCAGGCGGCGAGGGGGTATGGGCGCAAGAAGGAGGAGTTGTACCCACCCATCATGTGGGACGACTTCGAGGCGGTTCCCCGGCTGGCGCATGAGCGGGGGATGGCCGCATACGCCTATGTGACGCTGTTCGACCACGGGCACCCGCTTGCGCCCAAGGCAGTGCGCGAGGCCAGCCATCACAACGAGTATCACGGCAAGAACTTCGCGCGGATGAGCCGTCTCACGAAGGAGCATCCCGAATACGTCACGGAGGATCGATCCGGCAACAAGCAATGGGGAGTATTGTGCTTGGCGTATCCGGAGGCGCGGGAGTACATGATCGAGCGGTACGCGGGCATCTTGGCCGGGTACGAATGGGACGGCCTGTTCCTCTGCCTGCGCACGCAGTCGCGTCCGGCGGACTATGCCGACCAGTACGGCTTCAACCCTCCGATTCGGCGCGACTTCCTGGAGCGGTACGGGACGGACATCCGCAGCCAGGAGTTCGACATCCAAGCGTGGAGAGACCTCCAGGGAGAATACTTGACGACCTTCCTTCGAGAGTTGCGCGATGTCTTGCAGGCTGCATCGGTCAGGCTGGCGGTCGGCTGCGCGCGGGGGGACGTCGTCGGCCCGCCCATGGGCAACGCGGCGTTGCAGTGGAGGACGTGGCTTCAGGAAGGGATCGTGGACGAGTTGATCGTCGACCAGAGTTCGTCGCAGTGTCCGTCGCTGTGGATCCCCCTTTGGCCGATGCACAGGGGATACGGCTATACGCAGAACTACCTCGACGAGTGGAACATGCCGTCGCTGGAGGATGACCTGTCCCAGAACTATGCCCCTGTCGTGGAGCGCTCGGATGCGGACTTGTACGTCGCTTGGCAGTGGAAGGACCGTGACCGCGCGCGCGAATCGTCGGCGCTGTCGCATCCGGAAGTTGCGGGCCTCGTGTACAGCACGTTCCGCCACGACAACCCCGGGCCGATCGCGCGAGACGATTGGCGGATCTAAGAGCTCGTCCTGGTCTGTTTGATTTATTGGCATGGCGGCTATGGGACGGCAACTCCAAGCGGTACGTCGGATCCGCCGCGAACTGGGGGCAACCCGTGCCGAGAGGAATGAACGGAACGCCGGTTGCCGCGCGCGCGTGCGCGGGAATAGAGGAACGCGCGCACACGAGTTTCCGTCGGATTTTGTCGGATTCTGTTGGATTTTGTCGATTTCTGTTGACGGCGGGAGGAGGGCCGTCGCTCCGGGAGTATGGTCGCGGCTGGATGGATTCCCGCCTTCGGAGACCTTTGAACAACTATGGGGAGTGGTTGTTTGAGGATGTTCGGCCCCCGATCCATTCCCTTCGCCTCAGATGTCAGACCGACCAACCGGTACTGTTGCGTTAGTGTGTTTGTGTAGGAGTGAGTATGAATCGAAAGCGGAGTCGAAGGAACGCAAAGGCGGCTGTGTACCGAAAGCGTTTGGCGAATGGGCTAACTGGACGCCTGAGATCTAAGTCTAAGGCGGTGGACGCAGATTCAAAAATCGCCGGCGGGCGGCTGTATCAACGCGATATTCCAAACATGGGCGAGCCTACCAATCCATGAAAGGAGAGGCGGCAACTGAGTTTCCATACGCAGGCTGTAGTGGGAAGGTATCAAGATACCCCGGGGGGGTAGAAGGACTCTTTCAACTTGGGCTCGCCCTCCACACAGGTGCATATGATCGGTAAATCGAAGGTGGTTGTTCACGTTGTGCTTCATCCGTGGGATGTGGAGGCATTGTGCGGCGTGCATAGGGAGAGCATGGTGTCGGAGCCGCAGCCATTGCGCGGAGTCGGGGCCACTTGCCGGCCATGCAATCGAGAGAGACGCCTGCTACGCGGGTGGGGCGTCAAGAAAGAATGAGGCGCGGAATGCGTAAACACACTAACGCAACACAACCGACCAACCCCGAGAAAGAGAAGATGAACTTCACTCACAAGGTCGATCACCAGCACAACACCCAGCTCAGACCGGGCATCTAGCCCCCCAACCGCCTCCTCCAGGCAGCTTCGTCCATCCACTACCCACAGCTCAGACTGAACACCCAGACAACTTGACCGCACGACGCAGGTTGTACGCCATCAACTCAAACCACATCTCCACCGCGTTCCTTCCCAATCCACAATACCGTACCCGCCCGTACCCATAACTGCGCTTCAGAGTGCCGAACACATTCTCTACCGGCGCCCGCACAGGCCCTATCAACTCGTTGCGACGACGCTGCCAATGCGGCAACCCCCGCTGATGCTTGTGCGAACGATGCATGATCCGATCATTGATCCCCTGAGACCTCAACCACCGCCGCCTCTCCTTGGACTCATACGCCCGATCACCGTACACCGCACCCTCATCACCACTCACTAACCCATCAGCCACCTCACTCTCATACACCTTGGCAGGCGTCAACTCTGCCCTCCGCACTAGCCCAGTGCCAGCATCCACCCCAAGATGCACCTTGTAGCCGAAGTGCGATCGACGCCCACGCTGACTCTGCGTCCAATCCGCATCCGGATCCACAGCACTCTTCGTCCCCTTACCCGCAGACACCGGCGGCCGACGCACCTGCGCCTCCACTAACGTAGCGTCCATCAACGTTCCCTCTTTCAAGACCAGACCCAGACCGTCCAACTGATTCCCCAACTCCTCGAACAGCCTTTCGCTCAGTCCCAGCCTCTCCAACGTACTGCGGAAACGACTGAGCGTAGAGTGGTCCGGCGTGTCGTCTTGAAGTCCCAAGCCTACGAAGCGGCGGAAGGATATGCGGTCTGCCAGGGCCTCCTCCATCTGAGAATCCGACAGGTTGTACCACTGCTGAATCAGCAGCGCCTTGACCATCATAATCGGCGGGTAGCTGGGTCTTCCCTCGCGTGCCGAGTAGACTCTGCTGACTAGTTGGCCTAGTCGTTCCCAGTCGATCATCGTGTCGATTCGTTCCAGTCGTTCGTTTCGCCCCAGTGATTGCGGCAGCAATGATTCTACCAGTGAAGGTTGGCCCCCATCTCTCGGTGCATTCCATTCTCCTTACGACTTGCGCGGTCTGGCTTCTCTGTTTATACCCCAACACAACAGGTTATGCAAAGGTCTCCCTACGCGGGAATGACGTGGGAGGGTGTGGGATATGACGTGGGAGGGTGTGGGAAAGCCGTTGCCTCGCGCGCGCGTGTGCGCGTCACGCGCGGGCACGAGTTTTCGTTGTGGTTCGTCGGACTCTGTTGGATTGTGTCGATTTCCGTCGACGGCGGGTTGGAGAATTGATGATTGTGGATTGATGATTGCAGATTGTGGATTGTGGATTGTGGATTGCAAGATTGTCTCCTTGGGTTGTGGTTTGGACAGGTTGTCTGTCGTCTTTAGGTTCAGGATAGTACGTGGGTTCTGTTTTGTCAAATGCGATGCGGGGAGGAGATTGTCGATTGTCGATTGAGGATTGGAGGATGGGGTTTGGTTTGACGGGGTGGATTCCCGCCTACGGAGACCTTTGAATAACTAGGCGGAGTGGTTGTTTTGAGATGCTCTGCCCATGGTGCCCCCGTTCATTTTGCGTGCTCCGGGTTCCATTCGCATACCCTCGAAGAGGTTATTCAAAGGTCTCCGTAGGCGGAAATCTCCCGTTGCGCGATTGGACACACCTGGTATGACGGACTGGAGCGGGCGTTCGAGTGGAATCTCCCGTTGCGCGATTGGACACACCGCTTGGAGAGTCGCCGTCCCCCAGCCGTCATGCCGCAAAATCAAACGGAACCCGAGGACGCCATTTCTTGACACTCCAACCGCACTGTTGCTACCATTTCGATATACCATCTGCCATCGCTCGCCGCGCCGCGCAGAAGACGCGGCGCTCGTCTTGCCCATGAGGAAATCGCCGTGACCTTCGCGAAGTCGCTCGCCTGCCGCGGATGCGGGGAAGAATACCCCGTCCAACCACTGAACGTGTGTGAATTCTGCTTCGGGCCCCTCGAAGTCAGCTACGACTACGACGCCATGTCCCAGCAAGTTACCCGCAAACGCATCGAGGCGGGGCCCCCGACGATGTGGCGGTACCACGACTTCTTACCGGTAGGAATCGATGCCGCCCTGGAGATGGGCACAGGGTTCACGCCGCTCATCAAGGCAGAGAACCTGGGACGAGCGTTGGGACTGGAAAACCTGTACGTCAAGAACGACGCGGTAAACCCAACCTACTCCTTCAAAGACCGCCCCGTTGGGGTTACCGCCAGCAAAGCGCTCGAATTCGAGTTCGAAACCTTGGCATGTGTATCGACCGGCAACCTGATGGGATCGGTCGCCGCCCACGGCGCAAAGGCCGGACTGGACACCAAAGTCTTCTTCCCCGCGGATCTGGAACGCAGCAAGATCGCCGGCGCGGCGGTCTACGGAGCCACCCTCGTAGCCATCGACGGCACCTACGACCAAGTCAACCGACTCGGCAGCGAACTCGCAGACAACCACCACTGGGCGGTCGTCAATATCAACATGCGCCCATTCTACGCCGAAGGAAGCAAGACGCTAGGCTACGAAGTCGCAGAGCAGCTGGGTTGGAAAGCCCCGCACCACTGCGTCGTCCCAGCCGCATCCGGGGAGCTCCATACGAAGATATGGAAAGGCCTTCAAGAGATGCGCGACATCGGGTTGATCGACGACCTCCAAACGCAGATGCACCTCACCCAGGCCGAGGGGTGTTCTCCCATCGTGGACGCATTCCAATCGGGAGCACCCGCCGTCCAACCCGTAATCCCAAACACCATCGCCAAGTCCCTGGCCATCGGCAACCCCGCAGCAGGCATCTTCTCGCTCGAAGTGCTCGAAGAGACGAACGGAACAGCCGTCGCCTGCCTCGAAGAGGAAGTGGCCGAGGGCATCAAGCTCTTGGCGGAGACAGAAGGACTGTTTACGGAAACCGCCGGCGGAGTCGTCGTGTCGTCCCTCAAACGCCTGGTCGAGCAAGGCAAGATCAAAGACGACGAATTGACGGTAGCGTTCATCACCGGCAACGGACTCAAGACGCCGGAAGTGGTGAACTCCCTCGTCGACCCAATCCATACCGAAGCGACCTACGATTCCATCGTCGAGTCGCTGTCCGCGAGATCGTGACAGGAGCGCAAGACCGCTCCTCGTTTCCGAGCCTACGCGGCATTCCAAACCAACCGACGCTGGAGGAAGAACAATGAGTATCGTTGTGCGGATACCAACGCCGCTCCGCCGCATGACAGGCGGCCTCGACAAAGTCGAAGTCGAAGGCGAAAGCCTGAATGGCGTAATCAACGCAATGAACCAAGAGTACCCTGGCATCCGGGAGCGTATCTGCGACGACAACGGAGACCTGAGAAACTTCGTCAACGTCTACGTCAACAGCGAAGACGTCCGCTTCCTGCAAGGACTCGAAACACCGACGAGCAGCGGCGACGAGATTAGCATCGTGCCAGCAGTCGCGGGCGGGAACGGCCGCCCCCAATGACGGCGACCGTCCGCTACTTCTACTACCGGCGTTGAAGCGACTGCAACGCGGTGAAAGCGTGGCTTTCACGAACGGACGCAGACGTCGACCTCCGCGATTTCTTCGACGACCCATTCACGGAGCAAGAAATCCGCACGCTGCTCGGAAACGAGCCGCCCTCGGCGCGGTTTTCTTGGAACAGCCCCTCCTGGCGTCGGCTAGGCCTGAACCGCAGCGACCTGTCCGAAGACGACCTCATCGAGCTCATGCTCTCCGAGCCTCGCCTGATCCGTCGCCCGCTAATCGAGATCGACGGCGAGTTGCTCCCTCCAATGAGCGGCGCAAAGAAGATCCAGGAAGCGCTAGAAGCCGCGCTCGGCTAAATACGCCCCACGGACTACTCCTAGCATGTGACCGCCCCAGACCTCAGGTCACCAATGACTTCGTCGACCTCCGCAACCGTGAGGAATCGGACGTTCCCAGCGAATGACGGATCCCTGCTCAATATGATGCCTATCAAATCTCCCCATCGGTTGAAGACTGCCCCTCCACTCATCCCTTCTGTCACGGCGGCATCTGTCTGTCCTGTGTTGCGGTCGCCCGGCACAACGTTCCAAATGACACCTATCCGCCCAAAGGTAGCCATCGGAGTCGTGTCCGATATTGTTGGCGCATAGCCCACTAGGGCAACTTCGTTCCCTATAGCCCACTTCCCATAAGTGTCGCCGTTCTGGCTGCCCCCCCAATAGGTTGGCGACAAAGGTACGGTAACTCCTCCGTCTCCATTGATGGTCACGAGCGCGATATCACGGTTGGCGTCGCACCCCCTAACGACTCCAAATTCCAGCCCTACTCCTTTGACAGCGAGGTCAACGCTATCCTCGCCCATGACGATATGCGCGGCGGTGAGAACTTCATCATCCGAAATCCGCACTCCAGAGCCGATGACTTCGCCGCGTTCAATTATGGCGACGACCGCGTCCCTATGATCCCCCACGAAGTGCGCGTCCCTATTGGCCCCCATGAAGTCTGGAAAGTCAGACCCCGAGTCGCCCGAAGGGCCAGGCAGCCCTTGCGGCCCGGTTAGTCCCCGAAGACCTCGAGGCCCTTGCGGACCCGGCAGGCCAGGCTCTCCCTGAAGCCCTTGCGGCCCGGTTTGCCCTCGAAGACCTCGAGGGCCTTGTGGACCCTGCGGACCGACTTGCCCCTGAGGCCCTTGCGGACCCGGTGGCCCAACCTCTCCCTGAGGCCCTTGCAGACCCGGTGACCCAGCCTCTCCCCGAGGCCCTTGCAGACCCGGCGGCCCAACCTCTCCCCGAGGACCGGGAGGCGGTTGACATGCGACCAACGTAAGAACGAGAACCACGGAAACAGCTAGAATCGCCATTCCGGATGACCGCTTCTCATTGATGGTAGTCTGCATATACATTATGGCTCCCCTTAGTGCTTGTTCAGCAGGCTGCCCAGACAACCCAACGCGCGTCATCATATCAGATCCGAACGGTTACTAATGAGCGGCGCGAAGAAGATACAAGAAGCGCTAGAAGCCGCGCTCGGCGCGTCATCGGCGATGTGAGGCTCGGCAGAACGCGCAGTGTTCCGCGTCATGCTCCTTGCCGTTGTTCCTTCTCCCATTCCGCGTACACCCCCTTGGTAAGGGCGTACAACTCATCCTTGTGGGTCTCCCAGTCGTCAGGAGTAAGAATGAACTGAACTTCGACGTCGCCATCCCTCAGATCCCTATTCGCATCCCCATCACGAGGCCATGTCTGAAATGGGATTTTCTGACTGAGCCGTATGAACTCGTCCATACACAAAGCGACGGCCTTCGGATAGAACACCAGGCCCACTCTCCCTCCACTCCATCTATGACCGATACGCCCGTAGCTGCGAGGGCTGCGCTGCTTACCACCATAAGCTCCCCATATCTTGAGGGTGAGCCCTCTCGCTCCGGGGAATTCCCCAAGCGTGCGCCAGTTCTCGTTGAACATGCCCCGCACAGCGGTGAACAAGTCATGCACACCGTTTTCCTGGACTTCCTCAATCAGTTTCTGCATCTTTTCTGCTTTAGTACGTCCTCGTTCTGGCGACGGGGGTTGGGGAGCTTCGGGTGCCTCCACGTGTACCTGCTTGGCCAGGAATGTCTTACCGTCGTGGGCGAAGGCATGGAAGGTCAGGAGCGAGATGTCCATGCCCTTCTTGATCAAGAAGGGCACCATACGCTCCGTCCTGGTGTCGACCCCAAGTCCTACCAAGCACATGCGAAGCGGCATCAAAGACGACTCCAGATCCTCTGGATCGAACTGTTGGCCGTACCACTCCTTGAAATCCTCAATCTTGTCTATGCCGTGCTTGCCGGACTGTTCGGATATGTGGCCGGCGAGCGAGTCGAAGTCCTTGGACTCGAGGTCGGATGCGTAGTCTATGATCTGTGCGACGGCGTCTCTCGTCAGCGTGCCGCGCTTCAGCTCGAAGAGAACCAGCCGGCCGCCCTTATCCACACCGAGCAGATCGAGCGGGCCTCCTTCGGTCGGCGTCTGCCTGCCTATTAGGATCAGGTTCTCATCCAACAGTTCGGGGTTCTTGACGATGGCGTCCTCCAAGAGACCCTCGGAATCCGCGTGGGACTTCGACTCCAGGGGCTCGGTTTCCGAGTCGTCTCCGAGCGCCCATATCTTGACTCCGTCCATGTGAGTTCTCCTCCTACGATTTTCTGCGCCCCATGGCTGGCAACCACGCACGGCAACCGTCATTATATCAGTTCCCTGCAGCGCAGTGCATTGCATATCCAGCATTTCGATCCCCCATGCAGCCAGCCGCGTGATATAATCGCGCGCTAGCAGAACCTATCTCTACGAGGAGGCGCGCGATGGAGTTAGCAGGCAAGACGGCCGTCGTAACGGGCGGGAGTGGGGTGTTGGGCGGGCGGATTTGTGCGGCATTGGCGGATGCCGGCGTCAACCTGGCGGTCGGATACGCAACGCACCGAGACAAGGCTGCGGCGGTCGCCGCAGAGATGCGCGGCAAGGGCGTCGGCGCGATTCCCGTCGCGTGCGACGTAACCGACCTCGCACAGGTGAGCGCGGCGATGGCGGCCGCAGTGGACGAGTTCGGAGGTTTGCACATCCTCGTAAACGACGGCGCGTACAACACGTTCGTCGAGTTCACCGACATCGACGGACTCACCTACGAAGTGTGGGACAAGATCATCGACATCAACCTCTCTGGCCCGATGCGGACGATCAAGGAAGCAGTCGAGCCGATGCGCGCATCCGGCGGCGGCAGGGTCGTCAACATCTCATCGGTCGCAGGGCTCGCCCCTCACGGATCGTCGATCGCCTACGCAGTCTCCAAGTCGGGACTCAACCACCTGACCAAGTGCATGGCGCGCGGCCTGGCGCCCGACATCCTCGTCAACTGCATCGCCCCAGGCTATCTGGAGGGCACGCTCATGTCGTCCAACCTGACCCCGGAATATCGCCGCGAGGCGGTCACCAAGGCACTCCTGCAACGCGCAGCGGACAAGGACGACATCGCACGACAGACCGTCGAATTCTGCCGCACAGACAGCGTCACGGGGCAGACGCTCGTAATCGACTCCGGTCGGGTGTTCCACTAGACAGGGGATCCTCCGGACTGCAATCAATCCACACATAGAGCGCATCGGCATCATGCAGGCAACGCACCGGGTATCGACCGGCAGAGAAGCGCGAGCCGCGGCCAATCCCCCTCGCGCAACCGCATCCGAAGCCGCCACGGGCGCCAACATACCCTATTGACGGCACCGAGCGGCGAACGTATGGTAGTGGATACTTTGCCTGAACTGCTCCTTCATCAATGTCTCGTCTGACGGACATCGTCATCCTCGCCGCAGCGATAGCAGCCGCTGCCGCCGGCATCGTCTGGGCAGTAGTCGACAGCGACCCGGGCGAGCCGATCGAGATCATTCCTCCCCCGCCAGCCGCGGCCCAGGACAGTTCCCCGCCGCCAGAAATCAAGGTCTACATGACTGGCGAGGTGCATCGTCCGGGAGTCTACTCTGTTCGAAAAGGGGCCCGACTCATAGACGTCATCGACCTCGCCGGGGGGATGACGGAGGATGCCGACCCCTCCGCAGTCAATCTGGCTGCCCGCGTGAACGACCAAGATCAGTGGGCAGTGCCAAGTACCAATGAACCGCCCGCCGCATCTCCAAACTCGAGGCCAAGCGGCGCGCCGAGCGGCAAGATAGACATCAACACCGCAGACGTCGACACCCTGAAGACGCTGCCGGCCATCGGCGATATTCGCGCGCGGGCCATCGTAATGCACCGCCAACGGCATGGTTCGTTCGAACGCATCGAGGACATGCTTGCCGTGGCGGGCATCGGGCCTGCGATCTTCGACGGACTGCGCGACCTCATCGAGGCGCGGTGATTCGACTGCAACCGGGCGGCGCTCGTGATAGAATCGCGGGCATTGGCGGAATATCGACGTCGGAGACCTTGTACGCCACATGAGCAGTTTCCGGGCCATCGTCATTCTCATTGCGGGCATCGTCCTGCTCTGGCAGGTATGGAACCAACGGCGCGACAGCGACCCAGCAGATTGGCTGTGGATGTTCCTGATGGCGTCGGTGATCGTGGGCATCTGGCTGGGAACGAGACGGCAGCGACCGGGCAGTTGGCGGCACACCCGCAGACTTGCCATCATCCTGCTCGTGCTTGGACTCGCCGGATCGGCTGCCCTGCTCTGCACGGCGGCGCGAATATAGGATCTAGGCAATTCGACGCGCATGACTCTCCTGGCCGCCGCGGGCGCGTTTCTGATCGGGGTATTCCTGGGCGACCGTCTGGACGCGCAGGAACCCTCGCTGCTGCTATTCGCCTCGTGCGCGCTCATGTCGATCCTGTTCCTCCGACGCATTGGGCGGCCTGCGTTCCCTGCCGTCCTAGTCCTGTGTGCGGCGCTCGGCGCCCTCCGAATGACGACGGCGGACGATGAGGCCGATTCCCTCGCTCGATACCACACGCTGCACCCGGTCGTCGTAGAGGGATTTAGCCTAGACGACGCGGAGTTGACAGGGAGTCGCGCAATGCGGTTCCTGCTGCGAGTCGAACGAATTCTCTGGGGAGAGAAATGGGAGGCTGTCGACGGGACTGCGCTCGTGACCACCGCGCCTACTGTACAACTCGCAGGGGGCCGCGATGCCCCATACGTCCGATATGGAGACCGGCTACGGCTGGAAGGCGCGCTAACGCCTCCGCCCGAGCTGGACGGTTTCGACTATCCAGCGTATCTGTCGAGGCAGGGAATCGGATCGGTGATGTCCTTTCCTGAGGTCGAGGCTCTGGGGGAAGGCGCTGGATCGCCCCTGGTTTCCGCGCTGTTCGGCGTCCGGAGGCGCTTGTCCGAGTCTTTGAGGGAATTCGTGCCGGAGCCTCATTCCTCGCTGGGGCAAGCGTTCTTGCTCGGGACGCGCGACACGATACCCCGGAGTATCGTGGAGGATTTCCGCTCGACAGGGGCGTCGCACTTGTTGGCGATCTCAGGCCTGCACGTCGGGATCCTGATGGCGTTGACCCTGGGCGTCTGCACGCGCGTGCTTGGACGGCGGGGAGCCTTCTACCTCATCGCTCCCCTCCTGATCGTGTGGCTCTACGCGCTATTGGCGGGTCTGTCGCCGTCTGTCACGCGCGCCTCCATCATGGGATCGGTCTACCTCGCCGCGCTGGCGCTCGGACGCCCAAGGAGCATCCTCCCTGCACTTGGACTGGCGGCGGCGGTGATGGTTGGCGTCAATCCGAATATCATGTGGAGCGTGTCGTTCCAACTGAGCTTCGCAGCCATGGCGGGCATCGCCGCATTGTCCGAACCGGTGTGGACGATTCGGCGCCGGCAGATATATCTGGGAGCCGACGGAGGGCAGGCCGGTTCGCCGCTGTCTACGCTGGCGGCCACGATCGGGGTAAGCGTGGCCGCCATCCTCGCCACAATGCCGTTGACGGCCTTCTACTTCCAACAAGTAACAGTGCTCGGACTTCCAACGACGCTCGCCGCGATGCCAATGCTCCCATTCGCGGTGGCGCTCCATGCCCTGACGGCCGCGGCAGGGATCATCTTCGGGCCGTTGGGGACGGTGTTTGGCTGGCTCGCATGGGCGGCGTCTGCGTACATCGCGGGAGTGGTGGAACTCGCAGCCAATCTGCCAATCAAGCCGATCGAAACGGGGCGCATCGCGCCGGCGCTAGTGCTGTGCTACTACGGCGCAGCGGCGGGTTGGTACGCCGCATACCGAACCGGCGCGCTCAAAGACATCGCAAACCGCATCCGGAATCTAAGAACGGTCCCCAGAGCCCGCGTGTCCGCAACATGGGTGATGTTGGGAGCCGCACTCGTGTGGATGGCTGTGCTGACGCGCGGCGACGGGCAGTTGCACGTCGTGTTCGGGGACGTCGGACAGGGCGACTCCATTCTCATCCTCACGCCATCCGGGCGGCAGGTCTTGGTCGACGGCGGACCAGGATCGACCGACGCGACCCGGCTTCTTGGACAGACGCTGCCGATCTGGGACCGGTCGCTCGACATCATGGTACTGAGTCATGGGCACGCCGACCACGTGACGGGTCTGGTAGACGTCCTGCAGCGGTATGACGTCGATCGAGTGGTGGAGCGGGAGACTGAACTCGTCAGCCCCAACTTCATGGAGTGGAAGCAGGCAGTAGAAGAGGAAGGGGCCATCGTAACGCAGGCGGAAGCAGGGCAGGTGATCGATCTCGGAGACGGCGTCTTCATCGAGGTGCTTGCGCCGCCCAAGTCTCTGCTTATCGGCGCCGAGTCGAGCGTCAACAACGCCTCGGTGGTACTCCGAGTCGTGTACAAGGACGTGAGCTTCCTCCTGACCGGAGACATGTTCGCTGCGGCCGAGCGCGAACTACTCTCACGCCGCGCCGACGTTCGCAGCACCGTCCTCAAGGTTCCGCATCACGGCAGCCGGACGTCGTCCTCACCGGAGTTCATCGAGCGGACGGGGCCGTCTGCGGTAGTCATATCCGTCGGTGCGGACAACAAGTTTGGCCACCCGCACGTCGAGACCCTGGAGACGCTCCGCCGGTACGTCCGTGAATCGTCCATCTTCCAAACAAGTGAACATGGCGACATTCGCTTCAGCACAGACGGAACGACTCTGCACGTCAAGACGGAGCGGTAGGCGCGGCCCACTGCCTCACCGGCGTTATGAGAACATACGCTGCGCGACGGCGGCAGGCAAGCGGGAGAGACGCGCCTGCTTGCATTGCGCCGCTCACCCCGGCAATCCCTCTTGCCGGCCGTAGCGCGCGATGTGCTCGGCCGCGAACGCCACAGCCTCATGCAACGGCACAAGTTCCCCGTAGATCCGCTGCGCATCCGCGTTATACCGACGCAACTCCTCCAACGTCATCCGATTCCCCTTCGAACGATTGCACGTCGCATGTAACAACGCCAAATTGTACAACTCATCACTACCCCCACTCTGACCATCCTCCGGTCGACGAGCACGGATATGATCAACCTCCAACAAACCCAGATCGTACTCCCCGCTCGGAAACCTCGGCGCCTCCCATCCACAACCCCAGCAGTACGCCCCAAACTGCTTGACGAGAAGCTCTTTCGCCTCTTCCTTCGGTATCCGCCCAGACCAAGACGCAGAGCGTGCGGATCTGGCCTGTACCCCCTTGGGACGCTTCACTTTCTGGAGGTTGTGGAACGGGTCAGGGTCTTCGTCGTCGCGAACCGGAAGGTTGTTCGGACCGAGGGTGAAGGATGTCGCTTTGGTAAGTTCCGGTTGTTCGCCGTCGAGCGCGTCGGCGGTTGCGGATGTCATGTCGCTGAGGGCGTAGCCCTTGAGGGCGAACCGCCGCTTGAGCATCGTCCACGATCGATAGGCGATGTCGCAGGCTATCCAGTGTCGTCCGAGTCTCTCGGCTGCGACGGCGGTCGTGGCGCATCCTGCGAAGATGTCGAGCACGACGTCGCCGGGGTTGGAGGATGTCGCAATGATGCGCTCGTACAGCGCCAAAGGCTTCTGCGTGGCGTAGCCGGTAATCTCCTTGCGATTTCCCGGGAACCATCCGGACGAGCCATAGAGTTGCTTGATATCCGTCCACGTGTTCGATAGGGGAACCCCGGGGCTCTCATCCAAGTACTGACGAATTACCTTCCCTTTGCGATAGCGCGTTTGGTATTTCCTTCCGCTCTCGTCCGTATGACGGAACCAATTAGTGACGTACTCATCGGAGTATGGGGTAAATAGCTTGTTGTACGTATGCTTGCCGTAGTCCGCGGCGTATACCAACAACGTTTCGTGCGTCTTGACGGGTTTCCTACCCGCAGCGCGTCCGCCGGACGGCGTACCGTAGTTCCATACGATCTCGTCTACGAAATTGTTCACTCCGAACACCGCGTCCAGGAGCATCCGCAAGTAGCTATTCGCGTGACTGTCGCAATGGACGTAGATGCTACCAGTCGGCTTCAGCACCCGCCTGCATTCGATCAACCGAACCGCCATGAACGCGATGTACGCAGCCTCGTTCTCGGACGCGCACACTTCCACAGCCTTGATCACCGCGAACACCGGAGGATAATCGTCCTCGATCATGTTGAGCCAGCCAGGGTGGACGTTGTCGTCCCATGTCCAGATGTCCCGCACGGTCGTCCCGCGTCCCTCATCGTGCTTGACGCCGTGCTTTTGTGCGAGGGCTATCTCTTCCTGCAACTCGGCGTCGGTGATGGGAGGCCTGGGATTGCCGGTGAAGGTCTCGTTGGCCGCGAACGGGGGGTCGATGGCAATGAGGTCGATGCACTCGTTGTTGAGTGAGCGCAGGAACGGCAAGTTGTCCATGATCGCCAAAGTTCGATTTTGGAGGTTCAACTTCGTCATATCGCCGGTTGCCTCTTTATGGTGTCCCGCCACGCACAAGCATTATATCGCGCTGCGCCGTTGGAATAGAATTTGGTTCATTCGCTGGTACATATTAGGTCGTGCGTTCTTGTTGGTCAAGTCGAGGGTTTCGGTTTTTGGGGACGCTTTGGATTGCCACGCAGACGGCGGACGGTCAGGGCGCGAGTGAATTCCCAGGCGAGTAGAGCTGCCAAGACATAAGGCAACGCCAATTGGACCGTGGAGTCGACGCTATTGGTGATCCACACGACGGCCACGGCGACCACGAGGACGAGGAAGATGCGGAAGACACGGACGGCGGTGCGGATTGACGAGGGCATGTACACACTTCCTAGCCGAGCGACCATCGAGTTGCCATGAAGCAGGTCTTTTCGCCTGGCAGGTCGACCTGGTAGTAGATGCTCAAGAATTCGTTGGGGGCCAGTTCGACAGTGGAGGGGTATCCAAGATCGCCGTTTGGGGCGTCGTCCCGCAGGATGATCTCGTCTTCGATGTCCCAGGAGCGGCCGCCGTCGCGGCTGATGCACGCCCGCTGCCCGTAGGGATGTCTGCGCACGCCATAGGTGGCGAGAATCCTGCCGTCGTGAAGTTCGATGAGGTGAGGAGGATATCCCCACATCGGAGTTGGGCGGGCGACGGTCCAGGTTCTGCCGCCGTCGTCGCTTTCGGACTGCTGCATGAACGCTTGATCATGTCGGTTCCGCGGCACGTGCCGCCAGAGAGAGACGATGCGTCCACTCTCAAGCTGGACGGCGTGCGGCTCCGCATAAGGCATCTCCGCTTTGTGGGCGTCGGGGACGGGGATTTGCCCGATAGGGTGCCAAGACCGTGCTTCGTCGGTGGATCGGGCGGCGATCAAGGTTCCCCTGCCGGGTTTGCCTGTGCCAACGTATAGGAGCGAGCCGTCGCGCAGTTCGATGGGGCCGTGAGGGGAAGAAGCGATGCTGGAAACTGGATGCTCCCACGTCCTGCCTCCATCGACGCTGCGGCGCGTCCAGCTGCCGTCCCAGCGGTCGATGGTTTCTCGTCCGATCTTCTTGTAGTGCCGTTTCCATGCGTTGACGGTCGCCTCGCCTGCACGGTCGAGATAGCGGTCGAGGTTCTGCCAGCCGGCCCCCGTGAACCAACTCATCACAATGACGCCGGAGCGCATGACGAGCAGTCCGGTATCGCGGTCGTCGAGGGGCGTGTTGTTGATGACCTCCGGCTCCGACCACGTCTCTCCATCGTCGCCGCTGCGGATGATCTCGTTGACGCCGTAGGGGCACCAATGGGACTCGCGCCTGCCGGAGAATACGGCAAGCAACTCGCCGTCAGGCTTGCGTGCGAGGGTTCCCCAGCCGAGGTAGTCGTCCGGCTCCTTGCATATCGGCTTGCTCCAGTGAATCGTCGGTCTCATTTTCATTGCGTTCTTTGCGCTCCTTTGCATGAACCTCGTCTTGCGCGATCATACCGCCCAAGGCGAAAAGCGCGGACGAACGCACCGGAGGCGAATTCTCCCGGATAGGTTGCCATCTTCAAAACCCCGCCACCGCGGGATCTTGGGCGGAAGCGCACCAATGCCGCCACTTGGCGTCTATCCGCCCGCAGAACGCGTCGTATCCGTCCGCGCTCGGAAACACATCGCGCGCACGGACGATGATCGTCCAATAGCAGGCATCCTGTTCGTCGGCGTCCTCTACCATACCGCACATGGTCAAAGCATCCTCGGCCCCCGACTCTTCCCAGAAGCGGTCTTGCGCCGCGCCCTCCACGCAGGAGACGCGGTTTGCCCCCGCGGGAGCGAAGCCGCAATAGTAGATGGCGGCCGCAGGGTCTTTCCTAGTAGCGTTCCCTACGTCCCTCCCATAGCTTTGAAAGCAGTTCCTATGAGCGGACGGCGGAGCCTCGGCGCAGGCCTGCGCGACCTTGGAGAAATCACGGTCGAAGACCGTAAGCATGTGAGATGTTTGGTAGAAGTAGCAGTGCTCCTGATACTGTTCGGCAACTACATCGCAGGGGAAGTGCGGGTCGTCGTTCTTGAGATATTGCGTGACATGCCCCATGAGTCCGGTCAGGCCTCCGACGACGTTCTCCATGAACACCCCCGAGTAGCAGGATCCTTGGTCGATTTCAGTAGGCATCCGATCGCACAGAGGCAGGGCGTCATGGAGCTCGTAGGTCGTCCATGCCATCAAGCCATGTCCAACGCCGTGAACGCACTGATGTCGAAAGAACGGGTTCGAAGCAACCGCGCAGATGGTTGCGACGTCCTCTTCCAGGTTTACAGTGCCACGCTCGGCGAAGAGGGCCTCCGTCGCTCCATGGAAGGAGCCCGCTTGGCACTCGTGGCCTGACAGCGCAAACGCAGCCGGCCCGAACTCCTCGAATGCAGCGCGTCCCAGGTCATGGGCGCGTTGGTGGCAGTCCACATCGAGATGCTTTTCCCCTTCCTTGAGCAGGTAGACGGTATGCTCCGGGCCGTACCGCACGACGAATTCGACCATCACCGCATCGTCTTTGAACAGGTCGACGAACTGCTTTGGGGAAATGTCCGTCGGCTGCTCGAACTCGCGATCGGGGATTTGCATCACAAGCGGCTCCGGCGGAGGGCCGTCGTCTTCACCCAGCGCCACTACCAACCCGCCGCGTTCCGGCGCCAAGTGATTATGATACCGCCAGAACCCGCGAGTCTCGAAGATGAATTCCCACTCCTCTCCCGGCAAGATGGGCTTCTGCGCGTCGAGATCCGGCAAGATAGCGTGCGTCGGGTGGATGTTCGAGGCAGGCCAGATCGGCTTGTCCGAGTTGTTCACGAACCGCACTCGAGCCCCCGGCTCGACGTCGACGCGCTTGGGAGTAAACCCCTCGTCGGTCGTATAGAAGACCGTCACGGCAACGGGGGCGGCATCGGAAGGCATGGATTGTACCGCGGGAATAGAGACAATCTGAGGCGTCGGTCGATCCGCACCCGAGCCGGATGAACAGCCGAACAGGAGAAGTGCGGCAAGAGACGGCGCGAGAACCTGCAGCCGCAAGCTCGGCATCCTCACCGCACGCAGCCGCTGCATCGCGGGGAGCCGCGTTAGAGGGGGAATTCTCGCTTGCGACGGAACGGCGGCGTGCGCGCACGCGTGAATGCCAGATGAGGCGACGGAACGCGTGACCGACGGTGCGCCCGGCGACTGAAGAAAATTCTGTGATGTCCCTAGTATCGTCATGTGATCGTCAATATAGTATAGTACAGTGTCACTCACCGATTCGATAGGGAGGAGGCCGCATGGCTCGCACCAAACTTCGCATTCTCGGCATCAACGCGCACCCGCACGACTTCACCCACTACGCCGGCACGCTTGGGATCCATACCTCGCTGGGAGACGAGGTTACCGTCGTGAGCATGACGGCGGGCGTCAACATCCATAACGAGCGTCTCGCAGACGAGTTGCAGAAGCCGCCCGCCGAGCGGGATCCTGCAGTGATGAGCGAGACGCCGGAACAGTACACGGATCAGAAGATCGACGAGCTTCGGAAGGCGTGCGCCGTCTTTGGCATCGCAGACGTTCGGATGCTGGGGTTCCCAGAGCCGTTCCGCCTCAGCTCGTCGCCGGACGCCATCCAGTCTCTGCAGGATATCATCCAGAAAGTTCGCCCGCACGTCATGATTACTCAGAGTCCTTTCTTGACTCAGGGAAGGGAGTATCCGTCCGGCGGGTTCGACGACCATCTGGAGACGGCCTACGCAAGCCTCGAAGCGCGTAACCGAGCGGCGACCGCCACGCACGGAATGACCATGGCTCCGCACCGAATCCCAGTCACGTACTACCCCGGGGTCTACTTCGAGCGGAACCAGCTCGATTTCATCATCGACATCAGCGACTGGTTCGAGCAGCGCGTCGAGGCCGAGGCGACCTATGTCAGCCAGGGACACACGCCAGAAAGCTCCCGCCAACGGATGACGTTGACGCTAGGAAACCTCGGCTTCTTCCAACAGGTGCCGTATGCGGAGGGCTTCGTCCGGGACCGGGTCGAGCTGCTGTCGAGCCTGCCCGTACCGGAGTCCGCAATTCAGCACGCGGAGGAGTCCCACGAGGACATGCTCATGCGGCGGCTGGGCAAGGGATAACCGCCCGCATGGGGGGAGTCCGGCGATGCAGGAACTATATCGTGTCGTCGACGTCGAAGAGGCGATCGACCCAAAGGGCGCAGACGACCAGGAGAGTAGAGGCGCTAGGAAAAAGTTTTGGTATCGTGACCAAGAGAGCGAGTCCACGCGACTCTTCAAATATCCCAGAGAGAACACGGGCGAGCACTGGGCGGAGAAGATGGTTGTGTTGCGTTAGTGTGTTTGTCACTCCGCTACTCCTCGTCCGCCGTCCACCGCACCGTGATGTCATAGCCGCACTCGTCACACGTCAAATCGATGCTGGTCACCGGCTCGTCGAATATTATCGCCTTCGGCGTCTTCGACGTCTCCCGCAGCTCATGGTCGCATATCCCCGCATCTAGGATAGCCGCTATCAGATCACTCATACTCCCTCCTGTGCAAACACACTAACGCAACGGTACCGAGAAGATTGCAGCGGAAGTAGCGGGTCTTTTGGGAATTCCTTGCAGCAGGGTGGATCTGGCCGTCTACAATCGTACTCGTGGGACGGTGTCGGATTCCTTCGTCGACGAAGGATGGGAACTGGTTCACGGCAACCAAGCGCTGGCGGGAACGATGTTTAGATACGACCCTCAATTGAGGTTTGGCCAATCGGACCATACGCTAGAGAATATCTGCCGCGCGATTGAGCGCACATTCATAGGGGATGACGCCGTCGAGAAGACAAAACGTCAATTTGCCGAATACGTGGTGTTGGACGCCGTGATCGGAAATACGGACCGCCATCACGAGAATTGGGGCATCCTACGAACCTGGACGGATGAAGGTTTGATGGGTTGCTTGGCTCCATCGTTCGATCACGCATCTTCTCTGGGGCGTGAGCTCTCGGACGAGAAGCGTAATCAGCGGTTGACCGAGAACAGCATAGGCCACTATGCACACCGAGGACGGGGAGGGATCTACTGGTCGAATTCCGAGAAGCGTGCCCCCAGTCCGTTGGAGTTAGTTCGATTGGCGGCTCGCGGCGAAGCGGACATTTTCCGTCCGGCGATCTCGCGCCTCGAGAAACTGAACGACGATTCGCTGCGCGAACTCGTGAACCGAGTGCCCGACGGCTGGATAACTCCTGTCGCACGGAAATTCGTCGTCGCGCTCATGCGGTATACTATACACACAATGCGGGGTCTGATGTAAATGAGCGAACGAACCCTATTCCTGGCTTGGCAGAACGAACCACGGATCCGAGAGTGGTTTCCGATCGGCCGGCTGGATGCGGACGTGGAGCGTTCCATGTACCGCTTCCGATACACCGGCGGGGCAGAACGGGCTCGTCAGAAAGTAGGTCTTCCGTGGCTCTTGGACTTCCCCGAACCTGAGCAGGACTACCGCGCGTCGGATCTCTTCCCGCTATTCCAAAACCGGGTCATGGCGCCGAGCCGGCCCGACTTCGCGGACTACCTGCGGACCCTCGACCTTTCGCCAAACGCGGATCCCATCGACATTCTATCTGCGAACGGCGGCCACCGCGTGACTGACCCATTCAGGGTCTTTCCGAAGATATCAAAGCATGATGACGGAAGTTTCGCTTGCCGATTCTTCCTCCACGGCTGGCGTGACGTCGGCGAGCTCGCCCGGGAGCGGCTCGATACGCTCCAGGAGGGGGAAGAACTCCGCGTGTCCCTCGAGCCGGCCAATCAGAATGATACGCCTGCGGTGCAACTACAGACGACAGACTACCAGATGATTGGATGGGCGCCACGCTATCTCTCACCAGACTTGGCGGCGGGTGGGAAGTACGAGGCGCGCGTGGCGCGAGTCAATCCCATGGTTCATGGAGCGCCGTTGCGACAGCGCATCTTGATTGAGATGCACGGCCGCTGGGAGAATCACGAGCCGATGTCCGGCCATGATTACATCCCCTTGATCGATCTAGGATTCGAAGACGGCGTTGGTTCGGCCCCTAAACTCGTGTTGCCCGATTAGGAACCACGAGGGCTGCCGTACCGCACAGCCTGATCGACGATGTCGAGTCCGACGCTCTCGCTCCACGCGGCGAGCAAACGCTTGGTCACGGGGCCGACTGCGCCGCTTCCCACCGGACGCTTGTCGACGCGCGTCACCGGCGCCATGCACCAGGATGTGCTGGTGAAGAAGCATTCATCTGCGGTGAGCACATCGTATGGTTGAATATCCTCGACTCGCGCCTCGATTCCAATCTGGGACGCGAGTTCGAGCGCAATCTTACGAGAGACCCCCTCCAAGGCGTTTCGGGTGGTGGACGTGCGAAGGATGCCGCCGCTCACGATGAAGACGTTGTAGGTCGATCCTTCTGTGATATAGCCATGGCGGTCGCGCAAGATGGGAAGCGCCTCAGGGTCAACCTCGTTCGCCTCGAGTTCAGCCAGGTTGAAATTCATGCGGCTGTAGTGCTTGATCTTTGGGTCGAGCGACTCTGCCTCGTATGACTGCGTTCGGGTTATCACCGCGCGCACGCCCCGATACGCGGTGTAGTACCCGGCGAAGTCCAAGCCGGAGACGCGGATACCGACCTGAGGCGAGGACGCCGACCACGCCCGACGTCCGTGCCCCCGCGTCACGAAGTGGTGGATATGCAAGTCGCCAACGGTCTCCAGCATATGCAGGTTGCGCTCGACAGCCTCATAAGTCAACTCTGCCATCTCCATGGGCGTTAGCCCAGGATCGAGGCGAATGTAGTCGAGGGAACGGTACAGCCGGTCGATGTGGTCATCGAGATGGAATATCTTGCCGTTGAACGTGCGGGTAGCCTCGAACGTCGCGTCTGCAACGGTAAACCCTCGGTCGAGAGGGTCGATCCGCATCTCCTCGCTCGGTATCCATTCCCCGTTCCAGTACGCCGCAAAGTCCATACCCTTGCTCCTGACCCGAAAGACCACAGGACGATCAATCGCGTGCATAATCTATGCTACAAGAGAATTCCCGAACAGTACACCTCCACTTGGACTCCGAAAGGGGCCAATGAGAGCCACCGGAAGGACGCAGGGCACTCGACCATGCCCGCATCTCGTAGACACCCACAGCTCCGCGGAGGAGCGGCGGCCTGCGTCACTCCATCACGGCGTGCCGTCCATACCCCGCGCATTGGCGGCGCGGACGGCTAGGGTCGGGCGGTTGACAACTCCGATAGTACGTCGGCGAGCGCGTCTATCTCATCTTCGAGCGCGAAGTATGGCGTCGATACCCTCAAGCTGCCGTTCGTTGCGGCCACCAACACGCGGCGCTCGTCCCACAGCAGGCGAACGAGGTCGTCCACATCCAAGCGGGTGACGTCGAACGCGGATATGCCGGTGCTGCGGACGCGGTCCATCGGAGTTCGCAGACAGAAGCCGGGAACGTCCGAGAGGCGGCGCCGGAGCCGGTCGGAGAGATCCCAGCTCCGCCGCGCAATACTGCGGACACCGATTTCCTCCGCCATGCGGATGGCTGTGGAGAGCGCGGCGTAGACGGTCTTGTCTCTGGTGCCGAATTCGAACTTCGCAGCGGTATCGAGCGGCTCGAATTCGAGTCGTTCGAGGTTCCATGAACCGGCAGCGCCCGCGCCGATCCAAGTGACCTCCAGGTCGTCCAGCTTCGTGCGGTCGACGTAGAGGAAGCCCGTGCCTTGAGGCGCAAGGAGCCACTTGTGCCCACATGCGGAGTAGTAGTCGCAGCCGATGTCCTTGACGTCGACGGGAATGAGGCCGACGGCGTGCGCGCCGTCGAAGAGAACCGGAACACCGCGCTCGCGGGCGAGAAGGGAAATCTCGCGGGCGGGAAGCACATAGCCGGTTCTCGTGGAGACATGGCTGAGACAAAGGAACTTGGATCGGGGGGTGATGGCCTGGTCGAGTCGTTCGAGAAGGATTGCGGTATCGTAGGGGGCGAGCTGCAGCTTGTTGACGACGACGCCGCGCCGACGCGCGAGATTCATCCACGGCAGCGAACCTGCGGGGTGCTCCTCATCGGTTATGATGACTTCGTCTCCAGGTTCCCAATCGATACCGGTCGCTACGATATTGATGCCCTCGGAAACGTGGCGGGTGAGCGCGACCTCGTCGTTCGCCGCTCCGAGCAAGCGTGCCGCGTCGACGCGCGCGCCTTCGTAGACCCGTTCGACCTCTTCCATGACCTTGGGCGTCTGCGTACCGTATTGCTCGACGAACCTTGCGACGCGGACGGCCTCGTCGACCACAGGCGTCGGCTTTGGTCCGTAGCTCATGTTCAAGTACGCGCAGTGCTGGAGCGCGGGGATTCGGCTGCGTATCTCGTCTACGTTCACTCGGTCTTCTCCACGGCAACTTCCTTGACGATGTCTCAGGATGCAGTTCCTTCAGTCTTCATACAGGCGCCCTCAAGACGAACACAGGTTACCGCCACGGGCGCGGGTACATTGGGAGGATAGTCTCTCATAATACAAGAAGAGCGGGCAGCGGGGCCAAGGTCCCTGCGCCAGGAGCGTTTCCGCAAGCCGCTCATGCCCCGGGGGAATCAGGAGCGGTCGAGAGAATGGCTTCCGCGTCAAGCAGGATCAGGTATGGCTCGCCGTATTGACGAGGGCTGTCCGTATCCCAATCCTCATCGAGTCCAACGGGCTTGAGTCGAACGCCCCAATCCCCGCCGTAGACGAGATGCGCGGTCGCCTGTCCGGAGTCCGAGACGGGCGCATAGGACGCCTCGACCGCGGATCCGTCTTCTGCGCTGCTCCAACCGGTTACCTCGTACACTCCGTGAGGGTAGTCGGGTTCTTCGATGCGAACGCGCGTTATGGGGCGGGACTCGGCCTGCGGCTCGTAGACCTGCATCGGCATGTAACCGCAGTTTGGGTTGTCTTCAACCTCGATGTAGATGTAGTCGAGCGTGGACATGGCGTCGATCCTCAGAATTTCCCCTCCGTCGAGCATCCGATGGGTTCGGGGCGAGTGCTGTGTATTAGACCGCGGCGTCATATGCGGCGCGGCCGTGCGCAGTTTGTCAAGCGCGGATTCGACATTCGTAACGCGGGCGGGGGCTCCCCAGTCAACATCTCCCCGTCCTCAAGTCCTCAATTATTGGCTCTATTTCATCCGACCCCCAATACCTATCTATGAGGGGCCAAGCTCTTTCAGCCCACTCAGTCAGTAAAGGCTCATCTACCTCCTCAATTAACCCCCTCCGTTTTTCAACGGCTTCCTCATCCACCCCTTGAACTGCGGCGAACTGCGACCACCGCTCTACTGTTAGACGAGCAAAGAGTAGGATAGAGGCAGCGATCTTCATATTGCATTCGTAGCGATGCCTTGCGGTTGCGGTTGCGGCGGCGGCGGTTCTTTCATACCCAGCCGTTGCGGTTGCGGCGGCGGCGGCGGTTTTCTTATGTGCCGCAAGTCGTTCTTCTGCAACCGACAACTGCTTCTCAACTTCTCTGAGTCTCTCTCCATCGCCGCACGCGATCATGACCGCGCACATCATCCCGACCATCAGCCCGACCTTCATTCCGCCGCCCTCCTTCATTTCAATATAGGCAGTATACACTACCTGGGCGGCGCGGTCATTAGGGAATGAAGCTGTCCATCTGCGCTTGAGTCATTACGGGCTGATCCTTCACCCGAAAATCCACGCCGTCCGCATCCATGCGCGCGATGACGTTCCCGATAGTGGTTTCGGATACAGATGGACCGTCGCCGTCGGTCGAGAGTATCTGATACGTCTCCGACGGTAGATTGCTATTCGCGCCGAGCCGCATCAGATTCCCATGATGTTGTAGCCGGTGTCGACGTGGAGGATTTCGCCGGTGACGCCGCTGGAAATGTCGCTGCACAGGAACAAGGCGGCCTTGGCCACCTCTTCGGATGTGATGTTGCGCTTCATGGGCGACCGTTCCGCGTGGACACGCTTCATGTCACGATACTTGCTGATGACGCGGGAGGAAAGGGTGTCGAGGGGCCCTGCGGAGATGGCGTTTACCCGGGTGTTCTGCCCGCCCAGGTCGGCGGCGATCTGCTTGACGGCGTTCTCCAAGGCCGCCTTGGCGGTTCCCATCACGTTGTAGCCTGGGAAGACTCGCTCGGACGCTTGGAATGTCATCGCGACGATGCTCCCCCCGTCGGTCATGTGCGGGGCGGCGTATCGAGCGATAGGCAAGAGGGAGTAGGCACTAACGTCCAGGGCCGTACGAAACCCCTCCCGGCCTGTCCTTAGGTACGCGCCGCCCAGGTCGTCACGCTCTGCGAAGGCGATGGAGTGCACGACGATATCGATCTTTCCGAATCTGCGGGCGACGGCGTCAACTGCACGCTCGATATTGGCGTCGCTGCTCACGTCGCACTCGATTAGGAGGGCATCGCCGTTCCATTGGGCGGTCAGCTTCTCCACACTGCCCCGCACACGCTCGTTCTGGTAGGCAACCGCGAGATCCGCGCCGGCGATATGCAGCAGATGCGCGATGCTCCACGCGATGCTGCGATGGTTCGCCACTCCGAACACAATGCCGCTCTTGCCGCCCAAGTCGATAGGGTACATAGTCGTCTCCTGTCAGGTTGGCCTATCCCTACCATTGCATTGTAGAGAGGTACGCCAGAAACGTAAACCGGAGCCTGTACAGAATGAGCAGGACATTCGCAACCACTTTGAGACGCAGCCTCGGCAGCGTTTGGACGAACGGGCGTCCGTACTCATCGTATGACTTGCGATACGGCGAACGAAAGACTATAGTTATACGCGGATCGAGGGAAGTCGGTCGCAACGAAGACAAAAGGAAGGAGGGGGCATGATGGCTGATCGAGAGGAAATACGCCGGCGGATGGATACCGACGAGATCAAGTACATCCTCGCGCAGTTCGTGGATATGAACGGCTCGCCAAAGGTGAAGATGGTGCCTGTGGCGCACTTCGACGACCTCATCGACACGGGGGCAGGATTTGCCGGGGCGTCAGTTCCGGGGTTGGGACAGGGGCCGCACTCGCACGAAATGCTCGGGCAGATAGACCTCGATTCCTACAGCGTTTGCCCCTGGACCGACGGTCTCGCCCGGTTCGCCCTCGACCTCTACGTCGACGGCGAACCCCATCCGTACGATCCCCGGGGCAACCTCAAGCGAATCCTGGCCGAGGCGAGAGAACACGGGTACGTCTTCAACACGGGGATCGAGCCGGAGCATTTCTTGGTGCAACGCAAGAGGGATGGGACGATCCGCATATATGACCCAGACAACGTCGACACCCTCGACAAGCCGTGCTACGACTTCAAGGGCATTTCCAACGTCGAGGGGTATCTCCGCGACCTCATGGACGGGATGGAGAAAGTCGGGTGGGACCCGTACCAGTCCGACCACGAAGACGCCAACGGGCAATACGAACTCAATTTCGCCTACAGCGACGCATTGACCACGGCAGACCGCTACACGTTCTTCAAGATGATGACCAGCCAGTACGCACAGCAGTACGGCGCGATCGCTACCCACATGGCCAAACCCTTCTCCGACCGTACGGGAAGCGGCGGCCACGTCCACTACCACGTCGCGGAAGCGGATACAGAGGAGAATCTGTTCCTGGACGAGGGCGACCATCAGGGATTGGGCCTGTCGGAGATGGCGTATCACTTCATCGGGGGCATCATGTCGCACGCGCCGGCGCTTTGCGCGGTGACATCTCCCACGGTGAACTGCTACAAGCGCCTTCAAGTCGGGCCGGGCCTATACAGCCCGAGGTCGGGCTTCACATGGACGCCGGCGTTCATCACCTACGGCGACAACAACCGCACCCAGATGATCCGAACCGCCGGGCCGGGACACCTAGAAGACCGCACGGTCTCCGCCGCCGCCAACCCATACCTCGCATTCGCGGCGTACCTCGCCGCGGGGCTGGACGGCGTGAGGAACCGCTTGAACCCAGGCAAGGGAAACCTCGGCAACAACATGTACGAACTGGGGTTGGACGAAATTCGACGGCGAGGCATCCGAATGCTGCCGCAGTCCCTCTCCGAGGCGCTAGCCGAGTTGAAGAAGGATCCGGTCGTTCAGAGCGCGCTCGGCGTCATATACGACGAGTTCATCCAGTACAAAGAGGCGGAATACCGGGAATATCACAGCCAGGTGACCCAGTGGGAGGTCGACCGCTACCTGACGATGTTCTAGCGCCGCCGAGCCAATGATTCCATCGAGCATTGAAACTTGCGGCGTGCGGGGGTTAAATATGCTAGACTTCTCTGCGTCCGCCGCAGCCCGAGGAGCCGACTGAAAGGAAGATGAACGATTTCGGAAACGCCGGCCGTTATCGAACGATGACCGCACCAGCCGCATACGGTAGGGGGAGTAGATGTCCTTTCTGATTCCCTGCCCGAACTGCGGTGAACGCGAGGTGTACGAATTTCGGCACGGCGGGGAGCTGTCTCCCTTGTCGGTGCGCCGTTCGATGGACGACCCGGACGACGACCTCATCAGGTACTTCTACTTTACCAAGAACGTAGCGGGCGAGAACGACGAGTGGTGGTATCATTCGTATGGGTGCCGCAAGTGGTTCATCGCCCGCCGGGACACACGCACCAACCGTGTCAATCGGGCGGAGTGGCCGCGAAAGAAGCCTCATCAGTAATGGCAAGCATCCAACACCCATCGCGGCTCGACCCTCGCCCGAACGAGCTGATCGACCGCTCGAAGACGATAGAGTTCGAATTCAACGGAAGGCCGATACAGGCATACGCGGGCGACACCCTCGGCTCCGCCCTGTACGCATCGGGTGTCCGCATCTTCTCCCGCAGCTTCAAGTTCCACCGCGCGCGCGGCCTGATGTGCGTCACCGGCAACTGCCCGAACTGCCTTATGACGGTGGACGGCATCCCGAACATCCGCGCGTGCGTGCAGCGCGTCGAAGAGGGAATGCGGGTGAAAGGGCAAAACGCATGGCCGGGCCTCGAACGCGACCTCCTCTCCATCATCGACCGCTTCCGCTGGGCCCTGCCCATCGGATTCTACTACAAGGGGCTCTACCGACCCCGGCTGCTGTGGAACCTCTCTTCTTCGATCATTCGACGCATGGCAGGGCTTGGAACCGTCGACTCCTCCGCCAAGCACCGGAGCACCAACCTGCATCTATACACCCACACGGGCGTCGCAGTCATCGGCGGGGGCATCGCAGGAATGAACGCGGCGCTGGAAGCGGCGCGCGCCGGCGCGCGCGTCACGCTGATCGACGACCAGCCCAACCTGGGCAGATCGCTGCACCACGGCACACCGCGCGAACCACAGGGCGAAGATGCAGAGTCGCTCGTCGAGCAGATCCGCAGCGAAAAGCGCATCGAGGTTATATCCGACGCCACGGTGTTCGGCCTGTACGAAGGGGACTTGCTCGGTATCCGCGTGCGCGACATTAGGCGCGGCAGGCTCCTTCACCTTCGCGCGCAAGAGGTGATAATCGCAGCCGGCACCCAGGAGGTGCCGCTAACGTTCGAACGCAACGACCTATCCGGAGTCATGCTCAGCACTGCCGCCCGCCGTCTGGTGAACCTCTACGCAGTAAAGCCCGGCAATACCGCGCTCGTCGCAACGACCAACGACGAGGCATACTACGCTGCACTCGACATGCTAGGGGCGGGAATGCGCATCGCGGCAATCGCCGATACGCGTCCGGAGTTCCGACGCGATCTGGAGCCTGCAGCCGCCCTGCGTGCAAACGGCGTGTTGATCCTGCCGAACTACGCGATTGCAAGGGCCGAGGGCACACGCACAGTCATCGGCGGCATCGTCGCAGAGATTGGACGAGACGGCGAGGTCACCAGGAACGAACGCCAATTCGACTGCGACATCATCGCCATGAGCGGAGGGTTCCATCCGTCGACTACTCCGCTCCATCAAGTCGACACTGGCTTTGCCCACTCTACAGAGCTGGACGAATACGTGCCGGTTCGCCTCTCCGAATCAGTCCAAGCGGCGGGGAGGGTGACAGGCATCTACGACCCCGCAATTTCGGCGCTGCAAGGCAAGGCGGCAGGGCTCACGGCAGCCCGGTCACTCGGCTCACTGGAGGACGAGAGCCGCTTGTCAGCACTCGAACGCTCCCTCGCCGAGGAAACGGCTCGCTACCGAAAGCGCGTACAGTCAGCAGCTGCGCCCATCGACCCGGCCTCCGGACCGCGCCAGTTCGTCTGCTTCTGCGAGGACATCCTGGTCAAGGACATCGGGCGCGGCGTGAGCGAGGGCTTTGAGGACGTGCAGATGCTCAAGCGGTACAGCACCGCCACAATGGGGCCGTGCCAAGGCAAGATGTGCCACAAGCGCTTCGCGGAGGTCTTGTCGAAAGAGACCGGCAGATCCCTGCAGGAGGTGGGGTCGACGACCACACGCCCGCCTGTGCGACCGCTGACGCTGGAAGAGCTGGCCGGACCCATGTACCTGCCGTTCAAGCGAACGCCGATCCACCATCGGCACGTGCAGGCGAACGCATCTATCGTAGAGACTGCGGGATGGCAGCGCCCGTACAGCTACGGAGACCCGCAAGCAGAGGCCGCGGCGGTGCGGCAGCGCGTGGGCATCATCGACATCGGAACACTCGGCAAGATCGACATTCAGGGCGGCGACGCAGGGGAGATCCTGGACTTCGTGTATACCCGCCGCTTCTCCGACCTACGGCCCGGCCGCGTTCGGTACGGCATCCTAACGGCCGACAACGGCACGATCATGGACGACGGCACGGTAGCACGCCTCTCAAAGAACCGCTACTACATCACCACGGCCACATCCAACGTGGAGATGGTCGAGCAGTGGTTCAAGTGGTGGATGGCCGACCGGGAAATGTGCGCGCACATTACCAACATCACATCCGGATACTCAGTCATCAACCTTGCAGGGCCCAACGCACGCGACACCCTCTCGAAGCTAACCGATATCGACCTGACCCCACAAAAGTTCCGATATATGACCGTTCGAGAAGGAGACGTAGCGGGCGTGCCCTCGATGTTGTTGAAGGTGGGGTTCGTCGGAGAACTCGGGTGGGAAGTACACTGCCCCGCGCAGTACGGAGAACACATGTGGGACGCCCTGCTCGAAGCAGGGGCCGAGTTCGACATCAGTCCGTTCGGCCTCGAAGCGCAACGCATCCTCCGGCTCGAGAAGATGCACATCATCCCCAGCCAAGATACAGACGTTCTCACGACCCCGTTCGACATCGGAGCCGATTGGGCAGTCAAGTTCGACAGAGGCGAATTCGTCGGGGCGGGAGGCCTCCGCATCGCGTCCGAACGCGGGTCTCGCGACCGACTCGTCGGATTCGTCATGCAGGACGACGCAGTGCCGCACGACGGAGACGCAGTCGTGGACGACAACGACTGGCCCATCGGCTGCGTTACCAGCTCCCGCCTCAGCCCCACCATACACAAGGGGTTTGGACTCGTTCGCGTCCCCACCGAATACGCCGCCGAAGGGGAGTCCATCCGTATTTGGAGCGAAGGTCGCGCACACAACGCCGCGGTTACGCTCCGCCCCGTCTACGACCCCGACGGCGAGAAGATACGGGCGTGATACGATGCGCACTGAGGTTATGAACGGGAGGTGAAGAGAAGATGGATCGCCGCAGGAGTCGGGACAGACGAAGATCCTACCGGTTTACCGGCCTATCGCTGGAAAACTGGCGCAACTTCGTAGACGTCGATGTGAAACTCCAGCGGCGGACGTTCCTCGTGGGCCCCAATGCGTCCGGCAAGTCCAACTTTCTGGACGTCTTCCGCTTCCTCTCGGACATAGCGGGCCTTGGTGGAGGGTTCCAGGAAGCAGTTCTGAAGCGTGGGGGAGTTTCCGGAATTCGTGCATTGGCAGCGCGTCGAAACCCAAGCATTTGGGTTCGCGTGACCATCGGCGACGACGAAAACGAGTCTCTGTGGGAGTATCAAGTAGAGTTTACTCAGGACAACAACCGGCGTCCCATCATCAAGAGGGAGGCTGTCCAGCATAACGGGAGTTGGCTCATTAAGAGGCCTAATGACGAGGATGCCCACGATCCTGAACGAATGACTCAGACTTACCTCGAACAAGTCAACGTAAACAAAGAGTTCAGAGACCTCGTCGAGTTCCTCGGCTCGGTACGATACCGGCACATCGTCCCGCAACTCGTGCGTGACCCCGACCGATCGGTCGGTCGACGAAACGACCCATTCGGGGGCGACTTTCTCGAGCATATTGCAGGGACCCAGCCCCGTACCTTGAAATCCCGCCTTCGGCGCATTACAAGCGCCCTGCAAGCAGCTGTCCCGCAACTTCAGGATCTGGAACTTCAACGGGACAATCGCGGCACGCCGCACTTACGAGGCCGATACGAACATTGGCGATCGAAGGGCAAATGGCAAGACGAGCAGGATCTGTCCGACGGTACGCTTCGATTGCTCGGGTTCTTGTGGGCAGTCCTAGACGGCAACGGACCATTGCTGTTGGAAGAGCCTGAGATATCCTTGCATCCAGATGTCGTGTGCCACATTCCCCAATTGATCGCACGGGTACAACGTGGAGGAGGCCGTCAGGTTATCATGAGCACCCACTCGGCAGACCTATTGCGGGACAACGGGCTTGGCAGCGATGAGACGCTGCTCTTGAAGCCATCCAGAGAGGGAACAGCCGTGCGTCCGGTGGGGGCAGCAGCCGAAATCAAGATGTTGCTCTCAGAAGGGCTCTCCATGGCTGACGTGGTGATTCCAGAGACTCGGCCACCGCTTGCAGAGCAACTGGCGATGTTTCCGGATAGATAGCCTTGAGCGCGGCGTCGTTGTACACGCAAGGAGCTGTGGAAGGAGTCCTCGACGAGGTCGTCTTACGAAGGCTGGGCGAGTACACCGGTATCCGCGTCGACCGCGTATACGGCAAGAAAGGGAAGCCAGACTTGAGAGGGAAAATAGGGAAGTACAACCAGGCCGCGCGATTCTCGCCTTGGGTTGTCCTCGTCGACCTCGATGATGAATTTGAGTGTGCGCCCTCGCTCCGCGCTCACTGGCTCCCGACTCCGTCCAGGCACATGTGCTTTCGTGTGGCCGTCCGCGAGATCGAAAGTTGGCTGCTTGCAGATCGGGCGAGCATCGCACAGTTCTTAGGCGTCGCCGAACGGAAAGTGCCGAGCGCAGTCGATAACCTCGACGACCCAAAGCAGACGATCATCACCCTGGCACGGGCATCGCGGCGAAGCGCGATTCGAGAGGATATGGTACCCAGGCAAGGAAGCGGCGCTTCCGTGGGGCCAGCGTACACGGCTCGCATGATAGAGTTCGTCAGCGCAGGAAGAGAAGCCCGTTGGCGGCCTGGTCTGGCCGCCCATGTCTCCCCTAGCCTCGCAAGGTGCATCGACGCTCTCGCTCAACTGCACAGCGCGTGCACCGCTGATAGAGCCCAGGACAGCTTATGACACTCACCAAACCACCAACTGCTATGAGTCCGATGCACTACCAGCACCTCCATGCGGAGGCAGAGATGGTCACCCGCGGCGGCTGGCTCCTCCCTTCACGGTACTCGACTGTCGACGAAGAGCTTGCATGTATCAGGCTCACGGCCGGACTCGTAGACATCAGCCACTTTGGCAAGCTCCGGCTGCAAGGAGAGTTGGTCGAGTTGGACTTGGGCAAGACCATACCGGGCTACGGAGGGACGCCGCGCGGCTTCGCCGTCGTCACATCCTCCAAGAAGGAGGGAATGGTCGTCGCGCGGCTTGCGTCGGACGAATACTTGATCGTGACGGAGGCGGGACATTCTTCCAACGTAGCAGAAAGCATAACCCTGCCGGGCTGCGCGCATCTGGTCGACGTGACGTCCGACCTCGCCGCCGTGCGAGTCATCGGGCCAAACGCCGCTTACGTCCTCGACAGCGTCGACCAACTCGACCTAGAACCGGAGTACTTCCCCAACCTTTCCTGCACGCAAGGCAAGGTGGCGGACATACACTGCACGATCGTCCGCAGGGACATAGGGGGTATCCTGTCCTACGACCTCTTCTTCGGACGCTATTACGGAGACCACATGTGGGAATCTCTCGTCCATAACGGGTTGCCACACGGCTTGGCGCCAGTCGGAATGGAAGCCATGGGAAACTTTTGGGACGACCTCGCGCACGGAGACCAGGACGGGGAATGACGGCTATCGACAAGAGGGAGTAAATCCAAGGTGCTTCAGATATTCAAGAAAGAGCAATTCTGGCAGAAAGCGGAGCTTCAATCTCAGTACGACGTCGTCATCATCGGCGGGGGAATCAATGGACTGGCGACGGCCTACTACCTCGCAAAGCTCGGCGTGAAGCGTGTCGCGGTGCTGGACAAGAGCTACCTGGGCGGCGGAGGCAGCGGACGCAACACAGCAATCATCCGCTCCAATTACCTCACCAAAGAGGGCATCGCCTTCATGGACGCGGGGCTCAAGCTCTACGAACAACTCGCGTCAGAGCTCAACTTCAATCTGCTCTTCAGCCAGACTGGACGACTCGACATTGGCCACACCGAGTCGACGCTGTTCTGGCTGCGGCAGAGGGTAGAGTACAACCGGTTGATGGGTGTCGACAGCCGTATGATCGAGCCAAGCGAGGTGAAGGACCTGGTGCCGCAGATCGACCTACGGGAAGGGAAGCCATTTCCCATCGTCGGGGCGATGTACCACCCGCCCGCAGGGGCGGCGAGGCACGACGGCGTCGTCTGGGGCTACGCGCGCGCAGCCGCCCGCTTGGGCATAGAACTGCACCCATTCACGGAGGTGACGGGAATCACGCGGGAACACGGACGAGTCACCGGCGTAGAGACGAACAAAGGCCGCGTGAGCGCCGGGACGGTAGTAAGCGCAACCGCAAGCTGGACGTCGACCATCGCGCACATGCTGGATATTGACGTGCCCATCCTCACATACCCGCTTCAAGCGTTCGTCACCGAACCTCTGAAGCCGTTCATGCACATGATACTATCATCCGGCGAGTTCCACACCTACGTCTATCAGACCGACCGCGGAGAATTGGTCATCGGCGGAGGGGTGGATCACTACCCATCCTACTCACACGTTTCGACGCTGCACATGTTGGAAGAGCTGGCCGCCAACGCCATCCGCCTCCTCCCGCAGATCCGGGGCATACAGGTGCTGCGCCAGTGGACCGGCACTTGCGACATGACGCCGGACTATGCGCCGATCATCGGGCCGGTGGACGGCGTCGACGGGTTCATCCTCAACTGCGGCTGGGGAACGTGGGGGTTCAAAGCGGCCCCAATCTCCGGCAAGTTGACGGCAGAGCTCGTCTTCACCGGCGAGACGCCAGACATGATACGCCCATTCAGCCTCAACCGCTTCCACGAAGGACGGCAAGTCAACGAGCGAGCCGCCGCACTCGCCGCCTCACTCCACTAGCAGCGCGCTGCCGCGCCGAATGCTGGACGCACAGGAGTACGGCGGACTACAAGAAGCGTATCCGGCCCAGCGCCTCGAACTCGACTCTATCCTCCGTCATGATCCGCAACGCAGGTTGGACGCGCGCATGAAGCGGCGTAACGATGAGGTTGCCACCAACGGACCGCTCGAAATAGTAGACGTCGCCGTTGAGGGAATACGTTCGCATGTCGACGGACTGACCGAGGAACCCCAATCCGTCGACATGGTAGACATCCATCTGAGGAAACCGACCCAATCTGCACTCGCGGTTGAAGGAAACTATCAGTTCCACCGAGGCGGGGATCCGCTCTTGCACAACCCCGGGCGACAAGACGACCGCGACTGTCGGCTCCAGCAGTTCAAGCCGCTCGTAGGCGCGCAGCGTCCACGGATCAGTGAAGACGTGCGCCTGCGCTCCCGCGGCGATCAGAATCGTAGCGACCTCGGACGCGAAGTATCGACGGGCCGCGGTCGAAACGACCGCGCAGACGGTCGAGTGATTGAGGGCGACGCACTCCTTGACCGCGTCCGCAAGAAGGTCGTACCGTATCGAACCCTCCTCCGCGCTCTCCGCAATCGCAGCGAGTGCAGGAGACTGCCCGCCGCTAGCTCCCACGATCCAATCGACCGCGCGCGGCTCCGACAGGGTGTCCCTCATCGGCCGCGCACGGAAGATGGACAAGGGAGTCGCGGAGATGGCGCGAAACTCCTCGACCGTGGAAATCGACGACACGCCTCCGAGGATAGGCGAGAAGAACGCAGTCCGCGCCGCGGACCGGATCACCCCATTCAACAACTCGATGAGGTTATCGGGCGTCTCGTGCGCTCTCATGTTCTCGGCGGCGCATGATGAAACGGCTCCCCAAAGAAACCGACTCGGCGATTCCCAGCCCCACGGCTCCGCCAACAGCGTCGAGCAGAATGTCCTCGACGCTCGATATCCGGTCGGGGACGAACGCCTGATGCACCTCATCGGAAATGGCATACAGAACCGTGAACGCGAATACAGCGGCCCGCAGCGACCAGGATGAGAGACCATCGACCGTTCGCATCCCCCAGTAGGCAAATACCGCCAGGACTGCAAACTCGGCAAGATGGGTAATATCCGGCCAGACTTGCGGCGATGAGGACTCTGCGGCGCGTTCGAGGGCCAGCTGAATTATCGGAGCGAGGATTCCCGTAGTTGCTTCTGGATCCCGAATGTCTGCGCCGCCGCTCGACCCAATGAAGATGACGACCATCCACGCAAGCAACGGACACCAATAGATGACGAAACGCCCGGCCCATCCCAGACTGTGGATGTTCAGTTTCGATTCTCCCCTGCAGCGGATCGGCTGCGCGCCGCTCGCGCAGTCATGTGGTAGGCTTGTAGCAATCTCTCGAAGGAAGGACCTTGTCGATGGAACGATTGCAGCGCCTTACACGAACACAGCAGCTGGATAGGAGTTGGGTAGAGTCGGAACTCTTTCCCTTGGCCCAATCCCTTCAAGAGACGAGCAAAGGCGCCCTGCCGCAGCGACGGCGATCCCTCTACCTCCTGTTCTACGAACCGAGCTTCTTGACCCGCATCTCGTTCGAGCGCGCCATGGGGCTGCTCGGTGGGACGGTGTACTTTACCGAAGACGCTTCTCAATTCTTCCCCGTGACGACGCCGGACTACATCGAGAACATCATAGCAAACTTGGCGGCGATGCACATGGACATGGTAGTACTCCGCTCGAGCGATCGAGGAGTGATCGAGCGCGCGGATGCAGAAGCAAAGTCCCAGTCCCTCTCTCTGATAAACGGCGGAAGCCTAGAAGACCACCCTACGCAGGCCCTCACCGACCTGTACACCATCGAACGCGAGCTCGGCGCAGTCGACGGGGCGCACGTAGCAGTAGTCGGGCGTCTCGATCACCGCAACGTGAGCGCCCTGCTGCAGGGACTGACTATGTACGAGGACGTAACGGTTACGCAGATGCCGTTCAGCGGTCAAGCAGACCCCGATGTAGTTTCCGACTGCGAGGCCCGCGGCCTCACTTTCCTCAACGGCTCCATGGACTCCCTTCCCAACGCCGACGCGATCTACTTGAACGGCCCCCGAACGGTAGCGCACGCGCAGCTCCTGAAGTCACGCGGAGCGTTCAACCTGCGGATCGACGACGACCTCATGGCAAGACTCAAACCCTCCTGCATCATTCTCGATCCAATGCAGCGCAGCGGAGACTTCGACATCCTCGTGAGCGACCCCCGTTTGGCAAACTACCGGCAAGCGGAGAACTCTCTGTTCGTCCGCATGGCGCTCATACAAACGATGCTAGGGTAGACCTGGGTCGCACAGACTGCGCCGCGGCAAACCAGGGCGCGCCCGGCGGGATTGGAGACGCGCGAGAAAACGCATTGGAGGTTGAAGCGCCCCTACTCCGGTTCCAAATGCGCTCCGCACGAGCGCCCCTCGCAGCACCCACCCGTGCACACGCGCCTAGGCGCTGTGTGGTACTATGTTCTTTCGCATAGACACTATCGAAACGACTGGAGGCATCTGTGACAGGGGCGAACGAACGAATCGAATGGTCGGACGTCGAAGGCGCGGACGAGATCTTCACGCCAGAGTTCTTGGAGTACTTCTCGGCGGCGCACGACAAGTTCGCCGGGCGAGTGCACGGCTTCCGCGCCGCGCGCGCCGAGGCGATCAGGAAGGCAATCGAAGACGGCGTGATGCCGGGGCATCTGCCCCCCTCCAAGGCCACGACCACGGACTGGAAGGCGCCCCCAGTACCAGACGACCTCAAGCAACCGGGAATCGAGATCACCGGACCCGCGTCCATTACGAATATGTTCATCAACGCATTGAACCCCGGCCCCGGCGGAGAACGCGCGGCCGGAGACCTGGACGACGACGAAGACGCAGCCGGACACCGCCTCATCGACACAGTGACCGCCGCACGCAACCGACTGGCCGCAGTGGAGCGAACGTTGGAGTACACAGACGAAGCGCGCGGACGGCGCTACGCCATCCAAGAGGGAGAGCTGCCCTTCTTCATGCACCGCGAGCGCGGACTGCACCTCGACGAACCCGAGATGACGATAGACCAGAAACCCGTGTCCGCCGCAATACTCGGCACAGCCTTGACCGTCTTCCACGCCGGAAGAGCCCAGATGGCGCGCGGACAAGGATTGTACTTCTATCTGCCAAAGATGGAGTCCGCCGAGGAAGCCGGCCTCTGGAAGGACTTCTTCGACTTCAGCAGAGAGCATCTCGGACTCCCCAACGAATGGGTGATCCGCGCCATCCCCCTCGTCGAGTCCCTGCCTGCCGCGTACCAGATGGAGGAAATGCTCTACGCGCTCGGCCCCTATGCGGCGGGACTGAACGCAGCGCGTTGGGACTTCAAGGCGAGCATCTTCGAATACGTCATGGCAGACCCAAGCCAAGTGTGGCCGGATCGGTTCGGCGTGGACATCAAGACGACCGACTTTCTGTCGACGATCTTCCGGCGGCTCGTAGCGGTCTGCCTGAAACACGGCGCAGTCCCGATCGGAGGCATGGCCACCGCCCTCCCATCGCGCGACGACGAAGTGAACGCCGCCGCGGCAGCCTCGATCGCCGCGGACAAGGAATGGGAAGCCCAACAAGGCTTCTTGCGCGGATGGGTCGCACACATCTTCCACATGAAGACCGCCGCAGACCCGTTCAAGAACCTGCGTGCCTCCGGATGGACGCCGCCGCAAGAAGCGGCAAACCCCGACAACTACCCCATCCGCATCGAGGCCCCAGACGGGCCAATCACCGTCGAGGGCACACGCCGCAACGTCCGCATGATAATCGAGTACATCGAAGGATGGCTGAACGGACGAGGCGCAAAGGGCATCGACAGCCTCGCAGGAAAACCGGGACTGCACGGGCCGCTGATGGAAGACCTGGCCACCGGACGCATGTCCGCCGCCCAAATCGCCCAACGCATCATCCACACTGCCGCAGACACCGAGACCGGAGCCATCCACGACTTCGCCCTCGTAAAGCAGCTGTTCGACGCAGAGACGGAAGACATCCTGCGCCTCCTGAAGACGGAAGTCGAACCGGGCAACGATGAGCGCCAGCGGCTCTACGCCGCGGCGGAAACCCGCTACCGCAAAGCGCGCAAGATCGGAATGCGCTGGGTCAAGAACTACACCGAGTTCGACTTCCGCAGCCTCGGCTCCTACAGCCGCCCAGACCTCGAAGCAATCGCCGCCGCAGAGGACGCTTTCTGATCCGGAATCTGCGACTCACGCCGTGCAGAGGCTACTATGCCCATAACAGACCGTGACTACTTCCGCGGCAAGCACCCAGCCGCCTGCACCTGCGCCGAATGCGACAGACGACGCCTGGGCAATCAAGGGAGGGAGACGCAAGGGAGGGAAGAACAGGCCCCTACCATGTACTGCGCCAAGCACAGGCGGACGCCCACGAATGTCCGCTGCGGAAGCTGCGACACGCCCATTTGTCCCGATTGCTTGGTGTTCGGCCCCCTTGGTCAGCGCTGCCGAGATGGCTGCAGGAATCCCAAACCTTATCGCCGGCCCTCGGTCGAACAGCCGGCGCAGACAACAGCACCGGCGTCGCCGGCCCCCCGCTCTGTCCGTAGGCGCTCCGACGAACAGACGAGGGCAATCTCTAGGAGAACCAAAAGGCGCGGCTTCTGGAGTTGGATCAAATGGCCGGCCACCGGACTGCTCGTTCTGGCAATGCTAGCTACCGTGGCAGCCATGGGCTATCACGGCGGGTCACTGCCGTCCGCGTTCACCATGACGACGGACGACTATCGGCTACTCGCCGCCTGTCCGACGGAGGTCGAAGCATTCTGGGAGTTCTTCCGCAGACCAGCGCAAGAGGACTACGTGCCGATGTCGGAACGCTACGGGGACAGCTGGACGGATCAGATATGCAATGCCAGCGCATCCCAACAGCAGCCCATGCCCACACCTGACACGCAGGCAATAGTGCAGGCTGCTATCGCGGCGACCGTCCAAGCCGTCACCGCCGCGGACACAACATCACCGCCATCGCCTACACCCGACACGCAGGCAATGGTGCAGGCCGCTATCGCGGCGACCGTCCAAGCCGTCATCACCGCGGACACAACATCACCGCCATCGCCTACGGCTACTCCGACCAGTACTCCACTGCCCACGGCTACTCCGACCAGTACTCCACTGCCCACGGCCACGCCAATCCCGGATGCCGTCGCAACCTATGACGAACTCCGTCTCTTTGCTCTGTCACTCATCAACGATGACCGGCAATCTCACGGACTACCGCCCGTGGTGTTGGGATCAAATCCGGCGGCGCAGATGCACGCGAATGACATGATTGCACACGACTACTTTGGTCACTGGTGGCAGGACGGACGAAAGCCGTACATGGTGTACTCGGAGACCGGCGGCGCGAGCTACGTATCGGAGAACGTTGCCACGTCAGGTTGGACAAGCCGCCGGTGGGCAGAGAGGAACTGCGACTCGTTCCTCGTCAACTGCATCGTTCCAGCGGTTCGTGAAGCGATCGAGGATGCACAGTGGGGTATGATGTACGACGACGCACACGCGGACTGGGGGCATCGTGACACTATACTAGGCGTCAGTCATCGGGCGGTGAACCTCGGCATCGCGGCGAACGGCAGGCGCGTGGTGTACGTACAGCACTTCGAGGGCGGCGACGTGGCTGCGGACGCGCGCCCGTCCATATCAGCCAACGGCGTACTCTCGTTCTCCGTTTCCAAGATTGCGGGCGGGGTTGATATCGCGGAGAAAGTAACCATCTACTACGATCCTCCGCCTACTCCCAAGACGCCGGAACAGATCGACTTGATGGACAGCTACTGTACTGGAGGCGGGTTTTCGACGCAATGCGGCGAACCGGTGGCGGCAGTCCTAAGGCCGCTTGGAGGCGGGTCCTACTATGTCGGTCTTGAGAGAACCGATGTCGTAGCGAACGGATGGAGCGAGACGTCCGACAAATTCAGTTTCTCGGCAAGCATGGGGAGTTTACTGGATGCGCCTGGAGTATACACCGTCGTCCTATGGCGAGACAGCGCGGACGGATGGCTTTCGGAGGGGCTAGTCGAGCTGTCGTTCGTCAAACAGTGAGGGCGCGGGGGGGATGAGTTCGTTTGCCTTCTGGGTGTGCAGGGGTGGTCGTACACATCTGCCTCCAGATTCCCACGAAGGCGGGAATGACGATCCCTAGGACACATGGTCGATATTCCATGGCGTGACCCCGCCAGATCCGTCGCACCCCCAGCCGAAGGCCGCGCGCAGCAAGCCCTGTTGTGAATTCGTCACTACACTGCTAGAATAAACTGAACCTGTCGAGTGTGGGGTTGGCCCCGCTGCCTTCTTCCTCACCACAAAGAGGAACGTCCGAAATGCCAAGAGCGTGGATCGCGACCGGAATTACTGTAGCCATTCTATCCTTCGCCTGCGGAGACCTAACCCCACCTCCTACAAACACGCCTACGCCGACACTCACACCTACTCACACACCGACACCCACAAACACGCCCACACCGACACTCACGCCGACACTCACACCTACTCACACACCGACACCCACAAACACGCCCACACCGACACCCACGCCTACTCACACGCCCACACCGACACCCACGCCTACTCACACACCCACACCGACACTCACACCGACTCTCACTCCCACGCCTACCCCAACCAGTACGCCGCTGCCAACGGCCACGCCGACCAGTACACCGTTGCCTACGGCTACACCAACAAACACTCCGACGCCTACCCCCACCGCGGTAGTTCGCCCCAGCGAACGGCACATCGAATTGAAGATCTACATGCTGGAGCTCATCAACGACGAACGAGCGAGGGCCGGAGTTGATCCCGTCGTTCTCGGAGACAACATCGCGGCGCAGCTGCACGCGGAATCGTCTCTTGCGAACTGCTTTTTGAGCCATTGGGGAGTTGATGGACTCAAGCCACATATGCGCTACAGCCTTGCAGGAGGGCAGCAGTCCAATGGGGAAAACGCAAGCGGGTTTAACTACTGCGTCACACCGTCCGACGGATACCGCGCGATCAGCAGCGTCAAGCAGGAGATCCAAGTGACCATGGAGGTCTTCATGGAAAGCCCGGGCCACCGCGACAACATTCTCGACCCATGGCACAAGAAGGTCAACATCGGCCTTGCGTGGGATAGCTACCACTTTAGATCCGTCCAGCACTTCGAGGGGGATTACGTCGAGTACGGTCGGCTGCCCTCTATCGAAAACGGCATCCTGTCGATGTCGGGCACTGTGAAGAACGGAGCAGGTTTCACCTTTGAACACGACCTCGGCGTGCAGATATATTACGACCAGCCGCCGCATACCCTCACCCGAGGCCAACTGTCCTATACGTATTGCTATGATAGCGGGCTTCTAATCGCTGCGCTGCGAGCGCCGCTGACTGGGAACTGGTACTATGACGAGGACGAGTTCACATTGACGCGGATAACGTGTAAAGACCCATATGAGGTTCCGGCGGACGCGTCAGCCCCGAGCCCCCGCGACCCTCCATTCTACTCGGAGCTCCGCTTGTTGAGCCGTTCATTCACCCGTATCATCGTGCCGTGGATCACGGCGTCGGCATGGAGAGTGAATAGCAAGGGATTTTCCTTCAGAGCCGACATAAGCGATCTACTATCCAAACATGGAGCCGGCGTCTACTCAATCACGGTACGGGGCGTCATTGCCGGCGAACGCGTCGTCATATCGGAATACTCCATATTCTACGGCGTGACCCCGCCCGATACGTATGACCCCAGCATGTACGACTGAGCACTGAGCGCGGACTCGCCGCTCACATCGTCCGCTGCACCGCCCCAATCTCCCGGCGCAGCCGCGCCTCCACGCCCTCGACCGTCTCTGGGTTCGGCGGCCAGTCCGCCGGGGGAATGCGAGACAGCCGCAGGAGCGCGCGTGCGAGGAAGCCGACGTACTCCTTGAGTTCTCGGACGCGCACCTTGTCCACGGTATCCCACGGCTCCGCGCGGAAGATCGAGTCCGGATGCCGCCCGACGAACCGCCACCGCCAAATGATGGCGGTCGGAATCGCGCTGCGGGCGAACGAAAAGCCATCGTTCATATGGTCGAGCATCGGCATGACATGGCACCGCAGCCCCTCGCCCAGCTCGTCCAGAGTCCGCTGGACGAGTCCCCGCAGATGCGGAAACTGCAGGACGACCCCCTTGATAGGACCGGCCGCCAACTCGTCGAGGTTCACCACGAGCCTCGGATGCGGCTCCGGTCCGTGATGCTGCCGCACGTAGGCGGCGGAGCCCTGGTGGTTCTGCTCCTCCCCGCTCCACGTACAGGCGCGGATGCTCATACCCGGCTGGACGCCCAGTTCCCGGCGCGCGTCCGCGAGCAATCTCACGATCTCCAAGAGAACGACCAAGCCCGACCCGTCGTCCACCGCACCAGGCGACCCCATATACGTATCCTGATGCGCTCCGAGCACGAGCGACTCGTTAGGCCACATGGCGCCGGGGATTTCCGCGATGGTGTTGTAGCAAGGCGCGGCGAACGCCCTGCTCTCGACGCACAGAGAGAGCGTCTTGCCCTCCGCTCGCCTCAGTCGCACGCCGTCCTCGCGATGGGTTTGGACCGTCGGCAGAGGATGAGGAAGCACATCGCCGGCCCGCGCGTTCCAACGCTTGTCGGTAGCGCGAACGGTCTCGATATGTCCGCCGGCGCGCGGCTCGACCGCGACCGCGGCAACGCAGCCGGCCCCCGCCAGAGCGCGCAGCCGCTCCGGTATCGGAACAGGCAGACTGAACGGCTCGTCCCCAGCGTCGATGACCGCTATACTGCCCACAAGATCGTCCTTGCGCCGCTCGATCTCATGCGGCATCCCAAACCCCGCGTCCACAATCGGCGCGCGGATATCGATCGGCGGACAATGAATCATCGGGACGAGAGAAACCGGCATATCGTCGTCCAGCACCCGCCCTCGGCAGACGGAATAGTCCCACGCATTCAGATCGAAAGGTTCCCTGCGAGGATTGGACATTCCAATCTCGCGGAACTGCCGCTCGATATACTCGCCGGCCGCCAAGTCGCCAGCCGTGCCCGCCCAACGCGGCCCGATGCGTTCGCATATCTCGAAGAGATGCTCGTCGAGGCGAGAGCCAATGAAGGCCTCGCCCATCAGCCACTTGTCTATCGCCTGCCAGTCGAGTTGATCGGTCATAGCGCGCAACAACCGAACGGTATCACGGAGAGCGCCCGGCGTAAATAGGGCATTGACGAAATCCCAACGCCCCGCATATGGTACAATATCCGGAACTCGGATTCCGACACAGACCGAACGCAATGAGACGAGGAAGCAGCGCATTGAGACATCCGTCCACCCTCTGGGCGTGCCTATTCGCCGTAGGCATCGCAGCCGCTGCGATCGCCTGCGGAGACGACCCCCTCCCGCCAACCCCGACCGCCGCGCCCGAAGACCCGCCCCCGCTGGCAGCCCCCGCCCCCGATCCGACCCCAACGCCGCCGTCTCCCACTGCCACCGCGACCGCCACGCCGATACCGCCTACAAACACGCCGTCCCCAACACCAACGGCCACTCCAGTACCGCCCACTAGTACACCGGTGCCTACTGCTACGACGTCACCCACACCGACCGCGACACCAGTACCGCCCACTAGCACACCGCCCCCAACACCTACCGCCACGCCTGTGCCGCCCACCAGCACCCCTACCCCCACTACGAGGGAGACGGCAGCCGCACGCCTGGCCGAGATGCTCCCGTGGTACGAGGAGCGTTCCATTAGGATCTGCGTCGGGGAGTGTCTCCAGTCGATTATCCCATGGGGAAAAGAACCCCCGGACGCGTCTATCTACTTTCCTGCAGACCTGATTACCGATCTATGGGTCCTAGATCCAGCGATCGCTGAGACAATCGCACGGAATCCGTTGATTTCCGGCTATGTGATCGACAATTTTGGAACAGTTGCACTCCACGACTCTGGAACGGCTGCACTCTACGCCCTGCGAAGCATTGCGCGCAGGGACATTGAGATGGCAAGGACGTTGGTGGATCTTCCATGGGTTGAGGACGACGTGGTGTTTACAACCGGCATCTTGAACGGCATCGCATCTCATGACCTTGAGGTAGCAAGAATGGTAATGGATCTACCATGGGTCGCTAATAATGGCACGAACATCAACAATAGGAACTCGGCGCTGGAACATCTATACAATATCGCATCTCGCAACCCCGATCTCGCAAGAACGGTAGTAGGTCTACCATGGGTCGCCGACGGTGATATAACCCAGGTCGATCTAGGCGCCCTGGGAGTTTTGGATCGTAATCTCGAGTCAGCTAGGGCGCTAGCCACTCTCCCCTGGTTCGTCGACGGCGTGACCGACGACGAGATTCGCATACTGTTTGTCTGGGCAGGTATGGTGTCGAGTGACCATGGTGATCCCCTTGAGGCGACAAGACTCGTGACAGGCCTCCCCGCCTTGGAAGAGATGCTGGCAGGTATCACATGGTTTTCCGACGATGAAGGCAGATGGGAGGAGCGGAACGCAATCATCGTCTTGAGCAACATTGCATCTAACGATCAGGGTCTGGCAAAGACCGTGGCAAGCCTTCCATGGTTCACCAACGACATTACTGAGGAGGAGCTGGACGCCCTCGACGCCTTCAAACGCCTCGCATCCACGGACGCAGACCTAGCGAAGATGTTGGCAGCCCGTCCATGGTTCACCGACGGCGTGACTCCAGAGGAAACATACGCTCTCCAATCACTCAGACAACTCGCTTCTAACGACGCAGGTCTAGCAAGTCTGATAGCAAATTCCCCCTGGTTCCCAGTCACAGTAACCGACAACCAGGACGACGGCATATCCATACTGAGTAGCATCTGGTCTACAAGTCCCGAACTAGCCAGAACGGTCGCAAACCTTCCATGGTTCACCGAAGACATAACCACAGAGGAGCGCCAGTCGCTAGACTCTCTGTACAACATCGCTACCGAGGCCGCAGATCTAGCAAAGACGATAGCTGCCCTTCCATGGTTCACCGACGACATAACCACAGGGGAGCGACTCACCATCGAATCACTACAGCGCATCGCAACCACGGACGCGGAATTGGCAAACATGGTCGCAGACCTCCCATGGTTCACCGACGACATTACCGAGGATGAGCGATGGACTCTCGACACTCTGTACAACATCGCAAACACGGACACAGAGTTGGCAACCACGGTAGCCGGGCTTCCATGGTTCACCGACGACATTACCGAGGATGAGCACATCGCACTTTTCTACCTAGGCCAGATCATGCCCAAGGACATTGAGTTGGCAAAAGTGTTAGCAGCACTTCCATGGTTCACAGACGGCGTGACCAATGAGGAGATGAACATACTAGCTACCCTGGACATCATCGTGTCCAGGGACGCAAATCTGGCAGGCGTGGTCGTAAACCTCCCCTGGCTCACCGACGGCGTGACCACTTATGAGAGGGAAGCACTACATTATCTATACAATATCGTGTCCACGGACATGGAGTTGGCAAGCGTGGTCGCAAATCTCCCATGGTTCACAGACGGCGTGACCGAAGAAGATTGGCGTGCTATCAACGCACTGGGGAGTATTGCAAACGTAGATACAAGATTGGCATGGAACCTAGCCACATCCTTGAACAATCAGGAAAGCGATCTGCACTTCTATACTATTCAGTCCCTAGGATATATTGCAAGTCAAACCCCAGATGCACTTGGTCGACTGACTAGCCAACCATGGTATACGGACGGACTGAATGATGAAGAGTCCGCTCTTGTAGTCGCTCTCTCCGGAGTGGCCAGATACAATATGAACCTATACAACGAATTGCTTCGTTCTCATTTCATAGCAACTAGTACGGTCCACTTGCCCATGGCCGGCGATGTCAATATCTGGATCATTCAGAAAGATACTTTTCCTCTGGGTGAAAATCTATTAACGATCATCGAAGATACTGCACGCATCTCTGAAGACTTCATGCAAGTACCCTTCCCGACTACTGACATCATTCTAGCGGTCGACACCGAAATTGGTGGAGCCCATTGGCGTACACACATGACATTGCCGAGGAACAGATGGAATATGGAGGTCAAGAGCGTCCCTCACGAGACCGCTCATTATTACTTCTATTCTCACTTCGGGCCGCCATGGTTTTACGAGGGTATGGCCCAGTTAATTGAATCCTTCTTCAACGATCTGATAGGCGAAAATATGGCCGATCGCAGGAATGAAGTATCAATGGATATGGAGTATTGCACCAGCGATGGTAGAGAGAATATACGGCATTCCGAATATATAATGGAGCACTTCTTCAGAGGTTGGGGGCCGGGTGGTTGCACCTATAATATGGGCGAAAACTTCCTCTTCAACATATTCTATACAATTGGTGAAGAGGCTATGTCGGATGCTATGCGTGAGTTATACCTGTCACATAGAGAGTACCTGGAAAATCGCGGACAGGGACAGCGAGCCACCGAAGAGGCAATATACCGCGCCTTCCTGAAACACACGCCGCCCGACAAGAAGGAAGCGTTCCTTGATGTGTACCGAAGGCTGCACGGCGGCGCGTTCGCGTTTGACAAGGTCCCCTTCGATGACGACCACGCAGACGAAGCGGGGCTGGCAACCCGTATAGTTGTAGGAGAGTCTGTCGGTGGTGTACTGGATTATATGTTCGACTACGACTACTTCACGTTCCAGGCGGAAGAGTGGCAGAAGTACCGCATAACCGTGAACCACGAGTCGCTGGGGTTTTCCAGTGTCACACTGTATGATCCTGATGGACTAACTCGAGGGCGTTGGAAGTCTCGCACCCGGGAGGCAACCGGTCCCCAGATGCTCTGGGTAGCGCCAAGCTCCGATGCGTACTACTTCGCGGTCCAGAACTTTGGGGGAAAGACGGGAACCTACACTCTCAGGATTACTCCAGTTATCCCACGTGGCGACGACCATGGTGATACCCCGGCGACCGCTACCTCCATATCACTGGGAGAGGTCATACATGGAAATGTGGACGACAACTTCGACTACGACTACTTCCAGTTCCAGGCTATAGAAGGCAAGAACTACCGAATAGTGACTATGATCGGAACACTTGAGTACTACCATCAACACCTCTACACATCTGACGGAGTTCGGCACGATGGCAGCAGCCGATATCCGATAGTGGGATACGATTGGGACTCCGTATGGGGAATGCGACAAAAGTCACGAAGGTGGACAGCGCCGAGTTCCGGGCCGTCTTACCTTGCGATAGACGGCGCGTATGGAAGCACCGGGTCCTACATTGTAACCATCACCCCCGTCGACGACGATTCGGACGACTAGGCAGGCTTATGCTTGGAGGGCAGGCCGGGGACAGAATCTTGCGGGAGCGATAGAATGTCGATGGAGCAGGATGGAATGACAGACACCGGGGCATCGTGGTTCCTTTCGTCGGAGGGCGGCGAACCGCTGGGGCAGATCTACCGCCCAGCCGGGCAGGCGGAGCCGTCGGTCGGGGAGATGCTGGAGGGCGGCCAGCGATGGAAGCGCGCACAGGTGGTGAGCTTCCAAGAGCTGCGCGCGTCCTGCGCCATGCGCCGCTTCCAGGTCGTCGTCCGCGTAATCGAATAGGGAGGCGCCACGCAAGTCATGTCGATGAAGCTATCGGTCTCGATGCGGGTCGCAGAGGACATGTTCGACAAACGGAAGGCCGTCATGTCCTTGGAAGACATGGCGCGCCTGGCGCAGGGGAGCGGGTTCCGCGCCGTGTGCATGAGGGCGTCCCAGGCGGGTACGCACACGCCGTTGGAGATCGTCCGGCAAAAGCGCGCCTTCCTGCAGTCGCTGGGCCTTGAGGTCTCGATGGCCACGGGAGATTTTCCCATTCCAGAGAACGACGAACATGGGCCCGACGCGCTGCGACGCATCACGCCGTACCTCGACCTCGCGGACGCGCTCGACTGCGACCTCCTCCGCATTTGCATGAAGACGGACGAGGATATCGCGTGGGCCCGACGCGCCGCAGACGAGGCCGCAGAGCGGAACATTCGCTTGGCGCACCAGAGCCACTGCGCAAGCCTGTTCGAGCAGGCGCGCCGCTCGGTCGAGGTTATCCGACAGGTCGGCCGGCCCAACTTCGGAATCATCTACGAGCCTGCGAACCTTCAGCTCTGCAGCGAGGACTACGGACTCCAGACGATACGAATGTTCGAACCATACTTGATGAACGTGTACCTGCAGAACCAGCTCATCAAGCCCGGCGGGGACACGACCGTAGACACATGGAGCGCGGGCCGGGTAGAGTTCGACCAGATCCCCATCTGGGACGGTCGCGGAATCGACTTCCCGCACATCATGGACGCGCTGACGACGATAGGATACGAAGGGTTCGTAACCGTGCACCAGGCCTCGGCGGGAGTGCGCGGCGGCCCCGCGGCCGCCATCGAGGAAAACGCCCGCTACCTGCGCTCCATCGGAGACTTCGAGCAATGAACGTCCACCTCGTCGACGGCACATACGAGCTGTTCCGGGCCCACTTCGGGGCATTTCCAGCCACGGCCCCAGACGGACGCAGCGTCGGGGCCGTGCGCGGCCTCCTGCAGACGCTCATTCTCCTGCTGCGCCAGGACGACGTGACACACGTCGCGGTTGCCTTCGATCACGTGATCGAATCGTTCCGCAACCGTCTCTTCGACGGCTACAAGACGGGAGAGAATGTGCCAGAGGAGCTGCTCGCGCAGTTCGACCTCGCGGAGATCGGGACTGAGTCCCTGGGGGTCGTTACATGGCCGATGACCGACTTCGAAGCGGACGACGCCCTCGCCACCGCGGCAGTCCGATTCGCGGACGACCCGCGCGTCGATCAGGTGGTGATCTGCTCCCCGGACAAGGATCTGCTGCAGGTCGTGCGGGAAGACAAAATCGTCTGCCTTGACCGACGCAAGAACGAGGTGACGAACGAAGCCAGGGTCATCGAGCGGTTTGGGGTCGGGCCCTCGTCCATTCCCGACTACTTGGCATTGGTTGGGGACAGCGCGGACGGAATACCGGGCGTTCCAAGGTGGGGGCCGAAGAGCTCGTCCACGGTGCTGGCGCGGTACGGACGCATCGAGGCGATCCCAGACGATCCACTGCTCTGGGACGTCAAAGCCCGAGGCGCAAAGAGCATGGGAGAGAGACTCGCAAGCGCCCGCGGCGCACTGCCCCTCTACAAGGAGCTGGCGACTCTGCGGCTCGACGCGCCAATCACAGAAGGACTCGACGACCTCGAATGGCTCGGCGCCCGTCGAACCGCATTCTCGAGCATCTGCGGCGAGTTGGGCTTCGACCAACTAATCAGCGCGCCAACGAAATGGAAGGACTAACAGGGAATCGAATGACGACATCCAGCACTACGAGGACACGATACAAGGTGGTCGGCACTCGCCCCGTGCGTCACGACGGCGTCGAGAAAGTCACTGGGCAGGCGCTGTACGGCGCGGACATCGCATTGAACGGCCTGTTGTATGGGAAGGTGCTCCGCAGCCCCCACGCACACGCGCGGATACTGTCGATCGACACAGCGCGCGCAGAACGCCTCCCAGGCGTCCACGCCGTGATAACTGGACGCGACCTCCCGCCCGCAGGGCCGATGCAGCGTGGCGGCGGCGCAGGTACGGACGCGGTACTCTCCCAGGGGACTGCGCTGTACAAGGGTCATCCAGTTGCGGCGGTTGCCGCCGCGAGCACACACGCAGCGGAGGAGGCGCTCGACCTCATCACCGTAGCATACGACCCCTTGCCATCCGTCACGAACGTCGAGGACTCCATCGCACCCGGCGCGCCAGCCCTGCACGATGGCTGGGCGGACGAGGCCAACGCCCTCCCCGACTCCGAAATCGACTCGCCCAACGTCGCAAGCGTGGAACGCCACATCATCGGCGACACCGAGAAGGGATTCGCATCGGCCGACCGCGTTTTCGAGCGGGAGTTCCGTACCAAGACCGTGCATCAGGGGTACATCGAACCTCAGAACGGCGCGGCGTCGTGGTCGCCGGACGGACGGTTGACCATCTGGTGCAGTTCACAAGGGCACTTTGGCATCCGCGACGCGGTCGCAGGTTTGTTGGATATTCCAGTATCGCGGATCAAGGTTGTGCCAATGGAGATCGGAGGCGGGTTCGGAGGGAAGCTGTCCCCATACCTCGAACCGCTGGCGGCCCTGCTGGCCAGGAAGTCCGGCAGGCCGGTGAAGATGACCATGTCTCGAGAGGAAGTATTGGAGGCCACGGGTCCGACCTCGGGGAGCCGAGTGACGGTCAAGATCGGAGTAACCAATGAAGGTCGCATCACTGCCGCATACGGGAGGTTCTTCATGGAGGGCGGGGGATACGGCGGCGCGCCGGTCGCCCCTGCGTGCGCCGCGATCTTCGCACCCTACAACATCGAGAACGTGCGCATCGACGGATACGACATCGTCACGAACAAGCCGTCCACGCGAGCGTACCGCGCCCCAGGCGCGCCCATCGTCGCATATGCCGCCGAAAGCGTCATCGACGAGATCGCCCAGGCACTTGGCATCGACGCAGTGGAGTTTCGCCTGCTCAACGCCGCACGCGAGGGCGACCGCCGCGCGGACGGCGTGATGAACGGACGCATCGGCGCCGTAGAAGTGATGGAAGCAGCACGCTCACATCCGCACTACAACGCCCCAATGCAAGGAAAGAACCAGGGGCGCGGGTTCGCCATGGGGTTTTGCCGCAACAACAGCGGGCCAGCCAGCGTCATCGCGAACGTCCTGCACGACGGCACCGTCAGCCTAGTGGAAGGCTCCGTCGATATCGGCGGGACGCGAACCGCCGTCGCCCAGCAACTCGCGGAAACACTCGGAATACCAGCCGAGGACGTGAACCCAACCATCGGAGACACGGATACCATCGGCTTCACGTCGAACACAGGGGGCAGCGGAGTAGCCTTCAAGTCGGGATGGGCCGCTTTCGAGGCCGCCAAAGACATCATTCGGCAATTGAAAGAACGCGCAGCCATGATATGGGACGTACCTGCGGACCAAGTGCAGTATGTGGACGGAGAGATCCAGCACGCGGCGGACGACGAGCTTCGTATGTCATTCCGCGAGATCGCCGCCATGCTGCCGGATACGGGAGGCCCCATCGCCGGCAGCGCCAACCTGAATCCAACCGGACAGAGCGGGTCGTACTCGGCGAACATCGTGGACATCGAGGTCGACCCCGATACCGGCAAAGTGGACATCCTACGGTACACGGCGTTCCAGGATGTAGGATTCGCGGTGCATCCGAGCTACGTCGAAGGGCAGATGCAAGGAGGAACCGCACAAGGCGTCGGCTGGGCGCTCAACGAGGAGTATTTCATGAGCGAGGACGGCAGAATGCTCAACACGAGCCTGCTCGACTATCGAATGCCGACAGCGTTGGATCTCCCAATGATCGATACGGTGCTCGTCGAAGTCGCCAATCCCGGCCACCCCTTTGGAGTGCGAGGGGTCGGGGAAGCGAACATCTCTCCGCCCATGGCCGCTATCGCAAACGCCATTCACGACGCAGTTGGGGTTCGGTTGACCGAGCTCCCGATGAACCCGCAGGCAGTGTCGAAAGCAATCCGAGAGAAGGCGAGGAGCGGACAATGAAACTGCAGGGCAAGAAGGCGCTCATCACTGGTTCGAGGCGGGGGATTGGGCGGGCTATCGCCCTGCGGCTCGCATCGGAGGGGGCGGACGTCGGCATCAACGACATCGTCCGCGACGAGAACGCAGAGGAGACGATCCGCACGGTCGAAGGCTTGGGCAGGCGCGCGAGTTGGCATGAGGCGAACGTCGGCAAGCGCGCGGACGTCGAGTGGATGATGGACGAGTTCCTCGCGGAGCACGGCGGGATCGACATCCTAGTGAACAACGCGGTCGCATCGATCAAGAACAGCTTCTTGGATATAGCGGACGAGGATTGGGACTTCGAGATAGCGAACGCTCTGAAGGGACCCTTCATGGCGAGTCAGCGGGCCGCTCGGGAGATGATCGATCAGGGGCGAGGAGGGCGCATCGTGTGCATTGCGAGCGTCCACGCCTTTTGGGCGAAGCCATACAACCTCGTCTACGGAATCGCAAAGGCAGGGTTGATACGAATGTCCATGAATATGGCGGTGGAGCTGGGCATGCACGGGATCACATGCAACGCCGTGGCTCCGGGCCTGATCGACTCTCGGGTGCTGCCGCCCGAAGAAGAGCGCCTGCGCGCGGGGCCGGCCTACGAGCCGGACGTAGCGGCCGTCGTCCCGCTGCGTATCCCAGGCGTCCCCGCGGACATTGCAAACACGATCGCGTTCCTATGCTCGGACGATGCGCGGTATGTCACAGGACAGTGCATCACGGTCGACGGCGGGTTGACGGTCGGAGGTCCGGGCCCGAGCGCGCACCGACGCGGTTTCAGCAACGTATCCGAAGACGAGATCGAGCGCACGCGGTATGGAGAAGTGAAGTCATGCGCTACCCGCTGATCGCTCTTGCAGCCGGGGTGGCGCTCCTAGTCATCCTGTTCGGCATAGGCTGGGCGGGATGGTTCGGCGGCACGGAGGCAGCATCCCCATATCTTTGGGCCCTCATGGGGGGACTAGCGGTTTGCATACTCTCGATCGTCGGCTGGGGCTACCGGTCAGTAGGCCCCCAAGATCGAAGGCGTTGGTTCGCCTTCTCGATCGCGGCCTGCCTGCTCATTGCGCTCGGCATATGGTGGATCGCAGGCATCGGCCTAATCGTCGCGTTGGTCGGAGTCGCGCTGCTCGTCTATTCGCTGGCCCAGCTGTACACGAGCGGCCGGAAGCATCGATGACGCGCCAAGGGCTGCGCGAATACACGCTGGGGAAGCACAGAGGCGCGGAAGGCAAGCCGGCGGATCTAGTTTGGGCTACTTGACCGACGGCGGCTTCTCCCCCTGTCCGAGATCGTCAATGTCAAGGGTGTCGACGAAATCGGTAAACGCAGAGAGACGCTGGAGCTCCTCCGCCTCCAGAGGGCGCGGCTCGGCGGGCGTATCCCCCGACGGCAAGATCGGCTTGCCAGTCTCTTCGTCCATCTCGACCCCAGCCTTGTTGACGACCTCGTCGACGACATAGATGGGAGCGTCCGCGCGGACGGCAAGGGCGATGGCGTCGCTGGGGCGGGAGTCGATCTCCATGGTCCCACCGTTCAACTGCAAGACGATCTTGGCGTAGAAGGTGTCGTTGGCAAGCTCGGACACGATGATGCAATCGACCGTTGCACCCAAAGTGGAGATGACCGAATTGAGCAAGTCGTGGGTCATCGGGCGGGCAGTACTGTAATCATGGAGCCGTTGCGCTATGGCGTCGGCCTCTGCCGGACCGATCCAAATGGGAAGGTAGCGGTTGGACTCCTTGACCCGCAGAACGACGACGCGCTGGTAGTTGACCAAATTGACTCTGATGCTTTCTATACTCATTTCCAGCATGACACGCCTCCCAATCTGTCTTGGAATCATTGTAAAACCCAACTCTCCCGCGTGTCAACGTGCATAGAGACAGGAACTGTCGAAGTTCCGCACCGCCGAACGATTCCGAGAGAGCGCACACGCAGCGCCGCGGACCAGAACAGACGCAGATACTCTCTGTGCCGCAATGAATCAACCGATTCGCATTTGACAGAACAGAACTTACGTACTATATTAGGACTATGACAACTCAGCGAAACCACGACCCAGGGAGATTGCCCCATGCGCGAAACATACCAACCCCCAACCACCTTACCCGCCGGACCTCCGCATGACCACACTCACCCACGTCATTCCCGCAATCACCCACGTCATTCCCACACTCACCCACGTCATTCCCGCGAAGGGAGACCTTTGCATAACTAGGCGGAGTGGTTGTTTTGGAATGCTCTGCCTATGGTGCCCCCGTTCATTTTGCGTGCTCCGGGTTCCATTCGCATACCCTCGAAGAGGTTATTCAAAGGTCTCCGAAGGCGGGAATCTCCCCCGCTGTGTCCAAACTCTCGAAGAGACAGCCCTCTTCCCGCCGTCGACAGAAATCGACACAACGCGACAGAGTTCGACCAACCACAACGGAAACTCGTGCCCGCGCGTGACGCACGCGCGAGGCAACCGGCGTTCCGTTTCGCTTCTCCCGGCATGGATTGCCGCCGGCAGCTCGCAGCGGATTCAACGTATCGCTTGGAGTTGCCGTCTCATAAGCATCATCCCAATGAATCAACCGAAACCATACCTCCAAATTAGTGCACGACACTCGGAATTTGGAGTACCATTGAGCGGCCAAATACTAGCAGCCGCGGCGGGTGTCGACCTGGCTGTGCGGCAACTCCCGCGCAGCGGCGAAACCAGGTACAATATGGACGTGACTCCCTTCCGAACATCTACCCTGGCCATACTGATCAGCGGGGCCGCGCTGGTGGCGGTTGCGTGCGGGGACGACCCCGTGCCGACGCCGCTGCCGTTTTCGACGGACACGCCGGTGCCCAGCGCCACGACGATACCAACGCCCACCCCGGTGCCAAGCGCCACACCCTCTCGCACCCCTGCGCCTACCCCAACGCCCACGAACACGCCCCTGCCTCCAACCAACACCCCCACTCCGCGCCCAACCGACACGCCGGTGCCGACGCCCACGAGCACCCCTGCCCCAACAGCGACGCCGATACCAACCGACACGCCGGTGCCGACGCCCACCTCCACCGCAATACCCACTCCAACGGCGACACCGACCGCAGTCAGCGCCTTTTCGTTGACCATCAATGGACAATCAGTTGCCGGAGGCGTGGTCGAACACCCGAACGGCGATGTAGTGGTACGCCCCCGACCCAACTCCAGCGGCGGACGGTACCAGGAAGGGACGCAGATCACGCTAGAGGCGGCCGCAAGCGGCTCCGCCATCTTCACGGGATGGGGCGGAGACTGCCAAGGCATCGAGACATGCGCGCTGGTAATGTCGAGCGACCGCACGGTCACCGCGGTCTTCAAAGAAACCTTCACGCTCCAAGTCGACGAAACATGGGATGCCCCTACTCTCGTAACCGTCGCGCGCGGGTCCGTCCACATATCCGACCAAGGCAACGCCCCAGACAACCGATACGTCGACGGCACGCAGGTGACGCTCACAGCCGAGGCAGGATCGGTCTTCGCATTCGATTCTTGGGGCGGAGACTGCAGCGGATCCGCGGTCAGATGCGTACTCACCATGGACAGCGACAAGACGGTAACGACGTCCTTCATTCCATCCTTCGCGCTCACAGTCAACGATGTTCCGGTCGCGGCCGGCTCAGTCTCTCTGCCTCTGGCATCCGTGGACGTCTCGCCCCCGCCCAACGCAGGCGGAAACCGCTACCGAGACGGCGAGACCGTGACACTGACCGTCTCCCCCGAGCCGAACACAGTAATGCTCGGCTGGGGCGGCGCATGCGCCGGCGCAGAGTCGTCTTGCATCTTGACCATGGACTCCAACAAGTCGGCGTCCGTCTCTTTGTCGCAGACATTCGCACTCAACATCTCCGTCATCGGTACAGGGGGAAGCGTGAGCGTGTCGCAGCAGCCAAACGCCCCCAACAGTAGGTACTGGGACGGGGAGGAGGTCGTCTTGACGCCGGCCGCAGCCATCGCGTGGGCATTCGATAGATGGGCCGGCGCATGTGAAGGCACGGACAATACCTGCACCGTCGCCCTGGACGATGACCGTATGGTAACTGCCCACTTCGTCAAGACATACCCGCTGATCGTCAACGGGGCGCAGGTCATCGACCATCCCAGCGGATTCCTCACCCTGCCGAACGGGGGAGTGCGAGTCACTCCGCGCCCGAGAGAGACTGGCTCGCGCTACAAGGCCGGCACCGAAGTTCTGCTCGAGGCGGTGCCAGAGGGGGGCGCGGAGTTCACCGAATGGGGCGGCGCATGCCCGCCGATATCAGGCACCTGCACAGTGTCCATAGACGACGTCACGCGCGTCGAAGCGGTATTCGGCTCCAGCGATCCAGGTCCATTTCCCCTGACAGTCAACGGCCTCCTCGTCACCGGACTGGAGGTCGCCATAGAGGGCGGCGGCAATATTCGCATCTCGGTGATACCAAACAGAGGGAACGGCACATATCGGAAAGGCACGACGGTCACCCTGTCCGCCAGCCCGCTCCGCGGACTGCGCTTCGCGGGCTGGGGCGGCCACTGCTCCGGACGCGGAGATTGTACGATGATAATGAACGAGGCAAAGAACGTATTCGCCGGGTTCGAGCCTATAGAATCCACGTTGGTGCCCGATACCGTGGGCACCATACTGTTCGTCTCCACGAGGGACGGCAACAAGGAGATCTACGCGATGAGCGCGGACGGCATAGAGGAGCGCCGGCTCACGTTCGAGCCGGCCGAGGACTCATCCCCAGCCTGGTCCCGCGACGGCACGAGCATCTTGTTCCAGTCATCGCGGTCCGGGAAGAGCGAAATCTGGGTGATGAACCCGGACGGCTCCGAACCACGTCGCATCACAGAAACGAATACCCACGACTCCCAACCTGCGTGGTCGATGGACGGCACCCGCATCGCGTTCGTGCGAACTGTCCACAGCGCCGGCGAGATATTCGTCGCAAACGCAGACGGATCGGACGTGCGCCAGCTCACGAACAGCGGAGGCAGCGCCAGCCCGTCCTGGGGCGTCAACGACGCCTACGTCTACCACGCATCCCGCGCCTCGGGGAACTGGGAGATTTGGCGAGTCGACTCCGAGGACGGGAGCAACAATCAGAAACTCACCGACGGCGTCGACAGTAAGATGAACCCAATCTATACCCCCGCGACCGAACCGGGGCGCCGCGACTGGGTGCTGTTCGACTGGGAAATCGACGGCGTCCGCGAGATATACCGGATGTTTTCGGATGGAAGCATCATCACAAAGATCACGCACAACCCCAGCACCGTCGACCAAGACCCCTACGCCGCACCAGGCGCGGACTACATCGTCTTCCAGCGCGCCCTGAAAGGGAACGACGCCGGCACACGAGAGATCTACGTCATGAGATGGGACGGTTCCGAGCAACGCCGCCTTACCCAAGACGCGTTCGAGGACGCCGCGCCCGCATGGTCACCGACCAATGGCCAGTAAGAAGAACCGAAACGCCAACCACCCGAAAACCTATGGAGTAACCGCATGAAACGCACCCGAGTCATCTACGCCAACGACGCGCGCCACTTCTACTTGTTCGTCTTCGATCCCCCAATGACCATGGAAGACGCCTGGCGGCCAGTCGACGACGTGGCAGGCACAAGCGTCGACACCTTCGTCTACATGGTCGAGCGCGGAGACGGCGTGTTCTACCCATCCAAGGTCACGGGGCGGTTCGGCTCAGACATCCAACCCTTCGACTCATCCGCATACTACCACGTCTGGTACAACATGCAGAGCCTCATCGACCAGGGACTCGATCCGCTCACAGTCTTGATCGACCGCGCGCACGACAAGGGAATGGACTTCATCGCAAGCCTGCGGATGACCGCTTACCTGGGGATGGACCGCTCCACGGCGGCGCCGGAAGGACGGGGGTACGTCCACCAGGAGATACGAGATGCAAAATTCGCCGTCCTCCAAGAGCTGGCGCTCGACTACCCCACAGACGGCATCGAAATGGACTTCTCCTGCCCCCCGGGCGGCGGGCCGGCGGCGCTCCGGGAGAGCGACGCTGCAGAGCACTCCTCCACGATCACCGAGTTCGTCCGATCGGTCGGCGAAATGGTTCACAACCGACCAGGAAGACGAGGCGCGGTCGGCGCGCGCATCTACCCAACGGAAGCGATGAACCGACGCGCAGGATACGACGTCCTACAATGGATCGAAGACGGTTCGGTGGACTACCTCGTGCCGATGATGTACACCTACATGATCCTAGACCAGAACATGCCCATCGACTGGGTGCTCGATGCCGCCAGAGAAAGCAGCGCTTCGGTCTACGGAATGCTGCAGCCGTACACTGCGACCGAGGGCATAGGCGCTCCAGAACGAAGCTTCCCGAGCGCCGCGCACATGCGGGCAGGAGCCATGAACATGTGGGACCGCGGCGTCGACGGACTGTACACCTACTTCGCACGATGGCCGCATACCGACGCAGAGCGCCGGTTCCTCACCGATATCGGCGACCCCAGCCTCATGACAGAGAAGACGAAGCACTACTTCCTCCCCGAACGCGCGGAAGAAGCCGCAAACATGGAGTACGACCAACCCGTACCAGTGAACATCCCTCACGCCGACCCAGACAAACGGTACCCCGTCCACTTCTATGTCTCGGACGACATCCAGAGAAAAGCAGACCGGATCAAGCGCGTCACCCTCCGAATGAAGGTAGACAACCTGATGAGCAACGACAACCTGATCGTGCTGCTCGACGGCGCGTCTCTGGAGAACGAGCCGGTAACCCGCGACTACGGCCACCCATTCGGCCCATACGCGGCACAACAGCTAGAGTTCATCCTGATCGGCGCGCGTCCACGACGGGGTTGGAACACCATCGAACTCTCGCTCGCCGCGAGACCAGACAACATGGCCGGGGGCGTGACCGTCCACGATATAGAGATCATCGTGGAGTACTCTTCCTATCCATCGAGGCTATAGAAGAGTAGTGTCCAGTCATAGCCGACATGCTATCTCGCGCGACCCGTCTCCCAAGCATGACATTACCCGGTAGACTCGAATCCGCGCTGCGATCCGCGTGGCTTCCCCTGGCCTTGCTCCTGCTTGCGCTGTCGACGGTCTTCATCTTCAGCGGCGACCGAGGATACTTCTACCGAGGGGGCTATCACGGCTGGATATCTTCGCACCACCTGTCGATAGCTATGAACCTCTCCCCTCGACACGGCTTCCAACGGTTCGATCGCCGGATCATGGACGACGGCGTAGTCCCGTACAACCGCTTCCCGATTGGCGGCTACCTTCTCATGAAACTAGCCACTCTGCCGGTCTCCGGTAACCCGTCCACTCAAATCACCGCCGCCAAGATCCTCATGCTGCTGTCCTTCGCGGCGGCCGCGGTCCTGGCGTACCTCTCACTCTGCCGCCTCACATCCAACCGGTGGATCGCACTCACGGCAACGCTGCTGTCGTTCTCGTCGTACTATCTGCTCAACTACAACGACATGACCGCCCCCGAGGGGATGCTCGACTTCTTTGGGGTGCTGTTGGTCTTCCACGGCATGGTCGTCTTCGTGCAGGAAGGCCGCTTCCGTCACCTGCTCGTCAAGACGTGCATCGCCCTGTTGTTGGGGTGGCACGTCTTGGCCCTGGTGCTGCCGTTCGTCATCTTTGGGTTGGCGCGCGACCTGCTGCGGGCGCGTTCAGCCTCCGCAACTTCTACATCCCCCCTTATGTCAAGTAGAAGCATCGTCTCCACGCTGCTTCGCAGCCGCTATCTGCTGCTGGGCACAGTTACGCTAGTCTTTGCCCTATCCCTCCTCGCCTTCAACTTCACGATGGAGTACGTTGCATTGGGCGGGGAAACACCGCTGACGGAGTTGCCGTCCTTCAAGTCCATGCTGAAGCGCACCGGATCTGCCGGGATCGGAAAGGCCGACCACATAGGCTGGAGTCGTTTTCTAGAAGGGCAGTTCCGAAACATCGTCCGAATGTTCATTCCCTATGCCTTGCTTGGTGAGGGCGATGCGGCTCAAGGTTCTGCGTGGCTGCCGAAAGACAGGGTCGTCGTACTCGGCGTCGTTCTGTCTGCGGCGTGTCTGATCGGCTCTCTGTTCGTTCGCCCGAGGATCCTGTTCGCAACTCTGGCGTCGTTTGGCTTCTTCTGGGCGCTGCCAATGCGCCACAATACCGCACTCAATGACTTCGAGAGTATCTACTATATCGGCCTCCCGTTGGTCTTCTTCACCATCGTCCTGCTGTTGGCGAGGAGGCTGGCCGGTCGAGACGGCGTCATCGCGGCCGCGGCGATGGCCGCAGCAGCGCTCTTTGCAGTCTCCAGCTTCCAGATGAGCCAGATGAGCGGCATCGATGAGTACTACGCGGAGGCGGCGCGAGCGGGAAGGGCGGCGGAGCGGGACGTGCTTGCCATGCGTGAGGTGACTGCGGGAGAGACAGTCGTCTTCCCCCATGTCGACGGTGCCCGAAAACTGCTGCCTCCGCACGCAGTGTTGTACTATCTAAACTCGGCCTTCGTGGATTTTGGGTACCCTTCTACTGCGGGTCACAAATTCCTCGTCGCTCGCCGACGATTCGCCACGGACGCGCTTCTTACTCCACAGAACCGGCACTTGTTCCTCTACGACATGGCCGGCTTGACGGCATACCATCGATCCACGTATAGGTCGGTCACGTCCATCGAGCCCTTGGCTCGGAAGGATTTCGACGTGTATCTCATCGACGGCACGGTGTACTTCCTCAAGGAGCCGTGCAACAGGTCGGACATCGATGCGCGCTTCTTCCTGCACGTCTTTCCCGAGGCTATCGACGATCTTCCGGACAGTCGCCGCAGGGAGCATGGATTCGACAACCTCGACTTCGCTGTCGGCAACCGCGGCTTGCTATTCGACGGCAGATGTCTGGCCAGCGTCGAACTCCCGCAGTACGACATCGCAGGCATCCGCACAGGTCGAGTCCGCGGCGATGGAACGGAGGTTTGGAGTATATCGCATGTCGTTCAAGGGCCCAAACTCATCTCCGAGTACCAATCGATCACTTCCAACGAGCCTGCGGCGCGCTCGGATTTCGACGTGTACATCCGTGGGGGCAATCTGTACTACACCAAGGAGCCGTGCGGCGGTGCTGATACTGATGTGCCCTTCTTCCTGCACGTCTTTCCCGAGGCTCTCGACGATCTTCCGGACAGTCGCCGTAGGGAGCATGGATTCGACAACCTCGACTTTGGCTTCGACGTGCGCGGCGTGCTGTTCGACGGCAAGTGTCTGGCCGGGGTCGGTCTTCCGCAGTACGGCATCGCGCGGATCGCCACAGGGCAGTTTGACGGCACAGACCGCATTTGGGAGGTGGAATTCGCCCCGGACGCGCGCGAGTGACCGTGGATAATGAGATGAATCAACTATGACTAAACACAACCCCCTGCCTGCGACCCGCACAGTCCACGGATGGCCTACACTCTCCGCCGCACGGCAGAGGCGCGCCCATCCTATAAATCTGCGCGAGACAGCTCCTGGGATGCGTCCTTCCGACCTCGCCCGCCCAATCTGGCAAGCCAAATCCCGAACTCGTACATCACCACGATCGGTACGGACACGATCGTTTGATTGATTGGGTCGAACGTCGGCGTAATGACCGCGCCCAAGACGAACGCCGCGATCACTGCGTACTTTCGCTGCCTCGCCAGCCAATCGCCGGTTACCACGCCGATCTTCGCCAGGAAGAACGTTACGATCGGCGTCTCGAACACCAGCCCCATCCACAGCAGCAGGGTCAACATCAGGTTCGTATAGCTCCCGATGCTGATGAACGGAGTTGCGATGTCGCTGCCAAACGTCTGCAGAAACCGAACTGCAGGCGGAAACAGCACCTGATGCCCAAACGCCGCCCCGGCTGCGAACGCCAGAAGCGTCGCAGGCAACAGCGCATACAGATACCTGCGCTCCTTCCGCGTCAATCCCGGCGCCACGAACATCACGATTTGATACAGGACGAACGGCAGCGACAAGAACAATCCCGCCAACAGAGATACCTTGAACGCGATCCCAATGAACTCCGTGAGATCGGTGTATATCGGTTTGCTGTTGGGAGTGTCCGCAAACCCATTCGCAGGCTGCATCAGAACGGTCAATATCTGCTGATGGAACAGGAACGTCACTGCCGTAGCGATCACCACGGCGAGCGCAGCCTTGGTCACCCGTCCCCGCAGCTCGTCGAGGTGCCTCCCCATCGACAATCTTCTGCCGCCGAGATCGTCCTTCATGACTCTTGAATCTCCGGCTGCTCCGACTCACTGCCCCTGCGAGAAGTCTGTGCAGGTTGGAAGGCGACCGGGTTTTCGGCTGCCGCCTCTTCGCCGTCTCCTGCGTCCGCGGATTGATCATCTCCGGCGCCGCGCGAAGCATCCTCCGATGGCCGCCGCTCGGTACGGCTCGGATCGTCCTCGAGCACCATCGCCGGCAGATCCGCGCTCAACCTCCGAACTTCGCGGTACGCCTTACCCAGCAGGCGCGCGCCGTCCACCATCTTCTGCGGCCCCAACAAGATGAACGCCAGCAGCAGAATGACCAAGACCTCGAGCGGACCCATTCCGATGATATTCATGTCGCCGCCTTGCTCGCTGCGCGGAGCGCGCAGCCGGCAGGACAGCGATCGTCCGCGCGCCAGTCCGGTCGAAACCGCACCTCTGCCCCAACCCCCCTTGCCAGTCGAGCCACCTCACACAGAGGGAAACCCACGACGTTGAGATAGCATCCGTCCAACCTCGCGGCCGGCGAGAACTCCTCGTCCTGTACGGCGTATCCGCCCGCCTTGTCAAACGGCTCTCCAGACGCGACGTATCCGGCGATTTCGGTGTCGGAGTACCCTCGCATCGTCACCTCGCTGCTAGTCACTCCCGATACCTCCGCGCCGTTCTCCGCCCATACTACCGCAACTCCAGTGAGGACACGGTGCGAACGGCCTCGCAGCGCCGTCAACATCGACTTGGCTTCATCCTCGTCCGTTGGTTTCCCCAGTATACGCCCATCGACCACGACCGCCGTATCCGCCCCGATCACGAGACCTGCGGCCGCCGCGCCAGACGCTGCGGATAACGCCTTGAGCTCCGCCATCTCCTTGACGTACTCCTCGGCCTGCTCGTCAGGCCATGCTCTGCGCTCGCAGACGTCCGGACGAACGACCTCGACCGCCGCGTCGAACGCCTCGACCAACTTCCGACGCCGCTCCGACCCAGACGCAAGCACTATCTTTGGACTCGAAATCATGCTGCTATTGTAACGCGCTTCGCCGCACTCACGCTCCGGCACGGCCTTGGCGTTTCACCGGGGCCGCCTCGCCCCGCTTGCGACGCGGCCGGAGATGGACGCCAAGCAGCCTACAGACGCCGCCCCGAAGGATGGTTGACTATAGACAGGATAGATGTGATACCGTATGCGCGTCAATGCGCGATGGGCCGTTGGACAGCGCAACCCCGCAGTACCTGCGCGAGATACCAGCGAGACATTGGAATTGAGACAAGTACGCACGCGAGTACTCTATTGAGGAGCGGCATCACCTTTCGGAAGCATGTGATATGATTGCGCGGAGTGCTTGCATAGACGATTGAGGTTGCGGCGCGACCGCGCTTAACCTCCAAAATTGCCCAAATTGCCTATTGCATTCATAGAACGTTTATGCTATCGTACTACAATCGCGGCTCGCGGAGCCGTGAAGACGCCCGAATGGGCAACCACGAACAGGAGGCTGTCAAATGACGACCGAGAGGGAAAATTCCGTCGATTCGGTAATGAACGAGATCGACAAGCGGTTTGGCCGAGGGACTATCATGCGTCTCGGGTCCGGGGGGGACACCTACACGCCCGTCAGACCGATACCGACGGGCTCGTTGGCGCTCGATCTTGCGCTGGGAATCGGCGGCGTGCCGAGAGGACGCGTCACCGAGATATACGGCGCGGAGTCGACTGGGAAGACCACCATCGCATACCACATCATGGCAGAGGCGCAGCGCGGCGGCGGCGCGGCCGCATACATCGACGCCGAGCACGCCTTGGACCCGGAGTTCGCCCGCACTTGCGGGGTCGACACCGATAACCTGATCGTCTCCCAGCCAGACTATGCAGAGCAGGCCCTCGAGATATGCGAGTACCTCGTGCGAAGCGGAGCAGTGGACGTGGTCGTGATCGACAGCGTGGCCGCCCTCGTCCCAAAGGCCGAACTCGACGGCGAAATGGGAGACCAGCACATCGGACTGCAGGCGCGGATCATGTCCCAGGGACTGCGGAAGCTGACCGCAGCGATTAGCCGGCAGGATACCGCGGTCATCTTCATCAACCAGCTCCGGGAGAAGATCGGAGTCATCTGGGGCAACCCCGAAACGACGCCTGGCGGACGCGCGTTGAAGTTCTACTGCTCCGTCCGCATCGACCTGCGAAGAGGCGAATCCGTCAAGCACGGAAGCGAAATAGTCGGCGCCCACATCAAGGCCCGCGTCGTCAAGAACAAGGTCGCCCCCCCATTCCGCGCCGCCGAATACGACATCATGTTCGGCGAAGGCATCAGCCAAGAAGCAGACCTCCTAGAGATCGGCGTGAGCATGGGGCACGTCCAGAAGAGCGGCTCGTACTACTTCTTCGACGACACCCGCCTCGGACAAGGCCGCGAACAGGCCAAGCGGTTCCTGAAGGAAAACGCTGGCATCGCCACAAAGATCGAAGCGCTCATCCGCGGCGTCACCGACGTGGAACATTCCCCCGAGGCAGACCCGGCAAACGCCAACGGCGTCCCAGTCCAGAGCTCGTCTTAGAGACGGTTCCCACAAGAGACCTTTGTGCAACCATCGCCCGCGGGCAACGTCGCGGAGGCCGTCCAGCTTCCTGCGCCCGTCGACTGGAAGCCGCCTCCGGATTCTCGCTTCCGCGGGAACGACGATTGCGCCAAGGTCTCGCCATGGAGAAATCAGCGCCGGCCCACCCCCCGTCGGACGCCGAATCGGGTACTGTTGACTTATGGTTGGCGACAATCGCCGGTTGGAAGCCTCCACCACGTATAACCACGCAACAGGAATTCACCATCGTTGCTCTTGACAATCCTAATAGTTATAGGACGCAAGGGAGTATCTGGACACCTTGCACTTTTCAAGGCCCTTTCAGCAGCTGCACGCTCCTCGCCCGAGAAGGCGTAGAGTCCATTGTCCATTGTCTGGTGCCAGTACCACCCGACAACGAGAATCATTACCAGTAGGCCGATCCCCGTAACCATAATGTTCGGAATAGGACGGGGCATCGTCCCGATCAGCGCTGTCGCAAACACCGAATTAGAGATAGCAACGAGCAAAATAATGACAAATATAAAACCTATACCTGTAACTACTGTAGAAAGTGTCCCTAGAACTACTGCAGCAGCAAAAGTGACCGCCGAGATTCCAAGAGCGGTTAGCGCAAGTACGATGTACAGCAGGAGAGTACGACGCCTGCCAGCCAACATCGTCCGGAGGGCAACCGCTCCAAGTATGAGAGAATTCGACAACACGATAGACGCCGAAATAAGAAGGGAATGCCCCCCTAGCAGATCGCCTACAATAGTCCAGTAATGGACCAACAGACCTGCCCATGCAATCATCATGACAGAGAAGAGGCGCGGGTCCCACAGCTCCAAAGGGATTTCTTTACCGCGCACTGAGAATTTTGTACTACGCGCTGGATCTGTCGTAATTACACTGACAATTACGACAGCTGCTATCCAAGCCATGGCAAGCAAAAGCATGTATGGATGCACGATACCTAAAACCACCATTACGAATAAAGCAAATGGGAAAGCTGCTAGGATACGATAGATGTGCTTCATTAAGCGTCCACCCACGGGGGCAACAACGCCGGTCACGCCGGCTACTCCGACCCAAGTGGATGTGGTAAGGAGTAAGAACCAACCCAACACCCACTCATGTTCGATCGGAACGAGGTCGATACCTGCAACCACCATCTCTGAAATCAGAAGCAGAGAGAGTAACGCTAGAATCGGGTAGCGGTATGGCATCAGTATAGAGTGAACGTATGACATCGTCTCCTCTCTAGGGTCTCGAGGTGGTGTTGACCTTGGGTTGATTGTGTACACCCGCGCGCAGGCAAATTTTGCAGTACGGCACCGGTCATGGTGCTTGGGCGCCTCGAACTGCGCTTCACACCATAAACAATCCCAAAGTCAACACTACCCACAGAGGGACATCCGCGCCACGGTACGAGAGGAGAAATCCCGGCTCCCCCCGATGATACGGAAAGAGAACCGAACGGACGGACCGGGAATCTACGGCATCTCGACGATGGGCTCGATCGTCTCTCTTATGGCGTCAGCCACGGCGTCGACCGGACGGTCTCCGTCGATCATGTGGAACCCTCTGTCGCCCGCCATCGCCGTGAACTGCTCGCGGATCAGTTTCTGATAGCTGATGAAGCTCCCGTACATGTCCGGATTCCGGTGAATGTCCATGCCCGACTCCCAGTAGTCGAGGTAGTGCGTGCTGCCGAGCACCCGCTCTGCCAACACTTCCGGCTTGACGTCAAGGTACACTACGACGTCCGGCACGATGGCGAAGCCAAAGATGTCCGTGATCCACTCGGTATCTACGCCCCGCACGACGTCGCGTGCGATCGGGGTGTAGATATAGCGGTCGGCCAAGACGACGAAGTCCGCGCGCAGAGCCGGAATGATGACGTTTTCGATCTGGTCCGCGAGGTCCGTCGCATAGTACAGGGAAAAAGTCAGAGGCCCCAAAGAGTAGCCGCGCATCACGTCCTGCAGATTCTGCCCCACGAGTTTCGAACGCTTGAGTCCGGTCTGCGCAGACGGATACCCATTGCGTTCCAGCCAGTCCCGCATGATCCGAATCTGGGTCGAGCGCCCAGAGCTGTCGGGCCCTTCCACTACGATCAGCTTGCCCTTCAGAGCGCCAAGATCGACGTCGGGGAGGCCCGCGCCAAAGAATGTTCGATGAGCCCCGTTGCCAGTCGCCAGTGTCATTGGGTTACCCCCTTCCTCTATTTGCCTCGTACATACTGAGAAAGATCGAGGCGATCCTGTATCAACCGGCGGAACTCCTGCTGCTGCTCTCCCGCCGGCTTGGTTGCGTCGATGATGTGAAACGGGAACTCGTGCGACATGCGCTCGTATGCCTCATGTATCTTGGTCTGGAAGATACGGTAGCTCTTCACCGGGTTTCGAGAGAACCCGACGTCCATTCCCGCCTCGTAGTACTTCAGGTTGGGATTTCGCCCAACTGCGCGCGCGAACGAGACCTTCACCGGGATCTTGAACCAGAGCGCCATGTCCGGCGAGCGCGCGAACCTATACATGCGGCGAATCCAATCAGGGTCGCAGCCGCGAACCGTGTCTCTGGCGTACGCCGTATAGACGTACCGATCCGAGAGAACGAGAAAACCTGCACGCAACAACGGAATGATCTGCCGCTCGTACCGATCCGCGAAATCCGTCCCGTGGATCAGAGCGAACGTGGTCGGACTCAGCAGCTGCCGCTTCTTTGCGGCTTTCGTGGCGCTTTCGACCAGCGGCGACGAGTTCCACGACGTGAAGAAGACCTTGTAGCCCTCCAACTCCAACCACCGCTTGACGAGGTCGATCTGCGTCGACTTTCCAGAACCGTCTAGCCCCTCGACAGTGATGAGCTTCCCCGGCATCTCTTCGTTGGTATCTCCAATTCCCATCGACCGGCACCTCCTCTCTGAACTCCGCACCTCCAAGTATGAAGAACCATTGCAGTCCTGTCAAGAACCCAAACCGCGAGGTTCCTGTTGTTCTATCGGAGCGTAGGCATCCCTATGGATGCGCTTCGGACGCAGGCCGCTGGATTCCCACTTTCGTGGGAGTGACACAGTGCGGGCACGGACGACGCCGGGGGATCTGCGGTATGGGGGCAACCGGCCGGGACAAAGGGGGCCAGAGTGCCATGTTGCGGTCTCTGTGGCATGAGCGGTATTTGGGGTATAGAATTGCGGGGCCGGAATTCATCCTCGTAGGTGGTCAGTCCTTCCGTGAACATTCTCTCGCGCCCCGGATCCCAAGCATGACATCGCTCGGTAGACTGAAGCCCGTGCTGCGGTCGGCGTGGCTTCCCCTCGCCCTGCTCCTGCTCGCACTCTCGACGGTGTTCGTGTTCGGCGGCGACCGGGGGCGCTTCTACCGAGGAGTCGATCACAACTGGTCGTCCTCGGAACAGCTGACGATAGCCGTGAACCTCTCCCTTGAACACGGCTTTCAGCGGTTCCATCGTCGGTTCATAGACGAGGACGGCGCAGTCCGTTACTCGCCATACAACCGCTACCCCATCGGCGGCTATGCAGGTATGAAGCTGGCCACCCTGCCAGTCTCCGGTAACCCCTCCGCCCAAATCTACGCGGCGCGAGTCCTCATGCTGCTGCTCTTTGCAGGCGCAGCAGTCCTGGCATATCTCTCGCTCAGCCGCCTCACATCCAACCGATGGATCGCACTGACGGCAACGCTGCTGGCGTTCTCGTCGTACCACCTGTTGTACTACAAAGACATGACCGCCAGCGAAGGGATACCCGCCTTCTTTGGAGTGATGCTGACTTTCCACGGCATGGTTGTCTTCGTGCAGGAAGGCCGCTTCCGCCAGTTGATCGTCAAGACGTGCATTGCGCTGTTGCTGGGATGGCACGTCTATGCCCTGCTGCTGCCGTTCGTCATCATCGGGCTGGCGAGCGACCTCCTGCGGGCGCGTTCCGCCTCCGCTACCCCGTTATACCAAGTAAAACGCACGGCGCCCGTACTGCTTCGCAGCCGCTATCTGCTGCTTGGCGCAGTCGCGCTAGTCTTTGGTCTGTCCGTTCTCACCTTCAACTTCACCATGGAGTACATTGCGCTGGACGGCGAGACGCCGCTGACCGAATTGCCGTCCTTCCAGTCCATACTGAACCGCACCGGAGGGGACTCCGAATTCAACGCCGCTTTCGCCGCATATCTGTCCTGGCGTCCTTTCCTGGAAGGGCAGTTCCGACGCATATTCAGAATGTTCATTCCCTACTCCCTGCTGAGCCCTCTGGGGTATCACGGCGACCCGCCCCAAAGTCCGACGTGGCTGTCGGAGTTCCAGGGCGTCGTCTTGGGTGTCGTTCTGTCCTCGGCGTGTCTGATCGGCTCGTTGTTCGTCCGTCCGCGAATCCTGTTCGCTACCCTGGCGTCGTTCGGCTTCTTCTGGGCCCTGCCAATGCGCAACTCTACCACATTCCATAATTTCGAGACCATTTACTACATTGGTCTCCCCCTTGTCTTCTTCACGATCGCGCTGTTCTTGGTGAGGAGGCTGACCAATCGAGAAGGCGTCATCGCGGCCGTGTCGGTCGTTACGCTCCTGCTCTTTGCCGTCTCCAGCTTCCAGATAAGCCGCGTCGGGTACAGCGCGGAGACTGCCCAGACAGCGCGGGATGCGGAGCAGGATCTACTCACCATCCGCGATCTGACTGCGGGGGACCTCGTCACTGTTCTCCCTGTCGGTGGCGACTACAAATCCATTTCCGGCGTCGCGGTCCATGCGGTGGATTACTACCTGAACACGAGCTTGATCCGCTATAGGGATCTTTCCTCAGTGGAGGGTGGATTCGTCGTCATGCGAGATCGCATCAGTACGGACGCCCTGCTTACGCCCCAAAACCAGTATTTCTTCCTCTACGACAGAGCTGGCTTGGAGGCTATGTATCGAACGGTGGCGTCCGGAGAGCCTCTGGCGAGTGAGGAATTCGATGTGTATCTCATCGATGGCACGATGTACTACCTCAAGGAACCATGCTATGGCTCGGACTTCACGACACGCCTCTTCCTGCACGTCTTCCCCGAAGACATCGACGATCTTCGGGACGATCGCAGGAAGCATAAATTCGACAATCTCGACTTCATCGTCGGCGACCACCGGTTATTATTCGACGGCAAATGCCTGGCCATCGTCGACATCCCCCAGTACGACATTGCAGGTTTTCGCACCGGGCGGCTCGACGGCGGCATAGTTTGGAGCGCAGCGCGCGTTGTGCAAGGGCCCAAACTCATCTCCGAGTATGAATCGATCGTTTCTCGCCAGCCTATCACGCGCTCCGAGTTCGACCTGTACATCGACGGAGGCAATCTGTATTACCTCAAGGAGCCGTGCACAGCCGAGGATACGCAGGCAGGCTTCTTCCTGCACGTCGTCCCTGCAGACGAGAACGATCTTCCGGACGCCCGCAGGGAGCATGGATTCGACAATCTCGACTTTGACTTCGACGTCCGCGGCGTGCTATTCGACGGCAAGTGCGCTGCCGCCGTTCCCCTCCCGCGGTACGGCATCGCGCGAATCGCCAGCGGACAGTTCGACGGCGCAGGCCGCGTTTGGGAGATCGAAATCGCCCCGGACGCGCGCGAGTGACGCGGGTCGTCGGACGCAGACCGCCAGATTCCCGCCTTCGCGGGAATGACGGGATGGGTGCAGGAACGACGTAGGCGGGTGCGGGAATGACGGGATGGGTGCAGGAACGACGTGAGGGGTGCGAAAGTGACGGGATGGGTGCAGGAACGACGTGAGGGGTGCGAAAGTGACGGGATGGGTGCAGGAACGACGTGAGGGGTGCGAAAGTGACTTGAGTGGGTATGGGAATGATGTAGACGGGGGCGGGAATGACGTAGGTGGGCGCGGGAATGGCGGCAGAAGGATTTGCTATACGGCAGGTGGATTTCCGATGCGGGGGCAACTAGGCCGCGATACATCGAATGGAACCATACTGCATCCCTGTGCATGACGATTATCCAACAGTCTCATATACTGTAGTCCATGCGCCGCGCAGTTACTACCGGGATCATCTGGCACGATTTTTGGATCGCGTTCTTCGCCGTCGTGATTGCGGTCGGCTTCTTCATGGGGCAAGGCATCGTGATCGCATTCGGCGCGATGGGAGTCGTCTCCGCATCCGTCTCCCTCGCATGGAACCGGCTTTCCTTGGACGATGTACGCTATGAGCGGCGCATCTCCCACCGCCGCGCCTTCCTTGGAGAAGAGATCGATCTGACCATCTCCCTCATCAACCGCAAGCCTCTCCCGCTTCCATGGATCCACGTCTCCGACGAGATCCCGGACGAGCTGCGCGTAGTTTCCGGCGGTGTCCACTCGAACGTCCGACCAAGGGTAACGGCCATCCAACATCGAACCTCCTTGGGATGGTACGAGAGGATTCGTTGGGTCTACCGGGTCAGGTGTGAGGAGCGCGGTCTCTTCGCAATCGGTCCGGCGCGTATCGAGAGCGGGGATCCCTTCGGCTTCCTGCGCAGCCGCGCCAACGCATCCATCAGAGACCATATCCTCGTCTATCCCCGCGTCTACCCACTGGAAGAGTTGGGCATGACCGCGCATCGCCCCCTCGGCGGGCTGCGGGGGCACGTCCAAATCTTCACCGACCCGTCGCGTCCGGTCGGCGTCCGCGATTACCGCGCAGGCGATCCAATGAAGAGCATCGATTGGAAGGCCACTGCTCGCGCGCAAAGCCTACAAGTCCGCAGATACGAGCCGAGCGCCAACTTCATGGTCGTTCTCGTCGTGGCAGTCGACACCGCCGATCCCTACTGGGGGCCGTACCGCAAAGATTCCCTCGAGCGCGTGGTAACCGCCGCCGCATCCATTGCGCGCTACTCCGCCGACCGACAGCACTCCATCGGCATGTTCTCGAACGACATGCCCCCAAGCGCAGACCATATGATGACCGTTGCGCCAGGACACGGACGAGAGCAGGCCGCCGCCATTCTCGCCGCCTTGGCAGGACTCCGCCCCTACGCCGTCCGACCCATGTATCAACACCTCTCCGAAAACTACCGGCGATTCCCCTTCGGATCCACCATCGTCATCGTCACTTCCTTCCTGCCGCCGCAGTTCGTCCAAGTCATCCACGACCTCGAACGGCGCGGATACCATGTGATCGTCGTCTACGTCGGAGAAGGAAGGTGCCCCCAAATGCCGCAAGGTGTCGTCGTACACGAAATCCGACAGCGCCTCGACCGCTTGGAGTCCGAATATGCAGCTGCTCCAAGATAGAATCGTGCTCGCAGCGCACGCGGCCGCGGAAAGCGCATGGGTATTCGCCCTCTCAGGCGTCGTCGGAGTCATCGCCGGACTCGACGCCGGCCCACAGTCCTGGTACGCCGTCATCGGAGTCTTGGGACTGTCGATCCTCATCGCCCGCATGACTCCCCGCAGTGGAGAGAAGGCGCGATTGCTCTACCCATTCCTCGCCGCCGCAGTGGGGCTGCTCGTCATGTACGCATCCGTCTCGCTCCAAGTACAGCCCGGACAGATCCGCCCTGCATGGCCCGTCGAATTGATCGTCACCGACTTGCCAGACGGATACGCCCAGCGCGCACTCCTCGGCTCGATCCTCTGCATTGCGCTTTGGTGGCGCGGCATCCGCCTCGCGTCGAACGAATTCCCCTCCGACAACCTTACTCTTACTTTCCGCATCGGCATGATCGTAACCGTCTGCGCCGTCATCTACGATCTGAACACCCCACAACGACTCTCCACATTCCCCATGGTCTTCCTCTTCTTCGGCTCCGCCCTTGCCGGACTGAGCGCAGGACGCCTCTTGCCGGAGTCCGAACGCTCCACTCTCACTCGCACGTGGCCAAAGACGATCGGCGCAACGGTCGCAGCGATCACTGCGTTTGGACTCCTGGTCGGACTGATCGACCGAGGCGTCCTCTCGTTTCTCTCCACGCCTGCCGCCGCCGCACTCGAAGCGCTTGCCAGAGGCATAATCTGGGCAATCATCGCGCCCATCGCATTCGTCTTCGAAACGGTCTTCGGGTGGATCGCAAACTTGCTCGACTCCACCCAAGGCCCCGGACAACCTCAGCAGGCAACGGAGTTCACTTCCGAGATGCGAGGGATGCTGGAAGAATTGCAGGAAGAGCAGGAACCCGCGTCCGACATTCTGGCTGCAGTCATCCAAATCATCGAGTGGGCGCTCCTCGCCATCTTTGCGCTCGTCGCAGGCGCGGTACTGATTCGAGCCTTCCGACGCCTCCTCCGCGGACATGAGGCAGGCGACCGCGGACGCCGAGACTCAGTCGCGCCAAACGCTGCCCCGCTGAGCGACGCCGCAAGGTTGGCGCTGCGGCTCGTGCCTAGCGTCTTGAGACGCCCAAAGACCAAGAGATACCGAGTCCCCGACGGCCCGCAGGGTGTTGTCGAGGCATGTCGGCTGTACTATGACATGCTCGACGCCGCCAACGAGCGCGGCATCGTCCGACCGCCGCACAGTACCCCGACCGAGTTCCAACCTACTCTCGAACGAACCTTCCCCCCCAGCGTCGTCCGACCATCCACCCATGCCTTCAACCTGGCCATCTACGCGCACGCCCCCGCGGAACCGTCCCGCATCCACGGACTCCGCGAGTCCATGAAGGCAGCCATCGCGTCGATGTCGCCAAAGGCAGACGACCAAACAGACGAGGAGAATGACAGGTGACACAACAGGGCCGGCGTTGTATAATCCAATCCAATCGAACGGTCTGGTGACGTCATGCATAGCCAATCCATCAGAAAGCAAGTCGAACACTGCATCGGACAGCTCCGACGCGGCAGCCTTACCGAAGACGATCTGCAGGCCATCCTCAACGACGACCAGCCGTGCGAGGAATTGCGCCCGCCTGCGTTCCGACAAGACCTCCTGTATCTCCAAACCCGCTCTACCGCCATCGACTACCCCGACCGCCCGCGCGCGCCACCGGGGATTCCCGCGCCGAATCTCTTGACACACTTGAACCTACACCTTATACTATGAGAGAATAGCGTTGCTAGCGCGAACATAAGGAGATGTAGAATGACAGGAGTAGCAAGCAAAGAGTTCATGTTCAAGATAAATGGAGTCGAAATTTCGACCGAACATCAGAAGATCGTCGCCCACGACATTCTAGAACTCGCCGAGAAGAAAGGGGCCATTCCCAACAAGCCCGAAGAGTACAGTCTGCAAGGAGACAAACGCCGGTACGGATGGGATGATTGGGTAGACCTGGAGGAAGATGACGTGTTCATCACTATTCCAAACACACCTACACCAGTGGCGTAGTCCTCTCGAAATGTCTGATAACATCGAGCGTATAAGAGCCGAGTTGGAAAGCTTGGGATGTAAAACGTCCACGTTCGACAGTCCATCGCATGGAAGAGTGGTTTCCTTTTCCTACAGAGTGGAATCAGGATCCCATAAGAAGAGAGTAAAGACGATTGGCATCAGCTTTCAGGGCGACGAACGATATCCGGAATATCCTCCTCACTGGATCCATGTCACGCCTCCTATTGATGATGGCAAAGGAGGAGTGGTCAATAGATACTCAGACGATCATGGACGCGAATGGATTGCAATGAGCAGGCCGCCTGGAGATGTGTGGGATCAACTGCGAACGAAGAACATGGAATATTACATATCCGAACATCTGCGGCGATTTTGGGACAAGATATGAGTTTCGATGTCGTTCTTACCGCAAGTGCCCATGGGACATCCAGTGAACACTTGTTGCAGCATTATCGGTCCAAGAAGCACCAAGAAGACCTTTGCTTCGCCCTTTGGCGTCCATCTACAGGACATGATCGCAGCACAGCGTTGATAGACGAAATCGTCCTGCCAGAAAGGGGCGAGCGCAACTTGCACCGCAACGCAAGCTTCGAACCCAATTATCTTGCGAGAGCGATAAGAACAGCGAGGGAGAAGAGAGCGGGCTTGGCATTCATGCACAGCCATCCCAGCCCTGGGTGGCAGGGAATGAGCTGTCCGGACGTCGAGGCAGAACGCGACGTTATAGCATATCCTGTTGGGGCGACTGGCTTGCCGTTGGTAGGTATGACAATTGGATCAGATGGATACTGGAGTGCTCGATTTTGGAATAATGACCATGGACAGATGCAACGGCATTGGTGTAAGAAAGTCCGAGTTATAGGGCCTCGTTCGTACAAGATATACTTCAACGATCACATCGCACCTCCACCTCTCCGAAGAGACATCCTCCGCCGCACATTTGATACGTGGGGAAGTGAATCGCAAAATTCCTTGTCGAGATTGAAAGTTGGTATCGTTGGACTAGGCAGCGTCGGTTGCGTCGCCGCCGAAGCTATCGCCAGAATCGGAGTCACGAGCCTTACACTCATTGATCCTGATAGAGTCGAAGAGCACAATCTCGACAGATTGCTGTACGGAACGGTGAACGACATCGGTAAATTGAAGGTCGATTTGGCGGCCCAGGCCATTCGACGCAATGCTACTGCCGAGATGATACACGTAAACTCTATACCTGTATCGGTCCATACGAGTGTGGGTTACAAGGCCGCATTGGATTGTGATATTCTCTTCAGTTGCGTCGACCGACCGGTTGCCAGAGACGTACTAAATTATATCGCATATGCTCACTTGATTCCTGTTATTGATGGTGGCATATCCGTTGAATATGACAAGAAGAACGACAGTCTATTCTCAGCTCATTGGCGTGCCCATATCGTGACCCCCTACCATCAGTGCCTGCGATGCAACAGACAATACAACACGAGCATGGTGGTGATGGAGTTGGACGGTTCACTCGACGACCCATCATACATCAGCAACCTACCGTCCAGAGAACAAGGCGGCAATCAGAACGTATTTCCGTTCAGTTTGGGAGTTGCAGGAATGGAAGTGAACCTGATGCTCCGTTACTTGCTGTCTCTTGATTGGTGGCCGTTAGTGCGTCAACAAGACTACCAGTTTGTGACTGCTGAGACACACATAATTAACGAAGAGTGCCACCCCAACTGCTTATTCGCCCAGAGACGGGGACAGGGTGATTCGGAGAACCCTTCCTATCTCATAGAAGAAGACGAGGCTCCGAAAGAGTCAGGATGGCGTGCAATTTGGCCAAGTATTGTCAAGGCTTACGATAACGTATTCCGGAAATCTTGATTTTTGGACCATACAAAGCTGCTCTCCGCAACAGTGTATTTAGACAATACTCCACATTGTGTGGATGGGGCACACGAGGGCCTAGTATGATTGTACTACCAGTAACCAGTATGTTGCTGACACTGAGATCGTCATCCTCATAGTAGTGCCGTATCCTTGCAGGAGAACCGTATTGTTCCCCATACTCGAAGTGAATCTTTTCCTCAGGGATCTCTGACACGTGGACAATGAAACGGCATTCATTCTCATAATTGTAAGCATCACTCTTGTAGAGGTAAGCGATTCTTTCCAGGAAACTCCAAATAGCCCCTGCCAACGCTTCCTGAATCTTTTTCCTAGTAGACTGTCTAGTCAGAATTTTCTCGTCTAGTAACTCGTCTAGACGATCCAAGATTGGTAGCAGTATAGTCGCAGTGTATTCAACCTTATTACGACCGTAGAGGACTTTGTATAACCGATTGGTCGGGATATGCAATGACAACGAGCATCCTTCTCCCTCATTCCCGTATGCGCGCCAAAACACGAGATTGTCATCCATGTCCTTCTTGCCATCTGGTATGATGAATGACGCGATATATGCATGAGGTATCCTCCCTTCACGCAACCATTTGTATTTTTCTTGTATTCCAAGAGTACGTATAAGGTAATCTCCTTCGTCTGGGTCGTTGAAATGTGCCGAGTCATACAGTCTCAGTGAAGATCCTTTCTTGTCTCTCGAATCATCTTCTTGGTTTTTGTTTGTTTGGGTGTTTTGGATCATTGATACGAGAGTATTGATGCTCGTATAGTGTGTGAACTTCATGGGTCTTTCATCATCCTCACAACGTTCTTCGACTCGGTGTCGTTCTTTGATACGACCGTATAAATCATTCAATACTTCCTTCAGGGTAGGAACCACCAAGTGAGTCAAATACGCCTCAACTAAATCATCAGATTTCTCGTTGTACTCCTCTGCTGATTCTATAAGATGTCCCAGACACTTCATTTTCTCTTCTATTCTACTCATGCTGTTGCCCCTTTCAGAGGGATCCCCAGCAGCCCGCAGCGCCACCGGGGATCCCCGCTCGTTTTCGAGCCGACCGGACTAGCGCGCGTACTCCACTGCGCGGTTTTCGCGGATGACTGTGACCTTGATTTGTCCGGGGTACGATAGCTCCTGTTCGATCTTCTTGACGACGTTGCGCGCCATTTGGTTCGCTGCGAGGTCGTCGATGTCCTCTGGTTTTACGAGGATGCGGATCTCTCGTCCCGCCTGAATGGCGTAGCACTTTTCGACTCCATCGAACGCCATCCCGACTTGCTCCAGCGCCTGCAGGCGCTTCAGGTAGTGCTCGACGGTATCCCGCCGCGCGCCCGGCCTTGCGGCGCTGATCGCATCCGCAGCGGCGACGAGGAACGACTCTGGCGTAGAGTGGTCGTCGTCGTGATGCTCCGCGATGGCGGTCACGACCGGTTTGGGTATCTTGTTTCGCGCCGCGACTTCTGCGCCGATCTCCGCGTGCGGGCCCTCCACTTCGTGCGTGAGGGCCTTGCCGATGTCGTGCAGCAGCCCTCCCATCTTGGCCACTCGCACGTTCGCGCCGATCTCCGACGCCATCGACGCGGCGAGGAATGCGACCTCTTTGCTGTGCTGCAGCACGTTCTCGCCGTAGCTGAAACGGTACTGCAGCCGCCCAAGCAGATGAATCATCTCCTTGTTGAGGCCGCGCACGCCGACTTCCATGACGGTTTCGTCTCCCATCTTGCGGATGGTATCGAACAGTTCTTTCTCGGTCTTTGCAACCATGTCTTCGACCCGTGCGGGGTGAATCCGACCGTCAGTCACTAGATTGGTCAAGGCCAATCTGGCGACCTCCCTGCGAATCGGATCGAAGCACGATATCGTTACTGCTTCCGGAGTATCGTCGATTATGAGGTCTACTCCGGTCGCTTTCTCGATCGCTCGGATATTCCGTCCTTCCCGGCCAATGAGACGTCCTTTCATCTCATCGTTTGGCAGCGGCACTATCGCGAGAGTCGCCTCGGACACGACGTCCGACGCAAGGCGCTGGATCGCCTCGCTGATGATTTCTCTCGCGTTCTCGTTTGCGCGTACCCGCGCTTCGTCTTCCAATGCGCGGTGTTGTACAGCCAGCTCGTGCTGGATGTCCTCTTCGGCGAGGCGCATCAACTCGGACTGCGCGTCCTCCGTGCTGAGGTTGGAAATCTCCTCGAGCCGCCGAGTTTGCTGGAGGCGAATGTCCTCCAGGTCCGTTTCGATCTTGGCGGCTGTTTCCTCTTTCAGCGCGAGGTCTCGTTCGCGGCGTTCGATATTGCGCGCTCGCCGATCCAGGTTTTCCTCCCGGTTCGACAGGCGCTGCTCCACTCGCTGCGTCTCGCGTCGGCGGTCGCGGATTTCCCTGTCCGCTTCTTTGATCCGAGATTCGCCGCTGGATACCGTCCGCGCAGCCTCTTCTCGGGCCTCTTTGATTAGCCGGCGCTCTTCCGCGCGGGCGTCGTCCACTACTTTGGATGCTTCCTTCTTCGCGGCCTCCATGCGGTTGCCGGAAACACTGCTCCAGACGAAGAAGAAGGCGAGTGCGCCTATACCTATGCCAAACAGACCGGCGAGAACGGCGAGCAGGATGACGATTGGGGCCTCCATACGCTCACCTTCCTACCAGTATTGGCCGCTTGGGCTGTGCCAGGCGGCTCCTTCCATGGTAAATCCGGTGCTGTGGAGTGTCAAGCAAAGGCGGTTCGTGCGTTCCGTTCGATCTATTGGCATGAGGGCTAAGGGACGGCAACTCCAAGCGATGCGTCGAATTCGCTGCGGGCCTGGGCGCAGTCCATGCCGAGAGCAATGAAACGGAACGCCGTTGCCTCCCACGCGTGCGTGCGCACGCGCGGGCACGAGTTTTCGTTGCATCGTGTGGGATTCTGTCGGATTGTGTCGCATTCTGTCGAATTTTGCCGACGGCGAATTTGGCGTCGGCTCTTTGGGCGCGCGGCGATTGGGGGTAGGATGATGGGTGACGGTTTGGGGCGCGGAGCCGCGCGGGCGGCAGGTTGGATGTTTCGTGCATTGTGGCTGTCTCCTCGGGATATGGTTTTGCGTAGTGGTCATAGTTCCAGAGTAGTACGGGAGTTCTGTTTTGTCAAATTCGATTCGGCTGGTTTGAGGTTTCTGTGCGGGCATGGCTATGGATGCGTGTCGGACGCAGGGGGGAGATTCCCGCCTTCGCGGGAATGACGTGGGTGGTTGTGGGAATGACGTGGGTGGGTGCGGGTATGGCGGGCGTGAGTGCGGGTATGATGAGGGTAGTCGAGTATGACGTGGGTGGGTGTGGGAATGACGTGGGAGGGTGCGGGTATGATGAGGGTAAGTGCGGGAATGACGGCAGGTGGATTTATGGTCTGGGGGCAATCTATGCCAAGAAGGCGAACGGAATCGAGGGGGAGGGTTCGGTTTACTCGATCTGGTCGATATGGTAGGGTAGATGCGTACACAAGTCCCTCTGCGGGCAGGCAACGGCCGGTGACCGTGAACAGCGCAGCTCTCTCCGGTATTCTCTTTCTGGAAGATACCTTTCCCGTCATCCGCAGACTCGACTCGGAGAGCGTCGACCTGATAGCGACCGGCCCGCCGTTCGACAAGGGCGAGCGCATTCGAGGGAACCACCAAGGCTGGGGTCAACACCGGGTGCAAGGATGTTTGGAGGTATGGCGCGCGCTGGCGGGGGAGTATAGATGCAGAGCGGCATGAGTATGTGAGGAGCGTGGAAGTACCCAGAGGCGATAACGACAGACGGCCACAGTGAAACTGCCGCAATTGGGCCATGAGAGGAACCATGCTTACGAAGGAACATATCGATTATCGACGACACGACGAGGAATTCTGGGCCGAGGAGCTCGATGATTGGGTACCGAGCCGCATCTACGATTGCCGTATGCACATGCTCGACAACGCCCTCATCGCGGAGGGCAGCAAGTACAAGAACCTCTACCCTGACACCGATTTCGAGACGGCCAGGCAGTGGCACGATCTCATCTTGCCAGGCCGCGAGTCGCATTTCCTGATGCTGGGCAGGCCTGCAACGGGCACAGACGTTGCAGGTCACAACGAGTTCATGCGACGTGAGATGCAGGCCGATCCCCTCTCTCGCCGGAACCGCTTGACTACGCCCTCCGACTCGCTCGACGAGATCGAGAGGGACGTTGTGCAGCATGGGTTCGTCGGGTTGAAGGTGTACCGCATGTATTCCGTTACGGGCGACATGAAGGACTGCCGCATCCACGAGTTCCTTCCGCACGAGCAGATGGAACTCGCCAGCGGTCTGGGTTTGTGGGTGACCATGCATCTCTCGCGCGCCGGCGGCGGGGACGAGGTGAACTTGCGCGACCTCGAGGACTACACGCGCCGATATCCGGGGATTCGATGGATCCTTGCTCACTGCGCTCGGTCGTTCGTCTATCGGCAGATGGAGCGGGGAATCGACCGACTCAAGGCGATGCCGAACATTTGGTACGACACGTCCGCCGTGACCGATGTACGGCCATTCATCACGCTGTTCCGCGAGGAGGATCACCGCCGCATCTTCTTCGGGACCGACGGCATCGAGTCGACCTCGTTCCACGGCGCATATACTGCATTTGGACACACGCACCAGATGATCGAGACAGACAAGATTCCGTATCTGCACTTCGACCACTCTGACTACCGACCCATCATTTGCATCTATGAGCAGATGGTCGCGATGAAGCAGGCGGCGGAGATCGCCGGTCTGACGCGCAGTCAAATCGAGGACATATTCTGGCGGAACGCGGTGCGGGAGTTGGGTGTGGAGTGGGCAGACGCCTAGAGGGTCCGCGCGGATCCAGTCTCGCCGATCAATCGCCCCACCCAAAGTTATATCGAAGTTAGCCATCTTATCGAATTTTCATAAACTCAGATAAACTCCCTATAATTTGACGCGCGGGGCTCCGGTCTCAGTTATATCGAAGTTAGCCATCTTATCGAATTTTCATAAACTCAGGTAAACTCCCTATAATCGACGCCGGGGCTCCGGTCCACAAGCATTGGCTGGGTTGCGTTCCGCTATCGCGGCGGGGCGGCATACGGACGAGTGGCGGACGTGAGCCGCTAGGTTCCCGCCTTCGCGGGAATGACGTGAGTGGGTGCGGGAATGACGTGAGTGGGCGCAGGAATGGACGTGGTTGTGGGAATGACGTGGGTGGGTGCGGGAATGACGTGAGTGGGTGCGGGAATGACGTGAGTGGGCGCAGGAATGGACGTGAGTGGGTGTGGGAATGACGTGGGTGGGTGTGGGAATGACGTGAGTGGGTGTGGGAATGACGTGAGTGGGCGCAGGAATGGACGTGAGTGGGTGCGGGAATGACGTGTGCGGGCGCGGGAATGGACGTGGGTGTGGGAATGGCGTGGGTAGTTGCGGGAATGACGGCGGGTGTGGGAATGACGGCGGGTGTGGGAATGACGGGAGGATAGGAGTGACGGCCGGGAATGGGCAAGGCGGGGGAACTGGTTTCGGGGTAGGCGGGGGATGTGCGTTCTAGGAGTCGAAGTTGTCTCTCGACGGGCATCCGTGTGCGAGCACACAGGAGCCGCAACGCGGACGGAGGGCCTTGCAGACCTGTCGTCCATGGGTGATGAGGTAGAGGTGGAAGGCGAACACGTCGCTAGGCTCGATCATCGGCTCGAGGATGTCGTGCGCCTGATCGGCGGTGACCTTTGGGCCGATTAGGCCGAGCCTCCGAGCCACCCGAAAGATATGCGTATCGACTGGCATGGCTGGCAGCCCGAGAGAAAAGCAGAGGATGATGGCGGCCGTCTTCGGTCCGATGCCGTCGAAGCGCTTGAGCCATTCCTTTGCCTCGTCCAAGGGCATCTCGGCCAAGAACGATAGGTCGAACGACCCGACTTCGGTGAGAATGTCATTCAACACCTTCTTGATTCGGGGCGCTTTGACACGATACAGGCCGGCGCTTCTGATGGCGTCCTCGATGCGGTCGACATCTGCGGATGCGATGGCTTCCACGGAACCGAACGTCGTCATGAGGGAGTTGAAGGCGCGCTCCGAGTTCAGGTCCGAGGTGTGCTGCGAGAGGATCGTGAAGACCAATTCGGACGCCGGGTCGTAGCGGGGCTTCCACTCGAACGGGCCGTACTCCTCACCGAGGGCACCCAGCACTTCGACGGCGGATATGCGTCTCGTACTCTTCTTCGTCTTTGGCATCGTCGATCCTCAATAGAACTTGGGGGAGAGTCGTGTTAGAATGCTGGAGTTTGGAATAGCAGTATCGCAGGTATGGTGAACCTTGACAAACGTCGTGCGGCTCGATTCGGTTCGCGCTTCGGCAATGGACTCCGCAATCAACCAAAATTCTTGGGCTCTCTGCATCGAACTCCCAGCACAATGACGATTCGAGATTTGCTTACCGACCTGTCCGATCCCGGCAAGCCCGTGAAGTATTCGGACGCCCTCCGGTTTTCCGGACTGACGGCCGACGGAGCAGCGGATCTCGAGGCTGGATGGTCAATGCTGGACGCTGGCCGTCGGCAGGAGGTCGTCCGCAAGGTCGTCGAGCTTGCAGACGACAACATCACACTCGACTTCACTCCGGTATTCAAGGTGTGCCTGGGCGACGAGGACGCCGCCGTTCGAGAACTTGGGTGCAAGGGGCTGTGGGAGACGGAAGACCGCTCGTCTATTCGGCCTTTGATCGATCTCATCGAGAACGATCCTTCCAACAAGGTCAGGGCGTCTGCGGCTGGGTCGCTCAAGAGTCTTGCGGCAATGGCGAGGGACGGCAATCTTCCCCATCGAGACGGCGAGCGAATGCGCCGTGCCTTGCTGAATGCCGCGAGCGAATCGGAAGAAGATGTCGAAGTCCGCAGACGAGCAGTCGAGGCCGCAGCCGTCTTCAACACGCCGGAGACGAACGCCGCCGTTCGAGAAGCGTACTGTTCCAACGATCTCCTGCTCGTACAGAGTGCGGTCTACGCCATGGGGCAAAGCTCGAATACGGAATGGCTGCCGACGGTAATCGAAGAGACGGCGCACCCGGTAGCCGCAATTCGCTACGAAGCGGCGACCGCGTGCGGCCTGCTTGGAGAGGAAGCGGTCACGCCTCACCTCCTGCGGCTGCTCGATGACGACGACTTCGAAGTGCGCCTGGCTTCGATCGAGTCGCTTGGGCTGATTGGGGGGCAGTTGGCCAAGCGGGCATTGGAGCTGCAGCTTGCGGGCGGGGACGAGGACATCGAAGTGGCCGCGCGCGATGCGTTGGCAAGCATCGAATTCGACGATGATCCACTTGGCTTCCGCTTGTCGATGTGACGGTCGTTCGATCGGCGCGCAGAAGCGCTCATTCCGCGCGGCAGTGATATAATGCCGTCAATCGCAATATGGCACCAACGGATATGTACGTGGCACCCTCCCAGGTCGATACGACTACCATCGAATTCGCACTCTCCGTCCTCGAACCCGAACCGTGGACGCCGACGCCGCTATTGCAGGCGCGCGCCATAGGGGAACGGCTCCGCGCCAGCGTCTGGCTCAAACGAGAGGATTGCACGCCGACAGGGTCGTTCAAGCTGCGGGGGGCGCTCACGACCGCCAGGGCGTTGTCCGGCTGCACGCCCGACGCGGGAGTGTATGTTGCATCCGCTGGGAACTACGGCGCAGCAGTCGTCTACGCCTGCGCGCGGTATGGTATTCCCGTAACGGTTATTGCGCCGGAGGGGGCGACCGCGTCGAAGCTCGACCGCATCCGGCTCTACTGCGGGAAGATCGAGATGCACGGCAAGGATTTCGACGAGGCGAAGGCGTTCGCCAGGGACGAAGCGCGGCGCGCAGGGGCTGCATTCTGGGAGGACGGCGCGATCGAGCAGATGGCAGTCGGGGCCGGCGCCATTGGAGTGGAAATACTCGCGGACTCCGATCCGTGGGATATGGTCATCGTACCGCTGGGAAACGGATCGCTCATCAAGGGCATCGCGCGGGAGGTGAAGCGCAGGAGTCCGGGCACTCGCATCGTTGCCGCGGCGCCGGAAGGAGCGCCTGCGATGGCTCGAGCGCTTCGTGGAGAGACGGGGGGCGAATCGGCAAAGGTCGACACGATCGCGGACGGTCTCGCCGTGCGCGTTCCCATCCCGGGAATCGTCTCAGAACTCGCTGGTCTCATCGACGACGTGTGGACGGCTTCGGAATCCGACATCCTCAGAGCGGTGAGAACGTTGATGGAGTTGGAGCAGGTGATGGCGGAGCCTTCCGCGGCTGTGCCGATCGCGGTCATGGCAAGCCGCGCCGCGGATATCCGCGGCAAGAGGATCGCGGCGATCATTACCGGATCGCACCTGAGCGTTTCCCTGCTTTCCGATCTGGCGTCTACGAGGGGGCTGCTATGAGCTCGCGCGGCATTCGGACGGTGGCGGTCGTCGGGGCGGGACTGATGGGGCACGGCATCGCGCAGGAATTCGCGGAACACGGCCGCCAGGTCTCTTTGAACGACTTGAGCGGGCAGAGGCTCGAACAGGCTCGGTCGAACATCCGCCGCAATCTGGAAACCTTGTCGAGGGGCGCGCGCTGGGATCGAATCGCCGAGAGGCTGACGTTCACCGAGGACTTGCGGGCGGCCGTTCAGGACGCCGACCTCGTCATCGAGGCGATCACGGAAGATCTGGACGCCAAGCGGAGATTATTCTCGGATCTCGAGCGGCTCTGCAAGGCAGACGCGATTCTCGCGAGCAACACCTCGACGTTCATGCCCAGCCAGCTGGCGGAGGGCGCGGAGCGCCCGGGCCGAATGCTGGTAGCCCACTTCTTCAATCCTCCCTACGTCGTCCCGTTGGTGGAGGTCGTCGCTGGTCCTGCTACGTCCGAGGAGAGCGTCGAGGCAGTGCGGGATATTCTGGTGGAGATGGGCAAGAAACCGGTCACTTTGTCGAAGGAGTTGCCTGGGTTCATTGCCAATCGGCTGCAGGCGGCGCTGCTTCGGGAGTGCTTCGCCATCGTGGAGAGCGGCGCGGCGAGCGCGCAGGACGTCGACGAGGTGGTGCGCAGCAGCATCGGGCCGAGGCTCGGGGCGGCTGGTCCATTCGAGGTATTGGACACGGCGGGGTTGGACGTATGGCGATCGATCAGCGAGCATCTCATGCCGGAGATCGAGTCTTCCGGCGAGATACCGCCGGGTTTGGCTCGTCTGGTCGAACAGGGCAACTATGGATTGAAGACCGGGCGGGGCGTGTACGAGTGGACGGACGAATCCGCCGCCGACTTGCATCGGAGGATATCGCGCGCGCTTCGAGCGGGGCGGCGCAGCAGATTCGATGAGTAGCGGAACGCCGATCGTCGGCATCATCGCAAATCCGGCCGCGGGCAAGGACATTCGGAGGCTCGTCGCGCATGGACGGTTCGTTCCAAACCAGGAGAAGGTAAACATCCTGCGGAGGGTACTCGCCGGGCTCGAATCGGCGGGCGTTCGGCGGGTCGTCTTCATGCCGGACATGGATGGGATTGCGCGAGCGAGCATCGACCACGGGCAGAAATCTCTTGATGCGTCGTTCGTCGACATTCCCATCACGGCCAAGGAGATCGACTCGACGCGCGCTGCGGAAGCGATGCAGGACATGGGGGCGGGCTGCATCGTTACCTTGGGCGGGGACGGCACCAACCGCGCGTGCGCCAAGGGGTCTGGGCAGGTTCCCCTGATGCCGATCTCTACGGGGACGAACAACGTGTTTCCGCAGATGGTCGAGGGGACGGTCGCGGGCATTGCGGCGGGTGTCGTGGCGTCGGGGGCGGTGGACGCGGAGGCGGTTACGCGGGCATCGCCGGCGCTGGAGGTGCGGGTGGACGGCGCGGCGCGGGATATTGCATTGGTGGATGCCGCAGTCAGCGCGCACGAGTTCATCGGAGCGCGGGCGCTGTGGGACCTCGCGGCGGTGTCGGAGGTGTTTCTCTCTCGGACAGACGCGGACGCCATCGGGCTATCCGCCATTGGCGCAAGGCTCATGCCGCATGCCGCAGACGGATCGTCCGCCTGCCGCGTCAAGCTGGGGGAAGGCGAGATGACGGTCGACGCCCCCATAGGGCCGGGGATGATACGGACGGTGCCGATTGCCGGTTGGGAGTCGATGAGGCCGGGCGAACCCGTGTGCGTAGAGCGCACGCCGTGCACGATCGCGCTGGACGGCGAGAGGACGTTCGCGGTGCGGAAGGGCGAGTCCGCGCAGGTCGTGCTGCGGGAGGACGGCCCGCCGGTAGTGGACGCGGCGGCGGCTATCCGGGAGGCGACGCGGCTGGGGGTGTTCTCGGGGGCGGGCAGCGGGTAGTCGGCGGCAGGCGTATGGCGAGGGGTCGTTGACGCAGAGGCGCTGAAGCGGACGATCTCCGAGGCCCGCAAGGCCTGACCCGCGGATCGAGCATCACCCCGCGGAGTGCAGCTCGTAGGGAATCTGGCAGAAGGTGACGCCCGCGCTGGTAAGGTCTCGCTGGCCGACGTACTTGCCGGGGCCGAACACGACGGCCTTGCGACCATGCGCCCGGGCGTCGTCTCCGATGCGCTCGGCACGGTCTGCGCTGAGCATCCCGCAGCGGCCACGCAGCCACTCGACGTCCGGCTCGTAGAGCAGACAGTAATCCACTTCCGGGCTGCTGTAGAACAGACCATTCTCGTTGCGCGCTTGGAGGTCGTCGTCCCCGGCGGATATGCCGGAGGATGCGTGCAGGAGATACGCCGCGAGGGTGGAGTACGTCGGCAGGGCGCTGCCTGAGAGCATGGCTTCCAGCTCGATGGGCTGTCCGAGGGTGCAGTAGGCGAAGCTACCGCCCAAGCCTTCGCGGAGCGATTTGTCGCGCGCATCCGGCACGCCGCCGATGACGCGGCGCACGCGCTCCGCGGTGATGGTGTCCGCGTACTCCTCGCACTCAACGAGGATGAACTTGCGGTTGCCGCCGTCTTCCTTGTTGAGGGCAAGCACGGCGTGGGCAGTGGTGCCGCTGCCGGCGAACGAGTCGAGGACGATGTCGTCGGGGCCGGTTGCGATACGGAGGATGCGGTCGATCAAGCCGACGGACTTGGGGTTGTCGAATGGGTTGTCTTGATCGTGGAATAGCTGCAAGACCGTCTTGCGAGCCATGTTCGTACTCCCAACCTCGTCATTACCCCAAATAGTCAATGGAACCACTCCTTGTTGCACGTCTCTCAGATGCCTCTTCAGAAGTGGTCTGCCTTTACCGTCCTTGCCAAAGTAGATGCGGTTGTCCGCAAGCCATTCGCTCATCGTCTCACGGTTCGTTATCCAGCATCTTCCCTGAGGAGGGTTATGTACCTCGCCAGTGTTGGGATTTACGATTGGATAATCGTACTCGGGGGTATATGACTTCACGCTCAAGTTGTCGACCGACCAGGGACCTCTTCCGTCATGGTCGTCGAACTTATAGCGAGCGTCGAGATGTTCCGGGCGAGGCAAGAGATTGCGCTGCCACCTGACGTCACCGAGCAGGTTCTTGGCATAGCAGACGACGAAATCGTGATTCGCCGAAAGATGCTTGGCGTCGTTTTGCGGACTGTTCTTCTTCTGCCAGATGACGTTCGCAACGAAGTTGCCGCCGCCAAAGACCTCGTCCATGATCGCGCGCAGGTGGTGCTGTTCGTTGTCGTCGATGGAGACGAAGATGGCGCCGTCGTCCGACAGCAGCTCCTTGAGTAGCTGAAGGCGGGGCCACATCATGCAGAGCCATTTGTCGTGGCGTTCGAGGTCTTCGTTGTCGACGGGGGAGTTCTCACGCATCCACTCGCGCATGAGAGGGCTGTTGACCTTGTCGTTGTAGACCCAGCCTTCGTTGCCGGTGTTGTAGGGCGGGTCGATGTAGATGCACTTGACGCGGCCGGCGTAGCGTGGGAGGAGGGCTTTCAGGGCGTGGAGGTTGTCGCCGTGGATGATGAGGCTGCCGTCTGATGGCTGGGTGTCAAAGTCTCTATCCCCCCCCCCCCGTACATACGTTCTGCGCCCCAAGGGACTTTTCGGCGTGGGGCACGAGTGGTTGGTACGGCACCGTGAGGTGGTGCGCGTAGATGTGTTGCTTGCCTTTGAAGTCAAGGGTTGGCATGGGATTAGGGGAGTCGACTGTATCCGGGCGTGCGGGGGTTGTCAAGACGGGTGATGGATTCCCGCCTTCGCGGGAATGACGTGAGGGCGCAGGAAGTTAGCGGGTGTAATTTGGTATCCAGGAGGACTGCGTTCCGCGTTGGAGGATGTACTCGGTTGCGAACTGGGTCGCTTCTCCGAGATGGACGAGGTCTCCGGGTTTGCGATAGAGGCGTTGGTCGTCTGCATTCTGCTGGCGCAGCTCTTCCAACGTAAGGCGGTTGCCTTTCGTGCGGTTGCAGGTTGCGTGGAGGATGGCGAGGTTGTAGAGCTCGTCGGAGCCACCGGAGTGGGTATCGGGGTCTCTGCGCGCCCAGATGTGGTCGACTTCCAATAGCCCCAGATCATATTCTCCGTTGGGGAACTTGGGGGCTTCCCATCCGCAGCCCCAACAGTGCGGGCCGAACTTGTCTATGAGAAGCTGCTTTGCTTCTTCCTTCGCTATGCGACCCGACCATGAGGCGGAACGGACGGATTTCTTCTGTCCGCGCTTCACTCTCTGCAGGTTGTGGAACGGCTGTGGGTCTTCGTCATCGCGTGCTGGGATCTGGGAGGGGCCTATGGTGTAGGACTGGGCTTTGGTGAGTTCGGGTTGTCGATCAGAGAGAGCGTCTGTGGTGGCGGAAGTCATGTCGCTGAGCGCGTAGCCGTGCATAGCGAAGCGCCGCTTGAGCATCGTCCATGAGCGGTAGGCGATGTCGCAGGCTATCCATTGGCGTCCGAGGCGTTCTGCGGCGACGGCGGTAGTGGCGCACCCTGCAAAGGCGTCGAGGACGACGTCGCCCGGGTTGGAGGATGCTTCGATGATACGCTGGTAGAGGGCAAGGGGCTTTTGCGTGGCGTAGCCGGTGCGCTCACTGCTACCGGACGGCAAGTACGGGATGTCAGTCCATATGCTGCCTAGGGGGACGCCGCGATACTCATCGGCGTATATCTTGTAACGGGGCTTGCCGTTTCGCGTCCAGTAGATCAGATGGGGGTTCTTTGCGATACGCTCGTCGAACGTCTCCTGCGTCCATATCCATCCCAACTCGCTTGTAACCCTGCGGCCGTCGATCACACGGGTTTCTCCGGCGCTGTAGGCATTCGATGACTTCTCCAAGGCAGCGCGTTGGTACCTGCGGCCTGTTTCTGGTTCGGTATGCGGGAACCGTTCTTCCAATTCTTCTTTGCCGAGCGGGCGGTAGAGAGTATTTTGCGTCCGGTCATCTCCGATGGAATAGCACAGGAGGGTATCAGAAATGTTGTCGAACCCGCCTGAAAGGGAGTGGACTGCGTAGCGGGGCCAAGTAATTTCGTTGCGGAAGTTTTCTTGACCGAACACTGCATCCATGAGCAGGCGCAGGTAGCTGTTGGCGTGGTGGTCGCAGTGGATCCAGATGCTGCCCGTGGGCTTCAGCACGCGTCTGCACTCGATGAGGCGCACGCCCATGAATGCGATGTAGGCGGCTTTGTTCTCATCCGCACAGGATTCTACGGCTTTGACCACGGCAAAGACGGCGGGGTAGTCGTCTTCAAGCTTGTTGAGCCAGTCGGGGTGGACATCATCGTTCCATGTCCAGATGTCTTCGACTCGGGTTTCGCCAACGCCCTCGTCGTACGGGACGCCGTTCTTGGCGGCTAGGACTCTTTCCTCTTGGATTTCCGCTTGGGTGATTGGGGGCTTGGGCATGCCTTTGAAGGTTGCATTGGCGGCGAAAGGCGGGTCGATGGCGATTAGGTCGATGCACTCGTTGTTGAGGGAGCGCAGAAAGGGCAGGTTGTCCATGATCCCTAGTGTCCGGTTCTGCATGTTGAGTTTGGTCATGGGGTTTCCTTTGCGATGACTATAGTACACTTTTCCCAGGATGACGACTGAGGTCGAGGTGGAAAGAGTGTATGGACGCGTCAGCCTCTCGGAGTGGCGTCCGCTAGGGCTTTGGGTCAATGGTCTTCTCTTCCTTCCGCCATCGCCGGGGCCGGCGGCGGGTCTTCTTGGCAGGAGGGTTCTCTAGTTCCTGCTTCGGTGTCTCCGCGTCGTTCAACCAGGAGTAGAGAATGGCTGCGGCGGCAGCGCCGATGCTGGGGCCGAGCCAGTATATCCAGTGGTCTTGCCAGTTTGCGGCGACGAGTGCGGGTCCAAACGAGCGTGCGGGGTTCATGGAGCCGCCGGAGAGGGGGCCTCCGACCATGATGTCGAACGCGACGGTTGCTCCGACGGCGATGGCTGCGGCGTGTCCGACCGCGCGTTTGTCGGTGGCTACGGCCATGATGACGAACATGAGCAGGAATGTGAGGACGGCCTCGAGTGCGAGCGCCTGTGCGGGATCGATGGTAGGCGAGTTGCCGCCCATGACGCCGACGTTGCCGATGAGGAGTCGGAGCGCGCCTGCGGCGAGCGCAGCCCCGGCGGTCTGGGCGGCCCAGTATGCGGCGGCGTCGCGGAGGGGGAGCCGGCGAATGATGGTGAACCCTAGGGTGACTGCAGGGTTGATGTGCGCGCCGGAGATGTGCCCGACGGCGTAGATCATGCCGGTTACGACGAGTCCGGATGCTAGGGCGTTGCCTAGGATTCCCAGGCCTCCGCCGGAGATTTCGTCGGTCATGGCTGCGCCAGCGGCGACGAATACTAGTGCAAACGTTCCGATGCTTTCGGAGGCGGCGCGCCGCGCCAGGGAGCTTTGCATCTGCGTTACGGGCCCGGGGCGGATGCTTCTTGAATTTCGACGTGCTCGCCGGTCACGAAGTAGATCACGCGCTCCGCGATGTTGGTCGCACGGTCGGCGATGCGCTCCAGTCGGTGCGCTATCCACAGGAGGTAGGTGGCCCTGGTGATGGTTCGCGGGTCTTCGATCATGAAGGTTAGGAGTTCGCGGTAGACTTGGTCGTAGAGGGCGTCTACTTCGTCATCGTCGACTCCGACCTGTTTGGCGGTTTCCACGTCGCGGGTGACGAGGGAATCGAGGCTCTTGTGGAGCATTTGGATGGCCTTGTCGGCCATGCGGGGGATGTCGATGAGGGGTTTGAGAGGGGGGTCGTTTCCGAGTTCGAGGCTGAGTTTGGCGATGCCTTCCGCGTAGTCTCCCATGCGTTCGAGTTCTCCGACGATGTGGAAGATGGCGATGATCATGCGGAGGTCGGTGGCTATGGGTTGCTGTCTGGCGATGAGGTTGACGCAGTGTTCTTCGATGTCTTGGCGGCGCGCGTCGATGGCGTCGTCGTCGAAGATGACTTGGCGGGAGAGATCGAGGTCTTGGCGTCTGAGTCCGTCGACGGCGTTGGCGACGGCCTTTTCGACCATGCCTCCGACGGCGAGTAATTCTTGTTGGAGGAATCGGAGTTCGCGTTCGAATTCGTCGCGAGGCACTGCAGGCTCCTAGCTGAATCTTCCGGTGATGTAGGCTTCGGTTCTATCGTCGGCGGGATTGGTGAAGATGTCGGTGGTCATACCGTATTCCACGAGGTATCCTGCGCGGTCGTTTGGGTCGATCATGAAGAAGGCGGTTTCGTCGGAGACGCGCGCTGCTTGCTGCATGTTGTGGGTAACGATGACGATCGATACGTCGTTGACGAGTTCGTTCATCAGGTCTTCGATGGCGAGGGTGGAGATGGGGTCGAGGGCGGAGGCGGGCTCGTCCATGAGGAGCACTTCGGGTTCTGGGGCGAGGGCGCGAGCGATGCAGAGGCGCTGCTGCTGTCCGCCCGAGAGTTCGAGGGCGCTTTGCTTGAGGCGGTCTTTGACTTCGTCCCATAGGGCGGCGCGGCGGAGAGAGCGCTCGACGGCGTCGCCGTAGTCGGCCGTGTAGCCGTTGACGCGAAGGCCGAAGGCGACGTTGTCGTAGATGGATTTGGGGAACGGGTTTGGTTTTTGGAAGACCATGCCGATGCGGGAGCGCATCTCGGTCGGGTCGATGGCTGCGTCGTAGAGGTTTTCATCGCGAAACATGATCGTGCCTCCAACGCGGGCGGCCGGAATCAGGTCGTTCATGCGGTTGAAGCATCGGAGGACGGTGCTCTTGCCGCAGCCGGACGGTCCAATGAAGGCGGTGACCTTGTTCGACCGGATGGGCATCACGACGTCCTTGACTGCGCGAAAGCTGCCGTAGAACACTTCCAGGTTTCGGACGTCGAGCACGATGTCGGAGTCGACGTCTTGATTGGGTTCGGAGCCTTTGACTGTCAATTGCGGCTTCATGGGCGCTTGCGATGGCTGGGGCGCGATAGTCTGTTGGTACATGATACCTTCCGAGGCGGGTTTATGTGTCATTCGATAGATCTCTTTTGGAACTTGTTTCGCAGATAGACGGCGAGGGCGTTCATGGAGAGGAGAACGATCAGCAGGACGATTATACCACCGGCGGCCAGTCCTTGGAACTCGGACTGGGGTCGAGAGACCCAGTTGTAGATCTGAATGGGCAGGACGGTAAATCGGTCGAGGGGGTGTCCGGGGATGAATGTGAGGTAGACGAGGGCGCTGATGGCGATGACGGGGGCGGTTTCTCCGACTGCGCGGGACATGGCGAGGATAACGCCGGTCAACATGCCGGGGAAGGCGGCGGGGAGGACGATGCCGCGGACGACTTCCCACTTGCTCGCGCCAAGGGCGAAGGCTGCTTGCCTGTAGGTGTCTGGAACTGCCTTGATTGCTTCACGAGAGGCGAGGATCACGATCGGGAGGACGAGGAGGGACATCGTGAGGGCGCCTGCGAGAACGCTGCGTCCGAGGCTCAGTTCGACCTCGCGCCCCCCGAAGGCGATGGTGTAGCCCTGGACGAAGAGCGCCAAGCCGAGCAGTCCGTAGACGATTGAGGGGACGCCCGCCAGATTGGCGATGTTCACTTCGATGAATCGCGTTAGCCTGTTGTCGGGGGCGTATTCTTCGAGGTATACGGCGGCCCCTACTCCGACGGGAACGCAGAAGAGCGCGGTCATCCCCATGAGCCAAAGCGTGCCAAACAAGGCGGCCTTCAACCCGGCCTGCTCGGGGAACCTCGACGGGAAGTTGAAGATCAACTCGGGGCGGAGCCAGTCGAATCCCTGTATGAGCACTTGGAGGAGAAGAATCAGGAGTCCGACGAGGCCGATGCAGACTGCCGCAAGGAAGACGGCGTATGCGACTGCGCCAAGCATCTTGCGAGACTGCAAATTGGGGCGGAACTGGGGCGATCTGCGGATCATTCGTACTTCAACCCCCACCTGCGGACGATGGCGTGCCCCATCACGTTCATGACGAGCGTTATGAGGAAGAGGAGCAGGCCCACCGCGAAGATCGTGTTGTATTCCAAGGAGCCATGGGGGGTCTCTCCAAGGCTCAATTGGACGATGTACGCGGTCATGGTCTGGATGCTCTCGAGGGGATTGACGGTCATCTTCGGGGTGGCGCCGGCCGCGATGGTGACGAGCATCGTTTCGCCGACGGCGCGAGAAAGTCCAATGATGAACGCGGCCATGATCCCGGAAAGGGCGGCGGGCACGACGATCTTCACCGCTACCTCGAAGCGCGTGGCGCCGAGGGCATAGGCCGCCTGCCGAAGAGAGTTGGGCACTGCAAGCATGGCGTCCTCGCTGAGAGACGAGACCATTGGAATGATCATGAGTCCCATGACGAGCCCTGCGCTCAGGGCGTTGAACACCAGCATGTCGGGGAAGATTCTCTGAAGCTGGGGGGTCACGAACGTCAGCGCAAAATAGCCGTACACCACGGTTGGGATGCCCGCGAGTACTTCGAGCATTGGCTTGATGACCCTCCGAACGGAGTCGCGGGCGTATTCGGATAAGTAGATGGCTGCCGCCAGGCCGACCGGGATCGCAACGGCTGCCCCAAGAATCGTCACGAGGAGCGTTCCCGCCACGAGCGGCAATACTCCATAGGAGCGGGGCTTGAGGATCGGCGACCACCGGTCGCCTCCGAGGAATTCCCATAGGGAGACCTCTGCGAAGAACCCCCATGATTGGACGACCAGCGATACGAGGATGCCAACCGTCGTCAAGATGGAGACGACTGCGCACGCGAAGAAGAGATAGCGGACGGCCGCCCCTTCCCATGCACGCTTGTTCCGCTTGAACAACGCTCTATATTGCGCGGCAGAGGACGCAAGAACGTCGGACGGAGACTCCGGGCTCCTCTGTGACGCCGGATTGGCGCTCACGTCAACCTCTCCACGATGATGCTCGCGGGCGGTTGCGAAGGCCCTCGCAACCGACCAAGGACATATACCATTTTGTCGGTAGACGACTGCGATTGGCAACCCCCGCCTTCATGCAGTCCGCTAGTTCGACTCTGCGATCATCCGCAGGTTCTCCATGTACGCGGACGCCGCCACCGGAACGTAGCCAACATCCCTCGTCAACTCCTCCCCGTGTTCCATGTAGAACTCTACGAACTCGCGTACCTCAGACCGTGCAAGACTCTCCCTGTTGACGTAGATGAACAACGGACGAGTCAGCGGCTGATACTCTCCTGACAAGATCGTGTCAGGCGTCGGCGTCACGCACCCACTCCCATTGTCCACCGCCACCAACTTCACCTTGTCCGTGTTCTCCGCATAGTAGGCGTACCCGAAGTACCCAAGCGCATTCCGATCGCCGCCAATCCCCTGCACCAACACGTTGTCATCCGCACTCGCCGTGTAGTCCGAACGACTCGACTGCGCCTCTCCGTTGATCTCTTCCGTAAAGAAATCGAACGTCCCAGAATCCGTGTCCGGACCGTACAGACGAAGCGGCCTATCAGGAAAACCCGACCGCACCTGATTCCAATTGTTCACCTCAGAACCCGGAACCCATATCGTGTTCAACTCCTCCACGGTCAGGCACTCGACGAAGTCGTTCTGCGTCGAAACCATGACGGACAGCCCGTCCGTGCCCACACGCAGCTCGTAGTATTCGATTTCGTTGGAAGCGGCAGCTTCGCGCTCGGATTCCTTGATCGGCCGAGAGGCGTCGGAGATGTCCGTGTCTCCAACCGTGAAGCGCTTGAATCCTCCGCCAGTGCCAGACACGCCGACGTTCACCCGCACACTCGGATAGACCTTGTTGAACTCTTCGGCCACAGCCTCGCTGATTGGGAAGACCGTGCTGGAACCGTCTATCTCGATGGAGCCGCGGAGGTCGGAAGCGAGTGGTTGCGTTGGAGATTCTTCTTCATCCGTGGAGCACGCTGCGAGCAACAGCAATGAAGATACCGACAGCAGCACAAGCATAATCATACTGCCCCGGCGCAAGATTTGACGTACAGACGGCATAACCGTGTTTCCTCCTCTGGTATCCTGTCCTATGGAAATTTGGATGTCCCTCGATAGATGATAATCGGCGGAGGGGACGGAGTAGGTTAACGACAAGTTAGGGCATCGTTAACCGACGTTAGCGCTGCCGCCCTGGCTCCGACGCAAACGGTCGTTTCGAGGGGCGCGTCTTCCTTGAGTCTTTGGTCAATGGGGGGTACACTTCATTGGGTCATAGGATGGAGAGGGCGCAGCTGGAATCGACGAGGGGTCGCAATGCTGTCTCTAGGGCGCATAACTTTGATGGGGTCGGGAGAGAGTTCTCCCAGCGGGCGGGCACTCTTCGAGGCGGCGTTTCTTGGTCTGCCGCGTCCGGTAAAGGTCGCCATCATGGAAACGCCCGCGGGGTTCGAGACGAACTCCGCCTACGTCGCCAATCGCATCTCCCAGTCTATCGAACATCGACTTCAAAACTATCGGCCGGACGTGACTGTAATCCCAGCGCGGCGCAGAGATTCGACATACGGTTCCAACAATCCGGACATACTGCGTCCGCTCTTGGAGGCAGACTGCATCTTCATGGGGCCGGGCAGTCCGAGCTACGCCGTTCGCCATCTGGCTGATAGTCTTGCGTGGGACATGATCCAAGCGCGCCATCGGCTGGGAGCGTCGCTTGCGTTTTCGAGCAGCGCAGCTATCGCCATCGGGAAGCGCGCCATACCAATCTACGAAATATACAAGGTGGGGGACGACCCGCACTGGATACCTGGGCTGGACCTGCTGGGATGTATGGGGATCGATATTGCTTGCGTCACGCATTGGAACAATACGGAAGGCGGGGCAAACTTCGACACGAGCCGCTGCTACATCGGCAAGGCGCGCATGGAGTCCATACTTGCCGCCATGCCGAGCGGAACGACGACGGTCGGAATCGACGAGCATACCGCGCTCACCCTCGATTTCGGAGAGCGGACATGTCGAGTCGCCGGCAAGGGAGGAGTCACCCTCGTCGAGAATGGCGAGGAGCGGAAATTTGGAAGCGGGACTCAATTTCCGATAGGGGAACTTGGAGACTTCCACGCGCCAGATCCGCACGACGGCATCGCGGCAGATGTGTGGGAGGAAGCGGCGGCGGCGCAATCGAGGACGGAGGACGCAGGATCCGTCCTGCCTGATGCGGCGGCCGCGGTCATCGCGGAGCGAGAGGAGGCTCGCCGACGCAAGGATTGGAAGAGGGCGGACGATTTGCGGGACCGGCTGGCAGGCATGGGCTACCGCATCATGGACACGCCCGACGGGCCGAGATGGGAAGCAATGTAGCAACGCGGCGTGGACCGCGCCGCCCGACTGTGCGCTGCCGACTGCATTCTCCCCGGCCGCGCGTCATGCAAGGGGGCGGTAGGAACCAGCCGGGTTCACAATTTGGCGGGGCGTCGGCTAGGGTAGAAGGTCAATCTGTACGCAGAAGGAATATTTGCGAAAATTGGGGATAGACTTGGACTTCAATTGTGGTATGATAGAACAAGAGAGAAAAACGGACCTCTTCACGGACACATGTACAAGCAGGACGACCAGGAAGTAAATCTCGAACAGATCGTCGAACGTATACGGGGCTTCTTCAGGCGGTTTGGGTTTGGAGGCGGGGGCCGCCTCGTGTACGGCATATTGGCGTTGATCGTCATTGGGGTACTCGCGTGGCTTGCGACCGGCTTCTACACGGTCGAGCCTGCAGAGGTTGCCGCGCTCCGGCGGTTCGGCATATTCGAAGATACCGCGGGGCCGGGCCTGCACTGGTGGTGGCCAAACCCGGTCGGCAATCGCTCCATCGTGGACGTGCGACAGCGCCGCCGCCTAGAGATAGGAGTGCGGGGCAGCACCCCATTCCTGGACGAGTCCCTGATGATTACCGGCGACGAGAATATCGTCGACGTCCAACTCTTGGTTCAGTTCGATATCAAGGACATCGAAAAGTTCCTCTTCAAAGCGGTCGACCCCGCGGGACAGACCATCAAGGACGCGTCGGAGTCTGCCTTGAGGCAAGTGGTAGGCAGCCGGGGCATCGACGACGTGTTGACGACCGAGAAGGAGGCTGTGCAGGCAGAGACGGAGGATTTGCTGCAGAGGCTGCTCGATACGTATGAAGCGGGCGTCAACGTGGCTGAAGTCAAGCTGCTGAACGTCAATCCTCCTTCGGAAGTGCAGGACGCCTTCGACGACGTCGTGCGTGCGAGAGAGGATAAGGAACGGATCATCAACTTGGCGGACGCGTACGAGGAGGATATTCTTCCGCGTGCTCGCGGCGACGCCCAACGCCTCGTGCAAGAAGCGGAAGGATTTCGGGCGCAGCGAGTAAACGAAGCGACTGGACAGGCGGAGCGCTTCAAGGCGATCTTGGCGGAATACCAGAAAGCGCCTGACATCACGCTGCAGCGCCTCTACCTCGAGGCGATGGAGGATATCCTGCCCTCGGTTTCCAAGTTCATCGTAGAAGAGGACGTTGGAGGCGGGCTCTTGCAGCTGTTGAACTTGAACGGCGGCCAAACACCGGCGCCGTTCTCCCCCCAAGCCGCTCCATCCTCAGGGACCGCCAGCTCCAGCCAACAGGGCCCCAGCCCGCAGGCAGAAACGACGGTGCGCCAATGAGATTCATCGCTACTTTGCTCATACTGCTTCTAGTCCTTGCGGCGATCATCCTTCCGCAGACGTTGGTAATCGTCGACGAAACCGAGCTGGCAATCATTACCCGCTTCGGTGATCCTCAACGCTCGATCAGGAGCCCGGGCCTGTACATCAAGACGCCGCTGATCGACAGCGTTACGAAGTTCGAGAAACGCCTTCTCATCTTCGATGCGCCGGCAGAATCTCTGTTGACGGCCGACAAGAAGCGATTGATCATCGACGTATACGCCAGAGGGCGGATTACGGACCCATTGATGTTCTTCCGAACGTTGCGGAGCGTTACTCAGGCGAGGTCGAGAGTAATCGACATCGTGGCGTCCGAACTGCGGTTGGAGGTCGCTCAGGATTCTCAGACGGACATCATCAAGTTGAAGCGCGAAGAGGTCGAGAACAAGGTGCGCGACGCGGTGCGGCCTCGCATCGCCCAGTTCGGCATCGACGTGGTCGACGTTCGGATCAAGCGCGCGGACTTCCCGCAGGCGGTGGCCACGAGCGTCTACGAGCGCATGAAGGCGGAACGCAAGGTCATCGCGGATCGGGAGCGGGCGCAAGGCGCAGAGGCCGACTTGCAAAAGCGCGCGGAGGTCGACCGCCAGGCAGTCGAAATCCGCTCGGAGGCTCGAAAGCGATCGGACATCATCCGCGGCGACGCGGAGGCATCCGCCATCACGATCTTCGCTGAGGCGCTGGAGCGGGATCCGGACTTCTATCGGTTCGTGAGGAAGCTCGACGCGTACCGCGTCTTCATATCCGAGAACACGACGGTGGTGCTCCCCTCGGATTCGGACCTGTTCGAGTTCCTGCAATCGCCAACTCTCTCGAGCTCGAAATAAGCCTCTCTGCGCCCTGCATCGCACGGGGGCTCTCCGCAATCTCTTCGAGGACGGCAGCCGTCCCTACTCAAGCGACCGTGCCAAGCGAGCGCCACGGCTTCCGAACCTCCAGAACGGCACGGACGAGATTGCAGTTTCGGCCGTCGCCGGCTGTCATGTCGGTTCCTTTCGAGGTGAAGTTTGAGGAACCGCGACCATACCATTTCGACGATTTACGTTCGATATAGGGATGTATCACGCCGTATATTGTGATGAAACGCTGATATACGACAGTTATCGTATGACATTGAGAGAACGAGGGAATATCGTCACCTACGGGGTGACAGTTCTTCTGCGTTTGTGATACAATTCTCTTTGGCGTTCGCTATCGCGTTGCGCCATACATCGAACGAATGGAGCGTCTGTATCCGTTGGCAAACAGCATCAAGGTCGCAATCATTGGCGTAGGGAACTGCGCTTCGTCCCTCGTGCAGGGCATCGAGCGTTACAAGGACATGGGGGCGGACGAAGAGGCGCCGGGCATCATGCACTCCGTGATGGGGGAATACGGCATCGGAGACATCGAGGTCGTGGCGGCGTTCGACATCAACGAGTCCAAGGTTGGCCTCGATCTGTCGGAGGCGATCTTCGCGGAGCCGAACAACACGGTGAAGTTCTGCGATGTGGGCCCGTCCGGGGTCGTCGTCCAACGGGGGATGACGCACGACGGCATTGGGCATTACGTGTCCGACATGGTCAAGAAAGCTCCGGGCGGCACGGCGGACATCGCAGGAACGCTCAAGGAGCGAGAGGTAGACGTCGTAATCAACTACTTGCCGGTTGGCTCGGAGGAGGCGACTCGATGGTACGCGGAGCAGGTGCTGGCGGCACGTGTCGGGTTCGTCAACTGCATTCCCGTCTTCATCGCCAGCGGCGAGAACGACTACTGGCAAAAGCGGTTCCGGGAGGCGGGGGCACCAATCATCGGGGACGACATAAAGTCCCAGGTCGGCGCTACGATCGTACACCGCGCGTTGGCGCGCTTGTTCATGGATCGGGGAGTGCGGCTGGACAATACGTACCAGCTGAACTTTGGAGGGAACACGGATTTCCTGAACATGCTCGAGCGTGAACGGCTCACGAGCAAGAAGGTATCCAAGACGCAGTCGGTGCGGTCGCAGATCGACAACGAGATCGAGGCAGAGAACATCCACATCGGGCCGAGCGATCACGTCCCCTGGTTGACGGACCGCAAGTGGGCGTACATTCGCTTGGAAGGCACGAGCTTTGGAGATGTGCCGCTCAACATAGAGCTCAAGCTTGAAGTATGGGACAGTCCAAACTCCGCGGGGGTGGTGATCGACGCGATTCGATGCGCCAAGATCGCCAGGGACCGGGGGGAGGGCGGCCCGATTCTCGGCCCGTCCGCGTATTTCATGAAGTCGCCGCCCGTCCAGTATCGCGATGACGTGGCACGCCAAATGGTCGAGGAATTCATCGACGGTCGAGGCGAGGACGAGTAAGGCTCTATCGCCCAACTCATCCATTTCCTCACGACTCTCGCCCCGGCGGCCGCCAAGCAGGGAGGACACGTGCAAGACAACCGCAACTACGCCAACCGCACGTTGTTTTGGGGAGACAACATCGACTTCATGCGCGCCATGAACTCGGAGACGGTCGACCTGATAGCGACCGATCCGCCGTTCAACAAGGGGCGGGACTTCCACGCGACGCCGGATTCGTTGGCGGCCGGGGCGTCGTTCCAAGACCGCTGGAAGTGGAACGAGGAGTCGCATCCGCAGTTTACGGGCGCGCTGCGGGACGACCCAAAGAACAAGAATATATGGACGGTCATCGAGTCTGCACGCGCCAGCTGGGGGGACGACATGGGGGCGTTCCTGTGCTTCATGGGCGTGCGCCTCATGGAGATGCACCGGCTGTTGAAGCCGACGGGCAGCATCTACCTGCACTGCGACCCGACTGCGAGTCACTATCTGAAGACGCTCATGGACGCAATCTTCGGAAGGCAAAACTTCCGAAACGAGATCGTGTGGGCGTATACGACACCTGCCAACACGAAACGCTGGTTTCCTCGGAAGCACGACACAATTCTGTTCTACGTCAAGTCGGAGGATGCCATCTTCAATCGGGATGACGTTCGTGTGCCGTACAAGAGAGGCAGTAAGTTAGACGGCAAGGGTTGGGAAACAGGGCAAGTCTACACTCAGAAAGACGTAGACAAGGGCAAAGTAGTAATGGATTGGTGGTCAGACATAACACCAGTACAACGGTTGATCAAGGAAATGGTCGGCTACCCAACCCAGAAACCTCTCGCCTTGTACGAACGCATCATCAGGGCATCGTCCAACGAAGGCGATCTTGTGCTCGACCCGTTCGCCGGGTGCGCCACGACGGCTGTGGCGGCGGAGCGATTGAACCGTCAGTGGGTCGCCATCGACCTTTGGGAAGAAACGAAAGACCTTACCGTCAGCCGCTTGGAGGCGGAGAAGCGGATGTTCGCTTTGGAGCATCTGACGGTAACTCAGACGCCGCCGGAGCGGACGGACGATGGGGAGGTTGCCACTCCGGACCTCAGGCTCGAGTGGCAGCGGCAGCCGGAGAAGGGGCAGCGGCTGTTTCGGCATGAGATGTTCGACTATCCTGCGGAAGCGCAGGGTACGGCGACTGGTCTCGTCACGTGTGCCGGATGCGGTCGGGAGATGGAGAGTGAATACATGGAGATCGACCATATCTTGCCGGAGAAGGATGGCGGCGAGAACTACATCACGAATCGGGTAACTGCTGTGTCGTCCATGCAACGGGAAGAAGTCCGGAGGAAGTCAAAGACGAACTAACGTGAGAACCAATGATGGCTGCAATGGGTAATTGGGGTATCCGTGTTTGCGGCGATCGCTGCGGCTGCCACTATACGAGTAGGGCGGCACGGCAGCGCGAGAAAGGAAAGAGGAACGGCTCGGACTAACCGACTCGGAGAGTAACCGTGACCTACGCGCATCCAAACCAAGGAACCGCCGCGACGGATGGACCATCGGCCGAGAGCGCCGCTCCTGGAGGGTGCGGCCGGACATTCAAGATTGCCCTCGCCTCGGCCTACGACCTCGCATCGAGAGGCGGTGTCCAAACTCACGTCCGCGAGCTCGCGCGCCAACTCCGCGCATGGGGGCACGACGTCCGAATCATAGGGCCGTGCTCGGACGAGGGCAGGGTCGATGATGCCGGGTTCATCCCGATGGGGAAACCCGTCCCTCTGCCGAGCAGAGGATCGGTCGGTCGAATCTCCATCTCGGTATGGCTGCGTAGGCGGATCAAGCGGATGCTCGACGAGGAGCAGTTCGACATCATCCACATGCACGAACCGTTCTCCAGCTACGTCTGCGTTGGAATGCTGGGGCAATCCACGTCCGTCAACATCGGCACATTCCACGCATTCCCGGGCTCTCGAGTGTACAGCTTTGGCGGCGCGCGCATCGCTCAGCCGTATTTCAACATGCTTCACGGACGGATTGCCGTCTCCCAACCCGCGAAAGAGTTCATTAGCAGCATATTCCCGGGCGACTACGCGCTCATTCCCAACGGAGTGCGGGTCGATCAGTATCAGGGGGACATCAAGCCATTTCGGCGTCTTCAGGACGGGATGATCAATCTGTTGTTCCTTGGCCGCGGCGACAAGCGCAAGGGATTGAAATACCTACTCCTTGCATACAGCAAGTTGAAATGGGACTGGCCGAATCTGCGGCTCATCGTCATTGGCCCCGGCAACCCAGACGCCGAGTGCCAACGGATCGCGGGCGAGCGGAGCCTGCGGGATGTGCTGTTCGTCGGCGGAGTATCGGACGAGGACAAGTTCCGCTACTTGAGGACCGCAGACGTGTACTGCTCTCCCGCAACGGGCGGGGAGAGCTTTGGCCTCGTACTCGTCGAGGCGATGGCCGCGGGGTTGCCGGTGGTTGCCAGCGCAATTCCCGGCTACGAGACCGTGCTCCGCGATGGGGTCGACGGTCTCACCTTCCCGCCGGAGGACGTGCGCGCGCTGGAGGAATCCTTGGGCCGCATCTTGACGGATCAAGCTCTCCGGCAGCGCCTTGGGGAGAACGCGCAGAGGCGCGCGGAAGTCTTTCGCTGGGAGCGCGTAGCGCGGCAGGTGATGGACTACTACGCCGAGTGTTACGACACCGTCCACCCTTCCAACGAGAACGCACTCGGGCCGAATTCCCTCGGCGTCGCGCGGCCTCCACACGCCGCGACCAACGAACACGAGAGCGAGAGACTATCCTGAACGATGCACCGAGCCAGAAATCTCCTCTCTCCGATTCTCGACTCCATAGCGGGCGCAATGGTCAAGGTCGGCCTTTCGCCCAACGTCCTAACGATGATTGGCGTTCTGCTGTCCGGAGCGGCGGCGGCCCTGATTGCGCTCGACATGCTCGCGGCCGGAGGGCTCGTAGTACTGTTGGCCGGGCTATTCGATATGTTCGACGGCGCAGTCGCCCGTCTGACTGGCCGCGCGACGAAATTCGGGGCGCTGTTCGACTCGGTGATGGACCGCGTATCGGAAGCGGCGGCGCTGTTGGGTCTGCTATGGTTCTATGCAGACGATGGGTCTATCTTGGGCGTCGTCCTCGTCTACGCTGCGGTCTGCGGGTCCATCATGGTAAGCTACGTGCGCGCGCGCGCGGAGGGGCTGGGAATCGAATGCACACACGGCTTGATGCAGCGCCCCGAACGGGTGGCGGCGCTTGGTGCAGGCCTCATCATCGGCGAGTGGTGGGAGCCGGCCGTCTTGATCGTGCTGGGAGTCATCGCTTCTCTGACGATCTTCACCACGGCGCAGCGCATCATCCACGTCGCCAGGGCGGCTGCGGACTCATGACCGCCGTCGACGCCGCACGGCCTGATACAATACAGACAAAGCGGTGAACTTGGGAGTTGGGAATGCCGGTTCTGTCGTTTGAAGAGATGCAAGTCGTGCGCCGGTACGTCGAGAACGAGGTACGTCGAGACGTGGTGATACGATTCTTCACGTCGTCGAGCGGAGGGATAATCGTCCCGGGCCGCGAATGCGCGGCGTGCCGCCCGGTCCAAGACCTGCTCGAGGAGGTCGCCGGGCTTTCTGGCAAGGTGACGATAGAGACGATCGACTACTACGCCAACCCGATCGCCGCACAACGGCAGGGCGTCACCCGCATACCCTGCTTCACGATCAGCCGCGACGGTTCGAGCAGAGCTCGATTCTACGGGCTGCCCGCCGGCCGCCTCTTGCCGACACTGCTCTCTATACTTCTCGGAGCTTCTGCAAGGGGATCGCCGTTCCAGTTGGAGACTCGACGCCGGTTGCGCCGGCTGTCCGAGGACGTCCACATCCAAGTGTTCGTTAGCGCAAACAGCCCATACTGCGACGAGACGGCAAGCGCGGCCGCGGCGATGGCGCGGGAGTCCGAGAGGGTTTCGGCCGACGTGATCGAGGTCGGTTCCTTCCCGGATATGGTAGACTTGCAAAAGATCCGAGGCGTGCCCAAGACAGTGATAAACGGACGGGTGCAATTTACTGGACTGCTGAATGAGGCTGCGCTCCTGAGGCAGACGCTCCGAGCTATTGGTGAAGTCCAGTCCGGATCGGAGCAGATCGTGGACTATTCCGACCAGATGACTCAACTGAATCTGTGATGCGACCTGTATATCCCGAGGAAGCGCGCGACAACCCGAAACAGCCGCGAAACGTTTCTTGAACCATAGACGCTGCGAGCGCGGAGCCAGGAGGCGCTCGCATGGACGAACGCGAGGATGACTCCAATGAATGTTCACTTCTCATGGATCGGGCGGACGACCCTGCTTCTCCTGATTGCGGGAGGAGCCCTCATGCTCTCATCCGCTCCCTTGTCCGCACAGGAATCTACGTCTTCTCCCATCGAGGTAGTGGAATCCAGCGCGGCGAGCGAGTTTCCAGACGGATTCCGCGTGAAGATCGAGGCGCGCGGCGAGTACGACATTACTCAGATCGCCCTCCGCATGAGGATCGGACAACGCGTGCGGGGAGTGTACGAATACATGGGCGATGAAGGCGGAGAATTCATCGGCGGCAGGGGGAGAACCCCTGATCTGACGCCGGGGAAGCAAGTCAGAGCGGAGCTCTACTGGCGCACGAACACCTCGTCCAACTATATCCCTCCGGGCACGATCATCACGTACCGATTTGAGATCACCGACTCGGAGGGGAACCTGATCGAGACCGACCCGCAGGAGCTCGTCTACGTCGACGTGCGGTACGAGTGGGAAGATATAACCGACGGCATCGTCACGGTATCGTACCACGGCCCGGTGGAGAAGCGGGCGATGGACGTGCTGGACACATCGAAGCGCACGATCGACATCATCAGCCCAATCTACGGCGCAGTCCACGAAGACCCCGTTCGAGTGACGATGTACAACAACGCAGCCGAGCTTGTGGACGCATACCCCCCGCGATACGGCGCGATCGGACACGGGGTCATCATAGACGGTCAAGCGCACGTCCAAGAAGGCGTGGTCATGGTGGAGGCGGGCGGCCGCGACGCGCTCGGCACGACGGCGCATGAAATCGCCCACATAATCATTCACCGCGCGACGTACAACCCGACGGCTCAGAACATGCCCTCATGGCTCAACGAAGGTCTTGCAGAGTTCGGAAACCTGCGGGCAGGTCACGCCACCGTCGGGTACGACATCGCCCTGGAGTTCGCCGTGCAGACAGACCGCGTCCTGCCGATAATGTTCATGCGCGGCCAACCGGGCAAGGGCGAAGACATCATCATCTTCTACGGGCAGGCGCGCAGCATCGTCCGATGGCTGGTGCGCAGGTATGGACCGAACAGGCTGACGGAGTTCCTTTCCTACATCAAGCGCGGCGACGACCTCGACCAAGCGTTTACGAACGCCTACGAAGGCGACCGGGTAGTGATGACGAATCTCTGGAGAAACGCCATCGGAGCCAAGGAATATGCGCCGCCGTCGAACGACCAAGCAAGGCCGACCGCCGTGTCGCAGCCGACTCTCGGCCTCTTCAGCCTGACCCCGCAAGCCGGCGTCCAAACCGTCGGAAGCCAACAAGCAGAGTCGACTCCGACCGCAACTCCCGAACCGGCTCCAACCCCAACGCCGATAGAGCTCTCGTCCAACGTCGACGATGCTCCGTCACCCATGCCCGATCCAGCCCAAGGGATGGACGACACGGAAGACACGACTGCGCCCGCGCCAGGCTCGAGCTGCTTTGCCCCGCTCCACCCAACCGGGGCAGTCGACCTCACGAGCGCGGCGTTCGTCGTCGGGATCGCAATACTGGGTATACGCAGACGGCTCGCCAGGCCATAGCGCCGTGCATGGGGCCTTGGTCTCGACCCCTGCGCCAAGGCGGAGTGAGGTTCCATTCGGTTCTCTTGCACTCTCGATATTTGATACCATGGGCAAGGCAGCGAAAGGCAACCATTTGGGGTTCGGGAGGTGACACATGTCGATCGTGACGCTCAGCGGACTCACCGGCGGAGGCGCGCGGAGACTGGGCCCTGGCATCGCCCAGCGACTGGGCGCGGACTATGTAGACCGTCTCATTCTCACCAACGCCGCTCGACAAGTCGGCGCTACGGTCGCCGCGCTCCACGAACGCGAGGAGCGTCCTCCGTCGCGCGGCGAACGGTTCTCCGGAATGTTGCAGCGCATACTCGAACGAGCGGCGGTATCCGGCGCCGCAGGCGACCCGTACCTCGGATCCGGCGTCGTATCCCTCCTTACGGACGAGTTCGAGGAACTGCCGCAGCCCACGATCACCAGAGGGCACGAGATCGAGGATGAGAAATACCATGACGCCATGTCCAAGGTCATCCACGACCTCGCCGATACAGGCAACGTGGTCATCATCGGGAGGGGAAGTCCGGTGATCCTCAAGGACGCAACCGCCGCCCTGCGCGTGGGAACGGTCGCTCGATGGGAAGACCGAGTCGCTAGGGTAATGGACATCGACCGCATGGCGCGGAGCGACGCAGAGAGGACGATCGTCGCACGCGACAAGGCCAGGGCGTACTACTACAAACGTTACTTCGGCATCGACGATCCGGATGATCCAAACCTCTACCACTTCGTCATCAATACCAGCGAGATGAGCATCGAGTACGCCACCAATCTCATCATCGACGCCGTCCACGCGCTCGAGGAAGGCCGCCTCCAGCCTCCGAGGTAGCTGCAGGACGGCGGGGCTGCACGACCTTTGGGGAGAGGCAGCGTTCTCTGCCCCGTTGCAAGTTGCACTCCGCGTCGTCCTGTGCTATCATCGGCATGAGAGGGGACGCCCCGCGAGTAATTCGCGAGGAATCGGCAGTACCCGCATCTACGAACGCGCAGACGAAAGCAGGAGAATAGCAGCAACCACCATCGAGAACCGTTCCAATTCGCTGAGAGTCCAGTAAGGAGGTGCAGCGATGGCGTACATACCTGACATCAGAGGGCGTGTCGAAGAGGGCGCCAAGCAACACGGGCGTCGATTGGAGGACCTGGAACGGGCGGAGGAAAACGCGAGGCATCGGCGCGCAATCGGCTTCCGCTCACGACGCTGGTTGTGGGCGACGGCCGCCGTCATCGTCATTCTGGCTGTGCTGTTCGTCATCTTCCTGGCAGTGGACGTGCCGTCCTCGACCACCCTCCCCGGCGACGGGGCATAGCGCCGTGATGGAATGTACATCACGCCGATCGGAATGCATCCGCGATCAGTCGGTATGAGCGGATGCGGTGTTCGCGGTGATAGCAGTTGGTGACTATCCCAACGTCGGAAGCGCCGTAGTCCGCGGCAAGTTGGACGATGCGGCTCCGAACCCGCTCGGGCGATCCGTCGACGTAGGCCGGAGTGAGGCTTTCGATGTACTGCTTGGCTACCTCGGTTAGAGGGTAATCGACCGCTTCCTCCGGGGGCAACAGTCCGTCATTGAGTCCGAGGTGTTGGGCGGCCTTGGCGAGGTTGCGGCTGGAAGCGATGAAGCTCGCCTCCTCGTCCGTTGGCGCGCAGAGCGCCTGCACGGTAACGTTTAGCATCGGCTCGTCGAGATACTTCGATGGCTTGAACTGCTCTCGGTATAGATGAGCCACGGCTGGGCCGTACTCGCCGGTCGTGCCGAAGAAGTCCGCAAAGGCGAAGGGCAGCCCGAGCAGCCCCGCAAGCCGCGCGGAGAAATCGCTCGATCCAAGCAGCCATACCTTCGGCAGGTCTGGAGGCGTTGGTCCGGACTGCGCCTTTATTCCGGCGAAGGGATGATCCTCGGACAAACCGTCCTCGAGGAAGGCGATGAGGTCGGAGACCATCTGAGGAAATCGGTTGACATCCGCGGGGGGACGGGGGTAGGTCAGCGCCAGCGCGGTGCGTTGGTCGCTGCCCGGCGCGCGTCCGACTCCAAGGTCGATGCGTCCTGGATAGAAGGCGTTGAGGGTACGAAACTGCTCCGCCACTTTCAGCGCGGAGTAGTGCGGCAGCATCACGCCGCCGCTTCCAACCCGTATCGTGGACGTGTTCGCCGCGATCTGCCCAATGAGTATCTCCGGCGCGTTGCCAGTGGACGACGTCGAGTTATGATGCTCCGCGACCCAGTACCGCGCGTATCCAAACTCCTCCGCGGCCTGCGCCAGCGCAACCGTATCGCGCAGCGACTCCGACGCCGGATCCCCTTTCCGCCGGGGCGACTGGTCGACGGCGCTCAGGACAATATCTTGAGACAATTGCTTCTCTGTCATGCAGCGTAGACGAGTTCCTCTCGTCTACTTCCTCCGCTCCCGGAGCTTCGTCCATACGTCCTCGGGCGTCACGCCAGACGCCGCGAGGAGCGCCAGGGTATGGTATATCAAGTCGGCTGCTTCGGACGCCAGCGCTTCAGTATCCCTCGTGACTCCGGCGATGGCCGCCTCTCCTGCTTCCTCGATGACCTTCTTGGCAACGTGGTTGACGCCGCGCTCGAACAACTCGGCCGTATAGCTGCCCTCCGGCATCTCGTCCATTCGCGATGTGATGACCGCGAACAACTCGTCTGTGATGCCCGGGCCGCGATCGTGCGCGGAGAATTCCTGCCGGCCGTCCAACGGCGTGAAGAAGCAAGACGATTCTCCCGTGTGGCAAGTCGGACCCTGGGGATCCGCCTTGACCAAGATGGCGTCTCCATCGCAATCGAGGTGGAGCGACTTGACCTTCAGGAAGTTGCCGGACGTCTCGCCCTTGAGCCACAACGTCGCGCGGCTGCGGCTGTAGAACCAGACGTTCTCGCCGCCGAGGGTGCGCTCCACGGCCTCGGGGTTCATGTAACCGAGCATCAGCACCTTGCCCGTGGCGTCATCCTGTACGATGGCGGCCACGAGTCCCTTTTCGTCGAGTTGGATCATTCTCGTTCCTTCCATGGCGGTCCTCGCCGTCGGCGCGAGGACGCGCGTATTGTCTCAATTCGTCGGATGCACAGCCTCGCCCTGCGTTCACGGGCTGCGGCTGGCGGATGTGTACCAGAAGCATTGCCGCGGCGTCAGTCAGTCCTCGTCATCTCCGCCTGTCCTCGGCCTGATCCTCTCCCATCGGTCTTTCGCCCACTGATGGCGAGCGGCGAACGTCGCCTTCACCTCTTTGCTCCGCGCCAGCGTCGAGATGCGCCCCTGCTTCAGCGCGAATGCGGTCGTCTCGGTTGGCGTGAGCTTGTTGCTCTTGTCGCTGTTGCACGGCGAGCAGGCAAGCGCGCGGTTCCAACAGTCATTGTTCGTGCCGTCACGGCTGTTTGGCTCGATGTGATCGAGGTGAAGCTCCCTGCGGTCTCTTCTCGTCTCGGCGCCGCAGTACCAACAGGACGTACCGTACTGATCCACGAAGGCGTCCCATATCTCCTGATCGGTCTCATAGGGGCGCACCTTGTATTGAGGCCGAGGAAGCCTCCGTGCCGGTAGAGGTTCCTGTACGTCTTCGGTGGTTCTCACGGGCAGCTGATTCGGTCCGCGAACCTTGATGATTCGGTTGGCGGTTTCCAGCTTGGGACTCACTTTCACGCCCTTCTCGTCTGCGGCGATTTCCCCCTCCGTAACGATGCCCAAGTCCTGATGCTTGTGAAATTGGCGGCGGACGATCGTCCAAGCGCGCGGGGACATATCGCAGGCGATCCATCGCCGCCCTGTGATCTGCGCGGCCACAGGAACGTAGGCGCAGCCGGCGAAGCAGTCCAAGACGATGTCGCCGGGGTTGGTGCTCATCTCGATGATGCGCCGGGCGAGGGCCTGGGGCTTCTGTGTGGGATAACCGGTGCGCTCCCTCGCCATGGAGTTGAGGTTGTTGATGTCGGTCCAGAGGTTGTTGATCGTCAATCCTCTTTGCTCATCCAAGTATCTCTTGTAGCGCGGGACAGCGCCGGGCCTCATCTGGATGATCCGTCCGTTGGCTATCTCCTGCTCTATTCTCTCCCGTTTCCATCGCCACGTGCGAGTAACCCCCATGACCTCGAACGTCTTCGAAGGATCGGAATTTTGAGACGGGGAGGTTATCTCAGTCAATCTCCATAGCCTGCCGTCGGGATCGCTGTGCGTGTATTTCTTCGCAATCGTCTCAGGCAGGTTGTCCGGGGCGTAGGGGGCAGTAACGGCGTCGGCGTTCCAAACGACCTTGCTGGCGTTCTTGCCGTATCGGAGAATCGTATCCGTATCGTTGGCAAGCCCCCTGGTCAAGTTGCCTTTCTTCGTCGCCACGCGCTGCCAAGTGATTTCGTTCAAGAAGTTATCCAGGCCAAATACTGCGTCCATCATCTGCCGCAGATATGCGTTGGCGGTGTGGTCGCAGTGTACATAGATACTCCCCGTCGGCTTCAGGATTCGCCGCATTTCCAACACACGCTCGACCATAAATGCGATGTACGCGGCAATGCCCTCGCTGTGCGTATGGCGCGTCGCCTGTATCAACCAGTACGCGCTGGGACATATGTCTTGAAGACTCTCGAACCAGTCTTTATAGACGCGCACCCTGAAATCCCAGATATCCTCGAAGTTGGCCGTCCTACCCGACTGGTCGGGATACTCTAAGCCAATCTCGTATGCGCTCTGAGGGTCGTATGCCCCCCACGAGTCCATCAACTCTCGTTCGATCAGGATCTCTTCTTGGGACAGAGGCGGATTCAAATTTCCGACGAACGTCTGCTTCTTCCCGAACGGCGGGTCGATGCAGATGAGATCGACGCTCTCCGTGTCCAGCGCCTTGAGGAACGGCAGGTTGTCGCTGATGAATATGGTGCCGTCCAGTTCGGTTGTATTGAGCTCTGGCATGATTTCGCCTTCCACCGTCATGGGCGCAGGGAGTGCGCGAAGCCGCTATTGGGTCTTCATGCAGCGTTCGAGCGGCCGCAACGGATCTGCAAGAAGTATTGTGCACCGCTCGACCGCACAAGTCAACGCAGGACGGATGCAGCCTCACTTACCGTTTACTTTTGCGGCATGGATTGCGCCCAGGCCGCAAAAGGTTGGACTCTCCGTCATTCCCGCGTAGGCGGGAATCTCCCGGAACGCCAAGAAGAACAAGAAGCGGAGCTCGGTCATTCCCGCGTAGGCGGGAATCTCCCGTTGCGCGATTGGACGCACCGCTTTGGAGAGTTGCCGTCCCCCAGCCGTCATGCCGCAAAAGTAAACGGAACCCAGCCTCACCTTGCGTTCACGGGTTGCGGCTGGCGGATGTATACCCAGAAGCATTGCCGCCGCGTCAGTCAGCCCTCGTCCTCTCCACCTGCCCTTGGCCTGACCCTCTCCCATCGGTCTTTCGCCCACTGACGGCGAGCGGCGAACGTCGCCTTCACTTCTTTGCTCCGCGCCAACGTCGAGATGCGCCCCTGCTTCAGCGCGACTGCGATCGTCTCGGCTGGCGTGAGCTTGTTGCTCTTGTCGCTGTTGCACGCAATGCACGCGAGCGCGCGGTTCCAGCAATCGTCGTTCGTGCCGTCGCGCTTGTTCGCTTCGACGTGATCGATCTGGAGATCCCTGCGGTCTCTCCTCGTTTCTGCACCGCAGTACCAGCACGCCGAACCCCAATGCTCTACGAACGCATCCCAAATCTTCTGGTCGCTTTCGTGCGGGCGGACCTTGTACCGCGGACGCGAAAGCATCCGTACCGGCACGGCGTCTTGTTCATCCGGCGTAGTACGTATCGGCAGTTGATGGGGGCCGCGAACCTTGATGATTCGGTTGGCGGTTTCCAGCTTGGGGTTCACCTTCATGCCGTCCCCGTCTGCGGCGATCTCCCCCTCCGTAACGATTCCCAAGTCCTGATGCTTGTGAAATTGGCGGCGGACGACCGTCCAAGCACGCGGGGACATATCGCAGGCGACCCACCGTCTCCCTGTGACCTGCGCGGCCACGGGAACGTAGGCGCAGCCGGCGAAGCAGTCCAAGACGATGTCGCCGGGATTGGTGCTCGCTTCGATGATGCGTAGAGCGAGGGCCTGGGGCTTTTGCGTCGGGTAGCCGGTGCGTTCTATCGACGCCCCTTGCAGCCCCGGAATATCCGTTATGAAGTCCGATGCCCGCGTCCCCCGGCTCGTAGACAAGTAACGCTTGAACCGCGGCATCCTTCCCTGCTTGGGCCAGTAGATGAGTCCGCGTTCGTCGAGCCAATCCAGCTTCTCTTGAGACGTCATTCCCTCATACTCTCTTGGCTTCTCTACGCCCTCGGGCAGTGCGCTTGGACTTGCCCAATGCAGCCCCCTGGCAGTGACGTCTACCCCCCGCCACGGACGCCCCGAGTCCCCGCGTCTTGTCCCCTGTGCCGTCAGCGGGGTCACTTGGAACCGCCCGCCCTCATCTTCAAATTTGAAATGCTCGTCAACGTATTCCTTGGCGTATGGGATGTACACCGGATTCACTCTCGTCTGGTCGCTCTTGGCATACATGAATATCGTGTCATGGACACGCCCGAACTGATATTCCGACGCCGTCGGGGCGTTCGTCCGCTTCCATGCTATCTCATTCCGGAAATTATCCTTTCCGAATACTGCATCCATGAGTTGACGCAGATATCCGTTGGCGGCATCGTCGCAGTGCAGATACACGCTCCCCGTCGGCTTCAAGATCCGCCTGATCTCGAGCATCCGTTCCGCCATGAACGCAATATAGGCTGCCCTGCTGTCGCTGTGCGTGTAGCGCGTCGACTCTATGAGCAGCGCCAACCCAGGATTCCGCTCCCCGATAGACTGCATCCAATCCTCGTGAACGTCCTGATCGAAGCGGAATATGTCCTCGAACTTGGCCGTCGAACCGTCTTGATCCGGGTACTCGATGCCAGCCTTGTATGCGGATTCTTCATCGAAAGCGCCCCATTCGGCCATCAACTCCTGCTCGATGCGCTGCTCCTCTTCGCTGAGCGGGGGACGCAGTTCGTCGCTAAACGTCTCGTTCTTGTCGAAAGGAGGATCGATGCAGATGAGATCGACGCTCTCCGTGTCCAGCGCCTTGAGGAACGGCAGGTTGTCGCTGATGAATATGGTGCCGTCCAGTTCGGTTGTATTGAGATCTGGCATGAATTCGTCTTCCGCCGTCATGGGCGCCGGGAGTGAGCGCAGCCGCCGTTGGGTCTTCATGCAGCGGTCGAGCGGCGCAGCGGATCTGCAAGAAGCATTGTGCGCCGCTCGACCGCACAAGTCAACGCAGGACGGATGCAGTCGATACGCCGCGCATCTGCGTTGACAACGTGACCGTGCCCCCGCTACAATCCACTCCATCATCCTACGCGAGTGTTTTCGAGAATCATGAACAACATCGACGTATACGAGCGGCTGGGAGTGCGGCGCGTCATCAACGCCTGGGGGGTCGCGACGGAGCTGGGCGGTTGGACGCCGAGCCGCAAGGTAATGCAAGCGATGGAGCAGGCGAACGAGGCTACGGTCGAGATGCAGGAGCTTCTCCAAAAGTCGGGGGATTTCATCGCCGACCTATTGGGTGTCGAGGCTGCCTATGTCACTTCCGGCGGAGCGGCCGCGCAGGCCCTTGGCATTGCGGCGTGCATGGCAGGCGCGGACCCAGCCAAGATCGCACGCCTTCCCGATACCGCCGGCATGAAGGACCAGGTCGTCATCCAGGCACGAAACCGCTATATGTTCGACCGTTGCTACACTCTGACGGGCGCCGCGCTCGTCGAGGCTGGCGACAGTAGGGGAACGTCCGAGTCTGATCTGCACGACGCCATCGGCCCGCGCACGGCGGCGGTGGCCTACTACATCCAGCCGCCCATCGACGACGCCATCGTTTCGTTGGAAGACACGGTCGCCATCGCGCGCTCGCACGGCGTCCCTGCGGTCGCGGACGCATGCTCTCAGATATACCCCCTGGACTACTTCCGCCGGTGCGCGCAGTCGGCCGATCTCGTAACGTTCGGGGCGAAGTACATGGGCGCGCCGCATTCTGCCGGTTTCGTGTGCGGCAAACGCGATCTGATAGACGCCGTTTCCGCGCAGAGCTTCGTCTCCTATCACTATGACGGCGGCAAGGCGGTCGGGCGCGCCATGAAGATCGACCGACACGAGATCATCGGCGTCGTCACCGCCATCGAAGATTGGTTCACCATGTACCACGAAGAACGCATCCTCGAATATGAGGCGCGGTTCGCGGACATCGAGGAAGCCGTCCGCGACCTGGACGGCGTCGCTGTACGCCGCACGGAGATACATCACTACGTTCCGTACGTGATGGTCATCGATATCGACGAGTCCATCATCGGAAAGAGCGCGGAGGATGTCCGCGCGGAGCTCGACTCCGGCAATCCCCGCATCTGGGTCGACGCCGAGAGCGGCTCCCTGCGCGTCGTCGTCAACTGCATGACCGACGAGGAAACCCGCATCACCGCAGACCGACTGCGGGAAGCGCTGCTGCGGAGAGCCTAGTTTCGTCCACGAGATTCTGCTGTTCGTCCATGTCCATGACTCACTCCATTGGGTTGACCATATCCAAACGCTCCGCGTATAATTACACATCCGAAAACCAGGAAGGTGGAACGTCGCCAATCGTTACTCATCTCCCAATAACCGCGACCGTAGCAACCATTGCAAGATGCTCTCTTCTACCCCCTCACCCGAACGTATGGCCGCCCAGGTCGTCTTGACATGCGCCGCATTGATACTCTTCTTTGTCGCGTGTAGCGACCCTCCGGCGCCAACAGCCGCGGAAGAAGAGGAAGCAGCCGATATCAAGGGAGAGATAGAAGCCCTCTCTCGCTTCTACTATGCTACGTACGGGCCGAACTGGCGGAACGATACTCACTGGCTCAGCAACCGACCAATAGGCGAGTGGCACGGTGTAACTACCGACGACACCGGGCGCGTCACTCACTTGAATCTCTCCAATAACCAGTTGACCGGAGAGATACCGACCGAACTCACTACCCTCGTCAACTTGGAAAGCCTGACCATCTCGGACAATCAGTTGACCGGGGAGATACCCACCGAACTCACTACCCTCGTCAATCTGGAAGAGCTGCATCTCGACGGCAACCAGCTGACCGGCACAATACCCACAGAACTCACTACCCTCGCCAACTTGGAACGGTTGTGGCTCGATAACAATCAGCTGACCGGCACGATACCTACCGAACTCAGCAGACTCGTCAATCTAAGAGCGCTGTACATCGACGACAACCAGTTGACCGGCACAATACCCACAGAACTCACTACCCTCGTCAATCTGGAAGTACTGTCCCTCTCGAATAACCAGCTGACCGGCGCGATACCCCCAGAACTCGGAAACCTCAACAACCTGCGAGGACTGGGACTCTCGGGCAACCAGCTGACTGGCGCACTGCCCGTCGAACTCAGCAGCCTCGTCAATCTGAGAGCGCTGCTACTCTCGGACAATCAGTTGATCGGCACAATACCCCCAGAACTCGGCAACCTCAGCAGCCTGGAGCGGCTGGAACTCCGGCACAACCGGTTGATTGGACACATCCCCGTTGAACTTGGCAACCTCAACAACCTGCAATGGCTAGAACTCCGACGCAACCAGCTAACCGGCGAGATACCCACAGAACTCGGAAACCTCGTCAATCTGCAAGCGCTGCTGCTCTCGGATAACCTGCTGACCGGATCAATCCCCACCGAACTCGGCAACCTCTACAACCTGGAGCGGCTAGAACTCCAGCGCAACCAGCTAGCCGGCGAGATACCCACAGAACTCGGAAACCTCGAAAACCTCCAAGTGCTAGACCCCTCGTGGAACCAGTTGACCGGCGTGATACCCCCAGAACTGGGCAATCTCGACAGACTGCAAGCGCTGTGGCTAGAGGAAAATCAGCTGACCGGCTCGGTTCCCGCCGAACTCGAGAACCTCTACAACCTGCGAACGCTGGACATATCAGGCAACCAGATCACCGGCGCAATACCCCCTGGACTCGGCAACCTCTACAACCTTCGAGCGTTTTGGCTGGAGGGGAATCAACTGACCGGCTGTATACCCAACAGTTTGCGCTTCGTACAGACCAACGACTTCTCCGAATCCGATCTGCCATTCTGCGGCGAGTCGAGCCAGGAACGATAGGCCGCGCCGTGCCGGGCGCTCACGCCTCCTCGCGCTGCCCCCGCGTAAACCGTCCGACCTCCCGCATGTAGACCACACGCCAGCACCTACTCCATCTCGGCGGGTTGTTCACAGACGGCAAATCGCCTCCCCGCCATTTCCATCGACCACCCAACCATCTCCACCGACCAGCACGCCATACCCGCACAGACAAATCGAACCAACCGATTCACATTTGACAGAACAGAACTTGTGTACTATTCTGGGATTATGACCGCTATGCGAAACCAGACCCCGAGGAGGCCGACCCATGCCCGAGACATGCAAACTGCCGACCGCGTCACTCCGCGCCCCAAACCGTCACCCGTCCTCCACCCCCAATCGCAACATACATCAAGAGACGATGCCAAACTCGCGATCGGCAGAATCCGACAGAATTCGACACAATGCAACAGGATACGACAGGGCGCAACGAAAACTCGTGCCCGCGCGTGCGCACGCGCGCGTGAGAGGCAACGGCGTTCCGTTTCCTTTCCCTCGGCACGGACTGCGCCCAGGTCGCATCGGATTTTTGGAGTTGCCGTCCCCGATCCGTCATGCCAATAGATCGAACGAAACCTCTGGAGCAAAACCGTTGACCGAGTTCCTTCTCATGTATTAGAATGAGATACGGGCTGGTTTGACGCTAGCCCTTCTTGTTGACAGAATCCGCCGGGCCCCAGTGGCGCAATCGGCAGCGCAGCCGATTTGTAATCGGCAGGTTGGAGGGTTCGAGTCCCCCCTGGGGCTCTTCTGTACTATACCGAAAAAGGAAAGCCGCTGCGCTTTGAGGGAAACCGAGGCTTGGGATACCTTGAGAATGAAAACCTCGCTATGCTAGACTAAAATGGTTGTTGGCCTTGTGCAGGGATGGGAGAGTGGTTAAATCCACCAGACTGTAAATCTGGCGCCCGAAGGGCTACGTAGGTTCGAATCCTACTCCCTGCACCAAAGAGCCGTAGTCCGTTCTGAAAGGAAGGTGCCGCGCCCTCATAGCTCAGGAGGCAGAGCGCGTTCTTGGTAAGAACGAGGTCAGCAGTTCGAGTCTGCTTGAGGGCTCCACAAACTTTCGACTGCGGGCGCAACAGAGAGCACAAATACAGGAGACAGGAAATGGCGAAGGAACGATTCGTACGGGATAAGCCGCACTTGAACGTGGGCACGATTGGTCACGTCGACCATGGGAAGACCACACTGACCGCGGCCATCACCAAGACTCTGGCGAACGCCGGGCTTGCCGACTTCCGCGAGTTCGACAGCATCGACAACGCGCCGGAAGAGAAAGAGCGCGGCGTGACCATCGCGATTACGCATGTGGAGTATGCGACGGAGGGGCGGCACTACGCCCACGTCGACTGTCCTGGCCACGCGGACTACATCAAGAACATGATCACCGGCGCCGCGCAGATGGACGGCGCAATCCTCGTCGTGAGCGCGCCTGACGGCCCGATGCCGCAGACCCGCGAGCACATCCTGCTTGCGCGGCAGGTGGAGGTGCCCGCCATCGTCGTCGCCCTGAACAAAGTGGACATGATGGACGACGAGGAGCTGCTCGAGCTGGTCGAGATAGAGATGCGCGAACTGCTCACGGAATACGGTTTCCCAGGAGATGACATTCCCTTCGTCCGGGTCAGCGCGCTCAATGCGCTCGAAGCGAACGACATGTCCAGAGATTCCGAATGGGGCAGCGGCATTTGGGAGTTGATGGATGCCGTCGACAGCTACGTCCCCGTTCCGGACCGCCCCAGGGACCAGCCGTTCTTGATGCCCGTCGAGGACGTGTTCAGCATCAAGGGGCGCGGCACTGTGGTCACCGGCCGTGTCGAGCAGGGGGTCATCAAGGTAGGTGACACCGTCGACGTCGTAGGCATCAAGGAGACCAGCAGCACTGTCGTGACTGGAGTCGAGATGTTCCACAAGATGCTCGACGAGGCCGAGCCGGGCGATGCCGTTGGGCTCCTCCTTCGCGGTGTCGATCGGGACGAGGTCGAGCGCGGGCAAGTTCTCGCGGCGCCTGGGAGCGTAACCCCCCATACGAGCGCCAGCGCCCAAGTGTACGTCTTGACGAAGGAAGAAGGCGGGCGGCACACGCCGTTCTTCAGCGGATACAAGCCTCAGTTCTATATCCGCACAACCGACGTCACTGGCGAGATCAAGCTCCCCGACGGCGTGGAGATGGTCATGCCCGGGGACAACATCGAGATGGACATCAATCTCACGACGCCGGTGGCCATGACGGATCAGCTGCGGTTCGCCGTCCGCGAAGGCGGACGCACCGTCGGATCCGGAGTCTTCACGGCGATCAAGGAATAGCGACCAGCGGAGAATTGGCGGGCAGACGCATCTGCGGCCCGCCCGCCAATTCCGCACCCGAAAGAGGAAGCCATGCCCCGCAGAGGAGACACCCGCATCCTGATAAACTTGGGCTGCGTCGACTGTCGAGAGCGGACGTACCACTCGAGCAAGAACCGGCGCAACGACCCGGAGCGGTTGGAGCTCAAAAAGTTCTGCCCGCGCTGCCGCAAGCACACACCGCACCGGGAGGTGAGGTAGCCCATGGCCCGCAACCCATTGGCAGGAAGACAATCAGGCGCAGGACAAGCAAGGAGAGGATTGAGCCTCCGCTTCATCTCCGAGTCGTATCAGGAGTTGAAGCGGGTTACGTGGCCATCGCGGGAAGAGACGATGCGCCTGACCTTGATGGTGATCGCAGTTTCGGCTGCTATCGGGGCATTTCTGAGTGCTGTGGATCTGCTGTTCGCGCGGCTGATGGACGTGATCTTGGGGATATGAAATGAGCACGACAGAAACGACAGACCGCCGCTGGTACATCGTCCACACGTACTCAGGACAGGAAGACCGCGTCCAGAAGAACCTCACCCTGCGAATAGAGTCCATGGACGTTGGCGACAAGATATTCCAAGTTGTCGTTCCGACGGAGGAAGAGATCGAGATCAAGGAAGGCAAGCGGACGTCTGTTGCTCGCCGCGTGTTCCCCGGTTACATCCTCGTCGAAATGGAAATGAACGACGAGAGCTGGTACGTCGTGCGGAACACTCCCGGCGTGACTGGGTTCATTTCGGTAGAAGACGAACTCGAGAAACGCCCGAAACCGGTGCCGTTGGAGCAAAGCGAGGTCGACTCCATCCTGAACCACATGAAGTCCGCACAACCCCGCGTGCGCGTGGGATTCGAGAAGGGTCAGATGGTGAGAATCGTCGACGGCCCGTTCATGGACTTCATGGGATCCGTCGACGAGGTCTACCCGGAACGATCCAAGCTCAAGGTGCTCGTATCGTTCTTCGGGCGAGAAACGCCTGTGGAGCTAGACTTCCTGCAGGTGGAAAAGAGCTGACCGCAAGGTCCCCAGTCTATCCCTAAACGCACTACAGTCAGGAGATCACATTGGCTAAGAAGGTCAGGGCCGTCATCAAGCTGCAAATCGAAGCGGGGAAGGCAACTCCGGCTCCCCCTGTGGGCCCTGCTCTTGGGCAGCACGGCTTGAACATCATGGCGTTCGTCAAAGAGTACAACGCGCGCACAGCGCAACAGATGGGGATGATCGTACCGGTGGAGCTGACGATATTCGAGGATAGTTCGTTTACGTTCATCCTCAAGTCTCCTCCGGCCGCGTCTTTGCTCTTACAAGCCGCGGGGATCGAAAAGGGCAGCGGGAACCCCTTGGCCGAGAAGAGGGGAACCGTGACATCCGAACAGGTGCGGCAGATTGCACAGACGAAGATGCAAGACCTGAACGCCGCCGACATCGACGGCGCCATGAAGATCATCGAAGGAACGGCGCGGAGCATCGGCATCCAGGTCCAACGCTAACTTTCGGAGCCTACTCCACGCAGACATGACGAGGATGAACCCATGACAACAGCAACCAAGCGATACGCAGCCGCAAAGGAACTCGTCGACCCGGGGAGAATCTACCGGCCGGAGGAAGCAGTTCGCCTCGTCAAGCAGACTGCGACTGCGGGATTCGACGAGACGGTGGAGCTCCATCTCCGCACTGGAGCGGATCCGCAGCGCGCGGATCAGGTCGTGCGCGGTGTGGCCGTCCTTCCGCACGGCATCGGCAAGCCGGTGAGGGTAACGGTCTTCACGGAGGGCGAGGCCGCCGCGGTAGCCGAGCAGTCCGGAGCGGATTTCGTTGGGAGCGACGACCTAGTCAAGCGAGTCGAGGACGGCTGGGTCGATTTCGACGTTGCCATTGCGACTCCGGACATGATGAGCAGGATAGGACGGCTGGGGCGGTACTTGGGTCGGCGCGGCCTTATGCCCAACCCGAGGACGGGAACCGTCGTCCAAGCCGACGATCTTCCGCGCGTCATCAGCGAGTCCAAGAAAGGGCGCGTCGAGTACCGCCTCGACCGCACGGGGCTGATGCACCTGGCCATTGGCAAGGCGAGTTTCGACGAGACCCATCTTCTGGAGAATTTGTCGTCGATCATGGACAACATCACCCGCTCGCGCCCGAGCGGGGTCAAGGGACAGTTCGTCATCGCCGCATATCTTGCCAGCACGATGGGGCCGAGCATCGCTTTGGATGTTGCGGCCCTAACGACCATTACAGTAGAATAGAACACGCAGTGCCGTAGACAGTGGGTTCCGCCTCTGGCGGAGTAAACTCTTCGAGGCCCGCCGAGGTTGCCGAGATAGGAAACTTGCCGCAGGCGAAACGCGGCCGGTTTCACATTCCGACGCCTCGAGTCTCCGGCTCGAGGATTTTTGTTTGGCCTTCCGTCTGACGACGGGTCGAACGAAAACGGAAAGGTGAATACAGTGCCAACACCCGCAAAAGAAGAACAGATACGCGAGATACGAGAGTTGATCGATGCGGCGACTATCGCCATCGGCGCGTACAACAACGGCATGTCCGTACCGGACATGACCGATCTCCGGCGCGTCCTACGAGAGAATGGGATACGCTTGCGCGTCGTGAAGAACACTCTTGCGTACATCGCTGCCGATCAAGCCGGGGCGCCTGAGATCAAGGATATCGTCAAGGGCCCGACCGGCATCGTCTTCGGGTTCGGGGAGCCGTCCACGGCGGCAAAGATATTGACGGATCACCTCGCCGCGACGCGCGCGCGCATGGTCATCACCGGCGCCGTATTGGGCGGCAAGACGCTAACGGCCGAGGAAGTCGACCATCTCACCACTCTGCCATCCAAGGAAGTGGTATTGTCCCAGCTACTGGGGCAACTCCAATTCCCCATCACGGGACTGTTAGGGACGCTGCAAGCTCCCATGCGGAATTTGGCATACGTGCTGAACGCTCCGCAAGTCGGCTTGGTGACCGCGTTGAAGGCAATCGCAGATCAGAAGGCCGGCGCATCCGAATAAAACGGCGCCATTCAAATTCACCCCTAGTAGGGCAAGCAGAACAACCCAAACTACGGAAATCAGCAAGGAGCGAATTCTCATGGCAACGAAAGAGGAAATACTGGAAGCTATCAAAGGGATGACGGTGGTTGAGTTGGCCGACCTCGTCAAAGAGCTCGAGGAGACTTTTGGCGTGAGTGCGGCTGCGCCCATGGCGGTAGCGGCAGCGCCTGTTGCCGCCGACGGCTCGAACGGGGCGGCAGCGGCCGAGGAAGAGGAACAAACGGAGTTCACCGTCGTCCTCAAAGACTTCGGAGAAAAGAAGATCAACGTCATCAAGGCGGTTCGCGCCATGACGTCACTCGGCCTCAAGGAAGCGAAAGAGGTGGTCGAGAACCTGCCCTCCAATATCAAGGAGGGTGTGAGCAAGGAGGAGGCGGAGGAGTCCAAGTCGGCTTTGGAAGAGGCCGGCGCGACCGTCGCCATCACCTAGCCGAAGATTGGGTAGAAGGGGCCGCGGGGCTCCGCGGTCCCTTCTACCGCGTATGGGATCGTCTGCGGCCCTTCCGGAAGGACGCAGACCCGCCCGTCTTCGCCGCTCGACCGCAGGGCTTCTGCAACGGCATCCTCGATACTCTCGACCGGCGTTAGATGCGCCTGCGTGACCTGCTCGCGCGTTAGGTATTCGGACTTCAGGCACACGCGCGCCCTCATCTGTATCTGTGCTTGCAGCTGCACTTGCCATTGATCGTGGACGGCATGTCCCGGGGCGGTAATCATCTGCAACAACTCTTCGGGCGAGTCCCGCATCCCTAGCAGCTTCTGGTACTGCCCATGCTCTGGGATGCCGTCTCTGCATTCTGCGGCGCAGACGATCGTTCCTCCATCCTCGACGATCTGCGCGGCCGCGGACATTCCCTTGACGGCCTGATAGAGGTTTTGGTCGAGAGGATATCCGCTGTTCGTCGTCACGACCACGTCGAACCGCCCATCTACCTTCTGCATTGCCGTGTTCTTGGCGGAGCGGCACGCTGCGGCGTGAACTCGAAACAGATCCCCCGCGTAGACACTGGTGATCTTGCCGTCGCGGTTGATGGTCACATCGACGCTGAAGTCGACGCCGGTAGTGGAAGCGATTTCGCGGATCGAGTCGTGGACGGGATTGCCGAGGGTTACGCCCCACACGGCCATCGGATGCCCGATCCGTTCCGCGTTGTGCAAGTGCATGGTCGTTTCGAATCCCGCGAGACCGGGCGCGACCATCTTCGGGCCGCCGCTAAATCCTGCGAAGAAATGGGGCTCGACGAATCCCGTGGTGATCCGGACATCTGCCGCCAGCCACCGGCGGTTGAGCCAGATCGGAATTCCTTCCGAGGACTCGCCCGCGCGCTCCAGCGTCCGAGCGTCGAATGCGTCGTGATTGACGACTCGGTAGTTGCTCGTGATGTCTGCCCCGAGCATCTCTTCGAGCTCATCGGGGGTATTGGGGCGGTGAGTCCCGGCGGCAACGAGTATCGTGATATGGTCTGCGCGCACGTGCGCCAGCTCGCGCATGAGCGCCGGAAGGACGACCTTCGACGGCATTGGGCGGGTGCCGTCGCACACGGAGACCGCTACGGTCTGCCCCGCCTTCACCAAGCGCCTCAGGCTGGGCCCGCCTCCCAAGGGATTGCGCAGGGCGTTGCGGATCGCACTCTGCGGGTCTGGCAGCCCGGGCACATACGTCGGCTCTACGATGGTGGTGCGGTCGTCTGGCAGATCGACCGTGAGTCCGCTGCGTCCATACGCGAGGCGCACTAGCATGGCTAGGCCTTGACGAGCTCCCTGCAGAACTCGACGCACTGTACCAGCTCGGGGATCACCACGTACTCCTGCAGGGTGTGCATATTGTAGTCTGCCATGCCACACACGATCGCGGCGATGCCGCGCTGCCAGAAGACGTTGGCATCGCTTCCTCCTCCGGACAGGCGAAAGTCAGGTTCGAGTCCGATGGCGTCGAGCGCGGCTACGACGCGCTTGGTCGTTGGATGGTTCTCGTCGATGCGGAATGTCTTGAACTTCGGATAGACGTCGCTGCTAACAGAGGCGTCCGGATGCTGGGCGCTTACATCCGCCAATACGTTCTCGATTTCGAGGAGTAGGTTGTCGAGGGTCTCCATATTGATGGTGCGAAACTCTCCGGTGAGGGTGGCGATCTGGGGCACCGTGTTTCTGGTGGATCCGCCCTCGATCGTTCCAACGCTGAAGGTCGTTTCCTCGTCGAGTCGGCCCTGCGGCAGACGCACGACGATTTCGGATGCGATGCGAATTGCGGATATGCCATTTTCGGGCTCGATGCCCGCGTGTGCGGCACGGCCGGTAACCGTGATGTCATAGGCGACGTAGGTCGGACTTGCCAAGGTGATGCGATTGACGGGGCCTTCTCGGTCGAAGACGATCGACTCCTTCGACCTAATCTTCGTGAAATCCAGCTTGTGAGCGCCGACCAAGCCGGGCTCTTCTTCCCGAGTGAGGACTACTTCGACGGGGCGCCTGCGGGTTCCATCCTCCGCCATGGAGGCGAGGGTTTCGAGGATGATCGCCAGTCCTGCGTTGTCGTCGCCGCCGCCGATGGTCATCCCGTCGGACGTGATCCGGTCTCCGTCCACTACGGGCCGGATTCCATTGCCTGGAGACACCGTATCGAGATGTCCGGAGAGCATGAATGGGTCGTCGCCGTCTTCGTGCGCGATGAGATTGCCGTAGCCGTCCGTTTCCACGTCGAAGCCGAGCTCACCAAGCCGGCGAGCCATGTCGGCCGCTTTGGCGTCCTCGTTGCCAGACTCGCTGCCAATCTGCACGAGGTCGCAGAACGTCTTCACCAACCGGTCTCGATCTATCATGTCACCTCCCTATGGGGCCGCGGAGTCTCGTCTCCCATAGTATACCAAGACGCATCGTCCGTCATTCTGGGAGGATCGTCTTGGAGTGGACTGTTTGCGCGCCGAGCCGGTCGGGGTCGGGTCGGGGGAGTCCGTCGGTGAAGGGGCGAAATGTCAATCGTTCGGTCAATTCCATCGGCGGATCGGCGAGGTCGCGTTCGTAGAAGCGCGACGACGGAAACAGGTCACCCGGATACGTGAAGTTTGGCAGCGTCGCAACCTCGACGCACAGAGCGCCGCCCAAGGCGCTCTCCAGCATCCCCCCCACCCAAACGGGGACGCCGGCATCGCGGCAGAGGTCGTGGACGGCGAGGGCGTTGCTCAGCCCCCCAATGCGTCCAGGCTTGATGTTCATGTATTGCGCCGCGCCGACGCGGAGGGCTTGCTCTGCAGCTCGAACGCTGACGATGGTCTCGTCCAAGCAAATGGGAGTGCGGATGCGCTTTGCAAGCTCGGCGTGGTCGAGCACGTCCGCATAATGCAGAGGCTGCTCGATGAACGCCAGGCCCATATCGTCGATGGCCTTGAAGAACGGCAGATCGTCGAGGGTGTAGCCGGAGTTGCAGTCGATATGAAAGGTAGTAGTTGGGAATGTGGAGGTAACGACCTCGAGCATTTCGAGGTCCCATCCAGGGGCGACCTTGAGCTTGATTCGCGGGAATCCGGCGTCGACGGCCTGTTGGATGTTGCCCAAGAGCATGTCGAACGAATCTTGGATGCCGAAATCGGCGCCCGCGGCAACTTCCCGCGTCTCGCCGCCCAATAGGCGATGGACGGGAGTTCCCGTGACGGCGCTCTGCAAAGTCCACCAGAGTATCTCGATGGCCGCCTTGGCGAAGGAGTTGCCCTTGAAGACGGAGAGACGGTCGTTCAGTTCCTGGGCGGTTTCGTACTCTCGCCCAACCACGTGCGGACCGAACACCTCGGTGACGTGATAGAAGACGGATCCCGCGCTCTCCGGGAGATACGTCGGCGCGAAGAACGGCGTCGACTCCGACCAGGACGTATGCCCATTCCCCGTCGCGCGCACGAGAACGCTGTGGATGTCGTAGTCTACGCCGTAGGCAGTCCGCCACGGGTAGATGAGCGGCATCTTCACATAGTAGACGTCGAGTCGTTCGATCTTCACGTTGGAGCCCCCATAGCCTGCGAGTTCACCGCGCGTCCACTCGGAGCACGTAATCCCCCAGATAGTATCCGTCGCTCTCGATTGTGACGTACCTCGTGCCGCTCGATGACGCCGTCCAGCGTATCACAATGGGGGTGACGGCGTTTTCTACCTGTAGGATGGTCGCCCCATCCGAATCCCACAAGGCGACTATCGCGGCCTCCAGGGGGTCGCCCCTCAGCCCCAGGGTAGTAAGACTGACACGGATCGTATACCGAGTGCCTGCTCGAACCGTGAGGCGATAATCATCTACCTGTGTATGACTCTCAATCGTTCCCCGACGTTCCGAATCTATGTCGATAGGGGTCGGCAGGGACGAAATGACCAACCCTATGCCGCCCATGATGATCAGCGCAGTAAATAATCCGCCGACCGCGGAGATGATGATCTCTCCCGGCCCTGTCCGGGCCGAGCGCGCAGGGCGCGCGCCAGGCCTTTCCCAATACTTGTTCAGGTTCCTCTGACCCCAGAGGACTAGGGTCAGGAAAGTACCGGCAACCGCCGCGATGAGCATCAGAATCGAGATTACGACCCAGAGTACAGCCACAGCAGGAGCGACAGAGAAGCTCTGCAGGGCCCATAGCAAGGCAAATGCTAGGATCCATATGACAATGAATAAAATGTAGGGGAGTACGATCGAAAGTGCGAGCGCAAGACCGGGAACGAGGTTGGACACTACCCTCCCGCGCTCTTGCACGTCTTTGACCGTGCGGAAGTGCTGGTAGATGACGACGGAGTTGTAGATCGGCACAAGCTGGCTCAGGGCGTGCCAGCCAGGGTGGAATTCCTTGCCCGGCATCTCCTCGGCCAGATGCTTCCAAGAGACGTACATCCAATAGTAGTAGTAGAGGCCGAAAGACAGGAACGTGAGGATGCCGACCCGCCAGAGGGAGTATCTGACCCGGCGCTCATTCCGCGCGCCGCACTTGGGGCAGGATGCGTCTTGGGGCGGCATCTCGGCGCCGCAGGAGACGCAGTGGTGCACCCGCGCTCCTGTCCGCGCGCCGCATGTGGAGCAATACGCGCTAGGGGACGACACCTCAGCGCCGCAGGAGGCGCACCGTTGCGGCTGCACCCCTGTCCGCGCGCCGCACTTGGAGCAGTACGCGCTTTGGGACGGCAGCTCGGCCCCGCAGGAGGCGCAGCGCATCCACTCGCTATCGATCTTCACGATGGAGCCCCCCATAGCCTGCGAGTTCACCGCGCGTCTACCCGAAGCACGTAATCCCCCAGAGCCGCTCCACCGCTCTCGATCGTGACGTACCTCGTGCCGCTCGATGACGCCGTCCAGGGTATCACAATGGGGGTGTCGGCGTTTTCTACATGTAGAATGGTCAACCCATCCGAATCCCACAAGGCGACTATTGCGGCCTCCAAGGGGTCGCCACCCAGGCCCTGGGTAATAGGACTGACATATATCACGTACCCAGCGCCTTCCCGCACCGGAAGGCCATAGGAATCTACTTGCAGATGACGAGCAATCGTTCCTCGATAACCTACCGACGTCTGAATCGGCGCGAACGAATCCGCTTCATAGACCGACGATGTCGCGTCCACCCGAAGCACGTAATCCCCCAGAGCCGCTCCGTCGCTCTCGATCGTGGCGTACCTCGTGCCGCTCGATGACGCCGTCCAGCGTATCACAATGGGAGTGTCGGCGTTCCTTGTACGGAGGGACCCATCCGAATCCCACAAGGCGACTATCGCGGCCTCCAGGGGGTCGCCCCCCAGCCCCAGGGTAGTAGGACTGACACTGACCGTATACTGAGTGGTGCCTGCCCGAACTTCGAAGCGATAATAATCTACCTGTGTATGACTCTCAATCGTTCCCCGACGTTCCGAATCTATGTCGATAGGGGCCGGCTGGGACGAAACGACCAACCCTATGCCGTCCATGATGATCAGCGCAGCAAACAATCCGCCGGCCGCGGAGATGATGATCTCTCCTGGGCCTGTGCGGGCCGAGCGCGCAGGGCGCGCGCCAGGCCTTTCCCAATACCTGTTCAGGTTCCGCTGGCCCCGAAGGGCTAGGGTCAGGAAAGTACCGGCAAACGCCCCGATGAGCACCAGATTCGAGATTACGTCCCAGGGTATAGCCACAGCAGGAACGCCAGACAACCCTACTAGGATCCCTACTAGGATCCATACGCCAATGTATAAAATGACGGGGAGTATGATCGAAAGTGCGAGCGCAAGACCGGGAACGAGGTTGGACTTTACTCTCTCCCGCTCTTGCGCATCTTTGATCGTGCGGAAGTGTTGGTAGATGACGACGAAGTTGTAGATTGGCAAGAACTGGCTCAGGGCGTGCCATACTGGGTGGAATTCCTTGCCCGGCATCTCTCCTCCCTCGGATAGATGCTTCCAAGAGACGTACATCCAATAGTAGTAGTAGAGGCCGACTGTCAGGAACGTGAGGATGCCGACGCGCCAGAGGGAGTATCTGACCCGCCGCTCATTCCGCGCGCCGCACTTGTTGCAGGATGCGTCTCGGGGCGGCATCTCAGCACCGCAAGAGGCGCAGTGGTGCGGCTTCACGCTTGTGGGCGCGCCGCATGTGGAGCAGTACACGTCTGGGGGTTGCAGCTCGGCGCCGCACGAGACGCAACGGTGCGACTGCGGCCCTGTCCGGGCGCCGCACTTGGAGCAGTACGCGCTTTGGGACGACAATTCAACACCGCAGGATGGGCAGCGCATCCGCTCGTTCGCATTCTCAGAGGGGTATTCCGTGGACATTGCGTGAGCATCGTATCATATGCGCCGTATGTCGTAGAACGGAACCGCCCGGCGCGCGGTGTTGAATTGCGGCGCGGTATTGGGTAGTATCACACTATCGGATCGCTGCGGCGCTGGGGGGTTTCGAGGGAACGGTCGAATCGAGACTGCGCGCCGCGGGAGAAGGTCGAGGGCAGGTCATGCGGAGAATCTTGGCGTTTGCGCTCATAGCCGTCGGGTTCGGAGGGGCAGCGGCAGGGCATTGGGCGTCTGTCGTGAACGCCGACGGGCATCACGCCGTCGTGATAGAGATTCGCGAGGCGATTCAGCCGTCTACTGCTGGCTTCTTGGAGCGGGTCGTGGATGAGGCGTCGGCGGGAGGCGCGCGGTTCGTCGTGATACGGTTGGATACGCCGGGTGGGCTGTACGACGCGACTCGGAGCATGGTGGAGACAATCTTGGATTCTCCGATCCCCGTCATCGTGTACATTTCGCCGTCGGGGGCTCATGCGGCGTCTGCGGGGACGTTCATCGCGGCGGCGGGGCACATCGCGGCGATGGCGAACGGCACGAACATCGGGGCGGCGTCTCCGGTGGATGTGACGGGGGAGGATCTTCCGGACACGATAGAATCGAAGGCGACGAACGACGCGGCGGCGTTTCTGCGGAGCATCGCGGAGGAGCGCGGACGCAACGTGCAGGCGTTGGAGGACACGGTCACGCGAGCGCAGGCGTATTCTGCGTCGGAAGCGCTGACGCAGAACGTCATCGACATCGTGGCGAAGGATCTCGAGCAGCTCCTGGCGGACATCGACGGCAGGGAGGTCGATCTTTCCGGTGGCGCGTATGTCATCGAAAGCGCGGGCGTCGAGATCCGAGAGGTCGAACAGAACTTGCTCGAGCGGTTCCTGGGCATCATATCGAACCCAAACATTACGTTCTTGCTGTTGATTGCGGGCGCCGTGGGAATATTCATCGAGTTCTGGTCGCCTGGGTTGATCGGGCCTGGCATCCTTGGGGTCATCTGCCTCGCGCTGGCGTTCGTCGCATTCGGCAACCTGCCAGTGAACTGGGCGGGAGTGGGATTGATCGCGTTGGCGATGGTATTGATGTACGTGGAGACGCAGACGCCCGGATTCGGCGTCTTTGGCATCGGGGGCGCGGTGAGTTTGGTTCTCGGTTCCATATTCTTGTTTGGGGGATTCTTCGAGGGATTCACGCCTCCGCCGTTCGAGGGCGTCGACTTCCGAGTCAACTACTGGCTGGTTGGCGCGGTAACCGTGGCAGTGTCTGGATTGCTGGTGTTCGTTGCGAGGGACATCCGCGCCACGCAGAGGATTGCAGCGATGGGAAGCCGGAAGGGGATCACCACGCCGCCGAGTATACTGGGCGCGAACGGTATTGCGACCACCGATCTTGCCCCCACTGGGATGGTGCAGGTGGAGGGCGAGGAATGGAGCGCGGAAAGCGACACGGGAGAGACGATCGAGAAGGACGCGGAGGTTGTGGTGCTCCAAGTCGACGGCTTGACCTTGAAGGTGACACGTGACACGCAGTAATCTGCCGCGCGTATCTGAATCCGGTTCTATGATTTGCGAAGGAGAAGACGATGGACATCATTGGTCTCATCATCATCGTAAACCTCATCGTGGCGATTGTCGTGCTGACCCTCCTGTATGTCGAGTGGGATATCTACGGTCCCCTCATCGGTGCAACCGCGGTATCGATCCTCCTATTCGTCGCGTGGAATATCTTCGGCCCTCTTGTCAGCGCAACCGCGGTGCTGGCTCTCCTGATGGTCACGGCCGCACTGCTGATAGCGTGGAATCTCCAAAGGAGAAAGATGGCGAGCGGCTTGTCCGAATGGTGGTCGAGGGAAAAACCTACGACCGATCATAGGCTGCATGGATTGTCCGGCCTTGTCAGCGAGGAACTGTCGCCCAGGGGCGAGATTCACGTAAACGGCGAGTATTGGAACGCGGTAAGCGACACGGGAGAGACGATCGAGAAGGATGCGGAGGTAGTGGTGCTTGATGTCGATGGGCTGACCTTGCGGGTGTCCAAGGCGGACGAGTGAGCGATCTGGCTCATTTCGCTGCGGCGAAATGCGAAATGGCGAATCGAAAATTGAGGAACAGGAGGCAAGAATGGCTATCATCAACTTCTTGAAGAACTACGAGCGGATGGCGCGGTTCAAGTGGGGCGTCTTCCAAGGTATGAGGGGGCCGGGCCCGGTGGCGCTCATTCCCATCATGCACTCGGGGAGGCGGGTCGATCTGCGGACGGAAGTGATCGACATTCCGCGGCAGAGGAACATCACGAAGGACAATGCGCCGATCGACATCGACTTCCTGGTGTACATGCGGGTCATCGCAGAGTACGCGGATCGATCGGTGCTGGAGGTGGAGAACTACGAGGCGGCGGTGATTGGGTTGGCGACGACGACGCTGCGCGCGGTGGTCGGGGATATCGACTTGGACGACGTGCTTTCACAGAGGGAGCGGATCAACACGGTCTTGCGCGAGCGGCTGGACGCGGAGACGGAGCGATGGGGGATCAAGGTTACGAATGTGGAGATTCGGGAGATCGAGCCGCCGCGCGACATTCAGGACGCGATGAATCGGCAGATGTCCGCGGAGCGTATCCGGCGTGCGGTCGTGCGTGAGGCAGAGGGTACGCGGGAGGCTGCGGTGACGGTTGCGGAGGGGGAGAAGCAGGCGGCGATCTTGACGGCCGAGGGGAAGCGGCAGGCGGAGATCCTGACGGCCGAGGGCGACCAGCAGGCGGCGATCCTGCGCGCGGACGGGTTCGCGACGGCGCTGGACCGAATCTACGGCGTGGCGCAGAACGTGGATCCGAATACGATGAGCTTGCAGTACTTCGAGACGCTGAAGCAGCTGGGCGCAGGGGCGTCGACGAAGTTCATCTTCCCGATGGAGTTCACGAACTTGCTGAAGCCGTTCATGGGCATGGGGAAGAGCGGCGAGGAGTAGGTTTGGGAGCGTTCCCCCTCTCTTTCTCTCGAAGGGAGGGGGAATGCCGTTGCGGCGCAAGGACGCAAAGCCCCGGGGCTAGAGCCACTCTTTGACTTTGGCTGCGAGGGTTAGGGTCATGCCCGGGGCGGCTGCGACGTCTTCGAGTGTCGCGTCGCGGACGCCTTGCGCGGAGCCGAACTGGCGGATGAGCATCTTGCGCCGCTTTGGTCCGATTCCGGGGACTTGGTCGAGCGCGGAGGTTGCGCCGGCCTTGGAGCGGCGCTGTCTGTGGTAGGTGATGGCGAACCGGTGCGCTTCGTCGCGGAGGCGCTGCACGAGGAAGAGCGCTGGGGAAGACCGCGGGAGGACGATGGGTTCTGGGGTTTGGGGGACGAAGATCTCTTCGTTTTCCTTGGCGATGCTTGCGAGGGGGATGGAGGTGATTCCGAGTTCGAGGAATACTTGGAGGGCTGCGCCGAGGTGTCCTTTGCCGCCGTCGATGAGGACGAGGTCGGGGGCTTTCTGCCAAGTCGCTTGGGAGCTGGCGGCGCGGTTCGTCTCGTCCGCGTCGACGATGCGCGCGTTGGGGTCTGCGAGCCGTCGGAACCTGCGGATGAGCATTTCGCGCATCATGGAGTAGTCGTCCACTCCGTCGACGGATTTGATTTTGAACTTGCGGTAGTCGGATGATCTGGGTCTGCCGTCGTCGAAGACGACCATGCTGCCGACGGGGTTGGATCCTTGGGTGTTCGAGATGTCGTAGCACTCCATGCGCGTAGGGGGGTTTGGGAGGTTGAGCGCTTCTTGGAGTTCGAGCATTGCTTGTTCTAGGGCGTCGTCCGATGCGGCGGTTTGGAGTCGGCGTTGCTCCATACCTTCGGCGGCGTTTTCTGCGACCATCTGCATGAGGCGGCGTTTTTCGCCTCGTTGGGGCGTGTAGACGCGCACTTTGCTGCGCCGCTTGTCCGCGAGCCAGTTGGTGATGGCGTCTGCGTCTTCGAGATCCGCTTGTACGAGGATGCGCGGCGGCACATATGGGTTGACTTCGTAGAATTGCTTGACGAAGGCGCTGAGTATTTGGCTGGGGGAGTTGTCTTGCGCGCCCGTCATGATGAAGTGATCGCGGCCGACGAGTTTTCCTTGTCGGACGAAGAAGACTTCCATCCAGGCTTCGTCGTCGGCTGTGGAGAGGGCGATGAGGTCGAGAGTCTCGGAGGAGACGTGGAGGACTTTTTGTCCTTCGTGCACTTTTTCGATGGCTCGAATTTGGTCGCGCAGGCTGGCGGCCTTTTCGAATTCGAGGTTCTCGGAAGCGCGGAGCATCGTCGCTTCGAGAGATTCGAGTATGCGGTCGGCTTTGCCGTCTAGGAACAGGAAAACTTGTTCGATGACCTCGCGGTATTGGTCTTTGTCCACTGCGCCGATGCAGGGTCCGACGCATCGGTTGATGTGGAAGTCGAGGCATGGCCTGGCGTCTTTGCCTGTTATGGTCTTGGTGCAGGATCGGTAAGGGAAGAGTTTCTTGAGGAGCGCGAGCGTGCGTCGGATGCTGCGCGCGCTTGCGAACGGCCCAAAGTAGCGGGCCCCGTCGAGTTTGGTCGTTCGGGTGATGTAGACTTGGGGGAAGTCTTCGGTTAGGTCGACTTTGATGAAGGGATAGCTCTTATCGTCCTTGAGGCGGGCGTTGTACTGGGGTTTGTTTTGCTTTATCAGGTTGGACTCGAGGAGGAGGGCTTCCTGCTCGGACTCTGTGACGATGTACTCGAATTCTGCAACGCGTGCCATCATTTCGCGAATCTTGGGGGGGTGGGCTGCGCTCTTTGCGAAGTACGAACGGAGGCGGTTGCGGATCTTGGACGCTTTGCCGACGTAGAGCATGGCTCCGGAGCGGGAGCGCATGATGTATACGCCTGGCTTGGCTGGGGCGGCGCGCAGGCGTTCGGAGAAGTCTGCGCGAGAGGCCGCTGCGGTGGACGTGGTTGGCATCTTCGGGTGGTCCGTTTGCTTCCCCTCGAGCGGGTTGGTCTATGCCCCCGGGTGCGGGACTGGGAACATCCCTGCCGTCACCGGCGGGAGGAACGAGGAGGATCTTCCATCGGCTGCCGAGGGCGCGTCTACACGATTCTGCCGAGCGTTACGGTTGCTGCGGCGAGGGCGGCGAGAGTAACGAGGGCGATCAGTCCGATGTGTCTGAGTTCTCCCACGAGATAGGGGGGCATGGTAAGGCCGGCGTCCTCGACGGTTTGCTTGGTTCTGCGCGTTCTAGACGGGGCGGCGGCAGTTTCGAGGACAGGCTCGGGAGAGTCGGGGGCAGGCCGGGTTGCTTCACGAGTGTCGACGTTCGTCGACGACACGGCCGGGCCTACCTCGAATTTTTGGGTCGATGAGCGAGAGGGGCCGCGCCGCTTGCGGCTTCGCATTTGGTTTTGTCTCTTTGCGACCTTTTGACCTTTGCTCGGCATGGGCGGTCCTCCGGTTGGGATTGTGCAGGGATCTGGGAATGGTGTCTCGTCTTATTGTCTAACGCCGGGCGCCTGATGTGCAAGCATTGGAGATGCTGGGTTCTGGTTTGATTTTGCGCGGGAGGCGTCCATATGGATATGCGGCGGGGGTGGGCTGCGAGATTCCCGCCTTCGCGGGAATGACGGACGTACAATCTGGGGGCAGCCTATACGCATGGAGTAAATGGAGTCATGTTCCACTGAGGTGCGTACTTGTGAAGCAGTCTGGGCAGCCCATGCCCATAGAGTAAATGGAGCCGTATGCAAAGGTCTGCTCAGGCGCGCGGGTGTGATTTCACGTATTGGGATCTGATGTGTTCGCTCGTTAGGTGGGTGTATACCTGCGTGGTGGTGATGCTGGAGTGTCCCAGGAGTTCTTGGACGTGGCGGATGGGGGCTCCTCCGATGAGCAGGTGAGTGGCGAAGCTGTGTCGGAGGGTGTGGGGGGTGACCTGCCGTTGGATGCCAGCGGCTCGTACTAGGGCTTTGAGGATGAACCAGATGCCCTGCCGGGTGAGCCGATGTCCTTTCTGGCTCAGGAACAATGCGGGTTGCGGACTTGAGCCGGCGAGGTGCGGCCTCGCGCCTTCCAGATATTCGCGGACGGCATCGACCGCTTGCGGGTAGATGGGTATGAGACGTTCTTTCGAGCCTTTGCCCATGCAGCGGATGAAGTGTTGATGGAGGTCGACGTCCTCGACGTCGAGGGAGATGAGTTCGCTGGCGCGCACTCCGGTGGCGTACATGAGTTCGAGGATCGCGCGGTCGCGGATCGATTGGGCAGTGGAGCCGATGGATACGGACAGGAGGGAGTCGACCTCGTCCATGGTAAGTGTCTTTGGGAGGGATCGTCCGACGCGGGGTGAGGAGAAGTCGGACATGGGGTTGGTGTCGATCATCCTTTCGTCGAGGAGGAATCCGAACAGGGATTTTGCGGCGGCGACCTTCCGGGCTTTGGTGGAGTCGGAGTATCCGCGGTCGTTGAGGTCGAGGACGAAGGAGGATACGGCGTCCCCATCGACGTTTGCCCACGACGCTGCGCCGTTCATGGAGGGGTCGTTGCTTTGGAGGAAGTCGACGAACTGCAAGAGGTCGCTGCGGTAGGCGGAGATGGTGTTCGGGGAGACGCCGCGTTCGGCTGCCATGTAGTGGAGGAATTGTTCGACGGCCTGTTTCATGGGGGCATACCGTTGGGGTGTCGCGATGCAGGATGTAATCTATTGTACCACAGCTTTTTTGAGGGTCTGGCTTGGTGGGTCTCGTCGGCCTGTGTCCGATGCGTATTCATAGGCATACCCCCGCCGCGGCAAATCGAACGGAATCACTCGATCCCGCGCGGTTGACTTCGTCGCGCAACCGTGTACCATAGTCCAAACTCACTGACATGACCACACCCCAAGTTGACATAACCGCGCCCGAACGAGAGCAGCCGGAAGAGAAGTTCCTCGGCACGCTCATCGGCGTCTTCGACAACCCCGTTCCCGCACTGGTTGGCGTGATCCGCAGGCGTCCAATCGCCAATGCGGCCATCGTCATCATCGTCGTATCCATCGCAGAAGGCCTAGCGCAGGCGCTGTCCATCGACTCGTCCCCCCTGTCTGCCCTAGTAGTGGAGCTAGAGGATAGGGAGGACTTGGTTAGAGTGGGCCAAGGAATCATCATTCTCGCTTCTCCGGTCGTCGGCATCGTCGTCGCAGCCCTCGCCGCGGGAGTCTTCTGGCTCATGAGTCGAATACTCGGAGGCAGCGGAGAGTACGGTGCGATGTTCGCCGGAATCGGGTTCGCATCGGCGCCATACATCCTCTCGTCTCTCGCCGGTCTCATCACGATTCCCCTCGGCCCGGCTGCAGCCGTATCCCAACTCGTTTGGCTCGGCGTAGTCGCATGGACGATCATCCTATCGGTGATAGTCGTTCGAGAGAGCAACCACTTCTCCACCGAGCGCGCAGCAGCAGCCGTGCTGATACCCGCCGCCGCATTCGTAGTCTTCGCGTTCGCGGCAGTCGTGGTGGTCATCGTTGCCTTGAGCGCCTCCTCCACAGTGTCTTAGCACATGATGCGACTTCTCCGCCTGCGCGGGGGCAAACCGAAGTCGACCACTCGCCCCCTGCGGTTGACTTCGACGCGCAACCGTGTACTATAATGCAAACTCAATTGACATGACTGCACCCCAATTTGACATAACCGCGCCCAAACGAGAGCAGGCCGAAGAGAAGTTCCTCGGCACGCTCGTCGGCGTCTTCATCAACCCAGTTCCCACTCTGAGCGGCGTAGTCCGTAGGCGTCCGATCGCCAACGCGTTCATCGTCATCATCGTCCTATCCATCGCGGAAGGCCTGGTGCAGGCGGTATCGATCGACCCGGCTGGCCTAGGCGACGCAGAGGAACTAGCTGCATGGGTCCAAGGATTCGCCATTCTCTCGTCTCCGGTCGTCGGCATCGTCGTCGTAGCCCTCGCCGCGGGAGTCTTCTGGCTCATGAGTCGAATACTCGGCGGCAGGGGAGGGTACGGCGCGATGTTCGCCGGAATCGGGTTCGCATCGGCGCCATCCATCCTCCAGTCCCTGAGAGGCTTCCTCGCCATCCTGCTTGGTGACCTCGTCGGCGCCGTTGCCATAATCGGATTTCTTCAGATCGGCGTAGTTGCCTGGACGATCATCCTATCCGTGATAGTCGTTCGAGAGTGCAACCAGTTCTCCACCGGACGCGCGTCCGCGGCAGTGCTTATACCCATCGCTGCCTCCATAGTCTTGTACGCGGTACTCCTGGCGGACGCGTTTGCAACTGTCATCACGCATCGACCATGATGAAACTCCTCCGTCTGCGCGGCGGCAAATCAAGCACAACCACTCGATCCCGTGCGGTTGACTTCGACGCGCAACCGTGTACCATAGTCCAAACTCCATGAGGTATTCGACATGAACGCACCACGACAGGAGCAGCCGGAAGAGAGGTTTCTCGACACGATCATTGGCGTCTTCACCAACCCAGTTCCCACTCTGAGCGGCGTAGTCCGCAGGCGCCCGATCGCCAACGCGTTCATCGTCATCATCGTCCTATCCATCGCGGAAGGCCTGGTGCAGGCGGTATCGCGCGACCCGGCTAGCCTAGGCGATGCAGAGGAACTAGCTGCATGGATCCAAGGATTCACCATTCTCTCGTCTCCGCTCTTCGGTATCGGCTTCACGGCCCTCATCACAGGGTTCTTCTGGCTCATGAGTCGAATACTTGGAGGCAGCGGGGAGTACGGCGCGATGTTCGCCGGAATCAGTTTCGCATCTGCGCCATCCATCCTCCGATCCCTGATTGGCTTCCTTGCCATCCCGCTTGGTGACCTTGGCGGCGCCGATGCCCTAATCGGAATTCTTCAGCTCGGCATAGGCGTTTGGATGATCTTCCTGGCCGTGATAGTCGTTCGAGAGTGCAACCAGTTCTCCACCGGACGCGCGTCCGCGGCAGTGCTTATACCCATCGCCGCATTCACAGTCTTCGTGATCGTGGTAGTCGCCGTGTACACCGTTGTCTTTGCCGCTGCCGTGGGCTTAGCAGATAGCTGAGGCGGAGAGTGCACGGGGGTGAATGATGAGACTCTTCCGTCTGCGCGGCGCTGACACGGAGAAGACGAGGCAGGCCGCCCAAAGCACCCGGCGCGGCCTGCTCGGGCGCATGACATCCCTGTTCCGAGGCTCCAATGCCGGCGAGGAACTATGGGAGCAGGTGGAAGAGGTCCTGATCTCGGCCGACGTTGGAGTCGAGTCCACCATGGAGCTCGTCGACGAGCTCCGTTCGCGCCGCGTCTCTACGTCCGAAGAAGCGTTCGATACTCTCAGGCGCGGCATGATCGAAATGCTCCGCGTCGACGGCGCGGAGAGCCTGCTCGACGTGGACGAAACGCCTCTGGCGCTCCTCGTCGTCGGAGTCAACGGCGTCGGGAAGACGACCAGCATCGCCAAGCTCTCCAACCTGTACACGCGGCAGGGAATGAAGGTCATCGTCGGCGCAGCGGACACCTACCGCGCGGCGGCCGCGGAGCAACTCCAGGCGTGGGGGCGGCGGCTCGGCGTGGACGTGATCGCCCATCAAGCAGGGGCGGATCCCGCCGCTGTCGCCTTCGACGCCGTCACGGCCGCGAAGAGCCGCAGTGCCGACATCGTCATCATCGACACTGCCGGCCGGCTCCACACCAAGACCAACCTCATGGAAGAACTGAAGAAGATCCACCGCGTCGTCGGACAGCAAGCGCCGAAGTCCAGCGTGCGCGTCCTCCTCGCACTCGACGCATCCGTCGGCCAAAACGGACTCTACCAAGCGCGCGCCTTCACCGAAGCGCTCCAATGCCACGGCGTCATCCTCTCCAAGCTCGACGGCACAGCAAAGGGCGGCATCGTCCTCGCTGTCACCAAGGAACTCGGACTCCCAGTCCTCTACGTCGGCACAGGCGAACAACCCGACGACATCGCAGCATTCGATCCACACGCCTTCGTATCCGCCCTATTCGAAGCAACTTGACACCCACACGCCCGCCCCTCGAAAAACGAAAATAAAATTCCCGCAATATCTACACACATCGCCGTTTGCTTGTGATATAATAGGTATTGACTCCAATAATCAGACGCAACATGTTCCGCTTCCGCGTTTTCCCAAGCTACATAGCCTCAGGACCGAATGTGACGCTTGCTACGATGAGGAGATTTCAGTACAGAAGGAGCGCCGCATGAACATCTATGTAGGCAACCTGTCATTCGATGAAACCGACGATACCCTCCAAGAGGCCTTCGAGGCACACGGTGAGGTGGATTCCGCTAGGGTAATCACCGACCGCTACTCCGGCCGCTCGCGCGGCTTCGGCTTCGTGGAGATGCCCAACAAGGAAGAGGCAGAGGCAGCCATCGCAGCCCTCAACGGAACCGACCTCGGAGGCCGAACGTTGACGGTCAACGAGTCCAAGCCCCGAGAGGGAGGACGCCGTGGCGGTGGAGGCGGCGGTGGTGGAGGATACGGCGGCGGTGGTGGAGGCGGCGGAGGCCGCTGGTAGGCTAACCGGAAACGACTTGGACTGCCGTCCGGCCCGCTAGGCAGAAGCGGACGGACAGGGCCGCCGGCAGTCCAAGTCACCGCAACCTCTCAGACCTCGGCATCGAGACTACCCTCTCCGGCTCGTCTGCGGAGAATTCATCGGACGACGGAGCCGCCCACGGAGCCAACGCAGTGGCACGGGACGGCCATGGCAACATGCAACCGCACGCCGCGGCTGGCAGGCGGCTGTGCGCCGCTAGTGCTCGTCGGACGAACGGCGCAACGCGGAAATACGGACGACCGAGACGGGTTTGCCTGTATATCCACTTTGGGGGGCAGCATCCGCTGCCACTAGCGCCTGTGGGGCGGGAGACGGGACTCGAACCCGCGACAGCCTGCTTGGAAGGCAGGAACTCTACCAGACTGAGTTACTCCCGCACGCTCTCTAGCATACCAGCCCACGGTGGCCGCGTCTATACCCCCGCCAGCTAGTTCCCTTCTATAATACTTGACACCCCACACACTCGACGCGCAGGGTATCGACCCACCCATGGAAAGCTGGGCGGACGGCGTGAAGCTGTCGGCCAAGCGGAGTCCACCCAAAGATCTACAAGAGCGCGTCGTCTCGCCGTGGCAGCATGGCTGCACTTTCAAGCGCAGAAAACCCATCAACTATTATGCAAGACAACCGAAAGAGTACTTGACTTGACGGGATCTTTTCTGGTATTAGTATGTATTGCCTCCGCCGAATGCGGGCCGGATGGTTGGCGCGCTGGGACAGGTCGGAGTACTTTTCAGAGAATAGGGGAACTCACGATGAAGATATTCAAGCCTATCATAGGTGTTGGGTTGCTGATCGCCGTGGTCTTGTTTGCGGCGGCGTGCGGGAGCGATTCTTCCGATAGCGACACGGACGACAGCGCCACGACCGATACCGTCGATTCGGCGATGACGAGCGCCGCGGTGACTGACGATGCGTCCCGCTTGGATCGGGTGAAGGAACGGGGGAGCGTCGTGTGCGCGGGGAACAACTCCCTGGCCGGGTTCGGGTCGATCGACAGCAGCGGGAACAACGTTGGGTTCGACATCGACCTTTGCCGCGCCGTGGCCGCAGCAGTACTCGGCGACGCCAACGCGATAGAGGTTCGCCCGACTACGGCGGCAGAGAGAGGGCCGACGATGCAGAGCGGGGAAGTGGACATCATGTCGCGCAATACGACATGGACCAGCTCCCGCGACGCGCAATGGGGCAACTTCGCCCAGACGATGTTCTACGACGGTCAAGGCTTCATGGTACTGAAGGAGTCCGGCGTTTCCAGTTCGATGGAACTCCAAGGCGCTTCGGTGTGCGTGCAACAGGGCACCACCACCGAGTTGAACCTACAGGACTTCAACAACCAGAACAACTTGGGCATCGACGTGATAGTGTTCCCGGATAACACTACTGCGAGGGATGCGTACCAGAGCGGACAGTGCGACGCGCTCACGACGGACCGCTCCGGGTTGGTTTCCACCCGTGATAGCTTCCCGAATTCAGACGACCATGTGATCTTGCCCGGCACGATCTCCGAGGAGCCGTTGGGGCCGGTGGTTCCGCACGGCGACGAGCAGTGGTACGACATCGTGAAGACGGTGATGGCCATCATCATCTACTCGGAGGCATACGGAGTAACATCCGCTACCGTGCCTACAGGCGTAACTGGGGACACGAAGGTGGATCGGTTGTTTGGGCTGGAAGGGTCGTTCGGCCAGGAGAGCATGGGACTCAGCGACACCGTCGCTCAGGCCGTAATCCGCGCAGTGGGTAACTACGGGGAGATCTACGACCGGCATCTTACGCCGCTGGGTCTGCTTCGAGAAGGCAGCCGCAACGCGTTGTGGTCGGCTGCGTCGTGCACGGACTGCCCGAAGGGCGGACAGGTCTACGCGGCTCCGCTGCGGTAGCGGGCAACACGAGACGGGTCGAGGCGAGAATCGGCGCCTTGACACCTAGGCAATTCTCTGGAGAGGGGCTGCCAGGCCGCGAGCCGGCGGCCCCTCTCCCAAACATTCTCGACGAGCGCGGGCAGTTCTCGCGGCGAGGATCTTCCGGCCGCCGCTGCCCCAGGTCGGCCCGTCGGTCTCTCTGATGAGCGGCAGGGCTACCGACGGAACGAGGGGATACGGAGAACCAGCGTGTCGCGCGGAATGACGAGGGGAACCGACACAGGCATGGAGCCAGGGAGATACGTTGGAGGGATGAGACGCATCCGGCACGGACTCCGGCGCGTTGCGGGGCGCAGCAAATGCTAACCTACCAAGGGATCCCCGTATGGCGGCATGTCGGCGTCATCGAATGGGCGGCGCAGATCATATCCGCCGTCGTAGTGGTTGCGCTGGTCGTATGGTTCTTCTTCAACATTGGCACGGCGATAGACGCACGGGAAATCCCATTCGGCTTCAGCTTCCTCGATCGGGAGTACCAGACTCCCATTGGGGACGCGATCATCCCATACGAATCGTCGGATTCGTTCCGCTACGCTCTCGTCGTCGCCGCCACCAACACGATCGTAGTAGCGATTGGGGGAGTAATCCTCGCGACGCTGCTGGGGGTCGTGATTGGCGTGGCGCGGTTGTCAGGGAATTGGATCGTATCGAAGCTGGCGTTGGTCTACGTCGAGTTCTTCCGCAACGTGCCGCTGCTGGTGCAGCTGCTGTTTTGGTTCTACATCATATTGACGCTGCCGACGGTGCGGGAAGCATACGTCATCGCGGACTGGATATACTTGGACAACGCCGGTCTGTCGGTACCGTGGCTGTCTGGCACCGGTGCAGGGGCGTCGCTCACGTGGCTTGTAGTTGCGGCTGGGGGGGGTATCGCAGGGGTGGTCGTTCATCGGTTGTTGACGCGGCGCGAGGTGGAGACTGGGCAGTCGTCGTATCCGCTGCTGGCTGGCGTCGGCACGGCGGTCGTGATTGGGTCGGCGGCGTGGGTGGTTGTGTGGGCAAGCGCCGGGGCGTCGCCATTCGTAGTTTCGATTCCGGAGCCCGCGGGGAGGTTCGGACGGATCGACGGAGGCTTCACGTTCCGTGCGGGGCTGTTGGTGCTGCTGATTGGGTTGGTGATGTATACGGCGGCGTTCATCGCGGAGATCGTACGTGCGGGGATTCAGTCGGTTGGACGGGGGCAGATCGAGGCTGCGCGGGCGCTGGGGTTGTCCCCCATGGGGGCGCTCCGGCACGTAACGTTTCCGCAGGCGCTGCGGGTCATCATCCCTCCGCTGATTAGCCAATATCTGAACTTGACGAAGAACAGCAGCCTTGGGGGCGCGGTCGGCTACGCGGACATGACGAGCGTAGGCATAACCATGACGCAGACGGCCCCGGCGATTTCCATCTTCTTGATCATCATGCTTGCGTATCTGCTGATGAGCTTGACGTGGTCGCTCATCGGCAACCTGTACAACCGCCGCACTCGGTTCGCAGGAGAGCGGTGATGGCCACACTCGGCGACCAGGCGTCCTCGCGATTCGACGCGCTGCCTCCTCCACCCATGAGCGTGGGAGTGGCCGGATGGGTTCGCGGCAACCTGTTCGGCAGCTGGCACAACGGAGCCCTCACGGTTGCGTCGATCATTGCGATCGGTTTGGCGCTGTGGTTCGGTGCGGGATGGGTATTCGGCACAGCAAACTGGTCGGTCATCGGGGAGCTAGGCGGCCGCTTCATCATCGGACAGTACAACACCGAGGGCGCTTGTCCCGGGCAGAACTGCTTCTGGAGGCCGCAGGTAGGCTTGCTGCTGGCCACTATGTTGTTTGGGATGGCGTGGGGATACGCGGGCGGGGGCGTCGTGAAGCGCGCGGCCCTGGTCGTCGCGGGAGTCTCCGCCGCCATGGCCCTGCTGCCGTACGGACTCGACCGGATGGGGATGGACGTGCGTCTGCTGCTGGTTGCGAACGTGCCTGCGGTGTTCGGGGGGATGGCGTTGGGGCGGTACACACCGTTGGGAACTCCGCGTTGGATCGCAATCGTCGGCGTGGCGTCTTTCGTGCTGACGCTGGTGCTCATCAGCGGGTTGCCCAGGGTTCCTGGGTTGCAGCCGGTATCGGTTACTTCTTGGGGCGGCTTGATGCTGAACTTGCTGCTGGCGACGTGCGGCATCACCCTGAGCCTGCCTCTGGGAATTGCGTTGGCCTTGGGGCGACGGAGCCACCTACCGGTAGTGAAGATGCTGTGCGTCGCCTTCATCGAGGTGTTCCGGGGCGTTCCCCTAATAACCTTGTTGTTCATGTCTCAGGTGGTTGTGCCGCTGGCGTTCCCGCAGGATTTCCCCTTGAACTCGGTGTTCCGCGCGGCGATCATCATCACCTTGTTCAGTTCGGCGTATATGGCGGAGAATGTGCGGGGGGGGTTGCAGGCGCTGCACCCTGGGCAGGCGGAGGCTGCGCGGGCCCTGGGGCTTCACGGCTGGCAGATTACACTCCTCATATCTCTGCCGCAGGCGCTGCGAAACGTCATCCCCGCCATTGCAGGGCAGTTCATCGGGCTCTTCAAGGATACGAGCTTGGTGTACATCATTGGGATGTTGGACGTGGTGGAAATTGGGCGCGCATTCATCTTAGGGAATCCGGAATATCTGGAGAGCGCGCGGGAGCTCTTCGTCTTCGTCGGGATCGTGTTTTGGATATTCACCTACAGCATGTCGTACATCAGTAGACGCGTCGAGGAGCATATGGGCGTCGGCAAGCGGTAACGCCGCCGGCCGGCTGGACACAGCGCCCGCCGAGGCGGCGGAGATATAGACAGGGAGGCTCTTGTGGCTATCAGCGAGAACGAGACGACGACGGATGACATGATCATTTGCCGGGACGTGCACCAGTGGTTCGGCTCGTACCATGCGCTGCGGGGGGTGACGACCACGGTGAAGAGAGGGGAGGTAGTGGTGATCTTTGGCCCGTCGGGGTCGGGGAAATCCACGTTCATCAAGACGATTAACCGGCTGGAGGAGCATCAGCGTGGCGACATCATCGTGGACGGGATAGAGCTCACGAAGGATATCCGGAACATCGAGTCGATCCGCCGTGAGGTCGGCATGGTCTTCCAGTCGTTCAACCTCTTTCCACACCTGACCGTGCTGGACAACATCACGTTGGCGCCGATTAGAGTTCGCCATCGGCCTCGGCACGAGGCGGAAGACGCCGCCATGGGATTGCTCGAGCGGGTGGGCATTCCGGAGCAGGCGGCCAAGTATCCCGCGCAGCTTTCAGGGGGGCAGCAGCAGCGGGTGGCGATCGCGCGGGCCCTGGCGATGCAGCCCAAGATCATGCTCTTCGACGAACCGACATCGGCTCTGGATCCGGAGATGATCAAGGAGGTGCTGGATGTGATGCGCGAGCTCGCGGCGTCCGGGATGACCATGATCGTAGTCACTCACGAGTTGGGGTTCGCCACGGAGGTATCGGACCGCATGATCATGTTCGATCAAGGGAACATCGTAGAAGAGGGCGCGCCCGACCAGATATTCAACAACCCGCAGCAGGAGCGCACCAAGCTCTTCCTGTCGCAGATTCTCTAGTCGTGCGGTCGATCTTGGCCTCCGAGCAAGCGCACCGCACGGGGGAAGCGCCGCCCAGTCCCGGTGCACCCCGGCGCTGAGGTTCGAGCGGCAACGATGGAAGCGGGGGCGGCCGCTTGCCGGCGGTTCGGCTATGGGGAGAGCGGCCGGATGCCGGCCGCGAGGGTTCCCAACCGGTCGATCGGCCAGAACCGCAGCCACACCCGGCCGATGATGTTTTCGGTTGGCAGGATCCCCCAGGCACGGGAGTCGTTGCTGGCGGATCGGTTGTCACCAAGCACGAACAGCGCGCCCGGACCGACGGTGACCGGGCCCATGGAGGTGTTGTCTTTGCGAGTGACGTATGGCTCGATGAGGAGAGAACCGTTGAGGTAGACGTCGCCTTCGACGATTTCGACCACGTCGCCTGGAACCCCGATCACGCGCTTGACGAAGTCGCGCGATGGATCGCTCGGGGACCGAAAGACGATGACCGAACCGCGGCGGGGAGGATGGAAGACGAAGCGGTCTGGCTCTTCCTCGCGGTCGTAGAACGGGAGGATGCTGGCGGCCTCGGCCAGATTGAAGCGGATGTACACGAGCTTGTTTACGATGAGGTATTCGTTCTCTATCAGGGTCGGCTGCATACTCGGCCCGTGCACTCGGTAGTTTTGGATGCTGGCGTGGAGGGACAGGAAGATCAGGAGGGCGAGGATGACCGTTTCGAAGATCTCTCGAACGAGTACGCGGATACGTGTGGATGAACTGAACCAGGCGAGGGTGGACATAGAGGCAATTCCTACATCTATCATACCAGACATTCGGGTCGTAGAATCGTTGTCTGCGGACTCTGTGATATGATGAATTCATAGGGGAGTCGTTGGGTGGTTCGCCGCGGAGGCGCGGCAAAGGCCGATGCGGTTCGGCGTCTATCCTGATGGTGCGACCCCTGCGGACGGACAGCGAGGGAAGGAGACTGCCAAGATGAGTTACTGGAAGGTTGCGGTGTGGACGGTATCGGCGTGCGCGATTGCGTTCGCCGCGGTCGGATGCGGAAATGGAGAGACTGCTGCGAACGATACAACGAGCGGTACTGCGGCAGGAACGAGCGATGTGCGGAGCGGGGCGGACGGAGGGGGCGGATCCGCAAGTGCGGCTGCGTCTATGGAGACCGAGGGTTCGGGGGGGCAGTCGCCTCCACAGCAATATGCGTCTGGCTCGACGCAGGCCGGCATCTGGGTCACCGGCACCGGCGAGGTGAACTTGTCGCCGGACATTGCGATCGTGCGGCTTGGCGTGGAGACGATTGCACCGACGGTTACGGAGTCCCGCAACCAGGCTGCAACAGCCATGGATGCAGTCACAGCGTCGCTCAGGCGCAACAACTTGACGGACCAGGACATCCAAACGACATCGTTCAACATCCTTCCGGAGTACGACTACCAGGACATGCTAGTAAATGGAGTCCGGACGAACACCCGGGTGCTCACCGGCTACCGGGTGAGGAACACGGTGGTCATTACGATCCGCGACCTTGATGCGGTTGGGGCGATCATCGACGACGTGGTGAACGCAGGGGGAGACGCCGCGAGGGTCGATGGGATAGATTTTTCGATTGAGGATCGGCGGGCGTTCGCCGCACAACTCCGAGAAGCGGCCGTGAAGTCTGCGATGGAGAACGCGCGGCATTTCGCGTCTCTGACGGGCGTGACGCTGGGCAAGCTCGCGTATATCTCGGAGGTTGGAAGCGGGGGGCCGGTCTTGGAGGATGCGGGACTCGAACGTCAGGCCGCCTTTGCGGCGGCCGCGCCTGTTCCTCCTACTACGGTCGTCGGGGGATCGCTCGGGCTTTCCCTGACAGTGCGCGCGGGATTCGCGATCGAATAGGAAGCGCGGAGCGGAGCGGATGCACGCTCGAATCGGACGGGAGTGCACCGCTCGTCTATGCGGGTTCACGGTTTTGGATGCGTTTCGACGCGCTCCGCAACCCTCCAAATCGGAGCCGCATGAGTCCCCTGAGGTCGTCGTAGGCGGTTTTGACGATCTTGACGCGGCTGTCCGGGTCGTCCGTCCATTGGACGGGTATTTCGTTGATGCGGTAGCCGTTCTTCTCCGCAAGGATCAACAACTCCGTGTCGAAGAACCATGAGTGGTCGAGGACCAGGGGGGTCAATTCGCGCGCGGCCGCCCGGGTGATCGCCTTGAAGCCGCATTGGGCGTCTCGGAAGCGCACGAAGAACATGGATCGCACGATGACGTTGTATGTCCGCGAGATGAATTCGCGTTTGAGCGACCGTCCGATGACGGTCGCGCCGTTCTTGAGGCGAGAACCTATGGCGAGGTCGTATTCTCCTGTCGCGAGCGAACCGATGAGGGGGGGTATGGCATCGAGGTGGGTCGAGAGGTCGACGTCCATGAAGCAGAGATACTCTGCGTCGCTGGCAAGCCATGCGGTCCGTAAGGCTCTGCCCCGCCCGCGTTCTTCCAGACGGAGATAGCGCACGGTTCCATACTTCTGTGCGAGCTCTTGAGACACCAAGGGGGTTCGGTCGGTGGAACCGTTGTCCGCCACGACGATCCGCCAATCGTAGTCACGCATATTCTCTTGGAGAAACCCGTGCAGATTGCCAACGGAGGCGGGCAGGGCGCGCTCTTCGTTCAAGACGGGGATGACGAATTCGACGGATTGAGTAGAGGACATATTGTGGGAGGGGAATGGGGCTCTGAGGTACATTATACCGTATTTGGTTGGGTTCGAAGCATGATTAGGAGCATGCGTCGGAGATCGCGGCGGCGATTCTGGGCGCGGCGCTCGAGGGGGCGGCTCGACAAAGCCTTGTGGTGAGTATCTCGAACAGCGCCTGGGCGGCGATTCGGTTTCCCGGCCCGGCGGTATGGACGTAGTCGATGTAGAGGGGGGCCTCGATGGAGGCGAATATGTCGGAGAAGTCGTAAATGTTGGGAGGCAAGGAGCCGGCGTTTCGACGGGATTGGAGGACGGAGGACATCTCTACACGCACCGCCATGATGTGGGTCATCGCGCGCGACTCGAGGTGGTCGGATAGGATGCGCCCTTCCGAGGCGTGGAGCGGCTTGCCCTCCGTCCACAGGCTGGGCTGCAGGACGAAGATGGGTATGAACCCGAATTCGTCGGCGAGGGCGGAGACGGTCTCCCGGTTCGCCAGCCAGACGTCTACGGCATGATTCGCCAGATAGTCGAAGTTGGCGTCCAGGAAGCGGGGTTGGAGTTGGATGACGTCAGGTTGACGTTCGGCGGCGGCGCGGTTCCTTGCTTCCAGTCTATTGAGAACGATGCGCGCGGCCTGGTAGACGCCAAGTGAACGTATGAGGTCTCGCCGCCGTTCGGACGGAATCTCTCCGAATTCGAAGCGGTCTCGAATGCGGTGGAGGCTCAGGTGCGATCCTGGGATCTCCGGCCAGTTCGAGGCGGCGGCCGCGTCGTTGATTCCGTCGTAGAAGAGCGCGACGTCCGGGCGTCCTCCCGCCTGCAATTCCCGATAGAGGAAGACGACTTCTTGAGTGGAGACGAAGCCGCGTTCGCCAAGGTTCTTGACCGTGGAGTCGACGCCCCAGTCGTTCAGGTACTCCGAGAGGAAGCTGGGTATGGTCTCGCGGTCGGGCGCTGCTTCTCCCCAGACGGACGAGCCCCCGAATACCCAAACAGACAGAGCGTCTGGAGCGTTGGAGTTGTTCACGGTGATTCGGAAGCCCTGGATATCGATGTTTATGAGTTCGCCGCGGTAGAAGCGCCTGTCCCATATCGTGTAGGGTTCGTAGACGATGCGCTCGGTGGCGGAGAATTCGCGGAAGAGCATGGCCGGGTCGTAGTCTGCACTGTCGTAGGCCGCGGCGAACTGCCGCGCGTCGAGGACAGCGTCCGCGCTGTCGAGGGAGGGAGGGTTGAAGAACCGGCGGTCGACGGCTGCGGCCGCGCGTCCGAGCAGATCGACTGCGACGAGGAGGACGATGGTTATTCCGATGATGGACGCGGCAGTTTTGATTCGCTCGGTCATTGAGAGTCGATGGCGGCAGGTTCAAATCAGTGGGAGTCGACGGTAGAATAGAGAATTGGGACGCTGGTTCGAGGGGCGCTCGACAGCGGGGCCTGGGCGAAACCTAACCGAACTGGTCGTTTTGACGTTTACTCTATAGGAAGGGCTGGGTTATTGCACGCGAGAGCGAGGAATGACCCAAATTGTGGAACTGTAGGAGCATCCGAATCATCATGATGGACCTTGCAGACGTTCGGCAGATCAACGAGATGGTAGAGAAGGAGGCGCCGTTCGTCCACAGCTTGACGGCAGAGATTCGGAAGACGATCATCGGGCAAGACAAGCTCGTCGAGCGGGTCTTGGTGGGTCTCTTGGCTGATGGGCACATCCTCTTGGAAGGCGTTCCTGGGTTGGCGAAGACCCTCCTCGTCAAGACGATCGGACAGGCCATGAATGGGGAATTCTCCCGCATTCAGTTTACGCCGGATCTTCTGCCCGGGGACCTCATCGGCACGCAGATATACAATCCGCGAACGAGTGAGTTCAGCGTGCGGAAGGGGCCGGTCTTCGCGAATCTCATTCTTGCGGACGAAGTGAATCGAGCCCCTGCCAAGGTGCAGAGCGCTTTGTTGGAGGCGATGCAGGAGGGGCAGGTCACGATCGGTGACGCGACGCATCGGATCGAGTCTCCGTTCTTGGTCTTGGCGACGCAGAATCCGATAGAGCAGGAGGGAACGTATCCGCTCCCGGAGGCACAGGTCGACCGGTTCATGCTCAAGGTGGTCGTGGAGTATCCGGATCGTTCGGAGGAGCGGGAGATCATCGACCGGATGACCGGGGGGCCGACTGCGGAGGTGCACCCAGTCATCGAGCCACAGTACATTTTGGACGCGCGGGAGGTGGTGCGTCAGGTGTACGTCGACGACAAGATAAAGGACTATGTCCTGAGCTTGGTGGTGGCGACGCGGGATCCCGGGGAGGCCGGACTCGACAATCTGCGCACGCTGATCTCGTATGGAGCGTCGCCGCGGGCGGGCATCTTCTTGATTACTGCGGCGCGGGCCCATGCGTTTCTAAAAGGGCGGGGATACGTCACGCCGGAAGACGTCAAGCAGCTCGCGCCGGATATTCTCAGGCACCGTGTCATCACGACGTTCGAGGCGGAGGCTCAAGAGGTCACGTCCACCCAGATCGTCCAGCGCATCCTGGACAACGTCGAAGTTCCGTAAGATGCTGACGAACGAGTTGATCCGCAAGATTCGGCGGATTGAGATTACGACTCGCAAGCTCGTCACCGATAGCTTGGCCGGCGAGTATAACTCGGTGTTCAAGGGCCGAGGCATGGAGTTTCACGAGGTGCGCCAGTACTATCCCGGGGACGATGTGCGAACGATCGATTGGAACGTAACGGCCCGCACCGGCGAACCGCATGTGAAGAACTACGCCGAAGAGCGCGAGTTGACGGTCATGCTGGTGGTTGATGCCAGCGGGTCTGGAGAATTCGGCACTCGGAATCGGTTCAAGCGCGAGTTGGCGGCGGAGCTGGCTGCAGTCATGTCCTTTGCTGCTACTACGAACAACGACAAGGTGGGGCTGCTGATCTTCAGCGACAGAGTAGAGCTGCTCGTCCCGCCGCGCAAGGGGCGGAGCCACGTCCTCCGCATGGTGCGCGATCTGCTGGTGTTCCAGCCAGAAGGCACGATGACCGACATCGAGCTGGCTTTGAACACCGTCAACTTGCTCTTGAAGCGGCGCAGCATCGTGTTCGTCGTTTCCGATTTCTTGGTCGATCCCGGGACGTACCGGCAGGCGCTTTCGGTAACGAGCCGCCGCCATGACGTTGTAGCGTTCGACATGAGCGATCCCTTGGAGCACGAGATGGCGAACGTGGGGATTGTCGCTCTGGAGGATGCGGAGAGTGGGGAGTTGCGCTGGGTCGATACTGGAAGCCGCTCGTGGAGGCGGGAGTTTTCCGAGAGAGCCGCGCAGTTCGACCGAGACAAGAAGGATGTCTTCTCCTCGGCCGGCGTGGACCGGGTCAAGGTTCGGACGGACGAGGATTACGTCGCGGAGGTCGGGGCGTTCTTCAGGAATCGGCTGCGAAGGCCATCGCGATGAATGGAGGGATGCACAGGCGTCGGGCCGCCCGCGGCGGGATCGGCTGGCCGGGCAGGCTGGGCTTCGATGCGTGCGCGCGATGGCTGCTGTTGGCTGCGGGAGGGGCGGCAATCGTAAGCGCGGCGGGATCGGTGGTCGCCTGGGCGCAGGAATCCGAGCCGCCTGTACGCATCACGTTCAAGGCGGACGTGGAAGAGGGGGCGGAGTTGCAGTTTGGCGATGTAGTTCCGCTCGTCTTGGAGATAACGCATTCGCCGGATCAAACGGTGGTCGTGGGGTGGCTGCCTCGGTATCGTCAATGGGGGCCGTTCGAGGTACGCAATCAGACGCCGGGGCGGAGGACGGCAAACGATGACGGGACGGTGACCACGAGGCAGGATATCGAAGCGGCGGCGCTAGGCACGGGGAAGCTGCAGACGCCGGACATCCCAATAACCGTCCGCCATCCGGATGGGAGCGAGGAGGAAGTATATCCTTTTCCGCTGGAGGTGGTCGTGCACTCGGTGTTGTCCGGTCCAGACGATCCACCGGAGGACATCCAACCCCAGGCCGATCTTTCGACGCCATTGTTGGAGCAGCCCGCCGTGCGGGCCGCCGCAGCGGTATTGGCAGCTGCTGTGCTGGCCGCGGCCGCGGCAGGCGCGTACTACCTCTATCGTCGAAGGCGGATGCCCGGGGATCTGCCGCTTCCGGTCGTCGACACACGCACACCGTGGGAGGCGGCGATCGACGAGCTCGACCGCATCGAGCGGCTCGATCTGCCCGAGGACGGTCATTTCAAGCAGCATTACACGCTCGTCGCGGACGCCGTGCGGATGTACATTCATGCGATGTATTTAACCGATGTAAGCCCGGTCGATGCCATCGACATGACGACGGACGAGATCGCAAGCGCGCTGCGGAGGTCGGCGCTGGATGTCGAGCGGGTTCGATTGATCCTCGATCTGTTGAACGAGTGCGACTTGGTGAAGTTCGCCAAGTACACACCGTCCGTTTCGAGCGCGTATGAGGCATCGGGCCAGGCCCGGCACATCGTGGAAGTGACTCGGCCGGCCCCCGCCAATGGACGGTTGGAGTACGGGGCGGATGCCAGACGGGAGGTGACCGTGTGAGCGATTTGAGCTTTGGCTCTCCGTGGCTGCTCGCGCTGCTGCCGGCTGCGCCTGTCTTGGCGCTGCTTCCGTACTGGTGGAAGCGGGGGATGGGTCCGGCGGGTATGAGATACGCGGACACTAGGCTAGTTTCTGGAATGGGAAAGTCCTTGCGGCTGCGGGCGATGCCGTTCGTTCCCAGTCTGCGGTTCCTGGCGCTGGCGCTGGTCATCATCGCTGTTGCGAGGCCGCAGTCGGGGGAGGCGAGGGAGGTGATCCGAGGGGAGGGGGTGGACATTGCGGTCGCATTGGACATCTCTGGGAGCATGGGGGCGACGGACTTTCGTCCACACCGGTTGGATGCGGCGAAGCGGATCATTTCGGACTTCATCTCGGAGCGAAAGTACGACCGGATCGGCTTGGTAGTCTTTTCGCGGGAGGCGTTCACGCAGAGTCCTCCAACGTTGGATCATGGGGTCTTGCAGCGTTTGCTGGAAGACGTTCGGCTTGCGGAGGAGCTGCGGATTCAGGACGGGACGGCGATCGGCAGCGGGCTCGCGACGGCGGCGAATATGCTGAAGGACTCGACGGCCGAGAACAAGTTGGTGACTCTGATAACGGACGGAGTGAACAACGCGGGCGAGATCGACCCGATCACAGTCGCGCGAGCCGCGGAGGCATTGGGGATCAAGGTGTATACGATTGGGGTGGGCCGGAGGGCCGGCGCGTTTCGACAGCAGCTCGGTCCGTTTGGTTCTGGAGTCACGGTGCGTGAGAGCCCGTTGGACGAGGAGACGCTGCGAGAGATCGCGGAGATCACGAGCGCAAAGTTCTACCGCGCCACAGACGAGGCTGGACTGCGCGGCATCTACACCGAGATCGACGCGTTGGAGAAGTCGGAGGTGGAGGTGCTGCATTTTACGCGGTACCGCGAGTTGGCGGGATGGTTCTTGATTCCGGCGCTTGCGCTGCTGCTAGTCGAGCTGGTTCTATCGCATACCGTATTCAGGAAGATACCGTGAGGGGGTTGGAATGACGTTTGGGGCTCCGCAGTATTTATGGGCGTTGGCTGCGCTGCCGGTGCTGGTCGGCTTCGTGTGGTGGATGTCTGCGCGGCGTCGGGCGTCGGTCCTGCGCATCGGGGATCCTGCGTTGATCGAGCGTTTGAGCGCGTCGATCAACCGGGGCGCGCGGCTGCGGCGAGCGGTATTGTGGTTCGTCGGCGCGGGGCTGGTGATCGCGGCCTTGGCGCGTCCGCAGTGGGGAAGCGACGTGGAGGTCGTGGAGCATCGAGGGGTGCAAGTGATGGTAGCATTGGACATATCGCGGAGTATGCTAGCGCAAGACGTGAAGCCGAGTCGACTCGACCGCGCCAAGCTGGAGATATCGGACTTGATGTCAAGGCTCACTGGCGACGAGATCGGCATCGTCTTGTTTTCTGGGGCAAGCTTCATCCAATTTCCGATAACATTCGATTACGCGACGGCGAGGACGTACCTGAGCCACGCACACCCTGACGCCATCACGCGGCAGGGCACAGTGATCGCAGAGGCGATCGAGACGGCGATGACAGGGTTCAGCGACCAGCGCACGGGGCAGAAGGTGATCGTGGTAATGACTGACGGGGAGAATCACGAGGGGGATCCGGTCGAGGAGGCGCGTCGGGCAGCATCTGAGGGGGCGGTGGTGTACACGATTGGGTTCGGTTCCGTACAGGGGGAGCCGGTGCCCGAATACGACGAGAGCGGCGCGCTCGCGGGCTTCAGAGAGGACGCACAAGGAGACGTAATCATATCGCGGTTGGACGAAGAGACGCTTGTGCTCGTGGCGGAAGCAGGAGGCGGGCGGTACTTCCGTGCGGCGGATCCAGACGCGATTTCCGACCTTGCAGTTGAGATCCAGTCGTTCGAAGATGAGACGTTGGAGAGCGAGTTCAGCCGCACGAAGATCGAGCGGTTTCAGATATTCTTACTTGCGGGAGTTCTTGCGCTTGCGGCCGCGGAGGTGATGACGGATCGGTTTTCGATTCGGGTCGGAAGGCGTCGGTCCGTATCCGGGGAGGTGCCTGGCAATGCTTGAGCACGCCGTAGTCTGCACGATCGGCGGGGGCTTCCGGATATTCTTGCTGGCCGGCGTCTTTGCGGTGACCGCGCTGGGGTGCAGCGGTGCCCCCGAACGGGCGAACGACTCCGGACACGAGCTGCTCGATGCAGGGGACTACGGCGCGGCGGCAGAAGCGTATCGAACGGCGCAAGAACTGGCACCGGACGCCGGCGAACCGTACTACAATGCAGGGAACGCGCTGTATCGATCGGGGGACTACGGCGGAGCGATCCAAGAGTACGACGAGGCTATCAAGCGTGCGGAGGAGAATCCCCTGCGCGCTGACGCGCAGTTCAACCGAGGCAACGCATTCTTCCAAATGCAGGAGTACCCCGATGCGGTCGTTGCGTTCAAGGAGGCTCTGCGGTTGGAGCCGGACAACGAGGAGACTCGGCATAACTTGGAATTGGCGATGAGGCTGCTTCCGACGCCGGAACCTCAACAGGGGCAGGAGCCGGATGAAAGTCCGGAGCCAGGGCCGCAAGGGCAGGAGCAGGAGCCTCAACCGAACGAGCAGGGGCAACAACAGGACGACCAAGAACAAGAACCGCAGGAAGAAGGGGATCAGCAGGAGCAGGATGGGCAACAACAGGACGCGCAGGAGCAGGACGGGGAGCCGAATCAGCAGGAGATGGAGTCGCGTCCACAGACGGAGCCGATAACGGAGGATCAGGCGCGGCAGCTGCTGGAGGCGATGAGCGATGATGCGCAGACGCTTCAGGAGCGGCTACAGCAGGTGATCGTCCCGCGCGATCCACCAAGTGAATTCGACTGGTAGTTGTGGTCTCATGGTATTGAACCAAACGATGCGGCGCGCACGCTGCGTTCTGGCGGCGGGATCCGTCCGCGTCGCGTGGGCGATTTGCGCTGCCGTCGCCGTGGTTGCGGTTGCGGGTGGGTCTGGCGCGCACGCGCAGCAGCCGCCTGCACAGGAGCCGGAGGTCGTCGCAGAGGTAGACCGGTCGGAGGTGGCGGTTGGGGAGAGGTTGAACCTGACGGTTACGGTGACTGGAGGGCCGCTGAACCCGAGGTTGCCGGAACTACCAGACATCGACGGACTGCGACTCGCCGGGCAGCCGTCGATGTTTCGACAGTCCACCCTCACGAATGGGTCGCTTACGACACTGGTATCTTTCCGCTACCCATTCGTTGCGACGCGCGAGGGAACGATAACGATTCCATCCATTGAGGCTGCGATTGGCGGGCGGACATACCGCACGGAGGATATCCAGGTTCGGGTGTACCGCGGCCTAGGGACGGAGGGCGCGGCGCCTAGTACGGGAGATTCCGCGCCTCAGAGCGGAGCGCAAGAGGACCAGCGATATCCTGCGATATTCGTTAGGGCGTCGGTGGACGACGACCGTCCGTACTTGGGGGAGCAGGTCACGTATACATTTCAGTTCTATCGGCGGTCTGTGCTTTCATCGTTTGGGCAGTACGGGAGGCCGCAGTATCAGCCGCCGGACTTTTCAGGCTTTTGGAACAACCAGGAGATCGATGAGACGGAATACACCGAGGCGTTCGGCTTCGACCGGTATACGGTGGTCGAACTACAAACGGTGCTCTTTCCCAGCGTGGTCGGGACGATCACGATCGAACCGGCTGAGTTGTCGGTGCCGATCGACTTCTACGCACCGCCCAATTATCTGGAGACCGAACCGATACTCATGCAGGTGCGTCCGCTGCCGGCGGACGCACCTGCGGGCTTCACCGGGGCGGTCGGCAGGTTCGACATGACGTCGGAGGTGGACAGCACGGAGGGGAAAGTCAACGAGCCGGTGCAGCTCACGGTGTCGATCTCTGGGGAAGGGAACATTGAGTTTCTGCCGGATCCGGCGTGGCCGGAGTTCGTGGATTGGCGGGTGTTCGAGTCGCCGGCGACGGATCGGAGCCGCGTGATAGACGGGCGTCTCGTGGGCGCGCGGGACTACGAGGTCATCTTAGTGCCGCAGCGGGCAGGGGAGTTGGAGATTCCACGCATCACGTACCCGTTCTTCAATACGGAGACGGGGGAATATACAGCGGCGGCTACGGATCCGATTCCGATGACCATAGCAGACCCGGACGGAGTGACCGTGCCTGCGTCGGACGGCGCTGGGGGCGTGGAGCGTGCGGGGTCGGATGTGCGGCACATCAAGGCTGCGCCGTCGTCGCTGCCGCGGCAGTCTGACGGCGGGTTCGTTGGGAGCGCGGCATATTGGGCGGCGTGGGGCGCGCCTTTGATGGCGCTGGCGTTGGCCGCGGCGTGGAGTCGTCGGAAGGCAAGGTACGACGAGGCCGCGGCGCGGCGGCGGAATGCGCTGCCGGAGGCGCACGCGGCAATTGCGCTGGCGGCTCCGGCGACGGAGGATCCGGCGGCTGTAATGGCGGATATCTTGTTGACGTACCTCTCCACGCGGCTCGGCGCGCCGATGGGCGGGCTTACGCACGAGGCGCTTGCCCAGAAGCTGCTCGAAGCGGGAGTGAGTCCCGACTTGGCGGGCCGCGTCGAGGACGTGCTATCCACTGGAGAGGTGGCAAAGTACGGACGCGCGTCGAGCGACTCCGCAGAGTTCACTGGATATTATGAGATGGTTGGACGTCTCTTGGATGAGTTGGACGGAGCGATTTCGGAATGAGGGGTCTCTGGCGGCTATTGATCGGTCTATTGGCGGGGGGCACGGCGGTCCTTGCGGCGGCCGGCGGCGCTGCGCTGGCGCAAGAACGCTCGGCTGCGGACACGATGTCCGATGCGAACGATAGGTACGAACGGGGGGATTTCGCAGGGGCCGTACAAGCGTATGAGGATCTCATCGAGCGGGGGTACGAGGATGCCGCGCTGTATTACAACGCGGGGAACGCCTACTTCAAGATGGAGGATCTCGGCCGCGCCATCCTCAACTATTTGCGCGCCCAGGATCTGTCTCCCCGCGACCCGGACATCCGCGCAAACCTCGAGCTGGCGCGCAGCCGGACCATCGATCAGATCGAGGGAGAAGACTCCCTCATCGCAAGCATATCGGCTTTTGGGCGAAGACTGGCCACGGCGGAGGAGATTGGCATAGGAGCACTCGCGCTGTGGGTGTGCAGCGCTCTGGGGATGGGAGCGGCGGCGCTGCGTCCGACAATGCGACTCAGGGCGCTCGTGCAGGGGAGTTCGGTCGCGGGGATGACAGCGGCGTTCTTCTCTTTACTGCTGCTGTCGAGCATGTTGTACGCGAACCCCAACGACGATGCAGGCATCATAACCGCACAGGAGATCGATGTCCTAAGCGGGCCGGGCGCGCAGTATCCCACGGAGTTCACACTTCACAGCGGCGCACAAGTACGCATCGTGGAATTTCGTCAGGGATGGCGTTGGATCGCGCTGCCCGGCGGCGACCTTCAGGGGTGGATTCCGTCTGACGCCATCGAGTTGGCAGCGCGGCCGCGCTAGGATGGGCCTGCATCGGACTTCACCGCTGTCGGCGCGGTTCCGTTTATTCTATGCGTGCGGTGTGTCCTGGATTCAGAAATCCAGTGGTCTGCGGCCGCCGCGTATACGTAGGGACACTCCAAGCGCAGTGTAGAGGAAACGCGGAACTGCTGCTTCGGGACGCGCTATCGTCTTCGTGCGGGGAGTCTGTCATAATGGTACGCACCAATAATCGAGGGAGATGAGAATGCCGGGTCCATCACCGCGGAAAGGCCTGACGGTCGCTCTGGCGACTGCCTGCGACATGAACGACATATTCAGGCTGCGCCACGAGGTCTATGCCAGGGAGTTGGGCCAACATCCGGAAAACGTCGACGGCAGATTGACCGACCCTTTGGACGAGTTCAATTCGTATATCGTCGCCAAATCGAACGGTCTGATTGCTGGATTCATCAGCATTACCCCGCCGGGCAATGGATCGTATTCCGTGGACAAGTATTTCCGCAGGGATGACGTGCCGGCGCCGTTCGACGAGGGTTTGTACGAATTGCGCCTACTCACGGTTGCGAGGGCGTTTCGGGGTAGTTTGGCGGCTGCGGTGCTCATGTACGCCGCCCTTCGATGGATCGAGTCGAGGGGCGGCAGGAACATCGTTGCCATTGGCCGCGCGGAGTTGCTGAGGCTCTATGTGAAGGCAGGGCTCCGGCCGGCTGGCAGGCAAGTGACGTCCGGGGCGGTTCGGTTCGAGCTCCTGACCGGCACGATCGACGCCGTGCGGGATTCCGTGGACCGCCTAGGGGAGACGATGGCGTCCAAACGCAGCATCGATCAGAGGCTGAATAGGCTCGATTGGCAGCTTGAAATACCAATGAGAGCGTCGGCCACAGCGTATCACGGAGGCGCTTCTTTCGATGCCATTGGCCATGGCTTCGAAGACCTGCGGAGCATCGCGCATATCATCAACGCGGATGTGTTGGATGCTTGGTTTCCACCGTCCCCGAAGGTGATCGACACGCTGAGAGAGTATCTGCCGTGGGCGGTTCGCACCTCGCCTCCAACGGGGTGCGAGGGGCTGATTGCGCAGATAGCGCGGAGCCGCGGCGTTCGCGAGGAGTCCGTGCTTCCGGGCGGGGGCTCTTCCAACCTGATCTTCCTTGCCCTCCGTCAATGGCTCTCGCCGTCTTCGAGAGTGCTTGTTCTCGACCCCACGTACGGCGAGTATACGCACGTTTTCGAGAACGTCATTGGGTGCAGAGTAGGCCGGCTCGAATTGAGCCGCGGCGACGGATATGCGGTGAGTCCAAGGCGGCTCGAAGAGGAGCTCATGAGGGGTTACGATCTGGCCGTGATCGTGAACCCAAACAACCCGACTGGACGCCACATCCCGCGGGCGGCTCTGGAAGATTTGCTGCGCGGCATCCCGCCGCATAGCATCGTCTTGGTCGACGAGACGTACGTAGACTACGTTGGGAAGCATGAATCGCTTGAGCATTTCGCCGCGAATAGCCCGAACGTGGTGGTCTGCAAGTCTATGTCGAAGGCGTATGCGCTCAGCGGCGTGCGGGTTGGATACCTATGCGGTCATCCCCGCGTGATCGAGCGGCTGAGGCCGTTGAATCCCCCGTGGGCAGTGAGCTTGCCGGGGCAGATGGCGGCGGTCATGGCATTGCAAGACTCCGAATACTACGCCAAGCGGTATCAGGAGACGCACCGACTGCGAACGCAGTTGGCGGCGGACTTGCAGGGTATAGGGAACTTCACAGTCGTGCCAGGAGAGGCGAACTATCTTCTCTGCCATCTGCCTGAGTACGGCCCCGACGCTGCGGCCCTCATGGCGAGGTGTCGAGAGTACGGCTTGTTCCTTCGGGATGCGGGGGCAACGGCCCCGAGGCTTGGCAGCCGGTCGATCCGGATTGCGGTCAAGGACGCGGAGACGAACCGCCGTATGATTGGAGTCCTGCGGGAAGTTTGGAAGGCAGAGGGTCATCTATGACCGCGGGCGCATCGTAGCGCGCGTCAATTCGATTTGCGACGGGTAGGACGGCGGCCCTGGTCACTCCCGGCCGCGCATGGGCGGTCGCATCCCCGGGCGTCGGGGCCTATGTCCACCGCGCTGCGCCCACTGGGCGGCTTGCCTCCGGGGGAGTTGGCCGGGCTTGGGTTGATGGAGGTGTTCTTGTCCGGCGCTGTCGAACGATTGAAGCCGCGCATACATGCCGTTCAGCGCTGTCAACTCGTCGTGCGAGCCTTGCTCGACTATCTTGCCGCCATCGAGGACGGCGATTACGTCGGCGTTTCGGATCGTCGATAGGCGGTGTGCGATGACGACGGCGGTTCGGTGTTCGAGCATCTCCGTAAGCGCGCGCTGTATCTGCATTTCGGAGTTTGTGTCGATATTGGCGGTCGCTTCGTCGAGGATGAGGACGCGGGGCTCTCCGACGACTGCGCGCGCGAAGCTAATGAGCTGGCGCTGCCCGATGCTCAGATTGCCTCCGCGCTCTTGCAGGGGGGTATCGTATCCGCGCTCGAGTTTCGCGATGAACTCGTGCGCGCCCACTGCCTTTGCCGCGGCGGTGATCTGCTCGTCTGAGACCCCGGCGCGGTTGTAGCGGATGTTGTCTGCGATGGTGGAGCCGGAGAAGAGGTATGGCTCCTGGGGGACGACGCTGACTTGGTGGTAGAGCGAGTCGAGGGCAATATCTCGAACGTCGACGCCGTCGATGGTGATACGCCCTTCCGTCACGTCGTAGAGTCGCAAGAGGAGGGAGACCATGGTCGTCTTGCCTGCGCCGGTTGGTCCGACGAAGGCGACCGTCTGACCGGCGGCGATGTCGAGGTTCACGCTTTGCAGGACTGGCTCGCCGTCTTGGTAGTGGAAGGATACGTCTTGGTAGGCGATATTCCCCTTTATGGGAGGGAGGTTGGGAGCGTCGTCCCGCTCTACGACGTCCGGGGTTCGGTCGAGTATTTCGAAGATGCGCTCTCCGGAGACCATGGCTCTTTGCAAGCTGCCGTATTCTTGCGTGAGGGTGCGGACGGGTTCGAAGAAGCGCTGGATGTAGAGGGCGAAGGCGACGAGCACGCCTGCTTCGACGTCTCCGCCGAAGACCATGTAGCCGCCGAAGAAGACGACGAGCGCCAGACCCAAGGATGTTAGCAGCTCTACGGTGGGAAGGAGGGCGGCGCTGAGGCGGCTGGCTTGGAGGTTGGCTTCGAGATTTGCAACGTTCGATTGCTCGAATCGGCGGATGTTCCGCTCTTCCTGATTCAAGCTCTGAACGACCCTGACGCCGGAGATGTTTTCCTGGAGGCCGGAGTTGACCTCTGCGATGGCTGTGCGGACCCGCATGAAGGATCGGCGGGCGAACCGCTGCCATACGTTCAAGGCGATGAAGAGAATGGGGACGACGGACAGGGTGATGAGCGCCAGCTGGACGTTCAAGAACATCATCGCGCCGACGATGCCGATGAGACTGAGTATTTGTCCAAAGCTGTTCACGAAGACGGACAAGACTTCTTGGAGTTGTCGCACATCATTTTGGACTCTGGACATGATGCGTCCGACCTCGTTCTTATCGAAGAACGACATGGAGAGGCGTTGGATGTGATTGAACAGCTCTACTCGGAGGGTGCGGAGGACGTTTTGTCCGGCGAGCGCCATGAGACGCATGTTGAGGTAGCTTGCGATGAACTGTGCGGCGGCAACGGCGACGAACACTCCGACGATCCAGTTCAAGCCGGAGAGGTCTCCTGGTCGAATGTAGTCGTCGATTACTCTGGCTACGATCAACGGCAGGGCTACGACGGTGGCGGTATATGCCATGGTAGCGATGAAGGCGACGATGACGATGGATGCATACGGTCGAAAGTAGGAGAGCAATCGCGTGACGATGCGATGGTCGTAGATCTTTCCTGCCTCGTCTTGGTCTAGTTCTGCTTCGTTCATGCGGCGCATGGGTCCGCCATAGCCGCGCCCGCCGTAGTATCCTCCGCCGCCCATTCCGCCTGACATCATGGCAGTGGCCTCCTGTCGTTGGGGTGCGTCGTCAGCCGCATTGCGGCTTCGCCTCGGAATTGTCGCAAGCGTGCGCCTCAGACGTGATTTGCTCGGCCATCGCGGCGGCTAGGATGTCCAGGGCCGGGGCGATGGTATTCAGATCCTCGTCGGTCAACGAGTCGGCGACGGATTCGAGGCGGATTGCGCCCATGCGCGAAAAGCGGTCGAGCACTTCTTGTCCTGCGTCGGTTATCCGGCAGAGGACGACTCGACGGTCGGAGGGGTTGGGGATGCGCTCGACGTATCCTTTGGCGACGAGTCGATCTATCATGCTCGTTGCGGAGGGCATCCCGCGCATTAGGTGGTCGGAGATATCCCTCATGCGCTGAGGGCCGCGGCTCAGGAAGTAGAGGGTGCGGATTTGCGGCATGGTCATGTCGAAGCCCGCAAGCTCGTCTCGGTAGCGCGCCCTTCCGAGCCTCCCGATTCTATCCATGCTGGCAACAATGCGGTCGATGAGTTTTCTTCTCGTTGGTTGCAAGAGAGCCGCCTTTGGTTCCACTAACTCGAAGTATCCTATCATATCGAACTTTTCACGTCAACGTCCCTCGCCCTCAGAGTTCCGTTCGATTCATTGGCACACTCTCCCCCGTCATTCCCACATACCCACGTCATTCCCGCGTAGGCGGGAATCTCCACCTCCCTGCATCACATTTGACAAAACAGAACCCACGTACTACCATAGGACTATGACCACTCCGCAAAACCACAACCCAAGGAGATACCCCCATGCGTGAACCATACCAGCCCCCAACCACCTCCCACGCCGGCCATCCGTATGACCGCACACACCCACGTCATTCCCGTGTAGGCGGGAATCTCCACCTCCCTGCATCACATTTGACAAAACAGAACCCACGTACTACCATAGGACTATGACCACTCCGCAAAACCACAACCCAAGGAGATACCCCCATGCGTGAACCATACCAGCCCCCAACCACCTCCTCCGCCGGCCATCTGCATGACCACACTCACCCCTGTCATTCCCGCACCCACTCACGTCATTCCCGCGAAGGCGGGAATCCCCCCTGCGTCCAAACCCCCGAAGAGACGGCCTCCCTCCCGCCTTCTACAAAATTCGACAAAACCCGACAGAATCCGACAAGATTCTACAGAACTCGTGTGCGCGCACGCGCGCGAGGCAACGGCGTTCCGTTCCTTTCTCTCGGCATGGATTGGATTCGACGTATCGCTTTGGAGTTGCCGTCCCATAGCCGCCATGCCAATAAATCAAACGGAACCAATATGAGACCGCGCTCCGCTCGGGTTCGGCGCATGGGCACTTTTGGGGGTTGACAATGGCTGTGTGGTAAAAGAACATAAGTACTATTACAATGACTGGTCGCAAAGTGCGAACGCATCTTGGAGGTTGTCATGCTCATTCAAAGCGAGCCAAGCAGATACGAAAAGTTGGAGAATTTGGCGGGGATGGCGACGGACGACGTTCTGTCTCGTCCGCGAACGGACGAGAAGTACACGGTTGTCCGCGCGCCCTATTCGCGCCGCGAGAAGAACCCCGCTCCCGGCGTATACAAGGCATCCATGCCGAACGGCAAGACGATCAACCTGTTCCGGGTCATGTTCACAGACTTCTGCAAGATGGATTGCCACTTCTGTCCGAACAGCCATTGGGTTCCGCGCAAGCGGTTCGGCTTCAAGGTGGACGAGCTCGCGCGCACGTTCCACGATCTAGAGCGTCGGCACACCGTCGCCGGGCTGTTCCTCAGCTCTGGGGTCGCAGGGTCAGGATCGAAGACGACGGAGAAGCTCATCAAGGTCGTCGATCTCATCCGCAACAAATACAAGTTCCCAGGGTACATCCATCTCAAGGTAATGCCCGGCACGGAGTATCAGTACATCGAACAGGCATACCGGCTCGGCACGCGCTTGTCCGTCAACCTCGAGACGCCGACAGTGGAGGGAATGAATCGTCTCAGTAGAATGAAGGATTTGGAACGGGACATGCTCTCGCAGATGCGCTGGATGGATACGCTCTTGCGTCGGCGGAGCCCTGATGGGGCGGTTGGACAGGTGACGCAGCTCGTCGTGGGCGCGGCGGACGAATCGGACTGGGACATCTACCAGCGGATGACGCAGCTCTACGGAGAGTGGAATTTCAAGCGGGTCTACTACAATCCGTTCATACCGATCCGCTATACGCCGTTGGAGGATCACGAGCCGACGCCGATGTGGCGCACGAACCGCCTCTATCAGATCGACTGGCTCAAGCGCATCTATCGGTACGGCGACGACGAGATTCGGCTTGCCTACGACCCGGCAGGTTTCCTCGCCCTGGAGGACGATCCAAAGACGGTGATCGCGCTGTCGAACGCGGACAAGTTTCCGCTCGACGTCAACGGCGCAAGCAAAGCCGATCTGCTGCGGACGCCCGGCATCGGGCCGACCTCGGCCGCGCGCATCGTCCAACAGCGCGAGCGCCACAGGATCGACACTTGGCGCGACCTCGAGGCCATGGGGGTCGTGCGAAGACGCGCCGCGCCGTTCTTGACGTTCCCTGGTGCCGCTCCCGCGGTGAGCAGGCAACTCAAGATCGACTTCTTCAAGGAGCGGCCGAGCGGCACCGTATCCGAGCGGCCCCTCTCCTCCTCCGTCGCTCCAGCGGCGACCGCTCCATGTGGACAGGCACGCTCCTGCACCGGCTGCCCCCTCTTCGGCGCGCCGGGGCACCCCGGCTACGATGGGGCGCAGGCCGCGTGAGAGATAGCTGCGAGGGTGAGGGCGCGTGGATGCGTTCTGGTTAGTTATAGTTGATTCGGTTTTCTGGCATTTTCCCGGAATGTTGAGGAAACCCATGACAACTGGTTGTCAATCGTGTATGGTGGTACTATCAAGGGCAAAGAGGATGCAGTGGTAGTATCCGCAACAATCGTTCATTGGTCGACGAACAACCACGATGCTGGACAGAATTCGAGAGGTGCTGAATCAAATGTGGAGTATCTTCAATGACTGGACTATCCTCAATGATTGGAGGTGGCTCACTATAGGTCTCAATATCTTGATCGGTCTAGGAATTCTAGAGACCTTACGGCGCAGCGTGTCTAATACAGCGTCGGTATCATCCTTATATGTACGGGATAGAATTGTCGAACTCCAGAATTGGGTAAACGATAATATATTCCATTCATTGAACAACAAGAGTAGTAGACTGACTCCTGGTTGGAGATTAGTTTCTCTACATCATATCAAACCGTGCACTACTATTGAATCAGCGTTTCAGGATAATCCTCGTGTCCAAGTGGTCATAACATATGATGCGAGAGTAGCCGGTGGTTGGCTTTCGGCAGTGCGTGGTACATATGGGTTGTTTGAGGGAACTCTACAGACAATCAATCCTAGATTAGGATACTGGATATTCCATGAGTCGATATATTCTGAATCTCCAATTATTTCCATGTACTCTCGTTCTGAAATTCAACTTACTATTGAGTCACTAGATACAGGTTGGAATTTGGTATCTGGTTATACTCTAATAGTTCAACGAGGGGAAAATACAGGAGACACAGATATCAACTCTGTTTTCACTGAAGATGATACAATCAAAAGAGTTGCAACCTACAATCCATGTAATGGGGTGGGGAGCCGTATAGGGAGGATTAGAAAACTTATTCCATTGATACGATGCAAAGCACTTTCATCTCAGTTTGTGTGGGATGATATGATATTGTCGTCTCGTGGTGACGATGGGAAGTTCAGGGGCACCCTTGATATAATCAAGCCTGAACTTGGGTATTGGGTGTATAAAGAATCAACAGATTCCTCAGTTGTAAAAACCCTTGACAACTAGTTGTCAAGGGTTTATGGTGGCGTACTGTTCAAGGACGAAGGATAGACGACTATTCGTCTATCAAGGCGGGTTCGGAAACGGGCCCGCCTATCACAAAATAGGATAGTAAATGCGCTGAGATAGGGTTGTACAGTGGTCGCTCGTTATAAGCGCACCCATCATCACAATATACCTCATAATCAAGGATGTCGCAGTAGGATAGAAATGAATCAAAAAATGAAATCACCTATAACTAAACAGAACGCGTGGATGTATAAGGTGGAGGACGGGACGCCGCTCCCGCGGTGTAGGTGGCGTCAGATGAAGTTAGGGTTTGGAGGCGGTTACGGTGTATTCGAATAGTTTCTTGACGGACCTTCTCCGGGCTGTTAGAACCATTGGGTTTTGTCGACTACGTTGAGGAGGGGGCGTCCTTGATCGAAGCGGACGCAGTTGTCGATGAATACTTCGGTGCGGCGGTCGTCGAGATAGGGGCCGTCGGCGGCGACATGGGGGGTCATGATGACGTTGGACATGCTCCAGAGGGGGTGGTCGGTCGGGAGGGGCTCGGTTTGGTAGACGTCTAGGGCTGCGCCGGCGATGCGCCCTTCGCGGAGCGCGTCGGCTAAGTCCGAGAGGTTGGTCGTTGCTCCCCGTCCGATGTTCACGAAGAAGGCGGAGGGCTTCATGGTTCGGAACGTTGCGCTGTCGAAGAATCCCTGTGTGGCGGGGGTTTCCGGTACGGTAACGATGAGGAAGTCTGCTTTGGGGGCGACGCGAAGCAGGTCGTTGGGGCGGTACAACTCGGAGATGGAGGGCGGGGGGTTGGTGACTCTGGGGTCGATTCCGATTACGGTCATGCCGAACTCCGCGCAGAGGCGCGCGGTCTCCGCGCCGATGCCTCCGACGCCGACGATGACTGCGGTTGCTTCTGGGAGATGGATCGAGTCGTAGTCTTTCCCCCAGGCGCGCTCACGCTGCCGATCGCGGTAGATGTGGAGGCCGCGGGCGAACGTTAGGACGTATGACATGATGTGGGCGCTGATGTGGTCGTTGAATATCCCTCGCATGTTGGTGACTGTCACTCTGCTTCGTATGAGCGCGTCGTGGTAGTACCCTGCCTTGGGTCCGGCCTGGGGGGATTGTATCCAACGGAGTTTCTTGGCGCGTTGGAACAGGTACGGGGCGATGTCTCCGAATGCGGCATCGGCGTCGGCGATAACGTCCGCGGCTTGCTTGATGGTGCGGCAGTAGTGCACCAATGCGTCGGGAACGGCCTCTCGCACCTTTGCCGGCCACACGGCAACGGCCGGGGATGCCGCTCCGGGGTCGTTCGGTTCTAGTATGACGAGTGTGAATCCCATTCTATTGCGCCTCCTCATAGGATGATACCCTATCTGCCGCCGTCGAGTCACTGCGCTCCCGTGGAGGGGCGGTGTGGTGCGCGGTTTCCGCGGCGTCGGGCGCATGGGAATTCGCGCTGCGCCGCCGTGAACGTACCTTCTATGAACGCGGCCGCCGTGGGAGGAGAATGGACTTTAGGCGGGATGGGGTTCTAGGGTATCCGTCGGGGTTGCGGGGGCGCTGTCGGGGGCTGGGTCGTCGGCCTCGACGCCTGTTCGCAAGCTCCAGACGCCACGGAATACGATTGGGATGGCCGCCACGATTACGAGGGTAATGCAGCCTGAGATCAACGTGGCCGCTGGAGCGCCGAGCATTTCTGCCAGCGCCCCTACCAGGAGGGTTCCCACAGGGAATACGGCGTGGGTGGTCACGGTCAGGGCGGATATTCTTCCTCGGAGGTCGTCTGGTACGATGGATTGGATCAGCGCGCTTGTGGCCATCCACGTCATCGCCATGGTGGCTCCGTAGAACATGAGGATGGGGAAGCCGAGGAGGAGTGAGCCGACATGAGAGAACGCCATGAGCCCGACGGCGGTGAGTGCGGTAGTGAGAATGACTAGCCTTCCGCGCCGCTCGGAATTTCCGATGGAGGCGAGGAGGATCGTGCCGATGGTCATTCCGCCGCCGAGTGCGGCTACGAGGAGTCCGAGCACCGACGGGCCCTCGTCGAACACGTCCGACGCGAATACGGGCATGAGTCCCATGTTGACCGTACTTACGAACATCAACATGACGGCGGTCAAGACCGTCATTGCGAGCAGTATATTGGACTGTTTCATGAAATGGGCGGCTTCCGCCAGGTCGGTCCAAAAGGCCTTTGGCTGTATGTGATGCGCGTAGTCCTTCTTCGGCACCCGTAGTCCAAGCGTGAACAGGATGGCAATCGACGCGAACACGCTGGCGAGCATGATGGCTCCGCCCGCTCCGATGAAGTCGATTATGAACCCGGTCATTGCCGGGGCGACCAGGCGCGTGACGCTTACGGCGAACCCAACCAGTGCGAAAGCATTGACCAGCATCCGCTTGGGGACGACGTTGGCAACGAGCGCTTGCTCGGCGGGAAAGAGAAACGACCCTGATACGCCGGCCATGAAGCTCATTGCAAAGATGTGCCAGGGTTGGAGGGCGCCCAGGATGACGACGCATCCGAACACTGCGACGAATAGAACGAACGATACTATGGCGGCGACCATGACCAGTCTGCGATCAAGGGAGTCGGTGAGAACTCCAGCGATCGGTGCGGCGATGACCGGGGGGATGGCTCCCATGCCAATGGCCAGTCCGGTGAGCAATGGGGACGCAGTGAGCTCGTAGGTGAGCCAGCCTGTGGTTATGTTGATAGCCCAGAAGCCTGCGGACATGCACAATATAGCGATCCAGAGCATCCGGAATTCCCGGTGTTGGAACGATTCGATGGTGCGTAGCCGCGTGTATCCAGAGTAGAACCGCCTCCGGCGGGCGCGCGGGGGTTCATGTTGATGGGGTGCGGCGTCGGAGGGGCGGAGCGGAGGGGCGTTTTCGTTCGGGTACGCGCGCCGGGTGTCTTTCATGGCTCGTTAGTCCACTTGGTTGTAGGGTACGTATGCGCCGCTTCGCCCTGTGTCCGCACCTCAGTTTGGGGCACGCGCGAGCAGTCATTCACGCTACCTCAGTTATAATAACTGCAATGCAATTCCTGAATCAATAGGCTTTTCTGGGTATTTCAAACCGAATTTCGATGAGTTGACTGCGCTGTTACGAATCCGTTTGGTTTGCCGGCACGAAGGGATCGAGATTAGGGCGATTAGGTGGATAGAGACCAGACTTGGCATCCGGCCTAGTCGGCCTCGGTACAGCTTGCGACCTGTGTACGTGCGGACGCAATGCGCTTGAGGCCCGCTTCCCTATCGGAGGTTGCGAGCCATACCGTATAACGGATTCTGTTACACATGCGCCGGGGCCCGCTTCCCTATCGGAGGTTGCGAGCCATACCGTATAACGGATTCTGTTACACATGCGCCGGGGCCCGCTTCCCTATCGGAGGTTGCGAGCCATACCGTATAACGGATTCTGTTACACATGCGCCGGGCGCCCGCTCCCCTATCGGGGGTTGCGAGCCATACCGCATAACGGAATCTGTTACGAATGCACCGGTGACCGTTTCCCCATCAGCGGTTCCCGAACGAGAGAGCCCTGCTGTCGCTCGGTATGTGCTCATTACAGAAAGTTGGGGAAGGAACTTGCCCGCTGTCGTCCCTATAGCCGCCGCCCTGCAATGTCGCGGTGATGATGCAACCCGCGCTGGTGCAATGGAGGTCTTGTCCATTTACCCTGGCCGGCTCGATCCAACAAGCCTCTGCGTCCTCTTTGCACACCGTGCAATGACCTATGCTTACTTCTCCTCTGCACGTCCCATTCAACCTCGAGGGTGTTCTCTGCACCACGCGGTGGCCGTATTCTTCCAAGATGCTCCTCGCCGTCTCATACGAGACATGCCTCGACCCTTGGACGAACCCCTCCACCTCTCCATGGTTGAATATCATCAATTCCGGTTCTGCATCGTCTGCCATCTTGTTCCCTCCTCGAATGTCTCTGCGCGGGAGTTTCGGGCATTTCCCCAATCCGATGCCCTTGCCTTCCAGAAACAACCCCCGCGACCAAAATCCGCTATATTATACCTATGCGGACAAAGGAAATGGAACCGCGATACTACTGCGCGGCCCGATTTGGAGGAGAGCCACATGAAGGTCAAGGGATACGAGGTCATTACCCGGGCGCTCATGGACATGGGTTGCGGGCCTGTGTTCACAATCGCGGGCGACCATACGCTGCCGCTCATGGATCATATGTCGGACGAGGGGTTCAGGTTCATCGACGTGAGGCACGAGCAGGCCGCGGTGGATATGGCGAACGCCTACGGCCGCATTACGGGTCGTCCGGGGGTTACTCTGTTCACGACGCCCGGTCATGCCAACGCCATACCTGGGTTGACGTTCGCCTATCATATGGAATCGCCGGTGGTGAACATCGCCGGGTGCGCGCCGCAAGAGCATTTGGGGTTGGGCGCGTCTCAGGAGATCGACCAGGTGGGCATGGCGAGTCCGGTCACGAAAGGGGCATGGATGCTGTCGGATCCGCGCCGAGCGCACGAGTTCATCTCCAGAGCGTTTCGGACCGCCGCGAACGGCAGACGCGGCCCCGTGCATCTGACCATTCCATTGGATGTTCAGGAGGGGGTCGTCTCTGCGGACGAGGTTCGGGGCCGGAGGGCGGAACGTTCGGCTGGAGGGCATCCCCCGCGCGCAGCCGATGCGGACGTTCGGGCGGCCGTGGACCTGTTGCAGGCTGCGGAAAGGCCGATCATCATCGCCGCGAACGGAGCATACAGGGTGGAGAGTCGAGACATCAGGAGATTAGTCGAATGCACTGGCATTCCGATCTTTACCGAGGAGGCTGCGAGGGGGGTCATCTCGGACGATCATCCTCTGTGCGCGGGGTACGCGGACGGAAGAGTGAACGATGCGGCGAAGTCGATTCGAGAGGCGGACGCGCTGTTGCTGCTTGGCAAGAAGCTCGACTATACGGTCTCATTTGGCGGGCCGCCGACGATCGACGCCAAGGCGAAGATCATTCAGGTCGAGCCCGTATGGGAGCATGTGGGCGGGTCGGTCGATGTCGAGATTGGCATCGCCGCCGATCCTGGCGCAGTAACGCAGCAGCTCGCGGACGAGGCGGAGGCGCGCCTCTGGTCTACGCATCCGATGATGGACGGGCTGCGGTCGAGCGCGGCGGAGCAACGCTCCTCTCTGGAACGCCGCGTTGCACAGGGGAAGCAGCTCCATGCGATGGATGCGCATACGGCAGTGCGGGAATTCATCGACGAGGATACGTGCATGATCTTCGAAGGAGCAGACTTTGGATTCTACGGCGCGTCCTATCATCCTGCCGTCAAGCAACATCGGTGGATCACCAACGGCACGCTGGGGATGCTTGGATGGGGAGTTTCCTACGGCGTCGGCGCGCAGGCGGCGCTGCCGGATTCCAAGGTGGTGGTCTTCACGGGAGACGGAGGGTTTGGCTTCAACGGGTTTGAAGTGGACACGGCGGTGCGCCATCGTCTTCCAGTCGTGTTCATCGTGGGAAACGACCGGGTGTGGGGGATCGACTATCATCAGCAGGTGCGGTTGTTCGGCAAGGCGGTCGCCACGACGATGCTGCCCACGCGGTTCGATAGGATTGCGGAGGCGATGGGAGCGCACGGCGAGCTCGTGACGAGGCCGGACGAGATGCGCCCTGCTCTGGAGCGCGCATTCGACGCCGACGGACCAGCGGTGGTCAACGTGATGATCGAGCCATCTCCCAGTCCGCTTACGGAGTGGATAATCGAACGGAAGGTACGGGAGTCGGCCTGACCGCGGGAAGGTTGGGGGTTCTGTTTCTTCATGGCGGCGCAGGCATTCTTATGGATGCGCGGCAACGGTGTGGTACAATAACGAGACCGGCATAGAAGAGCAAGACTGTTCGCCGCATCCGTTCGACGTGATGGCGATACATGCGCTGTATCAGTCGGTGCCATAGGAGGAGATTATGACCCGAAAGGCGAAGGTCATTATAGTCGTGTTGGCAGTGGGCCTGGGAGTTCCTCTTCTCCTGCTATTGGGTGTTGTAGGTATAATCGCCCTTTTCGTACTCGGAGGTCTCGGTGTCGGCGCTGGTGAATCTTACGGCGTTACAGAATTCGTCTTCCGTACGGATCTAACGCCCCAGTGGTCTCCTGATGGTTCAAACATCGTGTTCGGTCATGAGGGGAGGATATACGTGGTTGAGTCGGATGGGACGCGTCTGCGCTCAATTTCCTCCCGTGGATCGGGGAAGTACGACGTCGACGTTTCCCCTTCTGTATCTCCTGATGGCAATCAGATAGCGTATGCTACACTCAGGCACAAGACAGGCGAAACTCGCGAGTTCGAGATCGTTACGTCGGCGATGGACGGATCAGACAGACGGCGGCTTACGGAGAATCAAGTCAGAGATAGATATCCAGTATGGTCTCCGCGTGGGAAAATAGCTTTCATGTCATCCTCTTGGATATCCTCACCAGCGAGTACTGCCGTTGTCACTATGTTCTCCGATGGGTCAGGCACACGTCAGGTCGTATCTTTAGGAGGCGCTACTCCCGGAGCCATTCTATCTCCGCCAGTATTGTCGCCTGATGGTTCACGCATCGCGTTTGTGACAATTGATCGTGATCAGAATAGTTCCAATTATGCTGTCTATGTTGTGGGAATTGATGGCTCGGATCTGACGCTCATTAGAGAGACCAGTCGAAAACCGTACAAGCCTTCGTGGTCGCCGGATGGTTCAAGAATCGCGTTTGCTGAACTTGATGATCAGTCGAATATGACCGAGGTGTACACTGCGGGTCATGATGGATCCAATCTGCGCACACTACTGTATCTCCCGGGGAAGCTATACTCCCAACCCGAACCACCCTTCACTTTCTTCGTACCAGACGACATATTGTGGGCCCCTATGTCATGGTCTCCCGATGGTTCTGAGATACTCGTGGACTCTTCCATCATCTCCTTGGAGGGCTCTTCGCGTCTGACCCTACCGGGTCCGGGCGGTGCCGCTTCATGGTCTCTCGACGGATCTAGAGTAGCAATCAATGTCCAAGGAAGTGCAGATGTTGCGATTCCCGGCCATGTTGGCGCTGACTATGATGATATAACCTTTTCTCCTCGGGCGGAAGCCGAAGTAGTGCTATACACTGTGAGTAGAGATGGTTCCGATGCTCGGGTGTTGGTAGTACAAGACGATGATGGAACCCTGTTGCCTGCGGACGGGAGGTTGCTGGATGATGGACAGCCTTCGACCACCATCTACTTCGACGCGTCGGGTCGTCCTTTGCTTGATATCGAACAGTGCTCAAATGGTATCGTTGTTCCGAATCCTGATGCCGGGCCTGGTCTCGTAGAGGACTGCAAGACGCTTCTACGAATTCTAGACTCGCTTGGATCCACCACCCGTCCATTGAATTGGAGCATAGACATTCCCATCTCTGATTGGGAAGGAATTGACCATTTCGATGTTTTTGGTGTTCGAGAGATACGCCTTTCTGGGCGCTACTTGACTGGAGTTATCTCTCCAGAATTTGGCAGTCTCTCGGCTCTCTCTGATCTGAGCATGCGTGATAATCTACTTCACGGGAGGATCCCGGTTGAGTTAGGCAACCTCTCGAATTTGAAAGGACTAAATCTGAGTAGCAACGAGCTGGAGGGAGAGATCCCGGTTGAGTTAGGCAACCTCTCGAATTTGAAAGGACTAAATCTGAGTAGCAACGAGCTGGAGGGAGAGATCCCGGTTGAGTTAGGCAACCTCTTGAATTTACAGGGTCTATATCTAGATCACAACGAGCTGGAGGGAGAGATCCCGGTCGAGTTAGGCAACCTCTTGAATTTAATGGCTCTAGGCCTGATGGATAACAGGCTGACGAGCGTACCGGAAGAGCTCGCCATGCGCAATCTTCGGGTGATTTGGCTCGAGGGGAATCCGATAGAGGGGTGCATTCCCGAGGAGATTCTTGAGAAGATGGTCCGTGAGGACTCTTCTGACAACCCCTTTGAGCGGTGCGAGAATTGACGGTATGAGATTCGGGGGCAAGACAATCGTGGTTTTGGTCGTTGCGGCGCTGGTTGCGCTTGTGGCGGTGTATGCTTGCAGGGATGATGCGCCGTCTGCTGCGGGTCTGACGCCTGCGTCCACGGCCGTACCCGCGCAGGGCGCGTTGCCTGCATCTACGCCGCCGGCCGTATCGGCGGTTATCTTGACCCCGACGCCTACGCCGTCCGTGCAGACACCATCGGCGACCCCGACCGTGTTGCCTGTTTCGATCGCCTACCCCGAGTTCGGGTCGACGGTTGGTGCGGAAGTTGCGCGGCGGCAACCGCGGGATGTGAGTAGGTTCAAGTTCTTTTCTGGGAATTCGGATGGCGCCGCGTATTACGACGAGGGTGTTTCCAGTGTGGAGGATGTGTTGGAGCGGGGACTGCATTTGGCCGGGGCGTCGCCTGTGCATCAGGCATTTCGGGGGACTGCGTCTGTTGGATCCGCTCGCTGTGAATGGCGTGGTGTGGCGCGGACGTTGGCGCAGCGGGAGGCTGTGATACGGTTTAGGCTGTGAAGGAGTTTCCGAATCGTTCGGAGTATGCCACCTCGGAGAGGTTCTTCCTGCGTCGCCGCACGCCTTTGATGCGGTCGTGTCGGTAGCCGAAGGGCATGATGGTGATCAGTTCGATGTGATCGGGCATGGCGAGCAGTTCTTTCGCGGCTTGGTTTTGGTCCGGCTCGTGGAAGGCGACGAAGCAGGTTCCGAGGCCTTCCGACCATGCGAGTATTTCCATTTGTTGGAGCGCGCGTCCGCAATCGAGGTCTGGTCGGTCTGCGGTTTGGGTGTCCATACCGATGGCGATGGCCAACGGCGCGTCCGCGAGAAATGGTCCGTAGGTTGTGACGGCGCCGATCTTCTGCAGCGTCTCGCGATTTTGGATCACGACGAAGCGCCACGGTTGCAAGTTCCTCGAGCTTGGCGACCATAGCGCGGCTTGCAGCAGCCTTGTGACGAGTTCATCTGGAACGGGATCGGGCTTGAACTGGCGTATGGTCAGGCGTGTGCGCAAGGCGTCCCAAACTTCCATTTTCGTCTCTCCAATCCATTGGCGGCGAGGGTCTTTGGCTACTGTAGCACATTTTGGGGTGGTCGTCCTGTATAATCTCCGATAGGGGCGGAGGATTCGCCGAGTGTGGCGGCGGGTTCGGATTTTCGTCCGTCAAGTGAGATCCGATGAATGCTTTCGACGAGGTCAATCTATTTTTCGATCGGGCTGCAGACCGTCTGCGCTTGGACGACGGGATGCGGGATCTTCTGAGGAAGCCGTGGAGGGAATTGACGGTCTCGGTTCCGGTGCGGATGGACGATGGGACGCTCCGGGTGCTCGATGGCTATCGGATTCAGCATAACGCCGCGCGCGGCCCGTACAAGGGTGGAACTCGGTTTCATCCGCAGGCGGACATCAACGAGGTGCGGGCGCTGGCGTCTCTGATGACGTGGAAGACTGCGGTGGTCGATATCCCGTTTGGGGGCGCGAAAGGAGGGGTGCAGTGCGCCCCAGGGGCGATGAGCGAGTCGGAGCTCAACCGTCTGACGAGGCGGTACACGGCGAATATCGCTCATTTGTTGGGAGTGAACCGCGACATTCCCGCTCCGGACATGGGGACGAACTCCCAGACGATGGCGTGGATGATGGACGCTTACGGCGCCATCGAGGGGTATACGCCAGGCATCGTGACCGGAAAGCCCATCGAGTTGGGGGGATCGGTTGGGCGAGACGCTGCCCCTGGGCGCGGGGCCATGTATGTCATGGATGAGGCGGCCAAGGACGTTGGTCTTGCGGTGGACGGAGCTCGGGTCGTCGTGCAGGGCTTTGGGCAGGTAGGGAGTTGGGCGGCGCGGGCTGCACACGAGATGGGCTGCAAGGTCATCGCGGTGAGTGGTATCGAGGGAGGGATATACGATCCGGGCGGACTCGATATTCCTCGGGTGGATGAGTACTACCGCGAGGGATCGCGTCTCACCGATTTTCCGGGCGCTGATGCGGTCTCGAACGCGGAGCTGTTGGAGATTGACTGCGATGCGCTCGTCCCCGCGGCGGTGGAGAGCGTCATACACGACGGCAACGCCGATCGTATCAGGGCGACGGTCGTCGTGGAGGCGGCGAACCACCCAGTGACTCCAGAGGGGGACACCATCTTGAACGAGCGGGGGGTGTACGTTCTGCCTGATATTCTCGTCAACGCAGGGGGCGTGGTTGGATCGTACTTCGAGTGGACGCAAAATTTGTATCAGCACAAGTGGGACGAGGACGAGGTCAACGCGGAGTTGCACAAGATCATGACGAGCGCATACCGTGCTGTTTGGGGCGTCGTGCAGCGAGAAGGAGTGACGTTCCGAGAAGCGGCGTTCTTGCTCGGAGTTGGCCGAGTGCGTCACGCTGCGGAGTTGCGGGGGTTCGTGTGAGCGCAGTTGTCGCCTCGGCGGACGCGCGGCATATGCGGGAATTCTGGATAAGAGGAGGAGAAGTAGCGCATTATGGGTCGTGACATGAATACGACACCCGTCGATGCACGCGGGAGTCAGAAATGGCTTCAGATGCTGGTCAACGCCTGTCCCGGATTGTTGGGGGAGCAGATCCTCTGCAAGATCAGTCCAGTTGCGAATGAGATACGTTGGCGTTCGCCGCTAGAGGATGACGGATACGCCGAGTACAAGGACGGCGATTTCATCGACAGGCTGGGGATTCGATTGGACAAGAGGCCTCTCGAGTCGTTCTGGCCTTCGTCAGGCCCTCGGTGGGACGGTCTTGGAGTGACCGACAACGGGCAGGTTCTCCTTCTGGAGGCCAAAGCACATGTCCGAGAGCTCCATTCCGAACTTCGCGCCGAGCATCCGAGATCCAAGGAGCTCATAGATTCCAGCCTGTCGGAGACCAAGGCGTTCATGGGTGTGCCGGAGGAGGCTGACTGGACAAGGCCGTTCTATCAGTATGCGAACAGGCTGGCGCATCTCTATTTGCTCCATGCGCTGAACGAGATAGATGCGTACTTGGTCTATGTGTATCTCATCGGGGATGAGAACATGCAGGCCACTGGCACGATGGTTCCGCGGACTGTTCGGGAGTGGGAGTCCGCTGTCTTGGTGGAGAAGATGGCATTGGGCCTTCGTTCGGGTCATGAGTTGAGCGGCCGCATCGTCAAAGTGTTCATCGACGTGGAGGACATCGAGCAGCGGGCTTGCCGGGAGTAGGGCGGGTTCGTCACGCTGCAACGTTGCGGGAGTTCGTGTGAGCGAAGCCGTCTCATCGGGTTGCCGGCTCAACGAATGGAGGTGGGGCGAGGGGCGGGGCCTTTGTCTCGTCCGGCAGGATGATTGGCCATTCGGTTTTGCGCTGCGAGGCGAACGGTCTTCTCGATTCTGGCGGCGCGGGTTTCGGGTTTCTTGGCTGCCTTGATCCACCATAGGATGTTCTTCTTCGCCGAGTTTGGGAACGATTGGAAGAATGCCGTCGCGCTGTCGTCGAGGGCGGACGCCAGGTCAGGAGGTATCGTTAGATCCTCGATTTCGTCGTATATCGTCCATGCTCCGTTGGACTTTGCGGCGTTCACCATGCTCAATCCGCTGTCGGTCATCCTGCCGTCGCACATGAGGCGCTCGACTTTGCGCTTGTTGATGCGGGACCATGGGCTCTTGGGGTCGCGGGGAGTGAAGAGGCGCAGCGCGCGTTCTTCGTCCAGCTTGTTGGGTCTGGAGTCAATCCACCCGAAGCAGAGCGCCTCGTCCACGGTATCGGAGTAGGGCACGAACGGCTTGCCGGTGGATTTCTTCCACGAGACTAGCCAGACGCCCTTGGAATCCACGTGGTTCACTTCGAGCCAAGCTCGCCACTCTTCGATGGTTTCTACGTGGAGGAGGGGGCGTCCGTCTTCGTGGTGGGCGGGGAGTTGGGTTTTCATGGGACGCGCGGGGCGAATGGATTTAGCAGGTTGTGAACCTTCGTCAAGTTGACGCCGAGGATGCGCGCGGCATTGGAGGTGGACACGGCGTCCTCGTGACCGAGTCCGGCGGTTTCGCGCGCCCACAAGAGTATTTCGGGATTGACGCTGACTGTGCTTTTGGACATCGTTCTCAGGTTCCGGGAACGTTAGGAGGGTATGATTATAGCGTATCAAGGTTCTAGGATGCTAGAAGGTATGAAGGGGATGCGTCGCAGGCTGCACGTTCGGAGGTGGGCGGCGTATTTGCTGCTGGCCGCGCTGCTGCTGGTGCCGTCGGGGGACCGTCTGCACATCACGCCGGCGCGGGATGCAGCGTCCGATTACGTCTTCTCGTTGGTGCAGTGGCACGTTGCGAACTTCTTCGACAAGTGGGTTCATCTCGCATGGGAGGCCGTGGTGGGTGGAGAAGTGCTGCGGAAGGAACGGATTGAGATCGTCCATGATTACTTGCAGACGTCGCTCTTGCGAGAGAAGGAAGAGCGCCAGATGGAGGGTCGAATTGCAAGGGTGGGAGGTGTGAGAGCAGCCAACGTCGACCGCATATCCCGCGATGTGCTGGACGGTCTGCGAGACCGGCAGCGCGCCTTGCGGCCTCGGGCGGAGGAGGCGGTGGAGTCGGAGTTGAGCGCTGTGCTCGAGGATGAGGGATTTGGATGGCGGGGGCCGCTGCTCTTTCCGCCGGTAGACATCAAGTTCGCGCGAATGCCAACGATGATCGTCACTTCGCGTCGTGACAAGATCGAGCGGATCGAGCGCTTGCTTCTCCAACCGGATTTGGAACATATCAAACGAGGGGAACTAGAAGACACGCTTCTCCGCGAGTACGGTCTTTCTGCGTTCGTGGGTGACCTTGCGGGGTTGTCTACCTATCCAACGTTGGTGACGGACACTGACTCCTTGCGATCCATCATGAGAACCGCTGCACATGAGTGGCTGCATGTGTACTGGTTCTTTCGCCCGTTCGGGCAGTCGTTTTGGTCGTCCAGCGAGATGGGAACGCTGAACGAGACGGCGGCGGACATTGCCGGGCGGGAGTTGGGAGACGCTGCGTTTGCGCGCATGGGCGGGGATCTGGAAGACAACGCGCGCCGCTATCAACCGCAGGAGGAGCGCGACACTCAGTTCACGGAGATGATGCGGGAGACGAGGCGCCGGACGGAGGAGTTGTTGGCAGAGGGTAGGGTGCTCGAGGCGGAGGAGTACATGAAGGAGCGGTGGTGGCGTCTGCGTCTTGGGGGGTATGGGATTCGCAAGTTGAACCAGGCGTACTTCGCCTTCTACGGCATCTACGGCGAAAGCGCGTCGTCGGTCAGTCCGATTGGCGACCAGATGGCGGAGTTTCGCTCGTATTTTCGCAGCGTGGGGGAGTTCGTTCGAGCCCTGTCGGGTGTCTCGTCGTATGACGAATTCCTCGAACTGCTGGCTGTGGAGCGCGCAACACCGACCGATACCCTCGTTCGTCCTGACGAGTCTACAGACGGAGGAGCGGGTGGCTTGGGCGAGTGAGACGGCGCCGGTCTTCAGTGGCGGGCGGCCTCGGCGAATATGCGGGTGAAGTCATCGAACGCTACGGTGTTGTCGATGTTTTGGGATTCGAGCGCCGCTGGGGAGGTCGTCTTGTCGGTGAAGCGCCAGACGGGCGGTTGGTCGAACGACCATCTGCGGAGTGATCTGTAGTGGGGGGAGAGTAGGCCGTCAGTTGCCGGGGTTCGGGAGCCGCTGGGATATGCGAAGTGGTCGGGCACGGCGCCGAGGTTTTCCTCGAAGAGAGCGTTCGACTGAATGATCTCGGACATGAGGGCGTTTTCCCCTTGCTCGGTGTGGATCTGCCCCAGCTTGGGGTGGGTCGACGTGTGAGCGCCGACCTCCCATCCTGCCTCTAGGAGTTCTCTGCAATGGTCCCAGGTGAGGAACGGCTTTTCCACGAGACCCTCGGTCGTCGTGTGGATGCGCGCTGGCAGTCCCTTAGACGAAGCGTCGGTTGGCTCGCTGATGACGTAGCAGGCAGCGGGGAGGCCCAGTTCGTGCAGTATGGGCATGACGACGGAGCGGGTGTCCAGCCAGCCGTTGTCGAAATGGAGGGCGACGGATTTGTCTGGCAAGGGAACCTTGCCCTCCAACCAGTCGACGATCTGGGAAGTGGAGACGACCTGCCATCCGTGTTCTAGAACGTAATCAAGGCGGCGGCGAAACGCGGACACGCCAATGACGCCGGAGGCGGTTCTATTGGTCTCTATCGCAAGTTCTGGATGTTCGTCGGGGTAGACGTGGTGATAGACGAGAATGGGGACGCGCTGGTTCATGGGTCGTGCGTTGACGGGGGTAGGATTGCGCCGCGTACCGCGTCTGCCGGTCGAATTCAGGTCTGCGGACTGCGGGGGCTCGGTTGATGGTTGCGCGTCAATAGTAAATGACCGGTTCTCGCGTGTCAAGTTGTGTCGTATTCAGATGGGAGCGCGACCGCTTCAACGGATGTTGGCGTCGTTTTTGACGCGCTCATAGAGGTTCAAATACTCCTCGACTACTTGAGAAATAGAGTGCTTCTTGACGGTTTGCGACGCGTTCTCGATCAAGCGGCTCCGCAGGCCGGGATCTCTGTAGAGTCTCACTAGAGCGGATGCGATCCCCGGTACATCGGTCGGAGACGCCAATAGTCCGTTTGTTCCGTCTTCTACGATCTCTGGGATTCCACCCACTCGAGTGGCCAAGACGGCCGCTTGGAACTTCATCGCTTCGAGGATGGAGATGGGGAAGTTCTCGAAATGCGATGTTATGCAGTAGACATCGCAGGCGAGAAGGTAGGATCGCTTTGCTTGTCCTGTGACTTCCCCGATGAAGAGGACGTGTTCGCGCAGTCCTTTCCGTTCGACCAGTTGGGCGATTCGTCGAGCGGGGTGTCCATGGCATGACAACATCAGTTTCGAGTCGCCGATATTGCGTTTGGCCAGGGCGAATGCCTCGACGAAGGCATCGAGATTCTTGACGGTATCCGCTTTCGAGAAGGAGAGGATATTGAGGCCGTCTCTCCGGTGCGAGGGTGCGGCGTCGTGGTCGTCGGGGGACGTAGGGTGTGAGGTGTCTTGCTCGAAGTCGTAATCATCTCCCACTGGGATGCCGTTGGGGATGACTGCGATGCTGCTTCTTCGGGTGCCGGCATCGAGGGCGAAGTCCATGAGGGCGCGGCTGGGCAATACATGGGTGGATAGCCGTTTGGCTACGTGGTTAGCGAGCAGCCTCGAACGGTAGGAATTCCTCCTGCCGTAGGATATTTCGGGCAGCCATGCGATGTCGTCTCCGTGCGATGTCACGATGACTTTGGTTCGGGTACGGGACAATTGGCGTGCAAGGGAGACCCACAGACCGTCCGGCAGGACAGCATGGCAATGGACTACGTCTGGATCGATCTTCTTGAGGAGTCTTCCTAATCGAACGACTGCGCTTGCGACCGCTTGCTTGCGAAGATCGACGAGTCGGAGGTCGTGAGTGGATATGTTGTCGAATCGAGCGCAGGGTTCGGACTCTTGGTTCGGGTAGATGAGGTGAACATGGATGCCCTTGCGGTCACGTAACCGCCTATCCAAGTTGTCGAGGAACCACTTCAGTTCATATTGGAGCCCTCCGACCGTTGGAAGGAAGGTGGTGGTTAGAATGAGGACCTTTATGGAGGGCATTTGGGGAAGGGAGTTTCACTCGCGGTTGTGGGGGCGCTCGTCAGAGCACGAGTAGGGGACCTCTCGCGCTTATAGGTCGTATCCTGCTTCCAACAGGAGGGGACGGTAGACCTCGTGGTGGTACTTGTTAGCGATGGCGCTCCAGTCATAGTGTTGGGCGGTCTGGAGGGCGTTCGCGGCGATTGTACGCCGGAGGTCGTCGTTTTCCAAGAGTTTGGCTGCGCTGGTGGCGAGGGCTTCTACGTCGTCGATTTCTTCCAGGAATCCGTTGTCGCCGCCGCGCAGGATGTCGGCGCACATCCCAACTCTGGTAGAGACCAACGGCACGCCGCTTGCCATGGACTCCAGCATCGCCATAGGGCCTCCTTCGTCCCGTGAAGCGATCATGTACATATCCAATGCCCAGTAGTGCGCGGCTACTTCTCGGTAGTCTTTCAACTGTACATGACGGTACTGCACTCCCATTCGCTCCAAACCGTTCTTGACGTACCCTCGAGCGGGAGAAGTCAGCAGGACGCATAGTTTGTAGTTGCGGTGCAGACGTCGGATTACTTGGAGGAACGTGTCTGGGCCTTTGACCCATTTCGGTGAAAGCCCTTCCTCCCAACCGTCCCCGTCTTTTTGGAACGATCCGATACAGTATGTGCTGTCTGGAATCTCGAGTGACTTTCGCATGTAGATGCGCTGTTCGTTGGTTGGAGGGTGAAATAGGCGTCTATCGACTCCGTGCGGTATGTAGACCAAGGTACTGCGTTCTATTCCTTCCGCTATCAGGGTGTTCAGTCCAGTCTTCGAGTGAGCGACGATCTTGCCCAAGAACTTCTTCGATTCATGCAAGTCGTCTAGTCTTTTCGAGAAAATTGGATCCGGGTTCGACCGCTGGCCGTGGGTCCAGCTCAGTACTTGTTTGTTCGAGGGGTGTGTTTGGGTGTATATCCTTTGGTCGAGGTATGGAGGGGGGGATCCGACGTGTACGAGGGAGTTCCGAATTCCTCGCCATGTGGCGCTCGCGCCGAAGTTATAGTGTTTCCTCAGGTGCTTGCGGATGTAATTGCCGATTGTCGAGAGAACCCAATCGGAGTCTCCTACGTAGATGAGGGGCGGCTTTCCCCACTTGTACTTCTTTGCAAGCGCGGCGTTGCCTGTGTACCAGAGGGCGCACATTCTCGCGAGGTGCGCGGTGAGTGCGTTTGGGAGATACATGACGGTGGTATCTACTATGCCTGGCGGGTGTCGATTGCGTGCCGAAACATGGACAGGTACTCGTTTGCAGCTCGGTTTATGAGGAAGGATGCTCTGTCTCGGAAGACTTTCTTTCGTAGGATGGGATATTGCCGCCGCATATCGTCGAGAGCCGCGGGGAGGTCTTCGTCTTCGGTCATGGGGACGCCGAACTCGCCGGCGAGTTCGCGGTTGCCGCCGGAGTCACGGTAGATGACTGGCAGTCCGGATGCCATGGCTTCTAGGATGGCGTTGGAGCAGGGTTCGTTCCATGCTGGATGGAGCATGGCATGGGAGGAGCGCAGGACATCCGCGACCTTTGCCGATTCTAGGACGCCCGCCATCTTCACGTTTGCGGGGTGGACGTCTGCACACCAGCGGCCTACGAACGTCACTTCTACGTCCGGCATCCGCGAGGCGTCTGCGATAGCGGCGAATCCCTTCCGCGGGTTGTCTGACCAGGACACTGCTGCGAGGCGGAGTGTGCCTCCACTCCACGGCTTGTCTGAGGATGGATAGAACACCTCGGGGTCGACACCGTTTTGGATGACGCGCCAGTTCGCTGGAGGGGTCGAGGAATGCTCCTCGAAGCTCGTTTTGCAGTACTCGGTCTGGAAGACCGTATGGTCGGCAAGGCGGTTCACAGAGGTCTGGACTCTATCGGATCTGCTCCAGTGTCCACGCACTACTCCCGGAACTCCGTCGATCCGGTGGATCAGTGCAGGGCCCTTTCGCGGCCGCAACAGGTGCAGCCGCGGCGGGAGCGCCCTCCCCAACGGAGTTATCGTTCCGGTCTGCCGCAGCTGCGCCACCTGTCCGGGGCGCAAATGCCTCCCTTGGGCGTAGAGAAATGCGTTCAACAGGACGACTTGAGTATTCGATGTCGGGCGGTTGGTGATGGTATGCCCCAACCGCGAGAGTTCGGATGCGATGCTTCTCAGGAACTGGTTTCCTCCGCCCCAGGGTGAATCTGTCATGTCGAAGAGGATACATATGTCGATTTTGGTATTGGTATCCAAGTTTGGCATTGCATCCTCTCAATAGTTTCGGCGGCCGAGTTCTGGCATCGCGGGGCATGGGTGCGGAGGCCTACGGCGAGCTCGTGCGCCATCCGAGGTCATCTCGGATGCCGAGCATATCTAGCGCGACGGCACATGCCCAGGTGAACATCACCGTGCCGTGCATGTCGCTTTGCCTTCCTCCGAGGCTGATTAGGGCGCCGTAGTACGATCGTTGGGCACGGGTCGGATAGAAGGAGAATCCGCCGTCCTTCTGATGGTAGGCGCGGATATCGTTCAGAGCATCTAGCGCGAACTTTTCCAAGTCCTTGGTTCGGTATCCTGGGGCGTTTTCGCTGGATCGGTGGAGGACGAAGAGCTTGTCGAGCACTCCGCAGCCGTCTTCGCCTGACGTGTTGTCAAGCGTGTAATCTATCAACGGTTCTGGATAGGGAATCGCACGCTTTCCCCAGTCGTACGCTGTAAGCATCTTCATGGCGCCGTTTATTCGTTGGACGTGCGATGTGCCTCCGATACCCCAGGAGCCGGTTCTTTCGTCGAGGAATTGGTTCGATTCTTCGAATGCCGCGTCCATCATACGATGGTACGATGGCGAGCCGTTCGGAGATCCGCCGTTCATGGCGATGAACGATACGAGGTGGCTTGTGTGGCTTCCCGCGTCCCAGGGGCGTGACCAATCCAGCGAACGGACGAACTCTCGCACTGCGGACTCTGATTGCCAGATAATCGGGAGCGGGTACGGGGGCCGTTCGCCGAGCAACATGAGGGTAGCGGATGATTGCCTGGTTTCGGCTCGGACGGCCTTGTCTTTCGCGTCTCGAACGGCGGAGAATGCTTTCTTGAGTCGGACTTGCTTTGCCATGCGAATCCCGGAAGTCCACCCGATTCTCCGCAGGAGCCAATCGTCGACGAAGTTGCCGTTTGGGGTCTGAAAGGACTTGATGAACTGCACGCATCCTTCTTTGACGTCGGACGGCCAATCCTGCCAGGCTCCGATGTGCCATGCGCTCTTCACGGCAAAGCAGGTTGTTGCTTGTCCACGCTTGCCGTGCACAGGGGCGAGGCTTCGTGTCTTGCAGAACCTGAACCTGCCGGGGGGCAACCCCTCTCCCATTTCCTCGACCCATTGTCTGGTGGATTCTTGGAGTGTGTTGGCGATGGTTCTTGGGTCTAGGACGTGCGCCGATTTCATGCTAATTTCCGCCATCCCTCTTCTGCCTTTCCATGGCCGCTTTCCGCCGTATGGTCTTTCTTGCTCTACTGCGGCTTTCTACCTGGCGCTCGGCGATGCAACGCTTCGGTCTCTCCAGGACCGCGTCCGCACGCGTGCAGGGGAGAATGTTCCTATGTCCACTGAGACGGCTGTTTTCACGCTAGATTCTCGCACTCTTCTCAATCGTCATCGAGGGCTTCCTCCCACTCTTTCTTCCCCACGAAGGAAATACTGGGGACGATAAACACTTCGTCTTCTTCTGTTTGGTCGAGTATGGCCCCACGGAGTCCAAGCGTCCATCCCGGGTCCAAATTCTCTATGTCTCCGTCGAATACGATGTATATTTTCAGGTACTCGTCCCCTTCGTGATCGAATCTGGGTTCTATGGTGATGGGGTGGAACACGAATTCGTCCTCGAAGCGATCCTTGAAAGCCTTCCTGAGTATGTCGGTGACTTTTTCTATGGTTGCCTCGGTTGTCCGAAATCTGGTTGTCGTTCTTGCCATGCGGCGGCCTCCTGTCTAATCGCTCCGTGTTTTGAGGAGGACGTAGATTGCGAACGCCTTTCGGTCCGCGGGTGTGGTATTTTGGAAGTCAGTCATGGCTTTCTGGGTTACGTCAATGAGTTGCATTACTTCATCACGGTAATAGGTTGTCGACGGATCGTAGTCGGCCGTGTGGCGCTGTCCCTGCATTTCAACGAACGTCCGACCGATGCTTTGTATCTCCTTCGGAAATTTCCCCATGACGGTTTTGTTGCTGCACTGATTTTTGGCGTGTCCGTGTTCTAGGGCGCGGTACGCCTGCCTCCAGGCAGGTTGGCTGCGGTGGATCCGGCCAGCATGTCTGCGCCGCAACGGGCCATGGTATGGAACAAGGCGTAGTACGTCGTGCTTACTGCGCGTCGCAACCAGGCATGCCTCGGACGGCCGCGGCCTCCAGCGACCGACTCGTCCGCGAGTTGCCGAGCGATTTCTATCAGGTCGTCCGGATCCAAGCGGATTGCCTCTCAAGGTTCTTCCGAACCTCTATTATACTGGTATTTTGAAACGTGGCGCTATGCGTTCTCGCTTTCGGTTCTGCTTACTTTGTCGGCATGGATTGCCCCAGGTCGCAGCGGATTGGAAGTATCGCTTGGAGTTGCCATTATAGCCGGTAGCTTTGCCGGAGTACGGAGATTGCGAACGGGAGCAGGATCAAGGTGGAAACTATGGTGTATGTCGTTCTTGCCCAGGCGGCGCCTTCTGCGCCGTATAGAGGGGCCAACCACACCATGGCCGCGGCGGATGCGGCCAGTCCGGCCGCCAGGGCGCCTGTCGTCTGCCAAGCGCGTCCGGTTGCTACGGGCAGCACATTGAGGACGGCCGCGCTGCTGGCGACAAACGCGAACGGAATGAGAATCAACAGCAGCGGCGCGGCGCCGGAGAAGTCGCCGCCCAGGATCAGCTGGATCATAGGTTCGCGAAAGACGGCCAGGAGTCCGAATATGGCTGCAGCTACTACGGCAGCCAGGATGGTGAAACGGAGCGCTATGCGGCGGAGGGCGGGGCCCTGACGCGAATACCATTGCTTGCTGTATTCGGGCTGCACTCCGCTCACGAGGAGGGGGACGGGGCTTCCTACGTTGTCCATGATCTGCCGCGCCGCGCGGTAGATGCCGGCGTCTGCCGCGCCTGCGAATTGCGCTACCATGATGGTGTCTACGTGGCGCGCCAATGCGCTGACGGCGGTTCTGCCGAACGTTCCGGTTTGGAATCGCAGCACGTCTGCGGGGACTTTGAGTGATGACGAGCGCAGGAAGCCTGTCATGCCTGCATGCGGCGCGGATACCGCGGCCGCGATGAACATTCCTGCTCCGTAAACCGCCGCGCCGGCGACGTGGGCGAGGACTACCGTCTGCAGGTCGCCGTCTCCAGTGGCCAACGCAGCCGCAAGGAGCGCGACGCGGGTCGACGCGCTTGCGAGGGTAACCGCGAGGCCGAGCCACATGCGGTCTGCGACCCGCAGCACGCCTAGGGTTTCCGTTTGCGTGGACATCAGCACACCTGTGACGCCGTAGAGCAGGGCGGCGTCCGCGTATGCTTGATCGATTCCCAGTAGGCCGGCGGCCATGAAGGCGAGGGCGGCAATGACGGTGTAGGCAACGAGAGACAGTCCTATGGACACGACTAGGGCGAAGCGCAGGATGCGGGATGCTTCTTCCGGACGTCCTTCTGCGAGGCCGCGGGTTACGAAGGTTGTCACTGCGCTGCCGCCAGGCAGGGCAGTGAGTCCGAAGATGAGCGCGGCGCTGGCCATGATGACGGCAAGGATGCCAAAGCCTTCCGGGCCGAGTATTCGCGCGGAGATGGACACTTGCGCCAGTCCGCCCAAGACCTGCACCGCTGTAATGGCGCCCATCCAAAGGGTCTGCCGCGCCGCGCGCCGATCCGAGGCGGGAAGGAGGCGGGCGATGAGAGAGTTGTTCAAGATTCGTACTGGGTTCTCGCTCTCGGAGACCTTTGCATAACCATCAGTGGCGTGAAGTTAGCTAGTTCTATCACATTTCCTTTGAAGGGAGAGATCTAGGGTGAGTGTGAAAACTCCTCACCGCCAATTGAGTTATGCCAAGGTCTCCTCTCGCGGGAGTGATGAAGGATGTCAGCACAAGCTAGCGTATCACTTTTTGGAATAGACCCAGGTACGCATTGGTGGCCTGCTCGGGGGAAAAGTCTTCTGCGCGTCGGAGGAGCGCTTCTTCCGGAGGGTGGTCGCCTTGCAGGGTTTCGATCATCGCTTGCGCCATGGCGGAGCTGTCTCCGACCGGAGTAAGTTTGCCCCATTTTCCCTCTTCGAGGATTTCACGCGGCCCGTAGGGGGTATCGGTGCTCACGATGGGCTTCCCGCAGGCCAGGGCTTCGATGAGTACTGTCGGCAACCCTTCCCAGTGAGAGGAGAGCGCGAACAGGCTTGCCCTGCGCATGTAACGAAACGGGTTCTCGTCGAAGTCTGCGAAGCCCAGGTCTTCCGCCGCGCCGCTGCGGTGCGCCTCGGAAATCAATTCGTTGCGGTACGACTCCGAGAAGCTCCCCATGATGAGCATCCGAGCGCGGACCTTGTGGCGCGTCATCCCGAACGCTCGAACGAGGGTGAGGTAGTCCTTGGCGGCGGCCTCTCGCCCGACGCTCAGGATGACTGGCGGCTCGCCGTCCATCAGCCAGGGATGCGGTGAGGGCTCTTGCGCCATCTGCCGTATATCGGAGGCGGATATGGGGTTGTAGATGGCGTGAACGGCCTCTGGTTCGATCCCCAATGACTCTTGCACGTTGCAGCGCAGGCCTCTTGAGACTGCGACCACGGCGTCTGCCCTGGGATAGAGGGCTCTGGCGGTGTGCAATCGGTCTCCGACGTAGCTCCGGCTCATGTTGTTGTGTACGGAAACGACGAGAGGAACGGAGCGGTCGGTCAACTCTACCGCGTAGACGGCGGGCGAGTTTCCATTCGGCAGGGCTGACAAGAGTAGGTTGGGGCGGGCTTTGCGAATGTACCGAGCGATGCTATAGGCGTAGAGGGCGTATCTGCGCCTGACGCGGATGCCTAGGCGCTTTCGATCGAGGGCGACCCATGACCAGAGCGCTCCTATTGGGTTGATGGTCAAAGCCTGCATATGGACGTCGCGGGAGCGCCAGTAGCGGAGTAGTTCGCGATCCGCATTCCATGGGCTAGGATGGTACAGTCGGAGTCCTTTCGGAATATGTTTCCGGTACTGTCCGGCGATGCGTTCCATTACAAGGTCTACGGTGTGTCCGCGCTCGATGAGCGATTTGGCCAAGGTGAGGACGACTCGTTCCGCTCCGCCGCCTTCTAGGCTGGGAAGCACCAATCCAATGTGGAGGTTATCCTGTGCGGCCATATTCACGCAGCGTTTCGACGATCGAAAGGGTTCATGCCCGCCGCAGCTGTTCCGATCCAGCTCCTGACGCGGGGTATGGGATCTCCCAATGGTGACCGGATAGTTTCGCGTCATACGGGAGTATCAGGTGACAACGTATCATAGGAGTAGGATAATGTCACGGCGTGGTTCCGTTTGATTTGTCATGGTATAGGCGTTCCTATTGAAGGGATAGAGCCAGGGTGATGGTGAAAACTCCCCGCCGTCACTCGAGTTGTGCAAAGGTCTGCTTTCGCGAGGATGGCGTGGGTGGGTAGAATGACGGGCGGATCCGGGTGGATTTACGGGGTGGGGGCAACCCGCCGCGACGAGTCAAACGGCTCCCCAGTCGTGTACTATGAGGGGGCGGGCTACCGAGGACGCATCGGATTGGAAGGAGGGACTATGTCCCGGGTACTTGTAACGGGCGGCGCAGGATTCGTTGGGTCGCATGTCGTAGACGGTCTGTTGGGGCGAGGGCATGAGGTGATGGTGGTGGATGACCTTTCTACGGGGGCGGGCTCGAATTTGCCTGATGAGGTCGAGTTGGCCGAGGTGGACGTGGCGGGTCCGCATTTCGTGGAGATGGCGAAGTCGTTTCGTCCAGACGTCATATCGCACGCGGCCGCGCAGTCGTCGGTTTCCGTTTCCATGCGGGAGCCGGATCGAGACGCGCGGGTGAACATCATGGGGGGATTGAATGTTTGCCGGGCAGCAGTGGAAGCCGAGTGCGAGCAGGTGGTATACATCAATACGGGGGGAGCGCTGTACGGGGAGCCGGTCTATCTGCCGTGCGACGAGGAGCATCCGATACAACCAGTGAGCGGCTATGCGCTGAGCAAGTGGACGTCGGAGTCGTATTTCCGCATCCTGCTGCCGAGTTCGATTCCTGTCAAGGCTCTGCGGCTTGGCAACGTGTACGGTCCTCGGCAGGATCCGCATGGCGAGGCGGGAGTGGTAGCGATATTCGTTGGTTCGATGCTAGCTGGGGAGGCCGTGCACATATTTGGAGACGGGGAGCAGACGAGGGACTATGTGTATATCCGGGACGTGGTTCGCGCGCATGGTATGGCGATGGAGTATGACGATTCCATATCCGTGAACGTGGCGACGGGAGTTGGAACTACGGTGAACGAGTTGTTTCGGAGTCTGCGGGGCTTGATTGGGCCTGGGAAAGAACCGGTCTATGGGGCGCCGAGGCCGGGCGATGTGCGGGGCGTCGTGCTCGATCCTTCCAAGGCTCGGCGCGTGCTGGGTTGGAACGCAGACGTTAGTCTGTTGGACGGGTTGGAGGAGACGGTCGAGCATATGAGAGGCATGGTGGCGTAGGGTCTATGGAATCGCGTTCGGGAGTCACGATCTTGGCGGTCACGATTCGAGTCGTTCTGGCTTTGGTAATGGTGTCTCCGTTGATCGTGACTACGCACCCGCTACCGGAGACGTTCTTCCCGTTCGTGGTGGGGAAGACGTTGTGGACGCGGATTCTCATCGAGATCGCGTTTGGCCTGTGGGTGATTCTCCTGTTGAAGGATTCGTCGTATCGGTTTCCGAGGTCGTGGATCCTTGCGGCGTTGGGGGTATACGTTCTGATCGCGCTGTTGGCGACGGTCTTTTCGATCAGTCCGACGCGGAGCATGTGGTCTACCTATGAGCGGATGCAGGGTTGGGTCGATCTGGCGCATTGGTTCACTTTCGTCCTCCTGTTGGCGTCGATGCTTCGGACGTGGGGGCATTGGAGGGCGTTTCTGAATTTCAACGTCGGCGTGGGTGTCGTGGTTGGTCTGCTGAGTCTGGATCAATTCTTGTATCAGTTGTTCGAGATCGAACTGACCGGGTTCTTGGGCGATACGTTCGCTTATCTCCATTACGAAGTTCCTCCTTGGAGAAGCTTTCGATTGGACGTTACTCTTGGCAATCCGACGTATGTCGGCGGCTATGTGATAGTGAATGGGTTCATCGCCGCGGCGTTGCTTGCGTGGTCGTTCGTTGGTCGGGCGCGAGAGAGGGAGGCGGGGCAGAGAACGCGGCGCACTCGGCGGCGGCAGGCCTCGGGCGGCGGGAGATTGTTGGCGGTATTCAGCGCGGCTCGGCCGTGGATTTGGCGGGCGTATTTGGCGGCCGCGATTGTGCTGGATATCGTCGTCATGTATATCAGCGCCACGCGCGGGCCGGTGATTGCATTGGCGCTGGGGGTGCTGGCGTGCGGGGTCATGTTCGGTGCGTGGGGGGGCAGTTCGCGGCTGCGGGTGGCTATGAAGATAGGGACGGCGGCGTTCGCGGTGCTGTTTGCGGCTTTGTTGGCCTTCTTCACCGCGCTGTCTTTCTCTGGGGCAGAGTCGATCGAAGGGTTCGGGACGATGGTCGAGCGGTGGACGGGCACGGGGGTGCGGAACCTGAGCGCGATTGGTCGATTCACTTCTGCACAGATTGGACTGGAGGCGGCGCTCAACCGTCCAGTGCTTGGATGGGGTCCGGAGAACTATGCCATCGCCTACGACCGTTACGCCTACCCAGAGGTCTTCGCCCAGGATGTCATCGTTTCCTTCGATCAGGCGCATAACAAGCCGATCGAGGAGATTTCAACGAAGGGTTTGTTGGGACTCGCTGGGTATACGGCGGTTTGGGTGTTCATGTTGGTGGTATTCGTACGGAAGGTGCGCTTCTTGGAGGGGGGCAGGCAGGTGTTTGCGATGCTGTTGGGCGGGGCGCTCGTCGCCTATTTCATGCAGAACATCTTCTTGTTCGACACGCCGGGGACCGCGCCGCAGTTCTTCGCGCTTGCGGCCTTCGTGGTCTTCCTCGGGTCGCTGGCGTTGGGAGAGGATGCTTCGAGGTCTAGGCGGAAGCGCGGATCGGCGAATTCTGTGGACGGTCTCGCTGCGCTTGGGCCATTGCGAACGGCTGCGAACGCGGCTGCTGCGTGGCGCGCCAGACTATCGGCGTCCTTTCGCGCGGGGACGAACGCGTGGTCTGCAGCGTGGGCGGGGGCATTCGCCGCGGCAGCGGCGGTTGTCTTGGTGATGTTCTTCGTCAACGTTCGAACCTTCATGGCTTCGACGTACGCCAACGATGCGTTTGATGACGCCTTGGCTTGGGAGGAGAGGTTCCAGAAGTTCGAGGATGCAGTGGACACTTTCCCTCCGTTGGGGCACTACGTTCGGATATTGATGATTCAGCAGATCGGGCAGAATTGGGGCGAACTAGACGCGGATGAGGCGCTAGTGGCGTTCGAGATCGTGGAGGCGCACGGGGGGGAGGGGATGGCGGCGGAGCCGGAGGAGTGGAGGGTCGTGGCTGCGACGGCAGCCTTCTACCAGGTGATTGGGAGACAGGATCGTACGTTCATTTCGCGCGCGCGCGTGTTGGCGGACAGGGCGGCCGAGTTGGCTCCATGGAGGGTGGAGGTACATCGGATGTTGGCTGCACAGCGTTTTGTGGAGGGTGATCCGGAAGGGGCGTTGGATGTCATAGAGGCCTACCTCATGGAAGCGCCGAAAACGGCGAGGCATTTCAAGCTCTTGCGCGGTTCGATCGAGAGTCAGATGGAACAACGGCGCAGGTCAGGGGCAGGAGGGTGACGATGACGGTATATCCAGTAATTCTTGCGGGCGGTTCCGGGACGAGATTGTGGCCGTTGTCGAGAGAGTATTACCCGAAGCAGTTCTTGCCGCTGATCGATGTTTCATCGAGTATGCTGCAGAATACGATAGCGCGCTTGGATCTGATCGAGGATGCTTCTCCGCCCATCATCGTGTGCAACCACTTGCACCGGTTCATCGTCATGAATCAGTTGCGTGAGATAGGTGCGGAACCGACGGGGGTGATCGTAGAGCCGGCGGGACGGAACACGGCGCCGGCGTTGACGCTGGGGGCGCTGCGGGCGCAGGACGAGGCTGGCGAGGGCGACGATCCGATCTTGCTTGTGACGCATTCCGACCACTCGATCACGGCGCCTCAGGGGTTCGTCGATGCTTTCCGAGTTGGCCTCGCCCTAGCTTCCGAGGGCTCCTTGGTGGCGTTTGGGGTTCCTCCGACTTCTCCCGAGACGGGGTACGGGTACATCGAGAAGGGGGGGGCGCTTGCGTCTGTCGATGAATCCGCGTTTTGCATCCGGTCATTCGTGGAGAAGCCCGATCCGCGCGCGGCGGCGGAGTACTTTGAGTCTGGGGGGTATCTTTGGAACAGTGGGATCTTCATGATGCGGGCGTCTGTGTGGCTCGATCAGATCGAGCGCTACCGACCGGACATATCGGAATCGGTTCGGGATGCGTACTCGAAAGGGGACGACTATTTCGAGTTCTTCCAGCCGGATGCAGATGCGTTCCTGCGGTGTCCCAGCGACTCGATCGACTATGCGGTGATGGAGCGGTCGTCGGATTCTCCGCCGGGCGGGTCGAATGGGCGGGCAGTCGTGCAGGTCGATATGGGGTGGTCCGACGTTGGGTCGTGGTCGATGCTTTGGGAAAGGCGTCTGCGAGATAGGCGGGGCAACGTCGTGCAGGGAAACGTCTACACTGATTCTACGAGGAATTCGCTGGTCATTGGTCAGAGTCGACTGGTGGTTGTCATTGGATTGGACGACATGGTAGTCATCGAGACGTCCGATGCGGTGTTGGCTGCGCCGAAGGACCGTGCGCAGGAGGTCAAGGCAATCGTCGAGCGTCTTCGATCCGAGGGGAGGCCGGAAGCGGACGTTCACCGCAGGGTGCATAGGCCTTGGGGGGCATACGAGGTTCTCGATGCAGGGGTTGGTTATCAGGTCAAGCGTTTGGAGATCGAGCCAGGGGAGTCGGTTTCGCTTCAGTTCCATGAACATCGTTCCGAGCATTGGGTTGTGGTACGAGGGACCGCGCAAGTGACGAAGGGAGAGGAGGTGTTCCTGCTGCAGGAAAATGAGTCCGTGTCGATTCCGAAGGGCACGATGCACCGGTTGGAGAATCCTGGCGAGGGGCTGTTGGAGGTGATCGAAGTTCAGCGGGGCGACTATCTTGGAGAGGATGACATCGTGCGGCTCGATGATAAGTACCGTCGTCCTGCGCGAGGGTGATCGGTTGGACGGATAGAGGGACTCCGGTCAGGATGCTTCTATGAATGAGGAGGGAAGTATCTCATGAAGGCGATGGTGTATCACGGCAATCGGGATCTGCGGTATGAGACTGTTTCGGATCCTCGTCCAGCTCCTGGCGAGGCGGTTTTGAAGGTGGATTTCTGCGGTATTTGCGCGACCGACATCGAGGAGTACGTCTACGGGCCTACGTTCTTGGACAGCGGCAAGATTCCGATTGTCACGGGGCATGAGATAACGGGCACTATCGTCGAGTTGCCGGAGGATGCGGTGCACCTTGCGCGAGGAATGCGCGTTGCGTTGAATACCGTTTTGGCTTGCGGGGAGTGCTTTTGGTGCGGGGTCGGAGCCGGGCAGCAGTGCGAGTCCTTTGCGGTAGTGGGCTTCGATCGCGACGGCGGCTTGGCGGAATACATCGCATGGCCGGCAGACGAGTTGATTGGTTTACCGGACAGCGTGTCGAGCGAGGCGGCGGCGCTTGTCGAGCCGTCGTCCGTAGCGTTCCACTGCGTCCAGCGCGTTGGGGTTCGGCGCGGCGAGGCAGTGGCGGTTGTTGGGGTAGGCACGGTCGGGATGCTTGCGATGCAGATTGCGAAGTCGCAAGGAGCGAGGGTCTTCGCTGTGGATGTGAAGGATCTGAGCCTCGATACGGCACGGCGGCTGGGCGCAGATGCAACGATCGACGCGAGGCGAGGGGACGCCGCGTCTGCTCTGCAGGATTTGACGGATGGACGCGGGCCGGACGCGGTCATCGACGCTGCCGGAGGGCGGGGGACGCCTGCTGATTGCGTGAGATATGTCCGCAGAGGGGGGCGGGTCGTGCTGGTGGCGATCTACACTTCGACGCCGGAGTTCGATTTCAATTCCGTCGTCGCTCAGGAGAAGACGGTGATTGGGTCGCTTGCCTACACTCGCTCGGACGTTCAAGCGTCGGTCGGACTCATCGCGGAAGGCAAGCTTCGGACGACGCCTCTCATCAGCGACCGGATAGGTCTCGATCAGGTGATCGACAAGGGGTTCGCCCGCATGATGTCTCCAAACAAGGATGTGTTTCGCATTCTGGTCGAGCCGTAGCGGCGCGAGGGCCGTTCGAGTTTGCGTCCTGTTCTAACCGAACCAGATGCCGAGGTATTTGGTAAACCAGAATAGGGCGGCGTAGGTTGCTATTCCCGATGCGGCCAGGACGGCGATCATTCCTCTGTAGCGGTATGCGCCTTGGAGGCTGCACTCGCGCCTCCCCCGCAGGAATATGATCACGGCGGCAGCGGCGGCAGCGATTCCGGCCGCACGGAAGAACCAACCGTAGGTGTAGTAGAGGGTATCTCCCAACGATACTGCTTCGGCCGCAGTGGCGATTCCGAGGAGGGCGAGCACGACCGGAGAGACGCAGCAGGTGATGGCGACGAGTCCGGAGGTTACGCCGATGTGGATGCCCTTCTTGATTTCGCCGCTCGCATGCGGGCGTTGGCTTGTGGACTGCATGGGGGCGTGTCCTTCCTCGTTCTGAGGATTGTCTTATCCAATCAACTCTTCTTGCCGGCCGTAGCGCGCGATGTGCTCGGCCGCGAACGCCACAGCCTCATGCAACGGCACAAGTTCCCCGTAGATCCGCTGTGCATCCGCGTTGTGACGACGCAACTCCTCCAACGTCATCCGATTCCCCTTCGAACGATTGCACGTCGCATGTAACAACGCCAAATTGTACAACTCATCACTACCCCCACTCTGACCATCCTCCGGTCGACGAGCACGGATATGGTCAACCTCCAACAAACCAAGGTCGTACTCCCCGCTCGGAAACCTCGGCGCCTCCCATCCACAACCCCAGCAGTACGCCCCAAACTGCTTGACGAGGAGCTCTTTCGCCTCTTCTTTCGGTATCCGCCCAGACCAAGACGCAGAGCGCGCGGATCTGGCCTGTCCCCCATTGGGACGCTTCACTTTCTGAAGGTTGTGGAACGGGTCAGGGTCTTCGTCATCACGGACCGGAAGGTTGTTCGGGCCAATGGTGAAGGATGTCGCTTTGGTAAGTTCCGGTTGTTCGCCGTCGAGCGCGTCGGCGGTTGCGGATGTCATATCGCTGAGGGCGTAGCCCTTGAGGGCGAACCGCCGCTTGAGCATCGTCCATGACCGGTAGGCGATGTCGCAGGCTATCCAGTGTCGTCTGAGTCTCTCGGCTGCGACGGCGGTCGTGGCGCATCCTGCGAAGATGTCGAGCACGACGTCGCCGGGGTTGGAGGATGCCGCGATGATGCGCTCGTACAGCGCCAAAGGCTTCTGCGTGGCGTAGCCGGTGCGTTCGTGTCCGCTTGCAGGGTTGACATCAGTCCATAGGTTGCCTCTCGACGTGCCGCGAAACTCGTCTTGGTATTTGCGGCGCTGCAACCTTCCGTTGGGCAGAATGACGATGTTCCCCTTTTGATACTCCTCCTCTAGTCTTTCTTTGCTTAGTCTCCATCCGGAAGGGTGTGGATTCGTGTACCCTCGCCATTCGTAGCAGAGATTTGGACGAGCGCCCATATTTGGAGTTCTCCAAATATGGGCGCTATCGTCGTAATACCTCCGTCCATTCTCATCCACCAATTTGAATTTTGCCTTCGCCTCGTCTTCCGTCAATTCACGGAACGGATCTACACGCGCGGCGTCCGACTTGCCGTAGAATAGTATGGTGTCTAGCGTGTTGCCCCAAGACTTGGGTTGGTGCTGAGAACCTCTCTGACTCGATGTGTGCCTTCTCCATCTGATCTCATTCCTGAACTGGTCCTGTCCAAACACTGCGTCCATCAGCATCCGCAGATAGCCGTTCGCGTGGTCGTCGCAGTGGACGTAGATGCTTCCAGTCGTCTTCAGCACCCGCCTGCATTCGATCAACCGAACCGCCATGAACGCGATGTATGCAGCCTCGTTCTCGGACGCGCACACTTCCACAGCCTTGATCACCGCGAACACCGGAGGATAATCGTCCTCGATCATGTTGAGCCAGCCGGGGTGGACGTTGTCGTCCCACGTCCAAATGTCCCGCACGGTCGTCCCGCGTCCCTCATCGTGCTTGACGCCGTGCTTTTGGGCGAGTGCTATCTCTTCCTGCAACTCGGCGTCGGTGATGGGAGGCCTGGGATTGCCGGTGAAGGTTTCGTTGGCCGCGAACGGGGGGTCGATAGCGATGAGATCGATGCACTCGTTGTTGAGTGAGCGCAGGAACGGCAAGTTGTCCATGATCGCCAAAGTTCGATTCTGGAGGTTCAACTTCGTCATATCGCCGGTTGTCTCTCTATGGTGTCACACCGCGCACAAGCATTATATCGCGCTGCGCTATTGGAATTAGGATTGGTTCGTTCGCTGGTACATATTAGGTCGTGTGTTCTTGTAAGTCAAGGGTTTCGGTTTTGGGGGCGACTTTGGATGGCCGCACGGCCGCGGCTTATCCAATCAACTCTTCTTGCCGGCCGTAGCGCGCGATGTGCTCAGCCGCGAACGCCACAGCCTCATGCAACGGCACAAGTTCCCCGTAGATCCGCTGCGCATCCGCGTTATACCGACGCAACTCCTCCAACGTCATCCGATTCCCCTTCGAACGATTGCACGTCGCATGTAACAACGCCAAATTGTACAACTCATCACTACCCCCACTCTGACCATCCTCCGGTCGACGAGCACGGATGTGGTCAACCTCCAACAAACCAAGATCGTACTCCCCGCCCGGAAACCTCGGCGCCTCCCATCCACAACCCCAACAGTACGCCCCAAACTGCTCGACGAGAAGCTCTTTCGCCTCTTCCTTCGGTATCCGCCCAGACCAAGACGCAGAGCGCGCAGACCTGGCCTGTCCCCTCTTGGGACGCTTCACTTTCTGGAGGTTGTGGAACGGGTCAGGGTCTTCGTCGTCGCGGACCGGAAGGTTGTTCGGGCCGAGGGTGAAGGATGTTGCATTGGTAAGTTCCGGTTGTTCGCCGTCGAGCGCGTCGGCGGTTGCGGATGTCATGTCGCTGAGGGCGTAGCCCTTGAGGGCGAACCGTCGCTTGAGCATCGTCCATGATCGGTAGGCGATGTCGCAGGCTATCCAGTGTCGCCCGAGTCTCTCGGCTGCGACGGCGGTCGTGGCGCATCCTGCGAAGATGTCGAGCACGACGTCGCCGGGGTTGGAGGATGCCGCAATGATGCGCTCGTACAGCGCCAAAGGCTTCTGCGTCTTGTAACCTGTCTTCTCTCTTCCAGACACCATTGGAATATCTGCAATGAAGTCGGTGCTTGCGATGCCTTTCGTGGCCGCAAGGTAGGTTTTGATTTCGGGGAGGTAGGTGTCCGAGTGTATTACCAACCCATGTTCGTCTAGGGCGTCGAGTTTGTCTTGAATAGCGGGGTAACCGTCCGGCCATCTGGGGATGAGATTGTGTTCGATGATATATTTGTGCATCGCGCCCTTTCGCGGCGTTGCCCAATGTCGGTTGTGCCGGCTCGGATCGTACCCGCGCCATTCGGTACCCGATTCGCCTTCGCTCGTTCCCGCAGCGTGCAACGGCAGCCTTCTGTACGGCCCTCTTCCGTCGCCGTCGTCGTACCGATACTGTTTGTCGACATAATCGCGGTTGTGCGGCTGATACTGTTGATTCCAAACGAACTTCTTGCTTTTGGTGTAGTACAGCAATCGGTCGGAAACGCGACCCCACTTCTTCGAGTCTGACTTCCCTCCGCTTCGATTCCAGGTGAGTTCGTTCCTGAAGTTTTGTTTCCCGAACACTGCGTCCATCAGCATCCGCAGGTAGCCGTTCGCGTGGTCGTCGCAGTGGACGTAGATGCTTCCAGTCGTCTTCAGCACCCGCCTGCATTCGATCAGCCGAACCGCCATGAACGCGATATACGCAGCCTCGTTCTCAGACGCGCACACCTCCACAGCCTTGATCACCGCAAACACCGGAGGATAATCGTCCTCGATCATGTTGAGCCAGCCGGGGTGGACGTTGTCGTCCCACGTCCAGATGTCCCGCACGGTCGTTCCGCGGCCTTCGTCATGCTTGACGCCGTGCTTTTGGGCGAGGGCTATCTCTTCCTGCAACTCGGCGTCGGTGATGGGAGGTCTGGGATTGCCGGTGAAGGTTTCGTTGGCCGCGAACGGAGGGTCGATGGCGATGAGGTCGATGCACTCGTTGTTGAGTGAGCGCAGGAACGGCAAGTTGTCCATGATCGCCAACGTTCGATTCTGGAGGTTCAACATGTTCTACTCTCGCGCATGGAAGGATGGTTCCATCGTATCTTCTACGATACCGCAGGCGCAGCCGTTTGTGAACACGGAGTAGACGGCATATTCTCGTTGGTCGCACGCATTGGGTATGGGAGTCTGGTTGGCATAGGCTGCTTGCGACGGCGTATGCGTGGGAGGAGCGGAGGGCGAGTGGGCGGGGGTCTATTCTGTCGGCCAGCCGTCGGGGATTTCGTTGGCGTCGAGGGCAGCTTGGATGGCGGCGGCGGCTTCGACGGTGACCCAGTCGCTCCATATGTCTGCGTTGCCGATGAGCCACCAGAGGGCGGCTTCGTTTTCGCTGGCGCCTTCGTTGTCTCTCATCCATACGGCGATGGACTTATAGACGTCGACGGTGAATTCCCAGTTGCCGAGCATGTCGGCCACGTCGGGGGCTGCGGTCGGGAGGTCTGGATGGACGGCGATCAAGACTGTGGAGTTTTGAAAGGCGCACGCCTTGGTGGTTGCCCAGCACTCGTCGCTGTACGCGGGCTCTTCCAGACGAGTTAGATCCAAGACTAGGGGAGGACCATTGGTGCCCCATTGGTAGCCGATCCAGGGGTCGCCCTTTTCGTATGCGTCGTAGAGGTCGGCGTTCGCGGCTGTGCCGTCTCCCGGGTTGATGATATGCACGTGGTCGGTCAGTCCGTAGCCGACGATCTGGTCGGCGACGTATTCTTCGCAGGCCCATCCGATGACGCAGGAGACCAGCCGTGCTTTGCCTTGGGTTTCCGTAGTGGCGAACAGTTGCTTGAACTTGTCGTCCTTCAGGTCTTCCACATTGTCCAAGTCTGGGTATTGCTCTTGGAGGTAGGCGGGAATGACGAAGGCGGATTGCCAGTCTGCACCCAGGCTCGGGCCTAGCTGAACGACTTCATCGTTTTCCATGGCTTCGTTCCATGCGTCGAGTTGGTTTGGCAGCCATATTTCCATGGTGACTTGGGTGTCTCCGCGCCGGAGTCCTTGGAAGAGCGGGAGGGTGGATCCCAAGATTACGTCGGTGGGGTAGCCGTAGCCTTTCTCGACGATGTATTGTGCGATGCGGTTCTGTACCTGGGCGCTTGGCCAGTTTAGGTCGCTGAAGACGATGGTCGACTTTTCGCGGCCGCTGTCGGCGGGCGGGGTTTCCGTGGTTGCGGCTGGAGTATTGGCCGCGCTTGCAGTCGGGTACGGCGTGTACGTCGGCAGAGGTGTCTGGGTTGGAAGCGGGATATATGTCGGCAGGGGCGTGTATGTAGGAAGTGGGGTGAGTGTAGGCAGGGGCGCGTACGTAGCGAGTGGGGTATAGGTCGCTGCGGGCGTGTGCGTAGCGAGTGGGGTATAGGTCGCTGCGGGCGTGTGCGTAGCGAGTGGGGTGTACGTGGGCAAGGGGGGAGTGGATCCGCAGGCGACGGCGGCCATTCCGAGCAGCGACAGGATTGCGGCGGCGATGGTTCGCACGAGGGGATGGCTCCGATTCGTAAGATGCGGCTTCGGCTGGTCAACGGTGCGATTGTATCACATCCGCAAGGGGAGTGAGCGGGGGTCTATTCTGTCGGCCAGCCGTCGGGGATTTCGTTGGCGTCGAGGGCGGCTTGGATTGCGGCGGCGGCATCGACGGTGACCCAATCGTTCCAGATGGCGGCGTTTTCGCTGAGCCACCAGATGGCGCCGTCGTTCTCGACGGCGCCGTCGGTTTCGATCATCCATGACTTGACGACTTGATAGATATCGACGTTGAAGTCCCATTTCCGCATCATATCGACGACGTCTGGGGCATTGGTTAGCAGATCGGGATGGACTCCGATCACGATTGTGGTCTCTGGATAGCCACATGCTTTGGTCGTTGCCCAGCACTCGTCGCTGTACGGAGGTTCTTCCAAGCGGGTTAGATCCAAGATCAACGAAGGGTCATTGGTGCCGGACTGGTAGCCGATCCAGGGTTCGCGCTTTTCGTAGGCGGCGTAGATGTCTGCGTTTGCGGCGGCAGCGTCTCCTGGGTTGACGATGTGTACGTGGTCGGAAAGTCCATAGCCGGCGATCTGAGACGCCACGATTTCCTCGCAAGCCCATCCGATGAGGCAGGAGACCAGCCGTGCGCGTCCTCTGGTTTCGGTGGTGGCGAACAGCCGCTTGAACTTTTCGTTCTTCAGGTCTTCTACATGGTCCAAGTCTGGGTATTGCTCTTGGAGATACGCGGGAATTACGAACCCGGACTCCCATTCCTTGCCCAGGCTTTCGCCGAGGCCGACTACTTGATTGGCTGACAGCGCTTCGTTCCAGGCCTCTCGAAGGTTCGGGAGCCAGTTTTCCATGAGTACTTGGATGTCTCCTCGGCGGAGTCCTTGGAACAGCGGCAGGGTGGATCCGAACACTAGGTCGGTGGGGTAGCCGTAGCCCTTTTCTACGATGTATTGTGCAACGCGGTTCTGCAGCTGGGCGCTCGGCCAGTTTAGGTCGCCAAAGACGATGGTTGCTTTCTCCCTGTTCGATCCACTTCCACACGCGAGAAGGGCGATCATCGATATCGCGACTGCTGCTAATGTGAACCGCTTGCACATGGCTGACATGACGCTAATAACACACTCCTCTTAGTCTGCAGCGAGCGTTTCCGTTCCCCGGCGATGGCCGTCGTATCATGTATGCGACCGCGGCCCGGGGCGGTCGAGTGAGGAATCTCGTGCTCCGTGGAGAACTGCTGGTCATTCGTAGCGTTCGATGGTATCGCCGGGCGTCAAGTCTAGCGCGCGAAGGCCCGGATGGTCGGGCGCGTACCGGTTCGCGCGGTAGACGTTATTTTCCCAGCGTATCGCGCCGTCTGCTCGTATTTGGCGGACGGGCATTGGATCGCCTTGGCGCATCGGGGTCTCGCCTGTCCCGGGGTAGATCACCGGGTTGACGTACTTCCAAACCGTTTCTCCTTCCGGTGTAACTTCGAAGAACGTTCCAGTCCAGGTACTGCAAATCAGCGTGTTTCCGTTCGGAAGCCGTTGCACGCCTGATTGACGGGGCGAGTAGAAATCGCTTGTCGGATCGCCAACATACCGCCATGCCGGTTCCGCAGGACCGTAGGCTGAGCCCGGTTCCCTCGGTTCCAGGCGGTAATCGAACCCATCCAGCGGAGGGGTAAACTCTTCTATGGACGAATAGGGTCGTCTAGCGTCGTCGTACTCGTCTCCATTGCTGAATATGATGATGTTGCCTGCTCCTGGCATGCCGGGCTCTATCCATTGGGCGTCATGCGCCCAGAATAGCTGTTGGTCGGCGGGTGTTCCTGCTCGGTAGGCCTGGGGGTTGCCCCAGCGGTACAGCAGGTCACCGCCTTTGCCGGCTTGTCCGCCAGTGTGGCCGGCCGCCTCCTCCGAAGTCACGCTGTGATCTATGATCCACACTTCGCCGAGATTCCGCGCGGAGATGAGGATCTGATCCAGCTCGGGATGGTAGGAGATCGAGTTGGCGTGTATCCAATCAGCGGGTTGATAGTTATAAGTTGAGTCTACTCCACACCGTCTGAAGTTGATATCTATCAGTTCCGGGTGTTGGGCAACTGCTCCGTAATTCGCCTTGCTGGGGTCGAAGTCTTGGATTAGATGGTCCCACACTGCCCATTTCCAGACGATTTCTCCTTCAGTAGGCCCGGTCGGCCGCACTTCGACCAGATAGTCTACTTCCAGTCCGTCCTCGCCGACACAGGCGGGATTGGCCCCTGCGGTGACGGCCTCTTCGAATGTTTTCGATTCTCTCGCCAGAATCATAATGTTTCCGTTGGGCATTTCCACGAAGTCATGATGCTGTCCGTCGAGCTTGTAGTCCCACAGGACGCTCCCGTCCGGGGTGAGTCTACTTATTCCTCGGGATCCGTCTGTGGTCCCCACCACTATCAAATCGCCATTCTTCGATAGCTTTCCCAGTCCTCCTCTCCCGCTTACCTCCCAGGCGTGGGCGACCCTACCCTCGTTGTCAATGAGGTAGATCATGCTGTTCTGACGGCCAGTGCTGAAGAGGGTGTATCCCTGGAACGACTCTGGCTCGTTCGTGACCACCCCGACCCGGGTTATGGCAAACTGCCGCTCAGTCGAGGGGGGTGGCGTGGATGTCGGGAGTGGAGAGGACTGGGTGGCGGGGTACGGCGTATACGTAGGGAGTGGGGTATAGGTCGCCGCGGGTGTGAGTGTAGCCAGCGGCGTGTACGTGGGCAGTGGGGTATATGTCGCTGCTGGTGTGAGTGTAGCCAGCGGCGTGTACGTGGGCAAGGGGGAAGTGGATCCGCAGGCGGCTGCGGCCATTGCGAGCAGTGACAGGATTGCGGCGGCGATGGTTCGCATAGGGGGATGGCTCCGATTCATTCGATGGGGCTCCGGCCAGGCAGGGCGATACGATTATATCACATGCGTTGAGGGACGTGACCGAGCGCATCGGGTTTGGTGATTGGGGCGTATCATATTCACATGATGGCCGTACGAGCTTGCGGTACGGGCGGTTTCGTTCGGTCTATTGGGATGACGGTTCGGGGACGGCGACTCCAAGAATCCGCTGCGACCTGGGCGCAATCCATGCCGAGAGAAGGGGAACGGAGTTCGTTGCCTCGCGCGCGTGCGCGCGGGCACGAGTTTTCGTTGCATCGTGTGGCATTCTGTCGGATTGTGTGGCATTCTGTCGAATTTTGCTGACCGCGAGTTTGGCATCGTCTCTTGGCGCGCGCGGCGATTTGGGAGTAGAATGACGGGTGACGGTTGGAGGCGCGGAGCGACTCGGTCGGCAGGTTGCATATTTCCGGCATGGGGCTGTCTCCTCGTGGTATGGTTTCGCGGAGTGGTCATAGTCCCATAATAGTACGCAAGTTCTGTTTTGTCAAATTCGATTTGGATGGTTCGATGTATTTGTGCAGGTACGGCTATGGATGATACTTCCACGACGACAAAGAAATTCGGAACTCAAGGCGGGAGGGTCTTGAATGATGCGTGATTTTGTTGTAGATTAGCGGCAACGTCATACGTACCCATTGGCAGTGGGATGGAAACGCGCGGCCAGGAGGAGATGATATATGTCGAGGACAACCGATACGAACAAGCTGGTGGTCATCCAGCTCAGTGGGGGGAACGACTACTACGGGTCAACGACGTCAATGCAGACTCCTTCTCCGAGGCGGGTGTGGTCACCGGCGTGAGCGCGACCGAGTTGACTCTGGGAGGGGGGTGGGTCGTTGACGCCATGGGCAAGTACGAATTCACTACCATGTTGACAAGCAGGGTTTGCGCGGGCAGTGAAGGTGCGGCAGGTGTCAATCGCCACGACGGGTCGGGTGCGGCTCGGGTTCAACCGGGTGCCGATGGTCGATGAGTTCAACGTGGAGTTGCTGCCTGACTCGACGTACTGGGTGGACCGAGTGCGGATTGCCAGTCGGGTGGTAGTGCAGGCGGCCGAGCCGGCGACGGTGAGGTGGTCAGCCTGGGGAGTGTAACATGTGGTACAAGTTAGCGGGTTTGAAGGGAAGGACCTCGGGCAGCTGAGCATCCAGAACGGGAAGATCGTTGGGCGCGACCTGGGCCCCAAGGTGAGTCAGGCGCTCAAGGAGTTAGAGCAGGAACAGCAGGGGCGCGTGAAGAAGTGGCAGTCGCACCATGGTGAGGACGGTGCGATCTTCGACGGGTTCACCTTGGTTGGGTTGGAGGACCCGCGGTACTTGTTCATGCTGCAGGACGAGCTGCGGACGCGGGTGCGGGGGTTTGTGTGGTTGGGGCGTGGTCAGTTGCGAGAGCAAGTTGGAGGTGTGACGTCGTGAGTGAGTGGTACAAGGTTGAAGGTATGGATGGGCAGAGCCTAGGGCGCGTGAAGTTGGAGGATGGTAAGCTTGTAGGTGAGGGGTTGCCCCCCGAGGTTAGTGAGTTCTTCAAGTTCATTGAGGAGCAACGAGAGGGTCGAGCGATCAAGTACTTCTCAGTGCAGTCAGATGCTGACCCGTTCACAATTGGGACTGGGATGCGCGAAGTAGGGCCTGATCACGCTGATTACCTAACGCTGCTTGGCGATGAGTTGCGGTTTTCATCAAAGGCGTTCGACCAATTTACCAAGGAGTAGGTTGAACCGACCTCGAAGGGCGTCCCGGCGGCCCCGCCCCAAGGTATGAAGCCCGCACACTACGGCCCGAACGTCGTGTGAGATCCCATTCGACACCACTGGGCCAAGCCCGGTTCGGATGGTTCGATGTGTCTGTGCAGGTATGGCTATGGATATTTCCACGACGACAAAGAAATTCGGAACTCGAGGCGGGAGGGTCTTGAATGATGCGTGATTTTGTTGTAGATTAGCGGCAACGTCATACGTACCCATTGGCAGTGGGATGGAAACGCGCGGCCAGGAGGAGATATATGTCGAGGACAACCGATACGAACAAGCTGGTGGTCATCCAGCTCAGTGGGGGGAACGACTACTTGAACACGGTCGTTCCGTACGGGAACGGACTCTACTACGACTTTCGGGGGACGATCAACATCCAGCCGGAGGATGCGCTGCCTCTGGACGGCGAGCTTGGTCTGCGTCCGGGGATGGAGCCGGTCAAGCGTCTGTGGGATGAGGGGAAGGTAGCGATCATCCATGGTATCGGCTATCCGCAGCCGAATCGGTCGCACTTCCGGTCGATGGACATATGGCATACTGCGCTGCCGGAGGACATCGGGCAGGAAGGGTGGCTTGGCCGCGCGACGCAGGATCTGGACCCTGGGGGAGAGAATGTATTGACCGCAGTGAACTTTGGGCGAGGGCTTCCGAGGGCGCTCGGCAAGCGAGGCGTGCCTGTGGCGTCGGTGGGCAACCTGGAAACCTACGGGCTCTTCACGGATGTGGAGGATGATACGCGGCGCAAGTTTGCGCTCGACACGTTTTCCAAGATGTACGGGTCTGCGAACGGGGGCGATGCGGTGATGGAGTTCTTGGGGCAGACGGGCACGGACGCGCTGAAGGGGGCGGACATTCTGCGCACGGCGGTCGACAAGTATCATTCCAACGTCGAATACGCGTCGAGCTCTATCGGGAGCAGCCTCCGGGATGCGGCGCAGGTGATGTTCGCGGATCTCGGCACGCGCATCTTCTACACGCAGCAAGGCAGCTACGATACGCACGCCGGCGAGCTTGCTACGCATGAGAAGTTGTGGAGCGAGTTGTCCGCTGCGGTTGGGGACTTCATGGACGACATGGACGAGCACAACGCCGGGGACGACACGGCGATTCTGCTCTTCTCCGAGTTTGGACGGCGGATCAAGGACAATGGCTCTGGAACCGACCATGGCTCCGGGGGGGTGGCGTTCTTGATCGGAAACAACATCAGGGGCGGAATGTACAGCCACTATCCGTCGCTGCACGAGCGGGATCACGTGGAGGGAGATTTGCGGTTCAACAACGATTTCCGCATCACCTATACGTCGATTCTCGAGGACTGGCTTGGCTTGGACGCGGCGCCGATCGTCAACGGGACGTTCGAGAAGTTCGATTTCTTCCGGAACGGCAATGGGAAATCGTAGTGAGGGCCGATGAGAGCCGCGGCCCTGGGGAGGCGAGTGACCGCTCGCGGATCGGGAGCGCGTCTGCGTCGGGGCGGTTTGCCCCGGGCGTCCGGACGGGCCTGGACGAGGTTCTCTGATGCGGCGCGGAGTGCGGGGACACTGCCAACAATACGGAGATGGGGAAGGCGATGACGAATCATGATAGGGAACTGATAGCGCATCTCATGCGGCGCGCGGGGTTCGGGGCGACGCGGGAGGAGATTGAGCAGTACGCGGCTCAGGGCTACGACGCGACTGTGGATATGCTCCTCGATACGGAGCGTCCGGACGGCATCCAGATGGATCTCTTGCGGCGGTATCATCCGGACTATTCCGGCGGTCTAGGGATGGCGGGGTTTGCGGCGTATTGGCTGCACCGCATGATAAACAGCCGCACGCCGCTCGTCGAGAAGTCGGCGCTCTTTTGGCACGGTGTCTTCGCCACGGGCTATGCAAAGCTGGCGCAAGGGAAGGTGCTCATGGATCAGATCCAGATGTTTCGAGAGTACGGCTTTGGCGGATTGCCGAGGCTGCTCGTCGAACTGTCCAAAGACCCCTCTATGATCATCTGGCTCGACAACAATGACAATCACAACGGCGCGATCAACGAAAACTACGGACGGGAGCTGCTCGAGTTGTTCTCGATGGGCGTCGGCAACTATACGGAGGACGACGTCCAAGAGGCGTCGCGGACGTTCACTGGTTGGACGGTCGGCAATACCGAATACATGAAGTTGAAGGCGGACAACGACTCGCTTTGGCCGTACGGCCGATTGAACCTCCACTTCGAGTTTCGGGGGGACGACCACGACGATGGGGTAATTCGGTTCTTGGGGCACACGGGGCATATGAGCGGTGAGGACGTCGTCGATGTCATTTGCAGTCAGCTGGCGACCGCTCGGTTCATCGCGCGCCACATGTACAGTTTCTTCGTTGCGGACGAACCTCCTGTGCCTTCCTGGCCGTACACTCCGCCGCGCGACTCGGCGGCCATCGACGAAATGGCGGAGTCGTACTTCAAGGGCGGGTACTGCATCAAGGCGATGTTCGAGACGATGTTCCGCTCCGATTTCTTCAAGTCGGAGGACGTTTGGTACGAGAGGGTGAAGAGTCCGGCGGAGCTGGTGGCGGGCGTCCTGCGCTTGACCGGGAAGCACCGCACCTTTACCCCGGCCATTCAGCAAGACGCCGACGCGATGGGTCTGATGGGGCAGACGCTCGTCAATCCTCCGAGCGTGGAGGGTTGGCACTGGGGAGACGAGTGGATAGACACCGGCAACCTGGTGGAGCGCGTCAACTTTGCGTCTTCTCAGTTCATGGACGCTGGCGCGTCCGGCATCGTCGATATGATCGACGACTTCATTGCGGAGCTGGGCGGCAGTGCGAGTCCACCGCAGCTCGTGGATGCTTGCCTCGATCAGATGGGCGCTATTCGCGTCACGGATGCGTCTCGCATGTCGCTCATCGAGCACGCGGCTCGCGAGGGCGATCTGGAAGTGAACGGCGGCGATTCTGGGCACAGACGCATCGCGGAGATGGTTCAGCTGATCGGTTCGACGCCGGAGTTCCAAAGGGGCTGATGCCTGCGTTAGCCTAGTTTTCGCCAGTCCATCTTTCCGCAAGAGCGAGAACCACGCCCATCGTCGAGCGACATCTCCAACGAGCATGACAACCCAATGACAACTGGAACCCAAACTGAATTCCTCATGTATGACCGTACCCTGGGCGTGGCGGCGATGGATGCGCGCGGCTTCTACTATCCGGTTGCCATGGCCATTCGCCCCGACGGGCGGATATTCGTCCAGGGCCGTTCCCATGACGGCGACACACGCGGCGCGAGAATTACCGTCTTGGACTACGAATCGAGATACTACGGCGACTTTGGGTCGTACGGCAGCGGGGACGGGGGGTTCGTTTGGCCGACGGACATCGCCCTCGACTCTCAAGGCAACCTCTACGTATCCGACGAGTATCTTCAGCGCGTTTCCGTCTTCGACAGGGATGTGAAGTTCATCCGCAAGTGGGGAGAGCGAGGCTCGCAGCTCGGACAGATGGACGGGCCCTCGGGCATCGAGCTGGATGACGACGACAACCTCTACGTCGTCGACCACAACAACCATCGCGTTCAGAAGTTCACGAAAGACGGCGAATTCTTGTCGTCCTTTGGCTCGAAAGGAGACGCGCCTGGGCAATTCGACTTGCCTTGGGGAATTCGCGCAGCGCCGAACGGGCACATCTACGTTGCAGATTGGCGGAACGACCGCATCCAGCAGTTTACGCCGGACGGAGAGTTCGTCGCCTCGTACGGCGAGTCTGGCGAGGGAGAAGGCCATCTCAGTCGTCCGGCGGCGGTGGAGGTCGACGAGGAGGGTTGCGTCTATGCGGCCGATTGGGGAAACGAGCGGGTGCAGGTGTTCGATCCCGACGGGGGGCTGCTACAGACGTTGAAGGGGCAGGCGACGACGTCCGTTTGGGCGCAAGAGTTCTTGGACTCGAATCCAGACGAGGATCGCGCGCGGTCCTCGTCCGACCTGGAGCAATATCATTTGCTTCGCACCGGCGATCCGCATGAGGTAGCGTCTCAGATCGAGCCTCTGTTCTGGAGTCCGATCAGCGTGCGCCTCGACTCCAGCGGGCGGCTGTACGTTTTGGAACGCAACCGGCACCGCATTCAGGTGTTCAAGAAAGCAGAGGCGTCCTCGTAGACGTCGAATTGGGGGAGGCACTATACATGACTACGACCACGAGGCAGGACATCGCCCTTACCGCGCATCTCATGCGCCGCGCGGGGTTCGGCGCTCCGCTCGCCGAGCTCGAACGGAGGGCGGCTAAGGGATACCGGGAGACTGTGGAGGAGCTTTTGAATCCGGGCGATCCGGGTGATCTTTCGCAGGACGATATCCGCCGGTACCATGTCGATCAATCGGAGCTGCGGCAACCCTACTCTGCCGCGGGCAACTGGATGTACCGCATGATTACGACGAAGAATCCTTTGGAAGAGCGCATCGCCCTGTTCTTCCATGGTCTCTTCGCCACGGGGTATACGAAGCTCAATCAAGCGCGGTCGCTGTTGAATCAGATCGACATGTTCCGACTGCACGGATTGGGCCGTTTCGATGTCCTGTTGGTGGAGCTATCGAAGGATCCCGCCATGCTGTTGTGGCTGGACAACAACGAAAATCACAACGGCCACATCAACGAGAATTACGGTCGAGAGTTGTTGGAGCTCTTCTCCATGGGCATCGGCAACTATACGGAAGATGACATCAAGGAGGCGTCTCGTGCGTTCACTGGTTGGACACTTGGCAATGTCGAGTACATGGCCATGCGCGCCATGAAAGACTCCATCTGGCCGTACAGCCGGATCGCGTGGCACTTCCAATATCGGGCGGACGATCACGACTTTGGAGAGAAGACTTTCCTGGGGCAAACCGGGCCATTCAACGGCGAGGATGTCGTCGCCATAATCTGCCGTCAGAGGGCAACGGCCGACTTCATCTGCACGCGCTTGTTCCAGTTCTTCGCCGCGGACCATGTCGACGAAGGTGGGAAGGCCGTCATCGACGATATGATCGATTCGTACTTCGCATCCAACTACGAGATCAAGGCCGTCCTCCGCACGCTCTTCAACTCCGACTACTTCAAGTCCGACGCCGTTCGGTATGCGCGGGTCAAGGGGCCGGTCGAGTACGTCGTCGGTGCGATCAAGACCGCGGGGAGCTATCGGAGGCCTACGCTCGGCATCGACAACGTTGCGGAGCAGGCGGGCTTCATGGGGCAGGGTTTGCTGAATCCTCCGACGGTCGAGGGTTGGCACGAGGCCGAGGAGTGGATAGACAGCGGCGCCCTGGTCGAGCGCGTCAATTTCGTCGCAAACGAGCTCTCGGACATCAGCAAGCCGGGCGTCCAGGCCATAATCACCCAGCTTGCGTCCAAGGACGGCGCTCTATCTCCCGGCGAGGTGGTCGACAACTGCCTCGATCTGATGGGGGCGTTGACGGTATCCGACTCGACTCGGGGCGCGCTGATCGAACACGTTGCCCAACAAGGCGACCTCGACCTCGGCTGCCGGGAGACCGGAGACCAATCGGAGCGGCGCGTCGGAGAGCTGCTCGGGCTCATTGCGGCGAGTCGGGAGTACCAGATGGCGTAGGGGGCTGCGGGCGTGCGGGGACGATAAAGAGGAAAGCCGCTCATGATGGAGAGGCGTCTTAGACAGCTTTGGGACCAACTCCGGGGTAAGAAGCCTCACCTCCCACACTTTCTGTCGGAAATCCGACTGCGGGGACTTCGCGGCATCGACGACCTCCGGGTAGTGTTCGATTACCCGGTGAGCGTCATCGCTGGGGGCAACGCCAGCGGCAAGTCGACGGTGCTCTTTGCGGCCGCGTGCGCCTACAAGGTGCCTGGAGCGGGAGTGAAGGACTTCGTGCCTTCTACGCTCTTTCCCAACTACCGTCCCAAATTGGGTGGACGCAAAGACACCCGGCGCAAAATCGAGATCGATTTCGCGACTACTCGACACCCGACGGGCGGCGCTCCATGCGATGGCGGCACGACAAGGGTTGGAATCGTAGCTTCTTCGGACGCAAGAACGCAGCCCAGCCGGAACGGCCGCTCTATCTCCGAACGCTCAGCAATCTCAGCAACCCATCCGAGGTGCGGGGGGTGCTGAGTATGTCCCGCCTGAGTTCTCCACCTGATGAGACACTCTTGACTGCATCGCAGATCGCGTTCGCGCAGCAGATGCTCCCCTTCAAGTATTCGGAGGTCGTCAACCTATCCAGCGGCAGCAAGAGGTTGCTCTTCGCGGCACAGGAAGGCGGCGCGGCGTACTCCGAGCTGCACATGGCCGCCGGCGAGCGCGCCATCCTGCGGATGTCTCAGGAAATCGCGCAACTCGAAGGTGCGCTGGTTCTGATCGACGAGGTGGAAGCTGGGCTGCATCCATGGGTGCAGCAGCTTCTCATGCTGCAGCTGCAACAACTCGCCTTGCGAAACGGCTTGCAGATCATCGTCACCTCTCACAGTCCAGTGGTCCTCGACTCGGTGCCGCGCGAGGTGCGCGTCTTCCTCGACCGCGACGAAACAACGGGCAAGGTATCTGTCATCGAGCCATACCGCGATGTCGTTCAGAACGCGTTGTACGGACGATCCAATGACGCGCTCAATCTGCTCTGCGAGGACGACGCGGCAGAAGGGGTCTTACAGGGCGTTCTCGACGTCCTGCTCGTCCGGGAGAGAATACGGAGAGAGTCGGTTCACATTGGGCGAGACACGGGTGGGGACCAATTCCCTGTGCACGCCGCGGCCTTCAAGAAATTCGGGCAGATTCAGAATTTCATCTTCGTTCTCGACGGAGACCAGCGCGACCGCGATATAGAAGAGAAGATACGAACCCAGGCCGGCTCCGATGCGCCTGTGCTCTACCTTCCTGGTCGCGTCGCGCCGGAAATCTGGGTATGGGACCGGTTGCGACAGAACTCGAACAACGAGGCCGCGGAACTCTCCATTGCCGCAACCGACCTTACCGAACGAATGAACCGGCTGGATGCGGTCTACGACTTAGCATCCGAACCGCCGTCGGAGATTGTCAAAGTGAAACTCCGCGGATTGTCCGAAGAGCTGGGTTTGGACGCGCCAGACATCTGCCGCACGGTTGCGAGGTTGGGGGCTGCTCGGAGGGAGAGCGATATCCAGCCTCTGATGAATGATCTGGTGGACGCATTTGGGCGGTGGCGCGCAGGGTAAGGCGAAAGACGACCGAGGCCAAGACGTGAAAGAGGGTTCCGTTTGGTTTATTGGCAGGGGAACTCCAAGCGATACGTCCGATTCCGCAGCGATCCAAGGGGCAACCACTGCCGGTAAAACCGAACGGAGCTAGGTTCGTTCCTCTTTCCTCGTCAATGCGAGACGTGAAATCTCGGCCCCCCGTCGGGCGCGCCTGCTTAGTCGTACTCGTAGTACGTGATGGTAAGGGTGTAGGGGCCGACGCTTCCAGGTTCAGCACGCACGGCGAGAAAGGATTCGCCGGTTCTCCCCGCCTCCCAAAATGCATTGCCAGGTCCAGGCAACCAAAGAGAATAAAACTGATCATTTGGGTGCATCATGAAACGGTATTTCAGAGTCCCTCTCGTAATGGTAAAATAGTAACCACGGTTCTCTTGTGTCGAGAACCTAAAGTAGTCGACATCAAAATCGTCTGTTATAGTACCCTCAACAGTTTCTCCGATTGATATGTCAGTTGCGGAATCCTCTGCATCGCCGTGATCGTCCGGTGCAGTAGAATCAGCGTTGGTGACTGTGAGCGTATACGTGCCTGTCTTTCCTCCAAAGTTTTGAACTGCGAAGTAATAGTCCTCCGAGCTTGGGGCAACCCATACTATAGCGGGACCGAGTGTTGTGGAATCACGGAAAATCCAATTTTCTCCAGTCACTCCGTCAGGAGCGTACAGTCCGATACTGGTAGAACGGAGGGTGTCGTGGGTGACGATCATTCGATACCTTGAGCCCTCTTCAGCGTGAAACTTGAAGTAATCGAAGTCGAACATGTAGTCCAGCTCGCCCACGACTGCCTCTCCGACCGATATTTTGGTAGCCAACCCCGCTTCGTCGCCATGGTCGTCGTCGAAATCGATATCGTCGAATGCGAACGCGCCGCCGTGCAGCCTTCGGTACAAGTCACGGAGATCTTCCTTCTTGTCGTCTGGCGTATGCTTCAAGAAGACTTGATAGATTTCCTCTTCAATGTCTCTCCCAAACAGATACATATGCAACTCGCTCAACGCCGCTGATACCGTTTCTTTGCCTATCGAATCATATATGTTCCACAGGAAGTTCTCTCCCATGTAGTATGTGCATGGAATAGAACGGGAAAATAAATAAATGAGATGCCGAATGTTCTCTATTCCGCTTATGTCTAAGCACACAGACTGGACTTTCTCTGAGTGGCCGAGATTGGCTAGATGATCCGTCTGTTGAGAGACATACTCGACTATGAACTCCGCCGACCCTTCTATCAACCATCGTGAGCCACCAGTGGTGTAGTAGTGAGCAGTCTCATGAGGTAGGCTCCTTACTCTACCACTTACCTCTCGAACAACACGCATGTAGCTGCCTCGATGCTTTCCCGAGGCCTTGATTTTGTTGTAGTCCTTACTAACAATTACGAGTAGAATGATGTCGGTTGTAGGAAATGGAACGCCGAGGAGTTCTTCACTAATACGGGCCGTGTCTTCTATCGTAGTCATCAGATCTTCACCAGGCGGAAATGGTTCACTCTGAATGATATAGATGTTGACCTCACCTGCAAGCGGCAAAGAAACTGTCTTGGTTTGTGTGAAACGAGAATGAAGGAGGTCTTGATACAACAATGGGCTACTATCGATGATATCGCCTAGGATGACTACTAGTGCGGCCTCTTCGTCATTCAATCCGTCCGCATACCATGGTTGGCTCGTCAGTTGACCAAATGCGTCTGGACCTTGTTCTGCGATCCTTCCTAGGCTCTCGGCAGTATAGGTACTCAGATCTCCTGTAATATCCTTCATGGATGTAAGAAGATCATTTACAGATGCAGCTAGTTGCGATGCCCAGTCTGCATCTGTTCTTCTTATTGCGCCTATGATGCCCCTCTCCTCTTCGGTAATGTCGTCGGTGAACCAGGGAAATCCTGCTACCATCCTTGCCAGCTCCACATCCGTTCCCAAGATGAGATCGAAGTAGTTGAGCACGATTTCTTCATCTCTGGTAATGTCGTCGGTCAACCAGGGGAGATTTGTGATCACATTTGCCAATTCGAGATCGTTCTCCGCTATACTCTCGAGTGAGTAAATAGCACTCAGGTGATCGTCGGTGATCCCATCGTTCAACCCCGGTAGAATTGCTATTGTTCTTGCCAGTTCAGGGTCGTTCTCTGCGATCCGAACTAACCTTTGGATAGCCCATGATTCATTATGTGTGTCAATGCTGTTGGTGAACCAATGACGCTTTGTTATTGTTTGCACTAGTTCGAGGTGTTCAGATGTAGCTCTACTCAGAAATTTGATGGTATTGAGCTCGTCGTTCGTAACGCCGTCTGCCAACCATGGGAGGTCTGTTGCCACTTTCGCTAGTTCGAGGTTACTTTGAGCGATTTCTCGCAAGAATATGATGGCGTTTCTCTCATTACTAGTAACGCCGTCTAAGAACCACGGAAGCGACACGGTCAATCTTGCCCACTCTGTATCCGGGGACGCATTGCTGACTACAGCTTCCAGGGCAGCTGACTCTCCTCCGGTCACGCCGTCTGCAACCCACGGCATCCGTGCAAACGTCTCAGCGAGTTCGGAATCTTGGATCCACATGGCGGTAAGCACATCAGCGGCAGTGGCGTGAGTAGTGTCCGGAGGGTTCTCGATCCACGGAATGAACTTGGACAGTTGCGAGGCCGCGGTCTCTCGATGGGTAGGGGTGGGGGTGCTGGTGGGCGGTACTGGAGTAGCAGTTGAGGTGGGCAAGGGAGTGCTTGTGGGTGGGACTGGTGTCGGCGTGTTGGTAGGGGGTACTGGCGTGTTGGTAGGGGGTACTGGCGTGGCGGTTGGTGTAGGGGACGACGTGGGAGTAGCCGTCGGCACAGGAGTATGAGTTGGTGTCGGAGTGTTGGTAGGGGGTATTGGTGTGGCCGTTGGTGTAGGCGTGCTTGTGGGCGGGACTGGAGTAGTCGTTGGTGTTGGGGACGGCGTGCTAGTAGGTGGTATCGGCGTGGCGGTCGGTGGCGGCGTTGGGGTCGGCTCGGGGGCGAGGGCTGCCAGCGGGGGTGGCTCTTCGGGCGTGGCGGTCGGGGTCGGAGGGACGGGGTCGTCATCGCAGGCGATCGCTGCCGCTGCAATGCCTACGGCGAATAGGCACGCCCAGAGGATGGACGGATGTCTCGATGCGCTGTTTGCGGGTCTGGGCATGTTGTGCTTGGGGAGTTCAAGTTTGGGATATGGTATCACATGCGGTTCCCGAATGGCAGGGATAGATGCATCGAACAGGGGCGGGTTAGCTTCTGTCTCGCCCGTCGAGCAGGAGGACGCTATTGCTCTTGACGATGAGGTAGACCGGCAATCCGCGTCGGAGCGCTAGGTCGGTCACCGCGCGGGGAGTCAGCTCGACGACGAGTTCGACGCCGACGTCGACGCGGGCCAGGACGCGGGGGCCGTGGACGTGGAGTTCGGTGATCGTTCCTGGGAGGATGTTTTGCGCGCTGATTCGGGATGGGACGTCGAGGGTGAGGATGATGTCGCCGGCGCGGATGGATACGGTAACGAGGTCGCCGGCGCTGGCGTCGGCGTAGGGCGCGGCGAGCGTGACTCCTCCGACGTCGACGGTTGTTAGGCCTTGCTCTGGGGCCAGGTCGACGACGGTGGCGTCGAGGAGGTTTTCGAGGGCGCCGTAGTCTGTCATCGCGCCCACTCCGGGTTGTACGAGCACATCAGACGGGGGCCCCTGCGCGACTGGTCGTCCTTTGGACAGTACCAGCATGTCTTCTGCTAGGGCGACGACCTCGGATACCGAGTGGGAGACGTAGATCATGGGTGTGCCGAGGTCGTCGCGTACGCGTTTGAGGTAGCGGATGATCACGCCTTTGAACGCGGCGTCGATGGAGGCCAGGGGTTCGTCGAGCAGGAGCAGGCGCGGCGATGATGCTAGGGCGCGGGCCAGCGCCACCCGCTGGCGTTCGCCTCCCGACAGCGTGTCGACGCGGCGGTCGAGTAGGTTTTCGAGGTCGAAGAGGTCGAAGAGTTGGTCGGGGTTGGCGTCGCGGAGCGCGGGGGGAGTTATGTTGTAGCCATAGAGGACGTTCTTGCGGACGTTCATGTTTGGGAACAGCGCGGCATCCTGGAAGACGTATCCGAAACGGCGCTTCTCTGGGGGGACGCGCGTTCGGTCGGCTGCGGAGAAGACCGTGGTTCCCAGTACGGTGATGACGCCGTCGTCTGGGCGTGCGAGTCCGGCGATGCAGTTGAGGAGGGTTGTCTTGCCGTGGCCTGAGGGGCCGAAGATGGAGGTTACCGGGGCGCGGAAGGTGGCCGCGCATTCGAGGGTGAAGGCGGCGTACCGCTTGACGACGTCGATAGTGGCTATTGGGTCGGTCATGCGCGCAACCAGGCGTCTGTGGGGGTGGTTCTAGTGAGCAGCCAGTTGTGGACGATGAGGGTTGCGACGGCAATGGCGACGGCGACGGCGACGAGTTGGAAGGCGAGCGCATCATTGCGGATCAAGATGGCTTGGTAGAGCGCGACGGGGAGGGTTTGAGTTTTGCCGGCGAAGTTGCCTGCGACGGTGATCGTGGCGCCGAATTCGCTGACTGCGCGGACGAATCCGAGGAGGACGCCGGCGACGATGCCGCGGTAGGAGAGGGGCGCGGTTATGGTGAAGAAGACGCGCCAGGGGCCTGCGCCCAGGCTTCGCGCGGACATTTCGAGGCGTGCGTCTACGCCGCTCATGGCGACCATCATCGCGCGCGCCATGAGCGGCAGAGACACGACAGCGGCTGCGGCGACGGCAGCGCCCCAGGTGAAGACGATATCGACGTCGAACAGCGCACGGGCTGCGCCGCCAATCGGTCCATTGCGTCCGAGCAGGAGGAGGAGGAAGAACCCGATCGCGATCGGAGGCAGCGCCAAGGGGAGGGAGACTAACACATCTATGAAGAATCGACCGGGCATCCGCGTCTTTACGAGCAGCCAGCTCACCGCGAGCGAGATGGGTATGTTGAGCAATGTGGCGACGATCGCCACGCGAAACGTCAGTTCGATGAGCGACCAGGTCAAACCGGTTCACCTGAGGGGCTCGAAGCCGTGAGCGCGGAATATGCCGCGGGCGTCGGGGCTCGAGAGGAAGTGGGCGAATGCGTCCGCGGCATCGGGGGGATCGTCCGACTCGAGGGTAACGAGGGGATAGACGATGGGTCTGTAGGAGCTGTGCTGTAGGATGTCGGCGGTGCGCACGTTCTTGGCGGCTGCGGCGTCGGTAGCGTAGACGATGGCGGCGTCGGCGTTGCCTGCCTCGACGAACGCCACCGCCGCTCGGACGTGGGGGGCGATGATGATCTTCGGTTGGAGCGCGTCCCACAGTCCGGCGGACTGCAGCGCTTCGCGGGCATACGCGCCTGCGGGAGCGAGGTTTGGGTCTGCCAGGGCGATTCGTTCGATGGACGAGGAGGAGAGGGCGTTCACAGAGTCATCGTCGAGGGTCCGATTGGTGATGGCGACCAGCTTGTTGGAAAGCAGGGCGACTTCGCTGTGGACCAGTCCGCGCTGGCGCAAGAACTCGACGGGGTGCTCGCCGGCGGACAGGAAGAGGTGGGCGGGCGCGCCGCTGGCGATCTGATGGGCGAGCCTCTGCGAGCCGGCGTAGCTAACGTATATCTCATCGTCGTTCGCTTGCTCGTAGGCGTCTACGGCCTTTTCGAGCGCATTGGTCAGGCTGGCTGCCGCGAATACGAGCACCTCAGTGCGCTCATTCGCGGAGCCGCTGGAACAGCTCGTCAGCAGGGCGGCGACGATCAGAATCGCCGCAATGCACGCCGTGTTCATACGTCCACTCCGTTCGACGCTGCGTGTCTAGCTTCCTATGGTACTCGTCCATCTCTCGAATGGGAAATCGGGGCCGTCGTTGACACTCAGCGAGAGCCGCCGATAGACTACCTTACTACAAAACGCCATAACTGGAAGAGGCATATGCCGCTCACATCAGCCCTTGCGGACTACATTTCGGAAGCGACTGCGACCGGGAGAGGCTTGAACGCTGGATTCGTAGGCTACCTCGCAGCGCTCGAACAGGTCTATGCCGTGTCTCCTGAGACCGCGGCTGCCATCGTGAACGAGTTGGCGGATCAGTCGAAGAGCTTGAAGATGATCGCGTCGGAGAACTACTCGTCCATCGCGGTTCAGATGGCGATGGGGAACCTGTTCACGGACAAGTACGCCGAGGGGTATCCGGAGCATCGGTTCTATGCGGGTTGCGAGAACGTGGACGCGGTCGAGGGGCGTGCGGCGAGCCTTGCCGCGCGGCTGTTCGGCGCGGAGCACGCCTATGTGCAGCCGCACTCCGGGGCAGATGCGAACATGGTGGCCTATTGGGCGATTCTGGCGGCGCGGGTGCAGGCGCCGTTCATGGACGCGCTTGGGCAGTCGGACCCATCGAAGCTGTCGGACGCGCAGTGGTCGGAGCTGCGCGAGCGGCTTGGGAACCAGCGGCTGCTGGGCATGAACTACTATTCGGGGGGGCATCTCTCGCACGGCTATCGGCACAACGCTTCCGCGACGATGTTCGACGCGCGGTCATACGACGTGAACCGCGAGACGAACGTGATCGACTACGATGACGTTCGACGGCAGGCAAAGGAATTTCGCCCCCTCATCTTGTTGGCGGGGTACAGCGCGTATCCCCGCAAGATCGACTTTCGCGCCTTCCGCGAGATTGCGGATGAGACGGGTGCAACGCTCATGGTAGACATGGCGCACTTTGCGGGGTTGGTCGCGGGGAAGGTCGACGGGTTCACGGGAGATTACGACCCCGTGGCTCACGCGGACGTTGTGACGACGACGACGCACAAGACGCTGCGCGGCCCGCGCGGCGGCATGGTGCTTTCGACGAGGGAGTTTGGTCCCTATGTGGAGAAGGGGTGTCCAATGGTGCAAGGTGGGCCGATGCCGCATGTGATGGCGGCCAAGACTATCGCGTTGGAGGAGGCCAGCACAGACGAGTTCAAGGCGTATGCAAAGGCCATCGTGGAGAATGCGTCCGCGCTCGCGGGGGCGTGCATGGACGAGGGCATGGACATCTTGACGGGGGGGACGGACAACCACTTGATGCTAGCGGACGTTGGGGGGTACGGGCTGACCGGACGGCAGGCGGAGTCTGCGCTGCGTGATGCGAACGTCACGCTTAACCGTAACAGCATCCCATTCGACCCGAACGGGGTGTGGTACACGTCCGGACTCCGCTTCGGAACGCCTGCGCTGACGAGCAGGGGGATGGGAGCGCCGGAGATGCGCGAGATCGCGTCGATCATGGGGGGCGTCCTGTCCGCGACCAAGCCGCGAACGATCACGAAAGGCAAGCAGGCGGGGCAGCCGAGCAGGGCGCGCGCCGCGACGGACACAGCCGTCGTGGAAGTCGCGCGAGATCGCGTTGCGGCGCTGCTGAGCGGCTTCCCGCTGTACCCGGAGTTGGATCTGGAGTACTTGCAGCGGGCGTTCGTGGCGCGGGAGTAGGCGTTCCCGCATTCTCACGTCATTCGCGCCGCGCCTCGATACGGTACGGTTGTACCGGCTGGAGGTTCGCCTCCGCGTGAGGACTGGACTCGGAGCGATCGTGGGAGGCGTCCGCCTCTCGGCCACGATGTATATCTATGAGTGGATGTTGGCACGGGGCAGCGGCCCCACTTTTTCAGTGAAGTTCATCTTTCACACTCCTGCCGCCCGACAGTCCAACCGAAACATACTCCCGGTACAAGATTCCCCACTCCTCCACGCTCAGGGTCTGCGCTCGCCGTTGGGGGGCTATCCCCGCGCCGCGCAACAGCGCCGTTGCCTCGTCTGCACAGACGCCAAGCCCATGCATCAGGCTGTTGCGCATCTGCTTGCGCGGCGCGCTGAAACCCGCCTTGACCAAACCGAAGAAGCGATCTGCGCTTTCGAACCGCACCGACGGCTCCTCGCGAACGTCGATGCGTACCACTGCGGATACGACGTTGGGCGGGGGTCGAAACGCGCTTGGACGCACGGACGCGACGAGGCTCGCACGTCCGTATACTTGCGTCGAGACCGACAGAAGACCCATCTTGCCCGGCTGCGCGGTCATCTCCAACCCCACTTCTCGCTGAACCATCACTACCAACGACTTCGGACTGCGCGGCGCCTCTAGGAAGCGGCGAACGATGCGCGACGCCGCATAATAGGGCAGATTGGCAACAACTTTATACTCGCACTGCGATCCCAGCAGTTCGTCGATATCTACCGTTCGTGCGTCGCCCTCGACGATTTCGACGTTCTCGGAGCCGCGGAGCGTGTCCTCCAAGGATTCGACGAGTGCCCCGTCCAGCTCGACGGCCACAACCCGCCCCGCTCGTTCCGCAAGCGCCTTGGTCAGAAACCCGCGTCCGGGCCCAACCTCTACGACGGTGTCGTCAGGCGCAAGATCGGCCGCCTCGACGATCCTTCCTCGCACGCGGCGATCCACCAAAAAGTGTTGACCAAGAGACTTCTTTGCACGCGAGGGCCGCTTTGTAGACGGAGCGGATCCAAAGACCATCTCGGCTTTCTACCTATGCAGTAGCAGTCCGCATCGGAAACCCTTCCAAGCATCTTTGCCCAAAGGGGTGGTCGCGCACCTCCTGTCGATCTCCATCCCCGCCGCGGCGTCTGGTGCAAGCTCAGACTAGGCACTCCCACGGCGCCCGGAAGATCCCTGCTTACCGCTGCTTCCTTCCGGACCTGACGGGGTTTCACAGGCTTCCGCCGCGCGGGACCCAGCCGTCAACACTTCCTTGGCCAGGGCCAAACGCCGAAGACTTCGACCTCGAGAGAGGAATCAGCCTCGCTATGGCGGATTTGCGAGTACAGGGAGCCGCCAATTCCCCGCCTAGCGCGACCTGCCTCCTATCATACTCCATGTCACCCGCCCAGCGCTAGATGCGTATCGTCCCTCTATTGACATGCTCTGCCGCCACATCGGAAATCCACTTACTGCATCGGAAATCTGCCTGCCGTGTCATTCCCGCACCCATCCCATCATTCCCGCACCATCCCGTCGTTCCCGCACCATCCCGCCATTCCCGCACCCACCTACGTCATTCCCGCGAAGGCGGGAATCTGGCGGCCCTCGTCCGACGATCCGTCACTCCCGCGCGTCCGGGGCGAACTCGGCCTGCCAAATGCGGTCTGCGCCGTCGAACTGCCCGGTGACGATTCGCGCAATGGCGTACTGCGGAAGGTCGACGCCGGCTAGGCACTTGCCGTCGAATACCACGCCGCGCACGTCGAAGCCAAAGTCGAGATTGTCGAACCCATGCTCCCTGCGGGCGTCCGGAAGATCGTCTTCATCTTTAGGGACGACGTGCAGGAAGAAGCCCGCCTGCGTATCCTCGGCTGTGCACGGCTCCTTGACGTAATACAGATTGCCTCCGTCGATGTACAGGTCGAACTCAGCGCGCGCGATAGGCTCGCGAGAAACGATCGTTTGGTACTCGGAGATGAGTCTGGGCCCTTGAATGACATGCGCTGTACTCCAAACCTCCGTTCCATCGCCGCGGACTCGACCTATGCGAATCCCTGCGATGTCGTACTGCGGGAGACCGACTCTGGCCATACATTTGCCGTCGAACATCACGCCGCGCTCGTTGAAGCCAAAGTCGAGGTTGTCGAATCTGTGCTCCCTTCGGGGGTAGGGCAGATCGTCGAAGTCCGTAGGGAAGACGTGCAGGAAGAAGGATGCCTTGGTGTCATCGGGTTCGCAGGGTTCTTTGAGGTAGTACATCGTCTTGTCCTCGAGATACACGTCGAAATCCTTGCGCGCCAGGGGCTCGCTGGATGCGACCGATGGATACTCTGAGCGATACGATGCGGTCAGACTCGCGGTCAGACTGTGCGCATCATAGAGGAAGAGGTACTGGTTTTGGGGAGTGAGCAGTGCATCCGAGTCGATGCGTTCGTGCATGACGATGAATCCTTGAGGGGTGGTGAGGGAAAGGATGCGGTAATTGACGAGGCTCTTGAGATAGTAGCCCAACGCATAGCGCGCGGATTCGGAGAACCATCCGTCGTCGTCGATGCGGGGGACGATGACGATTTCTCCCGCAGTCAGCTCTCGCATGGCGAGGAGGTCCTGCACCGCGGTCTTCGCTGCTGGATCCGTCTCTACGTTGTACCCGACGCGGCTCATCTGGAAGCTGGATACTACGAAGAGCAGTAGTGTGGCAGCGGACGCTGCTGCGATGACGCCGTCTCGATTGGTCAGCCGCCTCGCCAAGAGCAGGACGATGGTGAAAAAGACCAATGGGAGGCCAATATAGTAGATGCTCTCGGATTCATGGAGTGCGGTATAGTGGCGCATTGGCAGGGCCCAGACGAATCCGAACGATCCCAGGGTAACGAACAGGATTCTCGGCCGGACGAATAGCGAGCCGATGAGACACACGGCGGAGAGGGCGATTCCGAGGGCGACGGCGAGGCGGTTCGATAACCACGTTGGGCTTTCGGTCACAGTGCCGTAATACTTCAGGGAGCCAAGCAGGGAGTAGGGGATGAACATTCTGAGGGTGGTGCGAGACTGTTCTTCTAGGAAGGGGCGCCAGCCTGTGGCGGGGTCGGACCGTCCGATTCCGCCAACTCCGAAGCGCTTCAGTATGGACTGGGCGGACGGCAGTTCTGTGAGCGGCGTCTCGCCGTCCAACGCAACGTACTCCATGGTGAAGTTGAAGGTGAGGATGGCCAGGCCGAACACCAGCGCAACTGCACCCAGCAACAAGTAGCGGCTGCGAAACAGTGCGGACGCCGCGCGTTCTAACTTGACATAATGACGGGGGGGGGGTAGAAGTTGCGGAGGCAGAACGCGCCCGCAACAGGTCGCTCGCAAGCCCGAATATGACGAACGGCAGCAGCAGGGCGTAGACGTGCCATCCCAGCAACAGCGCAATGCACACCTTGACGAGCAGCTGGCGGAAGCGGCCTTCCTGTACGAAGACGACCATACCGTGGAAGGTCAACATCACTCCGAAGAGGTCGGGCATCCCTTCGTTGGCTGTCATGTCGTTGAAGTAGAGCAGATAGTACGACGAGAACGCTAGCAGCGTCGCAGTGAGTGCGACCCATCGGTTGGATGTGAGGCGGCTGAGCGAGAGATACGCGAGGACTGCTATAGCGGTGAAGAACAGCAGTATGAGGATTCTGGCGGCGTAGAGTTTGGCGGACGGGTTATCGGAGGCTAGGAGGGTGGCCGCCTTCATGGCTGCGTAGCCGCCCGGCGGGAAGCGGTTGTACGGTGCGTAACGGACGACGCCGTCCTCGTCTTTGAACCACCCATTATGGAACCGCTGGAAGCCGTGCTCTGGAGAGACGTTCACGGCTATCGCCAGGTGATGCGAGGACAGCGCGTTGTGATAGCCTGCTGGTCGGTAGAAGTACCCTCGGTCGCCGCCGAAGACGAAGACCGTCGAGAGTGCGAGCAGGAGCAGGGCGAGGGGAAGCCACGCCGACCGCATCGCGCGCGCGATTCTGTCAAATGGGGTCATGCTCGGGAGACACATATGAAGGAAGGGGACAGATCAATAGCGCATTATACTATACCGACTGCATGAGACGCTGGCATCCCGCGCAACGCGCAACGGCGAGCTCCTGGCATTCCCAGCCGCACGGACGCCGAAAGATGGTAGAATCATAGCAACTCGGACACCGCGCACCCGGAAGGGGGTTCTCATGCGACTCATCTTGATCGGCGCCGAATACGTGGGCAAGACCACGCTCGCCAATGCCCTGCGCGATTGGGGCATGGACGTAGGCAAGAAGTTCCACATGGACGATGGCGACTTTACGATTCCCGACTACCACCACTTGGACGAACGAGACCAACAGATGATGTGGAACATGTCCCCAGTGCTCAAGGAGCGCTTCCAACGGATGGTGATCTATTACCACCTCGAAATACTGGAGCGGTACAACGATTGCATCTTCGGAGGCTTCCACATCGAAGAGAAGATATTTGGGCCGCGGTACTACCACCCCGGACATGAGGTGACCTACCATCGATGGTTGGAACACAAGATGCCCGGCAACTGCATCCTCGTTCACATGACCTGCGATCCGGAGGTGATCCGCCGGCGCATGATGGAGGATCCGCACCCGTATCAGCTGGTCGAGTCCGACGAGATCGAGGACGTCATGGCGGAGTTTGCAGCGGAGTACGCCAACTCCTACATCCGCCAAAAGGTCGACTTCGATACGACCGACATGACACCGGCGACGATACTCGACGCATTCCTGGAAGCGGTGCGCCCGCAGCTCGACGCGCGCGACCTCATCTTCCTCGACTCCGTCCATCCGCCCCGCGGCCCAGCTTGAGGGCGCAGCGAACCCCCGCAGACGCTGCACGTCCCTATCCAGCCACTGGATGCGCTTGTCGATCGGACGGACTTTCGGATCCCCTCAGCGTAAGAACGGCCAAGGAGTAATCGCCGCCTTGGTAGTCTCCGCGTGAGGGCATGGATACGATCTCGACGTCCCATCGGCCTCTGCGCTCTTCGATGAACTCGCTGACGGCCTGCCATATGCCGGAGAACCTTCGCCGGACGACCACATATTCGTTGCTTTCGCCCAGGCTGGGCGACAGCCGACGCATCGGAGGGAGGATCTTTCCCAACGCCCAGGCCATGAGGTTGATTGGACGGGATCGGATTCGGGCGGCGCTCATACCAGAATGGTAATCGTCGAGAACGATGGCGCCCCCGAGCCGCATCGTAGAATCCAGCGACGACAGATCTCGCTTCACGCTGTCATAGGTGTGGCTGCCGTCAATGAACGCGAGGTCGATAGGCCCGTGCCGCCAATCCCTCAAGACTTCCGACGACCTGTCGTTGATGGGCACGACCCTGTCGGACTCGTCCGGAAACCACCGCTCCCAGATTTCCGATCGCGACATTTCGATTCCAGACAGCGGCTCGTCCGCTTCCTGCTTGTCCACGTGCCAGATCCGTGATTCGTGGTGGTCGATTATGTCCACGCTGTAGACGCGTCCTTCTCTGTTTGCGTCCAACATGGCGCGAGCCGCCGCCATGGCGGAGAAGCCTCTCGCAGTGCCTATATCCAAGACGACCAATGGATGACTGGATGCGGAGAGTTGGAGGACCAATCCGTAGAGGATCACCCCATGTTCGCCGCCGTCCCCTCCCCTGAGGACGCTCACGGCGCGGTCGTACCAACTCTTGGACGGCGCATTCGCGTTCATCGCGTCTATCTTCTTCTCGAACGGTGTAACGCTTGCGCCCTCTGGAAGCAATGTCATTTCACGCACCTTCTGTCGCTTGGAAGCGGCCCGCGCGGTCTAATCCGCGGGCGGAGCAGGGTTTCCGAGGCCTGCGGTCAGGGATATGGGCGCGAGTCGTTCGAGTTCGTCTAGCGTCCACGCGCCGTCGGTGTGGATGATCCGCGTTGGCTGGCGCGGAGAGTAGAGTGAAGTTGTCCAACCATGCGTCCCGATAACTTGGCCTGTGACGTCGGCTGCGGCCTCGGAGCAGAGATATACGATCTTGGGGGCGTTGCTTTCGGGGACGAGCGCCTCTTCCGGCTCGGGTCCTGCTACGAGGTCTGCCACGGGATAGCTGCCAGGCCGTTTGACCGCTTGCTCGCGCAGCCACGCGCGCGCGCTGTCGGGAATCGACTCGACCATTCGCGTTTGCCCGCCTGGGTATACGGCGTTGACGGTTATTCCGTGCTCCGCCAGCTCGTTCGCTGCGGCGCGGGACAGGCCGACGATACCCTCCTTGGCCGCCGAGTAGTTGGCCTGCCCGGGCGATCCGAGCGCGGAGATCGATGAGAACAGGACGATGCGCCCGTACTGTTGGTCGACCATGTGCGGGGCCGCATGACGCACCATGTGGAACGTGCCGTACAGATGCACGCGGACGACCTCGTCCCATTCCTGTTCGGTCATGTTGAAGATCATGCGGTCGCGGAGGATTCCCGCCGCGTTGACGAGGATGTCGAGCCGACCGAACTCGTCGATGGCCGTCCGAACGATCTCCGATGCGGAATCGAACTCCGCGACAGATTCGTAACTGGCCGCGGCCTGCCCGCCGTTCTCCTTGATCTCGGACACGACGACGTCCGCAGGCGCAACGGACGATTCGGAGCCGTCGACCTGGCTGCCAAGGTCGTTGACCACGACGGACGCTCCTTCCTCCGCGAGAAGTTTGGCTACGCCTCTGCCTATGCCGCGTCCGGCGCCGGTTACGACCGCCACGCGTCCTGTGAATCTCTTCCTCATAGCGCTTGCAAGCGAGAACGCTCTCCTTCAGTATCCGGCGGCGCTTGAACTTCTTGCCGCCTTGGATCGCGGCGCTTGAACTTCTTGCCGCCTTGGATCGCGGCGCTTGAACTTCTTGCCGCCTTGGATCGCGGCCTTGAACTTGGCCGCGGGCCTTGGACGGCGCGCAACCCGCCCGGGTATGTTCATTTTGCTTCAAGGAGACGATATCCGCAACGTCCGATGCGATGCAGCCGTTTCGTCCCCGTGGATGAGGGTGGGGAATAGGTTGTCCATTTCGTCCATGGTGAAGCCCCCCCACGTGTGAAAGCTTCGCAGGATTGCAGGGTTGGAATATGTCCACGCGTGCGCATCGTCGACTCCGAAGGCGATGCCGTTGACGTGCGATGCGGCGTCGAGGCAGAGTACGGCAGCCAATGAGGCCGCGCTCTCCGATGTGCGGCTTCCACCGTCCGATACCGCGATTACGTTGCATGTGACGCCGTACCTGCCGAGGTCTCTTGCTGCGGTTCTGGTCATTCCTATGATCCCTTCCGAGGCTGCGGCCAAGCCGGCTTGCCCTGCAGAGCCTCGTCCGGCATCCGAGGTAATGGAGACGATCCGTCCGCTGCGCTGCTGCCGGAATTGCACGCTGGCGGATCGAGTGGGCATGAACGCGCCTTTGAGGTTGTGGCGGACGGTTGCGTCGAAGTCGAGGGATGTCATATTCAGGATGGGCAGGTCTTGCGCGGCCATGCGGGCGTTCACGAGGATATCCAAGCCCCCGTACTCCTCGACGGATCGCGCCACCACACCCTCCGCGCCGTCGGCCGTCGAAACGTCCGCGCAGTGCATGAGCCCCGCGCCCCTGTACCCATGGATGGCTGCCAAAGACGATTCGGCCGCCGCCGCGTCATCGTCGACGACGAGAACGGACGCCCCCTCACGCGCCATCAGGATGCACGCCTTCCGTCCGGCTCCCTGTCCGGCTCCGGTGACTATGACAGATTTCCCATCGAATCGACCCATGAAGGACGCCTCTGCTATTCTCTCTCCGCGTCCACCGTCGAGCGCGGGCGGCGGTTGCATCGAGCGGCTAGACACTCCGATACTCCGCAAGAGGTTTGACGCTATAGCTGCCCTGGCCTGCCGCCAGACTCTCTATAGCCGCCCGGGCGGTATCGAGGGACGTGAAGCAGGGGATGCGCGACTCGGCCGCCGCGCGGCGTATCTCGAACCCGTCCTCCAGGGTCGCTCGGTCGCCGGTGACGGTATTGACCGCGGCTTGCACAGTTCCGCTGGCGATGACATCCACGGTGTTCGGGTGTCCTTGTTCGTGCGCCTTTGGCACAGTCGTCACGTCGATTTCCATGGCCCGAATCATGGCCGCAGTGCCGTTCGTCGCGTAGAACGTGTACTCCTGCTCGACGAGGTTCTTGACCATGGAGACCGCATCCGCCTTGTGGCGGTCCGCGATGCTCAGGAGAATGGCGCCAGTAGCCGGGAGCATCATCCCAGATGCCATGAGCGCCTTCGTTAGCGCAGGTCTGAATTCTGTGTCAATGCCCATTACCTCGCCGGTAGACTTCATCTCAGGCCCAAGATAGGAGTCGACGCCTGCGAGATTGGACATCGAAAACACCGGGGCCTTGACTGCGACGAGCTTCTGCCGTTTCCAGAGTCCGCCTTGGTAGCCCTGCTCCTCGAGCGTCACGCCGGTCATGGCGTTAACCGCCAAACGCACCATTGGCACGCCGGTTACCTTCGATATGAAGGGAATGGTACGGCTGGAGCGCGGGTTGACCTCGATCACGTAGACCTGCGTACTGGGCGCACCATGCGTGCGCGGCGCATCCGAAGAGGATAGGGGCCGATCGTCTCGGGCGTCGTTGGCGGGAGACGGGCGAATTGGCGTTCGGTACGCGTCCCCGCCCACGACGACGTATTGAATATTCATCAGGCCGCGCACCTCCAAAGCCAGTCCGATGCGCCGGGTATAATCGACGATCGTTTCGACCTCATTGTTGGAGAGTGTAAGTCCGGGATAGATCGCAGTGGAGTCTCCGCTGTGCACGCCTGCGCGCTCGACGTGTTCCATGATGCCCGGCACCAAGACCGTCTTGCCGTCGCAGACGGCGTCGACCTCGACTTCCCTCCCCTCGAAATACTTGTCGATGAGAACCCGGCGGCCCGCCGCAGCCAATACTGCATCCGACCAGAATTTCACGAGCTCCGTGGCGTTTTGGACGATCTCCATCGCGCGTCCGCCGAGCACGTAGGACGGGCGCACGAGGACGGGATAGCCAATCTCCTGCGCGACTACGAGGGCTTGTTCTACGGTCGAGACGGCCGCGCCTGGGGGATTTGGTATCCCGATTCGCGCGAGAAACTCCTCGAAGAGATGCCTATCGGATGCGGTGTCGATGGATCCAGCGGTCGACCCCAGTATCGGCAGCTTTGCCCGGTCGAGCGACTGGGAGAGATTGAGAGCCGTTTGTCCTCCAAATTGCACGACCGTCGGGGGCGGCGCGTACTCGTCAAAAGGGTTCGTCCTCTCTTCCGGCCCGCCGCCTCTCTCGGAAGAGCCGTGAATGGAAGGGTCGGCGACCTCGTTCTCGATGACGTCGCGGACGCTCTCCTCGTCGAGCGGCTCGAAGTAGAGCCGGTCGCTCGTGTCGAAGTCAGTCGATACCGTCTCCGGGTTGGAGTTGATGAGGATGCTGCGAATTCCTTCGCGCTGCAGCGCCCACGCAGTATGCACCGAGCAGTAGTCGAACTCGATTCCCTGTCCGATGCGGATTGGGCCGCTTCCGACGACGACTGCTTTGGAGCCGAGGATTGGCTCGGCCTCGTTTTCCTGCTCGTAGGAGCTATAGAAATACGGTGTCTGAGCCTCGAACTCGGCCGCGCAAGTATCGACCATCTTGTAGACTGGCCGGATATCCCACTGATGACGGAGAGAACGGATTTGTTCGTGCTTGCGGTCGGTCAACGTCCCGATGTGTTCGTCGCCGAAGCCGAGGCGCTTGGCCTGCCAGAGGAGATCGCGCGTCAACGTCTCGTCGAGCAGGCGTCTCTCCATTGCGGTGATATTCTCGAACGCGCGCGTGAACCAGGGATCGATGCCCGTAATCCGAGAGAGCGACTCTGGCGCTGCACCGCGGCGCAGCGCGAACAACAACGCCCAGAGTCGTTCGTCATTGGGATGGAGCGGCAACCCAATTCCTAGCGTCTGTCCTTCCCAGTCGAATGGATCTTTCCGCTCTTCCTGCATGCGGGCAAGCGCGTCGTTCCAGGCGGGAGACTCCCACAGGATGGATCGTCCGGTGATTTCGAGGGATCGGACGGCTTTTTGAAACGCCGCCTCAAACGAACGATCTATCGCCATCACTTCCCCGGTGGCCTTCATCTGGGTTGTTACGGTGCGGTCTCCGCTGGGGAACTTATCGAACGGCCACCGCGGGATCTTGACGACGCAGTAGTCCAAGGCTGGCTCGAACGCCGCGACGGTCCGTTGCGTGACCGCATTTGGTATCTCGTCGAGGCGCTTGCCAGTGGCGATCTTCGCGGCCACGCGCGCGATGGGGTATCCGGTGGCCTTGCTGGCCAAGGCGGAGCTGCGGCTAACCCGCGGGTTGACCTCGATGACGTAGTACGGTGCGTCCAGACGACCTCCCCCAGGGAGGGACGCCGCGACGACGTCTCCCGGTTCCAGGGCGAATTGAATGTTGCAGCCGCCTTCGATGCCCAACGTCCGGATGATCCGCAGTCCGGCGGAGCGCAGCATCTGGTACTCTTTGTCCGAGAGTGTCTGGCTTGGCGCGACGACGATGCTGTCGCCGGTGTGCGCGCCCATCGGGTCGATGTTCTCCATGTTGCAGACGGTGATGCAGTTGCCTGCGCCGTCCCGCATGACCTCGTACTCGATTTCCTTCCAACCGACGAGCGATTTCTCCAACAGCACTTGGTGAATCGGACTGGCCGCCAGGCCGGATGCGACGATGCGGTCGAACTCGTCGTCGGTGTTGGCGATGCCGCCGCCTGTGCCGCCGAGCGTGTACGCCGGACGCACGACGAGCGGCAGCCCGAGCGCATTCTTGACCGCGACGGCCTCATCCATATTGGCGGCGGTGTCGCTGGGGGGAACAGGTTCGCCGATCTCCAAGAGCAGCTGGCGGAACAGGTCGCGGTCTTCGGCTTTGCGAATGGAGTCGAGCGGAGTGCCCAACAGACGAAGGTCGTATGCGTCCAGCACCCCGGCATCAGCCAGCGCGACGGCGAGGTTGAGTCCGGTTTGTCCGCCGAGCGTCGGCAGCAGACCGTCTGGGCGTTCGCGCGCGATGATTCGCTCCACCACATCCACGGTCAACGGCTCGATGTACACCACGTCCGCGATGTCCTCGTCGGTCATGATCGTCGCAGGGTTGGAGTTGACCAGTACGGTGGTGACGCCCTCCTCGCGGAGCGCCTTGCACGCCTGCGCGCCGGCGTAGTCGAACTCCGCCGCCTGCCCGATGACTATCGGGCCGGAGCCGATGACGAGGACTTTGGAGGGCTTGGGGGGGGTATTCAAATCTAGTGCGGAGGAGTGTTGTTGAGGGTGAATATTGGCATGTTAGAGGGAAGCGACATCAGTCCAAATCAGATTCTTCACCGCGGAGTATCTTGTATCCTCGTTGGTTCTCGATGTGAGTTGCTATCCGGCTGATCAGGTCTGCCTTCCGCTCTTTGCTACGAGTTCGCATACCCAATAGATTTGCTAGTTCAACAAAGACAGGCAGAGGTTCCCTCGATCTCTCAAGCAGGATCTCTATATCAGAAGTATGAGATTCTGATAACCGTTGCTTCAATATCATGGCCTGGGCCTTGATATCACCATGAGCAGGAGCTCTCTTGATTCTGGGCCCCGTTGAGTTCCTCAAGCCAATGAGTCTCCGAATGCCGGCATCGCTACGTGCACGCTCCGCCAGTACATCAAGGCGCGACAGGCCTTCTGACAATTCTCGACTTGACTCCATCGTAGGAACAGTTTCCACCAATGAACGCAATTCATCCAAGAAAGCCTGAGTTTCACTGAGCGTACGGAGGAGCTCATTCTTCTCTTCCTCAGAAGGGAGAGAAGTGAGAAGAGCCTTTATACCCTTGAACAGAGAGTCTGTCGGGTAGAGTGATCCGTGTGTTGTCATCTTACGGAGACTGCCTCATCTTAGAAATCAATTCTCGTGTTATTTCAGGATATTCGTTCTTTTTTGCTGCTCGTCTAGCATTTTGAGAGTCGTGTTCCCAAACCGGAATTTGATTCTCAGCAGCCTCGCTGTATCCAATTAGCTCCGTTGTGTATCTCTGAACTACCTTGTCTGTTGCAAAACCCTCTGATGCGATAGACCTCATAGTTGCTTCGTGCGTGTTGGTTATCATCTTACCACCAATCCGAACCTTGACGAACACGATAGCCCCGAGGCTTGCCACAGTATGGGTGCTGGTCGACCCAGACAACGGCAGAGCGATGGAAATATCATCACCTATCTCTCGTACCTTCCTGGTCAAGATACTCAATCCAATGGTAGACAAATGGTCAGGAATAGCAGTAACGACGTAGTAGTCGCTGGCATGAAGCGCGTTCTGAGTCATGAGATACAAATTCGGTGGACAATCGATGACAACCCAATCGTATCTGTCGCTAACGTCTTCTATGACTTGCGCCAAAAAAGATCGTTCCCTAATATATCGTCTCGCGTTCTGCCGAAGTGCTTGCATAGTTGGAAACGTGCCAACGATTTGGCTTTCACGGCTTAGATCCTCTCCAAGCAACTCTATATCGCAAGGAATCAGATCCAGTCCAGAAATTGGATGACGTCCGACAACGACTGAGCCGTTCCAAATGAGTCGACCTACTTCGAGCGCATAGCCTTTCGTAAACCGATCATACAGGTCCTTTATCGTTCCCACACTTGTTTTACGACGTTCCCATTTCTCAATACTAGCGCATAGGAACGTCAAGTTCGTCTGTGGATCTATATCGATCATGAGCACTCTCTGGCGATAGTGTTGGGCTAGTGAACACGACACATGATATGCTGTAGTGGTCTTCCCAACTCCACCTTTGTAGTTGATGAATGAGATAACAGTAGCCGTCATTTATAAACCCTCCTACACCAAGAGCGCCTCCACCCAAGGCAATGATGCCTCGCTGGCCCACTACCATTATACACCATGCACACATACCCGCGCAAGCGCATCGTACAGCCCTACCCGGAAAATCCGCCGAGGGCCCCGACTCCCCCTGTGCACAGCGCCGCTCACGGTGGGTGGGATACCCGCGGGATCGACGGGGGTAGCGAAATCCTTCCGGCCGCTCTACAATCTAGGATGCAGACATGGAGGGACATTGAGCGCAGGCAACTGGAAGACCTATCACGAGAACCCGCTGTTGAGCCTCGGGCTGAACATCGTCATCCCCGTCATCGTCTTGATGCGGTTCAGCGGCGAGGGACAGCTGGGCCCGGTCTATGGACTGATCGTCGCCCTCGCGTTCCCGGTGGGCTATGGACTGTACGACTTCGCGGTGCGGCGAGGGTTCAATCTGTATTCGGTGCTGGGGTTCGCGAGCGTGCTGCTGACCGGCGGCATCGGGCTGCTGAGGCTGCCCGTGGAGTGGCTGGCGGTCAAGGAGGCTGCGATCCCGTTCATCATCGGAGCCACGGTAGTGATTTCGATGCGGACCCGTTATCCCCTCGTCAAGACGATCCTGCACAAGGTCATCGACGTCGACGCCGTGTACGATGTGCTCAAACGGAGGGGAAGCGTCGACGCATACGAGCGCAGAGTGGACGTGGCTACCTACGTCGTGGCGTTTGGGTTGCTCGTGTCTACCATCTTGAACTACGTCCTGGCGCGGGTCGTCGTCGTCAGCGATCCTGGAACGACGGCCTTCAACGAAGAACTGGGGCGCATGACCGCGTTGAGCTTCCCGGTCATAACCGTACCGTCGATCACGATACTCGGAGTTGCGCTATACTATCTCGTAAGCGGAATCAGGAAAGAAACCGGCTTGGAATTTTCGGACATCTTCAAGACAGAACGAGGCGACGAATGAACTTGATAATCGCTGGATGCGAATACGCGGGCACGACGACGCTTGCCTCGTCCATCGCAGGATGGGCGAAATCGGCGATGGGCGGGACGCAGGAGATACACGATCATTTCAAGATCCCCAACATCGCTTGCTACTACCGGGGGACGCCTGCCGACCCTCTGTCGAACGACGAGTTGACGCAGATCATGTCGTGGTCTCCAAAGCTCAAGGAGATGGCTCAACGCCAGAGCATGAACTACCACATGCCAAACAACAGCGACGCGGACGACTATATCCTCGTAGGGTTCCATGTCGAGGACGCCGTCTACGCTTCCGCGTTCTTCGGGTACGGCCACGAACGGGAACCGCAGGGGGGCTCCCGCTGGAAGTACGTGAGGCACATCGAGTCGGGGTTTGCAGAGCAGGCGCCAGACACGATCATGGTCTTCGTCAAGGCGTCGGCGGAAGTGATCGCCCGCCGAATGGCGGCGAACCCTCATCCATTCTCCATTGTCAAGGAGAAGGACATCGAGTCGGTACTGGCAGGGTTCGAGCTGGAGCAAGAACGGTCGATCCTCCACACCAAGGTCGTCGTCGACACATCGAGCGCGACCGTCCAAGAGAGCGCGGAAGAACTGATAGCGACTATCCGGCCGCACCTGACCATCGAGGACCGGCGCAGGATGGTGCTCAAGCAAGCAGGTTGACGGCGGACGACTCACACCGGAGAGGGAGGACGGCAACAGTCACATGAACATCATCACGGTCGGATGCGAATATACAGGCACTACCACCCTCATGAATCGATTGCAGGAGTGGATGGTCGACGCGTTTGGACAGACGACCATCGTGCACGACCATTTCAAGCTGCCGCACGTGTCCGGTCATCCCCCCATCGATCCGGATTCGATAATCTTGACGGACGCCGAGAAGCGGCAGGTACTGGACATGACCCCAAAGGTGAAGGAGTTGTTCACCCGGTACACCCTCTACTACCACACCCCTTCTCATCGCAGCGAATCCACCGTCCTCGGTGGACTGCACATCGGCCACCACATCGACGAGCTCATCTATGCGCCGATGTACTTCGGATATGGAGGACCCGGCGAGCCGGGCGACCGACGCGCAGAAGCGCAGCGCGTCGAGCAGAACCTCATGAAGTACACGCCGGAGGCGGTGTTGGTGCTGGTGAGGGCGTCCGCCGATGCCGTGCGCGCCCGCATGGAAGCCGAGCCGCGGCCGGAGGGAATCCTGCGGCCGCGGGATGTCGAACACGTCCTCCAACGATTCGACGAAGAGTTCGCCCGCTCCGCCATCCGCAACAAGGTCACGCTCGATACCACCCACTCCACGCCCGACGAAACGTTCCACGAATTCCTGGAAGAGATGGAACCGCTGTGGACGGAGGGCGACCGGCTGCGGATGCTGACTAGCACCCTCTGACGCGATGCCGCCGGAGGAACTTCCAAACTTCCACGCGAGGAACACGAGAGGTTTGACATGACCGATGACTATATGACCCGTGGCTATGAGTGGCTGTCAGAGATTGCAGAAAGAATGAAGGCGGAGATCGACCGCGCCGCTGCCCCGACCCCAGAACAGCTCACCGTCCGAGAGTTTGTAGCAAAGTTTGGGTATGCCAAGCGAGGAGCATACATCGCCAACATAATCCGCAACGGTCTGGATAACTTCGGACTCCGCACGAATCCAGATTTCGAGAGAGTATATATGGGCGAAACGATCGCCGTCGAGCTCCACTCCGAGGCGACCGACTCTGCATCCCCCGGAGAGCCCGACAGCGCTACCCACCGCATTGGAACTCTCGAAGCGGCAAACAAGAGTCCAGTGAGCGTGAACCCCGAGGACCCTCTCGAAAAAGCTACTACGATCATGCAGATTCACGACTACTCTCGGCTTCCGGTCATGGTCGGCGCACGCGAGGTAAAAGGGGTAATCAGCTGGCAGTCGATCGGCAGGTCTCTTTCCTTGGGACAGAAGTGCGAATACGTTCGTGAGTGTATGGAGACGGTGAGAGAAATCCCGGCCAGCACGCCTCTGTTCAATGCAATAGGAGGTATAGCCGAACATGGGTACGTGCTGGTGCGGGGGGAGGACAATCTCATAACCGGGATAGTGACATCGGGGGATATCTCAAACCAGTTCATGCAACTGGCCGGGCCGTTCCTTCTCATTGGAGAGATAGAGGGGCATCTGCGCCGCCTTGCCCATGGGAAGTTCACGGTTGAAGAAATGCGGGAAGCGTTACAGGAAACTGAGCGGCCCATCCAAGGCTTGGCAGACCTAACATTGGGTGGTTACTACCAGCTCTTGGGAAAAGAGGAGCGCTGGGAGCGGCTGAATCTCAACATCGACCGGAAAGAATTCGTCAAGCACCTGGATTCTGTGAGGAAGATACGCAACGATATTATGCACTTCAACCCGGACGGACTTTCCGATGAAGACATCACCGCGTTGAAGGACTTCGCAAGGTTCTTGGCAAGCCTGTAAGTATAGGAGCAATGTATGCCGTGTCCCGCGTCGGACTGGACGGCGCATATGCGAGAGCGCCGCGGCTGAGGGCGCAACGTGCGGCACGGTCGATGCGATGGCAGCTCACATGTCCACGAGCACAGATGAGAAGGTGAAGGCGCTCGAGGGTGCACTCTGCGAGATGCGCCGGGTTATCGTCGCGTACTCCGGCGGCGCAGACAGCACGTTCCTCGCGGCCGTCGCCAATCAGGCCTTGGGGCAAGCGTCGTTGGCAGTGACCGCTCGATCGCCAAGCCTCGCCCCGTCCGAACTCGAACAAGCAGTCCGAGTTGCGGGCGAGCTCGGGCTGAATCATCGGGTCATCGACACCAACGAGGTGGAGCGGGACGACTACCGAGCGAACGATCCGAACCGATGCTACTTTTGCAAGGAAGAGCTCTACTCTCATCTCTCTGCGCTGCCCGAGGCCGAACAAGCTCAGATCGTCAACGGACACAATCTGGACGATACAGGGGACTTTCGTCCGGGCATCAACTCCGCCAAGAAGCGCGGCATCCGAAGCCCCTTGGTCGAGGCGGGCTTGACGAAGGCGGAAATACGCGAGCAATCCAGGCGTTTGGGTCTGCCGACGTGGAACAAACCGGCGCAGGCCTGTCTCTCCTCGCGGATTCCCTATGGAACGCCCATAACCGTAGACGCCCTGTCGCGCGTCGCCCAGGCCGAGTCCTACTTGCGAGAACTGGGCATCGAGAGGCTCCGCGTCCGGCACCACGACACGATAGCACGCATCGAAGTCGATCCGGACGATTTTCCAACATTGCTCGAACAGCAGAATCGGCGCGAGATCATGGAACGGTTCCGGTCGATCGGGTACTCATATGTGGCAATCGATCTGGACGGCTTTCGGTCTGGCAGCATGAACGAGACTCTGCGAGGCCTCCGCCGCAGGCGCGGTGAGAACGGCGGCTTTCAGGCCGAGTAACGACCGTTCGGACAAGGCTGGAATGATGTCGGAACTGGAACGGTACAAAGCATCGACGCCGACATCCGCTAGGTTGCAAGCGGAGGCGGAAGGCTACTTGCCGGGCGGAAGTTCTCGCGGCACAGCGTACTTCTCGCCGTACCCGTTCTTCGTGAACCGCACGGAGGGCCATTACGTCATCGACGTGGACGGGAACCGCTACCTCGACTTCATGCTCAACGCGACGACCTACGCGCTCGGTCACGCAAACCAGCGCGTCGTGGATGCGGTGCGCAGCCAAGCCGCCAACGGTCTCAGTTACAGCACCCCGCACGAATCGCAGACGCGCTTGGCCAAGATGCTTTGCGAGCGAGTGCCGTCGGTCGAAAAGATCCGGTTCACGAACTCCGGAACCGAGGGCACCCTAAACGCCGTCCGCGCCGCGCGCGCGTACACCGGCAAGCACAAGACCGCCAAGATCGAAGGGGGATACCACGGGAACCACGAATACGCGTCGGTAAGCGTGTACACTCCCCTCGAACTGCTCGACCCGATCGAGCCGACCGCCGTTGCGGAATGGCCGGGGCAACCCCCAAGCGTAGTCGAAGACGTCATCGTCTTGCACTACAACGACGCCGGTTCGACGGAACGAATCTTACGAGCGCACGCGGACGAGCTGTCCTGCATCATCATGGAGCCCGTCCTGTCGAACTTCGGATACCTGCCTGCAGACGTCGAATACCTGACGCGCGTGAGAGAGATCGCTGTCCAACTCGGCATCGTGTTGATATTCGACGAGGTGCAGAGCTTTCGGCTGTCGATGGGCGGCGCGCAAGAGATGTTCGGCGTCATCCCCGACATGACGACCTTCGGCAAGGTGATTGGAGGAGGGATGCCAGTCGGCGCGTGGGGCGGACGCGCAGACCTGATGGACCTCTACGACCCGACGAACGGGCCGGTCGTCTCCCATGCGGGGACGTTCAACGCCAACCCCATGACGATGGCAGCTGGGCTGGCTACGCTCGACCAATTGACGCCACCGGTCTACGAGCGGATGAACGCGCTCGGCGCCATCCTGCGGGACAAGCTGCGCGCAGTCTTCGATGAGCTCGGCGTCCCAGCGCAGGTCACTGGCGCAGGGTCGTTGTTCGGCGTCCACTTCACCGACAAGGCTATCGTCGACTACCGATCGGTACTGCGGGGCGACCGCGAGATGCAGAATCGGCTCTTCATCGGGCTACTCAACGAGGGGATCCTCCTGCAAGCAAAGGCCGCAGGCAGCCTCTGCGCGCTTACGACCGAGGCGGACGTCAATCGGTTCGTGGACGCCGCGCGCCGCGTGATGCTGCGGATTCGGTGAGCTAGGAACATTCCGGTGCGAGATGAGACCCCGTTCAACGTCGACATACTGCAAGAGAATGTCCCCGACTTCTGCTGTCGGCATATCCACCAGATGGCGCTGTTCGGTTCGGCACTGTGGGAGGACTCTTCTCTCGGTCGGTAGTGTTCAGTTATAGTTGACATGCTATCTCGCGCCGCCTGGCTCCGAATCATGACATTACCCGGTAGACTCGAATCCGCGCTGCGATCCGCGTGGCTCCCTCTCGCCCTGCTCCTGCTTGCGCTGTCGACGGTCTTCATCTTCGGCGGCGACCGAGGATACTTCTACCGATCCCAGCAACACAACGGGGTGTCCTCATATCATCTGACGATAACGGCGAACATTTCCCCCGAGCACGGTTTCCAGCGGTTCGCGCGCCGGTTCATAGATGACGACGGCGTCACTCGCTACCAGCCGTACAACCGCTTCCCGATTGGCGGCTACCTGCTCATGAAGCTAGCCACCTTGTCAGCCTCCAATAACCCGTCCGCCCAAATCTACGCGGCGCGAATCCTCATGCTGCTGCTCTTTGCAGGCACCACAGTCCTCGCGTATCTGTCGCTCTGCCGCCTCACATCCAACCGGTGGATCGCGCTGACGGCGACGCTGCTGGCGTTCTCATCGTACTACTTACTCTACTACAATGACATGACCGCCAACGACGGGATGCCCGACCTCTTTGGAGTCATGTTGACCTTCCACGGCATGGTCGTCTTCGTGCAGGAAGGCCGCTTTCGCCAGCTGATCGTCAAGGTGTGCATCGCCCTGCTGCTTGGCTGGCATGTCTTGGCCTTGCTGCTGCCGTTCGTCATCTTCGGGTTGGCGCGCGACCTCCTGCGGGCGCGTTCTGCCGCCGCAACTTCTACCCCCCCCCCCCCCCCCCCCCCCCCCCCCGTATTATGTCAAGTTAAAACGCGCGGCGTCCGCACCGTTTCGCAGCCGCTTTCTCCTACTCGGCGCAGTTGCGCTGGTGTTCGGCCTGTGTGTCCTCACCTTCAACTTGGCCATGGAGTACGCCGCGCTGGAGGGCGAGACGCCGCTCACCGAGTTGCCGTCCTTCCAGTCCATGCTGAAACGCACCAACGTCAACCAAGGTGCCGGTCAAGCCTCCTACCCATGGGGAGCCTTCATGGAATTGCAGCTCCTCCGCATCTTCCTCATGTTCGCCCCGTACGCACTGATTGGAAGCGGCGGCATCCTCGAAAGTCCGACGTGGCAAACCCAATTCCAGGGCGCCCTCGTACCAGCGGCGGATATCAACGCCTTGGCGGCGACCGAGTGGCTATTGAAATTCCAAGCCGTCGCCTTGGTCGTCGGCCTGTCGTCGGCGTGTCTGATCGGCTCGATGTTCGTGCGTCAGAGGATGTTGTTCGTCACCCTGGCGTCGTTCGGCTTCTTCTGGGCGGCGCTGCTTCGCTATCACACCGTCTTCCATGATTTCGAGAGTGTCTACTATATTGGCCTCCCATTGGTTTTCTTCACCCTCGTGCTGCTGTTGGCGCGCAGGCTGACCAATCGAGACGGCGTCATCGCTGCGGCCGCATCGGTCATTGCGCTGCTGCTCTTCGCAGTATCCAGCTTTCAGATGAGCCGCATTGGCCACAGCGCGGAGACGGCCCAAGCTGCCAGGGCTGCGGGGCAGGACATGCTCACCATCCGCGAGTTGACTGCGGGGGAGCTCATCACCGTTCTCCGTATCGGAGGCGACTACGAAGACTTCACCGCCTGGCGGGGCTACGCGGGACACGCGATAAATTACTACCTGAACACGAGCCCCATCCGCTATGTGCATCTCCCCGCCGTAGATGGCGGATTCGTCGTCATGCGAGAGCGCCTCGATATAGACGCCCTGCTTACGCCCCAAAACCAGTACTTCTTCCTCTACGACAGAGACGGCTTGGAAGCATGGTATGAGAACATGTACCGAACGGTTGCGTCCACCGAGCCCGCGGCGCGCAAGGATTTCGACGTGTATTTCGACGCCCGGACGGTGTACTACCTCCGGGAGCCGTGCGAACGCACGGACACTACGGCCAGATTCTTCCTGCACGTCTACCCAATCGACGCCAACGATCTTCCGAACGACCGCAGGCAGCATGGATTCGACAACCTCGACTTTGGCTTCGGCGAGCGCGGCGTGCTATTCGACGGCAAGTGTATGGCAAGGTTCGCCCTTCCTCAGTACGCCGTTTCCAAGGTCAACACTGGTAGAGTCGGCCAGGCTTGGGGCGTAGTGCATTACATCAACCCGCCGCCCGAACTCATTTCCGAGTTCCAATCGATCGCGTCCAACGAACCTGCCGCGCGCTCGGAGTTCGACGTATACATCGCCGAGGGCAAGTTGTACTACCTAAAGGAGCCGTGCGGACGCACGGACACTGCCGCGCGCTTCTTCCTGCACATCGTCCCTGAGGCCGTCGACGACCTTCCAGCCCCCCGCAGAGAGTATGGATTCGACAACCTCGACTTTGGCTTCGGCGACCACGGCCTGCTATTCGGCGGCAAGTGCATGGTGAACGTCGACCTCCCACAGTACGCCATCGCCCGAATCACCACCGGCCAGTTCGACGGCGCAGGCCGGATTTGGGAAGTCGAGTTCGCACCGGATGCGCGCGATTGATGCGGGGCGTCAGAGGCAGACCACCAGATTCCCGCCTTCGCGGGATATGACGGGAGTGGGTGCGGGATATGACGGGATGGGTACGGGAATGACGTAGGTGGGGGTGAGGATGACGCGGATGGGTGCGGGAATGACGTAGGTGGGGGTGAGGATGGCGGCAGAAGGGTTTGCTAGACGGCAGGTGGATTTCCGATGCGGGGGCAACTAGGCCACGATACATCGAATGGAACCATACTGCATCCCTGTGCATGACGATTATCCAACAGTCTCATATACTGTAGTCCATGCGCCGCGCAGTCACTACCGGGATCATCTGGCACGATTTTTGGATCGCGTTCTTCGCCGTCGTGATTGCGGTCGGCTTCTTCACGGGGCAAGGCATCGTGATCGCATTCGGCGCGATGGGAGTCGTCTCCGCATCCGTCTCCCTCGCATGGAACCGGCTTTCCTTGGACGATGTACGCTATGAGCGGCGCATCTCCCACCGCCGCGCCTTCCTTGGAGAAGAGATCGATCTGACCATCTCCCTCATCAACCGCAAGCCACTCCCGCTTCCGTGGATCCACGTCTCCGACGAGATCCCGGACGAGCTGCGTGTAGTTTCCGGCGGTGTCCACTCGAACGTCCGCCCAAGGGTAACGGCCATCCAACATCGAACCTCCTTGGGATGGTACGAGAGGATTCGTTGGGTCTACCGGGTCAGGTGTGAGGAGCGCGGTCTCTTCGCAATCGGTCCGGCGCGTATCGAGAGCGGGGATCCCTTCGGCTTCCTGCGCAGCCGCGCCAACGCATCCATCAGAGACCATATCCTCGTCTATCCCCGCGTCTACCCACTGGAAGAGTTGGGCATGACCGCGCATCGCCCCCTCGGCGGGCTGCGGGGGCACGTCCAAATCTTCACCGACCCGTCGCGTCCGGTCGGCGTCCGCGATTACCGTGCAGGCGATCCAATGAAGAGCATCGATTGGAAGGCCACTGCTCGCGCGCAAAGTCTGCAAGTCCGCAGATACGAGCCGAGCGCCAACTTCATGGTCGTTCTCGTCGTGGCAGTCGACACCGCCGATCCCTACTGGGGGCCGTACCGCAAAGATTCCCTCGAGCGCGTGGTAACCGCCGCCGCATCCATTGCGCGCTACTCCGCCGACCGACAGCACTCCATCGGCATGTTCTCGAACGACATGCCCCCAAGCGCAGACCATATGATGACCGTTGCGCCAGGACACGGACGAGAGCAGGCCGCCGCCATTCTCGCCGCCTTGGCAGGACTCCGCCCCTACGCCGTCCGACCCATGTACCAACACCTCTCCGAAAACTACCGGCGATTCCCCTTCGGATCCACCATCGTCATCGTCACTTCCTTCCTGCCGCCGCAGTTCGTCCAAGTCATCCACGACCTCGAACGGCGCGGATACCATGTGATCGTCGTCTACGTCGGAGAAGGAAGATGCCCCCAAATGCCGCAAGGTGTCGTCGTACACGAAATCCGACAGCGCCTCGACCGCTTGGAGTCCGAATATGCAGCTGCTCCAAGATAGAATCGTGCTCGCAGCGCACGCGGCCGCGGAAAGCGCATGGGTATTCGCCCTCTCAGGCGTCGTCGGAGTCATCGCCGGACTCGACGCCGGCCCACAGTCCTGGTACGCCGTCATCGGAGTCTTGGGACTGTCGATCCTCATCGCCCGCATGACTCCCCGCAGTGGAGAGAAGGCGCGATTGCTCTACCCATTCCTCGCCGCCGCAGTGGGGCTGCTCGTCATGTACGCATCCGTCTCGCTCCAAGTACAGCCCGGACAGATACGCCCTGCATGGCCCATCGAATTGATCGTCACCGACTTGCCAGACGGATACGCCCAGCGCGCACTCCTCGGCTCGATCCTCTGCATTGCGCTTTGGTGGCGCGGCATCCGCCTCGCGTCGAACGAATTCCCCTCCGACAACCTTACCCTTACTTTCCGCATCGGTATGATCGTAATCGTCTGCGCCGTCATCTACGATCTGAACACCCCACAACGACTCTCCACATTCCCCATGGTCTTCCTCTTCTTCGGCTCCGCCCTTGCCGGACTGAGCGCAGGGCGCCTCTTGCCGGAGTCCGAACGCTCCACTCTCACTCGCACGTGGCCAAAGACGATCGGCGCTACGGTCGCCGCGCGCCGCGTGATGCTGCGGATTCGGTGAGCTAGGAACATTCCGGTCCGAGATGAGACCCCGTTCGACGTCGACATACTGCAAGAGAATGTCCCCGACTTCTGCTGTCGGCATATCCACCAGATGGCGCTGTTGGGTTCGGCACTGCGGGAGGACTCTTCTCTCGGTCGGTAATGTTCAGTTATAATTGACATGCTATCTCGCGCCGCCCGGATCCCAAGCATGACATTACCCGGTAGACTCGAATCCGCGCTGCGATCCCCGTGGCTTCCCCTGGCCTTGCTGTTGCTTGCGCTGTCGACGGTGTTTGTGTTCGCGGGCGACCGAGTGTACTTCTACCGACCACCGGGCTATCACAACTTGATGTCCGCGGAACACCTGACGATAGCCGTGAATCTCTCCCCCGAACACGGCTTCCAGCGGTTCCATCGTCGGTTCATAGACGAGGACGGCGCAGTCCGTTACGCGCCATACAACCGCTTCCCGCCCGGCGGCTACCTCCTCATGAAGCTGGCCACCCTGCCAGTCTCCGGTAACCCGTCTGTCCAAATTACCACCGCTAGAATACTCATGCTGCTGTTCTTCACCGCTATAGCAGTCCTCGCGTATCTCTCGCTCGGCCGCCTCACGCACAACAGATGGATCGCACTGACTGCAACCCTGCTAGCGTTCTCGTCGTACTCCCTGCTGTACTTCAACGACATGACGGCCAACGAGGGGATGCCCGACCTCTTCGGGGTGATGTTGGTCTTTCACGGCATGGTGATCTTCGTGCAGGAAGGCCGCTTCCGCCAGCTGGTCTTCAAGACGTGCATCGCGCTGCTGTTGGGTTGGCATGTCTTGGCCCTGCTGGTGCCGTTCGTCATCATTGGGCTTGCGAGCGAGATCCTGCGGGCGCGTTCTGCCGCCGCAACTTCTACCCCCCCCCCCCCCCCCCCCCCGTCATTATGTCAGGTTAAAACGCGCAGCGTCCGCACCGTTTCGCAGCCGCTACCTGCTGCTTGGCGCAGTTGCGCTAGGGTTCGGCCTGTCCGTCCTCACCTTCAACTTCACCATGGAATACGCCGCACTAGACGGCGAGACGCCGCTGACGGAGCTGCCGTCCTTCCAATCCATGGTAAAGCGTACCGGAGGAGACTCCGAATTCAACGTCTCTGCAGCCGCCAAAGTATCGTGGCACCCTTTCCTAGAAGGACAGTTTCACAACGTCCTCCGAATGTTCATCCCCTACTCCTTGCTTGGTCAGATCGGTCATGACGGCGCTGCGGACGGAAGCCCAACGTGGCTGCCGAAACGCCTAGCCGTCGTCCTCGGTGTCGCCCTCTCGGCGGCGTGTCTCATCGGCTCGATATTCGTCCGTCCGAGAATCCTGTTTGCAACCCTGGCGTCGTTCGGCTTCTTCTGGACGCTGCCATTGCGCCACTCTACCTACGACCATCATCATTTCGAATCTCTCTACTATATTGGCCTCCCCTTGGTCTGCTTCGCGATCGTTCTGCTCTTGGCGCGCCGGCTGACCAATCGAGACGGCGTCATCGCCGCCGCGTCGATCATTGCGCTGCTGCTCTTTGCAGTCTCCAGCTTCCAGATGAGCCGCGTCGGCCACAGCGCGGAGACGGCCCGGGCAGCGAGAGCGGCGGAGCATGACATGCTCGTCATCCGCGATGCGACTGCGGGAGAGCCCGTCATCGTTCTCCACAAGAGAACATCCAACATACACTTCTTCGCCTGGTTGGGCGCTATCAACGCGGTGGATTACTACCTGAACACGAGCCCCATCGACTATGCGTATCTTCCCGCTGCGGAGGGCGGATTCGTCGTCATGCGCGAGCGCCTCGATATAGACGCCCTGCTTACGCCGCAAAACCAGCACTTCTTCCTCTACGACAGGGACGGCTTGGAAGCATGGTATGAGAACATGTACCGAACAGTTGCGTCCACCGAGCCTGCGGCGCGCAAGGATTTCGACGTGTATTTCGACGACCGGACGGTGTACTACCTCCGGGAGCCGTGCGAACGCGCGGACACTACGGCCAGATTCTTCCTGCACGTCTACCCAATCGACGCCAACGATCTTCCGAACGACCGCAGGCAGCATGGATTCGACAACCTCGACTTTGGCTTCGGCGAGCGCGGCGTGCTATTCGACGGCAAGTGTATGGCAAGGTTCGCCCTTCCTCAGTACGCCGTTTCCAAGGTCAACACTGGTAGAGTCGGCCAGGCTTGGGGCGTAGTGCATTACATCAACCCGCCGCCCGAACTCATTTCCGAGTTCCAATCGATCGCGTCCACCGAGCCCGCGGCGCGCAAGGAGTTCGACGTGTATTTCGACGCCCGGACGGTGTACTACCTCCGGGAGCCGTGCGAACGCACGGACACTACGGCCAGATTCTTCCTGCACGTCTACCCAATCGACGCCAACGATCTTCCGAACGACCGCAGGCAGCATGGATTCGACAACCTCGACTTTGGCTTCGGCGAGCGCGGCCTGCTATTCGGCGGCAAGTGCATGGTGAACGTCGACCTCCCACAGTACGCCATCGCCCGAATCACCACCGGCCAGTTCGACGGCGCCGGCCGCATTTGGGAGGTCGCGTTCGCCCCGTAGGCCGCCCGTCATTCCCCTGTAGGCGGGAATCTAGCGGCCCGCCTACAGGGGAATGACGCAGACAGGCGAACGATTTGAGCGCCTTCCTTCCGTCGGATTTTCTGGAAGAGGCGTAGGAAGTCGATGGCGTGGGAGAAGGAGTCCGCTGGCTAGATCTGGATGAGGATATCAGCGTTGTGGGTCTGATAGCCGTTCGTCGGGGGAAAGCCAACGGACGCTCAAGCAGTGGCTCCGAGCGGAGCGTGCAGCCCACGGTTAGCGGCGCTGCGGTCTGCGCGCAGCGTCCGCTACTCGTCCGGGGGAATCGCCTCCGGCTCTACCTTCAATAGATCATCCTCGGTGAGGACATCCGCTCGGATGTAGCCGCGTTTGCCGATCTTGACGATCCTGCCCTGAAGCCAGCGTCCATCGATCGATCCCCGCGGATCATCGAACACTTTGCCGTCTATGCGGATCGCCCCCTGCTGGATGAGCCTGCGCGCTTCGCTCTTGCTGTGCACCAAGTCGCTTCCGTCTTCGCCGCGCCGCGCGTCTCCTGCAAGCAGGTCGACGATCGGAACCATGCCTGCTGGATACGCGGCGGCATTGACAGGAACGTCGGGGATGCGGGACGGCAATTCTCCGTCTTTGATGACCTTCTCGAATTCCCGATGCGCTGCGTCCGCTGCGTTGACGCTGTGCAGCATGGATACGACGTCGTGCGCGAACTGCTGGCGCGCGTCGATGAGGTTGCTCTCCGTCTTGGCGCGCGCCTCGACGTCTGCGATCTCCTCGTCCGTGCGGTCGGTCAGCGCGCGCATGAATGCGGGCAGCTTGGAGTCCTGCACTAGCGTCAGCTTGAAGAACATGGGCACAGGGTCCTCCGCCAAGTCGACGGTGTTGCCGTATGTCTTGCTCATCTTCCGTCCGTCCAGGCCGTCGAGCAACGGGGTAGTGAGCACGTGCTTTGCCTTTCCCAGGTATGACCGCACAAGGCTGCGACCGCGCATCATGTTGAACAGCTGATCGGATGCCCCAAGCTCCGCGTCGACCTCCATCGCAACCGAATCGTAGCCTTGGAGGATGGGGTAGATCATCTCGTTGAGGAACAGCGCCTCGTTCTGCTTCATCCGTACTTGGAACATGCTGCGTTCGAGCAGCTGTTGGACGGTGAACTTGTCCATGATTTCGATGAACTGCGTCAACGTGATCTGGTCGAGCCATTGTCCATTGAACCGGACCTCTGCTGGGTTGTCCCCGTCGAAGTCGAAGACTTGCGCGAATTGCTGCTTGTACGTCGCGGCGTTTTCGAGCACCTGCTCATGTGAGAGGCGTTCGCGGGTTTCGGGCCGGTCGGACGGGTCTCCGATGCGTCCGGTGAAGTCTCCGATGAGGAGGATGACTTGGTGTCCGTGCATCTGGAACCATCGCAAGACGCGCAGGCCGAGCAGGTGTCCGATGTGAAGGTTCGGGCTGGTGGGATCGAATCCCTGGTAGATGGCAAGCCGCTTGCCCGCCTCGATGTCCCGGAACAATTCGCTGCGAACGATGGCATCCTCAATCATGCCCCGGTCGAAGAGGGTTTGCAAGTCCCATTCTTTCATGCGGTTTCCTTCCTTGAATGCAACGGCCCGCCCCTGCACACGTATCTATTGGGACAGCGCGCGATTTCGCAGTGTTTCGGTGCCCCGCAGGTATTGGAACGCGATTTCGGACGCGGGCTTGTCCGTATTGACCAGGAGCATCACGCGGACGACTCGCCGCATCGCGTTCGGCACCTTCATCTCGTGGGCGCAAAGAAGCGCGACCTCCGTCCAACCCAACTTTCGAGCTGCAGCGGCCGGGAACTCGGCGTTCAGGTCGTCGGTCGTCGTGAAGTATGCGGCGGCAATGTCGTCGACGTCGACGCCGTTCGATTCGACCATGGCCCGGAGCAGTTCGTCCGTTGCGTCCAGAATGGCCTCCTGCGTATTGTCGTCGGCGACGGTCGCCCCGCGTATGCCGCGCACTTTTGCCATTTTGCCCTTTCCGTATCCGCTTCCTACTCTATCGAGTTTGCGTCTTGCCCGCTCGAACCCGCGCCGACATTCACGAAAGTCCTTTCAGGCCCCGAACGAACTCGACTGCCGCCTCCACTTCCCGTCCATCGGGAGCCTCTTCGATGGCGTCGAACATGGCGCTGGCAACGATCGCCCCATCCGCATACGCTGCGATGGCGTCGATATGCGCCTTGCTCGAAACGCCGAACCCCTGGAGCACGGGCACATCCGTATAGCGTTTGACGCGCTCCACGAGACGCGCCGCGTCCGCTCGGATTTCCGCGCGCGCGCCAGTCACGCCCAGCACCGCAACGCAGTAGATGAATCCGCCGGCCCGCTCGCTGATGTATTCGACGCGCGCGTCGTCGCTCGTGAGCGCGGCCATGTGAATTTGATGGATGCCGCGCTCCGCAAAGAGTGCTTGGAACTCCGACGACTCCTCCGGAGGAAGGTCGGGAACGATGATTCCATCGACGCCCGCCTCTTGGGCGTCCACCGCGAGTTCGCGCACTCCGTATCGAAGGAACGGGTTGAAGTACCCCATCAACATCAAGGGCGATTCGATGCCGTTCGAGCGCAGCTGGCGAACCGCGTCCAAGCAAGTCCCCACCGTGACTCCTTGGGTCAGCGCGTGGAAGCTCGTTCTTTGTACTGTAGGCCCGTCTGCGATTGGGTCGCTAAACGGGACTCCGATTTCCAGAAAGTCGCCGCCGTTCCGCAGGACGGCGTCCGCGATTTCGATGGACGTCCGAACGTCGGGAAAACCAACCGTAATGAATGGAGAAAGAACGGTCGTTCCCCTGGCGCGGGCCTCTTGGAGAGTTCGGTCCAGCCGGTTCGAGACGATCATGTTACGAAAGCCACCGCGAGTGAGTTTTGTGCGGAGTGCGCCAGGAAGGAAGGCCAGAGCGAACCCGTCCGCACGTATAGCCACGACAGGATGACGCCGCTGACGAACACCGGCAGGACGACCGCGATGTCGCCGTGCGCGACTGCGAAGACCGCGGATGCCGCGGCGACGCCCGGAACGGCTCCGATACCCTGTACGAGCGGAGCAAGCAAGAACCCGCGAAAGAAGACCTCTTCCGCGGCAGGGCCCAGCGCGACGAGGACGCCTACCGAGAGCGCCCTGGTCGGCCCCTGTCCAAGCAGCTCGTCGGTAAGCGGGGACTGCGGTTGCAGCCATTCGATTCCGGTCGCGGTCACGATGGCAACGTAGGCTGCGGTGGAGGCGAGGCTCAGCATCAGCCCCAGGGCCGCCCATCCGACGATTGCAGGCCAACGGAGGCCGTCTACCCGAATCCCAAGGTTCTCCCAACGCGCGCCGCGCTTCTTGACTGCGAACAGCCAAACCGTCGCGACCATCAGGATATGGAGCGCGAGCAGCACGAATAGAGTGCTTGCGCCTCCTTGCGGATCCCTGCCGTCTTGCAGCGCCGCGAGCGCAAGAACGGACACGATGCCGCCGCTGGCGACGATGCCTACTCCGATCATTGCGTCGGACGCGCGCCACGGCACGCGGCGTCGTTCCACGCTCTGCAATGTCTCCGGCTGCGTTTCGATGCTGGTCATGTCGCGTTGTTGAAGTGTATCACAGGCATGGGTCTGCATCATCAAGAATCAGAACCGCCCAGCCGAGCATACGCCCAGCCAAGCAGTTCTTGGGTCTCGTCCCAACCGATGCATGGATCGGTAATGGAAACCCCGTAGTCGAGCTTGGACAGACCGACATCGATCTTCTGGTTCCCCGGATTGAGGTTGCTTTCGAGCATGGCGCCGATGACTCCGGCGTTTCCGCGGACGCGCTGATCGACGACGCTCTCGAACGCTATGCGCATCTTCGTATAGTCCTTGTTGCAGTTTCCATGGCTGCAATCGACGAGGAGTTGCGAGGGCACGCCGCCTTCCTGAAGCTGCTGCTGGGCGGAGGCGACAGACGCGGAGTCGAAGTTCGGTCCTCCATTCGCTCCCCGCAGAACGAGATGTCCGTATGCGTTGCCGGCCGTGTGTATGATCGACGTGTGCCCAGACCGATCGATGCCGAGGAATCCGTGCCGCGCACGCGCCGAGACCATCGCGTCGACTGCGATCTTCGTGCTGCCGTCCGTTCCATTCTTGAACCCAACAGGCATACTCAGACCGCTGGCCATCTGCCTGTGCGTTTGGCTTTCGGTCGTGCGCGCCCCAATCGCAACCCAGCTGACGAGGTCGGCCAAGTACTGCGGCACGATGGGGTCGAGGAACTCCGTCGCAGCTGGCATCCCCATCTCCGCAACGTCCAACAACAGCTTCCTGCCCTTCTCCAAGCCTGCCGCGATGTCGAACGTGTCGTTCAAATGAGGATCGTACAACAGCCCCTTCCAGCCGACGGTTGTTCTTGGCTTTTCGAAGTACACCCGCATGACGACGAGAATTTTGTCCTCATAGCGCCTTCCCACTTCCGTTAGCCTTCGCGCGTATTCCAGTGCGGCATCCTCGTCGTGGATCGAGCACGGCCCGGTGATGACGAGGAACCGCGAGTCGTCCCCGCGGAGAATCGCTTGAATCTCCCTTCGCCCCCGCAAGACCGTCGCCTGAGCTCTGTCCGTGATCGGCAGCGCATCAGCGAGATCCGAGGGGGGCGGCAGCTGTTCCGTTTTCAACACGTTCACATCCTGTACGGCCGTCTCCGTCATTTCGATACTCCTTCTTACATGAAAAGACCCCAACCGCTGCCGGTTGAGGTCTCGGTGTTTTCGCTGGGGATGCTCGCCGTCCTATGTCCCGCGCACCAGTCCTCCTCCGGCAACCGTTGGGCCGGAAAAATAGAAGTAATAATATGCGCGCAACTCGGACTTTCGCATCTTATCTCATACTATACAATATATCGGAGCCGCATGTCAAGACAGACGCCGCTGGGGGTTCCGTTTACTTTTTCGGCATTACGACTGGGGGAGCCGTCATTCCCGCGAAGGCGGGAATCCATTCTCCGACGTCAGGCTCCTCGTCAGCCGTATCCGGTCATTCCCGCGAAGGCGGGAATCCATCCCGTGACGTCAGGCTTCCTCATCAGCCGTATCCGGTCATTCCCGCGTAGGTGGGGATCCATTCCCCGACGTCAGGCTCCTCGTCAGCCGTATCCGGTCATTCCTGCGTAGGCGGGGATCCATCCCCCGACGTCAGGCTCCTCGTCAGCCGTATCCGGTCATTCCCGCGTAGGCGGGAATCCATCCCGCCGCCCCCCATGCAACGCTTGGATTTGTCGAGGCGCGGGTCTGCCTGTGAGTACACGCTTTGGACGCAGGACGCTAGATTCCCGCCTACGCGGGAATGACGATATAAGGAGCGGAATTACGTGGGATGGTGCGGGAATGACGATAGAAGGTTTGGTATGACGGCGGGAAGCGGCGCGGTGCCATGAGGTTTGGTGCGCGACGGGAAGCGGTGCCGCCATGAGGCTTGGTGCGCGGCGGGTATCCGTGGGGTACAATAGCGGTTGTCGATGCGATTTCATGGAAGGGAGTTGGAGGGCCATGCCGCGGGTAATCGTTTTGGGGTCGGGTACGCCGGCGCCGAGTCCGTTGCGTTGGGGATCGTCGTTCTTGGTGCAGATTGCGGGGGAGTGGATGATGTTCGACTGCGGGTTCGCTGCGACGTACAAGATGTACCGCGCGGGATTCAAGGCAACGGAGGTAGATCATCTCTTCTTCACGCATCACCACTCCGACCATGACGCCGACTATCCGGCGTTCTTGCTTGCGCGGTTCGATATGTCGATTGGCAAGGAGAACGAAATGCATGTGTACGGCCCGACGTTGACGGAGCAGTTGACGGAGCGGATCATCGGAGAGGGCGTGGGGGCGTACTGGCACGACATCGTTGCGCGGACGAATCACCCGTTGAGTCTGGGGGCGTATCGGAGCCGCGGCGGAGTCTTGCCTCGGCGCGTGCCGCGGGTTCACGCGAGAGATGTCGCGCCGGGCAGGGTCGCAAGCGGGAGGGATTGGGAGGTGACGGCTGCACGCGTCGAACATGTCCAGCCGTACCTCGATTCGCTTGCGTACCGAATCGACAGTCCGGAGGGGTCGATCGTCTTTTCGGGAGACACGCGGCCGTGCGATTCGTTGACGGAGTTGGCTGCGGGAGCGGATTTGTTGGTGATGGAGTGCATTCGTCTGCGGGACAACCCTGCCAATGAGTTCGCTGGTCGATACGAGACGAACACGGTTGGGGCCGGTCGCACGGCGACAGATGCGGGAGTGAGGAAGATGCTATTGGTGCATCAGAGTTTGGAGTTGGAGGATCCGGAGTCTCACACCCAGGCGATTGGGGAGGTGCGGAGCGTCTACGACGGGCCGATCATCTGGGCGGAGGAGATGCGCGAGATACCGTGGGGGTAAGATCTCGCGGGAATCCGGCTATCCTCGTCGCTTTGCGCCGCGACTGAATAGGATGAGGATGGGTGCGCGGGGGCAGTCATTGGCCCCCAGCGCGGGACAGCCTGGACACGTCGAGATCGAGCAGGTCGATTGCGTTGAGTCCGAGGACGCGGCGCTTGGCGTGGTCGTCGAGGTCGGCGGCGGCGATGCGTGCGATCTGGTATCTGGCGTCCATGAGCGGCATGTCGGAACCGTAGAGGACGCGGTCTGCGCCGGCGCCGTCCACGAGGAACTCGATGGTGCCGTGTTCACCGTGGGAGGTGCAAGTTTCCAGCCAGATGTTCCTGGAGGATTGAGCCGCTTCGACGGCCTGGATCTGGCCGGGCATTGCGTTGCCGGAGTGCCCGAGTACCCAGCGGATGTTCGGATACGCTTGCGCCAGCGCGATGAACCGCTCTGGGGCCGTGAGGGTATCGGTTTCGCTCGTGTAGGAGCTGTGGCTCTTGACGACGATTCGGCGGTCGTCGCACCACTCGAAGATCGGGAAGTACGACGGGTCGTCGATGGGCTTGCCCAGGTAATCGGGATAGAGCTTGAGCATCTTGAACTCTGGCAGTTGAAACACGCGCTCCAGCTCCGACAGCGCCTCGTCGGGGTAACGGGGAGTGACGTAGGCGACGCCGAAGAATCTATCCGGGTGGAGTGCGACGAAATCCGCGACGCGGTCGTTGCAGGAGCGCGCGGTGTCCCAGAAGATGCAGCTGACGGGCGCGGCGTCCACGCCCGCGGCGTCCATGACCCGCACGTAGGGATCGGGGGCATCGTGCATCCGATAGTGTGTTTGGCGGCCAACGTGGCTGTGCATGTCGACGACAGGAGTGTTCACCTGCGGGCCCTCCCTAATGGATCGTATAGAGACCGTACACGGTCACATGTGAGGATACCATGACTGTCGACTCGCGTGAGCGCGAGTGGGATTCCCAATGCGGTTCGCATCGAGACGGCGCACGGCACATAGCCGAAGAATGGGGTTTCGTTCGATTTGTCACTGCGCGGGATTTCCGACGCGGGGCAGGCGACATCGCAAGAGTACCCGGAACCACCCTATGGGTACACGCCAGAAAAGTACCCTCGGTTGTCCGGGTCGGACGAGGTGGGGAAGTAGTAGTAGAGGCTTTCGACCCTGCCGACCTCGTCCACGTACCACGTATAGCTGCCCGGGAGATTCTCTTCGGGCGGGTCGGCGGCATCTTCCGGGGTCATTGTAGTCGCGTCGACGGGTTCGCCGGGCGTTTCCCCGCCTGCGTCCAAGCAACCACGATCGTGATCAAGGGACGCAGACCTTGGGAATTCCTCGATGAACTCAGTCTCGATCAATTCACAGAAGTCGATGAGGTAGTCCCGGCTGTCGATTACCAAGCAGCGATTGGGATCGGGTTGACCACTAGGAGAAGTACTTTGCGCTTGGTCGCTTGGCTTACGGACACAATAGTCTGCGTCTGCCGGGTCTCTCCACACATGAGCACCCAGCCAATGGTCTTCAAGGCCACCATCCTCGGCGTCGGTAGCAGGCGGAGCTGACACGCTAGTTGAGTCCAACAACGCTGGACAGTACAGTTTCTCAACCTTCGGAGACTCTGCATGATTCCTGATGCCATCGGCTGCATCGCCGGTCCCCTCCTGCCACCTAGGAGTCCCCCCCTGGGTGCCTCTAAACGGATGCCTAGCCGACTCATCTCCTTCATATTCATCGAATGTGATTTCGGTTGGAGTCATAGTCCTACAAAGCAACGCACGTATTGCCCCACGCTTAAGTTCTTCCTTGTGTTTCCCCATTATAGGATACTGGCGTTGCCCTTCGTGTCTGTCGTTGTTCGTGCTGGTGTAGTAGGCGTCGACTGCGACTTGTATGGTTCTGCGGTCGGCTTCGTGGGCTTGCCTTCTGGCGTTTTCGAGGAAGCCTCTGATGGTTGGTACGGTGATGGCGATGAGGATGCCGATGATGGCGATGACGACGACGAGTTCGATGAGGGTGACGCCGGATTCGGAGGCCGCTTCGTTGGTCTTGCGTGTTGCGCGGGGTATTCGAACTTTGGCGCGCATGGCTACACCAGTTCGGTTTGGACGAGAATGGTCGGGCGCATCCGCGTTTCGCCGTACAGGTATTTGGAAGTTGCGCGCTTGACTGTGGAGTCGATCCTGCCGTTTCCGCGCTCGTCCGCGCCGAGTCCCTGAATGGCGTCCAGGACGATATCCGAGGCATGCGCGAGCAGTCCGTCCATGCCGTCTGCATCGACGAAGCCGGACGACTTGACGAGCGGATGGTTGACGAACTCGCCCGTATCCTTGTCGATCATGACGGTAACGGCGACCACGCCGTCCCGTGCCAGCTTGCGCCGTTCGTCGAGCACCTTGCTTCCGTCGTTCCACATGCTATGGCCGTCGATATAGACGTGGCCGGCCGGCACTTCGTCGACGATTTCGCCGGAGTGTTTCCACAGAGCGAGCGCGTCTCCGTCTTCGAGGACGAAGGTATTTTCTGGGGGAATGCCGAGCGAAACTGCGAGGTCGGCGTGCGCTGCGAGGTGTCGGTATTCGCCGTGCACTGGCACGAAGAACCTCGGTTTGACGAGGTTTATCATCATCTTGAGTTCTTCGCGGCTGGCGTGGCCGTGCACGTGAACCGTGGCGATGCGGCTGTAGAGCACTTTCGCCCCCTGGCGGAGGAGGTTGTCGATCGTGCGGGATACGACCGTCTCGTTTCCTGGGATGGGAGACGCGGAGACGATGACCGTGTCGCCGGGCTCGATCTCGATGTCCTGATGCTCCCGGTTGGCGATGCGGACGAGGGCGGATGTGGGCTCGCCTTGTGCGCCGGTAGCGAGGATGACGACCTCATCGTGCGGGAGGGAGCGGGCCTCGTTCATGGAGACTATGGTATCGTCGGGCACGTCCAAGTAGCCCATCTTCCTGGCTATCTTCACGTTGTTCACCATGCTCCGCCCGACCACGGTAACTTTGCGGTCGTATTTCACTGATGCGTCGATGACCTGCTGCATCCGCGAGATCAGTGAGGCGAACGTAGCGACCATGACCCGCCCGTCGGCCTGGCCGATCTCGCGGTCGAGCGCCTCGCCTACTACTTGTTCCGACTGGGTGTAGCCGTCCACTTCGGCGTAGGTGGAGTCGGAGCACAAGAGGAGGACTCCTTCGTCCGCCATTTGCGAGAGCGCGGAGAAGTCGGTCGGTCTTCCGTCCGCTGGGGTATGGTCGATCTTGAAGTCGCCGGTATGGACGACGATTCCAATGGGCGTTCTGACGGCGATGCCCATGGCGTCGGGTATGGAGTGGCATACCCGGAAGAACTCGACTTCCAGATTGCCGACGGTGAAGGGAACGTGCGGATCCACGATGTTCAGGGATGTGCTGGCTAGGAGTCCATGCTCGCGCAGCTTCACGGCGATGAGCCCATGCGTAAGCCGAGAAGAGTAGACGGGGGCGTCGAGTCGACCGACGATATAGGGTAGGGCTCCGATGTGGTCTTCATGCCCGTGGGTAATCAGGATTGCTTTGACTCGGTCCTTGTTTTCGAGGAGGTAGGAGATATCTGGAATGACGAAGTCGACGCCAGGCATGTTCTCCTCGGGAAACAGCACGCCGGCATCGATGACCACGGCGTCGTCCCCGTATTCGATGACCATCATGTTCTTGCCGATCTCTCCGAGACCGCCTAGCGGAATCACGCGCACTGGGGTTCGATTCATCTCATCGCCATCTCTTCCCGTCGGAGTCGAGTCCATATCTGATATTCTACTAGATGAACGGTGAGGAAGTAAGGGGATAGGATGCCTCGCCGCGGCAAGATTTGCGGGTCGAACGGGATGCACCTGCTAGAACAAGCCGAGTTGTTCGGGATTGGGAGTCTTGTCCGTTGGTTCGGCGATGCTCTCAGGGGCCGAGCCGCTGGCGTGTGCATGATGCGGATGAGATGGGTTGTCGAGGAGTCCGATCTGCGGAGTCTGTGCTTCGGGTTGGGTAGACGCGGGCAGGCGTACGCTGTCGGCGTTCTCGATGAGTTCGGGAATCTTGCGGAAGTCTCTCTCGAGGGCGGCGCGGATATTGGAGTTTCGCAGTGCGGCGGCTGGATGGTACATCGGGCAAACGATGATGCCGTTCCACTCTGCGGGAACGCCCCGCAGCTTGCCGATCGGCTGATCTGGGAAGAACTTTGCGGTAGAGTATCGGCCGAGCGTGACGATCACCTTTGGAGAAATCAATGTGATTTGACGATCCAGATACGGGGCGCACGTCTTGATCTCAATAGGGAGGGGGTCGCGGTTGTTGGGCGCGCGGCACTTGATCATGTTGGTGACGAACACATCCTCCCGGCGTATACCGACGTCTGCGAGCAGCTCGTTGAGCAGCTGCCCTGCGCGCCCAACGAACGGCAGGCCTTGCTGATCCTCGTAGTATCCGGGGCCTTCGCCAATGAACATCACGTCGGCCGTGAGCGAACCGTTGCCTGGGACGGCCTTGGTTCGCTTCGAACCCAGGGTGCAGAGGGTGCATTCGTGAATGCGCCGCTCGAGGTCGTCAATGGATGCGGTGAGGATGTCGTCGCTCGTCATGGTGGATATGGACATAGTACCAACGGCGTTGGGGTTCGTCAATCAGAGGGGCAGGCCACGAGCGCCGGGTGAGCTTCGGTCGTCTTCTCGATTCGATGATTTCGATCGATGGTCATACTACACGGTCATCTAGTCCGAATCCAACGTGCGGCGCCCGGCTGCGCCGCACTCGGCGCGATGGATCACGCGGGTCTATTTGCGCTGGACGATATATCATACTGTTCACGGTCATCGAAACTCCGATGGCGGTTTCAACCCACTGCCAGACGAGCCGCCTTCAACGTGTTCCGCAGGAGCATGGCGATGGTCATCGGGCCGACGCCGCCCGGCACGGGCGTTATCGCCGCGGCTTTTTCCGAGACCGAATGGAAGTCCACATCTCCCACGAGCCGGTAGCCGCGTTTGCGTTCCGGCGCGTCGATGCGGTTGATGCCGACGTCGATGACGACCGTGCCGTCTTTGACCATGTCGGCGGTGACGTAGCGTGGTTTGCCGATGGCGGCGATGAGAATGTCCGCTTGACGCGTGATCGACGGCATGTCGGTTGTGCGGGAGTGGCAGATCGTAACAGTGGCGTCCGCGCCGGGCTGCTTTTGCATGAGGATGGCGGCGATGGGCTTGCCGACGATCTCGCTGCGTCCGACTACGACGACGTGCTTGCCCGCGGGGTCATGCCCTCCGCGAACGAGCATTTCTTGTATACCGGACGGCGTTGCGGGCATGAACCGCTGCCTCCCCTGCGACAGAAGGCCGACGTTGGACGGATGGAGCGCGTCTACATCCTTGAGCGGGTTGATCGCCTCGATGGCTGCGTACTGGTCGAGATGCTGCGGCAGGGGAAGTTGTACGAGGATGCCGTGTACGGTACGGTCACCGCCCAATCTCCGCACTTCGTCGAGCAGCTCATCCTGACTGGTGGATGCGGGCATCGTCACGTCGGTAGTGGTCATGCCCGCATCGGAGGCTGCGCGGTGCTTGTTCCGCACGTACACCTTGGACGCGGGATTTTCGCCGACAAGGATGACGGCCAAGTGCGGCGCAAATCCATGCTCCTGTACGAACGTGCGAACGTCCGCTCCCATCTCGGCGCGGACTTCGTCCGCGATCTTCGCTCCGTCGATGATCTTCGCGCTCACGACTCCTCCAACGTTCTATGCAATTTCCTGCTTCATCAGAATTGTACCACCTACGGAGCGTTTGGCATACGGCAAAGCAGAGGGGTCGTAGTTCACTAGAGTGCGCAAAGAGTATTGGATGGGGCCGCCTCTATCGAATGCAGTGGAAATTCTTGACCATTCCAGCACTCTACGGTACCATCATTCAGCGGCGAGCGTCGCCAAGCAGTCTACCGCGCAGGGATCGAATGCCGATCGACGTAGAGGAACGAGAGAACCTCCCTCATCAGGGGGAGACGGTCTACCATCCATCTCAGATGTTCTGGGAATCGATGGCCTTCCCCATCGAGAAGGAGACCGTGCTTACCGTCGGCGTCTTCGATGGGGTTCACCAGGGACACGTGCACGTAATCAGGCAGCTCCTTGCGGAGTCTGCCCAACATGGATTGATGTCGGGTGTCGTGACTTTCCGCGAACATCCCAGAGCGGTGCTCTACCCTGATTATCCAGTCGACTACCTGACGACGCTGGACGACCGACTCGAGTTGTTGAAGCAAACGGGCGTCGATCTCGTCGTCCCTATCACGTTCGACCGGTGGCTGTCGAGGCTAAGCGCCGAGGATTTCATATCGCTGCTTCAGAAGCGCTTGCGAATGGCGGGCTTGGTCGTTGGGCCGGACTTTGCCATGGGGCGCAACCGCGAGGGCACGATCGATCGCCTTGTCGATCTCGCCCCCTGCATGGGGTTTACGGTAACGGTGGTCGATGGACTGAGGGGTCCGGACGGAACGACCGTGCGCAGCACGCCGATCAGAGACATGCTGAGCGAGGGGTCGGTCGAGCGCGTTGCCCAATTGCTCGGCCGCAGATTTACGCTCGAGGGCGTCGTCGTATCCGGTCACGGCCGGGGCGGCCCGCTGGGGTTTCCGACGGCGAACATCAATCCCCGCGGGAGCGTCTGCATACCGGGGGACGGCGTGTATGCTGCATTCGCTCATATGTCCGGCAAGAGGATGATGGCTGCCGTAAGCATCGGAGCCAATCCTACCTTCGGCGACAGCGAACGCGCAGTCGAAGCGTTCATCCTCGACTTCGACGGAGACCTGTACGGAGATACTCTCCGCTTGGAGTTCGTGCGACGGCTCCGAGACCAAGTGAAGTATGACGATATTGAGCCGCTCCAAGAACAAGTGAGAATGGACGTCGAAGCGACGAGGCGGGTCCTGGAACAATCCCAGGCGTTTGCGAGCGACTACGACAGCCGTCAGCTGTACATGCAGCAGGAAGATGGGACAAACCTCGTCGGCCACGAGCGGTTAGCGTAGAAGACCCATCGCTCGACGGAGGGATCCCACGCGTCCACCGAAACTAGGAGGAACCATGTCTAACTTGCGTATTCCGGGGCCGATACCGGTGCCGCGGGATATTCTCGAAAAGATGTCGACCCCGATGATGAACCACCGAGGCCCGCGATTCCAGGAAATGCTCTACCGGGTCACGGACGGTCTCAAGCAGGTGTTCCGGACCGAACGCGACGTGTTCGTCCTAACCTCGTCTGGAACTGGGGCAATGGAGGCCGCAGTCGTGAACACCCTCTCGCCGGGCGAGAAGGTGTTGTGCGCAACGATTGGATCGTTTGGAGACCGCTTCGGCAAGATCGCCGAGGCGTTCGGCGCGGACGTGACGATACTGCGCTTCGACCAGGGCACCGCCGTTCGCGTCGACGACCTGCGCCGCGCCCTCGACGCGGATCCAGACATCTCGGCCGTGTTGGTGACGCACAACGAGACGAACACTGGGGTGACCAACGATCTGGAGAGCGTCGCCGCGGTTGTCAAGCGCGAGTTCGACAAGCTCCTGTTGGTTGACGGTATCAGCAGCGTGTGCTCCTTGCCGTTGGAGACCGACGAGTGGGACCTCGACGTCGTAGCGACTGCCTCGCAGAAGGGATGGATGCTGCCGCCCGGGCTGGCCTTCATCAGCATCAGTCAGAGAGCGTGGGAAGCAAGCGCGCGCGCGGCGATGCCTCGCTTCTACTTCGATCTTGCGGCGTACAAGGATTATTACGGCAAGGGGCAACCCCCATGGACTCCAAACTTGTCGGCGATGTACGCTTTGGACTATGCGCTGACCAAGATCATCGACGAAGGGATCGAGAACGTCTGGAGAAGGCACGCCGAGATTGGACAGATGACGCGGGAGGGCATTCGAGAACTGGGACTGGACGTCTTCCCTGATGAGGCGGTCGCGTCCAACACGGTAACTGCGGTTCGGACGCCCGACGGCGTGAACGCCGACGACCTGCGGAAGGCCGTGTTGGAGGATCATGATGTCGTCCTGGCAGGCGCATACGGGGAGTTGACCGGGAAGATGCTCCGGATCGGACACCTCGGATACGTCGAGCCCCGAGAGATCGAGCAGATGCTGGAGGCGGTCGGGGCGTCGCTGCCCAAGGTGGGGGTTGGACAGTGAAACGGAAGCGGATCTCCGGTTCGTGTTGCCGCTGTATCGGTGTTCACCTACAATACCGTGTATTCAATGAGGAGGCGCGCGATGCGCACGAATAAGGTTGTCGCGAAGATCGAAGCAGGAGAGACGCCTGCCGGGTTCACTCTCAGATTCCCCTCAGCCACACTGGTAGAAATGGTCGGTCGGCTCGAATGCGAATTCGTCATGTTCGACGCTGAGCATGGGCCGTTCACGACCGCCGACATCGAGGAGATGTGCCGCGCGTGCGACGCCGCGGGCCTAACCCCTATGGCCCGAGTCCCAAACATCCATCATTCCACCATCCTGCGGTTCCTCGATCGCGGCGTCATGGGCATCATGGGGCCCCATGTCAACACTGCGGCGCAGGCTGATAGCCTTGCGGCGGCATGTCGATACGTCCCGGAAGGGCGGCGGAGCTTCGGATCCGGACGAGGGAGCCATTTCGGGCGCGTCGCCTCGAAGACTGCGTACATGCGACACTTCAACGAGAACGTTATCGTGATCGCCCAACTCGAAGATGTTGCAGTCCTAGACGAACTCGACGACATCCTCCGCGTCGACGGTGTCGACTACTTCAACTCCGGAGCGCAGGATATTGCCCAGTCGCTCGGACTGCCCGGGCAAGGGGAGCATCCCAAGGTCCTAGAGTTCGAGAAGACCGTGCGCGATGCTGTCCATGCGGCTGGAAAGCGCATGGCGGCGGATGTCATGGTCAACATTACCTTGGACGACGCAATCTTCGAAGCGGCCGCCCAAGCCCTGGAAACCGCGCGCACCAAGCACGGCTAGGCACCGAGGATGGGTTCTCTCCCGTCCTCGTCGATGCGTCGTTTCAAGGAGAATCGTCCATTCCGGCTGGATCTGGAATCGCCGCAGAGAGAATAGAGCTCCGCGCGCTGCTATGAGTCGGTAAGCGTCGGTCTTTGGAAGTAGACGAGGAGCGCTCCGAGGAGGAGCATTCCGACCACGACGAGCGCAGAGAATTCGAAGCCTTCGAGGAAGAAGACGCGCGACGCCTCGAAAGGCAGCCGCTCGACTCCCGCAGGTATGGCGAGGCCGAGCGCCGCCGCCGCGGCCATGGCTCCGACGGCATGGCCGAATTCCCTGGACGTTTCGAGCATTCCGGACGCGACTCCGCGGTGCTCGATGGGCAGGGAATTCATGATGTGGGCGTTGTTGATTGGATTGAATATGTTCGTGCCGATCGACACCGGCAGCATGATGAACGGCAGCACCCAGAAGCTCGCGTTTGGCGCGATCTGGCTGAGTCCGATGAAGCCCACTGAGATCGCAAGCAGGGCCCAGAGTCGGATCAGCCTGGGGCGGTAGGTATCGTATATCCACCCGGCGATTAGCGGCACGAACAGGCCGAGAGCTTGGCTGGGGAGCAGAACGATCGTCACGAACATCGGATCGCGCCCGAACCCTTCCTCTATCAGAATGGGCACGAGGGTCATCGTACCCAGCATGGACGCATGGTAGATCACGTTGGATCCGAGCGACAGGGAGAAACCGGTTCGGCGAAAGTGATGCATGGAGACGACGGGGTTGCTCACTCGCTTCTCGACGAAGATGAACGCGGCGAGCAGGGCGAAGAAGAGCAGGTGCATGGGCAGATGGTAGCTGACGGCGTCGGAGGATGTGTACGACTCCTCTCCTGGGTGGAGGTGGCTGCCGGACAGGATGAACACCAGGCCGGTAACGAACAGCAGTCCGGCTCCCGCCCAGTCGAGCGGGCCGTCTGCTCCGTGGGGTCGAGGCTGCGGTCGGGTCCGCGCGTGCCGCATCATTGGGATGGACAACAGCACGGCCATGAGTCCGAGTGGGATGAAGGTCGCAAAGATCAGGCGCCAGCTCATGAACTGCAAGAAGGCGCCAAAGATGGCGAGTCCGATCAAGGTGCCAAACCGCGCGCCAATGATTGGGACGGCGAACGCGCGTCCGCGCTCTTCTGGGGGAAAGGCGATTGCGAGGATAGCGTTCGCATTGCCCATTATCATGGCGGAACCGAGCCCGGTTACGCCTCGCAGGGCGATCATGTGCCAAAGATCCTGAGAGAACGTTAGGGCAATGGAACCGACGGTAGCGATGATGATGCCGATGAAGAAGATGTTGGCGTGGCCGTAGCGGTCACCGAGCCGGGCCATGAGCATCACCAGCCCGCCCAACATCACGAGGTAGACGATTACCATCCATGCCACGTCGCCGATGTCCGCGGCAAAGTACTCGGCGAGCGTCGGCAGAGACAGCGCCACGGGGAGGCTCGAGAGCTGCACGAGCATATATGCCGCCGAAAGGGCAATGAGAGACTCGCGCCGCTCGCGGGTCGAAAGCAGCGGCCTCATGACGCCAAGCACGGTAGCGACCATCTTCGTATTATCCCAGCGCCGGGGCGTCATGTCTATAGGCGCGCGAGGTTGACGGCGTCTCCCCGAAATCCAACCGCCGCCGCGAGCATATGCCGCCGCCGCTGTCAAGCGGGCATTCGAGCGGTTTTGGAGAGGGAGCTTCCCTCTTACTGGGAATCCCATCTTCCTACATTGAGAAGGATTGGGGCGTACAGGGATGCTCGTTGCGCCGCGCGGGAACGGCTATTCGGATAATCTGCCTACAGAGGATACCTCTGAGTTCTGAGTGGCGTCGCTTGCATCTCCGCGTCTTTCATGCCACACTACCTACGACGCGCCGCACACGAGCGCACCATGAATGGGTCTGTTGACTTGTGGTTGATAGACGAAAGTAGTATATGATGAAAAAGTTTTCCTGACAGTGGGTCTGGTGTGCCTGTTGTCTGCGTTCATAGTGGCCTGCGGTGTAGCTGCAACACCGACGCCCGCGCCCACCGCAACGCCGACGCCCAATCCTCTACTCGATGAAGTCGCACGTCTGCGCGCGGAGAATCAGTGCGCGCGAGGTGTAATCTATCTGCGCGACCGCCTGCTCAGCCGCGTGCCGGGAGAATCAGTGCGCGCGAGGTGTAATCCTGCTGTATGATCTGATCGACGGCTAGAGGAGGGAATATCCGATGACGCCGACTGGTATAGACTCTATCAGATCCTAGTGGACTTGACCCTGCTCGCTATTCTGATGGAGACCAAAGACGACGAATATCTAGGGAGCTGGGTGGACTCGAATATCCCCCAGTGGATGAGGACGGCGCTCGTGCATTTCCGAGTAGCACAAGACCAGTGGTCGAGGGGTAGGCAGATCGCAGATACCGAGCTCGTGGAAAAGCTGCTCGGTGCACTCTGGGCAAGCAAGACGAATGAACTACAAGAAGGAGGACAGACATGACAACAATGACACCGGGTCAGTATGAGCAGTATGAGACGCAGAGGAATGATGCCGCCATCAATGAGATAGTGGAGGCGCTGAAGTCTCCGGCGCTGCCGACATGGGCGAAGAAACCGCTGGCAGTGGGGATGTCGAAGGATACCGACTCGTATGAGCTGTACCTGCTCATCGCAGACATGAACCTCGTGGTGCTCCTGATGTCATCTGCCAATGACGACCTCATCAACGGATGGCTGGAGGCCGACATCAAGGATTGGATGCGGATGGCGCTCGTGGATTTCAAACTGGCATCCGACCGCTGGTCGAAGAACCGCAAGCTGGGGGACGCCGAGCACGTGCAGACCCTACTCGCCCTGCGTCAAGGATTTGATATCTGAGGAAGGGTCCCCCGCACACGCGGGGGTTGTGTCAGCGCGCGCGGAATGGGCTACCCGACTGGGGATGTTCCTCCGCACACGCGGGGGTTGTCCCAACCTCTATGATATAATCGTCGCATGAGACGATGTTCCTCCGCACACGCGGGGGTTGTGGTATCGGCATGATACTCAAGATAGATCAATCCGATGTTCCTCCGCACACGCGGGGGTTGTGCGGAGGAAAACACATGGAAATCACACTGCAATCGTTCATATTCGCAATCGGCCTGGTCTGCATCTATGCAGCCGTCGTACTGGCCGTCATGAATCGCAAGCGCAAGGACGACGAGCGCGACGACGGAGGTACACGATGAGAGAGCCCGACTGCATCTATCCCGCTGCTCCGCAAGAGCCGACCATGAACCTACAGGAGATGATAGCGCACTGGTACGGCGTCTATGCGCGACTCTACGCAATCATGAAGGGAGGCTCGGAATGACGACAGGCATACAAGCGATTCGAGAGGCATTGACGGACACGGTTCCCCCGCACACGCGGGGGTTGTGTCCCGATTGATGACACCCTTGTGACGGGCAAGGGGGTTCCCCCGCACACGCGGGGGTTGTGTCGGCGCCCTTGCAGTCGTCATGCTACGCGGCCTGGTTCCCCCGCACACGCGGGGGTTGTGTCGCGTTAGTTTGCGGTGCGCTGACGAGGAGGAGATGCAATAGTCCCCTGCACGCCGACTACTGCAAAGGGCGCGGGGCCATACTGCGACACTCTCATCGAGTGGACGATGTGCTGTGGCGTGTGGTACTATTGATGGCTAGGCGGGTGGACGTTTTATCCATATGGTCGAATGGAGCCACGTGGATGGCTGACGCCGATGTGCGCGACCGGGGGGCCTTATGATCCTGCATCACGAAATTTCATTGGATTCGGACGGGGGAATAAACACACTAACGCAACACAACCCATGAATGCGTATTGCAGGCGACGGGTCGGAATACTGGACATCGAAGAGAGACGAGGCAGAGCATGAAACGACAGCGGACGATCTACTTCAACGACGCAAGACATTACTACCTGTTCGTGTTCGAGCCGCCCATGGCTCTGGAAGATGCATGGGTGCCGGTGGACGAGTGCGCGGGAACATCCGTCGACACCTTCATCTACGGCGTTGCGCGGGCCGACGGGCTGTTCTACCCATCCAAGGTCGGCCTGCGATTCCGCGATGACACGCGAAGGTTCGAGTCCGCGCCGTACTATCGAGTATGGCACAACATGCAAAGCCTCTTGGATCGCGGTCACGACTTGCTCACGGTTCTGATCGACCGCGCACACGACAAGGGAATGGACTTCTTCGCCAGCCTGCGAATCGCGCCCCAGGGGAGCACCGACCCCGCCATCAGCGCGGCCAACGGCGGGCCTGGCTTCTTGGATGATGACTTACGCGAGCACAACTTCCTCCTGCTGCGAGAGATGGCTTTGGACTACGAAACCGAGGGCATCGAATTGGATTTGGCGGCGCCGCCGGCGGGAAGCCCGATGCTGTTTCGTCCGGACGATGCGCCGGGCGCTGCGTCCATATTGACCGATTGGGTGGAGCGGGTTTCGGACATGGCACGAAATAGGAAGGGTTCGCCGGGCGAAGTCGGCGTGCGCGTCTATCCTACCGAGGACATGAACGCACGCGCCGGCTACGACGTCCGGACGTGGATCGAGCAGGAGTTGGTCGACTACGTAACGCCGATGGTGTACAGCCACAACGTCGTCGATTCCAACATGCCGATTCGGTGGCTCATCGAGGCGGCGGCCGGCACGAGGACATCCGTCTATCCTATGGTCGCGCCGTATTACGCGCGGGAGGCTCGCCAATATCACACCCGGGAGTGGGCAACGCCGGCTATGATGCGGGCGGCTGCCGCAAACTACTGGGACATGGGCGTCGATGGGATGTATACCTACTTCCTCAAGTGGCCGATCGACGACGCGGGGCGAACGATCCTCACCGAGATGGGCGACCCCGAAATCGTCGAGGGCAGGACCAAGCACTACCTGATCGGTCAGCGCAGCGATGTGACGGATACGCTCGGATACCGTTTGCCGTTGCCCATCGAGGTCGCCCCTGCCGACGCCGGCACGGCGTACGAGATCGAGATGGTCATCGCAGACGATATCGAGGGCAACGAGAACCGCATCCGCGAGGTGCGGCTCAAGATGTTGATCGTCGACTTGCTTGCAGACGATCGTTTGACCATTCGGCTCAACGGAGAGTCCCTGGAGAACGAGCCTTGCCGCCGCGATTATGGGAGCCCCATCAACGCATATTGGGGCCAGTGGATCGAGTTCGTTCTCGAGGGCGTGCGGCCGCGCAAGGGGTCGAACGTGCTGTCGATTACCCTCGATGCCAGGGCCGAGGGCATGACGAGTTCTCTGGTTGTGGAGGACGTGGAGCTGATTGTGGATCGACATCCGTATCCATCGCGGCTGAACGCCACGCAGTAGCGGCAATCGTCCAACCGCCCGGGCGCATGTCTCGATGTTCCGGCGGGTTTCGGGACGCGCACGACAAAGGGAGTCAGTTTCAACGAAAGGTGCATCATGTTCGAGTCTCTCACGGAAAAGCTCAACGGCGTATTCCACCGTATAGGGAACAAGGGAAGGTTGACGGAGGGCGATGTAGACGCCGCATTGCGAGAGATCCGGATGGCTCTGCTCGCGGCGGACGTAAACTTCCGTGTGGCGCGCAGCTTCGTCGGGAAAATACGCGAGCGGGCGCTGTCGGAAGACGTGCTGAAGAGCCTGAGTCCTGGGCAGCAGGTCATCAAGGTCACAAACGAGGAGTTGACTGCGATTCTGGATGGCGGGTCGAACAAGATCGCCTCTTCCCCGACTCCGCCATCTGTCATTCTGATGATCGGATTGAACGGGTCGGGCAAGACGACGACGGCTGCAAAGCTGTCGCTCCATCTGAAGAACGAGGGGAAGAAGCCGTTGTTGGTAGCTGCCGATTTGAATCGTCCGGCGGCGATCGAACAGCTTCAGACCTTGGGCAGGCAGATCGATGTGGAGGTGTACGAGGGCGGAACGGATGGGCCGACGTCGAAGGTGGCGAGAGAGGGCGCGAAGCGAGGCGCCGGCGCAGGGGCGGAATGGGTGGTCGTGGACACGGCGGGACGCAATCAGATCGACGACCAGCTCATGAAGGAACTCGAGGACGTCAAACGGGCCGTTTCCCCAGACGAGACGCTGCTGGTCGTGGACGCGATGACTGGGCAGGACGCCGTGAACGCCGCGGTTGAGTTCAACAAGCGGATTGGCGTAACGGGGTTGGTGCTATCCAAGCTCGACGGCGACGCGCGCGGCGGGGCGGCGCTTTCGATCGTGTCCGTGACCGGAGTGCCGATCAAGTTCATCGGCACTGGAGAGGGCGTCGACGCGCTGGAGGAGTTCCACCCCGATCGGCTGGCGTCCCGCATACTGGGCATGGGGGACGTGCTGACGCTGATCGAGAGGACGGAGGCGGCCTATGACCGCGAGCAGGCCGTCGCGCTCGAACGAAAGATGAGGAAGGCAACATTCGACCTCAACGACTTTCGCGAGCAACTGGATCAGTTGAAGAAGATGGGCGGACTGACCCAAATCCTCGCAATGCTGCCTGGGACGTCGGGGCTCAAGGGAAAGCTGCCGTCGGATGATCTGACGGACGAGCGGATCAGGCGGACCGAGGCGATCATCTTTTCCATGACTCCGCAGGAGCGGATGCGTCCGGATATCATCAACGGACGGAGGAGGAGGAGAATCGCGCTGGGCAGCGGCACGACGACGAGGGAGGTCAGCCAGCTCGTCAATCAGTTCAAGCGCACACGGAAGATAATGCGGAATATGTCGACGAAACAGGGGATGCAGAACCTGTTGAGGAAGACGATGGGATGACGCGGCAGACCGACGACAAGACGAGAGAGCTGCGCCGAAGCGAGCCTCGGCGCAGCCCCTGGGTTAGGGAAGTGTCACGAGGAACACCTACCCGCGACACCCCCTACTAATACTGTCCACCATTGCACCTCCTTTCTTCAGAGACCCACAACCTAGGCTTTCTCCCGCTACCCCGTCTCCTATGGTTCAGTATACTCGGATGCAGGGAGAATGCAAGTGGCTCATACCCTCATTCTCGATCGAGTACGGACGAGGAGAGGAGGGCGGCATGATTCGCGGACTGGCCGGGGTCATCATATGGACGGACGACCTGGACTTGATGGTCGAATTCTACCGCGGCACGCTGGGACTGACTCCGCATTCGGTTCGCCCCGCATTCGTCTCGTTCAAGTGGGGTGGCGTGCGGCTTGGGATTGGAACCCACGCGCAGGTCGAGGGCAAGTCGAGCGACCGCTACCGGGTGATGGTGAACCTGGACGTCGACGATATTCACGCCGAGCACGAGCGTCTAGCGGCCGCGGGGGTGGAGTTCATCCGCGCGCCGGAGCGTGAACGATGGGGAGGGTGGGTGTGCACGTTCGCGGATCCGGACGGGAACGTGTTGCAGCTGCTGGAGCAGCCGAGGGTCGGTTCGGGGCATGCGGACGAGGTTGCGCTCCCTTATAGTTGATTAGGCATTTCTGCGCTTCTTGAACGCCCCGTCGAGTTGCCGCTGGGTCACGACGTGGCTCCGAAACTCCCGCCGTGCGCGCTTCCCACGTTCGCAGGCAGCGCAGCAACCTCCGCCCAGCTATGGATGGGTACGTCAAGCCCAGCAGCATCTGCAGGCGTCTTCCCATTCAGGCTCATGTGCGGCCTGAAGAAGTTGTAGTCTATCACCCAGCCATCTAGGAACCGCTGCCCTGACTCCCGACTCTGCAACCCACGCATGACCTTCGTCCGCGCCCTAAACGTGCCCTGCAGTCGTTCGGACATGTTGTTGTTGACCGTCCCTGTGATGCCTTCCGACCGCATGTGACCGACCATATCACCGCCGAACACTTGATTGATGGCCACGCCGTAGGAAGGCAGCTTGTCCGTCTTGATCCACTTCGGCAGGGTTGCGGCCTTGTCCTTGGCCTTCCTCATGACGATTGACGCCTCGTGTGCGTTCCTATGCTTGGAGAGATGCGTTGCAAGGATGAACCGCGACCTCGCGTCCATGACGTTCCACACCCAGATGTTACCGCCGACGACCTTGACCATCGTCTCATCCACAACCCACTTGCTGCCGCCCGTGAACGCCTTTACGCCCTCGATGATCTTGTGGCCGCGGTCGGTGTACTCCAAGACCCACCGATAGATGGTACTGGGCTCTAGGTCTATGCCGTGCAGGGATTGAATGTGCCGTCGGATGTCTCGATACGACATACCCTCGAAGAACGAAGACAGCGCCGCCCCTACGATCTCAGGGGGAACGCGCCGTCCGGGCAGCGCCCCGTTGTCCGTGTATGCACGGTTGCAAGACCGACAACGGTATCGCTGCCGCCCATTGGGAAGCACCCCGTGTTTGACGCTCTCACTCGATTGACAGTGTGGACATTCCATATCCAGTCATACCCCCATACCCGCTTAGTCATTCCATGCGCTGTCATCTAACGTGAGTCCAAACTGATCACCAAACGACTGGAGTGACATCTTCATCGCATCGTGAAAGCATTCTGATAAAGCGAGAATATGGTCTGCTATACCACTCCCCCCAAACTCCCTGAAACTCACTCCATCTCGAGTGATCACAAGGTCGCCTGCTTTGACTTCAACTCGAACGACCATTGCATACCCTCCATGCATCACCTTTACATCTTGGATGATGGCTTCCCACATATTCTTTCCGAATATCCTATCCGCTTGATTGATAGCATCGGGATACTCCAGGATACGAATGGTCACTTCATCCTTCACCTTCTTCGTAACCAGATCATCATCAAGGGGAAGTCTCAGCATATCCAATGCCTCTGTTGTGAATGCAGTCTTTCGATCATCAGGCATTTCGCCTACTCCCATTGCTTGTCCTCCCACCACTCGGCGTCCATCCGCTCTTCCTCCACCCTCGCCTGTCGCAGCTCCACCAGCGTCAGCTTGTTCGACTTCTTGCCGTTGCAAGGACCACACAGCAGCGTGAAGTTGGGCATCTCGTCCCTTCCACCCCTCGACTTCGGCCTCTTGTGATCCACTTGCAGATGGTCCGCGTAGGGTGGAACCCAGCCGCATCCTTGACACCGCATCCCGTCCCTCACCACCAGTTGTCTCCTGGCCTCGCTCACGGGAATTTTCGGGGCGTTCTTCTTCTGGCTGGTCACGACTAGCTCGGGCGCGACAGGCTCGCCGTCGTCCGTTCGCTCCGGCGCATCCGTCAGTACGCGAACGATGTGGTTCCATGCCATGCTTTCGCTGACCTCGTTCTGCAACCGTTCGAGTATCACCGGACCCGCCTCTTCTCGGATGTCTATCCCAATCCACTGCCGATCCAATTGCTCTGCGGCCACGCACGTCGTCGCGCAACCGGCGAACGGGTCGAGCACCATATCGCCGGGGTTCGACGATGCCTCTATCATCCGCTTGTATAGGGCGATAGGCTTCTGGGTCGGGTAGCCGGTGCGTTCTTTGCCTTTGGCTTCGCCAACATCATCCCATAGATTGTTGCGAATGCGCCCAGCTTTCGGACGCACTTTGCGATACAGCTGATCGTTCCGAACAACGATGTCCCCGTCCCTGTCCAACTCTTCCATTCGCGGCTTCCCAATTTTCCATCCAGAAGGGTACGGGGGGAAGAAACCTTTATACTCATAGCACAAATTTGGGCGGGGACTGGCGCTTGGGCGATTGAATGCAACGTCCAAGTAGTATACCCCTTTTTCGTCCTCTAGCTTGAACGCCTTGGCGATATACTCGGGATCGTAGGGTTCTAGCACGTTGCTCATGTCAAAGAACGCGTTTGAGGTTTTTGCGTAGAACAGAATGCTGTCGGTGTTCACATTGTAACTACGAGGGAGAAATTGAGATCCTTTGAATCCTCGAACCGTTCGTCTCCACACGACTTCATTCCGAAAGTTCTCCCGACCGAATATGGCGTCCATCATGGCCTTCAGGTAGTGGCTGGCCGTCGAATCGCAGTGAAGATAGATGCTGCCCGTATCCTTGAGAACCCGATCCATCTCCAGCATCCGAACAGCCATCCAGCACAAGAACACCCCCATACCGTCCCCCCCTGCTGCCTGCGCTGCCGCAATCACCGCGTACAGGCTGGGATGCTCGCCCATTATCTTCAACGTCCACTCTCCCTGGACGTCGTCGTCCCAGTTCCAGACGTCTTTGAACTCGACGTTGACGCCGGCCTTCGTCGTCCCCTCGAACGCGGGCACCCCCTTGTTGAACGGCGGGTCGGTTGCGATGAGGTCGACGCTCTTGGAATCCAAGCCGCGGAGGACGGGGAGGTTGTCTTCGAGGAAGAGCGTTCGGTTGTATGCTATACTGTTCATGGTCATTGCAGAGCCTCCTGCTTTGGCTGGGTCGGGGGCGCTGGCTGGCTACCCCTGACCAAATCTACTCTATCACAAGCGTACCGGCGTCGGGATGTCTAAACACGCTAATGCAACACTAACCCCGATCGAGTACGGACGGGGGGATCTGCTCGGCATGATTCGCGGGCTGGCCGGGGTCATCATATGGACGGACGACCTGGACTCGATGGTGGGTTTCTACCGCGGCACGCTGGGACTGGCTCCGCATTCGGTTCGGCGGATGCGGACGGGCCGATCTACGGGGGGCCGTCTTCCGAGCCGTAGTACCAGCGGTTGATGATTGGCTCCGAGGCCACCGCGATGCTAGGAGGGGCCTCGGATACGAAGGCGGCTTTTACGAAGCACAGGCCGCGTTCTATCCCTGTGCATTCGTGATCCTCGGTTTGTTCGTCAGCCCGCATCTTCAGATACAGATTCCGGAATCTTTCTTGGAACGCCTCATACCCTAGCCTATTGTACAAGTCGGCAAACAGCTTCGATCCCAAGACATAATTGCAGATAGACCAGTAGACGGTTTCGTCGGTGAGCCCGCTCCCCAAGTTGCGTTGCAACTCGATCCGTTCGAGGTCTGAAAGGTTGCCGGAAAGCACGCACAACCCATCGTAGTAGAGGTCGCCGCTTACTCCTGTACGGCGCATTTCCGATAATCCTTCCAAGAATACTGCCGCGCCTTCGGCTATCCACTTCGGAGAGAATGGCCAATAGATGTGCGCGGCCTCGTGGGCAATGAGCCAACCGAGTTCTCCATACCAATTCTCAATGGTGAGAACTCCACTGGGTACGTCCTCCCCGAGACCAAAGGGCCCCACTAGCAAGCCAACATAGCTTTTGGGGAGGGGGGTGTCCATGAACTCCTCGTGATTGCGGAGCGCGTACTCCAGCAAGATCATGGCGCTGGATGCTTGGGATGGGTCTTTGGTGTTGGTGTGGATGACGGCTATGTCCACGTCTCCGGAGTGGGGGAGTGCAAGTGTGCGTTTCTTGACGATGACTTGACCGGGGCTCAGGATGGAGCTGAGAAGGTCTGGGTTTCTTTCGGCTACGATAGTCAGCACTCCAACGACTATTGCGAGGTCGTTCGTGATGCCGTCCTGCAACGCCGAATGGGACAGGACTTGGTGCAAGTAACCTTGGGAGGACAAGACTTGCAAAGCGTCCACTGCCGCGGCGTCGATACCATCGACATCATCGAGGAAGGGCATTTCGATAATCCCCGCGACGGCACTTTCATCCCGATCCGTGTAAGACTCTCTTGAGATGGCAGCGAGGAATCGAATCACGGACAATTCGTCTCGGGTGATGCCGTCATGCACCCACGCCCTGCGCAAGAGAGCCGAGAAGGCCTGTTCGGACTCTAGGGCCAAGGTCTGCAGAGCCAGTACGTCGTCTTGCTCGGATGCGGCTATCCCATCCTGTACCCATGACAGCGCGCGTATCGCCGCCGCCGCATCGGGATCTAGCAATCCCAGATACAGCAGCGCAACCGTCGCTGTCTGGTCGTCCGCAATGCCGTCCTGCAACTCTGGGTTGGACAGAAATTGCTGGAGATCACCATTCTCCCGAGCCAGAGCAGCGAGCGTCTCCAGGGTTATCGCATCGTCAGGACCTGTCGTTTCCAGGAAAGGCATTCCCAAGATTTGCACAGCAGCCTGCGTGTCTTCGTTTGCTATGGCAAAGAGCCAGTATAGTGGCAGTTCTTCGGATGGGCGTATCCCGTCTCGAAACCACGGTTTGCGCACCAAGTCCAAGACGAACTGGTCTTGCCTTTGAATTTCGGACAATACCCTCCAGAATATATCCCTTTCGAACTCGTCCGAATCTGCATATGCGAATGAGAGATCTGTCGAGTTATACGCTCCAATGCCGTCTTGAATCCATGATACGTCCTCCATCGCATCCGCCACCTCTGGATATCGGATACCCAGATACAGCAGCGCTGCGGTTGCCGTTCGATCTTCGGTGATGCCCTCGCTCAGCTCTGGATGAGACAGTATCTGCTGGAGTTCCGAACGGGATGACACACTCAGGTCGCTAAGGAAATCCACTATTACGAGGTCTGCAGGGTCGGAGGTTTCCAGGAAGGGCATCCGAAGAATCCGTATAGCCGTCGATTCATTGCTGCCGGCTATAGTGATGATGTGTTCGAGTACTGCGCCGTCGACGCGATCGTCTCCGAATTGTTCCATCCATGCCCAGAATGCTCGGTTGGATTCCAGCGCAAGCATTCGCAGCAGCTCGACGTTCTCCGGATCGTCTTGAACCCATGGCAGAGCCCGTACCGCGTCGGCCGCTTCGGGGTCTACCGATTCCAAGCGCAGTATGGGGAGCATCCTGCTGTGATCGTCCGTGATGCCATCCTGCAGCGTCGGAAGGGACAGAAGTCGTTGCAGTCCGTCCGGGTCTGATTCGAGTAGATTGCTGAGTATTTCCAGTGTTTGTATATCGCGGTGGTCGACTGCTTCCAGGAAAGGCATTTCGATGATGCGGAGAGCCGTCACTTCGTCCAGGTCGATCATGGGAAGGAGATGGTAGACGAGTAACCAGATATCGATTGTCTGGAAATCGACGGTTATGACTACGGAGTCGGACTGAATCCAGGGCTTTCTCATCAATTCCCAGAATACCTGCGGGGACGCCACCGCGATTTCCTCTAGTCCTCCATGGACGGTATTTTCATGGCCATCACCGCCAGTCAGTCCATCCGCGACCCATGGCAAGGCCTCTATCGCTAGTGTCTGCTCCGCCGTGATGGTCGGCTCAGGGGTAGGAGTCTGTGTAGATGCTGGCTCAGGGGTAGGGGTAGGTGTGGATGTCGGCTCAGGGGTAGGTGTAGGTGTGGATGTCGGCTCATGGGTAGGTGTAGGTGTCGGTGTAGATGCTGGCTCGGGGGTAGAGGTAGGAGTCGGCGTGGATGTCGGTTCAGGGGTAGGGGTAGGAGTTGGCGTGGATGCTGGCGTCGGGGTAGTAGTGTGTGTTGGGGTAGGCGTGTGAGTGGGCGTTGGCGCGGGAGTGGATGTGCGGGTCGGTGCCGCGGTTGGCGTCGGCGTCGGGGTAGTAGTGTGTGTTGGGGTAGGCGTGTGAGTGGGCGTTGGCGCGGGAGTGGATGTGCGGGTCGGGGCCGCAGTTAGCGTCGGAGTCGCCTCCGACGCGGGTATTTTTGCAAGCGCAGGGGGAGGAGGAGCGGTGGGAGGGGGATCGGTGGGTGGAGCTGGAGGCGTCGGCGCAGGATCGGAGGTAAAGACGCCGCAGGCCAGGGTCACGTGTACGGCTAAGGCGAGCACGGCAAGCCTCAAGAGAGGGGCAGACGTTCCGTGAGGGCTACTGCATCTCATTGGCTTTTGCGAGACTCCTTCTGCGGGGCCCCATCAACGCAGGCACATATCTTCCCCTACCCGAACTGGTACTCGCGCGTGCCGGCGATGAGGGCGAGGACGCGGCTGGTGACGGCGGATGCGCGGTCGGAGCCGTCGTCCGTGTTCCAGGAAATGCTGCCGCCCTCGCCGTCGACGTACGCTACGAGCTCTTGGCGGGTCTTGTCCTTGATCGAGAGGGGGCCCATGATGTCGAGGCAGTGGTCGACTAGTTCTTCGGATGTCATGGCGACGCCGTTCATCGAGGCGATGCGTCGAATGATGTCTTGCACGCCTGGGAGGGATGCGTCGCTGAATTTGTCCGCCATGAAGTTGACGCGCCTGACGAGGGCTCCGCTGTTGATCCACTCGTGCCCTGTGTGCCACCCCTCTACGCTGGGCGGGTCGAGGAGGCTCTGCCCCATGAACATTGGCTCGAACGCGACTTCCTCCCAGTCGGGGTGCGGTTCGGACAGGGCGCCGGTGACTTTGAGGGTGCATGCCACTACTTCGGCTGGGTTGCGGACGCGTTGATACACGGCGCTCTTGAAGAAGTCCGAGTTGAAGACCATCCGCAGCACGGGCTTGATCTCGTAGCGGTTCTCGACGAACGTCTTGCAGATAGCTCGGACGGCGTCAGGGTTTCTCGGGGGCTCGATAGGCCAGGCCGGCACCTGCGGCTCATCGGCGACGAAGAAGTTGTACAGGTGGCGGGCGATGAAGACGTGGCACGCGGGTTGGCGCACGATGATGTCGATGACGTCGAACCCGTCGAATGCGCCAACGTGTCCGAGGTAATGCTTCTCCGTCGCGTCGTGGTCTTCCGGATGGAACTCGTAGTTCCACAGGTGGGGGCCCCAGAGGAGCCAGTGGACCTTGGTATCGAACGCCCATCCTGTGAACGCGCGAGAGGCTTCGAACACGTCTTTCTCGGTGTAGTTGCCGATTCCCATGGAGAAGAGTTCCATGAGTTCGCGGCCCCAGTTTTCGTTTGGGGCGCGTTTGTGGTTCTCTTGGTTGTCGAGCCAGTAGAGCATGGTTGGGTTTTGGGCAAGTCGGACGAGGAGGTCGCGGTAGTTGCCGAGGCCGTGCCTGCGGAACATGCCGACCTGTTCCTGTATCTCGTAGGCGCTCTCGACCTTGTTGTCTCCGGTGGCGAACACTTGGTGCCAGAACAAGCCTATCTTTTCTTCGAGTGGCCGCTGGGTGTTGACCATGCGGTAGAGCCAGTTTACGGCTGCGTGGTTGACCTTTGACGGCCGTTCCGCGTCGGGGTGGTAGCGGTAGAGGAGGTATTCGTCGAACTCCGGCTGCGCGTCGGTATCGAGAAGCCACTCGACCGTTTCTTCGTATCCAATGTCGGCGCGGCGCTCGATTTCCGCGCGGGGAGCACCGAATCCGGCGCGGCGCAGCAAATGCGCCATCAGAGCGATATCTTCCTTCGTAGCCATTGGACCTTTCGCAATCCTCCCTTGCAGGAATAGGCGTGTGAGCAAATGCCGAGGCGGCTCACAGGCAGCTTGAAGTGTATGCCATGTACGACGGAGTGTCAACCGACCGCGGGGTTCGGTTCCGTTTACTTTGTGGACATGGTTTTTCTCGTTCGAGGCACTCGACGAACCTCGTCCCATCTTCCGCCCTCCATTGCATCAGAGCTATATTGTGTCCGCAATACCCACAGGAATCCTTGCTCACCCCTTCTCCAATAGCCGTGGCGGCAGCTCGGCGTTTGCCCTATTGCGGCGTGTCATCGCATCCGTCCCTCGCGCACGCGCCTGCGTTTACTCCGGCGGCCGGTGGACTTGCGCAGGAACCGTTTACCCCCCCCCCCCCCCGTTTGGAACGCGCCAATAGCGCACGCCGCTCAGATTCCGAACGTACCGACTCATTGGCCGTCAGGAACTCACGACATCGTTCGCAACCGCATGCCTGCGCTTTCGCCGCCGCCGATGAGAACTTAGCCTGGAATTTGGAGTTATTGCCCTTGCTCATGCAACTCTATGTCCACAAAGTAAACGGAGCCAGTCTTGACAACAACCGCTTCCAATCGTGTACCCTCTGTTGCAATCTTGGGGAGAGGGCTCCTGGACCTGAGCGGCATCCCCGTGAACATGTGCACAAGGATAACTTCCCAATGGGCAACTTCCACGATCGTCTCGCAGCCGTATCCAAGCGAAACAGCAGCATGCTCTGCGTCGGACTCGATCCGGAACTGTCGTCCCCTCCCAAGACCGCGCTGGACTTGAACAAGGCGATCGTCGAATCCACGATCCACCTCGCCTGCGCCTACAAACCCAACCTCGCCATCTACGAGTCGATGGGATGCGACGGACTGCGCGTCCTCGAAGACACCCTGCGGTTCATTCGGGACCTGAACCCGGACATGCCCGTCATCGGCGACGCCAAACGCGGGGACATCGGCCTATGCTCGGAGGCATACGCGCGGACGATGTTCGACACCTTCGAGTTCGACGCCGTGACCGTCAGCCCCTACATGGGCTCCGACTCCCTCCAACCCTTCTTGGATCACCGCGAACGCGGCGTGTTCGTACTCTGCCGCACGTCCAACCCAGGTGGCGCAGACCTCCAGGAACTCACAGTCATCGACCGACGAGACGGCGCGCCCAAACCCCTGTACGAGGTCGTCGCCGGCATGGCCGCCAACGACTGGAACGACAACGACAACATCGGCCTCGTCGTCGGAGCAACCGTGCCCGACCAGATGAGGCGCATCCGAAAAGCCGCCCCGGATCTGCTGTTCCTGATCCCCGGCATCGGCCCGCAAGGCGGCGACTTGGATCTTGCCGTATCCAGCGCAGTAGACGCGCGAGGAAGAGGATTCGTCATCAACGCATCTCGCCAAATCATGTACGCCGCGCAAACATCCACCCGAACGCAGAGAACCAGCCCAGAAGCTCGGAAGAGGATCGAGAAAGCCGCACGGGAAATCAGAGACGGCATCAACAGAGCGTTGAAATCTCTAGAGGAAGCGAACGCTCTCCCCGTAGCCGACGAAGCGAGCCGAATGCCCCTGTCCGTCCGGTAGCCGCTCTCAAAGCAGAGAAAAGCGCCCCTTGATTCTCTCGGTTACAAGCCGCTCGTTCACCCCCGCATCACACATCCAACGACGTTTCGACCGAGGAGGCGACGTTTGGTCATAGACTTCACCATGGGCGAGCGCCTCCAGCTCCGCAAGAAGCACCCCTGCGGCAGCTTCGAGTGGGAAGTCGTCCGACTCGGAGCCGACATCGGCATCCAATGCTCCACATGCTCCCGAAAGCTATTGCTGCCGCGCTCCGCCCTCGAGAAGCGAATCAAGACCAGGCTGGGCGCCGTTCCGGGTGCTTTGTCCGAGTAGACCGCCTCCAGTCCGTAAATCCAACCCGCCACAATAAGGCGAACGGAACCCCGGCCGCTTGACAAGTTCCTCAACCCGACGATAGCATCCAGACACTGGAAATCCTGCCTGCGAAGTGCGTTCACCCGACGAACGGAAAGCGAGAGTAGCACCATGTTGAAGCGCGTGTCCATTTTCCAAGCCTGGCGAGGATGTGCGTCCTTGAGTCGCACTTGGATGACCTGGTTCACGGTAGGCAATGGGGTTCTCTTCGGACTCTATCTCGGTCTGTACTCTGCCGATTGGGAAATCCCGGCGCTCATAGGGGTAATAGGCTGGGGTATCGGATTGGCATCCGGGCTCATCGTACTATCCGACGAGAGCCATTGGGGAAGCGACAGCAGCTAGAGTAGACCGCCTCGCGCGGACGAGAGTCGGTCAGACGTTGCTCGGTGAGGGTTGCCTGCCAAACGTAGGACAGTGGGTATGAGGTCAAGGATGCGCTTGACTTGCCTCTGTCTCCTTCAGTATCATCATCATCCCGACGTTCTTGAGGCCGGCAGCGTCGAAGTATTTCCACGAAATCTCAAGAGAGCGCTAAGAACAGGAGACGGTTTTCGTATGAGCACACTCGCAAGGCTAAGTTGGGCAATGCCGGTTACCGCGGCCGTGGCAATGGCGTTTGCCATCGGCTGTTCGAGCGAGCCGGAAGTCAGGGAAGTGGAGGTGGTGAAAGAGGTGCCGGTACAGGTGGTCGTCACTGCAACACCGGGCAGACCAATTCCAACAGCTACACCCAGAGTGGTAGTTAGGGAAGTGGAGGTGGTCGTCACTGCAACACCGGGCAGACCAATTCCAACAGCTACACCCAGAGTGGTAGTTAGGGAAGTGGAGGTGGTCGTCACTGCGACGCCGGGCAGACCAATCCCAACAGTTACACCCATACCGCTTCCAACGAATACCCCGACACCCACACCCGCTGTAAGCATGACCCAGACTCTTAGCGCGGGTTTTCTTCATACCTGCGCCCTGCGAGAAAACGGCGACGCGGTGTGCTGGGGGGACAACAGATACGGTCAGTCGAACCCTCCGGGTGGTCGCTTCGCGGCGATAAGCGCCGATGGGAATCATACCTGTGCCTTGCGAGAAAACGGCGATGCGGCGTGCTGGGGGGCCAACAGCTACGGTCAGTCAGACGCCGGGGGACGCCGCTTCGCGGCGATAAGCGCCGGTGGGCGTCATACCTGCGCCCTGCGAGAAAACGGCACTGGACTATGCTGGGGAGGCCTTGACTCGTCGGCAGACCAAGTCAAGATGCTCCCCCTGGACGGCCCCTTCACTGCGATAGCCGCGGGTTTTATTCATACCTGCGCCCTGCGAGAAAACGGCGACGCGGCGTGCTGGGGGGACAACAGATACGGTCAAGTAAATACCCCTTATGGGATTAGTTTCACTGCGATAGCCGCGGGGGAAAAGCATACCTGCGCCTTGCGAGAAAACGGCAGCGCGGTGTGCTGGGGAGACAACCAATACAGTCAGGCGAGCCCGCCTGAAGGTCGTTTTGCTCAGCCAGTCTCAAATTCGATCACCCGTGCATTGCCTAATGGCTCGCCCTACGATTCGTTCGACGCCGCGTCCATACTTGCTCGCTTCTCGACCGCCGACGCCTTCGAAGGCGAGAGGCGGGCGGCCGCTGTCGGAGAGATAATCACCAGGTACGAATCAGGCAGAGCGGACACGGAGCGCATACTGGATCTGCTGCATACTCTCTTGCCCGAGCTTTCCACTGACTTTCACAGGCTCATCGCAGCCGATCTCGAGTACTTCTTCGCAGCGGAAGCCGACACAAGCGCTGTGGATCTTCTCGCCGAATTTATCAGCGGCCATGAAATCAATGGCCACGAGCGCATCGCCGCCGCCAAGGAAATGACCTCGCTCTACGAGTCTGGCTATCTGGACTCCGAGGCCGCGCTGGGCCTAATGGACATCATTGCGCCCGAACTATCCATCGCCCAACGCAGACAGGCCGCGGCGGCGCTGGCGAGACTGGCCGCGGATGACGATTGGAACGATGAGGATAGGATGGCAGCCGCAAGCGAGGTGTTCAGGCTGGCAACGGGCGTTCCCCTAAACGCACAGCAGCGAATAGACGCAGCCATCGATTCGGCTGGCGTGGCCGTCAGGATATTCGACACCGGAGGCAACTTCGAGGACAGGGACATTGACAAGGCGACCGAGATAATCAAGCAAGCCGTAAGAGGCAATTTGACCACGCAAAGCATTCGGAACATTCTGGGCTTCTGAAACTCAGTGCAACAGAGGAGCCCCATCTACACATCCTCCCAACCCCGCGTGGGCAGGCTCATGTTCCTCGTCCGGGCGCGTTCCCGCCCCACACAAGCACTCTTCATCTCCCGATGGATGAGGGATGAGGGCCATGATGAATGTCTGGAGAAGACTTAGATCGCTTTGCTGGGACGACGGCCGGTGGAGGTTTACGATACCGGCCTTTGCGTGCGGCATCGTCACAACGATTGTGCAACCCTTGATGCCGGATGATCTGATCTCGAGAGAATTCGCCATATGGTTTCTCACCGCGGTCTCGCAGGGTGCTCTCATATCCATCGTCGTTAGCTATGTCATCGTGATGCTCCTCCCGATTGAGGAACCGCTATGGGGCGGGCAGAATAGCCGCGAAGGAACGTGACCGAACGCGGCCAAGCCGCCCCGTCGCCGCGGAGGGGGATGACCTGATACACATCGAACCCGACGCCGGACCCCCCTCGCTTTCCGACCTCCTAGCTCCTACAGCCGCGCCAACATTTCCCGCTTCTTCTCCTCGAACTCCTCCTCGCTGATAACCCCCTTCCTCCTCAGATCAGCCAGCCGCTCCAACGCAATATAGACGTCCTTCGATTCTGCCTCGCGCCCCTTGAAGTTCGAGACGACCTGCTTCCCCCGCTCCAGCGCCTCCTCATACATCGATCTCGCCCAGTCCAAATCGATATCCACTATCGCGCCGTTCGTCTCATAGTGACGCTTGACCACCTGCCCAACCGCATATGTCGACGCCCCAGACAGCACGGACATCGACACGCCCCCGACCACCGTGCCGACGCCAGGAACAGCCTTGACGAGCGATGCCCCCAGTCGAGCGAACGTACTCCCCGTCAACGCCGTCACCAAGCCCTTCCCGATGTTCTCCGAAAAATCCGACTCATACGCCTCCGCAAGCTGCTTCAGCATGTCTACCTGAATCGCCGACACCGCCAGGATGTCCAACACCGGAAGCGGAATCAGCCCTGCCCCCATGGCCCACAGCGTATGAGTCTCGATGATCCGATCCGCCCGCCCGCGCCGCTCTTGCGCCGCGTCGTCGTTCGTCGTCTCGTCTTGCCTTGTCTCTGCCATATCGCACCTCACTCTCGAGTCACTCAAGTCTACCCTTCCTCCGTGAATCTTGCCATCACACGATTCCGCTTACCGTTTACTTTTGCGGCATGGATTGCGCCCGGGCCGCAACAGGTTGGTCTCTCCGTCATTCTCACCGAGTCCCGTCATTCCCGCACCCGCCCACGTCATTCCCGCGCAGGCGGGAATCTCCCTGTCGTTTGACAATACCCTCCAGAGAGGCTCCGTCATTCCCGCACCCGCCCACGTCATTCCCGCGTAGGCGGGAATCTCCCGTTGCGCGATTAGACGCACCGCTTTGGAGAGTTGCCGTCCCCCAGCCGTCATGCCGCAGAAGTAAACGGAACGGTCGTGGGGGTTCCGTTTACTTCTGTACGTCTGTATGAGAGTATTATGTTCAACTGGCGCCTAGGCGTCATACCGACGACGTCCAGGTGCTTGCCGTACTGGTAGATGGGCATCGAAAATTGCCATGTCCAGAAAGTAGACGATAAGCCTATCCTCGGAGAAGTCGTGTACAATAGGGGAGCAGTCCCCTCGACTCGGCCCGAAAAGGAACGATGACAATGAAAACGCTGCGTCCGTTGCCGCTCGGCGCATTCCTGTTCGCCGCCCTCCTGGCCTCGTTTCTCGCAGGCGCGTTCCCCCACGGTAGCGCGCCCCTCCAAGCCGCAGTCAGAGATGATGGCCGCGCCGCAGACGCCGGACTATCGCCAGCCGAATCCATCGTCCGCCCGGAACCAGACTCGGTCGGCCAGAGCGGCTCCTCCCCCGCCCAAGTGACGCAATCCTCAGACAGAGCCGCCCTCGCCGCCCTCTACAACGCCACCGACGGCGCGAACTGGAGGAACAACACAAACTGGCGGAGCGACAAGCCGCTCGGCGAATGGTACGGCGTCACCACCGACGCCCAGGGTCGGGTGACGGATCTGGAACTCCAAGAAAACAACTTGACGGGGCCAATTCCGCCGGAGATAGGCAACCTGACAAACCTGAAGAGGCTATGGTTTGGTGTCAATAACCTGACGGGGCCAATTCCGCCGGAGATAGGTAACCTGACAAACCTCTCATCACTGTGGCTGACTGCCAATGACCTGACAGGGCCGATACCCCCAGAATTGGGTAATCTAACCAACCTGTGGTCGGCGTTCATCGGTGGGAATCAATTTGAAGGGCCGATACCCTCATGGTTCGGTAACTTAACCAACCTCAGGCAGCTACGTCTTCGTTTCAACAACTTGACGGGTCCGATCCCACCGGAATTGGGCAACCTAGTCAACCTAGTAGATCTACGGATCAACAGCAACAAGTTGACGGGTCCGGTCCCACCGGAATTGGGCAACCTAGTCAACCTAGTAGATCTACGGATCAGCCGCAACAACTTGACGGGTCCGATCCCACCGGAATTGGGCAACCTAGTCAACCTAGTAGATCTACAGATCAACAGCAACAAGTTGACGGGTCCGGTCCCACCGGAATTGGGCAGCCTAACTAGGCTCTCCACGTTGTGGATGTATGAGAATGAATTGACAGAAATTCCCTCCGAGTTGGGCAACCTGCCTAACCTCAAAGAACTGTGGATCAGCGACAACGAGTTTACAGACGTCCCTCCGCAGCTAGGGAATTTGACCAACCTCACCCTGCTGGCCCTGTCCGATAACGAGCTAACAGGTCCAATTCCTTCACAACTGGGTAACTTGACTAACCTCAAAGCACTATGGCTCAATGGGAACACCCTGACGGGTCCGATTCCTACATGGATAGGCAACTTGACTAACCTTGAGAACCTAGAGCTCGGGGGTAACAGTCTGGAAGGGACTATACCGGGCTGGATAGGGGACTTGACCAACCTCACCCTGTTGCGCCTAGGCGACAACAACCTAACAGGTCCAATTCCTCCACAATTGGGCAACTTAGTCAACCTTGAGGAGTTATGGCTCTTCAACAATAGATTGACCGGAACAATCCCTCCGGAGTTCGAGAATCTCACAAACCTTGGTTGGCTGAGCATTTATTCCAACAGCCTGACTGGAACAATCCCTCCATGGATGGGTAACTTGGCCAATCTCGGAGGATTAGTGCTCACAGGAAACAACTTGGAAGGGCCGATACCGGCTGAATTGGGCAACTTGCCCAATCTCAGTGTCCTCGAACTCGCCGAAAACAACTTGGAGGGACTGATACCTCCCGAGCTGGGCAACTTGGCGAATCTTAAGAGGTTAGTTCTGTGCGGCAACAACCTTGAGGGACCGGTACCGGCTGAATTGGGCAATTTAAGCAGTCTCGAGAATCTGTGCATTGGGAGGGATGGCCTGATCGACGGACCGTTCCCGGCTTGGATACTCGCCTTGGCCAACCTTGAACAGCTATTCCTCCGCGGAAGCGGCCTAGTGGGACCCATCCCTCCTGAGTTGGGCTCTATGAGCAAGCTCGACTGGCTGGACCTCGCCGATAACAGCCTGACTGGCACAGTCCCGCCCGAGCTAGGTAACCTCGCCAACCTCAGAGTTCTGGAACTCTCCAACAACAATCTGGCAGGGCCGATACCGCCCGAGCTGGGCAACCTCGCCAACCTTGCGGCCCTGCACCTCGACCGCAACAATCTCACAGGACCGATACCCCCTGAATTGCGAGGTCTAACTAGGCTCCGCCGGCTATTGCTTGCGGACAACGGTCTGACGGGGCCGATGCCGCAAAGCCTCACGATGCTAACTGCGCTGGCTCGGTTACACTTCACCAACACCGGCCTCTGTGCACCCTCAGACGACGCATTCCAAACATGGCTCGACGGCATATCGGACGTCGATGTAGGGAACACTACCTGCGGGACAGTAGCAGACAGAGCCGCCCTCACCGCCCTCTACAACGCCACAGACGGCGAGAACTGGACGAACAACACGAACTGGCTGAGCGATTGGCACATCGAAGAATGGTACGGCGTCACCTTGGACGACCAGGGCCGGGTGACGGAACTGGAGCTCGTCGGGAACAAATTGACAGGGCCGATACCGTTTGAGTTGGGCAACCTGACCAACCTTAGAGGGCTTTGGCTCAGCGACAACAACCTCGCAGGACCGATCCCGCAAAGCCTAACGAATCTGACGAATCTATCAGAATTCTTCTTCCTCAACAACAACCTCTGTGCCCCCGCAGACGACGCGTTCCAAACGTGGCTCGATGGCATCACCGATGTCGACGCGAGAGACGCCGTCTGCGCGGCGCTGCCGAGTACCGGGGATGCGGTGGTCTCGCCTGGGTTGGCGTTGGCGCTGGGTGTCGCCGGAGGCGCGCTGCTCATCCTGTCGGGCGCTGCCGCCCTCGGCGCGCGCCGCTCACGCGGTGCAGCCCAAGCCGCACGACGCTAGGGACCGAAGAGGTTGCGGAACCTATCCTCGTTCCGGTTACTTCCTGGACATGTGTATGGGGGTGGTGTGTTCAAGAGGGAATACGTCGACTGAGTAGCAGCCTGGCGCCTAGTCGTCATACCGACGGCGTCCAGGTGCGTGCAGTACTGGTAGATGGGTATCTGAGAAATTGCCATGTCCAGAAAGTAAACGGTAAGTTGTTATTTCACGAATTCCCCCCGGCGCCCCAATGCGTGCTATAATCCTCTGGGTTCGTCGTTCTCAATCGGGCAAAGCGAAGGAAGCAAGATGAGCGGTTCGGACAAACACAGGGCCGGATCCGTCGAGTACCAGAATGTTGACGATGACTATTTCGCACGGCGCGGTCTGAGGCGCTACGCCGGCGTTTGGTCCCTCTGGGCGTTGGGCGTAGGGGCGGTCATCTCCGGGAACTTCTTCGGCTGGAACTTTGGGCTAAGCGTCGGCGGCTTTGGCGGCTTGGCGATAGCGATGGGCATCGTCGCGGTCATGTATCTCGGCATATGCTACTCCATCGCCGAGATGTCGCCTGCGCTGCCGCATACGGGCGGGGCCTACTCATTCGGGCGGACGTCCATGGGGCCGTGGGGCGGATTCATCACGGGACTGGCCGAGAATATGGAGTACATCATTACTCCGGCGGCGATAGTGGTCGCGATCGGCAGCTATGCCGGCGCCGCGTTCAACGGCATACTTGGCATCGATATCCCCGGGCCCGTCTGGTGGTTGATCTTCTATATTCTCTTCGTCGGACTCAACATCGTCGGAGTGGAGGCGACGTTCAAGTTTTCTGTTTTCATCACTCTCCTGACATTGGCGATTCTGCTCGTGTTCTGGGTAGGCGCGATTCCGCATTTCAGTTGGGATATCGCCTTGAACATCGAACCCGACGCAGGAAACTCCCGCTTCCTACCCTTCGGTTGGAGCGGGATCGCCCAGGCGCTGCCCTTTGCCATATGGTTCTATCTCGCCATCGAACAGCTCCCCCTGGCAGCCGAAGAGTCGCGCGACCCAAAGCGGGATATGCCCAAAGCCCTGCTCTGGGGGATTCTCACGTTGATTGTCGCTTCCATCCTGACCCTGCTGCTGAACGCCGGAATCGCCCCGGGCGCTGCAGAAGTCGGACAGTCCGAAGAGCCCCTATTCCTAGCCTTCACGACGATCTTCGGAAGCGGCGACAGAGCGGCGTTCATGGCCCTGGTCGCCATCACAGGCCTGGTCGCCAGCTTTCACACCATCATCTACGCCTATGGCCGCAACATATATTCCCTGTCGCGATCGGGTTATCTCCCGCAGTGGCTTTCTGTAACGCTCCCAAATCGCAAGACGCCGTATGCGGCGCTGATTGCGGGGGCCGTGATTGGATACTGCATCGCCCTCCTGATCGAGTTCGGCGACGACTGGTTTGGCACAGATGCTCCGGTCGCCGCCGTACTGCTGAATATGGCCGTCTTTGGCGCAGTCGCCGCCTATGGAATGCAGATGATCGCATTCGTCCGGTTGCGGAACAAGTTCCCACTGATCGAGCGCCCCTACGTCAGCCCCTTGGGCAACCCCGGCGCAATCGTAGCGGGACTGATCGCCTTCGCCACGCTCTGCTTCCTCTTCCTCAACCCAGATTACCGCGTAGGCATCTACGGCTGTGCAGTCTGGTTCGCCGCAGGACTGCTCTACTTCGCCGTCGCCGGCCGCAAGAAACTGGTCTACTCGCCAGAGGAGGACTTTGCCATGAAGCACACGCCGCGGTCGGACACCTGACCGCTTTTCCCTTCCCAGCGTCTCACGAACCCGCCTTGACGTTCCCCCGCCTTCGCGGCTATCCTAGGCTTTCAGGTGGATGCACAGTCGAGCCTTCCGCGGCCTCGACGGACATCCGCGGGAAGTTCTCTCCCGAGACGATACTCGGAACCAGGAGGATTGAACGAGAAATGACAGCCACCACCAAGATCAGCCCGTTTCTTTGGTTCGACAACCAAGCCGAAGAAGCAGCCAACTTCTACGTCTCCATCTTCCCCAACTCGACGATAACGAGCATCACGAAAATCCCAGCAGGCCCCGCCGAAGGCAACCCCATCGTGGAATTCCAGCTGGATGGACAGAAATTCACCGCCATCGACGGCGGCCCCATATTCGAGTTCACCCCCGCCATATCACTCGTCGTCTCCTGCAACGGACAAGAAGAGATCGACTATTTCGCAGACAAGCTCTCCCAAGGAGGCGGCAGACAAGACATGTGCGGCTGGATCCACGACAAGTTCGGCGTATCATGGCAAGTGCAGCCAGCGTCAGAGATCATGCGCGAACTGATGGAACGCGCCCCCAAAGCCGTCATGGAAGCAATGCTCACGATGGAGAATATCGACATCGAACGCCTGCGACAGGCCGCCGGGAGCGCCTGACCGCCCACTCTCCACCCCCGCACAGCGGGTCGCATCTTGAAACCGCCATTGGAAGGTCATGGCCAAATTACACTTTTCTGCCCAAAAGTGTAAAGTTGCTGGCAAAATCCAACAGCAGTTAAAAGTCCGATGGCAAATTGTACTTTTGGGCAGAAAAGTACAAAGTTTCCTAATAAATCCAACTGGAGTTAAATATCCCGATGGCAAATTGTACTTTTAGGCAGAAAAGTGTAAAATTGCCGGCAAAATCCAACCGGAGTTAAAAGTCCAGTGCAACGCTTGACCGACAGCCCAACTGGGCGGCTCGTTCCGATTGGCGATGGACATCATGCGTTCGTCCCCAACCCGCTACCTCAGGATCTGCACCTGAGCCCGCGCCTAGTTTCGCTGTTGGTCGACGCAGCCAGCGCCGTGGGTACATTGCGCGGCGTCGGCGAAACCATCCCGAACCCTCGCCTGCTCATGCGACCGTTCATCCGACGCGAGGCCGTCTTGTCCTCCCGGATAGAGGGGACGATAGCCTCCCTATCGGATGTGTTCGCCTACGAGGTCGAAGACCAAAGCCCGCCCGGCAGCGACGTCGCCGAGGTGGTGAACTACGTAACCGCCCTCGAATACGGCATCGACAAGCTCGAAACGCTTCCAATCTCGTATCGGCTGGTCAACGAGATCCACTCGCGGCTCCTTGAAGGGGTGCGTGGCCAAGACAAGCTGCCCGGGCAGTTCCGCGGGATCCAAGTCTGGATAGGAGCACCCGGGTCGGCGATCCACGACGCTCGATTCATTCCCCCGCCTCCCGACCGATTGCGTGACCTATTCCACGACTGGGAGAAGTTCGTCAACGAATCCACGCAAATGCCCCCATTGGTCAGATGCGCGCTGATGCACTACCATCTAGAGGCCATCCACCCATACCCGGACGGCAACGGACGCATAGGCCGCCTCCTGATTACCCTCTTCTTGTGCGCGAGCGGAGTTCTCCCTGAACCCCTCCTGTACATGAGCGCCTATTTCGAGCGCGACCGCCAGCAATATTACGACGAGCTGTTCGCCGTCAGCGCAACAGGAGATTGGGAACGCTGGCTCGCGTACTTCCTGACCGGCGTCCACCAAGAAGCCCAGGATACCATGAAGCGGATCCGTCGGATTCGAAGCATCCAGGACGAATGGCGGGAACTCCTGCAAAATCGCAACGCGACCGCGAACGACCTCCGCTTGTTGGACGATCTGTTCAGCCATCCCGTGACAACCGCATCTCGAACGGCTTCGTTGCTCGAGATATCCGACGCAGGCGCGCGCGGCGTCCTCAACCGCCTCGTCGACGCAGAAATCCTAACGCGCATCGAAAGCTACTGGCCCAACCTCTACGTAGCCAGACGCATCATTGACGGGATCGACAAGCCCATCGCGTCGCAAGACGATTGACACCCCCCAACTTTGCCGCCGCCCCGGCAAGAGGCCCCGTTGCCGCCCGTCGCGCCCCCATGGTAGAATGCGTCGCACGGCTTACGCACGCGAACACACCGGGAGGCAACCCCCATGGCAGGCATCTGGATAAAAACCGGGACGGACGAAGCAGGTTGGACGCTGGGCGCGCCGCGTTCGTTTCCCGACGAGCAGACCCTGCACGAACTCATCGCAGAGAACCCCCAGCTCCTGCCCCTCGCCGGCTCCCCCCAACTCACCGTCTTGGGGTCGGAAGTATATTTGGGGGCCGGATACGCCGACATCCTGGCCGTCGAGCCACACGGACGTCCCGCGATCATCGAGGTCAAGCTCGCCTACAATCAAGAGGCGCGCAGCGCCATCGTCTCGCAGATCCTCTATTATGCGGCATTTCTGCAGGGACTCACGGTGGAGGAACTCGAACAACGCTTCGCAGTGGGAGAGCATCTTGCGAAGGCAGGACACAAGTCCATCCTCGAAGCGGTGCAAGCGAACGACCAGGATGGGATGGTGGACGCGGATTCGTTCTCTACCAGTCTGCAAGAGTTCCTCAACCATGGCAACTTCAGACTGGTTCTCGTGCTGGACGAAGTCCCTGGTGAGTTAGAAAGGATCGCCACGTATCTGGACACCATGACCACGCAGGCGCTGACGATAGACCTGATTGCCGTGAGCGTCTACGAGGTGAACGGCGCTCAGATCGCCTTGCCTCAGGCTGTCGTGCTTGACCTCAATGCCACGAGGGCTCAAATAGAACCCCGCGGATCGAAGCCAACCGGACCGAGGCCAACACCCCAGAAACCTGTTCGTTCGGAAGGCTCCGAAGCATTTCGAGATTCGATAGCCGATGTCTCCGGCGAGGATCGGAAGACGTTCGACAAGCTCATCACGTGGGCGGAGGAGGTTGCCGAGCTGCAAGATGTACGCCTCGGTAGTACGGTTGGAGTGTCGCAAACTTCGCTCTGGCCCATACTACGGACGGAAGGTGCTGGTCTAGTAACCATCGCCACCTACGACAACAACCGGCGGCCGGCCATGTATGGCTACCGCACCGTATTCGAGCGGCGCGCTCCAAAATCGCTCGATGATATTGAGCGAAGATTCTCTGACGTCAAGGTCGGGCGGGGAACTTGGATTCCGATCACAGACGAGATTCTCGACGCCCTCACCGCCGCCTACCGCGAAGCCGCCGGGGTCGACGATTGACCCGCCCCCAGGAGCCCCGCGCATGATCCGAGACCTCCTCGCTGCCCGCGTCGAAGAAGACAACCCCATCCGCGTCGCCGTCATCGGCTGTGGACGATTCGGCTCCATGGTCCTTACCCAGCTGCAGCATACGCCCGGCATGGTAGCCGCCGTCGCGTGCGACCTCGACCTCAAGCGTGCGGTCGACGCCCTCTCGCGCGAACGCCGGCCCCGTGTCCGCACCGTCAAGACATCCAGCCTCGACAAAGCCAACGACGCCATCCACCAAGGAAAACCCGTCGCCACGGACGCCTCCGCAGTCGCCATACAGTCCGAAGTAGACGTCATCGTAGACGCCACGGGCAACCCCGACGCCGGAGCCATGCACGCCTACCAAGCAATCATGGCGGACAAGCACGTCGTCATGGTGACCGTCGAAGCAGACGTCCTCGTCGGCCCCATCCTCAAGAACATGGCCGACCGCGCAGGAGTCGTCTACACCGCCGCCTACGGCGACCAACCCGCCGTCATCGAAGAACTGGTCGATTGGGCGCGCAGCACAGGGTTCGACGTCGTCGCCGCCGGCAAGGGCACCAGACACCATGACCGCTACCGATACCTCACCCCGGACGAGGCGCTCATAGAATACGGACTCACGCTAGAGGAGGCCAAGCGCTCCGACCTCAACCCCCGCATGTACAACTCCTTCCTCGATACGACCAAGTCCTCGATCGAGATGTGCGCCGTCGCCAACATGACCGGACTCGTCCCCGACGTGCCGGGTATGCGCTTCCCCTCCGCCAGCGTCGATGACATCCCCCGTCTCCTCATCCCCTCCGAAGACGGCGGCATCCTGAACCGCCCGGGCATCGTCGAAGTCGTCAGCTGCCTCGACGATACCGGCGAAGAGATGTCCAACCACCTGCGTTGGGGCGTCTTCGTCGTCGTCACCAGCAAGAGCGCCTACCTGCGCGCCTGCATGAAGGACTACGGCATGGCCATGGATCCGTCCGGACGATACGCCGTCATGTACAGACCATACCACCTCATCGGCATGGAAACCCCCGTCTCGATCGCCCGCGCCGCACTCCTGTACGCCCCAACCGGCGCTCCGCAGTCGAGGGTGTGCGAGGTCGCCGCGACCGCGAAGAAGGATCTGGCAGTCGGCGATATTCTCGACGGCGAAGGCGGCTACACCGTACACGGATCCATCGTCGAAGCCGCCCAGGCCGACGACGAACTACTCGTCCCCGTCGGCTTGTGCCACGGCGCGCGGATGCTCCGCCCCGTACCCCGAGGACAGATGCTCACATCCGCAGACGTCCGGATGCCCGAAGGCAGCTTCGCCAGCAAACTGCGGGCCGTCCAAAACGCCCTCTAAAGCCGTGTGCAACACGCTTGGTGTCACGTAGTCGATCGGACTGAGAGAGACCTGAACATGAGGTACGACAGTTCTCAATATACTGTGCGAATCCATCTGAGGATGGGAACAATGGTCATCCGCGATTATTCCTCTGCTCGGATCTCCAGACGGATCACGCAGCTCGATCCTGTTCTCATAGGCCAGACCATTCACGAGTGCGCAGCGCCCGAACCAGCAAGCAAGGAATCCGGGGGTTCGCAGAGACCTACTGAGGAGATCATAGCTACCAACGAAGCTGTCATGGTGAAACTTGGAGTGGAGGGGCGATACGGCGGCGTTGGCTACAACCGCACCACGGCAGATGTGATACTCAATTCCGATGGATACGAGACGTACTTCGATGGATTGTCCGAGCCTGCGGGGAACAGGGAGGGAATCGTCTTGGCGATTTCGTACCTGTCTCTGCAGCCGTTGACTGTGTCGCAGAAGCGCGAGAAATGCGATCGCGAGGCGCGCGGCGTCGGCTCAGACTACCGGATAGCTGGCGGCAACGATCCGCTGTTGATGGCTCCGTGGCGAGATGTGGAGATGTTGGGACAGGCGGTTCTCACGCTGTTTGGATTGTCTTGTCCTCCTTCGGTCAAGGGGGCGGTATCGGTCTTCTTGGCTGCGGAGCCGAAGGGTAGGATAGCGTTGCACCGCGCGGCCCGGGACGGATTGGTGGAAGGTCTGCCTGTTCGAGGGCGTCGGACTCGTCGCAACTTGGATCCTGTGGACGCCTTTGGGGTGACTCCTCTGATGCTGGCGGCGTGCAACGGTCACACCGACGTGTCGCTGCATCTGCTGGAGTTGGGTGCTGATCCTCATGTGCGCGACCGTCATGGGCGTTCTGCGCTGCACTTTGCGGCTGATGGGGGGCATGGGGGTGTCGTCGATGCGCTTGTGGGTGTTGGCGCTGACGTTGGGGTTGCGGATGCGATAGGTGATACGCCGCTGCACCTAGCGGTAGTGGGAGGTCATGCTGGCGCAGTAGAGCAGCTATTGGTAGCAGGTGCGCTTCCTGGCGTTGGCGACGCGGTATTTTCTGCGACGCCGCTGCACAAGGCGGCGAGGAGCGATGCGGGTGCCGTCGTGCCTCTGTTGGTAGATGCGGGTGCGGATGTAGACGCTCCGAACGATGACGGGAGGACGCCGCTGCACACGGCCGCGAGTTATGGGTATACGGAGACGGCGCGTGCGCTGATAGTGGCGGGCGCGGATGTGAATCGGCGAGACAAGCGCGGCGAGACGCCGCTGCATGGCAGCGCATTCTATCAGCATTTGGACTGCATGGAGCTGCTAATCGGGGCCGGAGCCGACGTTGGGGTTCAGGACAGCGACGGCAATACGCCGCTGCACGTGGCGGCCGGCATGAACCGAGACCGAGCGGCATGTCTGCTGTTGGAGTCTGGAGCCGGCGTGGATGCGGCGAACCGAGAGAGTCTCACCCCCTTGGACACGGCGGTAGCCAACATTCACTCACACTCATATCACGATACGCTGGTGGCGGTCATCGAAGGCACGCCGTATATGTGTGCGGAACACAACAGCGAGGTAGCGGAGGTATTGCTGTCTGGGGGGGCGACGATAGATCCGGAGCGGCTGCCCATAGGAGACCGTCACTGCTTGTGGCCGCGCCTCACGCCGCGGGAGTTGCTCCTCGACAACGGAGACCTCGACTACTCTCGACTTGCCGACCTTTCCAAAGCGGTGAGGGATCATTACCGCGCGTATCCCAGCAGCAATCTTGCCATGTTCGGACCGACACTGCTTGACGACGCCGTGGCCAAGGGGATGATCGGGGTGGTGGAAGCGCTGCTGAAGAGTGGGGCATCCCCGACGCCGGCGCGTCGTGGGGGCACGCCGTTGCATGCGGCGGTCGAACATGGGAGCGTGGAGATGGCGGCTGTGCTGATCGACTATGGAGCCGACCTAGATGCGCCAGAGTGGAACTACGCTGACGGTCCCCCGTGGTACAATGAGTTCGACAGGGGGCATCTGCGGTACCTTATTGGTATGGGGACTCCGTTGGACATGTCGATACGAACGGGGCAGGTGGAGATGGCGCGGTTCTTATTGGGGCGCGGCTCGGCGCCTCCTCCGGATAGCGTGGATGCAGTGCAGCTCAGAAATGACGCTACTTATGCTCTTAGAGCGGGCATAGAGTGGTTGCGGGAAATGGCGAGTGCCGAGCACCCTCACGCTGCTCTTGCTCTCCAGTGGATAATGGAGATAGGGGAAGATGTCTACAACACTTCCTATAGGGAACACCAATTCCACAATCGACACCGCCCTTGGCATCCGTTGAAGAGCTGCCCGTCGGACAAGCATGGGGCGATGGTCGCTGTGCTGCGAGAGTTCGGCGCGGTCGTCTGATCATTCGCATCCCCAGAACGGCATAAGATTCAAGCCCGCGTTCCCGGCATGGCCGTCGCATCCATCCGACCGCCGGGAGAAGTGCGATGCCGCGGCTGTAATCCAAAAGGCGCGAGGCGCAGCCTGTCAACCTTCTAATGACACAAGAGGTATGAGATGCGATTCAACAGCTTCGCTGGCATTAGAATCAGTGTGTGGCTCCGGCAGGGCAGCGCCACGGTGCTTTGTCGTAGTTTCCCTAGCGAGGGCTATAGTTCTTCGTGTCTAGACCCTGTCATCATCGGCAAGATGATTCACTGGCGCGTCGATGAGATGATGCGCGATTACCCGGGCACTCTCGCTGGATGGGATTCGCAGTGGGGGGCACCCCTCTCCGACCAGCTCAGGGAGTTCAATATTGACGTAGAGGCGGAGACCGCGGGGGTGAAGAGTTTTGGGAATCTGCTGCGCACCGCTGCTCACGTGGGCGTCAGGTCCGACGGGTACGAGGCCCGATTCTGGGGATGGTCACCCCACAAGGACTCCAGCGACTTCTGGGACAACAACAGGAAGATAGAGAACTCATCGATTCTGTCCTCTCGCCCGCCCCTGTGTCCGCCAGGGGAGTTGTCCCAGAGAGGCGACCCTCTTCTCATAGCGCCGTGGTGGGATCCTGAGATGCTGGGGTATGGGGTGCTGACGATGCTGAGGAAGTCGGGACCGCCATTGAACAAGGGAATGGTATCCGTATTCGAGGCTCCGGTGGGGAAGCGTCGTAGTGCGCTGCATCGTGCGGCCTTGGAGGGTTGTGTCGATGCGTTGCCTGTCCGCAAGGGAGGCAAGCGGAAGTTGGATCTGGTCGATACTCTGGGCGTGACGCCGCTGATGCTGGCTGCTGGGGGCGGCCATTCTGCATTCGTTGCCCGCCTGCTCGATCTGGGGTCGGACCCCGGTCTTCGGGACTGCGATGGTCGCACTGCGCTGCACTTTGCCGCGGAGCATGGGCACTCTCTCGTGATGGGTCGTCTCATCGAAGCGGGGGCAGCCGTTGCAGCGGCGGATGGATGCGGCGACACCCCTCTGCACCTGGCGTCGGCCAGGGGTCATGTGGAGGCGGCGGAGGTGCTCTTGGCTGCCGGCGCGCCTCCTGATATTGGGGACACCGTGTACTCGTCGTCGCCGCTGCACAAGGCCGCACGCGGCGGCTACGCTGCGCTGGCTACGCTGCTGGCTGCTGCTGGAGCCGATGTGAACATCACCAACGAGTGCGGCAGGACGCCGCTGCATGTGGCGGCGAGCTACGGGCATGTCGAGACGGTTGCGGCGCTCATCGAGAACGGAGCCGATGTGAATCGCCGGGATCATCGCGGGGAGACTCCTCTGCACCTCCCCGCCTTCTACCAGCATCTCGACTGCATGACCCTGTTGATCCAGTGCGGAGCCGACGTTGGAGCGAGGGACGGCGACGGCAACACGCCGCTGCACCTCGCGGCCAGCATGAACAGGTGCAGCGCCGCCATGCTGCTGCTGGAGACCGGATCAGACGTTGAGGCGGTGAACGCAGAGGGTATGACTCCCATCGACCTGGCAATCGTCAATGTCCACAAGAGATGGCATTCTAGCCTCCCCTCGCGGTTCTACATCGAGTATATACCTGGCGATCTACCGCTTGATGAGCACAACAGCGAGGTTGCCGAGGCGCTTTTGGATGCGGGGGCCGTCATAGACCCCAGCCGCATCCCGGTGAGCGACCGGCATCTCATGTGGCCTCACCTCACTCCACTAGAGCTTCTACGTCCTACTGGTGACCTCGACAACCACAAGCTCCCGGACGTGCCCCAGGCTATGAGAGCCGCCCTGCCGAAGTATGATGAGTGGGAGATTACACATCCCCTGTTTAGCTGGTCGGCCAGCATGTCTTCCCTGCTCCACGACGCCGCGTTCAAGGACATGCCCGTCGTGGTGGAGGCGCTGCTGAAGAGTGGCGCCTCTCCGATGACGGCGGTTCGAAACGTCGCCACTCCGCTCCACTTCGCTGCTGTGCAGGGCAACCTCGAGTTGGCCCGGCTGCTGCTCGATTGGGGCGCGGACATTGAGATGCCCAGATGCAACGTCACCGATGGACGGTACGATAGAGACACCGATGGTTTCAATGGGAGGGGACCCAATCCTGCGATGAATACCCCGCTGGATGATGCTATCATGATGGGCCAAATAGAGATGGCGCGGTTCCTGCTCAAGCGCGGCGCTACTCCGCCTGGTCGAACTCCAAGTCATCGACCGGTGTCCGAATGTCCGGAGGACAAGCGGGACGAGATGGTGGCCGCACTGCGTGAGTTCGGAGCGTTCCTCTGATCATTCGCATCCCCAGAACGTAAATCCACCCATATCTATGCCAATTCCTGCCCCCACGCCCGTCATTCCTACACTCCCCCACGTCATTCCCCCGAAGGCGGGAATCCCACAGTCGCGTCCGACGCACATCCATAGCCATGCCTGCACAGACACATCGAACCGCCCGAATCGTATTTGACAGAACAGAACCCGCGTACTACCCTAGGACTATGACGACTCCGTCGAAACCATACCCAGAGGAGACAGCCCCATGCGCGAAACATCCAAACTGCCGACCGCGTCACTCCGCGCCCCGAATCGTCACCTGTCATTCCACTCCCAATCGCCGCGGGCCCCAAGAGACGATGCCAAACTCGCGGTCAGCAAAATTCTACAGAATGCGACAGAGTCCGACGAACCACTACGAAAACTCGTGCGCGCCCGCGCGCGAGGCAACGGGCGTTCCGCTTCCTTCCTCTCGGCATGGATTGTGCCCTATCGTCATTCCCGCGAAGGCAGGAATCTTCTCTCGACATGGATTGTGCCCTATCGTCATTCCCGCGAAGGCAGGAATCTTCTCTCGACATGGATTGTGCCCTATCGTCATTCCCGCGAAGGCAGGAATCTTCTCTCGACATGGATTGTGCCCTATCGTCATTCCCGCGAAGGCAGGAATCTTCTCTCGACATGGATTGTGCCCTATCGTCATTCCCGCGAAGGCGGGAACCTTCCCTCGGCGTGGATTGCGCCCTGTCGTCATTCCCGCGAAGGCAGGAATCTTCTCTCGACATGGATTGCGCCCTGTCGTCATTCCCGCGAAGGCGGGAATCCTCTCTCGGTTATATGGATTGCGCCCAGGGCGCAACGGATTCTCGGAGTCGCTGTCCTATATCCCCCCATGCCAATAAATCAAACGGAACCTTCGTACATCCTATGTTGTTGAACCGCGCAAGATTTGCTATACTACATTCGTTCAAGCCCCATCGTCCAAGCGGGGCCGCCCTTGAGGGTGGCTCGTCGCGAGGATGGTGAAGGGCCAAAACAAGTCCAGCCGCACAGGAAACCCCTGTGAGGGAAAGGAGTCGGCTATTGAAGTGGATTGATTTCGCCCGCCCCCAATCGGTCGAGGAGGCAGTGGATATCCTCGCTGAACGAGGAGACCGCGCCCGCCCACTGGCGGGCGGCACCGACCTCATCGTCCAACTCAGAACCGGCGTCCACGACCCAGACCACGTCGTAGACGTCAAGCAAATACCGGAGCTGAACGAACTGACCGTATGTTCGGAGAATGGGCTCACGCTCGGCGCGGCCGTCCCATGCTACCGAATATACAACGACGAAGACGTCGCCGCACGATACCCCGCAGTGGTCGATTCTGCATCCATCATCGGGGGAACCCAAATCCAAGGACGCGCCTCGTTCGGAGGAAACCTCTGCAACGCAGTGCCAAGCGCGGACACCATCCCCGCCATGATCGCCCTCGGAGCCACCGCCAACATCGCCGGACCAAACGGACGCCGAGCCGTCCCCATCGAAGACTTCTGCACCGGCGTGCGCCAAAACGTCCTCCAACGAGGCGAACTCCTCGTCTCCATCAACTTCCCACCGCCCGCCGCCAACTCCGGCGCGCGCTACCAACGCTTCATCCCACGGAACGAGATGGACATCGCAGTCGTCGGCGTCGGCGCCAGCGTCACCCTGAACAACGGCAACTTCGAATGCGTCCGCGTCTCACTCGCCTCCGTCGCCCCAACCCCCCTCTTCCTCACGGAAATCAACGACGCACTCGCAGGCAAAGAAGTCAACGACGAAAACATCGCCAAAGCAGGCGAACTCGCCAAAGCCGCCTCCAAGCCCATCACCGACATGCGCGGCACCATCGAGTACCGAAAGCACCTGTGCGCGGTCATGACCCGCCGCGTACTCCAAGACGCAATCACCCGAGCACGAGGAGGACACGTAGATGCCCACTAAGTCATACGTCCAAACCACCATCAACGGAGAAATGGTCGAATTCCTGGCCGAACCCCGCCAGAGCCTACTCGAAGTTCTGCGCGATACCCTCCAACTTACCGGATCCAAGGAAGGCTGCAACGACGGCAACTGCGGCGCATGTACCGTCACCATGGACGGACGCATCGTATGCTCCTGCCTCGTCCTCGGCGTCGAAGCGGAAGGCAGCGAAATCGAAACCATCGAAGGCATGGCCACACCAGACGGCCTCCACCCCCTCCAGGTCGCCTTCCTCGAAAACGCCGCTCTCCAATGCGGGATCTGCACACCCGGCTTCCTCGTCTCCTCCAAAGCCCTCTTGGAGCAAAACCCCAACCCAACCGAACACGAAATACGATGGTGGCTGGCCAACAACCTCTGCCGCTGCACCGGATACGACAAGATCGTGCGCGCAGTGATGGACGCCGCCCAGAGGATGCAAACCCAGGAGGCCTAACCATGACCACATCCTACGCTCCAAACGTTGTCCTCTCCCAAGTCGAATACGACGTCGTGGGCACCCGCCCCATCAGGCACGACGGCGCGGACAAGGTCACCGGACGCGCAAAATACGGCGCAGACATCCACACCACCGGAATGCTCTACGGCAAGATCCTCCGCAGCCCCCACGCCCACGCAAAGATACGCTCGATCGACACGAGCAAAGCCGAAGCACGCCCCGCCGTCCGCGCAGTAGTCACCGGCGCAGACCTGCCTGAAACCCCGCTCGGCGACGACGGCGCGCGACAAGTCACCCTTGGCGAACTCTCCACCGACCTGCTCTACCTCCGCGATGGAATCATGGCCGCCAAGAAAGTCGTCTTCCAAGGACACCCAGTCGCAGCCGTCGCAGCCACCTCGCCGCATGAAGCGGAAGAAGCGGCCAAACTCATCGAGGTCGACTACGAAATCCTCGACCCCGTCTACGAAGTCCGCGCAGCCATGGCCGACGACGCCCCGATCCTCCACGACGACCTCGAAATGACCGAGTTCGGCGAAAAGACCGGACGAAAAGGCAACATCGCCGACCACTCCCAAAACAAACTCGGCGACCCAGCCAAAGGCTTCGAAGAAGCAGACGTCATCGTCGAACGCGAATTCCACACCGCCACCGTGCACCAAGGCTACATCGAGCCCCATACCTGCACCGTCCACTGGCGAGACGACGGACGCATCCACATCTGGAACAGCACCCAAGGACCATTCAACGTCCGAGACGCCACAGCCCAGGTCCTCAATGTCCCCCTCACCCAGGTGCGCCTGACCCCCCAAGAAATCGGCGGAGGATTCGGCGGCAAGTTCGAGCCATACGGAGAACCCGTCATGGCCCTGCTGTCCCAGAAGTCCGGACACCCAGTCAAGATGACCATGAGCCGCACGGACGAATTCGAATCCACAGGCCCAACGCCCGGCTCGTACATCAGAGTGAAGATGGGAGCTACGAAGGAAGGAAAACTCGTCGCAGCCGAGGCCACGCTCGCCTTCGAAGCCGGCGCATACCCCGGCTCCCCCGTAGGCGCGGCCGCCGAGTGCGTCTTCGCCCCCTACGACATCCCCAACGCCGTCGTCGACGCCTATGACGTCGTCTTGAACAAGCCCAAGACCGCCGCCTACCGCGCACCAGGCGCCACCAACGCCGAGTTCGCCTCCGAAACCGTCATGGACGAAATCGCCCAAGAAATCGGCTTCGACCCCATCGAGTTCCGACTCCAGAACGCCGCAAAGGAAGGCACCCGCAAAGTCGACGGCACCGTCTTCCCCCGCATCGGACTCGTCGATGTCCTCGATGCCCTCAAAGACCACCCCCATTGGAACGACCCCCTCGAAGGCGAAAACACCGGACGCGGATTCGCCTGCGGATACTGGATGAACGCAGGCCTGCAGTCCGCAGTAAACCTCGCCGTAAACGCGGACGGCACAGTCTCCCTCACCGAAGGCTCCCCAGACATTGGGGGCACGCGCGCCTCGATCTCCATGCAAGCGGCCGAAGTCCTCGGCATCCCCGCCGAAGACTTCTATCCCTCCGTCGTCGATACCGACTCCATCGGCTTCACCTTCGGCACCGGCGGCAGCCGCACCACCTTCGCCACCGGATACGCCGCCGTAGAAGCCGCCAAGGACGTGAAGCGCCAAATGATCCAGCGCGCCGCCATGATCTGGGATGTAGACCCAGACTCCCTCCAGATGGAAAAGGGCGTCATCAGCTCCAAGACCGACTCGGAACTCAAGATGACCTTCAAAGATCTGGCCGCAGAAACGAACTCCACAGGCGGGGCCATCACCGGACGCGGCTCCGTCAACCCAGCAGGCGTCGGCGCAGCCTTCGCAGGACTCATCGTCGACCTCCACGCCGACCCCGAAACGGGCAAAGTCACCATCCTCCGAGCCACCATCGCACAAGACGCCGGCAAGGCCATCCACCCAAGCTACGTCGAAGGACAAATGCAAGGAGGAACCGCCCAGGGCATCGGTTGGGGACTCAACGAAGAGTACTTCATGAACGACAGAGGCAGCATGATGAACAGCACGTTCCTCGACTACCGCATGCCCGTCGCCAACGACCTCCCCATGATCGACACCGTCATCGTCGAAGTAGCCAACCCAGGCCATCCCTTCGGCGTCCGCGGCGTCGGGGAAGTCAACATCGTCCCCCCGCCCGCAGCCATCGCCAACGCCATCAGCCAAGCAATCGGCGTCCGCATGACCCGCCTGCCCATGAACCCCAACACCGTCATGGAGACCATCTGGACAGGCAACGGAAGCGCATAGACTGCCAGCACCGCACCAAGACATGAGGAGCCCCGCCCAAATGCAGGGTGGGGCTCCTCATAAGCAACTGCTTGACGCGCTGTCTTACACCACCAGCTCCGCCCCCCGCGGACGCGCCTTCCCCCCATGCACCGACGGCTCCGTGCACCACTTGGCCGCGAGCCAGCGCACCGCTCCGTACACGTCCTCATCGAACCCCAACAGATCGCACACGACCCGCTGATCCAACAACGCACGGTTTGCGTCCGCGTCCGCAAGATACGCAGGCTTCAGATCCCTGTCCCGGAACTCGTCGAATATCGCTTCTGCGGTTGCAAGCTGCTCGTCACTGAGTGCCCGCAAATCCAGCACAGGCAGCGACTCTGCCGAACTGACGGTTATTCGACCGCGCCCACCTTGCTGCAGGTTGGAATGCCACCAGAATAGCAGCAAGCCAAGCGTGCTGTTGCCCCACACGGTGAAGGCATAATCGAAGCGGTCGTCTGGGAACTTCACGTTTGGCCACGCAACCCCGCCGATGGATTCATAGTCGGTAAATGCGGCCCCCAACGGCTGGGAATTGAACCGAAAATCAAGGTTTATATGCGCGCGGCTGGCAATGGTCTCCCAGATCTCATTCGCTTTCGCCTCCATCCCCCGCTGCACTCGCAGCTGCGAGTCGGGAGCGCATACCATTCGAGTTTCTTTCTTGGCGTCGTGGTTCCAAAGGGACGGGTAGTCGGCCGTTCGGCTAGGCGCCCTCTTGGTGAAGGGTGCAGGCTGCGGAGGTCCGACAAGGAGCCGGTGAACCAACCCCCGCTTCCCAATGTCCGATAATCTAGTTACGCTGAGCGAAAGAGGTTCCGTGTACGTCGGCAACCAGAGCTTCGAGTTGGACAACGCATGTGCCGCCTGAGCGACTGCGTTATCCATGATTCTGACTGCGTTCCATGTCGGATCCCGTCGCCCGGCGAGATTCGCCGAAGTGGTCTCTCCCATTTGTTCCATGCCGACCATGACTTCCGTCCCGCCGTATGGCCCTTCCTCAATGCCACGGATGTCGTTCGCGTTGATCAGTTTCTTCGCTATCTCGGATGCCTGGACGAGCCCAGCCGGACGTCGGACGAGCGATGTGAATTTCGTGACTCGACTCGGAGAATCCTGCCGCTTGCGCTTCCGCGCAACGACCAAGCACTCCGCCATCCCCGTGTCAGACGAAAACGACATCTCCTTGCCGTTGGCCGCGATGCTCACCACTTCCAAGTCAGCGTACTCGTCCGCGAGCAACTGACGAAACTTCTGCCACGACGTCCCTGCGGATACCGACAGCGGCAGCACCATTGCCAGCACGCCCCCAGGCTTCAGCTTCTTGTGCGCCAACGCCGCGAACGCAGACGCAAGCCCAGCCTTGCCGTCGTAGCAAGTGCCCTTCCCGAGAACCTTCATCCTACGACCCATCTCGTCCATATCTTCCTTGCTCGCATCGAAGGCCGCAAAAGCAGGATTGACCACGTTGGCGTGTGCTCCCTCGTGATTCGTGGCCCGCGTAAACGGCGGATTCATGATCACCATGTCGAACCACTCGTCGCGCACCTCTGCGATGATCTGGGATGCAGTCTCCTCCCCAACGCTGCCAGTACGCATCGCGGGGTCGCTGAGATTGGTCAGCGTCATTTGTGCGTTCGAGATCAAGAACTCCAACGACCCATCCGAAACAGTACCATCACTCAACCGGCCGTATGGCATGGTATACAAGCGGGCCTTGCTGTACCCGACACTTGGGTGAGAGCCGGAGAGAGTCGAACCAGTGATGTGGATGGCGGACGGCATCACGTCGCAGCCGTAGAAGACTTCCTCCATCATGACCGGGTGAAGCGCGTCCAAGTCGCCCCCACCACGCTCGTGGCGCGCAGCTATCTGCTCGTAGACAGCTCCCAGAAGCGCCCCGGTGCCGCACGCGAAGTCTCCGACCCGCAAGCTGCCGATAGACTCGGCGTCCGACCAATCCACCCCCTCCATCTTTGCGACCGCAAGACGCGCAAGCAAAGCCGCAGACTCCGGCCGAGTGTAGAACGTCGCCAGATATTTGCGGTCCGCAATCAACCGCTGGAACACCCGCCCCGTCAGATCGCGCGAGTTGTCGATCCCGACCGCGTTCACCTCCCCAACGGTAAGCTCCAACGTCCGCAGAATACGCGGCGCAGTATCGGATGGAACCTGATTGAGAATATCCTTCCCAACCGCGAATATCGGCCAGTAGTTGATCTTCAGAATCTCCGTCCAGGCCGCCAACGTCTCACTTTTTGGATTGGACACTCCCGGACCGCATACCAGACTCAACGGCTTGACGTCGTTGTCCGACATTCCAGCGATGCGCTCATGGAAGACCATCGCGTTGGCAAGAATGGCGCACGCCATCTTCCTCGCCTGGGGAACGTTCACCATCCCGAGCAGGCGGGCTATCTCCGTCGTGACCCCAGACCTCGTCTTGTCCAATTCGTCCAGTATGGCAGCAACTCGATCGATCCCCCGCTGGGTAGCATCGGTTGCGGCGTCGACCGCGTGTTGAGGCACGGACACCAGCCGGATCAGATCCGCAAGGTCGCTCACCGACCCATGCAGCCAACCCGACTCCGGAAACCGCTCCGCCCCCCCAGGATCATCCGTAAACGCGCAGTACGACAGCCGCGCGTTACACAGCGCAGCGCGCAGATCCGCGCAACGCGCCACCTCGTCCGGATACCGCAGCGCAATCACCGCCTCCACTTTGCGCCCCCCTTCCACGATCTCCAACCCCAGACGAGACATCGCCTCGTCCTCCACGCTCCGCGCAGGCTCGTACTCCGCTTCCACTACGACCGCAGAACGCCCCCGCTCCGTAATGAGAATGTCCGGCTGTAAACCCGGCTGATCCACCACCGCGCGCACCGTCTCCGACCGCACATCGCAGGAACGCATCATCCCCTGCAACAGCGCGCCCAAGGCGTTGTTCGCGCTCGGTTCCGTCTGTCTAGGCACTATCGAAACATCCTACTTGATATGGCGCTTCCAGAGAGTACCACACCCTACCATATCCTGCTATCCTTGAATGTACGTATAGGATGTATAATCATTCTCCCCGAAAGGACCTCCAACCCCCATGAACTGGCGCGAACTGCATGACAAGAACATCACCCTCATCGGGGGCGCGGTCTCCGGGGGGCTGGACAGCTGCACGGTGACGCACTGGCTCACGAGCAAGGGCTTCCGAGTCACCGCGGGGACGGTCGACCTGGGGCAGCCGGACGAGGAGAACGTCGGTGCTGTCGCGGATCGGATGCGCGCGTGCGGCGCGGTCGACGCATTCGTCGTACCCGCGCACGATGCCTTGGCGGAAGCCGGACTGAAGGTGATTCAGGCGCAGGCGCGCTACGAGGGCGGCTACTGGAACACGACGGGAATCGCGCGCCCGGTGACCGTTGGCGCGCTGCTGCCAGAGTTCGAGGAGCGCAGCATCCCCGTCCTCTTCCACGGTGCGACCGGACGCGGCAACGATCAAGTCCGCTTCCAGATCGCAGCCAACATCCTCCACCCGGACATGGACGTCTACGCCCCATGGCGAGACCCCGCGTTCGTCGCGGAGTTCCCCGGACGGCAGCAGATGCTGGACTACTGCGCCAAGCACGACCTGCCCATCAAGCCCGCGGGCGAGTCCCGCTACTCCACGGACGCGAACTTCCTGGGACTTACCCACGAAGCGGGCGACCTTGAAGACGTCGCAGTTCCCCCCTTCTTCGTCGAGCCGGGCATGGGCGTTTGGCCGTGGGACGCGCCGGACGCACCGCGTTCGGTAACCGTGCGATGGGAAGAGGGTTCGCCGGCGTCCATCGACGGAGAGAGCGGCGCGCCGGCAGATCTGTTCCGCCGCGCCAACGCCATTGCAGGAGCGCACGGCGTCGGCATCGGCCTGCACACCGTCGAAAACCGCTTCGTGGGCATCAAGTCACGCGGCATCTACGAGGCCCCGGGCATGGAACTGCTCGGACGCACATATGAATTCCTCCTGCAATTCGTCCTCGACCGGCGCGCGCGGCAGCTGTTCGACTCCCTCTCCGCATTCGTCAGCAACCAAATCTACCAAGGCTACTGGCTCGACCTGGGGACGACATCCGCCCTCGCCGCCCTCGAACCGATCCGCAAACTCGCCACGGGCGCGGTCACCGTCCGACTCTACAAAGGCACGATCACCTTCGAGACGGCCGACGACACCCCCGAGGCGATGCCGCACTCCCTCTATACCGACGATTCCTCGATGGAGGCGCTCGGCTCCTACGACCACGCCGACGCAGAGGGCTTCCTCAAGGTGCTACAGGTCTCCGCCCGCAACGTCGGCAGCCGCCAATACCCGCAGATGGGGCGCTAGCGCGCGCTCACCCCCGTCATTCCCGTGAAGGCGGGAATCTAGCAGGCGGCCTCCCAACGCGCGCCCATCCACGTCATTCCCGTGAAGGCGGGAATCTAGCAGGCGGCCTCCCAACCCCCATCCATAGGAACACCTGCACCGCAGCACATAGGGGCCCTAACGCGCGCCCATCCACGTCATTCCCGTGAAGGCGGGAATCTAGTAGTCTGCCTTCCAATGCGTATCCGTAGCGACACCTACACCGCAGCAGATGGAGCCCTTACGCGCGCCCATCCACGTCATTCCCGTGAAGGCGGGAATCTAGTAGTCTGCCTTCCAATGCGTATCCGTAGCGACACCTACACCGCAGCAGATGGAGCCCTTACGCGCGCTCACCCACGTCATTCCCGTGAAGGCGGGAATCTAGTAGTCTGCGTTCCAACGCGCATCTATAGCGACACCTGCACCGTAGCAATGTGAACGGAACCTACCCCGCGCGCCGCTTGCGTACTGCGTCCAACTTTGCAAGACTTACATGACCGACCGGCGCGCAGCGCAGTCACGACTGCACGATACCAATGACCACCCGGAGGCATTTCGGTGATTTACGATGCGAGAGACAGATACGGACGCTACCTGGAGGAATTCACGCCCGGCGACGTGTACAAGCACTGGCCGGGCAAGACGGTCACGGAGTCAGACAACCACGTGTTCACCCTGTTGACGATGAACACCAGCCCCCTCCACATCGACGAGGAGTACATGAGCAAGCACCAGCACGGGAAGATACTCGTCGTCGGCCCCCTGGTGCTGAGCCTGATCGTGGGAATGAGCGTGCCGGACACGTCCGGCAAGGCGATTGCGAACCTCGAATACGAGCGGATACGCCACGAAGCCCCCGTATTCCAAGGCGACACGATCTACGCCGAAAGTGAGGTGCTCGACGTGCGAGAGTCTCGCACCAAGCCCGACCGCGGCATCGTCTACATCGAAAGCAGAGGCGCGAACCAGCGCGGCGAACTCGTACTGACTCTGCGCCGCCGCTTCCTCGTCCCAAAGCGCCCCGCCTAGCGCACAGTTCCTCCCCGCCATGAACTCGCATTCCGATTACACCGTCTCCATCCACTACGACCGGCGGCTCTACAGACAGGACATCGCCGGATCGATCGCCCATGCGCGGATGCTCGCCCGACAGGGGATCATCTCCGACCGCGAGGGCGACCGCATCGTCGACGGCCTCCGCCGCATCCGCGAAGAGATCGAAGCCGGCCAATTTCCCTGGCGCGCGGAACTCGAAGACGTTCACATGAACATCGAAAAGCGCCTCTTCGAGAAGATCGGCGCCGTAGCAGGCAAACTCCACACCGCACGCTCTCGCAACGACCAGGTCGCAACGGACGTTCGCCTGTACGTCAAGGAAGTCGTCGGGGAAGCGCTCGACGCCCTGCGCGCCCTGCGCTCGGCGTTCGTCCAAACCGCAAGCGCCAACTCCGCCGTCCTCATGCCCGGATACACCCATATGCAGCGCGCACAACCCGTCTTGTTCGCCCACCACATGCTCGCCTACTTCGAGATGTTTGGGCGCGACTCCCTCCGTTTCCGTCAGGCGAGAAAGAGCGCAGACGTCATGCCCCTGGGCAGCGGCGCGATGGCGGGCGTCCCCTATCCCATCGACCGCGAGTCTACCGCGTCCGAGCTCGGCTTCCGCGCAGTCAGCGCCAACAGCATGGACGCCGTATCCGACCGCGACTTCCTACTCGAATTCCACGCCGCCGCGTCGATCTGCGCCATGCACCTCTCTCGCCTCGGAGAGGAACTCGTCCTTTGGTCGTCGGATGAGTTTGGATTCGTCCAGCTCGACGAACGATATACGACCGGCAGCAGTATCATGCCCCAGAAGCGCAACCCCGACTTCGCGGAGATCGCACGCGGCAAGACCGGGCGGGTCTACGGCAATCTCATCGGCCTGCTGACCACCATGAAGGGAATCCCCCTCACGTACAACCGCGACATGCAGGAAGACAAAGAAGGACTGTTCGATACCGTCGATACCATCATCCCAACGCTCCGCGTCGCAGAAGGCATGGTTTCCACCATGCGCGTCCATGCAGACCGAATGCGCTCGGCGGCCGAGCGCAGCTATGCCCTGGCGACCGATGTCGCGGACTACCTCGTCGCCAAGGGAATGCCTTTCCGCGAAGCGCATGGCATCGTCGCGCGCCTCGCGCTGCGCGCATCCGACTCCGGCAAGCGCCTCGACGAGCTCGACCTCTCCGAGTACCGGCGATTTTCCGACAAATTCGACGCGGACGTGCTAGACATCGACGTGGAATCCTCCGTTCGGGCGCGCGATGTTCGCGGCGGCACCGCGCCGAACCGCGTCGAATCCGCTATATCCGACGCAATGACCGAACTGGAGACGGAAGACCTTGAATAGCCAAATCAAGATCGCCCCCTCGGTGCTGTCAGCCGACTTCGCTCGTCTTGGCAGCCAAGCAGCAGAAGCGCTCGACGCAGGCGCAGACGCCATCCATCTCGACATGATGGACGGCCACTTCGTCCCGAACCTAACCTTCGGCCCCACAGTAATCCAAGCGCTCCGCTCCCATACCAACGCATTCTTCGACGTCCACATGATGGTCGAGCGCCCCGAACGCTACATCCCCGCGCTCTCCGACGCCCAGGCCGACCTGATAACCGTCCACGTCGAAACCGCCCAACACCTCCACCGAGTCATTCACCAGATCAAAGACCGCGGCATCCTTGCCGGCGTCGCCCTCAACCCATCCACCCCCGTATCCGCGATCGAAGAGGCTCTGCAAGACGTGGATGTCGTGCTCGTCATGTCCGTCAATCCAGGCTTCGGCGGTCAATCGTTCATCGAATCGTCCATACCCAAGATCGCTCTCGTTCGACAGATGCTGGAAGAACGGGGCCGAAGCGTGGAAATCGAAGTCGACGGCGGCATCGGACCGGACACCGCCGAGAGAGTCGTCCGCGCCGGTGCCCGCACCCTCGTCGCCGGCTCCGCCGTCTTCCAAAGCCCCCACGGAATCCCCGCCGCCATCGCGTCGATCCGCCAGCGCGCCCAACGCGGCTTGGACCCCGCCGCCTAACCGTATGAGAAGTCAGTTCGCCTCCGCCTACCGCGGTAGGCGGAGGCGCTTGACACCATAGCGCGATCCCACTATCGTTAGATGCAGAACATGAAAGCAAGGCGCGGAACGCCGCAGGAGGTCGAATATGGGTAGTGCAGGCACGCTGGTCGTTGGAATCATCCTCGTGATACTCGGGGTAATCCTTCGGTGGAACCTCATCGACTGGGTGATTGACACGGCCGGTCTGATCATTCTGATCGTCGGAATCATTCTCATCGTATTCGGCCTGTTCCACCTATTCGCAGGTGGAAAGAAGGGCGAAAGCGGCTACTAGGCCCAAAGCGCAAACGGCCGCAGAGAGGCCAGGAGGAAGAAACATGGGGATGCTATCCAGAATGTCTACCGTCGTGAAGGCGAAGATGAACCGCCTCCTCGACAACGCCGAGGACCCAAAGGAAACCCTCGACTACGCATACGAGCAGCAACTCGAAAGGCTGCGGGACGTCAAGCGCGGCATCGTCGAGATGGTCACCGCCAAGCGCCGCCTCGAGCTCCAAGCCAAGAAGGCCCGTGACAACGTAAGCAAGCTCGACGACCAAGCCCGCAAAGCCCTCGGAATGGGCCGCGAAGACCTCGCACGCATGGCGCTCGAACGCAAGCAAACCGCACTCATGGAACTCGACGGCCTCGACCAACAGATCGCCGACATGGAACACGAGCAAGAAAAGCTCACCGCCGCCGAGCAGCGCCTGCAAGCAAAGGTGCAAGCCTTCCGCAACAAGAAAGAGGTCATCAAGGCCCAATACAGCGCTGCCCAAGCACAGGTTCGCATCGGATCCGCTCTCTCCGGACTCTCGGAAGAAATGGGCGACGTCGGCCTGGCCGTAGAGAGAGCCGAGCACAAGACCGAATCCATGAAGGCACGGGCAGGCGCCATAGACGAACTCGCAGCCGCCGGCGTCTTGGACGACCCAATCGGCGGCGGCAAGGACGACATCGAACGCGAACTCAGCAAAATCTCCGCGTCCGCAACGGTAGAGTCCGAACTCGCAGCCCTCAAAGCATCCGTCGACACCAGTCAACCCAAGCAACTCCCAGGCAGCCATATCAAAGAACTTCCAGGAGGACAGGCATGATCATCAGAATCCTCACGGAAGGCCAATGGCGGTTCCCCGCCGCGCTGCTCGACGACCTCAACGAAATCGACCAAACCATCGTCGATACGGTAGGAGACGACAACGAAGCAGAGTTCCGCTGCCTCCTCGCCAAGATGATCGCCATGGTAAAAGAACACGGTGCCCCCCTCGAACTCGACGAACTAGAAGAGTCCGACGCCATCATCCCCGAACCCGACATCACCCTCGAAGAAGCGAAAGAACTATTCGTCGGCTCCGGCGTCGTGCCGGGCTAGATATTTCGTCCCTGCATATGCTATGGTGTCTGAAGCAGATTCAGGCCCACAGAGCACGATTAGGAGGCTGGAGGAATGAAGGACTCTTCAAAGCAAGTCATCAATCCTGCGAACAAGGCAGTAGCGAAGAAATCTCGTAAGCAGACCGCCGTCTGGAATCCGTCCGAGGAACAGATCCGCAAGATCACCCGAATGGTGGCCGAAATGAACAGGGAAACCCTTCAGGAGTTGGCGCGTCACTAAGCAAGTCTACTGGTTCCCTGACGTTGAGGACGTGACTAAGGTCATGTCCGAATTGGCATCGGTGCTGTACTCTGACTATCCGACCCAGATGCCGGAATTTCGGTTCCTCGGCAACAATGGCCGCGCCTTGCTCGAATCCGCCCTCGCGCAACCGGCCCAAACTTACGATGGGGCCTATCTCTATAGGACGATACCCGACAAAGCGGCCGCGCTGCTGATTTCAATAATTAAGAATCACCCCCTCGTGGACGGCAACAAGCGAATCGCGCTAACCACGTCGATCATTTTCATCAGCTTCAACGGATGGGTATTTTATGCCGACCGCCACGACGCAGTGACGGAGTGCCTCCGTATCGCCAGCGCGAAAGGGAACGTCGACCACAAGCAGGTGGCCTCGTGGATTCGCAAGAGATCGATCAAACTGGAGCGTGCACGGTGGATGATCCGCGAACTCAGAAAATGGCTCCCTGTCATACAGTCCGCCACTGAACAGACGCAAAGGTTCACGGAGACTTTGCAGGATATGCGAAGCCGGCCTTAGAACACTACTCCCACCCCCCTACAAACCCCAGCACCTCCTCCACCAACTCCACCGGACGCTCCTCCGCGATGAAATGCCCGCAGTCCAGCGCCCTCCCGCGCACATCATGCGCGCGCTCCCGCCACACATCCAACATGTCCAAGCTCCTGCCAGTCTGCCAGCCAGGACGCTTTCGCGTGTCCGCCCCCCAGAGCACGAGCACCGGACATTCCAACTTGCGACCCCGGTCCGCCTCGTCGTGTTCCAGGTCCAGAGACACGCCGCGATAGTCCAGACACGTCGCACGGATCGTATCCGGATCATCGAAGCACCGTAGATACTCCGCATACGCCTCATCGGTGATTGACCCATCGATCCCCGTCCAACGATCGAGCAGGAAATCCAAATACGCCTTTGCGTTGCTGCCGATCAACGTCTCCGGCAACGGCGCAGGTTGACGCATCAAGTGCCAATGGAACCACGCAAACGCCAGATCCGCATCCATGGCATCGAACGCCGCCTGCGAGGGCACGACATCCAACGTCGTAAACGTCCGCACACGCGCAGGATGATCGAGCGCCATCCGATGCCCGACGCGCGCTCCCCGGTCGTGACCCGCAACGTGGAACGATTCGAAGCCCAGATGCGACATGACCCGAACCTGATCGTTCGCAGTCGTCCGTTTGCAATACACGCTCAAGTCGCCCTCCGCGGCAGGCGGCTTCCCGCTGTCGCCGTACCCTCGCAGGTCGGGCGCTACTACCGTGTATCGAGCCGCCAACTGCGGCGCAACCTTGTGCCACATGACATGCGTTTGCGGGTAGCCGTGCAACAGCAGGAGCGGCGGGCCGTCCCCTCCGCACCGCACGTTGATGTCCACGCCGTCGACGACCACGCTGTCGCGCGTGAATCCTTCGAACATCTTCCCTCCTCTCGCCCGCGCCGAACAGACGACTGCCGCCCTACTCAAACTCCACCGGGTGTACGACTGTGAACTCGCGGTGAGCCAAGTGGCTGCGAACGAACGTCACGTTCTCCTCCCACCATTCGCTTCCGTACATTGCGGCTTCCTTCCGCTCGATGTCCGCCGCGTCCTCGAACGTCCGGATCCACGTGAACTGCGTTCCCTCGTCATTCACCCACGCAGACTCCACTCCAATGCCCGTTCGCTTGCACAAAGGAACGATCTCCTCGCAGAACACCTTCAACCAATCGTCCATCATCCCCTTGTTGATCGTATACGTTCGCAGCTGAGCAATCATTCTCTCCCTCCTCCAATTGCGTGCTTGCGGAACCGCGCCTGCAAAGTCCACTCTATCCACAACCGGGCGCGGAACCTATTAGAAGTTCATAGAAGTGTACCACGCGCGCAACGCCGACGGAGTGGTAAGATATGCAACGTGCGGCCGTGGATCAATGAAAGCCGGCGGCCGCCGCGATCGAGGAAAGCGAACGATAATGGCGGACAACCAGAACGTCCTAGAGAACCGTATCGACCGGTGGAGAACCTATCTGCGCGGACATCGGAAGAGCCGCGCCCCAGACGCCGACGATCTCGAAACCCGCCTGCGTGCCGAGATAGCCGCCCTCCAAGAAGCGGGACTGTCCGACGATGAAGCATTCCTCGTCGCCCTCCAACGCATCGGCAGACTTGACGAACCCACGCGCGCGTTCGTCCAATCCCATCCCGACCTGCTCTGGGAACAGCCGCCGCCGGATCCATCCCCCTCGCATCCCCCGGAGGAGGACTATGGAAAGCCGTTGTCCATCCTCGACCGCGCGTTTGGACTGATTGCACCGGACCCCTTTGCCGGCGGCGCGCGCGGAAAGTCCGAAAGCCCATTCATCCCCCGCGGACGAAAAAAGCCCGTGCGGACCGAGGCCCGCACAGTCCTTACCCTCGCTGTCATTGCCGGCTTGTCAATAAAAATCCCGGACCTGTTCGGATACGGATTCTTCACCGACGCGCCCGAGTGGCTCCAGAATCTCTACTTCAAGAACCTCATCCCCTTCGTACTCGCCCTCCTGACCATCTACTTCGTGTGGAAGCGCAGATTGGACAAGCGCCTCTCCCTCGGGCTCGCCGCCGTATTCGCCGCGTCCGTCGTGTTCGTCAACGCCTTCCCATTCGACCAGAACGGCGATACCGAGCTACTCTCCGCCGGCCACCTGCCGTTCCTCTTATGGCTTGCCGTCGGCGTCGCATACGCAGGAAATCGTTGGACATCCGTCGACGGACGCATGGACTTCGTGCGATTCTCCGGAGAACTCTTCATCTACTACGTGCTCATCGCGCTCGGGGGCGGAGTCTTCTCCGCCTTTACCGTGTTCATGTTCGGCATCATCGAGATCGACGTTACTCCACTCGTCCTGGAGTGGATGCTCCCTTGCGGCGCAGTCGGCGCAGTGATCGTTGCCGCATGGCTCGTCGAAGGAAGACAGAACGTCATCGGAGACATCCTCCCCATGCTCGCGCGCATCTTCACTCCGTTCTTTGCCATAATGCTGCTCCTCCTGCTCGCCGCCATGCTGGGCACAGGCCGATGGTGGACGAACATCGAACGCGAGATCCTCCTCGCATTCAACTTCCTCCTCGCACTCGTCCTCGGACTCCTGCTCTACTCCGTCTCATCTCGCAGCTCCCGCTCCTCCCCCAACATCTTCGACACAACCCAGCTGATCCTCGTCGCGTCCGCTATCGCAGTCGACCTCCTGGCGCTCACCGCAATCGCCGGCCGCATCTTCGAGTTGGGAGGCTTCACCCCGAACAGAACCGCAGTCCTCGGCGTGAACCTCATCCTCCTCGTCAACCTCGCGTGGTCCGCATGGCTCTACGCGCGCTTCCAGCTCGGCCACGGCCCATTCACCGCCCTCGAACGCTGGCAGACTGCCTACGCACCGGTCTACGCAGCATGGGCGGCAGCCGTCATCGTCATCTTCCCTCCCCTATTCCGCTTCGTATGAGCGCACGTATGCACGAGCCTACCCGTATTGGCCTACTCGACCCTAGGAAGCCGAATCCCATCGAGGAAGAACCATGATCGTCGACTCCCACGCATACTGCTTCGAGCCTGCGGACAGCTCCCGCGGCTACGCCAGCGCCGCCGAGCACCTCCGCATCGTCCAGCAAGCCCACGCACGCCACCACCAACCCGCGTTCCGGATCAGCGACCGCCGAGAAGGCCCGTCCCACATCCTGGACCCATACGGCAGGGGATCACTCGACGACCTCCCAAACCTCGACTTCCGCATCGACAAAGCGGCCGGCCGTGTCCTATGGAACTACCGCGGCGACACCTACACCAAGCACTTCTACCCGCCCAATCTCCGCAACCTCGAGTTCACTCCCCACAGCCTCATTGCGGAAATGGACTACGCGGGCATCGACAAAGTCCTCCTCCACACCAACTCCATGCTCGGACGCAGCAACCACTACCAAGCAGAGTGCGTCCGCCGCTACCCCGACCGCATCCTTTCCATGGCGCAGATCGACGAACGCCGCATCCATACCGACATCGACGCCGTCATCCGCGGTGTCACCGAGGCCGTCGGCAGACTGGGTCTCAGTGCGCTCAAGTTCGGGTCGCAGGGATACATCGTCAGCCCAGAACCGTGGGACCGCGGAACATACGCGCCCTTCTGGGACGCGGTATCGACCCTAGGCATCCCCGTATTCTTCACCCTGAGCACCGGACCCCGCAGGGCCGGCGAGGCCGCCCCCGACCCGGAGCAGCAGCAAGGCTACCTCCACGAACTCCGCATCCTCTCCAATCTCATGGAACGCTACCCAAACATGCTCTGCAGCATAACCCATGGCTTCCCCTGGCGCGTATATCTGGACGACGGACGCATCAGGCTCCCCAACGCAATATGGGAGCCGTTCGAGAATCCCAACTTGAGCATCGAGGTTTGCTTCCCCGTCCGCGTCGGCGACATCTTCGACTATCCCTATGAGGAAGTATGGCCAATACTGGCGGCCATGATCGAGCGCATCGGCCCCGATCGGCTCCTCTACGGCACAGACATGCCCTTCCAAAACCGCTTCTGCACCTACAGCCAATCCCGCAGCTGGATCGAACGCCGATTCGCCCCCTCCACAGGACTCCCCCCAGCCGACCTCGCCCTCATAATGGGCGGCGCAGCCGCCAAGGTGCTAGCGATACCCAGCTAGAGACGAGGAACCCGCCAACCCACTCCATCCGACCATGCCGCCAGGGGCAATCGTGGTTATGAATACAGATAGGAAAAACAGTCCCGGACATGCTCTTGCCTTATTCCGACAGCAAGGAACATGCGGAGGGGGTTGCATGAAAAGAAGACCTACTTCATGGCTTCCGAGCTTCGCTGCGTATGAGCGTCTTATCCCGGAAGCACTTTGGAGATAGGTAACTTGAGCAGTCGAGCAGGCAAGCCTGACGGGTTCAGCTAGCAACCCTCCCGACTGTCCCTAGCGTAGTAGTCTACGCTAGGGACAGTCAAGCGCTTTTTGTGGAAATGAGAGGGGTTTGCCCCCCTACCCCCCGCACAACCCCGCCCCCTCCACCGCATCCCGAAGCTCCCCGTACGTGAACGCGCTCGGCGGCGTGTCCGGATGCCGGACGTTCACCGACGTGAACACCCCGCGAAGCCGCAGCGTCTCCTTCACCAAGTGCAAGGACGACGGCCCAGCGCCCTGCGTCATCACCCGCAGCAACGGCGTCATGCAGTTGAACCGCGACACAGCCTCCGACTCTTCGCCCGACTGGAACAGGTCCCAAACCTCCCGGAACAGATCAGGAAGTGCCGCATGGGGCATGATCCCCACCGATCCCCGGCGCATCTCCTCGATGAAGAACGCGCCGCCAGCGCCCCCGAACACCGTAAGCGCCCCCTGCCCCTCCGCCTTGATATACTGCACCCCCTCGATCTCACGCGCCATCTCCCCCGCCAACCGCGGCGAAACCGACGCCGCCGGCACATCCTGAATGAAGATCGGTATCCCCACACCCTCCGACACCCGCCGATAATGCTCCTTCGCCGCATCGGGCGACACCCCAGGCACAGGCGTAATCATCACCGCAGACGCCCCCAAGGCCTCCGCACGGCGGCTGTATTCCACAGTCAACGCAGTGCTCGGCGCTCCCGTATTCACGACCACAGGAACCCTCCCCCCAGCCTGATCCACCACCGTCCGAGCCGCCAAGTCCCGCTCCGACTCCGACAACTTCACCACCTCGCTCGCAAACGCAATCCCAACTCCATGCGCCCCCTTCTCGATAACGAACTCCACCTCCCGACGCAAGTCCTCCACGTCGATACGCTCCGCATCGTCGAACGGCATCGCCAAGATCGGAAATACTCCCCTCATCCTCGCGCGAGATTCCACAAATACCCTCCTATGATACTCCTGCCCATATCCTACCCCGGCAACTCCGCCCGCTTCCCACCGTGAATCGACGGATCCCCAGCCAGCAGCCTCCGCAGATTCGCAACCGCATCCACCGCGTCCTCCCCAAGCCCAAACACCCCCCGCAGGATACGCTCGTCCAACGCGATCCGCACAGGATCCACCGCGCAACGATGAAACGACTCGAACTCCCGCCCCTCGAACTCCCGCCAAATCGCCTGCGCCTCCTCCAACTGCCACTCCTCCAACTTCCCCACATCCAAGGTGGACATCCCCTCCAACATTCCCCTATTGCCCGTACCCCGGCCCGGTTGCACCCTGTTGGATTGATTCGCATGAAGCAATAAACCGAGCGTACTGTTGCACCAAAGCAACAGCGCAATCTCTCGTCGGGCCTTGCTCCCCGGGTTGGAATCTCCAACGTTCAGAGTATGCCAAGCTCGAATGCCGAGAGCCTTGGAATCTGTGCGCGTTGCCATGACTCGCTGGGAGTTATATCCAATATCGCACGTAACGTGAAGCGTGCCAGAGTGCGACCAGATCTCCGTATGGTCGCGGCCCGGTTGCGGACTGAGCCATGCGTTCGGTTCTGCGTGCATCGACTGATGGACGGACTCGCTGTGCGCCCAAAGGGCAGGAAACTGCGCCCCCTCGTTGTAGCCATGGTATCCGTCGAACACTCCCAGCGATCCGCGAATTCTCCGATGCTGCGGCCCCACGTTGCAGACCTCGCCCATCCACGCGACAGGAAGCCGCGCAACGACCTGATTGCCGTACTCCGACCACAACTCCCCCCGCTCGAGAGCAGCCGCAAACTGGCCTACCAATGCCCTCCTCCATCTCGCCCCTTTCCAATGCCGCTCCCCAACCAGCCCGTCTACGACCTCGCCCCATTGCTCCCCGCCCACCATGAGCGGGCTGCCCCCCACTGGAGGCCCGTCCGCCTTGAGCGACGGCACGGAGTCCATCGATTTCAATGCGTTCACAATAGCCAGCGCGTCCGTCTCTCGGTGCGCCGCGCGCCAAAGATTTACGAACACGCCGCGCCCGGACGGACTCTCATCCTCCCGCAGCCTCCGCGCAACCAGCAGCGTCTCCGCAATCGCCGTGTCGTATGACATCGATCGCATCTCCGGGTCATGCGACGATACGACGTATTCGACATCGTATTTGCAAGAGAGCATCTGGCGTATCTCCACCCAAGACTCTCCAAACAGCGCGGTTACCGGAAGCACCAGCGCGATTCGTCCGCCGGGCTTCACCATGCGGTCGGCCAAGACCGTGAACGACGACGCATGTCCCGCCATCTGATTCGCCGGCGTGCCGCGCAGCAGCTCCGACGTGCGCTTTGCGATGGCCTCCTGCGCCTCCTCGCTTCCCTGCCGCGGCGCCAAGACCCTCGCCAAGGCCTCCCCCTTGCCCGCATCGCTCCCCCGCCTCGTGAACGGCGGATTGCTGATGACCAAATCCGCGTGCGGACGCTGCACGATGGTCGACTCCCCACTCTTTGCCCCAACCTGTTCCTTCGAAGCAGAGAAGGACGCCTGCGCCTCAGGAGATACGAGCCAATCCAGCGAACCGAGATGGATATCCCCCGACTCCTCGCGCCGAAAGTGCAGGGTATGTATCTGCATCCGTGAGAACTCGACCGACGGGGACATGCCGGCCAGGGTCGCAGCCGTCAAGTGAATCGCCGCCTGCACGACGTCCGTCCCAACGATGACGTTCTCCACCAACGCCCGATGGATGGACTCCGACCCGGCCTCTCCGTCCGAGGACGTGTGGTTTTGGAGTATCTGCCGGTAGGCCGCCATGAGCAGCGTGCCCGTGCCGCACGCAGGATCGACGACGCGCATTTTCCCTAACTCATCGACGTCCGTCCAATCGATGTGCGGCCACCTATCCGGAGAAAGCGCCAACCCCGCCAAGAGGATCGAGGTGGGTATTTGCGTGTAGTACGCCGCCAATAACTTCCTGTCCGAGATGAGCCGATTGAATATCTGCCCCGCGAGGTCGTGCCGCCCGACCGCCTTCACAAAGAAAAGCGCTTCCACCGTCTCCGCGCACGAGTCCAACAGGTCGGCCACCTCGGCGTCGGACATATTTTCCAACACGTCCTTCGCCATGCTGAATATCGGGTAGTAGTCGATATCCAGAATCTCCTCCCATATCCGCAGCAGCGCTATTCGGGAAAACCGTCCGTGCCGACGCGCAGAAGCCAGCGGCGGATATGTTCCGTGGTCAGAGGCAAGCCGTTCATGGAACACCATCGCGTTGATGACGACCAGCGCCGCCATGTTCGCGCATTCCTCGCTCGCGTCCGCCCCGAACACCTCAGAGATCCGCTCCAACGTGCCCGGCGCTCCGTACAGCACGGCCCCCGCGCGGCGCGCGCCGGTGTCGAGGATGGTGACGGCCTCCTCCAAATCGCCGGACGGTGGCGCCGCCGCCCGAACCGCGCTCCCCAACTCGGACACGCCCCCAGAAAGCCACGGCCCAGACGTCCCGTCATTCCGCCACTCCTGCCACTGCAAGGCAGCGGATCCCAAGCGGTCGAACAAGCGGCGCTGATCCACCGTCCGAATCTGTGCAGGAACCTTGATCGCGAAGACGTTCTGCACCTTCCGCCCATCGATCTCCATGCCGAGCCGAGAAAGCGCGTCCGCCACCACCGTCGGCGCAGGTTCGAGCTCTATTTCCAGGACGATAGGATCCCCTTGTGGAAGGCGAACGATTATATCCGGGCGCTTCCCCCCGAGCAGAGTCTCAGCCGCGGCCGAGAAGTCCAGCCGCTCCCGTAATATACGCGCCAACACATCGTTGATGATGCTCTCGTGACTCCGATCTCCCTGCCCCATGCTAGTCATGCAAACTCGACTCCATATACATATACACCGGATACAGCCCGTTCACGAACCGATACGCCCCCGGCCCCTCATCCAGATTGACGAACAAGGTGGCCGGCGCCGGGCTTCCGGGAGTGAACGGATTGCGATCCGGATTCCTGTTCATATTTGCCCTCTCAATACGTCGCGCGGCCGCCGCTGATGTCGAACACAGCACCCGTGCTGAACGAACACTCGTCCGACGACAGCCACGCCACTAGCGCGGCAACCTCCGACACCTCCCCCGTTCGCCCCATCGGTATCTTCGAGATCATGTAGTCGATGTGCTCCTGCGTGAGCTGCTCCAAGATCCGCGTCCGCACCACCGCGGGAGTCACGCAGTTCACGCGAACCCCCGTTCGCGCCAACTCCTTGCCGATCGACTTGGTCAAGCCGATTACTCCGGCCTTCGTCGCAGAGTATGGAACCGCCTTCGGGTTCCCTTCCTTCCCTGCGATAGACGCAATGTTCACGATCCGCCCGTAGTCCCGTTCCAGCATGTGCGGAACGACGTGACGGCAGAATGAGAACACTCCCCGCAAGTTCGTCCGGTACACCCGGTCCATCTCCTCGACCGGCAGCTCCCACACGTTCGCGGAGTGCCCTGCGATGCCCGCGTTGTTCACCAAGATGTCGATTCGCCCCCATCGGTCTACCGCGCTGCGTGCGGCGCGGCGCGCAGTATCATCGTCCCCAACATCACCGACCACTACCTCCGACGCGATGCCCCGCTCCCCGAGCGACCGGGACGCCCGGTCCGCCGTATCCGCGTTCATGTCCACGATGACGACCCTCGCCCCTTCGCTCCCAAGCCGCTCGGCGATTCCATACCCCAGCCCCTCGCCTGCGCCGGTCACGATCGCCGTCCGATCCTCGAATCTCGACATTTCCAAACCCTCCGACTTTCAGTTTCCCATCAATGACCTGCTCGCCGCCGACACCCCAGCGCCTGCCGCAACCTCATACCCGCCGTCCGCCAAGATGCCCTCCAGAGCCGAAAGCAGACCCAAGACATACTCCGCCTTGCACGACTCGCCCATCAACCCGATCCGCCAAGCCTTGCCTCCGAACGGCCCAAAGCCTCTACCGATCTCGATGGAACGTTCCACGAGCAAGCGTCTGCGCACCTCGTCGTCGTCGACCCCCTCAGGAATCCACACGAGCGTAACCTGATTGAGACGGTATTGCTCCTCCACCACGAATCCAAGTCCCAGAGCCGCCAGCCCGGCCCGCAGCGCGGCCGCATTCCGGCCATGCCGTGCGATCCGCTCCTCCAGCCCTTCCTCGAGCGCCATCCTCGCCGCCTCGCGCAGCGCCAAGATCATGCTCACCGGAGCGGTATGATGATACACATGATCCGGCCCCCAATACCGCGCGATCATCTCCAAGTCGAGATACCACGACGCCGGCTTCCTCTTCCGCGACGAAATCGCCTCCAGCGCCCTCGAACTAAGCGCCGCCGGGCATATGCCCGGCGGCGCGCCAAGGCACTTCTGGCTGCACGAGTACGCGTAGTCGATGCCCATCTCGTCGAATCCGAACCTACTCCCGCCCAACGATGTGACCGCGTCCACCATGAACAACGCGCCGCTTTCCTTCGCCATGCGACCGATCTCATCGAGCGGCTGCAATACCCCCGTCGACGTCTCCGCATGTACTGCCGCCACCATCTTCACCGAATCCCGGCGCGCAAGCTCCCGCTCCAGCATCTCAGGCGGAAACGGCTTCCCCCACGCGCTCCGCAACACGACGGGGTTCGCCCCCAGCCGCTCCGCCATATCCGCCATCCGCTCCCCAAAGAACCCGCACGAGCAGATAACCACCGTATCGCCTGGCTCCAACAAGCTGTTCAGGCCCGCCTCCATGCCCGCGCTCCCCGTACCAGGCAGCGCGACCGCTAGTCCGTCCTCGGTCCGAAACAGCATCCGCAGGAGATCGGACAATTCATCCAGAATCGACGCGAAGTCCGGATCCGCGTACCCAATCATTGGCGACATCATCGCCTGCAACACCCGCGGACTCGCGTTGCTCGGCCCAGGCCCCAAGAGAATGCGGGGCGATACCACAGGCACTCTCGATTCCGGTATATTCTCTGTCATGTTCTCCCTCACCGCCGTTGGCTGCTAATGCGTATTATAGGGTACACCATATCCCCTTCCAATAAGCCCCCTCCACTACTCAGGGTCTGTTCACTCTATCAACAGAGGTTGCCCCCGTATTACAAACCCCGCACGCCATATCGGAAATCCTCCCGTCGTCATTCCTGCCTACAGAGACCTTTGCATACCGTCTTGCCAGGGGTATGCAAATGGAAGCAGGAGCGCGCAAGATGAACGGGGCCGCCATGGGCAGAGCATCCCCCAGCAGCTACTCCGCTCAGCTATGCAAAGGTTTCCTGACGCAAGAATGACGGTAGGGCGCGGAATGAAATGGCGGGGCGGCGGTTTTGTGGTATCCTTTGCAGACCATACGCGATTGTACACAGGAGGGACGATATGAAGCGACCGCGCCTGATCTATTACAACGACGCGCACCATTTTCATGCCAAGCGCCTCGAGCCCCCAGCGAGCATTCACATGCTCGAGTGGCCGGTCAATGAGGTGGCCGGAACCGGCGTCGATTTGCTCGTGTTGGGACTGGGATACGGGGACGTCTATTTCCACCAGAGCAAGGTGGGTCGGGTCGTCGGACAGCAGAAGGAGGTTTGGGAGAACTATATCGACTGGCGGATCATGCGCATGGTGGAGGAGGCTGCGCTGCGTGGTACGGACCAGCTGCGGGAGGTGATCCGCCGCGGACGAGAGACAGGCGTTGCGGTCTTTCCCAGCATCAAGCTGCAAGACGGTGCGCGCCCGCACGGCGAACGGTTCGGGCGGCTCAAGTGGGAGCGGGGCTTGGAGGTCTGCATCGGCGAACCTGGCCGCGACGAATGGGCATACGACTACGCGGTTGGAGATGTGCGCGAGCACAAGCTCGCGGTGATCCGGGAGGTACTGGAGGACTACGAGGCGGACGGCATCGAGCTCGACTACAAGTTTGGAGGCGCATACTTCAAGTCCGACGCAGTCGACGAGGGAATCGAGACGATGAATTCCTTCGTGTCGGACGTTCGGGAGTTGGCAGCTCGAATTGGACAGAAGCAGGGCAGAGAAGTGGGCGTGATGGCGCGGGTGGATCTTCTGCGGGACGTCAACCTGTCCCAGTGCTTGGACGTCGAGCAGTGGCTGCGTGACGGTTGCTTGGATTACGCGGTCGGACAGGACCCGTACGTCGTCGCAGAGAGTGGAGTCAGGCAGCCGTGGCTTCCGGATGCGGCGAACGCCAACGGCGCGGCTGCATACTATCGTCCCCCCCGCCGGGTCTACGACGAGCGCGTCGGTCTTCCCAGCATCGAGATGTACCGCGCGCTCAACCAAAATCTCATGGCCGACGGATGGGCTGGGCAGTACCACGGATATCTCCTCTGGCCATTTGCAGACCGCGAGTATCGGATGCTCCGCGAGTTGGCGCATCCGGAAGTTCACGTCCGCAGTCCCAAACGCTATGTCGTCCAGCCGCGAGAGGGCGAGATAGAGCAGCCGACGACTACTCCCCACCGCGAGTGCCCCGTCGATCTTGAGGAAGGCAAGACGGCGCGGGTCGGCATCAGGATCGAGGATGACGTGCAGAGCGCCAGGACTGACGGCGAGATGCGAAAACCCATTCTGACCATCCGTTTCTCCTACTTCTGCATCGAAGACGAATACGAGATTCGGTTCAACGGACAGGCGCTTCCCCTCGACGACGCAGAGGTCACGGACGAGCGCGCGCTCAAGATGCAGACTATCCTCGTTGGGAGCATGAGCCTTCAGGCTCCGCTTGGCATGTCCGCGCATTGGTTCAGGTTCGCGCTCCCGATCGAGTTGGTGCGCCGCGGCGACAACCTACTGGAAGTGGAGATGTTCAAGTTCGAGCCTCGCGCGGCGTTCACGCGCAGCATCAACGGCGTCGAGGTACTCATGCGGTACAAGGACATGGAGCGTCCGGAGGGTTTTGGCGTCGAGCGGGTCTCGCCGTTGTCGGCGTAGGATGTGTTGGAAGGCCTGCGCACACACCGCTGGCGTTGTAGGAGACGAGTAGGGAGGGTATCATGTCGTCACCGATTCGGAGTTGGCAAGCCATGATGGGAATTTGCATGAGGTCGACTGCAGCAGCCTTCATTGCGCTGCTGTTCGCGGCCTGCGGAGCGTCGGAGCGTCAAGAATCTCCGACCCCTTCGCCTGCGTCCACGCAGCCGACCGCCGCGGCCACGGCGACGGTGGATGATGCGGCGTCCGATTCTCCGGCGGTCGAGAGCGGGATGACGGTCATCACTCTGCTCGGAGGGTCGGAGGCGCTGTACCGCATCAACGAGCAACTTGCGCGCCGCGACCTCCCGAACGACGCTGTCGGCACGACCTCGGACATCGACGGGCAGATCGTGTTCTCCGCGGACGGGGTAGTCGACGCCGAGCAGTCCAAGATCACGGTGAACGTCCAGACGCTTCGGAGCGACTCGGATCGGCGAGATGGGTATATTCGCGGCCGGTCGTTGGAGTCCGACCGCTTTCCGAACGTTGATATCGCAGTGCAGGAGGTGCGGGGTCTGCCGTGGCCGCTGCCTGCAAGCGGACAGGCTGCTTTTCAGATGGAGGGCAATCTTACGATCCGGGATCAGACACGGCTCGTTACGTGGGATGTGACCGCGAATTTCGACGGCGGGGCGGTGGAGGGGCTGGCGAAGACCGAGGTTACGTTCGAGCAGTTCGGCATCACGAAGCCGCGTGTCGCGATCGTCCTGAGCGTTGCGGACGAGATTCGTCTCGAGGTTGCCTTCAAGGCCGCAGTCTCCGGAGGGTGATCTTTCTATGATGGTCGATAGTTGCGCGCGCATTGACTGGGAATCGACACGGAGGCGCTGATGAAGATTGGATTGAGCGGGATACTCACTGCGGGGTCTATTGACCCTGCGGACTTTGCGTGGAGAGCCGAGGAGCTTGGCTTCGAGTCGATATGGACGGGAGAGCAACCGGCCTTGCCGGTGGATACCGAAACGCCGGTGCCGCGCGAGTGGGGCGACATTCCCGACCCGTTCGTCCTCCTGAGTCGGGCGGCAGCGGTCACGACAACGCTCAAGTTGGGCACGTCCGTTTGCGTGGTTACCGAGCGCCACCCCATTTCCACTGCGAAAGCGGCAGCTACGCTCGACATGTACAGTTCCGGACGCTTTCTCCTGGGGATTGGGACCGGATCGATCCGCGAGGAGGCCGACATCTTTGGGGTGGACTTCGATCATCGGTGGACGCAGGCGAGGGAGGCGGTCGCTGCAATGAAGGAACTGTGGACGAAGGACGTGAGCGAGTTCCACGGCAAGTACTATGACTTTCCGCCTCTGTACTGCTTCCCAAAGCCGGTGCAGAATCCCCATCCTCCAATCTTGTTGGGCAGCCATGTTCCGCAGGTGTTCAAGAGGATCGTGGACTACGCGGACGGGTGGCTGCCGATCGAGGTTTCGCCTGAGCGCATTGCGGAGGCTCGCGCGCGCCTAAACAGCCTTGCAGAGGCAGCGGGAAGAGATCCGCGTTCAATCGAGATTACGGCATTTGGGATTCCGGACGATCCGGACGTCATTCGCCGCTACGAGCGCGCTGGGGCCGACAGGGTTGTCCTGAACTTTCCGACTGCCGATACGTCGGAAAGCATCGCGGCCTTGGAGAAGATGGCATCTTCCGTCTTGTCCAAGTAGAGGGGACTCCGTCTGCGCGTTAGACCACGAGCCTCGCTCCCTGCGGACGCGCCTTCCCGCCGTGCACGGACGGCTCCGCACACCACTTGGCGGCGAGGCGGCGCACTGCTTCGTACACGCCCTCATCGAACCCCAAGATGTCGCAGACGACGCAGTGGTCGAGCAGGGCGCGGTTTGGGTCGGCGTCCGCGAGATAGGCGGGCTGGAACTCCTTGTCCCGGAACTTGTCGAATATGGATTGGGCGGTTGCGAGCTGGTCGTCCGTGAGCGTGCGGAGGTCGAGGATGGGAAGGGTTTCTATTCCGACTACGGTCATTCGTCCGCGTCCATCTTGTTGCCGGCTGGCGTGCCACCAATACAGCAGCAGGCCCAACGTGGAGTTGCACCATAGAACGAAAGGGTAGTCATATTGGGTGTTTGGGAAGTTCACGTTGGGCCATGCCGTCCCGCCTATGCTCTCGTACTCAGTAAATGCCGCCGCCAATGGTTGAGAAGTGAAACGGAAGTCGAGGGTTAGATGGGCGCGGCCGGCGATAGTCCATAGTTCTATCCCTCTCTTTTCCATCCCGGGTTTCACCCGAAAAGACATGTCCGGGTCGCACACCATGAATCTCTCATCCTTGGCCGAGTGGTTATACAACGATGGATATGTAGCAGTTGGACTAGGCGGAGCCTTCAAGAACGGGCCTTTGTGCGCGTCGCTGACCAGTAGCTGGTGGTGAACTCCGCGTTTTCCAACCTGGTTCAAGCGTGCCACGGGCAGTTCCAGGGCTTTCGGCTCTGCAGGCAGCCATAGGTCCCCCTTGGAGAGGAAATGTGCGACCTGGGCAGCGGAAGCGTCGAGGATGCGTGCGGCTCCCCATCCATTCTTATGGTCACTGATGGGCGCGTCTAGCATCTCGCCAGATTGGGAGGTTCCCGAGTAGATTATGGTGCCGCCATAGGGCCCGTCTTCCAAACTCCGCGTGGTCGAGTCGGATAGGATTGTCTTGGAGATTTCTGCGGCCTCGACAAGGCTGGCTGGTCTACGTCGCAAGGAAATAAATTTCGCGCGTCGGCTCGGTTTCTCATCTTCTCCCAGTTTGCGTCCGATCACGAGGCACTCTGCGATACCGGTGTCCGAGGAGAATGATATACCCTGTCCATTGGATGCAATGCTTACGACGGTCAAGTCCGTATATCTGGTTGCTATCAGATCACGGAACTTTGTCCAAGACGATCCATTGACTGCGGTAAACGGCAGTACAAGCGCAACGACTCCGCCGGAGCGCAGCTTCTTGTCCGCGAGCGACGCAAACGCCGAAGCCAACCCGGCGTGTCCGTGGTACGTGGTTTCTTTGGCGGCCTGCTTGAGGCGCGCCGCCATCTCGGACTGTTCCTGAGGTGTGGCATCGAATGCGGCGAACGCGGCGTTCAAGACTCCGGCTTCCGCATCGTAATGTTTGGTGTTGCTCGTAAACGGCGGATTCATTATCACCATGTCGAACCCATCGTCGGGGATGTCTACGACGATCCGGCTTGCGGTCTCCTCTCCAGCGCTTCCGGTTCGCATCGCGGGATCGGTGGTGTTGAATAGTGTCAGCGCAGATGACGTTTGGAGGAGTTCGAGTGACCCGATGGCAAAGGATCCCTCCTCCTGCCTGCCGTACGGGAGCGTGTACAGACGAGAGTTGCCGAATCCGACGCTCGGGTGAGAGCCGGAGAGTGTCGAACCCGAGATGTGGATGGCCGACGGCATGACGTCGCACCCGTACATGACCTCCTCCATCATCACTTGGTGGAGCGCTGCTGGGGTGCCGCCCTCCTGCTCGTAGCGTGACGCCAGATGATCGTAGACGGCCCCCAGCAGCGCTCCGGTGCCGCACGCGAAGTCTCCGATCCGCAAGCTGCCGATAGATTGGGCGTCCGACCAATCGACGCCGTCCATCTTTGCGACCGCAAGACGCGCAAGCAAGGCAGCGGACTCCGGCCGCGTGTAGAACGTCGCCAAGTACTTGCGGTCCGCGATCAACCGCTGGAACACGCGCCCAGTCAGATTGTAGCCGTTTTCGATGCCCGCGGAGGCTACCTCTTCGACGGTAAGTTCCAACGTGCGCAGGATGCGTGCGGCGTGGCTCGATGGAACTTGCTGAAGGATGTCCCTGCCAATGGCGAATATCGGCCAGTAGTTGATCCTCAGGATATCCGCCCAGGCTCTCAATGTCTCACTCTTTGGGTTGGAAACCTCCGGCCCGCACACGAGATTCAACGGCTTCACCGCGTTGTCTGGCATCCCCGCTATGCGTTCGTGGAAGATCAGCGCGTTGGCAATGATGGCGCACGCCATGCGACGCGTCTGCGGCACATTCACCATTCCGAGCAGGCGCGCGGTCTCTGCCGTAATCCCCGGATGAGTCTCGTCCAACTCGTCCAGTATGGCGGCAACCCGATCGATGCCTCTCTCGAGCGCATCGGCGGCCGCATCCACCGCCTTCTGGGGTACGGACACCAGACGAATGAGATCCGCAAGGTCGCTCACCGACCCATACAGCCAGCCCGATTCCGGAAAACGCTCCGGATCTCGGGGATCGTCCGTGAAGACGCAGTAGGCAAGGCGGGCGTCGGACAAGGCGCGCTGCAGATCGTCGACGCCGCTCAGACCCACGGGATAGCGCAGCGCAATTGCGGCCTCTATGGGCCGCGGGTGGTCGATGATCGACAGCCCAAGCCGCTCTCTTGCTTCTGCCTCTGCGTTCAGTGCCGGATCGTATTCCGTCTCGATTACGACCGAGGATCGTCCGGGTGCCGCAATCAGAATGTCCGGACGCAAGCCAGGGTTACCTCGGATGACCTGGGTGTTCTCGGACCGCAGGTGCGTCCCGTGCATCATCTTTCGCAGGATGCCGCCCAGGGCGTTGTTGAGGTTGGGTTCGGTCTCTCGCGGCATAGGCGGCAATCCTAGCACGATCGTTCTTTGGTCTGCAAGGGCGGCTTGCCTTGTACGCTGTGCGTGTCAATAGTACACTATTGCACATGAATCGAGTGTGTACAGAGGCACGAACGTGCCGTTGAGTGAGAACCCATCCACGGAGGAGCTTCGCCGCTCCGCAAACCGACACCTTTGGCTGGACAACCGGGACTGGCTCCAGATGGAGACGGCCGGTGATCCGATGATCGCGGCGGCCGGCGAGGGGGTGCGGGTGACGGACTCGGATGGCCGTTCATGGATCGACGTGAACGGCGGTCTTGGGTGCGTTCACGCCGGCTACGGTCGGGGTGAGATGGCAGATGCGCTCTATGACCAGATTGCGGCGCTCAGCTATATGCCGCAGAGGTCGGCCATTCCATCGACCGTCGGTCTGGTTCGCAAGATTGCGGAAATCATGCCCGGAACGCTGAGCCGCACGTTTCCGGTGAGCAGCGGGTCCGAAGCGAATGAGACTTCTATCAAGGTCGCCAAGGCCTATCACCGCCGCAACAGCGAGCCTGGCCGGTACAAGATAATTAGCAGAGTCGGCTCGTATCATGGAGACTTGGGCATCGTCCAGTGGCTCGGAGGGCGGACCGACTCCGGCACGGCCGATTACGAGCCGGCCTACCCCGGAATGCTGCTCGCGCCTCAGCCCAATGTCTACCGATGCGGCGGTGGCGGGCTTACGCCGTCCGAGTGCGCGGCACGCTGCGCGCGGGCGGTCGACGACCTGATACGCTTTCATCAGCCCAGCACCGTTGCGGCGGTCATCGCAGAGCCGGTCACCAACGATGGGGTCGTTCCCGGCCCGGAGTACTGGCCAATGCTGCGAGAGATATGCAACGAGTACGGGGTCGTCCTGATTGCGGACGAGGTCACGACCGGATTGGGGCGGACGGGCAAGATGTTCGGAGTCGACCACTGGGGAGTGGAGCCGGACATCATGACGTTGGCCGGAGGACTAGGCGGGGGCTACGTACCTATCGGGTCGGTTACCGCAGCGGCTGCGGTTGCCGATCGCTTTGGCGGCGCGGACTCCTTCTTCAGGCACGTCTTCACGTTCGCCGGGCACCCCGTCGCGTCTGCCATGGCCCTCAAGAACATTGAGGTCATCGAGGCGGAGGGACTCGTCGAGAATGCGGCCAGCGTCGGAGCGTACCTCATGGAAGCGCTGACGTCCCTCATAGCCGACCATCCGATCGTCGGGGACGTTCGAGGGATAGGGCTGCTGTGCGCGGTCGAGCTAGTAAGCGACCGCGACGCCAAGCGCGGATTCGACCCGGCTCTCGCTCTGCCAGATAGGCTGTCCGCCAAGTTCAAGAGGCACGGTCTCATCCTTCCTGTACACGGCAGCGTAGTTCCGATTACTCCACCCCTCACGACGACGAGGCTCGACGTGGATGAGATCGTTCACGCGATCGACCTCGCGCTGTGGGAGGTCGAGGGGGAGTTGGGCGTTGCATCCTTGGCGTGACACGCCGTTCGGAGGAGCTCATCCAATCAATGAACGATTTCTCGCAGACAGAAGATATTCGGCGGGCCGCCCTCGATTACCTGTGGATGCACAACCGCAGTTGGATCGACATGGCGGAGCATGGGGAGCCCCTCATCATGGTGGAGGGAGAGGGGATCCGGGTTCGGGACTCCGAGGGTCGAACGTGGATCGATCCCAACGGCGGGTACGCATCCGTGAACGTCGGGTATGGACGCAAGGAGATTGGCGAGGCTGCGCGTGCACAGCTGCGGAAGCTGTCATTTCAGCCGTATGGGGCTGCGACGGAGCCGCTCATTCGCGTCGCCGAGAAGATCGCGGAGCTTGCTCCCGGCTCGGTGGAGCGCGTCTTCCCCGTCAACGGGGGCTCCGAGTCGACGGAGACTGCCGTCAAGATCGCCCGCGCGTACCATCGTCGGAACGGAGAGCCGCAACGGTACAAGGTCATCAGCCGCCGCGACTCGTACCACGGAGCCACCGGCGGAGTTCTCTCGATGGCGGGCAGCGCGTCGGTCGACCGTTCCGACTACGAGCCGATGTATCCCGGCATGATCCACGCGCCGCAACCGAACCCATACCGCTGCGAGTCTGGCTCGGACACGCCGTCCGAATGCGCGCAGTACTGCGCGCAGCGGGTGGAGGAGTTGATCGTGGAGCACGGCCCCGACACGATTGCCGCGTTCATCGGGGAGCCGGTCGCCAGCAATGCGGGCAATGCCGTGCCGGGCGGCGAATACTGGCCGATGATTCGAGACATTTGCGACCGGTACGGCGTTCTGCTCGTCGCCGACGAAGTCATCTGCGGATACGGGAGAACAGGCAAGTGGTTCGGCATGGACAATTGGGGGATCGTGCCTGACATCATGGGCACTGCAAAGGGGATCGTCAGCAGCTATCTCCCCTTTGCAGCGACGGTCGCCAAGCTAGAGATTGCGGACGTCTTTGCGGGCGGGGACAACTACTTCCGCATGACCAACACGTTCGGAGGGCATCCGGTCTCTGCGGCCGCCGCGCTCAAGAATCTGGAGATCATCGAGGCGGAAGGATTCGTGGAAAACTCCGCACGCATGGGCAAGTACTTTCGAGAGCGGCTCCGGGAAATGCAACGCCGATACGCCTTCATTGGTGACGTCCGGGGCATCGGGTTGATGAACACGATCGAGATGGTTGGCGACCGACGCGCAAAGACCGGCTTCGATCCGGACCTTCGCATCCCGGAGCGGCTCGGCGAGAAGTTCTACGCCAGAGGGTTGCTCTTGAACCCGGTCGGAGGCCAGCTCTTGAACATCTCGCCGCCGCTCTGCATATCGAGCGCAGATGTCGACGAAATCGTGGACATCCTTGACGATTCGTTCCGTGAGATGACCATCGAGGTTCCGCAGCTTTCCGGGTAGACAGGCGTCGGCAACCTCTGTGAATTGCATGACAGATTGGGAGGAGAAATGACAAATAGGCGCAACAGTCGAGATCGTGGTCGGTCGGTACGGGTTTGCATCTTCATCGACGGCAGCAACCTCTATCACAGCCTCCAGGAAAATTGCGGGCGCTTCGACGTAGACTTCGCTGCGCTCGGGCAAAAGCTGGCGGATGGGAGGGATCTGCTCCGCATCTACTACTACAACGTGCTGCGGGACTCCGAACGAGATCCGCAAGCGTACCAAGACCAGCAGAAGTTCCTTACTGCACTCAACAACACGCCGTACGTCGAGACGCGCCTTGGCGGCTCGAAGATGCGCGGCTCGGTCGCCGTCGAAAAGGGCGTGGACATCATGGTAGCGACCGACCTGCTGAAGTTCTCCTGGGACGACCTGTACGATACGGCCGTCCTCGTCAGCGGGGACGGCGACTTCGCCTACGCAGTCGAAACGGTCAAGAACATGGGCAAGCACGTGGAGATAGCCGCGTTCCCTTCGAACCTCTCCCAAGAACTCGCCACCGCTGCAGACGACCGCCATGTGTTCACTCCGGAGTTCTTCTCCGACCTATGGAGCAGGGGGCGAAGACCCCAGCGTCCGTCCGGCGGCCATCCGGTCCGCAGAGAGCAACAGAGCGAGACCCCGCCTGATAGACCGGAGCAGCACGGCGCGCGTGGTCTGCTCGGGAGGCTGCGCCGCGGCAGGGGGGATTCCGGGAGATAGGGGGCGTGAGGATGCGGCTGCGCCGGGAGATTGGGGCGGTGCAGCGGACGATGTGAGCGACGCGGACGTGCTCAGTCGTACCTGCTGGGATCATACGTATCGGGCGGGGTCACGCCGTAGAATATGGAGTACTGCGATATGACAAGAGATCTGCCGCTGACCTCCCCCCATATCATGATTGAATAGACCCCGGCTCCATGTTTGGATAGTAGATCACTTAGGTCGGCTCTGAAGGAAAACCCCTTGCTATCCACTCTCCATGCCGACGCCGTAATGTACGGCACGGTGATGACGGAAAGGGAAGGTGGTGGTTGGGGCGGCGCGACCGGCGGGAAGGGAGATGAGGGCGGTCTTGGTGCTGGCGCGTCCGCAGGAACCTCATATGGGTCGAGACACTTTCTGTACGTATCAGTGAACTCGTGCACGGGGTAGTACCAGTTTGACGAGAGAGGACGGCGCAACGCGGCTACCTGAAGTCCGGTATCATAGCAATACGTATAGGACAGTTGGCCTCGGGTGAGGGTATGTGGCGGCGCGTCGTAGTATATCTGTGGGCTGAAGGCATCAGCGAAACTCGCCCCGTTCTTCACTGTGCCTGATATCGTGAGGATGCCGTTTTCAATCGTGGGAAATTGATCATACTCGACGTAATCACCCTCGAAGTGCTGGATCGCACTGAAGTTGTAACGGTCCCACGCAAGGCCGATGTTGACTTTCTTGTACCAGGGATCAAGGATGCTCCGGCGGTGGCCAGAGCTGCCCATCCACAGATCCATACCATCTCTAATCTCCTGCTCCATACTTCCCAGCGTCGCGAATCGGCCGGACGCTGGGACGCAGTAGTCAAACCCCAGTGCATTCTCCCCGTTTGATTGGTACCCTCCCGCAAGACTGTAGCGCATGTAGGGCTTCACTCCCCAATGACCTGAAAAGCAGTTCGCAAGAGACGATTCCGCGTGCAGCTGCGCCGCGATGTTGTCTCCGAGAACGACCGGATCGACTCCGGCCCTCGCTCGTTCTTCGTTGATGAGCTCCAGCATGTAGCGCTTCAATTCGATGTGCCGCTCGCTGGGGCGAACTACCGCGGTGGGGATAGGCGTCGGCGTGTTTGTCGGGGTAGCCGTAGGCAGCGGTGTACTGGTTGGAGTGGCCATTGGCAGCGGCGTGTTTGTAGGTGTCGGCGTACTGGCCGGAGTAGCCGTGGGCAGCACTGCGCTTACCGGTTCGGGTGTAGGCGAGGGCGTGGCTGTTGTGTCCGCGGCGGTGATTGATTGGACGGTCGCCTCGATTGCGGCCTGCACCATTGCTTGCGTGTCGGGTGTAGGCGAGGGCGTGGCTGTAGGCAACAACGGCGTGCTTGTTGGAGCGGCTATTAGCAGCGGTGTACTGGATGGCGTGGCCGTTGGCAGCAGTGTTGTGTCCGCGGCGGTGATTGATTGGACGGTCGCCGCAATAGCGGCCTGCACCATTGCCTGCGTGTCGGGTGTGGGCATGGACTGCTGTCGTGCCGCGCCGGCATTGCATATCTGCTCCGTCCAATCGTCCCCGTAGCGGTCTGACATCGGCACGTAGTCCTCTTGCGATGGTCTGCGGAAGAACTCCCAGAATGCTTCGACCTCCGTCGGACAAGCGGCGATTAGCCGATAGTCGTCCGTCGTCATGGTGAACGCGGAAGCCAGCGGCGCGCCGTTATACCAGTGATAGGCCGTGGCGGCCGCAGTAGATAGCACTGCCAGAATGAGCAATCTAGCTACCAGCCATTTGGTCCAACCCCAGAAGCCGCGCCGCTTTTTAGCTATATAATGTACTGGGCTCTCCTTCGACTTGCGAGGGGCTCCCCCATGATGTATTGGGGGTCTCCCCGGCTGTCTCCCGCGGCGGCTCTCGCATGAGGCGCATGTACAAGAGCCTGTGGTGCCGTATGTACTCCCAAGGCGTTGTCTCACACACTCGACGCAGGTGCAGGCGGCTGGGTGCTTGCCGTGGTAGTAGTCACGGTCTGTTATGGGCATGGATTGCGGATTTTCCGATGGATTTTGGGGCTCGGATGGTTCGGGCGGGAGGTTTTGCGCCGCCCGAGATTCTTCCAACTTCCTCTTTTGTTTGGCGCGGATGACGCTAAGCGGTACTTCACCTCTCCCCATGCACCCTGGACATCTGATAGTCTTGCCGCCCGTTTCCCACGCCCAACGGGAGATGATGATCTTCTCGCCCTTGCAGATGTCGCATGGTACCATATCATCTGACATAAGCGGTGTCCTGTTGTATTTGGGTTGCTAGGCCATTTGAGGTGTTAGGCATAGTAGACTAGATTTGCGCACGGGGGCGAGCCTCACCCTCGGCGACCAGCCAAAGCAGGGAGCAGACTGCCTTGACCATGAACAGCATAGCACCCAACCGCATGCTCTTCCTCAAGGACAACCTGCCCCCGTCCTCCGCGGACTCAATTCGGAGAGTATCGACTTGATAGCGGCGGACCCGCCGTTCAACAAGGGCGTGAGGGCGTTCGAGGGGACGACCAAGGCGGGAATGGGAAGCACAGGAATGCCTAACGACCCAACTACAACCGTACCCCGGGGCGTATGGTATAGTTGGATGAACTTACGAAGGAGGCACACGTGACGCACGCGCACGATGACGTTCGGCTGACGACGCTGGCTCACTGTTCTGGCTGAGCGGGCAAGTTTAGTCCAAACGACCTGGCGCAGGTGCTGCGCCAGCTCCCGCCGGTATGTGATCCGAACCTGCTCGTTGGCCCCGGTACTGCGGACGATGCGGCCGTCTATCGACTGAGTGAGGGGACGGCGCTCGTCCAGACGGTGGACTTCTTTCCGCCGGTGGTCGACGATGCTTTTTCGTTCGGAGAGATCGCGGCCGCCAATGCGATGAGCGACGTGTACGCAATGGGCGGCAGGCCGCTGCTTGCCTTGAACGTAGTAGGCTTCCCGGTCGATATGCCAAAGGAGATCCTTGGGCGGGTCTTGCGGGGCGGCGCGGCGAAGGCGCAGGAGGCCGGGGTCATCGTCGTCGGAGGGCATACGGTCGACGATGCGGAGCCGAAGTACGGCATGGCCGTGACTGGCGTCGTGGAGCCCGGCAGACAGATCACGAACGCCGACGCAAGACCGGGCGATGCGCTCATCCTCACCAAGCCGATCGGCTCCGGGATAATCACCACTGCGGGGAAGCGTCAACAGGTCGGCGCAGTCGTATTGGACAACGCGATTTCCGTGATGAGCACGCTGAACCGCGCCGCGTCCGAGGCGATGCTGGAGGTCGGCGTTCATGCCTGCGTGGATGTGACGGGTTTCGGCCTCATTGGACACCTTCTCGGGATGTTGCGGGCAAGCGACGCGTCGGCGGAGATCTCGTTCGCGTCCGTGCCGCTTCTGGACGGGGCGGCGCGACTCGTGGACGCCGGCATCTTTCCGGGCGGTACGGAACGCAATTTGCGGGCGGCAGACGAGTCGGTCGAGTGGTCGACGGAGCTCCGAGAGAACGACAAGTTGCTGCTATGCGACGCCCAGACGTCCGGCGGTCTCTTGATGGCTGTGCCGGAGAGTCGGGCGGGCGAGTTGTTGGCGGCATTGGAGCGGCACGGAGTGACGGGGGCGGCCGTCGTAGGGGGCATCACGTCCGCAGGTGCAGGGGCTGCCAGGGTAGTGGTCAGTTAGGGTTCGTCCGGTTGGGTTCATGGATCGGGACTGCAGAGGTTGGGAAGTGTTTTTCCGAACGGCGGCTGTTGCGGACACTTGTCGATTGGTTCCAGTTTCCCTTGTGCGACAGGGTACATCCAAATCGTAAATCCCCCTGCCGTCATTCCCGCGAGGGCGGAAATCTAGCAGTTCGCGCCCGGCGAGCGCGGGGATTCACCTACCTCCCAAGAGAAAATGGAACCAATCGAAAAAATCATTGACATAGCCCCAGACGTTCGGTACAATAGGAATTCGTACTCTACTGGAGTGGATCCGATAGGAAGCTTCCGTCGGGTACAGCGTCCGCCGTTCTACGGCGGCACAGGCGCACTTTAACAATCGAATCCTGCGTGTATGTCTCCTCTCGGAGCAGCCCCTGCGCGGGGCAGACCCGGAGGGAGGCACTTGCGCCATCGAAAGAAACGAGCCTTAATGTGGGTCAAGTTTCTAAGGGTCTACGGTGGATGCCTTGGGGCCAAGGGCCGAAGAAGGGCGTGGCAAGGCTACGAAAAGCCTCGGTTTGCTGCCTAGCAAGCGTAGCCGGGGGTGCCCGAATGGGGAAACCCTTCCTAGGTCATACTAGGAAATCCTCGCAAGAGGAAGGTAAGTGGGGGAACTGAAACATCTCAGTACCTCGAGGAGTAGAAATCAACCGAGATTCCCCTAGTAGTGGTGAACGAACGGGGAAGAGCCCAAACCTGGGGGGCTTAGTGGGCTGAGGTCCTATGCCGTCTGGGTGTTGTAACACGCGCCTATCCCGGCCTCAGAACGGGAGCAGGAGTAAGAAACCTTCGATCTAACCGAACGAATCTGGAAAGGACGACCAGAGAGGGTGATAGTCCCGTAGGTGAAAGATCGAGGGCTCCTGGTGTGATGTTGAGTACGACGGGACACGTGGAATCCTGTCGGAATCTGGGGGGACCACCCTCCAAGGCTAAATACCCTTGGCCACCGATAGTGAACCAGTACCGTGAGGGAAAGGTGAAAAGTACCCCGGAAGGGGAGTGAAATAGTCCCTGAAACCGTGGACCTACAAGCCGTGGGAGGCGGTCTCGACAAGTCGAGACGGCTGACCGCGTGCCTATTGAAGAATGAGCCGGCGAGTTAATCTATGTAGCTGGTTAAGGAATATTCAGTTCCGGAGCCGCAGCGAAAGCGAGTCTGAACAGGGCGCTCATAGTTGCATGGATTAGACCCGAAACCAGGTGAGCTACCCATGGCCAGGTTGAAGCTCGGATAGTCTCCGAGTGGAGGACCGAACCCGTGTTTAGTGCAAAAAGCTGGGATGAGCTGTGGGTAGGGGTGAAATGCCAACCGAACCTGGAGATAGCTGGTTCTCCCCGAAATGTATTTAGGTGCAGCCTCAACCGAAGTCTCGTGGAGGTAGGGCTCTGGATGGGTAAGGGGGTGTGAGCCTACCAAACTCAACCAAACCACAAATGCCACTGAGATGATCGTTGGGAGTGAGACAGTGGGGGATAAGCTCCATTGTCGAAAGGGAAACAGCCCAGACCGCAGGCTAAGGTCCCTCAGTGTGTGCTGAGTGTGAAAAGAAGTGGGATTGCTAAGACAGCTAGGAGGTTGGCTTAGTAGCAGCCATCCTTTAAAGAGTGCGTAACTGCTCACTAGTCAAGGAGTCCTGCGCTGAAAATGTAACGGGGCTAAGCACACCACCGAAGCCGCGGTCCCTCCGGATTCGTCTGGAGGGAGGTAGGGGAGCGTTGTCAATGCATCGAAGCTCTCGGCGTGAGCCAGAGTGGAGTGTTGACAAGTGAGAATGCCGGCATGAGTAGCGACAATCCTGGTGAGAATCCAGGACACCGGAAGCCTAAGGTTTCCTACGCAATGCTGATCAGCGTAGGGTAAGTCGGTCCTAAGCCGTAGCGCAGAAGCGAAGGCGATGGACAGCAGGTCAAAATTCCTGCACCACCGATTCCCCGCTATGCGAAGGGGGGACACGGAAAGGTAGACGGAGCGTGCCCATCGGACATGGTGCGTTCTTCCCTGTAGGCAACGACCGGGGTAGGCAAATCCGCCCCGGGAGCTGAGAGGGAAGAGAACTCTAGGGCTACTGCCCTGGGGAATTCCGTTGATCCTCTGCCGTCGAGAAAAACCTCGTCGATAGGGGTCTTGGTGACCGTACCGCAAACCGACACAGGTAGGCAGGGGTAAATGCCCCGAGGTGAACGAGAGAACCCTCGTTAAGGAATTCGACAAACTAGCCCTGTAACTTCGGGAGAAAGGGTGCCCGGAGGGTACCGTCCGCTCGCCGGACGAGAGCCCTTGCGGGCCGCAGTGAACAGGCTCAGGCGACTGTTTACCAAAAACACAGGTCTCTGCGAAACCGAAAGGTGATGTATAGGGGCTGACGCCTGCCCAGTGCCGGAAGGTTAAGGGGAGAGGTTCGTCCTCGGACAAAGCCTTGATCCGAAGCCCCGGTGAACGGCGGCCGTAACTATAACGGTCCTAAGGTAGCGAAATCCCTTGTCGGGTAAGTTCCGACCCGCACGAATGGCGTCACGACCTGAGCGTTGTCTCAACGAGGGGCTCGGTGAAATTGCAAGACCGGTAAAGATGCCGGTTACCCGCGACAGGACAAGAAGACCCCGTGGAGCTTTACTGTAGTTTGGCAATGGGTCGAAACTATGGATGTGTAGGATAGGCGGGAGACTATGAAGCGCTGGCGCCAGTTGGCGTGGAGTCAACCTTGAAATACCGCTCTTCCATCGTTTTGGCTCTAACCCCGGCACAACCGGGGGACATTGCCTGATGGGCAGTTTGACTGGGGCGGTCGCCTCCTAAACGGTAACGGAGGCGCCCAAAGGTTCCCTCAAGGTGGATGGAAATCACCTGCAGAGTGCATTGGCATAAGGGAGCTTGACTGCAAGACCTACAAGTCGAGCAGAGACGAAAGTCGGGCAAAGTGATCCTACGGCTCTGTGTGGAAAGGCCGTAGCTTATCGGATAAAAGCTACCCCGGGGATAACAGGCTAATCACGCCCAAGAGTTCATATCGACGGCGTGGTTTGGCACCTCGATGTCGGCTCGTCGCATCCTGGGGCTGTAGAAGGTCCCAAGGGTCGGTCTGTTCGCCCGTGAAAGCGGCACGCGAGCTGGGTTCAGAACGTCGTGAGACAGTTCGGTCTCTATCCGTCGTGGGCGCAGGAGATTTGAGGAGAGCTTTCCCTAGTACGAGAGGACCGGGAAGGACGGACCTCTAGTGTACCGGTTGTTTCGCCAGAAGCACCGCCGGGTAGCTATGTCCGGATGCGATAAGCGCTGAAAGCATCTAAGCACGAAGCCAACTCCAAGATCAGATCTCCCAAAATGACCCCGGTCAGGAGTAAGGGCCCAGGTAGATTACCTGGTCGATAGGCCGCAGGTGGAAGTCCAGCAATGGATGAAGCCAAGCGGTACTAATAGCCCGAGGACTTGACCCACATTACGACTCGTTTGTTTCCTAACTACACAGCAGGATTCGATTCCTCCACAGCAGCGGGGTGGAGCAGCGGCAGCTCGCTGGGCTCATAACCCAGAGGTCGCAGGTTCGAGTCCTGCCCCCGCAACCAGAAGTACATACCGTGATCCCGGATGAACCCATCCGAGGATCACCGCATCATAGCAAGGTAAACCCAATGCCGGAAACCATCAAAGCGATTGAACTACCGATCGGGAACATCTTTTCCGATCAGTACCGCTTCCAGATACCCGACTATCAACGGCCCTATGCTTGGACAACCGAGGAGACCACTGAGCTACTCGACGATCTCAAGCATGCCGCGTCTGCAGTTATAAGCGAGAACGGTGACGTAGAGGAGACATCACCGTACTTCTTGGGTAGTATCGTCATCATCAAAAAAGGCGATCATGAGCCAGAGGCAGATGTGGTCGATGGACAGCAGCGTGTCACAACCCTCACCATTCTGTTTTGCGTCTTGCGTGATCTCGCTTCTCAGACTTCTCAGAAACGCGCCGAGATGATTCACAAGTTTATTTGTGAAGATAGCAACGAATTTAATGGAACAATAGGCAAGTTTCGTCTAAGTATTAGAGAACGAGACAAAGAATTCTTCCAATCTCATGTCCAGAAGATGGGTGAAGTACCGAATTTTGTAGCGCACCATCCAGGGAACCTGTCTGACAGTAAACAGAGAATACTCGAGAATACAAAATGCCTCTGGGAACAGGTATTGCGTCTTGATGAGAACCAGCGCAATGTCCTCACAAGATTTCTTGTTCGACGTTGTTATCTCGTCATAGTTTCGACATCAGACCGCGGCTCCGCCTACCGTATATTCTCCGTTTTGAACGACCGCGGTCTCGATCTCTCTCCAACAGACATCCTCAAGGCAGGGATAATCGGCGGCATGGACGAAGACGTTCGAGATCGATATACGGAGATGTGGGAAACTTACGAAGAAGACCTTGGTCGTGATCGTTTCGGGGAGCTCTTCTCACATATACGTATGATATATGTGAAGAACAAGCTCTATCGAAGTCTACAGGACGAATTTCAAGAACATATCCTGCCTGCTACGACTCATCAGGGTTTTATGGATGATGTTCTCACACCGTACCATGACCAGTACAAGACGATCACCGATGCGTCTTATGAAGGTGCGAGTGGTGCCGAGACGGTAAATGTGTTCTTGCGTCATCTGAATCGGCTCGACAACTTCGATTGGATTCCGCCTGCAATGGCGTTCTTCGAACGCAACCCCCATGACACTGCCTCTTTGGTCCAATTCACTCGCGACCTGGATCGGTTGGCGTACGGCCTGTTCATCATGCGATCGAACATCAACGAACGCATACGCCGCTATGCGGATCTGCTTCACGCCGTTGAATCAAGCGCCACGCTTTCCGACTCCACTGGGCCGCTCCATCTCACAGATTCTGAGAAGGAACAAATTCTTCAAGCGTTGGATGGCCCCATATATCGGAAAGGTTCTCGGGTGCCCCTGATCCTCCTTCGACGCCTCGATAGTGCACTCGCCGATGAAGGGGCGTCCTATGACCTCTCGGTAATCAGTGTCGAGCACGTCCTTCCTCAAAGTCCAGACGCAGGTTCGGAATGGGTACGCAATTTCCCCGATCAAGAAGAGCGGGAGAGGTGGACGCACAAACTCGCAAACCTCGTTTTGTTGTCACGCAGAAAGAACGCCCGAGCCTCCAACTACAACTTTGGACGTAAGAAAGACGAGTACTTCCAGCAGAACAATGTTACTCCCTTTGTCTTGACCACCCAGGTTGTGAATGAATCGGAGTGGACGCCCGAAGTATTGCGCCGCCGTCAACACGACCTGATTGAAGTGCTGAAGAAGGAGTGGCGCTTGGGCTGACGGACATCAATTTTGCGAGCGGTAAGCCCTTTCTGGTGGCAATCCGGAAGTCGCAGGTTTGAGTCCTGCCCCCGCAAACACACTAACGCACAGTAAGGAGAGAACCATGCGTCAACATCCATTGATAGTTGGGTTGAATGAGCGACTCGGCGACAGGATGGAGTTTACTGACAGTCAGAACGAGACGCCTCAAGATGGCCGTCTCAAAGCGGTCATGACTGGTACAGGCTTCTCTTTGCGAGTGAGGAGGCGCGATGATGAGAATGGAACAGTCGCGCTTGTTTCCATTCAAAACGGAGAGTTGCTCATCTTCCCGTCTCGAACGAATCTCAACCGTTGCCTTCCAGATCATCAGTCCGAAGTCGCTGCCTACATGTCCTTCGTCGTCCGTTTCGGATGTGATGTGGATGTGGACGGATTTAGTGCAACGCCTCGGCTGCGTCTCGGTAGCGACCTTGACGCCGTGCTACAGGATATAGACGAGCTCGCGCGCTGCCTTCAGTCCCTCGCCGATCGTCCGGGCTCGCAGTAGACGGAGCGCGCCGAAACCTGCGGCAATCGTCATCCCATTCTGTTCCGTGCGCGAATTGAGGAGACGGGGCCGCACGATTGTGATAGAGTAGGTGCACGCATTCATACCGACGGAGGGTAGCGGCGTGGCGACATCGATCCGACTGGATCCTAATACCGAGCGGCGGCTTGCTCGTCTTTCGTCTCAGACTGGGCGTTCCAAGGCGTTTTTCCTGCGCGAGATGATCGAAAGCAGGATCGAGGACGTGGAGGACTACTATCTAGCCGCGGACGTCCTCGATCGGGTTCGCGAGGGGCGAGAACGACTACATGCAGCCGCAGACGTAAGGAGAGAGCTTGGCGTGGACAATTGAATACACCGACACGGCCAAGGCTCAGCTGCGAAAACTCGATAGACACACTGCCCGGCGGGTCATGGACTACATGGACGAGCGCGTTGGTACTGCGAGTTGCGCGACGAGATGACGCGTACCGATAGAGGATGAGGACGCAGGAAATTTGGTATAATCAACCAAATCCTAATACCGAGACTCGACCCCATGACATCCACGCTGGTTGGCGCTGGCGGCGGGCCGGGGCGCAGTAGACGGAGCGCCGAAATCTGCTCAGGAAGCTTGCGTCGGAAGCGCGGTGAGAGCGGTTAGCCGCGGGGCCCCTGACGTTCGCCGCAATCCGCCCGCCTTCAACTCCCAGGAGAACATTGCACAATCTCCCAAGATTCTCTATAGTGTGAATCACGATGCCTGCGAGACTGTGAAGATGAAGAACATTACCGTATCTGTGGACGAAGAGACCTACTGGCGCTCTTGTGTCAAGGCTGCGGAGTCCGGCACATCCGTATCGGCGTTGGTTCGCTCGTACTTGGTCGATCTTGTTCACGGTCGGACACCCGATACTCGGTTCGACTGCTTGCACAATCTGCAAGATGAGACGCTGGGGGCTATCCGGGCGCGCGGCGGTGGACTGCGTTCCTCCGATAACCTCCCGCGCGGCGCGTTGCACGAGAGCGATGCGCTTCGTTGACACTAACGTGCTCATCTATGCGGTCTGTGTATCGTCGGACGATGATGCAAAGCGGCGCCGCGCTCTCGACCTGCTCGCAAGACGAGACCTCGTGCTTTCGGTGCAGGTCTTGCAAGAATTCTACGTTCAGTCCACACGCCCCGCGCGTTCTGGTGCATTGACCCATACCGAAGCAGTCGCCTTCATTGAATCCCTCCAACGCTTCTATGTTCAAGCGACCACGTTCGATGTAATGCGGGATGCGCTTGTCATCTGCAAGCGATTCGGTTTGTCCTACTGGGACAGCGCAATTCTCGCCGCGGCGCGCACAAGCGGTTGTGATGTCGTATACTCCGAGGACCTAAGTCCTGAACAAGATTACGACGGCTTGCACGTGGACAATCCATTTACCGATTGACACGAACGTAGATAGAGGTATACTGCCGCAAGGGGGACAGTGGACTCCTCCCTTGAAACCTGTGACTTTCGAGACCAATCCGAATACCGAGGCTCGACCCCATGACCTCCACTCCATGGAACAACGCGCGCTGCTGGTTGGCGCTGGCGGCGGGTGTCTTCTTGGTCGGGCTATCGGCCGCATGTGAGGAGGAACCCGCTATGCAATGGAACACACCGCCAGCGATGACCATCGACACCGAGAAGGAGTACACCGCGATTCTTGCGTTGGAGAGAGGGGACGCGGAGGTCGAAGTGATGTTGTTCGCAGACAAGGCGCCGACGATCGTGAACAATTTCGTCTTCTTGGCGCGGCAGGGTTACTACGACGGCGTGACGTTCCACCGCGTGATTGCAGGGTTCATGGCGCAGAGCGGTGACCCCACCGGAACCGGACGCGGCGGCCCAGGATACCAGATCGACAACGAGTTCCATCCCGACCTGCGCCACGACTCTGCGGGCGTCTTGTCCATGGCCAACGCCGGCTTGCGCGGCGGACGGGGAACCAACGGCAGCCAGTTCTTCATCACCTACGCTCCCGCGCCGTACCTCGACGGTCTCAACGCGGACGGCTCCTCCAAGGACTGCTCGCGCGAATCCTGTCACCCCGTCTTCGGGCGCGTGGTGGAAGGCATGGAACACATCGAGGCGGTCGCTCCGCGCGATCCCAGCTCCGCTCGGACACCCGGAGACCGCATCAAGACGATAACCATCGTCGAGCGGTAGCGCAGACGCATTCCCCTCACGCCTTCGGATGCGGAGCATGGACGCATGACCTACGCCGCCGATCTGCACGTCCACTCGCGGTATGCCTACGCTACCAGCAAGGCGTTGGATCTAGACACCCTCGCCAGATACGCGAACATCAAGGGCATCGATCTCCTCGCGAGCGCGGATTTCACGCATCCCGCCTGGTTCGATGAATGCAGAAGCAAGCTCGCCGACGCGGGCACGGGGGTGTTCGAGTACGGGGGCGCATCATTCATTCTTGGAACGGAAATCGAGTGCGGCGGCACGCAAGGCGGGCGGACCCGGCGGGTGCATGTCCTCATATTCGCCCCCGGCTTCGACGCGGTGGAACGCGTGAACGCCGCCCTTGCGCGGTACGGCAGGCTCGACCGGGACGGACGGCCAGCAGTCCGCCTGCTGCCGGCAGAGCTATTGGCGCTCATCGAGGACGTCGACGAGCGCTGCTTTCTCATCCCCGCGCATCTCTGGACGCCCTGGTTTGGGCTGTACGGCTCGAAATCTGGATACGACTCGTTGGAAGAATGCTTTGGAATCGATGCGGAGAAGATATTCGCCGTGGAGACCGGCTTGTCGAGCGACCCTGTCATGAACTGGGCAGCACCGTCCTTGGACGGCGTGTCCATCGTATCATTCTCCGACGCCCACTCTGCGCCGAACTTGGGGCGAGAGCTGACCATCATGAACGGAGAGATGACATACGACGGCATCCTCCGCGCATTGCAGAAAGGGGACATCGCGTATACCATCGAGTTCTACCCGGAAGAAGGCAAGTATCATGATTCCGGACACCGCGCTTGCGGCGTAAGAATGAGCGCGCGAGAAGTGCGCGAACGCGGCGAGGTCTGCCCTTCTTGCGGACGAGCGATGACTCTGGGGGTTTCCTATCGAACGGAGCAGCTCGGGGGGCGTCTCGTCGATGCCAGAGTCGGCGATGATGGATTCGTGCGCGCGGACAACGGACGCCCGCCGTTCAAGCGCCTAGCTCCTCTGCGAGAGATACTCGCGGAAAGCATCGGCGCCGGAGTGGGCACGAAGAAGGTTCGAGTCCTCTACGATCGATTGGTCGAACGGTTCGGCACAGAGCTTGCGACGCTGATGGACGCGCCAATCTCGGAGATCGACTTTGCAACGGATGAGAGAACCGCCGAGGGAATCGATCGCGCGCGCAGAGGAGCCGTGCAGGTAGAGCCCGGCTACGACGGCGTCTACGGCAAGCTCCAAATATGGCCGGAGGTTCGCAAAGGCGGCTAGACGTGATGGACAAAGCAGTTGTAGGCATCCAAAATATCGGACGCGCGCTGCGTATAATGACCAAGTCACACAGGAGGGACGAGAAATCATGCCACGCCAGACGGTTGCCTTGCACCGCGTGAACAGAGAGGATGTGGCGCGCTTGCGGGAATGGCTCGACGATGACGAGGTTTCCGAGAGCTGGTTCGGACGCTACGCCTACGGCAATCCCGCCCACCTCGGCTACAATCCGTCCGAGATGGAGGGCGCTTCCGACGAGAATTGGAGCGCCACGTTCGACGACCCGCAGCACCGCATCCTCTCTATCTACACTCACGAAGGCGAACACATCGGAGAGTTCCACGTCGCCATCGAGCCGATATCCGGCGATGGGCAGGTATCGATCTTGATCGGGCGGAAGGACATGTGGAACAAGGGATACGGCGCCGCAGCCATGGGCGCCGGGCTCGACCTTTGCTTCCACGAGTGGGGCCTGTACCGCGTATGGGCGGACATTCCGGAGTACAACGCCGCCGCTAGAACCATGTTCGAGCGGCTCGGCTTCACTCACGAAGGCACATTGCGGAAGAGCCGCCCCCACGAAGGCGCGCGCTTCGACTCCGTGGTCATGGGAATGCTCTCCACGGAGTACGACGACTCGGAGCAGGGCGGGGATGCAAGCGGCGTATGAGACCCGCTATAGGCTGCGACTTTCTACAAGAGAGGAAATCGCGCGTCCGAGGCATCGCATCGGGCGGCGGCGTAAACTGAGGCATCGGGTGGGGCCTCTCCGCGGGATTGGACGTGGAGTTCATTCGCCGCAGAGAGGCAGGCCAAGGGCGGACAAGTCATCCTCCCGCACTTCGCGGAAAGCCTCAGGGATGCACCCGGTCAACTCGTTCATTGAGAGATACAGCCACACGAGGTTGGTGAGATTTCCCAATTCGGATGGGATGTCCCCGCTCAACCGGTTTCCCCAGAGAACTAGCGTGTGTAGATTGGTGAGGTTGCCCAGCTCCGGCGGGATGCTCCCACTCAACTGATTCTCAGCGAGGGCCAACTCCCCCAAGTTGGTGAGGTTGCCCAGCTCCGGCGGGATCTCGCCAGTCAATTTGTTCCTATAGAGATTTAGTCGGGTCAGATTGGAAAGGTTGCCCAACTCCGATGGGATCTCGCCGCTCAATCCGTTTTCAGAGAGGTTCAACTCCACAATCCTGCCTCCACCCCCTCTCTCTGGCAAGGCTGTGTGGAGGTTTCCCCAAAGGGTCGTACCGCCATCGACTTCGACGCCCCACCATTGGCCGATCGGCGCGCTGCCCATCCAGTTATGGTCGAAGTGCCAGTTCGCGCCGTCTGCGGAGCGGTAGAGCGCTTCCAACGCCGCCCTGTCCACGGGGTTGCTCGCCGAATCAGACGCGTCCGCGACGCAGCCGGCCGAAGCAAGTTGCTCGCGCACATCAGAAGGCAGAGATGCCTCGGCCTCCATTGCAAAAGCGATCGCCGGATCAATCGTGAGCAGGACGACAGGGTTATAGGTATTCTCCGCCTTGCGGAAGTCGACGGCCCCCTTCCAATTCTGCATGACGAAAGCACTCTCTGTGTGATAGGCGGAGACCTCGGCTGGAGGAACGATCGCCTCCATCCCCGCGAGCAACTCCGCGAGCAACTGCGATACCTCGCCATTCGTTGCGGTGACTGCACCGTCCGCGTTCGGGGAGACGGCCGCGGCGAGATCCGCCCCGGCAGACGCGCAGAATGCGGCGTATTCCTGCAAGGACGCGCCTGCTTGGGAAGCCGCAGCTTGCGGGGTCGGATCCTGCAGCGAGGACAAGCGAGAAGTTGGAGTCGGATCCGGTCCGTCGCAGAACCGCAGGCCAAGGGCGGACAAGTCATTCTCCGGCACGGCGCGCAGCCCAGCGGGGATGCACCCGGTCAATCGATTTCCCGAGAGGAATAGAACCTCCAAGTTGGCGAGGCTGCCCAGCTCCGACGGAATCTCCCCGCTCAACTGGTTCCGAGAGAGATCCAATACCGTCAGTTCGGTCAGTCCTCCCAGCTCAGGCGGGATGCTCCCGCTCAACTCATTTACTTCGAGGTGCAACTCTATCAGGTTGGCGAGGCTGCCCAACTCCGACGGAATCTCACCGGTCAGACTGTTGCCCCCAAGGTATAGCTCAGTCAGGTTGGAGAGGTTGCCGAGCTCAGACGGGATCTCACCGGTCAACCGATTGTTGTCGAGAGCCAGGAGATTCAGGTTGGAAAGGCTGCCCAACTCAGGCGGGATGCTCCCACTCAACTGATTTACCCCGAGGTTCAACCACCTCAGGTTGCCGAGGCTGCCAATCTGAGACGGAATATCCCCCGTCAACTGGTTGCCTGGAATGTACAACTCGGTCAGGTTGGAAAGGTTGCCCAACTCAGGCGGGATCTCACCGCTCAACCGATTATAGGCGAGAGACATGAAGGATAGGTTGGAGAGGTTGCCCAACTCAGGCGGGATGCTCCCACTCAACTGATTCTCATAGAGGTACAGCTCCTTCAAGTCGCCGAGGTTGCCCAGCTCGGACGGTATCTCCCCGGTCAACTGATTCCCATGGAGATGCAAGTATGTCAGGTTGGCGAGGCTGCCAATCTGAGATGGGATATCCCCGGTCAAGTGGTTGTTATCAAGGTACAGCGTCGTCAGGTTGGTGAGGTTGCCCAACTCAGGCGGGATGCTCCCACTCAACTGATTCTCATAGAGGTGCAGCTCCCTCAAGTCGCCGAGGTTGCCCAGCTCGGACGGGATCTCCCCGGTCAACTGATTCCCATGGAGATGCAAGTATGTCAGGTTGGCGAGGCTGCCAATCTGAGATGGGATATCCCCGGTCAAGTGGTTGTTATCAAGGTACAGCGTCGTCAGGTTGGTGAGGTTGCCCAACTCAGGCGGGATGCTCCCACTCAACTGATTCTCATAGAGGTGCAGCTCCCTCAAGTCGCCGAGGTTGCCCAGCTCGGACGGGATCTCCCCGGTCAACTGATTCTCAGAGAGGGCCAACTCCCTCAGGTTGGCGAGGTTGCCAATCTCAGATGGGATATCCCCGGTCAACTGATTCCCATGGAGATACAGCGTTGTCAGGTTGGCGAGGTTGCCAATCTCAGATGGGATATCCCCGGTCAACTCGTTCTCATAGAGATAGAGTGTTGTCAAGTCCGTGAGGTTACCCAGCTCGGACGGTATCACCCCGGTTATGCGGTTGCGCGGGAGGTTCAGATCGATCACCCGCCCGCTGTATGTTTCGTCCGACCGAATCTGGTGCAGATTTCCCCAGAGAGTCAGGTTGGCAGACGGCGGACCCGAGTCGACGGCGACTCCAGACCATTCACTGAGCGGGGCGCTGCTCGTCCAACCGTGCTTGAACCGCCAGTTTGTCCCAGCCGTTGCGGCGTAGAGCGCGGCAAGCGCCGCCCGGTCCGCAGGATCATCCCCAAGCCCGGGCTGTGCCGCTATGCACCCGGCAGAAGTCAGCTGCCCTCGCACAGCGGCGGGAATGCCTCTCTCGATCTCTTGCGCGGATCGGATCGCCGCCGTAAGCGATTGAAAGATGAGGGGGTTGTACGTCTCATCCGCCTTCCGGTAGTCGACGAATCCCTTCCACGACTGCATCACGGCCGTGCTCTCATCGTGATAGGCCAAAACCTCTTCTGGAGGAACGATTGCCTCCATCCCCGCGATCACCTCCGCGAGCAGCTGCGATACCTCGCCATTCGTTGCGGTGACTTCGCCGTCCGCGTTCGGGGAGACGGCCGCGGCGAGATCCGCCCCGGCAGACGCGCAGAATGAGGCGTATTCCTGCAAGGACGCAGGAGGGGACGATGGTGCTTGGGAATCGGCCGATTGCGTGGTGGGGGTCGGATCCTGCGGCGTTGACTCTTGTGCGTTCGGCGTCGGTGTCGGTTCCGGTCCGCCGCCGCATGCAGACAGCAGCGCGGCAGCGACAACGCACGCGAGCCACGGCAACGACGATGTCCGCGATGCGATGATCACTCCTCTAGGAACAGAGATATCCGATATGTTCAGGAAGCGTCCAAGAGCGCGGAGAATGGAAGAGGACATGCTTTCACATCCCAGCCGAGGAGTAGTGGCGCGACAGTATAGACATCGGTTTCGTTCATGTCAATCGCAGCTCCGGTACAACGCTTTCGTTTGACTCTCCGGGGCAGGAGCAAATGTGATAGAGTATGGAGAGTGACTACTACTAGGGAACACGAACATACGCTGAACGTGTGGTTGGCGGAAAAGCTGCGTCTCCTTGGCCTGATCGCCCAAGCGGAGGTCATCCAGCCCGGCAACCGCCGCATCGACGTCGAGGTTCGCATCGGCCCTGCGGTGATCGCGGTAGAGGCGGAGCATGGGCAAAGCAGCGCCAAGCAGGCCGAAGCCGTCCGCGACGCCGACGCCCGCATCGCGCAGAAGCTGGCGCATTGCGCGGTCGCGGTGTGCTACCCGGATGGCACTACCCCGGAGTCTCTTGCCGGGGCCAAACTGATGTGGACCGTCCGCGATGGGGGCGAACAGCAGGCAGAGTGGTCGTCAGGGGGTCTCGATAGTCTGGCATCAGTGATTCGGTTGGCGCCGGCGCAGTTGGGGAATCCGGACTACGCGGCTGCTGCGTTGTCGGTCAGTTTGGACGGGGCCATACGTCGCTTGACCCAGTGGCAGAAGCAGCAGCTTGCGCGTGCGCTCGATCTGCCTCCGAGTTCTGGCAACGGCAAATCCGTTCTGCGCTGGGACAAGGCCGCCAAGCGCTCATTGTTGGTCGTCGCTACCGCCGTCATGTTTCACTCTCGGTTGGACGCCCATCTTGCGGAGATGAGACCTGAGTACGACAGCCGCGTATCCGCCTCCGAGCCGTTCACCGGCAAGTGGCCTCCGATAATGGCGCATCGGTGCGCGGAGTCGGACGATCCCCTTGGCGCGTTTCGAGAGGCATGGGGTCTGATACTTGCGTTGGACTACAAGCCGATCTTCCAAACTGCGCGGGCCGCTCTGCGCGCGTGTCCGCCCGATCCTGCGTTTGCGGACGCCGTGCGCGAGACCGCGGAGGCTGCTCTCACCGTCGCTAGCAACATCGCGGGTCTGCGGCACGACTTGCTTGGGCGCATCTTCCACACGGTGCTAGATGACGCGCGTTACGACGGGTCGTTCTATACCACCACGGCCGCCGCAACCCTGCTTGCCACCTTGGCGATCCGCGAGGATATGTGCGACTGGAGCGATCCGGACGCCATCGCACAGCTGCGAATCATCGACCCAGCCTGCGGCACTGGGACGCTGCTCATGGCGGCCGCTGAACGCATCCGAGACCTCGCGACGGACTTTCGGGACGACGAATCCGTGGGTAGCGCGCTCATCGAGCAGGTGCTCTACGGCTACGACGTAAACCTTACGGCGACGCACATGGCAGCGACCACGCTCGGACTGCTCTCCCCGACGACGCGCTTCCGCAATATGAGGATCGGGCGTGCCTTCCTCGGCGTCGATGACGATGGGGAAGCGTTCCTAGGTTCTCTGGAGTTTCTGGATCAGCAGCCCAACCTCATCCCATGGCCGAACGGAGGGCAGGCGTTCACTCAGGTAGAAAACGGCGAGAATATGGCGCATCCCGACCCTGCGGATCTAGTCATCATGAATCCGCCGTTTACGCGGGACAGCCTACGCCACGACCAGTTCAGCAAGGAGGACGAGAAGAAGCTCAAAGATAGGGAGAAGCTGCTTTTCTCAAAGAAGCCTGTACACCTGTCAGGCAACGGCAGCACATTTCTCTTTCTCGCCGACTTTCTCATCAAGCGCGAGTCCGCAACTATCGCGGTCGTTCTCCCATTGGTGGGCGCGACGAACTATTCGACCGCAGAAATGCGAAAGATGCTGGCGCAGCGTTATCACATCGAGACCATCGTCACTTCCCACGATCCGGAGCGCATCTACTTCTCAGAGAACACGAACATCGGCGAGATGCTGGTCGTCTTCCGCAGGTGGCCTGACACCAACAAGCCAAAGCCGCCGACGCGCGTGGTCAATCTGGCGCGCAACCCTGAGACGCCGGCAGATGCGCTTGTCATTGCTTGGGCTACCGAAAACGACACCATAGCCGGTCAGAACCGCGGCACTGTGCAGCACTGGCCTGCGTTGAGAATCAAGGACGGCAACTGGGGCGCAGTCCAGTTTCTCTCGCCGTACCTATGTGAAAAGTTCGATGAATTGAGAACCGGTCGACTTTTCGTGCCAGTCGTGCTAGGCAAGACCGCAGAGGTAGGACCGGCTGGCCAGGGGATACGCGGTACGTTCGATCGCTCCTCCATGCCTGGTATTGGAGCCATGTCGGCTTTGTGGCATCACAAGACCGAGGTTATCCAGTCAATGGCGGCGAAGACCGACTCTGAGATAGTCGCCAAACCGGGCAAGGAACGGCAGGCAAAGAGCCTTTGGGAGCGGCGCGGCACCCTGATGCTGCCAACTCGGTTGTTCTTGAAGACCACTCGGGTACTGTCCGTCCGATTGAATACTCCCGCGTTGGGTTCGGCATGGGTGCCCTGCAAACCCAATGCCGCGGGTATCGACTCCGAAACGTTGGAAAAGGCCTTGTGCGTCTATCTGAACTCGTCCGTTGGCGTCTTGGCGCTGTTGGGCGACCGGTCGAATAAGAAGCCGACGTACCCTCAATTCTCCATGGACGACTTGCAGAAGATTCCGGTTCCGGACTTTGCCGCCGTGGGCGGCGCTGCCGATCGACTGGCGAAGACATACGACGCGCACGCCAAGGACGCGTTCTTGCCGCTGCCGTCGATGGACGATTGCCCAAACCGGCGCGCTCTGGACGACGCGGTCGTCGATGCCCTGGACTTGGACGCCGAGACCGTAGCTGCCATCCGCCGCAGTTTGGCTGCGGAGCCGTCGGTGACGGGGCGGCGGTACGAGGGGTTGGGATAGAGGTGGGGGCTCGGGTGATTCTCCGCAGCGGGATGGGCCGTGATTTCTCGAGAGTAAGGGTTTGTTCCTTGCTCCTCGCGTTGTAACGGAAGCATCTGCCCTCTCCTCGCCGGTTGTTCGAGTGGATAGCCGCCTTCAGAACCCGCCCTACAAATCAAACGGAACCCCGCCGAGTTTCTTGCATTGTATGCGAACCGATACTATGGTATGATTCGGAATTGGAGCCTATACGAGGCTCATTCGCCCGAACCCCAAAACTTAGCGCCTTCGGTCCGGGCGGACAATATGAGCCAGGAGATTCAGGAAGTTGTTCAAGCCGGTGCCGTCCAAGGTCGATTTCGTCCAGATGGAGAAGGATTTGCTCGCGTGGTGGAACGAGCGCGGCATCGTTGACAAGTACCTCCATCGCAACGACGGATCGGGCAAGAGGTTTTCGTTCGTGGACGGCCCCATCACCGCGAACAACCCAATGGGCGTTCACCATGCTTGGGGGCGCACCTACAAAGACGTCTTCCAGCGCTACAAGACGATGCAAGGCTTCGAGCAACGCTACCAAAACGGGTTCGACGGACAAGGTCTCTGGATCGAAGTCAACGTCGAGAGAGACCTGGGCATGAAGTCCAAGACGGACATCGAGGATTTCGGCGTCGATAAATTCGTGGAACTGTGCAAGGAGCGCGTGCGGCGGTTCGCCAACCTCCAAACTCGCCAGTCGATCCGTCTGGGATACTGGATGGACTGGGACAACTCCTACCACACGATGTCGGACGAGAACAACTACACTATCTGGCACTTCCTCAAAGTCTGCCACCAGAACGGCTACATCTACGAAGGACGGGACGTAATGCCGTGGTGCCCTCGATGCGGCACCGGCATCTCGCACCACGAAATCGTCACCGAAGGCTACAAGAACATCACGCACCCCAGCCTCTACGTCCGATTTCCCCTGCTCGACCGGCCAGGCGAAGCGCTGCTGATCTGGACGACGACTCCCTGGACCCTGGCGGCGAACGTGTCGGTCGCAGTCCATCCCGATCTTGCATACGTGAAGGCACGAGTCCACGGAACCGCTCCAGACGGCGGCGACGAGACTCTGTACATCCTGCGGAGCAGGCTGGATGTGTTGAAGGCCGAGTACGAGGTGATCGAGGAGATGCAGGGCGCCGAGTTGAACGGCTTGCGGTACGAGGGACCTTTCGACGACCTCCCTGCCCAACGCGGCGTCGAACATCGAGTCATCCTGTGGGATGAGGTTAGCCCAAGCGACGGCACTGGCCTCGTGCACTCCGCGCCCGGCGCCGGCGAGGAAGACTACGCACTCGGAAGGGAACACGGCCTCCCGTCGATTGCCCCGTTGGACGAATTCGGCGTGTTCGTCGATGGATTTGGACAACTAACCGGCATGAGCGTCTTCGATGCTCCAAAGCCCATCTACGACAGCCTCCGCCGCAAGGGAATCTTCTACCGGCTCGACCAGATTACCCACCGATACCCAGTCTGCTGGCGATGCGACACAGAGCTTGTGTTCCGACTGGTCGATGAGTGGTTCATTTCGATGGATTCTCTCCGCCACCAGATAGCCGAGGTCACCAAGAAGATCACCTGGATCCCCGAATTCGGACTCGATCGTGAGCTCGACTGGCTCAAGAATATGGACGACTGGATGATTTCCAAGAAGCGCTACTACGGCCTTGCGCTTCCCATCTACAAGTGCGCCCAGTGCGGAGGGTTCGACGTGATCGGGAGCGAAGTCGAGCTGAAGGAGCGCTCCGTGCAGGGGTGGGATGAATTCGAAGGGCATTCGCCGCACCGGCCTTGGGTCGACGCCGTAAAGATCGAGTGCGCGGAGTGCGGCGCGCTCGTTTCCCGCATCAAGGACGTGGGCAACCCATGGCTCGACGCCGGCATCGTCCCGTTCTCTACCCTGAAGTACCGACACGACAAGGACTACTGGCGCCAGTGGTTCCCTGCCGACCTCATATCGGAAAGCTTCCCGGGGCAATTCCGCAACTGGTTCTACTCCCTCCTGACCATGAGCACAGTTCTGGAAGATACCGAGCCATTCCTCACCAACTTCACCTTTGCGACTCTCATGGATGAGAAGGGTGAAGAGATGCACAAGAGCAAGGGCAACTCGATCGAGTTCGAGGAAGGCGCAGACAAGATGGGCGTCGACTCCATGCGGTGGATGTACTGTGCTGCGAACCCAGCCTCGAATTTCCTCTTTGGGTTCAACCGAGCCCACGACACCCGTCGACGGCTGCTCATTCCTCTATGGAACGTCTACTCCTTCTTCACGACCTACGCCAACATCGACGGCTACGACCCATCCATCCCCGCGCCCCCGGCAGCCCAACGCCCCGAGCTCGACCGGTGGATCATCTCGGAGATGCACCAGCTGATACGGTCGACTACTACCGCCCTCGACGCCTACGAACCTCAAACAGCCGTGCGGGAGATCGACGAGTTCGTCGGCAGGCTGTCCAACTGGTACGTGCGGAGGAGCAGACGGCGGTTCTGGAAGTCGGAGGTCGACAGCGACAAGATCTCTGCGTTCGCCACCCTCCACGAGTGCCTCACCACGCTCGTCAAGCTGATGGCTCCGTTCACCCCATTCATGACGGAGGAAATCTACCAAAACATCGGACGAAGCGGCGGGAAGGAAAGTGTTCATCTCGAAGATTGGCCGACCGTAGATGAGTCGCTGATCGATACTCGGCTCGGCGATGCGACCCGCCTTGCCGTGCGGTTGTCCGGCTTGGGCCGCGCGGCGCGAAGCAAGGCGGGCATCAAAGTTCGGCAGCCGGTCTCCCGGGTCGCCTTCAAGCTACGTTCTCCCGAAGAGAGCGCACTGCTCGACCAAGTCGCCGCCCAGGTCAAAGACGAGTTGAACGCCAAGGAAATCGGCGTTCTGCAAGACGTCTCCGCAGTCGCCAATCTCGAAATCAAGCCAAACTTCCAACTACTGGGACCAAAGTACGGGCGAAAGGTCGGTCATGTCGTAGATGCCATCGCAAGAGCCGACCCGCCCGAAGTATTCCGCGCAGTATCTGCGAACCGTCCCGTGACCGTCGGAGAGTACACGCTCGAGCCTCAGGAGGTCATCGCCGCCGTCGCCGACAAGGACGGGTTCTCGGTTGCCTCCGAACAGGGCTACTCCGCCGCCGTCACGACCGAAATCACCCTCAAACTCGAGCGAGAAGGCCAAGCCCGCGAACTCGTTCATCAAATCCAAAACATGCGCCGCGCCGCTGGATTCGACATCGACGACCGTATCGCCGCGTACTATACCGGCGCCCCCAGCATCGACGAGGTCGTGGCCGCCCACGGAGAATACATCCGACAAGAGACACTCTCGGATGACCTCATTGCAGGCGCGCCGCCAGATGGCTCCTACATCGAGTCTCGCGTGGACGATGGGAGAGAAACCACCATTGGCGTTGTCGTCGTCGAATGACCTCGACTTGATACCCAATTCTGTCCTTCTGCCCCCACACAAGCCATGGGGCGGCTGGTCGGCCCCAGTTTGACGACATCGGCCGTTGGAACCACCGTATCGATCCTGCTCGTGGCTACCCTCCTTTGGCATGGGGTGAAATCCCCCGAGGATCGACCCAAACCGACGCCTCCCGTTACTCCGACCACCCTCCCAATTCTCACGCGCACACCAACTCCTCCATCACCAGCACCCCAAACTACTGCACGCACGACGATCCCTACGCCTACCATCGCCCCAACCACCATCCCAACATTCACACGCACGCCAACTCCTCCATCACCAGCACCCCAAACTACCGCACGCACGACGATCCCCACGCCTACCACCGCCCCAACCACCATCCCAATTCTCACACGCACACCAACACCACCATCATCAGCACCCCAAACTACCGCACGCACGACGATCCCTACGCTTACCATCGCCCCAACCACCATCCCAACATTCACGCGCACACCAACTCCTCCATCACCAGCACCCCAAACTACCGCACGCACGACGATCCTTACGCCTACCCTTACCCCGACCGCCCTCCCAATTCTCACACGCACACTAACACCAACCCATCCGACGCCAGAGCCGGTATACGCGGCGGCCGCCCCTGCTCGAACGTCGGCGACCGTGTCGACTCCCAGCACTCTCGGCGCGCCGCTTTCCACCGAACCTCCGATACCCACTCCAACACCAGCATCGACCGGCGCGCCGTTCCGCAGAATCACCCCCACTGTCGCACCCACGCCCGGATTATCTCCGACCATAACCAGAACGCCGGTCTATACCGCTGTACCCACGATCGCTCCAACTCCTTCTCCGTTGCCTCCCACTGTCACACCAACACCTCGCCCCGAACGCCCCTCCCTGACCATCCCCAAAGAGATCTCAGTATCCTCAGGTCTCGCCGTAATCCCGGTCTCGTTTTATGACGACGGCGCTGATGTATCGGGCATGACGTTCTCAATCGACTACAACCAGCCTTGTATGAGCCTCGACCCGGCGGACGAGGACGGCAACGGACTGCCCGACGCTGCCCGCTTCACCGTACCGTTCGGCTTCACAATCGCGTTCTCCCACGACGTTGGAGACACCAACGGCGAAATCGACATCGTCATTTCGGACATGGTAGCCCCGTTTCTGTCGATACCCAACGGGATTGTGTTAGAGATCACTTTTGCTATCACCTGCAGCAGAACGAGTTCGACCAGAGATACTTCCCCAGTGCGGTTCTCAAGATCCCCGCCAGCGTCCTTCTTCGACCCCCACGGTCTGCCGTGGAAGGGGCGAACTACCAATGGTTCTGTACAATTGCCGGCGGCGCCAGAAGTTGCCGTGTTGACACCTACCCCAACACCCACGGCAACGCCGCGCCCTGCGAGGCCGTCCTTGTCCATCCCACAAGAGATATCCGCAGCGTCTGGGCAGGCCGTGGTTCCAGTTTCGCTCGACACCGACGACGGGGACGTATCGGGTATAGCGTTCTCAATCGACTATCCCGAATCGTGCACGAGCCTCGACCTAACAGACACCAACGACGACGCGGTACCCGATGCAGTTCGCTTCACGACGCCTCCCGCCTTCACAGTCTCGTTCTCCCACGACGCCGGAGACACAGACAGCGAAATCGACATCGTCGTTGCGGATATGACCGTAGACGAGACACAGCCGCAACCGCTGTCGTCGATACCCGACGGGGTTGTGGTAGAGGTCACCCTTACGCTCACTTGCAGCGCAAGATTTGCCGGTGATACTACGCCAGTGCAATTCTCGAACGATCCACGCGCGTCCTTCTCCGACCCGTGGGGCATCCCATTGCGAGGCCAAGCCAGCGACGGCTCCATACTCCTGCCCGCCTCTCTCCAGACCCCGACCCCCACTCCGACACCCACGCCGACCCCGCGTCCAGCGAGGCCGTCCCTGTCTATCCCACAAGGGGTATCCACAGCGTCTGGACAGTCCGTGATTCCAATCTCGCTCGACACCGACGGCGCGGACGTATCGGGTGCGGCGTTTTCAATCGACTATCCTGAATCCTGCATGAGCTTCGACTCGACAGACGCCGACAGCAGCGGCCTGCCCGACGCAGTTCGCTTCACCGTGCCATCAGGATTCACACCCGCGTTCGCCCACGACGCCGGAGACACCGACGGCGAAATCGACATAAGCGTCGCCGACATGATCGCGCCGTTCGGGACGATACCCGACGGGGAAGTCGCGGAAATCACCCTTGCAATCACATGCGGAACAACCTCTATCACCCAAACATTGCCGGTACGATTCTCGACCAACCCATCGCCGTCCTTCTCCGACCCACAGGGCGCAGCACTACCCAGCCAGCCGCCCGCAGACGGCTCCGTACAGATACCCCCATCTACTCCAACACCCACGCAGACCGCCACGCCTACCTCCACGGCTACTCACACTCCCACGCCTACCTCCACGGCTACTCATACCCCCACGGTCACGCCTACACCGACCCCAACTCCCACAGCTACCGCGACCGCCACTCATACCCCCACAGCTACCGCAACTCCCACTCATACACCCACCATCACTCCTACACCGACTCTGACGGCAACGGCTACCCCAACTCCCACTCATACACCCACCATCACTCCTACACCGACTCCGACTCCCACAGCTACCGCAACGCCCACTCATACACCCACGCCTACCGCAACCCCCACTCATACACCCACGGTCACTCCAACACCAACTCCGACGCCCACGGCTACCGCAACTCCCACTCATACGCCCACCGTCACTCCAACACCAACTCCGACGCCCACGGCTACCGCAACTCCCACTCATACGCCTACGGTCACTCCCACACCGACCCCAACTCCCACGGCTACCGCAACCCCCACTCATACACCCACGGTCACGCCTACACCGACTGCGACGCCCACGCCTACTGCAACGCCCACTCACACGCCCACCATCACTCCTACACCGACTCCGACTCCCACGCCTACTGCAACTCCCACTCACACGCCCACCGTCACTCCTACACCGACTCCGACGCCTACAGCTACCGCAACGCCCACTCATACCCCCACGCCTACCGCAACTCCCACTCATACGCCCACCATCACCCCAACACCGACTCCGACGCCTACAGCTACCGCAACGCCCACTCATACCCCCACGCCTACCGCAACTCCCACTCATACGCCCACCATCACCCCAACACCGACCCTGACGCCTACAGCTACCGCAACGCCCACTCATACCCCCACGCCTACCGCAACACCGACTCACACCCCCACGGTCACTCCAACACCGACCCCGACGCCTACAGCTACCGCAACGCCCACTCATACCCCCACGGTCACTCCAACACCGACCCCGACGCCTACAGCTACCGCAACGCCCACTCATACCCCCACCATCACCCCAACACCGACCCTGACGCCCACAGCTACCGCAACGCCCACTCACACGCCCACGGTCACTCCAACACCGACCCCAACTCCCACAGCTACCGCGACACCCACTCACACGCCCACCATCACTCCCACACCGACCCCGACGCCCACAGCGACCGCAACACCCACTCATACCCCCACCATCACCCCAACACCGACTCCGACGCCTACAGCTACCGCAACGCCCACTCATACTCCCACGCCTACTGCAACCGCCACTCACACGCCCACGGTTACTCCAACACCGACTCCGACGCCCACGGCTACCCCAACGCCCACTCACACGCCCACGGTCACTCCAACACCGACTCCGACGCCCACGGCTACCCCAACGCCCACTCACACGCCCACGGTCACTCCAACACCGACTCCGACGCCCACGGCTACCCCAACGCCCACTCATACGCCTACAGCTACCGCAACGGCCACTCACACGCCCACGGTCACTCCAACACCGACTCCGACGCCCACAGCTACCGCGACGCCCACTCATACGCCTACCGTCACTCCAACACCGACTCCGACGGCAACGCCCACCCACACCCCAACTCCAACGGTCACTCCCACACATACACCCTCCCCGACACCGGGAACCGTCCAAACTGGACCTTCCCTCACCATCGCCGATGGAATAGCAGGAGTCTCAGGACAGTCTGCGGTCGTACCGGTTACCTTCGCCGGCGACGGCAACGCAGTGTCGGCCATTACGTTCTCAGTGGACTACGACGAGTCCTGTCTGAGCGTGGGTGGGGATAGTGATATTGAGTTCGACGTGCCGGCATCGTTCCCGATAACGTGGAAAGTGCACGACTCCACGGACACGGACAGCGAGATCGACATTGTCATTGCGAGCTTGGGCGCGTCGATGCCCGACCAAGTGATCGTCAGAATCACCTTTGCGGTCAGCAGCGCAACGACCTGTGTCGGCCAGAACGCAGCCGTAGGGTTTGTACTGAGCCGGCAGTCGTTTGGGAACAGCAGGGGACAGCCGATCTCGGGCTGGGCCGATTCCGGATCCGTCAGAATCACCAGTGCGGACTAGTCAGCATGCACGTGAGACCACTCGAAGAATCACTCATACGCGCTTTGCCCTACCCCTCGGCGCCGTTATCCTAGTATCTTCACTCAACGAATATGAGGAACCAACATGACCGACACCTTAACCGCGAGACATGCAACCCCCACAGACATCGACAGCCTGTTTCAGATGTACGTCGACAGCGGCGGTCGGCTCGGAAGCAGGCGGGGCCTGCTGCGAAAGGGGCTCATCGCTCTGCTCTCCAACCCGCACCTCGGGTTCATCGTCGTCGCCGAGGCGGAACGCGGCATCGTGGGGATGCTCCGCGTCGCGTTCGAGTGGAGTCCGTACCGCAACGGAACGTTTTGGTGGGTCGAAAACGTCTACGTGGCACCGGACTGGCGGCGGAAGGGCGTCTACCGCGCTATGCACAAGTTCGTCTATGACTCGGCGGCCGCGGATGCGGCCGTCTGCGGCATCAGGCTATACGCGGACGAAGACAACCACGCCGCTCGCCGAACCTATGAAAGCGTTGGAATGAGGGGGAAGATCGTGGAACTGTTCGAGATCGACTTCGTGTACGGGAAGGAATGAGCCGCGCACTCTCGCCCCTAGGCCCCTGGTTGCATCACCTGCGAACCGCTACGACGTCGAGCCAGTTGCGCGGAAGCCAATCGACCTTCATCTCCTCGAATGCCTGATTGACCCCTGCCTGCAGGGCCGTGCTGGCCTCCTTGAACGGCACGCCGGGTAGAGACCCCTCGATGAAGTCGGAAAAGGTGCTGATGTCCAAGAACCCGTCCCTCGTAAACTCCACCGTATCGATCTTCTGGTGAACGATGTCGAACCCCTGCTTTTCCAACAGCATCCGATACTCATCCGGGGTTAGCTGCTTGCGCGCCTCGACTTTCTCTGCCTTGGACGGAGTTAGACCGTACTCTCGACGGAGAAACCGGTTGGCCTTCAACATCCACTTTCGGTAGAAGATGTGCGTCTCTTGTGGCAGCGACCCATTGTAGAAGGTCGTGTTGAATGCCAGCTTCCCACCCGGCTTGAGCGTCCTGGCAATCTCCGCCAACACTGCATCCTTGTCCGGGATGTAGTGGATTGCGTTGCACAAGATGATGGTGTCCACCTTCCCCTTCACAGCCTCGGAGATGTTCTCCATCTGGCTCTGGACGAACTGGACGGCGGTATCGCCGCGGTCCTTCAATTCTTCCATCGCCTGCTTCAGAGCCGACGACGAGTGGTCGATCCCGATGATGGCGGAGTGCTTCGCCCCGAGAAGCCTGTCCGCAATTATCTTCGTGACGCCCCCTGTCCCGCAGGCCAGATCGATGATTCGCTGCCCCGAGTCCACGCCGGCGAGGTCGACCAAGACCGCGTTCTGCCGCCCGTAGAAATCGTTGTCGGAAAATCGCTTGAAGCTGTAGTCTCTGGAGACCATTTCGTCCTCCTTCGGGATCCACCCTGGGTGCCCGGCTGCTTCCATTATACACTACCTGGCCCTAGTACGTATTCTAGCAAATCGTCCTTGGATATGCAATACGGTTCCGGTTGAATTTGCGCGACGGGGGATATTCCTATGAACGCGCGTCGGACATGGATCGCTAGATTCCCGCCCTGGGAGACCTTTGCATAACCATCGGGAGTATGGAGATAGCCAATTCTATCATCCTCCCCCTTGGAGGAAGAGCGAGAGTGAAGAATTTCCGCTGGCACGCGGGTCTCCTTTCACGGGAATGACCGGGGCGGGAACGCGGAGAGTTCTTTCCTCTTGGGGTATGGCCTCTGCACATGCAAGGAATGCCGTCGGTCTGCGTGTGTCGAGGATACTGGAGATCGTCTCCACAAGGGTCTACGCTGGCCTGACCAGACGCATGAACTCCGCGCTATTCGGCTCGCGCTCCAGGACGTGCGCGATATATCTCCCGAGTACCCGCCGCAGGTTGCCCATCAACGGTTCCGTCAGATGCAAGTCGAGCGCTTGGGAAAAGTCGGACACCTGAAAGAACCGCATGACCTTGATCGTGTTCATCGAAGCGTGGAGGAATGGCCCTTCGCATCGACTTCTGCACTCTGCGCCTACGAGGCCGCCTTCCGTACACGAAAAGGCGTGGTCTCCCGCTGGAAGATCCATACCGCAGCCAACGCATTGGCGAATCTCCGGCCCAAATCCCGCGGTACTCAACAATCTCGTCTCGAAGTACCGCGCGACGCGTTCCGGATCCTTCGTGCGGTCTAGAGCGTCCAACGCGCCTACCAGCAGATGGAACTCCGATGGATTGACTGCGCCGTCGATTGAAAATCCGTCGACCAGCTCCGCGAAGTACAAGCCGGCCGACATCAGAGCGAGATCCTCCCGCGCCGCGCGGTAGCTCGCGACCGTCTCCGCTTCCACTACCTGATCGAGATTGCGACCCTCGGCGATCGAAACGCGCACGTGGCTTAGTGGCTGGAGGAACCCGCCCTTGCGGCTCTTGACCCGACGCGCGCCTTTGACAACCGCGCGCACCTTGCCTCGGTCCACGGTATAGAGCGTCACGATACGGTCGGCTTCGCCGAGGCGCATGTGCTTCAATACCACGCCCTGAGTGTCGTATATCTTCCTCTGCGCCATGCCGCCGCCTACAACTCGCCCGGGGGCGAAATCTCACGCGCGGCAGCCCATCGCCGCGCAGCTCTTTCCCTCAGGCGCCCGCGCCGCTAGAACTCCTGCCGTCCTTCGAGCGCCCGCCCAAGAGTGACCTCGTCTGCGTATTCCAAGTCGCCGCCCACGGGCAACCCTCGCGCGGGACGCGTCACCTTGATGCCCAGCGGCGAAATGAGGCCATGAATGTACATCGAGGTTGCCTCTCCCTCCAAATTCGGGTTCGTAGCCAGCACTACCTCCGTCACATCAGAACCCTTCACTCGTTCGAGCAGCGACGGTATCTTGAGGTCGTCGGCTCGAATGCCGTTCATTGGCGAGATGACTCCGTGCAAGACATGGTACAACCCCTTGTACGACCCCGTCCGCTCGAGGGCCGGCACATCCATCGGCTCCTCCACTACGCAGATCGTGCTCGAATCTCGATTCGGGTCTCGACAGAGACGGCATGGGTCGGTCTCTGTAACGTTCGCGCAGGTCGAGCACAAGATGATCTGCTGTTTGACCGCTCGAATGGCGTCCGCAAGCGCGCGCGACTCATCGTCCCCAGCTCGTATGAGGTAGTACGCCAGGCGCTGGGCCGTCTTCGGGCCGATTCCGGGCAGCTTGTGAAACTCCTCGACGAGCCTCCCGACCGGATCCGCGAATGTGTAACCTTCTCCTGTCATCTTTCCTGCACGTCCAGTGAATGCGGCGAAACGATCCCCGTGCCATGGGGCGCTACATCAGCCCTGGTATCTTCAAACCTCCGGTAAGAGACGCCATCTCGCCGCTCACCATCTCTTCCGCCTTCTGGAGTCCGTCGTTGACTGCGGCGAGCACCATGTCTTGGAGCAGCTCGACGTCATCGGGATCGACGACATCTGGGTCGATGGCAATGGATTGCAGACGCATCTTTCCGGTCACGGTCACCGTGACAGCGCCGCCGCCAGCGGACCCATCAATCGTGCGGGTCTTCAACTCCTCCTGCATCTGCTCCATGCGCTTTTGGAGCTGCTGCGCCTGTTTCAACATCCTTCTATTCATCATCGGATGCTTCCTCCTTCTCCCCGATCACGCGCGCGCCCATCATGCGTGCGGCGCGTACCAAGTGACTCTTCTGCGCGGCGCTCTGCTTTGGGCCGTTTCCCTGCCCGTCTGCGAGCGCCACCTCGATTCTGTACTCCTCGCCCATCACCTGGCGCACTGTATCCTCGATGATCCGCCGGCTGTTGGGGTCTCCGATCTCTTCTTCCATGCGTTCCATGTGGGAGCGGTGCGCGAACATGAGCGTGAGCGCGCCGTCTTCGATGCGCCGCTCGCGGCAGTCGCGCAGGAGGCCACTGAGATTGTACTTCTTGCCCTTCTCGCGTCGCAGCAGCTTCAGCACCTGTTCCCATTGCGGATCCGCCTGACGAGGCGCCGAAGACTCCGTCCCTCGCCGCTGCACTGGAGGCGCCTCTCTGGGTGCCTCCGGAGGGGGCTGCACCGTACCGGTCGGAGCGCGAGGCTGCGGGCGTACTGGAGGAGAAGAGCCGCGCGCGGCCGCCGGCGCAGCGACCGGGGCAGCCGGCGGCGCTGCTTGAACAGGGGCCTTTGGAACAATGCTCGACTGAACCAAGCACATCTCCAGTGGCAGGGTCGTTACGAGGGCGCGCCGGGCGTCGATCTCCGAAAATGTCTTGATTACATGGACGAGATGATCGAGCGCTACGCTGTCCGCCAGCCGGCGGAGATCCTCCATCATCTCCTCGTCGAACCCCAGCGCGATATCGACGGACGACTTGACCAAGAGAGCGCCTCGCAGGCAATCCATCACCATGCGATAGAACTGTTGGAGGTCGACTCCCTGCGACGCCACCTCGTTGATGACGACCAACCCATCCTTGGTCTCCTTCATGAGCGCATGACGCGCAAGATCGAGCGCCCGCTCGTCGCCGCTCAATTCCAACAAGTCACGCACCTGATCCTCTCGGAGCGGCGAGCCGTAGGATACCAGCGCCTGTTCGAGCAGGTTCTCCGCATCCCGCAGGCTGCCGCCGGCCGCGCGGGCGAGGAGTGCGAGGGCCTTCTGCTCCGCGCTGTGCCCTTCCCGCTTCGCCAGCGTGTCCAACTGCGCCTCGATTGTGTCGAGCGATATCCTCCGAAAATCGTATCTCTGGCACCTCGAAATGATCGTGAGAGGCACCTTGTGAATCTCGGTCGTCGCCAAGATGAAGATCGCGTGATCCGGCGGCTCTTCCAAGGTCTTCAACAGCGCGTTGAAGGCGGTATCGGTCAGCATATGCACTTCGTCGATGATATAGACCCTGTACTTCCCCTGGTGCGGGGTATATCCGACCTTGTCGCGCAGGTCTCGAATGTCGTCGACCCCTCGATTGCTGGCCGCGTCGATCTCGATCAAGTCCATCGAACGCCCAGAGCGGATCGATTCGCAGATGTCGCACGTATCGTCTGGATCGCCGTCCTGCGGATTCTTGCAGTTTGCGGCCTTGGCCATGATCCGCGCGGTGCTGGTCTTGCCTGTGCCGCGCGGACCCGTGAACAAGTACGCATGGGCGATGCGGCCTAACGCGACTGCGTTGCGCAGCGTCTGCGTTACCGCTTCCTGTCCCACAACTTCTTCGAGCCGGCGAGGGCGCCACTTTCTGTAAAAGACTTCAGCCATCTTCTCTCAATATGGAGGGTCTTACGGAACCGCGCAGATTGGGCCCACTGGGGAGATTCTCCCAACCAGCACAGATTCGCCCCCCTAGTCTCTCATACAATCGACCCGCGTAAAAGCCTGCCGCGTCAATCTCGACGCGTGCCCGCTCCCAAAGTAGAATACCTCCTTTCGTCCGGTTCATGCGATACTCTCCATAGCCAGCTGCTGCGCAGCGTTCATGCGCGCCTCGTCGTCTGGCTCCTCGTGGTCATAGCCCAGCAGGTGGAGAGCTCCATGCACCAAGAGAACCGTGAGTTCGCGTTCCACTGGTCTCCCGGCGTTCTCCGCCTGTCTCCGCGTTTGAGGGTACGAGACGATGATCTCCCCGAGCGATGCGGCTTCTGCGACTGCCGGAGGCAGCGTGAAGTCGACGTCGCTTCCGCCGCCGTGTTCCTCATCGCCGTAGTATTGGCCCCCATGGGTAAACGAAAACGCCAGCACGTCCGTGTTCTCGTCCAGCCCGCGGTGCACACGGTTCAACTCGCGGACAACTTCGTCGTCCGCGATCACCGCTCCGACGTGTCTGCCTCGTCCTTCCGATTCGGACTCCAACACCGCCGCAACGACTCCCCGCACCCAACCCGGCTGGACGAGCCCAACGAACTCGTCGAATATCTGGACGTCGATCTCGAATTCGCTCAATCGATTGAAGAAGCCTCCGTCTACTTGCTGCTCGCCGTCGTTCTGCCGCGCGCAACCCTTCTGCATCTGCAGCGGCGTACCCAACGCGGCGTGATCCGCCGCCCAAAGCCGCAGGTCACTCCCCTGCGCCCTGCGCTTCCTCCTCGCCGTCTTTGTACCCATTCAGATACCCTTCTACGTATCCTAATCTCACTGCGTGCGTCACCGCCGGCACGAGGGCAGTCATGAACTTGTCCAGACCCTCAGCGTCCGGATCGCCAGTCACAAGACCCATATCTTCCAGCATCACATGTCCAGCGATGGAAACATACGGACTCAACCACTCCGGTACGTAGCCGCCAAGGTCGCCCCCTTCTACCGCATTCTCGAGGTACTCCAGCGCGCTCAGTGCCTCGTCGTCCCCGCCTTGACTGGTCAGGCTGTCCAACGACTCGCGGAAGGACTGCTCGAATTCCTCAAATGGGTTATACTGTGTCATGATCCAACTCCTTCGTCGAGACAGTGTCCTGCCAACGCTCGAACTGACAACATGATAGCAGAATCTCCACAAGGTCGGTTTCCATCCATTTCCGCATCAGGCGGCCTAGCATCCGTCTCAGCCCGGAGAAGCACTGTACATGATATACGCGCCCGGCAAACCGCGGCGCCCAAGTAATAGAGAGCGATGAAAGAATCAGCCATATACTTCGAACCGATCGCACAGGCGCAGGCGCGCCTCAAGAGCCTGATCTCCGAACGTCAGTCCCGGGGCAGTCTCTCTCCGGTCACCGTAATCGTGCCTGGGCGGTACGCAGCCCACTTCCTCAGTCGGAACATCGGACAGCGCGGGCTTGCCAACGTTCGATTCATGGTGATGGTGCAGCTGACCGAACTGTTGGGAGGGCAGGCAGTAGCTGCGCGCGGCCTGCGTCCACTCAAGCCGATGATAGAGTACGAGGCGGTTCGCATCGCGGCATCCAAGGCATCCGGAGCTCTTGCACAGTTCCGCGAACATCAGTCGTTCCATGCGGGGTTGCAAACGACGTTCCGAGAGCTTCGGCGCGCGGAACCGGCGGCGCGCGGCGCTCTTGCTCGAAGCGGCGGTCTTTCGTCTCAGATCGTCGAACTGTACGAGGCCTTCCTCGACCACACGAAGGAATACTACACCTCAGAGGATATCGCCGCTGCTGCCGCGGAGTCTGTCCGCGGCGGTCATGTCTCGATGCTATCCGAACTCGGCCCCGTGATCGTCTACCTCGCGCACAACTTCTCGTGGAGGGAGGGGCAGATGCTCGATGCGCTCATATCCGCGCGGTCGTGCGCTGTGGTGCTCGGCGTCACTGACGACGAAGAAGCGGACGACGCCGTTCGCCGCATAGCAGAGTCGTTCTCCTGCCCCATCCATCAAGAACGGGTCGCGAGAGAGACGCCCGACGACGAGGCGCGGCTGTCGATAGCGTCCGACGCGAGGGAAGAGATCAGAAGCATTGCCAGAGACATCGCCGCGGCTGCGCGCCGCGGCGTCCCCTTCCACCGCATGGCGGTGCTCTACTGGCAGCAAGAACCGTATGCCGCGCTGATCGCGGATCAGTTCGCTCTGGCTAAAGTCCCCATGTCCGGACATCAGCCGCAAAAGTTGGCCGCTACGACGATCGGACGCATGGTCGGCGGAGTCGTCGATCTTGCGGACGGCAACCTTTCGCGGGACGACGTGATGCGCTGGCTCACCTCCTGCCCGATCAAATACGGCTGCCGGGGCTTCAGCGCGTCGCGGTGGGATGCAGTATCTCGCAATGCCGGCGTCGTCAAGGGGATCGACCAGTGGAGGAACCGGCTCGACCTCTACGCTAGGCGGATGAAGCGCGCGGCCCAAGCCGCAGACGATGAAGTCTCCGACGAACGGCGGAGGAGGATGGCGCGGGACGGGGAAGAGGCGCTCGATCTGCGGACCTTCATCACCAAGCTTCACACCGATCTCGCGGCGCATGAAGATGGACGGTCCTGGACGAATTTCGTCGACTGGGCAAGGCGCTTGCTCGACGAGTATCTCGACACCAGGGCGCTGCCAGAAAGCGAGGAGGCGAACCGTGATGAGATACAGACGAAACTCAATGAACTGAGAGACCTCGACCATCTGAGGAGCAGCCCGACTCTTGGCGGCTTCCGCGCGGTTCTCGGCAAAGCAATGAGCGCCCCCTCCGCGCGGACGAGTGAATTGGGCGAGGGCGTGTTCGTCGGCCCAGTCGAAACGAGCCTCGGCATGAGGTTCGACAATGTCTATTTCGTCGGCATGGTCGAGGGCCAAGTTCCTCCGCGGGTCGGGGGCGACCCACTGCTTCCGGAACGAGAGAGGGAGCAGGCTGGTCTTCCCCTTCCGCACGACCCCGTCGAGGAGCGGTACAAGTACCTTGCCGCCGCCGCGGGCCAAGCCCGCACGCTATCGTTTCCACGCAGCAACAACGCTTCTCTCGCCGGTCAACACCCCTCCCGCTGGTTCCTAGAGGAGGCGTCGCGCATCCACGGCTCCCGTGTGTCTTCCAAGGACCTTACCTCCCTAACCGACGCGCCTTGGCTGAACGTGATCGCGTCTGCGGAGGATGCCATCGAGGCAGCCGCGCAGTCGCAGCCCGCGGACCTGCACGACTACGACATGCACAATCTATGGCTCTGGCTGCAGCGGGGCAACCCCTTCGAGCAACATCATCTCGCCGCCCCCTCATCCCTGCTCGACCGCGCCGTGCAGATGGAGCGCGCGCGCGCAGGCAGCAGGCTGACCATCTGGGACGGCGACCTATCGAGCAACCCCCCTCAATCTACGTTCCCCAAGTTGTCTGCGACGAGACTCGAGATGTGGGGTGCCTGCCCATACCGCTACTTCCTCTCGTACCACCTTGGTATCGCGGCCCCGGAGCGGCCGGAGGAAGTAGCATCCATCACGCCCTTGGATCGCGGGTTGCTCGTTCACGCAATCCTTGAGCGCTTCATCAGAGAAGCGGGGGACGGCGGGACGGTACCGGAACCGGGCGAATCCTGGGATGAAGGGCATCGGGGCCTGCTCGATGCGGTCGCTGATCGAGAATTCCGTGACGCCGAACGGCGCGGCGTCACGGGGAAGGCGCTGTTATGGGAGATGGCCCGCGCAGAGATTCGCCGCGACCTCCATGCATTCTTGGACGCGGACTCCAAAATTCGCGCAGACCATGGCGTTTCTCCCTATGCCGCCGAGCTCTCGTTCGGGATGACCGATAGCGAATTCCTTCCACTCGAATGGAACGATCTGCGCTTCCGGGGCGTCATCGACCGTATCGACGTTTCGCCCGACGGGAAGACTGCGCTCGTGCTCGACTACAAGACTGGCGGGACATGGGGATATACGAACATGGACGATGACCCAGTCAGGCGCGGAACGCGATTGCAGCTGCCAGTGTACGCTCGCGCCGCGCAGAAGAGGCTTGGCAGCGGCGTCGACGTAAAGGCTGCGTATTGGTTTGTGTCGTCAAGGGGCAAATTCGAGACCCGCCCCCAGAAGCCCGTGCGGATGGACGAGATGCAGGAGCCCTTCGCCAAAGTGGTCAAGACGATCACCGACGGCATCCGTGCAGGGTTCTTCCCGGCCAATCCGGGCATGAGCCAGAGTAAGCGCACCGAGAACTGCAAGTACTGCGACTTCGACAAGATCTGCCCCCCCGAGTCCAGACGCGTACGGACTTGGGAGCGGAAGCGAAAGAACGAAAAGAACGACCCACGTCTTGCGGACTACCTTTCGATGGTGGCCGGAGACGGTGCGGAGGACGGCCAGTGACCCCGCAACAGTCCCAACCCAGCGACCAACCCGCGCGGCAGGCGATCGTGGAGCGCCTCGATGTCAACATGGTCGTCGAGGCGGGCGCCGGCACGGGCAAGACGACCAGTCTCATCGACCGAATCCGTGCCCTCGTAACGACCGGACGCGCAGACATGGGACAGATCGCAGCGATCACGTTCACCGATGCCGCGGCCGCGGAACTGCGGGAACGAATCAGGGAATCTTTGGAGGACGCCGTCCATTCTCCTGCTCTGCAACCGGAGGAACGCGAACGATGCGCCGCCGCCGTTCGAGACCTAGACCGCTCGTCCATTCAAACGCTCCACAGCTTCGCAGGCAGCATCCTTGGCGAGCGCCCATTGGAGGCCGGGCTGCCTCCGGGATTTCAGTCCCGCGATGCGATACAGGCAGACACCGCGTTCGACGAACGGTGGAGGGAGTGGATCGACGACGCCCTCGACGACCCGAAAGCCCAAGAAGCCCTGCGACCCGCCTTGGAGCAGGGTCTCCAACTGGGTCAGATGCGAGAGGTCGCGCTCGCATTCCACCAGAATTACGACCTGATCGCTGATGCGTTGTTCGACGCTCCGCCCGTGCCTTACCCCGCCGCGCCATTGCTCGACGCGCGGGATGAACTGGAACGCTTGTCGGCCTTCTCCAAGTCCGATGACGACGTTCTGCTGGCGCATGTCCGCGGCGTCTTGGCCCTTGCAGCGCAAGTCGAGCGCGCCGATGCGTCGGAGGCGTATCGGGTGCTGGCGCAGTCTCCGAAAATCAGGTTCGGCAGGGGGCGGAAGGCAGATTGGAACATCGACCCCGAAACAGGCCAAAACGCCTGCACCGCGATAAAGGCGCTGCTCAAAGAGGTCGACGCGGCGACGGGCGAGAACCTCGAGCAGGCGCGCACGGCGGTGCTGGTTCCCGTGCTCCGTCTGCTCAGGGATTTCGTGCTCGACTACGCTGTGGAACGGAAGGCGGCGGGTGCAGCGGATTTTCACGATCTGCTCGTCTGGGCGCGCGACCTGCTCCGGGACGACATCGAAGTACGCGATTACTTCCGAGAGCGCTACTCTCACATCTTCATCGACGAGGTTCAGGACACCGACCCGATCCAGGCGGAGATCGCCATGTTCCTGGCGGAAGACGCGCCAGACTCCGCAGAACCGTCATCCCGTCCGCGCGACTGGCGAGAGGCGCGCCCGGCGCCGGGCAAGCTGTTTGTCGTGGGGGATCCCAAGCAGTCGATCTACCGCTTCCGACGCGCGGACATCGAGCAGGTCAAGCAGTTGCAAGCGCACGTTGGAGGCGCGCGAGAGAACCTCACTCAGAACTTCCGCTCCCTGCCTCCAATCATCGCCTGGGTCAATCACGTATTCGGGAGGTGGATGGCAGAGGGGGACGGCCAGCCGGACTACATCCCCCTTGAAGCGGAAGTGGCAGAGAGTCCGGACGCATCGCCGCATCCTCCCGTGAGATACATCGGTGAAGAATGTGAAGGCAATGTCGAACAGGTGCGACGGGAGGAAGCTGGGGAGATAGCGAACGTGATACGGACTGCGCTGCATGACGGTTGGGAGGTTCGATCCGAAAACGGCGGAGTGAGGCCTGTCAAGGCTCGCGACATCTGCATCCTCATGAGGACGCGCACAGGGCTTTCCACCCTCGAATTCGCGCTGGAGGACGCCGGAATACCCTACCGCATCGAGGGGGCGTCTCTGGTGTATGAAACACAGGAAGCGCGCGACCTCCTCAACTGCCTAGCCGCCATCGACGATCCCACCGATCACGTCTCCGTCGTCGCTGCGCTCCGTTCGCCTGCGTTCGCCTGTTCGGACGTAGACCTCCTGAAGTTCGTCGAATGCGGCGGGCAATTCGACTACATCGCAGAGGGTGAATTCCCGCCGGGCGTCGTTTCCGATTCGTTGCGCATCCTCAGAAAATTCCACGAACGCCGCCAATGGATTTCGCCGCCCCTCCTCATCGAGGAGTTCGTTCGGGAGCGGCGGCTCATGGAGCTGGCGATGAGCCAACGCAGACCCCGCGAACGATGGCGGCGCTACCGCTTCTTGATCGACCGCGCGCGCGAGTTCGCCTCGTCCGGAGACACGTCCATCCGCGCCTTCATCACTTGGACGGATCGGCAGCGCTCTGAAAGGGCACGGATGGACGTGTCATCCATCCCCGAGTCGGACGAAGACGCCGTGCGCGTCATGACCATGCACGCCGCGAAGGGGCTCGAGTTTCCCGTCGTAGTTCTCACCGGGCTGAACTCCCAGCCGTCCTCCCGGACGCGCGCAGTGCTCTTCGACCGCGACAACCGAAGAGCCGAGGTGAAAGCCGGATCGGGAGACTCCACCTTTCGGACCGCCGGCTATGAGGATATGTCCGAGATCGAAAAGCGGCGTGAAGCAGAGGAAGAAGCGCGCCTCCTCTACGTCGCGGCAACCCGCGCAAAAGACCACCTCGTCGTCAGCATGTACAGGACCGCCAAAGCCAACGACTCGCTGGCCGCGCGAATCAGTGGCTATCTCGAAGGCACATGCGGACTTCGGTCGCCTCAAATGGAGGAAGTAGTCGACGAGGATACTCCGTCATCCAGGGAGAGATGGCGGCGGCAGCAAGAGGACGCATACGCGCGCAGCGCCCGTCCGCACTCGGTTGCGGTAACCCGTCTCGCCAAGGATTCGAAGCAAGAGCAAGAGATTCTCGACGAGCCATGGAGGCGGGGACGCGCGGGGACTAGCATCGGCAAGGCCGTTCACGCAGTCTTGCAAACGGTAGACTTGGAGACCCCGGACGGACTCGACGACATCGCGGAGGCGCAAGCGGACGCCGAGGGTGTGCCAAAACGCGCGTCCGAGATCGCCGGACTCGCAAGACGCGCGCTATCCAGCAGTCTCCTTGAACGCGCACGCCGCTCTGGGCGTTGGTGGCGGGAGGTGCCGGTGGCCGCCCCTCTGGGGCGCGGCATCGTCGAAGGATTCATCGACCTCCTGTTCCAGGAGGAAGACGGGTTCGTCATCGTGGATTACAAGACCGACGCGCTGCGCTCCGACGACGAGATCGAAAAAGCCATGCAGCGCTACCAACTGCAAGGCGGCGGATATGCACTCGCATTGACCGAAGCGACTGGCGTCTCCGTCAAGGAGGTTTCGTTCCTCTTCCTCGACCCGAACCGCGTGGAGCCCATCGAGGATCTGCCCGGCGCGGTCAGGCGGGCCAAGCACGCAGCCATGGCTGCCCTCGCGGACGATCCGCCGGACGACGATGACGCCCATGTCCGCAGCGCTGGGCGTTAGCGAAACGCCCTCCAGTTCGCTATACTTGCGCCGCAATACTTCCTGCATCCGACGAGAAGACCATGACGACCATTCGCTTCGTACACGCCGCAGACCTGCATCTCGACAGCCCCTTCTTGGGCATGAAGTCCACTGCTCCCCCAACCATTGCGGACGCCCTGTACCACGCAACGTTCGAAGCATACGAGAACATCATTCGGTTGTGCGCCGCCGAAGGGGTCGACGCTCTGCTCGTCGCGGGGGATATCTATGACTCGGCCGACCGGAGCCTGCGCGCCCAGCGCAAATTCATCGACGGCTTGCAGCGTCTCCACGACCAAGGCATCCGCTCGTTCGTCTGTCACGGAAACCACGATCCGCTCGACGGGTGGGAAGCGCGTCTCGACTATCCACCGAGCTGCACCCGCTTTGGCCCCGCCTTCGAGTCCGCCCCCGTCTTCCCCGACGACCCAACCCGTGCGGTGGTACACGGCATCAGCTACCCGACGCGCGACGTATACGAAAACCTCGTCCATCGGCTGGGTATGGTCGATCCAACCCCCTTCTCCGTCGGTTTGCTCCATGCCAACGTCGGCAACAACACCCAACACGCAGCATACGCCCCCTGTTCCCTGGTCGATCTCGAACATTCCGGCATAGACTATTGGGCGCTCGGACACGTGCACACCCGCGAGGTGCTCAGAGCGGAGAACCCAACCGTCGTCTACCCGGGCAACCCACAAGGCAGGCATCCCAACGAGTCCGGACCCCGCGGCGTGTACCTCGTCGAGGTCGACGACGGACGGAACGCCCGCCTCGAGTTCCACGCGATGGACACCGTCCGCTGGGAACAGCGCGAACTAGACATCTCACGCATGGAAACGGATCAAGACCTGCTCGGCGAATTACACGAAGCAATGCGGCAAATGCTGGATGCCGCAGACGGCAGACCCATAATCGCCCGCCTTGCCCTGACTGGGCGAGGCGTCTTGCACAGCTCTCTCCGGAAACCGGGCTTCACGCTGGAGCAACTGACGGAAGACATCAACAACGAGTGGGCGGGCGCGTCGCCGTTCGCCTGGTGCGAGCGTATCGAAGACGAGACCGCATCACCGTTCGACCGCACGGAGCGCGTCGAGGGGTCGGATTTCGTGGCTGAGGTGTTGAAGACGTCCGACAGCGCCAAGGACGAGCCGGAACTGCTGTCCCGACTGCGCGCAGGGATTCCCGACCTGTACCAACACCGCCGATTCCGGCGCTACCTGTCCGACCATGAACCTTCCGACGACGAGATTGCCGCGCTCCTCGACGAAGCGGAAGCAATAGCCGTCGACCTACTCGTCGAGGAGGACGACGCCCAGTGAGAGTACTCGGATTCTATATCGACGGATTCGGGCGCTTCGCAGACCACGCAGTCGGCCCCCTGGATCATCCCGTAACCGTCTTCTACGGACCAAACGAGGCAGGAAAGAGCACTTATCTGGAGTTCATTCGCTCCACCCTATTCGGATTCCCCTTGCGCGGAGGCGCTCGACACTATCCCCCTCTGGCGGGCGGGAGACACGGCGGCAGCATAACCATCGCCGCTTCTGGCTTGGTCGAGAACCAAGCGAAAGACCGCTACACTGTGCGCCGCTTCCAAGGACGCGGCGGAGGGCCGGTCACGATAACGAACGGCGGAGGCGAGACGATCGACGAGGCCGCCCTTGCCAAACTGCTGGGACACCACTCCAAGGACGTGTTCCAAAACGTCTTCGCCTTCACTCTCGACGAGCTCCACAGCGACGACCTCCTGAAAGACGACAAAGTCAATAGTCAGATATACAGCGCCGGCATGGGCGCGATGAGCCTCCCCTCAACCATGAAGTCGCTGCAGTCCCGCCGTGACGTCCTCTTCCGCAAGGGAGGAAGCAGTCAGGAAGTCCACAAAGTCTACGCCGATCTTCAGACGATAGACTCCAGGCTCCGAGAGGTTGCCGGCAACGCTGCACGGTATGCGGTCCTCACTGCCAAATTGGAACAGGTCGAGGCGGATCTCGAAGGACTAAACGACCAGCGCCGAAAACGCCAATCGGAGCTCGATCGGTGGCGGCGCATCGAAAACGCCTGGGACGACTGGCATTCCCTAGTCGTCGCCGAGCAGGAGCTGCGTAGGCTGCCGTTCATCGAACGCTTCCCCGTCGACGGCGTCAGCCGCCTGGAAGCGCTCGACGACCGGATTGGAACCGCGAGGCAAGAATACAACTCCGCACACAGACTCTTGGTGGAAGCGAACGCAAAGGCGGACACGCCCATCCAGCATGAGGATATTCTCTCGCACTCTCACCATATCCGCAGTTTGGAGCGCGGCCGCACATCCTTCGACAACTCTGTTCACGACTTGCCGGAGCGCCAAGCAGAGCTTGAAGAGCATCGAACCTCCCTCATGCAAGCCCTACGGGACATCGGCCCCGATTGGGACGAGGCTCGACTCGATAGCTTCGACCTGCCGATAACCGCCAATCAGGAGATTTCGCAGTTCGGAGAACGGCTGCGCGAAGCCAGCGAGCTCTTCCGCGCTGCCGAGTCCAACCTTCGTCAGTCCGAGGCCGCGTTTGAAGAAACTGCGGGACACGTCGAGCAGGAAACCATTCTCGTGTACTCGGACGACATCAGGAAGCTGGAGCGGGGCCGCACATCCTTCGACAACTCCGTCCACGACCTGCCGGAGCGCAAAGCAGAGCTTGAAGAGCATCGAACCTCCCTCATGCAAACCCTACGGGACATCGGCCCCGACTGGGACGAGGCTCGACTCGATAGCTTCGACCTGTCCATAGCGATCCGAGAGGAAATCGCCCAGTATCAAGAACGCCTGCGCGAAGCCGGCGACGAACTCGCCCAGCGCGAAGCAGAGCTCGCTCAAGACCAAACCTGGCTCGACGAAGCGCTCCAGCAGGAAGAAGCAGCCCAACGTGACTTTGACTCCCGTCCGGAGCCGACCCTGGACGTCGAAGAATTACGAGAGCGCCGCACGCTCATTCGCACAATGGACTCACGCCTGCGGCAGATCCAACCTGCCCGCGAGCGTGTCTCCGTCCTGCAGGATCAGCTAGACTCCCTCACTGAGCCGACGACACCGGACCAGCGGAACACTTCCGGCAAGGCGATAGCAGCCATCGGTATTCTCGCCGGCATCGCGCTGGGAGCCGCGGGCGCCGTCCTTGGAGGACCCGCTCTGCCCATAGGCGCTGTTGCCGGCCTGGCTCTGATAGGTATTGCTGCATACATGTTCATGTCCATCCGTTCTCCTCACAGATCGAACGCCAAATCTCCGCACGCCGCCCCAATCCGCGAGTCGTTCGAACGTGCAAAGGCCGACCTAGCGGAATCCCAAGCAACCCTCCAACAGGACGTCGCGTCTCTCGGTATCGAGACCGTGGACGAAACGTCCATCATTGCCGCCCAAGGTTCACTCGACGAGGACGAAACTGCGCTTCGCACATGGACCAACCTCTCCGAAACCCTTGACCGTGCGAGAGAATCGACCGAGCGGCGAAGGAGCAGAAAAGAGCAATCTCGAGAAGCGGCCGATGTCGCGAGGGAGCGGATCGAAGCTGTACGGAGAGAATGGCGCGACTGGCTCCGAGCGCGCGGGCTGCGGGATACCTTCGCACCGAATACCGTAGTCGAGCTCCGCAGCAAAGTCGATCTCGGACTCACCCAGCTCCGCGACCTGCGAAGCTGGCAACAGCGCGTCGACGCTATCCAAGAGGACATCGAAGAATACATGGACGCCGTCGCACCTCTGGCAGCATCCTTCGGAGTTGCGTTCGATAGGAACGAGCCGCGTACCGCCGCGGACGCCGCCGACAGACTGATCGATCTGCATAGCGAAGTCGAGCAAAGAGTCAGAGATCGAGCGAGCGCCGAAACGAAATTGGATAACGCACGACTTCGATTCGCAGAATCGCAGACACACCTCGACGCAGTCCAGAGCGAGTGGAAAGAGCGGCTGCGAGGATACGGTCTACAGGATGCCTTCACCCCGGACACGGTCGCCAAGCTTCGAGAACAGATCAAAACGGGGCGTAGCCATCTCGCAAACGTCCGAAGCTGGCGACAGCGCGTGGGCGCCATCCAAGAAGATATCGACGAATATATCGATGCCGTCGCGCCCCTGGCAGCAGCCTTCGGAGTGGCATTCGACAGGAACGAGCCTCGCACTACCGCGGACGCGGCCGACAGTCTGATCGATCTGCATAATGAAGTCGAACGCAAAGACAGAGATCGAGCAGATGCCGACATAGAACGAGAGAACGCCAGCCGCCGTCTCGAGGAGCGTACGAACGCCTTGCGCGAGGCGAACGAAGAGAGGGGGAAACTCCTCTCGTCTGGCGGCGCCGCGGACGGTGAAGACTTTCGACGCCGTGCAGAACTCCACCGCAAACGCAACGATCTCGAAGCAAAGCGCCTAGCCGCGCGCGACCATCTCCAACGCATCAGCGGACCGGGCGAACCACTCGAATCGCTGATGGCCGAGCTGCGCGTCGTAGACCGACAAACCGTCGACGCGGAAATACGCAGATTGGAAGAAGAACGAGCCCAGGCGGATTCTGCAATCGAGGAACTATCCACCGACCGCGGCTCCACCCAGACTGAGCGCAACAGACTGATGGACGAAGGAGAATCTTCCGCTCTGCGGGTGCAGCGCAACGTCCTCTTGGAACAGATCCAAGTCCACGCCCATGAGTGGACGAAGCTCACTATCGCCCGGAATCTCCTCGAAGAAGCGCGAAGGAAATTCGAGCAAGAGCGGCAGCCGGGCGTCGTCCGCCATGCACAGAAATTCTTCGCGGACATCACCCAAGGACGCTACCAGCAAGTCTACGCTCCCCTCGGCCAACAGACCATCACCGTGAACGATTCCCACGGTTTCCGCAAGGAGCCATCTCAGCTCAGCCGAGGCGCACGCGAGCAACTCTTCCTCTCCCTCCGCTTCGGACTGATCCGCGAGCTCGGCCAACGAACCGAACCCCTGCCCGTCGTCGTCGACGAAGTGCTCGTGAATTTCGACCGCGACCGCGCATTTCGCGCCGCCCTCGCCTTCATGGAACTCTCCCACACAAATCAAGTGCTGGTCTTTACCTGCCACCCGTCAGTCGTCAGCCTATTTCAACGCGCCGCATCTGATGCCGGCGAGAAAGCGCCGCACGTCGTAGAAATCACCTAATCTTTGTCCACCGCACCAGAGCCATACGCTGCGTCGATAGGCCGACACTACGGCCGTTCCCATCTGGCAGACGCCATCCTGTCCGCCATGGTTCGGGACGGCAAGAACCTCGAAAACCTCTCGCCAAGCGACCTCTCGCCCTTCGAGAACATTCACGCTCGCGGACGGTCCGCCACTCGCGACCTGGCGCAGCTCGCAGACATCCAGCCCGGAACGCGCGTCCTCGACGTCGGGTGCGGGATGGGAGGCGCAGCGCGCACGCTTGCAGCCGAATACGACTGCCAAGTGACCGGCATCGACCTAACTCATGACTACGTTCGCGCAGGGCGAATCCTCATCGATCTCGTCGGACTCTCGGACTCCGTATCCCTCCACGTATCCAACGCCCTCGACCTGCCCTTCGATGACGGCTCGTTCGACGTAGTCTGGATGCAGCACGTGTCCATGAACGTCCCGGACAAGCGCCGTCTCTACCGCGAAGCATGGCGATCTCTCCGACCCAACGGACGGCTCGCCATCCACGAAATCCTTGCCGGATGTGCAGGGCAACCACACTACCCAGTACCATGGGCAGGAGATCCAACCATCAGCTTCCTCGTTCGTCCGGACCAACTGCAAACGATACTCGCGGAGCACGGCTTCGCTCTGGCAGCGTGGCGCGACGACACTCCTGCTTGCGTCGACTGGGCTCGGAAAGCGCTGCGCGCGGAGGATTCTTCCGGTCCGCCGTCCCCGATCGACCTAATCTTCGGGGAGAGCTCCGAGGAACGCGCACGAAACATGCTCCGCAATCTCGAAGAGCGGCGCATCGAAATAGTCCAAGCAGTGTATTCGACGTCATGAAATGCTCCATTCGCGCATTGACCGCGCGTGACATTCGGTATATCATTGACTCCAAGACACGAACACGGAGGCCGCAATATGCCGTTCGGGATCGGGCCGCTAGAACTCTTCGTCATACTCTTCATCGTGCTCATCATCTTCGGTGCAGGCAAACTGCCGGAAATTGGAGGCGCCATGGGCAAGGCCATCCAAGCGTTCCGGGCTACCCAGAGCGGCGACGACCAGACCGCAGCCAAGTCCGATACTGAATCGGGCTCCAAGAGCTAACACGCCCCTGCCGGTAGTGTTCAGCTATAGCTGACATGCTATCTCGCGCGACTCGTCTCCCAAGCATGACATTACCCGGTAGACTCGAGTCCGCGCTGCGATCCGCCTGGCTTCCCCTCGCCCTGCTGTTGATTGTGCTGTCGACGGTGTTCGTCTTCAGCGGCGACCGAGGATACTTCTACCGAGGAGTCGGTCACAACTGGATATCCTCGCATCACATCACGGTGGCCGTGAACCTCTCCCTCGAACACGGCTTCCAGCGGTTCCATCGTCGGTTCATAGACGAGGACGGCGCAGTCCGTTACGCGCCATACAACCGCTTCCCGATCGGCGGCTACGCAATCATGAAGCTGGCCACCCTGCCAGTCTCCGGTAACCCGTCTGTCCAAATTACCGCCGCTAGAATCCTCATGCTGCTGCTCTTCGCAGGCGCAGCAGTCCTCACGTATCTCTCGCTCGGCCGCCTCACGCACAACAGATGGATCGCACTGACTGCAACCCTGCTGGCATTCTCGTCGTACTACCTCCTCTACTACAACGACATGATCGCCCCCGAGGGGATGCCCGACCTCTTTGGAGTCATGTTGACCTTCCACGGCATGGTCGTCTTCGTGCAGGAAGGCCGCTTCCGTCAGCTGCTCGTCAAGACATGCATCGCGCTACTGCTGGGTTGGCATGTATTAGCCCTGGTGCTGCCGTTCGTCATCTTCGGGCTTGCGCGCGACCTGTTGCGGGCGCGTTCTGCCGCCGCAACTTCTACCCCCCCCCCTCCGTATTATGTCAAGTTAAAACACGCGGCGTCCGCATTGTTTCGCAGCCGCTACCTGCTGTTGGGCGCAGTTGCGCTAGGGTTCGGCCTGTCCGTCCTCACCTTCAACTTCACCATGGAGTACGTCGCACTCGACGGCGAGACACCGCTGACAGAGCTGCCGTCATTCAAGGCCATGCTACGACGCACTAGCCTTGACCAAGGTGCCCTTCAAGCATCACAGCCATGGCGTCCTTTTCTGGAAGGGCAGTTCTCTAAAATCTCACAAACGTTCATTCCCTACGCACTGCTTGGCAGCAGCGGCGAGTCCGAAAGTCCGACGCGGTTATCGAAACTCCTAGCCTTCGTCCTCGGAATCGCCCTCTCCGTTGCGGGCCTCGTCGGCTCGATCTTCGTCCGTCCGAGAATTCTGTTCGCTACCTTGGCATCCTTCGGATTCGTCTGGGCGCTGCCAATGCGCAACAGCAACGCAGAGCATGATTTCGAGCTTATCTACTATATTGGTCTCCCCCTTGTCTTCTTCACGATCGCGCTGCTCTTGGCGAGGAAGGTGACCAATCGAGACGGCGTCATCGCGGCCGCGGTAGTCGCAGCACTTCTGCTCTTTGCAGTCTCCAGCTTCCAGATGAGCCGCGTCGGACACAGCGCGAAGGCGACCCAGAATGCGCGGGTTGCGGCGCAAGACCTACTCGCCATCCGCAATCTGACTGCGGGGGACCTCGTCACTGTTACCCCTGTCGGAGGCGACTACAAGTCCCTTTCCGGCGTCGCGGTTCATGCGATGGATTACTACCTGAACACGAGCTTGATCCACTATAGGGATCTTTCCTCAGTGGAGGGCGGGTTCGTCATCATGCGAAAGCGCGTGGATACGGACTCCCTGTTTACGCCCCAAAACCAGTACTTCTTCCTCTACGACAGGGACGGCTTGGAGGCGTGGTATGAGGCTGCATTTCGTTCGGTCGCATCCGCAGAGCCTGCGGCGCGCAAGGAATTCGACGTCTATTTCGATGACCGGGCGGTGTACTACCTCAAGGAACCGTGCGAACGCGCGGACACTACGGCGCGCTTCTTCTTGCACGTCTACCCAATCGACGCCAGTGACCTCACAGACAGCCGCAGGAAACATGGGTTTGACAACTTCACCTTCACCTTCGTCCATCAGGGTCTGCTATTCGACGGCAGGTGTCTGGCCAGCGTCGATCTCCCGCAGTACAACATCGCAGGGATTCGCATAGGTCGAGTCCCCAGCGATGGAGCGGAGGTTTGGAGTATAACGCATGTCATTCAAGGTCCCAGGCTCATTTCCGAGTACCAAACGATCGTGTCGGATGAGCCTACGGCGCGCTCGGAGTTCGATCTGCACATTGATGGGAGCAATCTGTACTACGTCAAGGAGCCGTGTGGCGGCGGTGATGTGCAGGAGAATTTCTTCCTGCACATCGTCCCTGCAGACGAGGACAATCTTCCAGCCGACCGCAGGCAATATGGATTCGACAACCTCGACTTTGGCTTCAACGAGCGCGGCGTGATATTTGACGGCAAGTGTCTGGCCGGGGTCGGTCTTCCGCAGTACTCCATTGCGCGGATCGTCACCGGGCAGTTCGACGGCGCCGGCCGTATTTGGGAGGTGGAGTTCGCCCCATCCGCGCGGGAGTGACGCGGGTCGTCGGACGCAGGACGACGTTTCCACGATCGTCACCGGTAGACTATACGGGGATTGGGGCGTAGTGCATCATGTCCACTCAATGGGATGAATCAACTGTGACTAAACACAACCTATAGAAGCGCAAGTCACCCGAGTACGATAGGGCGGACAGGAACGCCCCGGCTCCGGAGGAACTCCTTGGCCTCCGAGATCGTGTGCGCGCCGAAGTGGAAGATACTTGCGGCGAGCACTGCATCCGCCCTACCCTCGACGACTCCCTGATAGAGATGTTCCAGCGAGCCGACGCCTCCACTCGCGATGACGGGAACCGATACATCGTCAGAGCACGCGCGTGTGTATTCCAGGTCATAGCCCGTCTGCTGTCCATCGGCGTTCATGCTGGTAATGAGTAGCTCGCCTGCGCCCAGCTGTTCCGCGCGCTTGGCCCATTTGAGGGCGTCGATGCCAGTTGGCCTGCGCCCCCCGTGCGTATAGACCTCCCAACGAGACGCCTCATCCAGTCCGAGCGATGGGTCGCCGTTGATCGGGCGGCACGCCTGCGCCCCGCCGTCGATCGCCTTGTAGTCTATAGCGGCGACGACGCATTGACTGCCAAAGAACCCGGACGTCCTCGCAAGCAGGCGAGGGTCGTGGACGGCGGCTGTGTTGAAGGACACCTTGTCCGCGCCGGCCTCGAGCATCTTGCGCGCGTCATCTACCGAACGCATCCCTCCCCCAACCGTCAAGGGAATGAAAACCTGCTCCGAGACCTCCTCCACGACGTCGACCATGATCTCACGCCCCTCCGCGCTTGCGGTAATATCGAGGAAGACGAGCTCGTCCGCGCCCTCGCGGTCGTAGAGCGCAGCGAGCTCCGCGGGGTCACCGGCGTCACGGATGTCCACGAAGGAAACCCCCTTGACGACGCGGCCGCAGTCGATGTCCAAACACGGAATGATGCGCTTCGTGAGCATGGAAATATCCTTTCTCGCCCGCCGTGTCCTAGCACGCGGACGGAGACAACGGGCCGCGCGCGTTACACCATACCTCCCAGCTCCGCTATGGCCCCCGCCATATCGATGTCCCCTGTGTACGCCGCAGTACCGACGACGGCCCCCTCGACGCCCATATCCGCGAGGCGGCGCAGATGCTCGATGCGCGAGATGCCGCCCGCGGCGAGCATCGTGACACTCGACGCGCGCATCAAGTCATCGAGTTGGTCGAAGTTCGGCTCGGTCAAGGTGCCGTCACGGGCGATGTCGGTATACACCACCCGCGGAACGCCCGCAGCCTCCACGCGCGCGATAAGATCGGCGGCCGGCGTCGCGCTCCGATCAACCCAGCCGCGTACCGCGACGAACCCGTCCCGCGCGTCCACTCCGACGATGACGCGGTCCGCCCCAATCCCCTCCACGAGCCCCCGGACGAACTCTACCTCCTCCAGGGCCGCAGTGCCGGCGATGACCCGCTCGACGCCAATGTCCACAGCCCGTTGAGCCGACTGAACCGTCCTGATCCCGCCTCCCAGTTGCACCGGCGCTGGCGAAAGGGCGGCGATGCGCTCTACGATGCCGATGTTGACCTGCTCCCCAGTTCTTGCCCCGTCGAGGTCGACGACATGCAGCCTCGTCGCCCCGATGTCGAGCCAGCGCCGCGCAGCGTCCACCGGCGAATCGTCGTAGACCGTCTCCCGACCGTAGTCGCCCTGAAACAGGCGAACGGCCTTGCCTCTGCGAATGTCAATGGCGGGTATTACTTCCATGATTCGTTCACGATACCGCGTGCAGCCAGCAACCTGTCTACGCTATACGCGCCGCATCCGCAGACCGTAGACGACGCAGACCGCACGCCCAGTCTCACATGCCTGCCCGGTGGTTCCTGACCAAGTCGACGAAATTCTCGTAGAGCCTCAATCCAATTGATCCGCTCTTTTCCGGGTGGAACTGGAACGCGACCCAGTTGTCTCGGGCAGCTATGCTGCAGAACTCGACACCATAGGATGTGGATCCGATGACTACCCCGTCGTCGGCAGGATCCGCGTAATAGCTGTGAACGAAATAGAAGTGCGACCGATCCGGGACATTCGTCAAGACCGGATGCTGCGCGCGAAACAGCACCTGATTCCAGCCCATGTGCGGCGCTTTGACGCCGCCCGGCAGACGCTTCACCCGACCACGCTCGACGCCCAACCCCGGCTCGACGCCCTCATCGGAAGCATCCAAGAGCAATTGCAGACCCAGGCACACTCCCATGAACGGCCTGCCGGACGCGATATAGTCCTTGATAGGGCCAATGAGGCCGCGGTCGCGGAGCGCGCAAATCGACGGGTCGCTCGCCCCTTGGCCAGGAAAGACAACTCCGCTCGCGGATTCGATACCACTGGGGTCCGCGGTCACCACTGGATTGGCCCCAACATGCTCCAGAGCCTTCTCTACGCTGCGGAGGTTGCCCGCCTGATAGTTCACGATCGCAATAGTAGGAATATCCATATCAGCAACACCATCGTAGCACACCAAACGATTGACGTTCACCATTTGGCGCCTGCGTCTATTCCGCGTCCCTGCGCGCGGCCCCCGTGGTGACCTCGAACGGAATGTCCTTGTCCTCCAACCGCGCGAGGATGAAGAGAAGGTCCGATAGGCGGTTGACATACCGCAAGACGTTGGGATTTCGCGGCGGCTCCTGCTCGCAAAGCGCCACGATGCGGCGCTCCGCATCCCGGGTGAGCGAGCGCGCCAAGTCAATTGCGCCAGAGGCCGGAGACGCGCCGGGAACGATGAAGTTGGGCGGCAGATCGACCTCCGCGCGTATCTCGTCGATCCAGCGCTCCAGACGATCGACCATCCCCGCAGTGACCGGCGAGAACCGCTCGACGAGCAAGTCGTAACGATCTGGGGCCGTCGCAACTTCCGTAGCCACCGTAAACATATCGCGCTGGCACCGAAGCAGAACATCCCGTATCCGCTCGTCGGACGATACCGCCCGCGCCATCCCCATGGCAGATACCGCAGTATCCACCGCGCCGTAGGCATCCGTCCGTGCAGCCGCCTTCGACGTCCGCCCCCCAAAGAGAAGCGCAGTCGTACCGTCGTCGCCCTTCCTAGTGTACAGCTTCATCGTTGACCGCCCTGGTATAATGGCTAGTAGTGTATCACCGGAGCGCGCCGCCGTGCCCCATCGTTCCTTGCGCCGCCAGCGCCTTGACGCAAGCGGCGCGCTCCACTAGGGTTAGGGATACCACCCAGCGAGGCAGGCGCCGCATGACACTGACACAGGTGAATTTGAAGCGCTTTACGGCGTTCTCGGATCTGAGCATTGACCTCTCCCCGGGCATCAACGTCCTCGTGGGCGCGAACGGCACCGGCAAGACACACCTCATGAAGGTCTGCTACGCAGCCTGCGAGGCGTCGAGGCCCGATGTCCACTTCATGGAGAAATTGGTCCGCGTGTTCCTGCCACCGGGTCGAAGACCCGGCCGCTTGGTGAAGCGGCCGGTCGGACGCAGCAAAGCAGTCTTGGAAGTACGGCGCGACGACCGAAAGCTGACCGCGTCGTTTTCCACTCAGGTCAAGAGTGCACACTCCGAGGCAGTACGGGTAGAAGGTCTCCGCGACTGGAAGAAAGACCGCGTCCCGGGCGTCTACATTCCTGTCAAGGAGATGCTTGCCCACGCGCCCGGGTTTCTGTCGCTCTATGCGACGCGCGAAATTCACTTTGAAGAGATCTACTCGGACATCCTCAATCTCGCCTATCGTCCTGCACCACGCGGACCCCGGGACGAGCAACGCAACCGTCTGCTCCCACAACTTGAAAGAGAACTTGGTGGATCGGTGTTTGTCCAGAATGAAGAGTTTTTCCTGCACAACAAGCAGGGCAACCTTGAGTTCTCCTTGCTCGCCGAGGGAATTCGCAAGCTCGCGCTGCTATGGCTGTTGATCCAGAACGGCACCCTCACGGGCGGCTCGGTGCTGTTCTGGGACGAACCGGAGACCAACCTGAACCCCAAGCTGTTCGGCGTAGTGATGAACATCCTGCTCGAACTCCAGCGTGCAGGAGTCCAAGTATTCATAGCCACACACGATTACGTCATCCTAGAGGAGATCGACCTACGCAGGACCGATGAGGACTCGGTGGCTTTTCACACCCTACACCTTGAAGGGGGAGAAATATCGTGCACCACTGCGAGCGACTACCTCGGAATCCGTCCGAACGCAATCGCGGAAGCGTTTGACGACCTCTATGACCGAGAGATCAAGCGCAGCCTGAGAGGACTTGTGAAGTGACGGTTCACACCGAAGCCGAAGGCGACCTACAAATCACAATCAAAGACGATCTCCCCGTACGAAAATTCGACGGGGACTGCCACGGACTGAGCCACTGCATGAAGGCGGTGGACTTCATCGTTGAACTTCCCGACCGGTACTTGTTCATCGAATTCAAGGATCCTCAAGACCCTAAAGCTCCCACAGAAGCTGAGGATACCTATCTCGAGCGTTTCTCGGCGGGGCAGCTGGACAAAAATCTCATATACAAGTTTCGCGACTCCTTCCTCTACGAATGGGCGTCAGGAAGGGCCAACAAACCTATTGATTACCTAGTTCTGGTCGCTCTGGATGTTCTACCGACACCACTCCTGCGACACCGAAGGAGGGATTTGGAGCGAAAGCTGCCAGTGAACGGCCCCGGCGGACAGCCATGGCCCCGCCCGATTGCCAGTAGCTGCGCCGTATTCGACATAGAAACGTGGAACAGACTCCTCCCGGAGTATCCCATCGAGCGATGTAGCCAGTCGCGATGATCTACGACGGACACGCATACATATTCCCCGACGTGCGGGGGGACGGCGGCTTCGAAGACCGAACGGAGTTTCAGCGTCACCTGCAGCTCGCCATCGCCGCGCACTTCATGCCTGCCCGGCGGAAGCGCGACCGCTCCCCGGCCGACAACAGCGGCCTGATCGACGAGACCAAGCCCCGAGGATTCGGCGCACTGAGAGAAGCAAACTTCCGCGCTACCCGATTCGGACGGTTCGAGTGGACGGCCGACGGCGAGGACTACGTCAAGCAGTACATGCCGCCCCAGGTGAAGGACATGGAATTCACCGCCAACGACCTCATTGCCGAAATGGACTACGCCGGGGTAGACCGCGCGCTCCTGCACCGCACTCCCTACCTGGGCATCGGGAACGACCTCGCCGCCAACGCCGTAAAGGCGTACCCAGACCGCATCCAAGCCCTCGCGCACGTGCCCGAATGGACGATCGCGTCCAACCTCGACCGGGCAATCTCCGATCTAGACCGCGCCATCGACGACCTGGGACTACACGGACTCCAGTTCCTGCCAGACCACCTGCAGCTGTACGGCCAATCGCCCGATTGGGACGCCGGGCCGCTCACCCCATGGTGGGACCACTTCGCGTCCCTTGGTGTGCCGCTGTTCGTAACGCCGGGTTTCACATCCCTCGCCCACGCAGACAGCGGCAGCGGTATGGACATGAGCGAGTTCGAGACCATCACCCGCTTTGCAGAGCGGTACCCGAGCGTGCAAATCGTGCTGACACATGGCCTCAGCTGGCGCAGCTTCGCAGACGAGAACGGTATCCACGTACCAAGCGTGGCATACGACGCACTCCCTGTCGACAACCCAAACTTCTCGGTTCAACTCCTCTTTGCGATCTTCTTCGGCGGAATGTACGACTACCCAATGCCGCAGATCAGGCCGGCCCTGGAGCAGGCCGTCGAACGGATGGGTGCAGACCGGCTCATGTGGGGAACGGACATCCCGATGGTGATGCGCTTCCAGACGTACCGACAGAGCCTCGACTCGCTGCGCCTCAACCTCGACTTCCTCAACCAGGACGATATAGACCTCATCTGCGGCGAGAACACCGCGCGGCTGATGGGGTTGAGACCGCCCCCTGCTCCCTCGACCAGCTGATTACTACCCCGACCTCTGTGATACAATAGACGGTGAAGCCGCTCCGGGAGGCGTACCATGCTGTACCGAATGCGTCCGATGCAGATGAGCTTGGAGTTCGAGCACCAGGTTTACACGCTTGGCGATACCATTGACATCACCGTCGAGATACGCCCTCGGGGCAACATTCAAGTACGGGGCGGGCAGATCGACCTCATCTGCGAAGAAAAGTACATCCAGAGAGGGGTAAGCTTCGTGCCCGACACCTACGCGGGCATGCACCCTTCCGGCAGAACGAGCCAAGTAGCCTTCGGACGCAATGAGCGATTTACACACAGCTCCGTCCGGTTCATAGGGGCAACCCGGCTCCGGGGAGGCGCACCAACCATTCGGAGAGTGGGCCTCGCAGTGGATACTACGCCGCCCCCGCACTTGGAAGAGGCCAGAGCCCTCGAACGGGACGCCAACAGCTCCTGGACGTTCGATTGGACCCTAGTCGCCTCCGTCGACGTCGTCCGCGGCCGAAACTCTCAAGTCGAACGCGCAGTTACCCTCATCTTGCCCCGGTGACTCCCGTCGCATGGCGATACGCCGCGCTCGGGGGTGAGGCCGGCGAGACTCGATGTTCTAGGGTGGTGAAGAGCACTAGTCTCCCGCGATGGTCGTGCCTGCCATATCCTCGATGAAGTTGGCGATGGCGGCGTGGTCGTTGTCCCCCTTCCCTTCGTTCATGAGCGAACCGATCATCTGCTGCACCAGCGCAGTAACTGGAAGCGGAACACCCAGCTCCTTGCCCGTGATGAGCGCATTGTTCAAATCCTTCTGGTGCAACTTGATGCGGAAGCCGGGCGTGAAGTTCCCCTCGATCATCATGGATCCCTTGGCATCGAGCACAGTGCTCCCAGCGAGGCCGCCCTTGATCGCCTCGTAGACCACACTCGGATCAAGCCCGGCTTTCCTGGCCAATACCAACGCCTCGCTGACAGCCTCGATGTTGATGGCGACGATGATCTGGTTCGCCAGCTTGGTCGTGTTGCCGGCGCCGTAGCCCCCGCAGAGCACGACGCTTCCCCCCATGACCTCGAGCAACCCCCGGTACTTGTCGAAGACGCTCTGGCGGCCCCCGACCATGACGGCGAGCGTGCCGTCAATCGCCTTCGGCTCCCCGCCACTCACCGGCGCATCGAGGAAGTCCACACCCGCCGCATCGCAGGCCGCGCCGATCTTTTGGGACGTCCCGGGCGCGATGGAACTCATATCGATGATGCCGTTGCCCGCGGACGCACCTTCGAGAACGCCGTCCGGACCGAGTATCGCAGCCTCCGACTGCGGAGAGTCCGGCACCATCGTTATCGTGACCGATGATGCCGCCGCCGCCGCCCTCGCAGACGAAGCGCCGATCGCGCCCTCGGTCACCAATTCCTCCATGGCGCTCCCAACCACGTCATAGACGGTCAGCGAATATCCCGCGTTCCTGAGATTGCGCACCATCGGCTTGCCCATAATCCCCAAACCGACGAACCCTACGTTCTTGTCATCCATCCCTGAAATCTCCTTTTGGTATTGCGTACGTTGCGAAAATCGGCGCAAGTATGAAAGACTAATTTCATCCCTTTGGCCGTATCGGAAAGACTACCTTGCATTATAGAGAACGAACGAAAATCGTCAAGGGCGCAGCGCTCGGAACCGCACTCGCTGTCATGATCGCGCTCATGCCCGCCGCTGCCTGCTCCACAGCCGACGAGAACGAAATCGACCGGCGCGTCGCGGAGAGCTTCCTGCGGAATAGCCCCACCTTCCGATTCGACGGCATGCCGGACAGCGTCGAGCTCATCGGAACCGCCGCATGTAGCCGCGCTTGCAGGGAGTTCACGTTCGGTTTCGAAGGTTCGCATCCCGGCTACGGCGACCGGTCGACCATGACCCTCGACGACGACGCAACACACCACAAAGCGGTAATAACCATTGAGGACGGCCTCGTGACAGCCGCAAGAATCGACAACGTATGGGACGTGCTCACACAACGCCCCGCAACACAAGTCTCCCCCACTCCGCCTGAGCCCTATCGGCAGGTCTCCGCAGTCCTCGACTCCCCGTTCGAGCTCCTCGTCGGACAGGAAGCAGTGGTCCACTCCGAGAACCTCACGATCGCGTTCGTCGACGTGCCTGAGGACTCGCGGTGCCCCGCGTCCACAAATTGCGCCGCACCCGGCCGCGTGAGGGTGCTCGTCGACGTGGCGGCGGGGGAGCGGCAGTTGGGCCTGCACGAGCTCGTACTCCGGCAGCGCGCTGCCGGAGGAACCGTCCAGAGCGTCGGGCAGTACGTACTGTCGATGCGAGAGCTAAACCCCTACCCCGGCAGCGGCACGACACAGTACGCCGCCATCTTCGTGGTAAGCAAAGTCATCGCGGCGTAGCGCCGTTCATACCTCCACGTGGACTCGGCCGCTTGGTAACGCCCGTCGCGCGCGCCAAGTGCGTTCAAGCGCCGACGATGCGCTCGACGAACCCAAGGTAGACGTCCACGACCTCGGCTCCGCCCAGGAGGGCGGCGATGCCCCCGAAGGACAGAAATGGGCCGAACGGTATGGCATCCTTGCGGCCCCGCCCGCCAAGCGTGAGCAGAACGAGGGCTGCCGCGCCGCCAAAGACCGCGGCAGCCCAAACCGACAGAACGATGCCCGGATAACCAACCATCAAGCCCAGCATCCCAGCCATCTTCACATCGCCGGAGCCCATTCCCGCCGGATAGATTAGCTTCACGACCAGGAAGAACGACAACCCCCCGGCACCAGCGACCAAGGAGTTGACCAACGACGCAAGATGTGCGTGCTCGAAGATGAATTCGCGGTCGACACCGAATGCCGGCCAGAGAGGAGCAAGGAAAACCAAGACGAACGACGCCGGAACCACAAGTCGATTCGGGATGACGCGGTGTTCGAGGTCGATCACGGCTATCGTCAGCAGAAGCGCGGCACAAGCCCCGAACACGCCGAACGCCAAGCCATAGCCCAGCTTCAAGTAGGCAAACGCAAAGAGCGCCCCAGTGACGGCCTCGACGGCGACGACGCGGATGGGTATCCGAACACCGCAGTGACGGCACCTGCCGCGAAGCCAAGCGTAGCTAATGACCGGCGCGAGATCGCGGATGGCAATGCGCTGTAGACACGTCATGCAGTACGAACGCGGAGCAACGACCGACCCTCCAACCGGGAGTCGGTCTGCTGCGACGTTCAGGAAACTGCCCACGAAGGCCCCTATCACGAAGGCGAGGCCGGTGGAGACGGTTTGAATCAACGAGTCGTATGGCGCGTCCGTTCCAGTCACTCCTCTCCGTATGGTACGTGCATGCAGACCTTCATGTTCCATACATCTGGGGGAGTGTCTAGCCGATTGAGCTCCAGGGTCTCGATGCGGGTCGTGGGTGCGCTCTCCGCCAATCCCAACAGGTTGATCAGAGCATTCCTGCCTCCCTGCACCTCGAATGTGTATGTGAACGTGGGAAGCAGTATATCCGCCTGGGGATCCTCGTTCACCGTTCCCGGGCAGTCTCTCTCGATCCGTTGCGCGTCCGCTTCCGGAGTGTCTGTCTCGATGAAGATGACGACCTCCGCACCGTCGATGGTCGTTACGGTCTCAGCGCTCTGGAAGTCGACGATGTCGAGACGGTTCCTCGCGGCGTAGTCGAAGATCTGGTTGTCGAGACCTTCGGCGTCTCGGGAAGACGTCAGGCTGCCAATCGACGCCGCCTCGCTGTCCACTCGCAGCTTCTCGGTGACACGGTCGAGTTGCTGCCGCTTCTGGACCAGATCTGCGGCTGCAGCCGCCTCTCGCGCCCTCTGCTCTTCCGTATCGGATACAGCAGCCGCGCGACGCCTTTCGACCGCATCCGTCTCATCGAGAGTATCAGAAAGATCGCCGCGCGCGCCCGACAAGGAAAAGAGCATGTATCCCACGCCCGCAAGTCCTGCGATGACGAGGACGACGAGCAGAGCATTGCGTCGGAGATATGGCTTGAGCCGGTAGAACATCGAGTGTGTGGCGGCGCTAGACCGCGCGCCGTGAGTAGACGCGCGTCACAGGGGCGGAGTGCGGCATCCTTGCGTTCATTTCAGATCCACCACGGCTTCGAAGGTCGCAGAACTCTGTGTGTAATTCAAACTGGTAAGGTCGAGGAAATCGCTCACCGAATTCATGTAGGTACGGAAACGGCTAATAGCGCCTGGGTCCGCTACAGTCGCAGACAGGTCGATTTTGCTAGGTGGCCTAGCCCCCAACCGGTTGATATGGAATTCGGAACTATCGGTTTGGAGCAGCGCCTGGACGGTGACCGCCCATTCCGGACGTTTCCGGGTAAGTTGGGTATAGACTTCGATGACGCCGGCGTCCTGCTTCTCGATCTCCTCGATCTGGGCGTCGACAGCCCGGACTTCCGCCTCCACTTCCTCCGCATCCGCGCGCGCCCCCTCGAGTTCTTGGAGCGCCACTCTCTGTCTCTGACGCGCCTGTTCCAGCAGAACCGTGGCGTCGGCCACTTCCGCTTCCCGGTCTTGAAGCCGGGAGTAGACGATCCATGCGCCGGCGGCCACGATCAGAAGGACGACAAGGAGGAGCGCGGTACTCGGAGAAAAAGGGATGGTCCGCCGCTCGAGCACGAGGTTGATCTTCGGGGTGTTTCGCCAGCCGAATTCCTCCCTCTCAGATCCAGATGCCGACGCACGCACGCCCCGATTCATTGGATGGCCCCGAGCGTCGAGTAGATGCCGGAAATGACGGCGATCGCGACGAACCCCACAACCGCCGCAACGAACAGAATGATCACCGGCTGAATCAACTCGGTGATCCCTCCGACGGAGCGCGTGGTGACATCCTGATAGTACTCCATTAAGCCGGACAGCGTGTCCGCAAGCCGACCGCGGGTCTCCCCAGTGACGACCGCCTGCGATACGACAGACGGAAACCCACTGCCGCCCCCGAAGGCAGCACCGAGCTTGACGCCCTGCTCGACCCGCTCGACAACCCCCCCCAGCTTCCTGCGGTAGTACGCGTTCGCCATCCCTCGTTGGGTCAGCTGGAGCGCCTCGACCGGAGACATGCCCGCCCTCAGAAGCGTCGACAATATAGATGTGAGAGCGAACATGTTGTTGGCCACGATCACCCTCCCAAGTACCGGCAGCCGTAGCAAGACCATGTCCGCAACTGCGCGGCCAAACTCAGTGCGCAATGCGACCGCAACCAAGACAGCGAGAACGAGCACGCCGATCATCAAGCGCATCGCGTACTCGCTGACGACATCCGACACGGCGATGAGCGCACGCGTGGCGACCGGAAGATCCCCCCCGACCTGCGAGAGCAAGCCCGTCAATGCAGGCAGGGAGTAGATGATGAGGACGAACGCTGCAGAGAGCGCGACCAGCAAGGTGAACCCTGGGTAGATGAGGGATCCCCGAATGCGGTCGCTGACCGTCTTCCGGCGTTGGAGCGCGTCCGCTATCTGATTGAGAACGAATGGCAGCCCCCCCGTCGCCTCACCCACCTTGAGCATCCGCACATAGAAGTCAGCAAATATCTGGGGATGATCCGCGACAGCGTCAGAAAACTTCCTCCCTGCCTCGACAGCCTCCACGATCTCGCCAATCGAGTAACGAAGCCCCCCGTTGGACACCTGGTCTTTCTGAGCGCCAAGACTGCGCCGCAGAGAGATCCCCGCGTTCAACAGAGCCGCAAGCTGACGGGTAAAGTCGATGACGTCCTGAGAAGACGGCCCCAGGAAGGTTGGGAACAGACGGAAAATCCTGCCCCCCCTTCGGACGGGCCTGATCCGGTACGGGATGAGATCCTCACTCTCGAGAATCCCATATACGGCATCCTCGGAGTCAGTGTGAAGCACCCCGACGACCTTTTCGCCCAACCTGGTGTATGCCTCGTATTTGATCGCCATTGGGGAATCCTGCCCGCGGCGTCTGCCGCGCAGTGCGACGGGCTATTCGAAGAAGAACACCCTGCTCAGCACCTCATTGACGGTCGTTATTCCCGCCTTCACTTTCGTCATTCCCGTGCGGCGGAGCGGAGACATGCCCTCGGCTATCGCCTGCCGCCGGATATCGTGCCCGCTTGCGCCGGACGCCACCAGCTTCCGCGTCTTCTCACTGACAGCAATGACCTCGAACACTCCGGTCCTGCCGAGAAATCCGGTGAATCCGCAAAAGTTGCACCCGCGGCCGCTCACGAAAGCCGCACCGTCGTCGCCCACTTCGCTGAAATACGCCTGCCGCTCGACAGGAGTCACATCCCCGGGAGCCTTGCAATGGACGCACACTTTGCGAACCAAACGTTGGGCGGCCACGCCCACGATGGCCGTGGCCGCAAGGTACGGCTCGATGCCGATGTCGGTAAGCCGAATGAACGCCGACGCCGCATCGTTGCTGTGAATGGATGCCAGAACGAGCTGCCCGGTCAGCGCGGCGTCAACCGCAGTCTTGGCAGTCTCCACGTCGCGTATCTCCCCCACGAGTATGACATCCGGGTCGAGCCGCATGATCGCCTTGAGACCGGACGGGAAGTCGATGCCGGCCTGCCGATTCACTTCGATCTGATGCAAGTCTTCGACTCGATACTCAATAGGGTCTTCGATCGTGAGGATGTTCCCGCGGTCGTGGATCAATTCGGTGACCGATGAGTACAGGGTAGTCGTCTTCCCCGACCCAGTCGGCCCCGATACCAGGAGCATCCCGAACGGAAGGGACAAGAGCTGCCGCCATGTCGACATGGCGCCGGCATCAAGTCCCAAGCCATCCATCTTGAGAATGCCCTCAGATCGGTCGAGGATGCGGACGGCCATCATCTCCCCCCACGTAATGCCGATCGAAGAGACGCGGAAGTCGACCGTCTTCTCGCTGAACTGGAAATTGAAGCTCCCGTCCTGAGGACGGCGCGTCTCCGAAATGTCCATGTCCGCAAGCACCTTGACCCTCGCCAACATCGACTCGTGCAGACTGAACGGAACATCGGCCACCTCTTGCAACACCCCGTCGAGCCGGAAGAGTATCTTGCCCATATCGGACGCAGGCACGAAGTGCACGTCGGACGCCTTGCGCCTGATGGCATGAAGCGTCACCATCTCAACCGCCTGCGCCGCAGGAAGCTGCGACACGTCCTGCCCGAGAATACCATGGCCGTCCGTCCGGGCCGGAGCCGTCTGCGCTCCCTGCCCGTCGTCCCGTTCCCGCAGTGCGCCGTCCATTCGACGCGCCGGCAAGGACGCATACGTCCGCTCTATCAACTCGCCAAGTCCTCCGCCGAGCGCAAGGACGAACATGGCCTGTCGTCCCGTCAGAGTAGCGATCTGCGAGGCAATCTGAAAGTCATTGGGAGAGGTAGTAACGATGCGGATCGCTCCGTTCGGCTCGAACCCAACAGGGAGAACACCCTTCTCACGAGCGAACCCATCGGGAATCGTCTCGACTGCCAGCGGGTCGACATGCACAGTCTTGAGATCGACAACCGGGATCCTCAGCTGGGAGCTCAGCATCGCGATGACCGTATCGCGGGGGACATGACCATTGAGAACGAGCGTGTCGAGCAGCCCGGCACCGGTTTGCCGCCCCGCCTCCCTCGCGGCGGCAAGCTGGTCACGCGTCACGACCCCCGCGCCGACGAGGTCCTGCCCGATACGGTCGTCCAACGATGCTGTGGTTCTTGACGTCATCCCTTCCCTCGCGCGGATGTCCGAACGGCTCACGATCCCGAGTGCGTGCTACCTACTAAATGTAGCACAGCGAACCGGCATTTTGAAACGTGAATGGAGGTCAGCTCTCCGACACCCGTATTCTCCCGTCCCGTCCCGCCTCCAGCAGCGAGACGAAGTCATACCCCCGCTCGCGGATGGTACGGCTGCCGCCCTCGTTGCGATCGAGGATGCACGCGACCTTGACAACACGGCACCCCGCATCCTCTACCGCGTCGATGGCGTGGAGCAAACTCCCCCCCTTGGTGCACGTATCGTCCACGACCACAACCGACATGCCCTCCCAATACATCCCCTCGATCATCTTGCCGGTGCCGTGCAGCTTCACCTCTTTGCGGACGATCAGCCCAGACACAGAGCGTCCCTCGGCGTAGCTCCTCAAGGATACGGCAGTGACGATCGGAACGGCTGCAAGGGCCGGCCCAGCAACCGCATCCGCGCCGCTCTCGCGAACGATCGGCTCCAGAGCCCTCCCCACACAGTACGCCCCCTCACCGTCCAACGTAAGCAACCGCCCATCGAAGTAGTACGAGCCAATAGCGCCCGATGACAAGGTAAACCGACCGTACTGCAACGCACCCAACCGAGTAGAAATCTCTAGCACTCGCTCCGAGGCATTCATGCAAACCCCTCCCTCCGATACAATCCGTGCCGATCGATATAGTCCCGCACGTCTGCATAGACGAGACGACGAATCGACAGGCCGGCAGCAACCCTCCGACGAATATCGGCTGCGCTTACGCGCACCATGGGGCCTCGGACGATGCACACCTCACCTGAGGCCCCATCTCTGATTGACTCCAGGGCAGCACGGTCGAGGGACGCCGCGCCCGGCCGCGCGACACTAACAATCGTCGCCGCATCCAACACATCGCGGGGCCGGTGCCACCGGTGCAGCTCGTTCAACGCGTCCATGCCAAGCACTAGGCAAAACTCCACACAGTCTCCCACAGTAGCACGGAGCGCTGAGAGCGTGTCGACCGTGTACGTCGGACCATCACGGCGCACCTCAACGTCCGATAGGTCGAAGTGCGGGTTGCCGGAAACTACCAACCGCACCATCTCGAGCCGATGACTTGCCGTGCTCACATGCAGGCCGTCCTTGAACCAGGGTCTCCCAGCAGGAACGAACAACACACAGTCGAGGCGCGCCTCGACGCGGACGCACTCGGCCACCGCAATGTGTCCAACGTGCACCGGGTCAAAGGTCCCCCCAAAGATGCCAAGCCTCACTCCCATTCCAACTCGCGCTTCCCCACGATGTACGTATCACCCGAACGTATCCCCGCGCGTTCCAACGCGCTAATAACCCCCTGGCGCCGAAGCTGCTCATAGAGCTGCACGCGCGCATTCCAGTTGTTGACATCCACCATCGCCGCGAAGCGCTCCGCCGATCGGAGCACCACCTGATACTTGCCCGAACGCAGCATCCGGACCTCCACCCCACGATCGACCGAACGCGGCCTGAGAACCGGCACAGCGTCAGACTGTTCCACCGCGACAACAGGGGGCCGATCGCCAGACTCCACCAACGCGCTGTGCCGACGCTCATCGTCCGCGAGGACAGTTGTAACATCTCGAAGCAACGCGTCGAGGCCAGTCCTACCCGCAGCCGATATGCAGCGCAGAGAGAAAGATCCCTTTTGCAGCTCGTCCTTGCACGAGTCGAACGCACTCACGACGCCGGGTATATCGCACTTGTTGAAAGCGACGATCTCCGGCTTGTCCCCGAGACTCGTATTGAACAGCCGCATTTCCCTCCTAATCCGGACGTAATCGGCAACCGGATCGGACGCGCTGCCGTCGAGGACATGAACGAGCACCCTCGTCCGTTCAACATGGCGCAAGAAATCGTCTCCCAGTCCAGCACCCGCATGCGCCCCATCGATCAGCCCCGGTATGTCGACCATCACGAACCCATCGCGCTCATATTCAACAACGCCCAGCACAGGCTCCAATGTCGTGAACGGATAGTCCGCTATCTTTGGCCTCGCCTCGGTCAACGCCGCAAGCAGACTTGACTTGCCCGCGTTTGGAGCGCCGACGATGCCAACATCCGCTAGCAGCTTCAACTCGAGACGAAGGAAGACCTCTTCTCCCGAGTCGCCTTCCTCCGCGAGAAGTGGATATTGGTTGGTCGAGGATGCAAAACGTGCGTTGCCGCGCCCGCCGCGTCCACCCCGCGCAACCAGAACCTTCTGCCCATGCTCAGTAAGGTCGGCTACGCAACGCCCCGCGGCATCGTCCCATATCTCAGTGCCGACAGGAACGGCAAACTCGACGTCGCCGCCATTCTTGCCATGCCGCTTCTTGCCCGCGCCGTTGCCGCCATTCCCTGCACGATACACACGAGTATAGCGAAAACCGAGCAGCGTAGTGAAATTTCGATCGCAATGAGCGTAAACGCTGCCGCCCGCGCCTCCGTCCCCTCCATCCGGCCCCCCGTGGGGCACGAACTTCTCTCTGCGGCCGCTTATTGCGCCGTTTCCACCTTTTCCACTTCTTATAGTAATTTGTACTTGGTCTATCATCCCTATAAGAGTATAACAGTCAGTAATAGTATATGTGTTGAAATGTTGGAGAACCCTCCCGACCGACGATGTAGACGTCGGTACCCATTGCCCACGGGTGTGAGTATACTGTTGACAGTGTGTGCGATTCTAATGGATCAATTGTGAGCGTCGACGATGCTCCTCGGTTGTCCACATTGTGTTGGTGCGCTATCCACAGAATTCCCGCGCTGAGTCCAGGAGATGTTGACAGTATGGAGTGAAGAGAGGCAATGCAGGCAGTGACATTCGAGAACGAATCAGTGTTTCCAATGACGGCCGAGATCGGTGCCTCTGCGCGTTTGACCCTTGGCGGGGTCGACGTGCTCGACCTATTGTCCGAGTATGGTTCTCCATTGTACGTGTTCGACGAGTGGACGATGCGTTCAATGTGTCGAGAATTCGTCTCGGAGTTCGAGTCCCGCTACGCAAGGACGAAGATACTGTATGCGTCGAAGGCGTTTGCCAACCCATCCATCGCTCGGCTCGTCACAGAGGAGGGGCTGGGGATGGACGTGGTATCCGCGGGCGAGATAGCAGTAGCAAAGGCAGGGGGCGCAGACCCTGCCAACCTGTACTTCCACGGAAACAATAAGACGCCTGACGAGGTCTCCTACGCCTTGGATGAGGGCGTGGGCCGCTTCGTGGTCGACAGCTTCTACGAGTTGGAGCTGTTGGACAACGAGGCGCGTCGACGCGGATCGAGTCAGGAGATACTGTTGCGCCTCTCCCCGAGCGTCGACCCTCACACCCACGTGATGACGACCACCGGCATCCTGGACAGCAAGTTCGGATTCTCCATCGAGTCCGGCGACGCCGCAGAGGCTATTCGGCGTTCGCTTGCCGCGCCGAACCTTGACCTGATTGGCATCCACTTCCACCTTGGATCACCGATCTTCGAGCTGGAGCCGTACTCCATCGCCGTCGACGCGATTCTTACGTACCTCGAGCCGTTCAAGCGGGATGGGTTGGAGTTGCGAGAGTTCAGCCCGGGAGGAGGGTTCGCCATCGGCTACCTGCGGGATAAGCTCCCGCCGCCGGTCGGCTCCTACGCCGACGTGATAACCTCCGCGATGAAGGCACGCTGTGCAGATCTGGGTTTTGGAGAGCCGACGCTGGTCATCGAACCGGGCAGATCGATCGTCGGGCGCGCGGGCGTCGCGCTGTACACAGTCGGGGCGATCAAGGACATCCCGACTGTGCGGAAGTACGTGTCCCTGGATGGCGGAATGGGAGACAACATCCGCCCCGCGCTGTATGACGCGGCCTATGAGGCAGTAGTCGCCAACCGCATGGATGAAGAGCCGGCCGAAGTGGTCACTCTCGCGGGCAAGTACTGCGAGTCGGGCGACATCCTCGTGAGAGATGTCAAGCTGCCTCCCGTCGAGCCCGGCGACATCGTGGCCGTCCCATCATCAGGAGCGTATGCTCCATCCATGGCAAGCGTGTACAATATGAACCCCCGTCCTGCCATGGTCATGGTGGGCGGCGGCCAGGCGAAACTCATACGCCGGCGCGAGACCTTCGCGGATCTGATGTCGCTCGACGTAGTGTAGGATGCTCCTTCGGAAATGCAACTAGCGATTCTCTGGACGCAGTTGGGCATTGCGGCAGCCGTAATCCTTGGCGCGTCGTTGTACCTGGCCAGGTCGTCCGACGTCATCGCGATCAAGACGGGGCTTGGACGTTCATTCGTCGGTGTGGTGCTGCTGGCCACGGCTACCTCCCTGCCAGAGCTGGTCACCGGCGTAAGCGCGGCCTCCCTCGTCGGCACGCCCGACCTTGCGGTCGGCGGCGCATTCGGAAGCAACCTTTTCAATCTGCTCATCATCGGCCTGATGGATCTCTTGTGGTGGAACCGGCACCTCCTGACCTACGTCGGCATGACGTCGGTCGTGATAGCGACCATGGGAATCATGGTCATCGCGCTGGGGACCATATCCCTTCTCATCCACGACATGACTTCGATCCTTGATGGATGGCCAATTAGTCCACTGTCCCTGGTAGTGATCGCCGTGTTCGGCCTCGCCATGTACTTCATCTACATATTCGGCCAGAAGGTGGAGCAAATCGAAGCGACCGATGAGAAGGCAGAGCAGTACGCTTCCGCCCGCCTGTCCCGCCATATCGCAGTGTACGCCGTGTCCGCGTCCATCGTCGTCGGAGCGGCCGTCTGGCTTTCGTTCGTGAGCGGCTGGCTCGCCGACGCAATGGGATGGCAAGCGAGCTTCATGGGCACGCAGTTCCTCGCCGCCGCGACGTCCCTCCCCGAGCTGGCCACTTCCTTCGCAGCCCTCCGCATCGCCGCCCCCGAGCTGGCCATAACCAACTTGCTGGGCAGCAACCTGTTCAACATGGGGTTCGTCCTGTTCCTGGACGACGTGGCGTACGGAGCGGTTCATTCCAGCGGCTCCATCTGGAGCGAGGTATCCTCCGTACACATCCTGACCGGCGTATTCGCCATTCTGATGACATCCGTCATCGTTCTTGCCGTCGTCAGTCTGCCCGCCAAGGAGCGGCAATGGGCAGTGACCATCGAATCCGTGGTGCTGGTCGGCCTATACGCTGTCGCAAGCGTCCTCGTGTTCGGCCTCGGATAGACGCCGTTCACCGGCGCGCAGTCTCGCCCCGACGGGTCATTCACCTAACGTAAGCTTGGTAGACCTCGCGCCCGGCGTATCTCGCCTCACCGTTCAGCTCCTCCTCGATTCTGACGAGTCGGTTGTACTTGGCGGTGCGCTCGCCGCGGGACGGCGCTCCAGCCTTGATCTGCCCAGACGCAGTTCCGACCGCAAGGTCTGCGATGGTCGTATCCTCGGTCTCGCCGGATCGATGGCTGATGACGACCCCCCAGCCCGTATCCTGTGTTAGGCGAACGGCCTCCAGTGTCTCAGTCACTGTGCCGATCTGGTTGAGCTTGATGAGCACCGAGTTGGCGGCGTTGCGCTCGATGCCCTTCCGAATCAGAGCCGGGTTCGTAGTGAAGAGATCGTCTCCGACGATCTGAACCCGCCCGCCGACCCGCGCCATGAGCGACGCCCACCCATCCCAGTCGTCCTCCGCCATGCCGTCCTCAATGCTGACGATGGGGAACTCCTCGACGTACCGCTCGTAGGTGTCGATGAGCTCCTCGGAAGACAAGATGCTGCGGTCTCTTGTGAGTACGTAGGATTCCTCATGCCGCAGCTCGCTCGCGGCGACGTCCAAGGCGATGCAGCACTGCTCCCCCGGCCGATACCCCGCCGCCTCGATTGCCTCCACCACGATGCTCATAGCGCCTCGATTGCTTACCCCGCTGGGGGCCGGCCCCCCCTCGTCTCCGACCGTCGTTCCAAATCCGCGGTCACGCAGCAGCCGGCGCAGAGAGTGGTAGACCTCGGAGCCCGCACGCACGGACTCACGGAAGGTATCGAACCCCACCGGGACGACCATGAACTCTTGAAAATCTGTGGAGTCGTCCGCGTGCCTGCCGCCGTTCAGAACGTTGAACATCGGCACCGGCATCGTGAAGCCGCTGCCCGGCGCAATCGACCGGTAGAGCGGCGTCGACATGCCCGCGGCCGCAGCGTGCGCCACCGCTCCTGACACTCCGAGGATCGCGTTCGCCCCGAGATTGGACTTATCGTCCGTCCCGTCGAGGTCGATCAGCAACCGGTCCACACCCGCCTGGTCGTATGCGTCATGTCCAACGACCGCGCGTGCAATCCTGTCATTGACGTTCCGGACAGCCCGCAAGACCCCGTATCCCCCGTAGCGAGACTCGTCCCCGTCTCTGAGTTCGATGGCCTCGCTTGCTCCCGTGCTCGCCCCCGACGGCGCCGCCATTCGACCCCATGCGCCCGTATCGAGGAATACGTCGACCTCGACCGTCGGATTGCCCCTAGAGTCCAGAATCTCTCGTCCAATTACGCGGGATATTACCGGCACGTCGCTCCTCTCATGTCCGCCGTCGCCTCCCCGTCTTCCGTCACGTGTGCGGACCAGGGAAGACCCGCCGCTCGCACCGCCTTTTCGACTGCGTCTACCGCGCCATCCGCGGCGATGATGGAGGAGTCCGCACGTCCGGCCTTCGACAGCTCCCATGTGCGAAGCCCCACGACTGGGATGCCGGCCTTCAATGCATGACCGATCTCCGAAAGCGTGCCGTACCGCCCTCCCACCGCGATCACCGCCCTGCCGCTGCGGACGACGATCACGTTTCTTCCTTGTCCCATACCCGTTGGAATGGGAATGTCGACCCAACGATTGGCGGTAGTGAAATCGCTCGATGGCAGTATCCCGACCGTCGCTCCACCTGTGGACTTCGCTCCGCGGCAAGCCGCTTCCATCACTCCCTGCCCGCCGCCGCACACGAGCGTAATCCCCCTCCGGCCCAGCTCCGCCCCTGTCTCCTCGGCAAGGGCGGCGACCTCGGGTGAAGGGCTTGCCTCCCCGACGACGGAGATTATCATGTCGCTCTCCTAGCGCAGATGCGCGTTCGTTGGATTAGTATATCACCGAGTCTGCACGCATATACCGGACTCGCGCCGTCGGTTCCATATCCCTTATCGCAGCAGGTTGCCCCCGCATCCGAAATCCACCTCCCACTCCCTCACCCCATCATTTCCACACCCCTCGTGTCATTCCCACACCCACCCCATCATTCTCAGACCCCTTCCGTCATTCCCGCGAAGGCGGGAATCTGGCGGCCCTCGTCCGACGACCCGCGTCACTCTCGCGCGTCCGGGGCGAACTCCACCTCCCAAACGCGGCCGGCGCCGCCGAACTGCCCGGTGACGATCCGCGCGATGCCGTACTGCGGAAGACCGACGCCGGCCAGACACTTGCCGTCGAATAGTACGCCGCGCTCGTCGAAGCCAAAGTCGAGGTTGTCGAAGCCATGCTGCCTGCGGTCGTCTGGAAGATCGTCCTCGTCTGCAGGGACGACGTGCAAGAAGAAGCTAGTCTGCACGTCAGCGCCGTCGCACGGCTCCTTGACGTAGTACAGATTGCCCCCACGGATGTACACGTCGAACTCCGAGCGCGCAACGGGTTCGTTGGAAGTGATCGATGAGTACGCGGAGATGAGTTTGGGCGCTTGCACGACATGCGCTATACTCCAAACCGCCGCTCCATCGCCGCGGACTTGACCTATGCGAATCCCTGCGATGTCGTACTGCGGGAGACCGACTCTGGCCATACATTTGCCGTCGAACAGTGCGCCGCGCTCGTCGAAGCCAAAGTCGAGGTTGTCGAATCTGTGCTCCCTTCGGGGGTAGGGCAGATCGTCGAAGTCCGCAGGGAAGACGTGCAGGAAGAAGGATGCCTTGGTGTCATCGGGTTCGCAGGGTTCCTTGAGGTAGTACATCGTCTTGTCCTCGAGATACACGTCGAAATCCTTGCGCGCCAGAGGCTCGCCCGATACGACCGATGGATACGCTGAGCGATACGATGCGGTCAGACTCGCGGTCAGGCCGTGCGCATCGTAGAGGAAGAGGTACTGGTTCTGGGGAGTGAGCAGTGCATCCGAGTCGACGCGTTCGTGCATGACGATGAATCCTTGAGGGGCGGTGAGGGAAAGGATGCGGTAATTGACGTGGCTCGAGTTCAGATAGTAGTCCAACGCGAAGCGTGCGGATTCGGCGAACCATCTGTAGTCCCCGCCGATACGGGGGACGATGACGATTTCTCCTGCAGTCAGCTCGCGCATGGCGAGGATGTCCTGCACCGCATCCCTCGCTGCCGGATCCGCCTTTACGTTGTACCCGACGCGGCTCATCTGGAAGCTGGATACCACGAAGAGCAGCATCGCAATGACCACAGCCGCGGTGATGACGCCGTCTCGATTGGTCAGCCGCCTCGCCAAGAGCAGCGCGAGAGCGAAGAAGACCAATGGGAGGCCGATATAGTAGATGCTCTCGAAATCATTGAGTGCAGTATTGTGACGCATAGGCAGGGCCCAGAAGAAACCGAACGACGCCAGGGTAACGAACAGGATTCTTGGACGGACGAACAGTGAGCCGATGAGACACGCGGCGGAGAGGGCGATTCCGAGGACGACGGCGAGGCGGTTCGATAACCACGTTGGGCTTTCGGCCACAGCGCCGTGATACCCCAGAGAGCCAAGCAGGGAATAGGGAATGAACATTCTGAGGATGCTGCGAACCTGTCCTTCTAGGAAAGGGCGCCACGATAGTTCGTCCGCGGACGCGGCGTTGAATTCGGAGTCCACTCCGGAGCGCTGCAGCATAGACTGGAAGGACGGCAACTCCGTCAGCGGTGTTTCCCCGCCCAACGCAGCGTACTCCATCGTGAAGTTGAAGGTGAGGACGGCCAGGCCGAACGCCAGCGCAACTGCGCCCAGCAGCAGGGAACGGCTGCGAAGCAGCGCGGACGCAATATGCCTGCCTGACATGACTGCGGCAGAACGCCCCTGCAGAAGATCGCTCGCAAGCCCGAAGATGACGAATGGCAGCAGCAGGGCCAAGACGTGCCACCCCAGCAGCAGCGCGATGCACGCCTTGATGACCAGCTGGCGGAAGCGGCCTTCCTGCACGAAGACGACCATGCCGTGGAAGACCAACATCACACCGAAGAGATCGATGATTCCCTCGTTGGCCGTCATGTCGTTGAAGTAGAGCAGGTAATACGACGAGAATGCTAGCAGTGTAGCCGTCAGTGCGATCCACCGGTTGGATGTGAGGCGGCTGAGCGAGAGATACGCAAGGACTGCTATCGCGGTGAAGAACAGCAGCATGAGGATTCTGGCGGCGGTGAGTTGAGCAGACGGGTTATCGGAGGCTGGCAGGGTGGCCGCCTTCATGAGCAAGTAGCCGCCCGGCGGGAAGCGGTTGTACGGCGCGGAACGGATGGCGCCGTCATCGTCCTTGAACCACCTATTATAGAACCGCTGGAAGCCGTGTTCGGGGGAGAGGTTAACGGCTATCGTCAGGTGTTGCGCGGACATATTGTTGTGATAGCCCGCTGGTCGGTAGAAGTACCCTCGGTCCCCGCCGAAGATGAAGACCGTCGACATCGCAAGCAGGAGCAGGGCGAGGGGAAGCCACGCGGATCGTAGCACGGACTCGAGTCTGTCGAGGGGATTCATGTTTCAGAGCCGGGGCGAGAGGATGCTCACGGGAGAACCGACGACCTGTGAAGATGGATTCCGGCCACGCAATTCGACCAGCCCAATACCGATGATCATACCATAGAGATCGCAACAGAGTCCCGCTCGATCTATCCCGGCAGGATGCCCCCACAGAGTCCCGCTCGATCTATCCCGGCAGGATGCCCCCACAGAGTTCCAATCAATCCATCCTTGGCAGGATGCCCCCACAGAGTTCCGTTCGATCTATCCCGGCCAGGTTGCCTCCATACTGTTGTATTCTCCTGTCGTCACATTCCTGCCCTCCCTGACGTCATTCCCGCCTCCCTGTCGTCACATTCCCGCCGTCATTCCCGCCCCATTCCCGCTCTCCTGCCGTTATGCCTCTCCCCTCCCTGCTGTCACATTCCCGCCATGCCTCTGCCCTCCCGGCTGTATTCCCGCCCTCCGGTGCCGACATTCCTGCCCCCTACCGTCATTCCCGCGAAGGCGGGAATCTAGCGCCCCGCAGCCGCCGTGCACCCATAGTCATACCTACACCGCGGTAAATCGACCTGCACCGCGCCTGCATACGGCACGACGCGCCGCCTATGATATGATATTCCAAGGGAGCCGCGGCTCCTCAGTATGAAGGCTCGTTCAAGGGGGGGCATTGCACACGGAGTTCTCCTCTTCCTCCATGTCTCTTGCCGTCTGCACGATTCCCTGCATCCACGGTCGGTGCAGATGCTGAGACGCGTCTTCGATATCGTTGCGGCCGGAGGCAGCCTCGTCCTGCTCTCGCCCCTTCTGCTCTGTCTGGCGCTCCTGGTCAAGGCAACCTCGCCCGGCCCCGCGTTGTACCGCGCGCCACGGGTCGGCTGGAAGGGGCAGACCTTCGTAATGTACAAGTTCCGATCCATGCGCGACGGCGTCTCCCCCTCGTCCCCGCGCATCACCCGAGCGGGCGACCCGCGCATTACGGGAGTAGGCCGATTTCTCCGCAGGAGCAAGATGGACGAATTACCCCAATTTTGGAACGTCTTGAAAGGAGACATGAGCCTGGTTGGCGCTCGGCCCCAAGACCCCCGCTACTTCGCCCATTACACCGCAGAACAACGACGAGTGTTCGATGACCGCCCAGGCCTCGTAGGCCCCGGCACCATCGCATACCTGAACCAAGCGGATATCCTGGAACAGGCCGGCGCAAACGTGGAAGAGTATTACCTGAGCGCAGTGCTGCCCGATACCCTGCGGTTGGATCTCGATTACTTGGCGCATCGCTCGTTCCTCTCGGACGCCGCCGTCATCGTGAAGGCTGCCCTTGGTGTTCTGGCAGCCTGCGTCACCAGGAACAAAGCGCGCCGGCCGCAGTGATGCCCCGCCGACCCTGCACAGTACTGCAATGAGGCCACCCCCATGAGCACGGACGCATCCCGCCCCCAAGAAATTGAACCTCCGCCCCACGGTCGAGACGACACTCCGGGTTCCGTCGACCTTCCCCTCGTATCCGTGATCGTTCCGGCTCGCAACGCAGAAGCAACCATCGCGTCCACCCTCGACTCGATACTCGCGCAGGACTACGCCGGCCCAATGGAAATAATCGTAGCCGACGGGTCGGATTCGCGCGCAACATCCGAGGTGGTCGGACGCGAGTATCCAAGCGTGCGACTCGTCCCCAATCCGGAGCAGACTACCCCCAACGGCCTCAACGTCGCGCTCCGAGCAGCCGCGGGCCGGATTGTAGCGCGGTGCGATACCCATGCGGCGCTAACCCCGGAGTACGTGCGGCAGGCGGTAGACACGCTGGAGAGGACAGGAGCGGCCGTCGTGGGAGGGCGGCAGCGCCCGCAGGGAGACACGGCCTTCGAGCGCGCCGTTGGCATGGCCATTACCACCCCCCTGGGCGCCGGCGACGCCCGCTACCGCCTGGGAGGCCCAGAAGGGCCAGTCGACAACTTCTACTTGGGCGTATATCGGCGCGACGCCTTGGATGCAGCCGGCGGGTTCGATCCAGCCTTGGTCAGAAACCAGGACTGCGAGCTCAACTGGCGTCTGCGCAAGCGTGGAGACCTAGTATGGTTCGATCCAGCGATGACCGTGTACTACCGCCCCCGCGGCGCCCTCCGTGCCTTGGCGCGCCAATACTTCGACTATGGGCGCTGGAAACCCGCGGCCCTGAAAGGAAACCTGACCGAGGTGCGCCTCCGCCACCTTGCCTCTCCCCTGCTCGTCTTGGGGTTGGTCGCTTCCGCTCTGTTGGGCACGGCGAGTCTACTCCTGCCGGGCATGGACTGGGCATTGGCCGCGGCGATGGCGATGCCCACCTTCTACGTCGCCGCCCTAGTGCTTGGCGCAGTTGTCGTCGGCCTCCTCCGCAGAGACGCCTCCGCCGTCCTCCTCCCTGTCATACTCGCGACCATGCACCTAAGCTGGGGAGTAGGCTTCTTCCTCCCCGCACGCCCCAAGCGGCCTGCCGACTTCCAGTGACCGTTGTCCGTTCTCCGACAGCAGCGAACCGCCGCCACCAGTCAAATGGAACCGCAAAATCGGATACCCATGCACAGGTGCAAGTGATGCGGTGTTGACTCGTGGTTGTTAGGCATTTCCTCTTCCCTTCCGACTCACCCAGCCAGTGCGAACCTCAACCGCGCACGGCCGCCTACTGGCTACCACTTCCGTTGTTCACTCATCAGAGAGGGACTCATTGGGGTTAGAGAACGTGCAAGCTAGCGGCGCAGTCGTCCCAATGGCGAGACGAGGTCAACGTGGAACAGGGACAATCCTAATCCGCCCACTCCTTGCGGGCCCATTCGAGCAGGACATTCTCGCGCTCACGTATGGCCTGTTGCGTCCATCCATCTAGACCGTCGAGTGTATCGGCGACCTGGGTTGCGACCAGAAGACCCGTCTTCCGATATTCACTGGATTTCGATTTCGCTGGTTTCGCTCCAAGTTTGGAGTTCAATCTTGGGGGAAGTATCAGCAGGTTGCCAAGGCTGTGCACCCAAGGAGGAGGATTCGTGCCTTGTGGCCGGATGTGCTCTACGGAGTGGGATGAATTCGCTTCCCAGATGCGGTTCCATTGCTCGTTGCTGAAGTTTTGCCCGTAGTCGGCGGAAAGATATTCTTCATACCTGAAGAAGAAGTAGCGGAGCTCTTCCTGCCATCCGTCATAGCAGTCTGAACCTTTTATCTCATCGACAGCTTCATCGACTGAATAAGACTCTCCGATTTTAGATAATCTACTAAGTATGTCCTTAGCAGACAGATCGTTTCTCGAGATGTCCCAAGCGAGACGGGTGTAGTCACCCACAGCCGTCCGTGCGTCTTTCCTAAACATACCGTAGATCCGGAATGTGATGTTCTCCCAGTGGCGTATGATTTGATCTCTTTCCATTTCGCTGATGTCTTGACGAAGTTTCACGGCCACGGCAACTAGGCGAGCTTGTATGATACGAGTGACCGCATTCTTTCTACGATCTGCCATCAAGTCATCGACTACTTCGGTGACAGACTTGAGCCACTTGGTCGTCTCAATCACATCAGAAGGCCCAGCATTTGATTGGCGCCGCAACAGTTCAGTGGCATTTTCTTGGTTATAAATGCTGGAAGGCCGGTCATCGCTCCTGAGCGTTGCAGCGAAGCGTAATGATTCTGCACTCAGTCCTTGGCGTAGCCCAACACGTCTATAAATATCGGTCCAGAGTCGGTGGACCCGATTGATGGATTCTTCCTTGCTGCCGACATCGTATTCAGCGTATTCAAATACGATGGCCATCAACATACTCTTGAGACGGTCGAACCACGACACTGGAAGTCCGCGGCTATTGAGCACCTCGAACACAGTATAAACGAGTGCTTCATTCCCTATCTCGTGGAAGATAAAGAACAATCTGTTCTTCAGTAATATGACGAGATCTTTGAGTTGACCATTATTTTCCTGCCATTCAGCTACGAATTTCTCGCAGTCCTCCATGGCCGACAATATCTCACGGTCTGCGAGAGTCTTTGCAGAACTTGGATTTGGATATGCACCATTCTTCATGTAATCATCGAAATAATGGCTGGTGTCGTGATTCGTTTGAAGGAGTAGGAAAGTTGCACCATCATTCTTCACCAGCGTATCGTCAATTTCCTTGCCGATCTTGCCCCATTCGCCATTCGAACGATCTATCAGCTTGGCAATTGCCTTGAGAAGTAGTATCAAAGTGGTGATACGCTGCTGTCCGTCTACCACTTCAATAACCTGATACTCATCGGCGATGATGGTGCGCTTCTTTGTGCGGAGTCCGACGATTGTCGCCATGAAGTGAGGACGATCATCTCCGGCGCGCCAAGTACGTTCGATATCTTCGAACAGATCTTCCCTCTGCTTCTTCTGCCAGCTATATGCCCGTTGGTACTGGGGGATCCTGAACAGACGCCTGTTGAGCAATTCGTTGAGGGGAACGAACTTAGGACTGATCTCTATCACGATTCGGAACTCCGGTGCCTATGGGAAGATGCGAGAAGACGTGGTCATGTCAAATGTCAGGCACTGCAAAGCAGTATGCGGGAAATTGGAATCGGAGTCAAGAGGGGGAGACAGACTCATTCGTCATTCCCGCCCACGTCATTCCCGCACCCACCCACGCCATTCCCACCACTGTCTACGTCATTCCCGCGTAGGCGGGAATCTAGCAATTCACGCCCAACGTGCGTTCATACGCATACCCCCGCGCAAGAGAAAACGGAACCGTCCCCCAATCTAGTATGGTCGGCAGTCGGCGTTCGGCGTGGGGCCTCATGCGCCTTGCCCCTGTTGGTCGTCCGTTGAGTAGCCGATCAGCTTGTAGACGAGCTTCGCCGCGGTAAACGCGCACGCCTCCGGCCCCTCGTTTGGGCTGAGCTCGACGACGTCGAACCCAACCACACGTCGCCGCTCCGCGACCAGACGCAATAGCCGCGTCGCCTCCCTCCACGTCATGCCGTCCGGCTCGGGCGTCCCCACCGCCGACATGATCGACGGATCGAACACATCGAGATCGACGCTAACGTATACGCAAGAGCTCAGCCGCTCGATGATCCGCTCCGCGGTATCGTCGAGCCCAAGAGACGGCGGCCACGTGAAGACAGGGATGCCGCTCGCATGGATGAACCGCGCCTCTCCCTCACTCATGCTCCGTACCCCGACCTCGACGACAGGAGTTCGCTCCGCAAGCCGCCGCGCAGTGCACGCGTGGCTCCAACGGCTCCCAAGGTATTCATCCCGGAGGTCGGCGTGCGCGTCGAAATAGAGAACCGTCAAATCCGGATACTCCTCCAGGGCAGCGTACACACCCCCGATAGTGATCGTGTGTTCTCCCCCCAGCAGACCCACCAGCTTGCCTTGGGAGAAGAAGTGACTCGCCACGACGCGGACACGCTCGACCATGGCCTTGGGGCCGTCCGTCTGCGGTTCCACTTCTTGGGACGTATAGATGCCAACCTGCGAGACATCCCGCCCAAGCTCGATGTCCCACTCCTCCAACTGCTTCGAAGCGTTGATGACCGCCCTCGGCCCAGCGCGCGCGCCAGACTTATACGACGTCGTGCCATCGTACGGGACGGGGATGAGCGCCGCCCGAGCGTCCTCATGACTCACGGAAGCAGGCGTGTCGAGAAAGGTCTCCCACGTGCGCGGGACGCCGTCGGGCCAGTCGCCTCTACTCGCCGCCATTGCCGCGCCCAGCCCCAAGTCCCACCCGCTCCCGCACCATGCCGGCGTACCCCTCTCTCTGCGTTGCATAATCGAATCCGCGGCCCATCGTCCAAACCTTGACCTGCTGCACTCCAAATAGATCCTTCACGTCATCGAGCGACGATGAAATGTCGAAGTCCTCGCAAGAAAAGATGTCGATGTTCAGATAGCGGCGTTCCGGGAATGTGTGAACGCTTATGTGACTCTCTGCGATGATGACGAACCCCGAAACCCCCCAGTCGCTCTTCACCTTGCCGTGATACGTATAGACCTGCGGCGGCGCGACCTTGGTCATCCCGATTACTGCCGGGTACTCGTCGAGGAAAGTAAAGACGGTTTCCTCGTCGATGAGCTTGGCGCGGTCGGCCCCGTAGCCGTCGATGGCGAGATGCAAGAGTGCCCCTTCGAGGTTGCGAAGATGATGCACGACTAGAATATCACCGACAGAGTCATTAGACAACATGCGACAAGCCCCGGCCCCCCTTTGATTCAGCGCGACAGATCGCCCCCCGTCGGAAATCCACCCTCCCGTCATTCCCGCACACCCCCGTCGTCGTTCCCACACACAGCACCCTCTGTCATTCCCGCACACCCCCGTCGTCATTCCCGCACACCCGTCGTCGTTCCCGCACGCCCGTCGTCATTCCCACACACCCCTGTCGTCCTTCCCGCACACCCTGTCGTCATTCCCGTACACCCCGTCCTTCCCACACACCTGTCGTCCTTCCCGCACCCTCCCGTCATTCCCGTACACCCCGTCCTTCCCACAACACTCCTGTCGTCGTTCCCACACACCTCCCGTCATTTCCACAACACCCCCGTCGTCGTTCCCGCACACCCCGTCCTCGTCATTCCCGCGAAGGCGGGAATCTAACCCCCCAACGAATCGAACGGAACCGGAGAATGCAGCTGCTAGACTCTCACCCCCCAATGCCATAGAATTGATCCACTCGACGACCAAACGGAGCACGTGATGGCTTTGCAGACCTCGACCCTCTTGCCCACAACCGTCATCGGAAGCCATGCCTACCCAGGATGGATGTGGACTGCCCTCGACGAAGTGGAAAAAGGCAACTATGGACTCACCGATCAGCGGGAACTGTACGACGACGCTGTGAACATGGCGATCCTTGACCAAGAAAAGGCCGGCGTCGACATCGTCTCCGACGGAGAGATGCGCCGATGGTACTTCGTCCAGAGCTTCTACAAGCGCATTCAGGGTATCGAGCGCGAGCCGGACCTGCGAAAGGTCGGCCTCTACGGATATGACTCCCCCCCGCGCTACAAGGCCCTCGAGAAGATCGTCGCGCCGGAAGGCCTCGGCATCGTGCAGGAGTACCACTACGCCCGCGCCAACACCGCAAAGCCCATCAAGGTTACCTGCCCCGGCCCCCTCACCCTCACCATGCACATCCGCCCAGGCGACGCCTATAGAGACCGCATCGAAATGTCCTGCGAGTTCGCCGCCGTCATCAACAACGAGCTGAAGGCGCTGGTACGCGAGGGCGTCGACTACATCCAACTCGACGAACCGTCCTTCGCCGTCATTCCCGGCCAACTCGACGACTGGATAGCCCTGTACAACGCCGCCGTGGACGGAGTAGACGCGAAGCTGGCGCTACACATTTGCTTTGGCAACCTGACGAGCAGACCCCGCGGCAAACGCTCCTATGCCTGGATGTTCCCAAAAGTGCAGCAATGCAAGTACGACGAGTTGGTGCTCGAGTACGCGAACCGCGAGATGAGCGAAATCGAATACTGGGAAGAATGGGTTGGAGGCAAGACCCTCGGCGTCGGCGTCATCGACGTCAAGTCCTTCTACGTCGAAAGTCCGGAGGACGTCGCCGAACGCATCCGCCTTGCTCTGCGACACGGCACGCCTGAGCAACTCGTCGTCAACCCCGATTGCGGCTTCTTCCAACTCCCCCGATGGATCACCCGGCTCAAGCTCGACGCAATGGTCGCGGGCGCCAAGATAGTGCGCTCCGAGCTGGACATGGGAGCGTAACGGCCAATGCTCGAAGTTACGGACGCCGCACGCTCCGAATTGCAGCGCATCATACAGACGCGCGCTCTCCCCCCCGGAAGATACTTGAAGCTCGCCGTCAAGCCCGAGTGGACTGGGCCGGGAGACTTTGGCATCGTCATCGACGACGAGAAAGGCGGCGAAACCTTCTTCGAGAGCAACGGACAAGTCGTTCTCGCCCTCGATCCAGGCCTAGCGGAAAACCTCGACAGATCCATCTTCGACTTCAAGGACACCGAGCGCGGCGCCGGCTTCACCCTCGACGTATATTGACCGCTCGCCTCTCCCACCGTACCCTCCCCCGCCGTTGCGCCGCGACTCACGGCAGCAGCGGCGGTTCGACGTAGGCCCCGAAAGTGTATGCGAAGACGCTGAATTGATCGGAGTTCGAACTAAGCTTGAGCTCGTGCCCCTCGAAATCACCCAGCTGGATGATCCGGTACATCCGAGGCTCATCGACCGTGACGAAGCTATTCCCCTCCGCGTCCCACTCGATATCCAGCCCCGCCTGCCCCTCCACCACAGGCTCGTCCCCAACGAGGACCCGCACCTCGTAAGGCTCCCCGCCGTCCGCGATAGTGAGCACTACATTGACCTCGGACGCACGGAAGTTGACCAAGATGTAGTCCTCGTAATCCTCCGTAACGCGGGCGTGCCGGAGGTTCTCCAGCTCGTTGATCCAAGCACCCTGCAAGTAGATGAACTGGTTGTAGTGGACTTCTTCCGTGTCCTGATATTCGACCTCCCGCCCTAAGCCTTCATAGTATTCCTCATGCAGGATGTAGGGAGTTCCGCCGTATCGCAGTGCGCCGTAGTTGCGTTGTACACCGGCGTAGAGCTCCCGGGTCAAGGACTGCATGGCGTCTTGGGACAGCGCGTCGAGATGGAATTGGGAGTCCGCGATATTCCCATGTTCGATGCTTGCAACATCCTCGCCCAGCTCGCCCAAGACCTTGCGGATCTCATCCTCCGTCTCCGCATATCTGCCTTCCCCGAAATGCGAGTATCGGATCACCCCATCCTTGTCGATCAGGTACTTTGCAGGCCAAGACCGGTTCAAGAAGGCATCCCATGTCCCATGTTCGTTGTCGAGGACGACAGGGTACTCGATACCCCATTCGTCCACGGCCATTTGGACGTTCGCCTCGAGCTTCTCGAACTCGAACTCCGGCGCATGCACGCCGACGATCACCAATCCAGCATCCGCGTACTTCTCATGCCACTCCTTGATGAAAGGCAGCGTCCGAATGCAGTTGACGCAGGTATAGGTCCAGAAGTCGATGAGCACGACGTTGTCCCCGCGCAGCGCCTCGAGCGTGAACGGATCGGTGTTGATGAACGAGCTGATGCCCGCCAGGTCGGGAGCCATCGCGCCTACCTGGACTTCCGCCGCATCCAAGACATCCGGCACTGGAGTCGATGTCGGATCGGGCGCAGGCGTCGGAGCCGGTGGCGCATCTTCCGTATCGACGCTTGCGACAGATGATGTCGGAGTAGCCTCAGGCGCGGCAGGTTCCCCGGTCGCGGCATCGACGCTCGCAGCGGTCGACGTTGGAGCAGCCTCAGGCGCGGCCGTAGGCGTGTCCGTTCCGCCGCTGCCGCCGCACGCGGCGAACGCCAACGCAAGCAACAGGGAGAGCGCAGAGGCGGATATGAAGGATCGCAAGGTTGTCATGGCAGCTCCTGGCGCTGTGATAGAGCGGGTATGTGCAAGTGCACTCGTACTTCATAGAACGGTCGACGCCCAAAAACGTTCGCATCGAAGCCGAACGCGGATGTACCGAGGCCGGATGACGCCGACCATGCGGTTCGCTGCCTCCAGTATCGCCGGCGAGCCTTACCCCGTTCTAACGGATGTGTGACGAAACGATTACGTCCGCGCGGACGGCGCGCCGCCCTAGCCCCCAACCGACTTGTCTGCGCGGTTGGATGGAGACGACAGCAGCCTCCGGACGAGAGCGACGAGACGGTCGCCGCGCTCCCACAGCACAGTTACGACGCCGGCCGCCGCAAGAATCTTCAGAATGTCGACCGGCATGTATACGTACATGCCGTCCATGAACAGCCGCCCATCTGCAGGCCAACCAAAGTCGAATGCCGACAACCATATGAGTGCAGGCACGTACAAGAGCAGCCCGCCCAGCGCGACGGCCCACAACGAGCCCGAGTGCGTGAAGCCGACCTGGCTGAGGAATCCCGTCACGCCCGCGGCCACGATGAAGCCAATGATATACCCCCCGGTGACCCCGGCGATGGAGGCATTCCACGCCTCGATGGGGGTTCGCAGCGCCCATGGATCTGTGCTGGCGAACATCGGAAGTCCCAACGCCCCGAGCGCAATGTATCCCAGCACCGCCCCCATTCCCCACCTCCAGCCCATCAACCCGCCCGTCAAGAGCACCCCAAACGTTTGCAGAGTGAGCGGAGTCGGGTTCTCCGGCAGGAAGAAACGCACCTTGGCGCAGACGAATATCAAAGCGATGCAGAAGACGGACGCAATGACCCGGTGCCCTACACGTCCATTCGGGAAGAGCGCATCGAAGAGCGACCTGTTGACTCGACCGAGCATCCCGTACGCTGGCGCGCTTGCTTGCATATGACCGTACCTCCTCCGCGGATCTCTTACTCTCTATCTGGGGCCGTTGGCAAGTATCCCCCACCGGCGCAGTGAAGTCAAGCGCGGCGAATCCCGTTCGTATCATCAGTGTGGCGTTCTTATGAATGCGCGCGCCCGTGAACCCATAGATTCCCCCCGTGTCTCGTCATTCCCACACCCTCCCACGTCATATCCCACACCCTCCCACGTCATATCCCGCACCCTCCCACGTCATTCCCGCGTAGGCGGGAATCTCCCGTCACGCGATTCGACACACCGCTTGGAGAGTTGCCGTCGTGTCCCGTCATTCCCGCACCCTCCCACGTCTTTCCCACCGAGTCCCGTCATTCCCCCACCCTCCCACGTCATATCCCACACCCTCCCACATCATTCCCGCCGTGTCTTGTCATTCCCGCACCCTCCCACGTCATTCCCGCGTAGGCGGGAATCTCCCGTCGCGCGATTAGACGCACCGCATGGAGAATTGCCGCCGTGTCTTGTCATTCCCACACCTTCCCACGTCTTTCCCGCACCTTCCCACGTCTTTCCCGCGTAGGCGGGAATCTCCCGTTGCGCGATTCGACGCACCGCATGGAGAGTTGCCGCCGAGTCCCGTCATTCCCACACCCTCCCCCGTCATTCCCGCACCCTCCCACGTCATTCCCGCACCCTCCCACGTCATTCCCGCGAAGGCGGGAATCTCCCGTTGCGCGATTCGACGCACCGCAGAGAGTCGCCGTCCCCCAGCCGTCACGCCGCAAAAGGAAACGAAACCGCAGAAATAGCCTTCTTGACACTCCCCCCGTCCCTATGCTATGGTACGCGCCAACGTTAGGAAACAACCGCACGCGCGGTCATTCTCGCTCTAGGAGGCGCGCCATGGCGCAAAGTTCCGACCACCCAGTACAGTACTCCGTCGACTATGCGGAGTCGAGGAACAGACTCACAACCCTCTTCAGGATCATCCTGAGCATTCCCATCAACATCGTGTATTCCGTGCTCAACTACACGGCTGGGTTCATCTTCTTGCCCACGGTGCTGATGATCCTCTTCCGAGGCAAGTACCCGCGCTGGTGGTTCGACTTCAACCTCGAACTGCGGCGGTTCTACCTCAGAACCACCGCCTACACCGGTCTGTTGGTGGACGAGTACCCGTCCACCGATGAACATCAGTCCGTCCATCTGGATATCCAGTATCCGGAGAAGCTGAACAACTTCCTCCCCCTCGTCAAGTGGATCCTGGCCATCCCCCACTACATCGTGCTGATGGTACTCCTCATCATTTGGCTGTTCGTCACCATCATCGCGTGGTTCGCCATCCTCTTCACCGGCAGCTACCCGCGCTCGCTCTTCGATTTCAGCGTGGGACTTGGAAGGTACGGGGAGAGGGTCAATGCGTACATGTTCATGCTGGCGACGGATGAGTACCCGCCGTTCCGCCTCAGCCCCTAACCGCCGGATCTCTCGGCTGCGCCGCCGCACGGCGGCGCAGCGCCACTCCGCGAAACGGACGGGGAAATCATAGACGTGGTTGGTGGAGACGGGGGAGGGTCGAACTCCCCGTCCAGAAGAGCCCCTGAACTAGGACCTCTACAGGCTTAGCCGGTATTTGCTTCTCGCCTCCGACCGTCCGAACCGGCATCGTCCGTCGTCGTGGCCAGCCGATGAATCTTTTGCCCTTCCTATCGGCGTCGGTCGGACAGCACCTCGAAAGTCGGCGCTCATTCGGCCCCGTCGAGGAGCGGAAACCGATGAACGTAGCCGCGCTTACGCGGCTAGGGCTAGCTCTTGCTTGCCAGTTATTTGTTTGCCGCCGTTGTTTCGGGGATTGACGGCATCCCCGGCCTGCAGTCCCGCAGTGGCCTCCCCTGTCGAAGCCGCGCGTCCCCACGGGTGTGCGTCTAAAATCCACTATAGCGCCTCCGCCCGCAGAATGCAACCCCCTCCGGCACCCAGATTCCGATCGATTTTGCCCGTACCGCTTACTTTTGCGGCACAGATTGCGCCCCGGCCGCAACAGGTTGGACTCCCCGTCATTCCCACACCCATCCCGTCATTCCCACACCCTCCCCCGTCATTCCCACACCCATCCCGTCATTCCCGCACACACCCACGTCATTCCCGCACACACCCACGTCATTCCCGCACACACCCACGTCATTCCCACACACCCACGTCATTCCCGCACACACCCACGTCATTCCCACACACCCACGTCATTCCCGCACACACCCACGTCATTCCCGCACACACCCACGTCATTCCCACACACCCACGTCATTCCCACACACCCACGTCATTCCCGCGTAGGCGGGAATCTCCCGTTGCGCGATTAGACGCACCGCTTGGAGAGTTGCCGTCCCCCAGCCGTCATGCCGCAAAAGTAAACGGAACCAGGGCACGCTTCGCCGTATTGCGCGACCCCTATGGAATGTGCGACAGGCGTGACGCAGGGCTCCCGCCTTCGCCGGAATGGCGCGGATGACTGCGATGCCGAGAGTCGCGCGGGAATGACCGGAGTGGATCTACGATGCGGGGCAACCCCCCGCGGTAATCTGTTCGAGGATCTGTAAAAGAAGACGCCCAGGCTATGCAACCTGGGCGTCTGCATCTGGCAGTCAGGAAATCGGCGACCCCAGTGTGCGGAGCTTGGAACCCGTTAGGGACACAAATCTCCGCTCTTGATGATCCTCGGAGTTGCGGACTAGGCAACGCACCGATTCCCTATATGAAGAGGGTATCTGAAGCCGGTGACATTTGTCAACACTTCCGGCGCCAGTTCTCCCCTGAAGCGAATAGGCAGCGCGCGCTGCCGTCCGCCCCCTACTTCTCGATCGGCGCTCCCACGATGCTCCCGTACTCCGTCCAGGAGCCGTCGTAGTTCTTGACGTTGTCATAGCCGAGCAGCTGGGTCAGTACGAACCACGTATGCGAGGATCGTTCGCCGATCCTGCAGTAGGCCACGGTCTCCCCGTTGCCGGTGATTCCCTTGCCCTCGTAGGCCGCCTTCAGATCGTCGATGGACTTGAACGCGCCGTCCTCCTCGTTCACTGCGGTCAGCCAGGGGATGTTCGTCGCCCCCGGAATATGCCCGCCGCGCTGCGAACCCTCCTGCGGGAGATTCGCCGGAGCCAGCAGCTCGCCGCTGAACTCTGCGGGCGCGCGCACGTCCACCATATCCACGCACGCCTCCCCCGATGCGATCCTGAGCATCTCGTCCCGAGTCGCGCGGATGCTCATATCCGGATCCTTGGCCGTGTAGGACGTCGGCGTGACATCGGGCGGGTCGGTCGTAATGTCGCGACCTTCCTTGATCCACTTAATTCGCCCGCCGTTCATGACGCGCGCGTCCCGGTGCCCGTATATCTTGAGCTGCCAAAAGGCATACGTCGCGAACCAATTGTTGTTGTCGCCGTAGAGTATGACCGTCGTCTCCGGAGTGATGCCCGACTCCCCAAGCAAACACTCCATCTGTTCCTTGCTCAGAATGTCCCGAGTCACAGTGTCATTGAGCTGGGTCGTCCAATTCCATCCCACTGCGCCGGGGATATGCCCTTGTTCGTAGGCCGCGGTGTCCACGTCCACCTCGACCAAGACGACGTTGTCGTCGCCCGCGTGTCTCGCCGCCCAGTCGGTCTCGACGATTGATTCCGGATGCGCCGCTTGTGATGTCACCCTATTCTCCTCCTTCATGTGTTGCAGGTTGCGTCTCCGTTTGGATTGTCCAAGTTTCTTGGATGTCAGCAGTCCGAATGCTGGGTTCCTATCCTTCGCCGGTTACAGAAACCCCGCAAAATATCTCGTAGTCGATCGGCTCCGTCACAGTGGGGTTGTCTCCGCAGAGAGGGCAATCGGGATTCCGCCGAATCTTCAATTCTCGAAATTCCATGTTCAGCCCGTCGATCATCATCAGCCGCCCAATCAGAGGCTCTCCGATGCCGACGATTAGCTTGACCGTTTCCGTTGCTTGGATGGCGCCGACCAACCCCGGCATCATCCCCAGGACGCCGGCCTCCGCGCAGTTCGGAACCTCGCCCGGAGGAGGCGGGTCTGGAAAGACGCAGCGATAGCAGCCATGCCCCGGTTGATAGACCGTAGCGCGCCCGTCGAAGATGAGCACGCTGCCGTCCACCAACGGCTTGCCGCTGAGATACGCGGCGTCGTTGATGAGATACCGCACAGCGAAGTTGTCGGCGCCGCTCACGATGACATCGTAGCCTGCGAAGATGCCCATGGCGTTCTCGGAGTCGAGCGCCCCATCATGAGCAATGACGTTTACATCAGGGTTGTACGCCAAGATAGTATCGCGCGCAGACTCGACCTTCGGCCGTCCGACGTCGTCGTTGCGATGGAGTATCTGCCGCTGGAGATTGGTGATGTCTACGGTATCGAAATCGATGATCCCGATGGTGCCCACCCCGGCCAACGCCAAGTACAACGCAATCGGAGACCCCAGCCCTCCCGCTCCGACGACGAGCACCCTGGAGTTCAAAAGCGCACGCTGCCCGGCGCTGCCCACCTGCGGCATGATGATATGCCGGCTGTAGCGCTGCACCTGGTAAGGGGTTAGTGTCCGTACTCTGGATTCTGTAATCACAAAGATAGTATATCACGATTCGCCCGCCGTTGGAACAGCCACCAAACCAGCGACATCCGGCGCAGCCCCGGAACCCCGGCCTCCGCCCACCCCGCACCCACACGAAACCCCTTCGGCCCCCGTGCGTTAGCCCGGCCGCCGTGCAACCGCATGCAACCGACGTTCGAGCGCTTGCACTCGCGCCGCCAATTCCTTCTTTTCTTCCTCGGCCTGCTGAAGCTTGTCCAAGAGCTTGATGACCACCTCGACCCCGGCGAGGTTCACGCCAAGATCGTCCATCAGACTGCGGATGCGCTGTACACGCTCGACTTCCCGGCGAGAGTACATGCGCTGATTGCCAGACGTGCGGCGTGGCCGCACGAGGCCTATCCGCTCGTAGTACCGCAGAGTCTGGGTTTGGACGCCCACGATCCGAGCCGCCACGCTAATGACGAAGCAAGGCTCATCGTACCCAACCATGTCTTCCATCGTCACTGGTTTCACCTTCGCCCGGTGCGAAGTCTCCGCAGCCGCTCGAATGCTTCCCGCTCCCCTTCCCCGATCCTCTCAGGCAAGCGAGGACGGACTACGACGAAGAGATCGCCCTTCTCACCAGGCTCGCCAAGCTTGGGCATCCCCTTGCCCCTAAGTCGAATCTTCTGCCCGTTCTGGCTCCCCTCGGGCAGCTTCAACTGCACCTTGCCGTTCATGGTGGCGACTTCCACATCCCCCCCCAACGCCGCATCGTCGATCGGCGCTGCAACGTCCAAATACAAGTCGCTCCCGCTCCGTTGGAATCGGGGATGCTGCGCCACTGTTATCTTCATGCGGAGGTCCTGGTCGGCCGCAGGCGTGACCCTCACGACCGATCCAGTGTCCACCCCCTGAGGAATATCCACCTCGATGCGGCGGTCTCGCCCCCCCTGCGTGATAGTCACAGTGCGTTTGGAGCCGAGATACGCCTCCTCCAAACTGACCTCGATGTCCAGCTCCAAACGCTGCGGACTCGGCGGCCTCTCCTCCCCGCGGTGTCCGCCCCCCCCGATGAGATCGTCGAATCCGTCGAACAAGTCATAGTCGAAATCGCTGCTCTGCCATGTCCGGCCCCCTCCGGAACCGCCCGGACCGCCGCGCGACTCGATCTCGTCCGCCCGCTTCCAATCGTCTCCATAGCGGTCGTACTTCTTGCGGCTCTCCGCGTCCGACAAGACTTCGTTGGCCTCGTTGATCTCCTTGAACTTGGCCTCCGCGCTTGCGTCGCCCGGATTCAAATCAGGGTGGTACTTGCGCGCAAGACGCCGGTACGCCTGACGGATATCCTTGTCCGTGGCGGTCTTGCCCACCCCCAGTATTTCATAATAGCTCTTCGTATTTCGTACTGCCATCTTCTCCGCCGCCTACACTCGACGAACCAGGGCCGCCGCTCCAGACGGCGCAAGCCCGCGCTCCTGCGCGCAGCCATCCTCCCTCACCGCCATGATACCACATCTACACCGTCCGTTCTTGCATAATTGAAGTGATTACTATAACTCTCTTGACAAACCAATATCCGTATGGTTATACTATATCATGCAGTGAACCAAACAGAACAACTACAAACCGGAAATCAAGAAGGAGGCTTGAACGATGGTACTACAGAGACGGGATCCCATGTCGGAGCTTCGACGAATGGACGACATGATGAACAGGTTGTGGAGAGGCTACTCCGGACCCAGCGGCGCAGAGGCCGCCCCCGAAGGGTGGGCCGTCCCAATCGACGTTCGGCAGGACGGCGACACCATCACGGTCGACGCATCGATTCCGGGCATCGACGCCGAGAACATCAGCGCCACCGTCGATGACGGCGTCCTGACGATCAAAGGCGAGACCTGCGCGGACACGGAACAGAAAGACGCGCGCTACTACCTGCGAGAACGCAGAGCCGGAGCATTCCACCGCTCCGTGCGCCTGCCGGAAACCGTGGACACCGACAAGGCCGAATCGACCTACCAAAACGGCGTACTGAGCATCTCGTTCCCCAAGCAAGAGTCGAAGAAGGCGCGAAGCCTGCCGATCACCGTGAAGCAATAGTAGCCGCACGACGGCGCCGCGCCATTCCACAGGAGGCGGCCACATCCACCCACGGATGCGGCCGCCAGCATACCCCCCAAAGTGTCGCTGCCTGCATCAGCCCCATCCCCACCCTCACCCGCATCATCCCACACCCCCGTCATTCCCACACCCACCCGCACTATCCCGCCCTCCCTCGCATCATCCCTGTCCTCCCCCCATCATTCCCACACCCACCCGCACTATCCCACCCTCCCTCGCATCATCCCTGTCCTCCCCCCATCATTCCCACACCCTCCCACGTCATTCCCGCGAAGGCGGGAATCCACCCCGCCCCGCATCCATAGCCACGCCTACGCAGCCACATCGAACCAACCGTCGCGCATTTGACAAAACAGAACTCACGTACTATCCTAGATCCATGGCCACTCCAGCCAAACCGCAGCCCAAGGAGACATCTTGCAATCCCCAACCATCAATCCGCAATCCACGATCTGCAATGCCCCAGCTCGCCGTCGGCAAAATTCGACAGAATCCGACAAAATCCGACAGAAACTCGTGTGCGCGCGTACCCTAATTCGCGCGCGCCCGCGCGCGAGGCATCCCCTCCCGTCATTCCCGCGAGGCGTCTCTCCCCCTCGTCATTCCCGCGAGGCGTCTCTCCCCCTCGTCATTCCCGCGAGGCGTCCCCTTCCGTCATTCCCGTCCTCACCCACGTCATTCCCGCGAAGGCGGGAATCTCCTATCCTTGCGCGCAAGTCGCCATGTGCCCGCGTGTCATTCCCGTCCTCACCCACGTCATTCCCGCGAAGGCGGGAATCTCCTATCCTTGCGCGCAAGTCGCCATGTGCCCGCGTGTCATTCCCGTCCTCACCCACGTCATTCCCGCGAAGGCGGGAATCTCCTATCCTTGCGCGCAAGTCGCCATGTGCCCGCGTGTCATTCCCGTCCTCACCCACGTCATTCCCGCGAAGGCGGGAATCCTCGTGCCCACGCGCGGTCCGTTCCCTTCCCTCGGCATGGATTCCACCCAGACCCCAGCGGATTGGAGGTATCGCATGAAGTCACCGTCCCCTAGCCGTCACGCCAACGCACCGAACGGAACCCCTCCGCACGCCCAATTGACAGACCCGCCCGCCGTCTATACGATGCACGACGACAGCACACCGACAAGCCCAGGGGAATGCCGTATGGACTTCGGAATCATCTATGAGATGCAGCGCCCGACGCCGAACGGAATAGTCGACGAAAAGGCATTGATCGACGAAACGATCGAACAATGCGTCTTGGCCGACCGCATGGGCTTCGACTACCTCTGGTTCGTAGAACACCACTTCCTCACGACATTCTCCGGGTCATCCGCCCCAGAAGTCATCATCGGCGCGCTCTCACGCCTTACCAAGCGAATCCGACTCGGATTCGGAGTCGTCGTCCTCCCACACGAACACCCAATCCGCGTCGCAGAAAAAGTCGCGACCGCAGACCACCTCTCGGACGGTCGAATCGAGTTCGGCACCGGACGCAGCAACTCCTACGAACAACAAGGCTTCGAGATCGACCCGCGGGATACCCGCGCCATCTGGGACGAAGCCCTCGACGTCGTATGCGGAATATGGCAAGAACGCGGCGAATTCCATTGGAAAGGCAAATTCTGGAACATCCCCCCGCGACGCATCCACCCCAAACCCCTCCAATCACCCCATCCCCCCATCTGGGTCGCCGCCATGCAGCCAGAGACATACACCCTCGCCGCAGAAAAAGGCCTCGGCGTCCTGGCCTTCTCATCCGAAGCCCCAGCCAACTACACCGAACACATCCAGCAATACCGCAAAGACATCCAAAACGCAGCCCCCGCCGGCTCCGCAGTCAACGACAAATGGGGAAACTTCACCATCGCCTACTGCGACGAAGACAACCAAGCCGTCCAAAACCTCGGCGCAGCAGCCATCCGATCATTCTTCGGCCCCGACCGCCCATACGTCCAAGGACGCAGAGACGTTTACAAAAACCTCCTAGAAGCATGGGGCGGCCTCCCAGACCATCTCCAAAGAGAGTTCGACAACTTCCTGATTGGAAGCGCATCCCTAGACACCGACGCCGCCGCCCGCGCCATCTGGGAAAAACTAGAACCAGCCATGCTCGCAGAACGCGGAATCATCATCGCAGGCGACCCCGAAAGCTGCGCAACAGGCGTCCGCGCACACCAAGAATGCGGCGCAGACCAAGTCCTCATGGTCATGCAATCCGACACGATCCCCCACGACAAAGTCCTCCGCTCCATCGACCTATTCGGCCGCGAAGTCATCCCCATGTTCAAATGAACACGGCACCCTCCCCGCGACGGTGCCTTACCGTTTACTTTTGCGGCATGGATTGCGCCCGGGCCGCAACAGGTTGAACTCTCCGTCATTCCCGCACCCACCCTAGTCATTCCCACCCTCACCCGCACTATCCTTGTCCTTCCCCCCATCATTCCCGCCTCCATCCCGTCATTCCCGCGTAGGCGGGAATCTCCTATCCTTGCACGCAAGTCACCATGTGCCCGCGTGTCATTCTCGCTGGGTCTCGTCATTCCCGCACCCTCCCACGTCATTCCCGCCGGGTCTCGTCATTCCCGCACCCTCCCACGTCATTCCCGCCGGGTCTCGTCATACCCACACCCTCCCACGTCATTCCCGCGTAGGCGGGAATCTCCCGTCGCGCGATTCGACGCACCCCTTGGAGAGTCACCGTCCCCCAGCCGTCATGCCGCAATAGGAAACGGAACCGCCGGTACTGATGATTTGTGGGTGTAATTGTGGCACAATAGATCTAGAATGAGACACAAGGAGCACGATAGTTATGTCTACTCAAACCAATACATGCCCGATCTGGGGCCACGGTGAAGTCCGCGCAAACCCGCAAGGATATCTGACATACGTAGAAGATGCCCACCGCGCTGGTGGCCAATACGTGATTGACCGCGAAGCACTATACCGCCTTGAGTCGGATCCTTCCGTAAAGAGGGATCCTACTCAAGTGAAGGCTCGGCTGACCACCATGCTCGTGAACGAACGCGAGCAAGGGGAGACATGGCCGAGGGTAACGCCCGAGCGCATAGAAGAGGCGAAGCAAGCTGCTCCGCTCCCAGTCCCGGAGCGGGCTGAGAGGCTCCTGCGGTATCTGGCAAAGTGTTCGGCTGGCGAAATAGGGGACGATATACCTGTACTTGATGTACGCACCCCCGATTACGATGGTGCTTTGGCTTGGTCTGAGTCGACCGGCCGGAGGGAAGTTGTGTTCCTCATCGATTATCTATCCAAAAAGGGATGGGTTGAAATCGTAGAATATCAAAGTCGGGACGCTATTGAACGAGTCACCGTTACCGTGGATGGCTACGCTCGAATCGAGAGTCTGAAGACCAACCCCGATTCGGCGCAGGCGTTCGTTGCGATGTGGTTTGACGATGAGATGAAGGACGTCTACGAGAAGGGAATCAAGCCGGCAATCGTGCAGGCGGGGTACAAGCCCATGAGGATCGACCGGAAACCAGACGCAAACAAGCTCGATGACGATATCGTTGCGGAAATCCGCAGGTCTCGATTCCTCGTGTCCGATATGACGCATGGAGAAGATGGGGCGAGGGGCAGCGTGTACTTCGAGGCAGGATTCGCCATGGGCCTGGATATCCCCATCATCTACACGTGCCGCAGCGATTTGATAGACAAAGTCCACTTCGATATTCGGCAGTACGCCCATATCGTTTGGAAGAAGGGCGAGGAGGCGGAGTTACAGGGGCGTCTCCTACAGAGAATCCTAGCCCGCATCGGAGAGGGGCCGAACATGGCGTGAGGCGCGCGGTGTGTGCATCGCTCGCAGATGTAGTAGTATTGACGGAAGCGGGGACACCCTATCGTTCGATGACGTCTCGCATGACTAGTAGATGCGGACTGCAAAGATAACCGAGCAGGGTATTCCGAACACAGCGAGGCTTGCCAGTGACCAAGAATAGCGCGACGTTGAATAGGACACTCTTCCTCGAAGATAACCTCCCCGTCCTCCGCGGCTTGGATTCCAAGAGTATCGACCTCATCGCAACCGACCCGCCGTTCAACAAGGGCGTGCCCGCGTTTGAGGGGACGACGAAAGCCGGAAAGAACGTCGAGTTCAAGGACGTCTGGAACTGGGACGACGACGTCCATACGGAGTGGACGAAGGCTATACTAGAAAAGCATCCCAGCCTATACGCGGTGATTGCGTCAGCGCAGGCAGCGGGGGGGGACGGTATGGGGGCGTTCCTGTGCTGGATGGCCGTTCGGGTTCTCGAGATGCACCGGGTGCTGAAGGATACGGGCAGCATCTATCTTCACTGCGACCCGACGGCGTCTCACTACATGAAGGCTATGATGGACGCCATCTTCGGACGGCGGAACTTCAGGAACGAAATCGTCTGGAAGAGGCAGACCTCCAACAATTCTGTGACTAAGAAGTTCGGCGCGATTGTGGACTACATCCTCTTCTACGTCAAATCTGACAAAGAGGCGACGTGGAATCAGGTCTATCACAAGCGGAGCAAAGCAGAGATGAGGCACTACCGACATGATGCCGATGGGCGGCTGTACAAGACAGAGAACTTGACTGCCCCCGGTCAAACGCCTAGCCGTATGTTCGAGTGGAGAGGCACAACGCCTACAACCCGAGGTTGGGCACACAGCTATGAAAAGTTGGAGGAGTTGTGGGCGGCGGGGCGTATCAAGACTGACGAACAAGGGCGACCACTGCTACGAGGCCATATTCAGTATTTGGATGAAAAGGCACCGGGGCAGAAGGCGCAGTCGATTTGGACAGACATTCGCAGAGTCGGCAACACTGCTAAGGAACGGACAGGTTATCCAACCCAGAAGCCTCTCGCCCTGTACAAGCGAATCATTGAGGCGTCATCGAACCCCGGCGATATTGTGCTCGACCCGTTCGCGGGTTGCGCGACGACGTGCGTGGCCGCAGAGCAGTTGGGACGGCAGTGGATTGGGATCGACATCCGAGAAGAAGCTGAGGAGGTAATCTTCGAACGCTTGCAGAACGAGGTCAGCGCAAGTATGGCGTGGAACGACATCGTTCGCGTTCTGACGGATGCGCCGGAACGCACGGACGACGGCGAGCCTGTCGCGCCCGAACTGGTTGTGACCAGCCAGAAGAAGAACGCGCCGAAGATTCCCGTGAGCGAGGCCAGGAGGCAGCTGGTGGTGAGGGACGGGATGCGGTGTCAAGGATGCGGCTGGGTTCCGCCCTACGCGGACCACCTGCAAGTGGATCACAAGAGGCCGAAGTCGAGGGGTGGAAAGGACGAGATGCCCAACTTCACGCTGCTTTGCGGCCCGTGCAACGGCAAGAAGTCGAACAAGCTGACGTTGGCGGAGCTGCGAGTTGCGCGGGTGGAGGAAGAGCGGATGGACGCCGAATGGTGGGAGGACAAGCAATGGGAGTAGACGGAATGCCTAACAACCACAAGTCGACAACACCTAGGATTCTGTTGGACTGTGGGGACCTGCAATCTGGTCGCTACAGGATAGACGTTGTTCGTGTGGGGTCAAAAGATCACCAAGATATGGAACAAATCACCCTTCATATCTACGTGTCCGAGGACGGTGAATTGCAGCTATCTCCCGATGGGGAATTCGGCGCGTTTAGTAGTGCGTTCAGTGGCGCATTCAGAAAGAGGGAGCACTATACGCAGTACACACGATCAATTGAATCTGTGCCTCAAGACGCAAAGGTTCTTGACGTGCGAAAAATGATCGACCGCGGAGTGTGAACAGATCCGTCGGTAGTACATCATTGGGATAGAGATCCCTCTTCTATTGTAGTCAACGCCTCCCCCGCGTACACATAGCCATCATGTGAGCCGACATAGAGACGCCCGCCCGCGACCGCCGGAGACGAATACACCCGGCCCCCCGTCGCATACCGCCGCCGCAGTTCGCCGGAGTCTGCGCCTATCGCATACACATAGCCGTCATCCGAGCCGACATAGACGACGCCGTCCACTACCGCCGGAGATGAACGCACCCAATCCCCCGTCGCATACCGCCACCGCAGCTCGCCTGATGTCGCCTCCATCGCGTACACATAGCCGTCGTCCGATCCGACATAGACGACGCCGTCCACTACCGCCGGAGATGAATACACCTCGCCCCCCGTTTCGTACCGCCATCGCAGTTTGCCGGATGTCGCGTCCACCGCATACACGTAGCCATCGTCCGAGCCGACATAGACGACGCCGTCCACTACCGCCGGAGATGAACGCACCCAATCCCCCGTCGCATACCGCCATCGCAGCTTGCCCGATGCCGCGTCCACCGCATACAGAAATGTATCCCTCGATCCGAAATAGACGATACCGCCCTTGACCACCGGAGAGGATTCCACCTCGTCCCCTGTTTCATGCCGCCACCGCCGTTCGCCCGATGCGACGTCCACCGCGTGCAAGGAATGATCGTATGACCCGACGTAGATGATGCCGTCCGCAACCGCCGGGGCGGAATTCACCCATGCCCCCGTGCCGTACCGCCATCGCAGCTTGCCCGATGCCGCGTCCACCGCGTACAGGAATTTGTCCCTCGATCCGATGTAGACGACGCCGTCTACAACCGTCGGAGATGAACTCACCCCATCCTCGTCCGTCGCATACCGCCACCGCAGCTCGCCGGATGCCGCGTCCACCGCGTACAAATAGCCGTCGTATGAGCCGGCGTAGACGACACCGTCCACGACCACCGGAGAGGAACTCACCCGGTTCCCCGTTTCATACCGCCAGAGATAATCGCGTATCGTGACCGGCGTCGGAGCCGGAACGAAGTTCGGGTCGCACCTCTCCTCGACCGGCCGCACTGCCTCCCGGAAGCCTGCAACCTCCCATTGCGCGGTGATGCTCGCCAGGTCCTGCTTCCATATCTTGACCGTCAACCGGCTCGCTCCCTTCATACCTGAGATGAACGCATCGGCGTCGGGCGCGAACGTCGCCGCCTGTTCCGCGGACGACCCCAACTCCCAAGCACCCTCGACGGCGTCCCCATCGTCGAAGCGCACCGCCACGGTCGGCCGATAGTCCGATCCCAAGTCCTCATCCCAGACGATGAGAACACCCAGACCATTCTCCCGTTCGATGGCCGAGTTGAACGTGCATCGGACAAGCAAGGTTGTCCTAGTGGATATGCCGGTTGGCCGGAGGGAGACGCCCGCAAACTCTCTGCCCGTAAGAGGATCGGCCGACTCCGTTCTCAGCTCCCACGCGCTGACGAAGGGAGTCGGCGTGATTGACGAAAAACCATCGCCGCATCCCGCCGCCAAGAGGACGGCCGCGGCAAGCGCAGGCAGGAGGATTTGGCGCATCATGCGGAGTCTTGCATCTGACGTCGGTAGACTCATTCGAAGTCCGCTGCGGATGCTATGCCCTCATCGCCGCCTTGTCAAGAACGAGAGCCGGTCGGCCCGTTGCCCCTTGCGGGATGTAGACGTCCCGATAGACGCGCATGTGCCGCACCCGACGACACGAAAGATGCTGGCTATACGTGATAGCTGGACTCACCGCCGCGCTACTCCCTCTGAGTCCCCCGAAGCTGCCCTCGGATGAAGACATGGAGCGCACCCTCGTTGGCAGGACTCGTGAGCCTGCGTTGGATGTCCCCGTCCGGCGAGATGAAGAACGTCGTTGGCAGAGACACCACGCGGTAGGCGCGAGTGATTTCGTTGGTCGCGTCCAGCCCAATAGGGTAGGTAACCCCTGCGCCGGTTGCGAATTCGCTCGCGGCCTCCAACGTGTCGGACATCGCCACCCCAACGAAAGTTACCCCGTCGCCGCGGTACTCCTGCGAAATCTCCTCGAAGAACGGCATCTCCCACCTGCACGGCGGACACCAAGACGCCCAGAAGTTGAGCACCACCACTTGCCCATGCAGATCGGACAGACGGACAGTTTCGCCATCGAAGGTTTCCAGCGCGAAGTCCGGAGCCGGCATCGTGTCTTCCTGCGACGCGCTGCGGATTACCCGAGGCGTGGGGCGAGGAGTTGGAACGGTCGTCGGAACAGCTCGAGGGAGCGACGTGGAAGTTGGAACGACAGTCGGCCGAGGCGTGGGGGTTGGGTCAGGCGCAGACGGAGGCGCGGGTATCGCGGGCGTTGCGGTTGGCGCGGGAGGAACGTCGGTCGCAGGTGTCGGGCCGCAGGCGGCGGCAATGCACAGAGCCACCATCGGCGGCGCGAACGTCATGCGGAGTGCGAGTGAACCAAACACGGCGGCGCGCTCGAATCAGCCGTCTTGCTCGACGACGCCCAGCAGCCGCGCCGCCGTACCGCCCATTATCATCGACATCTGCTCCTCGCCAAGCCCCGCCCAGTCAGCAAACGGAACCTCGATCCACTTCCGCGACTGCCGATAAGTGCAAAAGCGATTCTGGAAAGGCATGTCCGTACCCCACAGAAGTCGGTCTGCCCCGATGCGCTCGATCATCTCGCTCAGCGTAGGCCATACCTCGCGGTACGGATAATCGAAGACGTCCCCGAGACGGACGGGGAAGCACACTTCCAATCTCACGTTCGAGTTGTCGAACGGCTCCCATATTTCGTCCGGCAACGTGATAGCCAGCCGATCCTCATCCAGGAACGTCCGCCACGGAAAGCCGTGCGTAAGGCTGCACACGGCGTCCGGATAGCGCTCCATCCAGCGCATCAAGACCCTATGCTCGTCCAGATAGCCGCGCTGCTCCTCGGACTTGCTGCGCTTGACGCCAGCGAGATCGCCCGGACCGGAGCCAAGCGTGAAGAAGATGGGCACGCCAAGACCGACGACCGCTTCCCAGAACGGCCGGTACGGGCCGTCATCCCATCCCTCGCTGCTCGCCCGGTAACACAGGGGAGGAATGAACTTGACCGCGTGGAGCCTGCCCTCCTGAATCGCCCGGACCGTCTCCGCAGTCACGGCATCCGGCTCCGCGATGATGCGCCACTCCTCCACCGGAGCCATCGAGTACATGCGCCCGGGGAAGCGCTCCACGATCTCACTCAAGTACGAGCTGTCCCGCACGAGGGATGGGTCGGTATGCAGCAAGACGGCGTCCACCCCGGCGTAGTGCATCTCGCAATCGAGACTGAACGGAGTAAACTCCGCGTTCCGCAGATTCGGCGGCATGAAATACTTCGTATACTCTCTCCCCTCCCAGTCCCACACGACTCGGCCCCTCTGCTTGTTCACGCGGAACCGCACGTCCGGAAGGCTTTCCAGATCGTGTTTACCCTCGGGGTCGAGCGCGTCTGACGGACCCGCGCTCCCGTCCGGAATGCGCATTGCCGGTTGATGATGCGATGCGTGAGCCGCCTGGGCCCAACGCAGGTGCTCCTCGCTGGACGAGTACCCCCGCGGACTGTCGAGCGGTTCGAAGCAGTATGCATGCGAGTCGATGATCAAGTCCGTCACCCCCTGTGTACGCAACCGCGGATCCCCTCGGATCCGTCAGCGCCCGCGCTTGCATGAGGATAGGCGAGACGGCATCGTCGCGTCAACCAGGGGGCCTCCAAGGTTCCGTTCGATTCATTCCCGCACTCCCCCCGTCATTCCCGCACCCTCCCCCGTCATTCCCGCACTCCCCCCGTCATTCCCGCACCCTCCCCCGTCATTCCCACACCCTCCCACATCATTCCCGCACTCCCCCCGTCATTCCCGCACTCCCCCCGTCATTCCCGCACTCCCCCCGTCATTCCCGCACCCTCCCCCGTCATTCCCACACCCTCCCACATCATTCCCGCACTCCCCCCGTCATTCCCGCACACTGTCCCCGTCATTCCCGCACTCCCCCCGTCATTCCCGCACACTGTCCCCGTCATTCCCGCACACTGTCCCCGTCATTCCCGCACACTGTCCCCGTCATTCCCGCACACTGTCCCCGTCATTCCCGCACACTGTCCCCGTCATTCCCGCACACTGTCCCCGTCATTCCCGCACACTGTCCCCGTCATTCCCGCACACTGTCCCCGTCATTCCCGCGAAGGCGGGAATCTCCCCCTGCATCGTATTTGACAAAACAGAACCCACGTACTACCCTGAACCTAAGCCGACCCCATCGAAACCACAACCCAAGGAGATTCCCCCATGCGCGAAACACACCAACCCCCAACCACCTCCTCCACCGGCCCTCCGCATTCCCACACCCACCCACGTCATTCCCACACCCACCCACGTCATTCCCACACCCACCTACGTCATTCCCGCACCCACCTACGTCATTCCCGCACCCACCCACGTCATTCCCGCACCCACCTACGTCATTCCCGCACCCACCCACGTCATTCCCGCACCCACCCACGTCATTCCCGCGCCCACCTACGTCATTCCCGCGTAGGCGGGAATCCACCCCGCTGCGTCCAAACCCCCGAAGAGACGGCCCTCCTCCCGCCGTCTACACAATCCGACAGAATCCGACAAAATCCTTCGGAATCCTACAGAAACTCGTGCGCGCACGCACACACGCGCGAGGCAACCGGCGTTCCCTCGGCACGGGTTGCCCCCAACCCGCAGCGGATTCGACGTATCGCTTGGAGTTGCAGTCCCATAGCCGCCATGCCAATGAATCAAACGGAACCGCCTCACAAAGAGTACGAGACGCGGCCAACGTTCGGCTACTCCCCGCGGTCGAGCCCGAACGCCGAATGGAGCGCGCGCGCCGCATCGTCGAGACGGTCTTCCCGCACCACGCAAGTGATCCGAATCTCCGACGTGGAAATCATGTCGATATTGATCCCCGCGTCCGCGAGCGCCCGAAACATCCGACTGGCGTATCCAGGCGTGTTTTGCATGGCCGCCCCGATGAGGCTAACCTTCGCGAGGTCGTCGGTAAGCAGCACGTCATCCGCGCCGAGCCGTTCCGCCGCCGCGCGGACGATCTGCAATGCACGCCCAGCGTCGTCCCTGCCCACCGTGAACGCAAAGTCGATGGTCTCCCGCACATGTGCGTTTTGAACGATGACATCCACGCTGATGTCCGCGTCCGCGAGAGGCTCGAGCAGCCCCGCAGATACCCCAGGTCGGTCGACGATACCCGTAACCGTGATCTTTGCAACGTTCGCGTCCGTCGCGACCGCTCGCGCCCTATTCCGAAACTCCCCTACGCCCGGTTCCATGTCTCCCCTCCGGTGGATGAGCGTGCCCGGCACGTCCTCGAAGCTAGATGCCACGAGGATGGGCACGTCGTACTGCATCGCCAACTCAATCGACCTCGGCTGCATCTTTGCCCCCGAACTTGCCATCTCCAACATCTCCTCATAGCCAACCTCCCGCAGCTGACGGGCGCTCCTCACACGCCTCGGATCGGCCGTGTAGATTCCCCGCACGTCCGTATAGACCTCGCACCGCTCCGCGCGGATGGCCGCCGCGACGGCGACCGCCGAGAGATCGGACGCACCCCTGCCCAGCGTGGTGACGTCCATGCCTTCCGTAATGCCCTGGAACCCGGCGACGACAACCACCCGCCCGCGCTCCAACTCCGCCTCGATCCGCCCCGCCTCCACCGCTGCAATCCTTGCCCTGCCGTGCCGCGCGTCCGTGCGAATCCCCGCCTGCGCCCCGCTCAAACTCACCGCCTCCAACCCCAGCGACCTCACCGCCATCGCCACAAGCGCACAACTCGCCATCTCCCCCGTCGAAAGCAGAGCGTCCAACTCGCGCGACTCCGGACTGCCCGATACCTCGCAGGCAAGCTCGATGAGTCTATCCGTAGTGTCGCCCATCGCGGAGACGACCGCCGCGACACTGTTCCCCCCCGCGCAAGAGGACGCGATGCGAGCCGCCGCGCTCCTGATCCTCTCGGCGTCCCCGAGGGATGTCCCACCGTATTTCTGAACGATCCTCGCCATCTTGCGGGCAAGTATATCACCTTACCCACCCCCAACTCCCACTGCCAACCAGCTGTCGACGCACGCGGAATCCGGCCTCTTTAGGTGCCGGAGGGCGTTTTTCGGGAAAATCGAGGAAACTGGGCAGATGTGACTAAATTACACGGAAAATCGCATTGAAATTAACTGACTTTACACGGATGTACTATTGCAATCCTCTAATTTTCCCCCTATCCTAGAAGGAGAAAGTACGATCCATAGACTGAATTCAGCCATATCGTACACCGACCATAGCAACATCGAAAGGAGGAATCGAGATGCCGAGGGCAAGGGCTGAGACTTATGGCCGTCGTATGTGTGGGGGGCAGTGGCATGAATAGTACTAGGTCCCCCTTCCGACGCCGTGTGCGGCCCTATGTCATACCCTCGCTTCTGTTGGGCGCTCTCGCGCTTTGGGTGTTCGAGAGCAACACAGCCTACGTTCGGGACTGGCTCGCCGTCTCGCTGTACGGATCAGCCCCGCACCGCGTCCCGTGCGAAAACCGCCCCACAGCCGAAGAAGCGCAGCGTACCCTCGACCGACATGCGGAAATCCTAGAGAAGATCGAGGCCGTCGATGGAGTCGAATGGTACCTCAGCACTCGGAGATGCAGAGGCGGGTCGGCCGTCCGAAGAGCAGAACTCATCATAGAGCATCCTGCATCCAAACAACGGGACGCGGTACGGGCGATCATCGGGGATGAGAGGTTCTTCTTCGGCGTCCCCTACGGGCTGGTCAACTACTAGCGTCAGCGTCATTGGGCACAAGAACGCAAGTACCACAACAAGGAGGTACATAGTCATGAATAACATAGAGAAGACGTCCTTCATCGCCGTCGTGACAGCCGTGTTGCTCGCGGCTGCGCTCGCCTGCGGAAGCACCACCCCCGCAGCCTCGCCTGCTTCCCCGACGGCGAATGCCGCACCAGCGGCGGCGCAGACCACCCCAGAGACACCGGCAGCGGACGCATCGCCCGAACAGACCGTCTCTCCGTCACCTGTTCCCTCCGGTGGCGCCGCGGACTCGTCCCCCTTGCCGCCCGCCATACAGATACTCTCGCCGGAGTACCAGGAGGCATACCGCCTCGTCCCCGACGGAGAATGGGCGCAGAGATTCATTGCCGACGCCTACTTCGGGGATTTCAACTATCAGGAGTGGTCGGTGATGGACGAGACTCCGCCAGACATCTGGGATACCCCCCGCGAACTCGATCTGGGCAACGAGTGGAAGCTGACTCGAATCCTGCGGGACGATGAAGAGCAAGAATGGTTCGTCGAAGAGATCCGCGAGTTGGATGCAGATGCGGCGCGGTCGTTCGAGGCCGCCCAAGCGGAAGATGACCGCCTCCAAATCCTCCGCACGCTCTTCGAAGAGGGCAGGAAAGACCGGGAGATTCTCGACATAATCGTCCAGTGGGAGATGCGCCTCGAGGGGTTGCAGGGGGAAGAACTCACCCGTCGACTCGATCTCCACCGCGACTGGGTAAAGCGTTTTGACGAGCTCTCCATGCTGTCGCCCAAGGAGTGGACGGTGCGGATGCACGAGCTGAGCGTCTGCGAACTTCTAGCGCAGTTCGTCATCGGCGAACGACAGCCGCGCGCCTTCACATCCGGGGCCGATTGCGACATCGAGGCGGCGGCATCAGCGGCGAAGCAGGCGCTCGAAAGCAGGGGCGGACAACCCGTCATCGACGAGGACGAGTTCCGCGAGCTGGTCGAAGCAGGCGATGTCGATCCCCCAGAAGACCCAACGCCGACGATCGATATCTAGAACATCAACCGGGCGGCAAAGTATCACAACCAGGGAGATACACGGTCATGGAGATGAGAGAGAAGACGACATTCACCGCCGTCGCTACTATAGCGGCGATGACCATACTGTCGTTCACCGCCGCCTGCGGGCGCGCATCGGATCCCGCGGCTGCGCCCACTCGGACCGCCTCTCCCTCCCCTGTTCCCTCTGTCGCCCCCGCGCAGGCGCCCCCATTGCCGCCCGCCGTACAGATACTCTCGCCAAAGTACCAAGAAGCATACCGCCTCCTCCCAGACGGGGAATGGGCAAGGAAGTTCCACGCCCAGCAGTTCGCCGAGCCACAGCCCAGCGAGTGGGCAGCGATGGACGATACGCCGCCGGTTTCCCCTGAATCTCCGCCCGAGTTGGGCCCCGCCGCAGAGTTCCAGCTCACCCAAGTCCTGCGAGACGAAGACATGCAGAACTGGCTCCTGGGCAAGATTCGGAAGCTGGACGCAGGGTCCGCGCAGGAGTTCGAGGCGGCAGGCACGGAAGAGGATCGCCTCGGCGTCTTCAAGCGGATGGTTGAGAACGAACGGATCACTCCGGCAATGCTCCAGATCGAAATCGTGAGCGAATGGCAGTATCGACTGTTGGGAGACATGACCGAAGAGGAGATCGAGGGCGCCCTCGACAGGGAACGCCGCCACATCGAAACGACGGACGCCCTCGCGCATCTCTCATGGAAGGAGCGGATTGCCCGCACCGTCGAAATTCAGGTTTGCGAGTTCCTAATGTGGGATGTCGCAGGCGAGCACGACCTCAGAGCCGTCATCACCGACGGAGAATGCGATGTCGATGCCGTAGCGCGCCTCGCCCGACGCGCGCTCGAATCCGGCGGCGGGAAGCCCGTCCCCACAGAGGACGAGTACCGGAAGCGCGTCGAATCACAAGAACGGTTTCTCCGGGGCGAGTTCGATCCAGCCCCCGAAGCGACACCGACGCTCGATGGCTAGGACACAGGCGGATCGAGTAGTCGTTCGGAGAACGCTGGCGCGCCCGGCTGCGTTCACTACCGGGCGCGCCATGACCCAAATCGCATCAGCCCGACGAAAAGAATGAGGTGACTCCAAGTGAGACAGAACACCCCCCCACACGCCCCCCTCCTCCCGGCGACAGCCCTGTTGTGCATCCTGCTTGTTGCCTGCACGAGTGCAGACGCTCCCGCCGCCGCGCCGCCGGATGCTGCGCCGACAGCCACTGCAATCTCAGCCGACACGCCCACCCTTGTCCCAACTCCAGCCAATGTACCAGACACCCCCACCCCAACGAGCGCCCAGACCGAGCCCGCGGCGGCCCCAGACGAGTTGCCCCCCGCAGTACGGATCCTCCCGCCAGAGTACCACCGCGCCTACCGCCTCCTCCCCACCGAAGGCCCCTGGACCCGCAAGTACATCGCCGGGTTCCTCGATGATTTCGACTACGAGGCGTGGCAGCAGTTGCCATGGGAGGACGAAGTGCAAGGAGAGTACCAACCCAGGCTGGGCGACGACGCGGAGGTCACCCAGATCATACCGATGCTACGGGTGGCCGAGCGCGATCCCGATTCGGAAGCGTGGCTCCTGGCGAAGGTCGGGGCATTCGCCCCGGAGGCCGCCGAACAGCTCCGGTCCACGGAAGACATCTCCGACCGCGTGGAGGTGTTCCGCAAGCTCGTCGAAGTCGATGGGCACGAGTGGGACGTAGAGGCGCTGTCCATCGAATGGGGAGGGAAGCTAGCCGGACAACCAGACGAATTCATTGCCCGGCTCATCGAAATCCAGCGCGCCCACTACGAGTACGTGACGGACCCGAGCTTTTCATGGAAGCAGAATATCATGGATGGGAACAAGGGCGCCGTGTGCAATCTTCTCTTGGGCCTGGTCTTGGGAGGAGAGCACCCGCATTCCGTCATAATCGGAGGCCCAATCTGGTGCGACATCGACATGGCCATCGAACTGGCGGAAGAGGCGCTGCTGGCGAACGGCGGACAGCCCGCCCATAGCGAGGACGAAATTCGGGAGTGGATGGAGGCCGACGCCCAGTAATTCCAGCAGCGAACCGGACAGCAGCAAGAAGACGCGCTCGACACCGAATGACGGGCGCGCCGTCATTCACGGAATTCGCATCCATCCCAAGATTCGACGAAATTCTCAACCTGCCAAACTAGGACAATGAAGCGGTATCCTTCTCATGGAGAGTATGGAATGCAGACGCCCCCTGACGACATCCTGAACATAGAGAACGTCTCGTTCTCATATGGAAAGGTGCGCGCCGTCCACCGTCTCTCGATACGGGTGCCGCCTGGGAGCGTCGTCGGCTTGATTGGACCGAACGGCTCCGGAAAGTCGACGACGCTTCGCCTATCGGCGGGACTGCTCAGGCCGCATGAGGGTCGGATCGTCTGGCGCGGCTGCGACCCCAACGAAGTGAGCGTCCGCACCAAGTCGATGCTCGCCTATGCCCCGGACGTCCCAACCGGATTCGATCACCTGACGGTACGGGAGTACGTCAGGTTCTATGCCGCCTTGCAGGGCGCCGGCTCCGACTACATCGAGAGGACGGAGCGGGTCGCCTCCCTCTGGCGGCTAGATGGCTTCCGCAACAGGTATCTGGGCGAACTGAACCACGGCAACCGTCGGAAAGTCGCCATCGTCACGGCGGCGTCCTTGCTGCGTCCGGTGACATTCATCGACGAAGCCGCCAGCGGCCTCGACCCCGAGACCGTTCTCTCCCTGGAGGCCCTAGTCCATGAAATTCGAGGCCGCGGATGCAGCTTCTTGATAGCAACCCAAAACGTCGACTTCGCAGAGAGGCTCTGCGACACCGTATATCTGATTGTCGACGGCAGCGTTTTTGCAGAAGGTTCTCCTTCCCAAATCACAGCGGACTACCAAGTGCGAGACCTCATCGGAGTGTTCGCAAAGGCAGGGTTCGCCGCAGCACCGGAGGATATACGCATTGCTTTGGGCAGTTCTTCTTCGGAGTGAATACCGCCGCGTCAAGAAGGCGGTACTCGAACTCGCGCGTACCAACCCGGTCGTCTTGGCCGCGCTCGTTGCGGTTGCGGCAGCCGTCACCGCCCTAGGCGTCCGCTCCGCAGACTTCTTCGCGGCGTTCTCTCTGGTACCCGGCGGCCTCTCAGGCCTCACCGTCGTCCTGCTGCTCTTCGGGTCGGTAATGGGCTTCACCCTTGCCCTCACTCTCCCAAGAGAAGAATACTTCGATGAGCAATTCCGGCTGACCAAAGTGAGTCCGATGGACATCTCCATCGGACTGAGAGGCATTCCCTTGCTGCTCGCGGCTGGCGCCTCTGGAGTTCCCGTAGCGGCGATGATGTGGCGCCTGTATGCGCTCGTCGGGGTCCCCGCACATGGAGCGTGGACGGCGGTATTCGCCATCCTCTATCTCGCTGCCGCGGTCCAGGGCGCTGCGCTCGCGGAAGCCCTGAGAGGCTATCGTTCGTGGAAACTGTTCGCCGCAGCGACCCTGTCCCTGTCCGGCGCGCTTGCCGGAAGCATCCTCATCTCCTTCCCAGCGCAAGATACCTGGTACTGGCTCGCAACCTATCTTCCATCCGCATCCATCGACACCGACGGATTCGCGGTAACCCTCCAACCTGCCTATGCCGCAGCGATTGGCGCGGCCGCCTCGATGGCCCTCTCGGTTGCCGCCTGGACTGCATACAGCCTGCGCCCCGACCGTCCGCGTCGCAGGCGGAGAATCGAGTTCAGCGCCCCCATAGGCGCAGGCATTCTCGGGGCGTTCCTCGCTTGGGCAGGGCTCACGATAGTGCGTCAGAGACAATCACGGAACCTATTGGCGCTCACCATGCTCACAGGCGTCGGAGCGGCTGCATTGCTGTCTCGCGCGCCCAGCAGCGGTACGGCATCCATCCTCGTCACGCTCACCGCGTCCATGGTCTTGCTTCAAGCCGCGGTGGTCGTCCTTACCTTCTCCGAAGACCGCTCCGCCGGCTCATGGCTCATAGGGACGATTCCGGCCTCTACGGCGTCTATCGGACTCGTGTGGTGGATGACGGCCTCGTCGATCTGCGCGGCGATTGGCTACTTGGCGCTCACTCCGTCCATCATATGGTTCTCCACAGACGGGGTCACAATGTTCCTCACGCTCATGATAGTCATCTACGCATCCGTGGCCGCCGTCGTCGGACGAATCCTCCCGTGGAGTCGAGAGTCGCCCGCCCGCCAGTTCGTCGCAATCGCCGCCGTGATGGCAGGCGCAGCGATAGTGTACTACGCGTACTACACCGTCAGCCAGTTCGCGGCGCAGATAGAGGACAGCCTTGGAACGAACGCCGCAGCCCTTCCAATGGCAGCGCTCCTGTTGCTGGCGGCGTGCGCATCGACCGTGGCAGTCGAGTGGATGAAATCATGATCACCACAGCCTACAGAGTAGAGTTCCCGCCCGATGTCGTCGTCAGAGACGGCAGCCTTTGCGACGGCGCGCTGAACCAATCGTACCCGATCAACGATACCGCCAAACTGTATCTTGACATGCTGAGCGCCGGTGAACCAATGCCTGACATCGTGGATGCAGTATCAACCCACTTCGCTATCCCTCAATCGGATGTAGAACGAGACCTCTTGGGCCTGGTGGCTCGCCTCAATACAGTCCGACTGGTGAATGTCTACCCTCGTAGCGTGATGGATAAGCTGCAACGATTTCTCTTCGTCACCGGGTATGTATTGACAACAGGAGATTTCCCGCCAATTCTCGTAAAACGAATGTACATTGCCAGCGAGGGGCCAATGCACATTGTATTGAGCGTCGCTCGCGCTCTTTGCAAACATGCACTGCCAGCACTGGCGGCCTCCGCGCTGGTCATTACTGTGTTGGCAATGCTGGCGGCCGCGGATATTGCGTATCTACTGACGGGGGCACTCGTCGGAATACTACTCGCCCTGATCTTGCACGAAGCAGGACACGTGGCAGCGGTTCGGATGGCTGGAGGAAGGTCGTACCTCATCATGGTGGGGTTCAAGGTGGCCGTTGTGCATACCCGAGGGTCGTCGCCCTCCGTTCATGCAGCCGGACCGCTGGCGGCGTGCGCGGCCGGACTTGTAGTTCTGTTGGCTGCTCTCGCACTCAGCTCGGCACCGCTCGCAATGATGAGCTGCCCGCTCATCGTTCAGATTGCAGCACTAACAGCGTTCGCAGAAGACGGCAGGTCGCTCGTGCGCAGCTTCACTGCCGCACAGACGAGGAGGATGAGACGATGAAGACGTTCCTCATCGCGTGGGTCATTGGCACCGTTTCCTTACTGGTAATCGGTTTCTGCCTCGTACTCGTGATAGGGCTGCTCGCCATGACTGCCGAATTGGAGTCGTTTACCATCGGGATCGGGCCAATCGAACTCGTCGAGCACACCACCGAGGGCTCCAGCTACTCGACGGGGAGCGGCTGGGCGCTCTTTCCTGTCGCCCTGCTTGGCGGCATCTTGAACGGGCTCGGCGCGGTGTACTTTAGAAGGCGAAGGTGAGAAACGCCTCCCCGTTCCTCCCGCAGCAGTGCGAATCCCCGTGGTTCCGTTTGGCTTGCCGCGGTGGATGTATTCCGATGGATGCGCGTCCGTTGACCCCGTTGCTCTATGATGCTACACTTCCTACCCGACACTCCGACGCACAAAGGACTCTCATGCCAGACGCCGACCTCGCCTACCTGCCAGCTGCCTCGCTCCGCTCGATGATCGCACGCAAGGAAATCTCATCGGTCGAACTGACCACGCTCTACCTCGACCGCATCGACGCGCTCGACTCCCAACTCAACTCCTATCTTACCGTCACATCCGACATCGCCCTCAAAACCGCCGCCGCGGCCGACCAAGCAGTACACCGCGGAGACGACCTCGGCCCCCTCCACGGACTGCCCATCTCCATCAAAGACCTCGAAATGACCGAGGGCGTCCGAACCACGAGTGGCTCCCTCGTCTACGCCAACCGCATCGGCGCATACGACTCCGTCGTCGTCGAGCGCGTGAAACGCGCAGGCGCAGTCATCCTCGGCAAGACCAACACCCCGGAATACGGACTCCTCGGACACACCGAGAACCGCCTTGGAGACCACTGCCGCAACCCATGGAACGTTGAACGCACGACGGGCGGATCCAGTGGGGGCGCGGGCGCTTCGGCCGCAGCCGCACTCTGCGCACTCGCCACAGGCAGCGACGGCGGCGGCTCGATCCGCATCCCCTCCGCTTACTGCGGCGTCTACGGCATCAAACCCACACAAGGCAGAGTATCCTACTACCTCGGTCCAGGAGCCGCCCCCGCCGTCAACCTCTTCAGCCAACCCGGCCCCATGACGCGCACCGTCGAAGATTCCGCCATCCTCCTCCAAGTCATCGCCGGATACGACCCCCGCGACCCAGGCGCCCTCCGCGATACCCCCAACGACTACTCCGCCGCACTCGCCAACGGCGTCCAAGGCATGAAAATCGCATGGAGCCCAGACTTCGGATTCGCCGCAGCCGACCCCGATGTTCTTCGTATCGCCTCCGACGCCGCCAAAGCGTTCGCAGACCTCGGAGCCGACGTCGAGGAAATCGACCTTTCCCTTGACGTCCCGTTCGACCAATTCTGGCCCCTCTTCACCGCCATCATGTACTCCCGCGTGCCAGGCCTCCTGGAAGAGCACGCGGACGAACTCTCATGGTACGCCCTCGAAGCGCTCGAAACCGGACGCAAGGTCACCGGCGCGGAATTCGTCGCCGCGCTCGGTCACGGCGACGTCCTCAAAGCGCAGTTCGCAGACGCCTTCCAAGACTATGACCTCATCCTCACGCCCACCATGGCCACGACGGCCTTCCCCGTCGGCAATCCCCCCGCAGAGATCGCCGGCCGTGATGTCCACTGGTTCTGGGGCTTCACTCCCTACACTATGCCCATCAACATGATCGGCTCGACCGCCGCCAGCATCCCATGCGGCTTCGCCCCCGACGGCCTCCCCGTCGGCCTGCACATCATCGGCGCCCCCGGAGCCGAGTCCACCGTATTCGCCGCCTCCGCCGCCTACGAACAAGCCCACCCTTGGATCCACCGCCGCCCGCCCGTCGGGTAGCGCTTCGCAGTCACTCCTGTGAAGGCGGGGATATCAATGGTCTACCTTCGACGCGAACCCCCAGGGAGATGCCTACACCGCGGAAAAACAACCGGAACCGGCGTTGGACGTTAGACGGCGGCTAGGAGGCGGGATACGGATCGTTCGATGGCTTGGGCGGTTGGGCTGGCCGGCTGCCAGTCGTGGCGGAGTGCTGCGCGGGCCCGGTCGGCTGTGAGGCGCCTAGGAGGGAAGGGGACAGCGTCCCGTGCCTCGGAAGCGGCGATGTCGCAGATGACTTCGGTAGCCTCGGAAGCGGCGCGCTTGCCGAGGGAGGATATCTCGACGTGCGTCGGGTTGCTTCGATCGAATGCGGGGATGGGGAGCTTCCAGACGTGCTTTTGGAGGTGACGCGCGCCAAATTGCCCCCTGGGCTGGAAAGGCTCCACGGACTTTCCCAGGGTGATGCTGTTGATGATGGCGAGGAGGTAGTGCGCTTCCGCGGTGTTGACGCAGGAGACTTGGTAGAGGGTAGTATCGAGGATGGCTTTGTCATCCTCGATGAGTGCGGCTGTTGGCCGCCCGCTGGCCGCGTAGGCGATGCGTACGGGACGCGAGCCATGGTCGCGCATCCATGCCAGTTGGCTGGTCAGCTTGTTGAGCCAGTTGAGGTTCTGATAGAGGGACTTGGTGTCCGTCTTGCCTTTGTTGGCATCCCAGAGGTCGGACATCCTGCGCCAGCGGTCTTGCATTCTGGGGTCGAGATCGAATGCGTCCAGAGTACATGCGTTGTGGCGTGTCTTGCCTGTCTTGAGGTTCTCCTCGCATTGGGAGTGGTCGAGGGGTATGGTCATCGTCTTCTTGTCCACGGGGAGGGTGGCGGTTAGGGGTTGGAGCGTGACGTAGGGCGCGATGGTTTCTCCGAGGTGGACGTGGAATAGGTTGTCTCCGTGGACGGGGGTGTCTTGGAGGATGTCGACGTTGTACGTCTTCCTGTCGAGGTTGCCAATTCGTGGGTACGTGAGATGGGTGTTCGGCACGGCCAGCGGGCTGGGGTTGGGCCTTGTGGTCACGAAGAAGAGACGGCGGTCGAACACGTCTGCGCCCCTTCGGGCGTGGGCTTCATACGGGGAGTGGAACTTGCCGTCGTCGTGATGGAGAGCTTCGGCGCGTCGCGTCACGTCTGCGGTGTTGGTGGGGCCGCGCCATATCTCGACTTTGCCGGGCGCGAGGGGTACGGCGTGTTTCTTCTTCTTGTCGAGATCGGAATTCTTGGGGCGGGATTGGGCGAATACGACGGAGCCGGGCATGGGAAAGAAGTCGTTGGGTTCGAGGTTGTCGAGGTCCCACGGCGTCTTGGCGTGGAAGTCCACGCTGACGGAGGTTTCGTTGCCGCCGTTTTGCGTCTGCCAGCATCCGCTGCGCCATTTCAGGTGTTGGCCGGAGCGCAGGACGCTATGCGGCAGCACCATACCGATCTTCCCGCCGTCTCTCAGATAGAGGTCTACGACGCGAGAGAAGAAGAGGACTGCGACTTCTTGATTGGCGGCGTTCCTTCCTCCGGCCCAGATGTCATATGCGTTCTTGCTGAGATTCTCCAGTTCTTCGCGCACGATGTCTGCGCTCTTGTTGAAGGTCAGCCATGGTGGGTTCCCGATGATGGCGTCCACTTTTTGCTCGGTGATGACGGCCGGACGCACCATGTTCCGCAGATAGTACGCCCAGACGTGGTTGCGTCCCACTGTGTGCAACTTTCGCATCTGCGCCGCCGTCTGTTGCATGGTATCGCGCTCGAAGCTTGCTTCCAGTCCGTGGGCTTCGAGAACTCGGTCGGTGTCCGCGCCGGCGTCGACGGCTTGCGCGAGGTCGAGCATCAGCAGGTCGAAGCGGTCGGGACGGCGAGCGAGAGATAGCGGAATCTCGAAGTAGATCGGACAGGGCGCGTCGGTGGCTGCGTCCGGGTCTTGTTCCGTTGTGCGGAGTCGGACGGTCTTATGATTGAAGAGGGTCTTGTCGTCGTATCGAAGTTGGAGGGAGTCGCCGAGGTAGATGGGCGGAGTGATGCCTGCCGGGGGCTGGTTGGAGGCGCGCGCCTCCGCGATGACGCCGCTGCTGTTGAGCACCCAGGTGGCCTTGGCGAGTTGGACGGCTACGGGGTGCAAGTCGATGCCGATGATGTTTTGTTGGAGTTTGTTGAGGGTTTCCGTAGGGGGCTTCCCTTGTTGGGCGTCGATGATGTTGCGTACGAGGCACTCGATGAAGGTGCCCGATCCGCAGGCGGGGTCCATCGTGACAGTGCCGGTGGGTTGGTCGATGAGTTCGTCCGTGATGGTTTGTGCGAGCCATCGCGGAGTGTAGTATTCGCCCATGCGGCGGCGTTCTTCTGGGGTGATGGTGTTTTGGTAGAGGATGGCTGCCAGTTCGTCGGCCTGATGAGTCCAGTCGAACTGTGCGACTTTGCGGGCGATGGCGGCGATGTGTTGGGTTGCTCCGATTTCGGTTGGCCATTGGAACAGGTCGGATTCGATGACGCCTTTGAGTCCGGTGCGAAGGGATAGCGTAGCTCCGTTGAGGAGGGCTTCGGGAGCATTGTCGGCTTCGTGGAGGATGTCGATGCCGCCGGATCCTCCGAAGTGTGCTTGCGTGACGATGGCGAGGAGCGTTGTGAGGTAGGTGTGGCGGATGTAGAGCCAGTCGGCCGCGTCGGGGTCGCCCGTGGAGTCTTGTCCGAGGGCTACTTGGAGGAGTTCTTGCCAGAGTTTGCGCTTGACTGCGACGGTGGGATCATCGCGGTGTTGGTCGTGGGCGCTCTTGAGGAGCGCAGTTGCTTGCTTGAGCAAGTCGCTGTCGATGCCGAGGTGCTTGGTGAGGGTGGCTCGGTTGGGGACGATGTCTTGCGCGTCGGTGTCGATGATGTCGTTGAGGTATTCCCGCAAGAGGGGGCCTTGCCCGGGTTGGTCGAATACGACCATGCGGCTTTGGGGGATGGGCAGGATGTGATCGCCGATGCTGCGCTTGAGGTAGTGCTTGCCGTCGGTGAGGATGCCGTTTTGGATCCCAAATCCGGACTGTACCGCTTCGAGCAGATACTCGTCGAGTTGGCGGGTATACGCAGGGTCGATTTGTCCGCTGACGATGAGGTTGCGCTTGAACTCGACGTAGGTGTTGCGGACGATGAGGTCGACGCGCTTGACGCTGTCCGTTCCGGGCGGCGCTTCGGTGCGGATGTCGCTTTCATCTGCGATGACGTTGGTACGGATGACGAAGTCGCGGAAGGCTGTGCGGATGTCGTTCTCAGATCGTCCGTAGGCGTGGCATTCGATCAGCCGTTGGCTGTACTCGACAGATGTGCGATTGTGTTCGTCGAGCAGTGCTTGCTCTGTGGAGCGGAGATTCACCTGTGCAGCTCCTTCCGGGTCGCTCTTCGAGACTAGGAAAGGGTAGTCATGATCCGCGGATATTTGAAAACATTCGAACTTGGTATTGGGAGGGTGCTGGCCTGACATTCTACGACGTTCGGCGGCATTTAGTCAGGGGGCAGATGGGGCTGGGTCGGCCCCGTTTCCTTTGTCTGCACGGGAACATCTGCGCTGCGATAAATCAAACGGAACCGGAGCCCGGTCGAATGAACCCCGCGCAGCTTCCTTGTCTGTCCGTGCGATCCGCCGCGAGCTATGCCGACTTCACGAAAAACGACTACGTCGAACATGGGCGGAGTACATGGCGCGATCCGCCGCGAATTCTGCCAACTTTGCAAGGGTCCGAACCATGACCCCCGTCCCGCCCTTGACGACATACCCGTCGGTCTTGTTCGAGAAAGCGGTTCCTGCGATGTCGATATGTGTCCAGGCTGCGTCCCCGACGAACTCTCCAATGATGAGCGCCCCCGTGATAGCGCCGGCCGGACGACCTCCGACGTTCTTGATGTCCGCAACGTCGCTGCGGTACTGCTTCTTGTACTCCTCGTACGTTGGGAGCTGCCACAAGCGCTCCCCCGTTGATTCCCCGGATGCCTTCACCTGGTCTATCAGGGCTTGGTCGTTCCCAAACATGCCGCTGCACACATTCCCGAGCGCGATGGTCATCGCCCCGGTAAGCGTGGCGACGTCTACGATCCTCCGATACCCCATCGAGCATGCGTAGGACACCGCGTCCGCCAAGACGAGCCTCCCCTCTGCGTCCGTGTTGTCTATCTCGATGGTCTTTCCGTTCATCGTCCTCACGATGTCCCCGGGCCGCTGCGCCCCCCCGCCAGGCATGTTCTCCGTTGCCGCTACGATACCCGCTACGTTGATCTTCGGCTTCGTCTGTCCAATCACCTTCATGGCTGCAATGACCGCCGCGCCCCCCGACATGTCGCTCTTCATCTCCCCCATTCTCTCGGACGGCTTCAGGGAAATCCCCCCGCTGTCGAACGTTATGCCCTTGCCCACGATGGCCAGGCCATTGGCGGGGTCGTCTGGATCTCCTTCGTACTTCAAGACGATCATCTTTGGCGGCTCTTTGCTCCCCTGCGCCACGCCGAGCAACGCCCCCATACCCAGATCCTCCATCTCGCTGCGGTCGAGCACTTCCAACTGCAAGTCGGCGTCGCGGGCTGCACGCAACGCGCGCTCCGCCATCCGCGTCGGGGTCATCCGATTCGCGGGTTCGTTGACCATGTCCCTGCAGAACGTGACCGCATCCGCAACGAGCGCCCCCCGATCCACGCCGTCCCGCAGCGCGGGCAACTTGGATGCGGAGTGATCGACGATATCCACAGATTCGATCGATCTGCCGTCGTCCTCTGGCGACTTGTACTTGTCGAATTCGTAGAGGCCGAGAATCGTCCCCTCTGTGATAGCCTGTGCGGACTCCCTCGCATCCATCCCCCCAATTCCGGCCCCGTGCGCGATCGTCGCAAACCGTTGGACGCCGATCTTCCGGAGCCTCCGCGCCGTTTCTCCCGATACTCTGCGCACGGCCTCCGCGTCGAAATCCGACGACTTCCCCAACCCAACGACCGCAACTCTTGCCGCCGGAATCTTGCCCAGGGTATGGATGATGGCAACCTCCCCTTGCTTGCCCGTGACCTCGCCGTCCCGGATGAGATGCGAGATTCCGCCCCCCAGCGCGCGGTCTACCGCCCCGGTCGCCCCGCCCGGATTGGCCACCCCCTCGAACAAGTTGACGACCACCGCCTCCGCGCTCCATGCGCTAATATCACCCGCTGCCACTTCAAGTTTCATTGTGTGTGTTCCTTTCTGCATCGACGACGAATACATTATACGCTAGCACCCACCCAAACCGAGCCCCTCCTACTCCGCCTCCGTCTGCACCACGCACCCAGGCAGCGCATTTTCGAGCTCCCCGACGGACGCTGCGTCGACTCCGGCGCATCCCCAGATGTCCAAGAAAACCAGGCGAGGCATCTTCGAGAGCAGGCGGAGAGTGTCTCCGGTTATCCGCGTCCAGTGTATTCCAAGCGACTCAATCGACTGCAGGGCCGTGAGATGCGCGATGCCTGCGTCCGTGACCTCTCCGTTGTTCTCGATATTGACCCAGCGGAGCCCCGTCAGATGCAGGATCTGATCGTCGTTTACGTAGGTGTTGCCGAGCCAGATCGCCGCAACATCGTCTGCGCCGAGCGCGGCAAGCCACGATAGATCCCGCGCCTCTTCTGAGAGGACCTCCAAGAGAATCACGCCAGACGCTGGAACCTCCACCTTCGACCTTGCCTCCCCCAGAAACCGCCATCCTGCGACCGGAGTGTCTCCAACCAGGTCTCCTTCCCGCGTGAAACGCCCGTGGAAGAACGGAATATCTCCATCCCCATCGCTTATGTGGACGTGCCCAACGGCCCTGTCTTCTGGAAATTGGATGGTTCTCGTATCGTCGCTCATGTTCACTCCTTCTCTCATCTGGTGGAACCGTTGAGCGTGAGCCGAGCACTCACCAGGCGGTTCAGGCTCACGCCCTCAATGATACTACACTTCAAGATTGAGAACCTCACATATACGCATGATGAGATACGCCGCACGGAATACGAACCGTTGCACACAGTACGTGTACCGTTACGGTTCGCGTCCGAGCACATCGATGAGATCACTCGCGCCGCGGCGTTCCGCCATGCTCCGCGGCGTCTCTCCCTTTCCATTCGCGTGAAGCGGATCCGCGCCGGCTGTGAGCAGAATCCGAACAGACTCCACCTTCCTATTGGCCATCTTGATGGTCGAGCGAACCGCGTCGAACAAGGGAGTCTCTCCCTGCAGATCCTCTGCGTCAACTGCGGCCCCGTGATCCAGCAAAACGCGCATTGACTTCACGAAGCCGGACTTGGACGCGCGGTGGAGGGCTGTCTTGCCCTTCCGGTCACGGAAGTCCACGTCCGCGCCGAGTCTCAACAGCTGCTCCAGATGGAGGGGATTGCCTCCGCGGTCTCCTCGGCAAAGGTACACAAGCCGTTCGCTGGCCGCCTTGCGGTTCTCTGCAGCCGTTCGCGGCGCCAGAGATGACAGGCTTCCATCGCCCGAATAGATCGGAGGGAGTTTCTGCGGGTCTGCCCCGTTCTCGATCAGCAGCCGCAACTTCTCGTGGTCATCGTCCGCCGCCGTGAAGAGCGCCGCTTCGTTGCCCCGGATCCTCGACCCTTTTCGTATCAGATACTCCGATGCCTCGATGCCGGCGCCGCGCAGCGCGTAGCACAACGGCGTCGCCCAGGCCGCTGGAGCCGCGTAATAGCGCGGCCCGCCATCCTTGGCGTCTCTCATGACGTGCTGTGGGTGCCCATCGTTCAGCGAATCCGGGCGTCGTTCCAAAGCGTCCTCAACGGTGGCGATGTCGCCAAGAAACGCCGTTGTGTGAATGTCCATACCCGCGCCCCGCTTCAGCAAGAACCGCGCCACGCCGCCGTGCCCCCGATGCTTCGCAATGCAATAGCAGCTGACCTCGACGAAATAGGGGGTATAGTGCGTTCCCCGAGCGTCGATGTCTGCCCCTCGCTCCGTGAGGTATTTCACCATCTCGAGCTTGCCACGCCGCGCTGCCTCCCACAGCATCGTCCGCCCATGCGCTCCGACCTGCGTTATCCACTCCGGTCTCTGTTCGATGATGTCGCCTACTGCCTCGACATCGCCGCGCCCTGCCGCCGCCACGCCGATCTTCATGAAATCGCTGATCTTGCCAGGCAACACGATCTCTGACAACTGCACAGCTCCCTATGGTATGCGGGAACGATCCGTCGTTCCGGGGAAGGCCGGACTTCGGACGAATCTATTGCTTTCCGCCCTTCCACGTCTGCGCTCTCCACATGAAGACCGACGGATCATCCACCCAGTCCGGGTAGCCGATGCGGCGGTTGTCCGTCAGGTAGTCGATCTTGTCGTTGAGGCAGGCGAGCAGATCCGTGTCGCTCACATCCACGGTGAAGCCCCCGTTCTCGACCGATTCATCTATGGCAGTGACTGCGAGAGTCCCGTCTCGCGCTGCCTCGCGGTTACCCACTTCTCCCCTGGCGAGCCCGTCGATGTCTCCATTTCTGAGCGCGTCCAAGAACTCGGACTCCCCGAGCTCTTCCCCGAGATAGATCACCTGAGGCATCGACTCCGACGGCGGGATGAGACGGCGTCTCGTCATGATGCTTGGAGACTCGACGGCCGCCGTGATGGTGTAATCGGCGCTGCCGTCTGCAGTCACTGTGCCGTCGTCGGTCTCCACTCGGGTGCCGGCCGCAAGGGCGCCGCTGGAGTCGGCCAGGCCTGTTATTTCCAGTAGGCGCGCCTCGCCAGTCGTGCTCCGGAGAACGCCAATCCGCACGTCGCTGGTCAGGTCGGTGTAGGCAGCGAGGCGCTCCGCGTCCTCTGTCCGCGTCAAGATCGACTGCCGAAACTCGATGTGGCCGGACGTAAAGGCAATGCGCACGTTGCCGTCTGCGCCGCGGGTGCGCGAGTCCAAGATCGTGATGCCCCCACCCACGATATCGTACTGCTCGGTGGATGAACTCAACCAGATGTCATCCCAGGCCGCGATGGCGCTGCGCGAGAAGGACAAGCCCGCCCCTTCCATAGACTCGAGAGCTGTCAACAAGTCGGCCTCGTATCCGAGATGCGTGTCGAACCCTGGGGACGCAGGGTCTTCGTCTGCGCTGTAGCTGACCGGATCGAAGAAGGCGTAGAAGCCCACGTTGAGGACGCCGTCCGCGCATGACTGCGCAGTCGCATCGCCGCCGGAAGAGCACGCCGAGAGCAAGAGGAACGCCGCCCCGAGCGCGGCCACGGCCGCAACCTTCCAAATACCATGAGAATTTCTACAATGGTTCATGTTGCCTCCTCGGGTCGTCCGGGTCCGGTTGTGTACCAGCGACCTGCATTTCCATCCGACGCACTTCTGCAGACCCCGCCGCAAGCCGCACGAGAAAACCGCGCAAAGTCTTGGTGGTCTCGTACCCCAATCGCTCGTACAGACGGATCGCCCCCTCGTTCTCTCCAATCACCCCCAACGACATCTTGTGCTTCCCCATTGACCGCGCCTTCTCCTCCGCCCGTCGCATCAAGGCCGTCCCAACGCCCATGCCACGGTACGACGGATCGACTGCCAGAGAATCCACGACGAATTCGTCGGGTCCGGCCCCATCATCCGCGAGCAGCATGAGATTGAACATTATCCGTACGGCTCTCCACGGCAAGAACCTGGTGAAGGCCGATACGAGGTTTAGATGGTAGAACTCCTGGCCTGCCGTCTGGAAGGTCAACACCCCGCACAACTTTCCGTCGACCGTCGCCGAGAAGCAACTTCGCCTGTCCACGGAGTCTCGGAACAGCCGCACCAAATCGTCCCCGTCTCGAAAGCCGTGCCGGAACTTCTTGGCAAACGCTCTGTATCCCAAGCGCAGCGCAGCTTCCACGTACTCCTCGTCGACACCTTCCACGACCTTCAATTCCACGGTCGCCACGATCCACGCTCCCGAACATCCTCGCGCAATGGAGCGCGCCCCCGCGCCGATGGGCTCCGGCAGCGCCCCAAAGCGCACTTTTCCGATGCAGTATACCATGAATTCGCATCCGAATGCCCCAGAACGTTCCATTGGGTTCGGTCTATTTGCATGACGGCTGGGGGACGGCGACTCAGAGCGGATACGTCCAATCCGCTGCGCCCAGGTCGCAATCTCCGTGCCGAGAGAAATCCAACGGAATGCCGGTGCCTCGCGCGTGCGCGCACGAGTTTTCGTTGCGCCCTGTCGTATCCTGTTGCATCCTGTCTGATTCTGTCGGATTTTGCTGACCGCGAGTTTGGCATCGTCTCTCGAGGTATGTTGCGACTGGGGGCAGATGGCGATTGACGGTTTGGGGCGCGGAGTGACTCGGGTGACAGTTTGCATGTTTCGCATGTGGGGCTTTCTCCTCGGGGTATGGTTTCGTGGAGTCGTCATAGTCCCAGAATAGCACGAGAGTTCTGTTCTGTCAAATGCGATTCAGGATACTCTCTCTCGAACCCCAGCCCTCCACGCATCGGGGCATCTCCGAATCTCAGACTTGACAATCAAGAACGTATGGTCTATAGTTCATTCGTTCGCAAATCCCAGCACGCTGACAATCAAGGAGTAAGATCATGCTCGCAAGGACACAAAGCTGCGCCATAGTCGGACTCGACGGATACGTCGTCGAGGTTGAAGTCGACATCTCTCCGGGGCTTCCCGCATTCCACGTCGTCGGTCTTCCTGATGCCGCCGTTCAAGAAGCGCGCGAACGCGTTCGCGCATCCATTCGCAACTCCGGATGCGAATTCCCCATGCGGAGAATCACTGCCAGCCTCGCCCCCGCCGACCTCAGAAAGGCAGGCCCTGCATACGACCTCCCCATAGCGGTCGCCGTACTCTTGGGCGCAGGGCAAATACCAGGAACGCCCCCCCTCACCATGTTCCTCGGCGAACTCGCCTTGGACGGTCAACTCCGCCACACCAACGGCATCCTCCCCATGGCGGCCGTCGCCAAAGAAGAAGGCTTCCAAAGAGTCTTCGTTCCAGAAGCAAACGCCAAGGAAGCCGCTCTCGTCTCCGACATCGAGGTCATCCCTGTACGCTCTCTCGCCCAAGCGGTCTCCCACCTACGCGGCGACGAGCAAATACTACCCTGGTCTCGCAGAGTCGCCCCTGTCGACGGCCACGCATTCGGCGCGGAAAACGGAGATGCCCCCCGTGGTGAAACCCACCGCCCCAGTATGCCCCTTACGGCAACCGACCTATCCGACATACGCGGGCAAGAAAACGCCAAACGAGCCCTGGAGGTAGCAGCTGCAGGCGCACACAACCTCCTCATGGTCGGCCCCCCGGGCAGCGGCAAGACCCTCCTCGCAAGATCCATGCCCTCGATCGTTCCCACACTCGACAACCGCGAAGCCCTCGAAGTCACCAAGATATACAGCGTATCCGGACTCTTGCCATCATCCTCTCCGCTCATCGACTACCGACCCTACCGAGCCCCCCACTACACCATCTCCAACGCAGGACTCGTAGGCGGCGGCTCCATTCCAAGACCAGGGGAGGTCACACTGAGCCACCGCGGCGTCCTCTTCCTCGACGAACTCCCAGAGTTCGGGCATACCGTCCTCGAAGTCCTCCGCCAACCCATCGAGGATAAGATAGTCACCATCAGCCGCGCCAAGGGCAGCGTCACCTACCCCGCAAACTTCATCCTCGTCGGTGCAATGAACCCTTGCCCATGCGGGTACTACGGCGACCCTGCCAAGAACTGCGTCTGCGGCCCGTCCAACGTGAGCCGATACCAGAACCGCATCAGCGGGCCCCTCCTCGACCGCATGGACGTCTTCGTCGACGTCCCCCGCATCGAATACGACAAGCTCGTCTCTCCCCCTCCCTCGGAAACATCCAGCCAAGTCAGAGAGCGCATCGAGAAGGCAAGAGAAACCCAGCGCGCACGATTCGAGGGAACCAACCTAACCACCAATTCCGAGATGGGACCCGTCCATGTCTGGGAATACTGCCAACTCGACGATCCGTCCCAGGACATCATGCGCACCGCCATGAAGCGCATGAACCTCTCTGCCCGCGGCTTCCATCGAATCCAGAAGCTCGCCCGCACCATCGCCGACCTCGAAGGTGATGACGACATCGATGCCAAACACCTCGCCGAAGCGTTACAATACCGCCCAACCGTATGGGCATAACGAACGACCGAGGCGAACGACATGGTGCAGACGACCCTCCGAATCATCATAGCTGCCGCATTCTTCATGACTGCCTCCGCCTGTGCAGGGAGCAGCGAGCCGACCGGCAGTCCGATTCCCTCTGTCGCGCCAACTCAGCCTTCCTCCCAACCTCCGGACCCGGGCGCGGCTCCAGCGGCCGCGCCAATTGAGCAAACGCGCGCAGGCCCCCAGCCCCCGCCCAAGGACGAGCTGGTGAAATTCGCCAACTGGGACAACAACCCAGTCAAGTTACTCAACTGGATCGCCGCCTACATCGTCGCGCACGGAATCGACCGTCCCATTCGGATAATCGACGCCGAAGACGCCCAATATCAAGATCGCCTCCTGCAGAACGACGTCGACATCGTACTCGCCGCTGCCCCTGCGTGGGCCAAAGACCAGACCGAATCCGGCGCGCTCCTCCTGCTCGATAACCCATCGCCTGTCGACCCCAATCTCGCAGTCGTCGTGCACCCAAGCATGACCCGGCGCGCCCCGGATGTGATCGAACTGCTCGAAAACCTCCGAATCGAAAGCGACTTCCTCGCTGCGCAGTCCGCCATGATTCGCGGCGGCAGAATCGGACTCAAGGAAAACGTCATTGGACTCAACATCCTAAAGAAGAACCCCGAAGTGTGGACGCCCTGGGTCAGCAAAGAAACGGCTGCCGTCGTTGCCCAAGCCGTCGAAGACGGCAAGATTGGACACTGTCGAGAGTTCGTCAACTACGCCCCCGACCAAGTGGGCAACGAAGGATCGCGCTACTGCAAGGACGACCCCACAAAGACATCCGGAAACCGATAGAGGCCGCTCCTTCATCAGACCAAGACAACGCGCTGTGTCTATAGCGCCTCTTCCCCCGAGAGGAGAACCCCGCCAATGACTCACCCAAACGAGAACCGCTTCACCCTCATCAAGGCCGCCCGCCTCATCGACGGAACCGGCGCTCCTCCCATCGAGCGCGCGGCCGTCCTCATCCAACGAGGCGTCGTCGTAGGTGTCGGGCCCCAACACTCCGTCCTTCCCCCGCAAGACGCCCCCGTCGACGTCCTCGACTACGGCAGCCGCTCCATCCTCCCAGGCCTCATCGACTCGCACGTGCACCTGATCGGCATCGGCGACGGAAGAACGGGCGACGACCTCGCATCCCTCCCAGACGAAATCCTCACCCTCCAAGCGGCTCAAAACGCCAGACGCCACCTCCACTCTGGCGTAACCACCGTCCGCGACTGCGGAGCCAAGAACCGCACTACCCACTTCCTGCGTCAGGCAGTCCGCATGGGCATCGCCCAATCCCCCCGGCTGCTGCTCTCACTGCGTCCGATGGCCATCATCGGAGGACATCTCAGCTATTTTGGCATTCAAGCAACGGGCGTAGAAGAGTGCCGCGCCGCAGTACGACAACTGATAAAAGAAGGCGCTGACTTCATCAAGATCACCGCCACCGGCGGCAGCACGTCCACCTCATACCCCTTCCTGCCGTCCTTCGACGTCGACGAACTGACCGCCATCGTCGAAGAAGCGCATCGATTCGGCAAGCACGCCGCCGCCCACTGCGCCTCCTCACAGGGTATGGTGAACGCTCTCGACGCAGGCGTCGATACCATCATACACGCCTACCACAAAGACCCCGACGGCTCCTGGAACTTCCGGCAAGACATCGCCGAACGCACAGCAGAGCAAGGCGTGTTCGTAAACCCCACCATGCACCAGGCGCGCAACCGCCTCTGGTGCTTGGAAGAAAAAGCGAAGACGCAACCACTCACCCAGGCCGAAACCACTGTGCGCGACGACGGCAGGCGTGACCAAGAAATCAGACGCGAACAGGTCGCACGCATGATCGACGCAGGCGTCAAACTCGCCGCAGGCTCCGATTCCGCATGGTCGCATCTCCCCATGGGACTCTTCCACCACGAAATCCAAGCCCACGTCGAAGCAGGGCTCTCCCCTCTCCAAGCCATCGCATCCGCGGCCAGCGACGCCGCAAAGTCTTGTTGGATAGACGACCAAGTCGGTGCGCTCCAATCAGGCAAGCGCGCAGACATCCTCATCGTCGACGGCGATCCATCACAGGATATCGGCGCCCTCGCAAACGTCGTCGACGTCTTCCAAGACGGCGCGCGCATCGACCGCTCATAGCGCCTCCGTTCCCAAGTAAATGCTGCCGCTGCAACATGCGTCCTTCCCGGGGTTCGGCCTCTACACGCTCTGGCCCCTGTACATGTATGGAGGCCTGCCGCCCATCGCGCTCACCAGAGTAGCCTTCCCGCGATCGTGCCTACCGCGGACAGCGCAAGCAATCCAACCACTATCTGTCGAATGCGGTATTCGAGTGTCCCGATCAGCACCGTTCCCAGCATGGGCAGCCCGGAGACTGCCAGTATTGCCATCAGAGACACATACGGCCCGTTGTCGCGAATGAGTGTTTCAGGCAGAGCAAAGAGCAGCCCGGTCGAGATGCCTAGGGCGCACAGCGCAATTGCGGCGTACAGCAATGGGGTCCTCGGCCTGTTGGCCAGCACAGTCCGCAATGCAACCGCTGCGCCTAGCGAGGATAGCACGATGATTATCAACCACCGACCAAACTCGAGCACTACAGGATCATTGAAGGATAATGAGACGACACGAGTGAAGTAGTACAGCGTGACCCATACGAACGACGCCATCGGAAAGACGATCACGCTCGAATAGAGTTTCTTGAAGGAGTTTCCAGGAACGAGGACTCCGGCCAGCAAGGCCATGACTCCGATGCTTAGCAGTACGACCCATACCCAATGAGGCCCGAGATGAGGCTCGAGACGCGGCCCGAGACGAGACCAGATGGGCAGCCAACCAAGGCTCAGGGCAGCGGACATCAGACTTGCCAGTACTCTTCCCCCGATCGTGCATGCCGCGGACAGCGCAAGCAATCCAACCACTATCTGTCGAGGACGGTGCTCGATCGTCCCAATCAGCACTGTTCCCAGCATGGGCAGCCCGGAGACTACCAGTACTGTCATGAGAGTCACATACGGCCCGTTGTTGCGAATGAGTGTTTGAGGCAGAGCAAAGAGCAGCCCGGTCGAGATGCCTAGGGCGCACAGCGCAACCGCGGCGTACAGCAGCGGGGTCCTCGGCATGTTGGCCAGCACAGTCCGCAATACAACCGCTGCGCCCAGCGAGGATAGCGCGATGATTATCAGCCACCGACCAAACTCGATGAGCGCGGGATCCTCAAGAGATAGTGGGGCGATGAGGCGGAGTGAGTACAGCGTGACCCATACGAACAAGACTATTGGGAAGACGATCACGGCTGAATAGAACTTCTCGAAGGAATCTCCAGGAACGAGAGATCCGATCGGAAAGGCCATGACTCCGATGCCTAGCAGTACGATCCATACCCAATGAGGACCAATGGTCAGCCAGCCAGAGCTTATGATGGCTGCCAGAGCGGCGACAGGTATTGAGACGTGATAGAGGAACCCTGCTGCTCCAACATTGGAGAGGTAGTTTCGTTCAAGTGTTTCCTTCATTACAATCACTTCCGGTCGTGCTCGTAGAATGAACTGGCAGGCGTACGGGTCCAGATAGTCTCATTTGGACGGAGATTCCCTCGCTTGTCCTACCGTAGCCGAACCAGCTTCTGTAGCGACCGCACCTCCTGCGGCGGATCCAGCCTCGACCCATACGCCGCGTAAGACACCTCCGCAACGTAGATGTCCCCCCGCGAGTCCACCGCAATCCCGTGCGGCGTAATGAACTGCCCCGCGCCCAATCCCTGCGGCTTCTCTCCCACCCGCGCCTTGACGTTTCCATCCAGGTCGAGCACCGTCACCCGCGGGCCAAGACGCTCCCCCGTCCAATTTCCCCATCCCATCGGGTTCTCTGGTATTCCCGCATAGAACTCCCCGACGTAGACGTCCCCGTTCCCATCGTCGACTGCGATGCAGGACGCCATCGCCAAGTTGTTCCATTGATCGAGATACTCCCCCGACGAATCGAACACTTGAACCCGCTGATTCTCCCTGTCCGCTACGTACACCCTGCCCTCGCCGTCCGTCGCAATGTTGTGCACTGTGTTGAACTCGCCCGGATCCGTGCCGGACCGGCCCCACGACAACAATAGCTTCCCATCCGCCGAAAACTTGTGCACCGATGCGTTGCTGTACCCGTCTGCAACGTAGAGGTCTCCGCTGTTCCGGTCTACTGCGATATGAGTCGGATTGCGAAACGGCTCCCCGCTGAGGCGCTCCGACGCCCTGCCCTTCTCCCCCAACGTCATCAGCAGCCGACCGTCGAGCCTGAACTTGCGGATCGTGTGGTCTCCTGCATCGACGCAGTACAAAGAGTCGTCCGGACCGACGGCCGCCCCATGCGGACTCGTAAAAATCCCTTCGCCCCACGATTCGACGAACCTCCCATCACGGTCGAGGACGATCACCGGGTGCTCTCCCCGGTTGAACACGTACACCATGTCGTTCGCGTCCACCGCCACCGACGTGGCCTCTCTGTACGACCAACCATCCGGCAGGTCACCCCACTCGTCCCCCGATACTTCGTATCTGTATGCCCCGCCGCCAAGTATTGCCATCGCTCTACTCCTAGAATGCCGACTAGCCCGCGTCCCGGAGATCTGTCCGGGCTGGCGCGCGCCAATCATTCGACGGACGCCGCTCTCCGCCACACGATCCGCCCTTGCCTCGATACCCCGCCCAACACCATCGGCGGCGTGTGCAGCGTCAGGGTGTCTCTGTCCAATTCGACGTATCGAATCTGCTCCGTCCCAACTCGGTTCGGAAAGAACGCCGTTTCTACCATGTGCACGACGCGGTCTCCCTGATAATCGTACCTTCCACAGTACGAAACATACGTCTCCGCCGCCTCGATCTTCTCATCATTCGTCCCCGAAAGCATGTCTCCGTCCGCGAAATTTCGCCGCCCCGCAGCCATCATCGACACCGACATATAGCCGTCCGGCGTGTACATGATATAGCCCATCGCGTCCTCACCCAGCGGATACAGCACGCCGCCAGGCCCGTGAGCCTCGTATGAGACCAGCCTCCACGCCCCGACCAACGGATTCGTCATCGCAGTTCCTCCGACATTCCAACGCTCTCGCGCCTCTAGTTCGGCTGAAGCGACGGCGCCTTCAACGGCGGCGCGAGCTGATGCGGCTCCAACCGAAACGCCTCCTTGCGGTACACCTGCAAGCGGTACGACTCGAAGTCAGGCACCCACATCAGGCCGTCCGCGTCCACCCGAACGGACCGCGGCCCGCGAAACATCTTCTCCGTCTCCAAGTCCGCCATCGTGCGCAGCCGCACTGTCCGCAAACGAGTCCGCATCGCGGCGACCGCAGGCTCGGAAAGCGTCGCATCCCCGGTGAACTGCTGAACGTACCGACCATCAGGCGTGAACAACTGAATCCGGTTGTTTCCCCAATCGCAAACGTAGATGTCGAAGTCGCTGTCCACCGCCAACCCCGCAGGCCGCACAAACTCACCCCGCCCAACGCCAGTCCTGCCGAACTGGAAGACGAACTCGCCCTCCGAGTCGAACTTCTGCACCCTATCGTTGCGCCAGTCCGATACGTACACATTGCCGTCGTCGTCCACGTCGATCCCCCACGGCGTGTCGAACGCTCCCGCCCCGCTCCCAAACCCGCCCCAACCCATCAGGAAACGCCCCTCCTTGGTGAACTTCTGGACGCGGTGGTTCATCGTATCCACGACCAAGAGATTCTCGTCCGCATCGAACACCATGCCCGACGGCCGATTCAACTGGCCGTCCCCGCTCCCGTACTCTCCCCACCGTCCAAGGAAATCCCCGTCCCGAGAGAAGATGGAGATCGTATGGCAAGCCTCATCCGATACGTAGAGATTTTCCTCTCTGTCCAATGCAACCTGCGCCGGCATGAACAACTCCCCCTCGTCCACCGTAATCGCCTCCCCGTCCATTCCGTAGTCCACGCCGTTCGCCCGCACACCGATCGTGCCGAGATCCGCGTGGTCGATGGTCGTGATGCGGATCGGCGCGGATCCAAGCACGTACACCCGTCCGTCGTTCCCGAAGGCGACGTCCAACGGGTCGTCGATGAGCCCCTTGACTCCGACGGTCTTCATGTATGGAAATCCAGCTCGCAATAGCGCGTATGGCTGCGGCATCATGTACCTCCGTGTATGCAAATCGGCGCGGACGCGCGCGTCGGACTACTTCATGGCGCGTATGAAGTCGATGTTGTCTCCCCAGAACAGCGTTCGGTTGTCGAAGTTGCGGTTGTTCGTCATCGCCATCCTAATGCGGACAGTTTCGATAGCGGAGTCGCTTGTCGTTCATGCTGCGCGCCAGAGGAGAAGGTTGCAGATCATCCACGGTCCTCGAACGTGAACTGCACCGAATACGCCTTCAAGGAGACGTTGGGTGCCGCGTTGGTCGCCAAGACCAATCGGCGATCGAAGTCGTAGGCGACGAGGATACCTCGAACGTCCTTCCCCTCGGGACTCTCGATACTCCCCATATAGGACAAGATCTGCCCGATGCTGTCCATCCCCGCCGTTCCGGCCTTCAACTCGATGACGACAATGTTGCCGTCGCCGTCTTCGGCCGTGATGTCGATCCTCCCAGCATCGATCGTTCGCTCGGTGCCCCCATCAGTGATCTTGAGGCCCGGCTCCAACTGCTCGATGTTGCCGCGCAAGGTACGCTGAAGATCCCTTTCCAAGGCGAACGAAGAAGGTGAATCCTGTAGAACTTCAGGTCCCGGTGGATCATCTGAACCTTCAGGTCCCGATGAATCTTCAGGTCCGTTGGACTTGTACCACGGGTTGATGTTGTCTTTCTGGTTTATGAACAGGTTCCCTTTCTTGGACAATTGGCTCACATTGCCACTTTTGATTTCGCCCTCCCGTGTCCACGCTAGCGAATTGGCGAATTCACCGTCGATTCTGAGAAACCATCTCCGATCCCGGCCCACCAAGCGCGTCACGTTGTATTCGCGCATCAGGTCTTGCAGTGGGCCGATACTTGTGCCTCTTAGTTGGTACTGCTTGCCATCCGACCTTTGCACGCGCTTCAGCACGCCACGGGCTACCAACTCCTCTCTGCCGATTTCCTCCAGAAACTCCCTGACATCCCGTTCCATCTTTGAACTCTCCTTTCTCTCGTACCCTCCGCCCCTACCCAAACACCGGCACCTGCTCGAATGTTCCCCCGACGATCGGGTTTGGGTCGATGCCCAGGTACTGATCCAAGATCGTTGCGTACAGGCCGCGGAAGTCGTAGGTGTGCGCCAGGTCTTCTCCGTTCGCGAGCTTGGGCTGCTCCAGCGACGGATACTCCGCATACAAGCCGCCCTCGACCATGTTGCCGATGAGGAAGGCTCCCCCGCCGGATCCGTGGTCTGTGCCCGACCCGTTGTCCGCTAGCCGCCGTCCGAACTCCGTCCATACCAGCATCAACACGTTGTCCGCGGCGTCGTGGTCTTCCAAGTCCTGGAAGAAGTCCACGATTGCCCCGGAGAGCTCGACCATGTCTCGTTCGTGCGTCATCTCTTGCCGCGAGTGCGTATCGTAGTCGCCGTGGCTCGTGTGGAAGACGCGCGTGCCCAGGTCTGCCAGGTGAACGCGTGCGGTATCGCGGAGGCTCTGCGCCAACGGGTTGGAAGCGTACTCTACATCCGACCGATACGCCGCGGGGGCCTTCTTGAGGTCGTCCGCCCCGGTGAGTACGCCCTGGCCGGTCTCGCTGAGATAGTCCATGACCGGCCCCGTGCCTGCAACCGGCGCGTACATCTTCTTGAAGCGCTCCAACGACGATTGCCGGCGGTCTGGGTCCGGAATGCTCGTCATCAACCCGTAGTCGTCCAAGTCTCCGACGGACGTAACTGGCACGCCCTTGGACACCATCGACTGCGGCAGTCCCCGCCCAAAATTCACCCCTGACAGGGGGTTTTCCTTCCCGGGATCCATCTCTCCGATGGCCTGCCCCAACCATCCCTCCGTCGCGATCGTCTCCGGCTCGCACGTGTGCCATATGTACGTGCTCCGAAAGTGCGAACGGCTCGAATTCGGATACCCGACTCCTTGAACCACCGCCATCTTTCCCGCGTCGTACATGGCCTTCAGGGGGGCGGCGTGCGGATTGAACGCCAACTCCTCGTCGATGGGAAGCACCTCATCCTCGGAGAACGCCAGCCCAGGCCGCGCGTCGCGGTACAACGGGTTCGTGTACGGAATCACCGTGTTCATGAAGTCGTTCCCCCCCACCAGCTGCACAATCACCAATACAGGGTCTCTTTCCGCGCTTGTCATCTCATCCTCCTTCCGAGTGAGGCTCGACCGCCGGCACACCGGTTGCCGCGGTCCGTCTGCTATCCAAACTGAAACTCACGGGTCGATACGAGCAGCTGAAGCATCTGCACTACACGCTCCTCGGCCCTTCCGCCGTTCCCGTCGAAGACGACGTCTCCCTGCGCGGACGCCTCCTCGATCAACTCCCTCCGCGTCTCCTCCCCGACCTCTATCGGCCCGATCAGGTCGAGGCACCCGTCCACGAGCTCCTCCGGAGACAACGCGTGCCCATTTCGACTCCGCAGCCGCTCGATGATGTCCCGCACGCCCGGCTTTTGCGGGTCGGACACCTCCTCCACGGCAAAGTTGACCCGCTCGTTCAGCGTGCCTCCGTTGATCCACCCTGCGCCGGTCTGCCATCCTTCGACCGTCAGCGGCGACATCAGAGACTGCCCCATCACGTCCGCAGCCTTGCTGTACTGGTCTATGCCTGGGCGCGGCTCTCGGTACGTTCCGACCAGTTTCAGCACGCCGCTCACCAACTCCGTCGGACTCTTGACCTTCTTGAATCGCGCATCGGCGAAGAAGTCCGAGTTGAACAACACCCCCAGCATGTGGGCGATGCTTCCGCCTGACTCGAAGTACGCCCCCATGAGCGTATCGACTGCCTGCGGGTCTTGGGGCGGTATCTCGTTCCATGCCGCCACTGGCGGCTCGTCCGCGACGAAGAAGTTGTACAAGTGGCGGGAGATGAACCGCGCGGCCGCGGGCTGCTCTACTACCGTGTCGACGATGTCCGCCCCGTCGAGGGGGCCGGTCACTCCCAAGAACGTCTTCTCGCCGAAGTCGTGGTCATCCTCGCGGAACTCGAACCGCGTCGCCCACTTCCCGTACGGCACAGCCCCATGCGCCGGCTGCACGAAGCTCCACCCGGTAAAGGCGTATGCGGAGTTCTTCACGTCCTCCTCGGTGTAGTTTCCTACTCCCATGGAGAACAACTCCAACAGCTCTCGACCAAAGTTCTCGTTTGGCTCGTCCTTGTGGTTCTCGTTGTTGTCCAGCCAAAAGAGCATCGAGGGATCCTTGCAGAGCTCCAGTAGGATCGTCCGGAAGTTCGACAGGCCAACTCTCCGAAACAGTTCGAGTTGGCGGCGGTTCGTTCTTGGATGAGCCGATTTGGACGGCGCGCATGCAAAGACATGGTGCCACATCAACGCCGTCTTCTCCCGCAGCGGACGTTTCGAGTTCACCATCTGGTATATCCACTTCCCCGGCGATGTCGCGCCGGGCGCGCCGATGCCGCGGTAGTACCGCAGCAAGATGTCCTCGTCATCGTCCGGGAACGGCTCCGCAGGCAGCGGCCCGTGCAAGTACGGGAGGATTACGTCTGGGCCCCCGTGCGAAAACCGCTCCGGGTGGATCAGGTCGTCCACCACCGCCTCATACCCGCGCTCTACCAGCGCTTCCAGCTCTGCGCGGGTCGCCCCCATTCCTGCGCGGCGCATCAGATGCGCCATCCGTACCATATCAGCAGTTGGCATGACTCCCTCCTCCTGCACGAATCGCGAATCGAGACGCCAAACGTTCCGATGCCGCAATTGTGCCACACTTCCGAGAAGAAGGTCAATTCCTCCATACTCCTCATCGCGTGTCTACAAGTCGATCGTTTTCGCTCGAGGAATAGTCGGCGCCGCAATGGGCAAGACATTCTCAGACAGCCACTCCGCCCGGGTGTTTGAAGGGTCTCCGAAAGCGGGAATGATAGGAATGACAGGAGCGGCGGGAGTGACGGCCGGGGTTCTTGCGATGTGCGGGCAACCTGGCGCGATTGCCTATAGACATGCCTCATTGGCATGTGATATGGTAGGTACGTTCCTTCAATGTTCCAATCCTCCTTTAGGCGCGGCGCTCTCATGCATGGGTATGGTTCGCGGCGCCGCCGAAGCGGCTTTCCACCGATCGCGTGAAAGCGTCCAGCGTGTTCAGCGCCGGTAGTTGGCCGGAATCCGAAATGCCGTCCGTATCATCTCAGGTCCGTATGCGAACGAAGAGACGCCATCACGTCTTGGGGCAACTTCTCCCAACGCGCTTTGGGGATGCGATGCGTCTCATCGGGCTTGCCCGGTGTGAAGGCGGGAGGGCGCGCCTTGGGCGCGAATGACCACTCGATCGACTATCGTCTGCGAGGAATATCCATACTCCCCGCCGTCTTGACCTTTCCAGCGCCGCGCGCGTAATCTCTTGGGGGTACAATCATGAACATCACGCAATTTCAAGAAAAGAGCGATCAAGAACTCTTGGACATGGCCAAGGAGCTGGGCTTGTTCGAGAACGGGTCTCGTCCGCGTCGGCAGACTCTGCTCAACAGGTTGCTTCAGAACTTGGGCGACAAGAACGGCAACTTGGTGGCGAGCGGCATATTGTCGGTCATCAACGAGGGCTATGGGTTCCTCAAACCGAGGGGGCGGTCGCCCGGGGTCAATGACGTCTACGTGTCGCAGTCGCAGATACGGCGGTTCGGTCTGCGTACTGGGGATGAGGTATTCGGGCAGGTTCGCACGCCGAAGGACAGCGAGCGGTACTTTGGTCTCGTTCGGGTGGACACGGTAAACGACATGAACCCCGACGCCGCTCGTGCGCGTCCGCACTTCGAGAATCTGACGCCGGTTTCTCCGTACCAGCACATCAAGCTGGAGAACAAGCGGACGGAGCTGTCCACGCGGTTCATCGATCTGGTTGCGCCGGTCGGACGCGGACAGCGCGGGTTGATCGTATCGCCGCCGAAGGCTGGGAAGACGACTATACTCAAGCAGATCGCCAACGGCATCACGGCGAACGCGCCGGATATCCACCTGATGGTGGCGCTCATTGGAGAGCGTCCGGAGGAAGTGACGGACATGACGCGCTCCGTCAAGGGTGAGGTGTATAGCTCCACGTTCGACGAGCCGGTGGAGACCCATTGCCAGGTGGCGGAGTTGGTGCTCGAGCGTTCCAAGCGTTTGGTGGAGGCGGGGAGCGACGTTTGCATCGTTCTGGACAGTCTCACTCGGCTCACGCGGGCGTACAACCTCTCGGTGCCGTCCAGTGGGCGCACGCTGTCGGGCGGCATGGATCCGGTCGCGCTCTACCCGCCGCGGAAGTTCTTTGGGGCGGCGCGCAAGATGGAGGACGGGGGGAGTCTGACCATTCTGGCGGCCTGCTTGGTGGATACCGGAAGCAGGATGGACGACGTGATCTACGAGGAGTTCAAGGGCACTGGGAATATGGAGGTGCACTTGGACCGTCGGCTGTCCGAGCGGCGAATCTTTCCCGCCATCGATATTCCTCGGAGCGGAACGCGCCGCGAGGAGCTCTTGCTCGACGAGACGACGCTCAGACAAGTCTGGCTTCTGCGGAGGATGGTAAGCATGATCGCCTCCGACTCGCAGCTGTCCTCCGAGGCTACGGAGAAGGTGCGGGAGCGCCTGGCGCGCTCGAAGGACAACAAGGAATTTCTCATGAACCTCGGATCCTCGGACGCTTAGGAGCCGATCATTCCTGCGGGGGCGGGAGTCCACTCTCACCGCCAAGAACGAACGCTCCGCTCCATACCGTGCCCGACTCGGTGAATTGGCCGGTACTGAACCTCGTGAATTCGTAATCAGGGAGCTTCCGCATCACCCAACACGTATCCCCGCGCCTGAGGCCGGAAGACTCGATGAAGTCGAAGTCGAGGTTGTCGAATCCGTGTTGCCTTCGGTCGTCTGGGAGGTCTGCGGCATCGGCCGGAACGACGTGGATGAAGAAGCGCGCGCGCACGTCTTGCGGACTGCACTGCTCCTTGATGTATATCAGTTCGTCCCCATCGAGGTAGACGTCGAAATTGGATTGGATGACGGGGGCGCCGATCTCTTCCACGCGCTGCCATGGAGGTTGGGTTGGCAAACTGTCGGGGTCGAACGCTCCGCTCCATACCGTGCCCGACTTGGTGAATTGGCCGGTTCTGAATCCTATGAATTGGTAATCGGGGAGCTTCCGCACGGCGTAGCACGCTCCGTCTCGCTGCACGGCGGAAGACTGGTAGAAGTCGAAGTCGAGGTTGTCGAAGCTGTGTTGTCTGCGGTCTTCTGGGAGGTCTGTGGTATCGGCCGGAACGATGTGGAGGAAGAAGCGCGGGAGCAAGTCTTCTGGACTGCACTGTTCCCTGACGTATATCAGCTCGTCTTCATCGAGGTAGACGTCGAAGTTGGATTGGATGACGGGGGAGCCGATCTCTTCCGTGCGCTGCCAAGGAGGTTGGGTTGGCAAGCTGCCGATATGGAACGCTCCGCTCCATACCGTGCCCGACCCGGTGAGTTGGCCGGTACTGAATCCTGTGAATTGGTAATTGGGGAGCTTCCGCACGGCCCCGCACGTTTCGCCGCGTCTGACGGTGGAGAACTCGTAGAAGTCGAAATCGAGGTTGTCGAATCCGTACTTCTGACGGTCGTCTGGGAGGTCTGCGACATCGGCCGGAACGATGTGCAAGAAGAAGGGCGTGCGTATGTCTTCTGGACTGCACTGTTCCCTGACGTATATCAGCTCGTCTTCATCGAGGTAGACGTCGAAGTTGGATTGGATGACGGGGGAGCCGATCTCTTCCGCGCGGTCCAGAGGGGATTGGAGCGGCAAACTGTAGAAGTACAGGGCTGTTGCGAGTATTAGTGCTCCTGCCCATCGCGCCAGTTTGCATAAGCCGTCAGATGGCCGGGTTGGCGAGTGCGGCTGCGGGGTAAGTGCTGACACGCGGTTCATGGCCCGCGGCAGGATGTTCGCGTGCATGAGCGCCAGTGCCGAACACGACACGCCCAAGGCATAGAGCACGAACACGTATCTGCCGATGCGGAACGCTTCGTCATTTGGCAGCAGGAATTGCAGCGCTGCGAGAATCATCAGTCCGACGATCCAGGAGATGTCCCAAAGCAGACGAGACCGTCTGCGTCTGGCGCGGAGTACGGCGAATGCAATGGAGGCGAGGGTTGCGAGGGTCAAGAGCGGCGTGAGAACCCTTCCCGCTGCGGCGTTGCCCAGGCCTATCACGTAGAACGACTCGAAGTGCTTGAGTACGGGAAATTGGGATATGCCGCCGGATATACCTTCGCGAAACTCGACATTCATCCGCTTGAAATGGGCTCTGACTTGGTTCCTGAACTCATATGGCACGTTGACTCGCAGCATCGTAATGCCGGTCTCCTCGCACGCCTGCCTCCACCCAAACCAGTCGGGAATGCGGCATTCGGCCGCCGTGACCTTCGTAATCTGCCCCGTGGCAGTACTGGCCGCGAATCCAACGATGAAGAGTGCGATGCACCAACCCGCCAGCTTCGACCGCACGGCCGGACTGAAGCGGGGGTGTCCGAAGTAGACCACCATTCCGATGCCGGTGATAATGAAGATCGTGTGTCCTTCGAACAACCATAGATAGGACGACACGGTTCCTATGAGGAAGCAAGAGAGGCGCAATGCGCGTGCGCGCACTTTCGGCGGCATCTTGGGAATCACTCGCGGGTTTACCAGCGCCGCCAGCCATGCCAAGGCCCATACGGTATACGTGTACGGCAGGCCGCTGGATGCGTCGGAGTAGTACTTGACTCCGGAGAAGAGGCCGCCCAGGACGATCAGCGGCGCAAGGACGAGGATCGCTCGCGGAGCCAACAGCAGAATGGCCGCCGCCAATGCGAGATAGCCAACCGCCGTGCCCCATCGGATCAGGTCTCGAATTTCCAGTACGGAGAGGCCTTGCAGCATGATGGCGAAGAGCGCCTTGGTTCCCCACCAGTAACGGGGCTTCTTGATCCATTCGATTGCCTCTGCGGCGGACCCGCCCAACGATACGTCCACCTGATGGCAGGCCGTCGGTCCGTCAATCACCGCTAGGCTCCTCAATACCAGAGCGTCGAGCAGCCAATGTTCGTCGGTCACTCCTGGTTGGTCGGCCCCAGCCAGCGTGAACAAGGCGGTATCGCAGTAGCCGGTGGAGAATCTCTTGCCTTCGACGAAACCCGCGTCTAGTCGTTGGGGGTGGAACTGTGTTTGGAACCTCTGCGCGGCGAGGTCGTAGGGGATCTGATTGCCGAGGTAGTGGAGGAAGAAGAAGAGGGTTGTGGTGGCGATCAATGCAGCCGTGTAGACGATGACGGCCGTGACCGGAAGCCGGCGCCGGAGGAGGGGGATGCTACTCATGGTCGACTTCAAACTCTGCCGTCCACAATCGGCCGCCGTTGATAAGTTGGCCGGTCTTGATAACGACTATATCGTAATTGGGCAACCTGATGGTAGCGGCGCATCGTCCGTCCTCCCAGACTCCGTACTCGGAGAATTTGAAGTCGAGGTTGTCGAATCCGTGTTGCCTGCGGTCGTCTGGGAGGTCTGCGACATCGGCTGGAACGACGTGGAGGAAGAATCGCGGGAGCAAGTCTTCTGGACTGCACTGCTCCTTGACGTATATCAGATCGTCCCCATCGAGGTAGACGTTGAAGTTGGATTGGATGACGGGGGCGCCGATCTCTTCCATGCGCTGCCATGGAGGTTGAAGCGGCAAACTGTCGGGGTTGAACGCTCCGCTCCATACCGTGCCCGACTTGGTGAATTGGCCGGTACTGAATCCTATGAATTGGTAATCGGGGAGCTTCCGCACGGCGTAGCACGCTCCGTCTCGCTGCACGGCGGAAGACTGGTAGAAGTCGAAATCGAGGTTGTCGAAGTCATACTTCTGGCGGTCGTCTGGGAGGTCTGCGACATCGGCCGGGACGACGTGGAGGAAGAATCGCGGGAGCAAGTCTTCTGGACTGCACTGCTGCTTGACGTATATTAGATCGTTCCCATCGAGGTAGACGTCGAAGTTGGATTGGATGACGGGGGAGCTGATTTCTTCCACGCGCTGCCATGGAGGTTGGGTTGGCAGGCTGCCGGTATGGAACGCTCCGCTCCATACCGTGCCCGACTCGGTGAGTTGGCCGGTACTGAATCCTGTGAATTGGTAATCGGGGATCTTCCGCACGGCGTAGCAGGCTCCGCCTCGCTGCACGGCGGAAGATTGGTAGAAGTCGAAATCGAGGTTGTCGAATCCGTGTTGCCTGCGGTCGTCTGAGAGGTCTGCGGCATTGGCCGGGACGACGTGGAGGAAGAATCGTGGGAGCAAGTCTTCTGGACTGCACTGTTCCCTGACGTATATTAGATCGTTCCCATCGAGGTAGACGTCGAAGTTGGATTGGATGACGGGGGAGCCGATTTCTTCCGCGCGCTGCCATGGGGGTTGGGTCGGCAGTCTGCCGATATCGAACGCTCCGCTCCATACCGTGCCCGACCCGGTGAATTGGCCGGTGCTGAATCCTGTGAATTGGTAGTTGGGGAGCTTCCGCATAGCCCCACACGTTTCACCGCGTCGGACGGTGGAGAACTCGTAGAAGTCGAAGTCGAGGTTGTCGAATCCGTAATCTCTGCGGTCGTCTGGGAGGTCTGCGACATCGGCCGGAATGATGTGCAAGAAGAAGGGCGTGCGTATGTCTTCTGGACTGCACTGTTCCCTGACGTATATCATCTTGTCCCCGTCGAGGTAGACGTCGAAGTTGGATTGGATGACGGGGGAGCCGATCTCAGCGGCGCGATCCAGAGGAGATTGGAGCGGCAAACTGTAGAAGTACAGGGCTGCTGCGAGTATTAGTGCTCCTGCCCATCGCGCCAGTTTGCATAGGCTGTCAGTTGGCCGGGTTGGCGAGTGCGGCTGTGGGGCTAGTGACTCGGCGGCGCCTGTGCCTCCGTCCCGGGACGGGGGGGGGGGGGGGGGGGGGGGTAAGTGCTGACACGCGGTTCATGACCCGCGGCAGGATGTTCGCGTGCATGAGCGCCAGTACCGAACATGAAACGCCCAAGGCATAGAGTACGAACACGTATCTGCCGATGCGGAGCGCTTTGTCATTTGGCAGCAGGAATTGCAGCGCTGCGAGGATCATCAGTCCGACGATCCAGGAGACGTCCCAGAGCAGGTCCGAACGTCCGCGTCTTGCGCGGAGTACGGCGAACGCAATGGAGGCGAGGGTTGCGAGCGCCAAGAGCGGCGTGAGAACCCTTCCCGCCGCGGCGTTGTCCAGGCCTATCACATAGAACGACTCGAAGTGCTTGAGTACGGGGAATTGTGATATGCCGCCGGAGATATCTTCGCCAAACTCGGAGGTCATCCGCCTGATGTGGTGTCTAAGTTGGTCGCTGAAAATATCTTGTACGACTCCTCGCAGCCCCGTGATTCCGGTCTCCTCGCACGCTTGCCTCCACCCGAACCAGTCGGGAATGCGGCATTCGGCCGCGGCGATCTTGGTGAGCTGCCCCATGGCAAAACTGGCCGCGAATCCGATGATGAAGAGGGCGATGCACCACCCCGCCAGCTTCGTCCGCACGGCCGGACTGAGGCGGGGGTGTCCGAAGTAGACCACCATTCCGATGCCGGCGATTACGAAGATCGTATGTCCCTCGAACAGCCATAGATAGGACGACACGGTTCCTATGAGGAAGCAGGAGAGGCGCAATGCGTGTGCGCGCGCTTTCGTTGGCATCTGGGGGATCACCCGCGGGCTCGCCAGCGCCGCCAGCCATGCCAAAGCCCATACGGTCCACGTGTACGGCAGACCGCTGGGTATGTCCGAATAGTACTTGACTCCGGAGAAGAGGCTGCCCAGGACGATCAGCGGCGCAAGGACGAGGAACGCCCGCGGAGCCATTAGCAGAATGGCTGCCGCCAGCGTGATGTAACCGGCCGCGGCGGCCCATCGGATCAGGTCTCGAGTTTCCAGTACGGACATGCCGCGCAGCATGATGGCGAAGAGCGCCTTGCTTCCCCACCAGTACCGAGTCTTCAGGAGCGATTCGCTTACTTCTGCGGACCCGCTCGACGCTGCGTCCAGTTTGTGGCAGTACGCATAAATGCTCGAGCCGTCTTGCACATTTAGGATTCTCAATAACAGAGCGTCGAGCAGCGAATGCTCCTCGGGCACTCCTGGTTGGTCGGCTCCCGCCAGAGTGACTAAGGGAATCTCGCATCGAGCGGGCCTCTTGCGTTCGACGAGGCCCGCGTCCAGTAGTTCTGGGTGGAACTGTGTTTGGAACCTCTGCGCGGCGAGGTCGTAGGGGATCTGATTGCCGAGGTAGTGGAGGAAGAAGAAGAGTGTTGTGGTGGCGATCAATGCCGCCGTGTAGACGATGACGGCCGTGACAGGAAGCCGGCGCAGGATGAGGGGGATGCTACTCATCAGGAGGATGGTGAACCGGTTGATTCGGAGCTTGCTCATGACATTCATCCGCGCGCGTCATGTCGAACGCAGCGCGACGACGGTCATGTATACGCCGGCGGCGATGATGGCCACTCCGATCCAGTATGCGAGGTTGAGCTTCTCGCCAAGCGCGACGACGCTGACGATCGGCACGATGGCGAACGTTAGGGCAACGAACGGCATTGCGCGGCTGAGGGGCACGCGGGAGAGGATGAATACCCACAAGACCGTCGCTGCGCCGTAGATGAGGAGGGCGATCCAAAAGTACGGGTTGACGAGGAGCGATCCGAGGAAGCGTGGAATCGAGTCCATGGTGAGGGATTCGGACGCTTTCTTGAAGGAGAATTGTCCGGCGGACAGGAGCGCCGGCGTCAGTATCAGGAAGAGGTAATCGACGAAATTCGTGGCGCTACCTCCTCTTGTCTCCAGCAGTTTCCCGCATGGATCCTTGCGTTCCGAGCAGCGCGAGGAAGAAGCTGGAGAATATCGTCTGCATTCCCCATATCGACAGGGTGACGGACGGAATGGCGACGCGCATCCGCAGCTCGACGTCGGGCCCGCCGGTTTGGGACCAAACGAACAGGCTCCAGATGCTCCCTGCCGCTCCGAACAGCGCCATGGCGAGGCCGATTGCTATGCCGCCCTCGATGAAACGGCCGCTTTGCAGCCGCTCCATCCAGCTTCCGTCGGTCAGTCCGATATTTTCGCAGAAGGCGTTGGCTAGGAAAGAGAAGAAGATCATCTGGAGTGCACAGACGGCGAAGGCGGAGCCGAATAGCATGGTGTATGACCCGAACCTGCCTCCTGCTTCCACGGGGTTGGCGATGGGGATGAGCATGGCCAGCGCGCCTGCGGCCAAGAGGACGCAACCTGGGAAGAAGTACAGTCCACGGGGGGACAGCATGAGCAGGAGCCGCAAGTGACGCCAACCGTCTCGCCAAACTCTCAAGTGGGAGGCGCGGTCGGGGTCGAGTGCTGGGCGCTGCGTCGTCCGCACTTCCGCGATGCGCATGTTCTTTCGGGCCGCCTTGACGATCATCTCGCTGGCGGCTTCCATGCCCGGACACCGCAGCGAGAGCGCCCTCGCACTGTCGGTCTTGAATCCGCGGAGCCCGCAGTTGAAGTCGTTGACGGGTGAACGGTAGAGCAGCTTCCCGAGGCTGGTGAGCGCTGCATTGCCGACATAGCGCCAGAGGAAGGGTATATCCCTGGACTTGATTCCATTGGAGAACCGGTTGCCGAACACGAAGTCGTAGCCGTCTTGCAGCTTTTCGTAGTACGGTTCTAGGGAACTTAGGTCGTGTTCGCCGTCCGCGTCTCCGAGGATGCTGAACGGTCCTCGGGCGTTCTCGATTCCGGCGTTGATGGCGTTGCCGTAGCCGGGGCGAGGCTCCGAGACGACGCGCGCGCCGGCGTCTCTCGCCAGTTGGGCGGATCGGTCGGTACTGGCGTTGTCCACGACGAGAACTTCTCCCCGGATGTCGTTCCTCTCCAAGAATCCGCGCGCTTCGTGGACGCAATGGGCGATGGAACCCTCTTCATTGCGGCAGATGAGGACGATCGTTAGGTCTGGAGAAGGGGGGCTTGCGGACGGGGATGTCATTTCGTGTATTCGCTTTTGGCGACGATAGTATACCATCTTGGTATGGTGAACGCGCCGTCTGCTGGGGGTGCTTCACTCGTTCAGTAGGGTGAGCAGTTCGGCCTCGTCGAATGGGTTTTCGCCTGCGTTCAGGGTCGAGAGCCAGCGTTCGCGGGTTGGCCCGTACTCTTCGTAGACTCTGCCGGGCTGCGCGCTGGCCCACTCGAGGAATTTCGTGAAGTCCAGAGCGGCTTTTTCGTATTCTCCCTGGAGGGCGTATGCAAGCCCTCGGCTGTCGAATGCCAGTCCGTAGTTTGGGTCGATGGCGATGGCGCGGTCGCAGTAGGGGAGGCCTTCCGCGGGGCGGTTGGTCAGGCTGAGGTGCCAGCACAGGTTGTTGAGTGCGCCGGTGTGATCGGCGTCGATGGTGAGGATGCGTCGGAAGTCGTCGATGGCTTGGTCGTAGTGCGATGGGCCGAGTTTGAAGTATGCGCGTCCTCGGTTCATGTAGGCTTTGACGTCGGTTGGGTCTGCGCGGATTGCCGCGTTGAAGTCGGCGACTGCCTTGGACATGGCGTCCGCGCCTGTGAGGTGCAGGTAGGCGGTGCCTCGGCTGAAGCGGCTTCCCTCGGCTCCTTTGCGAACGGCGTCGTCGCAGTACGGGATCGCGGACTCCGCCTGCTGCGCGGCCGTCATGAGCCAGCAGACTGCGCGGCTGCTTTCTGGGTCGTCGGGGCGGAGTTCGTAGACGTGGAGGATATCGGCCAGTGCGTCTTCGTAGAACTGCTCGCCCATTTCGAAGTAGGCGAGTCCGCGTGCGTAGTAGCTGTCCAGGAGGCTGCGGTCGATGGTGATGGCCTTGGAGAGGTCGTCGACTGCGCGCACGGCGTCGCCGGGTTTCTTGCGGTTCAAGTATGCGACGCCTCTGCTGTGGAGGACTGCGGGATCGCGCGGGTTGAGGAAGATGGACTCGGAGTAGTCGGATATGGCTTCGTCTAGGTCGTCGAGGGCGGAGTAGACGAGGGCGCGGTTGAAGTAGGACGATGGGGAAGGAGGGCCTTGAGACAGTGCGAGGGTGTAGTAGTGGAGCGCGCCGGATAGGTCCGGGGGTTCGTGCACTTGGTTGAGGTATCCGAGTCGGAAATAGATGGTTGCGAGGGTGTCGGATTCATTTGGGAGGGGGGACAGCGCTTCGGTCAATGCTTCTCTCGCCTGTTCTGCGTCTTCGCCGCTCTTGTAGAGGTGGGCGAAGATCAACAGCGCTAGGAGCCTGACGTGATGCGGCAGTTCGGTGTTGATGGTGGCGGTCAGGTCGGATGGGTTGACGATGGGGAGTTCGACTTGGCTGTCTTGCATGGGGTCCGTGGGGGCGGGGACGGTGAATCTGGCTTGGGCGCGTCCGCTGTCGTACTCTCCCCAGATGACGATGGAGGCATTCGTTCGCGCGGCGACTTCCTGGGCTTCGGCTTCGTCGCGGATGTCCTCGTCGAGCGTTTCGATTCTGACGCTGGGGAGGAAGCCGCCTTCGAGTTCCTCTTCGATGGCGGATCTGATGCGTCCTGCGACGTTGAACCCGGTGTTGCCTCCGATGTAGTTGACGAATCGCGCGATAACCACGACGTCCTCATCGGGGCCTTCTTCTGGAGCGGGCGTCGGCGAGGCAGTTGGAGGGGGTGTCGCAGTGAAGGCAGTCGGCAGAGGCGTCGGAGCAGTGGTGGGAGCGGGTGTCGGCGCGGGGGTTGGAGCGACTACGGCAGTCTGGTTTCCGTCGTTGGAGTTGGAGAGCATGGCGGTGGCCAGGACTGCGCCGACGATGATCGCGAGGCCGCCGGCGAATCCGAGTATCCACGCCTTCCGCGATGGGCGAATCTGCGTTCCCGTGTCCGTCTCTTCCGCCCCCTCTGACGATGGCGCGTCGCTTGCCGGGGCGTCGGGGACGGGTGCCGGTGGGGCATCTGGGGCGGGTGCCGGTGGTGTTTCAGGGGGGAAGCCTGCTGCCGTGAGTAGCTTGTCCCGCTCGTCGGGAGTCAAGCGGAGGCGGTTGGCGCAGCGCAGTACGTCGTCGCGGTAGCGCGGCCGGCGGATCTGTCCGTCCTTCCAGCGAAAGAGGGTTTGTCGGCGCACGCCGATGCTGCGGGCTAGCTCGGAGTCGCTGATGCCCGCGCGCTCGATGTATTGCGATAGAAGTTCCCCGAATGTCTCCAATGTGACACCTTTGCTACATGATTATACGTCAATGGGACACATCTGGTTCTTGAAACGTACTGGATTGGTGGGACGATGGCAGTAGAGACGGGGCGCGAACCGCGCCGAACCGTCTAAAATCCGAAAGCGGTACGAAAGGAGAATTGGAAATGAAGTCTTTGTATCAGACCGCGAGTATCTTCGTCGGGGCTGCGATGCTGGGGATCGTCTTGCTGGCGTGCGGCGCCAGCGATCCAGGCGAGCCCGCCGCGCCCGAGCCGGCTGCTCAGGCACCTCCTGCCGCCCCAGCTCCGGCCCCTGCGCCGTCCGCTCCCGCTCCCACTGCTGCTCCGCAGGTGCAGCAGCTGCCGGCTCCTGCCGCTCCGGCAGCGACACCAGCGCCTCCTATGCCGCCGGCAGCAGCGTCGGCAGGAGCAGCACCGGCGCCGGCCGCTCGGTCCTCGGATGCCGCCATGGAGGTTGCTCCCGCCTCGCCTGCTCCGGCGCCAGCGGGAGCGCCGCCGCCTCCTCCGAGCGGAGGGACAACGCCGCCTGCGGCTCAGCCGAGCCGGGACTATGGGGACACTGGGTACGTGCCGGCGCCGCCCCCTGCATACGACACGACGTTCTTCCAGAACTATGGGGTGAATCCGTTCATCGACGCGCGCGCCGACCATCTCTCGACGTTCGCCATGGATGTCGATACGGCGTCCTATTCGGTGGCCCGCCGCTTCGTGTTGGACGGCAACCGCCCCGATCCGGACTCTGTGCGCGTGGAGGAGTTCGTCAACTACTTCGATCAGGGGTACCGTCAGCCGCGGAGCGGGGCGTTCGGTATTCAGATCGACGGCTCGCGTTCGCCCTTCACGTCCGATACGTGGATCGCGCGGGTGGGCATTCAGGGGCGCGATGTTCCGGACCATCGGCGGAAGGATGCGACGTTGGTCTTCGTGATCGATACGTCCGGCTCGATGTCGAGGGAGAGCCGACTCGAATTGGTCAAGCGGGCCCTGCGCTTGCTGGTGCGCGAGCTTCGCCCTACCGACCTCATCGGAATCGTCACTTATGGGGACCGGGGTTACTCGGTGTTGAATCCCACGGAGGCTCGGCACGACGACTACATCTTGGAGGTCATCGACGGTCTGCAGCCGGGCGGTTCTACCAACGCCGAGGAGGGATTGCGGCTTGGGTACGAGATGGCGGATCGGTGGTTGGATCCGGAGCGGATCACTCGGGTCGTGCTGCTGTCGGACGGCGTAGCGAACGTGGGGCAAACCGGGCCGGAGGCAATCTTGCAGCAGGTGCGCTACTACGTCAACGAGGGAGTGACGCTGTCGACCGTCGGGGTCGGCATGGGGAACTACAACGACGTGCTGATGGAGCAGTTGGCGAACGACGGCAACGGCAACTACATCTACATCGACAACTTGACCGAGGCGTGGCGTTCATTCGTGGACAACCTGGCCGCCACTCTGCAGGTAATCGCCAAGGATGCAAAGGTGCAGGTTTCCTTCAATCCCGAGGTGGTTCGGAGTTACCGTCTGATTGGGTACGAGAACCGCGACGTGGCCGACCGTGACTTTCGCAACGACCGGGTGGACGCTGGAGAGGTTGGGGCCGGGCACAGCGTTACGGCTTTGTACGAGCTGCGCCTGCACGAATACGCAGACGGTCCTATCGCAAAGGTGAGCGTCCGATACCAGGATCCGGACTCGCTGCGGATTCACGAGGCGAGCGAGAACTTCAACCGCCGCGACCTTCGGGGACGGTTCGAGGATGCGTCTCCTCGCTTCCAGCTTGCGGCGACCGTCGCACAGTATGCGGAGGTGCTTCGCGAGAGCTACTGGGCGCAGCATACGAGCATGGGAGATGTGCAGTACCACGCCGACCGCGTCGGGGGGATGCTGCAAGACGATCCGGACGTGACGGAGTTTGCGCGGCTCGTCGGCATGGCGGCCGGACTTTCGCGCTGGTAGCGCCAGACGCCGCTGGGCCCGCGGGCCCAGCGGCGATATATGCTATCGTTAGAGACAAGAGGCGAGAGTGAGAGGAGATGGACATATGAAGAACGTTAGCATGAATCTATGGACGGCGGTATTGCTCGTTGGGGTCGCGCTGATGAGCGCGGCGTTGTTGGCGTGCGGTGGAAGCGACGACAGCGGTGAATCCATCTCCTACTTGGAGAGCCACGGATCTGGCGAAGCTGCCGCGGACGCACCGGCCGCTATGTCCGCGCCCGCGTCTGTGGCTCCGACGCCGGCCCCTGCCGCCTTTGCAGCGCCGGCAGCAACGCCGGCGCCCATGGTCACGAGCGCGTCGGACGCTGCAGTTGCGGAGGAGTCCGCAGCCGATGATACGGCTGCACAGTCCGCGGCGGCTGGGGGCGAAGCCGGGGATACCGCGTCGGATGCAGCCGACGGGGGAGAGCAGGCGACGCTCGTCCAGCAGCAGCGCATCGTCGTGCGGACGGTGGACATGAGCCTCGTGGTCGAGGACATCCAGTCGTCCATGGACGGCGTGGCGTCCGTTGCCGCCAATATGGGGGGTTGGACGGTGTCATCCAGCCGGGGCAGCGAGTTCGTTGGAGACATTGCCGTGCGGGTTCCTGCGGCTCGTCTGGACGAGGCGATTTCGCGGATGAGAATGCTGGCGGCTGCGGTTGAGTCGGAAGTTACGACGAGCAAGGATGTAACGGACGAGTACTTCGACGCGCAGGCGCGGTTGAACAACTACCGGGCGACGGAGACGGCGATGCTCAATCTCTTGGAGCAGGCCCAGAACGCGCGCGATGCATTGGAGATACAGAGGGAGTTGTTCAATGTGCAGGAGGATATCGAGCGGCTGCTTGGTACGCTGAAGCGTTTGGAGGAGACAGCGGCGTTCTCGCTGATGAGGATACGTCTGCAGCTTCAACGCGTCGATCTTTCCGTGAACGCGGGGCCCGACTTGACCGTGAACGTTGGGCAGACGGTGCGCTTCAAGGCGACCTTCCAGACGACGGACGAGTCGTCCGAGTACCTAGTGGAGTGGAACTTCGGGGACAATTCGGCGCCGGTCTCTTCGACGTTCACCGCGCCGACGTCCGAGCCTGGGACGCGCGTGACCGCGGCTGTGCAGCACGTATTTGGGGATCATCGGGACTCCCCGTATTTCGTGGAGGTGCGGATCAGCGGGGCATCCGAATCGAGCCCGCTGTTTGGGCGGGACACGGTGCAGGTGACCGTCGTCGATACGGAGCAGATGCGTGTTGATGCGGGCGATGACCAGACTGGCGCGGTCGGGCGGGATATGCGGTTTCGCGCGTTCTTCGAGCCGCCGGAGGGTATCGACGAGTTCACATACACGTGGGACTTTGGGGACGGTTCGTACTTGGTGGAGAACACCCGCGTTATCTTGACGGAGGATGCCAGCCGCATGGTGACGGCGGTCGCGAGCCACGCCTATCAGAGCGCGGAGGAGTCGCCGTACATCGTGCAGATCAAGATGGTGGGGACGGGAGAAGCTGGGAGCGTGCGCGGGTCGGACAAGATCGTGGTTACGGTTACCGAGGTTCCTGTGATAAACGTGTCTGCGGGCGAGTGGATGACTGTCGAGGCTGGGTCGGCGGTTCGGCTGCGGGGGACGCTCAACCGTCCGGACGGGGTTGGCAACATGCGCTACCGCTGGGACTTTGGGGACGGCACGTCTCCGGTGGAGGGCGCGCTCGACGAGGGCAACTCGATTGAGGTCGAGCACACGTACATCCTCATCAGGGAGGATTCGTCGCAGTACACGGCCAAGCTTACGGTAACCGGGGACAGCGAGGGCGGGCTCGTCGAGGCGTCCAGCGAGGTCACCGTCAGAGTGATACAGGGCGAGGGTTGGATTGTGGGCGGGTACGATCTGACCGGCACTAGCAAGGAGGCCGTCCGCGCGCTATCGGCTCTGGTACGTGCGGCGACGACTGCGGCCATTTGGTTGATCGTGTTCAGCCCGTTCTGGGGCGGCTGCATCGCAATCGCTGTCGTGCTTGGACGGATGTCCTCCCGACGCCGCGCGGCCTCGAAACCTCGGAGGCCCGCCGATCCGGGCGAGGATCGGGAAGCGCAGGATGATTCGGAGCCGCAGAGGTAGCGCGCGGGGAATGCGCGGCGGCGCGGACGCCCGTCCACGCGCAGAAATGCCGCCGCGCATTCCATCCGGGGTTGTACGGAAGACAAATCAGTAGACGATACGGGGGCGCTGCTCGAGTGCAGCGGTGGTGATAGACGACAAATCGAGGAGGTGAGAAAGATGTTGCTGCGGACGTTGAGCAAGTGGGTTTGGATATCGTTCACCCTCGCGTTGGGTGGAGGGATACTCACGTTGGCCTGCGGTGATGATCCGCCCCTTCCGTATGACCCATCTCCTACGCCTGAAGTCTCCCTTCCTAGACCAACTCCTACGTCTGCTCCTACACCTCAAAGCTATATCCCCAACCCAAACTATACTCCTGCAGTATATCCTACAACTCCTCCTCCTGCTCCTCCTGCTGATGCAGTAAGTTCGAATCCTAACTGTGGACCGAGGACTGGGCATATTTTCTTTGGAGACATAGGAGATGTGATCCCTGACCTTCTCAGATGGACACAAGATGGAACTGACATCATACTCGACCAACCTCGAGGTAATCCACTCTCTGGTAGAGGAGACCCGACCGATGGCTCGAACATTTACTTGGTGGATGCGGGAGGAACGCGCCTTCGGATGATAGTTGACGCGAATCCGGGCTATGTTTCTCTCCATGGCACGTACGCGGACGTTTCACCGGACGGGACACAGGTGGTGTATGCCTCATGCGAGTATCCTACGGGACCGGAAGTGGATACCACCACTGCTGGGTATAGGTATTACGGTGCAGGGTATCACCATGTATGGGATCGAAAGCGGTATAACTACGAGATAGTCACGCGGAAGATAGACGGGACTGACCCGCGTCGGCTAACCGAGAACGTTGGTGTTGACCATTTTCCTGTGTGGTCTCCAGATGGGAGTCGTATAGCGTTCGTGGGCAGTGGCAGGCTGTCTATAATTGCTCCTGATGGATCGGGCTTGCGAGACGACATCGGGCCTCGTCATATTGCGTTGAGTCCGCCTGCGTGGTCTCCAGATGGGAGGAGGTTGGCGTTCTTTGCACGTGGACATGCGTACACAGTTGGTGAGGACGGATCGAACTTGACACGACTGATTGATATGGTATTGGAGTCGCCTGTGTGGTCTCCAGATGGGGGTTTGGTAGCGTTTGCGAGGTCGAGCGAAGACATATCGGACATCGTGGTCTCGTCGCCTGATGGTTCGGATCAACGGGCGATAGCGGGTCTCAAGGGGATTTCGCTGTGGACGTCGGATGGTTCTGATGTACGGTTTAGCGCGATTCCTGAGTCGACGGATTCTGGGGAACAGCGGGTTGCAGCGAATCTTGTAGCCACATCCATAGCGTGGTCTCCAGATGGCTCTGAGATACGGTTCGTCGGGGTTCCTGAGTCTATGGGGTCGGACGATGGGGCGCCTGTCTATGCTGGGATATTCTCGGTCGGGATAGATGGATCCGATATGCGGATAATTGAGGAGATCGAGTGGCCGTCGTTGGTGTCGTGGTCTCCGGATGGTTCGCGGGTCGCGGTTCGGATCATGCTCGAGACTATCTTCTCTAGCGATCCTGACTTTGGAGTTGTGCTATACACGTTGTCGTCAAATGGATCCGACAAGCGCATTCTAGTGAGAAGGACGCCGAGTGAGAAGTTGGCGGCGGCGTCTGAATGGAAGAACGTAGAGGTGTGCTCGGATGGGTATGTGGTTCCTGATCCGCAGGACAATCCTGGGTTGGTGCGGGACTGTGAAGCGCTTCTCCGTATTCGAGATGTTTTGGCGGGAGACGCTGCGCTGAACTGGAGTTTTGATGTCCCCATAACAGAATGGCAAGGCCTTGTTTTTCACCCGTCCTATCCATCTACTTCATTCCCACTCCGCGTTCGAGGATTGAATTATCAAGATTTTACGGGATACCCCAGACTCACTGGGATTCTTCCTGCGGAGTTAGGGGAACTCGATGAACTGGAGATGGTGTTCATTACTCATCAATCTCTTGCGGGTGAGATCCCGTCTGAGTTGGGGAATCTGTCCAAGCTTCGGGCCCTGGACCTCTCTAATAACGGTCTTGCGGGTGAGATCCCGTCTGAGTTGGGGAATCTGCGGAATCTTAGGGGGTTGGTTCTCTCGAACAATGATCTTATGGGAAACATTCCATTGGAGTTAGGGGGTATCAGCAAGTATCTTAATATATATGTCGACGGCAATTCTGGTCTTACGGGGAGGGTTCCATCGGAAGTATGGCATTCTGTGAATTCTATACATATTCAGGGAACTTCGCTTATGCCTCCTACGGGGGAGAGTGTGTACTGATATAAGTTGTATTGGTCAGGAAGAATGTCGAACGGAGTAGAGTTGGGAAACGAGAGAGTATAGGGGCGTAGCATGATGGATCGGAGACAGATGATCGGTGCGGCGTTGTTCTTGGCTCTGATTGCGGCTGCGTTGTTGCTGCTGGTCGTGGCGCGGCGCGATCCTGGCGGCGAGCAGGCTGCGTCGATGCACCAACTGGGGATTGCTGGGGTGGGGTAGGATGTCGGTCGAGATGCCCGATTGGGCGGCATATGTATTGAATGGGGCGCTGGTCTTGTCGGCCGTTTCCATTGTGTACTATGGGATACGGCTTGGGATTACGCCGATGCCGAGTTCGCCGAGTGCGGTGCGTGCGATCGTTGGGTTAATTCCGGAGTTGACGGAGGGGAAGATCGTCGATTTGGGGTCTGGGTGGGGTTCTTTGGCGTACCCGATATCCGCGCGGTTTTCTGGCTCGGAAGTCGTGGGGTACGAGTTGTCGCCTATTCCGTGGTTGTACTCGCGGTTGAAGGGGGTGTTGGTTCGGAGGGGGAATTTGGCGTTGCACCGGCGGAACGTCTTCGACGCGGACTTGAGGGATGTCGATGTGGTCGTCGTGTTCTTGCATCCGGCGGCGATGCGGAGGCTGCGGGAGAAGTTCGAGCGGGAGCTGCGTCCTGGGTGCTTGGTTTTGTCGAACACGTTCGAGGTTCCTACGTGGCGGGCGTCCGAGACGCGGCGTCTGAGCGGGGCGTGGTTTTCTACATCGACGGCCATCTATGTCTACCACGTTTGATTCGGTTGGTGTAGCATATTTTCGGGTGGTCATTCTTGCATAGGGGCAGTGTTGCGATGCACGAGGTCTTGTCGACTGACGTTCTCATCATTGGGGGAGGGGGCGCTGGCTGTCGGGCGGCTATTGGGGCGCGGGATATGGGGGTGGATGCGCTGATGGTCGTCAAGGGGAAGTTCGGCGACAGTGGATGTACGCTGAACGTGGGGACGAGCGCGGTGGTTGGTCTCGACGGTCGGAACGGCGATTCCAACGCTTCATCGATGTGCGACCTGATTTCCTTTGGGGGATTCTTGGGGGATCAGACGCTGTCCAAGATATTGGTGGATGAGACGATGGAGCGGGTGGAGGAGTTGGTCGATTGGGGGGTGGACTTCCAGCGGGGGGAGGACGGGGGGATCACGCTGTACCGCTCGGCGGCGCATACCCACGCGAGGAATTTCACGTTGAAGCCTGGGGGCAGTTCGAGGAAGCACTCGTATGGGGCTCCTCCGGGCATTGCGATGATGGACGCGTTGATGGATCAGGTCGAGAAGCGGGGCGTCGAGGTGATGGACGACGCTGTACTCATCGACTTGTTGACGAACGAGGGGCGTGTCGTTGGGGCGGCGGTTCTGGACTGCCGCCGGTCTGCGCTGGTTCTCGTGCAGGCAAAATCTACGATTCTGGCCACTGGCACATACAGTCACATATTTGCGCCGACGACGGTGTCTCCATTCGAGACGGGGGACGGACAAGCGGCGGCCTACCGCGCGGGGGCCGATCTGATCGACATGGAGGCGTCCCAGTTCGTGGCGACGTCGATCGGGTTTCCTCCTGGGACTCGGTTTCTCAACTCCGAGCATGAGGAGTTCTTGCATCGGTACGGCATCGACGACCCGCGGAGTTTCGCCAAGGAGCCGTTGACGTATGCGGTATGGAACGAGGTCAAGGAAGGGCGTGGGTTCAAGGGCGAGAAGATCTTGTTGGACATGAGCGGGGTGTTCGAGAGGGGCAACTTGCCTTGGTGGTTCATGGACCTGGTGCGTGAGCAGACCGAGAAGCGGGGGATCGACCTTCGGGTCAAGCCGGTAGCATCGGAGCCGCGCGCGCATACGACCATTGGGGGGGTGGCGATCAACGAACGGTGCGAGACGACTGTGCCTGGTCTGTACGCTGCGGGGGCGGTTGCGGGCGGAGTCTATGGGCACGCGCGTCCGGAGGGGTATACGTCGATGATAACGGTGGTGTTTGGGAAGCGAGCTGGGGAGTATGCGGCGGAAGCGGCGAAGCAGTCCTGCGCGGCTGAGGTCGATCCGGCTTGTGCGGCGGCGATCTTCGACGAAGCGGCGGACGCGGTGAGCGACTCCGAGGGTGTGAAGGCCAGTGATGTCAAGCGCAAGGTGAAGGGGGCGACGCGGCGGTACGCATGGGTCATCAAGGATGAGGATGGCCTGATGCGGGGGTTGTCGCGCATCAGGCGGGTTCGTGAGGAGACGGGGAAGATTCGGGCGAGGAATGGATACGATTGGGCGCGGGCGCTCGAGGTGCGCAACCTGTTCCTCTCTGCGGAGCTGCTGTTCATTGGCTCTCTGGAGCGCAAGGAAAGCAGGGGGGCGTTCTTCCGGGACGATTATCCCGATACGGACAATGTCAACTGGTTGAGGAATATCTTGTACCGGCAGTCTGCCGGGGGAGAATTGACGCTCGATTATCGGACGCCGGACCTTCGTTACTGCGATCCTGCGTCGTATTCCGAGCCACCGCAGTATCGGCCCCGTGCGAACTATGGGACGCGGGCATCGTCTCGGCCGGCGGTCTAACGGTCGGATGGTCGACGGAAGCGGCTGATGTAGTCCTCGTCGGATGGAGGCGTCGCTTCGGGCTGATCGGGCTCTCTGCTTGGGGCGGGGGAATCCGCCGGGGCGACGCCGCGTCTTGGCTGATCGTCGGGCTTGGGTGTGGCGCTGTCTTGCGGGGTGTCCCTGTAGCGGCTTGCGTGGATTTCTTCCAGTCGGTGTTGAAGGTCTTCGCCCTCTAGGTGCCCGACGATGCGTCCGTCTCGCATTTCGTTCACTTGGTCTGCCATGGCGAGGAGGGTCGAGTCGTGGGTAGCTGCGACGACGGTGATGCCGCGTGTTTCGACCATTTCGCGGAATAGCCCGAAGATCGATTGGGCGTTGGTAGAGTCGAGTTCGCCAGTGGGCTCGTCGGCGAGGATGAGGGGGGGCTTGGTGACGATGGCGCGTGCGATGGCGACTCGCTGCTGTTCTCCGCCGGAGAGCTCGTAGGGTCGGTGGTTGGAGCGGGGGAGGAGGCCGACGATTTCGAGCGCTTCTTTCGTGCGTTCGTCGCGTTCTCGGGCTCGGTATCCGGAGATTCTGAGTGGGAGTTCGACGTTTTCGAACGCCGATAGGAGGGGGAGGAGTCCGAATGCTTGGAAGACGAATCCGATTTTGTGGCGTCGGATGTTCGTGAGCGCCTTTTCGCCCATTTGGGTTAGGTCTTCGCCTTCGAACAGGATCTTGCCTGATGTTGGCTTGTCGAGGCCCGCCATGAGGTTCAGGAGGGTCGTCTTGCCCGATCCGGATCTTCCGATGAGGGCGATGAACTGACCTGGTGGGACTTGCAGGGTTACGTCGTCGACTGCGGTCACTTGTTCCGCGCCGACGTCGTATACGCGGGTGAGGTTTTCGATGTCGATGATGATCTGGGATGCGGTCATGTTATTCTTCTCCAGACACTATCGTTACTTTGCCATCCTCTACCTTGACGCGGGCTCGGTCTCGGATTTTCACTTCTTCCAGGAACTCTCGCGGCAGTTGGACTCGTCCTGCGCCGTCGACGAGGGTGTACTCTTCCAAGGGGGTTTGGACGTCGAGTTCGCCGCTGATTTGCCGTTCGTAGCTGTGCGTGCGGCGTATTTCGGTGGATGTCTTGCCGTCGCGGATGAGGACGACGCGCCCGACCTTGTAGGCGATGTCTCGGTCGTGGGTGACGACGACGATGGTGGTGCCGAGTTCGGTATTGACGGATCCGAACAGGTCGAGTATTTCGCTGGCGGTGGTGTCGTCGAGTTCGCCTGTGGGTTCGTCTGCTAGGAGGAGGGGGGGATGGTTGGCAAGGGCGACGGCGATTGCGACGCGCTGTTGCTCGCCGCCGGAGAGTCGTTCTGGGATGTGGTCGAGGCGGTGTCCGAGTCCTACGAGATTGAGGAGGTCTTGGGACCTTTCCTGCCGTTCTTTGGGGGAGAGGTTGGTGAGCATCATGGGGAGGGCGACGTTTTCGATCGCGGTGAGGTAGGGGAAGAGGTTGCGGCTTGTTTGCTGCCAGACGAAGCCTACTTCGCGTCGGCGGTATTCTTCGACTTCTCGTCCTCTCATGCGGAGGAGGTCGCGGTCGCCGACGCGGACTTTGCCTGCAGAGGGGGTGTCGTATCCTGCGAGGATGTTCAACAGGGTAGTTTTTCCGCTGCCGCTGGCGCCGACGATGGCGATGACTTCTCCATGTGCGACGACGAGATCGAGTCCTCTCAGCGCTACGACCTCGAGGTCGGCGATCTTGTATATCTTGAAGAGGTCTCCGCAGACGATATATTCTTCCGTTCGCATGGCGTTTCCTCCGAAATTCATTCTACCCGATTTCGCCCAGGCGTAGGACACGCTGCAACGAGATGCGGTTCACGAGCCATATCAGTCCGAGTATTATCACGGCGAATACGACGAACATGATCCCGTAGGTGATTAGTAGTATGCTCCAGTTGGTCTGCATGACGAAGGGGGGCATGACCTGCGAACCGAAGTCGTCGTGGCCGAGGAACGGCATGATGACCGCGCCCAAGCGCCCGCCCATCCATGTTCCGAGCGCGAGTCCGACGAGGATGACCAGGATCTGCTCGAGCCAGACCATGGTGACGAGTTGGCGCATCGAAAATCCTACTGTTCTGAGTAGGGCGAATTGGAGTTGCCTGTTTCTGAACGATACGTATGCGTGGACGAGGAATCCGAGGCAGCTCAGGGCCAGCACGGATGAGAAGGCGATGAAGAGGAGCGAGCGCCATCCTGCCTTGACGAGGGGATCGACTTCCGATTCTGCGAGGAGGGCGTCCCGGTCTTGGAAGGAGTCGATGAGGAACGCGCCGTCGAGATTCAATCTCTCGATTAGGGCTTCTCGTTGCGTTCCTGTGGAGCTGGAGGATATCCATAGTTCGTTCGGCAGGACTTCTCCGGTGATCGATCCGATGCTGGCGTACTTGACTATGGAATCCACGTCCGAGACCAGGAAGCTCTTGTCGCGGATGTTCATGGTTGGGAACAGAGATACTTCGTCGACGATGCGGATGGGGACGCGGTGTCCGGAGAATGAGACGTCGAATTCTTCGCCTATCTTGTGTCCGGTGTTCTTGTTGAAGCCTTTGCTTGCGATCACTGGCAAGGGCGTAAGTTGTCCGTGGAAGATACCGCGGGGGGATAGCGCTGCACCTTCGCCCCATGAATAGAGGGCAGAGCCGGACTCCCCGTCGAACCCGACGTCGGAGGGTCGCAGGACGTCCACGACTGCGCTGTCGGATGTGCGCAATAGGCTCCACTGGTCTACGGAATCGAACGGTTCTATGACGGTCGTTGTTCCCTGGTCGTCGGTCACACGGATTTCGTTGATTAGGACGGAGCCGGGTTGGAGGTTGCGGTCGCCTCTGAACTCCTGGATCCACAGGGAGGTGAGGGTGAGGGGTTCGGTCGGAGGGGAGGGGGGTTGGCCTCTTCCTCGCCGTTCGGAGAGGTCGACGTCCAAGGTTTCCCAGCTGCCGAAGTTGATGCTGCCCAACCAGTAGCTGTGGTATCGTCCGTTCGCGTCGGTTACGCGCGCGGTCATGCGGATCGACGGATGGGGTCGGTCGGGTTTGACACGCACGCTCAAGCGTTTCGATCCGTTCGGGAGAGGGATTCCCTGGGGTCCGCCTTGGGATTGCAGGGAGGAGAGGAGGCCGCGCATTGGTTGGTCTGCGAAGTCGCTTCGGAACCAGGCGACTTCGAGGAAGCTCTGTGGGTCGACCGCCAGCATGTCGTAGGTTCCGCCAAACAGTTTCGAGAGGTCGTGGCCGGAGCTTCTGCGTACTAGGCTGACGTTGTCCACGCCTGGGATTCGTTCGTACCGCTCGGTTAGGCTGCTGGTCGATTCGAACTGGGTGTCTGCGGACGGGCTGCGTCGGTATGAGGAGACGGGGACGTTTCCGTTGAGGCGCACATCGCTGCCGGTGAAGAAGAGGACTCTCTCCACGAAGCTGCGGTCGAGAGTGGCGCTGAAGCTGGATGCGAAGATTCCGAGTCCTGCGGTGAGTATGAGCAGGAGAGACAAGCGGGCGTAGTGTGCGGGGTTGCGCGCCATCTGCCAGACGCCCATGACCATTCCTGCGGGGAGCCAGGAGGAGAGAGTGCGGCTGACGATATTCATGGCAATGGGGAAGAGGCGCAGAAGCACCATTGCGGAGGCGATCAGGATGATGCCTGGGACGGCCAGGAGCATTTGGTTGACGGCGATTTCGCCGAATAGGTTTCGGGCGACGACGGAGCCTTGCTCGGTCAGTTGACGAAACAGGAATATGCCGACGATGAGCAAGAGTACGTCGAGGTAGTAACGTTGGAAGATCGGGAGGTCGGTGGGTCTTGCGGAGCGTTGTCGTTCTTGGGTGACGTTGATTCGGGAGGCGCGGAATGCCGGGAAGATGAGCGCGGCGAAGCTCAGTAGGCCGCCGAGGGCGGCCATGAGGTACGCGCCGCTCGACAGGCTGACCGTCAAGACGCCGCCTGCGGTCAGCCCGGAGAATGCGGGCGTTAGTCCAAGTACGCTTACTACTCCCGCGGCGAGGATGGGCCCCAAGAGGACAGACAGGACGGCGATGGTCAACCCTTCCATGACGAATACCATGAGGATTTGCGAGGATGTGGCTCCTCGGCTTCTGAGCAGGGCGACTTCGCTGCGCCGGTCTTCGACGATGAGGGATGACAGGGTGGCCACGTAGTAGAGGATGACGATTGCGATGAGTACGAGGACGACGAACATGGGCAGCTTGCTGAAGAACAATCGGCGGTCGTACTCTGCGAGGGCGTTGTCCAGGGATGTGGTCTGTCGGAAGCTGCCCAGGGTGGCGTTGAGGGCGGCGTTCGTTTGTCTGATGTCTGCGAGGGTGTCGGCGCTGTTTCTGGCGTGGATGCGGCTGGTGTCGGTTATGAGCAGCCATGCGTAGGTGGCCTGCATTCTGCGGAGGCGCGGGCCCAGGGTTTCTAGGAACGCCTCGCGCGATACGTGCAGGGGCATGGTTCGGAAGCTTTGTCCGGTTGCGGCTTGGAGGACGGTTTCATCGAGGCGCCAGATATCGGCGTTGGGGTTCTTCCGCTGGAAGATGGCGCTGATGACGACCTCGACGCGTGAGAGGTCGTCCGACCAAGGTAGGACGGCGGACATCCGGTCTCCAATGCGGGCGCCGAAGGTTTCGGATGCTTCGATTGGGATCATGGCTTCGATGGCGAAGGGCTCTCCCGGTGCGTTGACTGGTTCGGGTCGGGGCAGGCTGCCTCCGCGGATGACGATCTCCTCTGCGATGTCCGGGGAGTAGGTGAAGTAGGCGCGGGCGTTGTCGTCGCCGGCGCCCTCTTCCTCGCCCGCGGCGGTGAGGAACATGGTCGGAGTCTTCGCGGCGGTGCGGACGCCGTCGATGAGCCACTCCAGCCTGCTGTCGACGGCGTTGTCGACGACGCGCTCTACCCGCGCGGCCTCTTCCGCATTGACGGGCCCCCGCTGCCCTTGCATGATGATGTTCAGGTCGGGCTGAGAGTGCTGGGAAAGGGCGCTGCGGAGGGCGATTTCGCGGAGGGCGTCGAAGTAGACGACGGTTCCGGACATGATGGCGGACGCGAGCAGGACGCCCAACACCACGGAGGATAGCAGCCGCCAATGCGCAAGGCTGCGCTTGATTACGAACTGCCAGGCTGCTGCGAACCGCTGGACGGCGGATATCATTCCAGATTCCTCAATGCGGGCCACCTCCGTACTTTGAATTGTAGCCCAAACTCTCCATGGATATAAAGAACGTTGCTTGGCTCCGTTGGTTGCTCTTCGTCCCTGGGGTTAGGCCTCGACGCCCCTTGCCAGCTCGAACAGATTCGTCCTTCCGATGGAACGGTAGAGAACGAACAGCGTGGAGACGAAGACGGCGAGGATGGCGGCATATGTTGGGATCATCATCGACCAGTCGGTGATGAGGATGAACGGGGGGACGATGGGCTGTCCGATGTCGGAGACTGCCAATGGGGCGACCATGAGCCGGCTCATTTGGAAACCCGCCCACGTTCCGACGCCCAGTCCCAGTGCGACGACCGTCAGGTGCTCGAAGCAGAGCAGTCCGAGCAGCTGAAGCCGCGAAAGCCCGAGGGACTGTAGGAACCCCGTCTCGTGCTGGCTCTGCTCTCCGACTAGGAGCATGTATGCGACGTAGCCGAATACTGCGGAGAGCGCGGCGACTACTAGGGCAACGAGGACGAGCGCCCTCCACCCGGTGTTTTGGAGCGGGTCGAGGCGTATTTCTTCGAGTTGCGCTGTGCGGTCGCTGACCTTTAGGAGAATGGCTGAGAGGTCTTTGGAGATATCTTCGATGATGCCTGGGGCGAGGCCGGACTTTTGGAGGTGTAGTTCGTTGGGCTCGACGGTGGACAGCTGGCTCATGATGTTCATGAACGTGAGTAGGGCTTCCATGTCGGCTATCAGGAATCCGGAGCTCGTGGTGTCGAGAGTAGGGAATAGGTCGATCACTGCGGCGATTTCGATGGGCACCTGCCAGCCGGATACGTTGACGACCTGGGCCATACCTTGGCGGAGTCCGGTAACGTCGGCGGCTCCTTGGCTGATGATGACGGGTATCACGCCGCCGCCCTTGGTGTAGTATATCCCGCGTATGGAGCGGTTTCTGTCCGTTCCAAAGGTGAATTGGCCGGAGCGGGCGCCGGAGAACGGATTGTCCGGGGTGGGGTACAGGACGTCGGACCCCAGGGCGCTTGTGGGAATTGGCGACCAGACGTTTTCGCCTTCGAAGCCTTCGAGGAGTCGGTCGGAGCCGTCTGGGAGGGTGACGTGGATGTCGTCGAATATGATGGTGCCGGGGGTTCCGCCGCCTTCGTTCTGCGTCGCAGCGCCGGGCTCGTAGAGGGTGACTGCCAGCAAGTCCAGAGGGCGTGCCAAGTCTTCGGGCAATGAGTTGCTTGCCTTGTGCCAGTTGGTTTCTCCGGCTTCGCCAAGCGAGATGGTGCGCACTTCACCGTTGGCGTCTCGAACGACGACCCATACGGAGATGAGGGGCTGAAACTCCAGGGGCTTCAGCCAGAGGCCGATGCTTTGCGCTTCTGGAGGGAGGGTTATCGAATCGTCTGGGGGGCGCACGGTTATTCGGGCCATGAGCTCTTCGAGTGTCGTGTCTGCGAAGTCTTCTCTGAACCACCCGACTTCTGCGAATCTGTCGGGTTCGAGCGCGAGCAGCTGCACGGAGGTGGAGCCGATCGATGCGCCGGCGCGGTGCCCCAACGCGCCATGCGAGACCGCCGGGGTATCGACGAAACGATCGCGCATTTCGCGGAGTCCATCGCTCATGAACAGCGGGCGGCCTTGGATGCGCATGTCGGTCGGGGTGTCGAACTGCACCTGGTCTTCTTGGCTGCGAGTGAGGGTTCCTCCCACGGTGGTGGCGAAGATGCAGAGTCCGGTTACCAGGACTAGGAGGAGGACGAGCCATGTGTATTGGAGGGGGTTGCGCGCCATGTGCCAAAGGCTGATGGAGAGCCATACCGGGGCGGATCGGGTGACGAGAGATAGGAGGCGGTATAGCATTTGGGCGGGCACGATGGAGAGGAGGCCTGCCTCTGCGGCGAACAGGAGGCCGCGGTCGGGGTGGATGCCGTCCGCGGTGAGGACGTAAGCGGCGACCAATGCCGTTTGGGCGGCGATGCCGAGCCACCACCATGCGCTGCTTCGGAAGCGGTTCGTTAGGTAGTATGCACAGCCTACAGCCAACACGACGACCGCGGGCAGGTAGGAGGCGGATTCTTGGCTGTCCCAGAACGCGAGGTAGAGGATGCCGACTGTGAGTCCGCAGACTGACAGGGCCGCGAGGATGTGGGTGAGTGCGGTGGATTCGCCGGCGATGTAGCGGACGAGGAGGGGGAAGAAGCGCATGAAGAACAGGGCTACGACGACCAAGAACAGGATGGGGCCGAACAGGAGAATTTCGTTTACCTGGAGCTCGGTGAATAGACCGCTCGACACGATCTGTTCTCTGTTTTGGAGCTCCCAAAACACGAGTCCTCCGATGCTGACGAGTCCTATGTCCAGATAGCGGCGATGGAAGAAGGACATGGTTGCCGGCCGGGCGGCTCGCATCTTTTGCGCCAGCAGGCCGCTTCGGGCGCCGGCCGCTCCGAACAGGACGTACAGCAGCAGGCAGGCGAGGGCGACGGACGCGCCGATGCCGAAGGCGAGCGGGTCTGGACTGACGAGGAGGAGCTCGCCGCCTGTGGTTGCTCGGAAGGGAGGGACGAGTCCGAGCAGGGCGATCGCCCCGAGGGCGATTGGGGAGCCGATGACGAGTGCGGCCGCCGCCATCACTGCGCCTTCTATTGCGTAGAGTCTGATGAGGTCTGCGATTCCAACGCCGCGGGTTCGCATCAGCGCGGCGTCGCGTTCTCGGCTTCTGGCGAGGTAGGAGATCATCATGGTCATGTAGAACATGACGGTTACGACCATGACGGTTTGCAATAGCAGGAGGGGTATCCTGGAGAAGAACGCGCGTCGTCCGACGTTGTCTATCAGGCCGCGCAGCGCGCCGGAGCTCACGGTGGATCCTGGCATTGCGTCGAGGATGTCATTTTCGAGGAGGTCGAGGCGTTCTACGAAGGTAGACGCAGTCCAGGAGCCGAGTCTTGCCTTGTCGATCTTGCCGAAGATGATGGGGTTGGTTAGGGATCGGGAGGCAGCTGGGCCGACGACGTCTGTCAGGATGTCCGTGTGGACGAATAGGCCGATGGCGAGGTCTTGGTTTGGGTCCCATACGACGCCGTCTGGCGGGGGGAATCCTGCTTCTGCGCCGCCCTGTGCGGCGGCTGATTGGGACGTTAGGACGATGGCGGCGGTGCTCCAGTAGTCGTCTCGGAGGTCGTCCGCTCGAAAGACGCCGACGATGTTGGCGGTGATCCTCGTCTGTGTGAACACGTCCCGAGCGACCACGACGGAGTCTCCCGGTCCGAGTTTCGACTCCTCGGCCACTTGCTCGGATATCATTGCTTCGACGGCGGCGCCGGACGGCGTTTCGACGGGGGATGAGCTGGGGGCGCGTCCGTCGACGAATTCTGCGTGGTCTTCGACGCTGCTGAGTGAGTGGAAGAAGCCTTCGAGTACCTGCGTGGTCGACTCCGCGCCGCCGACGGGGGGGAGGGGCGCGCCGTCCATGCCGACGATCGAGGAGGCGCCCTTGATGTAGGTTTCGTGGCCGACGTAGAGGTCTTCGATATGGGTTGTGGAGGACGATGTCATGACGTCGTCCATGCGTTCGATGGCGCTGCGGGTTAGGGGGATGCGCTTGGTGAATACCGTGAGGTTGAGGAGGGGGGCCGATATTTGGTTGAGGGATACGCGGAACGCGAGTTGTTCGAGGGCGGTGAGGTATGCGGTGGATGCGACGCTGATTGCGACGGCGACGAGGATGCCGATGAAGACGCTCGAGAGCAGCTTCCACTCGTCCAGGAGGCGATTGGATACGAGGCGTGCGTTCGTTAGTTTGCGCATCTATTGCAGCGGGGCGGCCGTTCGGAGATTTTGGGAGTGTCCTGCAGCGGGAGTGGGCGGGGGCAGGCTCTCGCCGCGCGTTCCTTGCGAGACGGCGTGGGGAATGCCCTTGCGAGAGAGTGCGCGTCCGCACGCGGACGATGGTTTCTGGGTGCAGGCTGTATTGTCTCGCCTCATTATACCCAAAACAGGGAACGGACTGGCATCATTGGACGGCTGCATCCTCAATAAGCTGCGGTTCCATTTCCGCCAACCGCGCGACCTCTTGCCGAATGAACTGTTGGACGGCCTCGACGAACTCGTCCGTGGTGTTCCCCTCTACCCTGGACTCCAGGCCGTGCTCTCCGAACCCGAACTGCAACTTTGCGCGGACGTGGCGCTCGGGCCCGTCGAAGTAGTACGGGCGGTTGCCGCGCAAGTTCTCATGGAGGTTGGGCTCGTCTTGGTCTGTGCGGTAGACGAGCGGGTTGGCTAGGACGACCTGGGGATCGTCGGAGCCGTACTCGACGGGTCTGGTCTTCACCTTGAAGTCTCCGAGGACGGTCTCGTCGGTGAACTTTGGGGCCCACATCGTCATGGAGTATGTGTCGCCCGGCTGGATCCATGGGCGTATCTTTCGTTGTACTTGGACGAACTCGAACCATCGCTTTAGTTCGGGGTAGTGATTTGGGGGGTGCGGCATCTTGTGTTCGTATTTCGAGGCGTCGCCGTCTGCGCGCAGGTCGTTGAAGGCGATGAACCAGTTTGCGTAGTCGCGGCATCCGCGGGACATCCGCATGAGTGCGCGGTCTTTTCCTTGTCCCACGTTCCTGGCGTCGACGATGATGACGTGCGGCATTCGTTCGCTGAGGAGGCGAATCGTTTGGCGGTCGAATCCGGAGCGGACGCCGGTGTTTTCGATTTGGTTGGGGACGGTCAGGCGGGTCGATTTGTGAGAGGGGACGCGGGGATAGAGGATGGTGAAGCTGCGGCTCAGGCGGTCTTCTAGGGGTTCGACGCCCCATTGTCGTCCGTATCGGTCGTTTCCGACGAGGAGGATGGGGCGGGACGTGCAGGATGCGAATTCTTGGAGGAATCGCAGGAGGGTGTATGCCTCGAATGCCGCGCGGCGAGCCTCGACCAGATGCTGCCCATCGAGGACGAATGGTTCGCAGGTTTGCGGGGGAAGGGTGGGCAGGGCCGCGAACTCGTCGTAGGGGCCGTTTGCGGGACGGGTGGATGCGTCCGAGATTTCTTCGCGGTAGGCCCAGTTGTAGCGGTGGTATTCGAGGTCGCGTTGGATGGTGTTGGCGCGGTCGAATTCGCCGTTGCGCGTGCGTTGGCGCAGTCGTTCGAGGTGCGCCAGCTTTTCACCAACGGCGCCGGGGCCTGCGAGGAAGTCCGCGAGGGCGGGAGTGAGGGTTACGCCGTCGTGGTTTTGGCGGTTGACGACTTGCTGCCACTCCGCCAGCTGGCGGAGTGCGTCGATGGTCTCGTCGACCGTGCGGCTGCGGAGGAAGGCTTCTATCTGCGGGCGGTCGAAGTCGAATCCGTAGCGGCGGATTGCGCCGCCGGTCTCTTCGTTCAGCCGGTCGATCTCTTCTTGGATTCTGGCGGTATCGTCCATCGGCGTTTCACGCTCCTGGGGGTTGCAGGGTTTACTCTATGCTATTTCGCGGCCGCTTGCTACCCCGCAGGCGGCGCATTTGGCGCGCAAGGGTGTATGATTCCAGCATGTCTTTGGCATGGAGGGACGGCATGAAGCGCTATTGGGTCTTCGTGGGGTTGTTCGTACTCGCAATCGCGATGTTCTGCGTTGGGGTGTTCACACTGAACGTTACCATCGGCGGCATTGGGGTGATCATCGTCTTCCTATTGTACCTGTTTCGCGGGCTGTTCATTCCCACGTCGGGGGATTACGAGGATCAGGAGCGGCGAGGCCGGCCGTGATAGAATGCGCGCGGGGGCGAAGGGGATGTAGCGGATGCGGAAGCGTGGTGGTACAATGCGCGCAAGATACAGAGGGGTGCTGCGGGAATGTTGAAGAAGGCTAAAGTCGAATCTCTGCGGGAACTGATCGAGACGCTCAAGGCGCGCATCCTCAATCATGGGAGCAGACTTGAGGAGAGCGAGGCTTTGACGCGGTATGCACTCGTCAACCCATTGCTACGGGAGCTGGGGTGGGACACTGAGGACCCGGCGCAAGTACGACCAGAGTATCCGCTCAAGTCCAAGGACGGTAGAGCGGACTACGCTCTCTTCGGGGACGACCTCGATGGGCGTGGATTCTTCCTAGAGACGAAGCCGGTCCTCCTGATAGAGGCCAAGAGCCTATTTGGGGCTGGGAAACGCGATGTGAAAAAAGAACTAGCAGCGGCTTTGCAGGCTGAGAACTATTCCAGCACCGACGGAGTACGATACTTCGCGGCGACGGATGGCTTGCGCTGGTATGTTTACGACAGAAAGCTTGGATATGGACCTGCAGAGAGACAGATCAGATCCTTCGATCTGATGGAGGGCAAGAAGGCAATCAAAGACTGTATGCAAGCGAAGGAGCTGTGGAGGAGCACCTGGCACATAGAGTTTGTGCATGGATGGCGCGTGGACGCTGACGGCAAAGTACGCTCCCCAGAAAACGGCAAGGAAAACAAAGGCTTCAGGAAACTCCGTCCGCGCGGCACGAGATGGATTCTAGATGGAAGGTTCCTGAACGCCGCAGGCTGGGTGCTCACAGACAAGGGCAATCGATCCTCGAATTTCGAGTACCCCTGCCCGCCTGGCACGGCGCGAATCGTGGACGGAAAATTCTTTGACGCCAACGGCAAGGAAATCAGACCGAGGGGCCGCCGTCGCTGAGGGCGGCTGTGGTAGAATGTGCGCGGGAGCGAGGAGGATGTAGCGGTTGCGGAAGCGGCGTGGTACAATGCGCGGGAGATGACAAGGGGGTTCTGCGGGAATGAACGTCAAGGAGCTACAGGGACTGATCGAGACGCTCAAGAAGCGTATCGATGATCATGGGGAGGAACTTGCGAAAAGCGAGTGGGCAACCAGGTACGCGCTCATCGATCCGTTGTTGCAGGGGATGGGTTGGGACACCGGGGACCGGGCCCAGGTGAAACCCGAGTATAAGCTGGAGGTGCCTGGTAGGAGTGATAGATGGGGAGATTATGCACTCTTCAACGACGGTCGAGAGAGGCCTGCTGTGGTAATCGAAGCCAAGAAACTATCGGAAGACCTCCAACGTGCGGCCGCCCAAGGACTAGAGTACTGCGCTCCACAGGCAATATCACACTTCGCTGTGACGGACGGACAGCGGTGGGAAGTCTACGATACGCACAAGCAGGTTCCGCTCAGCGAAAAGCGGGTCGTAGAATTTGATCTGAAGTCTCCGACTGCAGCTGTGGATTGTCTAAGGGCGCGTGAGTTGCAACCGCGCGGCCCAGCAACCAGGGGGACGATACAGCCAGACAGTAAGCCCAAGGACGAGAACCGTGGACAACCTCCCGGCACGAAACGGGTTGTAGATGGACATCATCTAGACGCCGACGGCTTCGTTCTCAACCCCGACGGCGAACGAGACGAGAACTACAAGAAGCCGTACCCGCCGAGCACGAAGCGAATCGTGGATGGATATCCCGTGAACGAGGATGGGAGGGTAATCACACCCAAAGGCAGACGAGACGGGAAATTCAAGAACCCCTTGCCGCCGAACACCAAGCGAATCGTGGATGGGCGTTTCCTGAACGCCGACGGCTTCGTACTCACAGCCAGTGGCGAGCCGGACCAACGGATCCACAAACGCAGACCTAATCCCTATCCGCCTAGTGCCGTGCGGATTGAGGATGGACACTATCTGGATGCCGACGGCTACATACTCACCAAACAGAACACGCGCCATCAGCGCGCTCGTGGCTATCCTGAGCCTTACTCCAAACCAGCTACTCATCCGTGGAAGATATATCCTTCCACCACAGATGAACCCTCACCACGCCCGCGGCGATAAGACTGTGTGAGTCGGGAGCGGCGAGGGCGGCTGTGGTAGAATGCGCAGGAGATGAGAAGGGGGTCTGCGGGAATGTCGGTTGAGGAGAATCTGTGGTTACAGATCGAGAAGCTCAGGGAGCAAATCAATGCTAACCCCGACGGGCGGACGTGGGACGAGGCGAATACCTGCTCCGTTCTGATCGACCCGTTGCTTCGAGAGTTGGGATGGGCTACCGATGACTTGTCACAGGTGAGACGCCAGTACTCGGTAGGACGCGGTAAAGTAGACTACGCCCTCTTCAAGGACGGTGAGCAGAAGCCTGCGGTTCTGATAGAGGCAAAGAGGATCTCAGACCCCGTGGAAAGCACACCCCTAGAGGGTATGCCAGAAACTGGGAATCCATCGAAAACCCTTCGCCTTCGAGACGCGGCGATACAGGGTATCGGCTATTGCCTCGCAGCCGAAGTGCAGTATCTCGCTGTGACAAACGGTCGTCACTGGTACATCTACGACGCGTGCGAAAAGGGGTTCATGGACAAGAAACTGAAAACCTCCTTCGATCTGATGGCAGAATCCGCGGTTGATGATTGCCTGCGGGCAACGGTTCTATGGAGGCAAGGCGTCAATCTAGTAGACAAGGGGAGGGAACCTGGTAAAAAACCTCCTGTGCAACCCCCCAAGAATCAAACCCGTGAGTTTGTACATGGGATGCGTGTGGACGCCGCTGGGTATGTACTTACCAAGAGCGGCAAGCGCCACAAGGGGTACGGGGGGCGCCCGCGCGGCACGAAGTGGGTTGTGGATGGACATTCCCTGGATGCCGCCGGCCGACTACTTGACTCCAACGGCAAACGCGACAAGCAGTACGAGCAGCCATATCCGCCTAACACGATGTATATCGTGGACAGACGCCCCTTGGACAAGGATCGCTGGGTTCTCACTTTTGATGGCAAGCTTGACCTGGACTTCAAGATACCTTGTCCACCGAACACTGTACGAATTGTGGATGGACTTTTCCTGGACGCCTACAGGTGGAGGCTCACAAAAGACGGAGAGCGGAACAAGTCGTTCAAACAACCTTATCCACTTGGGGGGAAGCGGTCGGCAGGGAGTAAGCGCGCCAAACGACGCTACCCGTCAGTCGCGGAACTAGCGAAGAACCGGTCGGAAGGGGCCAAGCGCAACAGGATTATGGGGCGTCGGCGGCGCGGAGGACCTTGATCGTCCTACATCCCATACCCGGCAGCCGGGAAGATACTGTCCTCGGTCGCCTGCCAGTTCATCGTCCGATGGGACGTTTGGTTGTACCATGATGCCTCTTCATTTGTAGGTTTGCGCTTCCACTGGTATCTCTGGGGCGATGTCATCGTCCGACCAGTTGGGGGGGAGTGGTGTGGGAGTGGGCGGAATGGGCGTCGGCGTCGGGGGCACCAAGCCGCAGAAATAAATCCAGTTGTATGACGGTTCGAAGTTCGTATACCGCACGACTTCATCTGGGATAAACCCATACTCGCAGATGATTTCTGCCCCTCCCAGTGCGGCGTACTCTTCAACGCACTTCAGTTGTTCTCTGACTTTCAGTGTATACCCTTCCATAACGCCAGCCTGCAATCTCTTTCGGGCTATGGTCTCCTTGTCGCATCCCGGCGTCGTATTGATGTAGTGGTCGAAAGATGCTTCAGCCTTCTCTCTGGGGGGCAGGTCTTCCCAACCGTCTGGGAAGGTCAGCGCCTTCGGAGTTGCAGTAGCCGTTAGGTTGTCGATCGCATCGCACGCCACGGATGCGAACGCGGTGAGCGCGATGACGAAAATCCAAGCGAATTTCATACTGACGACCTCCGACCGATGATGACTGCGATGCCATAGCATACACGAACAGCGCCCAGAGTGGCAATGCCGCGCCCGGTTCCGTTTCCTTTTGCGGCATGACGGCTGGAGGACGGCGACTCTCCAAGGCGGTGCGTCCAATCGCGCAATGGGAGATTCCCGCCTACGCGGGAATGACGTAGGAGGGTGCGGGAATGACGTGGGAGGGTGCGGGAATGACGTGGGAGGGTGCGGGAATGACGTGGGAGGGTGCGGGAGTGACGAGACTCGGCGGGAATGACGGAGAATCCAACCTGTTGCGGCCCGGATTGCGCCCGGGCCGCAACAGTGAACGGTAAGCCGCGCGCTCGTGTCTGGCTACTCCTGTTTCGATGGTTCGTCGTGCCAGAGGTGGATGCTGACGACGGTGGTGATGATGATGTAGAGGGGGTCGATGAAGGCCCAGTAGAGTAGATGGATGTTGAATAGGTCGGAGCCTATATCATCAGATGCCACGGGTGCGAATAGGGGCGTTGCGTATACCCAGTTCCAGAAGAACCAGATGGCGAGGAGTGCGGCGGCGTAGAAGGCGGTGTTGACGGCGATGTATTCTTTGGTGGTGGAGTTTTCGCCTGATCCGATTCTTCGCTTGTCGATGAAGGTTGCGGCAAGGGCTACGACGGCGCCGAAAGCCATGAACACGTTGAGGATACCCCATACTCGGACGGTGTCTATGGAGTCTTCGTAGAACGGCTCGAGCACGAAGTGGGCGAGGACTGCGAGGGCTGTCAGTCCGAGGATGAGGGCGAGGGCTTTTTTGAGCATGTCCATGGTTGTTTCTCCGCGGTGGTGAGTTTCGGATGGTATGTCTCATTTGGGTCTGGGTATTCTATATGAGGGCGCTGGCGTGTGCAAGGCCGGTATTCCTGTTCTGTGAGAGGGAACTGAGGCCCGGAAGTTCCACGCGCGCGCACGAGTTTCTGTAGTATTTTGTCGTATTCTGTAGTATTTTGTCGATTTTTGCCGAGGGCGAGAGGGGGGAATTGATGATTGATGATTGTCGATTGATGATTGGGGGTTGCAGAGTGCTAGATTCCCGCCTGCGCGGGAATGACGTGGGAGGGTGCGGGAATGACGGGGGCGTGGAATCTGTGATTGCAGATTGTCGATTGATGATTGCAGGTTGCAGATTGATGATTGGGGGTTGCAAGGTGGCTCCTTGGGCTGTGGTTTTGTTGGAGTGGTCATGGGTCTATGGTAGTACGTGGGTTCTGTTGTGTCAAATTCGGTGCGGTGGGTTCCCGCCTGCGCGGGAATGACGTGGGGGGTTGGATTCCCGCCTGCGCGGGAATGACGTGGGGGGTTAGGGTTGTTCTGCTAGGGTGATGAAGGCGGAGCGTTCGGTGGATCCGCGGTAGTAGAAGATTTGGACGGGTTCGCCGGGTTGGTGTTCTAGGAGGAAGTTCGAGAGGTCTTGGGTGTTTTGGATGGGGGTTTGGTCGATGCGCACGATGACGTCGCCTCTTCGCATGTCTGCGTCGTGTGCGGGGGAGCCTTCGCGGACGCGGACGACGTAGACGCCGGTTTGGAGGTCGTCTGGGAGGCCTGTAATGCCGAGTTGTGCGATTAGTTGCGGTGATAGGTCGATGGGGGTTATGCCGATGGAGCCGCGTCGGACTTCGGTGAATTCGATGAGTTGGCGTGCGACGGTTGTTGCGACGTTTACGTTGATGGCGAATCCGATGCCGCGTGCTTGGTCGAGGACGGCGGTGTTGATTCCGACGACGAGGGCGTTTGCGTCGACGATGGGTCCGCCGCTGTTGCCTTCGTTGATGGGTGCGGTATGGAGGATGAGGTCGATGAGGGATAGTTGGGCGTTTGCGGATATGGTGACTCCGGTTCTGCTTACGATGCCGTCGGTGAAGATGGGGTCTCCGGGGATGGCTAGGGCGTGACCGATTGCGAAGATGGGTTGTCCGACGGTGAGTGTGGAGGAGTCGCCTAGGGTTGCTGGTTGGAGGTCGAAGTTCAGGGGGGGCAGTTCGATTACGGCGGTATCGGAGTTGGTGTCGCTGCCTTTGAGTTCTGCGAAGAAGCTTCTGCCGTCGTGGAGGGTGACGGTAATGGATTGGGCGTTTTCGACGAGGTGGGCGCTGGTCAGGATGTGGCCTTCATCGTTCCAGACGATGCCTGTACCGACGGCGTCGCTTCTCTGCGTTCCCGCGTTTTGCCCGACTTCCGGTTCCTTGGCGACTGCTATGTGGACGATGGATGGTCTGACGATGGAGAAGATTTCTGCGGGGGTCAAGCTGGGGTCGTCGGATCCGTCAGGGGTTGGCTGCGGAGTGGCGGGGGTGGGAGTGGGGGTTGGGGACGGCGATGGTGTTGGGGTTGCCGTTGGACTGTGGACTATGACGGGAGACGGTGTGGCGGTGGGTGTCTGCGTGGGGGACGGTGAAGGTGTTGGGGTAGGTTCTGGTGTGGGCGTCTGTGTGGGGGACGGTGAAGGTGTTGGGGTGGGTTCTGGAGTGGGTGTCTGCGTGGGAATGGGCGTAGGCGTCGTGTCGGTCGATGGGAGTTGCGAGGTTGGGGTATCGACCGTGGAGGCGCTCGGAGCAGTAGTCGGAGTGGGGGTAGGCGTGGGTGTGGGGATGATGGGTGTTGGCGTGTGCGTCGGTGCGGGCGTCCGTGTGGGGGACGGAGTGCGGGTTGGGGTTTGGGTGGGTGTTGGGGTGAGGGTTGGGGTGGGAGTATCGGACAGGAGGACGACCATGGTGGCCACGGAGGGGCCGACGTAGATCACGATGGGGGTTGCGGTGGGGGGAAGGGGGTTGGGCGTGTTCGTTGGGCGCGGGGGCGTGAGGACGGCAGCGGCGGGTTCTGCGGTTCGGTGAGCTGGGGTATTGGGGGCCGGGTCGGGTGATGCAGGGGCGGACCAACAGGCGGCGCTTAGTGCGCCTGCCAGCGCGCAAGCGCAGAGTGCGGTTAGCCGGCGTCTGGCCACTTCAAATCCCCTTTCTCTCCGCTGGGAATGCAGCTAATCCCGCGGGATGTTTCGTTGCCTGACCGCGGCTACACGTTCGGAACGCTCTGCATGGTAGCAGTGACGACGTTGGCGCGTGCGGAATTCGGTGCGCGTGGGAGCGCCGGACGCTGTCGGTCTACCGGCTGCGTCGTCTGCGAATTCTCCGGAGGCTCCGTGCCTTGTCGAGGCGTTTTTGTTCTCCTCTCGATCTGAAGAACTTTCTGTTCCGCAGTTCACGGAGGATTCCGGACCGCTGCATCTGGGTTTGGAAGCGTTTCAGAAGCTGATCGCCGTCTTCTCCGTCACGGAGTGTTACATGTGCCAAATTCTTTCTTCTCCAATGCGAATCGTGCGGTTGGTAGGCCGCGTCGAGTTCCATTATACCACTTCTGGAGCCGTCGACGGCAAGTTTGGGGGCAGAGTCGTTTTTGGGGTTAGTTCATCAGTCCTGCGCGTCGAAGGATGGGGGGTATCAACGCTTTCTCTTCTTTGGTGAGGGAGCGCATTGGGGACGTTACCGTGTCGTGTTCGATGATGCCCATGATCTTGAGGCTGGCCTTGATTCCGGAAGCGGCGGCGGCGTTTCTTCCGCCGGATTGTGCGAGGCGGGTGACTCGTTGGGCTTCGATGGCTGCGTCGAGGTGTTTGGCCGCTTTCGCGCTGTCGCCTGCTTCTCCTGCTTCCCATGCGCTGGAGATGGAGGTTGCGGCGAGGTTTCCGATACCTGGTATTACGCCGTGGGCTCCGACTCGCTTGGCGGCGGGGGCGCGGTAGACTGAGCCGAGGAAGCGGTAGAGGTCGATGCAGCGCCGGTCGCAGATGGTGACGAGTTCGGCCAGGGCTTCTCCTGCGCCGGACGAGTCTTTCACGCCGACGACAGCGCCGTCGGCTGCCAGGTCGGCGATCGTTGGGGGCTCCACGGTGAGTTTGGTCATGGCCGGGAAATTGTATATCCAGAGGGGGTGTTCGGATGCGGCGTTGATTGCGCGAAAGTGGTTGGAGAGTTCTGCTTGGTCGTAGTGGTAGTAGTAGGGGGGAGTGGCTGCGATGCCGTCGAGTTTGGATCCGGCCAGGGAGCGGGCGAGGTCGATGGCTGCGGCCGTGCCTGGGGCGGAGACGTTGCCGATGACGGGGACGCGTCTGTCGGCTTCTTCGGCTATGGTTTCGATGGCGAGGAGGCGTTGGTCGTCTCGGAGTGCGGCGAATTCGCCGTTCGTCCCCGCGGCCCATATTCCGTGCACGCCTGAATCGATCAGGTAGTTGACCAGGCGGCGCAGGGATGATGCGTCGACGCGCTCGTCTGGGGTTAGAGGCGTGACTATTGGTGCGATGACTCCTTGGAAGTGTAGGCCTGTCATGTATCTTCTCCGGACGGGGATGGTTTCTTTGGCGCTTGCGCTGCTCGGCTGCGCGGTCTCATTATAGCGCATACAACGGGACTGGTGGGAGCTTGCCAGGGGGTCATATTCGGTATGGCTTATCGCGGCGGAGGTATTTCCATGGATGCGCGTCGGTCGGTTTCGAGGAGGGCGGGGTTCAGCGCGCTACACCGTGTTCTTTGCGAGGATGCGGTCGAGGAGGCTGCTTGCTTGTCCTGCGGTGCAGGAGTGGGCGTTGGGGAACTTTTCGCGCGCGGCGGCTTCGTCTGGCTTCCGCCTCCGATCGCGGGCAGGAAGTGGACTTCGCTATCTTCCTGGACTCTTTGGAGCATTCCTATGGGGCTGACTTCTCCGTCTACGGCGACGGATATGTTTGGTTTGAGTTTGAAGCCGTCGACGAGGCGGGCTTTCACGCCCGGGTACGCGTGGTCGAGGTTGTCGATCACTTCGCGGACGGATTTGCCTTGTACTGGGACGGTGGGCTTGCCGTCCGTGAGTTTTTGCATCAATGGGGGGACGAAAACCGTTGGCATCTCACGCTCTCAATGCGGGACTCTCCGGGGCTACCGCGGAGGCTGGGTCTGTATTATAGCGTATCGAGCGGTCGAGCGCATGTGGCGTGGGTAGGGTAGGATAGTACGGGTCATGTCTCGCCGCGGAATCGACAGCGCTTCGTCCGACGTCTTCGATCGGTATGAGATCGAGCTCGTTAGCGGGTTGGAGCGGTTCGTCGACGACGAGTTGTCGAGGGAGCTGGGCAGGCGGGGGTACCGCTCGCTGGGGATCCATCGAGAGGGGCGTTTGTCGATCAGGTACGGGGGGCCTGCGGGTTCGCTGCTGGGTCTGCGGAGCGCGGCGGCGGTTCATGCGGTGGAGCGGTTCGACGCGCCGCGTCCGAGGGCTCTGCTGGGGCATGAGAGTTTCACGCGGTTGGCGGCGTCGATCGAGCGGGTGATGGGGATGCATCCGGCTGGGTCGTTTCGGACGCTCCGCGTTCGGGCGGCGGGTTCGAACTCGAGTGTGCTGCGGCGGTTGCGGGGCGAGATTGCGTCGGTCTTTGGGTTGGAGGATCGAGAGGATGCGGGTCACTTGAATGTGTCGATTCGCAGGGCGGGGGGCGGAGTTGGATGGGAGGCGCTGATTCGGTTGACGCCGATGCCGCTGTCTGCGCGGGCTTGGCGGGTGTGCAATCGGTCGGATGCGATGAATGCTACGATTGCGCACGCGATGGTGATGCTGCCCGGGGATGGTATGGGGGAGCGGTTCGTGAACTTGGGGTGCGGTTCTGGGACGCTGCCGATCGAGCGGGCGGCGGTTGGCGGGGCGGGACGGATCGTTGGGGTGGATGCGGATGCGGGGGCGTTGGCGTGCGCGCGGGAGAATGTGGCTGCTGCGGGCGTGTTGGGAGAGGTGGAGCTTCTGCGCGGGGATATGCGGCGGGCGCCGCTGCGGGATGGGTCGTTCGACACGGCGTCGTCGGATCTTCCGTTTGGGATGGCGAGGAACAGGGGAGAAGGGTTGGATGAGCTGTATGACGCTGCGCTGCAGGAGGCTGGGCGGTTGGTGCGTTCTGGGGGGGCTTTTGCGGCGTACACTGCGCGTCGGCGGCTGTTCGAGGCGGCGCTTGCGCGGCATGGCGGGTTGTGGAGGCGTGCGGCGGAGGTTCCGCTGCGGGTGTCGTTTCATCGGGGGTATATCGCGCCGAGTATCTACTTGCTGCGGAGGCGGTAGATGGGTGGGGGTTGGGGATTCCCGCCTACGCGGGAATGACGTGGGTGAGTGGAGGCGGTAGGTGGGTGGGAGTTGGGGATTCCCGCCTACGCGGGAATGACGTAGACGGGTGCGGGAATGACGTAGACGGGGTGCGGGAATGACGTAGACGGGGTGCAGGAATGATGGGGGAGGTGGCGGTAGGTAGACGGGGGTTGGGTTGGAGGTGGGGTGGTTCGGGGATTTCTTGGGGAGTGGAGATTTTGGGGGTTTGCTATTTCTTGACATAGCTTGACATGAGGTTGAGATGTATGATATTGGTTGTTGTATGGTGTCATAGTTGGCTGCGGGGTGACATGAGCTGCGGGAAATCTGGTGTTGGCAGGAGTGATCGTGGGAGATAGCGGAGGGAGCGCGGGCGTGCCTGGGTTGATGTCGTTGGCGGAGGTGTCGCGGTATTTGGGCATGTCCGAGCGTACGATATATGGTTGGGCGCAGGAGGGCAAGATTCCTGCGTTCAAGTTGGGTTCGGCGTGGAGGTTTCGGCGGTCGGAGGTGGATGAGTGGTTGGAGGGGCATCGGTCGGGGGGAGGGTCAAAGGTGCCGATTACGCCGGATGTGGATTTGGAGCCGACGCGGTGGCGGGTGCGGGAGATGGACGAGGAGGAGCGCGCGGCGTTGGTGAAGTCGTGCAAGAACGCTATCAATGATATGTTGACCCGGGGGGGGCGGACAGTGCTCTTGATCGCTCATCTCAACGAGGATTTTGGGGAGGACGCGGTGCGGGAGGCTGTGGAGTTGCTGCGGAAGGAGAAGCGGATCATCGAGTCGGATATGAAGGATCGGGATGGTCAGAAGATGAAGATCATCAAGCGGACAGACAAGGGTGTGTGGTGATGGGGGCGTGGATTCCCGCCTGCGCGGGAATGACGGGGGTGGGTGCGGGAATAACGTAGACGGGTGTGGGAATGACGTTGGAGAAAGGGGACGACCGGGATGGCGAAGGGAATGACGGGGGGTGTGGATTCCCGCCTACGCGGGAATGACGTAGACGGGTGTGGGAATGATGGGGGGCGAGAACATAGCGCGAACGCGGCGAGAACGTAGGACGAAGAACGAGAAAAGGAGGAGATGACATGGGGATACTGGGATTTGGCAGGGCGAAGAGGTTGGAGGATCTGAAGATGGGGGAGTTGCGGAAGGAGCGGGCTGTTCAGGAGGTGGAGCAGGACAAGCAGTTGCGGGGTATCAAGCGGCTGCAGGAGGAGTACGACCGGCGGTTGGGGTTGGCTTCGGATCCGGGCGTGGGCAGTGCGGAGCGTGATGTTCATGCGTACCAGATGTCGATCGCGTCCAAGCGGAAGACGAGGTCGGAGGCGGATTTGCAGCGGACGATTACGCGGATGGCGGCGTTGGATGCTGCGATGGACGTGCTTCGGATGAAGCGGGAGTTGGAGAAGCGTGGGGTTTGGAAGCGGATCAACGAGTTGGACGAGGAGGCGCTGGAGGATCAGTTGGATGCGATCGCGGTCAGCACGAAGGAGTCGGGTAACAAGCTGGAGACTATCGTGCGCATGTTGGAGCCGGACGCGGACGATGTGAAGTTCGAGCGGGGCGCGGAGTTCGACCGTGCGCGGGCGGAGATCGAGCTTGCGGCGCGGGAGAAGGCGGAGGGCGATGGGGTAGGTTCGCGCGTTTGAGGGAATGACGGCAGGGATCGGTGTTTCGCCGCTCTGGCGTGCGTGGGAGTTCGGCGGGGGCCGGGCTCCGGCCTGTGCCGGGGCGGTGGGATGGCCGGGCCGTGTGACTGGGGGGAGGGTTGGGGCAGGCAAGTGGTAGGAATGACTGGAGAGGCGATATGAACGAGGGAATGCGAGACGATGCGATATTGCGGGAGGCGTGGCCGAGCGCTGGGTTCCTTGGCGTGCGATGGTCGCTGACGGTCATGCCCTTTCAGATTGGGATCGTGATCCAGGACGGGGAAGTGGTGGACGTGTTCGAGTCGGGGAAGCGAAATCTGCCTGGGAAGGGGGAGGTTCGGACGTATGTGGCTTCTACTGCGCCGTTTACCCTGACGTTTTGGCTGATGGATCCGATGGATCGGGAGGAGCCTGATGACGGCGTCGTGCTGGGGCAGCCGGTGCTGACGTCGGACGACGAGGCGGTGACTGGGAGGCTTGTCCTTACGATGCGGGTCGTGCGGGAGAACGTGGAGCATCTGATGAAGCTGCGGCCGGGGAGCGGTGTCGTCACGAGGCGGGACGTTTCGGATGTGATCAAGGACGAGTTGTTGGACAAGGTGCTGGCGTTGGATATTCACAGGTACACGGCGGAGGAGTTGCGGGGGAATCGGGAGTTGTTTCGGGGGATCTACGAGTCGGTGAACATCGAGCTGGCGTCGACGATTCGGTTCTACGGTCTGCGGTTGGACAATTTCACGGTGAACTGGGGGTTGACGTCGGAGGAGCGGGAGCGGATTAGGGAGCGGCGGCATGAGGAGGAGTTGCGGGAGATCAAGCGGCGGCATGAGGTTGACGAAGTTACCGAGCGCAAGCCGCGGCGTGATTCGCCCGCCCCGCCTGTGATACCTCCCGCAACACCGCCGACACTTGGCTCCAGTTACTGGGTGTATGAGGATCGGGTGACCAGTCAGGCGAAGGTTCATGATGGGGGGTGTCGTTACTGCAATCACGGCGCGGGTATGGGGCGCGGGCGGATTCCGGGCGATAGCGAGTGGTACGGGCCGTATGGGTCTCTGGAGGAGGCGTTTCGGAGGGCGGAGGCGACGGGGCAAAAGGATGTTCGAGGGTGCAAGGTATGTAGGCCGCATAGCGTCGATGGAGAGTGGGAAGAGATTGGTTACTCGTTCAAGAATGGAAGGAAATCTATGCAGAATGTGCCGGATTGGGTGAGGAAACAGATACCCAAATACAACCGCATGTTTCATACGACCGATCCGCATTCGCGTAGGACGTCTTATTATTTGGACGGAAGAAACGTCACCTATCGGATTTCTTTCGCACGTGTGCACGGGGGCGCTGACGTGCGGATTTCTCGAACATTGAGGGAGAACTCGGGGGCGGTTTCTAACGAGCCGCCGCCAGACCACGGCGGTCAGGCCAATGCGTCGTACTATACGCCGCCGCGCAGGCAGGAACATTTGCGCCGCCGCAGTTCCTCGGACATGAGACCGAGGAATCCAAGCGGTACGGATGAAGTCATCTCACGCAATAACCCACCTCGCAGTTGGAAGAGGAGTCCGAGCGCCACGGATGAAGTCTCGGATTCTGGCCATAAGGGACTAAGTCTAGGTTATTATATCGCTGGTTGCGGGGTGCTGGTGGGGGTGGTCATTGTTGTGGTCATTGTTGTGGCCCTTCTTCCGCTGCAGATATACGCTGGGATATTCGTTCTGAGTTTAATCGCCGCGTCAGTCGGGGTGTCCACAGAGAAAGACGCATTTCTGAAGATAGCAGCACTCCTTCTATTGATTTGCATATTGACGATGCCGTTCGCGCTAGCCCGGATTGCGTCTTACTTGCCATAGTAGGCATTGCGTTTATGGTGAGTAGGGCTCTACTTTTCTGAAAGAGGGAAGCAGATGTTATACAGTTCAAAGCCTTTCTATTGGAGAATGTGTCAGGGAAGGGGGTAGGTACCGCGAGTTTTGTAGGGGTAACCTACGCCAATACATTAAATGGATCAATGCTTGCGTGGTTGACTATTGTGATGCGCTGGTATATAATTCCTTACTAATGTTCAGGAGAAATTCTTGAAATCGGAAAGGAGGATCAAATGGGATACGACACATTCGCACTGTCCATAGTTGGGGGGCTTTTTATCGCTGCCATTGGTTGGAGGATCTGGGGCCGCGGTGCTTTTCTCATAATAGGGGCCTTGGCCATCGTGTTTGGTATCGTCGGTGTCATGATGTCCTGAGTCAGCCTCGTTTATATTTGGGTAGTTGCCGGAGACGGCGCGTTGGGTGAGGGGCGTGCCGGCCGTGGGGAGATTCCCGCCTACGCGGGAATGACGGGGAGGGTGCGGGAGTGAGTATTCGTTGGAGGCGTTCGGCTGGTGAGTACGATGAGGGAGCGACCGAATAGGGATGCGCTGAATCGGGCGGTGGATATCTTTCGGGATGCGATGCGTGCGTTCGTCGTGCGGCATATGCGGTGTGTTTTCGGCGATGGGGCGGAGGAGGCGATACGGTCGTCTTTGAATGATGCTGGGCGGAAGGCGTTCCAACGGCGCCGCCGGCGCGGAGAAGGGGTCGAGGGGGCGATAGACCTCAACGCCATTCCCCACATCGTCGACCTCTATTGGAAGGATGTTTTCGGATCTGCGTTTGAGCACGACCGGTCGTCTTTGAACTTGGTTCGCGTGATCGTGGACGCGCGAAACGAGTCCTCGCACCCGGGTGGGAAAGACTTGTCCGTGCGGTACGTGGAGAGTCGGTTGACAGACTTTGCCGAGGTGCTTGGGCGGATTGGTGCGGAGGAGGAGAAGCGGGAGGTGGAGAGGATACGGGATAATCTGCAGCCGGGCGTTCCGCCGCGGCAACCGGCACCGGATGGGAGTGCCGTGGGTTACGGGGTGTACGAGGAGAAGATATACAACTATGCGCGGGTTCACAGGGAGACTTGCACGTACTGGCAAGGTAGGAAGCGCGGTCCTATCAATGTCCATGAGAATGAGTGGCATGGGCCGTTTGGTTCTCGGGAGGATGCTTTTGGGCGGGCTGGGGAGACGGGGCGGGATGTTGTGGGTTGCAAGGTGTGCAGGCCGTGAGGGGGGTGGTAGTATGGGGGGGAGATTCCCGCCTTCGCGGGAATGACGTGAGTGTTGTGGGAATGACGTAGGCGGTGCGGGAGTGGCGTGGGCAGATTTGGGGCAGTGATGGGTGGATGCGTAGGGGCGGAGTAGTTTTGCGGGGGTAGGGAGTGATGGAGACGTTGGATTTGCATGGGCAGACGTGGTCGGAGGCGCTGCCTGCGTTCATTGAGGCGTATAACGGGGCGCTGCGTCGGTCTGGGGGAGGATTGGAGGTGGTGCATGGGTACGGCGCGAGCGGGGTGGGGGGCGTGCTGCGGAAGCGTTTGCGGGCGTTCTTGCGGAGGCATGAGGGTCGGTTGGAGTACATGTTTGGGGAGGATGTGGATGGGAACGCGGGGGTTACGTTGGTCGTGCCGCGTTCGGCGCTTCCTGAGGTGGATGATTTGCTTGCGGAGCAGGTGTTGGAGTATTGCGAGCGTCCGAAGGCGCAGGGGAAGATCATGGGGAAGTTTCGGAGGCATGGCGCGCCGGCGGTTCAGGGGGCGATGCGGTCGTTGGAGAGGGAGGGACGGCTGCGGGCTGTGAGCAGGAGGGGGGTGAGGGTGTATGAGGCGGTGGAGGGGGATTGATGATTTGTGATTTCTGATTGTCGATTGGGGAGATTCCCGCCTTCGCGGGAATGACGTGGGTGTGTTGTGGGAATGACGTGGGCGGTGCAGGAGTGACGTGGAGGGTGTGGGAATGACGGGAGGCGGTGCAGGATGTGCCGGACGTGGGGGTTGTGTGGTATGAGGGGGAGATTCCCGCCTTCGCGGGAATGACGTAGACATGGGTGGGAATGACGTAGGCGGTGCGGGAGTGACGTAGACGTGGGTGGGAATGACGGGAGACACATCGTCGCTTTTTACATTGGAGCAGGGAGCTTGGGCGCTGTTGTGCGGGGTGTGGTAGAATGTGGGGGTGATGGGGTGTGTGGTGGATGAGGGGCGAGGGAGATTTCTTGTAAGGAGGGAGTGGGTATGGCATCGGGAGAGAGTCGGGTTGGACGGTCGTTGGAGTTGTATGAGCGGGCGGAGACGCTGATACCGGGGAAGACGCAGTTGATTAGTCGGAGGGCGAGCAGTTTTGCTCATCCGATTAGTCCGATCTATGCGGAGCGTGCGAAGGGGTCGCGGTTCGTGGATGTGGATGGGAACGAGTATATCGACTGGGTGAACGCGGTGACGGCGATCATCTTGGGTCATGCGGATGATGTGGTGGATGGCGCTGTGCGGGAGCAGGTGGGTCGGGGGAGTTTGTTTACGTTGAACAGTCCGTTGGAGATCGAGCTTGCGGAGTTGTTGGTGGATACGATTCCGAGCGCGGAGATGGTGCGGTATACGAAGGGTGGAGGGGAGTCTTGCGCGGTGGCTGTGCGGATAGCGCGGGGGGCGACTGGGAGGGACAAGGTGTTGTTTTCGGGGTATCACGGTTGGCATGATTGGTATCAGTCTGCGAACTATTTGGTGGATCCGGAGTCTGGGGAGTTTCCGTTTGCGGGGATTGAGCCGATTGGGGTTCCTCGTGCGTTGGCGGGGACGGCGGTTCCGTTCATCTATGGGGACATCGAGAATTTGCGGGGGTTGTTCGGTGAGCATGAGGGGGAGGTGGCGGCGGTGATGATGGAGCCGATGCGTTCGGAGCGTCCGAGGGAGGGGTATTTGGAGGAGGTGAAGGCGTTGTGTCATGCGAATGGGGCGCTGCTGATCTTCGATGAGGTTTCGTCTGGGTGGCGGATATCGTTGGGGAGCGTTCAGGAGTGGCTTGGGGTGACGCCGGATATGTCGGTGTTTGCGAAGGCGATGTCGAATGGGTATGCGATGGGTTGTGTGGTGGGTTCGCGTGAGGCGATGGAGCCTGCGGACCGGATGTTCATATCGAGTTCGTATTGGAGCGACAACATTGGTCTTGCGGCGTCTGTGTCGACGATCACTGAGTTGAAGCGTCGGAATTCGACGGAGCGGTTTCGAGAGATTGGGGAGAAGATGGCGGCGGCGCTGCAGGGTGCGGTGGATTCGGTGGGGATAGCTGCGGAGGTTACGGGGCTTCATACTGCGCCGACGTTGTCGTTCGAGGTTCCGGATCCGTCGATGAAGAAGGGGATCGATACGCTGTTCATTCAGGAGATGTCGAAGCGGGGGGTGTTTTGTCCGACGTCGTTCAAGGCGACGTTGGCGCATACGGATGAGGATATTGCGGTTACGGCGGATGCTGCGGAGGCGTCGATGCGTGTGATCATGCGTGCGTTGGAGGGGGAGTTGGATACGTTGTTGGAGGCGGAGATTGGTCGGGAGCCGTTTCGGAGGTTGGTGCGGTGAGATGAGCGGGGGCTGTGCGGGGGAGGAGTTGGAGGGTCGGAGTGAATCGGCGTCGGGGCGCGCGGGTCGGGGGTTTGTGCGGTGGGTGTGGGTTGCGGCGCCGTTCTTGCCGATAGCGGCGGTTACTGTGGCGGCGTTGGTCTTTCGGGATCGGTTGGCGTCGTTGGATGAGTGGGGGTATGCGGGGATATTCTTGGTGAATGTGGTTGGCAGCGGGACGTTCGTGCTGCCTGTGCCTGGTCTTGGGGCGGCGATTTTGGGGGCGACGATTCCTGGGTGGGCGCCGTATATGGTTGCTGCGTCTGGAGCTGCAGGGTCGACGATTGGGGAGGTTTCGGGGTATTTGGCTGGGCGGGGTTCTCATGGCGCGGTGGAGCGTGCGTTGGGGAGGAATCGGTGGTATCGGCGAGTTCAGGGGTGGATCGAGAGGCGTGGGGCGGTGACGATATTCGCGTTTGCGGCGACTCCGAATCCGTTCTTCGATGCGGCTGGATTTGCGGCGGGGTCTCTGCGCTACTCTCTCTGGAGGTTCGTGGGCGCTTGCTTGTTGGGGAAGATGGTGAAGTATTTCGCGGTGTCGTATGCGGCGTATTACGGGTTGGATGCGCTGTACCGCTGGGTGGAGTGACGGGGAGGTTTCCGCATTTGGAGACTGTTGCATGGCTGGAGTGACGGGGAGGGGGATTTCCGGTGTGCGGGCAACCCGCCGCGGTGTGAGGATCTGTCATGGGGTATCATAGCGGCATATTCGTTTCGACTTGGCACGGATGCTGCGAATGAGTGAGAGTGGGACTCGATATGATGCTGCGGTGATCGGAGGGGGGATCATCGGTCTTGCGACTGCGATGACTCTGGCGCGGAGGCATCCTGGCCGGCGGTTCGTCGTCTTGGAGAAGGAGGGTGCGCTTGCGTCGCATCAGACGGGGCATAACAGCGGGGTCATCCATGCGGGGATATACTACGCGCCGGGTTCGCAGAAGGCGAATTTCTGCTATGCGGGGAACCGGGCGCTGCGTCGGTACTGCGACGAGCGGGGCATCGACTATGAGATGTGCGGGAAGGTGATTGCGGCGACGGATGAGGAGGAGGCGTCTCGTCTGGATGGGTTGTTCGAGCGCGGGGCGGCCAACGGGGTAGAGGGGTTGGAGTTGATTGGCAAGGAGCGTCTGCGGGAGATCGAGCCGCACGCCGCGGGGATCAAGGCTCTATGGTCGCCGGAGACGGGGATCGTGGACTATGCGCGGGTTTGCGGGGCGTATGCCGACGATTTCACGGCGGACGGGGGAGAGATTCGGCTTGGCACGGGGGTGTTGGGCGTGGAGGCGCGCGGCGACGGGGTGTATCTCGAAACGACGGGCGGCGTGTTCAGGGCGGGGAACGTCATCAACTGCGCCGGGCTTCACGCGGACAGGGCGGCTCGGTGGATGGGCGCGGGGGAGGGTCTGCGTATCATACCGTTTCGGGGGGAGTATTATTCTTTGCGGCCGGAGCGGGGGCATCTCGTAAATGGTTTGATCTATCCTGTGCCTGATCCACGGTTGCCGTTCTTGGGTGTGCATTTCACGAAGCGGATCGATGGGAGCGTGGAGGCAGGTCCGAACGCGGTGTTGGCGCTGGCGCGCGAGGGGTACGGGAAGGCGTCGTTCGATGTGCGGGACGCGGTGGAGACTGCGGCGTATGGGGGATTTTGGCGCATGGCGATGGGGCATTGGTCGACTGGGTTGCGGGAGCAGTACCGTTCGTTGTTCAAGCGTTCTTTCGTTCGGTCGCTGCAGAAGTTGCTGCCGGAGATTCGGGGCGAGGATTTGTGGCGCCCCAATGCTGGAGTGCGGGCGCAGGCCGTCGACGATGGTGGGAATCTCTTGCAGGACTTTCGGATCGTGCGCGGCGCTCGTGCTGTGCACGTCCTCAACGCGCCGTCGCCGGCTGCGACGTCGAGCTTGCAGATCGCGCGGCATGTGGTCGACGCCGCGGAGGGGGCGTTCGAGTTGTAGCGGAGGCTCTCTTCGTCGAGTCGCTGTCGACCCCGGGGATCGGTTCGATCTATTGGCATGGGGGCAACGGGAGATTCCCGCCTTCGCGGGAATGACGGGCGGACTTGACCTGGCTTGCGGTACAGACGGGCGGGCTTGACCTGCTTGCGGTACAGACGGGGAGATTTCCGCCTTCGCGGGAATGACGGGCGGACTTGACCTGCTTGCGGTACAGCCGGGGGGAGATTCCTGCCTTCGCGGGAATGACGGGCGGACTTGACCTGGCTTGCGGTACAGCCGGGGGAGATTTCCGCCTTCGCGGGAAGACGTGGGTAGGGTGTGGGAATGACGTGGACAGGTGGATTTATGGTCTAGGGGCGGTTCATACCGGCGAACTGGGGTCGATCCGCGGCGATAGATCGAACGGAACGATAGCCCCAGCGCCCTTCCCAACATGCGCGCCTTGCGCTATAATGGCCGGGAGTGTACTGAGACACCTGTGGAGTGTTCTTGAAGTATGGGCAAACGTTACGAGGGCGTAGACGGCGTTTCTAGAAGAGGGTTCTTGAAGAGGGCTCTGATTGGCGTCGGGGGCGGAATGGTCGTGTTGGCTGGTATCGGAGGCAGGTGGTTGCCGTCTGCCATGCGCCGCCGCGCCGCCGCGTTCCCCGATGATTCGATATTCGCCCCTGCGAGGAAGCACGGCCGCCGCTCGTAGCATCGGAAGCGGGGCGCTGCGAGACTGCGTGTGCCGGCGCGTCGCCGCTGCACGCGTGGAGGCTGTTCCCTTCTATGCCTTTAATGCCCCCTCGGCGGTGACTGCATAGGAAGGGTTGGAGCGTACCGCGGAGTTGTGATCGATCGGATTGACGGCATCCGGTCTGCGGAGTCGATAAGGAATGAAACTGGGGAGACTGGGACGGCTAGTCCACGAACTGCTCGTCGACTCTGCCTCCGAGGGCGGACGCGCGAACGGACGTTGGGGCGACAGGGTGCGGATCGCGTCGCAGCTTGCGATCAAGGGGTCGGACGGCGACGGAAGGGGGGCGGGATTTCTCGCGCGCGAGGCGGCGCGAGGCGCAATAGGGGCCTTGACCGAGATACGGAACGAGGCTACGGGCTTGGCCAGAGACGTCGTGCTTGGGGTCGTGCAGGGCACGTCCGGGGCATCGAAATCTACTCGGCCGCTCATTCGGGAGGCGGTGGAAGGGGCGATACGCGGATCGAACGAGGTCGGGTTGGAGATTGGGGTTGCGGGGGCGGACGCGGTGGAGGGGGCGATCGAGGGCGCGGTATCCGTCGGGGTTGAGCGGGGCAAAGCGGTTTCCGAGGCGTCGTTTGGCGCGTTCGAGGCCATCTTGGACGCTGGGGTCGATGAGGGCGGCGCGGCGAAGGCGGCTATCGTCGGAGTCATTACCGGCGTCTCTGCAACCGGAGGGAATGTTCCCCAGCTCACCCAGGACACGGCCAGGCTCCTCGTGGGCAGCGTGGGCCGGGAGCCGGAGCGTTTGTCGCATGTGTCGAGAAACGTGGTCGAGGGGGCGCTCGAGGTGCAGAACGTCGATCACGCCAGCGCGGTCGAGTGCGTCGCCGCTGCTGCGAGAGGATCTATCGACGCTGCATATGCGGTGAGTGAGCGGGCGGGGGACCACACCCGCGGATCCATTGCAGATATGCTCGGAAGAACCTCTCCATCCAGCGCCCTGCACCCCGCGGCTCCCCTGGTGTTCGACCTTGCGCCGCGTATCGCTGCGTACCATCCTCAGGGGCCGGGCGTGTGGAGAGCCAAGGCCCTATGGCGCGCGGTCCGGACTTTGGTGAATGCGGGCGGGATCGACCTCGCTGCGTCGTTGGCCTTCTTCACGCTGCTGTCGTTCTTCCCCCTCGTCGCGATCGTCATCTTGATGTTCTCCGCGTTCGTAGATCCCCCCACCATCAAGATGGAACTTGCGGACATCTTCCTCTTCTTCTTTCCTGCGTCGTCGGACTTCTTCGACGCCGCCGTCGACCACCTCTTCGACGCCAGCCTCGCCGTCGGAGTCGTCGCCGTCGTTGGAATCGTCATTGGCGCCAACGGACTCAACATGGCGGCGAACCGAGCGATCAACCGCATATTCGGCGTGCCGCACCGCAAGATCCTCAGCGCCACGCTCTTTGAAATCATAATGGCGATCTGCGTTGTGTTGATCTTCCTCGTGTCGATTGGGTTGACCGTTGTGTTCCAACTGGTCATGAGCATCAGCGCGGCGCTGCCCATCGTCGGCGGCCCCATAAACCAAGTGGTCGTCAGCGTAACCGGGGTGGCCTCGGCTGTCTTGCCGTTGTTCTTGACCGCCGTGGTGTTTGGGGTCGTCTATCGAACGCTGCCCACTACCTACGTTCGTTGGCGAGACGCGACTTTCGGAGCCATCGTCGCAGTCGTCCTATTCGAGATCGTCAAACATACCTTCTTCTGGTTCGTCAGCGTGACCGGACAGCAAAATCTCCTCTATCTGCCGTTCTCCTCTGTCGTGCTCCTGCTGACCTGGGCATTCGTGGGAGGACTCATCTTCCTCTTTGGGGCCAGTATCACCAAGGAGGCCTCCGGCAAGCGGCCGGAGTGGGTCGCAGAGACCGGCGAGAACTGGACGCGCTCCGCGACGCACGGGTAGCGCGCGCATTAGCGGGCACCGGGGGTGCTTTTCTATTCCGCGAGAGAAGTTGCCTTCCCCAATTGGACGGTGTCCCTAGGCAAGGCAGGGGGAGGCAACCTGTCTGCCGCTTCCCTTCCCGGCGTCGTAACGGGTGAGCCTGGTTGCGTGGGTTGTGTTGACTTTGGGTCGATTGGCGGGTGCAACCCCGCCACCTGTTCGCCTAGTTGTCGATGCGAATCCAAGCACCGCAGAGCTGCTCGTCAATGACCCTGCCGTCCGCATATGTGACTTGTACATCTTCGCACTCGCCGGTCGAGCCGCTGCGTACTGCACCGAATGCTACGAGCGCACAGAACACTGCGACCAGCGCAAGCCCTAGGATTCCGAGTTGTATGTTCTTGCCCATTGGTTTGCTCCCTTTCTTTGTCTATGCGACTGCCGACCGGTTGTGTTGCATGGTCAACTTGACTGAACCACTATGCCAATCAACCCAAAGTCAACACTACAGCCGTGTGAACGGACGCTTCTCACGCCCGTCCACACGGCTGCTACCGTGATTACGCGGCTGCGGCCGCCCGGTTGACGCTCGTTCCGTCATCGTCGCCGAATACGGCGAACGGGTTCAGGGAGTGCGGCGCGTCGTAGATGTCCATCTTCTCCGTGCGCTTGAGCCATCCGACGACCGCATACGTGAGCGGTGTCGCGGCTGCTTCGTAGAGGCTCTTGACGATCCATGCGGTTATCGCCGCGCCGATCGCTACGGACCAAGGCTGATCGCCCGATACTCCGAAGGCGATGGAGTAGAACAGGATCGAGTCGATTCCCTGTCCGACTATCGTGGAGCTTATGGTCCGCATCCATAGATGGCGGCCTTCCGTCCGGTTCTTGAGGACGACCATGACGGAAGCGTTGGAGAATTCGCCCACGATGTACGCCGCGAAGCTGCCAGCCAACAGCCAGAAGGCCGAGCCGAGTATCGTCTCGTACGCTTCCTGATTCCCCCAGAAGCCTACAGGCGGGATATTGATGGCGATCCAGAACAGGATGACCATGACGAGGTTGCAGCCGAATCCCAGCCATATCGTTCCGCGGGCGACGCGGAAACCGTATACCTCCGTAAGCACGTCGCTGATGATGTAGCTCAGGGGGAAGCAAATGACGGATATGGAGACCACCACGTTCTTGCTGCCAAAGAACTCGAAGGGGAGTTGGAAGAGCACCAGAAGTTTGCTTGCGATGATGTTGCTCACCAGCAGCACGGTAACTGCTAGGGCGATGATGATGACCAGCTTGCCGGAAAAGCGCATTTCTGCCTCTACTGTCCGCAGGAATTTTGCAAAAGGTTATATCATGTCCGCACGTCATTCGTCAATGCCCCGCCGGTTTCCGTTTTGCGACATGACGGCTGGGGGACGGCAACTCTCAAAGCGGTGCGTCCAATCGCGCAACGGGAGATTCCCGCCTGCGCGGGAATGACAGAAATTCCTGCCTTCGTGGGAATGACGTAGACGGAGATTCCCGCCTGCGCGGGAATGACCGGGGGGTCGGATCCGGCGGCATAGGCAGATACCGGAGATTCCCGCCTGCGCGGGAATGACACCAACGGCCTGTCTCGCCCTCTTGCTGCCTGAGGAGATTCCTGCCTACGCGGGAATGACGTGGGAGGGTGTGGGAATGACGAGACCCGGCGGGAATGACGGAGAGTCCAACCTTTTGCGGCCCGGGCGCAATCCATGCCGCAAAGGTAAACGGTAAGCCGGTTTCCGTTTACCTTGCAGGGGCGCGCATGGGGCACGGCGGCTCCAAGCGATGTATCCACTCCGCTGGAGTCTGGGAACGATCGATGCCGATAGAGCAGAGGGAACTCCCAGGATCTTGTGTTGACTGTTTGGCGCGCGGTTGCTACACTTTGACTGCCAACGTAATACGCTGGGGCATACGGAGCTCGGCCGTTCTTCGACGGCGGTGTTGCGGGCATCCGCGAGGAGGACATATGGGAGAGGTAGATCTGCACTTCAAGTCGTCTGTGCCGTCTTTCGACGCGTGCGTCGCGCTGGGTAGACGGTACGACCGATACGTCCGCGAGGATACGGTCGAGGGCACGTTGTCCGTCATGGACAAGGCCGGCGTGGACAAGGCTTTGGTCTATTCTCCCCACTCGATCGATTTCGACGCCGAGGAGGGGAACGCGCTGCTCATGGGGGAGATACGCGGCCAATCGAGGCTCGTTCCGCAGTTTGCCGTCAATCCTAGCTACGATGACATGGGCGCGTTCGGGGCGACGCTCCACGAGCTGGGCGTGCGGTCGGTCCGAATGGCGCCAGAGAAGCACCACTACCCCTTCCGCGAATGGGTAGTCGGTCCATGGCTCGAGTGGATGGCCTCGGAAGGGCTGCCTCTCTGGTTGGACGCGGCGCAATTCGACCCTGTCGATCTCCATGATTCCGCAAAGCAGTTCCCTGATACCCAGATCGTCTTGAGCGAGGTGCACTATTCCCATAGTGGATGGGCGCTTCCCCTTCTCAAGCGGTTGCCCAACCTCTCCATCGAGATTTCTCGCTTCCTCATTCCGGACGGTGTCAATACGCTCATAGACGCCGTCGGTGTCGAGCGTGTCATGTTCGGGTCGCGTTTTCCGGACTCGCCCATGGCTCCGATGCTCTACAGCCTGCACCGCAGCGGCCTTTCCGATGCGGAGCTGCGCGCCGTATGCTCGGGCAACCTCGAACGGCTTCTCGCCGCGGGCTGATGCGAGGCGGCGCGCGTGTCGGATATTCCCCGGGCTCCGTTCGATTTACCGCGGTGGATTGTCCGCGCTTCGTAATTGTGGATCGAACCGGCGAACCCAACGGTATTGACCGCGGCGCAGGGGGGTTCTATCATTTTCTGCACAACCGCTCGATCCTACCGATCGATCCTACCGACCTGGAGGGACCAACCATGGATCTGAAGCAGTACATTCGAGAAATCCAAGACTTTCCGGTCGAGGGCGTCCAGTTCCGCGACATCACCCCCTTGCTCCAAGACCCTGCGGTGTTCCAATACGTCATCGACCAACTGGCGGAACACTACGAGGACGAGTCGATCGATGTGATACTGGCAATCGAGGCGCGCGGGTTCTTGATCGGAGCCCCCCTGTCCTATCGGCTCCGGAAGCCGTTCGTCCCAGTGCGAAAAGAGGGCAAGCTCCCGTTCGAGACGCGATCGGTCAGGTATGCGCTCGAGTATGGTAGCAACGTGATCGAAGTCCACACCGATGCGATCTCCGAGGGGCAGCGCGCCATCATCCTCGACGACGTACTGGCCACGGGCGGATCGATGGCCGCCGCTGCGGATCTCGTCGAGTCGCTGGACGGAGTAGTTGCAGGGCTGGCCGCCGTGATCGAGTTGATCGACTTGGACGGACGAGAGCGTCTGAGCGGCTACGGCGTCTTCTCCCTGGTGCAGTACTGAGAGAAGCCGCCAACGGAATTAGGATGGCCTCGGAAAATCGAGGCGTCATCATGGAGGGTTCTAGTCGATGTATCGGCAGCGTGAGTTGCCCCCCATATCGGAAGTGTGCTTGCCGTCATTTCTGCGGGCGGCCCGGTCATTCCTGCACCCGTCATCGTCATTCCCGCACCCGTCATCGTCATTCCCGCACCCGTCATCGTCATTCCCGCACCCGCCATCGTCATTCCCGCGAAGGCGGGAATCCAGATCTTGGCACCGGACGGTTATTCATGGGAGCGCCCGCACACCGTAAATCAAACGAAATCTCAAGGAGCGTGGCATCGTGTCGTTTTTCTTCATACATCTGAGCGATCCGCAGTTTGGCATGTTTCGGACGCGCGGGCAAGCGCCTTCCGACGGGACGTTCCCGGAGACGGCCTTGTACGAGAAGGCCGTCTCGGCAGCCAACCGTCTGCGACCCGCATTCGTGGTCGTGACCGGCGACCTCGTCCAAGATCCGCGCAACGAGGAGCAGCACGAAGAGTTGATGCGGATTACGAACCAACTGAGCGAGGACGTCCCCATCTACCTCGCGCCCGGAAACTGCGACGTTGGAAACACTCCCACGCCGGAGAGCCTGCGACGGTACCGCGACAAGTTTGGGGACGACAACTACTCGTTCGACGCCGGCGGGAGCCATTTCGTCGTCTTGAACAGCTCCGTGTGTGCGGATCCCTCGGATGTAGAAGACGAATGGGAGTCTCTCCTCGAGTTCCTCCGCCGCGACATCGACCGCGCCAGCGAGAACGCCGCTCACACCGTGGTGTTCATGCACCACCCGTTGTTCGCCCAGGATCCGGACGAGCCTGACGGTCCCGGCCCCGAAGTGCGCGTCATCCCCAAGGAGCGCAGGATGGCGCTGCTGGACATCCTGCGCCGGCGCAGCGTATCAGGCGTATTCTCCGGCCATTGGCACCGCAACGCCTACGCATCCGATGGGCGTATGCTCATGGTGATCTCCGGCCCAGTCGGCTTCCCGCTCGGCGACGATCCGTCCGGCATCCGCATCGTGAAGATGTACGACGACCGCATCGAGCACCAGTACTACGGCATGGACGACTTGCCCGACGCGGTCGAAATGTAGGGCTTCCGCGCTGGGGCCCGCCATGTCCTTCCAAGCGAACCGCCGACAGTCCCAGCCAGACGATGGGGGATACGCCCTCCCGATAGTCATCGTCGTCATAGCAGTGGGCGCGATGGTTGCGATCGCTCTGCTCGGATACGCCGCCGCGCTGCTGAAGGCCGGCGCGGACGACGCAGACTCCCTCCTCCATCTCTACGCCGCGGACGCAGGCATCGCCGCCATGAAGAAGCAGCTCAAAAAGGGGGAAAGTACCCTGCTCGAGCCGCTCATGGTCGGCGGCATCAAGGTGGATGTGACTGCATACACCTCTCCTACTCCTACTCCCACTCCTGACGGCAACCCCCCGCCGGTTACGCTCCCGCCGACGGCTACCCCGATGCCAGCCGAGGCCATCCGTCCCGGGTTGCCGAATCCGTTGGTGGCAGAGCCTTATGAAGAGATCATTCGATATGTACCTGCAGGTTCGGTCTTAGATATACGTTGGGGATACTCGACGACCACAGCGCAGGATCCGCCATCCGATGGGCTCCAGAACCCGCCGTATACTCCGCCGTCCATCAAGGCTTACTGGCTATCTGAGAAAGGGCTTATCGCTCTCACAACCGATCCTTGTCCCGATAATCCACAAGGCGATAACCCTCAAGTCAACCTTCGGGCTTGCTACAATGTGCCAGACACCAGAAACCTTAGGATCGTTTTCGATTCCGGCACAGAAAGGGTGTGGACTCGTCAACTAGGCCGCTCGCCTCCATACCAGAACGAAGATAGTAGGACTCTCGGTGTAATTGCGGCACCAGGAGGCTCCTCACTCAGCCCGGGCACGCCCGCAGGTCAAGTGTTGGGTTCATTACCTGGGCTGCCAACGGACCACACCGTCGAGTCCAAGGCTGACGCCGTGACTGTCACGGCGTACATCCGTCAGATTCCCCAATGGTGTCTGGACGATTCCTCGGACGACTTAGATGTTGGACGTACTTACGTCCGCTGCGACGACGTCAGAATCCTGTCGTGGAAGCCGTACCCTCGCGATCCTCCCGACGAGGATGAGGATCCGTAGGAAACGCCGGATGATTCGGACAGGTGACTTGCGGTCCTAGAGGTTGTCGATGAAGGCGAGTTCTTCTTGGAGGACGCCGAGTCCGTGGAAGTGTTCCATGAGCAGGGTGGCGTCGAGGTACTTGATCTGGCGGTGCATTTCCGTTGGCAGGGAGCCGTGGTTCAGTGCGGCGTGGGAGTCGGTGCGTCCGCGGTAGTCGTAGAGGTAGTTGTCGTTCCAGTGGACGTGTCGGATGAGTTCGGGGCGTTCTAGGAAGGCCATAACGCGCTCTTCTCGTTGTGCTTCCGGGAAGCGGTGGGCGTAGGTGACGACGTGGCTCGAGTCGAGGCAGAGTCCGACGTTGTCCATATCGACGTCGATGACGGTCTCTCGCCAATTCTCCGGCGACATCCCGAAATACTCGTTGCGATCCGACCAGTCGACCTGGTCGTAGGGCGTCCCCCTGATGTCGTCCGTCCAATAGGAGTTGCTGTTTTCGAGGACGAGTTCGATGTCGTACTTCTCGCAGAACGCTCCGATCTCGCGGATGCCTTCGATCATCACGTCGTATATCCCCTCTCCTCCGGTCTTCTGGGTGGGGTCGCGCCATCGCTTTGGGGCGAAGTGCATGTTGATCTGCGTGAGGTTTGGGTATGTGCGTGCGCGGTCGATGTAGTCGACGATTACTGCGATGGAGGTCTTGCGGAATTCCGCGTCGGTGGCTCCGATGTTGAGGCGCGCGTCCCCCGTCATGGAGGGGGCGTGGGCGCTGACGAGGACGTCCGAGAACTCCGCCATGTCGTCGATGTCGTCGCCCATGGAGGCCTCGGTGTTCAAGTCTAGCCGGTGCAACGTGTCCAGTCCTGCGTCTGGCATGATGCCAAGCGGGTGCGCGAGTTCGGTGTATGCCGTCAAGATTCTTCTCCCGTTTCTGAATTGCTTTTCGCCGGTTGGTTTGGGTTCTGTCGATTGCGCGCCGACTCGTGCGGGGTTCTCCGGCTACGCATTCGCCTTTGCGAGGCCGAGTCTGTGCACTAATTTCCGGGCATCCGCTTTTTGGGCGGGCGCGGCGCTGGCGTTCGGGGGGCGCGGGTCGCCGCAGTCGATGCCAAGCCGCTCTCCGACCGCCGCCTTGAGCGCTCCAAGATAGCCGAGGTCTAGGAGGGAGTCCATGACCTCGCTCGCCTTTGCCTGGGCGGCCTCTGCGCGCGGCAGATCGCCCGCCTGGTATGCGTCCCATATCTCCACCCATAGTTCTGGAGCGAGGCAGGGAGGGCCGTCGACGCATCCGGCCGCTCCGACGGTCATTGCCGGCAGCATCATCCTGCCCATTCCCGTGAACACTCGCAGGCCCATCTTTGCGAAGAGGTAGAGGTCGTTCATGTCGGGGGCGGAATGCTTCAAACCCGTGAGCTGGGGGATGCTGTCTTTGAGCTGCCGCATCAGGTCGGGGGTGATCTCCACCCCGGTCGATTGGGGCAGGTTGTAGACGAAGAGCGGGAGGTCTGCCGCCGTTGCGACGGTGCGGTAGTAGTCGATGATGCCTCCGTCTCCGGGGCGGACGAAGAACGGGGGCACTGCACAGATCGCGTCGACCCCTGATCGGGCGGCATGTTCTGCGTTGCGCGCGGCTCGCAGGGTGGTCTGAGCGCCCACGTGCATGATGATGTTCGTCCGACCCTGGTTTTGGTCGACTGCGGCTCTGGCGATCCGTTGGTTTTCTTCGTCGGTAAGCAGGACGCTTTCGCCCGTGCCCCCGGCCGTCCAAAACCCGTGTACGCCCGCGCGGATGTTGTCCTCCATGACTGCGCGGAAGGCGCGCTCGTCGACCTCGCCGTCGGCGTTCATCGGCGTGATGATAGCAGGGACTACTCCATGAAATTCTGACACGTCGTTCTCCTCGATTCTAGCGGTACCTCGGCGTCATATTGTACCATCTGCGCCGTGTATCGGGGCGCAGCCTGCTTCTTCCCTCTTTGGATCGCATCGAGAGGACTGCCGCCCGCCTTCGGTTCGGCTGGATGCCGGGCAAGGGGGTTGTCAATCCAACCAACCCAAGGCCTTCGCCTCGGCGGTGAAGGCTGCTTTCCGTTCGGGCCCTAGGGGCGGAAACGGCGGTCGCGGGTCGCCGCAGTCGACGCGGAAGCGTGCGCTCGCAAGGGCTTTGAACCCTGCGGGAAACGGTACGGTTCGAGTGAACATGACGAACTGCGAAGCGCGTTTCTGCGCGGCGCGCGCGGCCTCTGTATCCCTGCTCCGATGCGCGTTCCAAATGTCTACCCACAGTTCGGGTATCACGCACAACGGGCCGTCGATGCACCCGACGGCGCCGTACGAGAGCGCCGGATCCATGAGCAATCCGCTTCCGATGAAGCAATCCAGACCCATCTCTGCGAATGCGGCGGTGTTGTGAAACAGGTAGGAGGAGTGCTTGAGGCCCCGGAGCTGGGGGACATGTTCTCGAATCCGCTCCATCAGTTCTGGGCCGATGTCGACGCCGGTGGAGTGGGGCAGGTTGTAGACGAAGAGGGGCAGGTCTGCGGCGCCGGCAACGGTGCGGTAGTATTCCACGATGGCGTCGTCTCCCACGCCGTAGAAGAACGGGGGCACCGCGCAGATGGCATCGACGCCCGCACGGGCGGCGCGCTCGGCCTGGCGTGCCGCCTGCGCGGTCGTGGCGGCTCCGACGTGCATGATGTTCCTCACGCGGCCGCCGTTTTGCTCCGCGGAGACCTCCGCGATGCGGCCGTTCTCGGGTTCGCTGAGGTAGACGCTCTCTCCAGTCCCGCCCGCAATCCAAAAGCCGTGAACGCCGGCCCGCACGTTGGCCTCGTAGACGGTGCGGTACGCATCCTCGTTCAAGTTCCCATCTGCGTCCATGGGCGTAACGATCGCGGGGTATACTCCTTCAAAATCGGGCATGGCCGTCTCCATATGTTCGATTGATGCCTGTCTATTGTAGCATTGTAGCATCGGCAGAGCGCGGCTGCGGCTGCCTCCTATCCATTGGGGATGCGTGCGCTGCGACAAGCCAAGCGGAACTCTGCGGTTCTCTGGACGCGGGGGGTATGCTAGTGATACGTTCTTTGCGTGCAGATAACGAGTCCTGCTCGATACCGTTGTCTAGAGAAGAGAATCCAGGAGGATGGTGGACTCGACGATGACGAAGGGGTTGGTAGTCGTTCTCATTGCGCTGCTGGCGCCGATGTTCCTTGCGTGCGCCGGCGGAGATGATGAGCCGACCGCAACGCCGAAGCCGCAGCCCAGCCGCCGCGGAAACAAGCTGATCGAGGGGGAGATCACCTTCAAGGGCGTCGGAAGCCCGATCAGCGGCGCCGCGGTGTATGTGCGGCTCGACGACATAAGCGTTCAGGACGACGCGGGCAAGACGATCGTGGAACAGGTCATGCGCGGCGTGTCCGTCGACCCGGCGTCCCCTCCCGCGCTCAGATACTTGATCGAGCATCGGGAATTGGAACCGAAGGACACCTACAGGATCCGCGTTCATGTCGACTCCGACGACTCCGGCGATGTGTCCGAGGGGGATTTTGCGCGCACGGTCTCCTACCATGCGGCAATGGCGGTCGGGACGGAAACCTTGAACGCCGTCGACGTGGTCGTCGAACCGGTAACGATCGAGCCTCCGGAGGCCGCGCAGGCCGTACTGCGGGTCGAGGCCCCTCTGCAGGCCGTCGACGTGTCCGAGCACCCCGAAGACCCGGACTCGTATGTCCTGTCCATAACCTCATTGCAGCCGAACGCTTGCGCGCGGCCCAACGGGTACCAACTGTCCCGCCGCATTCGCGATGAGGACAGCGTCGTGGTGAAGGTCTACAACGTCGTGCCTGCGTCTCCGGACGTGGGATGCGCCGAGGTGCTCGGTATGGTCGAGTGGAACGTCGCAATCGGAGCACAGGCCGAGACGGACGCCGGCACGAACGTCCACATCAACGACCGGACCTTCTCGTTGACGCGCGGGGCTTCCCCGAAGCTCGATCCCGCGGACGCCGAACCGCCCGCGCTTCGGACGCTGAGAGGCACGATTGAGTTCGTCGGAAGAACGGCCCCGGTTTCGGACGCGACCCTCTATGTAAGGTTGGAAGACCTGAGCAGGCCGGACATGGGCGTTCGTCTCGTGACGGAGCGAGTTATCCCCAACTTCGCAGCCGAGCAATCCGACCCAGGCCGGTACAGGTACGTCATCGACTTCCAGGAGCCGAGGCAGTTTGGAGACTACGCCGTCGCAGTCCATCTCGACGACGACGGCTCCGGAGATGTCACCGCGGGCGACTACGTTACGACCGCAGATTACTCGTTCACCGGGCACACTCCGCCGAACCGCATGAACGTCCGCGCGTCGCGAGTCGAGGAGTGAGCGCCTCGATGGTTCGACGCCCGGTCTACCCGTTCGCAGGCGGCGGCAGTGTGATTCGCACAACCCAGAAAGGAGACGGATATGCGAGTATTGATTACGGGCTCGGCCGGACAGATCGGCCAGCATCTCATCACTCACTTCAAGGATAGATACGAGCTTCGGGGGATCGACGTCAGGCCGACGCCGCAAATTGCGGACTACGTCGTCGCGAGCGTTACGGACTGGGACGCCGTCAGCCATGCGTCGAGGGACGTCGACGCCGTCATTCACTTGAGCAACGCGGGGGGAGAATGGGAGCAGGCGCTTCAGTCGATGGTGGGCACCCGCCATGTCTTCGAGGCTGCGAGGGAGCATGGAGTTGGGCGCATCGTCTTTGCCAGCCGCGGGGGGGTATACCCATCTTCGTACTATCCCCGCAGCATCACGCGGACGGCGGATCTGCCGACGCGGCCAGACAGCTACTACACGATCACCAAGGTCTTTGGGGAAGCGATGGGGGACATGTTTTCCGCGCGGTACGGCATCGGCGTCGTATCCGTGCGGATTGGGAATTTCAACAAAGACCGCCCGGCGCCCGTCCATCCGCACCAGCTGAGCCACGGCGACTGCGTCCGCGTGTTCGAAGCGGCGTTGACTGCCAAGGACATTGGACATGAGCGGGTCTTTGGCGTTTCCGACAGCAACTGGCCCCTCTACGACGTCGAGCACGGGAGGCAGAGGATCGGGTACTGCCCGGGCGATCGGTCGGAGGTGTCGCAGGACGCGATCGACGCGGGATAGCCGCGGGGAATGCTTGCCGCGAGGCTGCGGCCGCGGACTCCGGCCTTGCTCATTCGGATGCGTTCGTGAACGAACCTCTCGTCGGCAGCTGGGCGAACTTGAGCCAAAACACTTCTACCGCTCTGATGACCTCCATGAACTTGTCGAGGTCGACGGGTTTGACGACGTATGCGTTCGCGTGCAGGTCGTAGGTCTGCCTGATGTCGTTTTCGTCCTGCGAGCTCGTCAGAATCACGACTGGGATCCTGTAGAGGCTGGGATCGGACTTGATCTCCGCCAGCACCTCTCGTCCGTCGATCGTCGGGAGGTTCAGGTCTAGGATGATGAGGTCGGGGCGAGCGGCGTGATGGTAGCGTCCTTCTCTGCGCAGGAGCGAGAGGCCCTCCTCCCCGTCCTCCGCGACCGTGAGGTTCTTCCGCAGCGCGCAATCGGAGAGGGCCTCTCTCGCTAGTTCGACATCGCCGGGGTTGTCTTCCACCATCAGGATTTCGATTGGGCCGCCCATTTTGGTAGTAGTCATGGCTCGTTGCTCTCCGTGTCGGGTAGTGCAGGAAGGGTAAAGAAGAAGCGCGCGCCGTTGTCCGGCTCCGACTCCGCCCAGATGCGGCCCCCGTGCCGGTCGATGATCCGCTGGCAGATGGCAAGACCTATTCCCGTGCCGGGGATGTCGGTATTTCTGTGCAGTCTCTTGAATACTCCGAATATCCGATCCGCATATCGTTGGTCGAATCCGATGCCGTTGTCTCGGATGCAAAATGTCCAGTGGTCGTTCGTTCGCTCCGCTGCGATTTCGACGCGCGGGTGGCGTTCGGCCTTGAATTTCAAGGCGTTGCCGATGATGTTCTGAAAGAGCTGGCCTAGCTGCAGGGAGTCCCCGGTCACGTGGGGGAGGTTGGCGTATACGACCTCCGCATCGCTCTCTCGGATGGCGACTTCGAGGTTCATCAACGCCTGTTGCGCGACGGCGGCGGTGTCGATCTCCGTCATCTCCGCGCCTCTCGTGCCGACCCGCGAGTATGCCAGCAAATCCGTGATGAGGCGCTGCATTCGATTCGCGCCGTCGACCGCAAAGTGGATGTACTTGTCCGCCCGTTCGTCCAGTTGACCGCCGTACCGCCGTCCGAGCAGGGATACGTAGCTGGATACCATGCGGAGCGGCTCCTGCAGGTCGTGGGATGCGACGTAGGCGAACTGCTCGAGTTCCCGATTGGACCGGGTGAGCTCTTCCGCTTGGTTCGTGACTTGCGCGTGTAATTCCGCGTTGGCGATGGCTCCGGCGATGTAGACCCCGATCCGCTCCGCCAGAATCCGATGGCGTTCCGAGTACGCCCGTTCGCCCAGTGAGTGGAGATTCAGGCACCCTATCGGCTCTCCACGGTATACCAGCGGGGCAGACAGGAACGAGCGCAGCCCCATGCCGTATGCTCCAATCAGCCCGACGTATTCGCTGGCGGCGGACTCGTCGCTCCCCGGGTGAAAGACTATGCACCGTTGGGAGTCGATTACCGCTTGGGAAAGCGTGCCTTCGATGCTGTACGCCTGCTCCGGGGCGCGGTCGGGAACTTCGACGACGCTCGACTGGTAGCTGTCCACCATGTAGTTTGGCCGGTCTGTGATGAGGTTGATGACGATACGGTCGAAGGGGATGAGTTGCGCGACTTCTTGGGCGAATCGTTCGTAGACTTCGTCGATCGCAAGCGATGAGCCGATGATGCGGGCGATGTTGGACAGCGTCTCTTGTTGGCGGGTGCGTCGGCGCTGTTCCGTCATTCCAGTTCTGAGGGCGCTCTGGGCTCGGTGGCCGTCGGTGATGTCGTAGCCGTACACATGCCCCACGCCGAATTCGTGTATCCCCACTGCTGTGAGGTGGAACCAGCGGTCTCCGATTTGCGCTTCGAAGTCGACGTGCTCGTCGTTGGAGATCGTCTGCTCTGCGTCGAGGTTGGCGAGCGCAGGGAGGATGCCGACGAGTGATGACCCTTCCATTGCTTGCGGGCCGATCACCTCTGCCGCCGCGGGGTTGATCGCAAGCACGGTTCCATCCATGCCGAACCGGATGATGGGGGATGGGCTGAAGTATGCGAAGGATGGAACGGCGCGCGCGCTTCCCTCTGCATTGCCGCCTGCTTGCGCGCCGAGTTCCGAAAGGCGACGGCGCAGTTCGGCGACCTCTGCGATCAGCTCATCGCGGCTCTTTTCGCCGTCCACTGCTACAGCTCCCTCTGCGGACTCCCCGCATTAGAACGGCCACCACCATTTCTTCTTCGGTTCGGGCGGCGGCGGAGGCGCCGGAGGCGAGACGATGGGGTGGTGGGCAGCGGGGTTGTCGAGCCAGGCGACCACGTCGTTGAATCGACTCGGCTCGATCGGCTTCCTGCTGAAGCGGCTTACGGGGATGTCGTATGCCTCGAGTAGGCTCTCCTCCGCTTCGGTCCCCGTGAGAATCATCACCGGAATCGTGCTCAACTCCTCTTCGGCCGCCATCTCCTTCAAGACCTCGAGACCGTCTTTCATTGGAAGGTTCAGATCCAACAAGATGAGGTCAGGACGGGCCGCCCCGGCGTATTCACCTTCTTTTCGCAGATATGCCATCGCAGGATCGCCGTCTCCGACGACGACGACGTTCGCTTGGTGCCCGGACTCTTCGATGACTTCCTTCGTCAGTTCGACGTCACCCGGGTTGTCCTCCACAAGCAGAATGTGGATTGGGTCTTCCTTTGCTGTGTTGGTTGCCATGGTTGCCTCCTTGTTCTGACGCTGCAGAAATGAGATCCGACGAGGGCAGGGACGTTCGCAACGCACATTAGCAGACTCGACGCGCGCTTGTCAACAGCGCCCGGCCGTCGGTATAGTATAATGCCCTATACGCCTCTCTTCGCGCACGTCTCCCAAGCATGACATCACTCGACAGAATCACGCCCGCGCTGCGATCCCCGTTGCTACCCCTCGCCCTGCTGTTGCTTGCGCTGTCGACGGTGTTCGTGTTCGGCGACGACCGAGGGCGTTTCTACCGAGGGGACTATCACAACTGGACATCCTCGGAACACCTGACGATAGCCGTGAACCTCTCCCCCGAACACGGCTTCCAGCGGTTTCATCGTCGGTTCATAGACGACGACGGCGCAGTCCGTTACGCGCCGTACAACCGCTTCCCGCCGGCCGGCTACGCAGCCATGAAGGCGGCCACCCTGCCAGTCTCCGGTAACCCGTCCGCCCAAATCATGGCCGCTAGAATCCTCATGCTGCTGTTCTTCGCAGTCGCGGCGGTCCTCGCATATCTCTCGCTCTGCCGCCTCACATCCAACCGGTGGGTTGCACTCACTGCAACGCTGCTGGCGTTCTCGTCGTACCACCTGCTCTACCACAACGACATGACAGCCAACGAGGGGATGCCCGACCTCTTCGGGGTGTTATTGGTCTTCCACGGCATGGTCGTCTTCGTGCAGGAAGGCCGCTTCCGTCAGCTGCTCGTCAAGACGTGCATCGCGTTGCTGTTGGGATGGCACGTCTTGGCCCTGGTGCTGCCGTTCGTCATCTTCGGGCTTGCGCGCGACCTGTTGCGGGCGCGTTCTGCCTCCGCAACTTCTACCCCCCCCCCCCCCCCCCCCCGTATTATGTCAAGTAAAACGCGCGGCCTCCGCGCTGCTTCGCAGCCGCTACCTGCTGCTGGGCGCAGTTGTGCTGGGGTTTGGCCTGTCCATCCTCACCTTCAACTTCACGATGGAGTACGCCGCATTAGGCGGGGAAACGCCGCTGACGGAATTGCCGTCCTTCAAGTCTATGCTGAAGCGCACCGGGTCTGGCGGGATCGGAAGTGCCGATCACATAGGCTGGAGTTCTTTCCTGGAAGGGCAGTTCCGAGACATCGTCCGAATGTTCATTCCCTACGCCTTGCTTGGGGAGGGCAATACGGCTCAAGGTCCTGCGTGGCTGCCGAAAGACAGGGTCGTCGTACTCGGCGTCGTTCTGTCTGCGGCGTGTCTGATCGGCTCTCTGTTCGTTCGTCTGAGAATCCTGTTCGTTACCCTGGCATCGTTCGGCTTCTTCTGGGCGCTGCCAATGCGCCACAATACCGCACTCAATGACTTCGAGAGTATCTACTATATCGGCCTCCCGTTGGTCTTCTTCACCATCGTCCTGCTGTTGGCGAGGAGGCTGGCCGGTCGGGACGGCGTCATCGCGGCCGTTGCCGTGGCCGCAGCCGCGCTCTTTGCAGTCTCCAGCTTCCAGATGAGAGGCTTCGCTGGGTACTACGCGGAGGAGAGAGCGGCGAAGGCAGCGAAGGCGGCGGAGCGGGACGCGCTTGCCATGCGCGAGGCGACTGCGGGAGGGACGGTCATCGTCACCGATCGCGGCGGCATCCGAGAACTGCTGCCTCTGCACGCAGTGTCGTACTATCTAAACTTGGCCTTCATAGATTTTGGATACCCTTCTACTGCGGGTCACAAATTCCTCGTCGCTCGCCGACGATTCGCCACGGACGCACTCCTCACTCCACAGAACCGGCAATTGTTCCTCTACGACATGGCCGGCTTGACGGCATGGCATCGATCCACGTATAGGTCGGTCACGTCCATCGAGCCCTTGGCTCAGAAGGATTTCGACGTGTATCTCATTGACGGCACGGTGTACTTCCTCAAGGAGCCGTGCAACAGATCGGATCTCGATGCGCGCTTCTTCCTGCACGTCTTTCCCGAGGCCCTCGACGATCTTCCGGACATTCGCCGCAGGGAGCATAAGTTCGACAGATTCGACTTCGCTGTCGGCAACCGCGGCTTGCTATTCGACGGCAGATGTCTGGCCAGCGTCGATCTCCCGCAGTACGACATCGCAGGGATTCGCACAGGTCGAGTCCGACTCGATTGGGCGGAGGTTTGGAGTATAGCGCATGTCGTGCAAGGGCCCAAACTCATCTCCGAGTACCAATCGATCACTTCCAACGAACCCGTTGCGCGCTCGGAGTTCGACGTGTACCTCGATGGGGGCAATTTGTACTACGTCAAGGAGCCGTGCGGCGGCGCCGATACTGATGTGCCCTTCTTCCTGCACGTCTTTCCCGAGGCTCTCGACGATCTTCCGGACAGTCGCCGTAGGGAGCATGGGTTCGACAACCTCGACTTTGACTTCGACGTGCGCGGCGTGCTGTTCGACGGCAAGTGTCTGGCCGGGGTCGGTCTTCCACAGTACGGCATCGCGCGGATCGTCACCGGGCAGTTCGACGGCACCGACCGCATTTGGGAGGTGGAGTTCGCCCCAGACGCGCGGGAGTGACGCGGGCTCATGGGGGCGCTGTTGTTCGCCCCGGGCGCGCGGGAGTGAGGGGTCGTCGGACGCGGGGGCGCCAGATTCCCGCCTTCGCGGGAATGACGGAAGGGTTGCGGGAACGACGGGAGAGGTATGGGAATGGCGTGAGGGGTGTGGGAATGATGGGATGGTGTGGGAATGACACGGCGGGCAGATTTCCGCTGCGGCAGGTGGATGCGGGCGGCTAGAGTTCTGGCCGAAGCGTGTGCCACTCCGTTGCTTGCTCGTAGGCGTAGGCTGCCCGGAGGAGCTGGGCTTCCTGGAAGTGCGAGGCCATGAACTGGAGCCCCACTGGGAGTCCGCCGCACATTCCCGCTGGTACGGATATGGCGGGTATTCCTGCGATATTGGCGGGCTGCGTAAACACGTCGTTCAAGTACATCGTGTAGGGGTCTTCCGTCTTTTCTCCAAATGGGAATGCGGTCGTTGGAGATGTGGGAGATACCAGCACGTCGAAATCCTCGAATGCAGCATTGAACTCGCGTCGAATGAGAGTACGCACCTGAAGCGCCTTCTTGTACCATGCGTCGTAGTATCCGGCCGAGAGCGCATAGGTTCCAAGCATGATGCGCCGCTTGACCTCCGCCCCAAATCCATCCTGCCTAGTCTTCTCCAGCGCGTCCCATGTGGTCATCCCGGCTACGTCATTCCCTCCAGCCCCCGCCTTGCTCCCGCCAGCCGCCGCGTCATTCCCTCCAGCCCCCCAGTCGTTCCCGCACCCTCCCACGTCATTCCCGCGAAGGCGGGAATCCACCGAGTAGCCGTACTTCACTCCGTCGTACCGCGCCAGATTCGCCGATGCCTCCGACGGCGCGACGATGTAATAGACCGCCATTGCGTAGGGCGTGCTGGGCAGCGATGTCTCCGAGACGATTGCCCCCAAGCTTTCCATCATCTCGACCGCCGTCCGTACCGCCGCATCCACTCCGGGATCCACCCCGGCGACGAAGTACTCCTTTGGAATGCCGATCCGGAGTCCATCGATGCTTCCGGTCAGAGATCGAGTATAGTCGTGCGGGGGAGAGTCGATCGACGTCGCATCGCGCGGGTCGTGTCCTGCGATGGCGTTGAGGACGATGGCTGCGTCGCTGACGTTCTTGGTGATGGGGCCGATCTGGTCGAGGGAGCTGGCGAAGGCGACCAGTCCGTATCGGCTCACGAGTCCGTAGGTTGGCTTCAGGCCGACGACGCCGCAAAACGAGGCGGGTTGGCGGATGCTGCCCCCCGTATCGGAGCCCAGGGCGTATACGCACTCTCCCGCTGCGACTGCGGCGGCCGGCCCCCCGCTGCTTCCCCCGGGCACGCGCGCGGTGTCCCACGGGTTGCGGGTTGGGAAGAAGGCGGAGTTCTCCGTCGACGATCCCATTGCGAACTCGTCGAGATTGCCCTTTCCGAGCAGAACTGCGCCTTGGTCGTACAGCTTGCGCGTGACGGCGGCATCGTATGGAGGCACGAAGTCTGCCAGCATCCGCGAGGAGCACGTCGTCCGCACCCCCTTGGTGGCCATGTTGTCCTTCAACTGCATTGGGATGCCGGTCAGTGCGTGGGCATCTCCTGCCGCAATGCGTTCGTCCGCTTTGCGCGCCTGCGCTCTCGCACGCTCGGGCGTAACGGTGACGAACGCCTTCAACGCGGGGTCGATCGCGTCGATGCGGTCCAGAAATGCTTCTGCCAACTCGACCGCGGAGACTTCTCCAGTATCGAGCAGTTGCCTGGCCCTTTGGACGGTCATCGCTTCGACTTCGATGGATGGCATGGTCTAGTTGTCGAGCACAGGGCGGACGCGAACGTAGTCGCCTTCGCGGCGCGGCGCGTTCGCCAGGGCGTCTTCGGCGGGCAGGCCCGGCCGCGGTTCGTCGTCCCGCATGACGGAATTCGTTTCGACGGAGTAGGCCGTTGGCTCGACGCCGTCGGTATCGATTTGCTGAAGCACGCGAAAGTGCGACAGGATGTCCGAGAGCTGCTCCCGCATGAGTTCGATCTCTTCTTCGGTCATGCCGACTCTCGCCAACAGTGCGATAAGCCGTACTTCGTCGGAAGTGAGCGACACGAGTTCCCTCCGCTGTGTGAGAATTGGAATCGATGCGAATTGTAGCAGAATCCTGGCGCAAGAGGCTAGTCGAGAACACGGGCGCCCAATCGAACCCCCTGCGCGCGTGCGGGATTCGTTGTATGATAGAAGAGGGAGATTCGTATCGAGTGGACGGGGAGCGCTTGCACGGGGTTGCCGGCGCTGCGCCTCGTCGAGCGGGTACTGTCGAGGGAAGACGAAATGCTAAAGACCATGACGAAGCTCATCACCGGAGGAGACGACAAAGCCGTCAAGCGCCTGCGTCCGGATGTCGACGACATCAACGCTTTGGAGCCGGAATTCGAGGGCTTGTCCGACGATGGGTTGCGCGCCAAGACGGACGAGTTCAAGGCCTTTCTCGCGGACGGCGGCGATCTAGAGGATATCCGGACGGAGGCGTTTGCAGCAGTCCGCGAGGCGGCCAAGCGCACCCTCGGCATGCGTCACTTCGACGTCCAACTCATTGGCGGCATCGTGCTCCACCAAGGCAAGATCGCCGAGATGAAGACGGGAGAAGGCAAGACTCTCGTGGCAACTCTCCCGACCTATCTCAACGCGCTTACCGGCAAGGGCGTCCACGTCGTCACCGTAAACGACTACTTGGCCAAGCGGGACGCCCAATGGATGGGGGGAGTGTACCATGCCCTTGGAGCCTCGGTCGCCACCCTCCAGCACCAATCGGCGTACCTGTACGATCCGACGGTAGAAAATCCAAAGAGGGGTTTTGAGAACCTTCGTCCAATCGAGCGCCAAGATGCGTACTTGGCGGACATTACCTATGGAACGAACAGCGAGTTTGGGTTCGACTACTTGCGGGACGCCATGGCGGTGGATATTTCTCAGCGCGTCCAGCGCGACCGAAACTACGCGATAGTCGACGAAGTCGACAACATCCTGATCGACGAGGCCAGAACTCCGCTCATCATCAGCGGCCCGGCCGAGGAGTCCGCCAAGGACTACGTGAAATTCGCGCGGTTCGTCGCAACCCTCAAAGCGGACATCGACTACACCATCGACGAAAAGCTGCGCTCCGCATCCCTCACGTCCGAGGGCATGACCAAGCTGGAGCGGATGCTCCGCGTCAAGAATATGTACGCCCCGGAGAATTTCCGGCTCGTCCATTTCGCGGAAAACGCATTGAAGGCGCACGCCATCTTCCAGAGAGACCGCGAGTACGTCGTCAAGGACCGTGAAGTCGTCATCGTCGATGAGTTCACCGGCCGGTTGACTCCAGGCCGCCGCTTCTCCGACGGCTTGCATCAGGCCATCGAAGCCAAAGAGAGCGTACCCATCCAGCGCGAGTCGATAACCTATGCGACCATCACTCTGCAAAACTACTTCCGCTTGTACGACAAGTTGGCGGGCATGACGGGCACCGCCGTCACCGAAGCCGAAGAGTTTTGGAAGATATACAAGCTAGACGTCGTGGAGGTGCCGACCAACCTCCCCATGGTCCGAGCAGACCAGCCGGATCTGATCTACAAGGACCAGAAGGCCAAGTACAAGGCAATTGGCGACGAGATCGAGGCTCGTCACACGCGCGGACAACCCATCCTCGTCGGCACTACGGACATCTCCAAGTCGGAGATCATCAGCAAGATGCTCTCTCGTCGGAAGATCAAGCATGAGGTATTGAACGCCAAGCAGCACGAGCGCGAGGCGCTCGTCATCGCCCAGGCGGGAAGGCCGGGCGCGGTCACGGTCGCCACCAATATGGCAGGACGGGGAACCGACATCGTGCTCGGAGGAAACCCCGAGTTCCTCGACGAACTCCCCCCAGAACAGTGGGAGCGCGATCATCAAGAGATTATCGAACTCGGAGGGCTATTCATCCTCGGATCCGAAAAGCACGAGGCGCGGCGGATCGACAACCAGTTGCGCGGGCGCTCCGGACGCCAAGGCGACCCAGGCGAGTCCCGCTTCTACGTCGCCCTGGATGACGACCTCATGCGGCGTTTCGCCGGAGAACGCATCCAGACGATCATGGGTTGGGCCGGACTGGAAGATGACGCCCCCCTAGAGAACAAGATGGTGACCAAATCCATTCAGGGTGCCCAAGTCAAAGTCGAGTCGCATCATTTCGACATCCGCAAGCACCTCGTCGAGTACGACGACGTCGTCAATACCCACCGGCAGGTCATCTACGAGCAGCGCGACAAGGTCCTCTCCGGCTCGGACATCCGAGGCAATGTCGAGGAGATGGTGGAGAAGGAGCTTACTGCGGTACTCGACGGCTTCCTTCAGGGCGTGCGTCCTGATGACTGGGATGTGGATGGACTGGTAGATGAACTTCGGAAGATACTTCCTCTCGATGAGAAGCTGGCCGACCCGGACGAACTGATCGACATGTCGGTCGACGCGATATACGACGATACGCACGCGCTCGCGAAACGGCGTTACTCCGAGATGGAAGAAGCGTTCTCTTCGGACGTGATGCGGCATATCGAGCGCGCCATCATGCTGCGCGTGATCGACTCCCACTGGGTGCAGCACCTGACCAGCATGGAGAACTTGCGCCAAGGTATCGGCCTCTACTCCTACGGACAGCGTGATCCCCTCGTCATGTACAAGACACGGGGATACGAGCAGTTCCAAACCCTGTTGGAGCGCATTCAATCCGACGTGGCCCGGATGATCTACCAGGTGCGGAGCACAGAGCCGCGTGACGACCGTCCGTCCGCAAGGCGGAGAGGCTCGCGCTCCGCCGTCGCTCGTTCTGCGCCGCCGCAGCCATCGCCTGCGACCGCGGACGCGGAATCCAACGGGGGGCAGATGTCCCGCGCGGAGCGCCGCGCACGCAAACGCATGGAAAAGAAGGCTGCCAAGAGACGATAGGACGTCCGAACCCCCAGTGGCTGCAACTCTACAGGCCCAAAGGCGGCGCGTGACCCGCACGGCGGCATTTTCCCGCATGGAGGGTCATACGGCGTCCTGGGCTTCTGGCGTGTGCTCGGCGCTGCGTCTCGTCGCCGGCGCGTGGAGAGAGCTGCGCCGCTGTCGCGCTTGCGCCCTCGACGCCGATGACTAGCGCCGCTTTCCATGGGCCCGCTGTCGAGCTTGCGCGCGTGAGCAAGGCATACGGCCGCGCGACCGCACTCGACAACGTCGACCTCACCCTGGATCGAGGCCGCACCCTCGTCGTGCTCGGCCCGAACGGATCGGGCAAGACGACCCTCATCAAGATACTTGCGTCCATATCGAAGCCGGATTCCGGCTCGGCTCGCATCGCCGGGCTCGACCTCGCGCGCCATGGGACGTTGGCCAGGAGATTCGTCGGAGTGGTGACGCATGATCCGCTCCTGTACGACGAGCTTACCGGGCGCGAAAATCTGCGTTTCTCCGCGCGAATGTTCGATATCGAAGACGCGGACGACCGTATCCGCGCCGTATCCGACCGCATCGACGTTTCCGCGCGCCTCGACCACCGCGTCGCCACACTCTCCCACGGTTGGAAGAAGCGCATCTCTCTCGCCCGCGCCCTCCTCCACGACCCCCCGATTCTCTTGATGGACGAGCCAGAGAGCGGACTCGACCAGCAGGCCATCGCCGCGTTCGAGCGCGCCGTGGACGACGAGTCTCGTCCAAACCGGACGGTCGTCATGACGACTCACGACATCGAGCGCGCCCTGCATCTGGCGGACCAAATCGCCATTCTGGCCAAGGGTCGCCTCGTCTACCGTCAGACGGTCTCCGACGAACATGACGCCGACGCATTGCGCGAGATATACGCGCGGCGCATTGCCAGCACGAAATGAAACGCTACTTGGCTCCCATTCTCACGATCGCTTGGAAGGACATCGTCCTCGAGACGAGGACGAAGGACATCATCGCCGCCGTCCTCGCGTTCTCTCTGCTCGTCATCGTAGTCTTCAACTTCGCCATGGATCCGACGCCGCAGACCGTCGGACTCGTCGCCCCAGGCATCTTGTGGATCGCCTTCGTCTTCGGCGGCGCGCTGGGACTCAACCGCTCGTTCGCCCTCGAGAAGGAAAACCGAAACATCCATGCGCTCATGCTCGCTCCGGTCAGCCGAGAGGTCATCTTCTTTGGCAAGACCCTCTCCAACTTCCTGTTGATGGTGGCCGTGGAAGTCTTCGTTCTGCCTGTCTTCACCCTGTTGTTCGATTTCTCGTTCCAGATCGTCGAATTGGCGCCAGCCGCCCTCGCGTCCACTCTGGGCATCGTAACGGTGGGGACACTCTTCTCGTCGATGGCCGTCAATACCCGCGCGCGGGAAGTCATGCTCCCCATGTTGTTTCTTCCGGTGGCGTTGCCGGTTATCATCGCCGCCGTCGAAATCACCTCCGGGGTCATCGCAGGGAAGGGCACGTTCGGCAGCGCCGGATGGCTGTCCATCCTCGTCGCGTTCGACGCGATCTTCCTCGTGGTCTGTCCGATCGCGTTCCATGCGGTCGTGGAGGACTGACCGGGGCGGCGCGCGGTCGAGGACGGTCGGGTGTCACACGGCGACGGTCGTTACTTGTCGATCGAGGGTGAGATCGAAATCTTGCTCGAACATCGCCCCGATGGAGTTGCCGCTGTGGATGCGTCCGATGGCTTCGCCGAGCAGCGGCGCCACGGAGATGATCTCGAGTCCCGGGAATCGTTTCCGCGGGGGGATCGGCAGGGTGTCGGTGACCACGATTTCCTTGATTCCGCTGGCGGCGAGGCGCTCGTGCGCGTCTCCTGCGAAGACGGCGTGCGTCGCGCCGCAGTAGACCTCGGTCGCTCCATGCTTCAAGAGGACGTTGGATGCTTCGAGTACTGTCCCCCCGGTGCTGATTTCTTCGTCGATGATCAGCGCGGCCTTTCCGCGCACTTCGCCAACCAAGTTTACCGCCTCGGCCCTTTCGTTGTTGTCTCGCCGCTCCTTGTCCACGAAAGCGATTGGAGCATCCAAGACGTCGGCGACCTCCCTTGCCCGCCGCCCAGCGCCGGCGTCCGTCGCGGTCACGACGACATCTCGAATGTTCTTCTCGCGAAAGCGCATTGCCAGCATCCGGAGCGCGGATAGCTCGTCCAACGGAATGTTGAAGAACCCCTGGATCTGTCCGGCGTGGAGGTCGATGGTCAGCACCCGGTCGGCGCCGGCGACCGTAGTGAAGTCTGCCATGAGGCGCGCGGTAATTGCCACGCGCGGCTGATCCTTCTTGTCCGTCCGCCCATAGGCATAGTACGGAACGACGACGGTGATCCGCCCTGCGGACGCGCGCCGCGCGGCGTCGATCATGATCCACAGCTCCATCCAGTGCTCGTCTACCTTCTGGGAGATCGGCTGGATGAGAAACACGTCCTTTTGTCGGATGTTCTCCAAGAACTTGACGAACGTGTTGTCGTTGCTGAACTTGAACACCTCGCACTTGCCGAGCCCAACGTTCAGGTAGTCTGCGACATCCTGGGCGAGCTGGGGGTGAGAGTTGCCTGTGAATATCTTCAACTCGTCGTAGATATGCGCCGCATCCTCGCGGCCTCCGTTCTCCCTCCTGCCGATCGGCAACGAACTCTTCGACGAAGCAAATGAGCTACTTTGCACGCAATCCCCCTTGCACTCGGTGAATTCCCGGAATCGCAGCCGCCTACCTCGAGCCGCACACAGTATAGCATAGACAGGAACCCCCCGCGCCCGCAACATCCGGAACCTGCGCCCCTCGATTCGATATACCCCGCCGCGTTGCGCCCATCCCGTCATTCCCGCACCCACCCACGTCATTCCCGCGAAGGCGGGAATCCAGCATCCTGCAATCATACATCATAAATCTTCAATCACAGGTTTCCTCCCGCCCGTCATTCCCGCACCCATCTCGTCATCCCTGCATCCACCACGTCATTCCCACACCCTGTCTACGTCATTCCCGCACCCACCCACGTCATTCCCGCGAAGGCGGGAATCCAGCGTTCTACAATCATACATCATAAATCTTCAATCACAGATTTCCGCCCGCCCGTCATTCCCGCACCCATCTCGTCATCCCTGCATCCACCACGCCATTCCCACACCCTGTCTACGTCATTCCCGCACCCGCCCACGTCATTCCCGCGAAGGCGGGAATCCAGCATCCTGCAATCATACATCATAAATCTTCAATCACAGATTCCCACCCGCCCGATGCGGTACTCGAACGCGACGATAGCAGGCATGCACAGAGGCGGCGGCACCCGGCATACAGAAGCACGCGCGCCGTCAAGGCTTCTTGTCAGGCTTCGGCTTGATGACCGGGCGCTCGTACAAGCCGCCGGGCAACGGGCCGGATGCCTTGGGCGGTGCTTTCCTTGGGCCCGTTCCTCGATGGATGACCCCTTCCATAGGTATACTGTACGCTCCGCTGGCGCGCCTATCTTTGGATGGCATGACTACCTCGCTGGGAGTAGCGGGCGCGCTGTCAAGACTGCTTGTTAGGCTTCGGCTTGATGACCGGGCGCTCGTACAAGCCGCCGGGCAACGGGCCGGACGCCTTGGGCGGTGCTTTCCTTGGGCCCGTTCCTCGGTGGATGACCCCTTCCATAGGTATACTGTACGCTCCGCTGGCGCGCCTATCTTTGGATGGCATGACTACCTCGCTGGGAGTAGCGGGCGCGCGGTCAAGACTGCTGTCGGGCTTCGGCTTGATGACCGGGCGCTCGTACAAGCCGCCGGGCAACGGGCCGGATGCCTTGGGCGGGGCTTTCCTTGGACCCGTTCTTCGGTGGATGACCCCCTCCATAGGCATACTGTACTCTCCGCTGGCGCGCCTGTCTTTGGATGGCATGACTACCTCGCTTGGCGCATTTGCGCGCGCCGTCAAGACTGCTTGTCGGGCGGCGCCGGCGGTTCCAGCCGCTTGCCGCCGGGCGGCTTGTTCGAGGGCCACCTCTTGAGGGGCATTTCCCTCGGACCCGTTCCGCTAATGACAATCCCTCGCTTACGCCTATTGTTCGCTCTAGCAGTACGTTCGTCTTTGGATGGCATGACTACCTCGCTGGGAGTGGCGGGCGCGCCGTCAAGACTGCTTGTCAGGCTTCGGCGGTTCCAGCCGCTTGCCGCCGGGCGGCTTGTTCGAGGGCCACCTCTTGGGCGGCGCCTTTCTGGGGCGTATTCCTTCGTGGATGACCCCTTCCCTCGGCATACTGTACTCTCCGCTGGCGCGCCTGTCATTGGATGGCATGACTACCTCGCTTGGCGCATTTGCGCGCGCCGTCAAGACTGCTTGTCGGGCTCAGGCCCCTTCCTGGGCAGCTTGCCGCCGGGCGGCTTGTTCGACGGCCACGCCTTAGGGGGAACCTTTCTTGGGCGCGTTCCTCCCTTCTTGACCACGCCGCTATTGTGCATATCGTTGGTACGCCTGTCATTAGATGGCATGACTATACCCTCGCTTGGCGCATTTGCGCGCGCCGTCAAGACTGCTTGGACGACTCAGATCCCTTGCTCGGCAGCTTGCCGCCGGGCGGCTTGTTCGACGGCCACGCCTTGGGGGGCACCTTTCTGGGTCGTACTCCTTCGTGGATGACCCCTCGTCTCGGTATACGCTCCGCTCCGCTGGCACGATCTTCCTTGAGAGCCATGTGTGTCCTCCTCATACGCCTGTGTCACAGGATCAATCCTATGATATGAGCATCATATCATATATGATATATCATATACCGTGGTCGCTTGCCAACCCGGCGCAACCCCCGATCCCTGCGAGTATCTGGGATTGTCGAAGTAGGTGTATGCAAGGACGGATTCGACATCCTTCGATACGATGAACTCGCATGGCTCCGGATGCGACTCCCCCGGTTCTATCACCAGTTCCCCCTTGCCCCTGATTAGAGTGTGTATGTCAAGAGTGGGCCATTGGATGTGCTCGTCCTCCTCGTTGCTCCCCTCCTCATCGAATACCTGTTCATAGAGGTTTGACACCTCTCCATCCATCACCGGCGCTATCTTCTGCAAGCTGAAGAACCCCCGGCGCAGCTCCACCTTCACCTTCGATCTGTTATGCAACACCGCCGTTACCGAGATGTGCACGTAGCTGTCGCCGATGAAGCGGTGGGAGATTTTGTGCGAGATGGTCAGGTGAGGTTCCAAGTCTCTGAATATTCGCAGCTTGAAGAGCGCGAAGTACCCGCCCATCACTATCGCCAAGGCGGTGATGATGGACTGAATGATTCCTGATACGTCCTTGAAAACGTTTGTCTTAGGCAAGAACATGGACAAAAGGAAAACAACACCAACCAGAAAGACAAGAACTCCAAGCGCGATCAGAACAGTGCGCCATCCTTCCCCGAGCGACCTACAATACTTCCACAGTTTGTTCATCACTCATCCCCCCACACACGCCCCACAGCCTCACGCACACGCCCCTCCATCCGCGCGGCCAACTCGCGATTCGCAGATACCATCGCACGCTCTGCATCGATCTCCTCGACGACGGCGCGCTGCACGTCCAACGGGGGCATGGGGATCTTGAGTCTGGCAAACCGTGATTTGATGATTTCCTTGTATGTCGAGCCGCTAGCTTGGGCTTCCATAGTCGAAGTCAATCTTGTCAATGCGAGTGCGACGTACTCAGGAATCGCTCGGGTTCTATCCTCGATGACAACATTCTTGAAACCCTGGTTAGTCGCAAGCGCCACTCGATTGATGCCAATACGGCCAATCGTTGCCCTCGATGATACGACGACCGAATTTGCCGGAATCATCACCGCAGACGAACTTTGCAATCCCTCTTCGCTTATCGTGCGTTCTGTAGCGGTAATCTCAGTAATTATGTCGTCAGGAGGCAGGTCTACGAGGGTTATCCACGGCACGCCGCCATCCCAGAATTCTGGAACGCTCGACTTCGGAGTGCCGCCGCTAACCACCCGAAAAATCCCTTTTTCCCCCAACTCCACCATCTCCCACGACGGATCCACCCACACCCGCGGACGCCAGTTCTCCACCACCGCACGCGCCCCGTCGATCACCCGCTGATACCCCTCTACCTCCGCGACGATCTCGCGCTGCACGTCGAGGGGCGGGAGAGGGATATGTTTCCGTTTTAGTAGTGTGAAGTGCCGCCTGTATCCATCAGTATCTAATGGATTGACTCTCAGTAGATGGTACAGGAACCTCGGGTCAAGTTCGTCCTTTGTACAGATTATCTTGATGCCGTCAGCACCTTGAATGAACGGCGTTTCCATTAGCTTTACGACACATGTGTGGTCGCCGAAAACCACCAACGGCTTATTGGGTGTTATCAGTCCGTCGGGGTTGTCTGTGTAACCAGCCACGGGACTTTGTGACTGGTCAATGATTGGGTACAGTCCTGTTTCATTGAACTCGCTCTTTGGCACTTTGACTCGCGGGGTCACGGTTGTGATCAAGGAACCAATCGGATACCAAGGGTGTTTCGTGCTATCGTTGCGTTGTTTCGTATACCGCTCCGCGCTGAGGTTGTACTCGCCGTCGGCGGCGATGCGCTGCTTGTCGACGATGATGGACGACGAGAGGCTGGCGGCGTCCGTCGGCTCGCCGGCTCTGGCTGCGCGCAGGTATGCGGAGAGTTCGCGCTGGACGGTTGGGAGGTCGTTGGCGTCGATGGGGCGGCGCTGCGCGCCGAGGTCGAAGCCGTCGTTTTCGACCTTGCAAAAGGCGATGCTGTCGGACTTGCGCGCGATGGCGGTGTCGAGGATGAGGATGGATGTCTTGACGCCGGAATATGGGTTGAAGACGCCTGCAGGGAGGGAGATGACCGCCGCGAGATAGTCATCGACGAGCATCTTGCGGAGTTGCTTGTAGGCGTTTTGACTCTGGAAGATGACGCCTTCGGGGACGATGACGCCTGCGCGTCCGCCTGGGGTAAGGTGTTCTGCGATGTAGTCGACGAAGAGGACTTCGCTGCGCTTGGATTGGACGCCAAACCGGTTGTGCGGTCGGATGCCGCCCTTTGGGGACATGAACGGCGGGTTTGCGAGGATGACGTTTGCGCGTTCGTTCCAGCGGTCTTCGCTGGTGAGGGTGTCGTACTCGTAGACGTGCGGGTCGGGGAAGCCGTGGAGATACATGTTTGCGAGGGAGAGTCTGACCATGTCGGGTGAGATGTCGTAGCCGGTGATGTTAGCGAACATGCGCTTGACGTCGTCCGGCGAGAGGGTGTTGACGCCGCGTTCGTCGACGTTCGCCTTGCCGATGTGGTTGTATGCGGAGATGAGGAATCCTGCGGTGCCGCAGGCCGGGTCGAGGATGGTCTCGTGTTTCTGCGGGTCGACGATGCGGACGATGAAGTCGATGATGTGGCGCGGCGTGCGGAACTGTCCTGCATCGCCCTGCGCGCCCATGACTTGGAGGAGGTATTCGAATGCGTCGCCTTGCGGATCTCCGGTGTCGTAGTCGAATTGGTCGATGACCTTGAGGAATGCGGTAAGAGTTTCCGGGTCGCGGTATGGGAGGAAGGCGTTGTTGAAGATGGCGCGGAAGAGTTGTGGGACGCCTGGGTTTTCGGGCATTCGGGCGATGGATTCGGCGTAGAGGTTGAGTCTCTCATGCCCGCCCAATCCTGTGCTCATGAGCTTCTGCCAGCCGTAGCGCGCAAATGCACCCGCAGCCCTACGCGCGCCGACGGCGCAGACGCAGAACGATCGCGACGATGCCGCCCGCGACCAGCACCGCGCCGACGCCCGTTGAGCCGATGAGAACTCTTACCGACACACTGAACATCCCCGCGAACCTTTCGAGCGCCGTCCATTCATAGGCCGACTGCGGGAAATGGACATCTGGCAAGGCGGGGCCGCCGTCCCTCATCCCGTAATGCTCTATTGAACTCAGCAATTCATATTCCAGCACAAGCCCCACGGCGTCGACCGGAATGCCGAGCAGCGGCAGGAGCACGGGCAAAGAGTTCACCACAAGCTGCCCGTCTATCGCAAGTATTCGAATGGTAGAGCGCACCTCGGAGGCGCTGGTAGCCGGTCCCAAGGAATCCAAGGGCCAAAACTCGCGCGGTGGAGCAATCCCTGGTGTGCTCACTTTGTTGTCGTCATACACCGCGCGGACGATGCCGATGGTGTTGCCGCGAGAATTGGCGAACCGGTTCAGTATCTCCACCCAACGACGCGACTCCCCAGGGTCGTACTTCACGGGGATGATCACCATGTTCTCATAGGAACCGCCGATATTGCTGTTTGTCAATATCTGCGTGCTTGTCGCCACCTGGATCTTCACGCCGTTCACGATCTGAGGAAGGGTCGTAGTCGCCGTATAGGTGCAGGATCCTAGATGTTCGTAGCAGGGGGATATTATCTTTTTGAGGGCCAAGAGTCCGGCCTCATCACTTGGAGGATCCTTGACTTGAACGTACAGCTTCCCGTCTCCCCCGGACTCTCCAGCTATGGACAGAGCGACATCTCGGTCTCTGCTACAAACACCACCGGCTGTCTCAGAGCAATCGTCAACTGGCAAGTTGGTCATGTCGACACCAGACACGTCGAAGGTAGTAGGCCCTCCGGACGAGTCCGAACTGCCCGAAGCCCCGCCCACTGATGCCGGCCACACCTTCCGCATCCCCGCGCGTATCCAGCCAGGCTCCGAATGCCTCACTTCCTCGCCGCCTACGCGAAAGAGAAAGTTCTCATAGTTTGGCGAGTACGACAGTAGGGTATCGCCGTCGCTAGTCCAAAACGTTTCGGAATCCACGAGGCATTCGCGTGTTCCCCCAGTGGGAAGCCCAGGCCACACCCGGATCGGAGCTCTCCTACAGAATCTGTACATCGAATCTGGAGGTTCGGCGACGCGCTCCACCCATCGATCGGCGAACTCGTGGGACTTCTCCCTGAAGAACCGTCCAACGCCATCCCCGATTGGATCGTCTTGCCGCAAGAAGACGTAGAGGAACGTACCAAAGAAGTCGTATATGGCCTCGATGTCGATCACGCCGCGTTGTTGGGCCTGCTCAAGCACATAGCATTGGATTGGGTCTTTGGAGAGCACGCCGCCGAAGCAGTCCCCAAGTGGGGGATCGTCGGCATGGACATCCCGGGCAGCGTAAATCACTAACGCAATGGAGAACGCAGATATTGTGACGACTTTCATCCAGCGCCTATTGACGTTCATGACTACCTCCTCTCGCTCACCGCAGAGTCACCGACGCTCTTCCGCGCGAGCCGTAGCCCCCGCACTTGGGGGTCGCCTCGGTGGTGCAAGCGCGCACTGCGACGGTAAGCGTGCCCGTCCTATCCGTCCCCGTGAGATTCGATATGTCGAACTGGGCCCACTTCACGGGAACGCTTGTATTCTTCACACGAACCGTATCGTCAGTAAAGGTGGTGACTTCCCCTATGTCCAATACTCTCGAGCCGTTTCGGAACAACGCCGCCTTGTAGGTAAGCCCAGGCCCTCGACTGAAGTCCTTCGCCTCGAAGGTAGCCTTTAGTACGTCGCCTGGTTTCTCCAGTTTCTCTGGTCTTGTTTCTGTTGGCGTACTTGTTCGATCTAGTACGGGGACGGGCCGGATCTGCACAGGCTTCCAATCGTAGCCCTGTCTCAGTGACTCTGCGTAGATTCGGTCGATGGGAATGAATCTTGCTTCTGTCGATTTCTTGCCCCAGTGCACTCCCACCAGGATCACGTTCGTGGAACCTTCTGATTGGAATGCGAACACGGGCGCGCCGCTGTCTCCGCCTCTTGATGTGTATTGGGCCAGTGCACGGCATTCGAAGTACTCGTTCTGAGCTTCGTTATAGTTGTCGATCTCTTCCCAGCGACTGGCTGAACACGTCGGGTCCTCGAGGCTGACGTCGTAACCCTCGAAAACCGTCACAGAAGTCCAACCCGTTGATTTGCCAACCTTCGCCACCCTTTCATGCGCGGCGGGAGGTCTGGCGGACACGATGGTGAATCTATTGTTCATCGAGTGTTCCACGAAGAAGGCGAAGTTTGGATCGAGATCGTTGTTCGGCGTACTCCCATTCTCAGTCTTCGGACGGAAGATGGATGCGCTTCCGAGTACAGGTGATGAGAGCGCATACACATGGTCACCTTTGCGGCAGTTGTCCTTTGATGTGCTCGTTTCTGCTCCCGTACGTATAGAACAGGAGCTGTAGGCTGGACGAGTTATGTGCGTCGTGCCCAGACTTCTGACGTTGGAGTTGTTGGACACCATAGGAATCGACCCTTGCTTCCAAACGTAGCCACGCGCGGTGGTCGCGTCATTATCCACGCAGTGCCCGGTCGTCGACAGCGCATGGAGATCTCTGCCGGACGACTGCGAGAGCTGCAAAGGGAAGCTCAACGTGCATCGACTCGGATACACTCTGTTTGGGTCGTAATCTGGCGGGGCTCCATGTTTACTTGAAACCTGTACTCCACCTATCAACGGGCTGTGCGAATGCCATAAGGTCTTACCTCTGAACGGCCACTGAATGGTTTTGGAAATAGTGTGCTCTGACATCTTTGGGGTACATGTTCCCGGAATGATATTCTGCACTTCACCGCATCTTCTCTTGGCGTAGAGCCGCACGTATATTTTGACCATATTGCTTGCAGACAGAGTAGCGCCTTCGCAAACGGTCTTCATGGTGATGACACGCGTACTTCGCGGGCCCAGCGATTCACCTGAGCTCCACTCGCGTTTCAACGATGGGATCGATCCTGTCGTCGCTGGATCGATGCAAAACACTTCTAGTCCGCCCGCCTCAATATTTATGCGCTGACTCGAGGAATTGTATGCGCGAGTCGTCAACTCCAAGTTCGTAGCGTCTCCGGTTGTCGTCCTATTCGTCGTAACTTGGAGTGGCGTTACGAACGCGAAATCTGGCTTTGAGACTGTGATTTTGTACTGCGTAGGGGCAGTGTTGGAATGCGCCGTCAGGATGATATTGCGGGTGGTGTTCTGCGTTTCGACCCACACGACCTGTCCGGTTCCCAGATCCTGATAGCTCGGAAGGACGGTCGAGCCGCCCTTTTCGATTCTGTTCGCCGGAATCCACTTACTCGACACTAGCGCTTCGATCTTGGCTACGTAAGCGCGGCTTCTCTGGACTCCAAGATTGATATTGAACTGTGCGCTAGTTCGCGATGTAGTGTAAGTATGAGAACGGGATTGGTTGTCGTTGACGCCTGACCAAGTTATGGTTACTATCGGCGGCGTTGCGGTCGTTGTAGGGGTTGCGGTCGCCGTAGGAGTAGGAGTGCGGGTGCGTGTCGGCGTTGCAGTAGGAGTGGGTGTGCGTGTCGTTGTGGGTGTAGGGGTTGCGGTGTCGTCCGGCCTGGGTGTGCGAGTGGGTATCGGCGTTGCGGACGGCGTGGCGGTAGGAGTGGGTGTGCGTGTCGTTGTGGGTGTAGGGGTTGCGGTGTCGTCCGGCCTGGGTGTGCGAGTGGGTATCGGCGTTGCGGACAGCGTGGGCCTGGGTGTGCGAGTGGGTGTTGCGGTCGGCGTGGGCGTAGACGTGCGGGTCACAGTAGCGGTCGCGGTCGGCGTGGGGGTAGAGCACGAAAGAGTCTCTCGGTTCCGACTGCCGACCCAGGTCACCTCTTCGCTCAGTAGGCTGCTCCACGTCGTCCCGTCTGCACTCGCGCGGACGTAGAAGCGGTACGTCTCGTTACAGGAGTCGAGCTCGGATACCGTTTGGCTCGTGTTACTCGTTTCTCGGACGTGCGTTGGGTTGGGGTTGCTATTGCTGCTGTACTCTAGACCGTACAAAGAAGCGTTCGGCACGCTGTTCCAACTGAGGGTAAGGCTATTTGCCGTCGCCCCCGTAATCCGAAAGCCTGTGGGTGGGCGGAGATAACGAGGACGAGGTGTTTGGGTGGCAGTCGCTGTTGGTGTCGGAGTGGGAGTAGGCGTTTGGGTGGCAGTCGCTGTTGGTGTCGGGGTTGGAGTAGGCGTTTGGGTAGCTGTCGGGGTTGGAGTAGGTGTTTGGGTGGCAGTCGCTGTTGGCGTCGGGGTTGGAGTAGGTGTTTGGGTGGCAGTCGCTGTTGGTGTCGGGGTTGGAGTAGGCGTTTGGGTAGCTGTCGCCGTTGCGGTCGGCCAGGAACACGTGCTCGAGCTTCCCGAGAACCTAACGCTGATGGTCGATGAGAGAGAGGGTTCGCCGGAGTATTCTATTGGCTCCAGCCATGCCGTTAGATTAAGGTACGGGCCATTCAGATCAGGTGGTGCCAGACTCACGCGGTAGTAGTACGCCGTACAAGACGATGGGGGGCGGTCGGAATACGCCTGCCCCCTCATTCTGGATCCAAGCGTGACCCAGGACGAGCTCGTACTCTTACGACGTTCCAGTCTATACTGAAAATTCCTGCTTTGCAGATTAAATGCATCATGATACTTTAGAGGTATAGATAGTTGCCAGGACCACGATAGCTTCACGCTGGAGGAACTGCTAGCAGATCCAAGGATAAGTGCAAGTGGTGGAGGTACGGTTTGAGAAGTCTGTGTGGCTGCGGGCGTCGGTGTTGCCGTGGGCTGGGTTTGAGAAGTCTGTGTGGCTGTGGGCGTCTGTGTTGCCGTGGGCTGAGTTTTCGGAATGTTGGGCCCGGGCAGAAGAGGCAGTAGTTCATAGCATTCCCACTGTGAGAAACCCAAGAGTTCGCATTCTTCGGTAGACTGCGCGCCGACCGCGTTGACGGCGACGAAGACGCAGAAGAAGGCGGCGCCCCAGACGAGCGCGATGCGGTGTATGTCTTTCCTGTGCATCGAACACCCCCTCGTGGCCGCGAGGTCACGATAGCACACTATTATCACACCTTCGCGCGGGAGTCAACGCGGTAGTTCCCGGGTTCACTGTGACGGCGGTTTGGGTCGTGCGGGGATATGGATGGGGGAGAGGCCGGCGCTCGGCGGCGGTGATCCGAGGCGTTTGCGCGCGCTAGTGAGCTTCCGATGCGCCGATTTCCTCCAATACTGCGTAGTTCATGTGGTAGAGGTGGGCGTAGAGTCCGTCGCGGTCGAGGAGTTCGTCGTGCGTTCCTTCTTCTGCGAGTTGTCCGCGGTTGAGTACGACGATCTTGTCTGCGTCTCGGATGGTGGAGAGCCGGTGGGCGATGACGATGGCGGTTCGGTCCTGGAGGAGGGTGCGCAAGGCGGTTTGGATTTGGGCTTCGGTGTGGCTGTCGATATTGGCGGTTGCTTCGTCCAAGATGAGGATTCTTGGGTCTGCGACGATGGCCCGTGCGAAGCTGATGAGTTGCCGTTGTCCCACGCTCAGGTTTTCGCCGCGCTCTTCGAGCAAGGTGTCGTAGCCGTCTTCGAGCTTGAGGATGAAATCGTGCGCGCCCACGGCTTTGGCGGCCTCGATCATCCGCTCGTCGGAGGCGTCCACATGGTTGTACTTGATGTTCTCTCGGACGGTGGCGGAGAAGAGGAAGGGTTCTTGAAGCACCATGCTCATTTGCCCGGACAGGGAGGCTCTGGCCACGTCCCGCACGTCGTGCCCGTCGATGAGAACGGCTCCCCTGCCGCGTTCGACGTCGTAGAACCGCGCGATGAGCGATACGAGAGTGGTCTTGCCTGCCCCGGTGGGTCCGACGACTGCGACGGTCTGTCCGGGTTGGACGTGCAGGTTGACGTTGTGCATCACATCTTCCCCCGGCTTGTAGGCGAAGCTGACGCCGCGCATCTCGATTTCTCCGCGGATGGGGGGCAGGTCGACGGCGTTGGGGGCGTCGACCATGTCCGGCTCTACGTCGAGGGTTTCGAAGATGCGCGCTCCGGAGGCCATGGCGCGTTGGAGGAGGGTGTATTGGATGGTGAGGTTGCGGATTGGGTCGAAGAACCGCTGGATGTACATGATGAAAGCGATGAGCAGGCCGATTTCGACGGTTCCCCCGGTGACCATGCCTGCGCCGAAGTAGAGGGCGATGGCGATGGATATGGCCGGCAGGAAGTCGACCGCAGGCAAGACGCCCGCGGAGAGCTTTCCCGCTCCGAGGAAGGCGTCGAGGTTGCGCCGGTTCTTTTGGTCGAACTGGCGCATATTCTCCTCTTCTCGGTTCATAGACTGCACCACCCGCACGCCTGCGATGTTCTCGTTGAGGGATGCGTTGACGATGGATATGGTGGCGCGCGCGCGGATGAAGGTTCTCTTGGCGAACGGCTGCCATAGCGCCATAGTGAGCACGAGCAAGGGAACGACGGAAAGGGAGAGGAGGCCCAAGCGCACGTCGAGCAGCAGCATGGCTGCGACGATTCCCGCAAGGCTGAGGAAATCGCCGAGCGTTAGGACGATGGTGCCGAGGAACTCTTGGAGTTGGAAGACGTCGCCTTGGATGCGTGACATGACGCGCCCGACCTCGGTCTTGTCGAAGAAGCGGAGGGACTGCCGTTGGACGTGTGAGAACATGTCGCGGCGTAGAGCCAGCAAGACGCTTTGCCCGGCGTGCGCGATCGCAACGTCTTGGATGTAGAGGGATATCCCAGTCAAGATCGATGACCCGAAGAACAAGAGGGCGACGAGTATCAGGCCGGCGCGGTCGCCGTTGGCGACGTATTGGTCGATGCCCAGCTTGATCAGCCATGGGACGGACACTTGGGTTGCTGCGAATATGAGCATGGCGGCGAGTGCCGCGCTCATGAGCCGCTTTTCGGGGAGCACGTACGGGATCATGCGCCGGATGACCTTTGGGTCGACTGCGCTGCCGAATTCCTTCTCGTCCAGGTCGTCGCCCCCGCCTGACGGCCTGCCAAACGCGCTCATCATGAGGACGCCCCTCCTGCCGCGGCGGGCGCCGGCACATCGAATTCCATCATGATCTCCTCCTGCGGCCGAAGTTGCAGATCGTATATCTCGCGGTAGATGCCGCCGCTTTGCACCAAGTCGGCGTGCGGACCGCGCTCGACGATCCGCCCGTCCTTGAGCACGATGATTTCGTCCGCGGCGTGGACGGTGCTGAGCCTGTGCGCGATGATGAAGGTCGTCCGCCCGTGCATTACCAAGGACATCGCCTTGCGTATGTCGTTCTCGGTCTTTGCGTCGACGCTCGATGTGGAGTCGTCCAGGATGAGGATGGGAGGATCGAGGAGGATCGCGCGCGCGATGGAGAGACGCTGGCGCTGTCCGCCGGAGAGTGATGTGCCGCGCTCCCCGATCATGGTCTCGTAGCCGTCTGGGAGGCTCTGGATGTGGTCGTGTAGTTGCGCCACCTTCGCCGCCGCGATGATGTCATCGCGGCCGGCGTCAGGCCGCCCATAGGCGATGTTGTTGGCAATGGTATCGGTGAAGAGGAAGACGTCTTGCTGCACCATGCCCACGTTCTTGCGGAGGGAATGGAGGGTAGCGTTGCGGACGTCGATGCCGTCGATGCTAACCGCGCCGTCGGTCACGTCGTAGAAGCGGGGTATGAGGGCGGCAATGGTGGTCTTGCCGCTGCCGGGCGCTCCAAGCAGAGCGACGCTGCGCCCGGGCGGGACGTCGAGGTCGAAGCCGCGAAGCACAGGCGCGCCGCGGCGGTATTGGAAGTGCACGTTCTGAAACCGCACTCGTCCGGACACGCGCGGCAAGTCGACGGCATTCGGCTGGTCGTGGATGGGCGACTCGGAGTCGAGGACATCGAAGATGCGGGTCGCCGCGGAGAGCGCGCGGGCCAGGTTGTTTACGATCATGCCCGCCATGCGGAAAGGCTGTGCGAGTATCTGCAAGTAGAAGACGAACTGTGCGAGCTCGCCCGGGGTCAATTGCCCGTCGATCACGCGGAAGCCGCCGAACAGGAGCACCAAGCACAGGGTGACCATGAACACGAACAGGACGAACGAGCCATTCAGCGCCTGCAGTCTCATGGCGTAGTTCATGTCGTCGGTGACTGCGCGGTTGTGGACTTCGAACTTGGATTCTTCGTAATTGGACGAGGCGAACGCTTTCACGACGCGGGCGCCGGTCAAGTTTTCCTGGAGGACGGTGTTCAGGACGGCGAATTTCCGCTGCACCTCGAGCCACGCTTCGCGCATCCGGAGGCGTATCACACTGGCCACGGCCATGGTGACCGGCATGAGAGCGATGCTGATGAGGCCAAGCAGCCAATCGAGTCGCAGCATCAGGACGACGACGACGACGAAGAGGATGGCGAAGTACGGCGTGCGCACGACTACGAGGTTGACGAACATGCGAATGGCCTCGACGTCCGTGATGGCCTTGGACATGAGGTTGCCGGTGTGCTGCTTGTCGTGGAAGTCGAACCCCAATCGCTGTACGTGGTCGTAGAAGAGGTTGCGCAGGTCGTAGATGACGTGCTGGCTCAGAGACTCGCCCATGTACGTTTGCCCGAATGAGAAGACCCCGCGGGCTATCCCGAGCGCGAGAATCAAGAGGGCGGGGCCGATGAGAGAGGGGGGAGCGGATTGGCCCGGTCCGATCGTTTGGGCGATCGCATCGATTGCGTCGCCGAATATCTTGGGGAGGATTACGTAGGCGGCGGCTGCGCCTACTGTAAACAGATATGCGGCGATGAGCCGCCACTTGTGGTTTAGAGGAAAACGGAGAATTCGCGCGAGTAATCCCATCAGGCCGGGCTCGATGCCGCCGCGGTTGGCTCTCCTCCCATCGCAGGATTTGGGACGCCGGAGAAAAGTGAAGAGTGGGCAGGAGACCACTCCAAACTCAACGCCCTAGTGCATCTATGATACCCAGAGCGTATGAGGATATTCAAGGGGTTTCAAGATTGCCGTTTCGCGAAATTTCATTCAGCAATCGCACATCGGACGCATGGAGCGTGACAACATCCGCGACACTGTCGCGCGCGCGTATCTGCAGCGAGGCGGTTGAATACCTTGCGCAGGCGGTTTTGCGGTGCGACAATGTCACGCATATTGTCGCAGCGGCAGAGGAGAGGGGGGATCTCAGCCAGCGGAATTTCCCCAGGACAAAGATGCCTTCATGTCATTCAAGTTACTCCTCCAGGGCAGGCGCTTCTCGTGCTGGAGGCGTCCGACCACGATACCCGGGGCTATGCCTTGTTCCTCGGCGAACCTGCAGACATCGGATCGCGTGAACGACGATGAGCCGACGAATTCGTCCCAATGGTGGCGAGGCACGAGAAAATTGGAAGCCCATTCGTTCGCTTCGACTTCGATCTCTGTCGGCCCCCCGCGGTCTTCATGCACGAAGACATTCTTCTTGCTATGCAACAGAAGATGAGCCGCCTCGTGGAAGAAGCTGAACCATAGATGATCGTCGCTCAAGTGGCGTGCGCTCAACTGTATGAGGGCCTTGCGGGGCGTCAGCCAGCGGGCTACGCCGCTCAGGGCCGTCCTGGGAAGCGGCTTGACGATGGCGAGCGCGACGCCCGCTTCCTTGCACAGATCTTCCGTCTGCGTGAAGGCTGCGTCATTCGGGGTCGCGGTTAGAGTCCGAATGAGAGCCAGCGCCTGCCTGAACCTCGCCGCGTCGTAATCGGCGCACTCGATCTGATCAGATTCCAGCTCTCCCAACCGCAGCCATGTCGCGAGGGCAAACTCGTCGCTCTTGAAGCTCGGTGAGTGCCGATAGGCCACTTCCAACCTTCTATGCTTGCTCCGCCATGCTTCCACGGACGCCACTCCGAAGAAGGACAGCAGCGCAGATACTCTATCAGTGTTCGAGGTCGGCTTGGGGACGATTCCCCGCTTCACCAGATCGGTGATCGGGAACTTCTTCGCCCACTCCACCTGTTCCGCGGCTTTTCGCGCCTCCGCTTCGCGCTCCTCATGAAGCCGGTAGTCGGTCTCGATCCCCATCCATATTCCGGCATCCACCCCCAACACCTTCTCGAACTGGAGCGCTGTAACCGGCTCTACGGGGGCCTTACCCGCGATTATCTCGCTAATCAGCTTGGGGGACCGGCCGCATCGGCGCGCGAATTCGGCTTGAGACAACTGTCGCACCTCGAGGTGCTCCTCCAGTATCTCCCCCGGCGGGACCGCGTAATCTGGTTCGTATCTGTATGGGGCGCTTGACATCTCTTCGCTTTCTTCAGTGATAGTCTACTACTTCTAGGATGGCGATTTTCGTTACCCCATCCTTGTCGATTCCCCCGTCTTCTTTGAGCGGAACCGGATCATGGTTGGGTTTGAAGACCAGTCTGTACGGATGGACGAGGTCTACAGCGTACTGTCCGCTCCGCTTGCCGATTAGCAGATGGAGCCGGTCCGGCGGGAATGTCGGCACGAGCGCTAGAGTGCGGGCGTTCTTCAGAACTGCATGCCTCCTCATGACGGCTCTCGCCGTCCGGTCACCGTATGCCCTCTTGAGATCCTTCTCCGAGTTGAATATCCTCGCGAGTTTCTGCGTTCTAAAGGCGATTTCCACGTCCGCCGTTCGATTCCAGATGTGATGTCCACATGATGCGCCTCCATTTCGTTACTCAATTCGTAACGATTATAACACAGCGCATTGGGAATTGGAAGGGCAGGAGCTGTGCGGTTCTGTCCCTCCGGCGTATAGAGTCGTTGGGGACTCACCACGCAGCTCTCCCGCACAGCAAAGAGGGCAACCAAGCCTCTGGCGTCGAAAAGGAGAACGGAATGCCGTCAAGCGGCGCAGGGTGGGTGAGAGGGCGGCGCTACTGTCCCGGAGACGCTCTTGCGTCGATCCACACCGGCCAATGGGGTGGGCCGTCGTAGGAGAGGGCCTGCAAATACATGCGGTTCATCATTTCCCAGTGCGCCATCATGAGCAAGACTTCCCGCTGCTGCTGCTCCGGCGCCTCCTGCACCTGCCGCTGGAAGCGGCTCCGCACCGGCTGCATGTCGCGCTCATAGAATGAGACGAGCTCGTCTGCTTGGCGCTGCCGAGTCCTAGGAGCAGAACCGGCGGGCATCTCGAACGGGTTCGCATTGGCGGTGACGGTAACACCCACGAGTTGCGCCGAGGAGTTGAGATGGTAGGTAACCCTCACTACCAGGGCGTTGGCCTGTTCGAACCTTCCCCGGTCGATGAGGGCCGCGATTTCGTCGGTGCGGACGGTGGCCAAGCGGGCGTGCTCTTTGGCGCGCGCCATGTCCGACTTTGGTATTCTCAGGGAAATGTCCTCTCTGAGGGTCTTGACCGCGTACAGCGGATCGCCGGGCACGCTGTCCTGCGACGCGCGCGCCGCTCCAAACGCGGTGCCTGTGGCCAGCACACCGACGCTCAGGACGATGGCCGCAGTTCGCGTCAGCTTGCCTCTCCAGCCCGTCAGGAATCCAAAGCGCCGGGAGCGGCCGGCGCGCGCCCGATCGTCCAGAGCGGCCGTGAGCTTGTACAGGCTGCGCCGCTTTGCGTCCGGGCGGTAGGCAATCGACGCCGCCGCGCGCACTGCAATAGCCGACGTCTGCAACAGCGGCTCGAGATCGGCCGCATAGTCGGGATACCGCGCCACGCATTCCTGAACTGTCTCGCCGGCGGCAAGGCGCTCGATGCACTCGTTCAATACGTCGTCTACGACAGCGCTCATCTATGCACCTCCTCGCTCTAGGAGACCCTGTTCCATTGCGGGGCCGAGAAGCGTCCGCAGCCTCTTGATAGCCGCGTGCTGCAAGGCCTTCACCGCATTCTGCTTCTTGCCCATGGCCTCTGCGGTTTCCGCAACCGACAGACCGCCCGCGAACCGCAGAGAAAGCACCTCTTGCTGCAACCGAGTCAGTGCACCCATGGCTGCGCTTACCTCACGGATCGATATCTCGATGTCCATTTGCCGATCGACGTCCACGCCGTCGGCCCCCGTAACGCGCATCGCATCGTCGAGGGACGCCTTCTTCTGGCGGCCCTGCTTGCGGTAGTAGTCGACTACCAGATTGTGGGCGATCCGAAAGAGCCACGATGTGAATGGATAGCCCTGCCATTTGAAGGAGTTGATCGACTCCAACATGCGAAGAAAGACCTCTTCCGTCAAGTCCTCAGCTTCAATGGTATCGCCGGTCTTGAACATCGCGTAGCGAAAGATCTTGTCGTAGTAGGCCTCGTACAGGCCTGCAAACGCTTCGTTCTCTCCCTGCTGTGCTCGTCGTACCAGATCCTCCACTTCTTCCGCTGATGGAGCATCGCTGCGGTCGGGCATAGTCGGCTTCCTGATTTGAGGAGCTACCAAGAGCATATGTCGATTGGCCTCGGCTCGCCGATGCTACACTATACAACGCATCGAATGCGAATTGGATAGCGGAAAGCGCGTCGATTCTTGAGAATTCGATTCTCGCGCCGGATATTCGCCCCGCATCCGCTACTCCGGCGGGGCAGCCGTCCACGCGGGCCCCGAGTCGATCGCTGGATGATACGTCAGGCGCGTCACATTCGACCCGTCCGCATTCATCACGTAGATATCGCGATTCCCGTCCCGACTGGAATAGAACGCAATCTGCCGGCCGTCCGGCGACCAGGCGGGGGAACTGTCATACTCCAGACGATCCGCCAGCAGTGTCACGTTCGACCCATCCGCGTCCATTACGTAAATATCACCCCAACTTCCGTCTCGGATGAACCGGTGGGAGGAGAATGCAATCTGCCGGCCGTCCGGCGACCAGGCGGGACTGAAATCATGCTCTGGATGATTCGTCAACCGCGTCACGTTCGATCCGTCCGCATCCATCACGTAGATATCCTCCCCTATTCCTTCTCGGGGGGACGAGAACGCAATCTGCCTGCCGTCCGGCGACCAGTCCGGATTGTAATCCTGCTCTGGATGATTCGTCAATCGTGTCACGTTGGAACCGTCCGCGTCCATCACGTAGATGTTAAAATTTCCGTCCCGGTTGGATATGAACGCGATGCGCCGGCCATCCGGCGACCAGTCCGGCCGTAGATCATTCGCAGGGTGATTCGTCAGCCGTGTTACAGCCGACCCATCTGCGGGCATCACGTGGATATCAGAAGTTCCGCTCGTGGTATCGATGGTATCGAATGCGATGCGCCGGCCATCCGGCGACCAGTCCGGCCATGAATCAGACCGGGGATGAAACGTCAGGCGAGTCAAGTTCGATCCATCCGCGTCCATCACGTAGACATCAGAATTTCCGTTCCGCTGGGACATGAACGCGATGCGCCCAGAGGGAGCGATGGGGATCGGCGTGGGTGTGGCTGTCGGCGTATTGGTCGGAGTGGGAATAGGCGTATTCGTCGGTACAGGCGTGTGTGTCGGCGTAACCGTGGGGGTGGCCGTTGGTATGGGTGTATGAGTAGGCGTGACCGTGGGCGTATGAGTAGGCGTAACCGTGGGGGTGGCCGTTGGTATGGGTGTATGAGTCGGAGTGGGAGTGGTTGTTGGTATGGGTGTATGAGTCGGAGTGGGAGTGGTTGTTGGTATGGGTGTATGAGTCGGAGTGGGAGTGGCTGTAGGTATGGGTGTGTGAGTCGGCGTGACCGTCGGTGTGGCGGTAGGGGTAGCAGTCGGTACGGGTGTTGGCGTTGGCGTATGAGTCGGCGTGACCGTCGGCGTATAGGTTGCGGTCGGTGTCTGGGGGCCGTCGCCGCACGCCGCCGTGAGGAGGACGATAGCGACAAGCGCGGGCAGGAGGATTGCGCGGATCATATGGAGCCCTGAACTCGGTATTGGGGAGTGAAGAACACTATCATGACCGGTGAGTATTAGCTGAGCCCAAATTCCTGACATTTCGTAGATGCCCCCTCGCGGCAAGGATGGCGGCTACTATGGCTAAGTCACTCACAATCCCACGTGTGAACCTCAAGGGGGCGCAGAGGCCCCCATCCGTGCAAAAGTCCACACGGGTCGTCGACAGACTTAGCCATAGTCCGATGCGGATGATACGTCTTCATCGGCGCGTTGTCAAGGAATGCAAGACAGGGGCCCGTGAAGCCCGCGCTCTCAGATCACCATCAGCGTCCACGTCACCGAGTGCGTGCCGCTGGAGACGTTTACGTGGAGGGTGGAAGCGTCGATGCTTCCTGTGCCGGATGCGGTGAAGTCGAACTCGGCCATCGACTCGCCGATCTCTACGCCGGACTCGCTCGCCGCGCCGCCCGAAAGGTAGACGGCTCCGGTCGCCCCGCTCCCGCGCTTGATCCACAGCTTGACCGCCCTCATCGGTTCGCTCGTGAGCTGTGTCGGCGTGCCGGAAACCGCCGACTCTTGGCCGTGTATGAGTCTCATGCCTATATCTCCTCTACCGTAACCTTGCTCACGCCGCGGGCGTCCAAGCCGGTTTCTTCCGATCCAGATACTGCCACGACGTCCACGTAGCGCGTGCGTGCGCCGCCGTCGCCGCCGCGAAACGTGAACTCGACGAGGTTCGCGCTCTCGACTGCGGATTCGAGATCGGCGCGCATGTCCCTTGGAGTGCGTCCGCTGTGCTCCTGGTTCAGCATCACGTCGAACGTAAACCCGTATTTCGTCGGAATCTTCTTGCGGTACTCCAATGCAGTCGAGACGAGCACTGGCGTCTTCGTTTGATCTGTCCCTCGCTTGAGACGGCATTCGATTTGGAAGGCCTTGAACTCGATGCCGTTCGGGGCCGCCTCGCTCGGCAGGTTGAAGGTAGTCGTGCCATTGGCGGTGATCGTGCCGATGAGCCTGGAGGAGCTCTCGTCGTAGTCGACCGAAGCGTACACCTCGATTACCTCGGTCGAAGTGCAGTCTTGCGTCTCGATGAGGATGCGGAGGGCCGTCTTGGTGACCTCGGGTTGTCCGGCGTCGAACCATGGGTAGGTGTGCTGCGCTCGGAGCAGGCCGTTTGCGTCGGGGGACCCGATGGAGTAGGACGAGGTTCCGCCGTACCGCGAGTTGGTCAACGTTTCGGGGAGCTCCGTGTAGCCGATGTTTGGAGAAGCGCCGAACAACCCGTCGTCGGTAGCCCACCAGAGCCGATATTTTCCGTATGCTTTGGATACGACCGCGGCGGTAATGGACATCCATGACGGCACGGTATGGGCGTGCGTGACGCCTCGTCCGTCCCAGAGGAAGATGTCCGCTGGCGTGAAGAATGCGCCGAGTCCATCCACCACCATCGCGAGGTCGAGGTGAGTCGGTATGAGCATGGTGATCGCGCCGCGCGTGCCCGCCAAGGTGGATAGGCCGTCTTCTCCCCGCCGCGGGAAGGCGATGTCGAACGTGCGCCGCGTCGGAGAATAGGCGTAGAGATGCCGCGCCACTGGGGCATAGACGACGCCGCGCCAAGCCGTCGCCCCGGAGCCGCCGGCGTCATGCTTTGGCCACCGCGCAGGAGTTTCGACGAATCGGTTGTTCGCGTCGTCGTGTGCATAGAGTCCCACTTTGGTGCCTGCGTATATGATGGGCTTCCCCGACCCGTCCGGTCCGACGAAGAGAGATGTTGCGTAGCCCGGCGGCAGAGGAAGCGCCGCGTCGTCCACGCAGCTGGATCTGGATGTCGTGAGCGGGCCGGCAGGGCCGTGCCACAGAGTCCCGTCGTCATCGATGCCCCAAAGCCGATCTCCCCAGTAGGTCAGAAATCTCGCGTCCTTGGGGTTGGAACGGAAAACCCGTCCGTCCGAGGTGTATACGATTCCGCTGCCGGAGCCGCTTCGGTGCGCGAAGACGAGATACTGCGTATGCCGGCCGTCCGAGCCCGGATGCGAGATGGTAACCGCGTCCGTGGCCGCGCCCGGCAGCCGGCGCAGGGACGCCCCCCAGGAGTTGGTTGCCTCGTTATACTTTCGCAGATCGGTTCCCCTGCGCCATGCAGCGTATATTTCCCCGTCCCCCGAGTCGTCGTCCAGCTCGCCGATGGCGGTGATATTCCCAGACAGGCCAAGGCCAGTGGTGTACCGAGAAAGGGGCGGCAGGGTAATCGCGCCCTTGTAGCGAATACCGCACGACGTGTACGAGGAGCGGTCGAGATCCGCGCTCGGCCAATCGATCTTGTGGAGCCCCAAACCCCCGCGCTGGTCACTCCACTTGACGACACTGCGCCTCGGGTCGGAGTCGGAACCGACGTCTCCCACTACGATCTTCCTGGGGTAGCCTGATGCAATGAACGATTGGACGCTTCCCCCTTGCCTCGGCGCGATCCTGTACCTCTTGCCGTCGAGTGATATTTCTTCCCGGTCGATCACCTTCTCTCCCATTGCAGTTCCCTCCAAAGCGCGGAATTCTGTTTCATGCGGTACTCCCTCCGCAGATCGGGGTTACGCGATCCTCCGGACGTTGGTCAGCAGGGGGAAGGCGTCTCGAGCATCCTGTGCGCGTGCGTCCCAGTGCTCTGCAATGCCGTGGATGGACTCCGCGTACCCAGACGCGGCTCTTGCCGCCAACGCCGTCGACCGCGCGATGACGAACTCGTCCGGCGCCGCAGTCGTCGATGCGTCAGTGGACAGCGGAGGAGGATCCGCCCCTCCCACGATCTTGAGCGGAGCGTATCCCGCCGCACGGCGGCCCGCATCCGTGAGCGTCAAGCAGCGGCTTCCGCGCTCGATGCCCCACGACGTCGAGGGCAGGGTGAGCCACGCTGCGGAGCTGGAGTCGACGGCCCGGATGTCGTCGAACCACAACGTGCCCTCCCTGATGTTCGCGTGATACTCGATGCCGATCGAAGTGACTGCGCTGTCGTCCCACGGATTGGACAGCGCAGCGTGGAAGTACGTCCAGCGCCCCGCGGGACAGCTGGGCATTCGCAGACTCTCCGCGTCGCTGCCGTCCGCACGGGCAGGACCGTCGTTCAGATGCAGAACGACGTCCCCAGCCGCCAGCACTCGTTCCGACCGCATCCATCCCTCCACGTACGTACTGCGAGAGAGGTCGACAGTCCGCACCGAGTCGGAGATGAAGTCCCCGTTCTCAGCCTGGGCGGAGATGTCGATCCTCAACGCCGAGACGCCGCCGCGATGCCCCGCGGTGTCGATGGACTGCGTCCACTCGGCGTCGACCGCCTCGTCGAACACTGCGCCCATCCGATGTATGCTCTGCGATGCCGCGGATGCGCGTACCTGCACTTCGAAGACCGCGTCCACACCCGGGGGCACGGCGAAACGAGAGACCTCGCCGTCTGCATGCAAGGAATAGTCCTCGACTGGCACATAGATACGCCCGCAGGTTTCCCGGATCGATTGGTCGATGTAGTCATGGATGATGGGCGGGGGATACTCCGGAGGCCAGAGCTCGTACCGATTTCCCGCTGCAGTCGCCTCCGCGAGCGGACGCAGCCATACCAAACGGTTGGCGTCGGAATCGTAGTCCGAAATCCTGCGTATGGAACCGCGGTTCGCTTCCGGTGAGTTCACCACGATCCACCATCCGTTGTAGTTGTCGTCTCCTCCGAGCAGCGTGTCGTCGATCAATCCGGCGGCGCTGTCGTTCGATGACGCGGCGGAGTCGACCAGACGGTGCCCAATGAGGTTCCACCCAATGCTCTTCCGCAGTTGCTCTCGTGTTCGTCCGCGTGTACCCGCCATTGTGCACATTCTCCCGGTATACTTTTCGATGACCCGTTCGCAGCCTTCGTCTGCCTGCGAGTCGGAGCGGCTAGTGATATATCTTGTTGACCGAGCTTTGTCGCCGCCTGGCCGCGTACTCCCGAAACTCGCGAACGGCGGCGCCGATCTCCTTCCGCTGCTCAGGCGTGTGCTTGCCGATAGGGGGAAGCTGCCGCGCATTGCTCAAGAAGCTCTCGAATGCGCGCGCGGCCATGTCCTCGATCTCCGAGGGGGAGGCGTCTGGATGTGCAGGGACGTGGCAAATCTGCCCCCGTCCGCTCCGCGAGTCGTGGAACCGAAACCGATGCACGACCACGCGCCGCCCAGTGTCCGCGTCCGGGCCGGCCACATACGGCATTTCCACCACCGACCCATCAGGCGCCCACAGACCGGACGCGGTCTCGACCCCAACGGACAACGCCCGCGGCGTTGCGGGTGAACGGTTCGTCGTCGTGTACTCTTCGAACATGAAAGCGCGCCCCCAGTCTTGGCAAGATGGGACGCGCTCCGGCATCTCTAGCGTATTCGGTTGCGCCGCCCCCCCTGACACGAGTCGGAGCGGCTCACAAGTCAATGATAGTACAGAAGTTCCGTGCCGTCAAATTTTGGGATGAACGGGTTCCGTTTACTTTTGCGGCATGGATTGCACCCGGGCCGCAGCAGGTTGGGTTGGACTCTCCGTCATTCCCGCACTCCCCCACGTCATTCCCACACTCCCCCACGTCATTCCCACACCCACCTCCGTCATTCCCGCATTCACCCCCGTCATTCCCACACTCACCCACGTCATTCCCGCATTCACCCCCGTCATTCCCGCATTCACCCCCGTCATTCCCGCATTCACCCCCGTCATTCCCACACTCACCCCCGTCATTCCCGCATTCACCCCCGTCATTCCCACACTCACCCACGTCATTCCCGCGCAGGCGGGAATCTCCCGTTGCGCGATTGGACGCACAACCCCGTCCTGCCCGAATCGTCCGCCGCAGAGGATCTCGTCAGCTTGGCGTACCGCCGCGAGCTCACAAGGCGAGAATCGACCGGAGCGAGTCCCTCACACGGACGACCGCCCCGGACTACATTCCATCATACACTGCGTCGGCGTCGTTATCCCAAATCTCCGCGAGCTCGGGGTACTCTTCCGCAGTGATGTGCTGCTCAGGCGATTCCTCCCGGACGTGCTGGGCGTGAGACACGAACGCCGAGCGCCCCTTCCTGCGGAACTTCTCAAGGCTCGCCCGGGCGGCTTCTGCATCCATCAGCAACTACTCTGCGACCTCGTCGCTGCCCGACTCGTACACGGCCTCCGCGGGAGTGGAAGTCCGAATCTGCGCGGGTAGTCTGGTGCCTTCCGTGAGGTCCGTCATCTCCTCCAAGCCGAGCGCATGGTAGAGCTGCTTCGGGATGGTGATCTCCCGGTTGTGTTTGGTCATAGTTGATTCATCTCATTGAGTGGACATGATGCACTACGCTCCAAATGCTGCCGCCGCCGTCGAACTGTCCGGTAGTTATCCGCGCGATGCCGTACTGCGGGAGGGGAACGGCGGCCAGGCACTTGCCGTCGAATATCACGCCGCGCTCGTCGAAGTCAAAGTCGAGGTTGTCGAATCCATGCTCCCTGCGGTTGAACGGAAGGTCGTCGGTGTCTTCAGGGACGACGTGCAGGTAGAAGCGCGCCGCAGTGTCCGTACGTTCGCAAGGCTCCTTGAGGTAGTACAACTTGCCCCCGTCGATGTACAGGTCGAACTCCGAGCGCGCAGTGGGTTCGTTGGAAGCAATCGATTGGTACGCGGAGATGAGTTTGGGCGGGGAGACATGATGCACTGCACCCCAAGCCTCATAGAGTCTACCGGTGACGATCTTGGAAATGTCGTACTGCGGAAGGACGAACCACGCCAGACATTTGCCGTCGAATATCACGCCGCGCTCGTCGAAGCCAAAGTCGAAGTTGTCGAATCCATGCTGCCTGCGGTCGTCGGGAAGGTCTTCGAGGGCTACAGGGAAGACGTGCAGGAAGAGCCGCGCAATGAAGTTTGATCCGGCGCATGGTTCCTTCAGATAGTACACCGTGCCGTTGATGAGATACACGTCGAATTCCTGGCGCCAGGCAGGCTCGGTGGACACGACCGATCGATATATGGATCGATACCATGCCGTCAAGCCGGCCGCGTCGTAGAGGAACAAGTACTGGTTTTGCGGCGTAAGTAGGGCGTCTATATTGACGCGCTCGCGCATGACGACGAATCCATGGTCTCCAGGAGGAAGACGTCCATATCGAAGGAAACTTTGGTTCAAGTAGTAGCTCATGGCGTAGCCCGCCCCGTTGAAGAAATGCATATAGTCGCCTCCGAGGTTGAGAACGGTGACGTGCTCGCCCACAGTCGCCTCGCGAATGGCGAGGAGATCCTGCTTCGCGGCCCTCGCTACCTGGGCTGACTCCAAGCTGTGACCGATTCGGCTCATCTGGAAGCTGGAGGCTGCGAAGAGCAGCAGGGCAATGACCGACGCGGCCGCGATGACGCCGTCTCGATTGGTCATCTTCCTCGCCAAGAGCAGGGCGATCGTGAAGAAGACAAGGGGGAGACCAATATAGTAAATGCTCTCGAAATCATGAACGTAGGTGGTGTTGCGCATTGGCAGCGCCCAGAAGAAGCCAAACGACGCCAGGGTAGCGAATAGGATTCTCGGGCGGACGAATATCGAGCCGATGAGACACGCTGCCGAGAGGGCGACACCGAGGACGACGGCTAGGCGTTTCGATAACCACGTCGGCCTTTCGTGCACATGGCTGCCGCCAAGCAAGGCGTAGGGAATGAACGTTTGGGAGATTCTAGAGAACTGCCCTTCCAAGAAAGGACGCCATGGCCATGATGCTTGAATGACGCCATGGTCAAGGCTGGTGTTTCTCAGCATGGACTTGAAGGACGGCAGCTCTGTCAGCGGTGTCTCGCCGTCGAGTGCGGTGTACTCCATGGTGAAGTTGAAGGCGAGGACGGACAGGCCGAACCCTAGCGCAACCGCGCCCAACAGCAGGTAGCGGCTGCGAAACAATGCGGACGCCGCGCGTTTTAACTTGACATAATACGGGGGGGGGGGGGGGGGGGGGTAGAAGTTGCGGCGACAGAACGCGCTTGCCACAGCTCGCGCGCCAGCCCAAAGATGACGAACGGCGCCAACAGGGCCAAGACGTGCCACCCCAGCAGCAGCGCGACGCACGTCTTGACGACTAGCTGGCGGAAGCGGCCTTCCTGCATGAAGACGACCATGCCATGGAAGGTCAACATGACTCCAAAGAAGTCGATCATCCCTTCGTTGGCCGTCATGTCGTTGTAGTAGAGCAGGTAGTATGACGAGAACGCTAGCAGCGTCGCCGTCAGTGCGATCCACCGGTTGGATGTGAGGCGGCAGAGCGACAGATATGCGAGGACTGCTGCGCCGGTGAAGAACAGCAGCATGAGGACTCGTGCCGCGTAGATTTGGGCGGACGGGTTACCGGAGACTGGCAGGGTGGCCAGCTTCATGAGGAGGTAGCCGCCGGGCGGGAAGCGGTTGTATGGCGCGTAACGGACGGCGCCGTCTTCGTCCATGATCCGGCGCTCGAACCGCTGGAAGCCGTGTTCCAGGGAGAGGTTCACGGCTACCGTGATGTGTTGCGAGGATACCCAGTTGTGACCGCCTCCTCGGTAGAAGTATCCTCGGTCGCCGCCGAAGATGAACACCGTCGAGAGTGCGAGCAGGAGCAGGGCGAGGGGAAGCAGTGGAGACCGCAGCGCAGGCGTGATTCTGTCGAGTGATGTCATGCTTGGGATCCGGGCCGCGCGAGATAGCATGTCAACTATAACTGACACTACCGATCTCCCCAACGTCTCGCTCGTACTCCCGAACGTGCATGCTCAGTATCAGACTGAGCACCTTCGCCATCTGCGGACTTACCCTGACCCGTCTGCCGCAACTCACTCAACCTCCCTATCAGACTGAGCACCTTCGCCATCTGCGGACTTACCTTGACCTTCACCTTCACCACAGGAGGCGCGCCCTCGCGCAACTCGCCCAACAGCAGCGTGCTCCCATAGAGCTGCGTCTGAATGTGCACGGAGTCGACGTAGAACTCCGGTGTGTCTACGGGAATCTCATACGCAGTCTGTTCGTTCTGTTCCATAGTTCACGGTGAAAGACAGGGGGATTGACCGATTGTCGAGGGATTGCAGGTGGATTGTCAAGGAATTCCGTGGCCAGGCCAACGTGCCGACGCCGTGCTGCAGTACCGTCAGGCGCGCAGCATGGACGGATCCGCGCCCCGAGACCGACCGGCCCCAAGTGCCTCTACCCCCGCAGTGCGACGGAGTACGCGGACGAAGCCCGCATGTCCGTTGGACGCGCCCGCGCTCGCCTTGTGAATCGGCCAGCCCCTAGCCTGCCGAAGAACCGCCCCGCCGATCCGTGATGAGCACGCCGTCTTCATCCCAGCGGCTGTCATCTACCAAGAGCCTCACATTGGTGACGCACGTGATGGCAAAGAGCGCCGCTACCACCAAGAACAGCCAGTTGTTGGTGTCGCCCACGAACATGCCAATGAAGAACCCCAAAGCGATCCCGGCCGCCACGGTCATCCATGAAACCGTCGTCCGCGAACGTATCCACCGCACGACGCCCTGACCTTTCTCTTTATCCTCCACTGTGAACCCCTCCTGCGAACCTCATGGTGATTCCTGCAACCTCCAATACACCGGAGACGGGCGGGACATCGGAATCTTCCGGCGGCCCCCCTCGATCATGAGTGGAAGACTGCAAGCAGTGTCACCCTACGCCGGAGTGGACGGGTTGTCAAGCGGCTCGTTCCCCGCGCTGCGCGTCATGCGCGCGCCTCCTCCCCGTCCTCGAACAGCCTGCCGCCCCCCAGAACGCGCTCGACATCGTTGGGCGGCATGAACACCCTGCCCGTCCGCTTGGTGCCGTGCCGCTCGCGGCAGCCCTTGCACTCGCACTCCTCGCTCGGCGGCCATGGGAGGATGCCGCGTCGAGCATAGCGCGCCTGATGGTCGGGATGGACGGGCAGGTTCGGCAGCTTCTGACCCGCCCGTCCGACCACCTCACCCGCAACGTTCAACTGGTCGACGTGCCAATACATATCCACCTTGGGCTGCCACCGATCGAGATACTCCCAGGTGTATCCGAGCTGCGCAAGCTCGCCGTCCAATGCCGCGGGCGTCTTCCGTTCCATGTCTCCTCCCGAATATCCCCCTAGGCCGACGTCGAGGGCGCGCTCGCATCGTACTTGAGGGGCGCGCCGCGAGAGTCGTCCAACTCGAATACCCCATAGTCCGCCGTCACTACGATTTCCGTGCCGCGCAAGGATGCATCGCGCTGCCGCTCCGTACGCATCGCCACAGACTCGAGCACTACGAGCGCCCCCTCGTCCGCGATTACCCCAACCGCGTCGTCGCTCCCATCGACGGTGATGTTGCCGTCGTGGAACATCGGCACGCCCCCGATCGGCGCAAGCCCCGCGAAGAACTTTTGCAGCAGATCCCTCGACCATCCGGAGTCCACCGGCCCGCTGGCCATCGGCGTAATCGCCCCGGAGTTGATGATGTTGAACAGCGCGTTCGGATGATGAACGATCGACAACTTCGTTCCAAACTTGTTGGCGACCGCATGAGTGTAGGCCGCAGCCGCGTGAGCGACGTTGAACACCGCCCCCGCCGCGCCCAGTACAGTCCCGCCGTTCAACGACGAGTACAGCGCGATCACGTCCTTGTCCTTCTTCCGCGCCATCCCGTCCCCCATCTGCCGACCAATGACCTTGAATACATCCGGCTGCATCTGCCGCGCCAACTTGTCCGTGACGATTACCCGAGAGCCAACCTCGGACGTCGTCAACGTCGTGAACGACAGCCCCAAGCTCTGCTCGGTCGTCAGGTCCTGCCCCTCGACCAAATCGGCCATCGTCATGACCCCGGCCTTCGGAACCTCGACAGTCGACGATCCGCGCCGCAGCCCCATGTGAGTGATCAGCGCCATCGCCGGGGCGTTGTGCTCCGCCGTGTACACCATCTGCCCGATGATCGTCCTCTGCGCCTTCTCCATATCTCCCGTGCTGGTTGTTTGAGCCATATCTTCTCCTTTCCCTGATCGTGTTCGTTACTCGAATGCGCGCCGCGCGGCGGACACCGCTTGCTCACTGCGGTCACCCGCCAGATAGCGCCCTATCCACGTTTCGTCGCTGCCGCCCCGTGCGCCGCTCGACCGATTGCTGTCGAACTGCTGCACAGGCGCAAGCCGGCGCTCCAACGCCTCGACCTTCCGCCGAAGCGCGCGATGCTCGGCGACAGCCGCCGCACGGCGCTCCACCTCCTCCGCACTCTCGCACCGCTCCAACTCCTCCAAATCCTCGATGCCCAGACCATGCGCCTTTGCCGCACGAATCGCAGCGCGGTGACGATCCCCATCGGAAGCAAACCGCCCGCCCTCGGAGGCATTCCGCTCCGACTGACCTTGGCCGCTCCCCTCGGACGCCGCACGTTCCGACGCATCCCCGGCGCCCCCGCCCTCGGAGCCCGCCGCGGGCTCCTCCGCGCTCTCCTCCATCTCGACCCGGCCGACGCCAAGCCCAGCCTTGAACTCCTCCCGCAGATCCGCCAAGTCGATCTCCTCGACTCCCCCATCGCCATCCTCCGCCCCGCCGGCAGACCCGACGCCGCCCTCGCCGCTACCAGAAGCGGCTGCCCCCGCCTCGTCCAAATCCTCTCTTGTCACCATCGCGTCTCCTCCTTTCGCTGTCGTCTCTCGTTTTCTGTCCGGGGCCCCATCCAAACCGCCAACCAAGCAAATGGAGCGCCCCGGAATTCACTCCAGGACGCTCCATTTCGGCGCCTCTGCTTCGTCTAGCCATGTGAGAGCATCGCCCCATCAGGAGCGCCCGCCCCTCACAATTCGAGTCTACCGCCCAGCCAGCGAGTTGTCAAACATACGTCCCCAAAAAGCCAGGAGCCGCACCGACAAGCGCCTCTTGCCGCGCAGCGACCGCCCGCGTCTCGACCCTCCCCGCATCGTCGCGCCTCCGTGTTCGCCCGATGACTCGGCGTCCCGACGCCTCCACTACGGCGCCCAGTTTGAGAACGTGGCCACGAAAGCAGCGCCGGCAAGTAACACCCATAACACGGTTATAGGTATTGGGAGAACTGCTGCGACGAAAAAGAGCTTGTTGTTCTCGGAGAAGTCTCCAGAGCTGAAGATTCTAATTACCAATGACACACCTGCAGTGATTGTCATGATGATCAACTGTATTCCAAGACCTATAGTGGAATCAATACCAAGTACTAGAATGGCAAAGATAGTCACCAAGAGCATCGAGAGACGAAAGATATATCGCGAGAGACTCCTCTTCTTTTTGTACAGTGAGTATGAATCCTTTTGCATATCGGCCTGCACAGTTCGACGGAAAACCACGATATACAGTGAATAGAGAGCGACAATTGCCAGCGCCGCTTCTAACAACACCATTGGAATGTTACTAGAGGATATGAGAGACGTTCCAAGGATGTACAACATGATCCATGTGAACAAACCCAGAGGGAAGACTACCAAGAGCGAATGGCGTCTATTGTCCTTGAAGAAGTCTCCCAGACGAAAGTCTCCAACCGGCAAGGTCGCAACTATGATGACCAATAGCGCAATCCATTGCACTACGAACACGGGTATCTCGCCATGGTATACATACTCTTCGACCAGAACGGGAGCCCATATAGCAACGATGATAAGTAACAGGATGCCACTTCCCACTACGGAAAGAACCCATACAAGTATCGAGAAGCTAAGTGTCACTACGTACCAGTTCAGCAACCATCCATCCACCACAAGTACGACAGGCGCCGATATGGCAAGGACGATCTTTGCCACCTCGATGAAGAATCCGGTCGGACGCAGGACGCGGACGGCCGCAGCGTATGACTTCGCCGTGCGAACGCCTTCCTTCACATCCATTGCAATCGCCTCCTCCTAACTCCCGATGCCACAATTCTATCACGCCGCGCCGCGCCCTGCACGCCCCCGCGTCGAACCGACGCCCCGGCCGATCCCCCGCGCCGCGCCGGCGAACGCCCTATCCTCCTACTCTATCCCTGTTGCCCCCACCTCAGAACGGACGCCCCCCACCGCACCTCCGCGTTCGCCTGATGACTCGGCGTCCCCACGCCTCCACTACGGCGCCCAGTTTGAGAATGAGGCCATGATAACAGAGCCGGTAAGTAACCCCCATAACACGGTTATAGGTATTGGGAGAACTGCTGCGACGAAAAAGAGCTTGTTGTTCTCGGTGAAGTCTCCAGAACTGAAGATTCTAATCACCAAGGACGCACTTGCAGTGATCGGCATGATGATCAACTGTAGTCCCACACCTATAGTGGAATCAATACCAATTACTAGAATGGCCAAGATAGTCACCGAGAGCATCGAGAGACGAAAGATGTATCGCGAGAGATACCTGGGCATACTCGTGCGCTCAGTACCCAGAAGGACTCCTGTGTTCAGTGAGTATGGACCCTTGAATATATTGGCCTGTGCAGCACGACGGAAAATCACTATATGCAGTGAGCAGAGAGCGACAATTGCCAGTGCCGCTTCTAACAACACCATTGGAATGTTACTAGAGGATATGAGAGACGTTCCAAGGATGTACAACATGATCCATGTGAACAAACCCAGAGGGAAGACCACCAAGAGCGAATGGGGTCTATTTTCCTTGAAGAAGTCTCCAAGACGGAAGTCGCCAATTGGCAAGGTCACGACTATGATGACCAGTAGCGCAATCCATTGCACTACGAACGCGGGTATCTCGCCATAGTATACATACTCTCCGACCACCCAGGGAGCCCATATAGCAACGATGATAAGTAACAGGACGCCATACCATATTGCGGAAAGAACCCACCCCACTGCGGAAAGAACCCACCAGTTCAGCAACCATCCATCCACCACAACCACGATAGGCACCGATATGCCAAGGACGTTCTTTGCCACATTGATGAAGAATCCTGTCGGACGCAGGACGCGGACGGCCGCAGCGTATGATTTCGCCGTGCGAACGCCCTCCTTCACATCCATTGCAATCGCCTCCTCCTATCCCGATGCCCCAATTCTATCACCCCTCGCCGCGCCCTGCATGCGCACTCCGACGCCCCCGCCAATCCCGCGCGCCACGCCCCGCACCTCCCTCTCTACCCCCGCGGCCCCACCAACCCCAGTGCCGCCAGCCGCTCCGCATCCGTCGCCGCGCTGTCCCCCGCTGCGCGTCTGGTATGCGCGGGGCCGGGCGGAACGCTCGGCGTCGTCGGAGGGCGCATGAATGCGTCTGGCAGCACCTCGGGCGGCAGCCCGGAGCCGTCTCTCGACTGCGCGCCGCCCTCCGCGCTCGGCCGGTGGACATCCTCACGCCCTGCGCCTCCCTGGATCGTCTGCAGCTCCAATAGCTTCCGTGCCCTCGCGAGGCGAAGCTCCGCCGCGTACAACCGCGCGTACTCCTCCTCGCCTCGATCCGCCGACGCAAGCATCGATCCCAGCATCAGAGACTCCGGCGTACCGCGCCGCGCCATCTGCGCGGAAACCGCCTGCTCGATGTTGTCCGCGTCCCGAATCTTGAGGATGTTGTCGTATATCCACCGATCAGGCAGCAGCGGCACCTCCCCCTCCCGCGCGATCCTCGCCTGCGCGAACTTGGCAGTATCATCCTCCGGCAAATTGCTGTCCAACCGAATCTCCGGCTCGCCGCCACGCGATACCGCCTCCGGCGTCATCGACGCATCGAACCGCCCGGCATAGGACGAAGACAGATGCAGAGGCGCGAAACGCCCGGAAGCGTACTGCTCCGTCAGCAACTCCAAGCCCTGCGAATAGAACGCAGTCTCCGCGGTCAGACGCGGACGCAGCAGAGAGTCGAGTCCAGACCGCAGCGTGTTGATTGCAAACCCAGAAAGCTGAAACTGCAGCTCTCCGAACACCGAGAAGGGTATCGAACCCCGCTGCACCTCGCCGGAGATCTGCCCGGTCAAACTCGCCGCGTCCTGCGTCGTCTGAAGCAAGGGAAACGGTTGAATGTCGTCCCCCTCCGCCATGCTGATAGTCGTCCCCTCGCGGTACGGATCGTCGTCCAACGACTTCCGCCCGTCCCTCGACCGCACTCCCAACGGCGGCTTCCGAGAACGCGCCGCCAGCTCCAAGAAGATCGACATCATCAAGTTCTGCTTGTCGTAGATGCCGCGATTCGACTTGAACACGCTCTCGCCGTAATCCCCCGCATAGTCCGCGCCCCAATCGCTCCGCGCCAACGGCGCAGCCCCCGCCGCCGCAATGACGACCGGCACACGCTCTCCCCCATGCGGCGTCGGCCGCTTCAAGACGACGCCATTTCCCGCAACGACCGTGTTGCGCTCTCGATCGTAGTAGTCGAACACATCGACCTCCGCCGCGTCCCCGCCGCCCCTCCCAAACACTACCGCAGAATCATCGTCCACCCCCGCGTCCACCCCATACTCGGACCGAATTTCCCCCCGCGTCTTCCGAACCCGGTAGCACGCCCACTCCAGACCATCCGGCCCCACAGACCAATACGTCCGCAGAGGATCCCACGGCGTCATGTCGATCACCGTCTCGCCAGACCTCGTGTTCATCATCAGCCAGCGCCCGGCCACCATCCCCCGCACCGCGTTGTAGAACGCCGTCACGTCGCGCATCGGCGGCTCCATGCGACGGAGCAACTGACGATCCAACACCGCCATCACGCCGCGCGTCCACCGCTCCTTCAAATCGTCCGCCTCCCGCTGCCGCCGCGTCTTCCCTGCCTGCGGAATCCGAAAGTGAAACTCCGACCGCGCTATCCACTGAATCACCTTGTCCGCAAACACCTGCGGCGCATTCGACGTATAGCTCCGATACCCCTCCACAGGCACGCCGTCCGCGTCCACCTCACGAAACGGCTCCAACCGATACAAGCGATAGTCCGCCTCCATCCGGTCCCGCAGCGACCGCGTCTCCTCGTCCTGCATCCGCACCGCGCGGATGATTTCCTCCGGATAGTTTCCGTCGATTCGCATACCATGCCTCCATGCAGAAGCGCCGCGCTCCCGCGCAGCAGCGCCCCCGTTCGATTACGCCTCCTCCAGCATAGAACGCACGTACCAAAACGTCAAAACCGCGCACGCAACCAGCCGACCCCGGACTGATCCTCTGCGACAACAGACACCCAATGAAGAGACACTTACATAATTACACGTAATAGATACTTGACATATTCTCGAAATCCAGTTATCATGTACCATATTATGTCAGGAGGATACGGAATATGTTGTACGGAGCAGCTGCGGTCGGAATGGGAATGGGGGCAGTATCGAGAGTGCTGCCGGAGATAGATTTCAGAACGAACCTCAGGAGGATCACTGCCTCTTTCGAACACATCAAGGGGCGTCCTACCATCACCCTCAATTTCGCCTGCAAGAATTGCGTCTGTGAGGTCTGCAGGGACTGAACGGAGGTCTGTAGCCTGCGAGGACGTCCATCTCCTCGCAGGCTACAGACGAGTAGTCGGGATGCTGTGCACATGAAAGAGCCCCCATAGCCCCCGCAGCATCGCCCCCGTCCCCGTCATTCCCACACTCTCCCCCCATCATTCCCACTCCCGTCCTCGTCATTCCCGCCCCCGTCTACGACGTCAATCCCGCACTCTCCCCCGTTATTCCCGCCCCCGTCCTCGTCAATCCCGCCCCCGTCTACGACGTCAATCCCGCACTCTCCCCCGTTATTCCCGCCCCCGTCTACGTCATTCCCTCCCCCGTCTACGTCATTCCCGCGAAGGCGGGAATCTATCGCCCCCCTCCCTCGAAAATCGGACACAGCCCCGACCCATTTGACTCCCCGCAAGATCCGTGATACAAAGAACCCAACAGGTGCCCACTCCGAATACTGCGTCCGCGTTGGAGAGGAAGCACCCACGCTCGGACGATACCGCATAGGAAGCATCCGCAGCCGAACGGCTCTCCATCCATAGGGAGGCAACCGCCATGAGTGCAAACCCCGCCGCCGTCGTACTTTCCTTCCTCGCCGCCGTCATGCTCACCGCAGCCGCGGCCGCCTGCTCCGACGATTCCCCGGACCCGGACGCCGCCGCGCAGTCAGACGCCACCGCCACGCAAGATGCCAAAGACCCGGACACCGCCGCCAGCGCAAACGCCGGATCTCCGCAAAGCAACGCGAGCGACCCGGCCGATCAAGCCCCAGCCCCCGCCCAAACCGAGGCCGTCGAAATCCTCCAAAGCGACAACCGCTTCATCACAATCGCCCTATCGCGGTATCGGTCGAGCATCAGCGACATCGACCCCGACGCGCTCAATCCTTGGTGCACCCATCCGGACGCAGAGAACATCGTCGTTCCCCCAAAGCAGCGTACCTCCCCGCCGGTGCCCGCATACCTGCCGCAAGGCGTGTCCTTGCACAACCAGATCTCCCACCCCGATGGGAGATACTACGGAGACACCTACGTCAGCGGGGACGGCAACGGCGATCACATCCGGCTCAGGGTGTTGCACAGCACATGTTTGATTACCAACAGCGACCCTGCGCTGATCGAACAGGTCGACGTCGGAGGCAGCTGGGGGGTCTTCGTCACTGGACTCGAGGGCGCAACATCGTTCGACCTACACTTCGAGACCGACTTGGGCGTGGTTACCATCCAGCGCGTCATCACTGGCGGCAAGGAGGAGAGCGTCGGCAAGGACGAGCTCGTGCGGATAGCCGAGTCCATGCCCGTATTCGCCGGCGAAGCCGCAGCCCCCGCCCAAACCGAGGCCGTCGATATCCTCCAAAGCGACAACCGCTTCATCACCATCGCCCTATCGCGGTATTGGTCGAGCATCAGCGACATAGACCCCGACGCGCTCAATCCCTGGTGCACCCATCCGGACGCAGAGAACATCGTCGTTCCCCCAAAGCAGCGTACCTCCCCGCCGGTGCCCGCATACCTGCCGCAAGGCGTGTCCTTGCACAACCAGATCTCCCACCCCGATGGGAGGTACTACGGAGACACCTACGTCAGTGGGGACGGCAACGGCGACCACATCCGGCTCAGAGTGTTGCACAGCACATGTTTGATTACCAACAGCGACCCAGGGCTGATTGAACAGGTCGACGTCGGAGGCAACTGGGGCGTCTTCGTCACTGGACTTGAGGGCGCTACATCGTTCGACCTGCACTTCGAGACAGACTTGGGCGTGGTTACCATCCAGCGCGTCATCACTGGCGGCAAGGAGGAGAGCGTCGGCAAGGCCGAGCTCGTGCGGATAGCCGAGTCCATGCCCGTATTCGCCGGCGAAGCCGCAACCCCCGCCCAAACCGAGGCCGTCGATATCCTCCAAAGCGACAACCGCTTCATCACAATCGCCCTATCGCGGTATCGGTCGAGCATCAGCGACATCGACCCCGACGCGCTCAATCCTTGGTGCACCCATCCGGACGCAGAGAACATCGTCGTTCCCCCAAAGCAGCGTACCTCCCCGCCGGTGCCCGCATACCTGCCGCAAGGCGTGTCCTTGCACAACCAGATCTCCCACCCCGATGGGAGATACTACGGGGACACCTACGTCAGCGGGGACGGCAACGGCGACCACATTCGGCTCAGAGTGTTGCACAGCACATGTTTGATTACCAACAGCGACCCTGCGCTGATCGAACAGGTCGACGTTGGAGGCAGCTGGGGCGTCTTCGTCACTGGACTCAAGGGCGCTACATCGTTCGACCTGCACTTCGAGACAGACTTGGGCGTGGTTACCATCCAGCGCGTCGTCACTGGCGGCAAGGAGGAGAGCGTCGGCAAGTCCGAGCTCGTGCGGATAGCCGAGTCCATGCCCGTATTCGCCGGCGAAGCCGCCTACAGAATCCACAGATTGGACGCCTCTGCATCGGCAGACGACGCACAGCCGGAAACTGGTTTCATCATAAGCCCTCTCGGATTCGTCAAAGTCGGGGTCGGAGAAAGCGTAGATGATGTCTATCCACCCGGACTCCACGAGCGATGCACATCGCCCGGCCCTGGATACCCTCCACCTATCTCGGCGGTGTCCCCACCTGTCCCAGCATACCTACCGGCAGACGTGTCTCTGGAGCGCAAATCCTATACACCCGGTGGCGCGCACATTGGCGATACCTACGTCGGAATCGACGGCGAGCGCATTACGGTGCGGAGCGGCGCTTGCGGCGCCGTGTTCGCGCCGCCCGGCCTCTGGGAGCCAATATCCGTCGCCGGCGCTTGGAGTATCCTAGTGCAAGGTGCCTGCGTAGTAGACGGCGACAGCGGCATCTACTCTGTCGAAGACGGCCTCCCCGACTGTTGGAAGCCAAACGCGGCCTTGAATCTGACGATGGAGACGGAGGCTGGCTTCGTCGAGATCCGCAGCGTCAATATCGGAGTGAACCAGAACAGCGTCGGCAAGGACGATCTCGTGCAGATAGCCGAGTCCATGCCCGTATTCGCCTTTGGAGGAGGGTAGCGTCATGCTGAAGCGCGTGTTCTTATCTCGTACTGGAATCACTTCCGCAACTCTGGGCAACGGGATACTCTGTGGGTTCTACTTGGGCGCGTACTATGCAGACCAAGAGCCGTGGATGCTTCTGGGGCTGTTGGGCTTCGGTACTGGCTTGGCGTGCGGCCTCATCATGTTGTTCCAGAAGAGCCGATGGGGAGAAGACGAGATCTATCGAAGTAGCGGTTGATGGTAGTGTCTCTGGGGTGCAAATCCTATACACCCGGCGGCACGCACGTTGGCGATACCTACGTCGGAATCGACGGCGCGCGCATTACGGTGCGGAGCGGCGCTTGTGGTACCGTGTTCGCGCCGCCGGGCTTCTGGGATCCAATATCCGTCGCCGTCGCTTGGGGTATCCTAGTGCAAGGCGCCTGCGTCGCAGCCGGTGACAGCGGCATCTACTCTGTCGAAGACGGCCTCCCCGACTGTTGGAAGCCAAACGCGGCCCTGAATCTGACGATGGAGACGGAGGCTGGCTTCGTCGAGATCCGCAGCGTCAATATCGGAGTGAACCAGAACAGCGTCGGCAAGGACGATCTCGTGCAGATAGCCGAGTCCATGCCCGTATTCGCCTTTGGAGGAGGGTAGCGTCATGCTGAAGCGCGTGTTCTTATCTCGTACTGGAATCACTTCCGCAACTCTGGGCAACGGGATACTCTGTGGGTTCTACTTGGGCGCGTACTATGCAGACCAAGAGCCGTGGATGCTTCTGGGGCTGTTGGGCTTCGGTACTGGCTTGGCGTGCGGCCTCATCATGTTGTTCCAGAAGAGCCGATGGGGAGAAGACGAGATCTATCGAAGCAGCGGTTGGCGGTAGTATCCCATAGTAGTTTCCCAGCAGATGAGCGATGCAGTTCATTAGAAGACTCATATGGGACAACGAGCGGTGGAGGATCACAGTATCGGGTTTCTTCGCGGGACTCGTTGCATCGTTCGTCGTCCAGTGGATAATGAGACTGGAGGGGTGGATCCTCTCCTTTGCAATGATGGTCCTGTGCGGTGCCTTCCTACACATAGTAGGGTTTGGCGTATCCATGATGGTCAAGCCGCCGAAGAAGGACGGTGCCCCAGGAGATAAACGGGTCGAGCACAAAAGTCTCTGATGGTAAGCCCGGCCCGCCGCCGCCCTACACCGACGCCGCTGCCGCCACCAGCCCATCCTCCAACCGCTCCAGCGCAGTATCGATCTCACTCTCGGAAACGGTCAGCGGAGGCATGATCCGAATCAGATGCGGCCGTGTGAAATTCAGCAGCAGTCCCCGTGCGTTGCAGTGCGTGAGCGCCGCCGCCGCCATCTCCCGGTCGAACTCCACGGCGTTCAGCAATCCCATCCCCCGAACGTCCGTGATGAACCCCCGCCTGTCCTTGATCGAACCCAACCCGGCTCGAAGGTACTCCCCCATCCTCGCCGCATGTCCGGCGATGCCCCGGTCGATGATGTACTTCGTCGATGCGTAGGCCGCCGCGGTCGTCAAGACGTTGCCGCCGAACGTCGAGCCATGGTCGCCCGGCACGAGCGCCACGGCGTGCTCCTTGAGCATGAACGCCCCGATCGGCGCGCCCCCGCCCAAACCCTTGGCCAACGTCATGACATCCGGCTCCACCCCAAACGATTCGTAGCCGAACAACGTCCCCAGCCGCCCAAATCCCGTCTGCACCTCGTCGAACACCAAGAGCAGCCCATTGTCGTCGCACCACTCCCGCACCCCAGGCAAGTAGCCCGGCTCAGGAATGTTCACCCCGCCCTCACCCTGCACCGGCTCCAGCATCACCGCCGCCGTCCGCTCGCTCGTAGCAGACTTTATCGCGTCCAGATCCCCAAACTCCACGTTCACGAACCCCTCCGGCACCGGCGAAAAGTCGTCCATCGGCTTGTCCCCCGCCGCCATCGTGTTCAACGTCCTCCCATGGAATGCGTGTGAAACCGTGATGATCTCCGACGCGCCGTTCCGATTGCTGCGCCCCCACTTCCGAGCATTCTTGATAGCCCCCTCGTTCGCCTCCGCCCCGCTGTTCGCAAAGAAGACTCGGTCCAAGCAGCTATTCTCGACCAGCAGTTTCGCAAGCTTGACCTGCGGCACGGTGTAGAACTGGTTGGACGTCTGGATCAGCGTCCGCGCCTGCTCCGCAATAGCCTCCGCCAACACCGGGTTCGCGTGCCCAATATTCGTCACTGCCCAACCCGACGTGAAGTCCAAGTACTCCTTCCCCTCATCGTCCCACACCCTCGTGCCTTCGCCGCGCGTGAGGACGATAGGCTGCCGGTTGACGACCTGCAGATAGTACGCCTTCTCCAGCGCTCGCCAGTCCGTCATCTTCCTTCTCCTTCCTCGATGGTGAGTTCCTGAAGCGCATTCTCCAGGTCTTGGATACTGTCTTTGAGGCCCTGTATGGCCTGCTGGATGCGCTCGATCGCAGGCCCCGAACCATCCTGCAACAGAGTCGGATCCACAACATCCGGCTCCTCCAGCCCTCTGCTCGATGCGTTCAGCGCGGCCACCGCCTCCGCAACCGAGTCCCTCATGACTACGGTCGTGCCGGTGGCCAAGATGACTTGCTTGAGCTCCGGGAACTGTATCCCCTCGGCCTTCAGGTATATCGGCTCCGCGTAGAGAAGGCTGAATTCGTCCCCAAGCGCCATCGGCAGCACCAACAAATTGCCTCGAATGCACTCCGACCCCTCCTGGCACCGCAGCGTGAACCACTCGGAGATCGTCGGGTCGTTGTCGATCTTCGCCTCGATCTGCTCCGTACTGTCTATCTGCGACCCCTTCGGAAAATCGAACGCCACCAACTCTCCGTAATGCGGCGCATCGTTCCTCGCCGCCATCCATCCCGCCAAGATCGGCGGCTCGTTCCGCGTGTACGGCATCAGCAGCACGAACTCCGCACGATCCTCCCCAGGCAGCTCCATGATCGCGCGGTACGGCTCGACCGGATGCAGCAGCGTGGAAGCCTGCCCCAACTTCTCCGTGGCGATATTCCAGATATCCTCCAAGTTATAGAAGTCCCGCGGGTCGAGCATGTGATACCGCAGATACTTGTCCGCCTGCACCGAGAAGATGTCCAACGGATACCGAATATGGCTCTTGAGCGATTCTGGCATCTCCTCGAACGGCGCGAACAGATCCGGGAACATCGACTGAAACGCCCGCGCGAGCGGGTCCGTGGAGTCGACCACGTAGAACGTCGGCGTGCCGTCGTAGGCGTCAACCGTAATCTTGACGCTGTTGCGTATGTAGTTGAACCCCAGGGACGAGCCGTCCTCATCGCGCGCCGGGTCCGAGTACGGATAGTCGTCCGAGACCGTATAGGCGTCCTGTATCCAGTACAACCCCCCCTCTGCCGCCACGATGTACGGATCGTTGTCCAGCCGCAGGAAGGGCGCGATCGTAGAAACCCGCTCCGCAATCTGTCGCCGGTACTGGATGCGGCTCTCCCGATTGATCTCTCCGCTAATCAACAGATTCAGATCCCCAAACTGCCAGGCGTAGGCCAGCTGGTTGATGAAAGACCCAATGTTCACGCCCCCCTCGCCGTCGTAGCGGTTGTTGCGAATCTCGCTGCCCTCCGCAGCCTGATAGTCCAACTCCTCCGTGTTGGTCGCGACCACGACATACTCCGTGGTCTTCTCGCCGTAGTAGATGCGCGGATTTTCGATGACGTTCTCCGGCGGCGCTTCCTGTTCCTCCGCCCGGATGGCGATGACCCCGTCCGCAGGAATGTCCTTGGCGAAGAACTCAGGCCTCCCCTCGTTCGTAAACTCCGTGACCGGACTCATGGCAATCCCAAACCCATGCGTATAGCGCAGTCGGCGGTTGATCCACGTCTGAGCGTTCTCGTCCAACTCGTCCGGATTCACTTCACGCGCAGCAACCATGACCTGCCTGTACCGACCGTTGACCGTGTACCGATCCACGTCCGCCTCGTTGAAGTCGTAGTACAGGCGTATCTTCTGAATCTGCTTGTACACGTCCGATACCGGCCCATTGTCCCACAAGCGAATATTCTCCACGGTAACGCCGTTGGCCTCCAACAACTCAGGCGAGAGGTCGGGAACCGCAGGGTACGGCTGCTGGACGATGCTGTCCAAGCCAAAGGCGCTGCGCGTGAGGTTGATGTTGCGTTCGATGTACTCCGTTTCCCTCGTCAGCTCGTTGGGATTGACGGCGAACCGCTGCAGAGCATTCGGCCACCCGACCGTGAGAACCAAGGACATGAGCACCCAAAGCGCCGCCCCCCCCAGCAAGACCCGTATTCCCCGCTGATACGCGCTGACGAGCATCAACACCCCTGCAGCCGCAGCGACGATCGTCATAATGAACAAGGCAGGCATCCGCGCGTTCACGTCGGTGTACGCCGCGCCGTACACCGCCCCGCCCTCCGACAGCACCAACTCCCACCGATCCAACCAGTGCCCGGCCGCCAAGACGAACATCAGCAGCGCCGCAAGCACCGACAAATGCGCCTTGAACCCCCCAGTGAAGAGAAACCCCACGCCGCGCAGGTTGAAGTTGACGAAGTAGACGACCACAGTCAGCGCCCCAACCGCAATCAACGAACTGAAAACCCACCCCTGTATCATGTCCAGCAACGGCAGAGTGAACACGTAGAAGCCGACATCCCTGCCAAAGACCGGCTCGACGACGCCGAAGGGGGTCGAGTTCTCGAACTTCAAGAACAGATCCCAACTCCCAGCCGCGATCGCCCCAAAGACGGCCCCTGCGACGACCACCGCAATGATGCTCCCCCACTTGATCGTCGTCTTCAAGAACCGATACGTCCGCGGCGGAAGCGGCAACTCTGCCTCCCCCCGCGTCAGACGGTGCGCGAAATACACGCTGACCCCGCCCAGCAGACCCACGATACCGCCTCCAATGAGGAACAGGACGATGCGCGTCAACAAGATCGTGCGGAAGACGCCAAAGTACCCGACGGCATCGAACCACAGCAGGTCGGTATACACCGTGCGGCCAAAATTCAGCGCCGCATACAGGACGACGATACCAGCGATCACCGCCCCCCATATGATTCGCTTCCGCAGCTCGGGCGTGACGAAAGCGCCCAGATCGAACGGGGCGCCAGACTCTCTCGGGAATTCTTGTGCCATATTCTCCTTCTCTACTTCGCGCAGGGTAGACTCATCCGAGGCAACACTGCAAACCTATCAGAAGGCGCGGTCACTCTTCAACCGTCAACCATACCGAAACGACGTTCTTCATCCCACGCGCGTGCCCAACGGCTCGCCGTCCAGGAAGCTCCGAAGCGCGTGCGGCGTCCGACCGTCGATGATGCGCGCAGTCCGCCCGCCACCAACGTTCATCAGACACGCCCCAATCTTCGGAATCATCCCGCCCGCAATCACCTTGGAACTCATGAGCGCCCTCGCCTGACGCTCGGTAATCCTGGGAATGAGCCGCCGCGAAGAGTCCAACACCCCCTCCACGTCCGTCATGAAGACGATCTTCCGCACCCCCAGCGCAGACGCAATCTCCCCCGCGGCCGTATCCGCGTTCACGTTCAACAGCGTCGCCCCCTCCGCGCCGATGCGAACGGCCACCGGAGCGATGATCGGCATGAACCCCGCCGCCGCCGCCGCGATGATGGACTCCGTGTTCACGCGCGTGATCCTCGCCACATACCCCAATCGCGGATCCAGAACCTCCCCTTGCAGGATGCCCCCGTCCACGCCAGACATGCCAATGGCCTTGCCCCCGTTGAACAGCACATTCGAGACCAACTGCTTGTTTATCAACCCCGTGAGAACCGCTACCACGATGTCGAGGCTAGACTCGTCCGTGAACCGCAGGCCATTGACGAACCGCGTCCGAACGCCCTGCTTCTCCATCCAGTCCGTGATGACCTTCCCCCCGCCGTGAACGACGACAGGTTGAATGCCCTCCCGCTGGACTGCTACCAAATCCTCTATCGTCGTGTCGCCGCTCCCAAGGGTGCTGCCCCCAATCTTTACTACGATCGTCCCATGCCGTGCAATCTCCAAGTGGCCGATAGGTTCCGCTGAGCAATCCGGATCGCTCTCGATGAATTCTGGACGTGATAGCATGTTGCTTTGACGCTAATAGGCCCTCGATATGCCGCCGGCGGCTCCGCGCGCGGACTGCGGCCCTATCGCCGTCGAAGCGACTCCCCCGCACGCAGCGACGAAACCCCCCTCAGCGGCGCGGAACATAGTCCTCGTCTTCACCCCTCGCGCGATCCCGAGCCCGGGTGTACCAATCCCCCTCTCCGTTGTCCTCGTCTTCCTTCTGCTCGCCGTATCCCAACTCGCTCGCAAGATCCGGCCTCCCCAAAGTCTGAGCCGTGCGCGTGAAGAACTCCTTGCGATTCGCCTCGGTCGGCGCCGCCTTGATCGTCCCCCATATCGAAAGGAAGAACGCCGATATGATCCCCACAGACACCCCAACCGCCAAACCCCCCAACACCGACGAAGATTCCGTCAAATCCTCGATCCCAAACGCCACCTGGATGAGCACGCCCACGCCCACGCCTACGAACATCAACGCGATGCCCAAGACCGTCGATAGCATCACGAACATGAAGATGAAATGGAAGACGTAGTTCCCAACGTCTCGAAAGAATACCGCCATGTCCGTACCTCCTTTCGATCATCCCCCAATGCAGAGCGCCTCACCCTCCGCTACGTGCTATACGCCGAATTCTCGATCACATACGCCTCCGTAAGATCGCACCCCCACGCCGTACCCGATTCCCCCTCCGGCGCGATCCGCACCCGAAGCCTCACCTCGTCCTCGCTCATCGAACTGACCACCGAATCCTTCAGATACGCCAGACTCATGCCTTGGTGGACGATATGGATGTCGTTGATGAAGATATCGACCGCAGACTCCTCGAACTCGATGCCACTGTTGCCGAGCGCCATCATGACCCGGCCCCAGTTTGGATCGCGTCCATAGATCATCGCCTTCACCAAGAGAGACGATACGATCTTCCTCGCCCCCCGACGCGCATCCTCGACGCTCCTCGCACCCTCCACAGTCGCCTCGATCAGATGCGTCGCACCCTCCCCGTCGCGCGCCATCTTCTTCGCCAGATTGACGCAAACATGCGTCAACGCCTCCTGAAACGCCGCTCCCCCCTCCGATCCCTCCGAAATCATCGGGCCGCCAGCCCTGCCGTTCGCAAGCACGATCACAGTATCGTTCGTGCTTTGATCCCCATCCACGTCGATCATGTTGAAGGAAGCCCCAACCGCTTCCCGGAGAGCTCGTTGCAAGAACGAACCCTCCACAGGAGCATCCGTCGTGATGAACGCAAGCATCGTCGCCATGTTTGGGTGGATCATGCCGGAACCCTTCGCACAACCCCCAATGACCACCTCCCGCCCATCGATCTCCGTAGAGACCGCAAATTCCTTCGGATGCGTATCGGTCGTCATGATAGAGCGCGCAAACCGGTTGCCCCCGTCACCGCTCAACATGATGTTCCCCAAATTCTGCCGCACGAGCGCCATCGGAAGCTCCACCCCAATCAACCCCGTGCTGCCAATGAGCACCTCTTCCGCGTCTACCCCAAGATGACCTGCCGCCAAAGCAGTCATCTCCTCCGCGTCCAACATCCCCTGATTGCCGACGGAACAGTTGGCGCATCCGCTGTTGGCGACGATAGCGCGAGCGCCGCCCGTGCCGATGCGGCGGCGGCTAAGCTCCACCGACGGAGACAGCACCTTGTTCTGGCTGAACACCCCCGCGGCCGCCGCAGGCGCGTCCGACGCCACAATCCCCAGATCGAGCGCATCCTCGCCGGCCGTCTTGATGCCAGCGTATGTGCCCCCGGCCCTGAACCCCTCCGCCGACGCCACCCCCCCGCGATGTATCGACTGAATGACCGCGCCCATCGAACTTATACCCCGCCGTTCCGTCTATATCTCCCGCGCCCCCAGCGCGCGCTCCCACAAGTATAGCACGCCCCACCCGAAAGCGCTACCACAACCCCAATATCCCTCCATCCAATTCACTCCCGCCCCCTCCCACGTCATTCCCACGCCCTCCCACGTCATTCCCACGCCCTCCCCCGTCACTCCCACCCTGTCCCCGCCATTCCCGCACCCTCCCACGTCATTCCCGCGTAGGCGGGAATCCCCCCCGTCCGACCCGGACACCCCTGCGAGCACCGCATTTGACAAAACAGAACCCACGTACTATCCTAAACCTATGACCACTCCGCAAAACCACAACCCAAGGAGACACATCTTGCAATCGACAATCAACAATCGACAATCTGCAATTCCCCCCTCCCGCCCTCTACAAGATCCGACAGAATCCGACAAAATCCGACAGAAACTCGTGTGCGCGCGTACCTTTAATCCCGCGCACGCGCGCGTGAGAACCACTCCGGCAACCCCCTTGACACACAAGAACAAAAGGTCTAACATAAACCTACCATGCACGAATCGAACCCAACCAAACCTCAGTGCCCCCGCACCTACCCACGTCACTCCTACACCCTCCCACGCCATTCCCGCACCCACCCACGTCATTCCCGCGTAGGCGGGAATCCACGCCCCCACAGTCCCCAACTTCCCTGATATACTCCACGAGCCCAAACCCCAGGAGAACCCCCCATGCCAATAAACGAACGAGCATTGAACGCCTACATCGCCCTGGCGATGGAAAACCTCGCCCCCCCAAACTACAAGGTGAACGCCGAACTCCAAGGACAAGGCCGTCTCGACGCCACAACCCCAGACATCGTCGTATCCATGCCCTACGGACTCAAGACCATCGTTGAAACCGAATACGGCTCCCCCGCCCTGAAGGACGCAATCCACCGACTCGGCTACCAATTCAAAGACTACAACCTCCCCATCAAGAGCGTCATCGCCGTGGGCATCCCCCCCGAACTCGGCGAACTCGGACACGTCGAGCGCCGTGAACTCCTCATGAGCGACGAGCCTCGATTCCTCATGCAGGTTGTCACCGGCAAAGACGAAGACGACCCGGACATCACGATAACCCCAGAAAGTCCCGTCCCCGTCTCCCTCCGCGACATCGTCCAATACGCATGGCTCGCCGCCGTCCCCGAGTCCTACGCATCCGAAATAGTGAAAGATGTACTCGCCCGCCTCCAAGCCTCCAAGCTGGAACTCGCAGGCAGACTCGCCCTCGCAGGCCCCGACACGCAAGCAGAACTCATAAGCAAATACGGCAACCACGACAGCCAAAACAGACTCGAAAGCGTCGCAGGCAACGTCGTCGGAACCCTCGCAAGCATGATCCAACTCCACATGAACCTCAAGGAGTGGGGAAGCATCGATCACGTCCTCGGCCTCGATTCCCCAGACCTCTGGATGCGGGTCTATCCGTACTCTGGACTACTCCTAAAGATCTCTCGAGAATGGCGAAAGATCGAAGCCGTCGACTACATGCCACTCTCCACCATCGCCTCCGAAATGCTCGAACACAACGGACTCTCCCCCCACCTGGGCGTTGCTGTCAGGGTCATGTATGACGCCGTATCTACCTACAACCAAGCCGGAGTCAGCGTCACTACCAACGTCGCAGCCGAGATCTGGCAGTCCCTCATCCCAGACCGCGACGAACGCGCCGCATACTACACCAAACCCGCCACAGCCGAACTCCTAGCAAACATCACAACCGCACGCCTCTCCGAACCCGCCAAAGCACTCTACAACGAAATCTGCGCCGGCACAGGAACCATCGCCAGAGCCGTCGAAGAAAACATCCGCTTCCGACACTACGCAACCGCGAAAGACAAGTCCAGCATCCACGCCGAACGCATGGAACGCCGCATCCAACTTACCGACATCAACCCCCAATCCATCTCCGTCGCCACCGCAAACATGATCTCCCTCGAACCCGAAACCCCCTACGACTCCAGCATCATGTTCGCCATCACCTCCCCAGGCGGCTCCCTCAACTTCCTCGACCCAAAAGGCGTTTCCAACGGCGACGAACACCTCGTCGGCCAATGGGGCGCCGTCCAAGCCATGCTCGTCCTCGACCCCTCCAGCGTCGAAATATGCTGCAACAACGACCCATATTTCCGCCCCCGCGGAGGCGCGGCAAGCCCCATCGACAGCAGGGCGATGGCGTCCTACAAGCGCTATGCAGACCGCTTGGTCAAAGGCGTAGCCAACGGACAGGCCGGACTCGCCACCTTCATGCACGTGATCGAGCACGCCATGCTCGCATCGGGGGGGCCGCACGGAAAGGTTCTCCCCCTGACCGCCGCCCACGCCCAGACCTACACAGGCTTCCGGCGAAACATCGAGAACGAATACTGCGACGTCATCGCAATCAGCACCGCCGCGGGCGATGGCGTCTCCATGTCCGCCGACACCGGCATCCAAGAGATGCTCCTCATCGCTACCAAGCGCAATCCCAACGGCGGCGACGCCGAACGGAAGAACGGCGACCGCGCCGTGACATGCGTCAACCTCACCCAAACCTTCGAGTCGAAACTCGAAGCAAAGATGTTCGCCGACGCCATCCGTCGAGAAATGGAGCAGGAAAGACCCAGCGGCCGGATAGACGTCGGAACCCTCGCCGGAACCTACTTCCGCATGGAAGACCTCGGAGAGGGCAAACCCTGGTCCGCCCTCGGAGTCAGCGGAAACTTCGCCACCCTGATCGACTCCGTGACCCGCGGAAGCGTCTGGAATCCCCGCACCAAGGATACGCAACAGTTCGACCTCCCCATGACCGTTCTAAGTGGTGTGTCGGCCAAGGGGCCGACACACGACTTACTGGGATGTCTCCCAGTAAGTCGTGATCCGCGGGGCGCATTCGAGATGCACCCCGCGGCCGAGGCCGAGGACCACTTCAATCCTTCCCTATGGGAACACCGTGCGGCAGAGCAAGTGCGGATGACCTGTGCCCCGACCCACTACGGCGTCGCGCGCAGCGATCCCAAAGAGGCCTCCAGAATGTTGAAGACCGCAGGACACTTCCACTTGTCCCGGAACCTCCGGATGAGTGCCCAAAAGATAGCCGTCGCCTATACCGAGGACGAGTGCATGGGCGGCAGGTCATGGACGACGCTCACAGCCGATCCGGGCGTGGAGGAAGCCATTGCGCTCTTCCTCAACAGCTCCTACGGCCTGTTGATACGGATAGGCTACGGACAGTCCACCGACATTGGGCGCTCTCCCATCCAAGTTCGGGCCATAGACGACCATCCCATCCCAGACTTCGCCAGCCCCGGCCTATCCGGACGCGCCGCCCGCAAGATAGCCCTCCAAGAATTCGACCGCCTGCGAAACCTCCCCCTCGAACGCATCAGCCTCTCCGCAATCGACGCCAACCGCGCAGAAATAGACAGAGTCGTCACCCTCATGCTCGGCCTCCCATGGAACATCGAAACCGAAACCATGCTCGCCGACTGGCGCAAGCTCATGTGCCTCCAACCCGCCGTAAACGCCGGCAACAAAGCAACCCTCCAAACCCTCGCCTCCGCCGGAATCACATAGAAACCAACGCGGCATTCCTGCCCCGTCTATTCCCGCACCCTCCCACGTCATTCCCTCCTCTGTCTACGTCATTCCCGCACCCTCCCACGTCATTCCCGCGTAGGCGGGAATCCAACCCCCGAATGCCCGCCCCCTCCCACGTCATTCCCTCCTCTGTCTACGTCATTCCCCCCGTCTCCGTCATTCCCCACGTCTCCGCACCTGCCCCACGTCATTCCCGCCCCCTCCCACGTCATTCCCGCGCAGGCGGGAATCCAACCCCGCCCGCAGACTATGCTATCATTGCCTTATACTTTCGGGACATGAGGTAATCATGATACATCAACAGCAGCGCACGGCGGAGACCAAAGGACAAGACATCCCGCCATTGATACATCGGCAGCGGTGCACGTCGGAGACCAAAGGACAAATCATGCCCCTATGCTCGGCGCTAGGATTCTATACCAAGACGACCCTCGAGCCGTCGGAGGTAACCTGTCTGGAGTGCCGGCGACTAGTCCGGGGAAGATAAGACGATGAGCAAGGGCGTCAACTCGAAACTTCAGGCTGAATTCTCGGTTGCGGCGTCGAAGGCGCGCGCGTGCGGATGCGACAAATGCCGTGAGTTCTTGAAGGCGAGTGTACAATGGGAGTGATGGATCGAAAGCACACTGACGCAACAGCACCGAGAACCCCGTAGCGCATGAACGACACCCACATACCCTGCGCGGCATGTCTTGCGGAAAATAGGCCGGACGCGCAGTTTTGCAGGGAGTGCGGACATCCGCTGCGGGGCGAAATCCTCTGCACGGCATGCAGCGCCGCCAACCCGGTCGGACACCGCTTCTGCGACGCCTGCGGACATCCCCTCACGCCAGACGCGCGGCAGCCGAGCCTGCTCCACGAGTTGAAGATGTTCGAGCGGCCGTCCGCGTCCTCCCTGCGCGCCGTCCTCCAGCGCACGGATACCCGCCTGCTCCTGGCCGCCTCCGCCCTCGCCCTGGCCCTCCTGGCTCAAACCCAGTTCGCGGACGGCAGGCTTGCCCGCGGCGGCATCATCGCAGCCGTGGCCATGCTCTCGATGGCCGTATCCGTGCGCGGCCTGCAGCTCTTTCCACGCCCCCGTTTCACCGCACCGAGTCGGAAGCAGACCGACCTTCCCTCCGCCGAACCGCAAGACCGCCCGCCCCCCGAGGCATGGCTCCGCTTCGAAAAGTACGGCGGCATCGCCGGACTCGCTCTCGCCGCCTCGATGGCCGCAGCAGCGTTATACCTCTTCCCAAAGGGGCCGCCAACCACCCTGGCGTGGTTCTGCTACGCCGCGTCCATCGTCGCCGCACTCGCTGCGATGCCATCCTTCGACGGCAAATGGACGGCGGCCGTCCATCGCCTGCACAGCCGCCCGCGCATATCCATCGACATCCGCGCCCTGATGCCCTGGATGGCGCTGTCTGCGATCCTCCTCCTTGCGCTATTCGTTCGCCTGTACGACCTCGACCGCCTCCCCGCGGGCCTGTACTTCGACGAAGCCGTCGCGCTGGAAGAGGCAAGACTCATCGCGCAGGAACCAAGCGCGACGCCAGTCTTCCTCCCGTCCATTACGTCCCCGAGCCTCTTCCTCGTACCCGTAGCCCTGGTGATCGAGCTGGCGGGAGTCTCGATAACCACCGGCCGCCTCGTCGCCGTCGCCTTTGGAGCCGCGGGCGCGGCGGCCGTCTTCCTTCTGGCGCGGCTGGTCATGGGAACACCGATGGGACTGGCCGCGGCGTTCATCACAGCCGTAACGCGCTGGGACCTGAACTGGAGCCGCATCGGACTGAACTGCATAACCGCGACCTCGTCCGCAGCGTTGACCGCCTACCTCACCCTCCGCGCCGTCCGAAGCGGGCGCGCCTCGGATTTCGCCCTCGCAGGCATTGGCCTAGGCGTCGGAATGTGGTTCTACGCCCCCTACCGCATGTTTGCCGTCGTCCTCGGCCTCATCCTCCTGCACGAGTTCATCTTCACCCGAACGGGCAGACGCCGATTGGCGGCGAACGCAGCCGTCATGGCCGTCATGGCCCTGATGGCCGCCGCTCCAGTCATCCAATACGCCGTTACCGACTCCGACCTCTTCTTCGAACGCACGAGAGTTACCTCGATCTTCACCGACACCCCCTTCGACCAAGCCCTCGAGCAGGCGCGCGAAAGCTTCCGAAGGCATCTGTTGATGTTCCACGTAGAAGGCGACGGCAACGGACGGCACAACCTGCCGGGCGCTCCCATGCTAGACTTCCTCTCCGGCGCCCTCGTCTTGCTGGGACTGGCAATAGCGGCGACTCGATGGCGGGAGGCAGCCATCATCGTCCTCCCGGCTTGGGTCGTCGTCATGATGCTTCCCGGCGTATTGACCCTGCCATGGGAAGCCCCGCAGTCGCTCCGTTCGATCACCGTCATTCCAGCAGTGACCATGCTCATCACCCTGTCGCTCTGTGCGCTCTGGCAGATCGGACGATCCGCCCCCTCGATCCTCGCGCGGACCGCCGCACCGGCCATCGTCGCCGCCCTGCTGGCAATAATCGCCTTCTCCAACATCGACACCTACTTCGGCGCGCAGGCCAGCGACCCCAGAGTCTTCGCCGCATTCTCCACCGACGAGCGACTCATGTCCGAACACATGCTCCGACAAAACAACGCCGGACATGCCATCTTCGTATCCCGCCAATTCCTCCTCAGCCTCGTCGGCGCCCTCCTCACCAGCGACCTCCACCGCGAAGCAGTCTCCCCCCCAATCGGCATCCCCTTAGACGCGAAACTCGCCCCCTTGGGAGCCTCCGTATACCTCGAACCGCGCGATGCAGGAGCATACGCCCTACTCAAAGCATACTACCCCCGCGCCCACTTCCAGGAAGCGAGGCCGCCCGCAGGCGGCGAGCCTCTGTACTATTCGGCCGTCATAAGCCCAGAATCCCTGGAAGAGTCCCGCGGACTCGTCGCAAAGCGCATATTCGACGACGGCACGGTAATGCAGCAGAAAGGGAGCGGCGCGGAAAGCGTCTGGCTCCAGGAACCCGACTCTCCGAACGCCCCCTTCGACGTGGAATGGAGCGGCGCCATCCATTTCAAAGAACCAGGCGAATACGTCCTCGCACTGCAAGGCAACACCGCCGCCCAAGTATTCCTCAACGGCATCCTCCTACTCTCGGACGACGCCCCTGTCGCCAAGATAGCGCCCGCAGTCGGACTCCACGCCCTCGAAGTGCGGGGCCGAGTCGAGGACGCACCCGGCGTCCTCCGCCTGTCCTGGCAGACGCCGGGCAGGTCGATGCAGCCGATCCCGCTCGACAACCTCTACCATGGCGCAATCCGCCCCATGGGACTGGCCGGACGATTCTTCGAAGGCGAGAGACGTACAGACGCCGGCATCCCCGACGCCATGCGCGTAACCCCCACCGTCGGCAACCCCTTCTGGTACACCCCCGTCGTTCGAGAACCGTACTTCGCCGTATGGGAAGGTACGCTGGACGTCCCCAGCGACGGCCAGTATGGCTTCATACTGAAGGAAACCTTCGGGGAAATGCGCCTGTTCGTCGATGGCGCATTGGTCGCGGACACGAACGGAAGACCCTACGGAGAGGCAGACCTTTCACGAGGACAGCGCACAATCCGGCTGGAGTACTTCTCCGCCCATCCGCCCTCCCAATTCCAAGTGTTCTGGCAGCCCCCGGGACAGCCAGAGTCCCCCCTGCCGATCGAGCGCCTGTCCCCCATGCCGCAGCGAATGTTCCGCTTGCTGGACGCCGATTAGAATGACCGGTTCCGTTCCTCTCCGCGCCCGCCGCAAGGCGGACGAGGTGCGGGAAGCGCTTGGGTGAGCGAGAAACGGCGCGCCGGCGATAGCAGACCGCGGATCCCTCGCCCCCCGGTCGATGCGACACGGCCGGGAAGTCTTGCACTCCCCGCCGCCGCGTGAATACAATACGCAAGCGAGGGGAGTAGTCAAGTGAATGTGCGAACCGCCAGAGAACTGTTAGTCGCCTTGACCGCCGTTGCCTCGGTTTCCTGCGGACTGCTTGACAGCGATGAGCCGACGCCGGCTGTGCAGTACGCTTCCGTTAGCGCCGGAGAAGAGCACACGTGCGGCGTCAAGACCGACGGGTCCGTTGAATGCTGGGGGTGGAATCAGTACGGCGCGTCAAACCCGCCCGCGGGTTCCTTCGTTTCCGTCAGCGCCGGACATGATCACACGTGCGGATTGAAGACCGACGGCAGCGTCGAATGTTGGGGGTGGAATCTATCCGGCCGATCCAGATCATCTGTGGGTCCCTTCTCTATGGTAAGCGTCGGGGCGTTCCACACGTGCGGATTGAAGACCGACGGATCCGTCGAATGTTGGGGATCCGACACGGACGACAGGAACAACCCCATTGGCCAGTCCACGCCGCCCAGCGGTTCGTTCACTTCGATTAGCTCCGGATACCTGCACACGTGCGGGTTGAAGACGGACGGATCCGCCGAATGCTGGGGAGCCAACGATGACTATGGAGGCAATTTCCTTGGTCAATCCGGTCCCCCGAGCGACGCTTTCACATCCATCAGCGCCGGGTTGTGGCACACGTGCGGGTTGAAGACCGACGGATCCGTCGAATGCTGGGGAGCCAATGAGGATGGTCGGTCAACTCCACCCATGGGTTCCTTTGCTTCCGTCAGCGCCGGGGGAACACATACGTGCGGCATGAAGATGGATGGTTCCGTAGAGTGCTGGGGATCCAATAGAGACCATTGGGGCAACTTCACTGGACAGTCCACTCCTCCCGAGGGCGTCTTCGCCTCGGTCAGCGCCGGTGACGAGCACGTGTGCGGGGTAAGGACGAACGGATCCGTCGAATGCTGGGGCAATGACGACAAGGGCCAAGCGACAGTGCTATCCGGATCTTTCGCCTCCATTGACACATCGGGGGGACACACGTGCGGCGTGAAGACGGATGGCTCCGTAGTATGCTGGGGATGGAATGGGGACATAGACGGCAATTACCACGGCCAAGCCGACCCGCCCATGGGCGCATTCACTTCCGTCAGCACCGGATCCCGGCACACGTGCGGGTTGAAGACCGACGGATCCGTCGAATGTTGGGGATCCAACGAAGACCCGCAGGGGTATTACCGTGGACAAGCCGATCCCCCAGACGGCCTATTTACTTCCATCAGCGCTGGAAATTGGCACACGTGCGGTGTAAGGAAAGATGGCTCCGTCGAATGCTGGGGCGACCACGCCGATGACCAGTCCTCGCCGCCTCCCGGCCCGTTCACTTCCCTCAGCGCCGGAGGATTCCACACATGCGGGGTGAAGACAGATGACTCTATCGAATGCTGGGGAAGTAACGTATTTAGCCGGTCTACTCCGCCCGGCGGTACGTTCGCTTCTGTTAGCGCCGGATCAGGCCACTCGTGCGGGTTGAAGACGGACGGATCCATTGAATGTTGGGGAAATAGTAATTATGGGGAGACCAATCCCCCGAGTGGTTTATTCGCCTCCGTTAGTGCCGGGGTAGACTATACGTGCGGTGTAAGGACGGACGGATCCGTCGAATGCTGGGGAGGAGGAAGATACGGGCCGCCTCCCGGCGCATTCGCTTCCGTCAGTGTGGCGATGTGGCACGCGTGCGGGGTGAAGACCGACGGTTCTATCGAGTGCTGGGACAATATCTCGGCCCCCAACGGAGCCATGCCGCCCGCAGGTTCCTTCGCCTCCATCAGTTCGGGTTTGGATCACACCTGCGGCGTGAAACCCGACGGTGCCGTCGAATGTTGGGGCAGGGCGAGAGAAGGCCAAGCCGCGCCCCCAAGCGGCGCATTCACATCTATTAGCGCGGGGAGATTGCATACGTGCGGCGTGAAGACGGATGGCTCCGTCGAATGTTGGGGTTCCAATGAAGACTTGAATGGAATCTTCTTCATCGGCCAGTCCACACCTCCCTCGGGTACATTCACATCCGTTAGCGCCGGGGCAGACTATACGTGCGGAGTGAGAACAAACGATACTGTCGAATGCTGGGGAGGCGACGAGTATCGCCAAACCACGCCCACGGCGAGCGCATTCGCCGCAGTCAGCGCCGGGACATACCATACATGCGGACTGAGAACGGACGGAGCTGTCGAATGTTGGGGGAAGGACAAGTATGGCCAAGCCGCGCCGCCGCCCGGCGCATTCGCCGCAGTCAGCGCAGGGGAAGAGCACACGTGCGGATTGAGGACAGACGGTTCTGTAGAGTGCTGGGGTTCCAACGAGAGAACTGTCAGTCACAGCAGGAGTATCGTTGGCCAGTCCACGCCGCCGGACGGCGCGTTTACTTCCATTAGCGCAGGGGGATACCACACGTGCGGAGTGAAGACCGATGGCTCCGTCGAATGCTGGGGCGACCACGCCGATGGCCAGTCCTCGCCACCGGACGGCGCGTTCGTCTCCGTCAGCGTGGGGGAGAGTTATACGTGCGGGATGAGGACCGATGGCTCCGTTGAGTGCTGGGGAAGGGGTTACATACCTTTGGGAGGGACTCCATGAGTCTACCCATGGGCCCTGTCCAAAGCATTTGACAAACCGCCTATACTTCCGTCACATTTTGACGAACGAACATCAAGGGGGCGCAGCATGGTTGATCAGTATTTCGCATTCATCGGGACGTATACGCAGGGCGGCAGCGAGGGGATCTACTCGTACCGGTTCGACATGGCGAGCGGACGGCTCGACCGCATCGGTGTGATCGGCGGGATCGAACGGAGGGCACGGCGATATCCTCTCCGGCGGTAATGGACGGCGCGGTCTACTTCGGAACAGATGACGGCTACTTGTACGCGGTGCATACTTTTTGGGGGAGGTAGGGGCGGCGCGTTCGATTTGGCGCGGCGGGTTCCCGCCTTCGGAGACCTTTGAATAACTAGGCGGAGTGGTTGTTTTGAGATGCTCTGCCCATGGTGCCCCCGTTCATTTTGCACACTCTGGGTTCCATTCGCATACCCCGGCAAGAGGTTATGCAAAGGTCTCCCTTCGCGGGAATGACGGTGTGAGGGTGCGGGAATGACGTAGGGAGAGTGTACGCAGGGGCATAGTTCCGGAAGGAATCCCCCGGCGCGGGGGCGTCTTCACACGTTGCCTAGTTATGCTACAATGCGGTGCCATGGAGTCGTTCGACATGTATGGGAGAGTGTGCGTCGTCACTGGGGCGAACGCTGGCATCGGCAAGGCGACAGCGGAGGGGCTGGCTCGTATTGGCGCAGTGGTAGTGATGGTCTGCCGCAGCCGTGAGCGGGGCGAGGCTGCGCGCGCGGAGATCAGCGAGAAGGTGGGCAGCCGGCGCATCGATCTGATGGTCGCGGATCTTTCGTCCCAAGGGTCGATCCGAAAGCTGGCAAGGGCGATCGTGGAGCGGCATCCCCAAGTTGGCGTTCTCATCAACAACGCGGGCACTATTCCAGGCCGCAGGCGTTTGACCGTCGACGGCATCGAGACGCAGCTAGCGGTCAACCACCTGGCGCCGTACCTCCTGACGAATTTGCTGCTCGACGCACTGAAGGCGGGGGACTCCGCGCGCGTCGTTACGGTATCGTCTCAGGTGCACAGCAAGAGCGCGATCGAGTTCGATGACATCCAATCCGAGCGGGAGTACAGCCCCAGCGCGGTCTACCGCAAGACGAAGCTCGCCAACATCCTGTTCACCTACGAGTTGGCGCGCAGGCTGGAAGGCACTGGCGTCACCGCCAACTGCCTCCATCCCGGCGTCATCGCTACGAAGCTGTTGGACGCCTACATGGGCGGGTCGAAGGACGCGGGGTTCGGCGACGGCGAGGCCTTCGGAGCGAGTGCAGAGGAAGGTGCGAGGGCGGTGCTGTACGCTGCTGCTGCGCCAGAGATTCAGGGAGTAACAGGCAAGTACTTCCTTGACAACGCGGAGGCAGAGTCTGCGCCCGTCTCATACGACGAGGATCACGCCCGCAAGCTATGGGAAGTCAGCGCGGATCTGACCGGACTTGCGCACGTGTGATTCGGCGATAGCGCCGGAGGCGCGCGCAGGTGTCTTGATCTAGTCGGCGTGCGGTCTGGTCGCCGGGGGTGTTGGGAATACCCTCGATGGGTCGACGACGCACTGCGCCCCTTTGGCGTTGCTGATGGTGCATCCGTAGGAGAGCGCGGTGACGCTGCCGCCCTGCTTGAGGAAGGCGGAGGCATCCTCGGCGTACATCGCGAGCGCCATTTCGTGCGCATCGGCGGCGGGGAACAGGCGCGCGACTGCGTTGCCGACATGCCCGACAGCGACCAGTCCAGCCTTCTCCATGCGCTCGCCCATGCGGTTGAAGTCGCTGCCCGGATGCCAATCTCTCCGGGCGTGCACCTGGCTGGCAAGGGGAACCAGCGTCCCGTCCGCCAATGGCGTGCGCCGCGTAATGAAGCGGGCTTCTCGATAGTCGACTCCGACCTCGACTTCCCAGACATGAACGGCCGTAAGGTTTTGGTACGGCACTCCGAGCAGCAAAATGAGTCCGCCGTTGTCGAACACCCACGCCATGGGGCTGGTTTCGTCCCATGCGGACACCCACGCGTTGCCGTCTGCGGTAACGACGGTCTCGGCCAACGGGCCGACTGCGGACACGCTGTGCCACAAGTGAATGCTGCGGAGGGCTCCGTTCCGCATTCGGACTGCGTTCGTCACCGCGCCCATGCCAGATCGAGTGGAGGCCGGATCGAATATCCATGCGGGATCTATGGAGTCGGGATAGTCGTGCGGGTCGGCATAGGTGAAGGCGGGAACCACGAGCGTGCCGTTCGGCCCGAGCGCTTCGAGCAAGGCGTCCACGACCGCATCGGCGCCGCCCTCGACGCGGCCGACGGCGCTCAAGGAGCTATGCACGAACAGGAGACCGCCGTGCTGGACGCCGAGACTCTCCAGGTCTCGGAGGATGTCGTCTTTGGTTACTTCGATGGGCGTCATGATGGTCGGTTGGATATTTGGAACTTGTTGCCTTCCGGGTCGTGCCCCTCGCAATACTGGAAGCGTCCGTCGTCCTCGACGCCGCCCATCGGCGCGCCGCGTTCTACCAGCTCCCGGCGCGCCTCCTCGACATCGTCGACGGAGAAGACCATCTTGCTGTAGGTGGACGGTACGCCGTCGACCTTTTCCGCGGCCTGCAAAGCGAGCCTGCATGGGCCGGTATTGAACTCGATCCACTGCGGCGGCTGCACATCGAGGTCGAAGATCGGCTTGAGTTGCAGCACGTCCCGGTAGAACTCGGTCACTGCCATCATATTCTGCACCACTAGGGTAACGCGGCTCATGGCGCTAATGCGGCGTTCGTCCATGTCTGCCCTCCGTGTGAGAGTGTCTGCGCGCGCTATCCCGCCGTGCACGGCAGCAGCTTGATACAGACCGGGGACGGCGAATCCGCCCTCTGTCCGGTTGGTTCCAGCGTTCCGTTCTCTTGGTCGATGCAGAAAGTCACGATGTCGTGGGTATCCTGATTCGCCGCCAAGAGGTATGTTCCGGACGGGTCGATGATGAAGTTGCGCGGCGTCTCGCCCCGGGTCGATTCGTGCCCGACGGCGGTCAGCCGGCCGGTGTCTTGGTCGATGGAGAATACGGCGATGCTGTCATGTCCGCGGTTCGAGCCGTACAGGAATTTCCCCGATGGATGGACGTGGATATCCGCGCAGTGGTTGACGCCATCGAAGCCGCTCGGGATCGTCGGCACCGTGTGGATTTCGTTGAGCATCCCGCGGGGAGGATCGTAGTGGAAGGCAGTGACGGACGATCCCATTTCGTTGATGAGATACGCGAACCGTCCGCTCGGGTGGAAATCGAAGTGGCGAGGGCCTGCCCCGGGTGGCGTGCGGACCCATGGCGAGTCGTTTGCCAGGAGCTTCCCGGACGCGAGGTCGAGCTTGTATATCATCAGCTTGTCGGTTCCCAGGTCGGCGGCGAATGCGAACGCGTTCGCTTGATCCAAGATGATCGAGTGGGCGTGCGGCCCCGTCTGTCGGTCGGGGTCGACGCTGGAACCCTCGTGCTGCACGAATCCGGTCGCAGGGAGGAGGGCTCCGCGCTCGTCGATGGGCAGAGCCGCCACACTGCCGCTCATGTAGTTTGCGATGAGAACGTATCGGCCGGTGCTGTCGACGCTCACGTGGCAGGGGCCGTCGCCTTCGGAAGGCTGCCGATTCAGGCGTGACAGCGCGCCAGTGCGCCGGTCGATAGAGTACGCATGGACTGCGCCCGGCGTTACGGCCTCGACGGCGTAGAGATGCTCGCCGGATGGAGCCAGCGCCAGGAAGGTTGGGTTTTCGATGCCGCCGATCGCGCCGATGCGGTCGAGCCGTCCGCTCGCCATGTCGAATCGATACGAGTAGATCCCCTCGCTGCCGCCCTGGGTATACGTCCCGATGAATGCGAAATACTGGTCAACCATGCTGCGCCCCCTCAATATTCGTTCGTCAAAATGTGACGGAAGTATAGGCCGTTTGTCAAATGCTTTGGGCAGGAGCCATGGGTGGACTTATGGAGTCCCTCCCAAAGGTATGTAACCCCTTCCCCAGCATTCGACGGATCCGTCGGTCCTCATCCCGCATGTGTAACTCTCCGACGCGCTGACGGCTGCGGCAGACCATCACTACCACTGCGCCAATACGAGCCAGCCCCTCCGCTGTCGCCTTGCCGATGCCAGCGTTCGCCCCAGTGACGACGCACACTCTCCCGTACATGTCGAACGACTCCATGGCACCGCATTGTAGCACAACCAGGCAGGGTGTGAAGACGCCCCCGCGCCCCTGCGCCGGGAGATTCCTTCCATGTGCAGGCCGCACGGTTCTCTCCCGGTTGCCTTGCATTATAGTTGACAAGCCCGCGCGGATGGTGTATGAAAGGTATGGAGTGTAGTGTATGACAAGCCCGTGGAGGCAAAAAGCAGTGACTAGCGAAGCATCACTCAACTGTACCCCCTTCCTGGCCGACAACCTGTTTATGCCTGACCATCAAGACATTCACGAGGCTCGGACATGACCATCAGCGAATTTAGATCGTATGGTTTTATTCTCGACAGCCTCTCGGCTCTGGGTTGGAACCGGCAACCCCCTTCGAGGGGCGGGCAGGTCTACGCACAGAATGAAGTCTCCCGAGACGCTGGTCTGAAATCTGTGCTCGGGCAGCAGCGTCCAGAGAACGTCGTTGTGGTGGACAACAATCCCAAGCGGTATTGGGTAATCGAGGCCAAGGCGGATCTCGGGGCAATGCCCCAAGCCATCGATGAGGCGAAAGGCTACGCTGATCTCATCAATGGCCTCAATCCGATGATTTGCAGACTAGCGACAGGAGTGGTTGGTGACCCTGACTCCGCCCATCTTGTGGAAACTCAATTTCTTTCTTCCTCAGGAGACTGGGAACCACTGACGATCAACGGACGGAAGGCAACTGGCTTCATATCGCCTGAGCAAGCCAAAACCCTGTTAAGCACCGGCTCTGGAGCATTGAACGAGTACGATATCGACGACACGCTGTTTATCGGCAAGACCGAACAGATCAACAAGATACTCCACACCGGAGGGGTGAACAAGCGGAATAGGGCGGCTGTACTTGCGAGCCTGTTGCTCGCAATCGCATCTGAACCCCATATGTCACTGAGTTCGACACCCAGGACAATGATTCGAGACATCAATACTAGAGCAGAGGAACGCCTACGGGAGTATGGCAAGGACAACTTCTTCGGGGAAATTGAGATTAACCTGCCTACGTCCGACGATAATCACGTCAAGCACAGGAGGGCCTTAGTTGACACGATAGATGTGCTACGAGGGCTGAACATCGCCTCGGCGATCAACAGTGGTCGGGACGTCTTGGGGCAGTTCTACGAGCAGTTCCTCAAGTATGCGCACGATGCGAAGGAACTCGGTATCGTGCTGACTCCACGTCACATCACCACGTTCGCCGCGAACGTGGTGAATGTGCAAGCCAGCAACGTAGTATTTGACCCCGCTTGCGGCACCGGAGGCTTCCTAGTCGCTGCACTAGACAAGGTTCGACATGACATCAATGATGTGTCCGCCTTCAAGGAAGGCCACCTTCATGGAGTCGAACAAGACCCCCTTATTGCCGCATTGGCGATAGTGAATATGATCTTCCGGGGCGACGGTAGTAGCAACATACAAGAGGGAGATGGACTAAAGGCCGATCCCAAGTGTGAGCCAGACCGATGTCTGATGAACCCGCCTTTTGCACTGGAAGATGAATTTGAGTGGAAATTCGTTGACAGAGGATTGGAATTGCTGAAACCCGGTGGGCTTCTCTTTAGCGTTCTTCCTACGACAACCGTGATGTCCGCGAATGACCGTAGACAAGAGTTCACTTGGCGTTCCAACATGCTGAAGCGGCACACCCTTCTCGCTGTAGTCAAGCTACCAGAGGACCTCTTCTATCCTCATGTCTCGAAAGGCACATGTGGTGTCCTGATGCGCGCACATAGACCGCACGACATGGCTAGTGGTGAGGTGGTATGGGCAGTGTTGGATGATGGACTGAAACGCACGAAGACGAGTCAGACATCAGACGGGAACCTTGAAATGGTTGAGAGGTCACTTCGCCATTTTGTGACGACAGGCACCAGGCCTGACTTTGTTCCAGAACAGATTGATTGCACTCCAATCAGAACCGCTGGGAACGACATCCTTGACCTGTCTCCAGAGAATCACATTGGACGCGGTGGCGACAAAGGAAGGTTTGACCTCCAATTTCTATCGTTCCAACTGCAAGCGGCACGACATAGAATCCAAAAGTCCTCCGTCCCCGAAACCGATGTCGAAAGTGAGTGTCAGCCATTCAGTTTGAGGGACTTCGTCGCTAGATATGAACGAGGTAAGAGCGGTCGCCTTGGCGACATGCAGCCAGGAGCGTTGCCACTCATCAGCACCTCAGAGACAGACAACGGTATCTGCGCCACGGTTGACCACCAAAGCGTCGACAAGGTATACAAACCCGGTACGATCACTGTCTCATCCAATGGGGCGTCATGTTGCGCGTTCTACCACGATTATGAGTTTGCCGCAAACCCAGACGTGTACGTCTTGGAACTCGAGGAGCAGTTCAAGAGACGCGACTTCAGCCTCTTTCTCTGTGCTGCTATCAATAATGAGAGTTGGCGGTATAATTACTTCAGGAAGTTCAATCAGACGCAGCTGGAGAACTTGACCGTCCAGATACCTGTGCGCGGTGAGGATATAGATTTTGATCGTATCACCCGCCTGGTGCATGAGGCCGGACTGGCGGATTGATGATTAGCGACACTCCCGACGTTGGGCAGTTCAGGACACGCGCCATAATGTAGCGACAATCTGAACTGTGCAACCCGTCCCCCTCACGTCATTCCCGCACCCACCCCCGTCATTCCCGCGGAGTCGGGAATCCCTCCCCGCCCTATCGAACCGAACCACGGTATCATTGACCGCGCGCGCGGCGTGTGGTAGCATGGAACCTGTCCAGAGAACCTCCTCCCATGCTATTGGAGCAGACGTATTGCCTAGCACGACCGCCGGCGTGACGCGCGCGCGAACGGCGTTCCGCACAGTGACCCTCCTAAGTCTTGTGGCTGCCATCGCCCAGGTAACACTCGGCGGCATCGTCCGAGTCACGGGTTCCGGCGATGCGTGCCCTGATTGGCCCCTGTGCCACGGACAGCTCATCCCCCCCCTCGACTATCACACCATGTTGGAGTACACGCACCGCCTGTCTGCGACCGTCGTCGCAGTTCTCATAGTGGCGTCGCTGATCCTCGCGTGGCGCGGCCATCGAACGAACCGAGCGGCGCTGCTTTCCACCTCCGCAGGAGCGATCCTAGTCATAGCTGCCGCCCTGCTCGGAGGCCTGACCGTCTTGAGCGGCCTCGAATGGTGGGTTCGTCTCATCCATCTGTTCATCGCAGAGCTGGTCGTAGCAAGCATGGCCGTTGCGTGGCTGTCGAGCGGACGCGCAGACCGACCGGCGGACGCCGTCACCGCGGATCTCCCAAGCATCCGGTTCGATAGACCGCTCATGTGGGCGACCCTCGCTGCCTTGTTGGGAATGATCCTCTACGGCTCCTACATGGTAGGTACAGGCTACGGATCGAGTTGCACCAGCTGGCCGATGTGCCGAGGCTGGGGAGTTCCAGACGGGATCGCGTACCATGTGCACATGGGGCATCGGTACTTGGTCGTAGTCGTGGCCGCACTCTTGGGAGGAGCCTGCCTCGCGGCATGGCGGCGAGGAGCCGTCTACGGCGGACTTCGCTTGCTGGCCGCACATGCCGCAGGCTTCTTCGTCATCGAGATCCTCGTGGGAGCGTTTACCGTGTGGCTGGGCTTCACTGCTGCGTTCAAGTCGCTCCACCTGACGGTGGCGACGCTCATATGGGCGGCGGCTGTCCTGCTTGCCGCCATCTACCTTGCGCCAGACAAGTTTCGCGTGCCGACCCTGCGCGCAGAAAGGCCGACATCATGACTACGCGCAGCGCAGCGCCGGGAATCGTCCGCGACTACATCGCGCTCACGAAGCCGCGCATTATCTCCCTGCTGCTGGTTACCACCGTCGCCGGAATGATCCTCGCGGCCAAGGGCTTGCCGGATCCAACGGTCGCCGCCATCGTGCTGATCTGCGGGTATTTCGCAGCAGGCGGCGCGCACGCCCTGAACCACTTCATCGAGAGCGACCTCGACGCCCGAATGCGCCGCACGCGAAGCCGTCCAGTTGCGAGCGGACGCGTCTCGCGCCAACAAGCCTTCGCCTTCGGCATCGCCCTCACCATCGCAGCGTTTGCCCTCCTCGCCGCATTCGTAAACCCCCTGAGCGCAGTACTCGCCCTCAGCGGCACTCTGATCTACATCTTCGTATATACCATCGGACTCAAACGATCCACACCGCACAACATCGTCATCGGAGGCGCCGCCGGAGCCATTCCCCCCATGGTCGGCTGGGCGGCAGTCACCAACACCATCGACCTGCCGGCCGTCTACCTCTTCGCCATCATCTTCTTTTGGACGCCCCCCCACTTCTGGGCGCTCGCCATGCTCATCAAGGACGACTACGCACGCGCGGGCGTGCCCATGCTCCCAGTAGTATCGAGCGCGGCAGAGACGAAACGGCAAATCCTCTTGTATACCGTCCTCCTCGTCGCCCTCACCGCAATGTTCTTCACAACCGGCGCCGTCGGGTGGATATATCTGGCGTCCGCCCTCGGATTGGGCGCAGCATTCGTATACCGCGCAATCGCCTTCGCCCGCTCGGACGGAATCGACGGCGCACGCCCGCTGTATCTCTACTCATTGGCCTACTTGGCGTTGTTGTTCCTAGCAGTGATGGTCGACGGAATCGTGAGCGGGTAGCCGACCAGGCCGCGGCGTTCGCCGCGAAATCGTTGACCCGCGCCCGCCGCTGACATACCCTGTAATGGTGACCCAATGACGCTCTTCCAAGCCCCGCGCGGCACAACCGACATCTTGCCTGAGGCGCTGCAAGACCGCGACGCAGCGCTGCGCGCCTGCGCGACCGCCGCAGAGACGTTCGGCTATGAGCCCATTCTGACGCCGGCCTTCGAGGACGCCGACCTGTTCGTGCGAACGACCGGCGACTCCACCGACATCGTCCAGAAGGAAACGTACACCTTCCAAGACCGCGGCGGACATTGGCTAACTCTCCGACCAGAAGGCACGCCAGGAGTCTGCAGAGCGTACCTGGAGCGAGGACTGCACAACAAACCCCAGCCGGTACGGTTGTACTACACCATGCCCATGTACCGATTCGAACGCCCCCAGGCAGGACGCTACCGCGAGTTCTGGCAGTTCGGCGCCGAGGCCCTCGGCGACTCCGACCCCGCAGTCGACGCAGAACTGATCGAGCTCGCCTGGCGCGTCCTCGAATCGTTCCGCATCACCGACGCAGTCCTACTCATCAACAGCATTGGAGACGCCGAATCGAGGCCGGCGTACCTCGAAGCGCTGCGGACGTACTTTGCCCCCCATGCCGACCTCCTATCCCCCGACGACCAACGCCGCCTCCAACAAAACACGCTCCGCGCGCTCGACTCCAAAGACCCAGAAATCCAGCCGCTCCTGCCAGACGCCCCCAAGAGCGTAGACTACCTATCGGACGGCGCCCGAGAGCACTGGCGCACCCTCCTGCGGCGGCTAGACGGGATCGGCATCCCCTACGAGGTCGAACCCACGCTGGTGCGCGGCCTCGACTACTACACCCGCACGGTATTCGAGTTCGTCCCACCGGACGCTCGCCGCCAGAGCGCGATAGTGGCAGGCGGCCGCTACGACGGGTTGATCGCAGAGCTGGGAGGGCGTCCAACCCCAGGCATCGGATTCGGCATGGGCATCGAGCGCCTCATCGCAGAGGCAAAGAGCCGCGGCAGCCTCCCAGAACCCATGCGTCCCGCAACCGCGCTTGTAGCGCACATTGGCGGCGCGGCCAAAGAATCCGCCTTCCATCTGGCGTCGGAGCTGCGCGGCGCAGGCATCCGCGCGGTGCTCGGCCCCTCGCGCGGCCTCCGCAGCCAACTCCGATACGCAGGTTCCATCGACGCCACGCACGCCGTGATACTCGGGGATGACGAACTCGCCAAGAACACCGTCATCCTGCGAGACCTCGCGCAAGGCCGGCAAGAAGAAATACCGCGAACCCTCCTCGCCGATGCGCTAAGCTGACGCCAGAAGCATAGCTCCCGCCGTTGTGTTTACTTTCTGGGCATGTGTATGAGAGTATTGTGTTCAAGAGGAAATACATCGACTGAGTACCGTCTGGCACCTAGTCATCATACCGACGACGTCTCAGGTGCGTGCCGTACTGGTAGATGGGTATCGAAAATTGCCATGTCCAGAAAGTAGACGATAAGCCTATCCTCGGAGAAGTCGTGTACAATAGGGGGCAGTCTCCTCGACTCGGCCCCGAAAAGGAACGATGACAATGAAGACACCCCGTCCATTGCCGCTCGGCGCATTCCTGTTCGCCACCCTCCTGGCCTCGCTTCTCGCAGGCGCGTTCCCCTACGGTAGCGCGCCCCTCCAAGCCGCAGTCGCAGACCGTAGCCGTGCCGCAGACGCCGGACTATCGCCAGCCGAATCCATCGTCCGCCCGGAACCAGACTCGGTCCCCCAGAGTGGCTCCTCCCCTGCCCAAGTGACGCAATCCCCAGACAGAGCCGCCCTCGCCGCCCTCTACAACGCCACCGCTGGCGCGAACTGGAGGAACAACACGAACTGGCGGAGCGACAAGCCGCTCGGCGAATGGTACGGCGTCACCACCGACGACCAGGGTCGGGTGACGGAGCTGGATCTACCGGGAAACAATCTAACGGGGCCAATCCCGCCCGAATTGGGTAATCTGACCAATCTCCGGCTTCTTTCCCTCAATGGAAACAACCTCACAGGGGCTATACCATCCCAGTTGGGCAACCTAACCAATCTCACGACACTCCATCTCTCCTACAACGGAGAGCTGGAAGAGGGGGAGATCCCGGAATGGATGAGCGGTTTCGCCAACCTCACATCGCTGAGCCTGAGCAGTACCAACCGGATTGGGACGATTCCATCTTGGTTAGGCACGTTGACTAACCTTAACATCCTGAGTCTCAGTGAGAATCGCCTGACAGGGCCGATTCCTGCAGAGTTGGGCAACCTGACCAAGCTCAACGAACTGATACTCGGTGAGAATCGCCTGACAGGGCCGATTCCTACAGAGTTGGGCAACCTGACCAAGCTCACAAGACTCGATCTCTCCCGATTGAATGACCTGGACGATGGAGAGATCCCGAATTGGTTGAGCGAACTAACCGAACTCGAGCATCTAGATTTAGAGACCACGAACCGGACTGGGCCGATTCCGTCTTGGTTGGGTAACTTGACCAATCTGATGAACCTAGGCCTTGACCAGAACGATTTGACGGGATCAATCCCGTCTGAACTGGGCAGCCTGACCGATCTCAGAAGGCTTGAGCTCGGCTGGAACCAATTGACTGGGCCAATTCCTGCAGAGTTGGGCGACCTGATCAACCTCAATGAACTGCGTCTCAGCTGGAACGATTTGACAGGGCCGATTCCGTCTGAGTTGGGCAGCCTGTCCAATCTCACTACCCTCTTGATCAGAGGGAACGATTTGATGGGATCAATCCCGTCTGAGTTGGGTAGCCTGTCCAATCTCACTATGCTTTGGCTCGGCTGGAACGATTTGACGGGGCCGATTCCGTCTGAGTTGGGCAGCCTGTCCAATCTCACATCACTCGATCTCCATGCGAACGGCCTGACCGGTCCGATACCTGCGGAGTTGGGCAATCTGAGTAGCCTCATGTATCTGACGATTAGTGACAACAATCTAACTGGTCCGATACCTGCGGAGTTGGGCAACCTCAGTGCAATTCAGTTTCTTGACATCAGTGACACCAGTCTCACGGGGCTGATGCCCGCAAGCCTCACGGAGATAACTACACTGACCGGTCTCAACTTTCGCGCCACCGGCCTCTGCATCCCCCGGGACGACGCATTCCAAACGTGGCTCGACGGCATCCGCGATGTCGAGGCGGGGGACGCTACCTGCGGGACAGGAACGGCGCAATCCCCAGACAGAACCGCCCTCGTCGCCCTCTACAACGCCACCGACGGCAAGAACTGGAGGAACAACACGAACTGGCGGAGCGACAAGCCGCTCGGCGAATGGCACGGCGTCACCACCGACGCCCAGGGCCGGGTGACGGAACTGGCCGTCGGTGGGAACAATTTGGCTGGTCCGATCCCGGTTGAATTGGGCAACTTGAAGAACCTCACGCAGATCGACCTTGATGACAACAATCTAACTGGGCCGATTCCGGCAGAGCTGGGCAATCTCAGTGCCATTTGGCACTTCGATCTCAGTAACAACAATCTGGAAGGGCCGATACCGTTTGAGTTGGGCAACCTCGCCAACATTGAGGCCCTGAACCTCTCCCGCAACAATCTCACAGGCCAGATACCGGTGGAGTTGGGCAACCTCGCCAACATTGAGGCCCTGCAACTCTCCCGCAACAATCTCACAGGCCAGATACCGACGTGGTTGGGCAATTTCACTAACCTCGAGTACTTGTATCTCCATAGCAACAACTTCACAGGCCAGATACCGGTGGAGTTGGGCAACCTGCCAAATCTCACTACGCTTTGGCTCGACAGCAACAACCTCACAGGGCCGATACCGTTTGAGTTGGGCAACCTGACCAACCTTAGAGGGCTTTGGCTCAGCGACAACAACCTCGCAGGACCGATCCCGCAAAGCCTAACGAATCTGACGAATCTATCAGAATTCTTCTTCCTCAACAACAACCTCTGCGCCCCCACAGACGACGCATTCCAAACATGGCTCGACGGCATCACCGATGTCGACGCGAGAGACGCCGTCTGTGCGGCCCTGCCGAGTACTGGGGATGCCGCCGTCCCGCCTGGGTTGGCGTTGGCGCTGGGTGTCGCAGGAAGCGCGTTGCTCATCCTGTCGGGCGCTGCCGCCCTCGGCGCGCTCCGCTCACGCGGTGCAGCCCAAGCCGTCCGCCGCTAGGATCGGAAGAGGTTGCGGAACCTATCCTCGTTCCTGTTACTTCCTGGACATGTGTATGGGGGTGGTGTGTTCAAGAGGGAATACGTCGACAGGGTAGCAGTCCGGTGCCTAGTCATCATACCCACGACGTCCGGGTGCGTGCAGTACTGGTAGATGGGTATCTGAAATTGCCATGTCCAGAAAGGAAACGGTAAGTGGCTCCTACCCGACCTTGCGGTCCCTTCCCATCCAACACCCGAGACCAAATCGCCCGAGTCAGAAAACCGACTCTGGCCAGTCGATCATCTGCACGGTGACGACCTGGCCCGCCTCCTTGACTGGCTCGTCTTCCGGACATATGGCCAGCCCATTGGCGCGGGACATGGAGGTTAGGACATTCGATCCCTGTCCCCCGGCCAAGCGGGCGTAGTATCTCCCGTTCCGCTTGGTGACGACCGCCCTGGCATAGACGCGCCGCTCGTCATAGTTGAAGATGGGCTCCTCCAATACGGCCTGCACAGTCGGACGCTCGAAATCGTGCCGCCCCAGCATCTTGAGGATTGCCGGACGGCCCAACTGCTCGAACGCCACAAGCGAACTTACCGGGTTTCCCGGCAGTCCCAGCAAGGGAACTTGGCGTCCGCCCGCTCCCGACAACATCCCGAACGCGAGCGGCTTGGCCGGACGCATCCGCACCGACCATAGCTCGATCCGCCCATGCTGCGCCAACACATCCTTCACTAAATCGTAATCCCCCTTGGAAACCCCCGCAGTGGTAATCACTACATCCGCGGATGCGATGCCCTCCCGTATGCCCTCTGAGATCGACTCCACCGTATCCCGCGCAATGCCAAGCCGAGCGGGTATCCCCCCCGCCGCGCTCACGGCCGCGGCAACCCCGTAGCTGTTCGAATTGTATATCTTCCCAGGTTGAAACGGCTCGGACGGCTCGATCAGCTCGTTTCCGGTGGACAGAATGGCGACCACAGGACGGCGTATGACCCTCACGCTTCCCCGGCCAAGCGACGCGAGCACCCCAATCTCCGCCGCGCGCAGGACCGATCCGGACTTGATCACGGTCTCGCCCGCGGCCACGTCCCCCCCTGCCGGACGGACGTTCCCGCCCGGCGGTACGGACATCCGCACCGAAATATCCTTTGGCGGCCGACCGCCGGACGTCCGCTCCTCCTCGTCCGTATCCTCGAACGGCGAAACCGCGTCGGCCCCGGCCGGCAGCGGCGCCCCCGTCATGATTCGTACGGCCGTGCCGCGCCGAACGCGATGACTCGGCTCCTCTCCCGCAGCTGCCGCCCCGATGACCTGTAATGTGACCGGTTCCGATGCCGATGCGTCCCGGATATCCTCCGCGCGGACTGCGTAGCCGTCCATCGCCGAGTTGTCCCACGGCGGCACATCGAACGACCCCGCGATGTCCTCGGACAGCACCTGCCCGAGCGACTCGGAAATCGGACGATCCTCCGCCTCAAGCTCGTTGAAGAAGCCAAGGATGCGTTCTCGCGCATCCTCCACGGCGATCATGTCCGCGTGACGATGTCCATGTAGATGTTCGCTCTGTGTGTGCAGGTGTCTTCCTCCCAATGGATGCTTCACCGGTTCTCGATCTTCAAATGAGGTCACACGCCCCGCAGGGTAGCGCCGAGCTCGCGTTCGAGCTGCCGCACGATGTCGCCTCTGGCCCTCTCTACCAACTCTCCAGTCAGCGTCGATCGGTCGGATTGGAAAGTCACTCGGTATGCGATGGAGCGTTTGCCCGGCTGCGCTCCGTCGCCGGTATAGAGATCGAACGGCGCGCTCTGCTTGACCAGCCGGTGGCGGTCGATGATCTTCTGGATGCGAGAGCTCGGAATGTCGGAATCGACGAGCACCGCGATGTCTCGCTCTGCGTTAGGATACCGGCCGAAAGGAGCATACTCGACCGATACGTTCGCACAGACGGCGTACAACGCCTGGAGATCGACCTCGAACAACGCAGCCCTACCGTCGATGTCGAAGCGCGTCAACACCTTGGGGTGTACTTCGCCCGCGACCCCAACGTCCACGCCGCCGCAGGAAACCCTTGCGGTCTTGCCCGGAAGCATGATTGGATCCACCCCGGGTTCGTATTCCGCGGATATCCCGAGCTGCCCAAAGACCGACTCCAGCGCCCCCTTGGCGTCGTAGAAGTCCATCTCCCCCTTGGGCGCGAGCCAGGATGTCTCGAACCGCGGCCCCGAAAGAACGCCGACCAACATCTCCTTCTCATGTGGCAGGGTGGTCCCTCCCGCGTCGTCATTCGGAAGATAGACCGCGCCGATCTCGAAGAGACGCAGGCCGGCGCGCCTCGCCATCCTCCGATTGTATGCGAGCGTCTGCAACGCCCCCGCACGCAGCGTCGTCCGCATATGCGACATATTCGCCCGTATCGGATTGGCTATCTTCAGCGGCACAGCACACTCTTCCCCGAGCGCCTCGACCATCAGCAAGGACTCCAAGTCCGTCGCCGAGTACGAAATCGTTTCTTGCAGTCCAGCCGACACGAGAGCGTCTCGGGTTCGCTCCCGGACGCCTCGCTCCGCGCTCGGCTCGTGGTGCGGAATCTCGCCAGACATCAGGGTAGCGGGTACGTCGTCGTATCCAATGATGCGCGCAACCTCCTCGACCAGATCTTCCGGGATGGAGATATCCGCGCGCCAGTACGGCACTTGCACGGCGAGCCTGTCTCCGCTTGTCCGCTTGGTCTCGAAGCCCAGTGAACGCAGAGTCTCATCGATGGTGTCTACGCCAATGTCCGCGCCGAGAACGCGCAACACCTCGTCCGATCCTATGGTCAAGTCCGGCGGCGTCTTGACGACCGGGAAGATGTCGATGACGCCCTTCGCCGCCTCGCCGCCCGCCAAGTCGAGTATCAACTTCGTCGCCCTGTGCAGCGCCCGCATCGTCAACTCCTGTCGGATGCCCCGCTCGAAACGATGCGAAGCCTCCGTGCGGATCCCCAGTGCGGATGCGGTCTTGCGGGTATTGGCCGCGTCGAAGTTGGCCGACTCGATTAGGATGTTGGTCGTCGATTCACGCACCTCCGTATGCAGCCCCCCCATCACGCCGGCAACTGCGATGGCGTCGCGCGAGTCTGCGATGACCAGCATCGGCGGATCGAGAGCGTGTTCTTCCCCGTCGATCGTCGTCAACTGCTCGCCGGGTGTCGCCGCCCTGACGATTACTCTCGAATCGCGGACAGTCTCGAAGTCGAAGGCGTGGAGCGGCTGTCCATACTCCAACATGACATAGTTCGTTACGTCCACCACGTTGTTGATGGAGCGCATCCCCGCGCTCTCGAGCGCATCCCGCAGCCACTGCGGAGACGGCCCGATCCTGACGCCGCGAACGAGGCTGGCAGTGTATCGAGAGCAGAGAGATGCGTCGGCGACCTCCACCGTTGCGGCGTCGTCAATCGGGCCGCCCTCCTCCCGGTGCGTCAAATCGGGCTCGACGACCGACGCGCCGGTCAGCGCGGCAACCTCGCGGGCCACTCCCAGGATCGAGAGACAATCCGGACGATTCGGAGTTACGCTGGCATCGAGCACGGCCCCGCCCAAGTAGTCCCCCAGATCGGTTCCGACTGGCGCATCGTGAGGGAGCACGAGGATGCCATCTTGGTCATCGCCTATTCCCAGCTCTACTTCCGAACAGACCATGCCTGCGGACTCGACCCCGCGAATCTTCGTTCGCTTCAGTGGCTGCGTCTTTCCGGACTTGGCGTTGTACAGCGCGGCCCCGACGCGGGCGAAGGCGATCTTCTGCCCATTCGCCAGGTTCGGCCCGCCGCAAACCACAGTCGCAGTCTCGCCGCCGCCAAGATCGACCGTAGGCACCCGGAGTCGATCTGCGTTCGGGTGCGGCTCGAGTTCTACCACATGGCCCACGACCACCTTGTTCTTTCCCCATTCCGCCCCAATCTCTCGCACCTCGTCGATCTCCAGGCCGGCCATGGTCAACCGGCGCGCGATGTCCCGCGGAGGCAGGTCGATCGGCACGTACTGCCTGAGCCAGGATATGGGTATGAGCATCTTCTCTCCCCGTACTCGACGCTAGACCTGGCGCAGGAATCTGACGTCGTTGGAATAGAACAGGCGGACGTCTTCGATACCGTACCTGAGCATGGCGACCCGCTCGACGCCCATGCCGAAGGCAAACCCCGTATACACGCTAGGGTCGTAGCCAACTCCCTCCAAGACGCGCGGATGCACCATCCCCGCGCCGAGTATTTCGATCCAGTCCTCATCCCTGCTGATTGGCCGCTTCCCCGTCCGCGGGTCTTCGAAGTTCGAGATCGACATATCCACCCCCGGCTCGACGAAGGGAAAGAAGTCGCAGCGGAAGCGGATCTGTCTGTCCTCTCCGAATATCCGCCGCGCGAACTCGTAGAGCGTCCCCTTCAAGTCCGCGAACGTGATGCCCTTGTCCACCGCCAACCCCTCGATCTGGTAGAAGTGCCACTCGTGGGTAGAGTCCGTCGCCTCGTAGCGGTAGCACTTGCCCGGGACCACGACTCGGACAGGGGGGCTCGTTCGCTCCATGATCCTCGCCTGCATGGGAGACGTGTGCGTCCGCAGGAGCAACGGGCGTTCGCCATGCTCGTCCACCGCGTCGATCCACAAGGTGTCCCACATGTCCCGCGCCGGGTGATCGACCGGAATGTTCAGCATGTCGAAATTGTAGCGCTCGAACTCGACCTCCGGCCCTTCCTCGATTTGAAAGCCCATCGATGCGAACGCCTCTGTAATCTCTCGCACCATGCGAGTCGTCGGATGCAGACGGCCTTGGGGCACTGGCCAACCCGGCAAGGTTACGTCCACGCTCTCTCGCTGCGCCACTGCGTCGAAATGCGCCGACTTCAACTCCTGCTCCCGCTCCCTCAACCGCCGCTCCAACATGTCCTTGGCGCGGTTTGCCTCGGCGCCGAGCTGCGGACGATCCTCCGCCGGGACGGCCCCCAGGCCTCGGAGAATCTGCGTCAAACTGCCGCTCCGGCCGAGAACGGAGACGCGCCACCGGTTGAGACCCTCCAAGTCGGAGACCGACCGAAGCCGTTCGAGCGCCTCGCGCGCGGTACGTTCGACGAGATCATGAGATGGTGGCTGCATGGCAAGGAGAACCGCCCTTCAAGAAGTCAGTGAACTATTATAGGCGGCGGGAGCGGCAGCGGTCAATATCGACAAGTCTTGCCAACCCTGTGCGTTCCCTGCTATCGTAGTCACATCTCAGGCCAAGCGCGATGGGGTAGCCCGAGTTGACGACGATGTACAAACGTTCTATGATGGGACAGGGGAGGAAGCTCTTGTATCGTTGCACTTGGGTTGACAGGAGGCATCTGCCTTGACGAAGAACACCGCATCACTCAACCGCACCCTCTTCATTGCGGACAACCTCGACCTTCTCGAATATTTGGACAACGAGAGCATCGACCTCATCTGCATCGACCCGCCGTTCGCAAAGAATCAGACGTGGGTCGGCGCACTCCGGCCCCCGCTGTCTGAAGAAGAACGAGAGCAGGAACTGGCGACCCTGGCGGATTGGGGGATCCGTAATCGTGCGGAAGCGTCCCGCGAGGGCATCGAGTGGCCGGACGGCGAGAACGGAGCGGCGAAGTTTCAAGACATCTGGCGTTGGGAGGACGACGTCCACGAGGTTTGGCTGGACAGGATCAAGAGTGAGTACAAACCACTAAACCGCGTAATCAAGGCAACCCGCTACAGTCACGGGGAAGACACCGCAGCCTATCTGACGTATATGGCTATACGCCTAATCGAGATGCATCGCGTGTTGAAGCCGACCGGTAGCATCTTCCTCCACTGCGACTACTCGGCCAACTCCTACCTCCGTCTGGTGATGGACACCCTGTTCGGACGGGAAAATCTCAGGAACGAGATCGTGTGGGGGTATCCGCCGGGAGGCGCTGGCCCAAAACTTGGCTTTCACCGAAAGCACGATAGTATTCTCTACTATGGTAAATCAAATGAAGGTCAATTCAATAGAGAATATCGTCCGTTGACTCCATACGCCGTTTCAAAGTTCACTGAAGTTGACGAGAAAGGGCGTAAGTACAAGCGATACCCCGGTGGGCGAAGTTATCTTGACGATGCAAAGGGAACACCAGTACCGGACTGGTGGACTGACATACATTCATTAGGGCAAACCCAGTCCAACGAACGCACCGGCTACCCGACGCAAAAGCCGGTTGCGCTTGCGGAGCGCATCATCAAGGCAAGCACCAACCCGGGCGACATCGTGCTCGACTGCTTCGCGGGCTGCGCGTATGTACCGGTCGCCGCAGAACGCAACGGACGACAGTGGATCGCTTGCGATATATCCCCGCGTTCTCTTACCGTCCTACGACGCCAGTTCGCAAAGTTCCGATACGCGGTCAATGGGGAGCGGCAGGGAGACGAACCTCCGCTGATCGCAGATGCCGATGTCACCGTTCGATCACCCAAGGACTTGCCATTGCGGACGGACGAAAACCCGGAGCCGGCGATGCGCACCAAGCAATTGTCGCCGCGGAAGTTCAAGGTTCCGTCCAGCCTCATTCCTGAGAAGGAGATGTTGGAGTTCTTACTTGAATTGTCAGGATACATGGCCTGGTGCTGCGGGTTTGCAAATCGGATGCCTGACGGAAGCATCGTGCGGATGGCGAACAATTTCCACTTGGATCATGTCGACCCGAAGTCGAAGGGGGGGTTGAATCAGATTACGAACCGAGCGCCTATGTGTCCTAGGCACAACATCCGCAAGAAGGATCGGTACGTGCACCTTCGAGAGTATCGGCAGGAGATAGCCGACGCCGGGGAGATGATGGTGAACACGATGGACGAGTTGGTCGACTTGCCGATGGCACAGCAGGCTGCGCTCGACCGATACGCGGTGGAACGCGCCAAGCGTGGGGTGCAGGGGAGTCTTAGGTAGGTTAGGCGCAGAAATGCTTGACAACCCAAACACAACAGTACAGAGCCCCCGCCGCATGAATCCCCCACGCCTCAAACACCGCTTCCTACTCCTCTCCGCCCTCGTATGCGCCTCCGCCCTCGTAGCCGCGTGCGGTTCCTCGGACGCCGGGCAGACGGACACGCCGACCGCAGATCCCACCGCCCAGGCCCCCACCCGGGCCGCCGCATCCGCGCCGGCCGATACGCCCGCCCCCTCCCCGGACGCCGAGCCCGCCCGCGATCCCTGGAACGAAGACTCCGACGCCTTTGAAGCCACGTCCATCATGGAAGGCGGGAAACGCTACGAAATCACCAGCGTATTGCCAAAAGACGCGATCCCCGCAGTCTTCGACCCCGACTTCCTGCCGGCGGATGACGCAGACCGCCAATACCGCGATACCGACCTAGTCATCGGCGTGTCCATCGAGGGCGACCACCGCGCATACCACGTGCCCTACCTCAGCGGCCGCGAAATCGTCAACGACGTCGTGGGAGGAAAACCCATCGCGGTTACGTGGTGACCGCTCTGCTTCACGGCCATCGTGTATGGCCGCGAAATCGACGGACGAGAAATACACCTCGGCGTGTCCGGCAAGCTAATCATGAATGCCCTCCTCATGTACGACCGCGAGACCGATTCGCTGTGGAGCCAGTTCCTAGGAAAAGCAGTGGCAGGCCCCCTCGAAGGGACAGAGCTGGAGCTCGTCCCCTCGCAGTTGACCGACTACGGCAGCTGGGCGGCCCTCCACCCCGACACACTGGTATTGAACACCCATACGAACCGCCCAATCGACGACCACTATCTTCGGTACTACTCCAGGCCGGATGCGGGCATCATGGGACAGGAAAACCCCGATGATCGGCTGCTGCCGAAAGACCTCGTGCTAGGAATCGCAGCAGACGGCACACAGATCGCCTACGACTATCAGGATCTCCTGAAATCCCCGGTCGTCAACCATCAGTTCGAAGGCGCGCCCATCGTCGTCGCCGTCAATTCCGACGGGGGCGGAGCCGCCATCTACCGCCGGGAAGCCGACGGCCGCGTACTGGAATTCGAGAACGCCGACGCCGAGACGATGACCGATACTGCATCGAATTCTCTATGGGACAAAGCGTCGGGGCGCGCAGTCGACGGCCCCATGGCGGGAACCCAGCTCGAACCGTTCCCATACATCTTGTCTTTCTGGTTCGCGTGGTCGGACTACTTCCCCGATACCGAATTGTACGAGCCTGACGCGGAAGACGGGTAGGAAGCGAACGCTACGGGGCGGCTATGGTGTCGAGGATGCCGGCCGCCGCTTCGTCGCCTGCGTCCGTTCTAGCGTTCGCGTAGCCCCGCATCGCCGGGGCCGCTCCAATGAGGCGCGCGTTCGCCAATTGCACACCGTCGCCGCCCATGCCCCCGAACACCGACGCGATCGTCGCCTCCCCTTCGACGATCCGCCGCGGGTTGGAGTCGTCGTAGGCCCACGCGCCAAAGACACCGCAGGACAGCGCATCCACGATCCGCTGCGCCTCCGCGTCGCCGATGGACGCCCGCTCGGTCACGTACTCATAGAGCGCGGGAGCCGCCGCCATGAGCGCAGCGTTCTCGAACTGCCGCTCGATCCCAACCTCGCCTCCGTAGAGAACGGCTACCGTCTCGTCGTCCGGCCCAATAATGCGGGTCGGGTTGCCCTCGTTGTGCATCCAGGGTCCGGGTGTCGCCTCTTCCACGCTCATTGCCTCGCCTCCCATCTATTGAGTTCGTGTGTCCTCATGTGCAGTATACCACCCGCGGTCGGCCGCCGGAGCGCTGTCCCCGTCATTCCCGCCCCGTCCCCGTCATTCCCGTGTAGGCGGGAATCCATACCACCCGTGGTTGCTTGTCCCCGTCATTCCCGCGTAGGCGGGAATCCATACCACCCGTGGCTGCTGTCCCCGTCATTCCTGTGTAGGCGGGAATCCATACCACCCGTGGCTGCTGTCCCCGTCATTCCCGCCCCGTCCACGTCATTCCCGCGTAGGCGGGAATCCATACCACCTGTGGCTGCTGTCCACGTCATTCCCGCGTAGACGGGAATCCATACCTGCACAGACATATCGAACCAACTGAATCGCATTTGACAAAACAGAACTCCTGTACTATTCTGAACCTAAAGACGACTTCGTCCAAACCACAACACAAGGAGACACCCCCATGCGCGAAATACCCCAACCCCCAACCACCTCCCCCGCCAACCCTCCACACGACCACACTCCCAGCGCGTTGGCCATCCTCCCGCCAGCGACAGAATTCGACAAAATACGACAGAATGCCACAAAATGCAACGAAACCTCGTGCGCGCACGCGCGCGCGAGGCGTCCCCTCCGGTCATTCCCGCCTTCGGAGACCTTTGAATAACCTCTTCGAGGGTATGCGAATGGAACCCGGAGCACGCAAAATGAACGGGGGCACCATGGGCAGAGCATCCCAAAACAACCACTCCGCTCAGTTATGCAAAGGTCTCCCTTCGCGGGAATCCTTTCTCTCGGCATGGATTGCCCGGGCTGCAGCGTGTCGGACGTATCGCTTGGAGTTGCCGTCCCCTAGCCGTCACGCCAATAGATCGAACGGATCCCGCCAGAACATATCGACACAGAGGAGTACGTAAGAATGCCCCGGTGCGGCAGAGATTGACTGAGCGGAGCGGTTGGGATATGGTTGCGGCTGCGCTCTGTGAGGGAGCCGCCAAGTCCGCGGAAAGGCCAGTAGGCCGCCTCGTCCTCGTATCGGCTGGTTGTCGATCGTCCGGCGCTCTTCCTGCCTGATGCGCGCGGACCGCAGGCAAACGAAAGGAGTGTCCAATGTCCAATCAACCATCGCTGCCGCCCACGCCTAACATCCGGCATCTGAGGAATCAGGCCAAGGACCTGCTCAGGTCGTTCAAGTCGGGCGAGCCGCACGCGGCTGCACGTGTCCGGGAATCGCTCCCCCAGATGGTGGGCCGCACAGATGCGGAGATCCTGCAATCTCGGTTTGCGTTGAAGGATGCCCAAAGCATCGTGGCGCGCGAGTACGGATTCGAGGACTGGCTTGCTCTCAAACGACGCGTCGAAGAGGTCTCGGTAGAGAGTCGAGAGCGCGTCTTCGACGAGGGGAACTTGCCGGAGCCAGTCGAGGCGATTCTCCGCGCGGTCGAGGACGGGGACGAGGATCGAGTGAGAGAGATGCTCGAACGGGAACCGGGCCTTGTACACGTGCGCGTGCAGAGCGACTACGAGGGGGGCGATACTCTCTTGCACCGCGCGGACCATCAGCGCGCGGACGACGGAAACGATCCGCACGATCCACACTTGCGGGTAGCCCAGCTCCTCATAGATTACGGCGCGGATGTGGATGCCGTGGGCGGGCGGGGAAACACCGTCGGCGCGACGCCCTTGGATGCGGCCTCGTGGGCCGGAAACGTCGGCATGGTGAGGCTGCTGCTTGCCAACGGCGCCGATCCAGAGAAGGGCGGGCCAGACGGGGTGGACTACAATCCAGTAAGCACGGCGGTCAGTCACGGGCGCGTGGATGTCTTTCGGCTGCTGGCAGCTGCTGGCGCACGGTACGGCATTCAACATACGATCCGCATGGGGTTGTTGGAGGAGACGCGGGCGCTGCTGGATGCGGATCCGTCCCTCTTGCATCGAACGCGACGGGCGGATCCGCGGTGGCCTGAGGGGGAGCTGCCCCTGGTGCTTGCGGCAGGGAACCCGGAGATATTCCGTCTCTTGTTGGAGCGGGGAGCGGACGTCCGGGCGAAGGACGCGCGGGGATACACGCCGCTCATGGCGGCGCGTGCAGTCGGCAGCGATTGGGCAGTTCGAGATCTGCTCGCGCGCGGCGCTCCGGACGACATCTTCGGGGCCATCATAGACAAGGACGCAGCCCGCCTCGCGGCGCTGCTGCGGGACGACCCATCCGCGGCCGCTCCCGACGGCCCCGGTCCGGCGCCGTTGACATGGGCGGCAAGGTATGGAGACCGCGAGACCATCCGCCTGCTGCTAGAGCATGGGGCCAATCCCAACGTCCGGCAGGACGGGGAGCACTCCACGAACACGCCGTTGAAAATAGCGGTGACGTACCAAGGGGACGACGTCATCCCCTTGCTGTTAGAGCATGGGGCCGATCCCGAGTTCGCGGGAGAAGGGGGGCGGTCGACTGCGCTTTCAGTGGCTATTCGGAACGGGAGCGTGAGATCGATGGAGCTGCTGCTCGACGCGGGGGGCGATCCGAACCGGGTCGATAACTTCTTCGGAGCATGGGGAGGCAATCTTCCCAAGATCAAGCTCCTACTGGATCGGGGCCGGGTCGTCGGCAATGACCATCCTGTTGGCGCGCGCGGGCAAGAAGATTTGAGCACCGCGGCCGGCAATGGGCAGAACGCGGTGGTCGAGTTGCTAGTATGTCATGGGGCGGATCTGGAATACGTGGACAAAGACAGGCTGACGGCGATCCAGCAAGCGAAGAAGGATCGGTGGGCCTCGACCGTGAAGTTGCTAATCGAGCACGCCGATATTCGCAGACTCCCTGAGAAGGAAGCTCGCCTGGCGTTTGGTCGGCGACGGCGCTTCATCAACGCATTCATCGACGGCGGCTCTGCGGAAGTGGGAGCCATCCTTGACGACGACCCAGCGCTGGTGACATTGGATGTCGTTCGAGTGTCCCTCTTGCACGACGCGGCGTGGAACGGCCGCGGGGACGTAGTGGACGCGATGGCCGAGCGCGGCGCTCCGATGACGATTCACGCCGCCGCCGCTCTCGGGCGAGTCGAGACGGTGCAAGCGTTCCTAGACTCGGATGCTGCGTTGTTGGAGTCTCTCTACGCCGATCGACCCATGGCGGAATGCACGCCGTTGAAGGCGGCGGCCGCACGCGACCAAGTGGACACTGCCGCGCTCCTGCTCGACCACGGCGCGGATATCGACGGCCAGGCCACTCGGACGCCCAGCGGCCAGGGGAAGACGACTGCGCTCCATGCAGCAGTAAGCGCGACGGCCATGGAGACCCTGCGCCTCCTGTTGGAGCGAGGGGCGAACGTCAACTTGAAGAACTGGTGGGGCGCTGCGCCAATAGAATTGAACTGGCCGGCTCGCAACGGCGACCTTACGGATGGTATCCGCGACTTGCTAGTTGCGTACGGGGCGGATCCCAAGGATCAGCCAGCCGACTTGGTGTTTGGCCAGTAGCACGCGGGCGCATCTCCGCAAGCGCGTTTCGCGTACAGCGGAAGTGGTAGGCCGGCTGGGATTCGAACCCAGGACACTCGGATTAAAAGTCCGATGCTCTGACCAGGCTGAGCTACCGGCCCGCAAATCCGTATGGAGTCGGGGGTCATGCCCCATCTATGATAGCACGATTGGAAATTCTGGAGGAAGACAGAACCCCGCCTTCCGCCCCCGTCTACATCATTCCTGCCCCCGCCTCCGTCATTCCCACACCTGTCTCCGTCATTCCCGCGAAGGCGGGAATCTAGCGCACTACGTCCGCAGCGCATCCACAGAAATACCTCCGCCGCGACAAGAGCCATTGTGGGTGGAACGGCGTATGCAACGAGCGCAGGATTTCGGTATGATGTACGGGTACGCATGAGAAGCGAGGTTGGAGTTGGACGAGACGGAACGAACCTGACTCGCCTCACGAACCACCACGCGGAAGATCGGAGCCCCGCATGGGCACCAGGGGAGTAAACGGAGTGGGCTTGCGAGGGGCGGTTGCGACTGTGGTATACTGCGTTCTGTGGTAACCCATGATAGGCATGATGCGCCGTGCAAGGAAGCGGATCGTGCGAAAGTGGGGATTTGGCTTGAGATATTGGGTGTATGAGGATAAGATAGGAACCAATCAGGCGCTTGTGAAGAGACATGCTCCCATTGCAACTACGGTGAGGGCAGGGGCGCATTCCAGGTGAGAGCGAGTGGCATAGACCGTTATGCCTCCAGGGAAGGAGCGTTTCAGAAGGCGCAGGCGCGCGCGCCTGGACGGAAAGAATTTCGGGGATGCGGCATTGTCTGGGTATCTTGCGGGCGTGACTTCCCCTGGACTGGGTATTCGCGTAGACTGAGCGCAGAAGTAGGAGGGGCAACATGAGCATTATTGACATCTTCTCAAAGCGACAGAAGCGGATCCGTGGTGAGGTTCCCGATGTATACCAGTACGATAACATCCCTCACCAACTACGGGTTCAAGTTACTCAAATTTTGAATGACACCAACGATCGTGATTATTATGTGTATGAACGTATTCACAAAGTTCTCTCCCGAGAGTATGGGGTATTCACACTGAGTACTAGGCCAACGCGTGCCTACGCATATAACGAATCAGTTCAAGACTTCTTCCTCTCAGTTTCGGATGTAGAGAAAGCTCTTGACGTTATTGAACTTTTGTGCCAGCAGCTCGATAGGTTGAATAGTCACGAGGATATTAATGAAATAAACTACCGGTTTCGTGAACATGGAGTAGGTTATCAGTACGAATCTGGTCAGATCATTCGGGTAGATTCTCAATTCATTCACTCGGAAGTAGTGAAGCCAGCGATGAGTATGCTCTCTGCCAAAATGTACGAAGGCGCAAATGCAGAATTTCTGAGTGCGCACGCCCATTATCGGTCCAGGCGATACGGAGATTGCTTGAACGAGTGCCTCAAGGCATTCGAGAGTTGTATGAAAGCAATATGTGACAAGAGAAAATGGAGTTATGCTGAGGAATATACGGCCAGCCGACTGATCAAGATTATATTTGAGCACGGGTTGATTTCATCCTTCATGCAGTCGCACTTCTCCGGACTGAGAAGTACATTGGAGTCCGGTGTTCCCACTGCTCGCAATCAACTGGCAGCACACGGGCAAGGTAGCAAAGAAGTCAACGTGCCAGAGCACATCGCGGCATATGCGATTCACTTGACCGCCTCGAACATTCTGTTGTTAGCAAAGGCCGACGAAGAGACGAACTGAAGGGGACGCGACGGTAGTGTTGACTTTGGGTTGAAAAGTGAATCAACTATAACTGATCAATACCGAATGCGATTTCAATTCCCGATAGAGAGAGGCGAAATGACGACTACTCGCAAAGACCCGGTGCTCGTCGTACTTCAGATGACGGGCGGGAATGACTACTTGAACACGGTCGTGCCGTATGCCAACGGCATGTACTACGACTACAGGTCGACGGTCGGCGTTCCGGAGGAAGACGTCATCCCCATCGACTCGACGGTTGGGCTGCACCCGCAGCTTGGGGCGTTCAAGGACGAGTACGACCAGGGAAAGTTGGCGATCATCCATGGGGTAGGGTACGCCAACTCGCCGCGCTCCCATTTCCGGTCGATGGACATTTGGCACACATGCGAACCCGACACCCTCGGCACGGAAGGGTGGCTCGGCAAGGTCGTCCGAGAGATAGACCCGCACAAGGAGAACGTCGTCACCGCCGTGAGCATGGGCCCGAGCATGTTTCGCGCGCTGGCCGTGCCCGGCGTGCCCGTGGCTTGCGTGGACAATCTGGACGCATACGGCCTGATGACGAACGTGCAGGAGGCAAACCAACGCGAGCGGCTCTTGGAACGGTACAAGCGGTTGTACGGCCCCGCCGTAGGGACGGGGCCAGTGATGGACTTCTTGGGACAAACCGGGCTGGACGCCCTCGCCGGGGCGGACATCCTCAAGGCCGCGCCGCGACGGTACGAGTCCAGCGTGGAATACGCAGAAACATCCATAGGACGAAAGCTGCGCAGCATCGCGCAAGTACACCTGGCGGAACTCGGCGCCCGCGTCTTCTACGTCGACCAAGGCAGCTACGACAGCCACTCGAACCAAGTGGGGATGCACGACAAGCTGCTGGCGGATATGTCGAGGGCGGTGCAGGACTTCTTCGACGACCTGCGGAGCCACGACGCGGCGGATAACGTCGTCATGCTCATCTTCTCGGAGTTCGGACGGCGAACGTATGATAACGGCTCCGGCACCGACCACGGAGCCGCGGGTGCGGTATTCGCCTTGGGCGATGCAGTACGCGGCGGACAGTACAGCGAATATCCCTCCATCGCGCGCGACGACTTGGAGCAGGGCGATCCCGTGCCAAACTTGGACTTTCGGGGCGTCTACGCAGAGCTCATCGAGGAATGGCTCGGACTGGACGCGGCGCCGATAGTTGGGGGAACGTTCGAGAAACCGAGGTTCTTGAACTGATGCGCCGGGATTCGACGCGCAGCCGCAAGCACCACGCTGCGGCCGCGCCTATACCAGCGTTGCGCTCCGCAGCGCTATACACAGAGCGCACAACCCGGGGTTCCATATGACCGTGCACAAGTTCTATTGCCGCAGCAGCGAGCGAATGCCGGAGGTGGAACCGGCGTCGGTGTCGCTCACGGTAACGTCTCCGCCCTATTGGAACGCTATCGACTACGACATCCACGCAGCGGGCAATGGCGAAGCTTGGTACCGCACCCGCCAATACAGCGAGGGATTCGCCGATTACGATGACTACCTGAACCTATTGGCGCGGGTCTTAGGCGAAGTCTTCCGAGTCACCAAACCGGGCGGCTTTTGCGCCATCGTGATAGGCACAGTCCTCATGAACGGCAGGCATATCCCCGTTCCGTTCGATCTGACGGTACGCATGGCAAGCGCAGGCTGGGAGTTCCACCAAGACATCATATGGCACAAGACCACCGCCGGCGTAAAACGCGCCGGATCGGCCATTCAGAACCCATACCCCGGGTACTTCTATCCCAACATCATGACCGAGTACATCCTGCTGTTCCGAAAGCCCGGCTCCAAGATCTACCAACACATCGACGGACAACGGGAAGCGAGCCAATTCGAGATAGACGACGTCTTCAAACGAGACACCGCGAACAACATTTGGCATATCGCGCCAGTCCCCCCGAAACTGATAGACCACCCGTGCCCGTTCCCAGAAGAAATACCGTACCGACTCATCAAACTGTATTCGTACCGCGGAGATACCGTTCTCGACCCATTCGTTGGCTCCGGGCAGACCACAAAAGTAGCGGCTGCGCTGGGACGCCGCGCCGTAGGCATCGACACGAAACAAGAATACATCGACTACTCGCAAGCGCGTCTCGACGAACCCCTCCGTCTGCGCACCGAACAGCTCATAGCAAGGTTTGAGAAGATCGGAGGCAATCTGAGCGAGAAGAAATCCGTTTGACGTATCGCGGTGCAGGTGCCCATATGAATATGCCGGTGGACGCAGACCGCTAGATTCCCGCTGCCGACGGAATGACGGCAGTAGATGCGGGAATGACATGAGGGGATCGGCCGTCTGGGGCAGCCCGCCGCGATACATCGAACGGGGCGGCAGAGATCGGATAGGATACCGGTCACGGTTGCAATGATGCTTCGACTCCCGCCGCCAGACGCCTCGCCCAGTATGCGAGGACGGCGTTCGACCACGCACACGGAATCGAGCGGGGCATCATCCAATAGACCCAACGGCGCGAAACCTTCGCAGGGGCGCAATGATTCGGCCAATGCGGGTTGCGGGCTATCTTGGACAGCGTCGCCAGACCGATGAGTGCCGGCCAGATCATGGACAGACGCAGCCGCAGATGCCGCGCAGGCACCGCCGAGATGTACTGCTCCGCCGCGCCGTAGTGGTCGAGTGCCAGACGCATCATCGCCGCAAGCAGAGGCCTGGCTTTGGGAGCGTAGGCGGGGTCGAGCAAGTCGCTCGGCGTCAACCCGACAGACGAGAGCATGTCGAGGGGGACATAGCAGCGGCCTATCCGCAGGTCGTCGAGAGCGTCTCGCAGGATGTTGGTCAATTGCAGCGCCTTCCCGAATCGAATACCGAGGCCAACCATCCTGTCCCTATCCAGAGCCTCCAAGCCGTCCGTATGCGAGAACAGGATGTCCGTCCAAAACTCCCCGACGCACCCTGCGGCGCGGTAGACGTACTCGTCAAGGTCGTCCACTGTACCCAGGGCAGCGGGAGCGCCCTCAGCGCCGAAGCGGGTGATGTCGAGTTCCATTCCCGTCGTCAGAGTTTCCACAACCTTGCGGACGTTCTGCAGGTCGGATCCAGGGAGCCGGTCGAGCAGGTCGAACAGGAGCGAGAGCCGGTCGAGCAGATCTGCCTCCGGACCCTGCTGCACGGAAGCGCGGCCGCTCGCGAGGACGGGGATCGGAGCGCTCGGGCTGCACGCGCGGACGCGGAAGCGTTGCAGATACTCCAGTCTACTGCTGGCGCAACCTGCCCCCGCGTCCGCGACGGTATCCGCTGCGCGAGCCAGCAGATAGGCGAGCTGGACAGGGTATCGGACGGACGACGGCAGGACGCGGATGGTGAGGTAGAAGGAACGTGAGACGCCCTTCGACATACGTTGGAGGGTGGAGCGTTGGTCGTCCGATACGGTCATGGGATCACGGATGCGAGCGTGGGTATGGTATGCTTCCATCGAGTCAAGCGTCAACCGACGCTCGGCGGCATCCCACACGGCAAGGCGCTCTGCGGTGATACGGAGAACGTTCGAGATGATATTCGGAGTCGGAGGCCGCTCCGACCGCTCGCCCACGCCGACGATCATCGTGGGTATCGGGAATCCGGGCCGCGAATACGAGGGAACCCGTCACAACGTGGGGTTCCAATGCGTGGACAGGATCGCGGAAGTGCATGAGTTCGGAGCGGCGCGCAGGCATCGGCTCGTTCATACCGCGGAGGGACAGATACGCGGCCGCCGTGTCGTGCTGGCCAAGCCGAGCACCTACGTCAACGAAAGCGGACGAGCGGTGACGTCGCTGTTGACGCGGTACCGCGCAAAGGCGGAGAACGTGATCGTCGTCTACGACGACATGGCGCTGCCCTCTGGCAGAGTGCGGATTCGCGCGGGCGGCAGCCACGGCGGACACAACGGCATGAAATCGATCATCGCCGCGCTAGGCACCCAAGAGTTCGCCCGCGTGCGCGTCGGCATCGGACGACCCGAGGGACGGACGGGTGACGTAGAATACGTCCTCGGAAGGCCGACCGAGCGGGAGCGCAAGACCATCGACGCCGGAATCGCGCGAGCAGTCGAGGCGGTCGAAACTGCGCTGGATACAGGAATCGAAAGGGCGATGAATGAGTACAATTAGGAGGACGAAGGGACGCAAGGTTCCATACCCGCCGGACGCAGACCGCTGGATGCTCGCCTCGGAGCCCGTTGCAGAACCTACCGTGCGGAGTACCCATGAAGATGCCTCCACCTTGATGAATCGAACGAAACCGCGCTTCACGCACACTTGACACGCAAGAACAAACAATCTAACATGAAGCCTATGATGCCCATGCGACAAGCCTTCCCTCGCCCACATCCCTCCGCCCCTCCGATTGCGCTTGGGTTTCACTTCCGTTGTCGATGTGGACAGGATAGAATTCCGGGCGGCCAGGAGTCCGACCTACCCACCAGCGCCGTGAGCAAGAGCAGAGGCAGCATCCGATGACCAAGAACACCGCATCACTCAACCGCACCCTCTTCATTGCGGACAACCTCAACCTTCTCGATCAGCTCGACAACGAGAGCATCGACCTCATCTGCATCGATCCGCCGTTCGCCAAGAACCAGACGTGGGTCGGCGCACTCCGGCCCCCGCTGTCCGATGAAGAGCGAGAGCTGGAACTGGCGACCCTGGCGGATTGGGGGATCCGGAATCGCGCGGAAGCGGCGGACGCGGGCATCGAGTGGCCGGACGGCGAGAACGGATTGGCGAAGTTTCAGGACATCTGGCGCTGGGAAGACGACGTCCATGAGGAATGGCTCCAGAAAATCAAGAGAAAGTACAAACCACTAAACCGCGTGATCAAGGCAACCCGCTATACCCACGGGGAAGACACCGCAGCCTATCTGACGTACATGGCCATTCGTTTGGTCGAGATGCACCGCGTGTTGAAGCCGACGGGCAGCCTGTATCTGCACTGCGACCCGACCGCCTCTCACTACCTGAAAGCACTCATGGACGGCATCTTCGGGCGAGAGAACTTTCGGAATGAAATCGTGTGGAAGCGACAAACGTCCAACAATGCAGTGACGAAGAAATACGGCGCGATTGCCGACTATATTCTCTTCTATGTGAAGTCGGACGACGCGACGTGGAATCAGGTCTATCATCGACGCAGTGATGTAGAGATGAAGGAGTATCGACGCGATGCGGACGGACGGCTCTACAAGACCAACGATATGACTGCCCCTTCCCCCACGCCTGCTCGTATGTTCGAGTGGAGAGGCACAACGCCAAAGAATGGTTGGCGATACAGCTATGAAAAGTTGGAGGAGTTGTGGGCGGCAGGACGTATCAAGACTGACAAGGAAGGCCGCCCGTTGTTACGAGGCCATATTCGGTACTTGGATGAGGCGGAGGCCGGACAGAAGGCGCAGTCAATTTGGACGGACGTTCTCCGAGTCGGTAACACTGCCAAGGAGCGCACTGGCTATCCGACGCAAAAGCCGGTTGCGCTTGCGGAGCGCATCGTCAAGGCAAGCACCAACCCAGGCGACATCGTGCTCGACTGCTTCGCGGGCTGTGCCTATGTACCGGTCGCCGCGGAGCGCAACGGGCGACAGTGGATAGCTTGCGACATGTCTCCGCGCGCCCTCACCGTGCTCCGCCGCCAGTTCGCAAAGTTCCGATACGCGGTCAACGGGGAGCAGCAGGGGGACGAACCCCCGCTGATCGCAGATGCCGATGTCACCGTTCGCTCCCCCAAGGACTTGCCAGTGCGGACGGACGAGAGCCCAGAGCCGATACGCACCGCGACTCTACAGCCGCCTAAGTTCAAGAAACCTGCCAGCATCATTCCAGAGAAGGAGATGTTGGAGTTCCTACTTGAATTGTCTGGATACATGGCCTGGTGCTGCGGGTTCGCCAATAGGATGCCGGACGGAAGCATCGTTCGGACGACGAACAACTTTCATCTAGACCATACAGACCCGGGGTCAAAGGGCGGGTCGAATCAGATACCGAACCGCGCGCCGATGTGTCCTAAGCACAATATACAAAAGAGCAACCGTGGTATTTACCTCCGAGAGTATCGGGAGGAGATAGCCGACGCCGGGGAGATGTTGGTGAATACGACGGACGAGTTGGTCGACTTGTCGATGGCATACGAGGCTGCACTCAACCGATACTCGGTGGAGATGTACAAGGATATGGGATACCGAACCCCGTAGACTCGATGATGCGAGAGAATGAGATGAAAGTAGAATGAAGGAGAACCCTGCTCGGTAGCCCCAATACGATTTCGAGCGTGCGACAGATGCCAGGCCCATACAGCGTCAAATTCGAGTCCAACATCCCCCTCATGCTGCGCGACGGCACCATAACCTATGTGGACGTCTGCCGACCGGACGCCGCAGGCGGCTTCCCTAGCCTCCTCATGAGAACCCCCTACAACAAGTCTGAAACGGCCACCAGATCCTCCACCCTCGACGTCATCCGCGCCGCACAGAGAGGCTATGCCGTCGTCATCCAAGACATCCGAGGCAGGTACGAATCGAGCGGCGAATTCTATCCGTTCGTCAACGAAGCCCTGGACGGCCGCGACTCCGTTGAGTGGGTCTCCGGCCAACCCTGGTGCAACGGCAAAGTCGGAATGTTCGGCAGCTCCTACAACGGCGCTACCCAATGGCTCGCAGCCTCCGCCAACCCCCCGCACCTCCAGGGCATCGCCCCAGGCGTCACCGCCTCCGACTACCACGAAGGATGGACATGGCAGGGCGGAGCCTTCGAACTCGGCTTCAATCTCTCCTGGTCCATAGGCTCCTTGACCGCCGCCAATTGGACCAACCTCTCCAAGCAACTCTTCCTCTCTTCCTATCAACTCGATGCCCTCCTGCAAGCACAGGACAACCTCATCCCCGTCGCCAACCACCTCCCGCTGAACGCCTACGAAAACCTCAAAGACGGACTCGCTCCATACTACTACGACTGGTTGGAACATCCAGAGTACGACGACTACTGGCGCAGTGTCTCGATAGAGGAAATGCATCCAAATATCACCGTCCCCGCCTTCAACTACGGCGGATGGTACGACATCTTCATCGGCGGAACCGTCGAGAACTTCGTCGGAATGCGCCGGCGCGGCGGATCCGATTCCGCCCGCTCCCACCAACGACTGTGCATCGGCCCATGGACGCATGGCGGTCTACAAACGTCCGTCATGGGCGAACGCAGCTTCGGAGCCGCGTCATCCTCCATCGCCGCCGACCTCCAAGGCCAACTGCTCCGCTTCTACGACTTCATTCTCTGCGAAGAAGAGAACGGCTTCACCGACGATAAGCCAGTCCGCATCTTCGTCATGGGAGAAAACATATGGCGATACGAGGACCACTGGCCACTTGACCGCGCAGAACCCGCCGACTACTTCATGACCAGCGCAGGCAAAGCCAATACCCTCACCGGCGACGGAAGACTCGTCCGTACCGCCCCAACCAGCGACCCACCCGACGTCTACCTCTACCACCCCTTGAACCCCGTCCCCACTAACGGAGGCAACCTCTGCTGCGACGCCGCAGACCTCGTCCCAGGCGTCTTCGACCAACGCCCCATCGAAACCCGCGCAGACGTCCTCGTCTACACATCCGACCCCCTAGACGAAGACACCGAGGTCACAGGCCCTGTCGCCGTTACCCTCTACGCATCGAGCTCCGCAGTCGACACCGACTTCACCGCTAAGCTCGTCGACGTCCGACCAGACGGCTACGCCATGAACCTTTGCGACGGAATCATCCGTGCCCGCTATCGAACGCCACGCCAACCCGCCAGCCTACTCGAACCCGGCAACGTCTATAAATTCGAGATCGACCTCGGCCCCACAAGCAACGTCTTCAAAGAGGGGCATTCGATTCGCGTCGAAATATCCAGCAGCAACTTCCCCCGCTTCGACCGCAACCTCAACACCGGAGAACCCATCGGCGTCGCCCAAACCCCCGCCCCCGCCCTCCAAACGGTCTACCACACCGCGGACTACCCATCCCGCATTACCCTCCCCGTCGTCCCCGCAGATTGATGGGGTATCCCCCTCCAACGCGGCCCGCCAAATCCCCGTGCGCTACCGGCCATCCCCCGTCAGCCAAAGGAAACCGTCCCCGTCGAAGGACGCCCGCTCCCCAGTGACGTACCAACCTCGCCGGAAGCGAGACTCGTAGACATCGCTCCTCCCCCAGTACCCCAAGAACATCGACGGCCAGCCCGGACGCACCGCCATCCTCCCCTCCCGCCCAGGTCCCAACGGCTTGAACTCCTCATCCAGGACCGCGAACTCCGCGCCCGGAATCGGACGCCCGATCGACCCAGGCCGCACCTCCATCGAAGCGTAGTTGGCGCACAAAGTGCCCCCCGTCTCCGCCTGCCCCCAACCATCGTGAATCACCGCTCCAAGCGTCTCATGCGCCCAAACCACGGCGCGCGGATCACCCCGCCTCCCGTCGGACGCCAGGAACCGAAGCGTCGACAAATCGAACTCGTCCCGCAGTCCATCCCCAGCGTCCATGAGCATCCCAACCTCTCGCCCCGCCGCGAACGATACCGTGACCCCATGCGACTTGATCATCCGGTACCACGCGCTCGCATCCCCGCCGCCCTCGCAAACCACCTGCGTAACCCCGTTCGTCCACGCCGCGAGCGAACCATAGAGCGTGCCCCCTGCGTCCCAGTACACATCGCCCGGATGAAGATCCAGCGCCCACTTGCCGACCGCGCAATACTGAACCGCCCCGCCGTGGCCATGCACTACTCCCAGCGCGCTTCCGTCGTCCCCGAACCGAAAGTCGATGAACGCAGGCGACCTCTCCGCGGCGGGAACGACCTCGAACCGATCCCTCGCCTTCGACATCTCCTCCTCGTAGCCCAAGTCCTGATAGTCCAGAGGAGCTGGATATCGTCCCCCCTTGTTTACTACCACGATGTGTTGGAGATCGAACAGATGAGGGATGATCGGCGTGATTGCGATGCGCTGATCGGGTTGCGTGACGAGCACCTTGCAGCCCGTGTCCCGCATTGCGGCCTTCACGCGCTCGGGCTCGCACCCATACGGAATTGGAACCGCAACGCCTCCAACCTTGAGAATCCCAAAGAAGGCGATGGCAAACTCCGGCACTCGCTCCAAGAGAATGAACACCCGGTCCCCAACCCCAATACCCAGGCTCCTCAGTACATTGGCAAACCGGCCCGTCTCTTCTCGCATTCTCCCAAACGTATAGTCCTCGCGCTCTCCGTGCCTCCCCTCCCAGATCATGCCGAGCTTGTCGCGCGTGCTCGGATCCGACGCATGACGGTCGACCGACTCGGAAGCCATATTCAACCGGCCGCCGGGCATCCAATCCAACCAGTCGATCGCCTCCTGCCAATCGAAGCCTGCAAAGCTCCGCCGGCAATCGAGATTCGGACGCACCGCCATATCGCCAATGGGCGGCTTCCGTATGGGCGCAAGACGATCTTCCATTCATCCACTCCAAACCGACGAAAGCGCAGTACACTCAGAACGGCTGCGGGATTGCGCTCTTCCACCGATCCACGGCTGCCTGCCCCCGTGGACTGATGGCGCGTTGGATTTCCACGTTCACGAGTGACGGACGCCCCGAGTCCAACGCCCGTCCGAGCGCATCCGGAAGATCCCCCGCATCCTGCACATACACGCCCTCCCCGCCCAGCGACTCGACGAGACGATCGTACCGTACCGGCAACAGATCCGTCGCCACAGGCTTGCCGTAGACCTGCAGCTGAATCTGCCGATCGATACCCCAAGCGGCATCGTTCCCCAGCACAGTGGTGATGGCCAAACCGTGTCGAACTGCCGTATCGTACTCCATCGCGTTGAAGCCGAATGCGCCATCCCCAGACAGCACGACCGCCCTCCGATCCGGATACGCCAGCTTTGCCGCCATCGCCGTCGATACAGCAGTCCCAAGCATCCCCAAACCCGAAAAGTAGAACCAACTCCGCGGACTCCGCGCAGGAAGATACGCCCGACCCCAATGGCAGAAATCCCCCCCGTCGAAGACGAGGAAGTCCTGGTCGTCGATCAGAGGAAGCAAAGCCTTATGCACCGTCAGTGCGTGGATCGGTGTAGACTGCGCGGCCAACCCGTCCATCTCCCCGCGCTGCGCCCTCCGCACCGCGCGGATCTCCTCCAACCAAGGAAGATCGCGCCACGTATGCGCCTTGGACTCCGCAGCCAATTGAGCCGTTACCGCCTGCACGTCCCCCGCAATGCCGATCGATACCCCGCGGTTGCGCCCGATCTCCAGAGGAGACGGGTCGACCTGGATGATCGATGCCTCAGGCGATACCGTCGGAGGCTGCGCGTATCCAATGATGATGTCCTGCTTCATTCCCAGCAAGAGGACGACATCCGCTTCCCGCAGCTTCCGTGCCCCCTGATTGAGTCCATTGTCGTAGAAACCCGCGACATATGGGTGCTCGTCGGATACCAGACCCCGCGCCAACGCCTCCGTCATCAGAGGAATACGCGTCGTCTCGATGAAATCTCGAATCTCCTCCCCCGCGCCGGAATACGCCGCCGCGCTCCCCGCCACGACAAGCGGCCTCCGCGCCCCATGGAGAAGACCCACTGCACGCCGGATCTGCTCATCCGGAGCGATCTGCGGCGGCGCGAGACGCTGCTCGGACGGGAAGAACACCGACTCATCCTCCGCGGTCTCCTCCTCTTGGATGTCGATGGGAATGGTAAGATGCACGGGGCCGCGCCGCCCGGAATAGGCCGCGCGCAGCGCTTGCGCGACCATGTGCGGAATGCGTCGAACATCCGTAACCATCCATGCGCCCTTCGTAGTAGGCGCAGCCAGCCCGATCTGATCGATCTCCTGCATCGCCCCTCGTCCCAGCTCCCGAAGCGGAGCAGACCCCGACAGGGAAAGCACAGGCGACTCCGAGTGCAGCGCGCTGCTCAATCCAGGAATGCCGTTGGCGAATCCAGGCGTCGTGTACGTAACCACCCCGGGCTGCCCCGTTATCCTCGCCCACGCATCCGCCATATGCACTGCCGCAGCCTCATGGCGCGTGTCGATGATCCGGAAGCCCATGTCCGACAGCGCGTCGAGAATGGGCAGGTTGTGATCCCCTGCCAAAGTGAAGATAGTTGAGACGCCCTCCCGCTGGAGAGCCTTGCCAATCAGATAGCTGCCAGTCACGGTATTGGACGACTGCATGAACTGCTCCGTTCTCGAACGTGGCGCTTGCTGAAGATGGAAACTCGGATCAGGAAAAGACGTCCAAGAACGGTTGGAGCTGTTCGGGACGCTTGCAACCGACGATTACGCTGGTCACCCCCGGACGGTCGAGCAGCCACTTCACTGCGTACTGAGCCGGGGAAAGCCCCGCATCCTCGGCCTCCAGCTCGAAGCGCTCGATATCGTCCCACAGCTCATCGCCCGGATCATCCAGCCAAGACGACTCCTCCGCGCGGCTTCCAGACGGCGGCGCCTGCCCGCGCGCGTACTTCCCCGTAAGCAATCCCGCTTGCAAGGCGCGATACGGCGTTACCCCGATGTCATACTCGACGCACGCAGGAATGTACGCATCCTCCGACTCCCGCGAAAGCCAGCTCAACGGAGGCTGCGCGATGACCGGACGCGGCCAGCCGTTGGCGTCGCATATCTTGATCATGGCGCGGATGTCCCCGGGCCCGAAGTTCGAAAACCCCCAGTGGCGCACCTTCCCCTCCTCGATCAGCTCCGCCATCGCCGCCACCGACTCCTCCAACGGCGTCCCCGCATCCTCCGTGTGCATCTCATAGATATCGACGTAGTCCGTCCGCAACCGCCGCAGACTCGCATCGATCTGATGCCGAATGTGGCTCCGCCCCAACCCAGTGCCGCGGTACGTCTCGTCCCCGACCGGGTTGCCGACCTTCGTGGTGATGACCACTTGATCTCGCCGCCCAATCAGCGCGCTGCCGATATAGCTCTCGGACTTACCCCCGGGCGAACCGAGAAACCGCGTGTACCCCTCGTACATATCGGCCGTATCGATGAAGTTGAGCCCGTTGTCGATGCACCAACTGATGATGCGGGCCGCGCCGTCCCGATCGACCGGCGCGCCAAACGTCATCGTCCCAAGGCAAACCACCGACACGTCCAGTTCGGTATTGGGAATGCGCCGCTGCTGCATGAATATGTCGTCCTATGCTTCCGAAATTTGAAGAGCCCGCCCCGCATCGCCGGGACTCACGCATAGGCAACCTATCAGAGCCGCCGCGCACTGTCAAGCAAACCCAGACATGCAGTCCCTGACAACTCCTCTCTACGCAGTACCCTCTACTGTCCCCCCGCAGCATCCAGCGCGTACAAGTAGTATCCTCCGATGTAGACAGTCCTACCCCTAAATGCCGGTGAGGAATCCACCTCCGTTGTCATATGATATCGCCACCGCAGTTTGCCGGATTCGGCGTCCACTGCGTACAAGAGGTGGTCGTTTGAGCCGACGTAGACGACGCCGTCCGCAACCGCAGGAGAGGATATCACCCAGTCTCCTGTTTGATATCGCCACCGCAGTTTGCCGGATTCGGCGTCCACTGCGTACAAGTAGTCGTCGTTTGAGCCGACGTAGACGACACCGTCCGCAACCGCAGGGGAGGACTCCACATTGCCTCCCGTTTCGTATTCCCAGCGCAGTTTGCCGGATTCGGCGTCCACCGCGTACAAGAAATCGTCGCCTGATCCAATGTAGACGATGCCGCCCACAACCGCCGGGGAGGATTCTACCCAGAATCCTGTTTCGAATCGCCAGCGCAGTTCACCGGATTGTGCGTCCACCGCGTACAAGTAGTCGTCGTTTGAGCCGACGTAGACGACGCCGTCTGCAACTGCAGGAGAGGATTCCACCGAACCTCCCGTTTTGTATCGCCAGCGCAGTTCACCGGATTGTGCGTCCACCGCGTACAAGTAGTCGTCGTTTGAGCCGACGTAGACGACGCCGTCCGCTACCGCAGGGGAGGATTCCACCCAGTCTCCTGTTTCATACCGCCAGCGCAGTTCACCGGATTGTGCGTCCACCGCGTACAAGTAGTTATCATACGAGCCGACGTAGACCACTCCGTCCACTACCGCAGGAGAGGAAGTCACAAAGCTTTCTGTTTTGTATCGCCAGCGCAGTTCACCGGATTGTGCGTCCACCGCGTACAAGTAGCTATCCAATGAGCCGACGTAGACCACTCCGTCCACAACTCCCGGGGAGGTTTTCCTATAGATGCCTGCTTCGTATCGCCACCGCACCGGTGTCACGAAGTTCGGGTCGCACCTCTCCTCGACCGGCCGAACCGCGTCCCGAAAGCCGGAAACATCCCATTGAGCCGTGATGGTCGTCCCGTCCTTCTTCCATACCCTAGCCCACAACCGGCCCGCGCCCTTCATCGACGAAATGAACGCTTCAGCGTCCGTGGAGAACGTTCCTTCACTGTTCGTGGACAGTGTCCAAACATCTTCCTGATCGTCCCCATCGTCGAAGCGCACTGCAACGGTCGGACGATAGTCCGATCCCAGATCCTCATTCCAATCGATGGCTACCTTGAGGCCGGTTCTCTGTTCGTAATCCGCATTGAATTCGCATCGGACATCCAAGAAAACCTCGTCCGATGCGTCTGACCGTAATGCAATACCCACCAGTAATGCAATTCCGCTATCAATTCCGCTATAAAATCGAAACCTTTGGTCCCCCCATCGCTCCCACGCGCCGACGATCGGAGTAGGGGTGATCGTCGGAGTATTGGTCGGTGTGGGTGTGGGAGTGGCCGTCGGTACAGGCGTGTGAGTCGGTGTAGCCGTGGGTGTAGGCGTCGGGGTATTGGTCGGTGTGGGCGTGGCTGTTGGTACGGGCGTGTATGTTGGCGTAGCCGTTGGAGTATTGGTCGGCGTGGGAGTGGCCGTTGGTACGGGCGTGTATGTTGGTGTAACCGTGGGAATAGGCGTCGGAGTATTCGTCGCCGTCGGTGTAGGCGTATTCGTCGGTACGGGCGTGTGAGTCGGTGTAACCGTGGGCGTCGGAGTATTCGTCGCCGTATGCGTGGGAGACGGTTGGGCTTCGACGGTTGCCTGGATGCTCGCGGTTATGGCCGCTTGGCTGGTGGCCTGGGCGTCGAGCCGTGCGACAACCTGCGCCTCGACGGTGGCTTCTATATTGACCTGAGGGTCGTCGCCGCAGGCTGCGGACAAGAGGACGACCGCGGCTAGCGCGGACAGGAAGGCTATGCGAAATCTTGCGCCCAGTGTTGGGGAGTGACGAACGATACGATGACAGCAGATTCCTAGCGAGACCCAGACTCGTGACATTTCGTAGATGCCCCCTCGCGGCAAGGATGGTGGCTACTCCACACAAGTCACTCACAATCCAACGTGTGAACCTCAAGGGGGCGCAGAGGCCCCCATCCGTGCAAGAATTCACACGTCATGTCGGCGGACTTGTGTGGAGTCCGCTAGGGATGTTACAACTTCATCGCCGCGTTGTCAAGAGCTGAAATCTCCGTCATTCCCGTGCCTGTTCCCGTCATTCCCGTGCCTGTTCCCGGTTATTCCCGTGCCCGTCTATGTCATTCCCACACCCCCTCACGTCATTCCCGCGAAGGCGGGAATCCAGTGGTCTGTGGCCAACCCCCGCCGGCAAATCGACAGAACCCCGCACATTGCTTGGGTTTGCACCGGCCCCACGTCATTCCCGTGCCCGTCTATGTCATTCCCACACCCCCTCACGTCATTCCCGCGAAGGCGGGAATCCAGTGGTCTGTGGCCAACCACCGCCGGCAAATCGACAGAACCCCGCACATGCTTGGGTTTGCACCGGCTACCCAATCTCTGATATATTGACAACATACCGTTGGAGGGATCGCATAGTGGTCTAGTGCGGGCGCCTGCTAAGCGCTTAGGGGGAGAAATCCCTCTCGTGGGTTCGAATCCCACTCCCTCCGCCATCTTCCACCCTGCGAGCGGACATGCAGAACTACTACATATGGACGATCGGCTGCCAGATGAACGTGGCGGACTCCGAGCGCCTCGAAAGCGGCTTGGAACAAATGGGACTGGGAAAGGCGGCGCACGCCCAGGACGCCGATGTGGTGGTGCTGAATAGCTGCGTCGTCCGACAGAGCGCCGAGGACAAAGTCGTCGGGATGCTCGGCCACCTCAAACCGCTCAAGCAACAGAACCGCGAAAAGGTCATCGCACTCATGGGCTGCATGGTCGGACCGAAGACCGACACTCTCCAGGAGCGATTCCCCCAAGTGGATGTGTTCATGCGTCCACAGCAGTTCGATCCGCTCATTGACTTGCTCGGAGACCGCTTGGGCATCGACCCCGAAGGCTGCGTCGGCCCGCTCACCGCAAAGCCCAACGTCACCGCGTACATCCCAATCATCCACGGATGCGACAAGTTCTGCTCGTTCTGCATCATCCCATACCGGCGCGGCCGAGAGGTGAGCCGCACGATCGCGGATATCGTCCGCGAGACGGAGCTGCTCGCCGACCGCGGCGTGCGGGAAGTCACCCTGCTCGGCCAGAACGTCGATTCATACGGACACGACCTCGACGGGGATGTCGACCTCGCGGACTTGCTGGCAAGCGTCCACGATGTCGAGAGGATCGAGCGTATCCGCTTCCTCACCTCGCATCCGAACGACATGAGCGACCACATCATCGGTGCAGTGGCGGATCTTCCCAAGGTTTGCGAACACGTCAACTTGCCGTTTCAGGCGGGAGACGACGAAGTCCTCGCGCAGATGCGGCGTCAGTACACCAACGACGACTACCGCCGCCTCATCGACAAGATACGGAACCGCATCCCAAACGTGTCTCTTTCCACCGACCTGATAGTCGGATTTTGCGGCGAAACAGACGACCAATTCCGCAAGACGTATGAGATGGTCCGCGATATTCGCTTCGACAAGGTGCACTCGGCGATGTACTCGACCCGCGACAACACGTACGCCGCCAGAAAGCTGCACGACGACGTTCCGCAAGAAGAGAAGAAACGCCGCTTGACGGCAATTGACGGCCTCCAAGCCTCGATTCAAGCAGAGATCAACGCAGAGCTCAGCGGACAGACGGTCGAGGTGCTGATCGAGGGCGTCAAGCGCGGGCAAGTACACGGACGAAACCGCAACGACAAACTGGTGTACGTCGAAGGAGCGGACGACGCAATTGGACGCATCGTTCCCGTAAAGATCGAGCGCGCGGGCGCTTGGTCGCTGACAGGCCGATCCGCCCGCGCCGCGTAGTCCAATGGAGGCAGCATGGTAATCGCAGAAACCGCCAGAACACCTACCATACCGATTACCGAAATCGAGCAGTCCGCGTTCTGCCAAACCGACGAGAAACTCCAATCGAAGCCCCTCGAAGAGGAATTCGATGCAGGAGTTCGCTGGCAGAAGATACCGATCTCCTACCTCAAAGCCAAGCCGGAGGAGCTGGAGGTTCGCATCGCGGAAGCCCGCGCACGGCTCGACAACCGCGTCGTCATACTCGGGCACCACTACCAACGAGACGAAATCATAAGATTCGCGGACTACCGAGGAGACTCCTTCAAGCTCTCGCAGTTCGCCGCATCTCAGGGAAATGCAGAGCACATCGTCTTTTGCGGTGTGCATTTCATGGCAGAGACCGCATTCGTCCTGAGCCAGGATCACCAAAGGGTCATCCTCCCAAACCTGACGGCTGGATGCTCGATGGCAGACATGGCGCACATCGACGACGTCCTCGACTGCTGGGACGACATGAGTGCCGCATTGCCCCGCAGCTCGATCGTCCCCATAACCTATATGAACTCCACGGCGGCCATCAAAGCGCTGTGCGGGCGAGAGGGCGGCATCGTATGCACCTCTTCCAATGCGGCTGCCGCATTCGCCTGGGCGTTCGACCGAGGCGAAAAGATTCTCTTCCTCCCAGATCAGCATCTGGGCAGGAACACCGCCACACGCCTCGGAATCCCTCTCGACGAAATGATCGTTTGGAACCCCTTCAAGCCGCTCGGCGGCCATACCGAAGAGAACCTCGCGCAGGCAAAGGTCATCCTCTGGCAGGGACACTGCTCCGTCCACACCCGCTTCTCCGTCAAGCAAATCGAAGAGGCGAGGCAGAAGTATCCAGACGTCAACGTCATCGTCCACCCCGAATGCGTCATGGAGGTCGTCCAAGCGGCGGACGCCAACGGCTCGACCGAAACCATCATCAAGACCATCGAGCAGGCAGAGAGCGGCACGACATGGGCCGTGGGAACCGAGATTAGCTTGGTCAACCGCATCGCGAACGAGAACCCAGACAAGACCGTCTTCTGCCTAGATTCCGTCGTCTGTCCATGTTCCACCATGTACCGCATACACCCCGCGTACCTGTCATGGGTGTTGGACGGGCTGAACGAAGGGGTCACCCTCAACGAGATCACAGTAGACGACGACGCTCGGCGTGATGCCAAGGTCGCACTCGACCGAATGCTCCGGGTCGTCTGATTCCCGCCGTCCGCCAAAATCCGCGCCTCGCGCCGTCGTAATCCGGACCCGCGTATTCCTTGTTGCGGCGAACGAACCTGCCAAGGACTCTCAGATGGACATCCCAAGAGCAGAAATCGACGAGGTCGTCCGGAGAGCCTTGCTCGAAGATCTAGGCGGCGGCGATATAACGACCGACGCGCTCGTCCCGCCATGGTTGGAGGGCAAAGCCGCCGTCGTTGCCAAGGCAGACGGCATTCTCGCCGGCGTCGATGTCGCCGATGCAGTATTCCACATGGTCGATCCTTCCCTGCGCTTCGAACGCCTCCTCGCGGACGGCGCGCGTCTGCGGCGCGCGGATCCCGCTCGCGGAATCTGCAAGATAGCGGAGATTTCGGGGAGCGCGGCGTCGATACTCAAAGCCGAGCGGGTCGCGCTCAACTTCCTGGAGCACTTGAGCGGAGTCGCGTCGGCCACTCATCGGTTCGTCCAACAAGTCGCAGACCTCGATGTCGACATCCTCGATACCCGGAAGACGCTGCCAGGCCATCGGAGATTGCAAAAATACGCGGTCACCGTCGGAGGCGGCGTGAACCACCGGCGAGACCTCTCCAACGGCGTGCTCATCAAGGACAACCACATTGCGGCCGGATCCATGAGGGAGATGAGTATCCGGGCCCTAGTGCGCGCAATGCGGGACTCCCCGTCCGGCGCGGGACAGATCGAAGTCGAGGTGGAGACGCTCGATCAAGTACGGGAGGCGGTGGAGGCCGGCGCGGACATCGTGATGCTGGACAATATGTCCATCGCCGACATGGCGGCTGCGGTCGAGATCATCGCCGGACGCGCGGTAACGGAAGCTTCGGGCGGAGTCACCCTCGAGAATGTCCGAGACGTAGCGAAAACCGGAGTCGACAGGATATCCGTCGGCGCACTCACTCACTCCGTCATGTCTGTCGACATCAGCCTAGAATTCACCGCCTCCTCCGAGCGCCGCCATCCGCGTTAGTCCGGCGTCCGCGTTGGGCGACCCCCCGCGCCGCACGCTCCGCGCTCTACCCCCGCCGTGGACGCCCGCGGTCCGTGGAGTCGATCATTATCGTGACCGGCCCATCGTTCGTCAACGACACCATCATGTGCGCTTGGAACGTCCCCGCCGCCACCCGCAGCCCCAATTCTCTGAACTTTGCGACGGTGTAATCGAACAACGGCTCTGCCAACTCGGGCCCCGCGGCTTCGATGAAACTCGGACGCCGTCCTTTGCGGGTATCCGCGTGCAGGGTGAATTGGCTAATCAAGAGGAGCTCGGCGCCAACGTCCGTCGCAGAGTGGTTGAACTTCCCCTCTTCGTCTGCGAAAATCCGCAAGTGGGCGACCTTGTTTACGATGTAGTCCCCGTCCACCTCTGCGTCGTCCCGCGAGACTCCAACGAGGACTACCAATCCGGCGCCTATCTCTCCGACGATCTCTTCCTGTACGGTCACCGACGCCCGTGAGACCCTCTGCACCAATGCCCGCAAGAGGATCCGCCTTTCGTCTAGGCCGTCGACGCCGGCGCCTTGTCCTTGGCGGCCTTGGACTTCTTCGAGTCCGAATCGGCCTTGGCGTCGGATGAGGACGGCGCATCCGAGCCGGCGCTTCCGTTGGAGCCGCCGCCCTTGCCGTAGTCGTTCACGTAGAAGCCGCTGCCTTTGAAGACCACCGGCACAGAGTGGATGACGCGCCGCGCTTGGCTGCCGCACTCCCCGCAAGATGCAGACGGCTCATCGGAAAATCTTTGCTTGACTTCGAACTCATGCCCGCAGTCTGAGCACCGATAGTCGTACCTCGGCATGGATGCCTCCTTAATCTCACAAGCGGTTAGCAGCCCGCCAGAGCGTCTAGCTAACGTCAAATTCAGGGTAGCACTCGAATGCCATGGTGTCAACTTCCTTGCAGTACGCGTGGACTACCGCGGCGCTGGGTCACGGCACGAAATCAAACCCCTGGATTCCAAACCGAATTCGCGGCTACTCCCCGCAGACCGTACGTGAGCGCATATCATCGCCCATTCAAGACATCACATCAACCAGTCAACCCAACCAACGTTTGCGAGAATCATTGTGATGAGGAGAATTGTGTGAATGGCGCAGAAAATCAGTGGGATCCACTGCTCCAAACGGGTGACCGCTCGGTAAGAATTCCCTTGACCCCTGTCCGCCAGTCGCCACTCGTGGGCATAGAGCGCCGCAGGCAGGTGCTGCTCGAGTTCGTGGATTATCTTGAACTTTACCGCGTTCAGATCTCTGTGCGACTTGATTATCTGACGCCAAAGCAATGAGACCGCAAATCCTAGTATCGGGATTGGTATCATCCAATAGCCCTCACCGAAGCTCGTAGACTGAAAGCCATAGAGAGCCACGATAGCGGAATTCAGAGTCAACAGGTATCGACTTGAGGCGACACGACGTGCGCTGACGTTCTCTGCAGATTGCACGTACATCTTATACTGCTCAAGCAAGTCGCTTGTGAATGAGCCGCTGTAATTCTCTTTCGTGTGTAGGAACAAACGTTCGCTCGATTGGTCGGTCACAGGCTCATCTCTCTCCTGCAATCAGCCGCTTCAGATTTTCCCAAGTCCAGTCGTAGACCTTGTCTGTCCGGAGCGTCATATCTGGCTTAGTGCAGGCCTTCTTTGGACGCCCCCACAATAGGAAGTAGGGCTTTCCTTCTTCGCGGGTGATGGATACCTCGGCCGCGACGCCTTTCGCATCGTGCGTATGCTCACCGCAGATGACGGTCGTAAGGTCGGTCCTGCGTATACGCTCTCGAACCTTCTGTCTCCAATTGGAATCGAATGCCTCATGCACCGACCAGTCAGCGATGCTGAACGGTGAATCAGGGTTCTTTGCCTGTCCTACCAAGGCGTCCCGCAGTTCCTCGTCGTGGTCGAAATCAAAGCTGATGAACACTCGCTTGATGGCCATAGTTGAGTTTCTCCTGCGTGTTCAATGATTCCTTTTGATGTTTTTGTACATCTTATTCAGCCTCCCGCCCCCAGTGTATCACCCTAAGCGCGTCCGCATCCCTGCCGCGAGTCCCAACTACCCCCTATTGAACCTCCGCCGTTGGTGATACTATGGGGAGTGTTGGCGCGAAGATTCCGATGCGAGGGGGAACGCAGGCAATCTATGAAACTTCACGATAGTCTGTCCGGCGGGACCATAGCCCCGCGCCTGCCCGAGGGCTTGGAACACGAGATCCCGTTTTCGGAGGAGGAGCGCCACGTGCGCGCCGGAGGCGTTCGGACGTGGATGCGGAAGCGCGGCGTCGAAGTGGTCGTGGTGACCGATCCCGCGAACGTGCTCTACCTGTCGGGGTATCAGACGTTTTCCCCCAACGCCGACGAGTGCGTCATCGTGACTTTGGAAGCAGACCCCACGCTGATCGTTCCTCCGACGGAATTGGGCAGCGCGCTCATACATTCCTGGTTGATCGACCGCCGAGGCTACCCCTCGCGCCATACCCGCATGGGGTACATCTCGACCATACTCAAGTTGCATGACTTCGCCGACGCCATGATCGCGTTGGAGCTGCAGCTCCCCGGACTTTCCCCGCTGGAATACGAGGAGATACAGCGCGCGCTCCCAAAGGCGGCGTTCACGGACGCAACCGGAGTTGTGCACAATGTGAAGAAGGTGAAGTCGCAGACGGAGATAAACCAAATTCGCCTGGCCGCCATGGTCACCGACATGGGCATTTCCGCGGCGATCGAGGCCGCGAGAGAGGGCGCGACCGACAATCACGTCGCAGCAGCAGCGGCGGAAGTCATGCTCAGGATGGGCAGCGAGTACATGTGCATCTCGCCCGTCGTGACGTCCGGTAGGAGATCCGGCATCCTCCACTCCACGCACAAGCGCAATGTGCTACAAAAGGGAGATGTAGTTCTCCTTGAGATGGGCGCATGCTTCCAACGCTACAGCGCCCCAACCATGCGCACGGTCTTCATCGGAGAGCCCCCCGAGGAGGCGCGCAGAATGGCGGACGCCTGCCTGAGAGGGTTGGACAACGTCTTGAACGCCATTCGTCCAGGCGTGACTGCGCATGAAGTGGCGGAGGCCGGATGGGAAGGCATCGGCGCGGCCGGAGACGACTTCATCTTCCACGGCAACTTCGGGTACTCCGTGGGAGCTGGACACCCGCCCTCCTGGGCCGACGGCGCGGCAAGCATCATCCTCGACGTCGATACCATACTCGAGACCGGCATGGTCTTCCATCACCCAATCGCCCTGCGGCGAATGGGGCAGTACGGAACGGCGTTCAGCGAAACGACCATTGTCACGGAGAACGGTTGCGAAGTGGTGACCAGTTCCCCGCGAGAGATCATCGTGCGATGAAGTAGGAGGGGTTCGATGTACTTTTCGCACAACGTCGGATTCGTATGGCCAGGGCCTCCGTCGCGCGGCGACACCGACGAAATCTCGCGCTTGATGCCGGAATCTGTCGAGTGGGCCATCGTCGGCACACACGCGGGGACGGAGGGGGACAGTCCCCCTCCGATTACCCTGGAGCGGCTGCGCGCCATGGCCGAGAACCCGGACATCGAGGCGACTGCCAAGCGCCTAGTTCCGCTCGGCGCGCAGGCGGTCGGCTATGCGTGCACCTCCGCGAGCTACGTTCGAGGAGTCGGAGGAGACGCGGACATCTGCGCTCGCATCCACGCGGAGACCGGCCTCCGATCCACCACGACGGCCACAGCGTCGGCGGATGCGCTTCACGATCTCAGTATCGCCCGCGCCGCAGTGCTTTCGCCGCACGTGGACGAGCTGAACGAGCGACTTGCGGCATTCCTCGATGCTCACGGCATTGAGGTCGTGCACATGCGCGGCTTGAACAAGCTGCGGGGCATCGAGGACATTCCCCAGAATGAGACCTTGGAGCTCGTGGCGCGTCTGGTAGACCGTCCGGACGCAGACGGCATCTTCATCAGCTGCACGGGGATGAGGACGTCGAACATCCTCGCCGCCTTGGAGGAGATGACGGGCAAGCCCGTGGTCTCTGCCCTGCAAGCGACCGTTTGGGGCACGCTGCGGCTGGCAGGGGCGCGTGCGGCTCGCCCCGCCACCGGCTCCCTGCTGGACGCGCACTCCCGGCCTGCTCCCATAGCGTAAATCCACCTGCCCGCATCACCCCCGTCATTCCCGATACCGTCCCCGCCAATTCCCACGAGTGCGGGAATCCAGAATGCACTCTTCCCACAACATGCACGGATAAGGAATTTCGAGCCGTCTGCTACCTGCACTGCTGTGCGGAATCTGATATACTATTAAGGTGACTTTGGCGCGCGGACTGTTGCGCGCTCACTATCATTCATGGAGTCGTGTTGCACGTGTCAGAAATGTTGAAGCTCGGCATCCCCAAGGGAAGTCTTCAAGATGCGACGATCGCGCTCTTCCGGCGCGCAGGTTGGCAAATCAACGTAAATTCCCGCAGCTACTTTCCGGATATCGACGATCCGCAAATCTCCTGCTCCATCGCACGCGCGCAGGAAATGGCGCGCTACGTCGAGAGCGGAACCCTCGACGTCGGCATTACCGGCAAAGACTGGATCGCGGAGACGAATTCCGACGTCCACGCCGTGACCGACCTCGTCTACTCCAAAGTGAGCATGCGCCCCGCCCGATGGGTCGTGGCCGCTCCCTACGACTCGGACATCAAGCGCTTGGAAGATCTGGAAGGCAAGACCATCGCCACCGAGTTGGTGCGCTTTACCAGACGCTACTTCCAAGAGCGTGAGATCGGCGTCGAGGTCGAGTTCTCCTGGGGCGCTACCGAGGCAAAGGTCGTCTCCGGACTCGCGGACGCCATTGTCGAGGTGACCGAGACGGGCGGCACCATCCGCGCGCACGGGTTGGCCATCATCCACGAACTCATGGAAACCGTTCCGCAGCTCATTGCCAGCCACGACGCATGGAAGGATCCACGCAAGCGCGCCAAGATCGAGCAGATCGGAATGCTCCTCAACGGCGCGCTGCAAGGCGACAAACTCGTCGGCCTCAAGATGAACGTCCCCCAAGACCGTATCGCCGAACTGGTCAAGACCCTGCCCAGCATGAAAGCCCCCACCGTCGCCAAGCTCTACGACACCGACTGGTTCTCCGTCGAGACCGTCGTAAGCCCCGCAGTAGTCCGCGACCTCGCCCCCAAGCTGATGACCGCCGGCGCAGAGGACATCATCGAGTACCCGCTGAACAAGGTGATCTAGGCGCGGGCAGCGGGCGGCAAGTGCATCCGCTGCTGGACAGGACGCGGTAGACTAATGGCAGTAGGTCTGTATAATGGACTACCTATTTAGGAGGTATGCTCCATTTGAACGTGAGGTTGCTTGATACATGCTTGATCTGAGAAACTTCGACAGCGTGGACGGTAACATCGAGCTGAGGTTGTAACGATGAATCAACTGCGGGTTACGTTCGAAGGGCCGAGTATCAGGGAAGAGGGCGTCTCGATTGACGATTTCGCCAGCGCGCTGAAGGGCATCCAGTCCGCCGTACGGCTCATGGTCGAGCACTTGGGAAACCGCCCCCAGACGCGCGGGCGGCCGCCCCAATGGGTCAATGAGCAGAGCAGCCTGCGATTGATGTCTGTTCACCCGAGCTCCATTGTCGCCGATTTCACCGTGGGACGTCCATCTGGAAACCAACAGTATCTCCGTGGCTATGGGTGGCAGGCCCTCCAAGCATTGCTGAGCTGGGATGGAAGCGCGGATTCTACCCTGCCGAAGAGGGTGACGGATAAGCTCTACCAAATATCGTCGAATCTCCCCGTCGATGTGAGTATCTGGATGGGAACCGACGACACTCCTCGCAGAGTCAAGATCGAGCGGACAAAGCGCGCCACGAAGCCTGCGCCGAGGAGCGAAGAATCTCTTGCTCTTCTGCACGGCTGGCTGAAAGAGGTCAACTGGGATAAGCATACGGCGCAACTGCACACAAGCGGCGGCAGTTACATCAAGTTGCGGTTCGACGATGCACTCTCCCAGGACATGCGCCGACTGGCGACGCACTATGTCGAGGTTAGTGGCAACGGCTCATTCAACCAGGGCGACCAATGGACCATCGTCCTAGTCGAGCATATCACGGATACGGAGAACTGGGAGAAGCCGTCTGACATCGATGCGCGCATCGAGGCACCGAATCCAAGGATCTTCCATAGTAGTAGAATCGTGCGAATAAGCGACCCCATTGATGTTGACGAGTTCATCCGCAGTATCCGTGACGGGCGGGAAGATTGATGGAAAGCAGATTGAACTTTGTAGTGGTTGACACGTCCGTCATATCGATCATCTTCAACAAGGACGAACGTTCTGGTTATTACGAGGCGGAGCTGGAAGGGAAACGGCCTTTTATCTCGTTCCAGACGCTGGAGGAAGTCTGGTTCGGAGCGTTCAAGGATGATTGGGGCCATCGCCGTATGAGCGATCTTGAACACCATCTCGCAGCATACGAGATCGTTTGGGTTGATCGAGAATTGGTAGAAACTTGCGCCCGCTTGTGTAGCGATAGGGAGAAAGCGGGACGCAAGTTGAACGTGGCCGACGCTTGGATAGCAGCGACCGCACTAAGATTGAAGTGCCCGCTGGCCGCTGATGATGGAGACTTCGCCGACATTCCCGACCTGCAACTCATAAGGCGGCCGCTGACACTATGACCACCCCCAGCAAGATTGACTAGTAGAACCACGACGAGCAGCTGACACGCTGCCAGCTGCAAGCGGAAGAAGCCCGCGCGCAACCAAGACCCCTTGGCGGCCGACTCAGCCCTTTGCTCAGCAGCTTGTCGCCGGGCGGCTTGCCCGAGTCTCATGCCTTGGGCGGCAAATCACTTGGTCCTGCCCCTCAGATGACAATCCCTTGTCCGCGCCGATTATGCGCTCTGATAGTATGGTCGGCGTCGGATGGCATCACTGCCTCCTCATCCGTGTGCAGCCGCCACGCCGCCCTCAGATAGTTATGTCATAGACGGAGCTTCGCCCCGCCCTTCCACAACCCGCGCCTCCACCATCTCATTGACATCCGGCTCCGCCAGTCCCTCTCAGCACGCAATCAGCCCAGCTGCCGCCCCCACAGCGCCAGCTACCGCCGCGTTCGTGCGAATGTAGCCTCCACGCTCTCTGTCCAAGCAGTGGAGAAATTCACGCAAACTGATACTCTCGCAGTGCGACGATGAGTTGCAGCATCTCCGTGACGCGTGCGGCGGTCGATTCGTATCCTCCGTTGCTTTCCCATGCAAGCGGGCCGTGTGTGTCCGCGTGATCGATGAGCTCCTGCCGAGCGCGGCCGCTGACCTCCAGCGGGCCGAGCAGGTCGATGCACGCATCCACGAACTCATCCGTCGACAGGTCGCCGCGTTCTCGCAGTGCATCCACGATCGCTTTGACTCCTGGCCGCTCTGTGTCGCTAACCAAATCGGTGAAGAAATTCGTTCGAGTCATGATCGATCCGCTGTTGATCCATTCCGGCCCTGTGTGCCATCCCTCCACGGACGGCGGGTTGAGCAGCTCTTGTCCCATGTACGCGACTTGCCTCGATAGGTTCCCGATGCCCGGCGCGGGAAACTCCGATCCGCCGACCAGACGCAGCATCCCGGCCATCACATCGACTGGACTCTTCACCTTGGCGAAACGAGCTTGTTTGAAGAAGTCTGCGTTGAACAGGAATCGCAGGGTATCTCGAATATCGTAGTCAGTGTGGTACAGTCGTTCGGCGAGTTGGTCGATCGCCTCCGGGTCTCGCGGCGGCGTCACCGACCACGCCGGCACCTGCGCCTCGTCCGCCGCGAAGAACGTATACAGATGCCGCGCGATGAACCGCGCCGTCGACGGCTGCTGCAGGATGATGTCTACGACTTCCTCTCCGTCAAGGTCCCCGGCGTGTCCGAGGAAGCTTTTGTCCGTGTGGTCGTGTAGGGAGTCCCGGTACTCGAATTCCCAGTCGAACCGGCCCATTGGGAAACGCGGAAGCTTTGGCGCCATCGTCCAACCTGTGAAGGCGCGCGAACACTCGTAGACGTCGCCCTCCGTATAGTTCGTAACGCCCATCGTGAACAGCTCGAGCAGCTCACGACCCCAGTTCTCGTTGATCCGTCCGTCGAGGTTCTCGTTGTTGTCCAGCCAGTAGATCATCGCCGGACTTCTGGCAACGCTCAACACGATGTCCCGGAACTTCCCCAGGCCGTTGATGCGGAACGAGTCGATCATGTCCATTATCTCGTCCCAATGGTCGACCTTGGATACTCCAGTCGCAAAGATGCCGTGCCAGAAGATAGTCAACTTCTCTTGGAGCGGCGCGTTGGTATTCAACATGCGGTAGACCCACGGCGCGTGCCCCATGCCGTAGACTGTACCCGGCTTCCACGCCCACGGCTGATAGCGGTAGAGGTCGTAGATGTCCACCGGCTCCTGAAGGTCTGGATGCAGCAACTCTTCGACCGTTGCCTCGTAGCCCTTCTCCACCCGCTCTTCCAACTCGCTCCTTCGCGCGCCAAATCCAGCGCGGCGCATGAGGTGCGCCATCAACGCGATGTCTTCACCGTGAGTCACGCGAGCCCCTCCCAGTTCCAGAATGTCATCTGCCAACGATTATACCGATGTACCGTTCATTCCAACAAGGTTCCGCCTGCCGGGGGTTCTTTACTGCGTGCATGTGGTGCGGAAATCGGGAAGGGATGGTTTGGGTTCCCGCCTTCGCGAGAAATGCCGTGGGTGAGCCACGGCATTACCACGAGGGATTTCCGATGTGGGGGCAACCTACCGCTATAGACCAAACGGAGTGAAGTACCAGAGAGAGGGACCGGTTCTGGGCGGAGTATGGCAGTAGTCTGTCACCGCCGACCTTGAGAAGGCTACAGCGCACGCCTGCGGACCGCGGCAAGGTGTGGTAGTATTCTGTGACTTTGCCCATGAGGTCAGGAGGAGGCGGCAGGATGGTTCCTATCGATCAGCAGGTAGATTCTGGATTGTTTCGTCCGAGGTTGATTTACTACAACGACGGGCACCATTTTCATGGGAAGCGGGTCGAGCCGCCGGTGAGCGTTGGGAAGCTGCGGCAGCCGGTGGACGAGGTGGTGGGGACGGGGGTCGATTTGCTCGTGTTGGGGTTGGGGTATGGGGATGTCTATTTCCATGACAGCAAGGTGGGTCGAGTGGTGGGGGACTCGAAGGAGGTCTGGGAGAATTTCATCGACTGGCGGATCATGCGGATGGTGCAGGTTGCGCGGGAGAAGGGAACAGATCAGGTGCATGAAGTGATCGAACACGGGAGGCGCATGGGGATGACGGTATTTCCGAGCTTGCGCCTTCAGGACTCGCAACCGCCCGGTGCGGATCGGTGCGGATGGCTGCGTTGGCGGCACGAAGAATCGGTCTGCCACGGAGTTCGAGACCCTCGCTGGCCCAATCACCAGACTCAATGGGCATACGATTTCACGAATCGGCTCGTCTGGGAAGACAAGAAGGCGATGATCCGGGAGATGCTCGTGGACTACGGCGCAGACGGCATCGAACTGGACTTCATGTTCTTTCCTCTATACTTTCGGATGGAGGAGACCGAGGAGAACATTGAGACCATGAGCCGTTTCGTCGAGGAAGTGCGAGAGATGGTACGTGCCATTGGGGAGGAACAGGGCCGGAAGATTCCGATCATGGCGCGGGTGTATGCAGACGAGCAGGCGAACCTCGATATTGGGCTGGATGTTGCGGCTTGGATGGGACGCGGGTTGGTGGATATGGTGGTTGGGTCGGAGCGCGCGAACTTGGTGGACACGGGGGTTTCGCATCGCTGGCTGCCTGATGCGGCGAATCAGGCGGGGGTTCCTGCCTACTATCGGCCGCCGCGGCGCGTCTACGACCATCGCGTGGGCAAGCCTGACGCGGAGATGTTTCGAGCCTTGGCCCAGACTCTGAGCTATCATGGTTGGGCTGGAGTGTTCGACGGGTATTACCCATGGCCATTTGGAGAACGTGAGTATCAGATACTCCGGGAAGCGGGGTATCCTGAGGTCTACGCGCGTCGGAACAAGCGCTATCTGCTGGCGCCGCGAGAGGGGAAGACGGGAGAGGAGACGACTACACCCGACCGACAGGTCCCTGCGGAACTCGTTGAGGGAGAGACGGTTGCGCTGGATATATTGGTTGCGGACGATTTGGAAGCCGCGATAGCGGATGGGGAGTTGCGGAATCCGATCTTGACCATCCGGTTTTCTTTCTTCTGCATCGAGGACGAGATAGAGATTCGCTTCAACGGGCGAGTCTTGCCGATGGAACAGGCTGAGGCAACGGACGAGCGGGCTCTCAGCATGGCGACGGTGATGGCTGGAGGGATGGATGTACAAGCTCCCTTTGGCATGTCGGCGCATTTCTTCACGTATGTTCTTCGTGCAGACGATCTCAGGCAGGGACACAACACGTTGGAAATAGAGACGAGGCGGCAGGAGCCGACGGCGGGGTTTACGCGCAGCGTAAACGGAGTGGAGATTCGGGTGCGGTACAAGGAGTTCGAGCGGCCGGTGGGTATCGGGGTCGAGCGGGTGGCTCCGCATTAGAGGACAGACGAGACCGCTGGCGGATCATACGCTAGCCTAGGTGGACGATTTCGACATTGCCCCAATGGCGATGGAGGTATTCTGCAACCAGGCGTCTATGGCAGTGTTCTGGCTTGTCTTCGCTGCACAGGAGGCAGGCGTTCGCTATCGTCCTCTTGATTGCCTTCTTGGCGACGCGGCGGTCGTCCATGAGGGCGATGAACTCGCGCTCGTAGGTTTGCCAGTCTCGGTGGCCACTGCGGTAGGCGTCGAGCATTTCCTTGGTAGGAGCGAGGTCGGGGAGGTGGACGTAATTCATCTTGCAGATCTTGCGGAGGAAGTATTCGAGGTCGTTCTTCTTGGCGAAGCCAGCCAGCTGGGAGACGTTGTTCAGCCGCACATCCACCAGACGCTTTGCGCCTGACTCTCGGAGGAGTTCGAAGAACTCTGATGCGGATTTCTTGGTGAATCCGATGGTGTATACTCTCAACCTGTATTCTCCTAATAGGTGTCGTAATGATCGGGGCCTGCGGAGGACTTCGGTCCGACGTAGGCGATCTTCTTCCATCGACGCGCGACCGCTTCCGCAATTACATCGTCTCTGGAGCGGAGCATGTCGCCGTTGGGAGGGAGTTTGAGGAAGTTCAAGAGCCTATCCATCGCTGCGTCGTGCGCTTCCACACCGCCATCGGCGAGGATGTGCTCTACGGCAACGCCACGCTGGACGAGGGCGCGGGCTACCAACAGGGTTCGATGGCAGTCCAAGGGGTCTTTCTCGGAACACATGAGAACGACGCGCCTCTCGTCGGCTGCGCGGATTACCCGGCCTACGCCGTCATCGAAGAGGTCGGTAGCGGAGAGGCGGTCGTACAAGACTCGTCCGTCCGCGTCGTAACAGGATCGGTCGGCCGGACGTCCGCCCAGCTCTCCGCCAAGGAAGACATAGTCGATGCCGGCTCTTTCCAGGGTCCGACTTATGGCGTCGTAGTTGAAATAGGGGAGATAGCGGCTGGAGGGTGAGGAGCGAACGTCGATCAGTTCGTCGACGCTGTGGAGCGCCAGGAGGTCTACGAACGCCTCGGGGGAGTGGTTGGAGTGGCCGATAGTGGACACTGGATATTGCGTCGATCCCAATGGCGTCTCTCAGTTGGGCTTGATGATGGCGGCGATGAGTTTGTAGACATAGCCTTCGAAGGGCCTGCCCATGCTAATCGTCAAGAATCTCTGTCCGTCGACATCATAGTTTCCGTAGCCCATCTTCACTGCGCCGCTTTCGCTTTCCGGATCGGTAATGCGGAGGGAGTAATCGTGTCCATTATAGTGGAATGCGGCGCGGAGCGCAGGGATAGGGTTGCTGGGCTTGGTGGGTTCGGAAACGGTTATTTGCAATGAGCCGACCTCGATGAGACACAGGGAGCTGCGGAGAGAGTTCGCATCATGGAGAGGAATTCTATCGTTCTGTCCTTCGGAGGAGCTGTGTCCGACGATCCATAGGTCTTCGCCTGCGTCGGCCCACTGGGGGAGGGCGTTCCATTGGATGCGTTCAACCTTTGTCCATCGGCGTTTCGGATCGAGGCGCCAGTTTTCCTGTTGGTAATCTCTGGGATGGGGGCCGATGACAGGCACGTCGATGACATCGAGGACGCGGGGTTCTCTGCCGTCTTCGTAGCACCGCTCGTCTTCGGAAACTCCTCCATGGGGCAGGCCGCTCACGGGTCGGATCCACGCTCCGGGTCGACCGTCCGGCAAGAGCTCTTTGCCGGCGACGCAGCGCCCCCCGTCCTTCCGGGAGTTGGCGAAGCACACGATCCGTTTGACTGCGGGGTCGCTCTTGGATGTATTGGGATTGACAGGGTGGATCACTGGATTGACCGGAGGGTTATGGACTTGGCGTACTATATCATCGCGTCGTGTATGGAATGATACACTATACTATCGTGTTGTGGGTATGGCCATGGATGTGCGGCGGACGGAGAGCATTAGATTCCCACCTTCGCGGGAATGACGCGGATGTATGCGGAAATGACTGCGGGGCAGTTGCGATGCGGGGGCAACCCGCCATGATAGAGAGGAACGGAATCCTTTGCATTTAGGGTATCGGATCGATTCGGCTGAAACGGCGAGCGCGGCGGTTTGATATAATCGTGCGGCTTACCCAATCGAATGAGGCGCGGCATGAACGGCGTATACATACACGCGGACGAGAGTCAAAGTGGGAAGACGGCCCTTGCGGTCACGCTTGCGAGCCTCTTGCGCGGTGAAGGGGCGTCCTACGCGGTAGTCAAGCTCGTCGGGCGGACGGATGCGGGAGAAACCCCCCGGGATCCGTGCGTCTATGGAGAGCTGCTTGGTCGAACCGGCGAGCCGTCCCTCATTACTGTGGAAACGGATCCACCGATCTCGTCTGGGATTGGGTCCGTAGTCGATTCTTGCAGCAAGGCTGCGGCATCTGCGGATGTTCTGATCGTCGAGGGGTCGTCAGATATCGAGGTCGAGGTTGCTGGGGAGGTGGCGGATGCGTTGGACATTGGGGTTGTGGGGGTTACGACGCATGTTCACGGCAAGGATGCCCGCGGCTTGTCCCGATGGCCGGGAGCGTTTGGGGAGCGGCTCATCGGGGCGGTGGTGAACGGGCGGACGAGATACCAGGGAACAGAAGCGGCTGGCAGTTTCGTTCCCGCGATGCTTGCGCTTGGCATCGAGACGCTGGGGGTCGTTCCGGAGGATCGATTGCTGCTCTCTTCTACCATCGACCAAGTGGTCGAGCATTTGGGCGGTCGGTACTTGCAAGGGGAAGAGTATGGTTCGCGCCTTATCGAACATTTCCTCGTCGGAGGCATGGGACTCGACCGGGGCACTCTATATTTTGGCATTCATACGACGAACAAGGCGGTAATCATCCGGGGAGACCGTCCAGACATTCAGATGGCGGCCCTGCATACTCCAACTTCTTGCTTGATCGTCACCTGCGGAGTGGAGCCGGTCGAGTACATCACGCACGAGGCGGATCTCGAGGAAGTGCCGGTCGCCGTCGTGGATACGAGCACGCTGGATACGATGGCTGCGCTGAACACTTTGCAGGACAACGCGGCGTTCGATCACCCTGAGAAGATCGAGCGCTTCAGCGCGCTGTTGCGGGAGAACGGGGATCTATCCGCCGTCTTCAGTCGTCTCGGTGTCGGGACGGAGGCCTGAACAACCATGGGAAGGAAGAGCCCGGGGCGAGAGTCCAAGCGGCTCATCCCAGCAAGGCAGTCTTGAGGCGCGCGGTCTCGTCGGCGCTGACGCCGATACGCCGGACATACGATTCGATCCCGCCGTATGCTTCGTCGAGGTAGGAGAGGGTCAGATCCATGGCGCGTTCGGGAGCGAGGATATCGGGGGTCTTGTCGTGTTGGAGGTCTTCCGGGGTCAGTCTGTCGTATCCGTCAGGGATGCCTTCCGTGCGGAACCGATTCCGCAGTCCCTTGTCGCTGAGGGCGTAGTCCTGGGCGATGACATCACGCGGGACGCCGGCAATGCCTAGCAGGAGGGCTGCAAGGATGCCTGTGCGATCGGTTCCTGCCGCGCAGTTGAACAGTGCCGCCTTGTTGGAGGACGCACTGGTTCCCAATGTTATGAGCGCCTCTGCGATAGCATCTTGGCGTGCATCGAGAAGAACTCTGTACGTGCCTGCTATCCACTCTGGGGTCGGGCCTTCATTCGGCTGAGAGCCGCCGTAGCCGGACAATTCGGTGTCTCCGATCATGTTCACGTGTCGATACGCGACGGTCTTTGCCTTGGCGAACACGCTCGGACGGTTGACGGTCTCTCGAGTGCGGCGGAGATCGACGACGGTTCCGATACCGTACTCGATCAGGCTGCGCGCTGCGGATTTGGGCAGCTTGTCGAGACAGTCCGCTCGAACGAACGCGCGCCAGCGCGTCGTCCGTCCGTCCGCGGTTCGATAACCGCCCAAGTCTCGAACGTTATAAGCCCCGTCGATGTGTACCCACCTCTGGGTGTTCACAGGCAAACTCCTCTTTCTGTGGTCTGCTCATCGTAGTGTTTCACGGCGTTGCCGAACGAATCTGGTTGGTCGGACTGCCTTGGCGGTACGGCAGGGTACGCGCCCAATAGGGGCCGGAGGCGACGGTCCGATACGCGGCCGGCGTCAGCCGCGCATGTCGGGGGCAGGGGAGCGCTGTGCGGTCTCTGCACTGGTTAGTTCACGTGCTCGAAGATCGTCGCTACGCCCATTCCCCCGCCGACGCACATCGTCACCATACCGACTTCATCCCCGCGCACGTCCATTTCTTCCATGAGTTTGACCGTTTGAATTGCGCCCGTGGCTCCGATGGGGTGTCCGAGGCTGATGCCGCTGCCGTTGACGTTGGTCGTTTCCATGTCCATATCGAGTTCGCGGATGCAGTAGAGGGCTTGGACGGCGAACGCTTCGTTGAGCTCGGTTTGGTCTATATCGTTCATGGACATGCCTGACTTTTCGAGGGCGTTCTGGACTGCTGGAACGGGGCCTGTGCCAAAGAAGGCGGGGTCGACGCCCGCGATTCCGCGGGTATGCCATCGGAGGCGCGGAGGGATGCCTAGGGCGCGTGCCCTTTCCTCGGACATGATGACGACGGCTGCGGCGCCGTCGTTGATGGACGAGGCATTTCCTGCGGTGACGGTGCCGTCTTGCTTGAAGACTGAGCGGAGCTTTGCGAGCTTCTCCAATGTGGTATCGGCGCGCGGCCCTTCGTCTGCATCCACGACGACAGGGTCGCCGCGGGATTCCTGCACGGTCACGGGGGTGATTTGCGAATCGAATTTACCGCTGCTGGCGGCAGCGGCGGCTCTGCGGTGGCTCATCAAGGCGAGTTGGTCTTGGTCTTCGCGGCTGATTTCCCAGCGCGCTTGGATGTTCTCGGCTCCGACGCCCATGTGGTAACGGTTGACTGGGCACGTGAGGCCTTCGATGAGTGCGTCGCGCATGGGAATACCGCCGATCTTGTACCCGTCGAATCGGGCGGGATAATCGAGGAGGTAGGGTGATTGGCTCATGCTTTCGGTCCCGCCTGCCACGGCGACGTCTATTTCTCCGGTCTTGACGAGCTGCGCGGCAAGGTTGATCGCTTCGAGTCCTGAGGAGCAGGCGCGGTTTACGGCGATGGCGGGGACGTTGTCTGGGATGCCAGCCTTGAGGCCGGAAAGGCGGGCCGCGTATCCGGCCTCGGCGGACTGGAGAACGTTGCCAAAGTAGATCTCGTCTACGTCATCCGGACACAAGTCCACGCGCTCCAATGCTGCCTTGACGGCCGCTGCGCCGAGGTCGGAGGCCTTGGCTGATTTCAGAGAACCGCCGAACGATCCGATCGGAGTCCGGGCGCCGCTGACGATAACTGCTTCCTGCATTCGATATCCTCCATGCGACGGGCGGGGGAACGGCCTGCCGCTTCGTCATACGCTGTTTTCGATTATAGCTTTGCGGCGTCGCCTTCACTAGCGTTGGAGCTTGACGCCGGACAGAGTTTCCATGACTTTGGCATAGGCCTGCGTGCCCTCCGCGCCAAAGCCCATTTCTTGGGCTGCGCGCAGCATTTGAATCGTAACGGAGGTTACAGGCAGGGGGGTTTTCATTTCCTCCGCGGCTTCGAGGATGAGACGCATGTCCTTTTGCGCCGTGTCGACCATGAAGCCCGGGGCATAGTCGCGGTCGTACATCTTGGGGCCGAGGTTGTCGAGCATCCACGATTGGGCTGCGCCTCCTCCGAGGGCGCTCAAGACTGCGTTCGGGTCCGCGCCTGCTTTGGAGGAGAAGACGAGGCCTTCGACCACGGCCGCGAGGGTAGCAAGTCCAGTGATGTTGTTGGCGAGCTTGGTGACTTGCCCCATGCCATGTCCGCCGCAGTGGGTAATGCGGCTTCCCATGGCCTCCAGTACTGGGCGGCTTCGGTCCAATACCGCGGGGTCTCCGCCTACCATGATGGACAACGTACCTGCTTCTGCGCCGGCTATGCCGCCGCTGACTGGAGCGTCCAACATGTGGATCTCCTGGTCGTTCAGCCTGGAAGCGACGGCGCGAGTGACGGAGGGAGAGATCGTGCTCATGTCCACTAGGATGGAACCGGGCGAGGCTCCGTGGATGACGCCGTCCGCGCCGAGTATGACTTGCTCCACGTCCGGGGAGTCGTTCACCATCGTGATGACGAACTCGCTGCCCTCGGCGGTTTCTTTGGCGGAGGATGCCGGACGCGCTCCAGATTCGACGACGCCTGCCATCTTCGACGCGGTTCTGTTCCAGCAGGTTACGTCGAAGCCTTTGGCGACCAGATTCATGCACATCGGCTTGCCCATCAGGCCAAGACCAATGAATCCCACTCTTGTCATTGCAGCATCTCCATCATCAGACGAACGTAGCGTCCATTATACATGGGCATGGACTCGATTCGTGCTAGTTCCAAGGGGAATCTTCGTGGAGGGTGCGAATTCACCAAAGTTCAGTGGGGCGCTTGGAGGGGAGTGATTGGGAGGATCTTGCGCTACATAGGTGGTGAAGCGATCCTTCTTCGGTCATCTGACGGAGAAGGACCGCTTCGAGTTTCTCTTGCTGAAGACGGCTACTGCCCGGCGCTGCCCATGAGTCTGATGCGTGGGTCGACGACTACGAGCATGAGGTCGGAGATGAGGACGCCGACTACGGACAACATGGAGGTCAACAGGAAGATGCTGCCTGCGAGGTACATGTCCTGGCTCAAGAGGGCATCGATCATCAACGGGCCGAGGGTGGGCAGGCTGAGCACGATCGAGACGATGAATCCGCCGCCGAGGAGGGCGGGGAGCATCCCGCCAAACCCGCTGATGAGGGGATTGATCGCCACGCGGACGGGATACTTGATGACGAGCTTCCATGTGGCAACGCCTTTGGAACGGGCCGTGACCACGTAGGGTTTTGAAAGTTCGTCGAGGAGGTTGTTGCGGAGCACGCGGATCTGCCCTGCAGTGCCTGCAGTTCCTAGGACGACGCCCGGGACGATCAGGTGCTGAAGCATGTCGATGACCTTTCCGACGCTCCAGGGCGCGTTGATGTACTGGCCGGAGAAGAGACCTCCGACGCTCCAGCCGAAGTAGGCGAAGAAGATGTACATCAAGACGAGGCCCAATAAGAAGTCGGGCACGGCCAACCCAGCGAACCCCAATGTCGAGAAGACGTAATCTCCAAAGGAGTGCTGTCGGACGGCCGAGTAGATGCCCACGGGCACGGAGAACACCCAAATGAGTATGGCGGTGAAGGCCGATAAGGCGATGGTGAACTGCAAGCGGTCGGCGACGAGGTCTTTGATCGTGCGGTTTTCGGCGAAGGATCGCCCGAAGTCTAGCCTGAAGATGATTCGAGAGATCCAGAACCAGTACTGGACGAGCATAGGGCGGTCGAGTCCGTAGTAGTCACGGATGGAGTCTGCTTCCTCTTGGCTGATCTCGTCGCCTTCCAGTCGGAGCTGCTCGATGTAGCGGTCGACGTAATCGCCCTCTGGCAGCTGGATGATGACGAATGAGAGAAACGAGATGACGGCGAGCGTGAACGCGCCGAGGATGATCCGCATAACGATGAATGGGGCCATACTCATAACGACTGTACCTCCTCAGGTTGTAGCACTCTCGGTATCGTTCCGAAGGGCTCCTCGCGCTCAGCACCCTGTGCAATCTTGACATTACCACATGCGTCAAAGAAAGCGCAACCCCCTTTTTCTCATTTTTGGCAGGAGGATCCTGCCTCTCGGTTTGGGACTGGATTTCTGGGCGATCCTGTACGAAAGTGCAGGCGGCGTTTGGAAGGCGGGACAGGATGGCGGTGTCGGCAGACAGAAAAACGCGAGGCCGCCGAAAGACGGCCCCGCGCGGGAGGGAGAGTTAGGAGGTAGTCTTGGATTGGATGTAGGGTCAAGTCAAATGCACGAGTTTATGGTAACAGACTCGCGCAAGGCCGGTCAAGAGTCTGCGCGGGTAGGGCTCCGTTTCCCTTACTATTGTCTGTCGTAGTGCAGGATCCCTAATGGATGCGCGGCGGACGCGGGTGGATTTGCGATGCGGGGGCAACACGCCACGATATATCAAACGGAGCCAATCTGCTAGTTGACGTTTGCCTAGCGTGAGACTATACTAATGTCACTTTCATTCTCAACAGTTGGGAGCATACGAGTATGCGGCTTTCCTGCTTGCAAGAAAATCTCAGTCGCGGGCTTGGGTTCGTGGCGAGTGCGGTTCCTACCCGCACGACGTACCCGGTCATGCAAAACGTGTTGATCTCTACGGACAACGCTCGGTTGAAGTTGTCTGCGACGAACCAGGAGATCGCGATAAGTACGTGGATCGGAGCGCAGATCGACGAAGAAGGGACGGTTACAGTACCGGCCCGCCTGCTAACCGAGTTCACGAATTCGCTTCCGGCGGAGCGGGTGGACTTGCGGTACACCGAGCAGCCGGTGGGGATGTCGGTGCAATGCGCTCGGTTCTCGGCGCAGATAAACGGAGCGCCGGCAAGCGATTTTCCTCCGATACCCACAGTGGATTCGGGGGTGGCGGGAAGGATCGACACGAAGGTGTTGACGGACGCGATCAGGCATGTGGGAATTGCGGCGGCGACGGAGGATTCCCGGCCTGTGCTTACCGGCATCAAAGTGGAGATCAAGGACGACGAGTTCACGTTCGCCGCCGCGGATGGATTCCGGCTGGGGGTATACAACGGCAAGTTGATCGAGCCTCTGTCGGAGCCCGTGGAGTTCATCATCCCCGCGAAGGCGCTGATCGAAGTGTCGCGGCTGGCCGGGAATCAGCCGGACCCCGTGGATTTCACGGTGACGGCGGAGAAGAACCAGGCTCTGTTCCGGTTGAATAACATCGAGATCGTGGCGAATCTGCTGCAAGGAACGTTCCCGAACTACTCGCAGCTCGTACCCACGGAGTACGAGAATCGGACGGTCGTGCATCTTGAGGAGTTCATCCGTGCGACTCGCGCGGCGTCGATCTTCGCGCGGGACGGGAGCGGCATCGTGCGACTGATGATCGATGCCGCCGATGAGGAGCGCGGGAAGATGCTGGTACTGTCTCGCTCGGAAGAAGTGGGCGAGAACCAGGGGGATATCGACGCGACGATCGAAGGCGGAGAGGCGAAGATTGCTTTCAGCAGCAGGTACCTCACAGAGGTGCTGAATGTGCTGGAAACCAATCAAGTGGCTCTGGAGACGACGTCGCCTTCCAGCCCTGGGGTAATCAAGCCGGTCGGCAGCGACAACTACGTTCACGTAGTCATGCCGATCTTCGTTCAGTGGTAACGGTTACTCGCCGGCAGCCCGTCTGATGACTTGGCCGTCTTCCGTGATGCGTTGCACTCGGTCCGAGCCGGTGTAGGCTACTACTTTGAGGGCCGTCGAGACGGACTCGCCCGGCTGGAGGGTCATGACGGTTCCGTTGGCTTTGGCGTCGGAGATGCCTTGGTTCGTCCAGCTGGAGAACGGTTCTAGCCCCACGTTGTACGTGCGGCCCCAGAATGGGTAGCCAAATCCGCCGCCGAACGCTTGCCAATACCAGAGGAACTTGTAGACGTCAGTAGGCCAGCGCACGCCGAGGCCAACGCCTCGCTTCTGGTTGGTGACGGCGTACCAACCCTCGGGCATGTCGGAGACATAGGACATGTCGTATCGGCGGGACTCCTTTGGGGGAATTCGGCTGAGGTCGACGGGGTTGCCCCGTTGATCCTCGGTCATGGGCCAGGTGGTTCGTCCACCGATCTTGAGCGTTGCGTTGGGGTGATGCTGTTCGGGGTGGTTGATGAGCGTGCCGCCGGGCAGGTCAATCACGCAGTCGGGACTTAGGAAAGGCGGCCCCAGGGCGATGTGCTCGCCCCAGACGCAGTGTCCTACTTCTTCCCCTTCGTTGGTCAGGGTCTGATCGACGCTCAGGACTGGAGAACCAGAGGTTAGAGTCAGGGTTTTCTCGAAGAAGTAGGGGGCGCGTGCGGTTCGGATCCAGCAGCGAATCGACGCGCGCTCCGGAGTATCCTCAACGATTGCCGCGTCCCAGGGGGCGATATTGGCCTCAGCGTGGAGTCCCATGTCCGCGCCTTGGTATTCGGATGGGAAGCCGCCGCCGGGAAAGACGGTTTGCCATCCACCTTCGTAGTAGTCCATCCACGTTCCGACTGGGTTTCCGGTGGAGGGAGTGAAAGTTCTAGGGTTTCGGACGCCGTGGGGGTCGCGCCACATGAAATCGATGTCGGATGGCTTGTGGACGAATTGGTAGATATCCGCGCCCTTGTCGAGGAGTATGACGATCCGAATCGTCTCATTTTCCAAAATGGCGGTCTTCAGTCCGCGAAACGTCCAGGCGTCGGAAACTCTGCATCCGTAGTTGCGCTCGAGTTGGTAGTGTGTCATATCGGCGTGAAGGCTCTCTCTTGATGCTTGAATGGCAGTCTATGCGCGCAGGTTTGGGGATGTCAAGTTGGACTCTCCGTCATTCCCGCGTAGGCGGGAATCTCCCGTCGCGCGATTAGACGCACCGCTTGGAGAGTTGCCGTCCCCCAGCCGTCATGTCGCAAAAGGGAAACGGAACCGCTGTCGACAGGGTTTCGATGCGGCTGAAACGTATGACGACACCGTAATCGAAACCCGCGGCGGTACCAGGCGAAGGGGGATGGCTGGTACAATTGGGGGCAACGGCGCGGGACATGCTTGGAATCTAATCGCAACCAAAACCTGCGATACTCGTGGTCGGTGGATTTGGACGCGGGTAGGTAGTATCGCAGTGTAGGTCCTCTATCCGGAACTCCTGCTTTGGACGTCGAAGCGAGGCTGATCCGGGTCCGGGGCAGAGATAACGCTGGCCGACTCGTCAAGCGCGGCGTCAGCGACTCGCGGTATCGGCAACGATCGGGCTGCCCGGGGTAGTAACGGCTACGCGCGCATCACCGCCATCCGCGTCGTCGTACACGGCCACCACGCGGTAGACGTAACTCACTCCTGCAGCAACGTCCCGCGTATCCACATACATCGAAGTAGACGCAGCCACGTCTGCGAGGGTGACGAACGCATCATCGACTTGCGCGCGCCGGCGCAACACCCGGTACCCCGTAACTGTAAGGCCTTCCGGAGCGACCCACTTCAACGTCACCGAATCGGATGACGCATCCGCAACCAGATCACGAGGCCCAGGCAGCGGAACTACGACGCTCACCCGCGCATCGTCTCCGTCTGCGTCGTCGTACACGGCCACCACGCGGTAGACGTACTTCGCGCCCGCAACGACATCCCCACTATCCACGTACATCGAAGTAGACGCAGCCACGTCCGCGAGGGTGACGAATGCATCATCGACTTGCGCACGCCGGCGCAGTACCCGGTACCCCGTAACTGTAAGGCCTTCCGGAGCGACCCACTTCAACGTCACCGAATCGGATGACGCATCCGCAACCAGACCACGAGGCCCAGGCAACGGAACCACGATGCTCACCCGTGCATCGTCTCCGTCTGCGTCGTCGTACACGGCCACCACGCGGTAGACGTACTTCGCGCCCGCAACGACATCCCCGCTATCCACGTACATCGGAGTAGATGTAGCCACATTCGAGAGGGAGACGAACGCATCTTCCACCTGCGCGCGACGCCGCAACACCCGGTATCCCGTGGCCGCACCCCCTTCCGGAGCGACCCACTTCAACGTCACCGAATCGGATGACGCATCCGCAATTAGATCGCGAGGCCCAGCCCCGGATACCGACACCATGACTTCTACCGTCACAGCAGCCACTCCACCCCGACCATCCCGCGCCTCTACCGTCAGGATGTAGGACGGCGTCGTCTCATAGTCCAACCCCGCAACCGCCGTTATCTCCCCCGACTCCGTTCCAATGGCGAACTTCCCATCATCGTTGCCGGCAGTGATCGCATACGACTCCGCATGACCATCCGAGGCACCCGCGCGCACCACGCCGACCACCGCGCTCGTACCAGCATCCTCCCTGATCGAAAATGCGTAGGGATCCTGTTCGAACTCGAACCGACGCGCGGACTCGAGACCACCTATGAACTCGATATCACGAGAGAGATCGAACGCCGGCGACTCGGCCTGACCAGACACGCCGCCCGCACCGCTTGCCTCACCACCATCGGGCGACGTCAATCGGACGCCAGATCCATACCGATAGGCAGCCACAGTCTTATCAGATGAGAAGTAGTTGAACACGATCGGGAAGATACAGGCGTATTCGGACAAGTCCACGTTGGTGAACATGTGAGAGCGCGTCGTACCGTCCGCAAAGTCCACACTATAGTCGCTCCATATCCTATTCGATACGCTGCAGCCCGACGCCGTAAGGGTAAGAACTACCCTCTGAGAAACGACGCCCGCCGCAACCGGCGTCCAAGATACCGTCACGCTGCTCCCGCTCCTCGTCGCAGACACGCTGCCCGACGACATGGCACCGCGGAACGTGAACGTCTTCGATGCACTCCAACCACTGACCACACCCGCACCATTGGTATATCTCACGCGAGCCGTGTAACTCTGGCCTACCCGACCCGTGAAGGCGCACCCCCATACGTTCGTACACGTGGTCGTGCGAGTGGATCCGTCCCCAGACAACTCGGCCTCGTAGCTCGCCGCACCAGAAATCTCAGAGGGAATGACGTATGCCGACGATCCGCTGAGTACGATCGAAGGAGTAGGCATCTTCCCTACGAGGATCGTAGGACCGTAATCAACCGTATAGCCCGTCGGATAGTAGTTGTACACGAGCGGGAAGATGCAGGTGTACTTGGACATATCGAGGCTGGCGAATGTATGGGAACTCGTCGTTCCGTCCGAAATAGGGTGGTTGGGACCGTCCCATGCTCTATCCCCAAAATTGCAGCCCGACGCAGTGTACAAGAGACGCACCCGCTGAGATGCGACTCCCCCAGGCGCAGGCGTCCAACGCACCGTAACGCTGTTCCCGCTCCTCGCCGCAGACACGCTGTCCGCCGCGAAGAACCCCGGGAAGGTGAACGTGAGCGGCGCGCTCCACTCGCTAATCGTCCCAGTCTTCGTGTACCTCGCGCGAGCGGTGTAACTCTGGCCCACCCGCCCAGTGAAGGAACACCAATCAGGACTCATGCAGGATGTCGTGCGAGTGGAACCGTCTCCAGACAGCTCGACCTCGTAGTGCGTTGCCCCCGTAACGCTTGGCGGACTGACTCTGACCCTCGAATCTTCGAATTCGATCACAAGAGTTCCAGGCGCAGGATGACAGTACGAAAGACCGAGGACGCCTAGGTCGTTGTTCGCGATGCTCTTCAATGCAGTCGGAACGCATCCCGTAAGGCTGTTGCTGCCGATGTACAGGTGCGACAGGCTAGTCAAACCCCGAAGTTGCACCGGTATGCCTCCCGTCAACCGATTGTGGCGGAGGTGCAAGTACAGTAGATTGCTCAGTCGCCCCAATTCTGACGGAATCTCCCCAGTCAACTGATTCCAATCCAATACCAGGGCTGTCAGATTGGATAGGTTGCCGAATTCCGACGGTATCCCGCCCGTCAATCTATTGGCCCCAACAGAGAAAATCGTCAGGTTCGTCAACCCGCCCAACTCAGGCGGGATGACCCCAGTCAACGAATTCCTCGTAAAGTCCATCTTCGTCAAGTTCGTCAACCCGCCCAACTCAGGCGGGATGACCCCAGTCAACGGCTGCCTGACAAGGGCCCGTTTCGAACTACTCATCTTACTCAACGCGCCTATCGTAGGCCTGCGAAATTCCAGCTTCGTCACCCGACTCGGCGTCCCGCCCACCGTCACCCCGTCCCAACTCTCTATCGCTGTCTCCGTACTCCAATTCAGCGAACCACTGCCCCGAAGCGTGTCCTTGGCAACGAGCAACACCTCGCAGTCACCCGCCAACCCAGTATTGGCACGAGGACTGGTCACCGCGACGCCCTCCAAGCAGACGTCCAACACATTCGTCACCCCAACCGACACCGCAACCGTAGCCATCCCGCCCTTCCCGTCACTCACCTGCACCGTCAGCGCGTACCTCCGCTTCGTCTCGTAGTCCAACCCCTTAGCCACCGTCACCGCACCCGTGCTGTTGGATATCGAGAACATCCCGCCTTCATTGCCCGACACAATGGAATACGACAACGTGTCCCCCGTGTCAACATCGCTCGCAGACACAGTCCCGACCGAGCTCCCAACACTAGCATCCTCACCCACAGTGAAGGCGTACTCGCTCGACCCAAACACCGGCGCACCGTTGCAGTACGGAAGACCAGCTGGGAGAATCCGAACATACCTACCCACACTCCTCCACGCAGCAGGGACGCACCCGGTGAACATGTTTCCCTGAATCGCCAGATGCGTCAGGTTAGACAGACCTCCCAACTCACTAGGAATCTCCCCACTCAGCTGATTCGTCCATAGCATCAAGTGCGTCAACCTGCTCAACGAACCCAACTCCGACGGCAGAGACCCACTCAACCGATTCTCCTTCAACCACAAAAGCCTCAAGTTGGACAGATTCCCCAACTCTGACGGGATGCTCCCAGTCAACGAATTGACCGCCAAATTGAAATACGTCACACTCTCCAACCCGCCCAACTCTGACGGAATGACCCCTGTCAACGAGTTCCTGCTCAACCTCAGGTACGTCACCTTGCTCAACGAACCCAACTCCCACGGAATGATCCCTGTCAACGAGTTCTCATTCAAGTTCAGAACCGTCAACTCGCCCAACGAACCCAACTCCCACGGAATGATCCCAGTCAGACTGTGGCTTCCCAGACTCAGCCCTGTCACCCGCCTCGGCGTTCCGCCCACCGTCACCCCGTCCCAACTCTCTATCGCTGTCCCCGCGCTCCAGTTCAGCGACCCAGTACCCCGAAGCGTATCCTTGGCAACGAGCAACACCTCGCAGTCCCCCGCCAACCCAGTATTGGCGCGAGGACTGCTCACCGCGACGCCCCCCAAGCAAACATCCAACACATTCGTCACCCCAACCGACACCGCAGCCGTAGCCGTCCCACCCTTCCCGTCACTCACCTGCACCGTCAGCGCGTACCTCCGCTTCGCCTCATAGTCCAACCCCTTAGCCACCGTCACCGCACCCGTGCTGTCGGATATCGAGAACATCCCGCCTTCATTGCCCGACACAATGGAATACGACAACGTGTCCCCCGTGTCAACGTCGCTCGCAGATACAGATCCGACCGAGCTCCCAACGCTAGCATCCTCACTCACAGTGAAGGCGTACTCGCTCGACCCAAACACCGGCACGCCGTTGCAGTACGGAAGACCAGCTGGGAGAATCCGAACATTCCTGCCCACACTCCTCCACGCAACAGGGGCGCACCCGGTGAACATGTTTCCCTGAATCGCCAGATGCGTCAGATTAGACAACCCCCCCAACTCACCAGGAATCTCCCCAGACAGCCGGTTTACCCATAGCATCAAGTGCGTCAACCTGCTCAACGAACCCAACTCCGACGGCAGAGACCCACTCAACTGATTCTCCTTCAACCACAAATGCCTCAAGTTGGACAGACCCCCCAACTCAGGCGGAATGACCCCGCTCAGCGAATTGACCGCCAAATTGAAATACGTCACACTCGCCAACCCTCCCAACTCTGACGGGATGACCCCAGTCAACGAGTTCCTGCTCAACCTCAGGTACGTCACCTTGCTCAACGAACCCAACTCAGGCGGAATGCTCCCTGTCAACGAGTTCTCATTCAAGTTCAGAACCGTCAACTCGTCCAACGAACCCAACTCCCACGGAATGCTCCCAGTCAGACTGCGGCTTCCCAAAGCTAGACCAGTCACCCGACTCGGCGTCCCGCCCACCGTCACCCCGTCCCAACTCTCTATCGCAGTCCCCGTACTCCAGTTCAGCGACCCCGTACCCCGAAGCGTGTCCTTCGCAACGAGCAACACCTCGCAGTCCCCCGCCAACCCAGTATTGGCGCGAGGACTGCTCACCGCGACGCCCTCCAAGCAAACATCCAACGCATTCGTCACCATGACCGACGCCGTAGTCGTTGCCCTCCCTCCAGCACCGTCGTTCACCACTACCGTCAGCGCGTACCTCCGCTTCGTCTCGTAGTCCAACGATCTCGCCACCGTCACCGCACCCGTGCCCGAAGACATCGAGAACGCTTCCCCTTCATTCCCCGAATAGATGGAGTACGACAACGTGTCTCCCTCATCGATGTCGCTCGCTGAAACAGTTCCAACCGCGTCCCCAACATCAGCATCCTCACTCACAGTGAAGGCGTACTCGCTCAACCCAAACACCGGCGCACTGTTGCAGTACGGAAGACCAACTTGCAGGCTCTTCCCAGCCACACTCCTCCACGCAGCAGGATTGCATCCCGTGAAACTGTTGGTGTGGATCGACAGATGCGTCAGACTAGAAGACAGATTCCCCAACTCACCAGGGATATTCCCACTCAGCTGGTTCGTCCATAGCATCAAGTGCGTCAACTTGCTCAACCCACCCAACTCCGACGGCAGAGACCCACTCAACCGATTCTCCTTCAACCACAAATGCCTCAAGTTGGACAGATTCCCCAACTCTGACGGGATGCTCCCAGTCAACGAATTGACCGCCAAATTGAAATACGTCACACTCGCCAACCCGCCCAACTCAGGCGGAATGCTCCCTGTCAACGAGTTCCTGCTCAACCTCAGGTACGTCACCTTGCTCAACGAACCCAACTCAGGCGGAATGCTCCCAGTCAACGAGTTCTCATGCAAGTTCAGAACCGTCAACTTGCTCAACGAACCCAACTCAGGCGGAATGCTCCCAGTCAGACTGCGGCTGCCCAGAGACAAACCTGTCACCCGACTCGGAGTTCCGCCCACCGTCACCCCGTCCCAACTCGTAATCGCAGTCCCCGCGCTCCAGTTCAACGACCCACTGCCGCGAAGCGTGTCACGCACATCAAGCAACACCTCGCAGTCACGCACCAACCAATAGTTCGAGCGCGGATCCACCACCGCCACACCGCTCCGACACGTCGGCGCACTCACCTCCACCTCCACCGTCACACTCGACGTCCCGCTTACTCCGTCCGCCGCCCCTACCGTCAATGTGTACGTACTCCCGACCGCAACCGATGCCAACGACCCAACAACCGTGATCTCCCCAGTACTCCCACCTATCCCAAACTTCCCTGCACTGTTCCCCCCACTGATCGAGTACGTCACCGCGTCGCCGTTTACGTCGTAGGCCGATACCTTCCCAACTACTCCCCCAACAGACATGGCCGTGTGCACGTCGAACGAGTAGGACGCAGAACGGAACTTCGGCTTCTGAGCCGTGCACGCACCCATCGTCGCACTCGCAGACGCAGACCACAGCCCAGCCTTCCCGTTGTACGCCGTCCCATCTCCGTACGCCCCAACCCGAAACTCATGCTCCTTCCCACACCATAGACCAGTCACTCTGTGACTCGTCCCCGTTACGCTCCCTGACGCAGTCCTCCACGGCTCGACTTCACTGTCGCCACTGCTCTTCTCACGATGCTGCACTGAATACCCCGACGCGCCGGTCACAGCGCCCCACGTCAAGTTCGCCGTATCCTCCCCAGACGCAGTCGCAGTCAAACTCCCAGGCTTCGGCGCGTACACCGCAGGAGGCTGCGACGGCACAAACGTCGGAAGCGCCGTCGCAGCCGGCTTGACCGTAGCCAACATAGTAGAACTGGGCTCCGTTTGCGTAGATCCGCCACCACTCGGAGTAGTTGCCGTCGGCGTCGCAGTAGGTGTCTTCGGTGTCGCCGTTGCCGTCGCATACGGACCTATGAAGCAGTACGCACCGAGCGACTCGTAGTACCCGCGCAGACCGCCCACGCTCGCTACCCGCGTCGGTGTCGGCGTCGGAGTAACCGTTGCCGTCGCAGAAGACGTAGAAGACGACGCAGCAGTCGGCGTCGGACACGCAGTCGCAGTAGTCGACGATCCCCCTGAACCCGACGACGAATCCGATTGCCCAGACACCGCTCCCCCACTCGGCGGATCCACCTGACCAGATACTCCCCCTGAACCACCAGACGACGACCCAACCGCAGCACTGATACGACTCTTCAACCGAGACAACGTCTGTGTATGCTCAGGATCACCCGCGTCCGCGCCGTACCGCACAGCGTTCACCGTCGTCACCGCCGGAGAATCCGACTGACCACTCACCTGCCCAGACACTCCCCCAGATGCACCACCGCCTTCCCCATCGCTCGTAGTCACACGCTGCACATCCCACTGCGCCACTGCCTGCCACACCTCTACAGCTATCGCGTTGTGAGCCCCCATCGGCGCCAAGAATACCACTCCCTCATGGTCACCTATCCTCGCACGCAACGACTCCTCCGCCGCAGATACCCTACTGTCCAGCAACTCCTCGTACTCCTCCCGACTCGGAAGCCGATCATCGAACCTACCGTTCCAGTACTCCTTCTCGTACAACTCGTAGGAGTGCGCCTCCCCCATCCGATCATATGCTACCGTCACTGTGCTAGGCCCACTGCCAAGCAAGTATTCCGACACCGTGTAGTTCGCATAGCACGTCAAGAACAGATACTCCGTCGACAACCCCCCGCGCGCTATCGCATCGAAATTCGACTTCGCAGTTTCCCGATACGCAGGATCCAACGTGTCCAAGAGCGCGGTGAACAGCGTATCCAAATACGCTGCGTCCGGTATCTCGTCGTCTGTATCCAATCTCAGCCAAAACCGTATTGTGCCCTCCCGCTGGGCCGGACTCCGAGCGATACCTCGCCAGTCGCAGCGAACCGCATCCGACGACGCAGTCCCACGTACCGCAACATGCACAGGCGACGCACCGGCAAGTTCCAGACCCAACTCCAAGACCTCTTCCACCGTATCCACTCCGTCGTGCGGAGACATGGCCGCAGCGCCAGAACGACCAAAGAATAGATCAAACGCGCTGACGTCTCGCGGAGCAAGACGAGCGTCATCGGATGCACGCTCTCGATCGAACTGGGAGGAGGACTGACCCCTTGTGCTCTCATCTGTCTGAACAGACGAGTCAAACGACGATGGCGTGGCGGTAGCAACGGAAGAAGGCGGAGTTGGGCTAACGACGCCAGCAATCCCCGGTTGGGGCATCGACGCAGCCTGCTCGCCGCCAGGATCACGCCGCGCCACGACCAGCAGCAGCAACACGGCCGCAATCAGAGCCAAGAACGACGCCGCCCCAATCATCTGTCTCCGATCCGTCATTCTACGTCCCCTATACCCTCGATCTACTCCGTTCGACATTGCCGACGAGCAAAATCTGCATCAGTACATACCTTCCCCGGAGGAGGCATAAGCGAAGTACCCCGAATATCTAGATCCTCGGCGAAATACCACAACCCCAATGGAATGCTCCCCGTAAGATCAGGATTGTCCCTGACAAACAAGCGAAGATCTTTGCCGATACCCGACAACGCCAATGGAATCCTCCCCGCAAGACCGTTATCAGAGAGGTCCAGAAGCCGAAGATTGGACAGATCACCCAACTCCGGAGGAATGCCTCCCGTAAGACGATGATGAACAAGTCTCAATACCTCCAGTTCCTCGAGTTCCCCTAACTCCGCAGGAAGAATCCCAGTTAGCCTGGGGTGTTCCGAAGCTTCCCCATGAAGATGCAATCCACGAACGCGGAGGGGGAACCGATAGGAAGAGGTAGGATGGAGATATGTCGGATCAAAAATAATGCCTTGCCATTCTGTTATGGGGACATCAAAACTCCAGTTCAGCGCAGCGTCTCCTGTCAAGACATCTCGAACACGGAGAAGCACCTCGCAGTCCCGCACCAACCCAGGGTTGTCCTGCGGATCAGGAACCACAGACCCATCCGAGCACACCCCTACGTTCTTCCACTCAGACTCCGCCGCCAACTTCCCACTCGGCGTCCCTCTCGCTAGAATACGCTTGTCGGATCCATCCGACGACAACGTGTATAGCACAACTCCAAAATCAGGATCGCTAGAGAAGAAAGTCTCGAGCATGATCCGAACCGCCACCCGCGAACCATCAGGAGACCACGACACCAACGACGGCCACTCGATCTCCGCAATTATCCGCATACCGGTTCCATCTACCCCAACAGAGAATATCCCAGCATAGGCAGGCGCCCCATCGTCCGACTCCATGGACGCAAGACTCCCAACGAACCGTACCTCAGAACCATCCGGAGACCACGCTATGGATGTGGCTACAAGATCCGCTATAACCCTCTGTTCCCCAGAATCCGTCGACTCAGGAATCGCGCTAAACCGTACATCCGAACCATCGGAAGTCCACAGCGAAATCCCCCGAAGACCCACTATCGCCCGTTGATCCGAACCATCAGGCGACGATATGACGATGTCCGATATGTGTTCGCCCGACCTCCCAAACGCTACCAAACTCCCATCTGGAGACCACGCAGGCGACTCCGTTACCATCCCGCCACCCAACCGCGTCAAGTTCGACCCGTCCGCACCAACTATGTACGCAGCTCCATCTACCTGCGAGAACGCTAGACGCTGCCCGTCAGGAGACCACGCTATCGAACTCGCCCATTGATCCGTTATCATCCGTTGATCGGAACCATCAGCGGCTGCGACGACGATTCCGACAGGCACTCCGTCCGGTATGCCCATGCCTCGGGCAGTCCGTGCAAACGCGATGCGGCTCCCATCGGGAGACCACACTGGGTAGTGGTCCATCACGATGTTCTCCGTCAGACGACGCGGATCAGTACCGTCTATGTTCCGAACCACTATCTCGTAGTTGTACCGCTCTCGCTCAAAGAGATCGTCGTACGCACTCCACTCTTCACCCGTATGAAAAACGACGGTGTGATACAACTCCCGGGCCGAAGGATACTCGCATGAGGCGTACACGATCCGCGACCCATCAGGGGAAACGTCTGCGTAGACGCCATGATGTGGAAGATACTCAGGATTCGCGTCGACGATCCTGTGCAAGTACGACCCTCCCACGTCCAGGAAGTGGATGTCCCAGCCGTTTGCATCATCTCGCCGCCCTCCGAAGTCACTATGAACCCGGGGGTTGTCGAATATGATGCGATTTCCATCCTGCGTCCACACGAGAATGTCGGGAGTGTAATCACTTTCAATTATACCACGGATATTCGGGGGATTATAGAATGGGCCACAATTTGAGTATACGCCTCTGGCATAAGCGACAGAGGAGGAGGATACACGTGTAGGAGTCGGATCAGACGCAGGAGTCGGATCATCACCGCAACCCAGAGCGAACATCCCTACACCAAACGCGATGCCAAGGAATCGCAACAGCGACATCCTATAGCGTTGCATATCTTGCATATCCCTTCACTCCTTCAGTTCGTCGTTTGGTAGATCGCGTAGATCGTCATGACGTCTATCGGGGGCGGGGAGCACCACTCCAAGCCAGTTTTGTACACTACCGAGTCGTGCAAGTTGGAGTGAAAGTCATTTGACGTTGGATTGGATATCTGGCCCGGGACGACGCCGAGTCCCAACGCGTGTCCAGCTTCGTGCACCAGCACGTAGTACACTCTCGAACTCTGATGTGTTGCTGGGCACGCATTCAGTCGCACCGGTGTGAGCGTACCCGGTATCTCAAGTGGATCGGTAGGAACAGGTGAAGGAGTAGGCGTTGGCGATCCACCCGGGGTAGGAGTCGGTATGATAGGGATGACTCCACCGGGCTCGAATGCTCCCCGCCGGATGAATACATCGCTAGTTTTCCTACCGTGGTCGTCTGTGCTAAACTGGGTACAGCCCTCTGTACCTGTGTGCCAACTGCACCACGTGTAGCCGAGAGCGTCGGCCAGTTCTGGGAATACAGCAGGGGCGGGAGTCAAGGATATAGCAGGGGTGGGAGTCAAGAATATAGTGTATCCTCCGCTCCCGGCGTCTATGATGGTTCTCAGATTGCCCTGTACATCGTCGAACATGATCACTTCATTCCTGATGTTATCGTCGTCTTCGATACGGTCGATGATACCGGTGGTGTTGAGTCCGGCGACCACTGTTGCTACCTTAGCTCTGATCGTAGAAATCGGAGTGGCAGTTGAGGAGGTGGATACCTCGTTGGCAACCGCCTGAACGATAGAGGAGTAATCTGCGCATCCGGTGTCTGGAGGGGCAGGGGTAACGTAAGTCATCTCTATCAATCCGTCGGTCGCAATCTCCCATTGCTCGAAGGCGTGCTGAATGATCTGCTCCCATGCTTCTCGCTTGTTCCGCGTGTCGGTCGGAGAGAACTGCTCGTTGGGGAACGTTTCGAGACAGATGCGATACCTGAATGGCTTGGTCGCGCCGCGATGATCGACATAGATACTGGCTGCGCGGGTACCCATAGATGGGACGGCGCGGGTGGGCAGAACGTAGGCGTCGCGGCCGGAGAAGACGTGTATGCCACCCGTCGTCGTGTAGTTGAGCTGCACGGCGTAGATCGAATCGAGATTGAGCCCGTAGACGTGGTGAGGTGCAACTCCCTGGATGCCGCTGACGATTTTCCTATGAAATGTTGGATGTGTTTGAGGATCCCTATCGAACGATGGAAGTGACGTACCATCTATCTCCCAGTTGGGATCTGTATGAGAGACTCCACTCTGGTCTTCCACGAGTTCTCTAAATCGAAGAGTGTAACCACTAGAATCAACATCAGACGCAGGTGTCCACTTGACGACGGCTTTTCCCTGAACGAGGACCGGGCTACTGCTGTCTCCGTTGATGGAGAGTATCGGAGAGTCGACGATCCTGACCGTGTCGCTCGGTTCGCTGTCCGAGAAGCCGCTGCTAGTAGCGATTACCCGGTAGTCGTAGTGCAGATTTGCTACCAAAATATCGTCAAGGACGATCTCGTGTTCGGGCGATAGCACACCCCTCTTGACCACGAACCACGATCCGGAGGGCGCTTTGCCTTGCACGACGTATTCGGTTGCGTCGGTGACGGTAGTCCACGTGAGTTTGGCCTTCCGTTGGAGGTTCTGTCCATTTCGCGTCGAAGGGAGTGGAATCACGTCAAGGTCGGTTGGCGGAGAGAGTTTGGGCTGGATGGTTACTGTCGCAACGTTCTTCGTCGAATCTGCGAGCACGCCTCCCGGCAGGCTCGCGCCGATTCCCAAGGTCATATTTTCTTCGCTCGTGTCGGCGTCTTGCGTGGCTGTGACTGCGAATGTCTTCTCCGTTTGCCCGGCTGTGAACGACAGGCTCCCATTGGTCAGCCCATTGACGGTGTAATCACCGTCGGCCTTGGTAGCTGTTCCATCTGTCACAGTGATTGGGATGGTTAGTGTGGATCCTGTTGCGGAGGCGGATGTGGATGTCAAAGTAACCTTGATATCCACGCTCTCACCTTCTCCGACCGTGTAAGACGAATTCTCGAATGCAACTGTCGATGTGTGCGATACTACAGTTGCCGTGAACTTTTGTTCAGTGCTCAGACGGTTCCGATTGGCCGACTGTCTGTCACTGTCATATGCAGTCACTGTTACCTCCGTCGATCCCACGGTGGGAGGCCTGACGGCGGAAGGTCTGATCGTAAGAGTGCTGCGATTGCTACCTGACAACGTCGCCGTCACAACACCTTGAGGAGACGTGCTGACGGTGTACGTCAGGGTATCGCCGGCGTCGGGATCGTGGAACTTGTCCGACAGATTGATCGTCAGCGCGCTTCCTCCCACGGTCAGAGTCTGGGCAGGGATAGCGTTACGGACTATAGGCGGTTCGTTCACATCCGTTACAGTTACAGTGACTGGGACAGTATCGGTTCCTCCATTGCCGTCGCTCACTGCGGCCCGGAAGGAGTACGAGCTCTGGGTTTCATAGTTGAGAGCCTCTTTCGTCTTCAACTGTCCGCTGTTCACGTCAATGTCAAAGGCGTCCTTGACAGATACTCGACCACGGAGCGAATACTTCAGCTTGTCTCTGGCATTCTGGTCGGTCGCTGAGACGGTACCGACTGCAGTGCCACTTCCTAAGTTCTCTGCCACTGAGAAACTGTAGGATGTTGCCCTGAACTCGGGGGGAACGTTCGTCGGGGTGGGGATGGGGGTCGGGCATCCAGTCGTCGTGCCCGACACGCTCGACGATGGGCTGCCGAAGTTAGTCGAATACGTCGACCCGTCTCCGGCAGTCCTTACTCGGAAGTAGTACGTCGTGCATCTGTCGAGCCCTGTTGCCTTTTTCGAGGTGGTGGGATGAGTTATCTCTCTATTATCAACCGAATTCCAAGTCGATCCGTTGTTGCTGCGCTCCAGCTTGTACTTGGACGCGTTGGATACGGCGTTCCAACGGAGGCTCACGCTGTTCTGAGTAGATTTTTCGACTCTGAGTCCGGTCGGCGAGGGGAGGGTCGTAGCAGCGACGGCCGTGGCAGCGGCATTAGCGGTAGCGACGGCGGCGGCCGTAGCAGAGGCGTTAGCGGTAGCGACGGCGGCGGCCGTAGCAGAGGCGGCGGCCGTGGCAGCGGCATTAGCGGTAGCGACGGCGGCGGCCGTAGCAGAGGCGGCGGCCGTGGCAGCGGCATTAGCGGTAGCGACGGCGGCGGCCGTGGCAGCGGCATTAGCGGTAGCGACGGCGGCGGCCGTAGCAGAGGCGTTAGCGGTAGCGACGGCGGCGGCCGTAGCAGAGGCGTTAGCGGTAGCGACGGCGGCGGCCGTAGCAGTGGCGTTAGCGGTAGCGACGGCGGCGGCCGTAGCAGAGGCGTTAGCGGTAGCGACGGCGGCGGCCGTAGCAGTGGCATTAGCAGTAGGCGTGGGAGTTGGTGTGGGGGTCCTTCTTGGCAACCTATCGCAGTACCAGTAGGGCTCGCCGGCTTCTATGCAATCCTCGAAGATCCTCCAAGGTCTTGTAGGATCCTCCTGCCCTGTCGGGCCCTCTTCTTCCTCTGCGGCGCCTGACGGCCCGCCGCCGTCTGGGGGAGACTGCGCGATGACTGCGTTGACGACGATGAACACGCAGAAGAAGGCTGCGCCCCAGACGAGCACTATGCGGTGAATGTCTTTCCTGCGCATCGAATCTCCCTGGTAGAGGACGAGAAGCGGTCACTCGTTCACGGTAGGTAGTATTATCACCCCCTCGCGCGAAAGTCAACCCCATCTTTCCTGGGGTTCCGTTATCAGCGTAGGCCGCCCCAAGTCGTACCATCCTAGAGGCGTTCGTTTGGGTTGCTTCCATCGAGCGCCGCGCTGACGGGAGAACTCCTCGCCAAGATTAGAGAAGGGGCCTGGCGGGATTCATCCAGTCGATGCGGTCGGACCGTCTACCTACCCTCCTCTTCTGCTATGCGCCTCTCGACTGCATCGACGCAGCGGATGCACCAGTACGTCGAGTCTGGCTTCGCGCGCACGGCGTCGATGTGGTCTCGAGCGAACTCCCACCATGTGTGCACCTGGCAGTAGATGCCGGAGCGGTGTCGACCGCACAGCGTATAGATGTTGCCCGGTTCCATGATATGCTCTTTCATCGTTCTCCTCCTCGTGTTCTGGTCTTCGTTCGTATTCGCGTTCGCAGGAGCGCTGCGGCAATCGTGCGGTTCGTGCATCATCGGGTTCGGCCTTTCGCGTTTCGGAAAACGCAAAGAGTGTCTCATACATTGGCGTGGGGGGACACCGCATCATCCGAGGTGTCCGCCCAATCGTTCGCTTGGTCATCGTCCTGGGTTGGTCGGTTCGGCATCGCGCTATTCGATGGAGTATCGCTTGCCTGTCAGTCTGGCAAGAGCGGCGAGTCGGGATGCTCCGTCATGGCTGGGATCGAGTAATTGGCGATACGGCTCCATGCGTCCGTCGATTTGACGTGGAACTGCTACCTCGTGGTATTCTGCTTCTCAGCAGATGATGAATGGAGGATATGTCTATGGCGAAGCGATCAGGGCGAGACACATACAACTACACCTATCGAGTTGGTCGGAGAGTTTCTCATCGCGGGATCACCAACGACCCGTCTCGGCGGGAACGGGAGCATCGGCGTGCGCGTCCCGGGGGAAGGTTGACAGTGGACGGCAGGGCGAAGACGCGTCGAGGGGCGATGGGCGTGGAGCGTCGGCAGTCCAAGACTCGGGGTTATCACGCCTAGTGCAGTCGTCGGACGTCGAAGAGGGGAGACGGGGTGAGTTCGGCCGCCGCGCGAACGCGAACTTGCATCCGTAGACTTGACGTGACTGCGTTCCTTTGGAGGGGAAGGGGTTTCCGAAACGCAAGAAAGCCCGCATACGGGGCGAGCTGAGGGAGGCCACCGCTGGATATGCGATGACATCCCCCTGCGTTGAGGTCGGGATCCTGCGTCTGCGTTGAGCTAAGCAGACAGTTCGACCACTTCTGCTTCTCTCTGCTTGGCGGAGTCGGATGCCCATCTAGAAGATGGACAGGGACGGGGCTGTGCTCCGCTTGGTGGGGGCTTGCATGATGAACTCGTGCATGAACAGTGCTTCCTACGTCCATTCCTCTTCCTCCATGCGCCTCTCGACCGCATCGACGCAGCGGAGACACCAATACGTCGAGTCTCGATTCGCGCGCACGGCGTCGATACAGTAGGTCTTCGTCCGTCGGCAGAACCGCCTCCTCTACTCAAAGACGAAATAAATCAACAGGAACTTCCGGGAATTGCCTCCTTGCAATCATACGGCCCCTATGCAATAATGATTCTGTTGATTCAGTTGCACCCGGATCGTAGTGGATTGGACGTATCGCTTGGAGTTATCCTTCTCTATGCTTTGTGCAAATGAACCAAACGGAACCCACACGGGATGATAGTCCCACATTTGGGAACAAAGGAGAAATCAATGACTGACCCGATTAACATTGAGCCGATTCGTGGTCCCGTCCCCTTTACCATCGACGGCCAACCCTTCACTACGAAAGACACCCGTCAAAAAGCCTTTGAGATTCTTCGCTTGGCGGGACTGGACCCCAACATCTACGATTTGGGCGAACTCCGGGGCAAGGATCGACCCCAGACCCAGCGCTTTGCTGATGACGACCTCGTCGACATCGAAAAGGACGCACGATTCGTGTCAATCCGCCAGAGCGCGGATGTCGCCTAATGAGACAGAAACAGGGCGTTCAAGGGTTCATCGACGATATGGCGCAGATCGGCTTCAACCTCACGGTCGAGGCCGATCTCGTCATCTACCGAATCATACCCATTGACGGTGCGCACGCCGAAACCACAGTTGAGACCGGCGTTAGTGCTGATGAACTCGCTTTGTGGCCCCAAGCACCTCCTCATTGGGTTCACTTCCCCGCTGGCATTAGTTTCTCCAGAACCAACAGCCAAGCATCGCCGAAATCGGGCTGGCTGATGCACAGCCGTCAGATCACCGGATGGGGCGACGCCCCGCCGGGAATCTGTTGGACTAGCCATGTTCGTGCTATTCTTAGCGAGGCAATCGCGTGACACAGAAGACTTCCTCGGTTGCCATGACCGCCAGAACCGAGGAGGTGCTCTTGAAGCAGTTGGTCCGATCCGATGGTCAAGAAGACCTCTGTCTGGCGACCTATCGCTCCTCAACGGGCCTGACTCGCACCAGCGCGCTAATCAATAAGGTAATACCGCCTCATCCTGGAGATCGATGTGTCCACGGAAATGTGACTGTTACCGCCGAATACATCCTTCGGGCCGCCGAAATAGCCCAAAACAGTGACTGCGGCCTCGTTCTACTTCACAGTCACCCTGGAGCCACCGAGTGGCAGTCCATGAGCGGACCTGACCGCGATGCCGAATCCAGTTACGCCAACCTTGTACGTGAAATTACCGGGCTGCCTCTAGTAGGAATGACTCTCGCTACCGGGAACCGCACTTGGTCGGCACGTCATTGGGACATTGGGACCGGGAGGCAGGTTGATTGCAGCCACTCCATCAACGTTCGGGTTATCGGCGATAGGCTCGCCGTCTCCTGGAACGACGCACTCTTCCCACCACCGCAACCAACGAAGAGACAGTCACGCACCTTGAGTTCGTGGGGCGAGCGATGCCAAGCCGACCTCGTTCGCCGCCGAGTCCTCGTTGTAGGCGCTGGAAGTGTCGGGCTTGATGTCATAGTCCGCTTAGCGGCGTCGGGACTCTGCCACATAACCGTAATGGATTTCGACGTCGTTCAAGCCCACAACCTGGATCGGCTCATTGGAGCCGCACCCCGCGACGCGCGGCTAAGGCGACCAAAGACCTACGTCGCCCACAGAGAAGCATCGCAAGCAGCTACCGCTGATAGTTCCGGAATCGAAGTCTCTAACCTGTCTGTCTGCGAACCCGAAGGACTGCAACTTGCCCTTGACCATGACCTCATTTTCTCTTGCGTCGATCGCCCCTGGCCCCGAGCCGTCCTCAATGCCCTAGCATACTCGGACCTCATCCCGGTCATTGATGGCGGCATCAGGATCGATACGTTCGACGACGGAACGATGCGAAATGCCGTATGGCGCTCTCATGTCATCAGACCACAGCGGCCGTGCATGAGTTGCAACGGCCAACTCGACCTTGGCCAGGTCGCCCCCGACCAGCAAGGCTTGCTGGAGAATCCCGAGTACATCGCAGGCGCTGGTCGCGCCGATGTATCGATCAACCAGAACGTAGCTCCGCTCTCAATCAATGTCTCCGCCAGCCTACTTGCGCAGTACGTCAGCTTCAGCGCGGCGCCCGCCAATCAAGGCGACCCCGGGCCGCTTCGTTACACACTGAGTACTCACTACCTAGAGCGTCTCGGTTGTACTACCAGCGCCCATTGTTCCGCTGAGATAGCCGAAGGCGCAGGCGATCAGCGCGTCGATGGTCTCACCTGCCGCCACGAACAAGCCGAACGACTACGACAATTCGCAAATTCGGTGGACGCCAAGACTCGCTTCCTCCGCTGGCTCGACGACCGAACCCGCACGGTAACTCGGTGGTTTGACCGCCGATTAGGGTGAATGCTGAGAGTACGCATGACGGCCATGCCGGGAACGCGGGGTTGAACCCCATGCCGTTCTGGGGATGCGAATGCTCAGACGACCGCGCCGAACTCTCGCAGCACAGCGACCATCGACCCATGCTTGTCCGACGGGCGGCTCTTCAACGGATGCCAAGGGCGGTGTCGATTGTGGAATTGGTGTTCCCTATAGGGGGTGTTGTAGACATCTTCTCCTATCTCCATTATCCACTGGAGAGCAAGGGCAGCGTGAGGGTGCTCGGCACTCACCATTTCCCGCAACCACTCTACGCCCGCTCTAAGAGCATAAGTAGCGTCATTTCTGAGCTGCACTGCTTCCACGCTATCCGGAGGAGGCGCCGCGCCGCGCTCCAATAAGAACCGTGCCATCTCCACCTGCCCCGTTCATACTTAGGATCTAATTCCAACCAAAACCTGCGCTACTCGTGGGCAGTTGACCTAGACGCGGCCGGGAGTGATACCACCAAGACTGGTGACTAATCCAAGGGTATCTGCCATGTCGAGCAGGTTACTTCCCATCCTCTATCTCCCGCTGCGACAGCGTGAAAAGACGATCGTATAACGCCTGCCCATCATCGGATGAGCCAGACGCACCAGACGCGCCGCCAGCACCCGACGACCCAGTAGCACCACCCGCAAGCGGCGGACGAGTCCAATGCACGTCGCTCCCTATCTCCGCTATCTCGAACCCAACTACCCCATCCTCCGCGCCCAGCAAACGCAACTGCGACTCACTCCCATGCACCTCCACCGCATGAATCAACGCAGAACCCCCTGCCGCGCTCGAACGCGCAGACTCCAACCGTCGATGCAAGTCCAACAACGACTCCGCACGCTTCCGCACATCCGCATCCCCAGCCACGTCCGCAGCACTGTGCCCCCCTACGAAATCTCGCGCACGCGTCGTCATCCCGCCCCCAGCGCCGTTCGTAAACCCAGATACCGTCTCCGCTCGCGCACTCGATATGAACAACCCAGGAGCAGTGGACGTCGCAGCGCGATGCGCACCAAAGAACCCAGCAGTCGTCATGTACGCCACTACCATCTTCGCCTCATGGCGATCCAACAACGTCTGCAAGTACACATCCCCCACAGGCGCGCCAAAGTCGATCTGCGCACGATGCGTAGCAACCGTTGCAGCCGACGCCGCACCCGCAGACGAAGGGACAGGAACCTGATTCGATACCGATACCCCCAAAGTCACAGAAGAAGACGGCGCAATAGACTGAACCACAGGCGAGGACGCAGGACTTGCAGACGAGGACGACTCAACCGACTCCGATTCAGAACCGGACGCAGGCGGGAGAGCGGGGCTCGCAGCGGAAGATTCAACAACATCCCCCTCCATAGACTCCGGAAGCACAGAACTCACCGACGACGAGGACGACGATGCAACTGCCCCCTCCATAGACTGCAAGACAGTAGTCTCCACAGACTGCACGGACGACGCAGCAGGCGGCGCGCACCCAACCACCAAGGCAAACGCCAACGCAACCACTGGCATGAAGAGAACCCCTCGTCTCATTCCGTCCATCATCTTACTCCCTCCGTATCCGAACTACAAGCCAGATTGTCGAGAATCCTACTCCAACCTAGGTATGAACCTCTCGACATCTGCCCACCTACCGGCCTCGCCATTTGGAACTCCCACCTGATCGTCTAGCAGGTACATCGTCGAACCGCCCAGGCAATGTCCATCGGGTCTTCAACTCCCAACGACTGGCGCAGCCATCGGCGTCGCCCGGTCGCTGGGTCGAGCTGGTTACAGGCATTCTTTCACATTATCCCTCCAAATGCAATCAGCGACTCCACGTCTTGACATTCCCGCTACCATCGGTTCCCCAGACGATAAGGCCCGCACGACGGCGCGCGCGATGGAAATCAGCAGCACATGTGTATCCTAGCACACGAAACTCGCCGTTGCCGTCCCTGACACACGGGTCGACGACGGATATGGGTGTCCTGAGATATCAGACGATCTTACGATCTTGCCGACATCTCCGCTACTACGTCTCCGCTATAGGAATTGGAATCATTAGAATCAACAGTAGAAACACAATCATCCACAGAATAATGTCCTGGTATGGCCGGCTGACTCCGCCGACCAACGCCGCCAAGAGTGCAGAAACTATGTACGGTACACTCAAGATTATAACAACAACAGAGTCGCCAGAAAAAGCACTATTAGAGATCTGAATTACAGGCAGTATGACAATGAAAGCAGCTATTGAAATCGCAAAGTAGCGCGATGATTTCTTATGCATCTTGAGTATATGCAACGCAACTATACTTAGTGGAATCCCGACTATCACAGACATCAAAGCAACAAACCACTCTCCATGATTCCCAAACCAATCATACAGTTTTGCTACAAAAATGCCAGCAGCAGTTGGATATATATACAGCAATCCCCACGATACGGCCCAGATGAGCAGTATCAGAGGAAATATAACACTGGCTGTATAGATTTTTCTGGCACGGTCTCCATTGGCAAGCACTCCAGCAAGTATACAGCCGAGCAGTAGTGTAATGAATGAGAACCCAATGAGCAGGATGATCATAATCCATGACACGTAAGATATGACAATAATCAAGACAAAGTAGGACATTTTAGCATACTTCGTCATGATCACTGTCTCTGGTATGAGTCGTAGAATGATGTACCGTACTCCCACATCCATGTAGTATTGTTTGGACGGAGGCTTCTCTGGTGTCCGTCTATTCCAAAAACACACCAGTTGTATACCGTTATCCGTGGACAAACATAACGAGCCTTGATTCTTTTCAACAACGTGGCGTTCGGATCCTCTCCAAATCTACCTTCTTGACCATACAAGTCTACACTCGTAGTAGAATTTACACTCGTAGTAGAATCTGTGCCGATTTGATTGTTGAAGCTCCAAGAGCCGTAGTAGTCGCGGCCTGGTTCGATAGCGTTTGCTTTGTACGAGCCAAAGGAAAGGACAATCTTACCCTCCTCTGTTTCTCCGATTCCTGCCGTGCGGCAGTCATTGTAGAATTGAGGAAGATCCGACCATGTCGTACAGAACAGGTCTGATGGTAGTGCATTTGGCAGAGCTAGTGAGGGCGAGAATTGCGGCCATATCGGTGGGTCATATTGAACTATTCCCAGTGGACTCGTCCGACCGGGATAAGATCCTATATTCAAGTCAATGAGTCCCCCAATAATGTCCAGAAATCCCTCTATTAGGAGTCGAGTTCTGGCTACAGTAAACCATCCCTGAGGTTTGTTGTCCTCGGTGTCTGGGTTGTCCCATTCGAGTTCCAGGTCATGCTCATAGGTCGAGCAGTCAGTATCTTCTGTAGTCGGCGTGATGTCGCAGTTATCGACTCTGTCCCACTTCGGATTGTCCCATCGCATGAAGGCGTCTGCGAAGTTGCCGCCATTGTAGTAGAGGTCACCAGCGTTCGGCAGGTAGGGATGCAGATCGGCAACTTTGTAGAGCGCATCCGTACTGTCGTCCACTACGTATAGGGTAGACGATTCGCTGTCCCAGGCAAGGTCGGTTGGATTGTCGATACCGAGCGCCCCGACGCGTTCGGCGATGCCCGTTGTCTTGTCTACCTTGTACAGCACGCCTGCCCCATCTGAAGCGATGTTGCTGGTGTAGAGGGTATTTCCGTCCCACACGAGGCCGGTAGGATTGCTAACATCTGCTCCAAATCTGACGATGGCCGGAGCCACTCGGTACACAGTACCCAATTTGCCCATCCTGTACAGGGCTGGGGAGTCTCCTCGGTTCACCATGTATAGAAATCCACCCTGACCATGAGCGAGTCCGAACGGGGCAGTGGGTCCCGCTGGAGGTTCAGCCGCTGGATGCACAATCAATCGTCCTGCCTGGGTTGCTGTCCCGTCTGTCGTATTCAGCGTGTACAGTGTGTCCACTGTAAGCAGGTAGAGGTTGTTACCGTCCCACGCGAGGTCGCGTGTTTGGACATTGGAGACGGGCTGGTTCTGAGTGTTGAGAATTCCGAACCGAGTCGCGCTCCCGACCTGACTCGCCACTCCTGTCGTCGTGTTCACGGTATAGAGGGCGTCCGTGCCGTCGTCCACCATGTAGAGTTTCTGGTCGTCCTTGGCCCCGCCCCACGCGATGCCGCGCGGATTGCTAAGCGAGAGACCGAACTTAGTCGCACTTCCGATCTGTTCTGTCCCCGTCCCAGCCTGAGGAGACGGGGCTTGTATTCCTGCGACGGAGTAGAGTGCGTTGGTAGTGTCGTCTATGAGGTACAGTGTCGAGTTGTTCCAGTTCCAAGCGAGGTCGGTTGGGGTCTTGACTCCGAGCGCTCCTGCGCTGGCGGCTGCGCCTGTCGTCGGGGCGAGTTTGTAGAGTATCCACGGCAGCGCTCCTGGGCCGTCTGCGATCATGTAGAGGTCGGAGCCGACCCACTCGATGCCTGAAGGGATATCGATGTTCGCCCCGAACTTCGTGGTGGAACGGTCGGAGTAGGCGGCGCGGCCAAGCGGACTTCCTTCCGTGTTCAGTATGTGCAGGGCGTCCGTCTGGCGGTCCACCATGTAGAGGCGTCCTTCGAGTCGGGCATTTGAATCTGTCGAGCTGGTGAGGTGGCTGCGTCTCCATGCGATGCCTCGGGCGTCGACCGTGGCGATGAGTTGGTTGTTGGAGTTGCGAATCCCGAATCGGACTTGACTTCCGACCTTGGTGGCCTTCCCTGCGGATTTCTGGGATGTATTGGATGGGTCGGGTGCGTCGGATGTGTCCAGCGTGTACAGTGCATCTGCGGTCAGCATGTAGAGTTTGGGGTTGTCTTTGGCTCCGTCCCACGCGAGTGCGCGCGGGTTGGTAATCTTCGTCCCGGACGCGGTGCGCAGGTCCCCCTTGTGGTTGACCACTCCTGCGTTGGGGCCTGTGCTCGTGTCCACGGTGTACAGCGCGTCCGTGTTGTCGTCTACGAGGTAGAGGTTCGTCCCGTCCCACGCGATGCCCACGGGGGCGGTGATCTCCGTCCCGGACGTGGTGCGCAGGTTCCCCTTGAGGACGGCCCGTCCCGTCGTGCCGTTCGTCAAGGAAGACCAGTCTCCACACCTCGCCAGTCCGACGCTCGTCTCCCCGTTGCAGGCCTGCACTTGGACAGCGTAGGCTGCGTTCGTCTTGAGATTCGAGATGGTCCGGCTTGTCCCAGTCCCCTCGAACGTCTCTGTCGTCCACACCGCGCGAGTTACGCTCGCGCCCGCAACGCCGTCTGACCCGGCGGACTGTCCAGAAACTGAAGCAGTCCTATGCCGCACGTTGTAGCCCGTGATGGCAACTCCGCCATTGGACGGCGCAGTCCAACTAACCTCGAGGCCTGCAGGGCCTGCTGTCACCGTCGGCGCGGACACCGTTCCGGGCCGATTGGCCCACGTGATCGTGGTAGGACTCGACGCAACTGTAGTCGAACCGCGCGTGATCGTAACCCTGAACGTCCGAGATGCGGGGTCGCTGGACGTGATGTTCTGCTGGGAGGTCGTCCAAGTCAGAGTAGTCCACTGGCTGCCTGATTTCTCTTGCCACTGATACGATAGCCCTGCGCCTGTTGGGGAGTCCTCGAGGGAGGCGGTCATCGTCACTCTCTGTTGTCCTGGTAGCTGGGGATTGGCGGGGCTCGCGGTGATGGATGCCTCGGTGATGTCTGTCACCGATATGGTGACGGTTGCGTCGGTGGTTCCTCCCTTGGTGTCGCTTGCGCGTACTGTCAGGCTGTAGGACGCGGTGGTTTCGTGATCGAGGTCTCCTGCTACGGTGATCGCGCCGGTTGTCGATCCGACGGCAAACTTGCCAGCTCCGTTCCCGTCTGTAAAGGAGTACGACACCGTGTCGCCAACATCCGAGTCGGTCGCGGATACGGTACCCACAGCGGCGCTAGTCGCTGCGTTCTCTGCGACCGAGAAGCTGTATGACGACGCGCCAAACACAGGCAGGATATTACAAGCGCTTGTTGCTCTCGATACGTTCGAGGAAGTGCTGCCGAATGAGGTTGAGTATGGGGAGCCGTCGCCCTTTGCGCTCACTCGGAAGTAGTATGTGGTGTTGCAGGTCAGGCCGGTCGTGGTGTGGGACGTGCTTGATATGGACGAGCTTACGGTGGTCCAGGGTCCGCTTGAGCTTGTGCTGCGTTCCAGTTTGTACGCGGATGCGTTGGAGACTGCGCTCCAACTTAGTTTGACGCTGGTCTGCGTGGGAGATGATGCGCTGAGGTTGGAAGGTGCGGGGGCGGTTGAACACGCGGAGGTCTTCTTGGATACGTTCGATGACGCCGAGCCGAAGGATGTCGAGTAGGGGGAGCCGTCGCCCTTTGCACTTACTCGGAAGTAGTAGGTGGTGTTGCAGGTCAGTCCGGTCGCGGTGTGTGAGGCGCTTGATATGGACGAGCTTACAGATGTCCAGGGTCCGCTGGAGCTTGTGCTGCGTTCCAGTTTGTACACGGATGCGTTGGAGACGGAGTTCCAACTTAGTTTGACGCTGGTCTGCGTGGGAGATGATGCGCTGAGGTTGGAAGGTGCGGGGGCGGTTGAACACGCGGAGGTCTTCTTGGATACATTCGATGACGTGCTGCCGAAGGATGTCGAAAGTGGGGAGCCGTCGCCGCGCGCGCTTACCCGGAAGTAGTATGTGGTGTTGCAGGTCAGGCCGGTCGCGGACTTGCTCGTGCCGCTGATGTCGTCGTCGACGGATGTCCAACCGCTAGTGCCGTTGAGGCTGCGTTCTAGCTTGTAGCGGTGTGCGTTGGACACGGCGTTCCAACTCAGTGCGACGCTGGTACGCGTGGGAGAGGATGCGGTGAGACCCGTGGGTGCGGACGCGTTTGGACATGCGGAGGTCTTCTTGGATACGTTCGATGACGTGCTGCCGAAGGATGTCGAAAGTGGGGAGCCGTCGCCGCGCGCGCTTATCCGGAAGTAGTAGGTGGTGTTGCAGGTCAGGCCGGTCGCGGTCTTGCTCGTGAGGCTGGTCTCTGCGCCGACCGTCGTCCAACCGCTTGTGCCGTTGAGGCTGCGTTCTAGCTTGTAGCGATGTGCGTTGGAGACGGAGTTCCAACTCAGTGCGATGCTCGTTCGCGTGGAAGCCGTGGCCCTGAGGTTGGACGGTGCAGTTGCATTTGGACATGTGGAGGTCTTCTTGGATACGTTCGATGACGTGCTGCCGAAGGATGTCGAAAGTGGGGAGCCGTCGCCGCGCGCGCTTACTCGAAAGTAGTAGGTGGTGTTACAGACCAGGCTGGTCGCGGACTTGCTCGTGAGGCTGGTCTCTGCGCCGACCGTCGTCCAACCGCTAGTGCCGTTGAGGCTGCGTTCTAGCTTGTATCGGTGTGCGTTGGAGACGGAGTTCCAACTCAGTGCGATGCTCGTTCGCGTGGGAGAGGATGCGGCGAGGCTCGTGGGCGCGGACGCGTTTGGACATGCGGATGTTTGCCTGGATACGTTCGAGGACGTGCTGCCGAAGGATGTCGAAAGTGGGGAACCGTCGCCGCGTGCGCTTACTCGAAAGTAGTAGGTGGTGTTACAGACCAGGCTGGTCGCGGACTTGCTCGTGAGGCTGGTCTCTGCGCCGACCGTCGTCCAACCGCTAGTGCCGTTGAGGCTGCGTTCTAGCTTGTATCGGTGTGCGTTGGAGACGGAGTTCCAACTCAGTGCGATGCTCGTTCGCGTGGGAGAGGATGCGGCGAGGCTCGTGGGCGCGGACGCGTTTGGACATGCGGAGGTCTTCCTGGATACGTTCGAGGACGTGCTGCCGAAGGATGTCGAAAGTGGGGAACCGTCGCCGCGTGCGCTTACTCGAAAGTAGTAGGTGATGTTGCAGACCAGGCTAGTCGCGGACTTGCTCGTGAGGCTGGTCTCTGCGCCGACCGTCGTCCACGAACCGTAGAGTCCGACTCGCCGTTCCAGCTTGTAGCGGTATGCGTTGGATACCGAGTTCCAACGCAAGCTCACGCTAGACCGGCTAGAACTCGTAGATCTGAGGTTGGACGGGGCAGTTGCGGTCGGACATGCAGAGGTCTTCCTGGATACACTTGAGGACGTGCTACCGAAGGACGTCGAAAGCGGAGAGCCGTCGCCGCGCGCGCTTACTCGGAAGTAGTAGGTGGTATTGCACACCAGCCCAGTCACCGTCCTACTCGTCGAGCTGATGCTGGAACTAACCGTGGTCCACGAACCGCTGGTGCCGACTCGGCGTTGCAACTTATACCGGTATGCGTTGGATACCGAGTTCCAGCTCAGGCTCGCGCTGGTTCGCGTGGAGGCCGTAGATCTGAGGTTGGACGGCGCGGTCGCAGTTGGACACGTAGAGGTCTTCCTATACACGTTCGAGGAGGACGTGCTGCCGAAAGTGGTCGAAAGTGGGGATCCGTCGCCGCGCGCGCTTACCCGGAAGTAGTATGTGATATTGCACACCAGGCCGGTCACCGTCCTACTCGTCGAGCTGATGCTGGAACTGACGGTACTCCACGAACCGCCGGTGCCGACTCGGCGTTGCAGCTTGTACCGATAGGCATTCGATACCGAGTTCCAGCTCAGGCTCACGCTGGTTCGGGTGGAGGCCGTAGCTCTGAGGTTGGACGGCGCGGTCGCAGTCGGACACGTAGAGGTCTTCCTATACGCGTTCGAGGACGTACTGCCGAAAGTGGTCGAAAGCGGGGAGCCGTCGCCGCGTGCGCTTACTCGGAAGTAGTAGGTGGTGTTGCACACCAAGCCAGTCACCGTCCTGCTCGTCGAGCTGATGCTGGAACTGACGGTAGTCCATGATCCATAGAGTCCGGCTCGGCGTTGCAGCTTGTACCGGTATGCGTTGGATACCGAGTTCCAGCTCAGGCTCACGCTGGTTCGGGTGGAGGCCGTAGCTCTGAGGTTGGACGGTGCGGTCGCAGTCGGACACGTAGAGGTCTTCCTATACACGCTCGAGGACGTACTGCCGAAGGATGTCGAATAAGGCGATCCGTCGCCGCGCGCGCTTACCCGGAAGTAGTAGGTGGTGTTGCACGCCAGTCCAGTCGCAGTCTTGCTCGTATAGCTGATGTTGGAACTGACGGTAGTCCACGAACCGTAGAATCCGGCTCGACGCTCCAGCTTGTAGCGGTATGCGTTGGATACCGAGTTCCAGCTCAGGCTCACGCTAGACCGGCTAGAATTCGTAACCCTGAGGTTGGAGGGCGCAGGCGCGGTCGAGGTCGAGGGAGTCGTAGAACTCGAAGATACCTGGAACGACAGGGAAAAGCTTCCCGTCCGCCTGCTTGGATACGTCGTCGCCTCGACGGTGTAGGTTCCAGCCGAGAGGGATCGGCTTATCCGCGAGTTCCGGCCAGTGCCGCCGTCGTCATTGTACGTCAACACGGATCCGCTCGTTCCTGATCCCGACAGCAAGTACAGGTACGTATCGATGGACGAGGTTAGATCAATGCGGACGGTGGAGGTTCGGCTCACCTGGAAGCTGTAGAAGCGCGCGTATCTTCCCGACCGGTTCGTCGAAGAGCACGAGCTGCTCCAAGTCCCGCTGCGCGTCATCGTCCCGGAGATGGTGCCCAGCGACGTCACGCTGCATGAGGAGCTGCCGCTGACTCCCCCGTCCGCGCCTTGCGGCTCCGCATCATCCTCGCCCTTGTCTTTCGGGGCTGGATCTGGTGGAGGCTCCTGGGCCGTCACTGCTGGAGTGGACACGATGACCAGCATTCCCAACAGCGCGGCCGCCAGCACAGGCGGAAGCAGTCTAGCGGCGGACAGTCTCACTTGACGCCTCTCTCGATCCAGGACGAACTTTACCCTATGGCTAGCGTAGCATACCCCCTCTATCCGCAACTGTCAACACCAGATGAAGATCCGTACTCTCTACCGAGATATGGAGAGATAGCAGAGGTCTTCGCCCGTCGGCCGAGTAGCCAATGGTCCAACCCAAAGGGCAATAAGGCAATGATGACGGGCCTTCACCTGCAAGATACACTGGCAATCCGTCAAAATTAGGCAGAGGGAGAGATTGTGGATGTTGCCGCAAGACCCCCCTGTCTCTTTCCAGAAAATGCAAAGAAGGTCACACATATGGATGAGCATGGGAGGTCGCCGCAGTCGGTGCGGTGGCCTCCCATGTGTTGTGCTAGCCGGCGTCCTGGGCCGGTCTACTGGCTAGGCAGGCAGTCCGGCTGGTTCCTTCTCTTGTTCCTGCTCCATGGTGAACGCCCACTGGAAGAGGGAAGTCGAGGCGGACTTGCGCCTTCGGCTCTTCGGCATGGGCTGTTCGGCCATGAACTCGGTCCAGGAGAACAGCGACTGCTTCGTCTTTGGGGCCTCGTTGCGGTGACCGTTGCCGTTGGAGGCGTGGCTGTCGTCGTTCAGTGCGAGTTCGACGCTCGTCCCGATGTCGTCTTGGGCGTGGCCGTTGCCTTCGTGCTTCTTGGGGGATGCCCCGTTTCCGTTGCCGTTCGTCCCGTTGTGGTGCGCTTCGATGGCGGTTCCGTTTTCGTTGGTCCTGTTGGGGCGTGCCGCGGCTGGCTCCGGGTCTACGATTCTCCAGCCGTCGTCTACCAGGAGTTCTTGTGCGTTGGCTTCGAGTTCTCGCGCTTGTGCGAACGCTGTCTCCACGTTCTCTGCGTCGTCCGTTTCTCCGCTGACGATCTTGCGTGCCAGTGCGATCATCAGATCGTCGCCGTCGTCTCCGTATGCGGCCAGTCCGTCTTCTGGGAGTTCGCCTTCTACGGCGAGGGAGGCTTGGAGTTTCTTGGCCACGAGTTCGAGTGCGTTGGCTTGGAGGGTGTTGTGGTAGGCCATGAAGACGACCTTGACTGGCTTGGTCTGTCCGATGCGCCACGACCTGCGGGAGGCTTGGCGCATGGTGTAGACCGAGTAGTCGGTCTCGTACCAGCAGATGGTGGGGAAGTCGATGAGGTCGAGTCCGGTCTGCACCAGTCGAGGGTGGCAGATGAGCACGTCGATGCCCTGCTTGACCTTCTGTGCGACCCATGCTTCTCTGCGGTCTGGCGCCACGGCGTCGGCCTTCATGACGGCTGCTTGGAAGCCGTGTCGTGCGAGCGCGTCGGCCATTCGCTCGGTGATGTCTCTGGTTCCCGTGTGCGTTGCGTAGACCAGTATCCTGCGTCCGAGCATTCGTTCTGCGGCTACTAGGTCGATGAGGGCTTGTTCCTTGGGGTAGAGTTTGTCTTCGGAGAGCGGGGGGATGTGTGCGATGACGTTGCCTGTCGCGGGGTCGAAGACGGTTTCGCCCTTGGTGCAGCCGTCGGGGTATGCGAGGAGGGTTTGGAGGTAGGTTGCCAGCAGGCGCTTGGAGCCTTTGGAGAGTGCGTCGGCCAGGGCATTGCGGAGTGCGTCGAACACGGATGCGTAGGCTGTGCGTTGGGAGTAGCTCGTCGAGTCGGGTTCTCCGTCCATGCCTGCCAGCATCACCTGTTCGTCGTATGTGGGGAGGCTGGATGCGACGTCCGAGAGTCGGAGGAAGACGGTGTTGCCGATGAGGTGGAAGAGTGCGGACGGTACGAGTCCTGGTCTTTCCCGCACGACCTTTCGGTACTGTCTGCGTCTGCTGTTGCGACCGTCTTCTACGGCGGAGTCGTCCCCGACGCCGATGGTATGCTCTTCGAATCCGTAGCGGGTGATCCATCTGCGTTCTTCGGATCGTCCGAACTCCGTTCTGATTTCTGGGGAGAACCTGTAGAGCAGGTGGAAGAGTGTGGAGGAGTAGCCGCCCATGAGGGTTCCGCTGAGGCTGAGGGATCTTCCGCAAGCGTCGGCGAGGATGCCTGCTGCGATGCCTTGTGCGGAGCCTCTGCCTTTGTATTCGTGGACTTCGTCGCCGATGAGCAGGTCGAAGAAGCCGCGCATGTGCGTCTTGACGTAGTCTGCGAGGGGGTATCGGCGCGGGCCTGAGTGGTCGGCTTGCCAGAGGGGGGATGCGCAGTGGTCGCATTCGTGCTTCCTGCGGTTCAGTTCGGCGTATGAGAGCGGCACGCCGTCGGCGTCTGCGATCTGCGCCGCGCAGTCTGGGCAGCAGGGGACGCGGAAGGGTTGTCCGGTCTTTTCCCGTCTGGTGAGTTTGGCTGGCTTGCCGTCGTGGCCGCCGGAGACTGCCCAACGGTGCATGACGGCTGGCTGCCATCGGTAGGAGAGTTTGGCGCGTTCTCTGGACATGATGGCGAAGAGGGGTCCGGAGCCGATGGATGCGCGCAGCTGTTCGAGGTCGGTGATGGAGGTAACGATGGCTGCGCGTGCGAAGGGGATGGTCTGTTCGACTTCTCGCTTCCACTTTCGGGTCAGGTGGGGCGGGCAGAGGACGAGGATCCTTTGGAAGCCTGCGGCGTGCGCTGCGCTGGCTGCGATGAAGGTCTTGCCGGTGCCCATCTCTCCAACGACGGTGGTGCCTCGGTGTGTTTGGAGGGAGAGTGCTGCGCCTTGGATGGCGTCCTTCTGCGCGCCGAGTGGGGAGCGCAGCAGGTGTGGGAGTTCGCGGCCGTTCTCCGATGGCCGGTAGAGCGGCGGGTAGGATTCGACCACCCGCTGTGCGATTGCGTCCTTGTAGACGTCGATGAACTCTGCGAGGTCCATGGGTTTCTTCTCCACGTTGTTTTGGAACATGCCCCACGGGGCCTCAGAGCGCTCCTTTCGCGCCGGAGGCCTACCCGCGAGGAGGCGTTCGGCGCGAGACGCACCTCCCCCACGTCCATGGACGCGTGTACGGGAGGGCGCCGGTAGCTTAGCCCTAATGGAGCCACCGTGAGGCCCCCTCCGTGTCTGTACTGTGCGTACTGTGTTCTATCTGAAGCGATTCGTGCTCGATGCTGCGGGCCGCGATGCGCTTGGAATACCTGCGCGGCCTCGTGATGCGGCTGCGGTCGAGCCGTCTATGCTGCGTTCGGGGTGTTCTTGGCCTCCTTCCTGCGTGCGGACTTGGCGTCGTCGTAGCATCCGCCTTCGAGGTGGTACGCCCTCGTCGGGGATGCTACGGTCATTCCGTCGATGATGTCCACCGATGCGGTGTGGACGGCGGGTTCTCCTGTGCGGATCGGATGCCTGCACCAGTCGCAGGTCTCGAAGGTCATGGTCTTCTGCATCTGCTCTCCTTCCCTCTATATGGTGCTTGGGATCGAGTGACGCCGCGAGTCCGGTCAGCTTCGTCGATGGGCCTTGTGGCGCCGCTTGGGGATGAGCCGTCTATGCGGCGATGTCGATGAACTGTCCGTCGTCGAGGTCGAGTGCGACGACGGTGGTAATCAGCCGCTCGCGGTAGGTCTCCTTCTCTGGGGTGTTCTCGACCAGTGACATCTCCTTGGAGGTCTTGCCCTTGACGAGGATGCGTCGTCCGTCTGCTTGGAGGCAGAGGTTGTCGAGGAAGCCCGCGGCCACCAGCATGGCCATGTGTCCTCTTCGCAGTGGCATCAGCGGTCGGGTGCGGAGGTCGGTTGCGGGCCAGAGGGCGTCGGTGATGTCCGTGCTGGTCCACAGTCCGGAGCGTCGGGCCTCTGCGGCGGCCGTCAGGGGATCGACGGTGCGCGTTGCGAACAGGATGTCTCCGACAGGCGCAGTGGGAGGGTCGAAGAGGGCGTAGGGGGTGGATCCCATTGGCTCCAGTTCTCCCTCGGCCCACTCTCTGACCTGCTTCTCTGCGTTGGCGTCGAAGCTTGGCTCGGCCTTGCGGCAGCCCATGAGGACCACCTGGTCGAAGACCTCCCGCTCGGGATGAGGGAACGCCCAGCACCACATCGTGGAGTAGTGGGACGCGAGGTATCTTGCAGAGACCGCGAGGCGTCGGCGGGGAACGACGAAGACTAGGACGCCGTGCTCGGCCAGGTATCGGGTGCAGTGCGTGAGGAAGGCGTGCTCTGCGCGCTTCTGTTCTCCGTCGTAGTCGTATGGCGGGTTGAGGTATGCGAGTCCGAAGGCCTCGTTTGCGATGGAGGTTTGGAACAGGTCTGCGGCCAGGGCGCGGTCGAGCCTTCGCTGCGCCTCTTCTGCGCGCTCTCCGTGCAGTTCCACGCCGTAGGTCTGGATGGGAACGGCGTTGGGCCGGCTCAGGCGCTCGGCCAGTTGCGCTACCGCCTCCCTGGCCCCGCAGCAGGGGTCGAGGATGCGGAGCGTCTCGCGGCCGCGGCGGCCGGACGGCGAGTAGATCACCTCCGCGATCATGTCCACCACGCGGTCTGGCGTGGGGTAGAACCCTCCTTTTGCTTGCGCTGCAAGTCTCATGTCTCTCCTCCTTCCTCTTGGATGTCGTTCGTCGTGGATCGTCCGAAGTCGCAGGGGTTGGACTCGTGGGAGCGGCGGTCCGTTCCCCTGTTGGCGAAGTCGACGTACTGCTCGACGGTCAGGGCGGTGAACACCACCCTGCCGTTGCAGGACGCGCAGCGGTAGGTCGCTCCCGAGTGGATGTCGACTTCCGCCTCCTTGGTCACTGCGAATATCTCGTCGCAGTGCGGGCAGTCGAATACGAGGCTTCGCTGCTCGGTCATGGTCTATCTCCTTTCGCTTGGCCCGCCGTCAGCCCGCATCTAGTACGGGTCGGACGGCGGGCGGTCTCTCGGTCTCTGCTCCGACCATCTCTCCGACGGCGAGGGTGCGCAGGTAGCAGAGGACTTGATCGGTGCGCATCTCCTCTGCACAGGCTGTGCAGAAGGCGGTGATGAGCTCCGGGCTCTTGGCGACGACCATCCGCCTGATCGATATGGAGCCGCCCTGGGGCAACGTGCGTCGGTAGAGTCTCACCGATGGGTTGCGTTCCTCCCCTTCCGTGGCATTCCGGTAGAAGTGCGGCTGTCCGGAAGAGCACAGGTGCGTTGTGTGGTCGTGGGGGCAGAAGCGGCAGGTCTTGCCGTCTGGGGAGAACCTCTGCCATGCTTGATAGTTGCGGTTCCTGCACCGCTTGCTGCTGCGCTCGACGGTCTTCAGCGCCCTGTCCACTGCTCGTCCTCCTCTCTGGGCAGGATGAGCCTTCCCGCCGCCACGGCCTCGGAGAGGTCTTCGCGGAGCCACTCGTCGTTGGGGGAGCATCGGTAGGCGGCGACGCCTGCGGACTGGAGGGGTTCGATGGAGCCGTTCTGCAGACCCTTGCGCCAGAGCCAGTCGGCCCACGAGCGGTGCAGCGGCAGGGGGCTTCTCTTGTCGAGGAATCGGTGGTGCAGCGCAGGCGCATCGTCTTCGGACTGGGCCAGCAGCAGGAAGTCGTTCCGCTCGAAGGCGTACTCGGCGGTCTTGGTGTAGACCAGCGCGTGATAGCCGCCGGAGACCGGGAGCTTGGCGATCTTCGTCGTCCACGTTCCAATGGTCTGCTCGGGGATGACGCATCGCAGGAATCCGCTGGACATCGTCATGCCGTCGGTTCCCTCGATGAGGTGCGCTGCGTCTGGTGGCTGCTTGAGCAGGGATGCCCAGATGGCCTTGAGCGCCGTTTGGGAGCCGACCATGGAGAGGAACCAGAGTTCATCGGTGTCCGGGTCGCGGGCGAACGCGTCCGCGGCGGCCGAGAAGCCGCCGGCGCTGATGGTGTAGAGGTCTTTGGGGTCGATGGCGTACTGAGTCGATGGCATGAGATGCCTCCTTGGAGTTGGGTACGTGATGCGCGGATGGTCGACACCTTCCGCGTGAGTGCCGGACGGTCTAGGCCGTCGGTCTTGGATGTCTAGGCGGAAATGAGTCCGCGCCCCCTCATGCTCACCGCGCCTTCCCACCCGATGACCACGTGGTCGGAGATCTCGATGTCGAGCAGCTTTGCCGCCTGCACCAACTTCCTGGTGATCATCTTGTCATCCTGCGAGGGCTCTGGATCTCCGGACGGATGGTTGTGGACGATGATGACTATTGGGACAGCCTCGATCACGGCCGGGCGGAGCACCTCAGCCGTGCGCACCTGGCAAGACCTGATGTCGCCCTGGTAGATGACTCTCTGTCCGATGAGGCGACCCCTGGTGTCCAGTAGCAGCGTCCGAAGCTGCTCTTGGGCGAGTGGCGCCATCTCCAGCTGCAAGAGCCGCCGCACGTCGTCGGGTCCGGAGATGGTGGGAGCGTCCTTTGCGCAGCGCGGAGGCTGCGTCTCGACCTCGTACCGCGCCGCGAGTTCTCCGATCAGGTTGAGGTTGCTTCGCAGCGCCTCGAGCAGCGCGCGTTCGTGCGTCATGTCTCCTACCTCCTTTCACGAGTTGAAGTGGATGGAACTGAGCAGGCCGCCCCTCTGTGGATGGAGGAGGCGGCCCGTGATGCGCCTTCTCCCGAAGGCGTCGGTCGATGCGCCTTCTCCCGAAGGCGTCGGTCGATGCGCCTTCTCCCGAAGGCGTCGGTCGATGCGCCTTCTCCCGAAGGCGTCGGTCGATGCGCGTGCGCTAGAAGGGTGAGGCGGCCTCCGCGCGCCGGGACCCGCGGACGCCGTCCTTCGCCGCGCGCTCGCCGCCGCGGGAGTCGAGGAAGACGACCTCCGCTGCGTGCACCTCCGCACGCCAGCGCCGCTGGCCGTCCTCGCCCTCCCAGCTGCTCTGCGCCAGGCGTCCGGCGACGTAGAGACGGTCGCCCTTCCCAACGTACTGGTTCACCGCCTCGGCCAACTTCCCCCAGCAGACGACGTCGTGCCAGTCCGTCTCCGACTCCCCGTTCTGGCGCGGCCTGTCCGTGGCCAGCCGCAGCTGCGCGACCGCGGTCCCGCTCTGCGTGTAGCGCATCTCCGGGTCGGTTCCGACCCTTCCCAGCAGTTCGACTTTGTTGACGGTCTTCGCCATTCGACTTCTCCTTTCGTGCGTGAATCAGCGCGGCCTTGCCGCGCCCAGTAGAACGGCGGGGCCGCCTCCTCTTGCAGGAGACGGCCCCGTGATGCGCTCCCGTTGGAGATCGTCTAGGTCACGCGCACGTACTCGGACGCGCTCTCGACGACGATCTCCGCGCGAGTCTCCGGATCCAGGACGGCGTTGAGCTTTCGGTAGTTCACCGAGTAGCGCTTGGCCTGCACCATGCTGACCGTGCGGCCGTCGACGGTCGCCTTGTCGTACCCTCGTACGCGCATCCACGCCTTCAGGGTGCCCAGAGCCCTGCGCTTGGCCCGCTCGGGTTCTCGCATCGCTTCCTGCGCATCCGAGTAGGCCGCCACCGCGTCCCGTGCTTCCTCTGCGCTCACCTCCTCGTTCTCCGCTTCCGTCCCATCGCGCGCTTCCTCCATTCTCGGCAGGCACGCCGCTAGGAATGGGCAGGATTGGCACTGCCAGCTGCCGTACGAGAAATCCCGCTCCGGCACGGCGAGCAGGTCGGCTCCGTGCAGGAGGTAGTGAGCGCCCAGTCGTCCCAGCCATTCGCAGGCCGCTTCCAAAGCGCGCTCCATCCGCTCGGCGGGAATGACCTCGTAGTCCCACCGCCTGCTGCCGGTGTCCATCGAGGCGATCACCGCATCGCGCATCTCCCCGAAGGTTCCCAGCGTGTAGAAGGCCGCTTGCGCCACCGACGACGGATGGCTGCGCTCGGCCCCCAACGTCTTCCACCGCTTGAAGGCCTCCGGCCCACGCGTCTTCACCTCGACGATCATCGAGCCACCGGAGGCGGAGTCCGGGGGACCGTCATCGAACAGGAACATCTGCGCCTCGTCGATCGCTTCGTCCTCGTCCAATGGCATCCTCGCCGTGGCGTCGGGGTGTCCGGAGACCTTCAAGTTGGAGCCGATCTGCACCGAGACCTGCTGCGGGTTCTGCGAGTCGGCCGGGGTCACCCGCCATCCAGCCCTCTGCATCGCGCGCAGGACCACGGGTTCCAATGCGTTGCCCGCCTCCATGACGGTCAGGGATTCCGGAGTCGGGGGATTCGTGGGTTCGCATCCCGTCGCAGCGAACCAGAGCGCGCGACGGCAGCCGCCTGCCGCCGACGCCCGTATCTCGAGCCGCCCATCCTCGTCGAACCGCGCAGCCGGACGAGAGTAGACGTCCGCCCGGTCTATGTTCGTAGTCGTCATGCCGCTTCCTCCTGTAGATGAAGAGCGGAACCGCTCCGAAGAGACGGCCCCGCTCTCGATTCCATGCTCCCGATTCGCCTGGGACGCTCACGCGGCCGCGCTCCCTTCCTCCGCTTCCTCAGACCGCATTCCCCGCACGGCCTCCAAGACATGGGCGATGCCGTCTCCCAAGCCCAACACCCGCACGGCACGACCGTCGGCAAGCCGATTCGGCCAGGGCCGCATGTCCGCAATGCCGGCGCACTGCTCGATGACATCCTCGAGCGGAGTGCCCCGGCGCAGATGCAGCGAGATGAGCCTGCAGGCAAGCTCGGTCACCCCGTACTCGAAGCTGCCGCTCTTGCCCATGCGTCCGAAGACCTCGAACGGCTCGCCATCCTCGCCCATCGAGACGGTGACGTAGAGGCCGCCAAGCTCCGTGGAGAGCTCGACGGTCGCGCTGCGCAGAATGCAGGGTCTGGATCGGGTTGTCGTGGTCATGGCCTTCCTCCTTCCTTGCGGAGATGGCGAAGCGCCGGAGCGTACCGTTCGAAACGCTCCGCGGTCTTGAGCGCCGCCTCTCTGTCTCCTTCGCGGCCAACGCCAAGCAGCGTCCTGACTATTGGCTCCTCGCAGTCCTCCTCGGCGAAGGTTGGCGTGAGCATCGCGTTCCGGATGTCGGCGGGAAGGGAGTCCCACCGAACGCGGCTGAGCTTCAGCCCGCCGTGGCTGGGCGTAGAGACTCTCACGACTCCCTCATCCAGCTCCTCGATGTCCTGGGTCCACCCCCAGGGCGTGTAGATGGTCGTCATCGCTCGGATCCTCCTTCCTGTTGATGCAGAGGGGGGATGCCTCATCGGAGGCATCCCCCCTCGATTCCGTACCCTGGCGTACGACCCGCCTACGCGGCCTCGGGCGTCTGCGCTTGCCGCATCCGCTGGACCTTCTTGGCTGCGCTCTCGACGAGGGGCGTCAGCTCCTGCGCCGTCAGGTCGTCTATGTCCTTGCCCGTCCTTCCTCGTACGGCCTCTCGCACCTGCCGCTCATCGAAGCCCTGTTCTCCGCCGAGCTGGAAGACCTTCTTGCGCAGCTGCGCGGCGTTGCTCGGCGATGAGCCCCCTTCGTCCTTCCTTGCAGCCCCGTTCGACCGCCGTGCGGGCACGCGGGCCGCGCCGTCCGGCGGCTCACTCGACGCGGTTCGTAGGGCGTGGCCGTCCCCGTACAGGCTGTTGCCGAACCGGTCTCCGAAGCTGCGCAGCTCGCGCTTCAGCCCGTCGGTGACCGCCCCCTTGCACGCGGTCTCATGGCCGTCCGCGCTCTCGTCAGCCACTGCGTGGAAACCCACGTCCGTGCGCGGCGCGCCGCCGCGCACGGTGACGCGCACCGGGGCGCTGTAGGCGCGGATGCGCTTGACCTCTCCGATCTTTGAGTCGACGACCTCGATCTGCCGCAGCATCGCGTCCTCGACCAGTTCGTAGCCCCAGCCGCCGTAGCCGAAGACCTCGTTGGCCTGGTCGATGACCGTGTGACCCTCGATGTACGAGTACGAGCGCCCGGCGCGGCCCCTGCGCTGGGAGACCAAGCCAGGGTCCAGGGGCTGGGACAGCGCCTTGGTGACCGCGGGCGAGAGCCCGTCCCAGAGCAGGTCGCGCTCCTCGATGACGGCGGCGTCCTGGCGGGCGCCGTTGGTGATTCCGTTTCCGTTCGACATATCATGTTCTCCTTCGTAGCGTTCGTTCGCGTGGTGAATGACCGATGCGGATCCCGTGCGTGAATCCGTATTGCGGAACGATGTCCCGTCGTGAATTGGGCGCATCTCCTCCTAGGTTGCAGGTGTGGGCGTGGGGGAATGGATGTGGGATCGGCGCGCTATCTGGAGGCGTGAGCCGCCCGCGCCATCAGGCGCAGGAAGACCGCGCGCCCGCGAGGCGCCGCGGCAAGTTCGGCCGCGTCTCCGACGCCATCGGGAAGGCGGACGGCCACACCCATCCGACCCAGCAGGAACTGCAGCCGATCCACCGCCTCTCGCCCCGCGTCGTCTGCGTCGAAGGCCAAGAAGACGCGGCCGCAGCCCCGAAGGGAGGCCGCCACCTTCTCCATGCCCTGCGTGCCCAGAGCGGCGCACGCGGGAAGCCACCATCCCGCCAGCGCCAGCCAGTCGAAGACGCCCTCGGTAAGCACCGCCCAAGGAGGCGCGGGACCGAGGCGTCCAAGCCCAAGCACGGGCTTGGGACCAGGCAGCGCTTGGAACCTTGGCGCGCCCCACGGGGCGACGGCGCGTCCGGCAAGCCAGCGGACGAGCCCTCCGCAGGAGACGTCGGGAACGACCACCATCCCAGCGAACCGCTCCGCTTCCCGATGCACGAACAGCCCGCAGGCCCTGATACTCTCTCCGTCGAAGCCCGCGGATTCGAGGAACGAACGTAGTCCATGCCCCGACGCGTAGCCGAGGCCGAGCCGCAGAGCGGAATGGAGGTCGATCCCCCGAGAGGCCAGGTACTCCCGCGCCAAGGGGCTGCGCCGCAGACTCCCGGCTTAGAACCGCGCAGCGGCCGTCAGCAGCGCGCGGTCTCGAGGAGCCGGGCGAGCGTGGGCGCGCTTCGTCTGCGAGACCGCCGACGCAGACCGCACGGCAACCCCGCGAGTACGATCCGAACCGTCGTCCAGCCACCGAAGCGCAGCGGGAAAGCTCAACCCCTGCGTCCTCTCCACGAACTCCAAGACATCCCCGCCAACCCCGCATCCAAAGCAGTGGAACCGCTGGCTGTCCGCGTACACCGTGAAGCTAGGATCCTCATCGTCGTGGAACGGACAGCCCCCTGCCGCACCCTGCCCTGTCCGTGCAATCGCACCCCCAACGCCTCCACCAGTTCCCCAAGCGGATGCCGGCGCTTGAGGGCGTCGAGCTGGGCCTGCAATTCTCCCGACGCCATCATCTGCCTCCCTTCAAGGGCTTCAGACCCCGCAGGCTGCGCGCGGACACCACCTTGCCCGGCCGCCAACGCAGACCCAGCACCGCAACCACCTCCAGCTCGCCGTCTGCGCGAGGAACCAGCACGGCCGCCCGTCCGGCGCACTGGCGGTAGAGCAGGACGATCCCGTCGCCAAACCGCCTCCGCGCGACTCCCAGCCACTCGGAGTACGCCCACCGAACCTCGCCCTCGGACGAGCTGCCAAGGTCCAGCCCCTCGAACGCCGCCAGCGCGCCGTCCAAGTCCCCCGACTGCCGCATCCTCCGCGCGTCGTGGACTACCCTCGCCACGCTCCGAGACTGCGCCGCCGGCCCCACTCCCAACAGCGCGTCTATCACGCGGTCTACCAACTCCTCGAGGCTGGGGCCTCCGTCCCGTTCCAATCCCAACAGCGCGTCTATCACGCGGTCTACCAACTCCTCGAGGCTGGGGCCTCCGTCCCGTTCCAATCCCGTCCATCGTCATCGTCGTCATGTCAGTTCTCCTTTCGTCCTTCCTCGTCTGCGTCTTCGTCACAGCAGCAGCGGAGCCAGCGCTAGGACCAGCACCGCCACCCCAGCGAGTTCCGATCTGTGCCTGCAAAGCCAGCGAACTGGCATCCATGCCGCCCTTGCGCTTCGCACGGCGGCTCCAATCGACCATCCGACCCTATCGACCGCGTCCACGTTGCCTCCTTCCGTCCTTCGATATCCGCCGCACGACCAGCGCCGCGATGCCGATGCCCGCGACGTTCGCCGCCAAGCCCTCGAGCCCGGCTCCCCGCAGCAGCGGACCCGCCGCAATCAGCGCGAGCACAGCCACGGCGATTGCCTTCCTTCGACGCACGACCGCCCTACGGATTCCGACTACGCGACCGTTGCCACCAATCGACTCCCAAGCGCCAACCGCCCTCTCCACAACCTCCAACACTCGACCTCGAACCTGCATCTCCTAACTCCTTTCGCTCTCCATGCCCACGCGGAGGCATCCGACTCGCGAGGGTCTCCTTCGTGTATCCGCATCGAATCGACTCGAGCGCGGCCATGCCCGTCGGATGCCGTCGGAACGCAGCGCGCGTGAAGGCGTCGGCCACGACGAAAGGCTCGCGGGACGACGCACGGGGAAACGCAGTTCAACCAGGGATCAGGACTCGAGTACTGGGAGCTGCGAAGGGGAAGGCGGCGCGCTCTGCTTCTGTCAGCACCAGCGCCGCGCATGAGGAAGCGGACGAAGCGCTATGCGCTCCGCCGCAAGCGAAGACCCCGCGCAGAAGACCGCTTCGGCGATCTACGACGCCGGGCGCGAAGGACCGGACGAAGCGGCGGGCGCTCCGACCATCCTCGAGAAAGCCCCTCTTGGGAGACCGTCGGGAGAGCCGCGCTCGATCCGTCTCGGTCGATCCCAGGCGTAGGGACAGAACCTCCAGGTTTCTCTGGCAACGAAACACTGGAAAGCCAAACGATGAACCCATCGTATCCGAACGCAAGTGCGATTGGAAGCGATTCTAGACAGGGTCGCCCAAACTCGTTACTGCGATTCGACAGGAGCTTTCAGAGGGACTACCTCCACAGCCCGAGGGTCAGAACCCTGCGCAGCCTGCACAGCAGTTCCAACCTGGCGCGTTCCCTCCGAACCCGCGCCAACGCTTCCTTCCTCCACCTCGACTGCCGCGGCCGAGCGTCCCCGCGCAACGGCTCCGTCTCCGGCGGCGGCGTCAGCCCGCGCCGCTCGATCATCTCCACCTCCAACTCCAACAAGCGCTCCTCCACCATCGACCGCTGCAGCCTACTCCCAGCCCCCGTTCTCCGACGCCCAGCCAGATCCCTCCACTCCTCGATCAACGGCATGAGCTCCCCAAACGCGGCATCTTCCCCAGGAACGGGCTCCTCCGAGAAGACCCCGGCACGAGCGCTGCGGCGCGAACTCCGCGGAGCATCCCCCGCATCCGAGCGGCCTCCGGCCTCTGCCGCAGCCCCAGAACCGTCCTGCACCCCCTCGATGACGTCCTTCCGCAACTCGCCCCGCAGGTCTTCCATCCGGCGCTCCACGACACCCTCGACGGCCTCCCGCAAGTCACCGCTCGTCACCGCGTCAGACGCCCGCTCTTCCACCGCATCCATCCGACCCTCCAACGCAGTCAACCGCTCGTCCGACCTCTCATCGGACTCGCGCCGCCGCGACAGGAGCACCCGCTCCAACGCATGCTCCATCGTCTGCGTCATCCTGCCCGACTTGAGACATCTCGCCAACGTCTGGTAGCTGATCCCCAGATCCTCGGCCGCCCTCATGCGGCCGCGCTCCTCCACCAGGTCGCGCAGCACGACCATCAGATGCAGACGCCGCAGACTCTCCAAGCCCGGCGTTCCATCGCCCAAATGCGCGTCCTCGCTCACTCTCGACCTCCTCTCGCTTCGGTGCATCTCCCAAGACAGACTCGCCCATGCCACGGACGACTTCCACCTTGGCTAATTCCGTAGCCGAACACGGCTACCCAATTCGACTCTCTAGCGCTGTCCACTTGGCAACTTTCGTAGCCAGCGCAGGCCATCCAACTTGGAACCAGGGATTATACCCCGACCCTCGCGATTCGAACCCCCAAAGCACACGTTCCCGCCTTCGATACCACGCTCCCAACCTGCGCTCCCCAGAGAAGATCCGTCCAATTCTCCATACACATCTAGAACATCCGCCGCCAAGCGCAAACGCAGAGGCCCCAAACGGGGGATCCCCACTGAGACCCCCCTCCCAAACCCTTCCCCGCCGCCGTCTCGTCCCTGCACACTAGAACACATGGCCGCATCGCAAGCAACCAATACCGAGGAGGCAATCCATGAAGATGAAACCCGCCATCTGTGCGGTTGGAGGAACGAGGAAGGCCGCGGCTGCAGTCCTGATCATCGCCGCGCTCTTCGCAGCCGGACAAGCGGCGTTCGCCCAAGGCGGCGAAGTCACCCTGGTCAATCGAGACCGCGACGTCGTCGAGCGCAAGGAGGACGGATCGTTCGTCGCAAGACCAGTGTTCGAGCGCAAACTGACCTTCCTCGCATACGCCGTCAGAGACGCAGACTCCGGAGACTGGATCACCGGCGTCTCCCAAGTGAGAGGCGGAGAGAAGCGCCTCTCCGACGGATGGGAGTACTCCTTCGAGTACCCCAGCCGCAGCGATCATCCCGCCCTCGAGCCAGAGAACGTCTACGTCCTCTTCCTCATGGCGGCGGAGACCAGCCCGGGAGACCCAACGCAGTTCCACGTCGTCATCCCCGTGCATCAACCCACCGGCCTGTGGGACCGCGTCATCGGAGCGTTCGACCCCGCGAGATGGGCCAAGGCCTTCGCGCGGTGGATCGTCGAGGGCGTACACGGAACCCTCTGCGGAGCCGTGGAAGAGGCCAGCGGGACGGACCCCTCGAAGTGTGGAGGCAGATAGACCATGAGCGACATACTGACCGGAACGCCCGCAAGCCTGACCTACGAGCACGAACTGGTGCGGCAGGCGTGGACGGCCGCATGGATGGTGTCCACCGGCGTGATCGGACTCGCGGTCGGATGGATGGGGCTCACCCTCATCGTGCAAGAACACCTCGGACGACCGTCCGCCGGATGGAGGGAGGTCGTTCCACGACTCTGCCTCGGCCTCGCGGCCGCGTCATCATCCCTGTGGTGGTGCGCCATGATCATCGACCTGTCCGACGCCGTGTCCGGCTACGCGGCCGCCGCACTGAACGTGACCCCAGGCGACCTGCTGCGAGCGCCGCTCATCGTCCTGCTGCGCGCCGTCGACGCAGGAAGCGTGGGCATCGGCATCCTCATGGCCGCCCTCTACCTCGTCTACGGACTCTTCGTCCTGATCGTCATCGCGCAGATGATCATCCGCCTGGCACTCATCGACGTCCTGCTCGCACTCGCTCCAGTGGCCATGGGACTCTGGATCCTCCCGCACGCCGCGGGATGGGGAAGACACTGGCTGCGGCTCTTCATGACGACGGTCTTCCAGCAGTCCGTGCAGTTGATCGCACTCGCACTGGGATTTGGATTCCTCGACGAGTTCGCAGGCATCGCAGCAGGATACGAACCCGCACAAGACATCGTGTGGAAACTCCTCATGTCCGCCGCCTTCGTCTACCTGGCCACACGCGTCCCCTCCATGCTCGGCGGCGCAGGAACCTTCGACGCATGGGTGCAGACCATCTACTTCGGCATGAGCGTGGCAGGCGGACTCGGACGATCCGCCAAGTCGCTGACCATGCTGGCGGGAACAGCCGTCGGAGGCCCCGCGGGAGCAGCCGCCGGAGGCGCAGCCGGCATGGCGTCAGGCGCGGTCGGCGCAGCCGCATCCGCAGCTCGCTCCGCAGCCGATGTGTCATCGGAGCCAAGCCAGCCGAGCGGCGACACGCGAAGCGCCAGCGAGTAGACGCAAGCAACGCAGACCGCAAAGAGAGGAGGCAAGCACATGCGCCAGTAGGCAGGAGAATCGGAAGACCCAGAAGCGAACCCTCGCTTCGCAATCACCTCGAAAGGAGAACGACGACATGCAAGACCTCATACAGACCATATCCAACCTAGTCGGCATCCTCATCGGACTGGTCGGAGTAGTCGGAACAGGCTTCTTCATCTACGGAGCCTACCTCTACCTCACCGCGTCCGGAGCTCCGCATCAGATGGAGCGCGGCAAGTCCGCCATGATGACAGCCCTCGGAGGCATCGTGCTCGCGCTCGTCGCATTCGGACTCGTGGAACTGGTCATGAACGCAGTGGTCAGCCCTGTAATCGAACCCACGCTCCCAGACCCCACGCCAGAGACCAACTAGCCGACCCCGAATCCCCGCGGTCGATTGGAGGGGTTCCACTCCCCTCCAATCGACCGATCCACGATCAAGCACAGCATCCAAGAGGAGGACGCACCATGAAAGAACACGAAGTTCCAACCCACGTGCAGACCGAGGACAAGGTACTGCTGTGGTTCACCTTCCCCCAGATCGCAGCCATGCTGGCAGCCGCCGGACTCGCATACGCACTCTGGCGGTACGCGCCAGGACCGCAAGGATTCCGCATCGCACTGGCTGCTACCACCGCACTGCTCGGAGCAGCGGCCGCGCTCGGCAAGATCGGCGGCCGGCGACTTCCCATGATGGCCGCAGACCTGCTGCGCTTCCATCTCACCCCCCGCAGATACCAAGGACATCCATCCGACCTGGCGCGTTCCGAACCGCCAGCCCCTCTCGAGAAGCGACCGAGCCGACTCACTGCGTTCGCACGAAGGATGAAGGCAGGCGCGAACGCCCTCCGAAGACGACGTCAGACCAGAACCGACAGGAAGCGAAAGACCAAGGGAGAACGCAGACCGTTCCGGCCACACGCACGATTCGGCAAGCGACGCAAGACGCACGCCGCCGTCCTCGCAACAGCAACACTGGCCGCCATGACCATCATGACCGCAAACCCCCAGAGAACAGCCGCAGACGAACCGCCTCCCAATGAGAATTGGGAATGGCTCGACGGCATCGAGTTCCAACCCCCAGAACCCATACCCGGACGACGTCTCTTCATCGACGGCATCGCCGCATCCAACGGACGCACAACGGTCGGACTCCGAGCGGCAACCGACATCGACCTCCACGTCCACGCCTCCGGAGGCCCCCGCGGAAGCCGCAGCCTCTTCTCCGCCAGCGCAGCCCTCCAACGAGGAGAACGCGTCGAGTACGACCTGCCCCTGGACGGACCACGACCATCCCTGGAGTTCTCCTGGCAAGACTCCAGGGCGCAGGCGGGAACCCTCGCGCTCGACGACGACCGACTCCCCCATCCACTGCCATCCGCACGAGGACGACTCTGCTCTATCGCCGTACAGTCCATCCAATGGACACCAGGCAAGATCCAAGGCGTCATCTCCTCGCGCTGCGCAGCGAACGCCAAGGAAGCAGCGCAGATCCAGACCGCCGCAGGGCACCACGCCCAAACGGTCACCGCACTCTTGGACGCCAAGCTGACATCCATCGCAGGAACCATCGCAGTCGAGGTATCCAACGGAGGAACCCCCGCACGAACGACCGCGCCGTTCGCAGCCAACGCAGACACCCCATTCTCCATACCCATCCAAGACGAACGAACCGTCCGCAGCGTTGACATCCGCGCAGACATCGAAGCAACCGCCGAATTCGACATGCCTCCACTCGTATCCCTCTCCTACCACCCATACCGAACCCAGAGGCGCTATACGAGGGTGAGCTTCACCTGCCCAGAACGCACCCGATCCGTCAGCATCCCCGTCTCCTACCCCAACCCAGACGGCACATGGAACTACACCTACGCATACAGCACCGTCTCCTTTCCCAGCTACACCGTCCGACGAAGCTACTCGAACTCCGTCTCCTACCCAGAGCACGTCAGCGCAGACGTCCTCACGCGCAGCCCCATGATCCGACCCATCGCAGAAAGCCTGGAACTCGCACTCACCATCGGAACGGACGGTCCCTACCAAGCGCTCGATCTGCCGGCAGAGGAAGAACCACAGAAAGCAGAGCAGACTCCGCTCACCGAAGAACAGGCGCTCGAACTCTTCGGCGTCTTCGACTGGAAGTACGCACTATGGTAGACAAGCCCAGACTGACCGCGATCCTACTCCTCTGCGCGACCATCCCGTCCATCGCCGCAGGAGAGACCGAGCGCTGGGTGATGATGCTCTCGTTCGCACGAGCCCTCACCGCCATGGCCGCAGTCTCCGCCGTACTCTGCGTCCTCTCCATCGCATGGGCCGCATTCGTCCTCATGGCAGAAGGCGCAGAAGCCAAGAACGCAGGAAGAGCAAGGAACGCCGTGGTCAGCGCACTCGCAGGCCTGGCGCTGACCCTGTCCGCCAGAGCCGTCCTGGCCGTCATGCTCACCGCCGCGCAGTCGCCGTAGCAAGCGCCAACTTCGAAATGAGAACGACGAGGAGGAACACCTTGAAACCACCATCGAACAACTCCAATCGCTCCGCCCTCACAGCCGCAAGAAGAGCGCAAGCCTTCCCGCGCGCAGCCGCAGGACGACTCACCCGACTCGGCAACAAGATCAGATCCGGTCTGACGGTCAAGGGGAGGATGCTCCGACCATCGAGAGGCGCGGCTGCCACACCCAAGACACTGCCAGGTCTGCCGCAGTTCTTCATGCTATCCCACCTCGAGGACGACGCCATCGTCCGCATCGACGGAACCAAGACCGCCGTCCTCGAAGCCACTGGCGCAGAGATCGACGAACCCAAGATCGCGGCCTTCGCAGGCGCGCTGAACGCACTCGACTTCCCCGTCCAGTTCCTGATCAGACAGCACCCACCAAGACTCCAACGCATCCGCGCAGAACTGCTCGAAGCACAACCACAGAACATGTCAGAACCCACCCAAGAGGCCGCCAACTCCCTCCAGCGACTCCTCCTACAGCTCGAGGCCCGCGACGGCATCCTCGACCGACGCTTCTACGCCGTCTGCCGCCAAGAACGAGCCGACGAACTCCAGGGACTCCTCGCAAGAGCGGGAATATCCGTGCGCCCGCTCCAAGGCCGGCAGCTGCACATGCTCACCATAGCGGCCGCGCTCGGAGGATCTCCGACGGAGATGCCCGCGGATCAACCCGCGTCCGTCGAGATCGGAACCGGCCGCATCCGCATCGGCAGCCAACTCACGCGCTCCCTCCACCTCAGCAGATGGCCACGGACGATCTCGACTCACTTCCTGCAAAACCTCCTGTCCGCAGGAGCCCCCATGGATATGTCCATGCACATCGCGCCCATACCCCCCGAACAGGCCGCCAGAACTCTCGAATGGCAGAAAGTTCGCTTCGAATCCGCCAAGTCCATCTCCCTCCAACGCGGACGAAGCACCTCACCAGAAGCGGAAATAGCCCTCGAAGACGTCATGCGACTACGCGGCGATGTCCAACGAGGCCGAGAACGACTCTTCGACGCATCACTCTCCCTCACCATCCACGCAACCAACCCGAAGACCCTCGATGAGTTGACCAAGCGCGTCCAAGCACACTTCGCATCCTCGCTCGGAAAGATCGACCGACTCGCATTCCGACAAAGAGAAGGCCTGGCCTCCACACTCCCACTTGCCCTGAACCCCCTCAACGCATGGCGCACACTCGACACCTCCTCCATCGCAAGGCTCTTCCCCTTCTCTCCCCCAGACCTCGACACCCGAAGGGGAACCCTCTACGGCATCGACATGCGCGCAGGTTCACCTGTCATCTACGACCCCTTCGACCCTTCCTTCCTCAACGCCAACACCGCCGTCCTCGCACGCTCCGGCAGCGGCAAGTCCTTCTCCACCAAACTCGCAGTCCTCCGAAGCGCAGCACGCGGAATCACCGCCTACGTCATCGACCCCGAAGGAGAATACACCGACACAGCGCGCGCAGCACGAGGACGCATCCTCTCACCAGGCGTCCCAGGACAAGGCATGAACCCCTTCGTCATCGACGCAGAAGACCCAGAAGAACTCCTCCAACGCATCGGAAGCCTCAGACGACTCCTCGAAGTCATGATCGGAGAACGACTCAGCGCAGAACGCAGAGCCACACTCGACCACGCACTCGCAGAATACTACGCAGAACGCAGAGCCCACACCACCGGCTTCCTCGACTTCTACCAGCACCTCCAAGACCACGACGCAGAAGACATCGCAGCACTCCTCACTCCATTCGCCACAGGAAGCCTCCGACACCTACTCTCAAACCAAGGCGGCGACATCCTCTCCAACGAAGCCAACATCACCGTCTTCGACCTCCGACTCCTCGAACCCGAACTCAGACCGGCAGCTGCCATGGTCTGCACCGAAACCGTCTGGACCGCAGCAGCCAAAGACCCCAGACCCCGACTCCTCGTCGTCGACGAAGTCTGGACCATCATGCAGCACCCACAAGGCGCAGCCTTCATGGTCGGCGTCGCAAAGAGAGCACGCAAGCACAGACTCGGACTCAGATTCATCACACAAGACGTCCAAGACCTCCTCGCAGAAGACCACTCCAACCCCATCACAGGCCACTCCGGCAGAGCACTCCTCCAAAACGCCGCCTTCAAACTCCTCCTCCAACAAGACGCAGCAGCCATCCCAGCCGTCGCAGACGCTTTCGACCTCCCACCAGAACTCCAACGCTGGCTCGTCTCATGCCCACGCGGAGACGGACTCCTCATCGCACGAAACGCCAAGTTCCCCATTCGCATCGAAGCTACCCCAGAAGAACGACAAATCATCGAATGGAACCCAAGGAGACCCTGACCCCACAGGAAGGAACCACATGCAAGACGACCACCAATTGCACACAGAGAGACGAACCGCACTGCGCGAGGGCCCAAGCAGGCTATTCGAACAGCCGAAGCAGATCGACGCTACCATGACGCACATGGATGATCTCCACGCCGTCCGCCGACGGCCGGTAGATGATGACGTACCGAGTCCCAGGAACGACGAAACTCCGGTGTCCAGCCCCAAACTACGGACGAGACACTCCCATCGAAGGATGCTCCGAGAGACGATCGCACTGCGCCTCCAACCGCTCCACGAACCGAAGCGCGGCGGAAGGACTATCGCGCGCGATGTAGTCGTGAATCTGCACGAGATCGCCGCGCGCCTCCACGCTGAATGCGCAGCGACTCATCTCGTACGATCCACCAACTCCGCATTCCGACGCCTCAACCCCTCGAATACCTCCCCAGAAGGAACCACACGCCCCGCGTCCGCCTGCTCCGTTCCTCGACGCACGCTCTCACGCACATCAGCCAACTCGCCCTCCAAAACCCCGTCCCGCTCGTCCAGCAACGCAAGCGCGCTCCCAAGCACCTCATCCGTAGACGAGTATCGCCCGGACTCGACCTTCCTCCTGATGCGGGCCAGATTCCCTTCGCTGATCGAAACATCCATGCCCTCACCATAGACCCAAAGACGACCACAGCGCAACCCCATGACGACGAGACGGAAGACGAAAGGAGAATACCCATGCAGAATCCCTTCGAGAATATCTTCGACAGACGGACAAAGCCCAAGACCATCCTGATCGCCGTAGCCCCGCCTAAGACAGGAGAACGCACCATGCTCGGCGTCGAAAACATGCTCGCATCCATATCAGCCCCAGAACCCTTCTCCCTCGAACTCGCAGGCGACGCGCACGGCGTGACCCTCATGGCAAGATGCACGGAAGGATCAGTCGTCAAGCAACAACTCGCAGCACACTACCCACAGGCAGCCATCCACGAAGTCCATCCACACGAAGACCCAATGCTGCTCCAGGAAGGCGAACAGGCCTGGTCCACCACACTCCGCCTACGAGGCCCAGAGTTCCTCCCTCTCAGAACCTTCCACGACCGCGACCTCCTCGACCAAGGCTCCGACCCCATCATCGCACTCATCGGATCCCTCTCGAACCTCGACACAGGCGAGCGAGTCTCCGCAAGACTCCAACTCCAATCACTCGGAACCAATTGGTCGCAGCACCACAGAGAACACGCCCCCACGAAACGAGGCCCGGAACCAAACGCACCTCCATACACCTACCACACCAGACCACTCCAAATGGACGGGCTCGCACTCGCAGCACTCGGAGGCGCCGCACTGATCGGCCTCCAAAGCTACCTGTGGATCCAGGACGACCAAGCGTGGAAGGCCGCACTCCTGACCGCAGGCGCAGCATCCGCCGCCGCACTCGCAGGATGGATCCACTGGCGAGCGCAGAAGAAGAGAAGAACCGATAGGATGCACGACCCACGACTCATCGAAGAAAAGACCTCCCGCGCAGCATTCGACGCACGACTAGAACTCACCGCCGTACTCTCGACCCACGGACGAAGAGAACGCGCAGACGAACTACTCTCCAACATCGCAGCAGCATACCAACACTACGACAACCCCGCAGGCGCTCGATTCCAACGAGGAAGAGTCCGACCAACCATTCCCACCACGACCGCAGAACCCCCGCGGCAACGACCATTCCAGCGCAGGAACGTACTCGGCGTGCGGGAAGCCGCAGCACTCTGGCATCCACCAGGAGCCGCAGACGACCTCCCGCTCGTCGAACGATCAGGACCAAGGACGATCCTCCCTTCCGCACGCAGCGGCCAATCAGGCGCCCACGTCGGACACGCAAACCACTCCACAGCAGGAAGACCACGAAACATCTACTTCCCAAACGACCTCCTCAAACGACACCAGCTCTACGTCGCACGCACTCGCATGGGAAAATCCACCCTCATGCACCACATCATCACCCACAAGATGAACCAAAAGGCCGACGGCGCAGACCACGACGCCATCGTCGTCATCGACCCACACGCAGACCTCGTGAACTCGCTCCTCCAACACGTACCCACCAACATCATCGACCAAGTTCGACTCATCGACCTCGCAGACGAATCAAGAGCCCCAGGCATCAACCTCCTCGACACACGCGTCTTCCAAGATCGCGACCGCACCGCAGACTCCGTCGTCAGAGTCGCACGCGGACTCTGGGACCAGTGGGGCCCCAGAATGCAGTCCATCCTCGAACACGTCGTCAAGACACTCCACGAAGCCAACGACTACACAGACCCAGACCAACAATCCACCATCCTCGACGGACTAACCCTCCTCACAGACTCCGACTTCCGAGGCAAGATACTCGCACGAGTCCAAGACCCATTCCTCCTCCAATGGTGGACCAGAGACTTCGCAAACTGGCACAGGCAGTACCGCGCAGACGCCCTCGCACCAGTCCAAACACGACTCGCATACTACGCATCCTCCAAACGCGCAAGAGCCATCCTCGGACAACCCAAATCCACCATCGACATCCACAAGACCATCTCCAATGGAGGCATCCTCCTCGTCTCCACTTCCCAGGCAACCGCAGGCAGAGACGTCGCAGCACTCGTCGGAGCATCCATCCTCAACCTCGTCGACTCCGTCATCAGAGAACAAGGAACGCTCCCACCGCACCAACGCACCGGAACCCTCGTCACCATCGACGAAATGCAATCCATACAAGGCGTCGACTACGAAGCAATGCTCTCCGAACTCGGCAAATTCGGCGCATCTTTCATCCTCGCCACCCAAAGCCTCGCCAAACTCGAAGACCTCTCCCCTACCATGCAGCACACCATCCTCGCCAACACCAGCTGCCTCGCAGTCTTCCAAGCAGCCGCCGCAGACGCCAGACGACTCACCTGGGAACTCGACAAGGACAAAGTCTCCGAAGAAGACATCGCATCCCTCCCAGTCCACCACTGCTACGTCCGCGCTACCATAGGCGACCAAAGACTCCCTACCTTCTCCATGACCGTCCGAAAGCCACAACCCGGAGACCCCTATACCGCCAACCGCATCAGAGACGCCGCCGCCGCGTACACCACACCAGCACGAACCATCGCCGCCGCAGAAGCACGACAGACCAACCGCGCAGAACAGATCATCCAAGAACTCGCAAGACCGACGAGCCCCCCCATGCAACAACCCATCGAGAACGCGGACGACGCACGCCCAGAACGACTCGAACGCAGAAACCTCGTCGAATCCATCCCACACGCCACAAACCTCATACCCCCAACACGACGATTCGCACTCACACACCACGGCATCCTCCAACTCGCACGAATCAACCACTCCCACATAGACTACATCCTCCAAGCATACCCCGTATCAGAACACTGGCGACGCACACTCCTCCATAGACTCGACGCAACAGCAGTCATCTACCGACTCGCAGCAACCGCCGCAACAACCTCATACCCTCCCATCCACTTCCAATGGTTCAGAGCTTCCCCCATCGACGCAGCCTTCACCTTCGCAAACCAACGCACCATCGCAGTCATCAGACGAGGACCCACATCCGACCCAACCCCCTTCGCAAAGCGCATCCACAGACTAGCCAACGAACCCATTCCCTCTGCCGTCCTCATCCTCACCACAGACCAACCCAGACTGCAGCACACACGCAGACTCCTCGCCAAGACACCAGCCCACGCATTCATCGCACTCGAAGGAGACGCCGCCAATTCCAACTCGCTCGATCCTATATGGCATACCCCGTCAGCACCCTCTCCACTCGACCTCCACCATATCCTGCAATCCCTCAAGCCCGCCCATAGACCGCACCAAGAACGCACACACCAAGCTTCCATGCCCAACGACCTCCACACCCGCGAACCACACCAACCTCCCGCGAACTACCTCCTACCCTCCATCCTCAAACCCACCGAGAAGCGAATCCTCGACTCCCTCTCCGACTGGCCCTGGATCACTCCCGCAAACCTCGCTAACCTCCTCGACGTCTCCACCGAACGCGTCTACCAACTACTGAAGCATCTACACACACTCGACCTCGTCACCACTACACGAGACGGCGTTCGACGCCGACTCGCACTCACCGACCGAGCAATCACCACCCTCGCACGCAGAGACCGCACATCCATCGCAGCCGCACTGAAACGATGGAGCGCACGACCCATCGACACCGACGCACCTCTCGAATGGCGAAACGTCTCAGGCTCCAAGACCCGACAACTACTCAGAAATATCCACCATACCCACGCAGTACACCTATTCCTCGCAACCCTCGCAGCACAAGCACGCACCTCGAAACGCCAACTCATACACATCGACCCACCACACAGAGCCACAAGACACTTCCATCACCACCGAACCCTCCACTCCATACACCCTGACGCATTCGGCATCCTAAATACGCACCACCGCACACATCCCTTCTTCCTCGAATGGGAACGACGAGCCACCCTCCCTTCCACCATGACCGCAAGACTCGCACCTTACATCCGATACTTCTCCACTCCCCACACAACCGAAGAACACAACACCCCTGCACTCCTCGTCGTCTTCGACGATCCACTCCCAGCAGCACGCTTCCTCTCTCTCGCGCACGACCACATGCAACGCACCAACACCCAACTACCTCTATGGGTATCTCACAAACACGCCATCGAACAGCACGGCCCGCTCGGCCCAGCATGGCGCCCACACACGAACACGCTGCCAACCCACGCTTTCATCTGATGCCTGAAACTTCCCCAGCGAAGGGAGACCAACACGCGCTTGCATGACCTCGGGCGATGGAACCCACCCTTGCGCCGCCTTCGACTATGCACGTATCATCGAGCCTCTGCATGGAGTCGAGAGCACGAGTCGCCCCCAAGACCTGCCGCCACACTACCCATCCCTCCTCAAACGAAGATGCGAATATCGACTCGTACCGTATTGCGATATTCCGCCCAACCATGTATACTCGGATGCTAGAAGAACAGGAGGAACTCATGAGGCTTGCCACGAAACTAGCCGCAGTCGACCTATTCTGCGGCGCAGGCGGGCTCTCCTACGGGATGAAGCGAGCCGGCATTACCATCAGCGCCGGGATCGACATCGACCCGGCCTGCAAGTATCCGTTCGAATCGAACGTCAAGGCGAAGTTCCATGAGTGGGACATCTCCGACCTGTCGACGAAGTTCGTGGATTCCCTCTTCCCGAAGGACACCCCAAGGCTTCTCGCGGGGTGCGCTCCGTGTCAGCCGTTTTCGTCATACACCAACGGAGGACGCGTTCGGGAAGACGACTGGCGGCTACTGACCAAGTTCGGAGAATTGGCCGCCGCATTGCAACCCGATGTCGTGACGATGGAGAACGTACCACGCTTGCAACGATACTCCATCTTCGAAGAGTTTCTAGACACCCTCGACCATGCGGGGTATAGCCGCCCCAGATACGAGGTGGTGCGATGCGCGGAGTACGGCGTTCCACAAATGCGGAGGCGGTTGGTGTTGCTGGCTTCCAAGCACGGCAAGATCGAGTTGGTATCCCCGACTCATGACCGGAGCGATTTCCCGACTGTCCGGGGCGCCATCCAGGATCTCGACCGAATCGAGGCCGGAGGCGCATCGAAATCAGACCCGTTGCACAAGTCCAGTGGCCTGTCGAAGAGGAATTTGGAACGCATCCGCAGTTCGAAGCCCGGCGGGACGTGGCGCGATTGGGACGAAGAGCTGCGAGCGGACTGCCACGTCAAGGAGACTGGCAAGACCTATTCGAGCGTCTACGGTCGAATGCGATGGGATGAGTTGGCCCCTACGATCACCACTCAATTCAACGGGTTCGGGAACGGTCGATTCGGCCATCCCACGCAACACCGCGCTATCTCGTTGCGGGAAGGCGCTTTGCTACAAACCTTCCCCCCTGCCTACTCTTTCGTTCCAGAAGGCGAGGACGTTCGGATTGCAACAGTCGCACGACTGATAGGGAACGCAGTGCCAGTCGAGCTCGGCAAGGCTATCGGCAAATCGATCATGGCGCATTTGGAGGAGATCGATGACCGACCATAAGTACAAGATGACGCTGAGTCTGAGCATCCTGAAACACCTGGGCATTGGACTCTACAGCAACGTCCCTGCGGTTCTCTCGGAGGTAGTAGCGAACGCATGGGACGCCGACGCTGAGCGTGTTTCCATCGACATAGATCCCAAGAAGCACAAGATCGTCATACAAGATGACGGCCATGGCATGAGCATAGCAGACGCCAATGAGCGCTATTTGACTGTCGGGTATGAGCGACGGAAGGTGCCAGGAGGAGCCAAGACCCAACGATTTGGTCGGCCTGTAATGGGACGGAAGGGCATCGGCAAGCTGTCGCTATTCTCGATAGCAAAGACGGTCGAAGTTCGCAGTGTGAAGGAAGGCGAACGGCATGGTTTTAGGATGAAATTGGGCGATATAGATCAGAAGATAAAGGCTGGTCAGGAAGGCGAATACATCCCTGAGGCCATTGACGTCGGAGAGGATGAATTGACCAAAGGTACAAAGATCATCCTCACTGACATAGAGCGGCGTCTGAATCGATCCAGTCAACATCTGAGACCGAGGCTCGCCCGCAGATTCAGCGTCATCGACGGGAGCAACGATTTCGAGGTAGTCCTAGATGGTTGCCCTGTACGGATCGAAGACCGTGGCTACTACGACAAGCTGCAGTACATATGGACGTTCGGTGATAACGGGATTGGCGCAAAGGACATGGCAGGTAGGAGTCTGCAGCACCATGCGGACAGGAAAAACGAAGTCGAAGCGGGTAGATCTACCTTCCACATCGACGGCTGGATTGGCACAGTCGAAAATTCTGGACACTTGAAAGATGCGGAAGCGAACGAGAGCATGAACAAGATAGTGCTGATGGTGCGAGGCAAACTGGCGCAAGAGGACATACTGGAAGAGTTTGGCGAGGGAGGACTCTATACCAAGTACGTCATTGGGGAGATACACGCAGACTTCCTGGACATGGACGACAAAGGAGATATTGCCACGACCAGCAGACAACGCATCATCGAGAATGACCCTAGATACCAAGCTCTGAGGTGCAAGATTCGGGATGAGCTGAAGTTCATCCAAGGCCAATGGACTAAGCTGAGGACTAAGGGCGGCAGTAAGGTAGCCCTGGAGATTCCCCAAATCAAGGAGTGGCACACTCAACTCGATCCGGACCACAAGAAGGCTGCTGACAGGTTGTTTGGTCGAATCAACCAGCTGCCTATAGATGATCCCTCAGAAAAGCGACAGCTCTTCATTGGCAACATCTTGGCATTCGAGAGTCTCAGGTTCCGAAATCTGCTTCACCGCCTCGACGAGGTGTCAGTCGAAAACTTGGGAGTTCTCAAGGATGTATTCACCCAGTTGGATGATCTCGAGGCGAGCGCGTATTATCAGATTTCAAAGGATCGACTCGAAGTCATAGGAGTACTGACCAACCTAGTCGACGATGATGCAAAGGAGCGAGCATTGCAAGAGCATCTCTACAAGCACCTGTGGCTGTTAGATCCATCGTGGGAGCGGGCAACTCATACTGAGCACATGGAAACTAGGATACATAAGGCCCTACATGGATCAGATGAGAGCCTCACAAAGGATGAGAGCCTCTACCGAATCGACATTCAATACACGACGACCGGTAACAAGCATGTAATCATCGAACTCAAGCGCGCCAGTAGATCATTCAGAACCGGCGAACTCGTCAATCAGATAATTTCATATCGCGACGCAGCTGCGAAGGTACTCGAATCGCTGGGGAAGGCGAACGACCACCTAGAAATCATCTGCGTGGTTGGCCGGCCACTACTAGATTGGGATTCTCCCAATGGCAGGACAGTATCCAAAGACATCCTCGCAGGAGCACAGGCTCGTGTCGTCATGTACGACGATCTCATCCAGAACGCGCAGGAAGCATATCAGGATTACGTGGATCAGGCCAACGAAGCAGGAAGAGTGTATCGTCTCATCAAGAGTATCGAGGCTGAAGACGCACGATCGCTTGGCGCGGAAGAGTGATGAGCGCGTCATGCCAAGTCCAATTGCGAGATGACGATCGACGCCGCTTCGTCGACACTCACATGCTCCCATATCCTTACGACGCGCCATCCCCCGGTGCGCAATCCCGAATCCGTAGCTCTGTCTCTCTCGACGTTCTGGCGCAGCTTTGGGATCCAGTAGTCCTGGTTGGATTTTGGGGTGGTGCCGTGCCGAGGGCATGAATGCCAGAAGCACCCGTCCACTAATACGGCAACCTTCTTCCGAGTGAACACGATATCCGGATGCACCGTCCTGCCAGACGGCAGGCGGATTGGGTAGTCCTTCCTGAAACGCAGCCCGCGCCGATGTAGAGCCGACCTGAGTTCGATTTCAGGCTTCGTATCCACCCGACGGTTGGAACGCATCTTCTTCGTCGCGGTCGGGCTCGTAGGCTCTGCATAGGGAAGCGTCGTCGTCATCCGTTGACCCAGTCCAAGATGCTATCGATTAGGGCATGGTCACCGTTAGCGTACTCTAGCCACAGGGATCATTTCAAGACTGGCCCGGCAGGATCGGTGCGAACACGACTCGCGTACTACGCGCCATCATCGGACAACCCCGCGCTCTATCATCGACATCCCCAAACCCTCATCCCAAGGCGGCGCACCCATGGTCTCCACATCGCAAGCCACCGACGGAAAGCACGCACTCTCAGGAAACTGCTTCATTCAACAATTGGGGACAGATGAGCAAGTGGGGGTTCCACGTATGCAGAAGTCCGCAGATGTTGGGGCAGGAGCTGCAGACGTTCGTCTGATCAGCTGTCCGACACTCCTACGCCAAGCATCTTCCACACTCGCATCCTCGATGCGAACGACGCATGATGATCGTAGGCGTATCCCATCCATCGTCAAGGTCAGTTTCACACTGGCTGCCCGCGCCGTCATGACGATCAGGCCGAAGGCGAGTCGTTGGACTCCCCGCAGGGTCTTTCACTCGACTCACTGCTCTCGTCTTCGATTATCGCACCAACGCACCACAGGAATAGAATAGTGCCCAGGCCAAAAGCGGCTATAGCCGCTACGAAAGCCGGGACGATCATCACGAGTAGGGGGAGCTCATTCGTCTCATCGTTCGCAGTGGTTGGCAATAGAGGACTTAGCATACCGAGCAAGGTGAAACCCAGAGCCGATATGAGATATGTGACTCCTACAAGGCGTATCCTGTACCGGAGTCGCGGGTAGCCATAGTTTGAGAATCCTCCGGCCAATCCGAATCCCCCGAAGATAGCCATTACCTGAGCAAGTGCGAAAGGTGATCCACTGAAATGAGGCCTCTCATTTACGGAGCTGCCAAAGAACACGGCGAGCCAAGAGATCATTGCAAGTACCACTATGAATCCTATCAGTCCTGCGAAGGACTTCACTATCCCCCCGATGAGTCGACGCCAACCGCCTGTACAACTCTCCTCTCTGCTCATGACGCCTCCTCTTCTTCCGATATTCTACGTTGTTAGCCTAGCACTTCAAGCCCGGCGCCGTCAACGGTTCACTCCATCCGCAGCGGCTGTTGGAACACGAGCATCTCCTCTGGGACGCCGAAGTGCTCCGCCGCCTCTGCCGGCCCAACCAGCAATTCGTCCACTGCCTCATCCATGTCGATCAGCAGCCCGCGCGCGAAATCCTCAGCCTCCCGCTCGTAGTAATGCGCCAACTCCGTGTGCAACCGCTTCCACAAGTGATTCCCCGGATGCAAAAGCCCATGACCGATGGCATGCGCCACCACCCACCTCCGCCACCGAGTGTCCAATCGCGCAGACACCCCGATGACATCTCCAATCATCATCTCCTCCAGCTTCTCGAATGGCCAGGACACCACTTCCAGCCCAAGGATGTCGGCGACCGCATCCACATCCACACGACCGCGCAACCCCAGCTTGCGACGCAGCTCCCTACCCCTGCGATGCGCCCTGCTCATCAACCCGCCGATCCTTCTCCCGACGCCGATGCCGCACGAACCGAATGAACTCGCGAATCGACTCCAAGTCCTCCACAGGCAACCCCTCCATCTCCGCCCTGAACGAAACCTCCGCCTCGTCTAGAACACCTGCTTCCACAGATTCCCGGCCCAACAGCCAATCCGTGCTCACCTCGCAGCAAAACGCCAAGTCCACCAGATGCTCGTGCGACGGCTTCGACCTACCAGCCTCCCAGAACCACACAGTATGCTCGTTGACCCCCACTCGCTCCCCAATCTGCTTCTGCGTCAAACCAACCTTCTTCCTCGCCTCCCTGATTCGCGCTCCGATGTGTCCCCACTTGTAGCCCTTGCCATCAGTCATCGGTCTCCTCCTAGACCCGTGTAGATTGTCGCCGCCGGAAACCATACACCTCATACTAGCACGCACGTTCTTGACATGCAACGTATCATCGCATACACTAATACAGTATCTAATGGATACAGTACGATACAAGGCGGTTCAACTCCATGAGGCGAAGACCAATCACCACGCGACTCCAGGCCGCAGCCGTTTGGAAGCGCTTGACCGAACTCAACCGCTCGCAAGCCTGGCTCGCACGCAAGGCCGGCATCACACCGGGATATCTCTCCCTGCTGATCGCAGGACGCAGACACCCATCAGGACAAGTCCGACAGCGAATCCAAGACGCACTCGGAATCGATGACTTCTACGAACTCTTCGCAATGGAGGTCGAATATGAAGACCATGCATAGGATCTTCCCAACTCCACTAGACGACAGACCAGGAGGACGAATCGACCATGCCCCCGTTCTCTACAGATCCGGGGTGCTGCCGGAAGACTTCCCCAAGCGTCTCGTAGCCTTGAAGGAGGCAAGCGGCCTGTCATGGAACGGGTTGGCCGAGGCCATCGGGGTAGACGTCAAGCAGCTACGCAGATGGCGCAAGGGTGCAGAACCCTGCGGAGGCGCGATGCTCTCCCTCGTCGACCTCGCACTCACGATCCCAGGAGGCATTCAGGTGCTCCTTGGATACTCCCCCGCCGGCGGCGAACGCAGGAGGATGGTCTGATGGCGCGCCAGCGCAAACGCTATGGACGGACTGCCCCCACGTTTCCTCTGGACTTCCCTCGACGCTTGGAACGGTTCAAGGAAGCGTCCGGACTATCGTGGGGAGAGATGGCCGAGCGCCTTGGAACGACCCCGCTGCGCTTGCGGAGATGGCGGCGCGGAGTTCGTCCGCGCGCAGAGTACGTCATCGCACTCATGGAGCTGGCCGCAAGCATGGAACTCGTCCATCTGCTCCTCGCAACGGAAGAGGCCCCTCGCGACCGGTAATCCAGAGCCCCATAGTCTTCATCCCTTGCGCGCCCTACGCCTCCCGGTCAGCATAGTCTCGCCAGGGCGCGCCTGTCTGATCGAAGCGGAGTATCCCGGCCGCCGACGCCGGGGGTTCCCCAGCTTGGAATCATCGACCTGGAGACGGGTATCATCCCGGCCGCCGACGCCGGGGGTTCCCCCTCATCATCGGCTGAGCCTCGGGGGTATCGCAAGGGGGATTCCAGATGAGACCCCTCTCTCGAGACCTTACCTGCAGTGGCTCCACCACGCATACTGAGATATAGAACTCATATTCGCATGACGAGCGACGCAGATGAGAATAGAACCCGTGGTTCTGAACGCCGATGCACATTCGCCGCATCCACGAACGTCCGTTCATGACAGCCGAACCGCGCGTTCACCAAGACGCAGCGGTTCCAATGACCGATCCGAGAACAAGATACTAGAGATGAAGACACGAGACGAATCGAAGCGAACAGATCAAGCCGGCCCGGCGCTGCGGGTAGGGGGAATCGACTACAACCCCGCTCCAGACGCCGACGAACGCCTGCGACGTCTCTTCACCCTGCTGATCAAGGTCGCCGCCAATCACAGACACACTGCGTCGGAATGCGACGATCCCGCACAGGTTCCAACTCCGAATCATCATGACGAGGCAGCGGCCTGAATGCGTTCCACCCGGCGAATTACCATCATAAGCCTCGGCGGCGGAGTCCAGTCATCCGTCATGGCCCTCATGGCGAATGAAAGCGCGTTCGGTACACTCCCGAACTACACCATATTCGCAGATACCGGGTGGGAACCCCCCAGCATCTACGACCACATCCGCTGGCTGGCAAACGAAATCGACTTCCCGCTCCACGTCGTGGACGGCGGACGCAGCCTCCGCGAAGACGCCAAGGTTCTCGTCAACCACTCAGGCAACCCCAACTTCGTGGACATTCCCGTGTACCTCAAGGGCCGAGGTGGAGAAACCGACGGCATCGGACGCAGGCAATGTACCGACAGCTACAAGATCAGACCGATACGCCGCAAGGTACGTGAGCTGCTTGGACTGAAGCCGCGGCAGAGGGTACCGTCCAACACCATCGTAGAGATGTGGCTGGGTATATCGACGGACGAGGCCGTCCGAATGCGCACATCCCGCGACAAGTGGATCGAGAACCGCTACCCCCTGATCGAGGCCGGCATGTCACGAAAGGACTGCATGGCCTGGTGGAAGTCCCGCTACGACAGACCATTGGAGCGGTCGGCCTGCATCGGCTGTCCGTACCAATCCCGCCAGCGATAGATAGAGACGAAGCGCAGGTGGCCGGAACTGTTCGACGAAGCGGTGGAGATCGACGCGAATATGAGACGCAGGCTCCCCTTCGCCAAGGAACCCTACCTGCACTCCCTGCGAATGCCGCTCGACCAAGCAGTAGCGCTCGATGAGGCGCAAATGGGATTCGGACAACAGGGAGATGGGTTCGGCAACGAGTGCGAGGGACACTGCGGCGTCTGAGGGCGCCGGCAGATCTTGACTCTGCAGCGATTGATTTCTTCTACCTACCGGAAGTAGAATAGATTACGGTAACAGACGATTCGCGCGACTGCGGAGTCCGTCTCCTAGGTTCTGAGTCAGAGGGACAGGAAGTGGAGGAGAGTCCTGCATGTGGAGGTAGCAAGTGGAGACTAACAGAAGCATAGAATCATACACAGGTACAGAGATCGCTGTAGCGCTAGAGGCGTTTAGTACAAATCTCATCTCATACCTGTCTCAGATGGGACTGCCCAAGGATAAAGTCTTGATCCCTGTCGATGATCGTCGTCCTGTGTTCCAGAACATGCCAACCGTTCTTAATAACCTGACGGATGACCAGAAGTCGGCGGCGATCTACATCTCCAAGTTCACCGCTGCGTGCGCCATGGGTCTCTTCGATGCCGCGTTGAACTATCTCTGGAACGAGACCGTCAGAAATCTGCGAGAGAAGGTAGCGCGGTTCGATCTTGAGTACTTCTTCGACAGTGTAATCGACGATCCGGTCCGTCGGTCGAAACTCAAGGGTGAACTCGATCTGGAAAAACTCTCCGATTGGGAACTGATTCAAGGTTGCCGTACGACAGGCATCATCACTGAGAACGGTTTTCGACATCTGGATTACATCAGGAACATGAGAAATCATGCTAGCGCAGCTCATCCGAACCAGAACGAAATCACTGGCTTGCAGATCATTGGATGGCTAGAGACTTGCATCCGCGAGGTACTGGCGAAGGAACCTGCGGGAGTGGTTATCGAGGTTCGCAAACTGTTGAAGAGCCTACGTGAAGAGCAGCTGTCTGTAGATGACATGTTGCTCGTTCAGACGGGCTTGTCGTCTTTGCCTGACGATCTGTCAAGATCCTTGCTACATGCAGTGTTTGGGATGTATACGGACACGGACATCCGCACGCAGACCAAGGAAAACATCAAGCTCGTGGCAGGGTCGATCTGGGCCACTGCTACAGATCAGGCGCGTCGAGAAGCTGGCTTGAAGCAGGCATCGCTAGCGGTCAACGGCGAAGCAACCAAGGCGAAACTGGCCCGCGAGTTCATCGAGATAGTCGATGGGACAGAGTTTCTAACCGATGAAACACGCGCCGTCGAAATATCAACGACCTTGGACAACCTGATGACTGCACACCGCGGCTGGGATAACTTCTTCACCGAAGCGGCCCCAGCCAGGCTCCTACGTCGTTACGTACCAGAGAATGGAGACATCCCAATGGCTGTCTTGGCAAAATATGTCAAGACGGTAGTGATGTGCCGCATTGGCAATGGGCATGGAGTCTCCTGGGCGGCGAAAGAGTACTACGATGATCTGTTGAAGATATTCTCTGATGATCATATCTTTCAATTCATCAATCTCGTTCACGATTCGGAAGTTTCTTCGCGCCTGCGATTTCCAAATTGCGCAGCCCAATATCAAGAACTGGCCGCTATGATGAAGACGCAGGTAGTGAGGCCTCGGATGAAAGAGATGTTGATCTTCATGGAGGAATACCCGCGCGACCGACTCAGCGAGATCAAATCCGCCCCCCGGTTTAGACGGCTACGGAATGCGCTACAGATTTGATAGGAATTCCCATTCTCTCAGAAATGATGGGCTGGATGGCCAGCTCGGATAGAGAATATCACACGCAATTCCAGTAGTCGCGTTGCCTCCATAGATCTAGCATGAGTAGACTGACTCGAAGTAGACGGCGCCAGGGGGTTCTCAGTATGCTTCGCAGGTTCGACGGACCAGATGGGTGGGTTCCCTTGGTCGAGTCGCTTCGGACGCAGCCCATCATCGGCGTCGGATATGACCTGGCCGAGCTGGTTGCGCCGTCAGTTGAGGTTGAAGCATTCGAGCCGGGTTCCGTTCTCATCGAGGAGTCAGCGACAGATAACGACATCTTCTTCATCCTGACCGGCGTGGTCTCGATACGCGTCCTCGGTCGAGAGGTTGCAGTCAGGAATGCAGGCCAGCATGTCGGCGAGATGGCGCTCATCGATCCAAGCCAACGCCGCTCCGCATCCGTAGTAGCTGAGGATGAGGTAGTAGCAGCTCGACTCTCGGCATCCGCGTTCACTGCGCTTGCCGATTCCAATCCCCGTCTATGGCGCAACCTCGCCCGCGAACTGGCTCATCGACTCCGACAGCGAAACAAGTTCGTCTCGCCTGTGAATCCCCGCCCCGTCTTGTTCGTAGGCTGTTCGACAGAGGCGCTTCCCATAGCCCGCATGATCCAGTCGAAGTTCGAGTATGATCCTGTAGTAGTCAAGGTCTGGACGGACGGGATCTTCACGCCATCGAGCTTCCCAATCGAATCCCTAGAACAGGTACTGCCAACCGTCGACTTCGCGGCGCTCATCCTGTCACCGGACGATGCGGTAACCAGCCGCGACGCGACCACCGCTGCGCCGAGAGACAACATCATATTCGAGCTGGGACTCTTCATGGGAGCCCTGGTCCACTCCCGCACATTCCTGATCTACCCGCGCGGCGTCGACATGAAGATCCCGACAGACCTCATTAGCATCACGCCGCTCACCTACACGCAGGGAGCAGAGGACGATCTACCCGCTGCGATAGCATCCGCTTGCAACGCAATGAGGACTATCATACGATCCGCCGGACCCCGTTGAACACATTGGAAGAGGTGAAACATGGGACTGGGAGACGACCTGCACTCGGAAGTGACCAAGATATTCGGCGAAAGCTGGACCACACGCGCCGGCCGCACTGTGCCTGAGTCGGATAACCTGAAGCTCAGCAATGACGCAGTCACGCTGGAGGGAACGGTTCTGTACGCGGACATGGACGACTCGACCAAACTGGTAGACACGATGAAGCCCTCGTTCGCGGCAGAAATCTACAAGGCATACCTCGCGTGCGCTGCAAGGATAATTAAGGCAGAGGGAGGTGCAGTCACTGCATACGATGGGGACCGCATCATGGCGGTGTTCATTGGCGACTCGAAGAACAGCGACGCAGCCCGCACCGCTCTGAAGATCAACTACGCGGTGCAGCAGGTCATCAACCCCGCGATCAAGGCTCAATACCCCGACTCTAACTACTCGGTAAAGCAGGTAGTAGGTATCGACACGAGCAAGCTATTCGTAGCGCGTACAGGCATACGGGGATCGAATGACCTCGTCTGGGTTGGACGCGCCGCGAACTATGCCGCCAATCTGTCTGCACGCCCCAGCCCTGCATCGCAAATTACAGCCGACGTGTACGAACGGCTCAACGAGAAATCGAAGTTCGGCCAGAATGGGAAGAACATGTGGGTGCAAGCGACAGCCCCAGAACTTGGACATAAGACGATATATACTTCATCGTGGTGGTGGCCGGTGTAGGAATCCAGAGAGAACGTTAGCGGCGCTCTCCGCGTAGCTCTGGAGAATTGACGGAACCAGTCGAATCATCGGCTACGCTTGACGTTGCCCCACCAACCAAGTATCATCCTCCACCAAGCAAGTTGACCCGGCGGTGCCGCCAACACCCCGGGCCGCGGCTCCACCTGATGAGCAGGTGATGCGACTAGCATTGTACTACTCGCAGCCCCGCTCATCCAACACGAGCGGGGCTGTCGTTTCGACTGGTATGAACGAGAGCAGGCAACCATGGTGAACCAGACCGATTCCAAGGCCGAAGCAAACAGAGCAGCCATCTATGCACGCGTGTCTCACAAGAGCCAAGCCGAAGACGACAAGACCTCCATCTCCGAACAGATCACAGAGATGGAAGCCCACTGCCAACGACGAGGACTGACCATCGTCGCACGATACCAAGAAGTCGGCAGAGGATGGTCCAAGACCCGCCCAAAGTTCCAGCGAATGCTCGCCGACGCCCGCAACGGTCGCTTCGATACCATCGTCTGCTGGAAATCCGACCGACTCAGCAGAGGCATGTACCCAGCAGCAGCTCTCATGGAAGTCGTCGAAGCACACCAGATCACCCTCGAAGCCGTCACAGACGCCATCGACATGAAGACCTTCGGTCTCATGGCCGCCATCGGCAAGATCGAACTCGACAACTTCCGTGAACGATCAGCACTCGGGAGACGCGGAGCCGCCAAGCAGGGTCGAATACCCGCAAACGGAACCCCATTCGGATACCAAATCGGAGACGACGGAAAACCTCAGATCAATCAGACCGAAGCAGAGATCGTTCGACGCATCTTCGACATGTACGTCCACCAAGGACTCGGCGCTCCGTCCATCGCACGACGATTGACCGACGCAGATATCCCCCGCGCCAATCGAAGCAAGCAGTGGCTCGAACCCCATATCCAACGCATCCTCAAGAACGAGGCCTACAAAGGCACATGGTGGTACGGCAAGACCCGACAAGTTGCAACCGATACCGGTCGAAAGATATACGACCAACCCAAGGACACCTGGATACAAATCCCATTCCCCCCGCTGGTCGACGAAGAAACATGGAACAGGGCGCAGACCATCAAGGCTCAACGGATGAGTCGGGCAAAGCGCAACACCAAGACGTTCTACCTCTTGCAACACCTCGTCAGATGCGCCGAATGCGGGTTCCTCCTCGGCGGACGAACGACGAAGCGAAACGTCGTCAGACGCCACGGCAAGGTCTACGAGTACGACTTGGACCCCCCACGCAGATACTACAAGTGCTACGGAATGCAGAGCTACCGCACGCGATGCCGAGAGCATCCCTTCATTCGAGCAGAACGATTGGAAGACCTCGTCTGGAGCGAGGTCAAGAAAGTCGTCCAGAACCCCAATCTCATAGTAGCCGGCATCCACTCTCTCGAAGACCAAGAAGCAGATGACACCCTAGCCGAACAGATCGCGCAGGCCGAACGTGACCTGCGCGACGTGCAGATGGAGGAAGACCGAGCAATCAGACTGTTCGTGTCGGGAAAGATCACCGAAGACCAGCTCGACCATCAGCGCAAGTTCATCACCGAACGGCTGGAGCATTGCAGGAACAAGCTAGATGACTGCCTCGCGCGGAAGTCCATGGAAGTAGAGAAGCGGGCCGTAGCAGACACCGTCATCATGTGGGCGAGGGAAGTCGATGAGGGCATGGATGACATGTCCCCTCAGCAGCGCCAGGAGGTGCTCCGACTGATCATCGACCGGGTGACGATAGACCGCGACAACGTCGTCCGCATCACATTGGCCGTCCCCTCTCCTGAGTTGGTTGCAATTGAAGAACAAGCATCGAGTATTGGGAGGTGGATATGAAGTGCCTGGTTACAGGGGGATGCGGCTTCATCGGGTCTCATTTGGTAGACCGGTTGGTGGAGCTGGGACATGACGCGACTGCGCTTGACGACCTTTCGACGGGGGGGCGGGAGCATCTCAATCCGCGCGCGGCTCTGATAGAGGGATCGGTTACAGACGCGGGGCTTGTAGACTCGGCGGCCGGCGTCGACTGGATCTTCCACACGGCGGCATGGCCCCGGATTCCCCGCTCGATACAAGACCCGATCGGCACCCACGATGTCAACGTGAACGGGACGTTGAACGTACTGCAAGCTGCGCGGCTCAACGGCGTGAGGCGGGTCGTCAACTCGTCGTCTTCGAGCGTCTACGGAGATCAGGACACCTACCTCATGCGAGAGGATATGACGCCGAATCCGAAGTCTCCGTATGCGCTTCAGAAGCTGATTGGGGAGCAGTACGCGGGATTGTTCGCGCAGCTGTTCGGGTTGGAGGTCGTCTCTCTGAGGTATTTCAACGTGTACGGGCCGAGGCAGGCGATGGAGGGAGCGTATACCCTGGTCATCCCCCGCTTCTTGAAGATGCGGGATGCAGGAGATCCTTTGACGGTGTACGGAGACGGCAAGCAGACGCGGGGGTATACGCATGTATCGGATGTTGTAGAGGCGAACATCCTGGCGGCGTCGTCGAAACTCCCGCAGAGGGAACACGCGGCTCTCAACATCGGGCCGAGGGAAGAGACGTCGGTCAACGAAATCGCGGCGATGATCGGGGGAGAAGTGGAGCACGTGATACCGAATCCTCGGGGGGAGTTCGAGGAGCGGCGCAAGGCTGCGGACAATTCGAGGGCGAAAGCCATGATTGGCTGGGAGCCGCGGGTGCCCCTCCGCGAGGGCATTCGGTTGGGGATGAGTTGAGAATTGAGGATGTGTGATTGAGGATTTTAGCGGTGGCGCGTAATGCGCGGAGGGAAGAAGAATCCAGTTCCCCAGCTGAGGTGAATAGCGGCGAGTACGATTGGGAGGAGGAAGGCCGCGGCGTCGCGGCGGCGGGCGCCGATCCAGACGGATGCGCCCAGGATAGTGGATAGGTAGACGAGCGGTGCGACTGCGGCGGCGAGGAAGAATCCGGCCGCAGCCAGGACCGCGGATGCAGCGAGTGCGAGCACGAGCAGGGGCGCTGCGAGTTGTCTGGGGCGGGGAGATGCCAGGCGCGCCATGAGCATGGCTGCCTTCCATCGGCCGTAGCCGAAATACTGCCGCGACAGCGCCCGCACGCTGCTGCGGGGTCGGTATGCGACCGCAAGGGTTGGATCGAACCAGACGATGCCTCCTCTCCTCCGCAGTCTCCAGTTGAGTTCGTAGTCTTCGTTGGCCCGGAGGGATGGATCGAACCCGCCTGCATTGAGGAGAGTTTGGCGGGCCCAGACGCCGAGATAGACGGTGTCGGCGGGCCCTTCTGGTCCTCCAAGGCGGTAGCGCGCGGCGCCGGTTCCCAACAGGCTGGTAGTCGCCATGGACACTGCTCGCTCGAATGTGCTCGTTCCGACAGGGCATTGCCGGCCTCCAACGTTGGCGGCGCCCGTCCGCGCAAGGGTGTCGACCGCGCGGCGGATGTAGCCGGGAGGGAGGGTGGCGTGGGCGTCGCAGCGGACGATGACGTCGCCGCCTGCGGCTTGCAGAGCGGAGTTGAGGCCAGCGGGAATAGTTCGTTCCGGGTTGGGAATGATTCGGACGGAAGGATAGCGCCGCTGGAGCATTTCCGCAGACGATGAGGAGTCGGATCCGTCGGCGACTATCACCTCAACCGCGCCGGAGTAGTCCTGGGCGAGGACGGAGTCGAGGGTCGCCGGCAAGGTAGAATCCGCGTTGCGGGCCGGAATGATGACGGATACTGAGGGTTGCACGGGTTTCCCTGAATCTATGTCTATCTGACGATGGTAGGCGGCTTCATCGGCGGGGTCTGGGACGGGGGGGGGGGGGGGGGGGGTAGATGGTGGAGGGCGCGAGAATAGACTTCGCAGAGTTGACGGACCACTTCGTCGTACTCATACTCTCGCAGCGCCTTGTCCCGGTTGTGCCGACCCATCCGCTCTCTGAGAGAAGGGTCGGCCCGGAGCTCGGTCAAGGCTTCGACGTATCCATCTATGTCGTCGTAATCCACCAAGTACCCGCCTTCCGAGTGGTCTACCATCTCTGGAATCGCCCCCACTGGCGACGCTACCACCGGCAGCCCAACCGCCATCGCCTCCGCCACGCTGTACGGAAAGCCCTCGGTGTGGGAGGGGAGGACGAACACATCGTTTTCGGACAGTATCTTGACGACTCCGCGATTGTCTATTGGGCCCACGATGTAGATACGGTCTTCTGCTCCAACCTCTTGGATGTGACGCGCGAGCATTTTTCGGGAATACTCAGGCCCGTCCCCGACCATACAGACCACCACGTCCGGCAAGCGCGCCGCGGCTTCCACCAACGTATGAACGCCCTTCGTCTCGACCAATGCGCCGGAATAGACCACCTTCAGCCGATTCTCTTTCGCAGCTCCGCGTTCCCCCGGCAATCCTCGGAAGTCTACGAAGTTCCGCATCAGGGGTACGGTTTTCTCTTCATAGTCTCCCAACTCCTGGATCGATTCGTAACTCGGTTCACCCAGCGCCAAGATCGACGACGCCCCGTCGAACATCTTCCGGTAGGCCCAGCGGTAGAAGCGCTCCATGAGACTATTTCCGGACGGGACTTTGAACGTGCCATGAAGGTGCAAGACGCAGGGGACGCCGGCTCGCTTTGCGAGGAGCGCGGATACGAAGTTCCTGGGGGCTCCAGTCAGGGTCAGGGCGCAGTTCAGGTGCATCACGGAGATGCGCCCGGAAGACACGGCTCGATGTATTCTCCAAATGATATTCGCGTTTCGCTTGATTTCTCTGATGTTGAGGCGGAGCGGGGACGCTTGATGACCTCGATGGGCGCGAGTGTCCACCAGCTCGTACTCGAACGGGGGAGGCAGGCCGCGCTGCAGGAGGATATGTGTCCACGTTTCGATTCCGCCGGGAGGCGGAGAGATGGCGGATACCAACAAGACGCGGGGGTTTGGGGGAACATGCGGTTTCATCGCTTGGGAATAGACTTCGCAGAGCTGGGGAATCACCGCATCGTAATCGTACTCCCGCAGCGCCTTGCCCCGGTTGTGCCGCCCCATCCTCTCTCTGAGAGAGGGATCGTCGCGGAGACCACTCAAGACGCGGACGTGTTCATCTATGTCATTGGGATCCACCAAGTATCCGCCTTCCGAGGCGTCTACCATCACTGGAATCGCCCCTCTGGACGCCGCCACCACCGGCAGCCCAACCGCCATCGCTTCCGCCACGCTGTACGGAAAGCCCTCGAACTCGAATTTGGACGGAAGGACGAACACGTCGTTTTCCGACAACATATCGATTACTCCGCCATTGCCTACCGGGCCCACGATGTACACTCGATCTCCCACCTCGGCCTTTCGGATGTGATTCACAAGCATCTCTCGAGAATCCTCAGGCCCGTCTCCCACCAAGAATACATCCAAGCTCGGCAAGCGCGCGGCCACCTCCACCAATGTATGAATGCCCTTCGACTCGATCAGTGCGCCGGAGTAGATCACCTTCAGCCGATCCTCATTCACAGCCCCGCCTTTCCCAGGGAACTCCCGAAAGTCTACGAAGTTCCGCATGAGCGACATGGTCTTCTTGCTATAGTCTCCCAGCTCCTGGATCGCGTCGTAACTCGGTTCGCCCAGCGCCAAGATCGACGACGCTCCGTCGAACATCTTCCGGTAGGCCCAGCGGTAGAAGCGCTCTATGAGACTATTTCCCGCCGGGACCTGGAACGTGCCATGGAGGTGCAGTACATAGGGAACGCCGGCGCGTTTGGCGAGCAGGACAGAAGCGAGGTTGCGAGGAGCCCCAGTCAGGGTGAGAGCGCAGTTCAGGTGCATCATGGTGATGCGTCCGGACGAGACTGCTTTGTGTATTCCCTGGAGGATCTTCACGTTTCGCCTGATTTCCCGAACGTTCAGGCGCGGCGGGGACGCCTGGTGGCTTCGATAGGCGCGAGTATCCACCAACTCGTACTCGAATGGGGGCGGGACTCCCCGCTCCAACAATATGCGTGTCCACGTCTCCATGCCGCCGGGAGGAGGGGGCAGAGGGGAGACGAGGAGCACCCGCACCGGCTCGCCGCCGGGTGGTGCCAAGGGGGGGATTTCGGTATGCGTCGGGGGGGAGGAGTCGGTCATGGCTGGTGCGATTTGGCCGCCGCGATGCGAGAATCTACGATCTTGTGGACTGCAAATACCAATGCGACGATGAGGAAGTACCCCCAGTCGCCTTCGAAGGGGCCGCCTGCATTGCGCGCCAAGCCGTTCACTCCATGCGCAAGCAGAGCTCCGGCAGCTCCGGCTGCGAGGAAGTAGAGGGCAGTGTCGCGAGACCGAAAGACGAATCTTCCGGAGCGAACGAGGGACCGGAGCACGAAGACATAGAACAGGATGAGCAAGGTTAGGCCGGGGAACCCGTAATAGACGAGGACATTGAGGAACTGATTGTGGGGAGGCTCGGTCAAGACATGGTAATCCATCCAGGGGCTCAGTCCTCTAATCAGATGCGACCTGCTAGGGGAGTAGAAGCCCGTACCGAGTGGATTGTCCAATGAGTATTGCAAGGCTGCGAGTGTCATGGGGACGCGTGCTCGAGTGGATTTGTCGGTGAATTCCCACAGCCCATCGCGGCTGCCCCCGATTTCCACGAAGTGATAGAGAGCCATGCGCGCCTTCAGTTCATCCTCGTCGACGGCGGTTGGGTTGGGTTGTGCGGGATCTCTCACCTGGGGAACGAAGGGGACCCACGCCCCCCATTCGGGTTCATCGTTCCACAGGAGTCGAAACTGGTAATCGGTAATACCTTGGTCGTTGGGTTTTTTCCAGCTGAGGACGAACGCGCGGTCTTGTCCTGCCACAGCGGAAACGACGCTGCTGGTCAGCCATTCTGCGCCGTTCCACGCTCGGATCTGGACAGTGTAGTGCCACCAGGCTATCAAATGCTCGAAGGTATGGCCGACGACTGCGTCGTTCGTGTCGTTCAGGAGGTTCTCGAACCGCTCGATGACGTCCGGGATGGACGGGTCGGTATGTCCGTTGATGACGACGGAGAGGTCTTGGATGTCGTGGGAAGATGTACCATCCGAGGGAGTTAGCGTGAGCCATGGATCCCACCATCCTGCACTTCTGGAGTGCCCTCGGACTCTGCCCTGGTATGCGATGACGCGCGTTGGGTCGTGCGGTTGCGGCCAGGTCAGGCTAAAGTTGCGGTCGGCGTCGTGGCTTCCACGGCCCACGCCGCTCATTTCCTCGACTCCTTGGTCGGACAGAGTGCGAATCTGCACCTCGAATTCTCCGTTGCTTAGGGGGTACGTGACCGTACCAGACAAGCGCTGCGAGCCGTCGCTGGGGATGTCGTCTTCGGGGTTCGGCGCGGAGGATGGGATCGCGGGACTGTGGGTGGTGTTGGAGGGATCGCCGGAGGCAGCGGATGCGTCGTCGATCGCATTGACGTTGAAGAACACTACTAGCCAGATCGAGATTGCAGGAACGATGACGAGGAGTCGGCGAAGAATCTGCTTCGATCGGAGGGCCGGCAGCGCGACGATGACCGCGGCGGCGCCGACGCCAACTACTACGGACCGGGTGAAGTTTATGAACATCACGGTCGTCATGGTCGTCAACACGACGAACAGGGCAAGATCGAATGCGGCGCGGGAGACTGCGCTCCCCGTGAACGGGCGGTACACGAGAGCTGCGAAGGCGATCGGCACGGCGGCTGCGAGCTGGTAGCCGAGGGCGTTGGTATCGGGGGCGAGTCCCGCTATTCTGCCGTCTGCGAGGACGACTCGGAGGTATTGGTCTTCGATTGTGGATATATTCACCCAGATAGAAAGGAATGGGTCGCCTATGAAGAGTACCGCTGCGCCAAAGAGGGCGGAGACGAACGCAGCGGCGACGATCGACAGAGCCATGACCGCCGCTCGGTAGACACTGTCCACGCAGACGAACGCCGCGAACAGGATGCCGATGCCGAGCGCAATTTGCGCCAGCAGAACGGTGTCGACGGAATCGGCGAAGATGAGATAGACCGCTGCGGCCCATACCAGCATGGCTAGGCAGAGAGCGGTTATCGGGAGGATCGGACGGAAGCGCTGGAGGATACCGGGGATGACAGCGGATATGCTCCCGGAGCGGGCAACACGCCCGAGGACATACACGATGGCTAGGAGCACTGTGACTCCACCGAGGATTACATTGGGCCCTCCAAGGGGGAGAGGGGCGCTGGCGAACCAGAAATGAGCGAATACGGCTGCTATGAGAAGGGCGAATATGGGTTTCGTCGAGCCTGCTCTATGCCCGATACTTGCGGCGGCTCGCCGGAATGCGGAGGAGGATTCACTCATAGACGCCGACTTCTCCGCAGGATGGATGCCGTATGCGAAGGAGGATTCACTCATAGACAGCGGCTCCTCCGAAGGATGATGATGATGAACGGGAGCCAGACGATGATGGAGGAGAAGTGGAATACGGCGTTTGCCCAGGCTGCTCCCTCCACGCCGTATGCGGGGGCGAGGAGGAGAATTGCGGCGACGTAGGCTGCGGAGCTCGCGGCGAGAGCGACGAGCGACGGCCACACGCGGCCGGTGGCTTCAGGCAGCATGGTGAGGGCGGAGAAGCCGGAGATGGCAAGCGCGCCGGGTATCATGATGAGCAGCAGGTTGGCGGCGCTGGAGAAGTCGTCTCCGAGCACGATTCGGGTTATGGGTTCTGCCAAGACGGCGAGCGCAGCGTATCCGACGGCGGCCAGGGCGAACGAAAGCAGAGTGAATCGGAGGGCCGTCCCGCGCAATGCCCTGCCTTGGCGCGAGTACCACTGCCTGCTGTATTCCGTGTGTACGGTAGAATGAATGCGGTAGAACGGACGCCGCGTCATTTCGATGATCTGCCGCGCGCCGCGGTAGAGTCCCACGTCTGCTATCCCTGTAATTTGCGCTAATACGATGGAGTCCATGTGCATGGGCACTGCAGCGATAGCCATCTTCCCGAAGGTTCCTGCTTGGAAGCGTACCACATCCGAGGGAACTTTGATAGAGAACGAGCGGAGGAGTCCAGTCATGCCCACTTGCCTGGCGGCGACCAGAGCGACGACAAGGAGTCCAATCCCGTTGACTGCGGCTGCCGCGACGTGTGCGAGAACCACGCCGAGCAAGCCGCCGTCCGCCAGCCATGCGACCGCGATCAACGCGACACGGGTTAGGCTGCTGGCAATGGTAATCCACAATCCCAAGGACACGCGGTCGGAGAGCCGGAGGACTGCGAGGGTTTCGGTCTGAGCTGCCATGAAGACGCCTACGACGCCGTAGAGGAGTCCGGCCTCGGTGTATGCCGCATCGATCTCCAGAAGGCTGCCGGCTGCGATGATCAGGACTGCGATGACTGCCCACGCGACGATGGACATGCAGAAGGAAACTGCAAGGGTGAAGCGGAGTACCCGGGATGCTTCTTCCGGTCGTCCTTCGGAAATGCCCCGGGTTGCGAACGTCGCGACTGCCTCGCCGCCTGGGGTGGAGAGAATTCCATGAACGAGGGAGGCTACGGCCATGATGAGGGCCAAGGCTCCGAAGCCCTCCAGTCCAAGGAGCCTGGCGGAAATCGATACTTGTGCGATTCCGCCCAGGGTTTGGACTGCCATTATGCCGACCATGCCCAAGGTTTGACGCGCCACGCGCCGATCCGAGGCCGTAAGGGTTCGGTCGATGAAAGATCGAATCACGCTGCGCCGCCGCTCCCCGTCGTTGCTGGTTTGGAATAGCCGCAGCCCGATTAGGGGCAGCTACCTGGCTATGTCTTCGAACAGTTCGATATACGCGTCTGCGGCCCGCTCACAGGAGAAGTCCGCGGCGCGTCTCTTGAGCGCTTCTTCCGAAGGTCTATCGCCTTCGAGGATTTCGACCATGGCCTGCGACAGGGCGGAAGCGTCTCCGACCGGCGCTAATTTGCCCCACTTTCCGCCTTCGAGGATTTCGCAGGGCCCGTAGGGGGCGTCCGCGCTTGCCACTGGCGTGCCGCAGGCCAGCGCTTCAAGGAGAACCATAGGAAGACCTTCCCAGCGAGAAGAGAGAGCGAACAGCCCCGCACGACGCATATATCGGAAGAGGTTTTCGTCGAAACCGAGGAATTGCATGTCCTGCTCTACTCCGAGACTGCGCGCATGGGAGAGGATATCCGACTTGTAGGACTCCGAGAAGCTCCCTGCGATCGCCAGTCTGGCGGGTCGCCTTCGGCAGACCAGGGCGAACGCTTCGATGAGAGTGCGGTAGTCCTTCGCAGGAGTCTCTCGCCCCGCCGTTAAGATGACCGGCGGCTGGCCGTCGGAGAACCACGGGTGGGTCAGGGGTTCTTGCGCGAGCCGCCAGATGGCCGCGGGAGATATAGGGTTGTAGATAGTGCGAATCTTCTCTGCATCCACTTCGAGGGTGCGTTCGGCCTCTCCGGCTACGCCGTTGGAAACCGCCACGACGGCGTCGGCAGTTGGATAGAGCGTCTTGGCCATGCGGAGATGTTCTGCCGTGTATTCCGCTCCAATGTTATTGTGCACGGAAACGGCCACGGGAGTAGAGTGTCCCGTAAGCTCTGCGGCGTAGAGGGTGGACGCGCCTGCGACCGGGAGGGTTGCCATGAGGGCGTGCGGGCGCTCTTTGCGGACGTACTTTGCGACGGCGTAGGCATAGAGGGCGTGTTTGGGGTTGACGGAGCGGGAGGTGGGCCCCTTTCGGAGTTTGCGCCATGCCCAAGCTGCTGCGGGAGTGACGTTCACTGGGGTCACGGAAATGCCCCGCTCGCGGCAATAGCGGCGCAGAGGAGGGTTGGACGGCCAGAGCCGCGGGTAGTAGAGGCGCAGCGCGCTGGAAATGCTTGCTCGGTACTCTCCTTGGAGCCGCCCCATGATGAGGTCTACTCGATGGCCGCGCTCGATGAGAGAATCGGCCAGAGTGAGGACGACCCGCTCTGCCCCCCCTCCGACCAGGGTGGCGAGCACGAAGCCGACGTGGAGTCTACCGGACATTCGAATGTCCTTGGCGCACAGCGGGGACTACTCGGGCTTCACTGAGGCTGAGGCTCATCGTTCGACTTGCGGGAAGCAATGATGCGCTGGACGCTGAACGCGAGGCCGATGATGACGAAGTGGATCCAGTCGATGACGAACGGTCCGACGTCATGGAAGAGACCGTGTATTCCGTAGGCCGCCATCGCGCCGGCAACTGCGAATGCGATGAAGTAGAGATCCATGTCCCGGGAGCGAATGATGAACCATCCGGAGGAGATGAGTGTCCACAGAATGAGGAGGTAGAACAGCACGGCCATGACCAGCCCGGGGAACCCGAAATGAACGAGGAGGTAGAGGAACTGATTGTGAGGCAACTGATTGAGAATGTGCTCTGCCATGAAGACATCGATTCCATCGATGAGGTGCTGCGCGCGGGGAGTGTAGCGGCCCGTCCCAAGGGGATAGTCGAGGGAGTATCGGAAGGCTGTGGAGGCCATATATACGCGGGCTTGCGCCGATTCGTCTTGGACGGTCCAGATGCGGCTGCTGGGAACGAAGTCTCGGCCCGACTCGTAGAGCGCCATTTCTCCTCTGGCTACGACGTCGAGAGCGTATTGACCGGGTACGAAGTCGCGCCAGGGGAGCCATCCTTTGTCCCCGCTTCGGTATAGCCGGTATTGGTATCCTCCGATGTTCGGGAAGCAGGTGGGTATGCGCCATATGAAGGAGAAGCTGCCGCCATCGTCGGCCTTGACGGGAATGGTGCGGCCATCGGGTCCATAGCCGTATTCGTTCCATGCACGCAGCTGCAAGGCGTACTCCTTCCATCTGGAAAGGTAGTGGAGCCAATGCCCATCGGTTGGGAGGTCGCTATGGGAGATGATGCCTTCGAGACTTGCGTTCCTTTCAGGTCCGAATTGGGACGTATATCCATCGATGGCGACTTCGAGCCCTTCGATGGCTGGGGGGACTTTCTCGCGCACGGGGATGTCGAAGGTCTTGCCTCGTAGGGATGGAAAGAAGCCTCGCCAATCAGTCCATTCGGCGCCGTCATGAGGGCGGATGCGAAACTGGAAGGCATCGAGGGATGCGGGATGGGTGGAATGACGCCAGGTCAATAGGAGTCCGGTGGGGCCTGCGGCAGCGGAGACGATTTCGCTCTGGCCCCAGAACCCGCGTGCGTTCTTCATCCGGAGCTGGATGTCGTATTCCCCCCAGGGTTCAAGTCCATCGAACACGTGGCCCAAGGCGGATTGCTCATCGCAGTTAGAGAGCTTTGCGGTTCCGCGCTCGAGATCGAAGATGCTTGGAGCCCAATTGGAGTGGGTTGGCGTGCCGCCCATCTGATTCGTCCACTGGATTGGCGAATCGCTCGTCCAAGTCGTCCACTGGGTTTCGCCGTCCTCGACCAGTCGAAATTGGTAACCAAGGGCGTTCCAGTCGACGGGGTCGTGCCATGTGATGGCGAGACTGCCGTCGCTCTCTGCGATGACGATAGATTGGCTTTGACCCAAGAAGGTGTCTTCACCGACGGCGCGCAACTGAACTTGGTACGCCTCCCCTGGGGCGAGCCCATCAATCTTGTATCCGAGGATTGGGATGTCTTGGCGGTTGGCGAGAGATTCCGGAGTTTCGACTGCCGGAGGTTCAGCTATTGGAGTCTCGACCGCCGGAACCTGGACTACTGGAGTTTCGACTACCGGAGTCTCAATCGCAGGAACCTCAGTCGCCGGAATCTGGGCTACCGGAGTCTCAATCGCAGGAACCTCAGTCGCCGGAATCTGGGCTACCGGAGTCTCAATCGCAGGAACCTCAGTCGCCGGAATCAGGGCTACCGGAGTTTCTGGCGCCGGGGCCTCGACTATCTCGGCATCCCGGCCCAGGGCGCGAGCGACTGTAGATGCGGTCGCGTCCCAGGCAGTATCGACGGCGGACGCGGCTGGATCCCAGACGGCAGTGACGGCGGGACTGGCTATATTCCAGACGCGTCCGAAGACAGGGGCGGTGTCGGCGACGGTATATACAGGGTTGAAGAATGCGGCCAACCAGAGTGCCATGAAGGGAAGAGGGAGGAGTGCGCGGAGTCGGTTGACCTTGGACATCTTGGTCGGTGTGATGGAGGGAATCAAGATGATGAGCAGGCCCACGGCCACGCCAAGGAAGACGGAGCGAGTGCCGTTGAGGAACATGATGGTTATCATGGTCATCAATGCGAGGAATAGGATGATCCTGTATATGTTCCTGTGCGAAGTAGGTGCGTCCCTTCCGAGACCTCCGTAGAGGAGCGCTGCGAAGGCAAGGGGGACCGCAACAGCGAGTTGGTAGCCGAATGCGACAGAATCGGGCGCGAGCCCCGCTACCCTGCTGGTAGCGAGGATGATGGTTAGATCCTTTTCGAATACGGTGGCGATATTCAACCAGATGGCAAGGAAGGGGTTGCCGATGAAGGATACTGCGACTCCGAACAGCGTGGAGGCGAAGGTCGCTAGAACGAACGCGATGATCACGAGGGAGGCCCGGCGGAGGTTGTCCACGACGACGTACACCGAGATGAGAACGCAAATTCCCAGGGCGATTTGCCACCATCGAATGGGTCTGTAGTCGAAGGTGTCGGTGACGGAGTGGACGGCAAACATCCACACCAGCATGAGAGTGCCCACGGCGACCGCTGGGATTATGGGGCGGAACTCGTCGAAGGCGGCGCGGACGAACGGGGTGGGGTTTTGCTCTTGGGCCGCGCGGAACCGGAGGAATGCGTAGACCATCGAGGCGAGGACGAAGAGGACGCCAAGCACGACGTTCGGCCCTCCAAACGGCAGCGGAGAGCTGGCGAACAAGATGTGGGCGGACACCGTCGCCATGAGCAAGCCGATGGTCAACAGCCTCATCACCCTAACCCTCTGTGCAGACAAGCTCATTTCGGACGGGGGGGGGGGGGGGGGGGGGGGTAGGTAAGTGAGTCAATTTGCAACGTTCGCCAGAACCTCCATGTAGCGGTCTATCGAGGTTTCCGCCGAGTATGCGCGCGACCGAGAGACGAGCAGGCTCGATTCGATGGGGCTTCTGAGCGTCTCGATAGTTGCGTCGGCAAGCGCGCGCGGGTCGCCCACCGGAACGAGACGGCCCCATTTGCCGTCCTCGAGAATCTCCCTAGGGCCGCTGGGGCAGTCCGTGCTGACCACCGGAGTGCCGCACGCCATTGCTTGCGCGAGCGAGTTGGGAAATCCCTCGTAATGGGACGGCAGAACGAAGACCCTCGCCTTGGACATGTACGCAAACGGGTTGATGTGAAAGCCGATGAAGTCGACATATTGGTAGATATTCAAGGCTTGGGCGAGCTTCACCAAATTGGGGCGCTCGGGTCCTTCGCCGAGGAGCACGAGACGAGCCGGATGAGACTTCCGGAGTTCTGCAAATGCCTCGAGCAGGGTGGCATGACCCTTGCTCGGCGCTAGCCGTCCAACGGAGACTATCACAGGCAAGTCCGAATCGAGGAACCATTCATGGGTGACTGGGGTTCCAGCCTTTTCTGAGTGGTCTGGCCAGACTACGGGATTGTGAATGACGCGGATGAGGTGGGAAATACGGGGCGCTATTTGCTTTAGGTCGTCTTCTACTCCGCGAGAGTTTACTACGACGGCGTTGGCAGATGCCAGGAGGCGTTTTTCGAGGTTCAGGACTACTCGGTCCTTGGCGCTGGCGTTGCGGTACTCCATGGAGAAGTTGTTGGCGCGCCTCGCCACTACGATGACGCGCTTGAAGAAGAGCTTCTTCATCATCAGCGTCATCACGTTGACCTCGGGCAATGTGGAGACGACGACAGTTGGGCGTTCTCGGAGCAGGTATCGGGTGAAGGAATAGAGGCTGGTAAGGGCGCGTTTGGCGTTCAAGTCTACCAGCCGAACGCCGTCCGAGAGAAGTTCGATATAGGGCCCTTTGGCCTTGATGAGCACCATGTCTACGCGGAGTCCGCGTTGGGCGATGCCCCTTGCCACGTCGAGCATGGCGCGTTCTGCGCCGCCGCCTTCGAGGGATGGCATGTATATGGCTACATCCGCAGCCCCGGCCAATGTCATGACTGCCTCGACATAGCGGTCGGGCGCATGTTCGAATACCGTCAATTCGTGGCTGCGCCGGCCCATCTGCATGAGTTTCCTGCGGCCGCCCACGATCTTGGCGAGGCACGCCTCTAGGTCATCCAGGTCGTCGGTGCGGAATACGAAGCCGTTTTCACCGGGGCGTATGTAGCATTCCGTGCCGTTGGTGTCGCTGCAGACAACAGGAAGGGAATGAGCCATCGCTTCGAGCGGAGATACGGCGGCGAGCTCGTCCCGGCTGGGGAGGACGAACAGGTCGTTTTCAGCGTAGCGGCGCTGGAGTTCGGAGAATGATAGGTTGGCCTCGATCTCGACGATGTCATCCAAGCCCAACTGCTTGCAGTACATCTTTACGCGCTCCATCTCTCTGCGAGAATCGGGCGCGGCGCATTCTCCGACGAACGTAGCTCGAATCCGATACCGCTGCGAGAGCCTATGAAGGGCGTCGAGAAGGAGGCGGTGGTTCTTCCGATACTCGTACTTGCCTACAGACAAGATGTTCACCGTTCCGCTGTCGAACCATCGCTTGTCGTCGGGATGGGTTTGCGCAGGTATGACGAATGGAACGTAGTTGAGGATGACGGCGTCTGGGTCGTCGGGTGCAGACGGTCCGCGGACGGGGGTCATCCATTTTCCGCCTGTTAGGGCGGCCGTGAACTTGAGGATGAACCGCTTCCACCATGTAAGGTTGCGATTCATGGGGGTTTGGACGTAGAGGATGAGGCGTCCGCGGAGGAGCTTGGTTACGATCATGGACAAGAGGCCGTATGCGGAAAAAGGATCGCGCACGACGACGACGGACGGACGGAGCCTCCGCATTTCGCGCCAGAACGTGACAGGGGGAGGCATTCCAGCGGCGTTTTCGAGAGTTACGCGCGGGAGTTTCCTAAGGAGGCGCTGAAGTGCGGCGAAGGCCGCGGAGTAGCCGAGGACGCAGGGCTGCAAGGCTTCGTAGTTCTCGGTATGCCCCCGCCGCAAGACCAAGAACGACACGCTATGCCCCGCTTCCTGAAGGGCCTTGACTACGAAGTGTTGGTTCGTGTGATACCGAGGAGCCGTGTAGACGAATTGCATGTTCTCTGGAGCGGAGCCGGCGATTCGGTTCGCCGGCCTCTTCCGCATATTATACCATAGCAGAAACTCCCCCGGACCCTCATAGGCAGTCGTTCGAAGTATTTTCGATGGGGCAGAGAGCCGGCGATGGTTCGTTATCCAAGGTTTCCGTGCTAAACTTTAATAACGATTGTTGTTATTGAGAAAAGCTTCATAAGGGAACGGCGTAGGATGCAGCGAGAAGACGTTGGCAGGTATGAGGTGACTACCTACCGCTGCGAGCAGGTACGCGCGTTCGTGCCTGTGCCGTTGCCGCCTGTTCCGCCGCTGAGGTTGGACGCGCCGCTGCTACAGGCGCTGGAAGCGGCAACACTGGCGCTGGGACGGCTGGACACCATATCGGACCTACTGCCAGATGAGGATCTGCTGCTCTATGCCTATGTGCGGAAGGAAGCGGCGCTCTCTTCTCAAATCGAGGGGACGCAGTCGTCCCTCTCGGATCTTCTGTTGTTCGAGTCTGAGGAAACGCCGGGCGTCCCTCTCGACGACGTCACCGAGGTCTCGAACTACGTCGCGGCCCTGGAGCACGGACTGCACAGACTGGGGGAAGACTTTCCCTTGTCTAATCGGTTGATTCGTGAGATTCACAGCGTGTTGTTGTCGGAGGGGTGGGGAAGCGACAAGCTGCCCGGGGAGTTTCGCCGCTCCCAAAACTGGATTAGGGGCACGAGGCCGGGCAATGCGGCGTTCGTCCCTCCTCCTCACACGGCTCTGCCTGATTGCATGGGCGCGTTCGAGCGCTTCCTCCATGCGAAAGAAGACGGACTGCCCGTACTGATTCGAGCGGCTCTGGCGCACGTACAGTTCGAGACCATCCATCCGTTCCTTGACGGCAACGGGCGAATTGGAAGATTGCTCATTACGCTCCTGCTGAGTGAGCGTCGCATCCTTCGCCAGCCGCTCCTGTATCTGAGCTTGTACTTCAAGCAGCGTCGAGGAGACTACTACGACTTATTGAACCAGGTGCGCCTTACGGGCGATTGGGAGGCGTGGATCGGCTTCTTCTTGACTGGAGTGAGTACGACGGCGGATGAGGCGGTTTCCACGGTGCGCCGTCTGGCAGAGATGTTCGAGACCGACCGCGCATCCATCGAACGACGCGCAGGCCGACGCGCTGGTTCGGCCTTGCGCGTGCACGGGGCGCTGAAGGCAAGGCCAGTCTTGTCCTTGTCGGACGCCGCCAATCGAGCTTCCCTTGCATTCCCTACTGCGTCGTCGGCTATGAACCTTCTCATCGATCTCGGGATCGCACGCGAGATTACTGGAAGGTCTCGCGGTCGACTGTTCGTCTACGACCAGTATGTTTCGACGCTCAACGAGGGGACAGAGCCTCTATGAGGATGCGCCGCAAGGCGATGCGGTGCGAACATCGGCAGCGTCGAACGCGGATGCGAAGGATCTGGCGCTAGTCGTTTGCGGGGGAGTTGTGGGGAAGAGAGAGAGAATCGAGGATCGCTTGGCGTTTCGCGTGGTAGTCGGCTTCGCGGATCTTGCCTTCTTCAAACGCCTCTTCGAGTGCGGCGATTCGCGCGACGACATCTGCTCGGGCGCTGGGAACGTTCGCGGGGTGGACAGGGGAGGCTCCGCGCCAGATCCTCCGCCCGCGCCGGGTCAACCCAAACCCGACGATGCACAGCAGCAGCAAGCCAAGCAGGGCAGGGGCGGTCAGCTCGTATGGAACGTCGGAGACCGTGTCTGCGGCAATATCCCAAAACGCGGCTTGCGGGAGAGAGGATAACTCTAGGGTTGCGCGTGTCCGCCGGGCAACGTCGGACACTTCGAGGAGTTGGTACTGCTTGCCGCCGATCAGGACGTCGCCAGGGCCGCCAAACTCCACGCTAGATAGGTCGCCAACCTCGTAGGGAACGAGAATGCGGACGTTTTCCGCGCCGTAGAGGTAGGATTTCTCGAAGACGACCGCCTGCCCTTCGTAATCGAAGTTATAGGCAAACATCACCTCATGCTCGCCTGGAGGCACGTTCGCCGTCAAACCAAACCCGCGGTCGACCTGAATAGCGTCGGAGGTCGGAAGGGCAGTGTCGATCTGGAGGTCTCTGGCGCCGTTAGGCAGACCGAACCTGAGCAGATTCATTGGCTCTGCGCCCGGGACATAGGTCCGGTCGCCTGTATTCATGACCCTGACGATCTCCAAGGCGTAGATGTCGCGCTCGATCTTGTCCACCTGGGGTATCAGCAAAGAAGAGCTCGATACGCCCAGCAGGGATTGGTCGTCGGATGTTTCATAGATGGTTATGGTCACTGGCGGCAGGGATTCCGGACGAAGGTCTACGTCTGCGCCGTAGACGACGCCTCGATAGCGAACCGTCACTCCATAGAGGGAGTCCGGATTGAGGGGGATGTCCTCGAATCGGAAGCCGCCCTTGGTGTCAGTAGAGGCGGATTTCTCCTCGTAGGCGTCGGGCCCCTGCCTGTGCAAGGTGACGGTGACCCCGAACGAGGGGAGGGAACCTGCAGTGCCGTTGACGACCTTGCCGGTGAGAGTACGGTACTGGACGCCGTCTTGTGCACGGGCGTGCATGGGCGGCGCAGCGACAGCGACAGCCGCGGCCAGTCCAGCGATCCAGAGCCATTGCAGTCTAGGCATCGCGCGCCTGCATGTCATGACCTTCCGCCGAAGGGCCGGTGAATTGCTCCCGCACAGCCCGCACTTCTTGCGCAACCTCGGAGAGAAGTTCTTCTTCCTGTTGATCTTCCAGCTCCATGGACTTCATGATCCGAGCCGCCTCGGTCATGTATTGCTCCTTCAAGCCGATGTAATCGCTTTCCGTGAGATTTCCAACTGCGCGCTCTAGCTCCATGGTCTTGAGGCCGGCAACTGCTGCTTCCCAACGGCGCGTCAACTCCGAGTAGGACGACGTCTCGTCGCGAAAGACGGTTGAGACTCCTCTTTGAAACAGGAATGGATAGAGGATCGCGGCCGCGGGTATCAACGTCAAGAGAACTGCGATGAGAACGAGCATGATCGATAGTGTCCTTACAGCCCTGCGCGTCGAACGCCCTTTGGGAGCGGGAGTGACGTAGGAGGCGAGCGGCGGCGGGGAGACAGGGCGAGAACTGCGCCGAGTACGAAGAGGGGGCCTGCAGCCCACATCCACCACACGACTGGGTTGACGTACACGCGGAACACTGCATCGCCGCTCCGCGTAAACTCGGATGGAACGATGTAGAAGTCTTCGATTGGGGTGCTGCGGATGGCGGCGCGGGTTGCAGCGACGCCGTGATCGACGTAGAACGTTCTCCGGGCGTCCATGATTCCCACGCTGCTTCCCCCGCGCGAGACGTCGAACCGCGCGGTAGTCTCGATTCGGTCGGAGAAAGTCCGAGAATCGACGTTCACGTAGGCGAATTCATAGCCTGCGAGGGACGCGGCGTCTCCCAGTGACATGTTGAAGTCCCGCTGCACCGCGTAGAAGGACGATCCAATCACGCCAATCGCCAGCACCGCGATGCCGAGATGCACGACGTACCCTCCATAGCGGGGCCGGTTCGCGCCGAGGAGCCTGATGAAGGCGAGTGGATAGCTTTCGCCCCTTTCATGCCGAGTACGGGAACCCCGCAGCCACTCGCGCCCAACTCCGATGAAGGTTACGACGCAGACTGCGACAGCGAGAAGCGCCAGGGGCTCGCGGACTCCAAGCACAGCAAGAACTATGGCCGTGAGTCCTGCGCCGGCCAAGGGCCATCTGAGGATACCCAAGACGTTGCGAGCGTTCGCCCGCCTCCACGGCAGGAGCGGGCCCACGCCCATCAGGAACACTAGGACGAGGAGAATGGGACCGTTGACCCGGTCGAAGAACGGGCGGCCTACCGTGATGACGACGTCGGACGCCGCCTCCGAGAACACCGGATAGATGGTGCCCCACAACGTGATGAAGGCGACTGCGAGGAAGAGAACGTTTTGGGTCAACAAGGCGCTCTCTCTCGAGAGCATGGACTCGACAGTCTCTCGGCTCTTCAAGGTGTCGGCTCGCCAGGTAAATGCTGCGAGCGCCGCGAGGAGGGTGCACGCCATGAAGCCGAGGAAGACCCATCCCATGGTCGACTGCGCGAATGAGTGCACTGACGGGACCGGGCCGCCCCGGTTGATGAACATGCCCATTTCCGCGAGGACGAACGCCACCGATACGAGGACGATGTTCCACATGCGAAACATCCCTCGCCGCTTTTGGACCATGATGGAGTGGACGAACGCAGTCATCGCCAGCCAGGGCATGAGGGCAGAGTTTTCGACAGGGTCCCACGCCCAGTACCCGCCCCAGCCGAGTATCGTGTACGCCCACCACGCTCCGAGGAGCAGGCCGATCGTGAGGATGAGCCAAGATACCATTCCCCACAAGCGGCCCTGATCGACCCATTCGTCCCGGCCTCCTCGGCCGGCCAAGAGCGCGCCGATGGCTATGGCGAACGGTATGGCGACGGAAATCAAACCCATCATCTGCATCGGCGGGTGGATGAACATCCCAAAGTGGATGAGCAGAGGGTTTATCCCCTGTCCGTCCACCGGAGTCAACGGCAGGCGTTCGAGGGGGTTGGCCAGGAAGATGATGACCCCCAAGAAGAACGTCAACACCAGGGCCATGACGCTCGTCGCATAGGGGGCAGTATAGGGGAGTCTGCGGCTCAGCCCAACGACTGCGGCCACGGAGAGGACGGAATAGACCATGGCTATGAAGAGGAGGGAGCCAGCGTTCCCCGCGTACAACGCGACCCATGTATAGGCGTTTGGGAGCGCGCGGCTGCTGTTCTCCGCGACATAGCGAACGGAGAAGTCGTCGGTGACGAAGGCATAGACGAGCGCCAGCGTCGACGTCAGGAGAAGGCCGGGCAGAGTCATCATCCCGTAGCGCGCGCTCAATACGAGCGCGGGGGCGCGCAGGTGGGCCCCGAGAAAGGACGCCGCCATGACGTATCCCCCAACGACGAAGGCGACGAACAGAGCGACGAACCCAGCGTCAACGAGCAACTGATTCTCCCGCTTCGTCCACGTTCCGTGTATCGACCGCAGATTTCGATCTCGGCTGCGTTCCGCCGTCCAACCCAATCATCTCTTCGATGCGCTCATAGTATTCGCCGCGCTCGCGCTCGGTGAGATACTCTTCCCGCTCGCCGCGGCTCCGTCCAGCAGAGCGAACGGCAAAGCGGAGCACGAGGTACAAGCCAAGTCCGGCTGCGAGTAGGATAACTGGAGGAACGGCCCAAACTAGCCAAACTGCGCCCTCTCTCGGAGGGTCGAGCAAGACGCTCGGCCCGTAGCGAACCACGAAGAATCGGCGTATCTGATCGTCCGTCCACCCAGCTTCGATCTTTTCATCGACGACGCTCCGCATGGCATCGGCTCGCGGGTGCTGGGACTGGTCGATCGACTCTCCGGGGCAGACCGGGCACATGAGGCTCTTGTTGATTTCCTGGGCACGGGCCTCGACGAGTGGAACGGACGAGTCAGGCGCACAGGCACTCAGGGCCGCGGTGAGCAAAACCACGGACGCCGACAGTCGGATCCATATCTTCGGGGAGCGTGCCATTGATACTATCAAGCGTATCACAATCGTCCTCTGGCCTCACCCATTGGGCTGTCTTCCAAGGGGCCTCCAAGGCCTTCGCGCCTCGTTGAGGAAATACGTCAATAGAAGTACCCTCGGCAAAGCCGTGGAGTCTTGGACCGCACGCCGACGACCACTGATTCCCGCCTTCGGAGACCTTTGCATAGATCGAGTGATAGAGAAAGGGGAGTTTCACTCTTTCCCCAGCTCTCTCCCTTCAAAAGAGAGGAGATGGAACTGGCTATCTTCGTACCCCCAATGGTTGTGCAGAGGCCTTCGGCACTCGCGCGGCTACGCCTATGACGGATCGTCTCCCTACTGGTAGCGTGGAACGAACGGCGATGGGTCGCTGGGGTTCTGGTAGATGTACGCATTTTCGCTGCCCAGGCAGGAGAAATCATCGTTGGCGGGAGTGCACAGGCCGCCCCCGGCCCTGAGCTTTCGGTAGAGGAAATAGTCTGCGATGCTGCGCCATGCTCGACGGTCGACCAAGCCCGCGACCAAATTGCCCATGTCGTCCAAGGCCCCCCGGTACACGGCTTCTGGGAACCACCAGCGGTGTTTGATCAGCTCTGGTTCGGAAAAGGACTCTGCGAGTGTCGAGTCTGCGGCATTCTTGTTGTTGGAGTGCACCAGTGCCACCGGCGCGTTTGGCATGGTCACTGCGCCCGCGGCGCTGTATGACGTATACCCGATCCCATCTACCCCTCGGAGGTACCAATGCCACGGCCAATGGAAGCCGCTCGTTCCGTCGATAGCCGCTCGTTGCCCGCCTTCTCGCAAGTCCTGCTCTCGGAGATGTCTGGCGAGGCGGTGGATGTCTGGCGAGGTCTGCGTGTATACGATCATCTCCACAGGCACATCTCCATGCGCGAAGGCCGCTGTGACCCCTGCGCGCGCACTCAGAACGAGGAGCGCGGCGGCGACTGAGAGCAGCGCGAGCGCGCCAAAGACTCGCGGGCCGATTCGCCGCGCCAAGAGATACCCCCCAGCGACCAGCCCGATTGCGAGCGCGCCGAGCGCGGCCGCCGCCGCAGGAACGGGCAGTCCGGCGACCGTTCCCCCGCCGTCCAGCCCGACGAACGCCAGATTCCATAGGACTACGAGGAATATCGGCGCGCCAAGCATGGCAAGCACTCCGCCGCTGTGCAAGACGCGCCCCCATGCGATTCCCCCGATTATGTCGTTGAGAAACTTGCCGGACAGAACGATCATCGGCAAGGTAATGTTGACCAGCAGCCAGGGCATCTTCTCGCTGGCGGCCGTGTAGAGCAAGAACGTGATCCAGACCCAGTAGACCAAGAACAGCCCGAACTTGTCTCGATTGCGGAGGTAGTACACGCTGCCGATGATTGCAATCAACAACGGAAGGAACTCGTACACAGTGGTAATCACCGTGTAGTAGTACCATGGCTGATTGCCGCGCGCCTCGCCCTGCTGCACGATCCAATAGCCCAACGACTGCCACACGCCGGATCCAATGCCTACGAGATTGGTAAAGAAGGTGGTGTACATGAGGACGAAGAGGCCGTAGAAGATGACTGCAGCCTTCGACCAGACCGACGCGCCCCACTTGAGGCCGTAGACCAACGCAACGAAGATCAACAGCGCAGTCACAAGGAATGCGACGACGAGCCCGCCGCGCAGCGGGGCACCGATCGGCCCCTCGCCTCCAACCGGCCCCGCAAGCGTCAGCCCAGTCCATTCGAGCAAGGGAGTATCCTGGAAGATGCTGACGAACCCTCCCCACAACGGGAGCGTAATGGTAACGAGAAGCACGAGGAATCCCGCTTCCCTGGAGATGCCCCGCATCTCCAAGCCGCGGGACAGAATGCCAAACCACCCCCGAACGATCTTGAACATGGCCGCGGGTGGGGAGTCTTCCCCAACCGATACCATCGAACGCGCCGCACCCCAGTTGCGGCTCACGAGCACGAGCACGATGTACAGCCCCATCGCCCCCGTAATCATGTACGCGCTCTCCTTGGAAGCGAACGCGAACGCCAACAGGGCCGCCGTAATGTACAAGTAGCGAGTCTTGCCCATCTTTGGAGAGGAGGCGCTGCGTTCTCCGTCGCTGACCTCGTCGCCCTCCGTCTCGTTGAGTTGCTTGCCGGAATCCTCGTCGAAGTACCTCCACATGGCGATTACGATTCCCAGAGCCCACACCGCCATCAAGATGTCGTTCCGAGCGAACCGGCTGTAGTACAGCATCGCGGGGGAAAACGTCAGCATCATCGAAGTAATGAGCGCGCCTCCACTGCCCAGGCGAGACCGGAAGAGCAGCGGCATGAGCACCAGGGCGACGCCTGCCACAGCGTACAACAGCCGCGCAGTATAGTCGCTGTCCCCAAAGAGGAAGAACAACCCTGCTGTAGCCTCCATTTGGAACGGACCGTGCATCATCGGGTTGTGAATGAGTCCGTTGCCGGAGTACAGCTCCCAGGCATAGTAGGCGTGGAGGCTCTCGTCGTGATGGATCGCGCGCGCGTCCAGCTCCCAAAGCCTCATCACGCCCGCCGCTATGACCAGGACCGCATAGGCCGCCGCGTACCATGGCCGTTCGGCAACGAACTGCTTGAAGCTGCGAAGGGAGGACGTTCCTCCCGCAGCGACGGCCCCGGCCGCATCCGCCGCCGCGACGCGCGGCCGCTTGATGATGAACTGCTTGAGGTTGTGAAGAGAACTCATCTCGTCATTCTGCCTTCACGCCGAGGCGGCTCCCACACAGATTCCGGCTTGTCGAGAATCGAACTGCGACCATTGGCATCCTGCAACGCTATCTTACTCCGGAAAGTAAACATGGATAATAGCCCGCCCCTCATCTACGGTATAGAACGACGTCGCCGTCCGTGAAGACAGGAGTCATGAACTCGGCGAACTTGCCGAGTCCGTCCTCGCCGTACTTGTCACGTTCCCGCCGTCCGACGTACACGTGGTCTATATCGTACTTCTCCAGCAGCGAGGCGGCTACAGCGATGTCGAGCGTCTGGTAGATCGTCTGCACGTCTTGCTCGCGGCCAGCGAAGAGAACGTCCGACCCGCGCCACTGAAGTTGATGTCCAGGCCAGTTGAGCACAGTCGGCGCTCCCGTACTCGATGCGATGCGCCCATGCTCCGAATAATCCCCTCCGACCGCTTCCAGCACCGCCGAACCCTCCCCAACGTTCGCGTGGATATACTCGATCGCGCGGTACTCCGCCCCTGCGAAACGCTCGACATGCTGCAGTCCGTTCAATGTCGCTTCTTCGCCCGTCAACTCTGCCTTGGAAGCCACCGCCGCGGGCGCATAGTACATCGACGCTGCCAAGACCACCGCGAACGCCGCCCCCCACGCCCGTACCCATAGCCCCCGATGTCCCTTGGACGCACGAACGAGCTTCACCCAATAGTATACGACGAACCCCGTGGATACCGCGAATACCGTCCACGCCTGATAGTAGAGCTTGAACACCGTGTTCATACGCTCGTGTGCCCCCCCGAAGGAGTCATCCACGAAGAGCAACTCCGGGCCCATGATGAGCGTCACCCCCAGAGTCGCCAACACCATGGCGAACACCACGCCGCCGGATTGACGCTCGTCCTTGATGAGCCACAAGGTCGTGTAGGCGGCGATGGCGATGAGCGCGCACAGGGGAAGCACCTGAATGAATCGACTGAGGACTCCGCCCGCGCTGCCGTCTCCGTTCATATAGAGAAAAGCCCAAATCACGAAGGGCAAGAATCCCGCCAACAGCGCGTAGGACGTCGTGCGTGCCCAGTCGGTTGCGACAGTCGTGCGCCAGAACATCATGATGATGAACGGCGTTACCGCCACGAGGTACGGGGCCCACACGACGAACAGATGGACGGGACGGGTTCCGGGGCCCGACACCGCCCCGATGCCGCTCACCTGACTGGTGAAAGTGACGAAGTACGGTGAATAGAGCGCGAACGCAACCGCGAACACCAACAACACCAGCGGCACAACCTCCCTCGCTATATCCCATGCGCGCGTGCGGCCCTGTGTATAGACCTTGAGCGCAGCGACTCCCAAGAACACCATCCCAAATACAGGCAGGTCCCACATGTTCGTGAAGCCGAGCCCCCCGAGCGTGAACGCGACCACGAAGAGAGACAGATACGGACGCCAATCGAGACGCGGCCACACCGGCCCCGACTCCTTCCAAAAGTTCCAGAGAATCGCCAGGAAGAGCGCAACGAACGGGACGGACATCACATGCGGATGCAGATCGCCCAATACATAGCTGAAAGCGGGGAACTCGTGAATGGTGTAGTCCGTCTGAATCCCGCCGTCGAAGCTGCCGATCACGCGCGTCGCGCGCCACCACCACCAATTCTCGGTCGGACGCCATGTCTCCGTAAGGCCTCCGCCCGGCAAAGTCAGCCCCTCCACGCCAATCCACGCCCAGAACCCGCTGCCCCCCATACCGTTGGCGCGCATGAACTCGAGAGCCCCCTCGAGGTTCGCCAGGAACACGAGCATGAGAGCCGCGCCCGTTGCTGCGATCCCCGCGATTCGCAGCTTGGCGCGGTCCGCTCGCACGAGGGTGTATACCAAACCGAAGACCCCCATCGACGCCATTGCGGGAACCAGCGCCAGGGAGAGGTTGTACGTCACGCTAGACACTATGCCCGTCAGCTTGGTCAGCAAGGCAAAATTCCAATACCCAAAGTAGTAGTAGCTAATGCCTTCGCCCCTAAGCCATGGATCCTCCGGCGAGCCCAAGAACGAGCGAGCCGCGCTGTTGAGGAACATGAAATCCATCGGCTGCTCGGTGTGGCTAATCGATGGGTCATACGACCGGTAGATTGCCCACGCCGCGAACACGACGAAGAACACCGTATGCGCCAACGCCAGCGCCGCCCATTCTCCCTTCACGAACTCGACGATCTCATACCGATTGCGCCAAAAGACCCGGGCAGACACGCCTCCCATGACCAGCAGCAGCAACAGCGCCGTCAACTGCGTGCTGGGCACGAGCCGAAGCACGCTCAGAATCCACGAGGCATACCCTACCACGAGAATTCCGAACGGCATCGCTATGCTCGCGCCGCGATCCCGCAAGCTTGGAAACAGGCAATAGCAAAGGGGAAACGCCGCAAGCGCAATGACTTGGACGGCGATCAACCATAGGACGACGTCTACCATGTGACTATTCTAGCGAACCGGCCGCCCTCCGTGAATTGTGCCCTAGTCTATACGCCCGCCAGACGCCGACTATCGGACAAGAGCTCCCGCGCGGCCTCGAGCGAGTCCCCCTCCGCATAGACGCGGAGCAGCGGTTCGGTGCCAGAAAATCGCACCAACGCCCAGTACCCGCCCTTGAGTACGAACCGATAGCCGTCGCGGGTGTCGATCCGCTCGACTCGTCGACCACCGAGACGCTGCGGCTCCGCCTTTCGTAATCGCTGCTCGACGGCGTGCCGTTCCGCCGTATCGAAGGGAAGGTCGTTCCGCTCGTAGTAGTGCGGCCCAACCATACCCCTCAAAGTGGACAGCAACTCCGACACCGTCTTACCCGATCTGACCAATAGATCCAACACCATCAACCCGCTCAAGATGCCGTCGCGTTCGGGAATGCTCCCGCGAAAGGCGTACCCTCCGCTCTCCTCCCCTGCTGCCAGCGCGTCCTCCTGCGTCATGAGCGGTCCAAGGTGCTTGAAGCCTACCGGCGTATCGAATACCGGCACCCCGTATGCCGCACCCAGCTTGTCGACCATGCTCGTCATGGTGATCGACCGCACGAGAGGCCCGCGGCGGCCCAGCGCCTCCAACTGGTAGTAGCAGAGCAGCGCGAACGTGTCGAGCGTCGTCACGAACCGACCGGACTCGTCCACGACTCCCAGTCGGTCGGCGTCCCCGTCGGTCGCAAGACCAACGTCTGCATTCGACGCCCCCACCTCGGACATGAGCCCACCAAGATTTTGCTCGATCGGTTCTGGTTGGACCATGCACGGAAACGCAGGATTGCGCTGATGGCGGAGTTCCAGAAGACCTGTACTCCCTCCTCCGACCAGCTTCGCCAGGTATCGAGCCCCGGAGCCGTGCATCGAGTCGACCACGACTCTCAGCCCGGCGCGGCGAATGCCGCCGAGATCCACCAGCCTGTCGAGGTTCTCCATGTACGCAGGCTCTGGATCGAACCGCTCGACGCTGCCATCCTCTAGGCATTCGGCGAGGGGCCTTGTCTTGACCGACGGAAATTCCTCCACTCTTGCGATGTGCCGCTCCAGTTCGTCCACGACGTCCTGTGAAGCGCTGCCGCCGTAATCGGGTTTGAACTTGTACCCGTTCCACTCTGGCGGATTGTGGCTCGCCGTAATGACGACGCCGCTCCCCGCCCCCCGCGCGACCAAGTTGTAGCCAATGGCAGGCGTCGGCGCAGGCCGGTCGGCCAGGATCGTCCGGAATCCGTTGCCGGCGAACACCTCGGCCGCCGCGTCCGCGAACTCCTTCGACGCGAACCGCGTATCGTATCCAAGCATGACATCTCGTCCGTCACCCTTTGCCCGCAGCATCTCCGCAGCGCCCTGAGTGCAGATGCGGACGTTCGCGAACGTGAAATCGTCCGCGACCACGCCCCTCCACCCATCCGTTCCAAACTTGATTGGCATGTATTGTGAAACCTCAGCTGCCGAACTCGCCGGTGAACCTAGCTGCGCCCTGCTCCGCGGCTGGCCATGACGGCCAACGAGGAAGCAAGACGGCCTTACCGAGCCGTCATCGCGCTTCGCAACCGCTCTGCGACCAACTCCGCCTCCCCGCGTATCAGCCCGTGGGGATTGACGAAGATATCCTCTCCCTCGCGTCGACTGGCCTCTATCATGATAGGAGGGTCGCCGTTTGCGAGCGCGGCGGCGACCTGAGAGGCCGATCGTCCACGCCACTCTTCCGTGAAGACGACCGAAACCTCCGGCACCGGGCGCAGCCAGTCGTCTTGCTCAACGGTGGCGGAGACTCCGGGTATCCCCTCGACCGCGTCCACGATGGCTTGACAATCGCTCGACCATCGCAGCATGTCTGCCTCGTGGTCGCGCCGGACGTATAGATCGAGCGCGGTGATGAGTCCAACGACCTCTTCTCTGGCTACCTTCATGGGGCGGCCCACCGCGTGGTGCGGGCTGGCGTTCGCCGCCGCCGCACGAATCAGGTCCGCACGTCCGCACAGAATCCCCGTGGCCTGCGGCCCCTTGATCGCCTTGCCGCCGCTGTAGGATACCATATCCGCCCCGAGCTCGATGAACCGGCGAAGGTTCTCCGCCGGAGGAAGCATCGCGGCCGCGTCCACCAAGAGCGGCAGACCGTGGCTGTGAGCGATCTCTGCCGCCTTCGAAAGCCCCTCGAACGAGTCCGGATGCCATCGGGACGCGATGAACCCAATCGCTGCGGTCTCGCCGCTGATCTCGGACTCCATTTCCCAATCGAGGCACCGATCCTCGTCGCCAACCCACACCAGCTCCGCTCCTCCCTGACGCCACGCCTGCGTGAAGGCGTTGTAGTGCATCCTCTTTACGAGGATCTGGTTCCGTGACCCGTTGGAACTGGGCAGGAAGGCGATCTTTTCCGGGTCGTCCCGCGCGATGACGGCTGCGGCCTGCAATACCAGTCCTGCCGCCGCTCCGCTCGTGACCATACCTGCCTCGGCCCCCGTGTGTTCGGCGATGATTTGTCCGGCCGCCTCGTTCAGCTCTTCGATGACGACCATCGCGCGGCTGGCCTCCGCCATCGCCTCCGCAGTCTCAGGCTCCATCATAGAGCCGCCAAGCGTCGTCTGTGTGCCAATGGCGTTAATGATCGGCCGAACGCCGATCCGGTCGTACACGGCTCCCCGGCGCAGCAGATCCTCCTCTGCGCGCAGTGATTTGACAACCATCCTTGAATTGTCCCCCCTAGCAGAGAACGGCATCCGCCCTCTCGACAGGCCGTTCATGGAATTTCACACTCAACCGAACACGTCGGCTCTAATCGCCTCGGCCTTGTTCGTTCGCTCCCATGGCAGATCGAGTTCGTTTCGACCGAAATGGCCGTACGCCGCCGTCTGCTTGTAGATCGGGCGGCGCAGAAGGAGATCGCGGATGATCGCGCCCGGACGCAAGTCGAAGTGCTTCTCCACCGTCTGGACGATCTTGGAGTCTTCCACGTGTCCGGATCCAAACGTTTCGACCGAAATCGACATCGGCCTTGCCATCCCTATCGCGTATGCAAGCTGGATTTCCAACCGGTCGGAAAGGCCGGCGGCAACCAGATTCTTGGCGACCCATCGCGCGGCATAGGCCGCAGAACGATCGACTTTCGTCGGATCCTTGCCTGAGAAGGCCCCCCCTCCATGCCGGGCGAACCCGCCGTAGGTGTCCACGATGATCTTTCGTCCAGTCAACCCCGCGTCCCCAACGGGCCCCCCCGTAACGAAACGTCCAGTCGGGTTGACGTAATAGCGGGTTCCCTCGTCGCGCAGGGAAGGCGGGATGACCTCGTGCGCGACATGCTGTTTGAGGTCATCGGTGATGGTCGAGTGATCGACGTCCGGGGCGTGCTGGCTGCTCATGACCACAGTGGTCACTCGTTTGGGCGAGCCGAGCTCGTACTCGACCGTTACCTGCGCCTTGCCGTCCGGTCGGAGATAGGGCAACAGTCCTTCCCGCCGCATCTCCGCCATCTTGCGAGTGAGTTTGTGCGCCAGTGTGATGGGCAGCGGCATCAGCTCTTCCGTCTCATTTGTGGCGTACCCGATCATCATGCCTTGATCGCCCGCGCCCATACTCTCGACCTCTTCATCCTCCATATTCGATCGTCCCCGCGCCTCCACCGCCGTGTCCACGCCCAAAGCAATATCATCCGACTGCTTGCCCAACGAAACCATCACTCCGCACGACCGGTAGTCGAACCCATACTCTGGGTCTGTGTATCCCGCGTCCCGAATGGCTTCTCGAACCGCCCCACGCACGTCCACGCCCTTGTTGGATGACGAGACCTCGCCCATGACCACGACTACGCCTGTCGTCACGGCGGCCTCGCATGCCACTCGCGCTCTGGGGTCTACCGCAAGATATGCGTCCAATACGGCATCCGAAATCTGGTCGCACAGCTTGTCCGGATGCCCTTCCGTAACAGACTCGGACGTGAATAGATACGATGGCGAGTTCATGAAGCTGAATGACATGGCCTCTACCGACCCTCCGTTGTTCCTCTATGCCGCTTCGTCGTCGGACTGAAGCTGCCGCGTCCCTGCGTATTTGGATGTGCGCGGCGAACCCTCGACCTCGTTCACCTGGGGAAAGGCATCCTCATCGTCGAGCACCAACTCCGCAAAACGCCTCCCCTGAGGGGCGACCTTCTGATCAAATGAACCTACAGACTGGTTGTAGGCACTGATGGTTCTGTTCAATCCCTTGCCAACGTTTTCGTAGTGTGTGACGAACGTGAGCAACCGCTTGTGCATCTCCTGCCCGACTTTCTGGATTTCCCGCGCGTTCTGCGCTATGCGGTCTTGTTGCCAGCCATTGTAGACCGTCCACAGGAGGGCGATCAGTGATGCCGGCGTTGCTATGGCTACCCGGTTTTGCATTCCGTACTCGATCAGTCCAGGGTTGGCTTGGAGAGCTGCCGATAGGAACTGATCGCCGGGCACGAACATCACTACGAATTCGAGGGCCCCCCTTACATCGGCCCCGTAGTTCTTCTTCGAGAGGGCGTCGACTTGCCCCTTCAGCGCGTTGGCGTGCTTCGTCAGCGCCTCGCTCGCCGCCGTTTCGTCAGCCGCCTCCTGAGAGGCGAGAAATGCAGCCGTCGATGCCTTGGCGTCGACCACCACTGCGCGGTTGTTTGGCAGGTTGATCACCATGTCGGGACGGCTGCTTGACCCTTCCACAGTCGGCTGCTCCGCAAAGTCGCAGTATCCAAGCATACCGGCAACCTCCACAACCCGGCGCAGCTGCACCTCTCCCCAGTTGCCCACCTGACGGTTGTCCGTCAACGCCCCGGATAGCTTCGCCGTCTCCGCGCTAACCGACCGCACCTGCGACGTCAGAGACTCTATCTGCGGGTTGAGCTTCCCATAGCTCTCGGACAGCGGCTTCACCAACTCTTGGAACTGCTGGTGCCGGCGGGAGAATTCGCCCTTGGCCGTCTCCAACGTCTTGCCGAAATTCTCGTCGGCCAATGTGAGAAACGATTCGTTGTTTCGCTGCAGCGCCTTGCTCGCTGTGGCTTGGAAAGCTTCGTTCATCTGCTCCTTGGCCGCGTCGAGCATCGTCTGCGCGTCCTCGATCCGTTCCAACTTGCCCCGCAGTCCCGCTATCTCCTCGCGGTACGTGGCTTGCTGGGACGCCATCTCCTCGCGGTGCTCCGCCTGTTGCGACGCCATCTCCTCGCGGTGCTCCGCCTGCTGCGACGCGAGACCACTCTTGGCCCGCTCGCCCCGCACCAGCCAGCAAGCCACGCCGCCAGCGATGAGACCCATGATGAGCCCTGCGATGATTCCGACCGTCAATTCCATCCGGCAACCCCTTCCTCGGACGATCTCACTATTCTATGTGCCGAGCTCCCAACTCGAAAGGTAGCGCTCCTGGTCGTCTGTCAATGCGTCGATTGCAATACCCATCGACTGCAGCTTGAGCCGTCCAACCTCCCGGTCTATCTCCGGCGGCACCGTATGCACCTCGTTTCGGAGGTCATTCGCATGAAGCGCAATATGTTCCACGCACAAGGCTTGGTTGGCGAAGCTCATGTCCATGACCGCGGACGGGTGCCCCTCGGCTGCGACCAAGTTGATGAGCCGCCCTTCCCCGAGCAAGTAGACCTTCCGCCCGTCTTCCAAGAGGTACTCGTCGACGAAGTCCCGCACTCGCTGCTTGCCGTCAGCCATCTCCTCCAACGACGCAACGTCGACCTCCACGTCGAAATGGCCGCTGTTGGCAACGAGCGCGCCGTCTTTCAGCGCTTGCAAGTGGCTCTTCCCGATGGCGTGCATGTTGCCCGTAAGCGTTATGAAGATGTCTCCAATCTTGGCCGCGTCGCCCATTGGCATCACCTGATGGCCGTCCATGACTGCCTCGAGGGCGCGGATTGGATTGACTTCGGTCACAATCGTATGAGCGCCCATTCCCTTGGCGCGCATTGCTACTCCCTTGCCGCACCACCCATACCCGGCAATCACTACCCGCTTTCCTGCAAGCAGGATGTTCGTGGCGCGGATGATGCCGTCCAATGTGCTCTGTCCTGTCCCATATCGGTTGTCGAAGAAGTGTTTGGTCTCTGCGTCGTTGACTGCTATGGCGGGGTATCCGAGCATTCCAGACTGCGCCATGTTGTTCAGCCGGACGACGCCCGTCGTCGTCTCCTCCGTTGCGCCGAGCACGCTTCCCAGCAGATCCGCCCGTTCCGTGTGGATGACGGTGGCAAGATCCGCCCCGTCGTCGATCATGACGTGGGGTTCATGGGCGATGGCTGCGCGGATGTGCTTGTAATACGTGTCGTTGTCCTCTCCGTTGATCGAATACGCCGGGATTCCGTACTCGGCCACGAGGGCGGCCGCCACGTCGTCCTGCGTGCTCAATGGGTTGCTCGCGCACAATACGGCGTCCGCCCCGCCCGCCTGCAGAGTGAGCATCAGGTTGGCCGTCTCAGTGGTTACATGGGAACATGCCGAGACTCTGACGCCGTCAAGGGGACGCTCTCTCGCGAACCGTTCTCGGATCTGCCCCAGCACGCCCATCTCCCGCGCCGCCCAACGAATCCGTTCTACCCCAACCGACGCCAAGGAAATATCCCGAACGTCACCAATGTACTGCCGCGGCCGTGTCGTCACTTGTTCCTCCCTTCGTCTCTACCTGCCCGCGCGGGCAGCTTCTCATCATTCGCCAACGGCGGCAGCCATGTCAACGCTGCAAGCTCCCGAAACCTGTCAGCGATCTCTTGTGCGGTCACCGCGGCAAGCCGTTCGATGCTAAACTCTTCGACAGCGAACGCTCCCATCACCGCCCCCGTCGCCGTTGCGCGGCGAAAGCCCTCTTCGCGCAAGTCCCCCGTCGCGGACAAGTATCCCATGAACCCCCCTGCGAAAGCGTCTCCCGCCCCTGTAGGGTCGACCACGCGGTCGAGAGGCAAGGCCGGCGCGGCGAACGCTACCCCGTCATGGAACAGCAATGCTCCGTATTCGCCGCGCTTGACAACCACGGTGCGGGGCCCCAGGGCATGGATAGCTCGCGCGGCCATCGTCGCGTTGGACGCGCGAGCGAAGCTCTTCGCCTCTCTCTCATCCATGAACACGACATCCGACTGCTTGACCGCATCCACTAATTCTTGACCGCTCCCCTTGATCCAATAGTCCATAGTGTCCAGGGCGACGAGATGGGGCCGTCTGTCCATTTGCCGCAAGACGTCGAGTTGGAGCGACGGCGCGATGTTTGCCAGGAACAGGTACGGCGCGGCACGGTGCGCTTCGCTCAGCCTGGGCGCGAAATTGCCGAAGACGTTCAACCGTGTCTCCAACGTCGTGCGGATATTCATGTCCTCCGCGTCGTATACTCCCCGCCAGCGAAACGTCTCCCCCTCGGCCCTGTCGAGTCCGGAAATATCCACGCCGTGAGATTCGAGCAATTCGACGTCGCTGTCCCGAAAATCGTCCCCCACGACGCCGACCAGACTCACCGGCGCGAAATTGCTGCACGAAACGGAAAAGAAGGCCCCGGACCCGCCAAGGGCGTCTTCCCGACTGCCCGCACGCGTCCGAACCGAATCGTATCCTACCGAACCTACTACGAGGACTGCCATCCGATATTACGTTCGCTCGCCCCTTGCAGATCCGCGCGGCCGAGCGCCTTGAGATATTCGATATGCTTGCGACGCCTTCTCCAAGCACCGCGCTTGCTCTTGTTCATCCAATCCCATCTATCGAACCCTTCCCGTCCGAACCTCGCTATTCGTCTGCCCCGTAGCTCGTTGGAAGACCTCGCTCTATCCACGCGGGGGTGCCCTCCTCGATATTGTACAACTTCTCCGTGTCCATACCCATCGCGCCGGCCATCTCGGCTGCCAGCCCGCTGCGTACCCCCTGCGCGCAGATGAAGAGAATCTTCTTGTCTGCCGGCAACTCATCGATCCGAGTCAAGAGATCGTCGACGGGAATCGCCAACGCGCCAGCGACATGCCCCGACGCATACTCGTCCTCTCTGCGCACGTCTACGACGACTGCGTCTTCATCCTCGTACATCTTGGCCGCCTCCGATAAGGTCAGCCGGTAATATGGCTCATTCGCCTCTCGCCTGGGCATCAGTGCTACACCTCCGAACGCAGCCCTTGCGTCCAACTCACTGCTACAAGTATTTTCCGATGACCGCGGCCAGTCTGGCCCTTGCCTCATCCGTGATCTGACCGCGATTGGTTATTATAGCGCGTTCCAGCGCCGATTGACACCCGCAGACCGGAGAACGGGGCATCCTATCCGACAGCGAAGGCAGTAGCGCAAGGGTGTTCTCCACGTTCCTCCTCAAGTTCGCCACAACGAGATCAACCGATACTTCCGCCTCCGTCCGATGCCAGACATCGTAGTCCGTCACCAACGCCAGCGTCGCATAGCACATCTCCGCCTCTCGCGCCAGCTTGGCCTCTGGCAAGGCGGTCATCCCAATGATCCCGGCCCCCCACGACCGATACAACTCGGACTCCGCCCGGGTGGAAAACTGCGGACCCTCTATGACGACATACGTCCCCCCGTCGTGAACCCGGGCCGGACTTTTCGCCGCGGTCTCCACGATAGCCCTCCGAAGATCTCCACAAAACGGATCCGCGAACCCAACGTGCGCCGCCACACCCGCGCCGAAGAACGTGCTCACCCGGTTCCGAGTTCGGTCGATCAACTGATCCGGAACCACCATATCCAATGGCGCGATCCCCTCGCGCAGACTTCCAACTGCGCTGATCGACACCACCTGCTTTACGCCCATGGACTTCAGAGCGTAGATATTCGCTCTGAAGGGTACCTCCGACGGGAGATGTTGGTGCCCCCTGCCGTGCCGTGCCAAGAAGGCGACACGGCGTCCTCTCATGCTCCCGACCGTGATGGCGTCGCTAGGCGGGCCAAACGGCGTGTCCGGAGTCACCTCCCGGGTGTCCGCCAACCCATCGGCGGCGTACAGCCCCGACCCCCCGATGAACGCGATTTCCACTTCGGACATCATCTACTCTCCTTTCCTAGATGCTGCTCATGCGCCCGCTCGAATCCCCCACCCGGCCCCAATACCATGCTACTCGCCGCATCCGATTATTCACCAGCGACCGAAAATTCCTCCGACCATACCCGTCCTCTGCCGGTGAACTGCCCAGTTACGACCTTGGCAATCTCGTAGTTTGGCAGAAAGCGAACGGCCGCGCACCGCCGGTCGTGCAAGAATCCCACCTCGGAGAAGTCAAAGTCAAGGTTGTGGAATCCGTACCGACGCCGGTCGCCTGGAAGATCCGCGTCGTCGACAGGGAAGACGTGCAGGAAGAATCGGAGACCCTCGTCGACAGACATGCATGGCGCTTTGGCGTACGTCAGTCTATTGCCGTCGAGGTAAACGTTGAACTTGGCGCGGACGGACGGCTCTCCGGAGGTCAAGGAAGCGTATAGACCGTCGAAGTCCGGCTCGAAATTGTACTCCACTTCCCAATCCACGCTGCCGTCCTGGGCGCGCTGGCCGACTCGGAATCCTGCGACTGCATACTGCGGCAGCGGCAAATTCAAGACACAGGGCCCCTCACCGATGATACGGGACTGGTACACCGGCCAATCGCGAGAATAGTCGAAACCGAGCGGCTGCCTATCGACCGGAAGATTGGCGGGGTCGACCGGGACCGTGTGCAGGAAGAACCGGTTGTCCAGGTCATCCCTGCTGCAAACCTCCTTCACCAGGACAAGACCATCCTCTTCGAGATACACGTCGAACGCGGAACGCATGATCAATTCTCCCCTTTCGCGTTCTAGGGGAACAAGCTCGTCTTCGTCCAACAGCAGCCGCAGCGCGTTCGGGATGTCGTAGCCGGTGTTTTCCTTCTGCCAAGACCTTGGCAGGTGGAGCAGCGTCGTATATTCCGAATTCTCGAATCGGAACACCCCGGCATTTCTCGCGCCGCGCGCCAATTCGACGAACGCGGTGATGGAGCCAATGGCCAGGATCACGACGACGCACGCGATACCTGCGGAATACCATCGCCGCACATGTATTCTTCTGAGGCCGCTGAGACCCCGCGCCGCAATGATCTCCGCACAGTACCAGCACAGCAGCAAGAGGGACGGCAGGGACGCACGGGGGAGGAGGACGTTGTTGTTGGCGATGTAGTACAGAGGCAGGAGAATCAGGCTTGCGGCGCACGCGATGAAGAAGGGTTCCCGCCGGAGGTCGGGCCGCAGCGCCCACACCAGAATCAGCAGGAGCAGAAACTCCGTCAGATAGATCATGGGCATCCACCACGCCAGCAGCGTCCACTCGTACCGTTCCCATATCCACCCGCTTGGGAAGTCGGTCGAGCCGCTGGTCAGGTACGACACGATGAGTGCAGAAAGAGGAGCGGCGAGCAGAAGATTTGGCCATCGGAGGAATGGACGGACGCCGTTTCCCCAGAACAGCGCCACGGCCAGCGGCAACAGACCGATAGCGACGAATGGAGACCAGAACAGCGCGCCGGCCAGCACGACTCCGCTCACCGAGAGGAAACGCTGATTCCCCCGCAGTTGGATCATCGACAAGGTACACAGCCCAGCGGAGATGAAGTGCTGCGGAACCCACATCAAGTTGGTCATGTTGGATAGCACGGGAAGGACCACTCGTCCACTCTCGAAGTGCTCTGCTCCCACGCTGATGCGGAGCCACCAACTCCAGTCGATAGGCGGATGGATCCAATCCCACACTCCGAGCAATACTACGCGCGCGAAGTCCATGCCGCTAAAGAGGATGAATATCAGCGCAGCCATGGCTGCGCTCCATCCCCGCCGCTCGCGCGTGAACATGAGCAGCATGAGCGCTGCGCCAATGCACGTCCAGAGAGGCACCGCCCAGTTCAAGGCGGCCGCCCCAATCCAGTGCGCGGCAAGACCAGGCGTCATGTAGTAGCCGAGATAATAGCGCAGGAGAGGAGGTGAATAGACCTCGTTTGCGGTGTACACGCTGAGAGGGCTTTGCAGGAACGTTGGCCAGGGATAGCGTCCCAGATCCAGCAGAGTCGTGCGGTGCTTCAACCAGTCTCCGTTTTGGAAGTCGAGCACGCCGCCGGCAGCTGTCGACATCGCCCAGCAGACCGCAACGACGATGACTGCGACCGCGGCTGCACGCGGCTTCGCCCGCCACGAGCCGCTCAGCGCCTGCCAAGAGGCTGCGGCCAGCAGAATCACGCACGGGATGCCGAGCCACCACTCGAACCATCCCACGAGCCAGATCGACAAGGGCAGCATGAGGTAGATGATCGCCAGCCGATGCACCAAGGGCAGTTCGCGCGCGTCGTCCACAGGCCGTATCCACGCCCCCAGCTTGCTCATGACGGGAGATACCCGCAGCGCCGTCATCCGGCCGCTCGCCACTCTGTTGAAATGTCTTGCCATCCCCGATTGGCCTCTATTGCTCATAGTCTACGTGAGCCGACGAAGTGCCCACATCTCCCGTCGCTCCCCCGGCGGCGACTTCGCAGGCGCGTCCCGCCCGGAGCGACGACCCGCCGCATCTGGCTACTCGGCGACCGAGAATTCCTCCGACCATACCCGTCTCACTCCGACATACTGCCCGGTTCTGACCTTGGCGGCCTCGTAATCCGGCAGGACGCGGCTGACGACGCACCGATCCCCGCCGTACAAGAACCCATGCTGCGAGAAAGTGAAGTCGAGGTTATCGAAGCCGTGCTGCCTGCGGCTCCTTGGAAGATCCGCACGGTCGACGGGGAAGACATGCAGGAAGAAGATCGACGTTGCGTCTGCCGGCTCACACGGCTCTTTGATGTATGTCAGCCGATCCCCCGTCAAGTATACGTCGAATTCGGAGCGGACGACTGCCTCACCGGCGGTGAGAGACTGGTACGTGCGGTCGACATCGACCTCGAAGTTGTAGTCCGCTTCCCAATCCGCGCCGTCGCCTTGCACCCACTGCCCCACTCTGAACCCAGCGACCGCGTATTCCGGCATTGACAAGCGAACGATGCAAGTTCCCTCGATCATCCGAGTCCAGTAGCCTCGCCAAGAGCGAGAATAGTCGAACCCCAGGATCCGCATATCGACCGGAAGGTTGGCAGGGTCGACTGGAACCGTGTACAAGAAGAACCGGTCTGCAAGGTCGTCTCTGCTACAATGCTCCTTCACCAATACCAGATTATCCTCCTCGATATAGACGTCGAATTCGGAGCGGATGACCAGCTCGCCGCGTTCGCGTCCTAGAGGAACAAGTTCGTCCTCGTCCAACAGCAGCCGCAGCGCATTCGGGATGTCGTAGGCAGTATTTTCCAGTTGCCATCTCGGCGGGAGGTCGGACAAGAGTGTATAGTCGGCCTGCTCGAATTTGAACACCCCGTCGTCTCTCGTGGAGCGTGTCAATTCGACGATCGCTGTGACGGAGCCGATGGCTAGAATCGCCGCCAAACATGCGACGCCGATCCGGAATACCCCCCCCCGCACGTTCGTCCCCGCGCTTCCGACGAGCGTCTCCGTACAGTACCAGCACAGCAGCAGGAGGGAGGCCAGTGCCCCCCGCATTTGTAGATTGTTGTACTCTGGGTAGTAGTACAGGGGCAGGATGCACAGGGTCGCCATGCTTGCGATGAAGAAGGGTTCCCGTCGGAGGTCTGGGCGCAAGACCCATAGCAGAACGCCGAGCAGCAGGAACTCGGAGAAGAAGAACACCGGCATCCACCGCACAAGCAGCGACCATTCGTACCGCTCCCATATCCACCCGTTCGGGAAGTCCGTCGGGCCGCTGGTCTGATACAACGCGATGAGTGCGGCGAGCGGAACAGCCAGCAGCAGGTTTGGCCACCGCAGGAATGGGCGGGCGCCGTTCTCCCAGAGCAGCGCTGCGATCAGCGGCAGCAGCCCCACGGCGGTGAATGGAGACCAGAACGGCGCCGCCGCCAGCAGGACGGCGCTCACCGCGAGGAATCGCCGATGCCCGCGCAGTTGCAGCATCAAGAGGGTGTACAACCCTGCGGGGATGAGGTGCTGGGGATTCCATAGCAGGGATGTCATGTTCGATAGGGCTTTGATAGGCACGACCGAGGCATCGAGGTGCCCTGTTCCTAAGTCAATGCCGGGCAGTCTATCCCATTCGATCCGCAGATCGATCCAGCCCCATCCCTCCATCAATATCACCCGCAAGATGTCCATTCCGCTGAAGAATATGAAGATCAGCACTGCCAAGACCGTGCTCCATCCCCGCTGCCCGCGGGTGAACATGAGCAAGATGAGCGCGACTCCGATCCACGTCCACAGGGGCACCGCCCAGTTCAAAACGGCCGGCCCAAACCAGTGCGCGGCCAGCCCCGGCGTCATGTAGTATCCGAGATAGTAGCGCAGGAGCGGGAACGGAGAGGCGCTGTCCGGCGCGTAGGCGGCCAGCGGTTCCGGCAAGAACGTCGGCCAGGGATGGCGGCCGAGTTCGAGCAGCCTCGTGCGGTGGCCCAACCAGTCTACCAAGCTGGTGTCGAACACCCCGCCCGCGCCGGTCGTCATCACCCAGCAGGCGGCGACCACGAGGACTGCGACCGCGGCCGTGCGCGGCCGCGCACGCCACGAACCCGACAACGCTTGTCCAAATGCCAGCGCCAGCAGGACCGCGGCCGGGACGCCGAGCCACCACTCGAACCATCCCGCAAGCCAGATGACCACGGGCAACATCAGATAGATGATCGCCAGCCGATGCAACACCGGCAGTTCGCCCGCGTCCTCGTCCGCCGAACGTATCCATGCCGTCAACTTGCTCACGGCGGCGGATACGCGTAGTTCAGGCATCCGGCTACTCATCGCCAATACGGAACGAACCCATAATTTCCTCTCCCCTCACACCCCGTCGAACGCCCCTACTGCTCCCCGCTTCCCTGCTCGGCGAGCGGGCGCGTCCGATAGTAGATTCCCCACCGTTGCATGATTTCTTCCACGCGCTCGTCCTCCATGTCCGTCAACTCCCTGAAGAACCCAGCCAAAGAATGTACATGCAAGAGGTCGTCGGAGCAGACCCAGTTGTTTTCGGCGCGCACCGCGTACACGAGACCGTTCTGATGCTCGCATTCCATCTCCACACGCCGACTGCCCGTCTCGCCCTTTACGGTAAACCCAAGATCGCACATGTCCACGCCCCCTTGAATGTGATAACCTCACAGTAGCCGCGGAGATTATATCAATCCCAACCGAAAACCGTACAAAATGATTACCGTCCGCAACCTCGCCAAGAGCTTCGGCCCGCTCGATGCGGTAAAAGACGTGTCCTTCGACGTTCGAGCCGGAGAAGTATTTGGCTTTCTCGGACCGAACGGCGCCGGCAAGACGACGACCATCAACATGCTCTGCACCCTCGTCAAGCCAAGCCGCGGACATGCCGAAGTCAACGGACACGACATCGTCGCCGAAACGAACGCCGTCAGACGATCCATCGGACTCGTGTTCCAAGAAACCACCCTCGACGACTATCTGACCGCAGAACAAAATATCATGTTCCACGCCCTCGCCTACGGCGTCCCAAAGGCCGTCCGAGAAGAACGCTCGCGAGAACTCATGACCCTCATGGAGCTCTGGGAACGCCGCAAAGCGCGCATCCGAACCTACTCGGGCGGCATGAAGCGGCGGCTCGAAATCGCCCGCGGACTCGTCCACTTGCCGCGCGTGCTCTTCCTCGACGAACCCACCCTAGGGCTCGACCCCCAAACCCGCAACCGCATCTGGGAATACATCCTCGACCTGCGGCAAAGAGAAGAACTCACCATCTTCCTTACCACCCACTACATGGACGAGGCCGAGAACTGCGACCGCATCGCCGTCATCGACCGCGGCCAAATCGTCGCCCTCGACACCCCAAACAACCTCAAAGACCAGATCGGCGGCGACATGCTAACCCTCCGAGCCGACGACGTCGAACAGGCTGCCGTTGAATTGCGCGCCGTGCACTCCCTCGAACCAGAAATCAGAGACGGCGCCATCACAGTCCGCGTTCCAAACGGCGAAGAATTCCTGCCCAAGTTCGTGCGCAGCTTCGAAGGCAAAATCCAGTCGATCGGCCTCCGCAGACCCACCTTGGACGACGTCTTCCTCCATCTCACCGGACGAGAAATCCGCGACGAAGAGGTCGACGAGCAGGCGCAGATGAAGCAGCTGATGAGTATGAGGTACCGCTAACTTCCTCCCCCGTCCAGCGGCGCGCCCCTCCCATATCCTGACGAACGGCGCCACTGCACAGCACGACAGCGCCCCAAAATCCACGAGGAGACACAACCCCCAAATGCCGCGCAGCGGAAAAGTACGACGAGTCTACGATAACGACGATGCCTGGATTATGGCGGAGACCGACCCGCCGCTCACTCCAGACATCATGTGGTCGGACATGATAGCTCCGCACGACGGCTCCCCAGTCGACGGCTGGCTCTACTCCGTCGGCGGCCACGACGTCTACGACTATGAAACCAACATCGGGGAGCGCACGTCCCAGGCCTACAAACACCAAGGCGACCAACGCCAGCGCAACCGAGGCAGCAACCTCCAGCACCTGATCGACCACCACGGCGGCCCCATGTCCATCATGGCCGAGCAATGCCATCGACTCGGCATCGACTTCCTCCCCTCCGTCCGTATGAACGAACACTACGACATCGCCCCAGACGACCCAGCCTACGGCAGACTGCGCCGCGAACACCCCGAACTAACCATCGGACGAGGAAAGAGCCTGCCCGAACCGAGCATGGAATGGGGAGTCGGCACTGGGTTGGACTACGCGCTCCCGCAGGTGCGCGCCTACATGAGCTCCATCGCCTTGGAGACCGTCGAACGCTGGGACGTCGACGGCGTCGAGCTCGACTTCTTCCGCCACCCGACCTACTTCAATATCGAAGAGGCATACTCCAACCGCTATCTCATGACCGACATGGTCGGCAAGATACGCCGCCGCATGGACGAGATCGGCCAGCAGCGCGGGAAGGGACTCGACCTGATGGTGCGGGTTCCCTCGACCATCGAGCGCTGCGAACGACTCGGACTCGACATCGCCCGCTGGATCGACTCATCCCTCGTCGATGTGGTCGTGGCGGGCGGGGGCTTCATCCCGTTCGAGATGCCGATCGGGGAGTTCGTCGACCTCGCAGCCGGTACGGAAACGCTAGTCTACGGCTGCCTCGAAGCGTACCGTCCAGCCGTCGACGAATTGACCCTCCGCGCCATCGCCGCAAGATACTGGGATGCTGGAGTGGACGGATTGTACCTCTTCAACTTCTACTCGATGCCCAAAGAGTGGAAGAAAGACACGCTTGGCAACCTCGTCGACCACGCGGCGCTCAGCAAACTCGATAAGCGCTACGAAACCGACGACCGCACCCGCTTCGTCCCGACTTCCCACCTACACCTCTCGTTCCTCAACGCAATTCCCCGCGCCCAACTCCCCGTAATCCTCTACCCGACGTCCCCCGGCAACGGGGTGAAGATCACGATGGACATGCCGGAAGACTTCCAGACCGCCCGCGTCGTGCTCGGCCTGCGCTTCGACGAGCTCGGCGAACACGACGACATCGGTCTTGCGGTCAACGGACTGCGCCCCGCCGCCGATCCGACTCCGGGCAGCCCCTGGACGCGCGTCTTCTATGAAGACGGCTGGAACAAGTACCCCTCCAAGACCAAGACGGAGACTCTACCGGGCGAGACCATGGAGTACGACATTCATCATTCGATGCTGCGACGCGGCGTGAACACCGTCGAGGTTAGGCTGGCGTCGGCCGACCCATCCCGGGACGGAGGCCGAACCCTCCAACAAGTCAAAATCGACGTGCGGTACGGCTAGACGCCGCGCCGCGTCCCAGCAGCGCCGTCGAATCCCCAACGCCGCCTCCTTCCATTGATCGCCCCAGACGATTGCGTCTGATCGACCGAGTATGAGAACCCGCCCATTCTCCTGCGACCCTCAAACCTCGAACGACATCAATTCATCCGAAAAGACCAACTCCCCGTCATATATCTTCTTTGCGTCCCCAATGCCCTTCTCCCTGATTGGGTGCCGCGCCAAGTACGGCCCAACGTGCACCAGCACCAGCCGCTTGACTCCGGCCTCCTGCGCCATTCTCGCCGCCCCCATCGTCCCCGTAGCGCCGTGCTGCTCTCCCAGCTCCAACATATGTTCCTCCTCGTCCCAGCACATCGAGAGCATCACGTCCGCCCCCTGCGCCAACTCCACCACCGATCTGCACGGCTCGGTATCCCCCGTGAACACTACACTGCCCTCGTCACTGTCCACGCGGTACGCCAGCGAGTCGAGGTATGGCTGGACGTGGACGGCATCCGACCCAGTGATTTCCCAACTCGATCCGGAGAATATCTTCCCTGCCCCGATGTCCTTCGCATTGACGCGCGGCGGCCTCCGCGGCAGAGCGCCCCCTCGGTTCACATACACCCTCAGGCTGGCCGGATGGTTCACCCGCGCCTGCCAATCGTGCGCGAACGCCCCATCCCGTTCGTCCAGGATGCGGTGCGTCAACCGTTCCGTCAGGGAAGGACCGAAGACTCGCAGCGTGTTCTCCTTCCCGATACTCTGATCCCACCGCGTCAGCAGGAAGCACGGATAGTCGACATCGTGATCGAAATGATGATGCGTGAAGAACAGATAGTCGATCTCCGTCGGCCACAACCCAGCCTTGACGAGCTTGTGCGTCGCTGCCGGACCGCAGTCGATCATCACCCGCTCCCCGCCAATCTCCAACACATACGCAGAACCGTAGCGAGTCGGTGTGGGCGTCGGAGTCCCAGCTCCCAATACAGTGACGCGGGCCATGCCGTCCTGCTCCTCCTGGAGAAATTTGCCACAGTGTACCAGAAAACCCCTGCGCCAACCGATACAATGACCCCGCCCTCTCTCCGAATCGCCAGCGTCCGATGAACAGACAAACCCAGGCATATCTGTACGCGGGAAGCGCCGTGCTCCTATGGGCGACCGTCGCATCCGCGTTCAAAATCGCGCTCCAGTATCTCGATGTGCCGCAAATGCTCTTCACCGCCGTCCTCGTATCGACGGTTGCCCTCCTCGTCACAGCCGTATGGCAGGGCAAGGTGAAGCAAACCTTCGCGTGCACCCGCACGCAGTATCTCCGATCAGCAGCCCTCGCCTTCCTCAACCCATTCCTGTACTACTCCGTCCTGTTTGAAGCATACGACCGTCTGCCCGCCCAGGAAGCGCAGCCGCTAAACTACACGTGGCCTATCGTCTTGGTCATCCTATCCGCGCCGCTCCTCAAGCAGCCAATCGGACGAGTCTCCGCAGCCGCAATTGCAGTGAGCTTCCTCGGCGTCCTCATAATCACGACCCGCGGCAACCCCCTCGCCCTCGAGTTCGCAGACCCATTCGGCGCCGCCCTCGCCGTCGGCAGCGCCTTCATATGGGCCATCTTCTGGCTAGCGAACGTCCGCGACGACCGCGACCCCGTCGAGAAGCTCCTCCTCACCTTCACCTTTGGCCTCGTCTTCATATCCGTCGTCATCCTCTGGCGCGGCAGCTTCGAGATGCCGGACCTGCGCGGCATTGGAGCGGCCGCCTACGCCGGAATCTTCGAAATGGGCGTCACCTTCCTACTCTGGATGCGCGCCCTATCTCTCTCCCGCACCACCGCCCAGGTCGGCAACCTCGTCTTCCTCTCTCCCTTCCTGTCCCTGGCGCTCATCAATATCATCGTAGGCGAGGCCATCCTCCCTTCCTCGGTGATTGGGCTCCTATTCATCATTGGCGGAATCGCCATCCGCAGATTCGACCGAGCCGTGCAGCAATAGACGCGGCATGGTACAATTGAAGCCACACAATCGTGCAGGAGGAAACCATGGAGCTGGGGTACTTCACCATGCCGCTGCACCCGCCCGGCTCGAACCTCACGCAAACCCTCGACCATGACTTGCAACAGATAGTCGCCCTCGACCGGCTGGGCTATCGAGAAGCATGGATCGGAGAACACTTCACCGCCCAGTGGGAAAACATCCCCGCGCCAGACCTCTTCATCGCCCAGGCGCTCGCCCTTACCAACAACATCGTCCTCGGCACCGGCGTTACTTGCATGACCAATCACCATCCATTCGTGCTCGCCCACCGGATCGCCCAGCTCGACCACATGGCAAAAGGCAGGTTCCATTGGGGAGTCGGCTCCGGCGGCTTCCCCGGAGACCTCGACGTATTCGGCTTCGACCGCACCAAGGGCGACAACCGCGCCATGACCCGCGACGCACTCGAACTCGTCCTCCAACTGTGGCGAGACCCCAAACCCGGGCGCTACACCAGCGAATACTGGGATTTCAATGTGCCGGAGCCCGTCGACCATATCGGGCTCGACTTCCACGTCCGCCCCTATCAGAAACCGCATCCCCCCATCGGAGTCGCGGGAGTATCCCCCGACTCCGAAACCCTCGTGCTCGCAGGAGAGCGCGGCTACATCCCCATGAGCATCAACCTCGTCCCGCCCTCCACACTGGCCGGCCATTGGGACGCCGTCGAGCGCGGCGCCGCCAAGACCGGACGCGCCCCCGACCGCTCCACCTGGCGCATCGCGCGGGAAATCTATGTCGCAGAAACCACCAAGCAAGCCCGCAGAGAAGCCATGAACGGCACACTCGCCCGCGATTTCGAGGGGTACTTCCTGAAACTCCTGCCGTACAGCAAGCAACTCCGCCTCCTGAAAGACGACCCCAACATGCCCGACTCGGACGTCACCCTCGACTACATCCTCGACAACATCTGGATAGTCGGCAGTCCCGACCACGTCGCAGAGCGCATCCACGAACTCCACGACACCGTCGGAGGCTTCGGCGTCCTCCTAACCATGGGACACGAATGGCATCCACGAGACCAGTGGGAACGCTCGATAACCATGCTCAAGGACGAAGCGCTCCCCCGCTTGGAGGCCCTCGCATGACCGCCCCTGCTATGAAGACGTCCGGAATCCATCCCCGCAGACCCCGGGTTCTCCCGTAAGCATACTTTCGCCTCGGATCTCAAGCATGACATCGCTCGACAGACTCAAGCCCGCGCTGCGGTCTCCGCTCCTTCCCCTTGCCCTGCTCCTACTGGCGCTGTCGACGGTGTTCGTCTTCGGCGGCGACCGAGGATACTTCTACCGAGGAGACAGCCACAACTGGATATCCTCCCATCACCTCGTAGTAGCGGTGAACATTTCCCCGGAACACGGCTTCCAGCGGTTCATGCGCCGGACCATAGACGACGACGGCGTCACCCGCTACCGGCCCTACAACCGCTTCCCCGTCGGCAGCTATCTCATCATCAAGCTAGTCACCCTGCCCTTCGGATGGAGCCACTCCGAGCAACTCTACGCCGTCAGAATCTTCATGCTGATGTTCTTCGCCGCCGCCGCCGTCCTCGCATACCTCACCCTCTTCCGACTTGCATCCAACCGATGGATCGCACTCACGGCGACACTCCTCGCGTTCTCGTCCTACTACCTCCTCTACTTCAACGACGTGACCGGACACGAATCGATGATCGACCTCTTTGGGGTGATGTTGACCTTTCACGGCATGGTCGTCTTCGTACAGGAAGGCCGCCTCCGTCAGCTGCTCGTCAAAACCTGCATCGCCCTGCTGCTGGGATGGCACGTCTTCGCCCTCCTCCTGCCCTTCATCATCATTGGCCTTGCGAGCGACCTCCTGCGGTCGTGTTCTGCGACCGCCTCTCCTCATCCCTCCACGCTATTGCAGCGCGGAAAGCAAGCGGCGTCCGTCCTCCTCCGCAGCCGCTACCTCATGCTTGCCATCGTCGCCCTGGCATGCGGCCTGTCCGTCCTCACCTTCAACTTCGCCATGGAATACGCCGCGCTGAATGGCGAAGCGCCCCTAACGGAGCTGCCCTCCTTCCAGTCCATGCTGAGACGCACCGGAGCGGACCCCGACTACAACGAAATTACTGCCCCCTATCGAGCCTGGAGCCCCTTCCTAGAAGGACAATTTCAGAGCGTCGTCAGAACGTTCATCCCCTACTCCCTGCTCGGCTCCTTGGGGTATCGCGGCGCTCCAGGCCAAAGTCCCACATGGCTGTCGGAATCCCAAAGCGTTGTCGTGGGCGTCATCCTGTCCGCGGCATGTCTCATCGCCTCGCTATTCGTCCGTCCAAGAATCTTGTTCATTACCCTGGCGTCGTTCGGCTTCTTCTGGTCGGTCCCAATGCGCAATGCTACCGCACTCCACGATTTCGAGCCCATCTACTATGTCGGCCTCCCCCTGGTCTTCTTCACGATCGTTCTGCTCTTGGCCAGGAGGCTGATCAGCCGAGACGTCGTCATTCCCGCCGCATCGGCCATTGCCCTCCTCCTCTTCGTAGTCTCCAGCTTCCAGATGGGACGCATCGGATACACCGAGGATGACGCCCAGATAGCAAGGGCCGCGGAGCAAGACCTCCTCTTCATGCGCGAGGCGACTCAGGATGAGCTCGTCACCGTCCTCCACATCGGAGGCTCGCACAAATCCTTCTTCGGCTACGCGGGGCACGCAATAGAGTATTACCTGAACACGAGCCTCATCCGCTATGAGCATCTCCCCGCCGTAGAGGGCGGATTCGTCGTCATGCGAGAGCGTATCGATACCGACGCCCTCCTTACCCCCCAAAACCAATACCTCTTCTTCTACGACAGAGCTGGCCTGGAGGCATGGTATGCGGCCACCTATCGAACGATAACATCCCGCGAGCCCGCGGAGCGCTCGATGTTCGATCTCTACATTGACGACGGCAAGGTGTACTACATCAAGGAACCTTGCGAACGCACCGACGCCGCAGGGCGGCTGTTCCTGCACGTCTACCCATTCGACGCGGACGACCTCCCAGACCACCGCAGACAGCGCGGATTCGAGATTCTCGATTTCTACTTCGTCGAGCGGGGACTCCTATTCGACGGCAAGTGTATAGCCAGCGTCGACCTTCCCCAGTACGACGTCGTCAAGATCAATACCGGCCGAGTCGACGGCGATGCTTGGAGCGCGGCGCATGTCATCCAAGGCCCTAGACTCATTTCCGCGTACCAATCGGTCGTTTCCCGCGAGCCTACCGCGCGCTCGGAATTCGACCTGTACATCGACCGAGGCAAGCTGCACTACGTCAAGGAGCCGTGCAGCGAAGAGGACACCGGCGAACGCTTCTTCCTGCACGTCATCCCGGAGGCCGTCGACGACCTTCCCAACGACCGCAGACAGCATGGATTCGACAACCTCGACTTTGCCTTCGTCGATCGCGGCCTGCTATTCGACGGCAAGTGTCTGGTCAGCGTCGACCTTCCCCAGTACGGCGCCGCGCAAATCACCACCGGCCAGTTCGACGGCGACGGCCGTGTTTGGCAAGTCGAATTCGCCCCCAACGAGTAGTCGAACCCCTCAGGTTCAAGGCGCAATGACAAGTCCATCAGTCGGTATAGTACAATGCGCTATGGGTCTCCCCTCTTCCCTGGCGCACGTCTCCGAAGCATGACACTACTCGACAGACTCAAGCCCGCGCTGCGACCTGCTTGGCTTCCCCCGGCCCTGCTGCTAGTTGCGCTGTCGACGGTCTTCGTCTTCGCCGGCGACCGAGGATACTTCTACCGACCAGGAGTCGGTCACAACTGGTTGTCCTCGCATCACCTGTCAATAGCTGTGAACCTCTCCCCAAAACACGGCTTCCAGCGGTTCGAGCGACGGACCATAGACGACGAAGGTGTCACCCGCTACCGGTGGCCGTACAACCGCTTCCCGATCGGCGGCTACGCAGCCATGAAGGCGGCCACACTACCCTTCGGAGGCAGCCCGTCCGCCCAGCTCTACGCCGCCAGAATCCTCATGCTGCTGCTCTTCGCAGGCGCAGCAGTCCTCGCATATCTGTCGCTCAGTCGCCTGACGTCCAACAGATGGATCGCACTGACGGCGACGCTGCTAGCGTTGTCGTCGTATTACCTGCTCTACTACAACGACGTGACCGCCAACGAAGGGATGCCCGACTTCTTCGGGGTGCTGTTGACCTTCCACGGCATGGTCGTCTTCGTGCAGGAAGGTCGCTTCCGCCAGCTGCTCGTCAAGACATGCATCGCGCTATTGCTGGGATGGCACGTCCTGGCTCTGCTGCTGCCGTTCGTCATCTTCGGGTTTGCGCGCGACCTCCTGCGGGCGCGTTCTGCCGTCCCAACTTCTACCCCCCCCCCCCCCCCCCCCCCCGTATTATGTCAAGTTAAAACGCGCGGCGTCCGCACCGTTTCGCAGCCGCTACCTGCTGATGGGCGCAGTTGCGCTAGGGTTTGGTCTGTCCGTCCTCACCTTCAACTTCACCATGGAATACGCCGCACTTGACGGCGATACGCCGCTGAAGGAATTGCCGTCCTTCCAGTCCATGCTGAAACGCACCGGAGTGGACTCGCAAGGAAACGCCAAAGAAGTCGCCGCCCGAGCCTGGAGTCCTTTCTTGGAAGGGCAGTTCTCTAGAATCTCCCAAATGTTCATTCCCTACGTATTGCTTGGCGACAGCGATGCGCCTCAAGGTGCTGCGTGGCTGCCGAAAGGTTGGGGCATCGTCTTGGGAGTCGTCCTATCCGCCGCGTGTCTCATCGTCTCGATCTTCGTCCGCCCGAGAATCCTGTTCGCTACTCTGGCGTCGTTCGGCTTCTTCTGGGCTCTGCCAATGCGCAACTCCACCGCATTCAATGATTTCGAGTCTATCTACTATATCGGCCTCCCCTTGGTCTTCTTCACGATCGCGCTACTCTTGGTGAGTAGGCTGACCAATCGGGCCGGCGTCATCGCAGCGGCGTCCGTATCCGTACTGCTGCTCTTCGCCGCCTCCAGCTTCCAGATAAGCCGCGTCGGGTACAGCGCGGAGACAGCCCAGGCAGCGAGGGGGGCGGAGCAAGACCTCTCCGTCATTCGCGACCTGACTGCTGGAGAGCTCGTCACAATTCTCCGCATTGGAGGCACCCATAAAGAATTCATCGCCTGGCGGGGCTACGCGGGACACGCGATAAATTACTACCTGAACTCACACCCCGTTCGCTATGAGTATCTTCCGTCCGTGGAGGGCGGATTCGTCGTCATGCGAGAGCGCATCGATACGGACGCCCTGCTTACGCCCCAAAACCAGTACTTCTTCCTCTACGACAGGGACGGCTTGGAGGCATGGTATGAGGACATGTACCGAACAGTCGCGTCCACCGAGCCCGCGGCGCGCAAGGATTTCGACGTCTATTTCGACGACCGGACGGTGTACTACCTCAAGGAGCCGTGCGAACGCGCGGACACTCTGGCGCGCTTCTTCCTGCACGTCTACCCAATTGACGACAACGATCTTCCGGACGACCGCACGCAGCATGGATTCGACAACCTCGACTTCGCCTTCGAGGAGCACGGACTGCTATTCGATGGCAAGTGTATGGCAAGGTTCGTCCTTCCCCAGTACGCCGTTTCCAAGGTCAACACCGGTAGACTTGGCGAGGCTTGGGGCGTAGTGCACTATATCAACCCGCCGCCCGAACTCATCTCCGAGTTCCAATCGATCGCTTCCACCGAACCCGTCGCGCGCAAGGATTTCGACGTCTATTTCGACGACCGGACGGTGTACTACCTCAAGGAGCCGTGCGTTCGCACGGACACTGCGGCGCGCTTCTTCCTGCACATCCTCCCTGAAGACACCGACGACCTTCCGTCCAACCGCAGGCAGCATGGATTCGACAACCTCGACTTTGGCTTCGGCGAGCGCGGCGTGATATTCGGCGGCAAGTGCATGGTGAACGTCGACCTTCCGCAGTACACCATCGCCCGAATCACCACCGGGCAGTTCGACGGCGCCGGCCGTGTTTGGCAAGTCGAATTCGCCCCAAACGAGTAGTCGAACCCGCCTACCCAAGGGTTCCGTTTACTTTTGCGGCATGGATTGCGCCCAGGCCGCAGTAGGTTAGACTCTCCGTCATTCCCGCACCCAACCCTGTCACTCCCGCCCCCTCCCACGTCATTCCCGCGTGTGGAGACCTTTGAACAACTATGCGGAATGGTTGTTTGAGGATGTTCTGCCCCCAATCCATTCCTTTCGCCTCAGATGGCGAACCGGCCAGCCCCAATAAAGAAGAGATGAACTTCACTCACAAGGTCGATCACCAACACAACACCCAGCTCAGACCGTACATCCGGCCCCCCAACCGCCTCCTCCAGGCAGCTTCGTCCATCCACTACCCACAGCTCAGACTGAACACCCAGACAACTTGACCGCACGACGCAGGTTGTACGCCATCAACTCAAACCACATCTCCACCGCGTTCCTTCCCAATCCACAATACCGTACCCGCCCGTACCCATAACTGCGCTTCAGAGTGCCGAACACATTCTCTACCGGCGCCCGCATAGGCGCTATCAACTCGTTGCGACGACGCTGCCAATGCGGCAACCCCCGCTGATGCTTGTGCGAACGATGCATGATCCGATCAGCAATCCCCTTAGCCTTCAACCACCGCCGCCTCTCCTTGGACTCATACGCCCGATCACCATACACCGCACCCTCATCACCACTCACTAACCCATCAGCCACCTCACTCTCATACACCTTCGCAGGCGTCAACTCCGCCCTCCGCACTAGCCCAGTGCCAGCATCCACCCCAATATGCACCTTGTAGCCGAAGTGCGATCGACGCCCACGCTGACTCTGCGTCCAATCTGCATCAGGGGCCACAGCACTCTTCGTCCCACGACCCGCAGACACCGGAGGCCGACGCACCTGCGCCTCTACTAACGTAGCATCCATCAACGTTCCCTCTTTCAAGACCAGACCCAGACCGTCCAACTGTTTCCCCAACTCCTCGAACAGCCTTTCGCTTAGTCCCAGCCTCTCCAAGGTACTGCGGAAACGACTGAGCGTAGAGTGGTCCGGCGTGTCGTCTTGAAGTCCCAATCCCACGAAGCGGCGGAAGGATATGCGGTCTGCCAGGGCCTCCTCCATCTGGGAATCCGACAGGTTGTACCACTGCTGAAGTAGCAGCGCCTTGACCATCATAATCGGCGGGTAGCTAGGTCTTCCTTCGCGTGCCGAGTAGACTCTGCTGACTAGCCGGCCTAGCCGTTCCCAGTCGATCATGGTGTCGATTCGTTCCAGTCGTTCGTTTCGTCCCAGTGTTTGCGGCAGCAATGATTCTACCAATGAAGGTTGGCCCCCATCTCTCGGTGCATTCCATTCTCCTTACGACTTGCGCGATCTGGCTTCTCTGTTTATACCCCAACACAACAGGTTATGCAAAGGTCTCCATGCGCGGGAATCTCCCGTTGCGCGATTAGACGCACCGCTTGAAGAGTTGCCGTCCCCCAGCCGTCATGTCGCAAAAGGAAACGGAACCCATCCCAGGCGCAATGACAAGTCCATCACTCGGTATAGTACAATGCGCTATGGGTCTCCCCTCTTCCCTGCCGCACGTCTCCGAAGCATGACACTACTCGACAGACTCAAGCCCACGCTGCGATCTGCTTGGCTTCCCCCGGCCCTGCTGCTAGTTGCGCTGTCGACGGCATTCGTGTTCGGCGGCGACCGCGCGCGCTTCTACCGATGGGGAGACCACAATCAGCTGTCCTCCCTCCGCCTGACCGTAGCCCTGAACACTTCCCCCGAACACGGCTTCCAGCAATTCATACGCCAGACCATAGACGACGACGGCGTCACCCGCTACCGACCCTACAACCGCTTCCCCCTCGGCGGCTACCTACTCATCAAGCTCGTCACCCTCCCAACTTCCGGCAACTTTTCCGCGCAGATATACACCGCCAGAGTCCTCATGCTCATGGCCTTCACCGCCGCCGCACTCCTGGCGTATCTATCCCTCTACCGCCTCTCGTCCAACCGTTGGATCGCTCTAACGGCCGTGCTGCTAGCGCTCTCGTCATACTACCTGTTGTACCACAACGACATGATCGCCAACGATGTGATACTAGACCTCTTCGGCGTGCTGTTGACCTTCCACGCCATGGTCGTCTTCGTGCAGGAAGGCCGCTTCCGCCAACTCCTGGCCAAGACATGCATCGCCCTCCTGCTAGGCTGGCATGTCTTGGCCCTCCTGCTGCCGTTCGTCATCATTGGGCTGTTGACCGATCTGCTACGGACGGGTTCGGACGCTCCCCCCTTCCCGTCCCGCCGACGGCTGATGCAAATGGCCGGCTCGTTGCTTCGGAGCCGCTATATGCTGCTCGGCGCCGCCGCGCTGATACTCGCCGCCGCAACCCTAACCTTCAACCTGGGCAGCGAATACCTCGCGCTGGACGGCGAAACGCCGCTGACCGAATTGCCGTCCTTCCAATCCCTGGTGTTCCGCGCCAGCGTCGACCAAGGCATCGTTGGAGGCGACCGTCCGTGGACGCCCTTCTTGGAAGCACAGTTTCGGAGCATCCTCCGAATGTTCATCCCCTATTCCCTGCTCGGCCCTCTCGATCATCGCGGCGATGCCGCCGAGAGTCCGATGTGGCTCCCGAAGAGACTCGGCGTCGTCCTCGGCGTCGTCCTGTCCGCCGCATGTCTGATAGCCTCGATGTTCGCCCGCTCGAGAATCCTGTTCGCCACCCTCGCATCATTCGGCTTCTTCTGGATGCTCCCATTCCGCAACTATGCCTCTATTCATGTGTACGAGACCATCTACTATGTTGGCTTGCCCCTCGTCTTCTTCACTATCGTGCTGATATGCCTGAGGAAGCTGACCAATCGAGACGGCGTCATCGCGGCCGCGGCAGTCGCAGCGGCCATGCTCTTCGCACTCTCCAGCCTCCAGATGAGCCGCGTCGGCTACAGCGCGGAGTCGGCTCAGGCAGCGAGAGATGCGGAGCAGGACATGCTCGCCATCCGCGAGTTGACTGCGGGAGAGCTCGTCACAGTTCTCCATATCGGAGGCTCCCACAAAGATTTCTTCGAACGTGCAGGACACGCGATGGATTACTACCTGAGCTCGAGATTGATCCGCTATGCGTATCTCCCCGCCGTGCAAGGCGGATTCGTCGTCATGCAAGAGCGCATCGATACCGACGCCCTGCTTACGCCGCAAAACCGACGATTCTTCCTCTACGACAGGAACGGTCTGGAGACATGGTATGAAACCGCGTACCGTTCGATCGCATCCAGCGAGCCCGTCGAGCGCTCGCAGTTCGATCTGTACATTGACGGCGGCAAGATGTCCTACCTCAAGGAGCCGTGCGAACGCGCAGACGCCGCCGGGCGCTTCTTCCTCCACGTCTACCCATTCGAGGAGGACGACCTTCCCGACGAACGCAAACGGTCCGGATTCGATGACCTCGACTTCGACTTCGTCGAACGAGGACTCCTATTCGACGGCAAGTGCCTGGCCAGCGTCGACCTGCCGCAGTACGACATCGTCAAGATAAATACCGGTCGAGACGACGGTGATGCTTGGAGCGCGACGCATGTCGTCCGAGATCCCAGACTGACCCTTGAGTATCAAGCGATCGTCTCCCTCGCGCCTGTCGAACGCTCGGAGTTCGACCTATACACCGACGCCGGCAAGTTGCACTACGTCAAGGAACCGTGCGGCGATGGAGACACTGCCGCGCGCTTCTTCCTGCACGTCTACCCCCAGAACATCGACGACCTCCCGAACGACCGCAGGCAGCATGGATTCGACAACCTCGACTTTGGCTTCGTCGATCGCGGCCTGCTATTCGACGGCAAGTGCCTGGCCAGCGTCGACCTCCCCCAGTACGACATCACGCAGGTCGCCACCGGACAGTTCGACGGTGGCGACCGCATATGGGAGGTAGAATTTGCCCCGGACGCGCGCGAGTGATGCGAGGCATCGAACGGCCCTCTCTATTGTACGTCTTGCACAGTCAGTATAGTACAATGCGCCTATGAGTCTCCCCTTCCCTCATGCACGCCTCCGGAGCATGATCCCGCTCGACAGACTCAAGTCCGCGCCGCGGTCCGCTTGGCTTCCCCTTGCCCTGTTGCTCCTAGCGCTGTCGACGGTGTTCGCGTTCGGAAACGATCGCGCCCACTTCTTCCGCCCGAGTCACCACAACTACCTATCGTCGTATCACCTCAGGATTGCACTGAACCTCTCCCACGAGCACCGCTTCCTGATGTTCGCCCACTGGACCCTCGATGAGGACGGCGCCCCCGCCTATTCGCTGTACAACCGCTTCCCAATCGGCGGCTACGCAAGCATCAAGCTAGTCTCCCTCCTCTTCGGAGGCAGCCCGTCCGCACAGCTATACGCCGCCAGAATCCTCATGCTGCTGTTCTTCGCCGCGGCCGCAGTCCTCGCGTATTTGTCCATTTGCCGCCTCGCGTCCAACCGATGGATCGCACTGACGGCCTCGTTGCTGACGTTCTCCTCATATTACCTCCTGTACTACAACGATATGGTCTCCAACGAAGTGGCCATAGACTTCTTTGGAGTGATGCTGACCTTCCATGGCATGGTCGTCTTCGTGCAGGAAGGCCGTTTCCGCCAGCTGATAGTCAAGACGTGTATCGCCCTGCTGTTGGGCTGGCACGTCTACGCGCTCCTGCTGCCGTTCGTCATCTTCGGGTTGGCGAGCGACCTGCTGCGCGCGGGTTCCAATGCTTCCGCGCTTCCGGTGCGTCGTCGGCTCACGCTGGCGGCCGGCTCCCTGCTTCGCAGCCGCTACCTGTTGCTTGGCGTCACCGCACTGGCGTTCGGCACAGCGATACTAACCTTCAACTTCGGAAACGAATACCTCGCGCTGGACGGCGAAACGCCGCTGACCGAATTGCCGTCCTTCCAATCCCTAGTGTTCCGTACCGGCCTCGATACAGTCTCCTGGCCATGGGAGTCCTTCCTGGAAGTGCAGTTCCTGCGCATCTTCCTAATGTTCATCCCGTATGGACTGGTTGGAAACGCGGGAGGAATCGCAAGCCCGACGTGGCAAACGGAATTCCAAGACGCCATCATACGGACGCCGAATGCCTACCCCCCGCTAGTGACCGCGTGGCTGTCGGAGTTCTGGGGCATCGCCCTGGGCGCGGTCCTGTCCGCCGGGTGTCTGATCGGCCTGATGTTCGCCCGTCAGAGGATTCTGTTCGCTACGCTTGCATCGTTTGGCTTCTTCTGGATGCTGCCGTTCTCGAACCAGGCCATCCATCACGGTTTCGAGAGCGTCTACTATGCTGGCATCCCTCTCGTTTCCTTCTCCCTGATTCTCCTGTGCGTGCACAAGCTGTCCTGGGGCAATCGTCTCATTGCCGCCGCCGCGGCCGTCGCCTTGCTACTCTTTGCATACTCCAGCTTCCAGATGAGCCATGTCGGCTATAGCGCAGAGTCCGCTCGATTCGCCCGCGAGGTAGAGCAAGACTTGCTCGCCATCCGCGACATGACTGCAGGAGCATTCGTCGACGTCCTCAACTCAGGCAGCACTCCTGCCCCGCCCTTTGAATTCAATGGCGCGGTGACCTACTATCTGCGCGAGAACGTCGTCCGAACCGGACAGACGGATCCCCCCCGCTTCATCGCCTTGCGTGAGCGTATCGACACGGAGGCCCTGCTTACACCGCAAAACCGTCGATTCTTCCTCTACGAATTTGCAGGCCTCATAGAGGCGTACCGTTCGATGTATCGGTCGGTCGCGTCCGGCGATCCATTGGCGCGCGCAGAATTCGACCTGTACCTCGACGAAGGCAAGTTGTACTACCTCAAGGAGCCCTGCGACCGCGTGGACACCCGGGCGCGCTTCTTCCTGCACGTCGTCCCTGTAGACCCGTACGACCTTCCAGACGGCCGCCGGGAATACGGATTCGACAACCTCGACTTTAGATTCTCCATCCGCGGTCTGAGATTTGACGACAGGTGCCTCGCCGCCGTCGAACTGCCCAGCTACCCCGCCAAAAGCGTTCGCACCGGTCAGTTTGGCGACGACAACGAGATTTGGAGTGTAGAATACGTCGATGAAGATGCCAGACTGCCCTCCGAATATGGATCTATCGTATCCGGCGAGCCATTGGCGCGCGCGGAATTCGATCTGTACCTCGACGAGCGGGTTCTGTACTACGTGAAGGAACCCTGCACAGACGAGGATACGCATATGGAATTCTTCCTCCACGTCGTACCTGTAGACCTCGACGACCTTCCAAGCGGCCGCAGGCAGCATGGATTCGACAACCTCGACTTTCGTTTCACCCAGAGCGGCGCAGTACTCGATGGTAGGTGCACAGCCAGAGTCTTCCTTCCCAAATACAGCGTTGCGAGAATCATCACCGGTCAGTTCGAAGGCGCGGACCGCGTCTGGGAAATCGAGATCGACCTAGGAGCGAACGAATGACGATGCCCTCACGCCTCGAAATCGAAAGCATGATTCCACTCGACCGGCTCAAGTCCGCGGCGCGGTCCCCACAACTTCCCCTAGCCCTGCTCCTACTCGCGCTCTCCACGGTCTTTATCTTCGGCGGCGACCGAGCGTACTTCTACCGATGCTGCGAGCACAACGGGTTGTCCTCCCAGCACCTGGCGTTGGCTGTGAACCTCTCCCCCGAACACGGCTTCCTACAGTTCGAGCGCCGCGTCATGGATGAAGACGGCGCCGTCCATTACAAACCGTACAACCGCTTCCCAATCGGCGGCTACGCAAGCATGAAGGTAGCCTCCCTCCCCTTCGGATCCAGCCCGTCCGCACAGCTATACGCCGCCAGAATCCTCATGCTGCTGTTCTTCGCCGCCACCGCCGTCCTCGCGTACCTCTCACTCTCCCGCCTCGTGTCCAACAGATGGATTGCCCTCACGGCAACACTGCTAGCGTTCTCGTCGTACTACCTCCTGTACTACAGCGACATGACCGCCAACGAGGGAATACCCGACCTCTTCGGGGTGATGTTGACCTTCCATGGCATGGTCGTCTTCGTGCAGGAAGGCCGCTTCCGCCAGCTGCTCGTCAAGACGTGTATCGCCCTGCTGCTGGGCTGGCACGTCTATGCGCTCCTCCTGCCGTTCGTCATCTTAGGTCTGGCGATCGAGCTCGTGCGCGCCCGTTCTATTGCCTCTCCTCATTCACCAACCCTATTGCATCGAGGAAAACATACAGCCCTCGCGCTCCTTCGCAGCAGGTATCTACTACTCGGCGCTGCGGCGCTGGTATTCGGTCTGGCCATCCTCACATTCAATTTCGCCATGGAGTACGCCGCGTTGGACGGCGAGACCCCGCTGACCGAGTTGCCTTCCTTCCAATCCATGTTGATACGCACCGGAGCAGACACCGAATTCAACGACAGTTTCGCTGCCAACCTGGCCTGGAGACCATTGCTAGTGGAACAGTCTCGGAGGATGTTCCAGATGTTCATCCCCTACTCCGTGCTTGGCGGCGGCGGCGTGGACGAAAGCCCGACGTGGCTTCCGAGGCGCATGGCCGTCGTCCTTGGAGCCATCCTCTCCGCAGCGTGTCTGATAGCCTCGATGTTCGTCCGTCCGAGAATCCTGTTCGCTACCCTAGCATCATTTGGCTTCTTCTGGGCCCTGCCAATGCGAAACTCCATCGCCTTCACGCATTTCGAGACCATCTACTACGTCGGCGCCCCCCTCGTCTTCTTCACCATCGTCCTGCTCTTGGCGCGCAGGCTGACCAATCGAGACGGCGTCATCGCGGCCGCCGCGGTCGCCGCGCTCCTACTCTTCGCAGTATCCAGCTTCCAGATGAGCCGCACGGGTTACAGCGAGGATGCGGCCCGAATAGCAAGGGAGGCGGATCAAGACCTACTCGCCATCCGCGATACCGCTGCCGGAGAAGTCGTCACCATTCTCCATCTCGGCGGCGACCACAAGTCCTTCTTCCGCGGAGCGAGCTACGCGATGAACCACTATCTGAAATCGAGCTTCATCTGGTACAGATACCTCCGACGCCCGCACCGCGGGTTCGTCGTCATGCGCGCGCGCCTCGACACGGACGCCCTGCTCACTCCCCAAAACCAACAATTCTTCCTCTACGACGCCCCCGGCCTCGTCGCGTGGTATCAGTCCACGTATCGGTCGATCGCATCCACCGAACTCCTGGCGCGCCAGGAGTTCGACATATACATCGACGACGGCAAGATGTACTATCTCAAGGAGCCATGCGAAGAAGCGGATACCTGGGCCCGTTTCTTCCTGCACGTCTACCCAATCGACGAGAACGACCTCCCGAACCGCCGCAGGCAGCACGGATTCGATAACTCCGACTTCGAATTCATCCTGCGCGGCCTCCTGTTCGACGGCAAATGTCTGGCGATAGTCGCCCTTCCCATGTACGCCGTTGACAGAATCAATACCGGTCGACTCGACGGCGACCACACTTGGCGCGTAGAGATCGACGTGAAAGAGCGCCAGTGATGCGCGGCATCGACTGCAAGAGAACACCGCAGTGACAAATCCCTCGCGTCTCCGAAGCATGACCCTGCTCGACCGGCTCGAGCCCTCGCTCCGGTCCGCATGGCTTCCCCTAGCCCTGCTCCTGCTTGCGCTGTCGACGGTCTTCGTCTTCGCCGGCGACCGAGGAAACTTCTACCGGACGGCGGGCGGTCACAACTGGATATCCTCGGAACACATGACGATAGCCGTGAACCTCTCTCCCGAACACGGCTTCCAGCGGTTCATACGCCGGACCATAGATGACGACGGCGTCACCCGCTACCAGCCGTACAACCGCTTCCCAATCGGTGGCTACTTACTCATGAAGGCGGTTACCCTGCCCTTCGGGGAGAGCCCGTCCGCTCAAATCACCGCAGTCAGAATCCTCATGCTGCTGTTCTTCACGGGCGCCGCAGCCCTCGCGTATCTCTCGTTCTGCCGCCTCACGCACAACAGATGGATCGCACTGACGGCAACCCTGCTGGCGTTCTCGTCGTACTACCTCCTCTACTACAACGACATGATCGCCAACGACGGGATGATCGACTTCTTTGGAGTCATGTTGACCTTCCATGCTATGGTCGTCTTCGTGCAGGAAGGCCGCTTCCGTCAGCTGCTGGTCAAGACATGCGTCGCGCTACTGCTGGCGTGGCACGTCTTGGCCCTGCTGCTGCCGTTCGTTATCTTTGGGCTTGTGAGCGACCTCCTGCGGGCGCGTTCTGCCGCCGCAACTTCTACCCCCCCCCCCCCCCGTATTATGTCAAGTTAAACGCGCGGCGTCCGCACCGTTTCGCAGCCGCTACCTGCTGTTGGGTGCAGCTGCGCTAGCGTTTGGCCTGGCCGTCCTCGCCTTCAACTTCACCATGGAGTACGCCGCACTTGACGGCGAGACGCCGCTGAAGGAATTGCCGTCCTTCCAGTCCATGCTGATACGCACCGGGGCGGACTCCGAATTCAACGCCACTTACGCCGCCCGACTATCGTGGGGCCCTGTCCTTGAAGGACAGTTTCGCAACATCCTCAGAATGTTCATTCCCTACGCCTTGCTTGGCGGCAGCGGCGCGTCCGAAAGTCCGACGTGGTTATCGAACCACCTAGCCGTCGTCCTCGGAATCGCCCTCTCCATTGCGAGCCTCGTCGGCTCGCAATTCGTCCGTCCGAGAATCCTGTTCGCTACCCTGGCATCGTTCGGTTTCTTCTGGGCCCTGCCAATGCGCAACAGCAACGCAGTCCATGATTTCGAGACCATTTACTATATTGGTCTCCCCCTTGTCTTCTTCACAATCGCCCTGCTCTTGGCGAGGAAGATGACCAATCGAGACGGCGTCATCGCGGTCGCGTCAGTCGCAGCACTTCTGCTCTTTGCAGTCTCCAGCTTCCAGATGAGCCGCGTCGGCCACAGCGCGGAGACAGCCCAGGTAGCGAGAGCGGCGCAGCAGGAACTGCTAGACATCCGCAAGACGACTGCGGGAGAACCCGTCACCGTTCTCAATGCCAGAACATCCACCCTGCAATCCTTCGCCTGGTCGCGCGCGGCATACGCGATGGATTACTACATGAACTCACACCCCATCCACTATGCGTATCTTCCCGCGGCGGAGGATGGATTCGTCGTCATGCGCGATCGCGTCGATATAGACGCCCTACTCACGCCCCATAACCAGTACTTCTTCCTCTATGACGCGGACGGTTTGGAAGGATGGTATGGCGCCGTGTATCAAACGGTAGCATCCACCGAGCCTTTGGCGCGCGAGGAATTCGACGTCCATTTCGATGACCAGACGGTGTACTACCTCAAGGAACCGTGCGAACGCGCGGACACTGCGTTCCGTGCGCCAAGCTTCTTCCTGCGCGTCCATCCAATTGACGAGGCGGACACTTGGGACAATGATCTACGCTTCTTCCTGCACGTCTATCCAATCGACGAGAACGATCTCCCAAACCACCGCAAGCAGTATGGATTTGACAACCTCGACTTCATCTTCGTCGAGCGCGGCCTGCTATTCGACGGCAAGTGCCTGGCCAGCGTCGATCTCCCGCAGTACGACATTTCCAAGATCAACACCGGTAGAGTCGGCCAGGCTTGGGGCGTAGTGCAATATTTTCACCCGCCCAAACTCATCTTGGAGTCCCAATCGATCGCTTCCAACGAACCTGCCGCCCGCTCGGAGTTCGACCTGTACCTCGACAGGGGCAAGTTGTACTACATCAAGGAGCCGTGCGAACGTGCGGACACTGCGGCACGCTTCTTCCTGCACGTCGTCCCTGAAGACGAGGTTGATCTTCCAGACGACCGCAGGCAACATGGGTTCGACAACCTCGATTTTGGCTTCGGCGAGCGCGGCGTGATATTCGACGGCAAGTGCGCGGCAGCCGCTCCTCTTCCAAAGTACGGCATCGCGCGGATCACTACGGGACAGTTCGACGCCGACGGCCGTGTGTGGGAGGTCGAGTTCGCCCCCAACGAGTAGTCGAACCCCCGAGGCAAGACGCAGTGCGAACGTCCCCCCGTCCTACCTGAACCGCTTTACCGTGAACAGATCCGCGCGCGGCGTCGATGCGTATCCGTACTTGTCAACCAAATAGTAGATCACCGCCTTGATCCCATGGTTGTAACGGTCTTCTGGTGTCTGTCCGACGATCGCCCCCTCTCGGTCCGTCTTCCACCGATACGCCCGCGTCTGCCCATCGAACGGATTGGGCATCACCCCCAACTCGGAAAGAATCCCCGTGCAGTGACTCCCAATCATCATCTTCGGCTCGCGGCCGTCCGACGGTACTTTCAGGAATGATCGGATCCGCTCCGTTCCGTCGTTGATCCGCACTCGCCCCGCAGACAGCGCCACTCCCGCCCGTTCGAGCCACACTTCCGCCGGCGCTGGCATCGCGTGATGCTGGTATCCCGCCACGTCGATGACTCCGCCAGTCACCGCAGGCCACCAAGGGCGCGACATCGCTATGTCGATGATCTCCTCCGTGACCAGACCGCGCTGGTATATCTCGTCCACGACGGCCTCCTGGCCGCTCACGCACTGCATTACCTCCACGGCATAGGCCCCAGCGTACCCCGGATCGATCGCTAGATTCACAGGCAACCCGTGGATATAAGCTATCTCGCGGACGTGGACGTCCGGTCGGATCTCCGGTACGACGAGACCGCGGGGAGGAGCCGGCTGTCCGCTGATGCGCTCCATGTAGAAATCGTCGGTCGATTCGGCGCGCAGCGCAGCCAACTTGGGGTCGCACTTCCCACCGGGATACAAAGCGCGGTTCGACCAAGACGGCAGCGAAAAGCTCTGCCGGTCTGCATGACCCCTCCGCCATGCAGTGTACAGCTGCGGATACCATCCGACGCTCGACTCGAACGTGCCTGCAAGGAAGAGCCATCCATTCGTCGGCGCCAGCCTCCCCCGCATTCGCGCGAACGTCCCTGCATCGAGCTGACTCGCTTCGCAGCCGATTATTCCATCCGGCGCCTCCTTCGACAGCGTGCGGTTATCCACCGCGCTCTTCGTCTCGATCCGCGCGTCGTCCACCAGCACGATTCGCCCCGGATCCACACGCTTCGTCGCCTCTTCCAAAATGCCCAGCGCTCCGAACCACTCCGACAAATACCGAAACTCCCGTTGCGTCTCGCCGTAGGTAGCCCCAACCAGCCAGTAGAGCGCCGTTCGCCCAAACCCGCTCCGCCGACCCCCTCTCCCCCGCGCGGACGATCCTTCCCCCGCCCGGACGTCCCGCCATTCCCAGTACTTTCGCATCAAGAACAGCGACGCAACCACCGACTTCCCCGCCTGCTCACCCCCGGCCACGAGCACGAACCGCCTGTCGCACGTCAGGATATCCATCTGCTCCGGCGTCGGAACGACCCCGACCCGCTCGAATACCACGCCCCAACTGTCCTTCATTTCGTCCTCCCAGCGCTAGATGAAGAAGGCGTCCGCCCCGCACTCGCAGGACGGACGCCCTCCACGTCTACTCACTCCATCTATAGAAATCCTATCCCCGCCTCCGAGGTGCCGTCAAATTCGGACCTCCCCCGGCTCCGTTTGGTCCGTCGCGGCGCGGGCATCCTTATGGATACGCGCCCGACGCAGCCTGCTGGGTTCCCCCCTCCGATGGAGTGGCGTGATAGGTTGCGGCGGCCGGAGCCGGATGTACGATACTGCGTCGTATGGAATGATTTACCTATCCGGAATGGTAACCCATTCCAATAAATTGAGAAGAACGCTACCTCCTTGCAAAACCTTCCACGCCGTTTGGTGCTATAATAGAGGATGCCGAACTCCAAACCAGCGATTCGGAAAGCAAAACTGCGGGAGATGACGATGAAGGTTGTGTTTCTAGAGGATGTCCCAGGAGTTGCCAGAGGGGGCGAAGTCAAGGAAGTCAAGAGGGGGTTCGCGCGGAACTACCTCATACCCCATCAGCTCGCCACGTCCGCCACGCGCGACGCCCTACAGAGAATCGACCGACTGAAGCAGCAGGCCGACGACCAGCGAATCAAGACCATGAGCAACATGAAGCGCCTCGCGGACGAACTCCGCGACAAGCGCGTAGACATCCCCATGCGCGCCGGCGCCAGCGGACGCCTGTACGGCTCCGTCACCAACGGAATCATCGCAGACGCACTGTCCCAAATCATGGGACGCGAGATCGACCGCAGAAACGTCCAAATACCAGAATCGATACGCGAAGTCGGCGTATTCCCAGTTCGCGTCCACCTCTACTCCGACATCGCCGCATCGGTTCAAGTGCTCGTACATCCCATCGAAACCAACCCAGAAGAATTCCTCCAACACCTCGAAGAGCGCCGCGCACAGGCCGAAGCCGAAAACGAAGAATCCGGAGAAGGCGCCCCGGCCGGCCAACACGACGCAGACCCACGCGCCGACTCGAATACCCCCAGAGAAACGCACGACGAGACGGAACCCGCCTAATCCTCGCCGCCGTTTCCCCGTCCGCGCGCCAGAATCGCCGCCATCCCCCGGACGCTCTGCTAGCGTTCGGGGCGAATCCCTGATAATGTAAGCGCCCTATGGTCTATACAGAGAATCTCCTCCCTCACAACATCGAAGCAGAGGAATCGGTGATCGGCTCGCTGCTGATCGACGAGGAAGCGCTCCCAAAGGTAACGGGAACGATCCGCGCTGAAGACTTCTACTCCGCCAAGAATCGCTGGTGCTTCGAAGCGTGCACCGAACTATTCGACCGCCGAGAGGCAATCAATCAGGTGTCCGTTGCGGACATGCTGGCAAACCGCGACCGCCTCGAAGAAGTCGGCGGCACCCCATACCTCGCGCACCTCGTCCGCACCGTGCCAACATCCGTCCACGTCGAACACTACGCAGACATCGTCCAGCGCACATCCGTCATGCGCAGACTCATCAAGACAGCCGACGACATCGCCGCCGTCGGCTACGAAGGAAGCCCAGACCCCGACGCGGCGCTCTCCAAAGCGGAAGACCTCCTCTACCGCGTCCGATCCGCCCAAACTACCCGCAACTTCGTCCACATCCGCGAAGTCCTCGATAACTACATGGAGGAAGCCGCCTCCCTCCAAACCGACCGAGACATCCACCTCGGACCCATCTCCACCGGATTCCCCGACCTAGACAACCTCCTCAGCGGCGGACTGCAACGCTCCGACCTCGTCATCGTCGCCGCACGCCCCAGCCTCGGCAAGAGTACCCTAGCATTCAACATCGCCCGGCACGCAGCCGACCAAATGGCGCGAGTCGCCGTCTTTAGCCTGGAAATGAGCGCAGAACAAATCGCCATCCGCCTCGTTGCAAGCGAAGCCAACGTCGACAGCAACCGAATGCGCGTCGGACTCCTCGGCGACGAAGAAACCCAGCGCGAACACGACGCCATCGGTTACCTCTCCGAACTCCCCATCTACATCGACGAATCCCCCTTCCAACGCGTCGTCGACATGCGCGGCAAGATCACCCGCCTACATAACGACGAACCCGTCGACCTCCTGATAGTCGACTACATCCAACTCATCACCGGAACAAGCGGACGATCCGAAAACCGCGTCCAAGACATGAGCGAAATATCCCGCTCCCTCAAAGGCATCGCGCGCGACCTCGACATCCCCGTCCTCGCACTCTCCCAACTAAGCCGCGCCCCCGAACAACGCCTCAACCACCGACCTGTCCTCTCCGATCTCCGAGAAAGCGGCAGCATCGAACAAGACGCAGACGTCGTCGCCTTCATCTACCGCGACGACAAGTACATCACAAGAGAAGATTGGGAAAAACGCAACTCCACAGAACCCTACCCATCCAATATCGCAGAACTGATTGTCGCCAAGCACAGAAACGGAATCACAGGAACCATACACCTCTACTTCCGCGACGACGTAGTCCGCTTCGAAAGCATGGTCCCTCCAGACCGCGCAAGGGAGTACGCATAGCATGGAAGACATGTCTCAAGTCATCGAAGGATCTGAAGTCTTCAAGAAGATAGCCGCCCCCAGAACGAACGGCGACGGCCCGCGCCCGCCCAGCAGCGAAAAGCCAGACGACTCCGACGACCGATGCAAACTCTGCCAAGGACGCGGCTGGATCAGCCCAAACGCGCCGGTAGGCTCCCCCGAATTCGGTACCATCGCCCCCTGCCAATGCCAAGAGCCCCGCATCGAGAACGAACGCTACGACCGACTCCTCAAATACAGCAACCTCGGAGGACTCACGCGCTTCCGGTTCGAAAACCTGGAGATGCACGGACTCTCCGGCTCCGAGGCCAGCAAAACTCAGTTCCTCAAAGCATGGGAAAACGCCCATTCCTACGCCGAGTCCCCAAAGGGATGGCTCACATTCGTCGGACCAAACGGATCAGGCAAGACCCACCTCGCAGTCGCCATCGCCAACCACTGCATCGAGAACAACCAAGTCGTCTTCTTCTCCCACGCCCCAGACCTACTCGACCACCTCCGCTCCAGCTTCGGCCCCGCAAGCGAAATCTCCTACAGCGACCTATTTGAGCAAGTACGGACCGTCCCCATCCTCATCCTCGACGGACTCGGAAGCCACAGCGCCACTCCATGGGCAGAGGAGAAGCTGCGTCAAATCCTCAACCACCGCTACAACGCCGAACTCCCCACCGTCGTAACCACCGTCTCCCCCATTCATGAACTTGACCCGTACATCGCGGCGAGGCTGACCGCCCAGGGACTTGGGAAAATCGTCGAACTTGGCGCGCAGGTGGAACCCGACTCCCTCCAGGGACTTGGCCGGATACCGGAGCACATACTGTCTAGCATGACGTTTGAGACGTTCAATACCGCCCCCGACGGTTTGACCGATGTACAGCGGGCAACTCTCGATGCCGCGTATGCGGCAGCGAAAGAATTTGCAGAGAGCCCGCCGGAAGGCTGGCTTGTGCTGGTCGGCTCTACTACGGGTGTGGGAAAGACCCACCTTGCCGTCGCGGTAGCCGAGAGACTGGAGCGCGCAGGCTGGGCTGTCGTCTATATTTACACCCCGGAGTTGATCGACAACCTCCGGGGTATGTCCTCATTGGGCAGTCCGGTCACATATTCCGCCGTGCTTGACCGAGTGAAGAATGCCCCCGTGCTCATCCTTGACGACATCCGGAGAAGTATTAGAGAGGAAGTTGAGTTGATAGATGACGGAAGCAACGAGAACCGTAAGATCCGCAAACGCACAGCCATTCCGAAGTGGATAGGCGGCAGCCCTTGGGCGGAAGAACAACTATACCATATCATCGCTCACCGCCATTACCATCGCTTGGCGACGGTTATCACCAGTATAGAAGACTTTACTCGATCGGGTCCCATCAGCTCGCGCATCCAAGACCCGACCATTTCGCAACTCGTCCGGATTGACGCCAACGACTATCGAAGAGGACGGCCATAGCGGCAGCCAATAGAGGCCTTGCACGCCGCACGCTTGCACCCCCGCAACCCCCGAGGAGCGCCCCCATGAAAGTAACCAAGATCACCAGCCTCCCGCTTCGCACCGGAGCGTTCGGGGGCTTCTTCGTGCGAGTCGATACCGACGCCGGCATCTACGGACTCGGCGAAGTTGGCATGACCCTCGCCGGACAGTCCGTCGCAAAAGCCGTCGAACACCTCTCCGAGCTCGTCATCGGCGAAGACCCATTCGCGACCGAACGCCTGTGGCAGCACATGTTCCGACGCGGATTCTTCCCCGCACAGGGCGTCTACGCCTGCGCCATTAGCGGAATAGACATCGCCCTATGGGACATCAAGGGCAAGGCCCTCGACATGCCGGTCTACAAACTGCTCGGCGGCCCCGTCCGAGACAAAGTCGTATGCTACCCCCACTGCCAAGGCGCTTCCACCGACGACCTCATCGCCAACTGCCTCGAACACGTTGAACGCGGATGGAAATTCGTCCGATGGGGGCAGCCCGAAACCGGCGGACGACTAGAAGTGCAAGACACCGGCATCCTCGACCCCATGAAGTCCGTCGATCTGGGCGAGGAACAAATAGCCAAGGTGCGCGAGGCAGTCGGCCCCGACATTCACATCGCCTTCGACGTGCACACCCGCCTCGACACCCACCACGCCGTCAACCTCTGCCGACGCGTCGAAAAGTACAACCCATTCTTCATCGAAGACCCATTGCGCGCCGAAAACCCCGCCGCATACCGCACACTGTCCAGGCACGTCAATGTCCCCATCGCCGCAGGCGAACAATGGTCGAACAAGTGGCAGTTCCGAGAAGTGATCGAGGGCGAACTCGTCAACTACGCCCGGATCGACCTATGCAACGTCGGAGGCATCACCGAGGCCGCCAAGATCACCCACTGGGCGGAAACCCACTATATCGACATCGCCCCGCACAACCCCCTCGGCCCCGTAAGCGCAGCCGCCTGCGTCGCCCTCTGCATGGCATCCTCCAACGTCGGCGTCCAAGAAATGCCCAAAGCCCCAGGCTCCTACGAAACCGACATCTTCCCCGTCCAAGTCGGCTTCGCAGACGGATACGCCTTCTCCACCGACCGGCCAGGACTCGGCGTCGAAATCGACATGGACGCCGCAGAAGCCAAGGCGTGGACGCCCGGAGGATTCGTGCCCTACCTCACGCGCAGCGACGGCGGAATCACCAACTGGTAGCCGCAGGCCCCCCGCCCCCTTACTCCCCAGTCGTCTCCCATGCGGGCGTTATCGACTCCGCGATCCGCTCCTTGTAATCCTCACGCGGCGGCGAGAATATGTCCAGAACCAGCCCCTTGCCAGCACCCCCGTGCAGCGCATGAGGCACGTCGCCCGGGATTACATAGGACATCCCCCGCTTCATCGCCCGCCGTTCACCTCCAATCGTCATCTCGAACTCCCCCTCCAGCACCAACCCCGCCTGCTCGTGAGGATGAGTGTGCTCCGGCACATCCACACCAGGATCCGTCTCGATCAAGCTCATCATCACCCGTTCCCCCCAGAGCGTGCGAATCCGCACCCCAGGCACGATCTCGACCGGACTCACCTCGAAGATATCCTGAAAATACGGCATCACTACCCCCTATCCTGAAGGACGTTCCCTTCCTTTACTCGCGTTCTCCGCCTCGGTTCCGACCTGACCCTTCAACTCCTTTTCTATCCTCTCCAACGCATCCTGCGTCGCATGTATCTCTCGCATCAGATCCAACCGCGTTGGATTGACATTCGTCGCCCTGCGCTCCATGTCGGCCTTGTTCCAGCTGTCCACGATTACAGCGATGAACATGTTTATCACCACGAACGAACTCAAGACGATGAAGCTGAGGAAGTACAACCACGCCAACGGATGGAACTCCAACGCCCTCTCCATCACATCGACCCATGCCTCGAGCGTGATGATAGTGAACAGAGTCAGCGTCGCATTGCCAAGAGTGTTCCAATGTTCCGGGTCGTGATCCGAGAAGAGCAGCGACCCAACGATCGCGTAGATGTAGGTCACGATGCAGAGCATCAAGATGATGTACGACACCCCTACCAAGGAGCGTATCAGAGTCCCGACGATCACCCGCAACTCCTTGATCACCGAAACCAGCCGCACGATGCGGAGCAAGCGGAAGATCAGAGCAAACTCGCCAGTCACAGGAACCAGCCCCAGAACGATCACCGAGAAATCGAAGACGTTCCAACCATCCCGAAAATACCGATCCGACCGCGGCGCCAACGCAAGCATCTTGAGCAACGCCTCGACGATGAACACCCCCAAGACAGCTTGATTCACCAGCTCCATCCCTTCCCCATACTCCGCAACCACCGAAGGAGCAGTCCTCAGACCCAGCAACACGCTGTTCAGGATGACGATTGCCATGATGACACGGTCGAAGAGATTCGTCCCGACTATCCGTTGGGAGAATCGGACTATCTGTCTCATTGTCTTGCGGTATCCTTTCATGTCTGTATCCACGTGCCGCCCTCCGCCCCGAGGCAATTCCCGTTCCGCAGAGACGCACAGCCCCCCGCTCGTCTCATCGACCCCAGCTTGCCGCCGAAGATAGGACGATCATGAGGCGTACCGCGTCCATGGCCCTCAAGATGCGCGCAGATCATCTGCCCTTCTCATACTCTGCTTTGTCATGGAGCTCCAACCGACTCTCCAACCGGAGCAGCGCCGCATGTGCCAATTGTATCTCCTGGAGGATATCTTCTCTCACTTCCGAAGAATTTCTCTCCTGTCCCGTGTGCGCCCGGTCCCAATTGCTGATGATTACCGCGATGAACATGTTTATGACCACGAACGAACTCACAATGATGAAGCTGACGAAGTACGTCCACGCCAGAGGATGAAACTCCATCGCCGTGTTCATTACGTCCACCCACTCCTCGAGTGTGATGATGCTGAACAACGTCAGCGCGGAAACTCCGATGTTGTGCCAGCGATCGGGATCGTGGTCCTGGAATAGCACCGAACCCAGAATCGCGTAGATATAGACGATGATGCCCATCATCAACCCAATGTTCGCCACACTGGTGATGGAGCGCAGAAGCGTCGTCACGATCACGCGCAGCCCCTCCACTACCGAAATCAACCGCAGAATCCGAAGCATACGGAAGATCAGAGCAAAGTCGCCGGTCACAGGAATCAACGCGAACACGATCACCAGAAAATCGAAGACGTTCCACCCATCCCGAAAATACCGGTCGGACCGCGGCGCCAGCGCAACCATCTTGAGCAACGCCTCGACGATGAACACCCCCAGAGCCACTTGGTTCCCAATACGTATCAGATCCCCATAATCCTGAACCAGCGCCTGGGAAGTTCCTATCCCCAGCAGCACGCTGTTTGCGATGACGATCGCAATGATGGTGTATTCGAAGCCGGTCGCGCCGACCAACCGCTGAGAGAACCGAACTATCTGCTCCATGGTCCCATGAATGCCCATTCATAGATTATAGATTTGCCCGCGCGCCCATTGCCAGCCATCTGCCCGCCGATTCCAAAACGCCTCCATGCAGAAAATGCACGTTCCCAAGCGCAACGTCAACCGGCTACCCCCTCCGCCGAGCCTCATAGTCGGTGCCAGCCTTCTTGAGAGCCTCGGCGCGCAAGCCCTTGAGATAGTCACGTTTCTCGATCCCCCACTGCTCCGACGCCGCAAGGTTGTGAAGCGAATTTTGGAACTGAGGCGCCGCGTAGCGCGCGATCAACTCGTAGCTCTTCATCACCTGCTCCCGGTTCCCCCACTCCGTGGCCACGAACAACACTCCCCCAAACCCCCCGCTCTCCTCGTCCAGACGGTGAATGGCCGCAACGAGATCGTCCGGCGTACCCACGACCCACCTCCCCGACTCCGTCGCCGCGTCGATGATCCCCTCGGCCGGCCCCTCGTATATCGGTTCGTGCCCCATCTGATTCTCGAAATAATTCCGTTGGAACTTCGCTGCCCCAATCCGCGCCTGCTCCACAGCCTCCCGCTTCGTCTCCGCAATGAAGGCATGAATCACAAGCCTCCACTCGCTGCGGTCCATCCTCTTTCCGTGTCGTTCCGCGGTCTCCTCCGCGATAGACCAAAAATCCCGTAGACTCCGAGTATGCCGCTTGGCAACCGTCGGATCCGCGATCGAGAGCACCCACGCTCCGTGCCGCCCAGCCAACTCCATCCCCGACGGAGACATCGCCGCCGCCACAGCCACAGGAAAATGAGGCCTCGTATACGGCTGGAGGTGAAGCCGCGCCTCTCGCAGCGTGAACCAGTCCGACTCATGCGTGACCGGCTCAGACTCCGTCAGCAGCCGCATGATGACGTCGAACGATTCCCCCATCCGGTTGCGCTGCGTCAGCGGGTCGATTCCCAGCATGTAGGCGTCCGTAATCAGAGCTCCCGGACCAACCCCCAGCATCACCCGCCCCCTCGTCAGATGATCCAACAGCGTCATCCGGTTGGCCACCATCAACGGATGATGATACGGCAGACTGATGACCCCCGTGCCCAGCTTGATGTGCCTCGTTCGCTCCGCCGCCACCCCAATGAACACCTCAGGCGACGCGATAGTCTCCCATCCCCCCGTATGATGTTCGCCGATCCACGCCTCGTCGTACCCCAGATAGTCGAGCCACTGAATGAGCTCGATGTCCCGGTCCAAGCCTAGCGTCGGATTCTCTCCCATCACATGGAATGGGGCAAGGAAGATACCAAACTTCATACGGTCCGGAAGAGTCATGACTTCTCCTGCTTTCTCTTGAGATGCGCGTCACGCGCAACTCCTAGTTATCCTACCACCTGCTTCGCTTCTATCCAAAGAGATTCTCGCTCATCCATCGACATATCGGACAACGATCGGCCTCGCTCTCGAGCCCGCTGCTCCATGTGTCCAAACCTCGCCCGAAACTTGTGGCCGGTCGCCCGCAACGAGCCCTCCGCGTCGATCCGCAGCCAGCGGGCAACGTTGACTATCGTGAAGAGCACGTCCCCAAACTCCGCCTCCCGCTCCGAAGCAGTCTCCGCCCCTCGTAGCTCCTCCAACTCCTCCCGCACCTTGTCCAGCGCGCCCTCGACGTCCTTCCACTCGAATCCAACTCCAGCCGCCCGCTCTCCCAGCGCCTGAGCATACGACAGCGCAGGCATCGTGCGGGAAACGCCGTCCAGAGCCCCCTTCCCCTCCGCAGACCGCTCCGCCCGCTTGATGCTCTGCCACTGCGACTCGACCTCCCTCGCATCGGAGAGCGCCGCCCCCCCAAAGACATGCGGATGCCTCCGAACCAACTTGTCGCGTACCGCCCCCGCCACATCCCCCGCATCGAACACCCCCAACTCACGCCCAATCTGAATGTGATAAACCACATGATACAGAACGTCCCCAAGCTCCTCTACGACATCCTCGACCTTCCCTCCGTCGATAGCGTCCAAGAGCTCGTAAGTCTCCTCCAGCAGCCTCGGCTTGAGCGACTCGCTCGTCTGCTCCCTGTCCCACACGCAGCCCTCCGGCCCCCGCAGGCGCGCGCACAAGGCCAAGAGTCCATCGAATGACGGTGGAAATTCGTTGAGCATGGACAAAGGCAGATAGCAGACGTGTGATATTGCGGAATAGAGTACCACTCACGGCGACGACTGTACACAGTTGACGCAGTACCCAGCCGTTGATACACTCCACCCCATCATCTCGACCGCCCACGACGGAGAATATGCTCATGAAGCGAATATCCCAACATGCACGACAATTGTACGACGACGCCGTCGTCATCGACGGACTGAACGTGAGCAACTGGGACAGCAGCGCAGTCTACCAAAGCTTGAACGAAGGCGGAGTCACCGCGATAAACGCCACCATCGCCACCTGGGAGAACTTCCCCGAGACCCTCGATCACATATCGAAATGGCTAGTGCGCTTCCGGGAACGCTCCAGCCAAATCTTGCAGGTCGAGACCATTGACGACATCCGACGCGCCAAGCATGAAGGAAAGACCGGCGTCATCTTGGGATGGCAAAACACCTCCCCAATCGAGAACGACCTCGACCGACTCGAACTGTTCCACCGCCTGGGCGTCCGCATCGCCCAAGTCACCTACCACGAGCGCAACCTCCTGGGCGATGGCTGCATGGAGCGCGTGGACGGCGGCCTTACGAACTTCGGCGTGGATGCAGTCAAGGAAATGAACCGCGTCGGTATCCTCATCGACCTATCACACGTCGGCGTGTCCACCACCATGGAGTCCATAGAAGTCTCCGATAAACCCGTCGCCATCACCCACGCAAACGCCAAGTCCTACTACGACCACCGCCGAAACAAGACCGACGAGGCAATCAAGCTCATGGCCCAAAAAGGCGGAGTCATCGGCGCGACGTGCATCCGCACCTTCCTGCGAAACTCCTTCGACGCAACCCTCGACGACTACCTCGACGCCATCGACCACCTCATAGACATGGCCGGCATTGACCACGTCGCCATCGGCACCGACCACACCCAAGACCAGCCAGACGAGTTCTGGCGCTACATCGGCTCCCAGCAAGGCACCAAATTCCCCTCCACCTTCACCTTGGTCGACGAAGCACCCAAACCCTGGCAGGACTACTACCCCGACGACCTCCAAACCCCCGCGCAAATGCCCGTACTCTCCGAAGCGCTCCTCGCCCGCGGCTACTCGGATGAAGACGTCCGAAAGTTCTTGGGAGAAAACTGGCTGCGCCTCTTCGAACAAGTCTGGACGAACTAGCCATTACTCCTGCGGCGGCCCGTCCTCATTCGAGACGGCGCCTTTGTCGAGAACCCGGGCGTTCTTGACCTCCGCAGTCAACTCGTACTTGCGAGGCTGAGTGCTGCTCAGCTTGACGCCGCGCCCCTCGAGTATCGGCCAGAGCGCCTGAGCGAATTCCGTGCCGAAGCGCGCGCTCGGCATCCCCACCATCGGATCGTTCGGCCAGCGCGACCTGATGATCGGCTGACAGTCCGTGCTCTTGAAATGCCCGATGGGAATCCTTTGGATGATGAGATCCGCCATCTCCGCCAAATCTCCCTCGCTCCTCTTGTCTGCAGCAGGCGGATCGTCCGCCTTCCTTGACGGACGTCCAGCACTCCCCTTGCCCGCAACGGGTGGATCGTTGGACGCCCCCGCCGCCGGCAATGCGCGAACTCGAGAGGACGAAGACCTCTCGACGCTGACGCGCGCCCCGCCCCTTGCGACCCGCGCAACGTAGATATGGTCATTCGGAAAATAGTCCTCGATAGTCGATGACCGCGTCCGAGGACGGTCCGTCACCACCCACAGGAAAGGAGCCCGTTCCTCCGTCAGCTCCTTCAACTTCGCGTAGAGCGGCATGAAGTCGCTGTCATCGCTCATCACAGCCACGAACTGAGCAGCCCCCGTCACGAAGTCCGCAACAGCGTCGATAGCAATCGCTATGTCCGCCGAGTTCTTGGATTGCCGCTTGCTAAAGTGCTGGATTCCCCGAACCGTCACAACCAGATCGCGAAACTGACTGCTCGCCCAAATGTCCCACAACGCCGTCTGGTCGGCCTGGACGTAGAGATTCAACCGCGACGCGGGCGGAATCCCCTCCGGCCACTGTTCCATGATAGCCGTGACCAACCCCTGCGTGTTGCCTTGGAGATTCTCCGTGTCCACGTACAACGCCGTCCCAGCAGCCCGAGCCCCTCCCTCCATAGCGTTGCTCGCCGGACTCCCAGCCGCCTCATCTCGAACGTGTTTGCGAAACAGACTTACCATTGTGACCTATCCTGTTACATCCTATTACGAGGCCGTCGATGCCCGCACCCTCCCGACTCCCTGCGGACAGACCCTGCGAAGCGACCTCTCGATTCTCGCTCACATCTCTGCCCCACCGTCCTCGCGCATCCTAGCCTGGTGACGATACATCCTCCAGGAGATTCTATCACACTACCGCTGTCCTCGAATTCGCCGCTACTCAACCGCTCTGCATCCAATCGCAGCGAATATGCCCCCCGGAGGAGGCGCCCCCCGTCGCCCCAACTCCATCTCGCGCATCAGTCTGGAGAATCCCCGGGGGACTTTGGAAACTCGCCCCGTCCGCCGAGCCGTGCGGAATCTTCGCTCAAGACGGCGTTCATCCTGCTGATCAGAAACACCCGAAAGGCCAAGATGTTTGGATCCACCTCCCTGCCCCAGACGACCTTCTTGACCATGGAAGAATACGACCCCAGCCTCGATCCCTTCCACAACCCGGTTTCCACCCCCTCCGATACCCGCGCCACAAACTGCGCGGGCAATACCGCCCCGGCCCGCTCGCGCCCAAGCTCCTCCTTCACCACAGCCGCAATCCTCTTCTCCCGCAAAATTTGCTGCGATGGAGCAATCGCCGACCCCGTCGCAATCTCGACGTTCGGACTCATGGAAACGACGATCTTCTTGAAGAGCTTCTTGTTCGTGCGCAAGACATCCGGCAGCCGACGCACCACTCGAAGCAGATTCCTCGACAAGAGCGGACACGCCACCTCCACATAGGAAAGCTTCAAGTCACTCCAAGCGGCAATGGTCGTAGGAATCTTGAGCGTGTGGTACAACCGATCGTGCCATCCGGGATTCGTTTCATTCTCGTTTCGGACCCGCTTGCCGATGCTTGGCGGCCATACCTGATCCGCAAAGCCGTAATCCTTGTAATCCCTCAAATTGCGGTAGTCCGAACACAAGGGAAATTCGATGCTGCGCCTCACCAACGAATCCGTCGAAATGAACGGCTTCGTCCACCCAATCCCCTCATCTCCCCGAATCTCCCCATGGACGCCCGCTTCGAACAGCGCCTTCCACATCGCAAACCCATCCATATGTGCAGACAGATGATCGGTACGTCCCTCCCCCATCAACACGAACCGGTCGATCACCTCCTCCGCCGGATCGTCCGTCAAGTCCGTCGGGTAGTACTCGTGCGGAGCCCCCACGGCGTCCGCAAGCAACTTCGCGACCGTGGCATCGTTCCCCTTGAGACCCTGACTGGACGCCAACCCCCACGTAACCGTCCGCAACCGGCCGACGTCCTTCCCGCTGTCACGCAGCATGCACAATATCGCGCGCGTGTCATACCCCCCGGACAACGGCAGCGCCCACTGCGAAACATCCACGTCGAACGCATCGAACGCCCCTGCCAGCGCTTCTCGCAGCGCGCGCTCATGCTCTCGATCCTCCTGCTCGAGCGGCACGAACTCGATTGGACGAGAACGCACAGTGAGCGACCAAACCTTCTTGTCCAACGTCACGCAAGAATCCGCCCGCATCATCTCCAATCGCCTGTCCCAAGAAAGATACGGCCCAATCCCTCCAGTAGACAGCATCCACGGAATTACTCGCTCGTCGAACTCGAAACTACCGAGGAACATCACGACCGCCCGTTGCGACGTGGAAGCGACGAACTTCTCTTCGTCCTTGTAATACCATATCGTCCGCGATGCCGCCGGATCGCTCACGACCTCGAGACGATCGTCGCTGTTGCGGAACAGTGCGAACGATCCATCCGGCTCCCCGCTCGACAACGCCCGCTCACCTTCGCTCTCACCGCCCAGAATCTGCCCAACCACTGCACTGCCGTTCCCCTCCCGCATCAGCGGCGACGGATTCATCACCCCGTAGGCGCAAGCTCCATGCACCGCAACCCGCGGCACAGGAGGAACGATGTTGTCCGGCTCCAAAGCCCTGCAAACATCCCGGAGCCGTTGTTCCACCGAAGCAGGCAGCCCGTACCGGCCGCAGATATAGATGATCTTGGACACCGGCTAGCCTCACCAGCGAAAATCTGCCTCGAGGCCGCACGCCAGCCCCTCGGCCATGCTCGGCTGCAAAGTTGGAGAGTGTGCGGTTGCAAAGGCCGTCGTGCCCGGCCTGCTGCGCTCCCAACGGAAGTGCAGCCGCACGCCTCTCGAACGCTCTATCTACGAACGGATCTTGCGGAACGAGTTCTTGACCCTGATCTTGTCTCCCTCGAAATGGAAGACGTCGCAGCCATCGACCTCGATCTTCGCGCCGTCCGCCCCAGTTGCGCGGAACGTCCACTCCGTGACGCCGCGTTCCCCCGCAATGAAGTGACGAGCATCCTCCCACTGTCCATCCGGGAACATATCCAGCACCCGACGATACCCAGCCCGAACGTCATCATACCCATCGAACCGAGCCCCCCACCGCTCCGGACCCGCCGATAACTCGAAGACGCAATCCTGCGTCATGTGGGACATGAGCTTGTCGAGATCGTGCTCATTCCACGCATTCGCGAAATCATCCAATATCTCATTCGTCATCGCTCCAGCCATCGTCGCGCCTCCCCGTCTCTCTGATCAAGATGTGATGTAAGAGATTCTACCACAAGACGCCGCCCCCAATGCACGGCATTCGCATCCATGCAACAAGCGCCACCCTCGAATATATGTACTGAATCCGCCCTATCGATCCTTCCCATTGGGTTCGCTTCGATGCTAGAATGGACGGCGTATCACACGACCAGAAACCCACGCCCTTCTGAGAGTGCGCGATTCTATTGCGCAGGTTGGAGGACTGCATGCCGCTGGAAAACATCGTCGTTCGCGGAGCCCGTGAACATAACCTCAAAGACGTCGACGTTACCATCCCCCGCGACAAGCTCGTCGTCATCACAGGCGTCTCCGGATCAGGCAAGAGCTCCCTCGCCTTCGATACCATCTACGCCGAAGGACAACGCAGGTACGTCGAATCCCTCTCCGCATACGCCCGCCAGTTCCTCGGACGTATGGACAAACCCGAAGTAGACTACATCGAAGGACTCTCCCCCGCAATCTCCATCGACCAAAAGGGCGTTTCCAAGAACCCCCGCTCCACAGTCGGCACCGTAACCGAAGTCTACGACTTCCTCCGCCTCCTCTTCGCCCGAGTTGGACATCCCCACTGCTACTCCTGCGGCCGTCCAGTCCAAAGCCAAACCCCCCAGCAAATGGTCGACGCCATCTTCGAACTGCCCGACCGCACCCGGATCCAAATCCTCGCGCCCGTAGTTCGCAGACGCAAGGGAGAACACAAGGACGTCTTCCAAGACGCGCACCGCGCCGGATTCGTCCGCGTCCGCGTCAACGGCGACACCCGCGACCTCTCCGAAGAAATCGACCTCGAAAAGAACAAGTGGCACGACATCGAAGTCATCGTCGACCGGCTGGTCATCGGAGAAAACCTCGAACCCAGCCGAGTCGCAGACTCCGTCGAAGCCGCCGCAAAACTCGCCGGCGGCACAGTCCTCGTCGACGTCATCGACGCAGACGACATGCTCTTCTCCGAACAATTCGCCTGCGTCCACTGCAACATCAGCCTCGGGGAAATGGAACCCCGCACATTCAGCTTCAACAACCCCCACGGCGCATGTCAGCAATGCACCGGACTCGGATACAAACTCGAAGTCGACCCCGACCTCGTCATACCCAACAAGAACCTCAGCATCGCCGAAGGCGCCATCCAACCATGGATGCGCTCCGGCACGACAGATACCTGGACGATGAGCATCCTGACCTCCGTAGCCAACGAATACGGATTCTCCACCAAAGACCCCCTCAAACGCTTCTCCCAAGATCAAATCGACGTCCTGCTCTTTGGAACCCGAAAGAAGCGCATCCGCGTTCGTCACAAGGACAAGCGCGGCCGTATCCACGAATACGGCACCGCCTTCGAAGGCATCGTCAACAACCTCGCCCGACGATACCGGCAAACCGAATCGGACGCAGTCCGCACCGACATCGAACGCTACATGTCCCAACGCCCATGCAAATCCTGCGGTGGACAGCGCCTCAAACCAGAAGCCCTCGCAGTCACCATCGCAGGCAGCAACATCATCGACGTCACCAGCCGCTCCATCGAACACGCCCTCGACTGGATCGCATCCATCCAAGGCGGATACGACTGGCGCGCCAGCGCAGCAACCCCTGCCTCCTCGGACGGACGCCCCAGCAGCAACGGCATCCCCACCCAGCCCATCGACGACGCGGCCCTGTCCATCCGATACCGCGAAAACATCCTGCCCCCAAAGAGCCACGACCGCAAACCCATCGGAAGCAACGACCCGCGCACCCTCTCCAAACGCGAGCTCACCATCGCCTCCCAGGCGCTCAAGGAAATCGAAGCTCGCCTCCGCTTCCTCTACGACATCGGACTCGACTACCTTACCCTAGAGCGCGCGGCATCCACACTCAGCGGCGGAGAAGCTCAGCGCATCCGACTCGCCACCCAAATCGGCTCCGGACTGATCGGCGTCCTATACGTCTGCGACGAGCCCTCCATCGGCCTCCACCCCGCCGACGACTACCGACTCATCCAAACCCTCCTGCGCCTCCGAGACATCGGCAACACCGTCCTCATCGTCGAGCACGACGAAGCCATCATGCGCGCCGCCGACCACATCGTCGACATGGGACCCGGCGCCGGCGAACGCGGCGGACGCGTCATCGCCGCCGGCCCCCTCCACACCATCATCGAAACCCCCGATTCCCTCACCGGACAATACCTCAGCCACCGAAAGCGCATCCCCCTCCCAACGTCCACCCGCCAAGGCAACGGACACTCTCTCATCGTCAGAGCTGCCAGAGAAAACAACCTCAAGAACGTCGACATCGAAATCCCCCTCGGGATGCTCGTATGTATCACCGGCGTCTCCGGATCAGGCAAGAGCACCCTCGTCAACGAAATCCTCTACAAGAAACTCGCCCAGGAGTTCTACAGGTCCCGAGAACGCCCCGGCAAATTCGACACCATCGAAGGCATCCAACACGTCGACAAAGTCGTCAACATCGACCAATCACCCATTGGACGCACCCCCCGCAGCAACCCCGCCACCTACACCGGCGCATTCACCCCCATCCGCGAACTCTTCGCAACCGCACGCGAAGCGCGAACCCGCGGCTACAAGCCCGGACGATTCTCCTTCAACGTCAAAGGCGGCCGATGCGAAGCGTGCACCGGCGACGGCTACAACCAGATCGAAATGCAATTCCTCCCAGACGTCACCGTCCCCTGCGAAGTCTGCCACGGCGCCAGATACAACCGCGAAGCCCTCGAAATCCAATGGAGAGGCAAGAACATCGCAGAAGTGCTCGATATGACCGTCACCGAAGCCCTCGAACACTTCTCCAACATCCCGCGCATCCGCAACAAACTCCAAACCATGCACGACGTCGGACTCGGCTACATCCGACTCGGACAGCCAGCAACCACACTCAGCGGCGGCGAAGCCCAGCGCGTCAAACTCGCAACCGAACTCTCCAAACGCGCCACAGGCCAAACCCTCTACATCCTCGACGAACCCACCACAGGACTCTCCTTCGAAGACTGCGCCTACCTCCTCCGCGTCCTCCACCAACTCGTCGACACAGGCAACACCGTCCTCCTCATCGAACACCACCTCGACCTCATCAAGAACGCAGACTGGCTCATCGACCTCGGCCCCGGCGCAGGCGACCGCGGCGGCGAACTCGTCGCAGTCGGCGCCCCCCGCAGCCTCGCGGATATGCCCCACTCCGAAACCGGCCGCTACCTCAAGAACATCTTCACCGAAACAGAGCAACCAGCCGCCCCAAGGTGAATTTGCATACCCCACAGAAGCAGAGTATGATAGTATTCTCCTACCGTACCTCGCAGAGAAAACCATGACATCTGAACTCATCGCAATCCTAGCCATCGGAGTCGCTCTGGCCGCGTTCGGCATGACCGCCCTGCAGATGATGCTCAAGCAGTTCGGTCGCGTTGACGCACGCTTCGACCGCGTTGACACACGTATAGACCGCGTTGACACACGCCTGGATCGCATTGACGCACGCTTCGACCGCCTCGAAGGCCGCGTTGGGGAACTAGAACAAGGCCAGGCGGAGATCAAGACCCGACTTGCGGCGTTGGAACAAGGCCAGGCGCAGATCGTTGCACGACTAGAACGCCTCGAAAGCCGAATCGAGTCCTTGGAGCAGCGCATGGCGCAACTCGACAGCCGCGTCGCATCCCTAGAACAGACCATGTCCAGACTCGACAACCGCGTCACCGCATCGGAGCAAAGCCAAGCCCGCTTGGAAGGAATGCTCGACGGCCTCCGCGAAGCCATATTCGACCGAGCAACGCGCTAGGCATCCCTCCCAATTCCATCATTGTAGGCTAAGGCGTGGCTGTTTGAGTCCACTCCCCACAATTGTTTGTGCTGAACCCAGCGTCGTTGGCATTGATAGCGACGATTTGTCTTCCCCCACTAGAGGAATCGTTGGCTATGATGTCTCCAAACTCTCCACTGAATCCACTGAGACGTTCCCAGTAACATCCACTCCCACCCGGAGCTGAGTACACACCCGGATCAACCTCATCGCCCACTACCCACATCCCATCGGACAGCGTAGTAGTCGGCGCGAACGACTCACTGAGGGGGATCCACTCCCCACAATTGTTTGTGCTGAACCCAGCGTCGTTGGCATTGATAGCGACGATTTGTCTTCCCCCACTAGAGGAATCGTTGGCTATGATGTCTCCAAACTCTCCACTGAATCCACTGAGACGTTCCCAGTAACATCCACTCCCACCCGGAGCTGAGTACACACCCGGATCAACCTCATCGCCCACTACCCACATCCCATCGGACAGCGTAGTAGTCGGCGCGAACGACTCACTGAGGGGGATCCACTCCCCACAATTGTTTGTGCTGAACCCAGCGTCGTTGGCATTGATAGCGACGATTTGTCTTCCCCCACTAGAGGAATCGTTGGCTATGATGTCTCCAAACTCTCCACTGAATCCACTGAGACGTTCCCAGTAACATCCGCTCCCCCCTGGAGCTGAGTAGACACCCGGATCAACCTCATCGCCCACTACCCACATCCCATCAGACAGCGTAGTAGTCGGCGCGAACGACTCACTGAGGGGGATCCACTCCCCACAATTGTTTGTGCTGAACCCAGCGTCGTTGGCATTGATAGCGACGATTTGTCTTCCCCCACTAGAGGAATCGTTGGCTATGATGTCTCCAAACCCCCCGCTGAATCCACTGAGACGCTCCCAGTAACATCCACTCCCACCCGGAGCTGAGTACACACCCGGAACTATATCGGTTCCTGCGATCCAAGTACCGTCTCCAAATTGAGTCCACGGTTTGGGTATGGGCGTGTTCGTAGCCGTTGCCATGGGTGCGGGTGTGTTCGTAGCGGTCGGTGCCGCTGTTGCCATGGGTGCGGGTGTGTTCGTAGCGGTCGGTGCCGCTGTTGCCATGGGTGCGGGTGTGTTCGTAGCGGTCGGTGCCGCTGTTGCCATGGGTGCGGGTGTGTTCGTAGCGGTCGGTGCCGCTGTTGCCATGGGTGCGGGCGTGTCTGTAGCGGTCGGTGCCGCTGTTGCCATGGGTGCGGGCGTGTCTGTAGCGGTCGGTGCCGCTGTTGCCATGGGTGCGGGCGTGTCTGTAGCGGTCGGTGCCGCTGTTGCCATGGGTGCGGGCGTGTCTGTAGCCGTTGCCATGGGAGGGTCAGACGCAACTACCCCCATAGATATACCATCATTCGGATCAGTCCCCAGTGCCAGATACACTGAGCCGCTAAATGTCGGAGAGTAGATAAGTACTAGGTCGGTATCGTCCTTGTGGACCTGCCTAATGACAGTACCCTCTACAACGCCGCCACCGAATACCTCGCCTGATCCTAGGTCGCCTCTAGGTTTAGACACCCAGTCGTCGTATATCACACCTCGACTACCTACCATGCGGAAGTTGATGGTGTTATACGAGTATGTCTTGTCGGGGTCGCCCATGGATTCGATTCGCAGGGAGACGTACGCCCAGACGTGGCCTTCTTCAAGTTCGGCAAGGAACCCCTCGCCTGCGGTAGAGTAGCTGACGTCGGTGATGGTGAGTTTGAAATCGTCGTGCGTGACTGATTGCCCTCTGGGAATAGGCGCTGTTCGACTCTTCCCGTCAGGTACTACCGGCATAGCCGTAGCTGTCGCCGTGGGTACAGCTGTAGCGGTTGCTACAGGCATTGGAACCTGCGTCGCGGCAGGCGTGATGGCGTCTACGTCTGTAGTGCCGGCTGGGGTCAGCGGAGCATCAGCCCCGCAGGCCAACCCCCCTGCCACCATGAATGCGAGAACGATGAGTACGAGCGAAGCGCGCAGCGACGATCCTGACATGAAAAAGCCCCTCCGTGGACAGGTTGCGAATCGCCAAACACGCTTCCTTCCCTCGCGGGCCACTCGGGGGCGCAACTGCATCCTGTCACGCCCCCAAGCCGACCTTGGGGAACGTCCCGCGAGCAATCACGTGTTTGGCAAAGCCATTATATCATCGGCCGGCATCCCATGGCAAGGCCTGATGGAACAGCAGGATATCCCTTCGCAGGAATGACGCCGGCGCTATGGGAATGACGGGGGGAAGGACGAAGACCGACGATCGGTCCGTCTCATATCAGGGTGGACTGAATGGGTTTGCCAGTGTATGGGTTCGTGAGCGTGGGGAGATTGGGCCAGCGCCCTTCGAAGAAGTCACTGATAGACCACAGTTGCACGCGCGGGAAGACACTCGCTCCCACGGAGACCGTTCCCTTTGCCCGCGCTTCCGCTCTCGCCTCGCCCGACTTGACGCTGTCTACGGTGATGTATACGCCGAGCGCCGCGTTCTCGCGCTCGACCACATGCAGGAAATCGCGCAGCGATCCAAGTTGGAAGCTTCGACCCCCTTTGACCTGCGCCAAGACGAGCTTCGACGAGGCATCTTCCGGCTTCTCGAGCATACTGCCGCGGCCGTCGATTCCATGATCGCCGCGCTTGCGTTCGTTCGGGGCCATGCCAGGGATGCGCGTGACCGCCCACGCCTCGAAATCGAATGGCCTCTCCGCCGCCAGCTTGCGCGCGCTTGCAAGGTCTTGAGGAATCCCGTAGGTCTCCGACTCGATGCCGAGCGGCTTGAAGCGGTATTCTTGGATGATGTCTATGGCCGTTGCGGAAATGTCAATGCCAATCCAACGGCGTCCGAGGTTGTGCGCGGCCACCACGGTGGTGCCGCAGCCGGAGAACGGGTCGAGGACGATCCCATCCGGCGGACACGCCACGGGTATCAGCTTCTCGATCAGGCCCACCCGCTTCTGCGTCGGATAGCCAAGGTACTCGCCTCCGCGTCTCGCGTTGTAATTCGTGAATCCAGTGGGCTCCAAGATGAGGTTTTGCGGAGGCTTGCCCTGATCGGCGTCCGCGTACCGCTTGAGCCCAGGCCACCTCCCCGTCTTCGGATGATGTATCAGCCCCGCCTCGTCGAGTGCGTCGAGACGCTCATGGATGCCTTCGATGCTGCGGTAGCCGGGAATGAAGTTGCGCTCGATGTACTCCGCATACGATCCTGTCTTCGGCACTGCCCAATGACGCCCCAGCTCGTATACATCGTACTCCCGCCAAGGCAGCGTACTCGGACTTCCTCGTTCCGCTCCGTGGGAGGGACCCGATATATTGTCGGACCGGTAGCGTCCGAGTTCGTCGGTCGATGGGTATGCCTTTCGCAACTCCTCCGCCGTCTTGGACGCGCCGCCCGCCGTTTCATCCCAATAAGCGCGGTCCGTCTTTACGTAGAAGAGGATGTGGTCGACTATGCGCCCAAACCGCTTCGCGTCGTTGTGTGCGGTCGCTCGCCTCCACGTGATGTCGTTGCGGTAGTGCTGGGGGCCGAATGTCGCGTCCATGAGCACCTTGAGGTAGTGGGACGCAGTGTCGTCGCAGTGGAGGTAGATACTGCCAGTCGGCTTGAGCAGCCGCCGCGCCTCGAGGAGCCGCTCGGCCATGTACGTGAGATAGGCCAGCATCCCCGACTGGCCGAGCTGGAGCTTGAACCCGGCCGCTGCGTCGTGAAGCGGATGCTCGATGGCGTTCTCGAGCCTGGTCATGCGTTCGACGGCTGCCTCGTCCCATTTCCAAGTGTCCGTGAAGCCGCGCACCTGCGCAGGCGTGCCGTTCCCCTTCCCAAAGAGGATGTTGTATTGAGCGTTGCTGTTGAAGGGCGGGTCGAGATAGATCAGGTCAATCGACTCGTCCGGCCACTCCTCCATCCAGTCGAGGCAGTCCCCGTAGTACAGAGCATTGGATTCCATGGCAGATTACCCCCGATAGTCCTCGGCCGAGTCTTGCGGCTCGTATCCTAGAACCCGCCGCGCGTGTTCGATGTCGCGGTAGTTCCATCTATTGTTGGAGACGGCGAAGAAGATGTCGTACCGCAAATCGTCTGGCGCTTCGATGCAGCGGTGGAGCACGTCCGCGACGTCCCGGTGACTCACCCACGCGGCGAACTCTCGGGTGCTTCTAGGGCGGTTTTCGGCAGGGCAGGCCCCAATGCGAACACAGAGAATCGACAAGCCGTAGTCCGCGGCGTAGACGCGGCCGAGCGCTTCTCCCCATACCTTGGACGCCCCGTAGATGGTTCCGGGCCTCACCAGCTCCTTGGTAACCTTCGGCCACTCCCACCGCGATGCGGACTTGTAGTCGCCGCGCAGGATCTGGTTGTACGGAGGATCGGCGTCGACGCCCCGTATGGTGTCGCCGGAGCTGGCGAACACCACGCGCCGCACGCCAGCGCCCCGGGCAGCCTCGTAGACGTTCCACACGCCCTCGATATTGCCCCGCACCACGCTTGCCATCGGCTCGCTCGCGACATGCGCCGCAAGATGAACGACCGTGTCCTGCCCGTCGAACGCAGGGCGAATGGCCTCGAGGTCCCCAATGTCCGCCTGCACGGTTCGCACGCCCTCCACCGGACGCCGGTTGAGCGCAGTCAACTCGTACCCCCCAAGAGATTCGAGATGCGACCGCAAGATCCCCCCAATCAATCCAGACATGCCAGTTATGAGAACGTTCTTCATTGCTTGCCTTTCTCCCTATTGCCGAACCCGACGCCAAGAACCAATAACGCGATCGAACTCAATTTTCCAAAACTCCGGCTCGTTCTCGAACTCCCTGCCCAGACATTTCGCGAGCTTGAAGAAACCTCGCCCAGACATCTGGTCGTCCCCTTTGTGAATCACCAAGACGGACAACATCCCCCTTCCGGCCTTATTTTCGCTGCGGGATATGCAGTCAAGCATCGTTGCTAGTTCCGTACTACGGTGTTGGATATTCAGCTTTTCGGCAAGATCCGAATAGGCTATCTTTCGTCCTTCTCGTGTGCACTGAATGAGGATCTGCCGTGCCTCTTCTCTGGCGCGTTCCCACACTTCCGGGTCGAATCCATGTCTTTGCCTCATGTCGCGTCTCCCATATACGGCGCGCCGCTACCCCCGCCCGACGTACAGCTGTCCCACGGGCAGCACAGTGGCGTCGAGCATGTTGGCGTATGGAGGGAGGACTGCCATTGCCAGGGCCGCGACGGCGATGTCGTCCGGAGTCATCATCGGCTCTTGATCCGACGGACGGGTGCTCGCGGCTCGCCATTCGACCTCCACGTTGCCGGGGTGGAGGGCGCCCGCGGAGATACCGTATTCTCTTCCCTCGAGCGCCGTCGACTTGGTGAGCCCGATGATGCCGTGCTTCGATGCAGTGTAGGGGGCGGAGTTCATCCGAGGCATTCGGGAAGATATGCTTCCGATATTGATGATGCGCCCGCTCCGCTGCCCCTTCATGATCTTCATCGCTTCGCGGGTGCACAAGAACACGCCAGTCAAGTTCACGTCGATTACCTTCCTCCAGGTGTCAAGGGAGATCTCATCGATGGGCCCGCCGTCGAAGGCCCCTGAGTTGTTGACGAGAACATCGAGCCGCCCAAAGCGTTCGATGGTCCTAGCGAAGAGTGCCCGGACTTGCCCTTCGTCGGTAACGTCCGTGCGGACGGCTTCTGTCGGCGCACCGTATCCCCGCATTTCATCTACGCTGACCCCGAGGCGTTCGACCTGGCGTGCGGCCAGCACGAGAGACGCCCCTTCCTTTGCGAACGCGCGCGCAATCCCCTTCCCAATACCAGTCCCTCCGCCGGTAATGATGCAGACCTTCCCCGCTAGCTGTCCCATGCAATCCTCCCTTCGGCGCATCGTTTGCGCCGCCAACTTGTTGTACCCGGTCAGTAAGAACGACGTTTCCTTATACAGTGAACCGAACTGTGTTACCGTTTCTGTCACCCGAGTCGGTAAGATACTCTAGGGAGTTCGGATGACCCTGATGTTTCGGGGGGCACAGCGGGCAACGCATCACGGCCCCTGTCATCTGATGAGCTTGCCTACACCAAACCCGCCGCCGAAGCCTAGTATGCCTGTGATTATATTCTGGAGCAGGTTCGTTTCGTCATTGGAAGCCAAGTACCAGACCAGAAACCCCAAGGCTACCAACGAAGTCGCAAAGTAAGCATACGCATATCGTCGCGTAGACCTGCTCGCATCGTGGTTGCGTTCACTGTCAGCCTCTGTGTAATCGATGATCTTGTTGATGTGCTCCGACGTTATCTTGCGGGTCAACGGATTCATGGCGGGGCCGGCGTACTGAGTGAACGATGCGATGACTCGGGTAAGCACCTTCTTGTCTTCAGGGGGCAAGCTCTCTACCAACCCCTCCAAAGACTGTAGGTCGGCATCACTTGCATCCTCTTCCGTCGAACGCAAGGGAGCGTTCTTGTCAGGGGCAATAGGCTCTACATCATCTGCGGTCAATGCGAGAATCCCTCCTTTGCGATACGGCTACTAGGCTCATATCGAAGTAATCCCATATTTGCTCTGCGATCGTGTTCTCCACATACATGGCAAGCAACGCCCCAACCAAGCGGTCAGCGCCGTCCTTGGACAAGTCTCCCTGTTCCATGGAGCGCACGATGACGCTGATCCCTTCTCTCAAGTTTTGGGCGTGGTCCGGCCGACCACCGGAGAGGCCGTTCCTGATGAGGTCTATCAGCCCCCCTTCTTCATCAGAGGCCGCCGGAGAAATGATGCCCTCGGCGCTTGCCATTGCTACCCTCCTTATTGAGGAGACCCCATTCTCTCACATTGGCACGTTGCAGTCGCAACTCGCCTTCTGCCAACGTCTGGCACGAAAAGGTACCCTGGTACACGGATTATACACCAATAGACGATTAAGTTGTATTCGCTGGATTTGGTCTGTACGGTACATTACCCATTCCTGCCCTCGCCTCCGTCATTCCCACGAAGGCGGGAATCTCGTAGCCGGGCGCGGATCGCCCCCAGTCTGCCAGCACGGATCCCCCACTCCCCCCATCCATACCCGTCCCTATACGCCGCGCTAAACCAAACAGAACAGCGCCACGCCCTCGTTTGCTATACTCCGAAAACCAACCAAACGAGGAAAAGACCCCCGCGATGCACGAACGCCCCCGCCGCCGTCTCTTCGGATACCCCAGCGCGATGCCCCCTGCCGTCTGCGCTGCAATCCTCTTCTGCATCGCAGCAGTCTCCTGCGGACGAGAGCCAGACGCAGCCCCCCAGCCTCCCGCAGCCCCTCCGCTCCACGAACAACCCCCGCAGGAACGCCCCTCACCGATGCCCATCTCGACCGGCGCAGCCGAGACCAGCACCACCCTCGACGACGAAGCAGCCGTCGTCACCGAGCACGACCTGCTCGACACATCCCACCCCCTAGAAGGCAGCCGCGCCCCAAACATCGTCGGCATAGAGTCCTGGATAGGATCCCCCCCACTCGATCTCCCTTCCCTCCAAGGCAAAGTCATCCTGATAGACTTTTGGACGTATTCTTGCATCAACTGCATCCGCACCATTCCCTTTATCCTGGAGTGGCGCGAGAAATACCGCGAACTCGGACTCCACGTCATCGGCGTCCACACCCCCGAATTCGACTTCGAGAAAGACCCCGCCAACGTCGAGGCCGCCGTCCAACGACTCGGCGTCACATATCCCGTCGCACTGGACAACGCCGCGCAAACATGGAGAGCCTTCGACGTGCAGGCATGGCCGACCAAGTACCTCATCGACGCAGACGGCATCATCCGCTACGCAGAAGCAGGCGAAGGCGGATACGTCGCCGTCGAGCAATCGATCCGATACTGGCTCCAACAAGCCGGCTACGACGTGTCCCCAGTCCAATTCGAACCAGACGACTACTACCTCGACCCCGAGATCGACCCCGCCGCCCGCGTCGCAGACCGCGAAATGGCGCGCACCCGCGAAATATACGCAGGATACCAACGAAACCTCCCCTTCCACCGCTTCCCACCCCCCAGACCATGGATCCTGCACGACCACTACTACGAAAATCTCGACTCCGACGTCCTCTTCGAAGACGCCCCCCAACACGAAAACCAACGCCTCTACCCCCACGGCCTATGGCACGCCGGCCCAGAAAGCCTAACCCACGCGCGGATCACCGAAAACTTCGAAGACTATCTCGCCGTCAAATTCAACGCCAAGACAGCCAACGCCGTCCTAGGACACGACGGCGGCCCTCCCTTCCGCGTCCACGTCACACTGGACGGAAAACCCATCCGCCCAGACCAAGCCGACGCAGACATCCAATTCGACGAAATGGGAAACAGCTACGCCGAAATCGACAGCGCACGCATGTACCGCCTCATCAGAACGCAAGACTACGAGCAACACGAACTGCGACTTAGCTCGAACTCCGACCGCTTCGAGCTATTCACATTCACATTCGGCGCATACCAGCGCATCGAAGATAACTAATCGACGATTCCCCGCGCGTTCGGAAAGACATCCGCCTCCGACCCCAGCCGCATCCGGCCGAGCCCCCATTGCGACCAAGACATGGTGCCGAAGGTGAGAGTCGAACTCACACGGGATATAACTCCCAACGGTTTTTGAGACCGCCGCGTCTACCGTTCCGCCACTTCGGCCCAAACATCCACACCCCCATAATACCCCAGCCACCCCACCCCAGTCAACGCCCGCCTACGTCACTCCACCCCTGTCTACATCATTCCCGCACCAACTCCCGTCATCCCCCCTGTCTCCGTCATTCCCGCACCCTCCCACGTCATTCCCGCGCAGGCGGGAATCCATCCCTCACGTCATATCCCCCCCCCACGTCATTCCCGCGTAAGCGGGAATCCCCCCTCATACTACCACCCCCTCACGGCCTGCATATCCCACACCCCCGAACCTCCCTCCGCCCAGTCCTCCTCGCCCCCCTATACGCCTCCTCCCGAGAACCATACGGCCCATACCACTCGTTCTCCTTTTCATTGCGACCCTTCCCCATACCCTCACCATGATTGCAAAAGCTGCACGCCCCCTCGTGAATGCACGCACTACCGGTCACTTTATCATCGTACACCCAATAACTCGGCGTTGCGGGTGCAACCGGCGACTGCGGACGACGCGCGGGAGGCCCCGCTTCCGACGGCGGCTCGTCTCGCTCACTCTTGGCGAGCTCATCGAGCTCCCGTGCAGTTTCCTGATCCTCCTCCACGGCAGCTAAGAACGGAGGTGTGAAACCTTTCTCGTCCATCGCAGAGACGTCAGCCCCAGCATTGACCAGCACGCGTACCGTCTCTCTATGGCCTCTCATAGCCGCCCAATGCAATGGCGTTTGCTCCTCTTCATTCCGCGCGTCGACATCAGCGCCCTTGGAGATCAACGCCTCCGCCGTCTCCGTATGACCCATCAAAGCCGCCCAGTGCAACGCCGTCACGCCTCCCTCGCTTCTCGCGGTAACATCCCTTCGACTCCAATACTCATCCTCCGTCTCGCCCCCATCGCTTCTTGCGTTGACGTCAGACCCCGCCGCAACGAGTACACGGACTGCCTCGATGTCGCCTTGTCCTACTGCCTTGTGCAACGGAGTCTTGTCGTGCTCGTCTCTCGCGTCAACATCAGCGCCAGCATGGATTAGCTCGAGCGCAACCTCCGCACGACACTCCAAAGCCGCCAAGTGCAAGGGTGTGTTGCCCCCATCGCTTCTTGCGTTGACGTCAGCCCCCGCAGTCACCAGCTCGCGCGCAACCTCCGCACGAGCAATCAAAGCGGCCAAGTGCAACGGCGTCCAGCCGCTCTCCTCCCTAGCGTTGATATCGGCCCCCGCATTGACCAGCACCGATACCATCTCCAGGTGACTCCAACAAACCGCCAAGTGCAAGGATGTGGTGCCCCCCTCGCTTCTTGCGTTGACATCGGCCCCCGCATTGACCAGCACCGATACCATCTCCGGGTCATCCCGCTGAGCCGCCCGGTGCAGTGGCGCAAAGTCACCTGAGGCACTTACATTGACATCAGCCCCTGCCTTGACCAGCGCCAACGCAGTCTCTGGGTGACCCCCATGAACCGCATCGTGCAACGGCGTCCCGCTTCCGTCATTCACTGCGTTGATATCAGCGCCAAAACTGACCAGCGCCAACGCAGTCTCCGTATGACCCTTCTCAGCCGCCTTGTGCAACGGCGTCGAGAGAATCATATCCCCGAGAGAGATATCCCCGCTCATCGCGTTGACATCAGCCCCGGCAGAAACGAGTCTCAGCACATCATCCGTATGGCCCCGCCAAGCCGCCTCATGCAGGGATGAGACGCTGGCATCCTCTCCATCCGTTCCGGACCCGGTCACCAGATTGGCAGGAGGCTGCGAGGCGTTCGCATCGAGCTCAGCGCGGACGACGTCCAAGCTCAAGCCATGCGGCCATACATTCGGTGCCAGCGCCGCTTTCAGGGACTCATTGATCCCTAGCAACTCCTCCGTACTCCTGAGAGTAGTCAAAGACGCCTTGCGGTGCAATTCCTCCTTGATTGCCTCCGCAACGTCCCATTTCGTGACCGCTCCGCCGTCTCTCGGCAGCAAATGGAGTAAGCGCTTGATACTGTCCTTGTCCTGCCCGACCCGCAACGCAAGATCAATCCTCCCCCTGACCAATTTCCCAGCTCCCGTGAGCACCACGCCGTCGAGCGCAACACCCTCGCCCTGCTGCGTCGCAGACCGCGAATCCCTAAGCAAGAACGCCACGGAGAACTGCAGAGCAGAAGCCATATACGTCCGAACCTCCCCTCCTCTAGGGACCCTCGCGCGCCTCCTCCTGGGGAGGACGACTTCCACGACCTCCCCGTCCTTGACAACAACCCCAATCTGGTAGGACGAGACACTGATCGATCCCCCTCCGTACGGCCCCGCCCCCTCCGGCTCCACCTCCCACAATATCGCGTCTCCTCGCAATCCCTCGTTCATGCAGCCTCTCCTATCATTCCTACCATTTGCTCGCAACCCATCCCACAGTCACTCGCCCCGGCCATCCCGCCACCCAGGCCCCAGCCGAACTCCCCCCCCCGTCATTCCCGCGCAGGCGGGAATCCAGCAGCCCCCGCGTACTCGCACACAGACACACCCATACCCCACAAAACCGAACCCCGAAACCCCCGCCCGCCGCCTACTCTATCGGCGGCTTCTCGCCGTGCCAGGGAAACGAGTAACTCGGATCGTTCACGAACCGCCGCAGACCGCAGTCGAGTCGAATAGTCGTCATCGGCGGCAGGGTTACAGAGAGATGCTTGCCGTTCACCGCCGCGCAGTCGGACGACACCGTCTTCTCTGCACGGACGCGGAGCCCCGGGTTTACCCCCTCGTAGCTATGCGCGGTCCCGTCGAATTTCACCTCAGTGAACGAATGCTCGCCGTACGCGCCGGACTGGACGATCACCCTAGCAGTTTCGCAGTGGCTGGTATTCACCAACTGGACTCCGACGCGGTCGGCCGAAAGATCGTCCACGAGCGCCGCCACGTCGGGAGGCAGGCCTGGCCGCCCCTCCTCGGCATCGAAATAGCGCACCGTGGCGCGAAGAATTCCCCCGTTGTACAGAGTCGCAGGCGTTCCCATGGTCGTCTGGACGAGCGCCTTGACGATAACCGGATTCGGCGGCCAGTTGTTGTCGTCGATGATCCCCTGCACCGTTCGCGTATCGCGCCCCATCGCTTCGATGAACTCCGCGACCTGAGCATAGTCGGCCTCCAACGCCTGCACCGGCCAAGCGGGGTTCTTCCCATCGTAATACTGAAAGCGCGCGTACTCCGTGCGCCCCCCGCCGCGATCCCCGACCACGGGCAGCTCATTCCAATCCTCCGCGCTCCCATCGCGCACGCGGGTTGCCAGCGCGCGGTCTCCGTCGGACATGGACGCATGGTACAGATGTACGAGATGAACCGGCCCGCCCCGGATGCCGAATTCCCCGTATGAGCCCCAGCCATTCGCCCCATAGCTGGTAGGCACGACGAGGTGGCCATCATCGTCCGCCTTGGAGTTGTCGAGCAGAGTACGGATTTGCGAGCGCAGCACCTCGAGGTAGGAGTCATCCCCTCCGCTGAGTAGATGCGCGCATTCGGCCCCGATGATGAGACCGAGGAAGAGACGGTCGATCGCACGCTCGCTAGAGCTCCATCCGTGCAGTCCTCCCCACCACTGCCCCCCGCGGGCCTCCCCGACGACGCCGGTCGGACCGACGTTGTCCGGAATGATGCCGCCGTTGGCGTCGATGCGCTCGATCCAGCCCCGCACGTAATCCAACACCCAGCGCTTGTATTTCTCGTCCCCGGTATACAAGTAGGCATTGGTCACAAGCGCCGTCGCGCACAGGTTGCTCGGCTCGTCCCCCTGCAAGACCATCTCGTCGAAGAGATCGAGTATCTCCTCCCTAAGAGCCTCGTTCTCATACCAGCGCGGATCGAGTTCCTGGATCCTCGGATAGAGGAAGGACGGCGAAAGCGGCTCCTCGCTCGGGTTGTCCTGCATCTTCCCCCGATGTCCAAAGTCGCCCAGCGAACTGCGGTCGAGCCAGTGACGGACGAGATGGACATGATCGGAGATGCTCCCGTCCGTGTGAACGATGCCCCGGTGCTGCCGCACGGACGTCATCGGCCCAGCGCCGCCGTGGAGCGGAGAGCGGATGATCCTGTGTATCGGATCCCAGTTTGGCGCGTTGGGATCCTCTCCAATGTACATCGCAGCAAACTTGCGAGCCCGCTCGCGGTTGGATGGATTGGCCGGGTCGGCAACGCCAAAGTCGTAGAGCATCTGGTTCCCCTCCCCCATGTGGAACCAATCCGCGTTGAAGGGAATGTCGAGATTCCAATACTCGTTGCGAAGCTGCGGCATGTACATCGGATGCTTCGGGTCATCGTCCGTCATCTTGCGCTCCTCGCTGTAGAGCCAAGTAATGGCGTCCCACTCCCGCTTTGCAATGTCGAGGAAGCGGCGAGGCCCCCCAAGCGCGTAGAAGATCCCCCGCATCGAACGACTCTCATAGGCATCGTCCACATCGAAGAAATGGTAGACCCGCCCGTCCGGCCTGGCGTACCTCTCCGTAGCCATGTCGCCGGCCCGAGCGATGATGTCGAACAGCCGCCGCTGTAAGATCGCCCAGTGCGGCGGCGCGGAAATCGTAGTCGCGGTGATGGTTGGAATAGATGCGTTCATGGTGTACCCCCTAGGTTCGATCTCGCGGGATTCTCGAAACGATTATAGACGAAAACACCGGCCGGAGTCGCCGTTCCTCATCGGCGGTTCCGTCGGCGCGCTCCAAACCAGACCCCCATCGCAATCATCATGCCCAGCCAAGAAGCGTCCGCAGTTCCCTCGCGAGGGCTGGAGAGTAAGTTGCATCCGCCGCCGGACGACTGCGGCTCCGGCGTTGGCGCGCTCGTGCCAGGCTGCGGCGCACCGCCTCCTCCAAGCGCCTCCAAATCTTCCTGCGCGGCAGACAGCAGCCTCGTCCGCGTGCACAAATAGGTACTGGATCCGTCATGAGAGTACACCATATACTCCTCCCCCTCGACGAACTCGAACCCGCAAGCCGACTCGTGCGGCGATGTCGTAACATACATGACCTCATACGCCGGACCCTTCCACACCATGTCGACCTCGAAACCGATAGTAAGATGATTCTCCGAATCGGAGACGTCCGGCCCGTCCGGGTCGCGAATCGAGACCACCTTGCCGGCAAAGACCGCGGCAGACCGCCCCAACTCCTCGGAAGGAGAAACCGGATCATCACACGAACAAGCGTAGCTATCCGTGGCCGTTCCGAAGAACCACAGGGAGGCCAGCGACAGTACCAGAGCCAGACGAATCACATGCGCTGCCATGATTGACCTCCCGTGTTCCTAATAGGCTTCCGTTCGTTTTTGTATAGCCAGTTGACCCGGACCGTAGCCCCGCCCGTCGACAGACGCGCACCTCCCCCGTCTCCCCGCGACGGCGGACTAGCCTAGTACTGGAAAGGAACCGGAATCGCCCCCTCGTGCCATGGCAAAGCATAGCTCGGCTTGTTGACGAACCGATCCATTCCCGCGTCGATCCTGATACTGGTCGACGGTGGGAGATCCACTGCGAAGTACTTGCCGTTCACGGGCATCGTCGAAATACCGTCCTGCGTGCGCGCCTTGACCGTCGTGAACTCGTGCTCCCCGAACGCCCCGGCCTGCAGGAGAACCCTGCGCGGCTCGTCGCGGTTCAAATTCACGATCTGCACCCCCGCGCCGTCCGCACGAATCTCGTCTACCAAGGCCGCGACGTCAGGCGGCAGCCCAGGCCGTCCGCGGTCCGGATCGAAGTAGCGCACCGTAGCGCGGAGCATCCCCCCGTGGTACATGTACTGCGGCGCCCCAAACATTACTTGCGTGAGTATCTTCGTGAAGACGGCGTTCACCGGCTCCTGGTTGTCCTCGAGTATCTCCCGCACAGAGCGCCGATCGTGTTCCATCTTGTGATAGGCGTTCAACGCCGCTTGATACTGAAGCCCCAGCGCCTTCTCCGGCCAGTTCGGATTCTTGCCGTCATAGTACTGGAACCGGCTGTACTCGGTATCCCACTCGGCGCGCGCCGGCCCAAGCTTTTCCTCGTTCCAATCCCGCTCCTTGTCTCCCTCCCGAACGCGGACGATCAGATCGTAGTCGTCCTTGGACATGGAAGCATGATACAGATGCGCCAGCTCGTAGATACGCAGATTGGTCGACGATGTGCCGTCCCACTCTTCGACATGGGCGTGCACCCACCCATTCGGTGTCATGCGGTTGGGCACCAGGAGTTGGCCCTTCTCGTTCGTGATGGAGTTGTCGAGAAGCGCTTGGATTTGGGAACGCAGCAGGTTGAGATAGCCCGCGTCTCCAGTCACGAGGTGGGCGCATTCCGCAGCGACCGCCAAGGAATGGAAGATATGGCTCCATCCAACATAGCTGTTCCACCCGTACATCGTCCCCCACCACACACCGTCCCGATGCTCGCCGGGCTTGCCGGTCGGCCCCACGTTGTCCGGCACGATGCCGCCGTTGGCGTCGATGCGCTCCATCCACGCCTCGACGTAGTCGACGACCCAACGCTTGTACTTGTCGTCGCCGGTGTAGAGATACGCATTGGTCACGAGTCCAGTAGCGGCAAGGTTGGCCGCAGAGTCGCCGTCGAGCACGAGCTTATCGAACAGCCCAACGATCTCCTCCGCGCGGACGGGATCTTCCCACCAATCCAACTCGAGATCCTCGACCGCCGGATAGAGCGACGCCCGAACGCCCATCCTCTTGGCCCTCCATCCCGGAGCGGATGCGTCGCCTCCGTGCAAGTACGACTTCACCTCGTCGAGCGTAGCGCCATGATAGGGGCCAAGGCTGCCGTGCATCGGCGACCGAATGATCCTGTGAACCGGATCGTAGATGGGCGATTCCGGGTCTTCCCCAAGGAACATATCGGCGAATCGCCGCGCGCGCCGGACGTTCTCCGAAATCGTAGGATCCCCCAACGCAAGATCGTAGAAGGCCATATTGCCCTCCCCCATGTGGTGCCACTCGGCGTCACCCGGGTGCGCGATGCTGAAATACTCGTTGTGAATGTTGTGCCTGAGCGTCTTCGCAGTCGCTCCGTGGAAGTAGTGCAGGTTGTTGACTCTGTTCCCGTCACGGTCGTCGAACAGCCGCGTCGTCGCGTTCCAATGCTTCAACGCCAGATCGACGAGACTCTCTCCCCCTCCCATCGCATAGAGCAAACACCAGTTGTACGAACGCTCGTAGTAATCGTCGAGATCGTCCGACCAGTACCACGCACCGCTGCGCTCCGCGTACTTCCGGCTCATCATGTGCGCCCCCTCTTCCATCAGAGCGATGAGCTTCCGCTCGAGCAGCGCCCAAGAAGGAGGCGCAGAGATCTCCTCGGCGGTAACCGTCGGTATGTTTCGCATCATCTTCATGTCGCACCTCGATGAACAAGAATGGAGAGAGTCCCCGTCACGCGCTCTCTCGCCGCATGATCCGCCGCCTACTGAAACGGAACGGGAACGGCGTCGCCGTGCCAGGGGAATGCGTAGCTCGGCTTGTTGACGAAGCGCCGCATTCCGGCATCCAGACGAATCGCTGTGGACGGCGGCAGCTCGACCACGAACGCCTTCCCGTCCACTTGCGTAACACGGTCTCCGTCCCCCTCCTCGTCGCGGTATCCAACCGCAGAAAATTCATGCTCCCCGAACGCCCCAGCCTGCACGATGACACGCCTCGTCTCGGCGTGATTCGTGTTCACGAGCTGCACCCCAACGCCGTCCGGACGCAGCTCGTCGACCAACGCAGCCGTATCGGGAGGAAGACCAGGCCGCCCGCGATCTCGATCGAAATACCGCACCGCCGCACGAAGAAGCCCGCCGTTGTAGATAGCCTGCGGAGCCCCCGTCGTGACCTGCGCCAATCCCTTGGTCAACACGACATGCTGCGGCATTCGATTCGTGGTGATGATGTCATACGCAGAACGCTCGTCGTCCGTAACCTCCTGGTATTTCCTCAGCGCCTCCCCGTAGTCCGCGGATAATATCTGCATCGGCCAGTCCGGGTTCTTGCCGTCGTAATACTGGAACCTCGCGAACTCGGTATCCCCAGAATTCTTCTCGCCAAGGCGCTCTCCAACCTGGTTCCAATCGCGCCGCACGTCTTGATCCCGGATGTGCGTGATGAATTCGTAGTCCTCCCGTGCCATGGACGCATGATAGAGATGCACCATCTCTTGGGCGCGCATCGGACTAGGCCCCTGCATGACACCCCGCATCGGAATGCCGTCGTTCTCATGCGGCCCAAGCGGGTCGGTCATGTCCCACCCATCCGGGCCGTAGCGCACAGGAGTAATGAGCTGACCATCGTCCTCGATCCTCGCGGCATCTACGATGACGCGCAGCTGCGAACGGAGCAAGTCGAGGTACTGAAAGTCCCCAGTCAGCATCACCGCGCACTCGACCGCGATGTTGATACCGTGGAACATGATGTTGTACCCCTGATAGTGGTTCCATCCGTACTGTCCCCCCCAGAACACCCCCTCTCGCCCCCCGCCAATGACGCCCTGATGATCCACATTGTCCGGAGTAATCCCCCCGTTGCGCGCCGTACGATCGATCCACGCCTCGAGATAGTCGAGCACCCACTGCTTGTACTTGTCATCCCCAGTATAGAGGTAGGCGTCTGTCACGAGCGCCGCCGCCGCAAGAGTATTGGGAGTATCCCGCTGAAGGACGAGCTTGTTGAAGAGATCCACGATGTACGCCCGCCGCCTCGGATTCTCGAACCAGCGCGCCTCGAGATCCTTGACGACCGGATACAGACTCGCGCGAACCCCGTAGTAGTTCGCCTGCCCTCCAAGATACCGCCCCGCCAGAAGCATCGTGTTGGCCCAGTTTACGTCCCCCTCGAGGACCGGCCCCTGACTCGACTGAAACGGAGACCGGATGATCCGCTTGCTGGCATCCCAGAGACACGCTTCCGCGTCTTCTCCGATATACATCCCGGCGAATCGCCGCGACCGCCGCGCGTTCTCGGAAATCGTAGGATCCGCTACCCCCATGTCGTACCAAGCCATCAACCCCTCTCCAAGATGATGCCACTCCATCGGATGATTCATGCCCCAAAACTCGTTGTACTGAGACGGAGTGAACTTCTTGCTATGATCGTTGTGGATCGGCCGATGATTGAACCCCTGGTCGCTGATGCGGTTGGTCGCGTTCCATTGCTGAAGATGCAAGTCGAGCATGTCGTCCGACGCGCCCAGCGCATAGAAGAGCCCATAGTTGTAGAACTGCTCGTAGAGGTCGTCGAGATCTTCCGCCAACAGAGTCGCCCCGCCCCGCTCCGCGTACTGCGATACATACGCACGCGCAGACGCCTCCATCAGCGAAAAGAGCCGACGCTGCATCAACGCCCACGCCGGAGGCGCCGCGATCCTGGACGCCTTGATAATGGCGGTTCCTTGCATCTCCACCGGTCGCGCATTCATACAGCCTGCCTCCCGAAATCTTCGTATCTGCCGTTAGGCTATGCCAATCCCCCGCCCATGTCAAGACAGAACCCCCAAAACCCACCCTCCCCCGTCACTCCCGCGTAGGCGGGAATCTAACCCTGCCGTCATTCCCACACCCGCCCACGTCATTCCCGCGTAGGGAGACCTTTGAATAACTAGGCGGAGTGGTTGTTTTGAGATGCTCTGCCCATGGTGCCCCCGTTCATTTTGCGTGCTCCGGGTTCCATTCCCATATCCCGGCAAGAGGTTATGCAAAGGTCTCCGTAGGCGGGAATCTCCCCCCGCATCGCATTTGACAAAACAGAACCCACGTACTATCCTAGGCCCATGGCCACTCCAACCAAACCACAGCCCAAGGAGGACATCTTGCAATCCCCAATCTGCAATCATCAATCCACAATCATCAATTCCCAATCTGCAATGCCCCAGCTCGCCGTCGGCAGAATTCGACAAAATCCGACAGAATCCGGCGGAAACTCGTGTGCGCGCGTACCCTAATACACGCGCGCGCGAGGCATCTCCCTCCGTCATTCCCACCCTATCCCCCCCGCCCGCCGTGCCCCTCCTAATTGACTTCCAAAGCATTACACCTGTATACTCCTCCGCCCCTTGGGAACAATATGGGAGGCAAAGAACATGAAGGGATTAGGAATAATCGTACTGATGGCCCTCGCGTTTGCCGGCGGAATACTCGCCAACGAGAGATGGGACATCGGCAGCGACCCAGCCAGCCGCATTTCCGACATCGTGGACTCCGCCACGGACTCCCTCGGTTCTCCCGGAATAGAGTCGGTCGATGCCGCCAAAACCGAACTGCGCGATCTCGAAGAGAGCAGGAACAGAGAGGTAACTCGGCTCATCCAGCTGGTGAACGACAACGCCCTTGTGCCCCAAGATAGTGAAATGGGGAGGAGGATAGTGAGACGTGCCTGCGAAGGCGGTCGTTCTCTGCTCAGGGACGATAAGCGAATGGTGGATCTGATGAGGTACATAGATGAGAACGACCCGTCGGCGGCCCCAGTCACGGTCACACTCACGATCTCAGAAGAGGATTTCTTCGCACTCGTCACGAGCACAAAGACACGCACGGCCGACGAACTCGAAGACACCTTCGCTGACCGAGAGTGGGACTTGGACGCGCAATGCTAATCGGGGACGGCGTTGCTCTGGCAGACCCAGCCCCGTAGCACCCGGAGGCACCATCCATGATAAGAGGCAGAGTGGAGTTGTCACTCTGCCCGCGGCCTTCTGCGTACCTATGAAGCGGAGCGAGACAACGGGATGACGATTTGGCACTTCTGGGACGACGATGACCAGTACGACGACCCGGACGACGACGCTCGGGATGATGACGCCCCAGACGATGCCGGCTTGTACGATGCCGACTGGCACAACGACGCTCTGGGCGACGATGACTTGTACGATGACGACTAGACACGCCCTGCCCTGAGAAACCAGCCGCGTCCGACCGCAATGTGCCCCCCGTCATTCCCACACCCTGATCTACGTCATTCCCACCCCGTCCACGTCATTCCCGCACCCTCCTACGTCATTCCCGCGCCCTGTCTACGTCATTCCCGCGAAGGCGGGAATCTCCCCCGCATCGCATTTGACAAAACAGAACCCACGTACTACCATAGACCCATGGCCACTCCAACCAAACCACAGCCCAAGGAGGACACCTTGCAATCCACAATCTGCAATCATCAATTCTCAATCTGCAATGCACCAACTCGCCGTCGGCAGAAATCGACAAAATCCGACAGAATCCGACAAAACCCGGCGGAAACTCGTGTGCGCGCGTACCCTAATGCACGCGCGCGAGAGGCATCTCCCTCCGTCATTCCCGCACCCGCCCTGTCTCCGTCATTCCCATCCTCCCACGTCATTCCCGCGTAGGCGGGAATCTAGCCTCCCGCATCCTGCCGTCATTCCCACCCCCGCCCGCGTCATTCACCCCCACTGTCGTCCTGGACGCCACTCCCTCAGTCACTCCCGCACCACCCCCGTCATTCCCGCGTAGGCGGGAATCTCCCCCGGCATCGCAACCACAACCCAAGGAGCCACCTTGCAATCCCCCAATCTGCAATCATCAATCCCCAATCATCAATCCTCAATCCAATCCCCTTCTTGACACACACCCCCGCAGAGTGCTACCATTGAGACATCATGCGGCGTTGAGCCTCGTCGATCTTCCCAAAGGGGCGGTGTCGTTGTGCACTTTAACGTTTCCCAACTTGCAAGAGAGCCAAGCGGCTCCACACGGCAATACTCCGTCGACGAACGCCTCCCCGTTCCAGACGGCGAAATCCAGATCGCAGGAACAATCCACCTCGTCAAGACCGACAAGACCATCTGGGTTACCGCCGAGTTGAGCACCGCGGTCGAATCCCAATGCGGACGCTGCCTCGAACCCTGCGTTCAGCCAATCGCCGTAACCATCGACGAAGAAGCGCTCCCCGTACTCGACCCAACGAACGGCGTCAGAATCCTCGACCACCGCGACGCAGACGAACGCCTCGTCATCGACGAAGACAACATCCTCGACCTGACAGAAGCCGCCCGCCAATACATCGACCTCGGACTCCCAATGCAGCCACTCTGCCAAACCGACTGCGCCGGCCTCTGCGCCAACTGCGGGGCCAACCGCAACAACCAACCCTGCCAATGCAGCCGCCCCACTCTCGCCAACCCATGGGCGCCCCTCTTGGAAATCGCCCCATCCATCCCAACAACGAACCAAAGGAAAAACTAACTCATAGCACGTTGACCGCAGCACCTCCCCAAGCGATCCAAGAACTTGCCGGGACTCCAGCGGCAGCCTGCAGAAAGACTGATAACCATGCCAGGCGGACCAGTACCAAAGAAGAAACACTCCAGATCACGGCGCGGCAAGCGCGGCGCACACCTCTTCCTCACACCCCCAACGGTCGTCGACTGCCCCGAATGCCCAAGCAAGATGCGCCCGCACCACGCTTGCCCAGCCTGCGGATTCTACAACGGCCGCGAAATCATCCCCACCGAGGAGACGGAAGTCGAATAGGAGACCCCGCTTGACCCTACGCTTTTCACCCTCCCGAAAGGGAACAGACACCGCATTCATGTTCCCCGGACAAGGCACCCAAACCATCGGCATGGGCAGAGACCTCTACGACAACTCCCAAGCCGCACGCGACGTCTTCCACCAAGTCGACGCCGCACTCGACCGCCCACTCACCAAACTCATGTTCGAAGGACCCGACGACGACCTCCGACAAACCGCCAACGCACAACCCGCCATCATGTCCGTCAGCATGGCCTCCATGCGCGCCATGCAAGACCACCTCGGACCAGACTCCATGCCCCAACCTGCACTCATCGCAGGACACAGCCTCGGAGAATACACCGCCCTAGCAATCGCAGGCGTCCTAGACATCGGAGAAACCGCCTGGCTAGTTCAAGAACGAAGCCGACTCATGCAACAAGCTTGTGAACAACGCTCCGGCAGCATGGCCGCAGTCATAGGCCTCGACCACATCATCCTCGACGAAGTATGCAGAGAAACCGGCGCAGTCATCTCCACCATCAACACCCCAGACCAAATCGTCATCGCAGGCGAACGCATCGCACTCGCCAACGCACTCGACCTCGCACGCGCACGCGGCGCAAAACGCGCAATCCCCCTCCGCGTCGCAGGCGCATTCCACTCACCTCTCATGCAACCCGCACAAGCAGGACTCATCCAAGCCGTCCAAACCCTCGAATTCAAAAACCCAACCATCCCCATCGTCGCCAACTGCACAGCCAAACCCCTCACCAACGGCAACGACATCAAACAAGAACTCATATCAGGCATCTGCAACTGCGTCCGCTGGAGCCAATCCGTCGACCACATGAGAGAAACCGGCATCAACCGCTTCATCGAAATCGGCCCAGGACGAGTACTCAGCAGCATGGTCAAGCGCATCGACCGACGCGCAAACGTCCACGCCATCGAAGACTGGAACTCCATACTCCAACTCACCCACAACTAAACCCCCCCTCCAACACCCAACGACGTGCCCACACCAAACACCGCCCCCCTCCAACACCCAACCAAAGCCGCCCTGCGACGCAAAGCACGCGTCGCCGCAGTCCAAGCCCTCTACGAAATCGACGGCTCCGACCACAAACCCGACGACGCCCTCCAAACACGCATCCACCAAACCCCCGCCAACCAAGACACAACCAACTTTACCCAAAAACTCGTCCACGGAGTACTTGCCAACCGCACCCAAATCGATACCATAATATCTACACACGCCCCAAACTGGCCCATCGACCAAATGGCCATGGTCGACCGCAACATACTCAGAATCGCCATCTTCGAAATACTCATGGACACCGAAACCCCCCACAAAGTCGCTATCAATGAAGCCATCGAACTAGGTAAGATATACGGAGCAGACCGCTCGCCAATGTTCGTCAACGGCGTACTCGGCGCGCTCATGCAACACCAAGAACACCACCACGCCACAAACCCAACAACGCAAGAATAGCACCAGGGAGGTACACCCCATGCCCACACTCCTCGAACGAGTACAAGAAGTCGTCGCAGACAAACTCAGCGTCGAACCCGAAGAAGTCACACCCCAAGCATCCTTCACCGAAGACCTCAACGCCGACTCCCTCGACCTCGTCGAACTCATCATGGCCTTCGAAGAAGAATTCGGCACCGACGACAACCCCATCGAAATCTCCGACGAAGACGCCGAATCCATCACCACCGTCCAAGCCGCCCTCGACTACCTCCAATCCCACGGCGCCGGCGACTAAGGGGCACTCTCAGGCTCGACTTCAGGGGAGCCGTTCAAGGGCATTCCCCTCCGGTCGTTGCGACGCCTCCCGCGCGGCCTTGACGATGTAAAGACTCGCCCCATCGACTTCCTGCCGGCGGCTGAAAAGCCTTCCATTCCGGGATACGATGCCAGCGTCTACCAGTAGGGTCCCTGGATTGTATCCAGGCATCAGCGACACACCCCGGAGGAAGCGGGCCAGAGGTTGCCAGTCAGCTGTCTCCTCCCTCCAGTAATGATAGCAACCAGCTAGTATTTTGATTACCGTCACACTGTAGGCAAGTGTCGTCGATCGTATTTGGGGGATTTCCGAGTTGTCGATTTCTCCCGACGCCAACTCCTCGTACTCCTCACGTGCAGCGACCATGAACTCGTCGACCCACTCCAGGCTGCGCTTGTACAGCCCATCAAGGTCTTGCATATAGAAATCGTTACGGTCTCTGCTGACTCGGCCCCGGTATCCAACCTCCAAGATTTTCAAGACTGCCGCAAGCTGATTGATGGCTATGAGACGCCGGCTAGTTCTGGAAACAGAGGCGCGATCCATCTCGACGCGTGAGGAAAAGAGACTGCTCTTTTTCTCGATCCAATTCGCCGCAAGATTGAATGCGTCACGCTGATCGAATCTGGCAACCACGTTGCCTTCGATGCGCTTGGTCTTCGACGCGTCCACGAACATCTGGCGGAGCGTCTTTATGTCATCCTCTGCGTAGAGCACGATGGTCATCGATGCTTTTCGCAGCGCTTCCCACTTGTCGATACGATCCTTGTCCTCCGTGCTCGACAGGTCAGACAAGACATCTTCTATGGCGCGGCGTCGATGCTGCCCATCGAATATCCTCATCGTGTTGACACGACTGGAGCGGATGCGCAACTCTCCGAAGTTCGGATTCCCCGTCTCTTCTTCCGCATCGGAATAAGGCTCGAACTCCACCGCGTCCGGAGCAATCCCCAACATCAGCGCTCCCAGCAGCCAGTCCTCTTGCTCATCGAGGTATCGCTGAATGTTCCTCGCGTGACTCGGTGTGAGTCTACGGTTTGCATCCTTCACGACGTTGGGCTCCACCCTCTGAGGCAGCAGACCATCGAGGGTCTCCAGATCGAGCGTGAAGTAATACACGTCTCGCCCGCCTTGTCGGAACCGATGAGCAGACTTCTCCAGACTGAACTGATTGCTAGTTCGTGGTATGACCAGTGCCATTTCTTCCCCTTCCTCCCTCGAAGTTGTTGATTCGCCAATTGGCGCGAGAATCTTCTTTCACACGTTTGCCCCTAATCGACGGACGCTTTCGCCTGTTGGACGATGTATTCGATTGCCCTAGTTGCTACACCTAACTGGGCAGCAGGAGAGATGCCACCTGGAGCAACTATCCCAGCCTGTATCAACAAGGTTCCTTCCGTTTTCCCGGGTTCCAGAGAAGCGTTTCTGATGAACTCGGCGAGAGGATTCCAGTCGGCGTTGTCTTTCAGCCACTCGTAGTAGCAGCCGGCGAGAATTCGGATGACCGTGGCGTTGTAGGCCATCGTCTTGGTGCGCTCCTGTGGTATTTCCGAGTTATCGACCTCCCCTGCCATGAGGTCGTTGTACTCGGCTCTAGCGGTAGGCATGAAGTCGTCGGCCCACGTCAAACACCGCTCATACAGCGATTCGAGATCCAGCATGTAGACGGAGTTACGATCTTTGCTAACGCGTCCTTGATAGCCGACCTCCAGAGTCTTCAGGCTTGCCGCCAGCTGGTTGATGGCGATTATGTTGTGACTGCTCCTTGCGACGGATGGTCGCTCCATCTCTGTACGACCTGCGAATAGGTCGCTGATTTCTGCAATCTCAAGCGCCGCAAGATTGAAGGCGTCGCGTTGGTCGAACCACGTTAACGTGTTGCGTTCTATCGATCTGGTCTGTGCGGCGTCTGCAAACATTTGCCGCAGTGCGTCGATGCTTCCCTCGACGTACAGCATGATTGGCAGGGACGCTTCCGTGAGAGAGACACGCTTGTCCGCGTGCGTCCCATAGGGGCTCAGTTCCGTCAAAACGTCCTTGATGGCGCGCCGACGATGCTGACCGTCGAACATCTTCAACGCTCTTGGGTCGTTGATGCGGAGCTCTCCTACAGTGTCGTCAGGATCGGGATCCGCAACGTAGGAATGGAAATCTACTGCGTCCGGCGAGATTCCCAACATCAACGTTCCCAGCAGCCAATTGTTCCGTTCTATGAGGTAGCGTTGGATCTCCTTCGCATGGCTTGGCGTCAATTGGCGGTTGGCATCCTTCACCACTCCGTCCTCTACCCGATCGGGAAGCACGTTGTCGAGCGTCTCAATATCCAACGAGAAGGCGTACACGTCACGCCTGCCTTGTCGGAACCGATGCGCTGGAGTTACGAAGGGCTCCACTGCGGCCTCGTCCTCATCAGAGGAATCTGCGGGAGAGTCCTCGCTAGTCTGCGTCCGATCGGTGTCTTCAATCGGGGAGAACAGTTCGTCCCTGATGCTTTCGACAGATCGGCTCTCTTCCATTGCGTTTATATCGCCGAGTGCTTCGGCGATGATGTACAGGCGTGCCCGGACGAACTCAGGGTCTAGATCCTGACTGCCAGGGTGTAATGCTTGGTTGCGCGCATCCGAAATCAGAAAGAGCGTGCTCATCGCTTTACTACCGGGCTTGACGGCATCGGAGAAGACCTCGCGCCAATACTGACGCACGAGCCATTGAAAGTCGTTTATGTCTATCGCCTCTTCGACCTTTCGGCCTTCTCTGAGGTTCTGTTCGAAGCGGCTAAGCTGCTGATCCCTGAGCACCTGCTTGATAGCCTCTTCGACCTTCATGCCGGGTACGCGCTTCAGGCATCGGACGATGAAGGGCCTCATCGCATCTCGGTAGATGTCCAGCGCCGCGGTCAAAGCCTTTGTATTCGGACGATCGATGGTTGCCATTACCAAACCTCCAAATGTAAGTCTTGCCGACTGTTGAGAGCGTTGCATGTGGGGCGGATCGACAATTCTATCGACACGCGCTAACACAACGTCCTGTCCAGCCAACTATGCTAGATGCAGTATAGCACCTAATTTAGGCCGTTGTCAAGGTTTTACCTCTTGTTCCGCAAAATCTCATCCCAAACCCCCTCCCCCCCAACCCCCGTCACCACCACCTCCCCCCCCACCCCCGCCTTCGACCCCGCCTCCGCCATCTCATACCCAATCGTCATCTCCCGACCGCTCGCCAACGCCAAGACACTCGAACCCGCCCCCGACAAGAACGCCCCATGCGCTCCCGCATCCACCGCCGCCCGCAAAATCACCCCCATCGGATGGAAGATCGACTGCCGATGCGGCTGATGCAAACGATCCTGCGTCGCCGCCCGCAACAAACCGAGATCATCCGTCGCCAGCGCGTTCACCAACAGACCGACACGCCCCAGATTGAACACCACATCCTCCATCCTCGCCTCCGCCGGCAGCAGCGACCTCGACTCCGCCGTCGGCATCGGAGAATCCGGCACGAACAACACCGCACGCAAACGATCCGGAACGCGCACCGACGACGTAACGAACCGCCCCCCGTCCCGCACCACGACCTGACAACCCCCGTACAGCGCCGCCGCCGAATTGTCCGGATGCCCCTCCACACGCGCCGCCAGAGCAAGCACCGCCTCATCATCCATCCCCAAACCCACCAACTCGTTCGCCGCCGCAATCCCCCCCACAGCCGCCGCCGAACTACTCCCCAGCCCCCTCCCCAGCGGTATCGCATTCCAACACGTGAACCGCGCCTCCGGCGCTCGCCCCCCAGCCTCCTCGCACGCCATGCGGAACGACCGCGCAACCAAGTTCTCCGGCCCCGACGGAAGCTCCCCCCTGCCAAGACCGTGAATCTCGAATCCCGCACCGCCCAGATCCACGCGGACAGTGTTCCAAATATCCAACGCGATACCCAGGCAATCGAACCCCGGCCCCATATTGGCGCTGGTCGCCGGTGCCCGCACAGTAACACTGCGCCCCATCGAATGCCCTCCATCCCCAGATTCCTACTAACTGATAGACATTATACACGCCCCCGCCGCGATCCAACCGCCGCATCGACCAAACTTGACACACAAGAACAAATAACCTACTATGTATCTATGGACACCGAAACGAGACGCCGCCAAACGCACGCCGACGCCGTACCCAGCAAGCACGCGTCGAACGGCCAATACTCCAAATTCGACAGAATACGACAGAATGCGACAGAATACGACAGAAACTCGTGCGCGCGCGTGTACCCTTTAAGGGGCAAAGAGTCGGCGCGATCCCAATTCTCGCCCCCGCCCGCACGATAACCCCAAAAAACGGTAATATGAGAAAGAAGAACAATGCCCTCCCTCGAGCCCACTAACCCCCCAATACCAGCCGAAAACCCCCACAACGACGCGATCCGGCGCAAGTCGCTCGACGCCCTCGACTATCCAGCAGTCCAAGCCGCCGTCGCGGAACATACCGCCTTCCCCCCCGCGAAAGACCTCGCGCGCAGCCTCTCGCCCGCCTACGACCCCGCAACAGTCGACCTGCTTCAGCGCGAAACACGCGACGGCATGGCCTACCTCGAAGAGTCCGGCGACCCAGACCTCCACGCGCCCTCCGACGCCTACGACCCCCTCGAACGCGCACGCCTCGGCGGAACCCTGACCGGCAAAGAACTACTGGAAGTCGCGGACGCAGTCGCAACCCTCGGACGCGCACGCACCGCATTCTCCCGCAACAACGCAGTCTGCCCAACCCTCGCAGAAATCGCATCGAACATCCCCGACCTCTCCGACATCCCACGCCAAATACGCACCAAGATCGGACTGCGCGGCGAAGTGCTCGATACCGCCACACCAGGACTAGGAACCCTCCGACGCCAAGTCCGCGAAGCATACCAACGAACCGTCGAAGCCCTCGAACGAATCATGCGCTCATCCAACGCACGAACCGCCCTCCAAGACAACGTAATATCCGTCCGCTCCGACCGACTCGTCCTCCAAGTTAAAACCGAACTCCGCCAAAAGATACCAGGCATCGTCCACGACGTATCCTCCACCGACGCAACCCTCTTCGTCGAACCATTCGCCACCGTAGACGTATGCAATGCTTGGCGCGAACGAACCCTCGACGAAGAACACGAAACCCGCAAAGCCCTAATAGACCTCTCCGAACTGATCTCCGCCGCCGCAGACGACATCCGAACCGGAATCCTGCGAACCGCACGCCTGGATTTCATCATGGCGCGAGCACGCTACAGCGCACGCTTGGACGGCGCAGCAATGGAAATCGCCCCAGACGACGCCACCGACTCCCGCGCCCTCCGCCTCGTGAACGCACGCCATCCCCTCCTCGGCCAAGACGCCGTCCCCATCTCCGCAGCCATCGACCCAGAAACATCCGCCCTAGTCATCACCGGCCCCAACACCGGCGGCAAGACCGTCTCGATGAAGACCATCGGACTACTTGCCCTCATGCACCAATCCGGCCTCTGTATCCCCGCGCAAGAGGGAAGCGCCCTCCCCGTATTCGACGGAGTATATGCAGACGTAGGCGACCAACAAAGCATCGCAGGATCCGTCTCCACCTTCAGCTCGCACATGCTCAACGTCGTCGAAATCCTGCGCCGCGCAACCCCCAAATCCCTCGTGCTCCTCGACGAACTCGGCGCCAGCACAGACCCCGAAGAAGGATCCGCTCTCGCCAAGTCCATCTTGCAGAACCTAACCGACGCCCGCATCAAGACAGTCGTCACCACCCACCATCGCACAGTAGCAACATTCGCAAGCTCGCAGCCAGGCATGGCGAACGCAAGCGTCGACCTAGACCCAACGACCCTCAAACCAACCTACCGCCTCACCATGGGAATGCCCGGCCGGAGCTACGCCATGTCCGTCGCCCGCCGACTCGGCCTGCCAGATACCGTAATGCGACGCGCCCAAAACTTCCTCGACCCGCGCCACGCACAGTCCGAAGACTGGCTGACCGAACTCGAAACCCAGCGCGCACAACTCGAAACCACACTCCAAAACGCAGAACAAGCAAAGTTCGACGCCGAACAGACGGCCAAAGCCCTAGACGCAGAACTCCAAGACCTCCGCTCAAGGCGCGAAGACATCGCCGCCGCCATGCGCGCAGACCTGTCCGAACGATTCGAGGACGCAAGAAAGAAACTCCGCAGCGCAGAAGCGGCAATGTCATGGAACGCCCCGCACGGCGAACCCGTAGACTACGAACAAATCAAACGCGCCCGCGCAGAACTCGACGAAGCCCAAAAACTAGCCAACGAAATGAACCAGACCCAACCCAATCAGCCAGACGAACCTCCGCCCCCAATCCAGATCGGAGACCGCGTCCGAATACGCGGGCTCGACGTCGAAGGCGACGTCCAGTCCATCGACCACCACAACCAAGAAGCCGCAGTGACCGCAGGCGGCGCGCAATTCACCCTCGACATCAGCCGGTTGGCCATCGTTCAAGATACCCCCGCAGACGAAGAACCAACCTCGTCCGGCATCGTCGCATACGACCTAGCCCCCGCGCCCTCGACCACCGAACTGCACGTCCGCGGAATGCGCCCGGACGACGCAATCATCGAAGTAAACGACTTCCTAGACGCCGCCGTACGGAACGGCCTCGAGTCAGTCCGCATCGTCCACGGCAAAGGACGAGGAGTCTTGCGGCGCAGCATTCATGAGGCCCTACAGAGAAATTCCGTCGTCAAGTCCCACCGAGATGCAGAGCAGCGCGACGGCGGACTAGGCGTTACCGTGGTGGATCTAGCATGACACGCACTCTCTGCTCTCTGATTGCCGCCGCACTACTCGCAGCCTTGGCATGTGGCGATCCAAACACGCCCACGCCCACGACGTCCCCCGCTGCCGACGCATCGTTCGCTGACACACCCACGCCCCCCGCTGCCGACGCTCGAAACGCCGTCCGACAACAAGACGCTCTCCCAACCCTGTCCGGCACACCAGCTCCTGCCCCAACTCCGGTCTCCGCGCCAACCCCGTCCGGCACCCCAACTCCAGGCCTGATCCCGACCATCACCCGAACCCCCACTACAATCGCCTCGCCAACCTGGTCCAGCACGCCAACTCCCGCCCCGACTCCAGGCCTGAGCCCGACCATCACCCGAACCCCCACTACAACCGCCGCGCCAACCCGGTCCAGCACACCAGCCCCCGCCGCAACTCCAGGCCTGAGCCCGACCATCACCCGAACCCCCTCCCCCTCTCCAGTCCCTCCCTCTCTCACCCCGGTTCCTGCGGCCCCGGTGGTCTCCATTGGCGGCGTCGTATTCGCAGCAGAGGTGGCCAGCACACCCTCAGAACGCAACAAAGGACTTTCCGGACGCCAGAGCCTCCCCCCCCAATCAGGGATGCTGTTCGTCTTTGAAGGAGGCCAAGCATCCGCCTTCTGGATGAAGGAAATGCAATTCCCCCTCGATTTCGTATGGATATCCCAAGACTGCCTCGTCGTAGACATAACCCCAAACGTACCCGCCCCCAGACCGCAAACGCCCTTGTCCGACCTTCCCACGTACACATCGCGGCATCCCGCGGCGTACAACTTCGAGATCAACGCAGGCGAAGCGGCAGAACTCGGCATCGAGCTTGGCGACGCCGTGCGGTTCATCGACCTTCCGAATCACATACCCGGCGCCTGCGAATGATAGTCCTGCGACGCCGTCCACGCCCGCCGCGAACCCCTAGCCGCCCTTCTCCCTGACTTCGATTCGTCCAACCATACCCCGATGAATCGGACAGGAGTACGTGAACGTACCAGGCTCGGTAAAAGTCAACGTGTAGCCCAGACCCCCGGGGCGCTGTCCGTATCCGAGCAGCCCGGAGCTCCGAAAGCCAACGCCGTCATACTCCGGCGACGGCGGCCCCGTCGGAGGAGGAGCGCACGGATTGTCCGGAAAGCTGTCGCCCGGCGTTTGATCCGATGGAAAGAGAACGCACGAATTCGCCACGATGAGGGGAGTGCCCCGCGCCCGCCGCTCAGGAAGATAGAACTGCGGAATACCTTCCTCGCCCCCAAACACCACCGCATGAAACCGCGTCGACACCCACGTCACCGTATCGCCCCGCTCGATTACCAACGTGCGCGGAAAGAACTCCAACGACTCGGCCTCCGGAGTGCCCATCCCGGCCGCCACCATAAAGCGGAACGTACCGTCAGGGCCGCTCTCGACGTCCAAGACGGTCGTCCCCTGCGCGGCAAGCGCCTCCAGATCGTTGAGGACCCCCAGCCCGAACTCCATCTGCCTGCGCGCCGCCTCGTCGATATCCACCTGATTCGGCAAATCCGGATCGTCCGCATCCTTGACGACCACAGTCCCGCGATGAAACTCATGGATGCCGCATATGTATTCGTACGTGCCAGGCTCCGAGAACCTGAGAGAAAATGTGTCTATCATAGGCACGTTCTCTCCAATCCGATAGCCGAACATGATGCCCGAGTTGAAGTACCCGCCAGGAACGTACTCCTCGACCGGATCTCCATCCCCGCGGGACGGGTCGACGAGGGTCGGAGCAAAGATGAATTCTTCCGGGCCTCCGCCAGGCCTCGGAACGATATCCACCACCTCATTGAGATCCGGCGCGAACGTGACCGTATGCGGGTCGTCCCCGTTGCCGGCCATCCTCCATGTCACCGTATCCCCCGCCCGAACCTCCACGCGACGCGGCAAGAACTCGTTGAGCGAGCTAGTCCCAGATGCCCCGCCAACGAGGACAGTCAAGTTGCGCGGCGCAAACCCGGTCGACTCCTCACCGACGGACTGCCCGCACGCGGCGGCCAGCGCAGCCAGCAATACGGCCAACAAAAGCGCACGATGTCTCATACCCTCCCGCCCCATCGTCAGCATTCGGCGTACAGAGTACACGCGTTGAGCGGGATGAGTCTAGCTCCGAGTGCTCCGTTTGATGTGTCGCAGCAGCCTGCCGCCCCCCTTTTCAGCGAAGCTCGTCTTCTACTCTTCCACGCCCCGACTGCCCAACACCTGAAGCAAAGGAATGATCGAGGCCGCCATGGTCAAGACACCCTCACACAGCCACTCCGCCGAGCGATGCAAGGGTCTTCCTTCTTCCCGAAGAGACTGTTGAGGATAGCGCGGGAGAATGCGTGCGGAGCGTGTGCGGACACGCAGGCGACGGGAAGCCTAGAGTCCTAGGAGCTTGCCGAGCCCGATAGTGAGCCCTGGGCGGTTCCGAATCTCGCGGACCGCGAGCATGACGCCGGGCATGAAACTCTGGCGATTCACCGAATCGTGTCGAATCGTTAGGGTTTGGCCGACGTGCCCGAAGACCATCTCGTGGTGGGCGACTCGGCCAGGCATCCGCGCGGAATGGATGACCACCCCCCGATGCTGGCCGCCCCGCGTCCCCGCGACGAGCTCGGCCTCTGCTGCTGGCGCCTCGAATGCTCTGCCCTTTGCCTGAGCGGCCGCATTGGCTATCGCGAGAGCCGTTCCGGATGGCGCGTCGATCTTCGCCTCGTGATGGCTCTCCACGAGGTCGGCGTACTCGAAGAAGGGCGCGGCCTGTTCGACGAGATGAGTCATGACCGCAACGCCGATAGTGAAGTTCGGAGCGATGAAGACACCAACGCCGTTGTCGGATGCGAGTTTCTCCGCACGCTCGACCGCACCGTCCGAAATCCCCGTCGACCCAATCACCAAGTGCTTGCCGTTTGGCAGAGCAGTTTCAATCGCCGCAGCCGCTCCTGCACCATTCGTGAAATCGACGACGACGTCCGCATCCCCAATCACACCGTCGAGAGATGTGGAGAGCGGAATCCGGACGGAGCCCCCAAGCAGCGCGATAGACTCCACCTGGGCATTCGCATCCGCCCCTCCAACCGGAAGCATGTCCGGCTCCTCGACGAGAGTGTCGATGACCTCGCGCCCCATCCGACCCAACGCCCCATGTACTGCTACCCGTATCGACTCCGTCATGTTAGACCTCCTTACAGGGACATGCGGACACAGCCAAGTTCGTTCACCGTCGCCGAGAAGGGAAAGGGCCTACCGCCTCCCTCGGCCGCCGCCCCTGCGATCCTCGAACCTCGACTCACGGCGAGCATCCCCGCCCCTGCGATCCTCGAACCTCGACTCGCGCCGCGCATCCCCGCCGCGTTGCGGTCTGGATCCGCCTCGACTCCGAGGGCCGCCGCGCCCGCCTCCGCCTGCCCTCCCATTTCCTCCTTGGCCTTGCCGACGGGCCGCCACCGTCTCCATATCCTCATCCAGAAGCAGAGACCTCCGAGACAAAGATATCTTTCCCTGAGGATCGACGTCGATGACCTGCACGGTAAGCTCTTGCCCGATCTCGATTTCGTCCTCGACGGATTCGACGCGATGATCGGACAACTCGCTAACGTGAACCATCCCATCTTGCCCCGGGAGAATCTCCACGAACGCTCCAAAGCCCATGATTCGCACGACCTTCCCGGTATAGATGTCTCCGACCTTGGCCTCTTTGGTCATGGCCTCGATCATTTGCACTGCCCGGCTGGACGCTTCTCCGTCCACAGACGAGACGAACACCGTCCCATCGTCCTGTACGTCGACCTGCGCGCCCGTTTCTTCGATGATGCCGCGGATGGTCTTGCCGCCCGGCCCGATGACCGTGCCAATCTTGGAGACCGGTATGGAGATGGACGTCATGCGCGGAGCGTATTGGCTCACCTCGCGGCGCGGCGCGGCTATCGCCTCCGCCATCTTCGACAAGACCTCCAACCTCGCTTCCTTTGCCTGAGCAAGCGTCTGCTCGATCACCTCGTAGCCGATGTTCTGTACCTTGATGTCAAGCTGGATGGCAGTTATGCCGTCCGCAGTACCGGCAACCTTGAAATCCATGTCTCCAAAGTGATCCTCCATACCCTGGATGTCGGTGAGGGTCACGAATCGTCCGCTGTCGTCGGTGATGAGCCCGATGGAGATGCCTGCGACAGGCTTCTTGATCGGCACTCCGGCATCCATCAGAGCGAGGGTGCCCGCACAGGTGCTCGCCATGGAAGTGCTCCCGTTGGAGCTGAGACACTCTGCCACGACGCGAATCGCGTAGGGAAACTCTTCCTCGCTGGGGAGCACCGAAGCAATCGCCCGCTCGGCCAACGCCCCGTGCCCGATCTCCCGTCTGCCGGTGAACATCCTCCCAGTCTCCCCCGTGCTGAACGGAGGGAAGTTGTAGTGCAGCATGAAGCGCTTGAGATCGACCGGCGTGAGGTTGTCGATCTTCTGCTTGTCTCCAACCGGCCCAAGGGTCGCGAACGCCAGAACCTGTGTCTCGCCGCGTTGGAAGAGCCCCGTTCCGTGTGCGCGAGGAGATATTCCAGTCTCACAAGTGAGAGCCCGGATTTCGGCAGTCCCTCGGCCGTCCGGACGCTCCCCCATCTCTATTATCCGGCGTCGAAACTCCTCCTCCACGAAGGACTCGAACGCTTCCGCGACCTCCCCCTCATCGTATCCCCCTCCGATCTCCTCAATGACCTCGTGCTTCAGTGCACCGATGCGCGCCGCCCGTTCTGCCTTCCCGCCCTCCGGAGACATCGCATCTGCGATCTTCCCAGCGACAGCCCCGTCGACGAGAGGGTCGAGATTCTCGGAATACCGAAAGGACGTATACTGCGCCTTCTGCTTGGCGGCAGCTTGCACAATCTCGTCTTGGAGCGCGATCAGCTGGAGGTTTACGTCCTGAGCAAGCTTGATGGCTTCCAGCACCATCTCGTCCGAGACTTCACTGGCCCCGGCCTCCATCATCAACACCCCTTCTCGGGAGCCTGCGACTACCAGATCGAGAATGCTCTCCTCCGACTGCTGGTACGTAGGATTGACGACATACTCCCCGTTCACGTAGCCCATCCGCGTCGCGCCGATAGGGCCCCCAAACGGAATGTCCGAAATCGAGAGCGCGGCCGACGCTCCGACGATCGCCATGATGTCGAGCGGCGTCTCCAGATCCGCCGAAAGGGGAGTCGTGATGATCTGTACCTCGTTGCGAAAATCCTTTGGGAAGAGAGGCCGCAACGGGCGGTCCATCAGGCGCATGGTGAGGATCGTATCGGTGGTGGGGCGTCCCTCCCGCCGGGGGAACCCGCCGGGAATGCGCCCGCGCGCATACAAGCGCTCCTCGAAATCGATGGTCAACGGAAAGAAGTCGATTCCGTCTCGCGGCTTGGACATAGTCGCAGTGACCAGCACCATCGAATCGCCGTGCCGGACCACCACCGCGCCGTTCGCCTGCTGGGCAAGCTTGCCGGTCTCTATGGTGAACTGCTGATTGCCTATCTGTCGTTCGAACGTAAGGGACATGAAGCGTTATCTCCTCTTGAGAGTGCGAGGGGCAAAAAACGAAGGAACACCCGCAGCGCACGGGTGCCGGGGCGCGTCAGCCCCTGAGACCAAGCCTTGCGACGATAGACCGGTATCGGCCTTCGTCCTCCCTACTGAGGTACTTCAACAGGCGACGCCGTCGGCCCACCAGCCTCATCAGCCCACGACGAGTAGACTCATCGTGGATGTGTTCACGCAGGTGGTTGGTAAGATTGGAGATGCGGGTAGTGAGGAGAGCGATCTGTACTTCCGCCGATCCGGTGTCTCCGTCCTTCGTCCGATACTCTCTTACGACCGCTTCCTTGACGCTAGTGTCCAGTCCCATTCCTGATTTGCGATCCTATGTGTTCTCTTCTCTCTGTGTACTTGAAACCAGTATAACACACCCAAATAGACCAGTACAGCATTTCTTGGAATTGGATTCCATTTACTTTTGCGGCATGGATTGCACCCGGTCCGCAGCAGGTTGGACTCTCCATCATTCCCACACTCACCCTCGTCGTTCCCACACCCTCCCTCGTCGTTCCCGCACTCACCCGCGTTATTCCCACACATCACCCTCGTCGTTCCCGCACTCACCCCGTCATTCCCACACATCACCCTCGTCGTTCCCGCACTCACCCCGTCATTCCCGCACTCACCCCGTCATTCCCGCACCCCGTCCACGTCATTCCCGCACCCACCGTCGTCGTTCCCACACCCTCCCACGTCATTCCCGCGAAGGCGGGAATCTCCCGTTGCGCGATTAGACGCACCGCTTGGAGAGTCGCCGTCCCCCAGCCGTCATGCCGCAAAAGTAAACGGAACCTATCCAAGGCGCAATGACAAGTCCATCAGTCGGTATAGTATAATGCGCTATGAATCTATCCCCTCCTTTCATATGTGTCTCCCGCGCATGACCCCATTTGACAGACTCAAGTCCGCGCTGCGATCCGCTTGGCTTCCCCTCGCCCTGCTCCTGCTCGCACTGTCGACGGTGTTCATCTTCGGCGGCGACCGAGGATACTTCTACCGACCAGCGGGCGAGCACAACCGGTTCTCTTCGCATCAACTGACGATAGCTATGAACCTCTCCCCCGAACACGGCTTTCAGCGGTTCGATCGTTGGTTCATGCACGACGACGGCGTCACCCGCTACCGGCCGTACAACCGCTTCCCCATTGGCAGCTACGCAGCCATGAAGGCGGCCACCCTGCCAGTCTCCGACAACCCGTCCGCTCGACTCTACGCTGCCAGGATCCTCATGCTGCTGTTCTTCACTGCCGCCGCCGTCCTCTCGTATCTGTCGCTCTGCCGCCTCACATCCAACCGGTGGATCGCACTCACTGCAACGCTGCTGGCGTTCTCGTCGTACTACCTGCTCTACTACAACGACATGATTGTCCCCGACGGGATGCCCGATCTCTTCGGGGTGATGCTGACTTTCCACGGCATGGTCGTCTTCGTGCAGGAAGGCCGCTTCCGCCAGCTGCTCGTCAAGGTGTGCATCGCGCTGCTGCTGGGGTGGCACGTCTTGGCCCTGCTGCTGCCATTCGTCATCTTTGGGCTTGTGAGCGACATCCTGCGGGCGCGTTCTGCCGCCGCAACTTCTACCCCCCCCTCCCGTATTATGTCAAGTTAAAACGCGCGGCGTCCGCACCGTTTCACAGCCGCTACATGCTGTGCGGCGGCGTCGCACTAGGGTTCAGCCTATCCATCCTCGCCTTCAACTTCACAATGGAGTACATCGCGTTGGGTGGGGAGACACCGCTGACCGAGTTGCGGTCCTTCCAGTCCATGCTAAAACGCACCGGAGTGAACTCCGTATCCGACACCGACCTCGTCGCCGCCCGAGCCTGGTGACCTTTCCTAGAAGGACAGTTTCGCAGCATCCTCCGAATGTTCATCCCTTACGCATCGCTTGGCGGTAGCGATGCGGCCCAGAGTCCGGCGTGGCTGTCGGAATTCCGCGGCGTCATCCTCGGTGTCGTCCTGTCTGCAGCGTGTCTCATCGGCTCGATATTCGTGCGTCAGAGGATGCTGTTCGCCACCCTGGCGTCGTTCGGCTTCTTCTGGGCGCTGCCAATGCGCAACAGCAACGCAATCCATGATTTCGAGGCTATCTACTATATCGGCCTCCCACTAGTCTTCTTCACTCTCGCGCTGCTCTTGGTACATAGGTTGACCAATCGGGACGGCGTCATCGCGGCCGGGTCAGTCATTGGGCTGCTCCTCTTCGCAGCCTCCAGCTTCCAGATGAGCCGCATCGGCCACAGCACGGAGACGGCCCAGGCAGCCAGGGGCGTGGATCAGGATCTGCTTGCCATCCGCGATCTGACTGCGGGGGAGGTCGTCACCGTTCTCTACGTCGGAGGCACCTATGAATCCTATGAATCCTTGTATACCTTGCTGCCCACGTCGAATTACTACCTGAGATCGAACGTGGTCTACAATGATGGGTATCTTCCCGCTGTGGAGGGCGGGTTCGTCGTCATGGGAGAGCGCGTGGATACGGACGCCCTGCTTACGCCCCAAAACCAGTACTTCTTCCTCTACGACAGGAACGGCTTGGAGGCATGGTATGGAGCCAAGTATCGGTCGGTTGTATCCACCGAGCCTTTGGCGCGCGAGGAATTCGACGTCTATTTCGACGACCGGACGGTGTACTACCTCAAGGAGCCGTGCGAACGCGCAGACACCGACGCGCGCTTCTTCCTGCACGTCTACCCAATCTACGACAACGATCTTCCAGACGGTCGCAGACAGCATGGATTCGACAACCTCGATTTCTACTTCACCGAGCGCGGCCTGCTATTCGACGGCAAGTGTCTGGCAAGGTTTGTCCTTCCCCAGTACGCCGTTTCCAAGGTCAACACCGGCAGAGTCGGCCAGGCTTGGGGCGTAGTGCACTATATCCACCCACCACCCGAACTCATTTCCGAGTACCAATCGATCGCTTCCACCGAACCTGCTGCGCGCTCGGAGTTCGACGTGTACATTGATGGGGGCAAGCTGTACTACCTCCGGGAGCCTTGCGAACGCACGGACACTGCGGCGCGCTTCTTCCTGCACATCCTCCCTGAAGACACCGACGACCTTCCGTCCAACCGCAGGCAGCATGGATTCGACAACCTCGACTTTGGCTTCGGCGAGCGCGGCGTGCTATTCGGCGGCAAGTGTCTGGCCAGCGTCGGCCTTCCGCAGTACGCCATCGCCCGAATCACCACCGGCCAGTTCGACGGCGCCGGCCGCATTTGGGAAGTCGAGATCGCCCCGGACGCACGGGAGTGACGCGGGCCGATCCAATTTGCAATCGAAGTTCATACGTGTGAGAATACGAGAAACGAGCCTGCGGACACGCGGCGCTCATTGAGGATGGCTATGGGATTCTCGCAACGGCTTCGTGATATATGCGCCCGCTCCTGGGACCTCGAAAAGCGACACCCGTTCGTGGTCGGCATCGGGGACGGCTCCCTCCCATTGGAAAGCTTCCGTTACTACATGCGGCAGGACTACGTCTTCTTGATAGATTTCTGCCGCGTGATCGCCATGGCCGCGGCGAAGGCGCGGTCGATCGACGACATGAGCTGGTTCGCAAGGCTGCTGCACGAGACGCTCGACACGGAAATGTCCCTCCACGTCGGCTTCTGCGCGGACTTCGGAATCACCGTAGACGAACTTGAGGCGACGCGTCCATCCCCCACGACGATGGCGTACACCCGCCACCTCATCGAGAGCGCGTTCTCCGGTGGCGCAGCAGAGATCGCCGCGGCCATCCTGCCCTGCTCGTGGGGCTACGCCGAAATCGGCCAGAACCTCGCAGAACGCGGAGCCCCAGACAACCAACCTCTGTACGGACGTTGGATAGAAATGTACGCCTCTCCCGAATTCGCCGCCCTCGCCGAATGGCTGCGGGCGTTCGTCGACCGCGAAGCAGAGGTGTCCGGACCGCAGACGCGCCAGCGCATGGAAGACCTCTTCGTCACCAGCAGCCGATACGAGTACATGTTCTGGGATGCCGCCTACCGCCAAGAGCAGTGGCCCGTCTAGCCGCCCAGCAGGACACCCTCACGCCGCAACCATCGGCCGAACGTGGATCGTCTGGTCACGATGGGGGCCCGTAGAGATGATGTCCGCATCGACTCCAACGAGCTCCTGGATACGATCCACGTATGCTTTGGCATTCGGAGGCAAGTCCTCGTACCTGTCCATTCCAGCCGTAGGCATGTCCCAGCCGGGAAGATCCTCGTAGATCGGCACGCACCGATCGAGAGTAGACGCATTCCCCGGGAAATCCCATACCGTCTCATCGTCGAGCTTGTATGCGCGGCACACCTTGATGGAGTCGAAGATGTCGAGGACGTCCAAGCGGGTGAGAATCATACCCGTGTACCCATTGATGCGCGCGCTGTACCGGGCGGCCACCGAGTCGAACCAGCCGACGCGGCGCGGACGCCCAGTCGTAGTGCCGAATTCCTTCGCCCGATCGCGGATCTCGTCACCAGTCGAGTCATGCAGCTCCGTGACGAACGGCCCGCCTCCGACGCGGGTGCTGTAGGCCTTGAATACCCCAAGCACGTTGTCGATCTGACCGGGAAGGAGACCCAGCCCAGTCATGGCGCCCCCAATCGTCGGATGCGATGAAGTGACGAACGGATAAGTGCCGTGATCCAAATCCAAGAGAGCCCCTTGCGCCCCCTCGATGATGATCTTCCTCCGGGAATTGACCGAATCGAACATGATGTGCTCGACCGGCCCAATATACTTGGCCAAGTGCTCCGACCACAGCTTGCACTTGTCGAACACCTCGCCGCGCGACACCGGCTCCACCCCGTAAACCCGAGTGAGGATCGCGTTGTGATGGTCGACGACGGCTTCGAGTCTGGGAAAGAGAGTCTCTATGTCGAGAAGCTCCGTGGCGCGGACGCCTATCCGCGATGCTTTGTCCACGTAGGCCGGCCCGATGCCGCGCCCCGTGGTGCCAATCGCGTTTCGCCCTTTGGCCTTCTCTGATAGTTCGTCGAGGATGATGTGATAGGGCATGACGAGATGAGACCGCTCGCTGATAGTCAATCTGCCATCCACATTCACGCCTCGCGCCTCCAAACCGGCGATCTCATCCAGCAGGACGTCAGGATCTATGACGACGCCGTTGCCGATGACGTTCAAAGTATGCGGCCAAACGACGCCAGACGGCAGCAGATGGAACTTGAACTCTCCTTGCTCGGTGATGACAGTGTGCCCAGCGTTGTTGCCTCCGGAGAACCTGGCGACGATATCGGCGTCCCCAGCAAGCACATCGACGACCTTCCCCTTCCCCTCGTCCCCCCACTGCGCGCCTAATACTGCGATTACTGCCATCCCCATTCCCCTTGCCCGTTTCGACGCGTCGACTGCGCCGTTGGCATTTGAAGTATATCAAACAGCCAGCTGCAATCGAAAGGCCAGGAGGGTTTCGCTTACCCTCACGCCAGCCAAATCCCCCCGCCCCCGTCAACCCCCGCACCCCCTCCGTCATTCCCGCCAATGGAGACCTTTGAATAACTAGACGGAGTGGTTGTTTTGGGATGCTCTGCCCATAGTTCCCCCGTTCATTTTGCGTGATCCGGGTTCCATTCGCATACTCTCGAAGAGGTTATGCAAAGGTCTCCGAAGGCGGGAATCTCCCCTCACGCCATGCCAATCCCCATCCTATACACTAAAGCAACCGTACCGCTTCATCGTCATAGCGCGCGTGCCAATCTACCACCTTCGTCATATCCAACAACCGCCCGTACAGCCTCTGCGCGGTCTCGTTCTGCTCCCGAAGGTCAGCCAGAGTGCCCCCAAAGCCCCCCTTGCGACGGTTGCACGGGCCGCAGAGGACGGCTCTGTTCAGAATGTCATGAGTCCCAAGCTCTGCCTGCGGCTTGATATGGTCGAGTTCGAAGAAGTCCCGGCCGTGCAGCTGCCCCGCATCGCCGGGCGGGGTGAATCCGCACCCCCAGCATTGGAGACCGAACTCGGCTATCAGAATATCCAGCTTGCAGTCTCTATCCTTGTCGATCTTCGAAGGAGGCCGCTGCTTTCGGGGCTCTGGGTTCAACGGATCCGCCTCCGTGCGCCCATCGTCCATCCTCGCAGGCAGGTCGGTGATAGCTGGACCAATGACGATCGTATGCTGGTCGAGCGCGCGCTCGTCGCTCATGCGTTGCTTGGTCACGTTGTAGCCCTCGGCCTCGATGTCGATGGCCACCCATCTGCGGCGGAGCCTCTGCGCGGCCACGGCCGTCGTCGCACACCCCGCGAACGGATCGAGCACGATGTCCCCAGGGTTGGACGACGCCCTGACGATGCGTTCGTAGAGAGCAAGCGGCTTCTGCGTCGGATAACCTGTTTTCTCAGGCGAAGACGCTTGCAACGGGGGAATGTCATCCACCACATCTGTTTGGGCAGGCCCGGAAACAGAAGATAGGTATCTCTTCACGCCGGGCATTCCCCCCTTCTTTGTAGGCCAGTATATCAACCCATGTTCATCGAGCGCGTCGAGCCGAGCAAGCGTGCCTTCAATCTCGCGGAAGTTTGGAATGACATTCTCGACGATCCAATCACCCAATCCCGTGCTAGTTGGGGTAATCCAGTGCTTCCCTCGTTCGCGCATGGAGATTCCCCGCCAGTCCATCCCAGATTCTCCGGACGTCCAGCCTGACTGCGTTAAGTCGCTTACCCTGTACGGGCCACGTCCGTCGCCGTCGTCGTGGCGGTACATCTTGCTGATGTATGAAGGATCATAGTTGAGGTGTACGGTGTTCCATATGAAAGTGTCGGATTTCGAGTAGAACAAGATAGTATCGTGAACGTTCCCAAACCGACGTGCGTCTATCTTCTTGCTAGTCGCCCGCTTCCACACGATTTCATTTCGGAAGTTCTGCTTCCCAAACACTGCGTCCATCAGCGCCTTCACGTAGGCGTGCGCTGTGTGGTCGATATGGAGATACATGCTCCCCGTTGGCTTGAGCACGCGGTGCATCTCCAAGATCCGCACGCCGAGCCAGCAGAGGAAGGCAGCCATATCGTCCCCGTAGACGTCCCGAGTGGCGGTAATGAGTGCGTGGACCCTGTGGTGATGCTTCTCGATAGACTCCAACCAGTCCGGGTGGTTCTCGATGGCGTCCGGATCGTGCCGCCTGCCCATGTCCGGATCCGGATCGACCCAATGCCAGTTGTCCTTGAATTTCGCCTTGCCGCCGCCCTTCAGTTCACCCTCGAAAGCGTCACGCTTCTTGTTGAACGGCGGGTCGGTGGCAATCAGATCGACGGTGTCGGAATCGAAGCTCCGGAGCACGTTGAGGTTGTCGCCCAAGTAGAAGGCGTTGATCTGGAAATTCGGCGCCTTCCATGCGACATCCTGGGATTCCCGCGGGGAACGATTGTTCGGGGGGGGGGGGGGGGGTAGAAGAACTCATAGCTTGCAACCCCATACTATAACCCGCACCCGTCCCCCGTCAACCCCCGCCCCGAACAATCGTTCCTGCACTCCCTCCGTCATTCCTGCACTCCTCTACGTCATTCCCGCGAAGGCGGGAATCTCTCCTCCCCCTCCTCGCCAATACCGCCTTCCCACCTCGCTCCCAGCCCGCGTCATTCCTGCACCCCCTCCGTCATTCCCGCGAAGGCGGGAATCCCCCGTCATGCCGCAAAAGTAAACGAAAAGGCCAGGAGTCGCCTGCGGCGCTCACCGAGACTAGAAAAGTGGCTCTGTGTCCCCCGTTGCCGGGGACTTGTGGGGTCAATCCGCTGCGGTGAAGCCAACGGAACCTTGTGAGGTAGTGGAGTATGGGGCGGGGCAGAAAGCGTATATAATACTTCGTTGACCTCGATACGTTGCATTTGACGAAGAGCGCTAGGCAGGAGGACGGTATGACATCCGCATCGCAAGACACCCTAGAAGGCATCCGCCAGTTCGATTCGGCGACTATGTTCAACGCAGTCGTGGAAAGCATGGGCGGGACGCAAGGCGGCACAGAGTTGGAAGACAAGGGAGGAATGCCAATCGTCTACACGGACGCATCCATACGATGCCTCCTTCCAAATCTGGGAAGCGCCGTGGGATACGCAGTTACGTGCGAAGTAACCGCCCTCGACCCAGACTCGAAGAAGATCGACTGGCACGAATACTACGACATCCTCGACGAAACACCCGCCCCCGTGGTCGCGGTAATCAAGGACATCGACTCTCGCCCCGGACGAGGAGCAGTCTTGGGGGACGGAATGGCGGCTACCCACAAGCTGCTTGGCGCGACGGGCATCGTGGTAGATGGCTCCGTACGCGACTTGGCCGGGATCGAGCAAGTCGGGATCCCCGCCTGGGGGACGGGCTTGGTGCCCGGCCACGGCGTCTTCAACCTCATACGGGCAGACGTGCCGGTCGCCGTTGGAGGGATTCTGATCCACCCCAGGGACATATTGATTTGCGATCGAGACGGCGTGACTCGGATTCCCAGCGGCATGGATCCCGCTGTAGTGCTGGACAAAGCGCGGGAAATCCGGGGGCGCGAGCAGCGGTACCAGAAGATGGTCGAAGGACCCGGCATGAACTGGGAGAAGATCAAGCAGATTCAACTCGAAATGAGAGGCGAAGGGTAGCCTCCCGCCGGACGAAAGAAAAGGAGCGAACACAACGATGCAGGGAGCAGACGCGATCGCGGAAATCTTGAGGCGCGAAGGCACGGAGTTTCTGGCGGTATATCCGGCGCAGCCATTGGTAGACACAGCGGCAAAAGCCGGGATTCGCCCGATCATATGCCGCCAGGAGCGGGTGGGGATGGCAATTGCAGATGGCTTTAGCCGAGTTGCCAACGGCAAGCGGATCGGAGTGTTTGCCATGCAGCAAGGCCCCGGCAGCGAGAACGCATTTCCGGGCGCAGCGCAGGCGTTCTCGGACAACACTCCCATCCTCCTGCTGCCCGGAGGCGAGTTCAAATCGAAGGCATTCAGCGCGCCACACTTCAGCCCGTATGACAACTACGCGCACGTTACCAAGTGGCGCGCGCAATTCAACATGGTCGAGCGAATTCCAGACCTCATGCGGCGCGCATTCTATCTTCTCAGGACAGGCAAAGGCGGGCCGGTCCTGCTCGAAACCCCCCGCGATGTTTGGACGGAGGAGCTCCCCGGCGAGCTAGACTACAAGCCCGTGTTTGGGAACAAGACAGCCCCTCCCCCGGGCGCAGTGAGGGAGATTGCAGACGTACTCTTGTCCGCGGAGCGACCGGTCATATATGCCGGACAAGGCTGCCTGTACGCGGAAGCGTGGGACGAGCTTCAAGAATGCGCAGAACTGCTCCAAGCGCCGGTCACTACCACCATGGCAGGCAAGAGCGCGTTTCCAGAAGACCACCCCCTCTCACTGGGAGCCTCCGCAGTCTCGCACACGAAGGGCACGTGGCACTTCCTGGAAAAGGCCGACCTCGTATTCGCCGTCGGCACGAGCCTGACTCGCACCGCATACGGCAAGTCGATTCCGCCCGGGAAGACCATCATACACTCGACAGTGGACAGCAGCGACGTCAACAAAGACTATCAGGCAGATTATTCGATTCTCGGGGACGCCAAGTTGACGATTCGGGGCCTGGCCGAAGAGATCAAGAGACGGACGAACGGAGTCGGACACAAGAATACTCGGGACGCCGCGCCCGAGGTGGCGCGGATCAGAGGAGAGTGGCTGGACGAATGGATCCCCCAGCTCACCTCGGACGAGACCCCAATCAACCAATACCGCATCATCCGCGACCTCCAAGACAACGTCGACGCTGCCAACACCATCATCACGCACGACGCCGGCAGCCCCCGCGACCAGCTTGTCCCAATGTGGCAGTGCACAGCGCCCCGAACGTACATCGGATGGGGCAAGTCGACCCAGCTCGGGTTTGGACTTGGCGCAATCATGGGAGCAAAGCTTGCGGAGCCAGAGAAACTGTGCATCAATATCATGGGCGACGCCGCTATCGGCATGGTAGGGATGGACATCGAGACTGCGGTTCGCAACCAGATCGGCATCTTGACCATCGTCTTCAACAACCAGATCATGGCTATCGAGCGCAGCCACCAACCCTACTCCGCAGAATCGCACGACAGCCTAGCGCACGGCGGCGACTATCGAATGGTCGCGGAGGGACTGGGCGCATGGAGCAAGAAGGTGCAGAGACCAGACGAGTTCGTCCCTGCGCTGGAACAAGCCGTCGCCGTGACCAAGACCGGACGCCCAGCCGTCCTAGACTGCGTGGTCAAGGAAGGGTACGACTTCTCGAAGTACGAGTAGGAAGATCCCTCCCTGCCGTTCCACAGGGAGGAGGTGAGCCGCGTTTCGTTCGTCCCTCCGATGGGATGAACGAACCCATGGCGATTACCCGTGAATACCGCACAGCCATACTGGTGACCATGACCGATTCAGCCAAATCCCGTCTGGCGGCATTACTGAGAACGCCCATACCGGTTATCCTCGCGTGCGCGCCATGGGTCGCTATGCTCGGCTGGCTCGCCGGCATATCGTGGTTCCTGACTGAAGACGCCTTCATTAGCTTCCGATACGTTCGCAATCTTCTCGAGGGCCATGGGTTGGTCTTCAACGTCGGAGAGCGCGTCGAGGGATACTCCAACTTCCTATGGGTACTGGAACTCGCGGCCATCTGGCGCTGGCTGGAAATACCCCCAGAGGACGCCGCGCCATGGCTCTCGACGGCCTTCACGGTTGCGACCGTTGCAGCGATGGCGTGGTGGATAGTGCGTTTGCCCAACCTGCAACACCGCCGGCTCACGATGTGGATGTCGCTCGGCCTGCTGTGCAGCAGCGCCACATTTGCCGCATGGACGTCAGGCGGAGGGTTGGAGACGCGTCAATTTACCTTCTTCATCGTCCTGGCGGTGGTCTTGCTCACTACGCACCGGAACAGCCGCCGCGGACTGCTTGCGGCTTCCCTGAGCCTGGCGCTGGCGTCGTTGACCCGTCCCGACGGACCGCTGATAGCCATCAGCTGCTTCGCGTGGTACGCCCTCCAAAGCATCCTCTCTCCAAAATCACCCCCCGCGGCTCCCAGGAAAGCGGGAATCAAGTCCATGATCGAGCGGGTGGACAGCCGCGGGGTCGTGTACTTGATAGCGCCGTTCGCGCTGATTGTAGGCGCGCACTTCCTGTTCCGATACACCTACTACGGAGAATGGCTGCCCAACACCTACTACGCCAAGTATGTCTACCCATGGTACGACATGGGCATCCGCTACCTAACGACGGCCGCCTTGGACACCGGTCTGTACCTGTTGCTGCCGCTCGCCGTGGCAGGGATATGGGGCCGTTGGCGCGCACACGGAGGCGACGTGGCGTTCGTCCTGCCGCTGCTGTGCATCCTCCCCCATGCGTTCTACCTGATGCGAATCGGCGGCGACCATTTCGAGTACCGCCCCTTGGACTTCTACTGGCCGCTGTTGGCACTTCCCGCCTCTACGGGCATCGTATGGCTTGGCGGTGTGATTGCACTGAGAGCGCGGCAGATACGAACGGTTGCGTGGAAGAGCGCGATTGCAAGTCCGCGTGCGTGGGCCCTGCTGCTCTTCGTCCCCGTCGTCATCTACTCGAACGGAATGCAGGGGGTATTGCTCTACAGAGGAGCTACTGCGCCAGAGTCCCTCCCCATATCGAACGATGAGTTCGACATGAGGATCGTCGGTTGGCTCCTGGCCGTGCCTGCCGTCCCTGCCTTGGTCGAGGTCTCCAACGTTCTCCACACCTACCTCTCCAGACACAGCGTTGCCCTGCCCGCCACCGTGCACGATCGATACGCCAGGAACCGACGAGAGAAGTATCTACCATACGAGCAAGCTCGGCGGGGCATGTTCCCAGACGACGCGGTGATGATCATAGGAGGAGAAGGCATCTTCTCCTACTACCTTCCGGACTTGGCGGTCGTTGGCGAATTCGGACTGACCGACAAGACCATCGCACGCAATCCAGTCAAGCGAGCCGCAAAGCGCGTATTGGCCCATGAGCGCATTGCGCCGCCCGGATATCTGGAAGAGCGCGGCGTCAACATCACGATCTACCCTCCGGAACCCAGCGCAGCCGATGCCCTCGCGCGCGCAAGCTACGCCGTACAGGTCGGCGTCGGCCCAAACCTGTGGATGCCATTCGACACCCACGACCATGAGTGGGCGTATGCAAACTTCGAACAATACGAGCTGCAGACCCGGAGCATCGACCTCAATGCACTCGTCGGAGACAGACAGCCGATCATCCGCTCCCGATATGATGTGTATCATATTGAGAATGCACTGATATACGTAAACGAGCGGTGCGACAGCATATATGACCTAAAGGCGCAGTTCTTCTTGCACGTGATTCCAGCCGACGAGCGCGACCTTCCCCCGGCACGCGCGCAATACGGCTTCGACAACCTGGATTTCATTCTCCAAGATGGAAGCGGAAGCGCAGTCGGAGGAACCTGCGTCGCGGCGCGCCATCTACCGGAGTACGAGCCCGCGGCGATCCGGACTGGACAATACCTGTACGACTACGAGTCCGACGAAGGGAAGATATGGGTGGCAGAGTTCCAATTCGATGGACAGTGAGGCCCGCCCTTGGACGGCTCGCCCTCCCTCTGGCGGCAGGCGCCAAACGAGCAAGACCGCGCCGCAGCCGAGGACGTGCATCCAGCGCACCCGGACTGAACGAAGAGAGTGCCCCGTGACTGCTTCATTACGGTCGATACATGAGAACGTCCTTGCTCGCAGACTTGGGATTGACATGCGAAAGAGAACATGACATTCCTGCAGAGCGTCTTCCTTGGCAACATTCGGGGGCGTTGGTCACTTATGATTCCCTCTTTGGGCAGCTCGTTGGCGGCAGTCCTCGCTATCCTGAGCGCGTCCGCCATTCTGCTGAGCCAGGTCAACTACGGAGTGGGCGTAAGCCCGGATTCGACAGCGTATATCTCATCTTCTCGCAACCTTCTAGCAGGAGATGGGTTGTTCTCCATGAACGGGGGCATCTACCGCGACCATCCCCCCCTGCTTCCGATCCTGCTGGCGCTCCCAGGCATCTTTGGCCTTGACCCCGCGGACACCGCCGGATACCTGAACGCCGCCGCGTTCGCGCTCACCGTATTCCTATTGACGATGTGGCTTCGGAGAAATCTCCGTTCCCGCTTTCTAATGGTCTGGGCGTGCGCCGCCATCGTCTTCGCCCCGCCGCTAGTTCTCGTCTCCTCATGGGCCTGGTCGGAGGCTGTGTTCATCCTATTGACCATGCTGTCCCTCTTCTTCCTCGACAAGTTCATAAGCGACGGCAAACGCTCCGCCCTGCTCGCCGCCGCGGCCTTCACCGCGCTTGCATGTCTAGACCGCTACATAGGCGGCGCGATAATCGCCGCGGCCGCCCCCCTCCTGCTCCTGCGAAAGGATGCAGCGCTGCGGGAACGTGTGAAGAGCGCCGCAGTCTATTCCATCATCGCGCTGGCACCTCTCTGCGCGTGGCTTCTGAGAAACCTCCTCCGTTCCGGAGCGCCGTTCGGACAATACGAGTATTCGCCGCTCAATTCTCCTCTGTTCAACATGGAGTCCGGATTCGTTACATTCGCCGAGTGGGTGGCTAGCAGACCTGTTTGGAGGCATATCTGGTTCGAGTCCATTCCCGCCGGCACGGAAACGGCGGATCTCTGGCGTTCCATCGTCGGGGGGGCGTTGTTCCTTGCGTTCCTGCTTCTGCTGGCGGCCGCGACGGGACACGCCCTCACCCGTTCTCTCAGGCAGGCGCGGCAAATCGGACCGGCCGTCACTCTTGCCGTCTTCGCCGTCGTATTCACCTGCTTGATTACCATGAACGCATCGGTTCAAGGAGTAGAGCCCATCAACGAGCGATTGCTCTCGCCGGTATATCTGCCCCTGCTGCTCTTGGCGACGCTTGCGCTCGACCGATTCTTTCAGCGTGGCCCCCAATGGATGACATCGAGGCGCCTCGGAAGCCAGCTCGCTGTTAGCGCCCTCACTACGGCCATCATGGTTGGCATGTTTCTATGGCTGTTGCCGAGCGCCGTCCTGTATGCAGACGAATTTCAAGACCGTCTGGAATACGGCGGGGGATACCATTCCCGCCTATGGAGAACGTCCGAAACGATTCTCCATCTGAAGGAGCATCCGCTCGAAGGCTATATCTGGTCGAACGAGGAACGCCCGGTGCATATCCTCGTCGACGACCGCGGTTCGACCAAGTATCGACGGCTTCCCCTCGATCTGACGGACGACATGCGGAATTGGAGGCAATGGAAGACTCGAGACGACAAATTCGCCCGCGCACCCGAGGACGGCAGCAACTCGTATATCGTATGGTTTCACGACCTTGGACGGGGCACCTATACCTACAACGCCTTGGAACTCATGATGTTCCTCAACGTAGAGATAGAAGCGGATGTGTCCGACGGAGTCGTATTCCGCGTAAATGACGACACCTCCGCGAACGCCAACGCCGGATACGACCCATATGAGCCGCTCGTATCCGGCGATCCGGTGATCCAATCGAACTTCGACGTGTATCTTGAAGGACACGCGCTATCCTACTTCAAGGAGCCATGCGACCGCTCCGACACGTCCGCGCCCTTCTTCCTGCGCCTCACGCCGGTAGCCCCAGATGACATCCCAGAACACCGGATGCAGCGCGGCTTCGAAAACCGGGAATTCGAATTCGACCGCCGCGGGATAGTGTTCGACCAAAAGTGCTATGCTCGTTTCGTACTCCCGCAATACCCCATCGCCGCCGTCAGCACCGGCCAGTACGATGACCAAGGCAAGATATGGGAGGCCGAGTTCCGCCTGCACGGACAATAGCCCACAGCTTCCGACGCCCGCCTTTCGTGTCCATGTTCATCGGGTTCCTGACCTCCTCAAATGGTATGTGCATATACTAGCTAGAGGCCAAGGAATGTTGACAGCTGTCATATATGACACTAGACAAGAGCGGCGCTCGACAGATATTCTGTTGATGAGGAGGAACGGAAATGGCGCAGAAGAAAGAGAACAAAGCCCCAGATTTCAACGCTCCGCCGCGTACCCCGCACAGCGTCCATGCCTACCAGCTGATGGATCATGCCGAAGCCATGCTGGAGGAGGGCGACCGGCTGCAGGCGTCCGAGAAGGCGTGGGGCGCATACATACACCAGATCAAGGCGCTGGCTGAAGAGATAGGCTGGCCGTACCGTAACACACGGGACCTGCACTCCTTTGAAAACGTGGTGGCTAAACTCGCTCATGAGAAGCTGGGCAAAGAGGAGGATGAGGTCTTAGACCTGGCGGCGGTCGTAGACAGCCTTCATAAGAACTTCTATAGAGATGTCCAGCCCATCTCCCAGATTCGGAGGAATATGGGGAGGGCGAAGGCTCTCATCGACATCCTGCGCCAGCTGGGGGGCAACGGCGACGGCAATGGCGCGTCGAGTGGGAATGGGGACGGCACGCCAAGCGGGAGCGGGAATGACGGTGAAGGGGGATCGTCTCGACCGCCGCAATCGTCGGGTCATAGGAAGGGCACAGCTAGTATGGGGAAGTCGCATCGAACGCCGCAGATGCGGCAGGCCAAAAAGCTGAAGGGACAATTCCGGGAACAGCCCTCCGTGCCTCTCCTCACCCAGAACAACTTCCCCTTTATGACACAGGCGGAACTTGACGCTTTGAAGAACTTCTGATGAGTCTACGCATCAGCAGCGGCCTGCGCTATCGTGCTACCCCCCTATTCCGACGGAAGGAGGGAGGCAGTACGTCGAAGCCTGACGCCTTCGGCGTCGATGTCATCGCCGGCCCCAAGGGCAGCAAGTCAACGCGAGGCGTCCATCCGATCGCGCGCCATCCAAAACGCCGCGATGGTCTTGGCGTCCTGAATGCGTCCGTCTCGAATCATTTCGCGGATGGAGTCCAGAGAGTGGGTTTCCACTGCGATGATCTCGTCTTCGTCATGGGGCAGCCTGCTCGGTGTTAAGTCCCTTGCGATGAACGCGTGCATGAGCTCCGTGCAAAATCCCGGCGCGGACCAGAATTGGCCGAGGTACTCCAACCGCCCCGCGCTATAGCCAATCTCCTCTTGCATTTCCCGTTGAGCCGCCTGCGCCGGGCTCTCCCCCTCGTCCATCCCTCCTGCAGGGGCTTCGAGCAGATCGCGGGAGATCGGGTATCGGTATTGGCGAACGAGTATGGCGTCTCCGGCATCGTCGATGGGCAAGACGACCACTGCATGGGAATGCTCTATGACCTCGCGGGAAGCCAGATTGCCGTTCGGAAGTGCGACCCGGTCGACGCGCACGCGGACGATTACGCCGTCGAATATCTCGCGGCTGTCGATTCTTCGTTCAGGCTGTACGCTCTGGCGCATGTCGTCACTGCTCACGGTAGGTAGTTCTGGAGCGGACTCCCAGTTTATGAGTGAGATTCGAATAGAAGGCGGATGGCGCCTCGGATCTGAGGAAGCTGGCGATGTACGGACTCTTTTCGATGACGACCTTTTCTCGATCGCAAAGTTTTGCGTTCGTGAAGTTGTCGACGCTAATCATAGCCTCGCCGCCGCTCGCGACCGCCAATTCAATGGTGGAATCATCCGGCACGACAAGCCCGGTCTGCAAGCTGATATGCGCGGCTAAGGGTTGAATCAACAGCACCTTGGACTCCGGCTGGAGGACAGGCCCGCCGGCGGAAAGCGCGTACCCCGTGCTCCCGGTTGGAGTAGAAACGATGACGCCGTCCGCGCGGTACGTGGCCAATCTCGCACCGTCGATGGTTACGTCCACATCCAGCAGCCGGGGGAGGGTGCCGCGCACGATCGTCTCGTTGAGCCCATGCGCGACGATTCTGGGAGAGCCGTCCCCCCGAGGCGTCACGCTCGCCTGAATCATGAGGCGCTCCTCCATGCGGACCCGCCCTGCCAAGTACCTTGGCAGCTGCAATGCAGCGTTGTCGACGGTTAGCTCTGCCATGAAGCCGACCCGCCCCATATTGATTCCGACGATTGGTATGGAATATGGAGATGCCAGACGGTTCACGCGGATGATCGTGCCGTCCCCGCCCGCGGCGACGATCATCCCCGTCGCTTCCAAGGTGCTTGGCTCGATCCGTTCGACCTCCAACTCATCCGCCGAAGCGACCCAGATCCGGCCTTCTAGGTGGAGATTCTGCATCAGCGACTCGATGAGCCCCGGAGCGCCGGACGCGGATGCAGAGTATGCGAATCCGATGAGGTGGCGGTCGGTCATGCTGCGCTCTCGCTAGTCGGGGTCAGGACAACAGAGCACGCGCGGCGGTTCTGGCAAGATCCAGGAGAGGCGCAGGAAACACTCCAAACACCAGTACGCACGCGGTGGTCACTGTTACAGAGAGTCGGACCGGTAGATCGGAAGAGATCGGCTCGGGAGACCGGGGCGGAGACAGATACATGACCTTGACGACGCGGAGATAGTAGTAAGCGGAAACGACGCTGTTGATGACTGCAAGCACGACCAGCCACTCGAGCCCGGCGTTGACTGCCGCCCCGAAGAGATACACTTTGGTGATGAACCCGACGGTTGGGGGAATGCCGGTGAGCGAGACGAGAGCCAGGGCGAGGGCGGCTGCGAGATAAGGGGCCCTCTTGTTCATGCCGGCGTAATCCTCGATAGCATCGCTTTCGATACGGTTCGAGACCGCGATGACGACCGAGAACGCAGCCATATTCATGGCGGCGTAACCGCCAAGGTAGAACAGGACTGCGGAGGGACCGAACTCCACGCCTTCGCCGGATGCGCGCGCCGCAACCGCCGCCAACCCCACCATGAGATAGCCCCCGTGCGCGATGGTGCTGTATGCAAGCAGACGCTTGATGTTGGATTGAGCGACAGCCACGAGATTGCCGACGGACATCGAGAGAGCCGCCAATACCGCGAATACTGCGCTCCACTCGACGCTGAGCTGCTCGATGGGGAACGCCCCATAGAAGACGCGAAGAATGACCGCGAATCCTGCGGCCTTGCTGGCTACGGAGAGAAACGCCGTTATCGGAGTAGGGGAACCCTCGTAGACGTCCGGGGCCCACATCTGGAACGGAACGGCAGTGACCTTGAAGCCGAAGCCCGCGACCATCAGCGCGATGCCCAGCATGAGAGCATAGCTGCCGAAAGGCTGGCCAGGATCGAGCCCAATTTCACCAATGCGGTCGGCTATGAGCGGGAGATGAGTAGTCCCCGTGAACCCGAATACGAACACCATCCCATACAACAGCAGCGCAGAACTGATCCCGCCCAGAACGAGAAACTTCATGCTGCCTTCCGACGAACGACCGTCGCGGAGAAACGCCGCAAGGGCCATCAGCGGAAGCGTGGAAAGCTCCAAGGCAACGTACATGGTGATGAGCTCGATGGTCGATGCCATCAACATCATGCCAGTCGCAGAATACAGCACCAGCGCGAAATACTCGGTGCGGAACCTCCCAAAGCGCTTGGCGTAATCCGCGGAGACCAGCCCCACAGCCGCGGCAACGATTACGAACAGAAACTTGAAGAACAGAGAGAATTTGTCAACGCTCAGTGTGTCCGCGAGAACTCCGGTGTTGACGGCGGCCTCCGCATCCCCGATCGCGGACCATAGGGAAAGCGTAAAGGCGAGCGGAATGGCGAGGCCGATGACTCCAATCGAAAGGACGACGCCTTTTCGATGCGTCACGAGGTCGAGCAACAACAGGGCGGTCGCAAGTCCGGCCATGCTCAGCTCGGGAGATAGCAGATAGATGTCGTGTGCGGTCATGGCGTCATCGCCAGCCTAGCTGATTGTCGAATCGAATCCACGATGTCCGTCAAGCCGTCTGCAAAGAGGTCGGAAATGAACGCCGGATAGATTCCGACCACTAGCACGGCCGCGATCAAGACCAGGGCCGGCGCCATCTCCAACTTCGTCGCGTCGCGGACATTGGAAAAGCGAGGAAGCTGTGGACCAAACATGGTGCGCTGCACCATCCACAAGACGTAACCGGCAGTGATTACGACTCCGAACACTGCTACCCCCGTCCACCATCCCCATACGGGGAAAGTGCCGAGGAAGATCAGTATTTCGGAGACGAACCCGCTGGTGCCGGGCAATCCAAGGGACGCCAACCCCGCGACCATGAAACCGGTGGCGATGAGCGGCATCCGCGCCGCAAGGCCGCCAAGATCTGGAATGTGCCGCGTGTGCGCCTTCTCGTATGCCAACCCGACCATCAAGAACATCAACCCCGTAATAGTCCCGTGCGTGAACATCTGCATGGCGGCCCCAGTCAATCCGGTCGATGAAACTGCGCCGGCCGCCCCGGCAACAGAGGATAGCGCGACGAGGACATATCCCATGTGGCTAATACTGCTATACGCCACGAGGCGCTTCATGTCGGTCTGCCGAAGGGTAACGATCGCTCCATAGATGACGTTGATCACCCCGAGCACGATGAGGATGCGCGCCGCATCGACCATGACGTCGGGAAACATCGCCGCAGAGACGCGGAGCATTCCATACCCCCCCATCTTCAGCAGCACGCCCGCAAGCATGATGCTAACCGCGGTCGGCGCGTCGGTATGCGCGTCTGGCAGCCACGTATGCAGCGGCCAAACAGGCAGCTTGACTGCAAAGGCCACGAAGATCAGAGCGAAGACGAGGCCCGCAGGCGCAATCAATACCGCGCCGTCCAGCGCCGCGGGCAGCTCGGTCATGTCGAACGTGCCCGTCGAGAGGAAGATCACCAGGATGCCCACAAGCATGAAGGCGCTTCCAAGGAAGGTAAAGATGAGAAATTTCATCGCCGAATATTCACGCCGCCCACTGCCCCATATCGAGATGAGGAAGAACATGGGCGCCATCTCCAATTCCCACAAGAGGAAGAAGAGGATGAAGTCGAGCGCGGTGAACACGCCCATTACAGCGGTTTGGAGCACCAACAGCCAGAAGAAATACTCGCGCACCCGATGCTTGACGCTCCAAGAAGCGAAGACGGCGACGAATCCCAACAAACCTGTCAGCAAGACGAGCGGAGCGCTCAGCCCGTCTACTCCGAGGAAGTACTCGACCTGAAACGAATCGACTGGAATCCATTGGGATGACCGGTCGACGAATTGAAGTCCGCCTCGTTCGAGGTCGTAGCCAACGAACACGACGATGCTGAGGAAAAGATCGAGGAGGATGGCCGCGCCGGCGACGAGACGGACTCCTCTGTCGCTCCTCACGAAGAGAGCGATGAGCAATGCGGCCGCCAGAGGGAGAAAGACAGTCGCCGTTAGCAATCCGTTGCCTTCAAGATACATGTATCGTTGCTCTTCTTGCTCCCCAATAACGTTCGAGAAAGGTTACCTGATCAACAAGTACGCCGCGATTATCGCCAACACCCCGAAGGAGACGACCATTCCATACCCTTGCACTTGGCCGGTCTGGATCTGGGCGATTCCCCTTCCCGCGTTCCGTCCGACTTTGTCGATCAACCGAACCGCGCCGTCGATCACCGACCGATCGACCCAATCGAGGGTCTGTGCAACGCCTCGGTAGAAGACGCGAATCGTAATGACGCTTTCATAGAGGTCGTCGATGTAGTATTTCCGAGAGAACAACACGTAGAGGGGTCGGAAGGTGGATGCGACCTGTTCGGGCAGTATCCGCCGCCGCTGATACATGAGGTGCGCCAGGACGATCCCCGCAACCGCAATCACAGTCGACGCAGCCGCGATTACGACGTTGAAGTCCTCGGCCTCGCCATGGAGGAAGTCGTGTACGAGCCAATGCTCTGGTATCACCCCCAGATCGAAGATCGGATTTGCGGCGAACCCGGCGAGTACCGCGAACACCGCGAGGATCACCATCGGCCATACCATCGAAGGAGGAGACTCGTGGGGGGTATCGGAGGTCGCGTGCGCGTCTACATGGGGGTCGGCGGACGCGCCCCCCTTGTACCTGCCCTCGAAAACCATGAACACCACCCGGAACATGTAGAAGGCGGTCATGAAGACTGCGAGCATCCCCATCCAAAATACCAGCTGAGGCACGAGGCCGGCGTGCCCTTGCGCGGAGGCAAGAATTTCGTCCTTGCTCCAGAATCCGGCCAGAGGGAAGATGCCGGCTAGGCTGAGACTGCCGATCAAGAACGTGGAGTATGTCCATCGCATGTTCTTGCGCAGACCGCCCATATACCGCATGTCGAAGCCGCCGCCAGTGGCGTGGCTGACACTCCCTGCGCCCATGAACAGCAGACACTTGAAGAACGCATGAGTAAACAGGTGGAAGATTGCGACGCCCGGCGCGCCGACTCCGAGCGCGAGCATCATATATCCGAGCTGGCTAATCGTAGAATACGCCAACACCCGTTTGACATCGTTCATGACCAGTCCCATGGTAGCTGCAAACACTGCGGTGAAGCCGCCAACGAGTGCAACGGTATTCATCGCCGGCGCGGACGCCTCGAACACAGGAAAGAACCGCGCTACTAGGAAGACTCCGGCCGCTACCATGGTGGCGGCGTGGATGAGTGAACTGACCGGGGTCGGCCCCTCCATCGCGTCTGGGAGCCACGTGTGCAAAGGGAACTGTCCAGACTTGCCCACAGCGCCTGCGAAGAGCCCAAACGCAATCCAGCCTGCGACGCTCGGGGCGATGATGCCCATGGTCACCGCTCCGTTGATGTCCCGAACGTCGAGCGCGTCTAGTCCAGCATCCGTGAAGGCGGATCCCTTGGAGAACAGATACAGAATGGCCAGCAGGAACCCAAAGTCGCCAAGCCTGGTCACGAGGAAGGCCTTCTTCGCAGCAGCAGCCGCCGCGGAGCGGTGATGCCAAAAGCCAATCAACAAATAGGAGGACAAGCCAACCAGCTCCCAGAACACGAATAGCTGGATGATATTGGCCGCAAGTGCAAGCCCGACCATCGAAGCGGTGAAGAAGGACATATAGGCAAAGTAACGCGCATGTCCCGGATCTCCCTTCAGATAGCCGATCGAGTATATTTGGACGAGTAGGCTCACCCCGGTCACGATGACGAGCATGATCGCAGTCAAGGAGTCCATGACGATGCCGACGCGAATTTCCAAGTCCCCGGCAAGGAGCCATTGATGGGTAGCCCAACCGATGGAGTTGCCGTCGTTTCGGATGACTTCCGAAAGGAGAATGCCCGCCAGCGCGAACGCGGCGAAGATGGACGCGACCGTGATATGGCCTGCGGCCGCAGCGAATCGGTTGAAGAACGGGCGAATCACCACGGCGATCACCAGAAAAGAGGCCATCGGCAGGAAGAAGACCAACCACGCGGCGATTTCAAGGATGTCTTCGCTGTAAGGCACTACAGTTTCCTCAGGATTTCATCCGCGACATGCTCCCGCCCGCGCGGCACCATGATGCGGTAGGGCACGCGTTCGCCCCAAGAGCGTATATCTCCGACGGGCAGTATTTTCGTCGGGAGTCCATCTCCTTCGAGCGCGTTTTTCCACATCTCCGCGATCGTCAGATTGGGCGCTTTTCGATAGTCAACGTACATTGGCGCTGCTCCGCCTGGATTCGAGAACCGCCCATGGACAGGCCTCGCCAACCAGGCTGGCCAACAAGATATGGTAGGTTTCGAGAATTCCCCGCATGTCTCTACATCCTAATGTCGCATCTGGCTCGCGTCGGTAACGAAGACCGTCTCGCGGTTGCGGTACATGGCGATGACGATGGCCACTCCAAGCGCAATTTCCGCCGCGGCCACCGTGATGATGAAAATAGTGAATACCTGCCCGGTCAAGAGCAGCCGAACGACCTCGTCGGACGCCGCGGACGGAGAGTTGGCCAGGCTTGCCGGCACGACGTAGCGCGACAACGCCACGGCAGTGATATTGACTGCGTTGAACATCAACTCGATACTGATGAGGACCGCAATGGCGTTTCGCTTGGACAACGCCCCGTAGAGTCCAATGGAGAAGAGCGCAGCTCCGAGTATGAGGAAGTTTTCCAGGCTCATCGTTCTTTCACCAACACGAGCGCCCCAACGATAGCCGCCAAGAGGAGAAGGGAAACGGCCTCGAACGCGAGCACGTAATCTCGAAGCAGCAATCCAGCAATCTTTGGGATGGTGTTGCGGTACACCTCATCGACTTTCTGAGCCGTCTCCACCGTCAGCGTGTCAGACGCCCCGCGATCTGACACCGATGGCAAGACATCGGCGAATTCGATCCAGTCGGTATTGAGCGTAGTGAAAACCACCGCTGCGCCGAGGAGAAAGGCGATGATGCCGACTGGGTAGCGCAGTCGATTGGGCGGGCTCCCCTGTTCGGTGTCTTGAGTCATCAGGATTGCGAACAAGATGACGACGGAAATTGCGCCGACATAGATGATGAGTTGGACGACCGCGAGGAACTCCGCCCGGAGCAGGACGAACAACCCGGCCGTACCAACGAACACCACGACGAGAAAGAGGGCCGCGCGGAAGATGTCCCGCACGTGCACGACGGCTATCGACGACACGATGATCGACGCCGCGATCACCCAAAACGCCGCGTCGGTCGCAAAAGCCGATTCCGTCCCTGCCCCAAGATTCATCGCCGAGACCAACTCTCTTCCTGCTGACCGTCACTGGGACGCTCGTGCCGCCCCACTTGCAGATAATCGCGCTCCTCGACGCTGCGAGGATCGAACTTCTGCGTCTCGATCTGAGGTCGGTACCACGTGCTCGGCTTCTTCGGAGCAGACTTCAATTGCTCGACATCGATCACCAGTTCACTGCGGCGGTACTTCCCTTCCTCGAAGCCGCTTCCCATGTGCAGAGCGTCGTACGGGCACGCCTGAACGCACAACCCGCAGAACATGCAACGCCCGATGTCGATGTCGAAGACCTCGATGTCGTACTTCCCCCCGTCCTGTTCATATCTGCCGGTAGCCCCGGTCACGATGCGTATGATACCAAGAGGACAGTACTTGGCGCAGCTCGCGCATCCGGTGCAGCGCTGCTCGTACCACGTGAACTCCTCGCCGCGAAAGCGGGGATGCTGCGGCAGACGGGCTGGGACAGTTGCCAGGCCAATCAACGCCTTGAAGGCGTCGAACGGCCGATCGACCGCCAAACGCAGCGCGCTCGTATTGTGCTCTTTGGCGAGTCCGAGCAGCCAGACGCGCCGGTCTGGGTATTGCACGGAGAACAGCCTGCCCGGCGCCGACAGGTTCTTGAGCGTCACGCCCATCCCCTTCAATAGCCCTAGTCCATACATATTCGCAGAACCTCCTTGGATCCACACCCGCTATTCGACATTCGCCGCCATGTTGGCCAGCGGAGACGGGGACGGCCGTTTCACCTGCTGCAAGTTCCTTTGACCCAACGCCCTTGCTATGAGCGCCACAGAGACGAGGAAGACGATCCAGTTGATGGGAACCATGAGCCACAAAGATTCCGTCGAGATCGTGCCGTCAGGCTCTTGGAACACGAAAAGTTCGATGGCTACCACAAAGAGATTCACGATCGAGAGGGGAAAGAGCCCCTTCCACGCGAACCCCATGATCTGATCGACGCGGAGCCGAGGCCATGTAGCCCTGGTCCACAGGAGGACGAAGATGACCGCAAACACCTTGAGCAAAAACCAAACCTGTCCCGGAACGGGATCGATTCCTCGAGTCCCCCCAAGGAATAAGACCGTAGCGACGGTCGCCATGACGATCGGGGCCATGAACTCGGCCAGCTGGAAGAGGGCGAACTTGATGCCGCTGTACTCCGTGTGATATCCGGAACCAAGCTCGGACTCCGACTCTATCATGTCGAAGGGCGACCTACTCATTTCCGCAAGAGCGGCAGCAACGAACACGAAGAATCCGAGCGGTTGAACGAGAATGAAGAATACGTCTTGGCTGTTCACGATGTCCAGCAGAGCCATCGAACCGGCGAGTATCACGACACCGACGATGCTCAGCGCCATCGGCACCTCGTAGCTTACCAGCATAGCCGCGCCTCGAACCGCGCCAAACAGGGCGTACTTGTTGCGTGACGCCCAACCGCCCATGATTACTGCGAGGGTATTGATTCCCGTTACGCCAAGAACGAACAGAACGCCGATATTGAGTTTTCCCAAGAAGCTTTGCTCCCCGAAGGGGATGATGGAGAAGACGAGGATTCCGGGGAACACCAGCACGATCGGGGCCAGAGCGAAGACGCGCTTGTCTGCAACGTCGGGGATGACGTCCTCCTTGGTAATGAGCTTGACCAGATCGGCTATCGGCTGCAGCAAGCCGAACGGCCCCCACCGATTTGGGCCTAGCCGGTTTTGGAATCGGCCAAGCGTGCGGCGCTCGAACCATGTGTAGAGCGCAGTCGACAAGACGGCGGCGTTGATTACGATCAACGCAAGGACGACACTGGCGCCCAAGAACGCAAGCCACTCCAACCCCTGAGGGGCGACCCCTGCAATCGTGTCATATATGTTGCCGAAGCTAATCATCTTCGCTCAGCGATCCACCTCTCCGAGAACGACGTCCGTACTGCCGAATATGATGATGAGATCCGCGAGCTTCCATCCCACGAGCATGTCTCTCAAAACAGTAAGGTTTATGAAGGACGGCGCGCGTATCTTACACCGATAGGGAGCGATCCCGCCATCGCTGATGAGATAGAACCCCAGCTCGCCTTTGGGCCCTTCAATCGCTGTGTAGACATCGCCGGCCGGCGGTCGAAGGAAGAACGGAGCGTCGGACACCACGGAGCCCTCCGGAATTTGCGCGGTGCACTGCTCGATGATCCGCACGCTCTCCCGCATCTCCTGGATGCGGACGTAGTATCGGTCGTATGTGTCCCCCTGCGAGCCTATCGGCACGTCGAACTCGACGCGGTCATACACCTCGTACGGCGCGGCCTTCCGCAGGTCCCATTCGACCCCGCTCGCCCTGAGCATTGGCCCGCTCAGCGAACCCGCAACTGCCAAGTCGGGAGGCACAACGCCAATGTTCCGAGTCCTGGCCAGGACGATCTCGTTGGTAGTGATGAGTCCTTCAAGCTCGTCGATATACTGGGGCATGTTTCCAACCAGTACGTCGAGGGCAGGCCAGAATTCATCCGGGGCGTCTTGGAGCACCCCGCCAGGCCGCATGTAGCTGAGGGTGATCCGCGCGCCGCAGAGCATCTCGAAGAGGTCGAGGATACGCTCCCGCTCGCGAAAGCAGTACATCAACGGAGTAGCGAATGCCCCCAGTTCTTGGAGCATGAATCCGGTAGCGATGAAATGGCTGGCGAGACGCTGGAGCTCCGCGCAGATAACCCGCAAGTACTGCGCGCGCAGGGGCGCCTCTAGCCCAGCGAGCTTCTCGACCGACCTGACATACGCGAGGTTGTTGGACATGCTCGAAACGTAGTCGAGACGGTCGGTTAGCGTGACGATCTGGACGTACGAACGCTCCTCGGCGAGCTTCTCGGTGCCCCGGTGCAGATAGCCGAAGACTGGCTCCACGTCGATGACGACTTCACCGTCGAAGGTAACGCGCAGCCGGAACACGCCGTGCGTGCTGGGATGCTGCGGTCCCAAGTTGACGGTAACGGGTTCGGTTCGTAATGCCATCGTTAGCGGATGAAGTCCTTGCGAAGCGGGTGGCCTGGAAATCCTTCCCACAAGAGTACCCGCTTCATGTTCGGGTGCCCTTGAAACGTGATCCCCATCAGGTCGTATATTTCTCGTTCCTGAAGTTCCGCCCCGCGCCACAAGTCAACCACGGAAGGCGCAGACGGGTCCTCGCGCGAATACAGGCGAGCCTTTACAGTACAGGATGCGTTTCGGCGAAGCGACGTCAAGTGGTAGACCAGCTCGAAGAATTCGACGTAGTCGACCGCCGTCACCGCGTTGAGAAACTGGAAGTCGAGTCCATCGCCGTCCCGCAAGAATCGGAGCGCGTCATGCAGCGTCTCGGAGCGCACCCAGACGTCGGCTGCATTCGACGCGGCAACGCTGCCGGGAATCCGAGCTTCGATCCGCTGCGCAAGGTCTGTCCCAGCAACGGCTCTTGTCATTCCTGTCCCGCACTCCTCCCCTGCAAGGAATACCGCTTGATCTTCTCATGGAGCTGCATGATGCCGTAGAGCAAGGCGTCTGGCCTGGGAGGGCAGCCTGGAACGTAAACATCGACTGGCACGATGTGATTCACGCCGGGCACGACGCTGTACGATTCGTAGTACGGTCCGCCGCTAGTGGCGCAGACACCCATCGAGATTACCCATTTCGGCTCCGCCATTTGCTTGTACACCCGCTCGATCGCAGGAGCCATCTTCCATGTGACCGTTCCCGCGACGATCATCAAGTCCGCCTGCCGAGGGGACGCGCGGAACGCTTCCATGCCGAAGCGGCTGATGTCGAAGCGGGACATTGCGCTGGCCATCATTTCGAACGCGCAGCACGCAAGACCAAACGACAACGGCCAAACCGCAGACTTCCGCCCCCAGTTGACCAGAGCGTCGATAGACGTCACCGCAAGATTGCGCTGGAGATCGGCAGGAACCTCGACGATCGGTTCCGCAAGGGGTTCGACGTTGTTGGCCTTGAGATGGTTGATGTACGCCCCCTCTTCTCTATCCATCTCTAGCGTGGTGGAGTAGAGGGGAATTGCGTTGACGTGATGTTGGAGTCGTTCGTCTTGCATGTGATTCAGTCCTGCCTGTCTCGCGCGCTCTTGAAACTACGCGTCATGTCCACTGCAACGCCCCCTTCCGCCAAGCATACAGCCATCCGACGACGAGGATTGCGACGAATACGCCCATCTCCGCCAATACGAACGCACCGAACTCCCGAGAAAGTATCCCAAAACTCGCAGCCCAAGGAAAGAGGAACACGACCTCGACATCGAACACGATGAAGATCAGTGCGAACGAATAGAAGCGAAAGTTGAACCTCCGCCACGTGCCCGGCTGCGTCTCGAATCCACATTCGTAGATGCTCATCTTGACCGGGTCAGGCCTACGCGGCCGGACCCGAACCAGGGAAAGAACCCAAGACGCCATGAGCATCCCGGTCGGGACTGCGACGGCGAGCGCAGTGAATATGGCGATGAGGCCGTATTGGCGGAAGTAGTCGTCGAGGAGGACTCCATCAGTGCTCATAGCCCCGAATATAGCATAGGCAACTAGGGGTTGCAAGTACGATTTTCACTCTCAAACCGGTCAAGGCCGCGCGCGCATAGTATGGATTCTCGTAGAGGGCGGTATCCCCGCCAGATGGGCAGAGGTTGTATCATCTCCCCACGGTGGACGTTCGTGGAGGAGAGGAATCCACCAACCGCACGGATGTGGCTGCGGCATCCCCCCCAGCAGGCGCGCCGCGGTAAATCGAACGGAACCACCGCGAATAGCCTCTGGCAAGGGGAGACCGCGCGAATGTATGATGAATCGTGAATTCAACCCCGCCCGAGCGCCCTTGGCATGGTGATTCGGATCTCGACGACGATACATTGCGGTTGAGGAGAAGTCTGTTGCTGAGCACCCCGACATCCGGTCCGGCGGCCGCTTCTCCGCCGCTGCCTGCGGTATTCCAACGGTATCAGGCAGCGCTCGACTCTGCGTTGCGAGACCGGTTGTCCGACGACAGCTCGTTCGTGTACTCCATGCTCCGATACAACATGGGATGGGCCGACACCCAGGGCGATCCGGTATCCGCAGCGCAGGGAAAGGCGTTGAGACCGACGCTTTGCCTGCTCACCTGCGAGGCGGTATGTGGAGACTTCTCTCGCGCGGTGCCGGCCGCAGCCGCATTCGAGCTCGTCCACAACTTCTCGCTGATCCACGACGAAGTGCAAGACCGCGATGAAAGCAGACGCCACAGGCCTACGCTGTGGACCGTTTGGGGCGACGCCAAGGCCCTCAGCGCGGGAAATGTCCTTCGCGTGGTGGCAGACGTGACGGTCGATCATCTGCAAGGAGAAGACGCATCCTTCCGGAAGGTGCACTCCATAGGCCGGGTCATGACCGAGGCGTCTCTCGAAATGATCGAAGGGCAGTACCTCGACGTGTCCTATGAGGGGCGCTCGGACATCGGAATGAAGAGCTACTTGGATATGATCGCTCGAAAGACGGGCGCGCTGATCCGTTCGCCCATGGAAGTCGGCGCGATCATGGGCGCAAAAGACCAATCTGTAGTGGATGCGTTTCGTGAATGCGGCAGAGCCCTCGGCTGCGTCTTCCAGATACGAGACGACGTGCTCGGCATCTGGGGCGACGAGAGAACGACAGGCAAGCCGGTTGGGGCCGATATTCGACAGAGGAAGAATTCCTTGCCGATAGTGCACGCAATGTCGAATGCAGACGCCGCGCGGAAGCAAATCCTCAATCGCGTCTACGCTCAGGAAAGCATCAGCGACGAAGACGTCGATACCGTATTGGACATCATGGACGGACTCGGAACCCGGGAGTTTGCGCATTCGCTGGCAACGGAACACTGCGAACGGGGACTCGAATGCCTCGAAGGCGTAGAAATCCCGCCCGCCGCACGGAACGACATCGAAGAGATGGCGGTGTTCCTCCTCATCCGCCAACACTAGGCGCGTTCCCATTCACTTTACTATCGGGCAGTATAAGGGTATGGTATTAGATATCGATTCCGGATATGATAAACAGGGCAGCCCACTCAGTGAGAGGGATTCGAGCTATCGACGGAGCCACGAGATGCAGGGAAAGCGCGTGGAGGCGTTGTGCCGACGCGCGGGTTTCCTGCGCGCGCGGCCCCGCGTGAATCCTATGAAGATACGGTATAATGACGCCAGCGTCTCTGGACGGCTCGAACGCGGCCCGCGTTGGATACAAGAGGTTTTTGCATGAAAGTACGGGAAGCTGCCCTCAATACTAGCACCTTCACGCTAGAGTTCTATACCACCGCCGAACCTGAGTTCATCGACATCACGGACCAAGTCTCCGACTGCATTAGAGAATCCGGCATCTCCAACGGATTCGTCGTCGTCTTCTCCAAGCACACGACCGCAGGCATCACCATCCAGGAACATGAGCCCCTGCTCCTTCAGGATTTGGCGAACACGCTCGAGCGATTCGCCCCGAGCAATGCCCACTACCGTCACAACGACTTCAGCGTGCGCACAGTCCACATGCACGAAGACGAGTGTCCGAACGGACACTCCCACTGTCAACATCTCCTGCTGGGGACGAGCGAAAGCATCCCAGTAATCGATGGACAGCTTCCGCTGGGCAAGTGGCAGCGCATCTTCATGGTCGAGTTGGACAAAGAGGCGGAGCAGCCGCGCCAGGTACTGGTTCAGATACTGGGGATATAGCGCCGCGGATCCCGCGGCAGAACCTACACGCAGACCACCCACCGCCAATGCATCGGACCTTGGCTGCGTGAATGCAGGTGCGCATGGCAGCGAATCAGACCGACCTCGATGCGGCCTACGACCTGTGTCAGCGGATAACGAAGACGGAAGCGAAGAACTTCTACTACGCTTTCCGAACCCTCCCGCACGTCAAGCGCCGCGCCATCTACGCCGCATACGCATTCTGCCGCCTATGCGACGATCTATCCGACGATGATATGCCGCACGAAGAGCGCGTCGACGGCTTTCAGCGCACACGCTCTGCACTCTCGCAGGCTCGGCGGGGGCGCTTCGATACCCTCGTCATGGCGGCGTTAGGAGACGCGGTCGGACGATTCGGAATACCATGGGAGTATTTCGAGGAGATCATCGACGGCGTCGAGATGGACCTGGAAATCAAGCGGTACGAAACGTTCGTCGATCTCCAGGAGTACTGCTACAAGGTCGCCTCGGTCGTCGGCCTGGTAAGCATCGAGATCTTTGGCTACGACGAGGCCCCTCATATCCGAGACTATGCGGTCGACTTGGGGACCGCCATGCAGCTGACCAACATTCTCCGGGACCTCAAGGAAGACGCCGCACGCGGACGCATCTACATTCCGCAGGATGAGATGCGTCGGTTTCGGTACTCGGAAGATGATCTGACCCGGGGGGTCGTCAACGAGAATTTCCGCGAATTGATGGCGCTTCAAGTTCGGCGCGGACGCAAGCAGTTCGAGTCCGGCAAGAACTTGGTTCCCTTCCTTTCCCGTGACTCGCGCGCATGCGCCGCCGTCTTGATCGCAGTCTACGGCTCGATACTGGGCCGAATCGAGGCCGCTAACTATGACGTGTTCTCGCAAAAGATCGGTCTGAGCGCACGGCAAAAGATGGCGATGACGGCGCGCTTGTGGGCCATGAGCCGCGCCCCCGGCTTGCAGCGCTGGCTATAGGGCGAGCCGGCCCCTCTCCGCATGGAGGCGTCTCGCAGGCGATGAACTTCTCCCGCCACGCTCCGTACTCCTGCATCCGATACGCGCAGGCTCTGCGCGGGAAAAGACGATCCCACAAGACCCGATTAGTGCATCATCCGGAGGACGAACACGTCGCTGTCCATGTCGCTGCCCTTCCCTGCGCCGCCTGAGGCGATCTCGCCCTCCGTACCGCCAACGACGTATACCCCCGCGGAGCTTTGAGCGACGCCGCGCGTTCCGTCTTCGCGGCGCGTACCTGCCGTCCTCGTCCAGCGGTCTACACCGTCGGAGCTGAAGCTCTTGACGAATCCGTCTGACGATCCTGCGCCGCCGGCGCCTGGAATGGACGACTCCGTGTTCCCTGCCGCGAAGACCGTTCCATCCGCATGGACGGCAACCGCGTCCGCGGAATCGTCGTCCTCGCCCCCAAACTGCCGCGTCCAAACGGCATTGCCGGTTGGATCCATCTTCCGGATGAACCCGTCGCTGCCGCCGCCTCCGGCGTCTGAGAATCGGCCGGTCGTACTCCCAACGACGTACAAATTGCCCACCGCATCCACGCCGATGCCCAGCCCCTTGTCGTTCGGCTGAGCGCCGCCTGCGGACGCGCTCCCAAACTGCTGCGTCCAAACGATGTTCCCATCCGCATCGTACTTGCGGACGAAGGCGTCGCGCCCCCCCGTGTTGGTGAATCCATCGAAACTGGCGTCGGTGTATCCAGTAACGTATACTCCGCCCGAACGATCTACGGCGATGCCGTGTATCTCGTCATGGCGCTCGTGTCCAAACTGCCGGGTCCACACTTCCACGCCGGAGGGATCGTACTTCCTCAAGAAAGCGTCGTTCCATGTGGTAATCGCGCCGAACGGAGCCCCGCCGGCGTTCGAGAATCCAGGGAGGCTGCCTTCCGTATATCCTGCGGCGTACACGTTTCCGGAAGAGTCGACGGCAACTGCCCGAGCGAGTGTGGCGAACTCCGTTCCAAACTGCCGCGTCCATCGCTCCCCACCCTCCCCATCGTATGCGCGGACATACGCATCGCTCCCAAAGTATCGGCTCGTGTAACCCCCAAACTCTCCAATCGTCCCGCCGGCAAGGTAGACCCCGCCCTGTGCGTCTACCGCGACGGCGTTGACGTGGTCGTTGTCGTCTGTCCCGAATTGCCGCGTCCAGAGCGTGGAGAGTGAGGCGTCGAGCTTTTGGATGAACGCGTCCCTGCGACCAGAATTCGTCTGTCCCGGAAGCGCGTCTTCGACGTACCCGGCGATGTAGACGTTCCCCATGTCATCCGTCGCGATGGCGTTGCCGTAATCGTCGAACCGAGACCTGATCTGCAGGCCGCCGCCGTTGGACGAACCCCCGTCCACAGACGAACCCGTGTCCATATCGGTGGTGCCGCCGCATCCGACGCCGAAGGCCGCCGTCAGGATCAGCAGGAATACCCCGGCTGCAGCCGACCCAAACCCCCCCGCTCTCGTAAGCGAACCCAATAGTTCCTCCATGCTCTTCGATGGACTCAGGTAAGGCATGGTAGCGGTGTGGGCGTCACGGGTCAAGCGGCAACGGACCAGGGTTCCGTTCGATTCATTGGCATAGATTGCCCCCTGTTCCTTAGTATGGATCGCCCCGAGATTGGATTGCCCAATTCGTATTTGACAGAACAGAACTCACGTACTACTATAGGACTATGACGACTCATCGAAACCACGACCCAAGGAGATACCCCCCATGCGCGAAACATACCAACCCCCAACCACCTCCCCCGCCGGACCTCTGCATGACCACACTCCCGAAGAGACGACGCTACTCCCGCCGTCTACGAAATTCGACAAAACCCGACAGAATCCGACAAAATACTGCAGAAACTCGTGTGCGCGCACGCGCGCGAGGCAACCGCGTTCCGTTTCCTTCTCTCTGCATGGATCGGACTCGACGTATCGCTTGGAGTTACGATCTACAGACGTCATGTCGCAAATCAGACGGAACCCTGCTCGGTCTTTGTAGCATGACCGGTGTTAGGAGTATAGAATTGCAGGGCCGGAATCCATCCTAGCAGACCTTCGGTTCTCCGGTGCGCATCCTCTCGCCCTCCAGATCCCAAGCATGACATCGAACGACAGACTCAAGTCCGCGTTGCGGTCCGCTTGGCTTCCCCTAGTTCTTCTTCTGCTTGGACTGTCAACGGTCTTCACCTTCGGCGGCGACCGAGGGTATTTCTACCGAGGGATCGATCACAACTGAATATCCTCGCAACACTTGACGATAACCGTGAACCTCTCCCCCGAACATGGCTTCCAGCGGTTCCATCGTTGGTTCATGGACGAGGACGGTATCCCCCGCTACCAGCCGTACAACCGCTTCCCAATCGGTGGCTACTTCATTATCAAGCTGGCCATCCTGCCCGCTTTTGGCGACTTGTCCGCGCAGATCTATGCAGCAAGAGTCCTCATGCTTCTGTTCTTCACCGCTGCCGCGGTTCTCGCATATCTGTCACTCTGCCGCCTCACATCCAACCGATGGATCGCACTGACGGCAACGCTGCTGTCATTCTCGTCGTACTATCTGCTCTACTACAACGACATGATCGCCAACGAAGGGATGTCCGACCTCTTCGGAGTCATGTTGACCTTCCACGGCATGGTCGTCTTCGTGCAGGAAGGCCGCTTCCGCCAGCTGCTGGTCAAGACCTGCCTCGCGCTGCTGCTGGGCTGGCACGTCTTGGCTCTGCTGCTGCCGTTCGTCATCATTGGACTGGCGAGCGAACTCCTGCGGACGCGTTCTGCCTCCGCCACTTCTACCCCCCCCCCCCCCCCCCCGTTATGTCAAGTTAAAACGCGCGTCGTCCGCACCGTTTCGCAGCCGCTATCTGCTGCTGGGTATGGTCACGCTAGGGTTCGGCCTATCCGTCCTCACCTTCAACTTTGCCATGGAGTACGCCGCACTTGACGGCGAGACGCCGCTGACGGAGTTGCCGTCCTTCCAGTCCATGCTGAAACGCACCGGAGCGGACTCCGAATTCAACGCCGATATCGTCGCCGCCCGATTTCGGCGTCCTTTCCTGGAAGAGCAGTTCTCCAGAATCTCCCGAATGTTCATTCCCTACGCATTGCTTGGCGGCAGCGATGCACCCGAAAGTCCGACGTGGCTGTCGGAACGCGCGGTCATCGTCCTTGGAGTCGCTCTCTCCGTTGCAGGTCTCATCGGCTCGATATTCGCCCGTCCGAGAATCCTGTTCGCGACCCTCGCATCGTTCGGCTTCTTCTGGGCCCTGCTAGTGCGCAACAGCAACGCAGCCCATGGTTTCGAGAGCATCTACTACATCGGCGTCCCATTGGTCTTCTTCACCATCGCCTTGCTCTTGGCGAGGCGGCTAACCAGTCGAGACGCCGTCTTCGCAGCCGCTGCGACCGCAGCGCTGCTGCTCTTTGCAGCCTCCAGCTTTCAGATGAGCCGCACCGGCCACAGCGCAGAGGCGTCTCAATCGTCCAGAGCGGTGGAGCAGGACCTCCGAACCATCCGCGAGTTGACTGCGGGAGAGCCTGTCATCGTCCTCGGTATCCGCGGCTTCCGAAGATCGCTCCCCCACGCGTCGGACACCGCACTGCATTACTATCTGAGATTGGCCATGGTCGCTAATGAGTATCCTCTTCCCGCAAGTAGCAAATATATCGTCACCTATCACCGTGTCGACTCGGATGCCCTACTCACTCCCCAGAACCAATATCTATTCCTCTACGATGCGCCCAGCTTGACCGCCAGTTTTCTGGCATCGTATCGGTCTGCGTATCCATCACTCGTATCCACCGAGCCCCTGGCCCGCGAAGATTTCGACGTGTATCTCGACGACAACACGGTGTACTACCTCAAGGAGCCGTGTGAATGCGAGGACACCAAGGCGATAATCTTCCTGCATGTCTTCCCGACGAACCCCGAAGACCTCCCCTACCACCGCGGGGAGCATGGATTCGACAACCTCGACTTTGACTTCATCGAGCGCGGCGTGATGTTCGACGACAAATGTATGGCGATCGTCGATCTCCCCCACTACGGCATTGCAGGCTTTCGCACCGGCAGCTACGAGGATGGCCAGGTATGGATCGCACCGCATGTCACCCAAGGGCCCAAGCTCATCTCCGAGTACCAATCGATCGTATCGAATGAACCTGCAGCGCGCGCGGAGTTCGACGTATACCTCGACGGGGACAACCTGTACTACGTCAAAGAGCCGTGCGGCGTCAAAGACACGCAGGCGCTCTTCTTCCTGCACGTCGTCCCCGAGGACCTAAACGACCTCCCAGATCACCGCAGGCGGCACGGATTCGACAACCTCGACTTTGGCTTCGACGTGCGCGGCGTGGCGTTCGACGGCAAGTGCGCGGCCGCCGCTCCTTTGCCAAAGTACGACATCGTGCGAATCACCACCGGGCAGTTCGACGGCGTCGACCGCATTTGGGAGGTAGAATTCGCCCCGGAAGCGATTGAGTAACCTCAGGCGAGTTTACGATGTGCAGGCAACCCGAGCCGATACACCCGCCGCCCCTCCGCGTCGACAGAATTCGTTGACAGATTTCCCAGAGGAACGGTATAATACTGATAGTGTGAACTCAATCGTTGAACGAGGCACGGTCGGGAATGGACGAGTTAGACAGGGAGATCATCAAGATACTCCAAGAGGATGGGCGGGCACCCAACTCGCATATCGCACGAAGCGTAGGCGTTAGTGAAGGCACCGTGCGCAGACGCCTCAACCGGCTGGTAGAAGATGGGTATATCCAGATCGTCGCAGTGCCCGATCCCGCCCAGATGGGCCTTTCGGCCCGCGCCATCATCGGCGTGCAGGTCGACCCGGACAAGATCGACCAAGTCGCGGACAGCCTCGACGAGCTGAAAGAGATTGGTTGGGTGGTCATCACGACGGGCATGTTCGACGTGTTCGCGTGGACGGCGCTTCATACCCCAGAGGAACTCGGGGCCTTCCTGCGCGGAAAGGTGGGGACGATCCCCGGCGTGCGCCGAACGGAGACGTTCGTGAATTTGGGCAACAAGAAGCGGGGCAACGCCATCGTGGAATGACATCATCCACGCTGCTCATCCATGAAGCCCCGCCCCGATCACTACTCAGGGCGGGGCTTCTCATTGCCAGGCTGCGCAGGAACGCAACGTTCGAGTACAATCCATAGACGGAAGCGAAAAGGAGACAGACTTGCTAAAGACGATAGGATGCGGAGAGCTGCGAAAAGAGCACGACGGTCAGGAGGTTACCCTCGCCGGATGGGTCGACCGGCGGCGCGACCACGGCAACCTGATATTCGTAGACCTTCGGGACCGATCCGGCACCGTGCAGACAGTATTCAACCCAGGCGTGAACCCGCGGCCTCACGAAACCGCCGGCCGCGTGCGGGGAGAGTGGGTCATCCAGGTCTCCGGACGCGTGAAGCTGCGTTGGGAGGAGTCGATCAACGACTCCATACCAACCGGAGAGGTCGAGGTGGCGGTCGAGAGCATGACGATCTTGAACGAGTCCCAGACTCCCCCGTTCTACATCGACGACGAGACCGGGATAGACGAGTTGCTGCGGCTCAAATACCGCTATCTCGACCTGCGCCGCCCCCGAATGCGGGACATGCTCATCATGCGCCACAACGCAGTGAAGTTCATCCGCGACTTCCTCAGCGACCGAGGATTCCTGGACATCGAGACTCCAATCCTCATCAAAAGCACTCCAGAGGGCGCGCGAGACTACCTCGTTCCGAGCCGTCTCTACCCCGGAAAGTTCTACTCCCTGCCGCAGTCGCCCCAGCAGCTGAAGCAGCTGCTCATGGCAGCGGGGGTCGAGCGCTACTTCCAAATGGCAAGGTGCTTTCGGGACGAGGATCCGCGGGGAGACCGACAGCCGGAGTTTACCCAGCTCGACCTGGAAATGAGCTTCGTCGATGAAGATGACGTGCTCGACCTCATCGAACGCCTCTACACCGAGATGTTCGAGACGCTGACGCCAGACCGGAGCATCATGCGCAAACCCTTCCCACGCATCTCGTATGCGGACGCCATGGAGAAGTACGCGTCCGACCGGCCAGACCTTCGATATGGCCTCGAGATGGCCGACTTCTCCGACGCAGTGAGAGATACGGACTTTCGAGTCATTCAATCCGTGTTGGCTGCCGGAGGCATCGTCAAGGGATTCGCAGCGCCTGGGTTGGCGGACATGCCGCGCAGGCACCTCGACGATCTGGTAGAGTTCGCCAAACGCAGCGGCGCGCAAGGACTGATCTACATCGCCCTGAGCGGCGCGGCGCCGTCAATCGATGACCTGACCGAAGAGAGCGTCAAGTCGCCCGTGTCCAAATTCCTGCCGCTTCCCGCCGTGAAGCAAATGGCGCGCGCGGCGGGAGCGAGCCCCGGCGACCTGCTCCTCGCCATCGCCGGCCCCGAAAAGCCGACGAACGTCGCCCTAGACGCTCTGCGGCGGGAAATGGCGCGGCGCCTCGACCTGGCAGACCCAAACGTCCTCGCCTTCGCCTTCGTCGTGGACTTCCCCTTGTTCGACTGGGACGAAGAAGGGCGGCGATGGAACTCCTCCCACCACCCGTTTACCGCTCCAAAGGCCGGACACGAGCCACTTCTGGACACGGATCCAGGCGCAGCGCTCTCCCGCGCCTACGACCTAGTATGCAACGGTTTGGAAGCTGCGGGAGGAAGCATTCGCATTCACCAGCGCCCGTTGCAGAACAAGATATTCGAAGTGCTCGGCTACACGGAGGAGCAAACCCAGTCGCGCTTCAAACAGCTGCTCGAAGCATTCGAGTACGGGACTCCCCCGCACGGCGGCATCGCGGCGGGCATCGAACGGCTCATCATGCTCCTGCTAAACCTCGACAGCATCCGCGAGGTCATCGCCTTCCCCAAGACCCAAAGCGGTGCAGACCCGCTGTTCGAGGCCCCGGACGCGGTCGACGACCACCAGTTGGCAGAACTCCACATCAGGATGGCGGAGTGAAGCGGCAATCCACAGAGAGAACGGCTTTCGCCGCAGGGCGCGTCTGGAAGATAGAGCGAACCTGCACAATGAAATCACCGTGCTCAGGTGCTATGATAGAATCCGGAGAAGGAGAATAGAGGATGACGACCGTGCAACGAAAAGGAACTAGGGTAGTGAGCTGGAACATTGCCAGTCGCAGGCAACCGTGGCGTGATCTTCTCCAGATGGACGCCGACATCGCCCTGCTACAGGAGTCCGGCCCGGTGCCGCCCGAAGTTGCGGATTCAGTCCAAGTCTCCGGCCACGAGCCTTGGAAAGCGGATCAGTACGACCGTTTCGCCGCGGTCGTCAAGCTTTCCGATCGCGTCGAGGTTGAGTGGTTTGAACAAACCGACCCAATCAGCGAGACCAAGCCAAATCAATTTGCCGTTAGCGGCATCGGCACAATTGCCGCCGCCAAAGTCACCCCGCTAGATGGCCTGCCGTTTGTCGCAGTGTCCATGTATGCGCGATGGATCAGGCCGCACTCATCCACCGGCAGCAGATGGTTTGTGGGATATTCCGATGGTTCGGCGCACCGCATCATCTCGGATCTCTCGGCATTCATCGGCAGCACGGACCCCAGCACGCATCGCATCCTGGCGGCTGGAGACCTCAACTTGATACACGGCGCAACGGATGACAACCCACTGGAACTTCCGGCTCGCGCGCGGACCGTCATGAGCAGAATGGATGCGCTTGGTATGGAGTTCCTGGGACCTCAGTACCCAGACGGGCGGCAGGCGCATCCCGCACCCACCGGCTTGCCGCCCGATACGAAGAACGTGCCCACCTACTACACCACTAGGCAGAACCCGGAAACTGCACAGAACCAGATCGACTACGCATTCGCATCACGCGGCTTCCACGAAAGCGTCCAAGTACGCGCCCTCAACTCCGTCCAGGACTGGGGCCCAAGCGACCACTGCCGCCTGCTCATCGAAATCGAAAGCGAAGAAAAACACAGCTGACCGCATACCGCGGCAGCGTATTCAGGAGGGTAAGACACCATGAAGATGTACATCGGCGGAGAATGGGTCGACCGCGACAGCAAGGTAGACGTAATCAATCCTTACGACGGATCGGTGATCGACACCGTGCCAAGCGGAAGTTTGGACGATCTGGAGACGGCGGTCTCCAGCGCGGCGCGCGGCGCGGAGGTCATGCGGAACATCCCCGCCTACCGCCGATTCGAAATCTTGCGCCGCGCGGCAGACATCATGGCGGCCCGCATGGACGACCTCGGCCGAACGATCTCGATGGAAGAAGGGAAGATCCTCGCCGAGGGAGTGGCGGAAGCAGACCGCGCCAAGCAGACCATCGAACTTTCGGGCGAGGAAGCCAAGCGGCTGTACGGGGAAACGATCCCCCTCGACGGCGCTTCGAACTGGACAGGCCAATACGGTTTCACCATGCGAGTACCCGTGGGCGTGGTCGCGGCTATCAGTCCGTTCAACTTCCCCCTCAATCTGGTGGCGCACAAGGTCGGCCCCGCCCTGGCCGCAGGTAACTCCGTGGTCATCAAGCCCGCCAGCGACCCCCCATTGTCCGCGCTGAAGCTGACGGAGATCCTGCTGGAAGCAGGCGCGCCGCCAGAGTCCATACAGTGCATTACCGGCTCCGGAAGCAGGATCGGAGACCCCCTCGTAGCCGACCCGCGCGTTCGCAAGGTTACCTTCACAGGAAGCCGGGACGTGGGAGAACGCATCTGCAAGACCGCGGGGTTGAAGAAGGTGACCATGGAACTAGGCTCAAACTCGCCCTTGATCGTGATGAACGATGCGGACATGGATAGAGTCGTCGCCGGCACGCTATCCAGCGGCTTCTCGAACGCGGGGCAAGTCTGCATCTCCGCACAGCGGGTGATGGCGAGCAAGGACATCTACGGAGACTTCGTCGACGCGCTCACCGATGGAGTGCAGGCGCTGCGGACGGGAGACCAGCTCGATGCGTCGGTGCAGATGGGGCCGATGGTGCGCGCACAGGACGCGGTGCGAGTCAACTCGTGGATCCAGGAAGCAGTCGGCGCCGGCGCGCGGACGACGACCGGCGGCGAATACGAGGGAGCCCTCCACGAGCCGACCGTAGTAGCGGACGTGAAGCCGGATATGCGGCTATCGCGCGAGGAAGTCTTCGGCCCCGCCGTTGCAGTCTCTTCCTTCGACGACATCGACGAGGCCATCGCAGCCGCCAACGATACGATCTACGGACTGAGCGCATCCATCTTCACGCAGGACGTGGACCGGGCGATGAAGTACGCGAAGGAGGTTCACTCGGGAAATATCCAAATCAACGCGGGGCCCCAGTGGCGCGCAGACTTGATGCCCTACGGAGGCCTGAAGGACAGCGGCATGGGCAAGGAAGGCCCAAAGTACGCCGTCGAAGAGATGACCGAGTTGAAGATGGTGATCTTCCACTAGGAGCCACTCCGGCCGCAGAATCGATTCCGGTCCTGCCGTCGTCGACGCAAGCGCGAACCCCTCGCGCCGGCCTGGGCAGGTTCACGCATCGTTGCGTCAAGAGACCGGGCAGGGAGGTCGTCCCTCTGTGGCTATAGCTTCACGATCATCTGAAGCTGGTCGCTGGGCCTGAAGAGAGACTCGAAGGCCGATTGGATATCTTCCAATCGTATGAAGTCCGACTCTTGCAGCATGGGTTGGACGTCGATGCCGCCGCGCTGCATGAGCTTCAGGGTAGTATGCCAGTCGCCGGGGTCTTGGCCGAAAGTGGTTTGGATATTGATGTGGCGCGCCATCCAATCCGCAGCTTCGAGAGGGAGAGGCTCCCACGGCACGGCGATCAGCACCGCCTGCCCGCGCGGGCGCACCATGCTGGCGGCCTGGTCGAGGGTTCCCTTGATGCCCGCGCAATCGAAGGCGACGCCTACCCCCGCGCCCCCCGTCATTTCCTCCGCCGCAGCGACCGGATCGTCTTGCGTTGGGTCGATGACGACATCGGCTCCGAGTTTGGCGGCCGCGCCGCGCCGCCGCGCCGACGGTTCGGACACGAGAATGCTCTCCGCGCCTGCCGCGCGCGCAGCTTGGACGGTGAATAAACCGATTGGCCCCGCGCCGACGACCGCAACCGCGTCTCCCAACTTGAGCTGCGACATCCGCACGGCGTGAACGGCCACGGAAGCCGGCTCGCAGAGCGCAGCAGCCTCATCGGACACACCGTCGGGAATGGGAATCGGCTCCCACTCTTCCATGAGGACGTACTCTGCATACGCGCGGAACTTCTTGGCGTGAAAGCCTTTGACGCGGTAGTTGTATCGAGGATCCAGATCCCAACCCTTGCCTTTTCCTGGGGGAGGATTGCCGCCCCCGCCCACTACCCGATCACCCACTTTCCATCGTTCGACGCCGTTCCCGACCTCTACGACCGTTCCGCTGTACTCATGGCCGAGCACCGTACCGGGCGGCACGACGTCGTACATGACCCCATGAACGTCAGTACCGCAAATGGCGCAGTATGCCACGTCGACCAACACGTCAGTCGGGCCGACGGTCGGCACCGGAATGTCGCGGACCTCCAGCTTGTGGTTGCCTGCGTAGACTGCTGCCTTCATACCTTCCCCCTCCGCCAATTCTATGTTCGTTGGAACAGCGGGTCAACCGGGGAACTCAAGCGGTTTGGTTCCGTTTACTTTTGCGGCATGGATTGCGCCCGGGCCGCAGCAGGTTGGACTCTCCGTCATTCCCGCGAAGGCGGGAATCTCCCGTTGCGCGATTAGACGCACCGCTTGGAGAGTTGCCGTCCCTCTGCCGTCATACCGCAAAAGTAAATGGAACCGCCGGTTCCGTTTGATGTATCGCGCGGGGTACTCTCCTAAATCGTAGATCCATCTACCGTAATTTCATCCCCCTCCCATCATTCCCGCGCAGGGAGACCTTTGCATGACTCGAGTGGTGGCGGGGAGTTCTTACTCCCACCATAGCCCTTCTCTCCAACGGAAGAGGGAATAGAACCGGCGACCTTCATACCTCTCCGATGGTTATGCAAAGGTCTCCAAAGGCGGGAACCTAGCAGTCTTTGCCCAGCGCGGATTCCACAGCCGTTTCGTATGATTCCCTTGACGATGAGCTGGACGCCGGTCTAGTCGCAGCAGATTCATGAGGGTGCGCCCCCGAGCGCCGCCGCGCTGGCATCCTCGATATGCGCCGGGATGAAAGGCAGAGGGGGCGGCAGATGAGGCTTCTGGGAAATTGGGCATCCAGTTTGGGAGCAGAGGTATGTGGATGGACAGCGACAGACGCGCATCCTATTGAGACAAGCGACGGGATAGGCGGTAGCCGAGGAATTTATACTGCCCCCACGCATCGAGGAAGCGGTCGATTGACGCGGGGTCGATCCCGTGCCGCTCGCGAAAGTAACCAGCGACCTCGGAGTCGATTGGCACCCGGCTGAAGTCGTGGAGCAGAACCCGCAGGTGACTGGCGGCGTAAGGTCCTACGCCGTGCAGTTGGATCAGAACGTCATACGTCAATGCGTCTTCCACCGCGCACCCGCGCTCGTCCATGAACCCGTCTTCTAGAAGCCGTTCGGTAGAGAGAAGGATTCCCTTCGCGCGGAATCCCACTCCGGCTTGTTGGCGCAAGACGCGCTCTCCGGCGTCGACGACCTGCACCGGCGTCGGAACGAAACCCCCGCCTATCTCCTGGACGAGGCGGGTGGTCATGCGTTTGGTGCCTTCCCAGGTGATCTGAACAGTGCACGCGGTCTTGAGGTAGTCTTCGTAGAATGTGGAGCCCCGCAAGAAGCGTCCTGCACCGCGTGCGACGGCGTCCGCAACCGCGGGGTCGACTGCGCGTGCGGCCTCCACTGCAGGCGCAGGATCCCAACCGAGGGAGAGCCATCTCTGGACGATCGACTCGATCGCGCTTCCCTCGTCTTGCTCACAGTCGTATCGAACCTGGACTGCGCGCGGGCCGCTTTGAGTGACCGCGATAGTGGTTGGTCTGTCGAGAAGATCCGTGCGAGAGAGTACCCCCTCGCCCGCATCCCACCGCCAGGGATCGAGCGCAACCCATCCGTGGCTTTGGACGGTCATCGGAAGCGAGATGTCGCTGGCAGTTGTGATGGTACGGTATTGGCTAATCAGGGCAACCTCAACAGAATGAACTTGCATAACATGGTATCATCGTATGCGGACGGCAGTCGAAGCACAATGAAGAACGCAGATGCGGAACGGTACGGAAACGGTGTTCGGTGCGGTTGGCGTACCGGCTTCCTAATCTGCACATCCGCGGTAGGAGGATCGTAGTCTTGTCCAAGAAACCGAATTTGCTATTCATCTTTGCAGACCAGCAGCGCGCAGACACGATGGCTTGCTACGGCAACGACGACATTCGGACGCCAAATTTGAACAGGCTTGCGGAGGGCAGCTTCGTCTTCGAGAACGCCTACGTCAGCCAGCCCGTATGCACGCCGTCTCGCGCGACGATCTTGACGGGGCTCTTCCCTCACACGAGCGGCTGCACGACAAACAACGTTCGCCTCCCCCCCTCCACGAAGACCATCGCCGAGATGGTGACAGAGAACTACCGCACGGGTTACTACGGCAAGTGGCATCTCGGCGACGAATTGCGCCCGCAGCATGGATTCGACGATTGGGTAAGCGTCGACGACTTGTATCGGCCGTACTACACGGACGTTGGCGACCTGGGAAACTTCTCGGACTACCATTGGTACCTCACTTCTCAAGGGTATGAACCCGACGTGAAAGGGCAGGAGGGCCTGGCGAAGGAGTATGAAGAAGAGGACGCGCGGTCCCGCTTCGCCGACGAACATTCGGTGTACAGCCGACCGTATGCGGCCCAGCTTCCAGAGCGCCATACCAAGGCTTCTTACCTGGGGCGGGCGGCATCCCGCTTCATCCGAGAGTCGGCCAGGGACGAACGTCCGTTCATGCTGTACGTCAACTTCTTCGAACCGCATCCTCCGTTCATAGGTCCGCTGGACGACCTTCATCCGCGCGACAAGCTCAATACCGGACCGGCGTTCCTGCGCCCGCCCGACGAGGACGCCTCGGTCCTGCACCGAATGATGGCCGACTACTACCGCGGCGCAGTCGTGGACGATGTCGACCTATCGACAGAAGGCGGTTGGCGAGAGATTCGTGCACGGTACTTCGGGTTGGTGACCCTGGTCGATAGGGCGGTTGGGGCTATCATGGACGCCCTAGAGGACAGCGGAGAAGCAGACAATACCATCGTCGTCTATACGAGCGAGCACGGAGACATGATGGGCGACCACGCCATCCTACACAAGACGATGATGTACGAAGAGGCGCTGCGCGTTCCGTTCCTGCTGCGCGTTCCATGGCTATCTCAGGAGCAGCGAATGGTTCCTGGCCGGGTAGGCCTGATCGACGCCGCGCCTACGCTGCTGGATCTGCTCGGCGAAGAAATACCCCGCGACCTCCAGGGCGAAAGCCGCCTGCCAGTCTTGGAAGACCGATCTGACCTCAGCCGCAACGACGTCATCGTGCAATGGAACGGAGCCGACGGCCGTCCGAATAGCGCTTTCGAAACAGACATTCCATGGAGCGACGTGCAACGGGCGGCCGCGATGGCGCGGCGCACGATCATTTCCCATGAAGGGATGAAACTCCATCTCAGCCCCAACGACCAGTGCGAACTGTTCGACCTCAACGACGACCCCCACGAGCTGGTAAATCTGTACAACGACCCTGCATACCGACACACCATTCGAGGCCTGGCTTCTCGCATCCGCATTTGGCAAGAAAAATACAAGGACTACACGTCCGTGCTTCCAGACGACTGGGACTCCGTATAGCAGGCAGTGTCTCACAAACGTCTGATTCCGGCCCCGCGGCTCATGGAGGAATTGGGTATGACAGTCATGGGCGGCCTCATCCATAGATCGACACGACGAAACGGAGGCGGGTAGATGGTTGGGAAACCAGCGGTCTCGGGCGGAACGCCTGCGGTCGCGATCGACCAGAGCTGGTACACGCAATGGCCGATCTACACCGACGAAGAGGCGGACGCCGCGGCCGACCTCATTCGCCGCCACGCGCTGTCGAGCGCCCAAGAAGCTCGCGGACCGATCACGGAGTTAGAGGCGTTGGTAGCGGACACATGGGGCGTCAAGTATGCGATCGCGCACTCGAGCGGAACCGCGGCCCTGCGCTCCGCACTGTTCGGCGTAGGCGTCGTGCCGGGCTGCGAAGTCGTTGCACAGTCGGCAGTTCATCCCTTCAACTGCCTCCCCATCATTGGCTGCGGGGCGGTGCCGGTATTCGCAGACATCGACCCGATCACCATGACTCTCGACCCGAAGGACGTAGAGCGAAAGATCACCAGGAGGACGAAGGCGATCATGGTCGTCCACTGGAACGGCATCCCCGCGGATATGGACGCGATCATGGACATCGCCCACCGACGCGGCGTGAAGGTCGTGGAGGACAACGCCGTATCGCAAGGAACGACGCATCGCGGACGAATGTTGGGCGCGATTGGCCACGCGTCAGCCATCAGCTTTCAGGACGGCAAGCTCACCTCGGCAGGAGAAGGCGGGATGTTCATGACCAACGACGACGAAGTATACCAGCGGGCAGCGACGTTGGGGCACTACGAACGGCTAAAGAACTTGCCTGACCCGAAGTGGCGCGCGGTAACGGGGTTCGCCTTTGGAGAGAAGTATCGGATGGCCACGATCACCGCCGCGATCGGGGTCGTCCAGATGAAGCGCTGGAAGGAACGCCTCGCGGTTCGGCATGAGAACGCAATCAAGCTGGGGCAGGCCGTGGCCGAGATAGACGGATTCTCCACTCCGAATTTTCCGGATTATTTCTCCTCCCCCTACCTGTCCGGACACATTGCGTTCGATCCAGACCGTCTAGCGGGAATCCCTCGAGAGAGGCTCATCGGGGCGCTGCGTGCAGAAGGCGCCTTGGTGTCGTCTCCTGCCCGGAAAGATTCGCGCATTCCCCACACTGACGGCATCCCTCGAATGCTCCACAAGCACCCGGTCTTCGCCGGCAACGAGTATGGGACAGAAGACATTCTCCGCGAGGTATTGGGACCGAACATGGGGGAGATCGACTATACCCGTGTCACCCTTCCGGTGACGGAGGACATGGAGGTTCCCTACGATACGATTCAACTGCCAAGCTTCACCCGACCGGCAGACGAGTTGATAGCCCAGTACATCCGCGCGTTCGAGAAGATCGGAGCGAACGCCGAGAAGATTGCCGGAGCAACCGCATGATCGATTTCCATACCCACGTGGGAAACGGCCGTGGGATTGAGCAGGTGCGTCGGCACATCGCCGCACATGGCGGGGGCGTCTCGGTCCTGCTGCCAATCGAGCCAGGGCCCGCGTCCGCATCTGGAAGCGGCACGGAGATGTCGACGGCGGCTGCAACCGATGCGCACGAGGAATGCCCAGATGAGACGATCGCGTTTTGCCACATCGACCCGACAAGCGCAGGCGCGATCGACCGCCTGCATTCTCTGCGCGCGGCTGGCATCTTCAAGGGCTTTGGCGAGCACAAGGTGCGCCTGCCTGTCGACCACCCCCGAAACATGGAAATATATCGCCTCTGCGGTGAATTTGGATGGCCGGTACTGATTCACATGGACTACACTGGCGTCTACGGAAGCAACTTCCTTTCCATAGAGCGGGTAGCGCGCGCGCTGCCCGATACGGCGTTCATCGGGCACGCAATGGCGTGGTGGACGAACATCAGCGCAGACGCGGTTGCCGACCCGCAGTCACCAGAATTCGCGGAGTATCCGATGGGCGCGGTAACCCCAACTGGGCTGACGGACCGGCTCTTGCGAGAATATCCCAACCTGTACGGCGACCTCTCCGCGCGCTCCGGCTACTTCGCGCTCTACCGCGATGCAGAGTTCGGGCGGGAATTCGTCAAGCGCCACCGGAGCAAATTGCTTTGGGGCAGCGACTGCCCCTGTGTCGACGGACGAGGCAATCTCCCAAACGGCACTTTTCGAGCGTGCCTAAGTGGTATCATGTTGCCGCTGCTGCGGGACTACTGCGAGTCGAAGGAGCATTTCGACGACATCACGCACAACAACGCGGCGAAGCTTCTTGGCCTCGCCGACGATTTGAGGGGAGAAGACAATGCCAAGCTTTGAGATTCTCAACCCCGATGGCGTGCACGCACCGCCCGGCAAGTATTCGCACGCGGCCAGAGTGGAAGGATGCACGCTGCTAGCCATAGCGGGGCAGGTTGCGCTCGACATGGGTGGGGAACTGGTGGGAGAAGGGGACGTTCGCGCGCAGACGCAGCAGGTATTTCGCAACATGGAGGCCGTTCTAGCAGGCGCTGGCGCGTCATTCGCGGACGTAGTAGAGTTCACCTACTACGTCGTCGGACGTGAACACGTGCGAGGATTCATCGAAGCGCGAACGTCGATCTTCGACGCAGCGTACCCAGACGGGCGATACCCCCCGGCGACACTTCTCGTGGTTAGCGGGCTTGCGGACGAGAGATTCTTGGTAGAAGTATCCGCCCTTGCGGCGGTGTGAGTCGACGATTCCATGATCTACGACGGACACGCATACTGCGCGGAAGACCCGGCGCTCGGTGGGGGCTTCGACGATCCCGGTGAGTTTCGGCGGTTCCTGCAGCTGTTCATGGCAACAGCCCGGCAGCAGCCCGTCTGGCGCAAGCGAGACCGAGCGCCAGGCGACTCGTCAGGACTAATCGACCCGGCGAGTCCATGGGACTTCGAGGCCTTGAAGGAAGCCGGGTTCCGCACGGCTGCAAATGGTCGGGTCGAATGGGAAGTCGACGGCGAAACCTATGTCAAGCAGGCCCTGCCGCCGTCGGTCGACCACCTAACGTTCACCGTAGACAATCTAGTTGCGGAGATGGATTACGCAGGCGTAGACATGGCCCTCTTGCACCGCACGCCGTACATGAGCAAGTCGAACGAGTTCATCTCCGACTGCATCCAGCAATACCCCGACCGCATCCAAGGATTGGCCTATGTGGAAGAGTGGCTAATCGGATCGGAAACGGAAGCGTGCATCCGCAAGCTAGAACGCGCAGTGAACGAACTCGGACTGCACGGCTATCAATTCATGCCCCACCACATGCAGCTCTACGGAATCGAGCCAAGGTGGGACGGGCCGGACTTCAAGCCGTTTTGGGACGCCGCCTCCAGCCTGAGCGTACCGATATTCTTCACGTTGAGCGCCGAGGGGTACGAGCAGTATCTGACGGAGCTGCGGAGGCTGGGAGAGTGGATGGAACGGTATCCTAACGTCACAGTCGTCCAGACGCACGGGTTCAACTGGCGCATGTTCTCCGACGACGATGGCCTGCACGTTCCAGACGAAGTCTTCGACGCCACTCCCATCGACCACCCAAACTACCACGTTCAACTACTGTTTGCCGTCTTCCTACAGCGAAGATGGGACTACCCAATGCCGCAGATACTGCCGACAATGGAAAAGATGTGCCAGCGCATCGGAGCGGACAAGCTGATCTTTGGAACGGACATCCCCGTGTCTCTGCTCTGGTGGACGTATCGACAGAATATCGACTACATCCGGAAGTATTGCAGGTTCATCCCAGACTCCGATATGGACTCGATACTTGGAGGGAATATGGCGCGGATCATGGGCGTGAAGCCGCCCTCCGTATGAGACTTCCCCAGACACCCCATGGACAGGAGGAAAACATGCCGAACCCAGTAGTGTATTTCGAGATTCTCGGCAGCGACTATCCGGGGCTTCGACAATACTACCGTGACCTGTTCGGTTGGAAGATAACGCAGATGTCTCCAGAGATGGATCACAGCGCGGTCACCGTAGACGAGGACGGCGAAGGGATCCCCGGAGGCATTGGGCGCAGCATGACCGGATCGCCGCGCCTGACCTTCTATGTCCAGGTCGATGACCTCCAAGCGTCCTTGGACAGGGCGGGCAAGCTTGGAGGAGAGACCGCCGCGCCGGTTACGGTCATACCGGGCATGGTCACCTTCGCGCACTTCAAGGACCCGGAGGGAAACCTCGTGGGCCTCGTCTCGTCCGAGATACCACCGAAGGAGTAGGGGCCGCACAGATCGAGCGGACGCGATTCCCAGACCAAGGCGCGTCGAGCGCATAGACCGCCAACGCCGCTGCCAGGACGGTCTCTCCGCTCGAGCATCGGAACACTCGTGAAACGGATCGAAATAAGTGTCACAAGGAGAGTGAAATGGAAGTAGGTATCGGACTGCCCGCGGTTATACCAGGAGTAAATGGACGATCCATCGTGGAATGGGCAAGGAAGGCGGACGCAGGGCCCTTCAGCAGCGTATCCGTGCAAGACCGGCTGGTCTATCCCAACTTCGATCCGATGATCGCACTCGGCGCGGCCGCGGCAGTGACGGAGAGGGTGCGTCTCATGACGAGCATCCTGTTGGCGCCGCTGCGGGGAACCGCGCTCTTGGCAAAGCAGGCCGCAAGCCTGGACGCCATATCCGGCGGGCGCCTGAGTTTGGGGTTGGGGATAGGTGGGAGGCCGGATGACTACATAGCGGGCGAGGCAGACATTCGCAAGAGGGGCAAGAGATTCGAGGGGCAGCTCGCGACGATGCGGCGGATATGGGCAGGAGGACCGTACGGCCCAGAAGCAGGCGCCATCGGCCCTGCGCCGCACCGCAGCGGCGGCCCCGAGCTGCTCATCGGGGCGCACTCGCCAGCCGCCCTGCGGAGAATAGCGCGCTGGGGCGACGGATTCATCGCTGCGGGCGGAGACCCCAAGGCCGCGCGCGCGGCGTTCGACTCCGTGTTGGCGGACTGGTCCGCACAAGGCAAAGAAGGAAAGCCGCGCTTCGTGGCCGCCGCCTATTTCGCCCTTGGGCCAAACGCGGAAGCAGCCATCGACCACTACATCAACGACTACTACGGCTTCATGCCGCAAATGGCGGCCATGGTCGTCGCATCGTCCCTCCAAACCCCCGAGCGGATTCGGTCGACGCTCGCCGCATACGCCGACGAAGGGGTAGATGAGTTCCTGCTCTGGCCGTGCGATACGGACATTGAGCAAATCGGCAGACTCGCCGACGTCCTCTAAATCCGAGAACCGGGATTCGCGGCCACCCTGTGAACGCCGCAATACCGAGAACGAGCCGCGTGGACTCCACCGCGGCGCTCCCCGACTCACACCCACTGCCCACATACGAAATGTCCCAAAATGTCCACGGTTTCACCCCCCAACCCACCAAAACCGAACGCCCTCCCTCGCCAGAATCGAAGCAGGCAAAGAAAAAACCCATCACCACCCGCCAAAATCCCCCTCGACACCGCACTCGAACTAGACTCCCGCAATCAACCCGAACACCTCGCCGACCTCTTGGCAAAAATCCTCCAGCAACCCAAACCCCATGCCCAGACCATCTCATGCCAACACCGTATGCCCCCGCGCCCAGACCCCCCAAGAGGGACACTCCGATGCCCCAAGGCCTTCCAACCACACGCAATCTGCGTATAATGAACGTGGCGGGCCGCCCAGCACCGCCAAAGTCGCCCAATATGAGCGGAGGACCAAATGACCGACGAAATCTACCGAGTAGGGATGATTGGCATAGGACGAAAGGGCGCGCAGCACGCCAGAGCCTACCGCCTCGACCCTCGCACCCAAATCGTAGCCGCCGCCGACTCGGACCAAGAGAACCTAGCCGTCTTCTGCAAGCGCTTCGGCGTGCCAGGCTATACCGACTACAAAGACATGCTCGCCAATGAACGCATCGACATCGCCGCCCCAATCCTCCCCGTGGGACCAAACCCCAGCGTAGTAATTGGATGTGCGGAAGCAGGCGTCAAGGGCATCCTATGCGAAAAACCCTTCGCACCCTCGCTCGCAGAGGCCGACGCCATGGTTGCCGCCTGCCGCGCCAACAACGTCAAGATCGGCGCAGGCGACCTCAACATCAATCTCCCCACCCTCCAAAAAGCATCCCAAATCATCGAATCCGGCGAGGTCGGAGACGTAAAGAGCATCCACTTCTATGGCGGCGGCGGAACCGAACTCTCAGGCGGCGGCATCCAGCAATTCAGCCTAACCAGAATGTTCGCCGGATTCGCAGAAGTCGCATGGTGTATCGGATGGGTAGACGACGACCCCTGGAAAGACTACGACCAAGGCGGCTCCGGCTACATCAGATTCGTCAACGGCGTCGAAGCATTCTTCAGCCGAGAACCCGACGCCAGAGGCTCCGGATTCGACGTCAACTGCTCCAAAGGCGCCCTCACCAGCAACTCCAATATCCTCCGCATGTACCGGTCGCCCAAGGAGGGCTCCTCCTCGGAAACGATGGAAGAAATCGAAGGACTCTTCCCAAAGACGAGCGTCATCGGCAAGACCAGCAGCCACCGCGAGCCAGACGGATGGCTGTGGCCAGGCGACCGCAACCTGGCAAGCGTCTCGGTCTTCGTCGACCACTTGCAGCTTGACCTCGACCCGCCCGGCAGCGGCGACAACGGCAGAAAAGTCCTCGAAATAGCCATCGGACTCCGCGAGTCCCACCGACGAGGACATACCCCCGTCCGCTTCCCCATCGAAGACAGAAGCCTGCGCATGATCCCGCACGCATCCCGAATGCACTACAAAAAACCCCAAATGGGCAGAGACGCCTACATGCGCCAAATGGCCAACCAAGTCCAAGACGATCTCGTGAACATATAGCCCCGCCCGACCGCATCGCGTCACGCAAACCTGCTATGAGGAGAAATGCTTGCCGTACCCCCAAGCCGTGAGTTCGGATCTCATCAAGTTCAAGTGGGAACGCCTGTCTCCAGATCCCCCCTCACCCACCCAAACCCTCCCTCTTTCCTCCCTCTGCGACGAGATGGATGACCTCGGACTCATGACCCCTTACGGAAGCGGAAACCCAATCGGAAGCAATGGCAATGTGAGCATCCGACTAAACCCCCAAGGCGGTATGCTGGTCACCGCCACGCAACTTCCCTCAAAGCGCGGACTGCGACCCGATGACTTCGTCCAACTCGATCGCTATGAATTCGATCCAAAGAACCCCGCATCCGCGACCGCCTGCTACTCCGGATCCAAACTCCCATCATCCGAAAGCATCCTCCACTGGTACTTCTACCAAAACCGCCCCGCCGTCGATGCCATCGTTCACGTCCACGAAAGCACCGACCTCCTCTATTCACCGTCGTCGAGGAAGGCATGGAAGCGACTCGGCGTGATAGAAACCGCCCGCCACGGAGACGCAGGCACGATCGACTTGCCCCATTCGGTCGATGAAGTCATAGAAGATACCGATCAATACGTCATCCTCAAAGACCATTGGCCCGAGTGGGACCGTGAGCATACCGGTACGGTCGTCTTCGCCAAAACTCTGGAAGAGGCCCGCCGTAGAGTAATCGAAGTGCACGAAGGATTGATCTCATCAAACTGACCCGCATCACCGCCCATGGCCCCGCAGAAATGAAGATCCAAACAACCAAAGACGTCAAAATCCATCCACGAAAATGCTTCCGTTCGATTCATTGGCACCCTCCCCCCCGTCATTCCTGCATCCTCCCACGTCACTCCCGCAACCACCCACGTCACTCCCGCAACCACCCACGTCATTCCCGCACCCACCCACATCATTCCTGCATCCTCCCACGTCATTCCCGCGAAGGGAGACCTTTGAATAACTAGGCGGAGTGGTTGTTTTGGGATGCTCTGCCCATGGTGCCCCCGTTCATTTTGCGTGCTCCGGGTTCCATTCCCATACCCCGGCAAGAGGTTATGCAAAGGTCTCCGAAGGCGGGAATCTCCACCTCCCTGCATCGCATTTGACAAAACAGAACTCACGTACTACCATAAGACTATGACCACTCCGCGAAACCACAACACAAGGAGATAGCCCCCATGCACGAAACATACCAACCCCCAACCACCTCTCCCGCCGGCCCTCCGCATGACCACACTCACCCCCGTCATTCCCACATCCGCCCACGTCATTCCCACACCCGCCCACGTCATTCCCGCACCTACCCCCGTCATTCCCACACACCCACGTCATTCCCGCGAAGGCGGGAATCTCCACCTCCCTGCATCGCATTTGACAAAACAGAACTCACGTACTACCATAGGACTATGACCACTCCGCAAAACCATATCCCAAGGAGACAGCCGCAATGCACGAAACATCCAACCTGCCAACCGAGGCACTCCGCGACCCAAACCGTCGCCCGTCATCCTACCCCCAATCGCCGCGCACCCCAAGAGACGACGCCAAATTCGCCGTCGGCAAAATTCGACAGAATGCGACACAATCCGACAGAATCCCACACGATGCAACGAAAACTCGTGCCCGCGCGCACGCGCGCGAGGCATCCCCTCCCGTCATTCCCGCGAAGGCGGGAATCCTCGTGCCCGCCCGCGTTCCGTTCCTTTCTCGGCATGGATCGGATTCGACGTATCGCCTTGGAGTTGCCGTCCCATAGCCGCCATGCCAATAAATCAAACGAACCACGAAGAACCATCACTAGCCTTGCCTCGATGAATCGTATACACTGGAACGCCTGCGGCCCGCTTCCCGCCGCCGTGGCGTCCGCATCGGAGGTTCCCCAATGCCCAAGTCAGACATAACCGCATCGACCGCCGCACGCACGCAAGCCCTCTACCCCGAGGGCGGACCAGGACGCCAACTCAAATCCCGCCTGGCCGCAGGCGAAGTCTTGGTCGGAGGCACCATGTCGGAGTACGCCCGCCCATCCTTGATGAAGCTCTATCACCAAGCAGGATACGATTTCGTCTACGTCGAGTACGAACACGTCTACTTCGGATTGTCCGCCCTCGCCGATACCGTCCTTGCCGCCCGTGACAACGGACTCCCAGTCATCGCAAAGACCCCCCAATTGGAACGCCAAGAAGTAGCGAAGCTGCTCGAGTGCGGCGTCGTCGGCATTCAGTTGCCGCGCACCGAAACCCGAAAGGAGATCGAAACCCTCCACAGCTACATCAAACTCTACCCGAACGGCACCCGCGCCAGCGCCACAGGCTACGGCAGCAGCGACTACATCAAGCCCGCAGACCGCCTCAAGTGGATCGCCGCCCAGGACGCAGAAACCACTCTGGTCGTCCACATCGAAACGAGAGCGGGATACGCCAACGCCCAAGAAATCGTCAGCGCCCCAGGCGTCGATATGGTCTACTGCGGGCCAGGCGATACGTCTTTGGAGTTCGGCCGACCCGGCGACTGGGATCACCCAGACGTTACCGGTCCCATGGAACGCGTGCTCGACCTCTGCCGCGTGCATGATGTCCCGTTCGGTACGAGTGTCAAATCCCCAGAGTCTGCCGCCCGCTGGATGAACAAAGGCGCTCGCTTCTTCGAAGAAGCAAGCGAGTTGGACCTAGTAGCCAAAGGCGCGCGGCAGATTGTCGACACATACCGCGCAGCCATGAAACGCAGCCGCGTTTGTAACTGACCGCCATACAGAGAGCATACGATGGGAACACAACTAACTCGATGGGACGGACTCATAGCAAGCTTGACCGGCGCGCTGCTATTGCTCTGGTGGTTCCCAGTCCTAACCCTGTTGCCCGACTTGAACGCCGGCGTAGACCTCGTCGAGATGGCAAGCAACTCGACTTGGGCGTTGTACAACGCCCCCGGCGCCGTTGCGGCAGTCCTCCTGCCAGGGGTGATCGTGAGCCTGTACATGTGCCAAAAGCCCGTGATGACCAAGGTTGGACAGATCGGCTTCTATCTGTCTCTCGTCGGCGCAGTAATCTTCGCTTGGGTACAGCTGGAACAAACCCTGGTATGGCCGCCCCTCCTCGCCGAATCGCCCGACCTTCTGAAACTCGGAGGCGCAATGTTCCGCGACCTGCCGTTCGCAGCAGTATACTGGTCGGGGCATGCACTGATGGGCATAGGCCTCGCCCTCTTTGGCGGAACCACATCGCGCATCAAAGTCTTCCCTCGATGGGCCGGACTCCTCATGGCGTTCGGAGGCCTGGGTGTCAGTGTCCCCATCGTCGTACCCTGGATACGCATCATCGGCGTGCTCATGCTTGGCCCCGCATTGATATGGATGGGCTATATCCTGTGGCGCGACCGCGCGACCGCCTACTAGAATGCACCATCCATCTGACACGCTCGCCAAGTCATCCCCTCCCGCGCAGTTCCCAGAGCGTCTGCGCCCCTACCCCGTTGAACGGTTCCGCCCTATGGGTTATCCACTACGTTTCCCCTACCAAGGCGTAGACTGCAATTCACCTACTGTTCTGCGAACACTCGTACTAGACCACTTTGGGCGCCGCCCGGAGGTCGCCGGGCATGGATTCCACATATTCTTTGTTTCGGAAATGTCAAGAAGAAGAAAGAGAATTCAGACTCACCTACCGCGTGAGCATCCGCTTCGTCCTCTCTCGGATTGCGTAGCCACCGCACTAACACGCATGGATCGCCGCAATCCCCTCTGTCCACATTCGTAGGACATTTCCAAGAACTATCCAAGATTCATATATCGAGAACAAACGTACCGCAAGCGAGCAGCGCCTTTAACGTGCGGCTCATAGCCCGCTACATAGGGAAGGCAGAGCCAAGGGAATGAATGTGGATAAAGTGTGGAGAAACTCGCTCCGTCACGTATCACAACCCTCTTCCATCGTGGTAGAATCATCTCTCAATCCTTGTATCGACCTCTATGCATGACCGTTCAAGAAAATGACAACACTGCCCGCGAGACTTGGCGGGCCGTCCTCGGTAGATTAGAACTTCAAGTCCCCCGTTCCAGCTACAAGACGTGGCTCAGTAGCACGAATGGACTATCCGCCTCGGATAGCGAGTTCGTCGTGCAGACGCCAAACGCCTTCGTTGCGGAGATGCTCGATCAACGCATGTATTCGTTGATCTCCAGATGCTTGGAAGGCGTTACCGGCCAACGCATGGAGATACGATTCGAGGTAGCCAGCAACGCCCCGCCCCCCAAGCGCGAGGCGCATCCCTCCGGCACGGGATCGATGGGTACGGAACCCCTTCCGCCCGTCGAGACCGCCTCCCTCCCTCCACCGCCAGCGAACCGACCGTCCTACCGACGCGGCGGCCTCAACTCGATCTATCGATTCGAAAACTTCATCGTGGGCAGCTCCAACAACCTTGCCCACGCCGCCTCAGTGAAAGTGTCCGAAAATCCAGGCGCGGCGTACAATCCCCTCGTCATCTACTCGGGCGTCGGACTCGGCAAGACCCATCTCATGCACGCCATCGGACACCAAGCCCGCATGGCGTCCCACGACGTCCTCTACTCGACGACCGAAGAATTTACCAACGAGTACATTCGAGCCATCCGAGAGGGTACGACCGAAGAATTTCGAGACCGCTACCGGAGCGCCGACGTACTCCTCCTCGACGACATCCAGTTCATCATCGGCAAGGAGCAAACCCAAGAAGGGTTCTTCCATACATTCAACGCCCTCCACATGGCCGGAAAGCAGATCGTAATCACATGCGACAGACCGGTTAGCGAGTTGTCGCTTCTCCAAGACCGCATATCCTCGAGGCTCGCAGGCGGCCTCGTTGCAGACATCCAAACTCCAGACTTCGAGACTCGCTTGGCCATCCTCCACGCCAAAGCCGAACAGATCGGCCAGCAGTTTCCCCACTCGGTTTTGGACTACATCGCCGGCCGCGTCAAGAAGAACGTTCGCGAATTAGAAGGAAGCCTCAACATCGTCGCAGCGTGCGTGGGAATAGGCAGCCTAGCCGTCGATGGCAATTCCGAATCCAAGATAGACCTTGGCCTCGTAGAAGAAGCACTCGAAGACGCCCTCAAAGACAGCGCACGGAGAGTATCCGAAGAAGATGTCCTAAACGCCGTGTCCCGCTACTTCTCGATCGACAAGGCCACCCTCAAAGGCAGGAAACGCGACAAAGCCACCGCCCAGGCCAGACACGTCTCGATGTACCTGCTGCGCGAAGAAGTCCAACTCCCCCTCGCAACGATCGGCCGAGTCATGGGACGAAAGGACCACACCACAGTCATACACGCCTGCAAACGCATCGAACAGCAACTCGAAGCCGATACCCGCCTCCGCCGCGACATCATGAATATCCGAGAGTCCCTCGTCGCGTGACGCATTGACGAATCCCCCGGCCTGCATCCCCGCGCTTGACTACCATATCCACTGGCAATATACTCATACTCACAATGCAAGTTTCGAGCCAACGTCTCCCGCGGAGCCGCGTTGAGACGCCTTCTTGAGGAGAGAATGCCATGCTAGGACGAGGGGCCTTCTTCTGGATCATGTTGTTCATCGGAGTGGTCGTGGCCGTGGTCGTCGTAGGTGGGGGCTTCTATATCGCCGTCCAGCAAGGAGCGGTAGACCTGAACGAACCCCCAGACATGCAAGTCACCATGAGCGCCGCCCCTCGAACCGTTGCCGCGGGAGGAAACGTCACGTACACCGTCGACTACACCAACGCGGGTGAAAGCGACGCAGGATCGGTCACGATGACGATCACCATGCCGTCGGGCGTAACCGTGGAAAGTCTGGTTCCGTCGGCAGCGTGCACGGATAGCGACGGCGCTATTACGTGCAGACTCGGCACGCAGACTAGCGGAAAGACAGGAAAAATCACCATAGAGGGAACGGTCGGTTCCCTAGCATCGGGCACGGAATTGTCTGCGGAAGCAAACGTCACAGCCGCCTCCACCAGAGAACTCCGAAGGACAGAGGATAACACGGACAACAACTCCGCGTCCGCATCGGTGACGGTGCAATAGTCCTTGCGCCTCCGCACGCCCCTAATCTATAGTATACCTGCGGCCAGCTCGTAACCACAGGACAGGAGGAAGCCGTTGCAACAGCGATACACCCCCGAAGCAGGGCCAAAGAAAGAACCGGAACCTACCAGAGCGCTGCGAATCAAAGAGGAGCAGCCGGGAGGTTTCATGGGCTTCCTCATCTGGTGGAGGAAGCGCGGAGGCGTGTTCTGGTGGATGTCCTTCATTGCTCTGCTTTCGGTGGGCCTGCTCGTCTTCGGCGGCATCTTCATCGCACGATCCATGGGGCAACTCGACTTCCGCGCCCCCCCCGACTTTACCGTCTCCGCCTCCGCCCAGCTGGCCGACCTAGCCAAGAACGGCTTCTCGACAGGGGATACCATCATCTTCACGGTTACCCACCAAAACATCGGCCCTTCCGAAGCAGGCTCCGTGGCCGTGGACATCTACTTGCCCGACGAACTTACCACAGTCAACGCAGTGCCAGGCGGCCCCGCCTGCAGCGAGGCAGGACGGCTCGAACGATTCGCCTCAGGCGCCGTTCACTTCCCCGGGAAACCCGGCGGTATAGTCAGGTGCACCATCGGAACGCGCCCAAGCGGCGCTACAGGAGACATTACCCTAGAGGCGACGGTTGGGGAAGTCGTTGACGGCCAGGAGATGGACATCGAAGCCTGGGTCACTACCGGAACGACGCGCGACATCAGAAAATCCGAAGCGATCTGGGACAACAACTGTACCGCATTGACCCTGACTGCAGGGTCCAACAGAGGAAATCAGCGGTTCGCCGCAGTGAAGGATACAGGCTGCCCGGCCGCGGCGCTGGTTGCCCGCAGCTTGTCCATCGACGTAGACGACGAGACTGACGTCTCCCCAAACTCTGACCTTGACTTCTCCGTTTCCTACGAGAATATCGACGGGCCGGAGGCAGGTATGGTCACCGTGGACATCGAACTGCCGAACGAGCTTACCCTGACGAGGGTGCGTGGAGGTGGCCGTGTACGCACATCCTATACTCCGTCGTGCGTTCACTCGAACCAATTTGCGGTGTTCCCAGTCGAAGAAGTCGGTGGTGATGAGGCAGTCCAGGTGACCGGCGCACAAGGCGGCGTCCTCCGATGCCTCGTGAATACGCGGGGCGAGCAACAGCAGGGAGAGCTAACTCTCGCTGCCAGCGTCGGCCGGGCGGCAAGTGGCGCAGAGCTCAACATCAACGCATGTGCGCGGTCCGTACAAGCAGGCGCACGAGCGGCAGGCGACTCTTGCAAGACGCTCGGGTTGCGAGTCGTAGCCGAAGATACTACCGCGCGCTGACCTCCGAGCATGAGGTGAACGCCCATACCCGTCTCTTTTCTTGTAGATGGGACCGGGTACGCAGTCCTGTTGCCCCCATCCTGCGCCGATCAACGGCAAGCGCCGCATGAAGGGAGATTCTAACATTGTCCAACACTCGGAGAATTTCCAAGCGCGACCTCGACGCGGCGCTGCCGGACGTGACGATCGACCTCGCGTTCCCCGCCTTGGACGACGCGCTGACCATCTACCGTGACGCGCACGGCGTCCCGCACGTCCGCGCAACCACTCCTCACGACGCGTTCTTTGGACAAGGATTCGCCACAGCCCAGGACCGCCTCTTCCAAATGGACCACGACCGGCGCTGGGCGTATGGACGGTGGGCCGAATTCGCCGGAGAGAGCGCACTTGAGCAAGACGTCCTCATGAGGAAGTTCCAACTGAGACGATCGATCCGCGCCGACTATCGCGCCGTCTCCGCCGAGACTCGCGCGATGTTCGATGCCTACGCCGAAGGAGTGAACGCCTTCATCGACTCGACCGACGCGCTGCCCGTGGAATACGCGTTGCTTGACGCGCGGCCAGAGCCCTGGACTCCCCAAGACTGCATCGCCGTCTTCAAGGCTCGACACGTGCTCATGGGGCACATGGAAGCGAAGCTGTGGCGCGCCAAGATGGTCGCCGCCCTCGGAGCGAAGCGAGCGGCCGACCTAATGCCCCAGTACGAAGAGAACGGCCTGCTCATCGTTCCACCCGGCGCAGATTACGGCGGCGTGGCCTACGACGTCCTAAACCACTACGCCTCCGGAGCCGAGAACATCGAATGGATGGCGGACGCAGACTCAGGGAGCAATAACTGGGCTGTCCACGGCAGCCGGACCGCTTCAGGCAAACCCCTCCTAGCAGGAGACCCCCACCGCCCGCTAGAAACTCCGAGCGTCTACTACCAAAACCATATAGCCTGCAACGAGTTCGACGCAATCGGCCTATCGTTCCCAGGCTGCCCCGCATTTCCCCACTTTGGGCATAACGCGCAAGTGGCCTGGTGCGTTACCCACGCCGCAGCCGACTATCAAGACCTCTACATCGAATCGTTCCGCCCAGGATCGAAGACTCACTACGAGTTCCAAGGAGCGTGGAAACACGCGGAAACACATACGGAAACCATTCGAGTACGAGGATCTCGACCGGTCAGCATTGACGTAACATCCACACATCACGGCCCGATCGTCGTGGGAGACCCTGCGAAAGGCAAGGCGATATCCTTCAAATACACCGCAACCCACGGACCGAACACAGGCCTCGATGCGCTCTTGCAGCAACTCAGGTCGCAGTCCGTCGACGAAATGGACGACGCCATGTCCGGCTGGGTCGACCCGTGCAATAACTACGTCTTCGCGGACGTTCACGGAGACATCGCATATCTGACCCGTGGCAAGATACCAATTCGGAGCATGGCGAACGCCTGGCTCCCCGTACCCGGTTGGACGGGCGAACACGAGTGGAGCGGGTTCATTCCCTTTCACGAAATGCCCCGCATTCGCAATCCCCGCAACGGCTTCATCGTTACCGCCAACAATAGGCAAGTCGACGACGACTATCCCTATTACATCAGCGTCCAATACGCCGCAGAGCACCGCGCCAGGCGCATCTACGATCGGTTGGCGAAGATCCCCCGCGCCGCCGTCGACGACATGGCGGCCGTGCACGCCGAACGGGTCTCCATACCCGCGCGCGCATATGTCAAGCTCCTCCGAGGCGTCCAACCCCCGAGCGAGCGCGCAGCCAAGGCCAAGGATATCTTGCTGGAGTGGGATGGAAGCATGGATGCCGACGCGGCCGCCCCAGCCGTCTTCAGCGCGTTTCGCTACTGCCTCGACGATGGAATACTGCGAAACATACTCGGGCCGCTAGCCGACTACGCCATCAACGTTGGAGGCCGTGGAGCCCCCCATCACATAGCGTTGTTGAAGGCGCAACTCGTCCGAATGGCGCAGAATGACGATACCTCATTCCTCCCGCCCGGAGCCGATTGGAAGTCCACCATGGCCGCAGCCCTCGAGGACGGCGTCGACTACCTCGCCAAACGGTTGGGCAATGACATGAACAAGTGGACGTGGGGCGCACTTCACCGCACGAATCGGCCGCATTGGCTCTCCAACGCCTATGCCTGGGCCACAGAATTGAGCGGCCCCTCCATGCCCCTCGGCGGCGACGGGGATACCCCCCTCGCATCGAGCTACAGCCACGCCGCCCCATTCGCCATCACCGGCACATCCGTCGCGCGCTACATCTACGACCTGAACGACTGGGACGACTCCCGATGGATCGTTCCCCTCGGATCCTCCGGACACCCAGCAAGTCCGCACTTCGCAGACCAATCTCCGATTTGGGCAAACGTCGGCTTCATCCCGATGACGTACACCTGGCGCAAGATAGAGAATCTTGCCGAATCGGCGCAAACCCTTACGCCAACCAAGTGACGACGTGAAGCCGCAGGCGCAAGTGTCCGCGTCCGCTCATACCCATGCCGTCATCGGCATCTTTCGTCTGGAATGACCGCAAAGATGTCGATCTCGAAGTCGATATAAGTCTCCGCCAGCCCCTTGACTACGAGCCCGGTCGAGACGGGGCGAATCCCCCGCAAGTGCCGAGCGATGACCGGGTATACATCCTTGCGGTACTCGCGCTCGGTAACATAGGTAGTGATCTTGCAGATGTCCTCCATCCGCGCCCCAGCCTCCTCGAGCAGCGCCCTCGCGTTCTCCATCGCCTTCTCGGCCTGTGCGGCAGGATCCCCTGCCCCCGCGAATTCCATCGTATCCCGGTCGAACCCCGTCAAGCCGACCAGAAACACCAAGTTCCCCGCCCGGACGGCCTGGCACGCCTCGAAATCAATGTCGGGGAGCATCGGTCCCCCCTTCGTCGTCCCAACCCTGAATCGCTCATGAGCCATGATCCATTCCTCCAATTCCGTAAATTCTCGCAAGCAGTATACTGCCATGAAGCGGAGTTCGGCCCTGCAGAGAAGACGAAGAGGGCGGTAGTTCCCTTTGCTCGTCGCCATGGAACCCATAACTCCCCGTGTTCCATTTCCTTCATCGGCATGGTTTTGCTCCTATATCGGAAATCCACCTCCCACCCAAACCTGCGTTTCGCCACGTTCAAACCCACTTGCCGCCATTCCCACACCCCTTCCGTCATTCCCACACCTCTTCCGTCATTCCCGCGAAAGGCGGGAATCTAACAGCCCGCGTCCGCCGCGATGCGGAATCGTCCTCGCGCCGTGGTAGAGGAAACGGAACCATTCACAGCGATGGACACCGCCTCTAGGTACCCAGTACCGATTGAATTGTTGATTCGGTAGTGAGAACATATGAGGAAGCCGACTCTTTGCAATAGAACATATTGGGGCGCGAGCCGTGGATATCATCCCAGACGAAGACCGTTGCATAACCTCCTCCCAGGCCGGGCAGCCTTCTGCAAGTGGCCAACCTCCAAAGATGCCCGATAGGGCAAGAGTAGTAGTCATTGGCGGCGGCATCGTTGGATGCAGCGTGGCGTACTACCTCACCAAGCTCGGATGGAGCGACGTGCTCGTCTTGGAGCGCAACACCATCGCCGGAGGAACCACATGGCACGCCGCCGGTCTGGTTACCCAGCTCCGCGCCACGAAGACGATGATCGACATCAACCGAGTCGGAGTCCAGCTCTACTCCACGCTCGCCAAAGAGACCGGCCTCCCAACTGGCTTTCGCGCCACCGGAAGCATTACCGTCACCCGAACCCGCGATCGGATGGACGAGCTTCGTCGCACCATCTCCCTCGCTAGATGCTACGGCATCGAAATTCACGAAATCACCTCGAGCGAAGCAGGCAAGATGTGGCCGTCGATGCGTACTGACGACCTCGAAGGCGCAATATACATTCCCGCCGACGGACAGACCATCCCCGCAAGCACGGCGTTGGCTATCGCGCGCGGCGTGGAAATGGGGGGCGGCCGCGTGATCGAGAACACCTCGGTTACCGGCGTACTGCGGCGAGGCGGCGAGGCGGCAGGCGTCTCCACAGACAGAGGAGACGTCGAGTGCGAGGTCGTCGTCTGCGCCGCCGGGATGTGGTCGAGGCAGATCGGGCTTGACGTCGGCGTCGACATTCCCCTCCACGCCGCAGAGCACATGTGGTTGGTGACCAACAAGATGGGCATTCCCCAGGACGCCCCCTCTCTCCGTGATCCGGATGAGCAAATCTACTTCCGTCGTGACGCAGAGGAGCAAGGAGGCATACTGATGGGAGGGTTCGAGTCGACGGCGAAACCCTGGGGAGACGCCGGCGCCTCCATTCCGGACGAATACCACTTCGGCCTACTCGAACCTGATTGGGAGCATTTCCGCGTCTTTTGGGAGAACGCCGTGCGCCGCGTGCCCGCAATGCGCGAAGCCGGCATCAACCGGTTCTGCGTAAGTGCAGAGAGCTTTACCCCCGATAATCGGTACTTGATGGGCGAGTCCCCTGACCTGAAGAACCTCTTCGTGGCGACAGGGTTGAACTCAACCGGTATCGCAGCAGCCCCGGGCGTTGGCAAGGCGGTGGCGGAGTGGATCGTCGAGGGTCGGCCCACGATGGATCTCTGGGAAGTGGACGTTCGCCGCTTCCACCGCTTCCAGAACAGCAAGCAATACCTGCAGGATCGAACCGTCGAAACGGTAGGCACGCTCTACGGGATGCACTACCCCCATCGACAGATGGAATCGGCGAGGAACGCCCGTCGCTCGCCCTTCCACGAGCGCTTGGCCTCCATTGGGGCCTGCTTCGGAGAGTCAGGCGGGTGGGAGCGCCCAAACTGGTACGCGCCGCACGGCGAAAAGCCGGTCTATGAATACTCGTTCGGACGCCAGAACTGGTTCCAGCATTCGGCCCGAGAACATCGAGCAGTGCGAGAGACCGTTGGACTGTTCGACCAGACGTCGTTCGCCAAGTTTCTGCTCCAAGGCCCGGACGCCGTGCGCGTCGCCCAAACCACCTTCGCCGGAGAGATGGATGTGGAGCCTGGACGCATCGTCTACACCGCCATGCCCAACGAGCGCGGCGGCTTCGAATCCGACCTCACAGTAACTCGCACAACCGAGAGCGAGTACTTTATAGTGACTTCCGGCTCGACTGCAAGAAGAGACTTCCAATGGATACGCAACCACATCCCCGACGGCGCGCGCGCGTTCCTCACCGACGTATCATCTGCTTACGCAGTCTTGGGTGTCATGGGGCCAAGCTCTCGCGCGCTCTTGTCCGAATTGACCGACGCCGACATATCGAACGAAGCGTTCCCCTACCTGTCCTCAAAGGAAATCGAAATCCGGTACGCACCCGTGAGGGCGTCAAGAGTTACCTACGTGGGAGAGCTGGGTTGGGAACTGTACACGCCGACGGAATTCGCAGCGCACGTCCTCGCCCGTGTCATGGACGCGGGCGTTGCGCACGACCTCCGGCTCGCCGGGTTCCATGCCATGGAGTCCCTGCGATTGGAGAAAGGCTACCGCGCCTGGGGCCACGACATCTGCGACGTGGATACGGTAGTCGAGGCTGGCCTTACGTTTGCAGTCGCCTTTGACAAAGGCGTGGAATTCATCGGGCGTGACGCGCTGATCCGTCAGATCCATCGAGGCGTGACACGCAGGTTGGCGATCTTCACCCTCGATGACTCCCGGCCCCTACTGCTTGGCAACGAACCTATTTGGAGGGATGGCCGCCTCGTCGGACGAATCACGTCCGGAGCGTTCGGGCATACGCTCGGAGTTTCGATAGGCATGGGATATGTCCAAAACCCGCACGGAGTAACCCCCGCATGGATTCGGGGCGGATCCTACGAACTCGAAGTGGGGACGGAGAGGTTTACTGCGAAGGCGCGCCTTATGCCGCCGTACGATCCCGCGTCGGAGCGAGTCCGGATGTAGACCCGGTTGGCGCGCGAATGACTTTGGGCGCGGCCCGGTCCGTCTGATGAGAATATGGATCGATACACGAAGATGATTCCCTCCGTTCGTCTGCAGACTGACCGATATACTGCGCTGCTGGCGGCTCTGGCCGTGTTGGGCGCGGTGCTTGTCCTCTTGCGGGAGATTACCTATGGGGTGGGCCTGGAGTGGGATTCCATCAACTACATATCTGTCGCTAGGAATCTGCTGGCGGGAGAGGGTTTCGTTCAGATCTTTGGAAGCGGCGTCTATACCCGTTGGCCGCCGCTGTACCCAATCATGCTCGCCGCCTCCGGTTTCCTCGTGTTCGATCCCCGAGATGTTGCCGGCCCCTTGAACGCAGTCATCTTCGGGCTAACCATCTTCGTCGCCGGGCAGTGGCTCCTGCGGCGCATTCAGTCCCGATTCCTCATCTTGTGGGCCTGTCTCGCCATCGTTCTGTCCATCCCGCTGACCAGAGTCGCAGCCTGGGCATTCTCCGAGGGTCCATTCATCCTGTTCGTAACGCTCGCCTTGACGCGAACCGACAATTTTCTGACGAACGGAAAGCGGTCAGACCTGCTTTGGGCGGCAGCGTTCACTGCTCTAGCCTGCCTGACCCGGTATATTGGGGTCACGTTGATAATGGCAATCCTGCCGTTGTTGATCCTTCGCCCGAGCGTTACCTTCCCGGAGAAGGTCAAGCACTCTCTGGCCTACGCCCTGATATCCCTGACTCCAATTAGCTTGTGGGTGCTGTCGAATATCGTGCGGGTCGGAGAGCCCGGCGGTCCTAGACAGCCGCCGGACGATACCCTGTCTGGATCTCTGGAATCGATTCTCGGCGACCTGTCCAGGTGGGTGATATTCTTTCCTACCTCAGGGGCCGTTCGGTTCGCAGCCGTCGCATTGGTTGGAATAGCACTCCTTGTCTTGGGGGCGGCCGTTGGGTACGTCGTCGCGCGTTCGATCCGGAAAGACAGCCCCTTGCAGAGATGGATTCCGTTCTCCCTGTTCGGAGGTTTTGTCCTAGTATATCTCGTTTCGCTCTCCGTGTTAGGGGCAGTAACGTTCGTCTCGCCGCTGAGCGGCAGGATGACTGCTCCCGCGTATATTCCACTCTTGTTCGCCGGAGTATTCGCGCTGGATAGGTTCCTGACCTCCGAGCGGATCAGGGCGTTGCGAGGGAACGTATCCGATCTCCCCATCCTTCGGATGTTCCTGCGCGGCCGAAAGCCAATCACCCCATTGGCTGCTGGTTTCCTCCTGGCTGCCTCCCTCTGGCTTCTTGTGCATGCGCCGTTGAACGCGCGGGAGATACTGCTGGCGAACGGTGACCGCGGCTTGGGTTTCGCGAGCTCGAAGTGGATCGACTCGGAGGTCTTGGAGTATATGCGGAAAGCATCCATTGATGAACGGGTGATTAGCTCATCCCCCACCGTGTACGCCTATGCGAATGTCCGCGAATACGTCTTTCTTTCTCTGGGGCTGGATAAGGCCCGTCGGAAGATCGAAGATGCGGCGGACGGTGACCACGTCGTCTGGTTTGACTCGAACGCCGCTGATTACACATACGGCGTTTCTGAACTTCTCGCTTTGCCGGAGCTAGAGGTAGTGGCGCATCTGCACGACGGCGTCATATTTAGAATAGACAGGGGAGCGAGATGATAGTTCGAGAGATGGACGTGCGAGGCCTTGTCTGCAGTGCCGTCCGCTTCCGGCCAGCCCGCTTTACCCTGCTGCTGACTGCCCTTGCAGTATTGGGCGCAGCCCTAGTCCTGTCGCGCCAGGTCGCGTATGGGGTAGGGTTGGGGTGGGACTCCATCAACTACTTGTCTGTCGCCAGAAATCTGCTGGCCGGAGAAGGCTTCGTTCAGGACACGTTCGTTGAGACCACTGATGGAAGCCTCGACTATACCATGTGGGCCCCTCTGTACCCACTCCTGCTCGCTGTCTCTGGCTTTCGCGTGTTCGACCCTTGGGACATCGCCGGTCCGTTGAATGCGGTCATCTTCGGGCTAACCATCTTCCTTGCCGGACGGTGGCTTCGGCGGCGCATTCATTCGCGGTTCCTCGTCGCGTGGGCTTGTCTTGCTGTTGTGCTGTCGATCCCGTTGACCAGGTCTGCATCCTATGCCATGTCGGAGACGACATTCATCTTGTTCGCAACCTTGTCGTTGATCCGGATAGACGAGTTTCTCCTCGGAGGCAAGCGGACGGATCTGCTTTGGGCAGGGGTGTTCACCGCCCTGGCCTGTCTCACTCGGTATATTGGCCTCACGGTGATAGCCGCTGCTCTACCGCTCTTGCTCCTCCACCCTGGCGTTGCCCTGCCCCGCAGAGTGAAGCACTGCGCGGCGTATGTGTCGATCTCTCTAGTTCCCATCGGCCTGTGGATGCTGCGCAATATCTTGCTGTCCGGAGGACCTACCGGTCCCAAGCCCCCGTCGAACGACACCTTGCCGGAGATTCTGAGTGCAACTCTCGCCGATCTGTCCCGGTGGGTACTGCTCTGGTTGCCGTCGGATCCTGTGCGGATTGCCGCTTCCGCGTTGGCGGCGATCGTTTTGTTGGCGCTGACCGCAGCCGTTTGGCGCGCGTTCTTCCGTTGGAGGCAGGGATCGTCGCAGCAATGGAGTTCGTTCTGTCTGTTTGGCGGCTTTGCGTTGCTGTACCTCGTAGTTCTCGTTGCCGCGCAAACGGTAACGTTCGGAGAGCCCGCAGGCGGCCGATACCTGTATCCTGTGTATATTCCGCTTCTGTTCGCTGGCGTCTTCGTGTTGGATAGGTTCTTGGTTTCCGAGCGGAGCGGGGCGTTGCGAGGGAAGACAATCGATATCTCCATCGTTCGGACGTTCTGGCGGGGACGAAAGTCAATGAGCCTAGTGACAGCCGTTCTCATCCTCGCGAGTTCCCTTTGGCTTCTTGGGCATGCGCCGCGTCATGCGCGCGATATATGGTTGGCGAATGGCAGTCTGGGTCAGGGGTTCGCGAGTTCGAAGTGGGTCGATTCTGAGGTTTTGGGGTACATGCGAGCTGCGTCTATCGAGAGTCCTCGGGTATTGAGTTCGGTGCCGGTCGCAATACTTTACGCTACTGGTGTTCGGGAGTACGTCTACCTCTCGCAGGAGTTGGAGGCTGCGCGTCGGAAGATTGGGTCGTCGTCGGAGGGGGATCATGTCGTATGGTTTCACACGCACACGGGGGGTTATGAGTACGGGGTAGGGGATCTTCGTGAGTTGTCCGAGTTGGAGGTGGTAGTGGATCTTTCTGATGGGGTGGTATTTAGGATTGTGGAGGGGGCGAGATGACGGTTGGGGGTATGGACATGGGGTGTCTCTTTCGGGTTGTTGTGCGGATTCGTCCGGGTGGTTATGTTCTATTGTTGGCAGTTCTTGCGGTGTTGGGTGGGTGTCTAGTGCTATCGCGCCAGGTTGCGTATGGAGTGGGGCTGGAGTGGGATTCCTTCAATTACATATCCGCCGCGCGGAGTCTCCTGGCAGGAGAGGGCTTCGTTCAAACCATTCAAGGAGTAGACAGCGTCTATGCCAGCTGGCCGCCCCTGTATCCGATCCTGCTCGCTGCATCCAGCTTCCTTGTGTTCGACCCTTGGGACATCGCCGGTCCGTTGAATGCGGTCATCTTCGGGCTAACCATCTTCCTTGCCGGACGGTGGCTTCGGCGGCGCATTCATTCGCGGTTCCTCGTCGCGTGGGCTTGTCTTGCCGTTGTGCTGGCGATTCCGTTGACCAGGTCTGCATCCTATGCCATGTCGGAGACGACATTCATCCTGTTCGCAACCTTGTCGTTGATCCGGATAGATGGGTTTCTCCTCGGAGGCAAGCGGACGGACTTGGTTTGGGCGGCAGTATTCACCGCCCTGGTCTGCCTCACCCGATATATTGGCGTCACGGTGATAGTGGCTATCTTGCCGTTGTTGCTCCTCCGCCCTGGCGTTGCGCTGGGGGAGAAGGTCAAGCACTGCGCGGCGTATACGTTGATTTCCCTCACCCCCGTCGGCCTGTGGGTGTTGCGAAACATCATGCGCATCGGAGAGCCCTTCGGTCCCAGAGGGTCGCCAGATTATACTTTGCTAGAAGCTCTGGATTCGATTCTCGGCGATCTCTCCAGATGGGTGATATTTCTTCCTACCTCGGGGGGCGTTCGGTTCCTGGTCGTTGCACTGGTCGGAACAGCACTGCTTGCGCTGGCGGCAGCCGTTGGGTATGTTCTCGCGCGTTCGAGCTGGAAAGACAGGTCTTTGCCGGGATGGAGCTCTTTCTCCGTATTCGGTGGCTTTGCGCTGGTATATCTCGTCTCGCTCACCGTGTTGGGAACGGTCACGTCCGTCTGGCCTCTCAGCGGCAGAATGATCGCTCCTGTGTATATTCCGCTTCTGTTCGCCGGAGTATTCGCGCTGGATAGGTTCTTGGTTTCCGAGCGGAGCGGGGCGTTGCGAGGGAAGACAATCGATATCTCCATCGTTCGGACGTTCTTGCGGGGACGAAAGTCAATGAGCTTGCTGACAGCCGTTCTCATCCTCGCGAGTTCTCTCTGGCTTCTTGGGCATGCGCCGCGTCATGCGCGCGATATATGGTTGGCGAATGGCAGTCTGGGTCAGGGGTTCGCGAGTTCGAAGTGGGTCGATTCTGAGGTTTTGGGGTACATGCGAGCTGCGTCTATCGAGAGTCCTCGGGTATTGAGTTCGGTGCCGGTCGCAATACTTTACGCTACTGGTGTTCGGGAGTACGTCTACCTCTCGCAGGAGTTGGAGGCTGCGCGTCGGAAGATTGGGTCGTCGTCGGAGGGGGATCATGTCGTATGGTTTCACACGCACACGGGGGGTTATGAGTACGGGGTAGGGGATCTTCGTGAGTTGTCCGAGTTGGAGGTGGTAGTGGATCTTTCTGATGGGGTGGTATTTAGGATTGTGGAGGGGGCGAGATGACGGTTGGGGGTATGGACATGGGGTGTCTCTTTCGGGTTGTTGTGCGGATTCGTCCGGGTGGTTATGTTCTATTGTTGGCAGTTCTTGCGGTGTTGGGTGGGTGTCTAGTGCTATCGCGCCAGGTTGCGTATGGAGTGGGGCTGGAACTTGATTCCGCGCACTACATCGGCGTCGCCAAGAAGATACTAGTGGGAGAGGGTTTTACCGAACCCTTTGGGGGAGGGCAGTACAATGGTTGGGCCCCGCTGTACCCCGCCCTGCTCGCTGCGGCTGGCTTCCTCGTGTTCGACCCGCGTGACGTCGCTGGTCTGTTGAATGCGGTCATCTTCGGATTAACCATCTTCGTTGCCGGACGGTGGCTTCGGCGGCGCATTTATTCGCGGTTCCTCGTCGCGTGGGCTTGTCTTGCCGTTGTGCTGTCGATTCCGTTGACCAGGTCTGCATCCTATGCCATGTCGGAGACGACATTCATCTTGTTCGCAACCTTGTCGTTGATCCGGATAGACGGGTTTCTCCTCGGAGGCAAGCGGACGGACTTGGTTTGGGCGGCAGTATTCACCGCCCTGGCCTGTCTCACTCGGTATCTGGGCGTCACGCTGATAGCGGCCGTCCTGCCGTTGTTGCTCCTCCGCCCTGGCGTTGCGCTGAGGGAGAAGGTCAAGCACTGCGCGGCGTATACGTTGATTTCCCTCATCCCCGTCGGCCTGTGGGTGCTGAGGAATACCCTGCTGACCGGAAAACCTACCGGATCTCAAGGACTCCAAGGACCGTCGAACGACACCTTGCCGGAGATTCTGAGCGCAACCCTCGCCGATCTGTCCCGGTGGGTACTCCTTTGGCTGCCGTCGGATCCTGTGCGGATTGCAGCCTCCGCATCGGCGGCAATGGTTCTCCTGGCGCTGTCCATAGCCGTCTGGTACGCGCTCGTCCGTTCTCAGCGGAGTCCAAATGCGTCGGCACATTGGAGTTCGTTCTATCTGTTCGGCGGCTTTGCCTTGGTATACCTCGGGATTCTCGTTGCCGCGCAAACGGTAACGTTCGGAGAGCCCGCAGGCGGCCGATACCTGTATCCCGTGTATATTCCCCTCCTGTTCGCGTGGGTGTTCGTCCTCGATAGGCTCTACATCTCCGAGCGCGCAGGAGGATTCCTGGAAACCATCGGCGCTCTGCCTGTAATCGGGACCATCGCGCAAGGAAGCAGAGCGAGGCATGTCCGACTGCTGCCCGTCATCGCGGTACTGGCAAGTTCCCTGTGGCTTCTGGCGCACGCGCCGCTAACCGCGCGAGAGATATGGTTGGCAAACAGTGAGAGAGGCCTTGGACTCGCAAATTCGACATGGGTCGACTCCGAAGTCCTGCAGTATATGCGCGATGCGCCCATCGATAGCCGGGTGATTAGTTCCATACCTACCGTAATACTCTACGCCGACGTTCGAGAGTACGTCTTTCTCTCCCATGAATTGGATGCGGCGCGTCGAAAGATCGCAGCCGCGTCGGACGGCGACCACGTCGTCTGGTTATACTCGAACACCATCGGTTATACTTACGACGACGCGGATCTTCGCGCGTTGCCCGAGTTAGAGGAGGTAGCAGATTTGCCAGACGGCGTCATATTCAGAATCGCAGAGGACGCGGAATGACCAAATATCCTACGAGGTATCTGCGTTGCCTCAACTTCCGGGCCGATCAATTCACGTTGGCCCTGGTTGCGCTTGGGTTGTTGGGAACCGTTCTCATCTTGTTCCGCCAGTTCAGCTACGGACCTATTCTGGATTCTGACTCCGTCAGTTACATCGTAGGCGCGCGGCTGTTATCGGAGGGGGAGTTCGTCCTCTCCGCTGATTTCGGGCCTCTGTATCCGATATTGCTGTCGGCGGCCGGCCTCTTCGTGTTCGACCCGCGTGACGTCGTTGGCCCGCTCAACGCGGCCGCCTTCGGTCTGACGATATTCGTGGTGGGCTGGTGGCTGCGACGTCACGTCGAGTCCAGATTCCTCGTGGTGTTTGCCCCTCTCGCCATAGCATTCTCGCCATCATTGACGTGGAATGCATCCGGTGGATGGCCTGAGCAGGTCTTCATCCTGTTCGTTACGCTCTCTCTGTTTCTGGCCGACAGGTATCTGGGTGACGGTAGGCGCTCGTCGCTTGTATGGTTGGGAGTATTTACGGCGCTGGCTTGCTTGACCCGGTACATAGGCGTTGCGGTGGTGGCTGCCGTTGTCTTGCTGCTGTTGTTCAGGCCAGGCGCAGCGCTGCGGGATCGGATGAAGGACTGCGTTGTGTACGCGGGAGTATCCTCTGTGCCTGTCTGCCTATGGATGCTGCGGAACTTCCTCACCGTTGGAGAACCTACGGGAGTAGACAGATTCGGTGCCGTTTTTTCTCCGCCGCTGGGGGTTCTCGAAGCGGTGTTACCGAGAATACAAGGGGCGATATTCCTGGGTTTTCTGACGGAAGAATTTCAGACTATGGCAACAACGCTGACTGCAGTGTATCTGGTTGGGTTGGGTATAGCCGTTGGCGTGGGGCTCATACGCTCGCAAGCGAATTCGTGGAGTAGCTGGCGTCCGTTCTACGTGGTCGGCGTGTTCTCGCTGACATTCATCGCCTTGCTTGTTCTCGCACTTGTAATAGGCGGGTCGGTATATGCTAATTCTAGACTTCCCGCATATCCACTTCCCGCATATATTCCGCTCCTGCTATCGGCAGTGTTCGCCCTGGACAGATTTCTGGTCTATTGGCGGAAGCGGAACCTGCCGGGAACCAGTGGCGGCGCGGGTATGACGAGAGCACGAAGACGGCAGGGACACGGTCGTCGACGGAGAACGCATGTACGAGAAGGGGGGGGGGGGTATAACCTACTAACGGTTATCCTAGTTACGATGCTTTCCCTTTGGCTTTCCTACAACGTTGTGACGAGCGTGCGCCATGCAGTTCTAGCGAACGCCTACTATGCGGAAGTCTATAACCTCGGGTATGCATCATCGAAGTTCGCCCGTTCGGACGTCATCCACTACATCACGGGAGCCCCCGTCGACGGATTGGTAGTGAGCAACGCGTCATACGCCCTGCGCGTCAACACCGATCTACCCGAACTCGCCGACCTACCGAAGAGCCTGGATGAAACGAGAGAATGGGTAGCCAATGCAGAGGATGGAACATGGGTCGTGTGGTTCTACGACCATTGGAACAACTATATCTTCGACTACCGCGCGGGTGACCTCCAGGGAATGGAAGGACTAGAGCCGATGGCTGATCTGTCGGAAGGAGTCATATTCAGAATCGCAGAGGGGGCGAAATGACGAAGATACTTCTCCGGTATCTGCGTTGCCTCGACTTCCGGGCCGACCAATTCACGCTATCCCTGGTTGCTCTTGGGTTGCTGGGAACCGTTCTCATCTTGTTCCGCCAGTTCAGCTACGGGCCTCTATTGGATTCTGATTCCGTCAGTTACATCGTAGCTGCGCGGCATGTATTGGAAGGAGAGGGATTCGTCGGACGCTTCAGCTACCTCCCCGCTGAATTCGGGCCTCTGTATCCGCTCTTGCTGTCAGCGGCCAGCCTCTTCGTGTTCGACCCGCGTGACGTCGTTGGTCCGCTCAACGCAGTCGCCTTCGGTCTGACGATATTCGTCGTGGGGTGGTGGCTGCGACGGCACGTTGAATCCAGATTCCTCGTGGTGTTTGCCGCTCTCGCGATAGCATTCTCCCCACCATTGACGAGGATTGCATCCGGTGGATGGTCTGATCAGGTCTTTATCCTGTTCGTTACGCTCTCTCTATTTCTGGCCGACAGGTATCTGGGTGACCGTAGGCGCTCGTCGCTTGTATGGTTGGGAGTATTCACGTCGCTGGCTTTGTTGACGCGGTACGTAGGCGTTGCGGTGGTAGCTGCCGTCGTCCTGCTGCTGCTGTTCCAACCCCGAACGGCGCTGCGGGATCGGGTGAAGGACTGCGTTGTGTACGCGGGAGTATCCTTTGTGCCTGTTTGCCTATGGATGCTGCGGAACTTCCTCATCAATGGAAAACCTACGGGAGTAGACAGATTCGCCCCCGCTTCTTCTCATCCGCTGGAGGTTCTTGAAACTGTGTTGCTGGAAATGCAAGGGGCGATGTTCCCGGGTTTTCTGCCGGAAGGAACTCAGACTATGGCAACAACGCTGACTGCAGTGTGTCTGGTTGGGTTGGGTATAGCTGTTGGACTGGGTCTCATGCGATTGCGTCCAGCTGTTCTGCGTTGCAAGGTTGAGTCGGGTATAGCCGTTGGACTGGGTCTCGTACGCTCCCCGGCGAATTCATGGGGTAGCTGGCGTCCGTTCTACGTCGTCGGCGTGTTCTCGCTGACATACCTCGCCTTGATCGTTCTCGCACTTGCGGTAAGCGGGTCAATACATGCTAGATATACCCTATATCAGATTCCCGCATATATTCCGCTCCTGCTATCGGCAGTGTTCGCCCTGGACAGATTCCTGATCTATGAACGGAAGCGGAATCTCCTGGGGCCCATTGGCGGCGTCGGTCTAATGAGAACGGTTGTACGGGGGGGGGGGGGTATAACCTACTAACGGTTACCCTAGTTACGATGCTTTCCCTTTGGCTTTCCTACAACGTTGTGATGAGCTTGCGCCATGCAGTTCTAGCGAACGCTTACCATGCGGAAGTCTATAACCTCGGGTATGCATCATCGAAGTTCGTCCGTTCGGACGTCATCCACTACATCACGGAAGCCCCCGTCGACGGATTGGTAGTGAGCAATGCGTCATACGCCCTGCGTGTCAACACCGATCTACCCGAACTCGCCGACCTGCCGAAGAGCCTGGATGAAACGAGAAAATGGGTATCCAATGCAGAGGATGGAACATGGATCGTGTGGTTCTACGACCATTGGAACAACTATATCCTCGACTACCGCGCTGGCGACCTCCGAAAAATAGAAGGCCTAGAGCCAATAGTGGATCTGTCGGAAGGGGTTATATGGAGAGTCAACAGCGCATACACGGACATCGCGGCTCCCTATGACCAACTCTCGTCCGCCGATCCTGCGATCAGTTCGGATTGGGAAGTATATCTCGTCGGACGGAGCCTGCATTACGTTCGGGAATCGTGTACAGAGGAGAATACGCAGCCGCCCTTCTTTCTCCATATCGTTCCATCGGACGAGAGCGATCTTCCAGCCGACCGCAGACAGCACGGCTTCGACAATCTTGACTTCGAGTTTAGGGATTATGGGTTTCGGCGAGATGGGTTGTGCGCCGTGAAAACGCGCAAGCTACCGGACTACCTAATCGCCAAGATCAAAACCGGACAGTTCACTCACGAGGGGAGACTTTGGGAAGGGGAGGTTCATCTTGACGAGTAATAGACGTAATAGACTCGTTGGGTGTATGATGGAACATGATACGTGGGAAGTGTTGGATACAGTTTGCAATTAGACGTTCCGCAGCGTTGTGCGTGCTTTCGGCCGGCCTTGTCCTCCTCGCTGGCATCCAGCCGTCGGCAGCGCACGCCCAGCAGACCGACGAACCGGTCGAGATCCTCCAAGCCGCCCAGGGTATGTACAGCCTCTCTGTGTACGTCCTGCCGCGCGTGCCGACCGTGGGACAGATCAACTTCACGATATTCCCGGTCTCGGCAGCGGATGGACAGCCGGTCCCCGATGCCGAGGTCACGCTAGTGGCGCACGACGACGATGGAACGCCGACCTATCAGGTTCGCGCATTGAACACCCCGTCGTCCGAGCAAGAGTACGTCGGGAATCTGACGATCAGGGCCCCTGGCTTCTGGGATATACATGTTGAGGTGTCCAGCGAGGATCTGGGCGAAGAGACCTTCATCGCGCGGTTGTCGGTAGCGCCGGCCTCGGTCGGAAGCAATCCCGCGGGCGGGTTCGTGATGGTGTTCGCCCTTGCCTGCTTGGCCGCAGGCGGCGTTTTCGTCTGGATCAGCTCGCGCAGAGCATTGTCCCGCCGGAGCGGTGCGCGGACTACTGCTTGATGCGCTTCCTCCAGCGCGTCCGGAACGGAGACGACGACAACGATGGGAAGTTCCTGTACTTCGTCCAACCAGAGAGAGGCGGAGGCAGTCTCCGCACTCGGCCGTCTCTCGATGCAGGCCACTGAGCGATTCGTCCTAGCTGGTTGGCGAGGCGCATCGCCCACGGACTGCTCACCGACAGCCTCCACGCCTTCATCATGAAATTCTCGATCCACGACGGTCGTTTCCGTGCAGGGTCAGTATTGCCTTCGGTCAACTCGCTCCGCAGGTAGAGCAGCATACGCGGAAGATCGATTCGCACCGGACAAGCCTCCTTGCATGCTCCGCACAGGCTCGATGCGTAGGGCAGGTCTTTTGCTTCTGGCACGCTCGTGAGCACGGGCGAAATCACGGCGCCGATCGGCCCAGAGTACACCCAACCGTATGAGTGCCCTCCGACCTTCCGGTACACTGGGCACGCATTGAGGCACGCGCCGCAGCGAATGCAGTACAGAGCCTCCCGCAAGCGCGGATCCCCCAGCAGTTTCGATCGGCCGTTGTCGACGATGATCAAATGAAACTCGTCGGGTCCGTCCTCCTCGCACGAGCTCCGAGGACCGTTCACCATCGTGACATAGCTGGAAATCCTCTGACCTGTGGCAGACCGGATGAGCAGACGCAGGAATGTCCCCATATCCTCGATGGACGGGACGACCTTCTCCATGCCCATGATGGCTACGTGAGTCTTTGGCATCGAGGTTGACATACGGCCGTTTCCTTCGTTCGTCACGAGGACGAGAGTCCCGGTTTCCGCGACGACGAAGTTGGCTCCGGTAATCCCCATGTCTGCCTCTGCAAACTTGCCGCGAAGCTCCGACCGTGCTGCGCTTGCAAGCTCGTCGACCCCGGCGTTCGGAGCAACCCCGAGTTTTTCGTGGAGAATCTCGTTTACGTCCGACCGAGACATGTGGATCGCAGGTACGATGATGTGATACGGCGTCTGCCCCGCCAGTTGAACTAGATACTCCCCTAGATCGGTCTCGACTGCCTCGATCTCCTGCTTGGCCAGCTGATGATTGAGATCCATCTCTTCCGAGAGCATCGACTTGCCCTTGATGACCGTCCGAACGCCCTTTCTCGCCGCGAGGTCGAGGATGTACTGGCTTGCGGATTCGGCGTCTTTGGCAAAGTGAACCTTGCCGCCGGCCTTCTCGACGTTCGTTGCCGCCATGTCCAGGTAGTGGTCGAGGTTTTCGATGGTATGGGCTTTGATTCGTCGAGCGCGTTCTCGGAGTTCGTCCCAATTGGGTGTGGACGCCGCTTGCTCGATGCGGCGAAGGTTGAAGCCGCTGTAGAGCGTGCGCAAGTGTTGCTGCACTCCCGTGTCGGAGAGAGTGTCGGATGCTAGCGCTTTGAACTCTTTCGTGCGTACGTCCGCCACGTGCCGTTATCCAGTACTCCGGTCGAGCAGCTCTGCAAGGTGCATTGGACGCACAGGGATGCCTTGCTTTTGCAGTCCGCCCCCAATGTGCATGAGGCAGGTCGCGTCGCAGGCGACGACGGCCTCCGCGCCGCTATTGCGTATATGTGTCAGCTTCTCTTCTAGCATGGCTCCGGAAATGTCCGCATATTTCACAGCGAACGTTCCCCCGAATCCGCAGCATACCTCCGATTGTTCCATCTCTATCAGATCCACCCCCGACGCAGCGTCAATCAGATGACGAGCCTGTCTCACCGCCCCAAGTTCTCGCCTCAAGTGGCACGACTCGTGGTAGGTGACGCTCACGCTCGGGCGCGGCTCGGATGTCGGCCGCAGCTCATCCAACCCCATCACGTCCACGAGAAACTCAGAGAGCTCGAATACCCGGCTGCCCACTTCTTCGACCTGCCGGAGCAGACCTGGATCGTCGTGGAACAACTCTCGATAGAAGACGCGCGCCATACTTGCGCAAGAGCCGGACGGCATCACGATGTACCCTACTCCTCTATAGGTCTCCAGGAACCGCCGAGCCAGTGGGCGGGCGTCTTTCCAATACCCTGTATTGAAGGCAGGTTGACCGCAGCACGTCTGCTTTGGATCGAATTCCACGTCGACCCCAAGCCGCCGCAGTATCCGGACCGCACTCTCTCCAACTTCCGGAAAGAACTGATCGACGACGCACGTGACGAACAGGGAGACGCTCTTTGGGCTGGTCGGGCTCACCGTGGATCTCGACTCATTGAGGGCAGCGCCTCGTTACGTTACGTCTTTCAGGATGAAACCGACTACCCACGCCACCATGAAGACCGGGCCGGCTGCGACGAGATTGCCTTCACTGTGCTCTTGTGCGGCGCCGTGAAGAGCCAAATAGACGAGGTGCGCCGCGAAACCAGCCACGAGAATCCAAACTGACAGCGTGGTAACGCCAAGCACGTAACCAACTGCCAAACCAGCGATGCCCCATGGCAATGGAGAGTCGATGATGCGGAGGATCACTCCTTGCCTCCTTCCTCAATAGCATAGATAGCATACTCGCATCAGTCAAATAACGCAATCCTATTTCCCACCCGCACCCATCCCTCAAGAGTATTCGAGCGAATGCCAATGGGAATTCGTTCGATGCGGGTCCCTGGACTGATGAAAAATACGGATGACGGCATTAGAATTGGATGAGGAACGAACTACTGCATCGACGAGAGGACGGGGAGAGATGTCCAGGAAACGAGTGTTGATGACTGGGGCTGCAGGATACGTGGCGAGCAGGATGCTGCAGCCATTCCGCGAGAGATACGACCTAACGTTGTTAGACGCCTCCGGCGTGGATCGGCAAGGCGAGACCGTCGAGGGTGTCCAGCTGGTCGATCTCATCGACCCGGATCGTTCGGGGTACCAAGCGCAGTTCGAGGGGGTGGATGCAGTCGTGCATCTTGCGCACAAGCCGCGTGTTGGTGACCCGATCGACCATTTCTTCACCGAGAAGCAGAACGTCGAAATGGCGTATAACGTGCTGCGTTGCGCTTACGATGCGGGCGTGCGCCGGGTTGTCGTCGCCACATCGAACCATGCGGCGGATTGGTATGAACACGTATTGATCCACACGCGAAAGATGGACGTGATCGACCCGTACGACTTCCCGCTTTCGGACAACTTCTATGGGTGGGCGAAATCATCTCAAGAAGTGATGGGCTTCCTCTTCGCCTGTGGATTCCCTAGCTTCGAACACCCATCAGGGAGGGAGGTTCTCGTCGAAGGGATCGGCGCCGGACCCAGGCTCGAAGTAGTGATGGTCCGCATTGGTCACCCCCGCGAGCTTGACCCGGCCCGCTACGGACACGATCCCGGGACCTTCAAACGCGTACTGGGCTGCTACTGGAGCCAGCGGGACCAAGTACAGTTGTTCACCAAGGTCATCGAGACTCCGTGCATTCTGAATGAACATGGAGTGCCGTTCCACATCGTCTATGGAATCAGCAACAACACTCGGTCTTTTTGGTCGATCGGCAACGCTCGAAGAGTTTTTGGATACCAGCCCCAAGACGACTCCGAGGTGCGTTTTGCCAACATCATCCAGGACTGGATAACGGGCCAGGATTCGCCCGGCGGAGTCGGCAGAGTTGGTCTGCGGTAGCCGCGCCGGGCGTGTGGTCGGGGCAACGAGAGGGAGCGGCGGTATCCGCGGCCTCGCGGGGGGGGCGTCGATAGCTACTGCGGACGATCGCGCTAACCGCGTGTAGTACGGCAAGACAACGGAGACTGCTCGATTGGTCGGCAAGTGGAAGCCAAAACCGGCGGATGTTGTGGTGCGGAGGCCGCGCCGTGACCTCTTGCGCCCAGTTCACATAGAACTGACCGCGCCCCGCGAGCCCTCGTCCCTGCGAAGCCCGTCCCTAATCTTGATATACGCTTTCGCAGTCCTGATCGCCATCGGAACTCTTCTGCTGAGTATGCCGTTCTCGCATCACGGGTCCGGGTTCGCGCCGTTCGTGGACGCCCTGTTTACTGCTGCCTCTGCAGGGACGGTCACTGGGCTGGTCATCCAAGATACCGGGACCTATTGGACGTTGGGCGGGCAGGCCGTCATCTTGTTCTTGATGTTCGTTGGCGGACTGGGAATCATGACGATCGCAAGCGCGTTGTTCGTTCTGGCTAGGCAACGGATGTCGTTAACGCAGCGCCTCGTAATGCGGGAAACGGTTGGTACGGCCGCTTTTACGGACATCACGAGGGTCACCGTTCGCATCGTCCTCTTGGCTGTCGCCATCCAGCTTGTCGGCTTCCTGATATTGACCGTGCGGTTTGCGTTCTACTATCCCCCTCTGGAGGCGGTCTGGCACGGGCTGTTTCAGGGAGTTTCCGGGTTCAACAACGCGGGATTCGTCTCGTTTCCACAGGCGGAAAGCCTGATGGGGTTTCGCTCCGACCTGATCGTGATCGGAGTCATTGGCGTTCTCATTGTGTTGGGTAGTATCAGCTATTGGGTCATCGATGATCTGGCCAAGCGGCGAGGTTGGTCGAGGCTTGCCTTGAACTCCAAGCTAGTTCTCGTATTCACTGCTGGACTTCTGGTCGTGGGCGCGGTCGGCTACTATCTTGGCGAACTCGGAAATTCGCAGACGTTTGGCAAGCTGAACATCGCCGACCAGGTGATCGACTCGGTGTTTCACTCGGTCAACCGGACGTCGGGCTTTTCGACTGGCGGTTTCGACGATACGCGGGATGAGACCAACCTGTTCTACTCCGCTCTCATGTTCATTGGAGGCGCGTCTGCCTCGGTAGCCGGGGGCATCAAGGTCAACACATTCGCGATCGTCGTCATCGCGATGCTGGCGACTCTGCAAGGCAGGAGTCGGACGTCTGCGTTCGGAAGGCGCGTCCCCGTCGTTCAGGTCAAGTGGGCTCTCGTCGTCGTGAGTATGAGCTTCCTATGCACCTACCTAACGGCTTTGCTCTTGGCGTTCTTGGAGAGCGAATATGCCTTCATCGACTTGTTGTTCGAGTCGGTCTCGGCTTTTGGGACGGTTGGATTTAGTACCGGGATTACTGCGAGCCTGTCCGTCCCAAGCCAAATCTTGCTGGCTGTTGCCATGTTCGTCGGGCGCGTCGGCCCTCCCATGGCCATTGTGATTGCGCTGTCTCGTCAGGACGATGACAGCATGTACCGGTACACGAGGGAGCGCGTCACGATGGGCTAGATTCCATCGTCTTGCAAGACCGCTTGAGCACCCAGGCGATGCGGCGTTATCCGACTTGCGGAGAGATGCCCAGACACACCTCTACGGCTGCCTTGGTGTAACGTAGTCGACTGCGATCTCGATACCCTCGATCACTACGTCGCTCGATAAGTTGGATGGGCGAGAGAGAAGCGCGACGGATATTTCGTTCTCCCCATGCGCCAGCGCGCCCTGATCGAGCCGAAACTCCATCGTCGAATACTCGTAGCCGAAGGTCGTGTAGGCGGCGTCCGCTTGGTCCAGTTCTCTGCCGTTGAGATCGACGCGCATCAGGTCGTGGGACGTCGATTCGCGCAACTTCAGGGTCAACGCGGCGTTTGCCCGTTGGCAATCTTCCGCGATGTAGAGGCGCAGTGTTACAGGCGGGGCGGCGGGCCCGGCATCGAGGCTGACCGGCAAAGGCGCGTCGTAGCCGAATTGGACGCATTGCGCGTGGCGCGGGGCCATATAGTAGCGTTTGGGCTTCTCACTCAGAATGTCCGGGTCTGCGATCTCCGTCAGAATTTGCCGTTGTTCAGAGCCTATGGGCCATGGATACCAAGGTAGATACAAGGCGTCTGCCCCGCGGCTCCAGTATGCTGCGGCCGCCGCTCGGTAGTGTTCGGTCGTCGCATATTGTTCTCGATTCGCTCCGAGCACCGACCCCAAGGCTGGATATACCTCGCATCCACTGGACTTGGCGAGTTCGGTCACCCATGTGAAAGGAAAGTCCGGATCGATCGGCATGTGGGTGTAGACGTTTGGGACCACGAAATCGAGCAGACCCTCTTCAAGCCAGGTCACCACGTCGAATCCGGCGTCGTTGTTCGCTTTCAGCGACGGAAGCAGCCTTGCGCCGACGTCGATGCGCCTGCCGCGCTTCGCGGCTGATTCGTCCGCCGTGCCCCTGAGTTCGCGCAGGAAGTCCGTCAGAATGTGCAGGTTCTCCTCGACCTCGTTCTCCTCGAAATAGTAGGGGCTGAAGGTTAGGTCGAGCTCGATGCCGTCCACGTCGTACCGTGTGCAGGTCTCTTTCGCGATGGCCATGCGTTCTGCGCGAACCTCAGGATACTTCCAATTGAAGTTGTTCTTTCGATTGGGGTCGGACTCGGAGCCCTCCAGCACCCATTCTGGGTGGTCGATCTTGAACTGCCAATTGTGGGCGTTCCCCGTGTCGGCTGGGTCGGACGAGTGCGTCAGGCGCAGGCTCCCGATGAACTCCACCCCTGTCTCGTGTGCGCGGTCGATCATGACTTCGAGAGGGTCATAGCCGCGCTCGATCAGTCCGGTAGCGTTCTCGTATGCGCGCCAGCTCGCTACGTCCGGGATGACGTCCAGGTGTCCTCCGAAGATATCCGCGAATTTGGAATCGTGGAAGACGGTCGGGCCTACTCCGAAGCCCCACACGAAGGTGTCGACACCCGTGCCTGCGACCGCGTCGATCGTCCACGTGGCCTGATCGATGCTCATTGGCGGCTCGTAGATGTAGTAGTGGTAGTGACGCGCGTCGTCGTAGAAGATTAGTCGTCGCCTGCTCATGTGCTTTCCTCTTGTTGTCCTTCTCGTCGGTTGGGATGATCCCAATCGAAGCGGGATCGGCGAACTATGCGGGCTGGCCCGGCTCGGGGTACTGGACGAACGCTTCGACCCCGTCCATGCGCGGGCCTTCGGTTCCCAAGTTTCGCGGCCGCGAGCGTATCGTTGCCGAAACGCGATTGCGTCCGGTTCGAAGCTGCCCGGGCCGCAGCGTGAAATCGAGTACGACGTGCGTGAAGCCGCGCGTGGTGCGCCAAGCGTCGTTGACGGAGAGTTCGTCGTCGTTGAGGGTCACGTGCAAATCGTCATGAATCGTGTGGTCGTACAGAACCAGACGCAGGGTGGATTGCGTTCGGGTCTCGAAGTCGTCTGCTACTGAGAAGCAAATCGTGGTTGGGTGCGCGTTGTCGCCGACTTCGATTCGCGCGGGGAGCTGCGCCTCGTACCCCTGCCCAGCGGACACGCTGTGTTCTCGCCTCACCACGTAGTGTTTCGAGCCGCGCTCCAGCAGCTTCGGATCGCCAATCTCCCCCAGGATGTCTCGCTCTTCCGGACCGTGCGGCCACTTGAACCACGGAAGGTAGATGCCGTCTGCTCCCCTGGACCAATGTACCGCCGCGGCGGCGTGGTATTGGTCCAGGTTGGCGTGAACGCCGCTGTCGCTTCCGACCTGATCGTGCAGCGTCGGATATACCTTGCATCCGTTCGATTTCGCAGCGTCGATGAGCCAGGTGAAGGGGATGTCGGCGTCGATCTGGCGGTCCTGGTACACCATGGGCACGACGAAGTCGAGGAAGCATTGCTCGATCCAGGCCGTGACGTCCATGCCCGCGGCGCGGTTGCCATCCATGGTTGGGAGCACGCGGGCCCCAAGGCTAATCGTCTTTCCTTTTCGAGCGCATGCGGCGTTCACCGCCCTGCGCACCTCGGACATGTACTCCGTCAAGATCGAGGACTTTGCCTCTGCCTCGTCGTCTTCGAAGTAGTGCGGCCAGTAGGTCCAGTCGATCTCGAAGCCGTCTATGTCGTACTCGTTGACCGTCTCCTCGATCAGCGCGAACCGCTCCTCCCGCACCTCTGGATGAGACCAATCGAACGCATACTTCCCTCGTCCTTTGAGACACCACTCGGGGTGGTCGATGCGAAACTGCCAGTTGAACATCCAGTTGACCACATCATCCTTGTCTCTCGGATCCGCCTGATGCGCCTGGCGCAGGGAACCGAAGAATTCGAGCCCCTTGTCGTGTGCGCGGTCTATCAGCACGTTCAAGGGGTCGAGTCCTCGCTCGTTGAGGCTTTTGATGTTCTCATATGCGCGCCACCCGGCGACCATTGGAAAGGCGTCCAAATGGGAGCCCCATCTTTCCCCAACCTTCGTATCGTGGAACATCGTCGGCCCGGCTCCAAACCCGTAGACGAGCGTATCTACTCCCGTCCCCAAGACCTCGTCGACGGGCTTCCACGCATCCGCCAACCGGAACGGTGGATCGTAGTAATAGATGTACGAGTGCCGAGCGTCGTTGTAGAAGAGCAGTCGTCGTTCCTTCATGTCTCCCTCACAGGAAAGTCGGTAGAGAGGTTGTTTTCAACAGGCGGTCGCATGAGCCGTGTTTTGGACATCTCTTCCAGGGCCGATGCGGCGTGAAGCAGCAAACGGTCGTTCAGTTGGCTTGCCGCCAATTGAACGCCGATCGGCAGTCCTTCTGATGACATCCCGAACGGAATCGACACCGCGGGATGCCCTGTCATTCCGAACGCCGCGGTAATGCTGGCCGCGTGGCTCGCGCTGACGGTTCGGCCCGACACGTCCAACTCCGCGCTGTCGTGCGGCGGGGCAGTGACAGGCGAGGTGGGGCACAAGAGAAGGTCATGGTTGCCGAAGAATGCCGTAACATCGCGAGATACCGACTCGTGCTTGTCCATCGCCTCAAGATACTCGGACATAGATGGCATCGGCGAGCCGAGCAAGCCTGTTATCGAATCGGAGAGATCGGACTCGCGGCCGTTCACGAACGGCTTGAAGTAGTGGTTTGCTTCCACGGTGAGCATGTCGAGCGTGAAGTCGATTGGCAGTCGGTCGTGCCAATCGAACGTGACATCTTCTACGACGCAACCCTGTGATTCGAGTGCTGCGGCCGCATGACGGGTGACATCTTCTATTTCGTCCATGACCGGATCGAATGGCTCATTGGTCATCAAACCTACTCGGAGAGGGGGCAGGGGCGCTCCGAGCCAAGGTAGTTCGTGGATGCCTCGCCCGGTAGCGTATGGGTCTAGGAAATCCGGCCCGCTCAACACCGTGAGGGACAATGCGATGTCTCGAACCGATCGAGAGATTGGGCCGACGTGCATCCTCCGAGACATGACCTCCGGCCACGAACCCGTAAGAGGTATCAGACCATGTGTGGGTTTGAACCCGACGACGCTACAGTAATGTGAAGGCAGTCTGTTCGAGCCTCCAAGGTCGGTGCCGATTCCGAGAGGGGAGAGTCCTGCGGATACTGCCGCGGCCTCGCCGCCGCTGGAACCTCCGGACGTCCGGTCGAGATTCCACGGATTCGACGTTCTCCCAAACAGGTCGTTCACCGTTTCGGCCGACAGGGCGAATTCTGGGCAGTTCGTCTTACCGATGACGATTGCGCCGGCGTCCTTCAGTCTCTGCACTACTGTTGCGTCCGCGGCGGGCACGCGGTCCGCATAGAGAAGCGAGCCTCTCGTGCTGGGAATGCCGTTGGTGTCGAAGACTTCCTTCACCGAGAACGGGACGCCGTGCAGAGCGCTGAGCCGTTCCCCGCGCATCACTGCCCGCTCCGCCTCTCTCGCCTGGTCGAGCGCGGCGTCGTTGACAGTGACAATGGCGTTGATCGCGGGGTTGATGGACTGGATGCGGTCGAGGTGCGCCCGAACTACCTCCACGGGCGACACTTCTTTCGTACGTATCCGCTCTGCCAACTCGAAGCCGTATGAAAAGACGAGTTCGGTCGTCATGACCATCTCCTAGAACGCTGAATATCCTCCGTCGATCGGAATCGCTGTTCCTGTAACGTAGTCCGATGCCCCGCTTGCGAGGAAGGCCGCTATCCCGGCGAAGTCCGAAGGGGTGCCCCATCGTCCGTGCGGGATCCGCGACGTTATCTGTTCGTGCTTCTCCGGAAACTGTTCTTGCAGCGGCGCAGTCATGTCGGTGGTTATCCAGCCTGGCAATATTGTGTTCACCTGGATGTTGTCTCGTGCCCACGCGATTGCGAGGCTCTTCGAAAGTTGGACGATCCCGCCTTTGCTTGCCGCGTAGGGGGCTCCCCACTCGATGCCGAATATGGAGGTCATCGAACCGATATTGATGATCTTCCCACCCCCTTGCCGAACCATATGCGGGTACACCTCGCGGCAGCAAAGGAACGCTCCTCTCAAGTTCACGTCCTGCACGAGGTCCCAGTCGGACGCTTCGTAGGCCTCTGGGCGGCTGCGCACGGTGGTTCCCGCGTTGTTCACTAGGATATCGAGCCTTCCATACCGTGTCACGGTCTCTGCTATCGCGTCCTTGATCGACGATTCGTCGGCTACGTCTATGTGCACTCCGTGCGCCTCCGAGCCGAGGGATCGAAGTTCTTCCACTGCGGCCGCGGTCTTGTCTGCGTTCCGCGCGGCCACCACCACATTGGCGCGTGCCGCTGCCAGGCCTTTGCAGATTCCCAGTCCGATTCCGCCGTTTCCGCCCGTTACAATGGCCGTCTTGTCACTAAGATCGAATATGTCCCTTCCCAATGATGCACCTCCGCGACGCAGGAGAATAGTACCCCATTATCCACTCGTCCGCTATAGACGAGTGACAGGCAAACCCTTTCCAGCATCGTATCTACACCAGTCGGTCACGCGCTGTCGTCTTGCAGGGAGGCGTTCCGGTTCCGTTCGATCTATTGGGATAACGGTTCGGGGACGGCAACTCCGAGCGATACGTCGAATCCGCTGCGACCTGGGGGCAATTTCCATGCCGAGAGAAGGGATTCCCGACTTCGCGGAAATGACGGGAGGGAACGCCTCGCGCGCGTGCGCGCACGAGTTTTCGTTGTGGTTCGTCGGACTCTGTCGGATTGTGTCGATTTCCTTCGACGGCGGGAGGAGGGCCGTCGCTCCGGGAGTGTGGTCGTGCGGAGGGTTGGCGGAGGAGGTGGTTGGGGGTTGGTGTGTTTCGCGCATGGGGTTGTCTCCTTGGGTTGTGGTTTCGCGTAGTGGTCATAGTTCCAGAGTAGTACGTGAGTTCTGTTTTGTCAAATGCGATTTTGATGGTTCGATGTGTCGGTGCAGGTATGGCTATGGGTGTGGGTGTGGGTCGGACGTGGAGGGGGTAGATTCCCGCCTTCGTGGGAATGGCGTGGGTTGGTGCGGGAGTTAAGTAGACAGGTGGATTTGTGGTCTGGGGGTGATCCATACTGGCGAATTGGGGGCAATCCACGCCGATAGATCAGGTGGAACTGGCGAATCCCCTCTCTTGGAGACCCCTCTCTTTGTGGTATGATAGGAAGTGGAGGACGGATTGTACCAGTCCAAGGTGACCGCAAGCGATCGATTTCTGACCCGTATGGTCCGCAATCAGACCAAGCTCATTCAGGAGCATCTCGAAGCGATGCAGCGCGATACTCACGGCCTCGAGTACGCTCGATGGCGGGATGAAGTCGACGGCTTGTGGAAGAGCGTGTTCGAGAACGTCAACGATATGCAGCCGGAACCCCAGAGGGTGATTCTGGAGGCGATCCGTGAACTCTGGACGATGTATGTTGCCCACTATGTTACCGACTCGTACTCGAAGGGGGATGCGTGACCGAGCTAGTTGATGACCTCGCCCCCGATCTAGCAAACGCGCGGCAGACGGCGTCGATGGCTCATGCTGTCGTCGTTCGTCTCAAGGAGATGGGTCTGCCTGCGGAGCTCGACGAGGCGCTCGGCGTACTATCTACCGACCTTGGGGATATTTGGGGTGTGCAGAAGGCCCTGGCGGATCGCCTCGAATACTTGGTCGATCACGCGGATGATTGGGAGGCTGTCGCCGATTGCCTCGTCGATATCCGCGCCGCCGTCGACCATCTGAGAACCCACGTCGAAACTGCGGGGGAGCCGATAGATCGAGTGGCGCGCTATGCCTATGGGCAGGCTCATCCTCAACCCTATGGCCCGTCCGATTGATTTGGCCGCGGCCAGGAGGTTGTACTGTGTGCGGGATGCCTGCTAACGGAACGGAAGAATCATGCCAGTAGTCGATGACATACGAGCGCGGTTGGACATTGTGGAGTTGGTCTCTGCCTCCGTCGAGTTGAAGAAGAACGGGCGCAACTTCAAGGGGCTTTGCCCGTTCCATACGGAAAAGACCCCGTCCTTCATCGTGAACCCAGAGCGGCAGACGTGGCGCTGTTTCGGCGCCTGCGCCACTGGGGGCGACGTCTTCAACTTCGTCATGCGCAAGGAAGGCGTTGAGTTCGGAGAGGCGCTCCGCAGGCTCGCCGATGCCGCGGGAGTGGAAATCACACGCCGACCGAAGGAGCAGGTTGATCAAGAGGAAGCATTGTTCCGAATCAACGCCGCCGCAAGGGACATCTATCACGATGCGCTGAGATCCCCTGAAGGGCGGACTGTGACGGCCTACTTGTACGAACGCGGAATCGACGATAGGATGATCGATGAATTCAAGCTTGGTTACAGTCCAAAGGGCCGTGACTACTTGAGATCCCATCTCTCGTCTCTGGATGCGAATCTCGAACACGCGGTGCAGGCAGGACTGTTGCGGAGCGGCGAGGATGGGGCCGTGCGGGATTTCTTCTTCGGGCGGCTCATGGTGCCGATCTTCGACCCCAGAGGCCGCGTCGCAGGGTTTGGCGGCCGGTCCATGGACGGATCGAACCCCAAGTATATCAACACTCCCGCAACGCCCGTCTTCGACAAGCAGGCCATGCTCTACGGTATGGAAAAGGCCGCCCAGCATGTGCGAGACCAAGAAACGGTCGTTATCGTCGAAGGGTATATGGATGTCATCGCCGCCCATCAGCATGGCTATAAGAACGTCGTAGCATCGATGGGAACCGCGTTGACCGAACGTCAAGTCTCCCTCGTGCGCTCTATGGCCAAGATGGTCGTCTTGGCCCTTGATGCAGACGCCGCCGGCCAAGAGGCCACTCTCCGCAGCCTGGAGGCATCGTGGCAGGCCATGGAGCGTCGCAGGCGCGGGCAACGGCAGCAGATCGCCCTTCGCATTGCCAACCTGCCGAGCGGGCGCGACCCGGACGATATCATCCGCCGTTCACCCGATCAGTGGGACCGCGCAGTCAGATCCGCAGCGCCGTATATGGACTTCCTGATTACCGCTCTCGTCAGGCGGCATGATGTCAGCACTTCGGAGGGGAAGGCGAGTGCGGCCGAGTCTCTCCTGCCGCTGATAGTCTCCATGGGCAACGCCTTTGAGCAAGACCGTTACTTCGACAAGCTGGCGAAGGCGCTCGGCGTAACTAGAGACGCCCTCCAAGCGAGCGTTGGGAAGCTGCTCCCATCTCGCCGTGAGCGCGCTCCGACTCGGTCCGGAGCCTCCTCAGCCGGCCCCAGCGTATTGCCGCTCGCTGCGAGCAACCGCGAACCTCTCGAAGAGTACGTCCTGGCCATATTGATCAAGTGGCCCGAACTCAAAGAAGAAATCAGCGGCCACCTCCCTGAAGAATTCACCAGAGCGGAAAACCGGGAAATGTTTACCCAGCTCTTCTCTGCTAGTACAATAGAGGAGTTGCGGCAACATCTCGACGAAACGTTGCTCGACCACCTGGCGTACCTGTCCAAGCTAGACTTGACGCCCGCAGATCGGAAATCAGGGCAGACCGCCGTCTTGCAGGCCCTGACGAGGTTGAGGCAGCGGCATCTTAGAGAACAGCAAGCGGAGATATTGGAGTCGGTCGAGATGGATCGATCCACTCCGCGGCCGAAGGATGTAGAAGAATCGATCGTGAGAGTCAATTCCAGACTGAAGGACAGCTACCGCGTCGGTGTGCGTGCGCATCCACCTCGGTGATTGCGTCCCGTTGGTGGGTGTGCCGTCCGAAATCGACAAAATTGTGAACCTGGGGGGTTTCCATGGATATCGATCGTCCAAAGAGACGTGACGACCAAGACTTGGACTTGCTGAGTGACCTCGTGGGCGGGGCATCCCGGGATCAGGCCTTTGGGGTCGACGGTTCTGCCCAGCCCAGTAGCAGGACGGACGACGAGGATGGCGTCATCGGGCAAAGGGCCGCTCGCCTCAACTCCGAGGATGACGCCGACGATGCCGACAATGAAGAGGCGGAAGCAGACGCCCAGGCCGCATGGCAAGAGAGTATAGAGGCGTCGGAGATGATCGAGGATCCCGTCCGCATGTACCTCCGTGAGATAGGCCGCGTCGACTTGCTGAAGGCCGCTGACGAACGTCATCTCTCGCGCCAGATGGAATCCGCCAAGCACGTCGAATATATCGAGAAGGATCTGATCAGCCCGGATGGGCGCCCCCCCCGCGCCTGGCAAGTCGTCAATCAGATGCTCTCCCGTGCTCTAGAAGGTGAGGACCTTGCCCTGTCGTTGGGCAAGTATGCCGGGCTACCGGGCGAGCTGACCTTCAAGGAAATCGTGAAGAACGCAGAGTTCCGGAACATTCTCGACGGAGACATCACCGAGGAATTGATGGCCTACGTCGAAGACGCTATGAACGTGTCCCAAGAGGACGCCAAGAAGGTAATTCGCGAGCTGTCGTTGGATACGCGGTTGCTCCCGCCAGAACTCCTGTCGATCTTCGACGAGGCTGCCACGGTAGCGGACGTCAGGAGCCAGATGAACGAAATCGACTTCACCCGCCAACTGGACACTCACGAGATACTCTTCAAGAGCTCCCTGGCGCGCATCAAGGCGGAAGGGGCAGCGGCAAAGGACCATTTGGCGGAAGCCAACCTCCGCCTCGTGGTCAGCGTCGCCAAGAAGTACATGGGCCGAGGAATGCCATTCCTCGACTTGATCCAGGAAGGAAACATTGGACTAATCCGCGCAGTCGAGAAGTTCGACTACCGAAAGGGGTACAAATTCAGCACCTATGCGACGTGGTGGATTCGACAGGCCATCACCAGAGCCATTGCCGATCAGGCGCGCACCATCCGCATCCCGGTCCATATGGTCGAAACCATCAACAAGTTGCTCCGGGTGAGCCGACGCCTTGTCCAGGAGTACGGCCGTGAGCCGAACAGTGAAGAGATCGCGGTCGGAATGGAAATAAGCCCAGAGAAGGTGCGGGAGATAATCAAGGTCTCTCAGGAACCTGTCTCTCTTGAAACGCCGATCGGAGAGGAGGAAGACAGCCACCTGGGCGACTTCATCGAGGACCGAAGCGCCCCTCCTCCATCGGAGGCCGCATCCTATCAGCTGTTGAAGGAGCAGGTCGACGATGTGCTCTACACTCTGAACGACCGGGAAGCGCGCGTTCTCCAACTGCGCTTCGGTCTTGAGGATGGACGCGGACGGACTCTGGAAGAGGTCGGCAAGGACTTCGGGGTCACCCGCGAACGCATCCGCCAAATCGAAGCGAAAGCCCTCCGCAAGTTGCGGCAGCCAATCCGATCCAAGAAACTGCGCGACTTCCTCGAATAGCACCGTGAGCGACGCAGTGCATGCCAAACCCAAAGTCGCGGTGGTCTCCACCTCGCCCGAAACCGTAGTCGAGGATATTGGCCGCGCAATGGATATGGCGGGGTATACCTCCTTCTTGTCCAAAGACGCGGCCACTCTCCTGAAGATCAACATCTCCTGGCAGCATTACTACCCTGCCTGTTCGACCAGCCCTTGGCAGCTAGACGGCGTGGTCCATACCCTCAAGAGAGATGGCTACCGCGGCCTCATCCCCGCCCACAATGGCACTGTCGTCGTCGATCCTATAGAAGGCGCTCTGAAGAACAAGCATACGGCAGTCGAAAGGAAACACGATCTCGAGGCCGTGTTCCTCGACTTCCCGCCCGTCAAGTGGGTGGACTACACTCCCAAATCCAAGATGCTCGTGCTCGACGACATCTATCCGGAGGGGTTTCAAGTACCCGAGATGTTCTTCGGCAAGAATGTCGTCCACTTGCCCACGATGAAGACCCACGTATTCACCACGATCACCGGCGCGATGAAGAACGCGTTCGGCGGCCTCCTGAACCGCAAGCGGCATTGGACGCACTCCGTAATCCACGAAACCCTGGTCGATCTATTGAGCATTCAGAAGGAGATACATCCCGGCATCTTTGCGGTGACCGATGGAACATTCGCCGGCGACGGACCCGGCCCTCGTGCCATGAGGTGGCACGAGAAGAACATCATCCTGGCCGGCGCCGATCAGGTATCGGTCGATGCAGTATCCGCCATGATGATGGGATTCGACCCAATGAGCATCGAGTTCATACGTCTGGGCCACGAAATGGGGTTGGGTGTTGGGGACACGCGAGAGATAGACATCGTTGGCGATGACATCGCCGGCATCGACTGGAAGATGAACGGGGGGCAAAACACCTTCGCCAGCAGAGGGCAGAAGCTGATCTATTGGGGACCGCTCAAACCATTGGAAAATATCCTCCTCCGCTCACCCATCGCACCATGGTCGTTCGTTGCGTCCAACCTCTACCACAACACGTACTGGATGCGCTTCATTGGACGCAGACGAGTTCGGAAGGCCATGGAGACCGGATGGGGAAAGCTCTTTCTACAGTACTGACGCCAGATACCCTGTATCCTGGCCAGACTAGACTGCCTGCTGCGCGGCAAGTACCGCGCTCCTGCACGTCTGTAGATCGATGGCGGTGGGCGGACTTCAAGCGGGCAGCGGATGTTGCAAGAGGTATTCCGCTGCTGGTATGATGCAAGTGTGTACTCGCGCGCGGCGCGAATGGAGAATGCGACTACCGCGCCGATGTCGACTCTGCGTGAAGGCGCAGCCTCACTCCCGCATGAGGCACAGGAGGTTCCACAGTGTTGGTTCTCGGGAGCGTAGGGATGTACTCACTCCCGCGCGCGGCGCAGGAGGTTCGTTCGTGTACAGAAAAGGCGGCAAATGGCTTCCAACCAGTTTAATCCGTCCGATACTCCTCATTCGTATAACTCTATGAAGGTGATGAGCGAAGGACAGTCCAAATCAGACTTGGGCGTCGATGCATATGCCAAGCTAGACGACGAGGAATTGCTCGGCTTGATTGCAGATCAGCGCGTCGGCGCGTTGGAGGTGCTGTACGACCGGTATGCCGGAAGAATCTATTCCCTCGCCCGCCACATGTTGCAGGAACCGGACGCTGCCGAAGAAGTGACCCAGGACACGTTCTTCAACGTGTGGCGCAGGGCCTCCAGTTACAAGCCCAAGCTGGGCAAGGTCTCGGCCTGGCTCTTCTCCATAGGGCATCATCGGATTATCGACGAACTGCGGAGGCGCAGAAGGCGCGAGCGCGTCACATATGTGCCCGACATCGAATCGGTATATGAAATAGAAGATGAGTCGGCTGATCCCAGCGAGTATGCCGGACGCCAAATGCGCGCGCGGCAGGTCCGGAAAGCCTTGGGGACACTCCGCCCGGAGATTCGCGCGGTGGTCGTCCTGGCGTACTACGGGGGGCTCAGTCATTCGGAGATTGCGAGAAAGCTCGATCAACCTCTCGGTACGGTAAAGACGCGGATGAGGTTGGCGCTCGAGACCTTGCGGAAAAACGTAGGCCCGCAGGCTCGGAAATGGTTGGACGGTGGTTGATGGATTGCACAGATATTGAGCGGTTGCTCCCGTCATTCACGTTGGGTTCGCTTGACAAGTTCGAGACGGACCGTTTTACCGCGCACGTGGACTCCTGTCTTTCTTGTGCACAGACGGTACGAGAGGCCGGCGACGCCCTGGTCAACTTGGCGCGCATCGTCCCGCAGAAGCGTCCGCCCGCACACGTCAAGGAACGGCTCCTCGCTCGTATCGACAAGGCAAATCAACACGGTGTGGAAGCGCCTCGCCTCCACCCATGGCTCCAGCTCGCTCGCTCGCTCATCCACCAGACCGCCTTGCGTTCAGGGGCAGCTGTTGCGCTCGCTGTCCTGGTCGTTGCAGTCGTTGCGGGCTTTTGGTACAGCCGCAATCTCCAGAATCTCGAAGAAGTCCGGGGCGACATCGAGCGCCGGATGGAAACCGCCGTTCAGCGGGAGCAGGACTTGAGAGAAGAGTTGCGGCAGCAGCGCGGCCTCTCCGAAACGATCGCGACGGATCCGGGCGTGACGATCAAACAGCTTTCCGCGGATGTCCCCGCAACCGGCGAGGATGGTTCCCCCGCCGGAGTGATTGTCATATCGGCAAAAGAGAACACGGCTACAATCGTGGCCATGAACCTCCCCCAACTCCCCCCGAGCCAATCCTACCACGTATGGCTAATCAAGGAAGGGGGCCTCGAGGTCGATACCGCTGCGCTCACCGTCGACTCGACCGGGTATGGTCAGGCCAACATCCCTCTCGACTCTCCACTCGAAGAATTCCGTGCAGTCCTCATAGCCATAGGCGAGGCCAAGGGAAGTTCGGACAGCCTTCGCGACAGTGTCTTGTGGGTAGATTTGTAAAAACCCCCAAACCTGTGGCAAAATGTACCTTGTGGCTATGTTCTTGTGCGTCCGCGTGTGGTAGGATAGGCAACGTGCAAGCAAGAGCTGCTCAATTTAACGACGCATCTGGCAGAAATGTACCCTGCGGCTATGTTCTTGCGCGTTCGCGTGTGGTATGATAGGCAACGTGCAAACAAGCCGCTCAATTTAGAGGACGCATCAGTCCACCACAGGAGGAACATTCCGATATGAAGTCCAGGACAATCGCATTCCTTGCCCTGTTGTCGCTTCTCCTTGCGTTTCCCGTAGTCGTCGGCGCGGACAACCACGACGAATTTGAAGGTACCGCGATCATACGGGATGACAAGGCGGCGAGTGACGCGATCACCTACAAGATGTCTGGCGTGCCCGCGCCGTCCGAGGGCACGGAACTCGTGGGCTGGCTCGTCTCCGACGACGGAAGCACCCAGATGAGCACCGGCCCGATGGAGTGGAACGAGGACGGGTCCGTTTCCCATACCTTCGACAGCATGTCGCCGCGATACACAGGAGAAGACCTGATTGCAGGGTATAGCCTGCTGGTAATCACGGAGGAGGCAATCGGGTCCGACCCCGACGCGCCAGCCGGGCCGGCCGCGTATCACCATCAGATACCGAAGGCAGCCATGGCGCACATCAGGCACTTCGTCAGCGCCTGGCCAGAAGACAGCGAATTCGGCATCCTCACCCACCTGCAAGACCAACTGGCTAAAGCCCGCGGCGAAGCAATGCTCGGTATTCAAGCGGCCACGTTGGCTCAAGTGAAGGAAAGCGCTCAGCGAGCCTTGAACGTCCTCGTGGGCGAGGGCGACGAGAACTTCAATGCCGACGCGGGGAATCCTGGCGACGGGAGCGGTGTCTTTGGACGCGCGGGGGACGCAGTCGAACATCTCGGATTCGTCGAGGAGGCGGCCGAAATCGACTTGACGATCCAATCTGCCCCGGATGACCCGGTGATTGCAAGACACGGCAGGCTCCTCAGGATCACCAGCGCGAATTCGAATGCCTTCGCCATGCTGGCGAGGGACCGATTGCTCCAGCTAGTTCTCCCCGAAGACGATCGTGCCAATGCCGCGCGACACATGGCAAACGTCGAAGGACTACTGGGGAACGCATTGGAGGGCCTCGACGCCAACGGTGACGGCACGAAAGAGCCTATCGACGGTGAGGCAGGGTTGGACGAGGCGTATCGACAGGCCCAGATGATGGCTACCTATACCCTGCAATCTGGACCGCCTCCCACTCCTACACCCACGCCCACTCCGGTACCTCCGACTCCCACCCCAGAACCGCCAGTTACGGGTGATACCAGCGTGTCGGTGCTTCCGCAGATCGCCTTGCTGCTTGCCGGCCTCATGTTGATCGGCGGCGCGTTCGTCTTCGTCACGAGCCGCAAGAAAGAAGGCCAGCAGTCCTAGCCGATAGGCGGGCGTAGATCCTCGCTGTGGAGGATGCACCTCCGCTCCACGGAGCGGAGGTGCAATCTGCCTAAGGGTCGTCCATCCTCCTCAGATCTGACAGTGGGCAGTGACGAACCTCTAACTGGATAGCGACTGTTCCAATCGTTCAGTCTCGTTCCTATGGGAGAGGGAATTCGGATTCTCGAAGAGGCCGGCTATGGACGAGCAACCTGATTTGCGTTTCGGACCCCAAAAAACGAAGCCGCCTGCTCTATGCGACATTTGCGGATTCCCCATGATCGGCGTCCATTGCAAGCTCCGCTGTTCCTCCTGCGGCTACACCCGGGACTGCTCGGACCCATAGAATCATGCACCTCGAACGACTACATCTTGCTCTGGCAATCACGGTTGCCTTGATCGTAGCCGGATGCTCTGATACTCAGTCGCCCGCCCAGGAGCCTCCCGTTGCGACTCCTCCGCCGACATCAACTCCGACTCCTCTGCCGACATCGACGCCCACGCCCACACCGCCTACTCCGGAAGAGATACTCGAACGATCGGGACGCGCCATGCAGTCCCTCCGCACCTTCAACTTTCGGCTGTATCACGACGTCGGAAGCCTCGACATCGCTCCCGGATTGTCCGTTAGCAGGGCAAACGGTAAGGTGGTCAACCCGGACAAGCTCTCGGTAGAGTTCTCCGTTCGCCTTGGAGACGGGTTAGCCATCGAGTCGGAGGTTGTTACCATCGGCAGCCAGACCTATATGACGAATCCCTTTTCGGGCAAGTGGGAGGCGTCCGACTCGAATGTTAGTCCGGTCGGGTTCTTCAGTCCGACGCGCGGCATCTCCGAAATGATGTCTCAGATCCAAGAAGCATCCGTGGACGACCCTAGCCCGCCTGACGGGGTATATGCTATGAAAGGCAAGATCCCTTCCGAGGCGCTTGTCTCGTTGCTTGGGCAGACCCTGACAGGCGCGGTCGTAGACGTCGAACTGAAGGTAGATGTGCGGTCTGGTTATCTGCTGGAGGCGCGCTTCGTCGGGGCTGTCACACCGAGCGATGTCGAAAACGCCGAGCGGGTCATCGTGTTATCCTTCTTCAATGAAGACATCGTCATCGAAGCTCCCGATGACTCATCGTAGTATGCCCGTGTCATCCATCGCCGCCTAGTTTCGAGGCCGCGCGCGTGAAGTTTCCCAACCCCGTCAGCGAGCGCATACCCCCATACGTTGCTTTGATACCCGTATGCGCCGGCGTTTTCTTGGCAGCCGACGATCAGACCGTCGTGGTGACCGTCCTCCCCCAAATCATGCTTGACATGGACGTGCAGGTCACCGAGCTCGGCCGCGCGTCATGGGTCGTCACCGGCTATCTTCTTGGCTACCTGGCGGCGATGCCTCTAATCGGGCGAATGTCCGACGTGTGGGGCCATCGTCGCTTATACGTGCTGTCGATGCTAGCGTTTGCAGCCGCATCTGTGGCAGTGGCTTCGACACAGAGCCTTGACTGGCTGATCGGGGTTCGAGTAGTCCAGGCGCTCGGCGCAGGAGCCTTGGTGCCCATCGCCATCGCCATCGTTGGAGACCTGTTCCCTGCTGGAAGGCGCGCCTTGCCTCTGGGCATCGTCGGGGCCTCTGCGGAGGCTGGCGGGGTCATTGGCCCGCTTTGGGGCGGCGTAATAATTCGATACCTCGATTGGCGCTGGGTATTTTGGATCAACGTGCCGCTCGGCATCTTGACGGTAGCGCTCGTGCTCTTGCTACTGCGTCCCAGTCCTCGATTCCGCACGAAGATCGACGTGATTGGCGGAGTGTTGATTGGCGTCATCCTGTCTTGCACCGCTCTGACCCTGTCACGCATCGACTCGTTCGATTGGTTCGCGGCGGCTTTTGCGGCTGCAGCTGCAGGGGGGCTCTGCCTCTTCGTTTGGCGACAACGCAGGACGACCGATTCACTGTTGCCGCGTTCGATGTTTCGAGTATTGGCGTTCTCCGCTGCCAACGTCACTCACCTACTGGTTGGCGCAGGACTGATAGTCGGCATGGTCACCGTCCCGCTGATGGCGAACACCGTCATGGGGCGAACTCCCTTGGAGGGCGGGTTATGGCTGATGCGAATGACTGTCGCCATACCAGTTGGCGCGGTCTTGGGCGGGATCCTGTCCCAGCGGATAGATCTGCGCCTTCCCGCGGTCATTGGTCTCGCAGTCGCCGCGCTTGGATACTGGCTCGTCAGCACCTGGAGCCTGGATGTCGCTGAGCCGGAACTTACGCTTCATCTCACAGTCGCTGGGTTGGGATTCGGTCTCCTGATCGTCCCGATCGCGCTCGCGGGTACGGAGACTGTGGGCGAAGGTGTCCGCGGGGTTGCTGCATCGATGCTTACTGCGATGCGTATCGTCGGGATGGCGTTCGGCCTTGCAGCATTGACAGCATGGGGCACGAGTCGGTTCGCCTTCTTTGCGGCGGATATCAGGTTGCCGTTCCAAGCGGCTGGCGAAACGGCTGCGCAGTATCAGGAACGCGTCAATCAGTTCACCCAGCAGATCCAAGAGGCGGGCATGACGCTATTTCAGGAGTTCTTCCTCATTGGCGCGGCAGTATGTCTGCTCGCAGTCGTTCCCGCCGTCCTGATGATTATGAAGAAGTCCCCAGCGGATGTGTTCGTCTCGGATGGTCTCGGGCCGAGCGGCCCCGTTGTCAAGGCGGGTTGAGTCGGCAGGTGATTACCAGTCCGGCTGGATATCATCGAATTGATTGTTCGTCAACCGCCGCTGGTTCTGTCCGTCGTCTTCCATGACGAAGATATCTGCGTCCCCGTCGAGGTAGGACACGAACGCGATCATATTGCCGTTTGGCGACCACACCGGCTGGTCGTCGCGCACGTCGTTGTACGTCAGCCGGCGAAGATTGTCGGTCGAGCCGTCGTCCTTGACCTCCACGGTGTAGATCTCGGCGTTGCCGTCCCGCTCGGTCACGAACAGGATCTTGCGGCCATTGGGCGACCAAGAAACTCCGTACTCAGGAGCCTCGCTCTCTGTGATGCGTCTCGCCTCACCTTCTTCGGGTGCGATGACATAGATTTCTGGATTGCCGTCTCGTGTCGATAGGAACGCGATGAAGCGCGAGTCCGGCGACCATGAAGCACCGTAGTCGGGCCCATCAGTGCGCTTGAATTCGTTCACGCCGTCGGGATTTCGGATGTACAGACCCTTGTCTGCGCCGTCCCGCGCCGTGAACACGATCAACTCGCCGTCAGGCGACCAACTCCCGACTTCGTCCGCGGCGCTCGTGCTCAATCCCATCGACTCGGATCCGTCCGACTTGCCGACGTACACCGTATTCCCTGAATCCGTCCTGAGAACGTACGCCAGCCGCTGACTGTTGGGCGACCACGCCGGCGTAGCGATCTCTCCGCCCTCGAACGCCTTCTGGCGTTCGTCCCCGGTAATCCCCATGACTTCGAGCCCTAGATCCGTTTCGGCTCCTGAAAGGAAAGCAACCCGCTGTCCATTTGGAGACAGGAGGGGGGAAGACTCGTCCCCCGGGCTGTTCGTCAAGTTCTCTTCCGCTCCCCGTCCGTCGAAGCGAACCGAGTATATCTCGAGGTTGCCATCGCGGTCGGAGGTGAATACGATAGGAGGCGTACCCGACCGACATGCCAGTGTGGAGACCAGCAAGAGCGCGAGCGCTGCAATGCAGAACCCATTACCCAACGATCGTTCTATCATCTGGAACACGGCGCCAAGCCCCAAGATAGCAGAAGACTGATCCAAAAACCGTATGAGTATTAGACATGGAAAATCTCGCTAACGCAAGGTGGCTGAAGGTCATTTTCCAGCGGAATGGCGACGGTAGGCGCATTCAGCCGACCGTTCGGAAGGACATTCTCGACGAGCGCGGCGTTACCCTGCTGGAAGTAATCGTCGCTACGGCCCTCTTGGGGATCGCCGTGGTCGGACTGGTCGGCGCCCTCTCCGCAGTGCTGCGCGTCTCCCTCACCCTCGAGGAACAGAATGCGTCGACGGGGTTGGCTACCCTTTGCATGGAAGAAGCGTTGGCTGGCAAATCAGGACTATCGGAGCCATGCGCCACAGAAAGAACGGAAGCAGAAAAGGTATGCGCCAGGGGAATCTATTTCTTCTACGCCGTCGTCGCTCCGGTCGAATCTTCGCCACCTGGCGTTGAGGTATTTCGGTGCGGCGAGGAAGATCCAGTATTCGTTATCCCACCTCCCGTTACCCCAATCCCGGATACCACCGCAGCCTCACAATGATTGCGCGTTTGCGTCCCGTGCTTTCCTCTTGCGAAGGCCTGACTGCCTTGGAGACTGCGGTCGTCTTGTTCATCACAGCGATTGTCGCCGTGCCCCTGCTTGCGGTCGCTGGGCGGGTCGTAACCCTCCCAGTCGAGTGGCAAGCGAACGTGGAAGCCGCACGCGATGCACGAGAGATACTGAGGCAGGTCGCGGACGATGCCAGGCGGGCGTCATACGTTGAAGCCGTCGTGTCAAATACATTCGGCCCTGAGGACGACACGGGTACGTTTAGCAAGTGTTGGAGGTTCACCTGGGCGGACTATACGGACGAGAGGTCTTTCGAGGTGAATTACTACTATCGAGAAGGCGGCCCTGTTGTGCGACAGGAGACCATTAGCAATAATGGAACAGCGGAGCTATGTGAACCGGCTGAAGACCATCCAGTCCCGGAAGGGAATGAACCTATCGGCGTCTCCGTAGCCCACTTTGACATCGGCCTTACACCAACACCTGATCGATGCCTCATCGTTGCAAAGGTGAAACCGCCCCGGCCCGAGAATGCCCTCATGCAGGAGGTCGCAGCCATGATGAGGCCGGACAACGCAGATTGCCAACAGCTGCCGCAGTGATATACTCTACGCGATGCAGATTATAGGAAAGCGAGGTCGTTCCATGGGGGAAACACGGTATCGAGTTGCGATTGTCGGGGCGGGCCGCATGGCCGGCCTCCTTGAGGGCGAACGTCCTCCCAGTGCGTTCCGCAAGCCTCATGGCCATTTTGCATCATACGACGCTGTCGAAGAGACCGAAGTCGTCGCAGTCGCGGGGCGCAACGAGGGGCGCTTGGCGATGTTTACCGAGCGGTACGGAATAACCAACACGTATACCGATTACCGTGAGATGATACGGCGGGAGCGTCCTGACATCGTCAGCGTGACGACGCAGACGATCTACAAGGCGGATGTTATCGTCTTTGCCGCGGAGCACGGCGTTCGAGGCATCTTTGCGGAGAAGGCGCTATGCTCGTCTCTCGAAGAAGCCGACCGCATTCGGGGCGTCTTGAACCGCGGCGTCGTCGCCTTCAACTTTGGCGCAGAGCGCCGCCATCACGACGCATACCAAAGATTGAAGTCGATGATTTCCCGCGGAGACATCGGCGAGCCGAAATACGCCTTCTGCTACTGGCTGACCGACCTGATGAAGCACCACTCCCACACGATCGATACACTCTCGTTCTTGCTGGGCGATCCGAAGCCGGTGTGGGTGGAGGGGAACCTCGTCCTCCGCGGTGACCCACTCGACCAGGGTGACCGCCTGGGCCCGCGCGAAGGTACGGACATGCGCCAACGGCCGCTTCCCCTTCCGGCGTTCGATTCCAGCGAGGGCCGGTTCGTTCCTCCGGACGGCGAGCCGTTCGCCGATCCATTGCTAGACTTCTCCCGAGTCGGTTACGACAACGGCGCAGAAGCGGTGTTCGTTCCCCTAGACCGACCGGCAGAATTCGAGATACACGGAACGGACGGGCGGGCCTACTCGTGGGACGACGGCGAGGACATTCGGCTGCGGCGCAGGATCAAGGGAGGCAGCGATACCGAAGAGACGCGGCTCGTCCCCTCCGGCGAGAGTCCCACGGTCAACGCCATTCGCAACCTCGTTTGCGAGTTGGACACCGGCACGCGCGCCAGCGGCAACATCGACGTTACCCACCAAATCTGCGAAGCGGAATTCGGGCTTGCCTGGTCGCACGCCCGGGGAGGAACGCGTATCCCCTTGCCGGTTGAGGATGCCGGACGTTCCCTGTATATTCCGAACCACTAATCCGCGGAAATCCAAATCGAGAACGGAGAATGACACGTTGGCATCGTTCATCACGCGTCCGATCGTAACAGGCAGAAGAGGAGTCGTCGCATCGGGGCACTACTTGGCTACCGTTGCGGGCTTTCGCATTATGGAGAACGGCGGCAACGCCATCGACGCTGCCGCGGCCATGTGCATCGCGGTCAACTTGCTCGAGCCGCAGAGCTGCGGTATCGGCGGCGAAGCCCCGACCCTCGTCTACTCCGCAAAGGAGCGCAAGACCTACGCCGTCAGCGGCTTGGGATGGTCTCCAAAGGCCTTCACCGTCGATTGGTGCAGGGAAAACGAGATAGACATCATACCCGGCGACGGCTACCTCCCGATCACCGTACCTGCAGTTGTAGGAACTTGGGCCGAGGCCCTCGCGCGGTGGGGAACGAAGAGCTTCTCGGAAATCCTCGCGCCGACTATCGATCTGGCCGAAAACGGATTCGCAGTATACGATTCTCTGTGCTCCTCGTTGACGAATGGACGCCGCAAGTTCACAGACCTATATCCCACTACAGGAGAGGTGTACCTCGATCACGGAGCGCCCCCGCGGGTCGGTGACCTGCTGCGCAATCCGGACTTTGCGGAGATGTTGCGAATCATGTGCAGAGCCGAACACGGCGCCAAGGCAAAGGGGCGTATAGCAGGGATCGAGGCTGCGCGAAACGTCTTCTACCAAGGTGAAATTGCCGAGCGGATCATAGACTTCGTCTCCAATACGCCCGTGGAAGATGCCAGCGGCAAGGCGCACACCGCCCTCCTGTCATACGAAGATATGGCGGAGTGGCGCGCGGCGGTCGAAGAACCAGTTACGGTAGAGTACAACGGACTCGACGTCCACAAGTGTTCGTCTTGGACGCAGGGGCCGGTCTTCCTCCAGCAGCTTGCGTTGCTCGAAGGGTGCGGCATCGAGTCGATGGGGCATAACTCGCCCGAGTACATTCACACTGTGATCGAGGCCTCCAAACTGGCCTTCGCCGACCGCGAGGCGTACTACGGCGATCCAGCCTTCGACGAAGTGCCCTTGGATGTCTTACTGTCCAAGGACTACGCTGCCACGCGCCGCGGGCTTATCGGCGAAACGAGCTCGACGGAGCAGCGCCCCGGCGATCCGGGCCGTGGAGTATCAGCCCGCTTTCTCGATGACGTGGCGGAAGACAACAGACGCGCCCTTGGCGTCCGCGCGAGCGAGTTGGTCGACCTTGGACAGGGTCATGCCCACGTATCCGACACGACGCACCTCGACGCGATTGATGCGGAAGGCAACATGGTAGCCTCCACCCCTAGCGGAGGCTGGATTGGATCGTCCCCCGTCGTCAAAGGACTCGGGTTGCCGATGGGAACGCGCGGCCAGATGTTCTATCTCAATCCAAACCGACCCAACGCACTTCAACCGCGCAAGCGCCCCCGCGCTACTCTCACCCCGTCGATGGTCACCAAGGATGGAGATCCGTGGATGGCGTTCGGAACCCCAGGCGGTGACAGCCAAGACCAGGTCACCCTCCAGTTCTTCCTAAACTACGTCCAATTCGGAATGAATATCCAGGAAGCTGTGGACGCGCCGACCTTCTACTCCAAGCACTTCCCCTCGTCCTTCTATCCCCGCAGAGCGTTCCCGGGACGTTTCGACCTCGAAGACAGGGTAGATCCGGATGTGGTGGATGAGTTGCGTCGGCGGGGGCACGGCGTCGACCTCGTCGATCCCTGGGGGAACGGCAAGGTCATGGGCATCCGATACGACAAGGAGCGGGGGACGATATATGCCGGCGTGTCACCCCGCCGTGAAGTTGCCTATGCGATCGGCTGGTAGTTCGCCGCTCGGCTCCCGCGAGTCCGCGCGCTGTTAGAACCGGTTAGACCAGAAGCTTGCTGGACTTGGCGTGGATATCCTCGATCAACGCATCGTAGGAGTCGGAGAACGCCTTGACGCCGTCGGACAAGAGCTGGTCAGTAACTCTGTTTACGTCGATTCCGACATCCGCGAGAGAGCGGAAGAGTTCCTCCGCTTCTGGTATCCCTTCCTCGATGGTATTTGACACGACTGCATGGTCGATCGTCGCATCCAGTGTCGCGCGCGGCATAGTGTTGACGGTGTCCGGGCCTACCAAACTCTCGACGTAGAGCAAGTCGCTGTAAGTCGGGTTCTTGGTGCTGGTGCTCGCCCAGAGCGGACGCTGCGCCCGTGCGCCCTTGTCTGCCAATGCGCGAAACCTTTCCCCCGTGAAATCGGCTTTGAAATCGCGGTAGGCGAGCTTGGCGTTCGATACCGCCGCGCGGCCCTGCAGTGCCGGATCCGCGCTCACTCCGTCCAAGAGATTGTCTATTGCGGTGTCCACGCGGCTGACGAAGAACGAGGCGACGGATGCCGCGCCGTTTATGTCTCCCCCCGAACGGTAGAGATCCTCGATGCCGGCGATGTACGCATTCCGGACCTGTCGATAGATGTGCAGGGAAAACGTGAGCGTCACGTTCACGTTGATTCCTTCACCGATCAACGTTCGGATCGCTGGAATGCCCTCAGGCGTTGCAGGAACCTTTATCATGACGTTTGGACGGTCGAGCGCGGCAAACAGACGCCTCGCCTCATCCACGGTTTTGCTGGTATCGTGTGCAAGATGCGGGTTGACCTCGAACGAGGCATATCCGTCGCCCCCCCGTGTGTCCTCGAAGATGGGCCGCAGCAGATCGGCCGCGGCCTGGATGTCTGCAATCCCCATCACCTCGAAGACTTCCGCAGGACTTTTCCCCGACTCAACCAATGCGGCGAGGCTGGCGTCGTAATCCGACGATTCGGCGATAGCCTTGTGGAAGATGGTCGGGTTGGAAGTGATCCCAGTAACGCCGGTGTCAATGAGGGACTGAAGCTCACCCGACTCGATCATCTCTCGGCTCACGTTGTCGTACCAGACTGACTGTCCAATCCTCTGAAGTTCCTCGATTGTGGACCTCATGACTCGCCGCTCCTTCGATCCGATGCTGTTTCCGCTTCCATATATCCTCTTCGCCGCCATCGACTGCGCACGATGACTGACCATAGCCGTCGTTCCTGCGAAAGCAAGAATCTAGCCGTCGACTGTCCCTCACAAAGATCGACGCATCCTCCCATACTCTACTCGAGCAGATACGGCTTCTGCCCGCGCAGCGCTGTGTCGGACGGATAGGTCGTGGTCATCTCTACGACCTCGTAGCCACCCTCGATCAGGTCTGCGACGGTCTCCCGCCACGTGAGAAAGTGAGGCATCGTGCGATGCTTCTCCCTCGCGCCGTCGTCTTCGTAGATCTCGTACAAGTACGCAACCGACTCGTCCTCCCGGTCTTGCAAGACGTCGAATCGGTAGCAGCTAGGCTCGTCGCTGACCGACCCTCGCGCGTCCGCCATGCTGGCCTGAACGAACTCGTTCATCTTGCCGGGCTTTACCTTGATCTTCACGAATATGGCAATCATGACTACTCCTGCAACGTGAATCCTTCCTACGCCGCTCGGGGCGCTATTGGTAGAAACGCAATGTATCAGACCGGATGCACAAACCGCTACTGCTTCGATTTTCCGGTTCCCTTTACTTTTGCGAAGTAGGTTGCTTCCAGACTGTAAATCCTCTGTCGTCATTCTCCTCAATCTACCACATTATTCCCTACTCTCTCAGACGTTCCCGTCCTCTCCCGCGTCATTCCTGCGAAAGTGGGAACCCAGATGCGCTCTCCCTGCTTCCCGTGCTCTGTGCGCGTGGAAGGAATGCAGAGTTGGAAGACTTGACCTCTAGGAGTGCATGGGGTAGATTGGTTGGAAACGTCGGTGGAATTTCCCGTCCTCATGTGCGACCCAAATGGAGAAACTGGTGACAGGCGCGGCCAAAGGCCGAATCTTTCTTCGGCTATTGCCAATGTGCGGGGCAGTGGCCTTCCTTGGACCCGCGTGCTTGCCCTCGTCGTATCCAATAACTGGCGCAAGATGCGCACCGGCCAAAACTGCTGCGGCAACTACGGAGAACCCGGCTGCTGACGGTAGCATTCTCCGCCGGCGTGCCCGGTGTTCGCACCCTGGCCGCCCAGAACCCTCCCTGTTTGGAGACAGCAAGAACCGCACATGTGCCTCCAATGTTCTTGTCTTGTTGTGAAGCGTGTGCTATATTGCAAGATGTCGTTGGATACGGAGACAATAGAATGGCCCGCTCGGGCAGAGAGGTGTAGGCATCCCACGAGACTATCGCGTAAACGAGCAGATTCGCATTCCGGAAATTCGGCTGGTCGATGAAGCCGGGAATCAGCTTGGCGTCATGCCCACGAGGCACGCGCTGGCGGTCGCGCAGGATCGCGGGCTCGATCTTGTAGAGGTGGCTCCGAGCAGCAGCCCGCCCGTCTGCCGATTGATGGATTATGGCAAGTTCCGCTACGAGGCCACGCGTCGAGAGCGCATATCGCGCAGGGGGCAGCGCACCAAGACCACCAACGAGCAGCGAGAGGTGCGCCTCGAAGGCCGTATCGGCGACCATGATCTCGAAACGAAGATCCGGCAGGTTCGCCGCTTGCTCGGTCAGGGTTCCAAAGTGCGTGTGTCAGTACGTTTCCGAGGGCGCGAAATTACCCACCCAGAGATCGGCATGGCTTTGCTCCGCCGAGTTGCGGAAAGCCTCGTCGACGATGCGGGAATGGAGAAGCCCCCGTCCTTCGAAGGACGGTTCTTGACGATGATACTGGCCCCTGCAGGTGTGATGGGCAAGGGGCGAGAATCGAAATCCAAACAAGACCGACAGGCCGAAAAGGAGGCGACGCGTGCCTAAGCTCAAGACTCACAAAGGGGCAGCCGCGCGATTCAGGTTTACGAAGGGCGGAAAGTTCCTCCGCATGAAGGGGGGGCATGGCCACTTCCGACGTCGAAAGCCGAAACGGGTCAAACGCCAGATGCGCCAAATCATGGGCGGCAGCCCAGCAGACGATCGAACCGTTCGAAGGCTGCTGGGCCACGGGTCGCCGAAATAAGACGAGGATAATCACGTGACGAGAGTCAAACGAGGATTTACGAGACGCCGCAGGCACAAGAAGATCGTTCGTATGGCGTCGGGGCATCAGAGCGGTCGGTCGCGTACGTTCAAGCAGGCAAACGAGTCCGTCATGCACGCGCTGCAGTACGCATATACTCACCGGCGCGAGAAGAAGGGAAACATGCGGCGCTTGTGGAATATCCGCATCAACGCCGCCGCACGGGCCAATGGCCTTTCCTACAGCAAGCTGATCCACGGCTTGAAGCTTGCAGGAGTCGACATCGACCGCAAGATGCTCGCAGAGCTGGGCAGTGACGATCCGGAAGCATTCGCCGCGCTCGCGCAAACCGCGAAGGACCAGTTGGCCTCTCAGGCGGCCTAACGCCTACCGCGTCAATCGGCCGCAGAACGTCTACTCCCTCTCCTGCAGCAGCGTGCGGACATCTGCGGCTACCTCCGCAGGGTCGATCGGCAGGGTGTGGAGCAGGCGAATTCGCCCCTCTCTGTCGATCAAATAGATCGGCGCTTGGTGAGTGACCGAGTACCGTGCCGCTATCGCGTTTCGCAGCGCGTCGACTCCTCCTGCTTCCTCTCCATTCCGCGAATTGGACCCCCCGCCCCCGATCTCTCCCCTGTCCGTCGATACCGCGATGGAGTAGGCGTCCCATACTGGGCGCAACTCCTCCTTGCTCCCAACCAGAAACGCCCAGTGCGGCGTCATTCCCCAATCCTCCGAGTACTCCATTGCCCTCTCGATGGTATCGCGCTCTGGGTCGACGCTAATGGCGAGAATCGAAACCTCGTCCGCATCCCTGCCGAGCGATTGCTGGATGCTCCTGATGTGTTGTGCAACGATGGGGCAGATGTCCGGGCAATATGTGTAGAGGAAGGTGAGTACGACGACTTTGCCTTCTCCATGCTGCCCTATGGAAACGTCGTCGCCGAACTGATTGGTGAGCCAAAAGTCGGGAGCTGGTCTGCGGTCTTCGATGATTGTTCCAAAGAACGGATCGCCCTCTCCGCCGGTGGAGCACGCCATGAGCGCTATCAGGAAGATGGCGGCCGCCGGCCGCAGCCGCAGCACGGCGGTTCGAGGTGAGGGGCTGAGGTTGCGACGTCTATCCACTCAGGACGATGCAGCGCGCGTCGGGGTTACTCGCTCGTCTTGCGTTCGAGCAGGTAGGCTACCAAGGGGACGGCGACGACCAGGATTAGGCCCAAGGCGATCACCCCCCACTCCTTCAAAGGAGTATTGACGAATATCGTTGTGAAGATCGCGCCCATTCCGACCGCGAAGAAGACTACCCAGAACACGGCCGCGGCGGGTATCCAGATTGCATCCCAAAATCGGCGCTTTTCCTCATTCATGGATCGGACCTCGCTGTCTCTTCGATTATGCCGGGCTCAAGAGGTTGTCGTCTTCCCCGGTGAATCGGGGCTCCGCTCGCCTCTTCTCGTCCTTCGTGCGGCGCTCTTCGTCTCCATACCACTTGAAGAAGGCAACAACGATCAACGTCAAGAACAGGGAGCTGCCGCCTACCTTCATGATGATGCCCCCGATCTGCTGGTCGACCAACGGGGAGATCGCCCATATCTGAGGCGCTTTAACGTACCACTCGTACAACGGCTGTTGCGAGAAGGTAACGAACGCGAATACGAAGATTTGCGTTATCGAAAGAGCGAACAGATACACCATTTGTAGAGAGTACGACAGCCGGGGCAGTTCTGGCATCGAGCTTGTCAACGGCCACCACATGAGGATGGCCGCACCGATGAACATCAAGTGCTCCGTAACGTGGATTGCGTGGTACGTCACGGAAAGATGGTATAGGTTCGGGACGTGCCACAAGGCAAATACCAAATTGAAGATGAGGATGGCCGTGACGGGGCGAGTAGCAAACCTCCACAGGTAGAAGCTCCAGTTTGGCCGAAGCATCGGTCGGATCAGCCAATCCGGAGTGCCCAGAATGAGGAGAGGGGGAGCAACCAGTGTCAACAATACGTGCTGCGTCATATGGGCGCTAAACAGATACCTGTCCCCAAGGATGTGCAGCGGAGAGAGTAGGGAGAAGAAGATGACCAGCACGCCAGCCGTGAATGTGGCTATCTTGCGAGGGTCGATATCGTCTGCCAGATTCCACCGCTCCCGCAACGGTCCGACTCCGAGCAGATACCCGCTCTCCAATAGCGCAAGGCCAATCAAGACCTCGATGTGGCCGTGCCAATGTGTCCAGATTGGGCGGATGGACTCTTCCACGCGCTTCGAATGCCTCCCTTCGAGATCCCGTCGTTGTTACGTGAAGAAGCTGAACAGCGCCAGCAGCGACAAGCCGATCCCGAAAGCGAGTATGAGGCCGCTGACGAACAGACCTGAGAAGAGCCGCGAGTCGTAGCGCAAGTGCATGTAGAACATCGCAACGAGGGCAAACTTGGCGCCAGACATCGCTATCAATATGGGGATGATGGCGTGGCGCAGACTCTCCCAGTAGAAGATGCCAACCTCTGCGGCCGTGATGATCACCAATATCATCGCGACTTTGAAATAGGTGAAGGCGCTGGGGTGTCCTGTTTCGATCCCCTCGGTAGGATGGTTGCCGCCTGACTGATGTGCCATTTTCTCTATCCTATGAGCCCTCTAGGCGAATCCTGGGAAGACCCCGAAGAGGTATACCACTGTGAAGATGATGATCCATACCACGTCCACGAAGTGCCAGTAGAGCGCGGCCAGGTCGACTTCTTCATGGTGCCTCGGAGTTATGCCGTTGTTCTTGAGCGAGTAGAAGAAGATGGACAGGAGCCATATGACACCGATCGCGACGTGGCCCCCGTGGAATCCGGTTAGAGTGAAGAACGTCGTGCCGAACAAGTTCGTCCTTGGTGTAAGGCCTGCGTCGATCTCGACATGATCCACGCTGCCGTCGCACCGGTCGACGAACGTCCTCTCGAAATCCGTCAACTCTTCGACTTTCAGATTGGTGCAGTCGAGCTCGAAATGGTGGTTGGCAAACTCGTTGAACTCGAAGACTTGGAACGCCAGGAAAGTTGCGCCCATGATGCAAGTCGAGAGCAGCCAGATACGGAATCCTTTGATGTTGCCGCGCGTCAACGCGTTGTACGCCAAGACCATGCTCATGCTGCTCATGAGCAGCACGAAGGTGCTGGTCGATGTCGTGAGGATGTCGAACACGTCCTCCGGGAACGGACCCACCTGGCTGCGGTTCTTGTAGACCAGATACGTCGCGATGAACGAACCGAAGAACATGCAGTCAGAACCAAGAAACGCCCACATGAGCAGCTTCTTGTGGCTCAGACCAGTAGTCGTATCGTGTACTTCGTGTCCGCCTTCATGGGCGGCTTGCGAGTGTGCCACGTAACTCTCCGTTTAGTGGTGCTTCGGTGATTCGTCTGGTTCGTTGACCGGTTCGAGTGCCCAGGCGGCGATTCCCACGATGATGATTGCGCCGCCAATGATTCCAACCACCGGAACGCGCGTTATGCTGCCGATGTCAATGGTATACAGCAGCCCGTATGCTCCAATGAAGAGGCCCATCGCGGTCACAAGCGGCCAATACGATGGCTGCGGCAGGTGGATGTCATGGTGTTCGTCATGGTCGTCTGCCGAACTCCCTGCGACAGGCACTGCCGGGATGCGCTCGCGCTTCTGCACCCACCACGCGTCACGGTCGTGAACCGTGGGAATCGTTACGAAATTGTAGTGCGGAGGAGGAGACGAGATCGACCATTCGAGCGTTCTGCCGTCCCAAGGGTCTGCGCTTGCAGTCTCGCCGTTCCGTACGCTCTTGATGAAATTCACCATGAAGACGAGCACTCCAAACCCCAGAACGAAAGCCCCGACTGTAGAAATCAAGTTCCAAAAATCCCACCCCATGCTTTCGGGGTAGGTATACACGCGGCGGGGCATCCCGTCCAGTCCAAGGAAGTGCATTGGGAAGAAGGAGACGTTCATGCCGATGAACATCAGCCAGAAATTCACTTGGCCTAGACGTTCGTCCAAGAACCGACCGTACATCTTTGGGAACCAGTAGTAGATTCCAGCAAACAAGGCAAAGATCGCGCCGCCAAACAGTACGTAGTGAATGTGCGCGACGATGAAGTATGTGTCTTGTTGCTGCGCGTCGGACGCCGCAGACGAGTGCATGACCCCGCTAAGTCCTCCCACGATGAACAAGGCAATGAACCCAATGGCGAACAGCATGGGGGTCTTGAGGCTAATCGACCCGCCCCACATGGTCCCTATCCAGTTGAATATCTTGACCCCTGTCGGCACTGCGATGGCCATTGTAGTAATGGCGAAAACCGAGTTCGCCACCGGGCCAAGCCCAACAGTGAACATGTGGTGGCTCCATACCATCCACCCCATGAAGCCGATGATGACCCCAGATAGGACGACGACCGGGTAGCCGAAGAGGGGTTTCTTGGAGAACGTGGGGAGGATCTCCGACACGATCCCCATGGCCGGGAGAATGAGGATGTACACCTCCGGGTGACCGAATATCCAAAACAGATGCTGCCATAGGAGAGGGTTCGCCCCCGCCTCGGTAACGAAGAAGTTGGTCTCGTAGAACCGGTCGAAGAGCAACTCGATGAGCGCCACGGTGATTACCGGGAAGGCCAGGATGAGGAGGAATGCGGTCACTAGCGTCATCCATGTGAAGAGCGGCATCCGCATCAACGACATACCCGGAGCGCGCATGTTCAGAATGGTCACGATGAAGTTGAACGCTGCCGCCAGGGACGCGATCCCGAGCACCTGCAGACTCAAAATCCAAAAGTCGATGCCGTGTCCCGGGTTGTACTCAAGTCCAGTGATGGGCGAGTATCCGAACCACCCGGCATTCGGCGCGCCCCCCATGAACCAACTCAGTTTGAGAATCAATGCTCCGAATAGGAACGTCCAGTAGCTGAAGGCGTTTAGCCGCGGGAATGCTACGTCCCTCGCCCCGATCTGCAACGGAATGATGTAGTTGAAGAACGCCGCCCCCATGGGCATCACGCCGAGGAAGATCATCGTCGTGGCGTGCATGGTGAACAGCTGATTGAACACCTCAGGGCTTACCAGCGTCGCCTCCGGCGACGCCAGCTGCGCCCGCATGTACAGTGCCTCGATGCCGCCGCTCAGGAACATGATGAAGGCCGTCACCCCGTAGAGGATGCCGATCTTCTTGTGATCGATCGTCGTGATCCAGTCCCAAACCCCCGTGGGATGAGATGGACGCTTCGGCAACGGTATCGAAAGTGTTGTCATCTGATGCCCCTTGACCTCCGATCGGTCACTGCAAACCTTGCAGATATCTTACCAGCGCCGAAATCTGCGCGTCGGACAGCTTCAATGTCGGATCGTTGTACACCTGCCCCTGTGCGGCCATGATGTTGCCTGGCTTGATCGCGTTCGGGTCGCTGATCCACTCTCGCAAGTTGTCCTGCGTGTTTTCTCGTACTCCCGCTGCGATGTGAGTTCGGCGGCCCACGTGTGTGAGATCCGGGCCTATCTTCCCCTGCGACCTAGTGCCCTTGATCGTATGGCACGACCAGCACTGCGCCTGCGGCCCCTCGAAGATATCCTTGCCCTCCAACGCCAACGGGTCGGTTGGCTCTATGGCGTCCTGTCTCTCCGACTCCAACCATGCATCGAAATCCTCCCGCGGCTCTACGATCACCCGAAACCGCATCAGCGCGTGTGACTCGCCGCAGAACTCCGCGCATAGCGCGTAGAAGTGCCCAGTCTCCTCCGCCTTGATCCACATCGTATTCTTGTTGTTCGGTACCAAATCGACCTTGCCCGCAATCTTCGGTATCCAAAAGCTGTGAAGCACGTCTCTCGAATCCAAAGTGATGTTGACTACCTCATCGACTGGGATGTGCAGCTCGTTGGCGGTAACCACGGTCTGTGTAGGATCATCCTCGTCTGGATAGCGGAACTCCCACCACCATTGCACCCCGACCACGTCGACTCTCATCGCGCCTTCGGGGTCGGGAGAGTTCGCGTTGTCGAAGATCGTGAGCACCGTCGGCACCGCGACGACGACCAGCACGAGTGAAGGCAAGACCGTCCATCCGATCTCTAGGCCTGTGTGGCCGTGAGTCTGATGCGGGTCGCCGTCGCCCGGCTTTCGCCGGTAGCGGATCATCGTATAGATGAGGATGCCCTCGACTACCACGAAGACGAGGGCTGCCGCCCAAAAGATGATCAAAAATAGCGTGAGCTGAGATTGGGCTACCGGACCGGTCGCGTCGAACGTCGACTGCGGATTATCTGGATAACATCCTGCGAGCAGGGTGCCAATTGCGGCCAAAATCAGGAGGAGGCGCGTCGAATTCCTGTTTGGCGCATTGAGGAATGACATTGTGTTGGTCGTCTTCTCCTTCATGTCGCGTCTTCTACCGGCCACGACTCCAGACAATGATAATCTATCAAAGTATCCGAGTATCAGTCAAGGGATTTCTTCCCTTGAGAATATCATACAACCACCCTCCAGTTCCGAGGGGAGGCCAAACGGTCTGGTCGTCCATCTCATCCAGTGCGTTCCTTCGATCGATTTGCTTCACCTTCTCGCCGGCCGCCAGGGCTGCAGACCCGTGCAGCGAGTCCGCCGGCAAGCAGTCCGGTCAGATGCCCCTCCCATGATACGCCAGACGTAGTGGGCAGCACTCCAAGCAGGGCGCCGCCGTACAGCACGATTACCACTATTGCCGCGAGGACTGCCCCGAGGCTTCGAACGTACCATACTCGTGCGATGAGATACCCGACGTATCCGAAGATGAGGCCGCTCGCGCCGACGTGCACGCCTTCCCGCCCCACTACCCACAGCGCAAATCCACCGACGAGCATGATGAATGCTGTGACTTTCAAGAAACCGCCCTTCCCTTGAATCGCCACGAGCGCCCCCAGGAACGCCGCTGGCAGGGTGTTTACTACCAGGTGGTTGAAGTTTGCGTGTAAGAACGGCATGAGAGGAATGCCCCGCAGGCCGTCGATGCTGCGGGGAACGATGCCGAACTCGCTCAACCGGTAATCAAGCAGAATGTTGACTGCTCCCACGATCCACATGACTCCCGCGAGTCCGACCGCGAACAAGAGCGCCGCTTTCACATTCGCCATACTCCTGCCTCGCAAGGTTACTCTGCGCTCGAGAGGAACATCAGTTGACTTCCGCATGTGCGCTTCATAAGGTGAAAGCATCTCCGGACGCCGCGAGGTCTACGTCGATTACTTGCCCTGGAGCCATGTCTATCGGGGTTGTCGGGCCCAACTCTATTCCGGTCGAGAGATGAACCTCGACTCGAACGCGGCGCAGGGTAGAATCTGTCGTGTTCTCCACGAAGGAATCCTCACTCTCCGTGAATGTCTTGGGATCTGCTCGATTAGATATATCCTTCGTCCCGCAGCGCAATGAGGGCGCGCTCGAACGCCCCGATCGTCTGGTCGACCTGCGACTCGGTATGCGCGGCAGACGTCATGAACCCGATGCCGCCGAACATGTCGACGCCCTCGTTCAGCATCGCCAGCTTGAGCATCTCGATCTTCCTGCCCTTGGTCGCTTCGGCCAGCTGGTCGTGCGGTACCTGCGAGATATCCTGCTCGTTGGTTTCCCCCTCCACTCCCAACGCTATGTGGACTATCGACGATACTCCGTGGACGTGGCCTGTCACTTCTTGCTTGGACAGTGCTTCTCGCAGTCCAAGTTTGAGTCTGTCCGCCATTGCGTCCGCCTGCTCTGTGATTGGCTCCGACGCGATTATTTCCAATGCGGCGATGCCTGCCGCCGCCGATACTGGATTCGCGTTGAACGTGCCGGGGTGCACGAACCGCTTTGCGGGATCTGGGTCTCCCATTGGTTCGAAGATGTCCGCGCGTCCTCCTACCGCTCCCCCCGGCAGTCCGCCGGCCACGATCTTCGCCATCGAAAACAGATCTGGCTGGATGCCGTACTTCTCTTGGGCCCCGCCGCGTGAGAGGCGGAACCCCATGATGACTTCGTCCATGATCATCAACACGCCGTGCCGTCTGGTGACCTCGCGTACAGACTCTAGGAACTGCGGGTTCTGCACGGGAAATTGCCCCCAGTGCGCGCCTGTCGGCTCCATGATTACCGCAGCCGTGTCTTCATCCTTCGATAGATACTCGTCCAGCGCGTCTGGATCGGGTTCGACTACGGCGACTGTGGAGCGCGTCTCGTTCGGCACTCCGTAGGGGGCGGTAATGCCTGCTTCCAGGGCGACATAGTCGTGCCAGCCGTCGTAGTGTTCTCGAAACTTCACCAGTCTCGTCTTGCCTGTGAATCCGCGCGCCAATCGGACCGCCAGCAGGGTCGCCTCCGTGCCGCTCGACGTGAACCGCACGCGCTCGGCCGCGGGCATCATCCCCGTTATCAGCTCGGCCCACCGCACTTCGTGGGGCGTCGTGGTTCCCATGTGCGTGCCGTTTCGCGCCTGCCGCTCTACGGCCTCCGTCACCTCCGGCCGGTTGTTTCCCAGTATCAGGGATCCGAACCCAATCAAGTAGTCGATCAACTCGTTTCCGTCCGCGTCCCACTTCACCGCGCCGTCTGCGCGCTCGACGTAGTACGGGTGGGGGTACATGACCCGCGATTGCGCCGCGCCTCCGGCGACCATCTCCCTTCCTTCCGCGTATAGCTCCGCCGACTTTCGGTGCGTGTCCGTGAATCGTTCCAGAATCGTTGGCATGAATTCCCCCTCGCGGTTTTCGCAGGATCCCCAATCGGCAATCGTTCGGTTCATTTGATTGTACACGAAAGAGCCTATACCTGCGCGCCGTTCTTCTGCTTTACCCGACGCGCTCCCTTGGTTATACTGCCTGCAATGGAACCCCTCTCTGCATCTCCCAACCCATTCGGCGGCATGGTCATCGACCCTGGGGCTCTGCCTGCCGACGCGCGCGGCTTTTCTGCGCGCCTCGATCTTTCCCTCGAGCGGTGGGCGGCGGACGGGCGCAATCTGGTTTGGCTGGAAGCGCCTTTGGAGCGTGCGGAACTCGTCCCGGCGGCAGCGGCCAGGGGGTTCGTCTATCATCACGCGTCCGACCGATACGTGATGATGATCAAGCCGCTCCAAGACGGCGCGTTCATCCCGGGCTATTCTACCCACTACATCGGGGCGGGCGGTGTCGTCATCGACCAGCAGGACAACATCCTCGTCGTTCGGGAGCGGCGAGGAGGCGTCGGGGCAGGCTCCTTCAAGCTTCCCGGAGGGCATCTCCATCACGGCGAGCATCTTGCGGATGCCGTAATCCGCGAAGTGCGTGAGGAGACCGGCGTCGAAACCGAGTTCCGCTCCCTCGTCTGCTTTCGGCACCAACACCGCTACCGATACGGAATGTCCGACATATACTTCGTCTGTCGACTCGTTCCGCTTACTTCGCGCATCGCAATCCAACCAGAGGAGATCGCCGAATGTCTTTGGATGCGCGTCGACGACTATCTCCAAGATGAGACTATCAGCCCGTTCAACAAGGAAATCGTCCGCGCCGCCATCCACTCCAAGGGCCTTGCGACCAAGAACCTGCCCGCCTCCCGAGACCCGTCACAAGTCGAGATGTTCTTTCCTTAAAAGGAGAGAGGGCGATTGGCGGTCACCAATCTTCTACTCCCTCTGTCATCACGCGGGACACGAACTCTACCCCGGCGATGGCGCGTCCGTACTCCATTCGCACGGGGCCGATCGCTCCGATTATGCCGTGAGCGCCTCCTGGCGCGCCGTATCTTCCCAGCACAACGCTTAGGGGCGTCAGAACCTCTTCGTCGTTTTCGTGTCCGATGATTACCCGCACCACGGACCCGCGCGGCGCCTGCGCCAAGACTGCGCGCCCCAACGTCCCATCCTCCACGCTCTGAATCACCACATCCACGCTCGACTTGTCCGCATACTCCGGCTGCGACAGGAGATTCACCAACCCCGCCAAGAAGTGGTCTTCGTATACCGAGTCGTCTTCTGCGCGCAGGATGTCCACCGCCGTCTCCAGGATGTCCGCTTCCGCTTCCGACAACTCCATATCTTCCCCTGCGATTTCCCGAGACGACTTTCCGCCTAGCAGTGCGTTCATCTTGTTTCCCATCGACTGCAGGTCGTCCCCGCTCATCGGCGCTCGAAAGCGGACGAACTGCTGCTTCACCCGTGCCTGATCCAGGACTACGATGAGCAGTCCGAGGACGTCCCGCAGGCCGACCAGTCCGATATGGCGGATTCTTGCTTCGTCCGACGATGGGAACGTCGCAATCGCCATGTTTCCCACGAGGCTGGCCAGCACTAGCGCAGCGCTGTCCCGCCACTCTTCTACGCGACGGTCTTCGCCTAGCAGTTTCCGTTTGATCGACGCGCGCGCTGGGGCGGGAAGGTAGGCCCCCGCGTCTTCCAAGATGGACTCTACGTACACGCGGTAGGCCTTTTCCAATGGGACTGCGCCGGCGGACGGGTGCGGTCGAGTCAGGAATCCTCTCCGCTCCAGATCCATTACGTCGTTTCGTATCGTCGCGCCGCTCACGTCGAGGCCGCGGCGGCGCGCCAGGGCCTCGGACGCCACAGGCGCAGCGCCGTGGATGTAATCCCCTACTATCAGATGCAATATCGTCCGTTCTCGGATCGACAGCGACATATCCGCACGCCCCGCGTTGGCTCGTCCACCTCGAAATTCTCTCGAATCTAACACCCGCGCGCGGATACTGTCAATCTGAGATTGCGGATCTTCGATTTATGATTGATGATTTTAGATTGGAGATTGGGGCGTCGGGGGGGCCTCCGTCATTCCCGCGTAGGCGGGAATCTGGGGGTGGGGGTGATACGGCGGGGGTGTGCGGCGCGGATGACGTGGGCGTTGGTTCCTTTTAAAGGAGGGATCCTCTCCTCCCCTTGTCGAGATTCCCGCCTACGCGGGAATGACGTGGGAGTGTGCGGGAATGACGTGGGAGTGTGCGGGAATGATGTGGGAGTGTGCGGGAATGATGTGGGAGTGTGCGGGAATGACGTGGGAGTGTGCGGGAATGATGTGGGTGTGGGGACGATGTGGGTGGGGGATTGGCGCTTTTGGGGGATTTTCTGGTATAATCGCTGCATCTGTGTGGGGAGTGCGGCGAGGCCGCAGTCTGTTCTGGGAGGGAGAGAAGCGTGAAGCTCTTGCGGCTCAAAGTCGAGCGCTACCGCAGCTTGCGGGATCAGTCTATCGAACTGAACGGCGATCTCAACCTGTTCATTGGGGCGAATGCGTCGGGCAAGAGCGCCATCCTCGACGCCCTTCGCTTCCTCCGTGAAAGCGTTCGGACGGGCGATTTCCGTGCGCCGGTGTTCTCGCGCGGCGGCATCGTCCACCTTGCTTGGAAGGGCGACGACGCGCAGCAGATCGAGTTGGCGGTGCTCCTGGAAGACGATGGGAGGCGCTGGGAGTGGTCGGTCCGAATCGTCAGGCAGGGGCGCGAGTTTCACGTCGTCGAGCGTGTCAGTGAACTGCCCCCCGATTCTCCGCCAATCAATGTACTCGATGCGGAGAATGGCGTAGGTTGGTGGTCTGGTGAAGAGAGGAAGCGCGTCAATCTGAAGCAGTCTCCGACGATATGCGCTCTGGCCGCGGCGTCCGCGGACGCCGCGTTTCCGGCTCGCGACATCGCGGAGTGCGTCAAACGCTGGGGGTTCTTCGATCCCATCCCGCTCCTGCTGCGCCGCGACGTTGGAAGCCAGGGTTCCTCACACTTCGACCCATACGGCCTCAACCTGGCCGAGACGCTATACAGTATCGAGCAGTCCTCGCCGGACGTCTTGGAGCGGATCGTCGAAGCGACCCGTTCGGTCGTAGGTCTGCCGTCCAAGATCGTGCTCCGCGAGTCCGAAGACCGCTTCTACTTCGTGCAGGAGGAACCGGGGCTCCAGCGTCCCGTGCATCAGATGGGAATTTCCAGCGGGACGCTGCGGGTGTTGGCGCTCATGACCGCGCTCCACGGAGAGCCGGGGCTGAATCTGATAGGAATCGAGGAGCCGGAAAACTACGTGCACCCGTCCGCTCTATCGTCCTTCGTCGTTCATCTTCAGGATGCGCGCGACCGTGTCCAGTTCATGGTGACGACCCACTCGCCGCTTCTGCTCGACTTCCTCGGCGATCCTGCGTCCGTGTTCGTCGTTCGGCGCGGTGACTCGGAGGGCACGATCGTCCAGAAGGAGGAGAATGCGGACGGCGTGCTGCGCGCCTTGGACGCATCGGGCTTCGGGTTGGGGGAGTTCCATCAGACGAGGGGGTTTGGGTGGTAGCCGAGTTGCGCAAGCGGGTAGTCGTCATCGCATCGGGGTTAACCGAGAGGCGCGCGCTGCCTCATCTGCTGTCGCATCTACGCGATGAGGGTATCTGCGTGTCGGACGTGCGAATTCCGCCCGGCAACCGGGATCTCAGAGTCAGGAGTGTGAAGGAGCTCATAGATTCTGAATGGCCGCGCCCGGACAAGTTCGTCATTTTGGTAGACGTCGATAGGAAAAATCCGGAAGACAAGCTTGCCTCCCTTAAGAGGGAGCTTCCCGGACGCCTGCCCCCTGAGGTCGGGCCATTGCTTCAGTACGCATACGCTCAGCAGCATCTCGAAGCGTGGTATTTTGCCGATGCGCAGAACCTCAGTGGGTATCTCGGCGGCAGCGCCCTGGGGAGCGTCGATGCCTCCCGGCCGGACGAGATTGAGAACCCGAAGCGGCATTTGAAGAACTTGCTCGGGCTGGGGTTCTATACGGCGCGGATCTCAGAGGAGATCGCGCAGGCACTCGACGCGCGGACGATCGAAGGGCGCAGTCCTAGCTTCCGCGGATTCGTCGCCGCCGTCAGGAACGGGGGGAGGGATTGCGGATCTTAGATTTTAGGTTGATGATTGTAGGGCATTCGCGCCCGTCATTCCCGCGCAGGCGGGAATCTGGGGGTGTGGGGGTGGCGGACGGTGGGCGTGTGCGGCGCGTCCCCTACAATCCGCAATCGTCAATCTGCAATCAACAATCATCAATCTAAAATTCGCAATCTCGAATCCCCAATCCCCTATTGACAAGCGGATTTGGGATGCGTTATAGTTCTTTGACACATCAGGAGTTGCGGTGGAAGGGGCAAGAGTGGCGCAGGCAGGCGACACAGAGGCAACGGGCAAAAACCGATGCCGCGCAGTCTGCGTATAGTCTTGACATCCAACAATGCACTGGTGTATAACTTCAATATGGTTGTGATACGAGGGGGGTTCAGATGGCCATATCATCCGCTCCAAGAGCGGGACCGACCGCGAGGGGACGGATGTCCCGCCTCGCATCCACCACAATGTCGACAGAAATCGTATGCGCCTCCACGGCGCAGAGCCGAACAAAAGGGGGTAGATAGTGAAAAGTAAGGCAAGATTTCTCCCATTCGCTGGGGCGCTGATCCTCATAGCGTCCCTATTCGTGTTCTCATCCGTATCTGCACAGGAGTTCACTGGGACGGTGAAGCTCAACAAGAACTTCATCACCACCCCTGACGGCGAGCTCACGATCACCGTCGAAGACGCGGACCTCAACGCCCCAGTCCTCCAGCTGCAGGAAGAGCAGGGCAAGGTGCGCGGCTCGGACGGCAGACTGACGGAGGAGACGTACACGATTCGGGCGTCCTGCCCGGGCTCCTCGATCGCTGATCTGTGGGATGCGGGAACGGGAATGCCTGTGGCTAGCCCCACCTGCACCGGCGGTGTTGGGAGTGGCGCCGGTGGCGGGTACGGTACGACCAACCAAATCACCTTCAGGACGCAAAATGCCCCGATATACTCGGGCAGTCCCAAGGATCTCTACAGTGCCGCCTTCGCATACGGCCACGCAAACGACCGAGACAATCTCAAGATCCCGAAGGATGTCGTAGATGGGCTGGAAGAAGACGACGACGTCCCGGCCGTAGACTTCCAGGACGTCGTCCTGACGCCCGTGGACTGGAACGGGATGCACCCGAACACCAGGAGGGCCTGGAAGCTGCTGACATACGAGTCGAATGTCTTGCGAGAACAGCGGACCGACGCAGACCGAGACGCCGGTGAGCTCGGGAATGTCCCGGACACCTACCGTCACCCCAACACGCTTGAGAACGCGCAGGGCGGCGCCTTCGTCATCCAACCTGCGACCGCGGGCGTGTCAGTGATGTTCCGCGACGACATCGAGTTCAAGGTGACCTACCTGGCTCCGGACGTGCAGAACGCGGAGGTCAGCCTCACCAGCACGACGGACAATCGCGGCGTCAAGCTGCTCCTCCAGGAGACGGGGAAGGACACCGGCAAGTTTACGCGGACGTTCAAGACGCAGACGGCTCCGCAGACGACGCATATCGTCGACCTGAAGCCTGGCGTCATCGAGTCCGAGATCAACCTCAACTTGGACGGGTTGAAGGCGGACGGCGATCAGAGCGAGAGGGCTGGGACGGCGAACACGGCCTCTCACCGTAGTCGGAATCCTGGTCACGACATCACCGACGCCGAGGCGGTGCAGACGACCGAGATGAATCTCGGCATCGACCTGAACGGTGATGGGGACTACACTGCAACCACGACGTGGATCGATTTGCGGGTTGCGACGCGTGCGACGATTCCACCTAGCGCCCGCCTTGGATGGCTGATGAATCTTGAGCCCGAGGACCAAGACGCCGCCGACCCCCAGAAGGCCCTGTGTGAAGGCCCTGACGGCGAGGGCGGCGAAGGCGGCACGGTAGATGATGGGGAAGACCGTGAGATCGATGGCCAGAGCTATCGCATCTGCTGGACCCATGACACTGCGTCCATGCCGGCTATTGCTGCCGCGCCAGGCGCGCTGATAACCGTCGCCTACGATGACGACGGGACGCGCAGGGTCGCAAACGCCACGGTCGAAGTCACCAAGCCTACCATCCGCGTCACCTCACCGCTCCACAAGGAGGCGACTCGTGTCACCTCTGCGCGTCTGATAGCGGAGATTACGGACTCGGACTCTGGAATCAACCTCGAGAAGGACGGCGAGCTGTTCAAGTACATCACGTTCAATGTCACGGCCACGAACCTGGCTGGTGGATCGGTTGCGACCACGGGCGGCTTCGATGAGGTCAACGCGGAGCAGATTACGACCGTCAGCATTGCGGGCGGCGTCCGGGCAGAGGCCACCCTCCGAGGTGTTCCCTCTGGGGAGACCTTGATAACGTGGTCGGTCACCGCGCAGGACATTGCGGGCAACGTGGCCGAAAGCGACCAGAACCCGGCGGACGGGCCGAAAACGGTGGACGATCCCGCTACTGAGGATGTGAATGAGGCGGAGGCCGACGGCGCGAACACGGTCGAGCCGGACCTCTTCGAGCTCCGCATCGACACCGTCGCTCCGCAGCTGGGCGCTGTGACCATCGACTACGATGGCAGCAGCGGCTCTGCGGACCCGAAGACCGTTGACGGCGCCATCACTGGCAACTACCTCGACGACGACAACAACGTCGTCACCGACGCCACGAAGGCCAGGAACACCTCCGTCCGCATGGTGTTCAACGAGGATATCAAGGCCGACACGGTGCAGGCCGACGACTTCCGCGTGAACGGGGCCGCGCCCGTAGCGGCTGCGGTGAAGGCTGAGAGCGTCTACCTGACGGTGCCTGCCATGGCATCGGACGCCCGTCCGGACGTTCGCTTGTCTGGCCCAATCGACGACCTTGCGGGGAACACTCGGCAGGGCGGTCTCCGGGTCGAGCAGGCGCAGGACGGCATATCGCCGACCATCGAGGTCACCGTCAACCCCGACTATCATCAGTCGGAGGTGACCATCGAGGTCGAGTCCAACGAGGCTCTGCTCACCGCGCCGACCATTCGGTTGTCGAGGGACGGGCAGGACGATACGGCCAACGCGCCCACTCAGGGCGTGAGCGGACTTTCGGCCGCGACCCTTGCGGGGAGCGACCTGTATCGAGCGACGTTCAAGGCTCCTGTGCAGCCGTTCGCGTACAACGTGAACGTGGACGTGTTGGACACCAGCGCCAACCCGCGCAGTTTGGGCAAGGCCAAGGCCGACGACGAGGACTCCACGACGATTGAGATCGACAAGTCCTTGCCGGCGCAGACCAGCGTCACGCTCCCAGGCCAGGCGGCTATCACGTCCATCGATACCTCGGAGACGTACGCCGTCACGACTCGTAACCCGTTCATCACCATCGAGTGGGACAGTGAGGGCAAGGAGTACGGTCGGATCACCGACAACAAGGGCACGGACGACAAGGACGATGACACGGCCGAGCTCACCAACGACGCGGCCGACATTGCCGCCGTTGCGGACGACGACAACCTGTCCTTCAAGAGCCTGGACACCCACGGCACGGTCGATGTGACCAACCTCAAGATCAAGGTTGGGGACGAGACCTACGACGTGGATACTCCTACGGGAGACATGACGAGCGCTCGGAGCTCGGTGGCAATCGACGAGGAGACCTCGTACACGTTCAACGTGACGAAGCCGACGAAGAACCGGTTGCTCATCGCAGTTCGCGGGCTCGAGCTCGGGGACTACGAGCTGAGCTTCAACGGTCAGGACGAGCTCAGCAACCGTCTCAAGAGCGACGTGAAGATCAAGTTCGAGGTCAAGGATCCCGATCCGTTCGAGATCAAGTTGACGCCGGGTTGGAACCTGGTATCGCTGCCTGCGTCGCCGCAGATGACGGCTATCAACGACGTGATTCCTGCCGATCACCCGGCCACGGTCGTAATCACCTACGACCCGAAGGTTGCCGGCGGCTGGCTCAGCGCCACGCGCGGCGAGGACGGGATGTTCGCAGGGACGCTCAGTGAGATCACTGGCGGAGTCGGGTACTGGATATTCACCGAGTCCTTCCAGTCGATCAAGGTTCCTGTGGTCGCCGTTGGCGGCGGCGGGGTGGTACCGTTGCCGACCGTCAACCTGGTGCAGGGTTGGAACCTGCTTCCAGTCCTCGACATCACGGGGACGAAGAAGTCTGGCGATGGCCTTCGCACTGCGACGAGTTACGTCCGCGGGGACATCCTGCGCGCGTACCAGTACGATGCGTCGACCGACCGCTACACCGTGGTCGGCGACGATGACAACCTCAATGTGGGCACCGGCTACTGGGTCTACATGAGCAAGGCCAAGGTGCTCGTGCCGTAAGGCGCGGCCACCGCAGCCTGACTCAGGCGAAGAGGTGAAGTGAATGCCCTCCTCCTCATGCAGTGAGGGGGAGGGCATTCTTGCCCAAGGTTCCCGCCGTTCGGTTGAGGGTGGGGCGTGAGATTCCCGCCTGCGCGGGAATGACGGAGGCCCGGACGGGAATGACGGAGGCCGCGGGGAATGACGGAGACACCACCTTGAATGACCATCGCATGAAGAGAACTGGAACGCAAAGACAAGGACGCGCACTCGTTGTTGGATGGGCGGGGCGCATGGAGAGGCATATTAGATGAACAAGATCGTCGCGCTGTCGATAACTGCCGCAATCGTGGCGGCGGGTTCGCTCTATTTCGCGCTGTCCGCGCCTCCGACGCTCGCGCAGACGGCGACTGTGTGCGCGGCTCCCACATCTACGCCTACGCCGACTCCCGTGCCCAACGCGCCGACGGCGACGCCTCTGCCTGCGACGGCGGGGACGATTCCACTGTTTCCCATGATATTTTCGGGCGGGGCGACCGTCGACGGCGCCGCCATTCCCGATTGTACGTTCATCTATGCCAAGGTGGGCGATAGGGTGTCTGGCTTCGTTCCGGTCGTGGACGGCGCCTATCGCAATCTGGCCATCTATGCGGAGGATTCCTCCGCACTCAACCAGACGGTGACGTTCCATCTTGCGGAGGACGTCGTGGCCGCCGAGACCGCGCTCTATTTCTTCACGCAGTCTCCCCCCGATCCTCCGACGCAGAGCATCAAGACCGGCTTCAGCCTGACCTTTCCGCATCTGGTCACGCCTACTGCGACGCCGACGAGTACATCGGTGCCTATGGGCCCTGCGACGGCGACGCCGCTGCCTTCAGCGGATACGGCTACGCCGACGCCGACGCCGCTCACTGCCGAGCCGGCGGTCTACTTGGGCGGCCCGATCATCGTTGCCGGGGGGCTCGTCCCTGAGGGCGCGCAGCTCGTGGCGCGGATTGGGGATTACACATCCCTTCCGGCGGTCATCTCCGGGCAAACCTACGTAAGCCTCGTCGTCGCCCCGGGGAGCTCTAGCTTCATCGGGCAGAGCATCGAGTTCTACTTGAACGGCGTCAAGGCGGCCAACACCGATACCTTCGAGAGTGGCGCGTTCAGGCCCGGCTTCGCCATAACCTTCTTGGACTTCCCGACGCCAGTTCCGCCGACTGCAACGCCAGTCCCCCCGACGGAGACGCCTGTTCCGCCGACTGCAACGCCAGTTCCGCCGGACACGCCCACGCCGGTGCCGCCGACTGCGACGCCAGTTCCGCCGGACACGCCCACGCCTGTGCCGACACTGCGCCCGACTCGCACGCCGATTCCGACGCGCACGCCGACGCCGGTTCCTCCGACGTCTACGCCGGCTCCGACCGCGACCGCTACACCGGAGCCTCCGACGTCAACGCCGGCTCCGACTGCGACCGCTACGCCGGAGCCGTCCGGCGGCTTCATCAGCTGCAACCGGACGGGTGGCGACGACGCGACGCCGACTCCTGCTGCGGCCGCCAACTTGCTGTTGCTTGCCGCGCCTTTGGGGGCGGCATACGCGGCGCGCCGCTTCCGCCGCAGACCATGACACACGCAACCCGCGCCCTCCGGATGCCCCCCGCGAGCCGCCACGCCGGAACCGCGGGCGATAGTCCGGAGGACGCGCGAAGGTATCTTCAATGATCAAGATCTTCGTCCTCTCTATCGTCGCCGCGGCCTTTGCCGCAAGCATCCTCTATGTCGCCCTGTCTCCGCCTTCCTCCATCGCGCAGGCGCAGTCCGAGATGTGCACGCCCCCGACGCCGACGCCAACCCCCGAACCGCTGGTCTCTCCCACCGCGACGACGACCGCGCGGGGAATCCTCCCCGCCTTCCCCATGTCATTCTCGGGGACAGCATCCGTCGGGGACGATCCCTTGCCCGACTGCACGTTCATCTACGCCAGAGTGGGAGAATTCACGTCCGCACTCGTCCCTGTCATCGGCGGCAAGTACGCTGGGTTGGCCATCGGATCCGACGACGTTTCTTCGAACGGCCAACCCGTAACCTTCCACATCACCGAGGACGTGGTTGCGGCGGAGACCGTGGACTACCTCTTCGTACAGGCTCCCCCTGATCCGCCGAGTCAAGTAATCAAGGCAGGCTTCCAGCTAACCTTTCCCAACCTAGTCACTCCGTCCCCAACGCCGACGGCTACCCCTGTGCCCTCGACGAGCACGCCGACTCCCGCGCCTCCGACTATCACGCCGACACCCACGCCTGCCACCGCGTCCCCCGCCATATACGCCGGGGCCATCGTGATAGCTGGCGGCGTCGTCCCTGATGGCGCGGAGCTCGTGGCGCGCGTCGGCGAATACGTGTCGCAGCCGGCCCTCATCGTCGGGCAAGCGTATCAAAACCTCGTCGTCGGCCCCGTAAGCTCCAGCCTCGTCGGTAGTCCAGTCGAGTTCTACTTGGACGGCTTCAAGTCCGCAAGCGTGGACACATTCGAAGGGGGAACGTTCGAGGGGGCGTTCGTCTTGACGTTCGTCGGCATCCCGACCCCCGCGCCTGTGGCCACGGACACGCCGACGCCGCTTCCTCCGACATCCACCCCCGTGCCCGCGCCGACGGACACGCCGACGCCCGTCCCAACGTTCACGCCCGTGCCGACCCGCACGCCCACGGCGACGCCCGTCCCGACGTTCACGCCCGTGCCCACGGCCACACCGACTGCGACGCCAATACCGACGTTCACGCCCGTGCCGACGGCCACGCCGACGCCGGTGCCTCCAACATCTACGCCGCCCCCAACGGTCACGCCTGCGCCGACCGTTGCCCCCGTATCGACGCTGGAGCCATCTTCCGAGAGATACAGAGGCTGGTTGTTCGATTGCAACGCATCCGCTGACGACGGTCAGCCGCCTGCGTCCACAGCGGCCGCCAACTTGTTGCTGCTTGCCGCGCCCTTGGGGGCCGCATTCGGCGCGCGCCGCTTCCGCCGCAGACGCTGATCCCCCACATGCCCCCGAGGCGCGCCTGTCCCGTGCGCGCGAATGCAGGAACGCAATCCGATGGGGGTCTCTTGCGCCGCTAGAGGGCTGGGGTTCTCATACGCCCCCGGGAATCAAGCCCGTGTGGAGGTATGCCCTGCCGCTACACCCCGAACGGGCGGTCCTGGTGGCATCCCTCGTCCCAGTCCGCCGGCTCCACCCACCATTCTCCGTCGATATGCACCCATCGCGCCCCGTCCGCTGTCTCTCCGAGATAGTCGTGGAACTCGTCGGTAACGAGCGTCCCTTCGTGGAGAATGTCCAGCCGCACCAGGCCGAATCGCTCCTTGGTCTCGTCAGTCGTCACCTCGACGATCTCCCACTTCAACGGCTCGTCCCCGTAGAGTCCTGCCAGCGCGCGGAGTTTGGCGACTTTCGTGCCGGTGTCGAATATGAATTGCTCTTTCGTGCACAGCTGGACTAGGGGCAGTCCGTAGGGAATGCGCGGCTGTACCGAACGCGGGCTCTTGAATTCATAGAAGTCCAGCCAGCGTCCTTCGTTCAACGCTTTCGTGGCTTCGTTCGCTCGCGCCTGCAGTCTCTCGATCGTTGGAGGCGGCCCGGTATCGTCTGGCAGCAGCGTGGGGTCTTCCCCTCGTCCGCACGCCGCGGCGAGGAGCGCCAGGGCGGCGAACAGCGCGATCCTCGCCCTCGCCCATCTCGGCATCGCCGCCGCGCGTGCAAGCATCCGCCGCCTCTGCAGGTACACCTTCCAGCCTCCTAGTGATAGCAGCCTCGTCCGGGGATTTCCCATACCTCTTCCACGACGCCGTTCCGCACCGCCGCGTATTCGTCCCAGCGGTTGACGAGCATATCCTGATGCGCCGGCAGTAGCTTGAACTTGTCTCCCACGCTCAACTCTGCATCCCCGTCGACGCTCAGTACGATATGCTCGTCGTGAATCGACTCGACTTCGACCCCCGTCAGCCCGTCGACCGAGGGGATCACGCCGCTCGGCCCGGCCATGGCGCGCGTTCCAACATCCCCGATGACCATCCCAGGCCGCGGCGCGCTAACGACCGTGCCCAGCACCTTTCCTGCGATTTGGAACTCCGTCATGTATGCGTAGCCGGTGGACATCAGGGCATACGTCCCCCCCTCTACTTCGGTTACGCCGTCGATCTGCGCCGCAACGTCGTAGCTGAACGTCTCTCCACTGGATACGATCTCGACGGGAATTCCCGCTGCTTCCACGACGTTCTTGGCGTCCAAGCATATTTGGATCGTTTCCCTGCCCCGCGCGTGTCGCTCTTCCTTCCGGAAGGAGTCTCCGACGTTTTGGTGGCTCATCACCCCTCGAAATGCCACACCCGGCAGGTCGCGCGCTGCTCTGGCGATCTCGACCGCGGCGCGCTGCCCCCGCACTCCTGCCCGCCCCATCGACGTATCGACTTCGATGAGGATCCCAATCTCCACGCCGTTCCGCGAGGCCGCCTCTGAGACGGCGCGAACGTTCTCAACGCTGTCCGCGCATATCTTCACGTCTCCGCGCACGGCCAGAGCGCAGAGGCGCGCCAACTTGTCGCGGGTGACGATCTGGTTCGGAATCAGGACGTCCGTAATTCCCCCCTCGATCATGACCTCTGCCTCCGCGACCTTGGCCGTGCACACTCCCCCATTCGATCCCCCGAACTCCATCTGCATCTTGGCCAGAAGCGGGCTCTTTACGTTCTTGGTGTGCTGGCGGATCTTGCAGACGGTATCGCGGTACGCCTCTGCCGCCACGCGGTAGTTGTTCTCCAATGCGTCCATTTCCACTATCAGGCACGGCGTATCCAGGTCGCTGATGGGAGTACCCGGTTCACATCGGTAATCGCGCATCTTGTCCTCCCCTCCGAACGGATGATTCCGCGCCAGACGCCTCTCGCGCGGGATACGGCGTCTCTGGCGCCGCGTTGCTACAGTCTATTGGTATCGTCCCCTGGCGGAGATGTGCCAAACAGATTCGAGCTTGCCGTGTCGAACTGCGAACATGTAGTCGTGCAGGTTGGCGCAGGTCGCCGCATCCCAGGGGGTACACCATATCTTGTCCCCAAGCTTCGGACTGCCGCCGTTCGCCTCATCGAAGTAGATGCTGCCGTGCTCTGCGCTGAGTCCCTTGACTCGCGGGTTCTGCAAATTGTCGATCGTTGGGAACCCCGTATCCGCGCCGATGGCCTTCTGTCCGCCGTCGGTAATCATATAACCGCGCTCCGGCCTGCTTGTTACCGTAGCCATCACCCGTCCTGCAACCTTGAATTGCGGTTTGTGCGGCGAGTGTCGAGCGTCCATCAGCGCATACGAGCCTGCAAGCACCTCGCCAATGCCGTCGAGCCCTCCAACGACCTCGTAGTTCGACGTTCCCCCGGCTCGCACGGCAGGCGCCTCGATGCCCGCCCGCTCTATATCCTCCCGCGTGTCGAGAACCGGCTGCACCGCCGCCCTCGTTTCCTTCGCCGTGTCCTCCGAATCCTCGCATAGGATGCGGCCCTCGTGCGTCATCAGCCCGGCGAAATTCAGTCCCGGCGAATCGACGACCGCTTTTGCCAGCTCGACCGCCGGTCTGCCTGGCTCCACCCCGTACAGGTTCAGCCGCGTATTGACATACACAGCAACGTCCAAGCGGACGCCGCCGGCCGACGCGGCCGCGGACAGATCCGCGGCGTTGGCCAAGCTGTCGACCGCAACGCCGATCTTCACTTGTCTCGCCAGGGCGCAAAGCCGCGTGATCTTCTGCGGCGTCACGATCAAGTTCGCCACGAATAGGTCATGGAACCCGTTCTGCGCGAATACCTCCGCTTGTCCGACGGTAGAGACCGCAATCCCCCCGGCGTGGCCGCCCGCTGCCATCTGCTTGTGCGCGATCGCAGGCGTCCTATGCGTCTCGACGTGCGGCCGCAGCTTGGCAGGACGGTCCGCGAAGAAGGACGCCATCGCTGCGATGTTGTGATCAAGCGACTCCACGTCCACGATTAGCGAAGGAGTGTCCAACTCTTCCGTATTCGTCCCGATGGGCTTGAAGATCGGTCGTTCCATCCGCCCTCCTCCAGTATCGTTTGCATATGCAGAATAGCATACCACCATCACCGCGTCCATTGCCCAAACCCTGACGGACCACCGCCCACCCCGCGTCGTGTCCTGTGTCCGATGTGTATTCATAGGGATTCCCGCACGACATAAATCAAACGGAACTATAGCAGAGACCTCCGTTCGATGCGTCTGTACTCCGATCCTTGCAGAGAGCATGAGATACTCTGTATCATGGGATCCGCATTTCATTGACTAGGGGAGCTTCTCCCATGAAGACAGCTCTTGTTACGGCGTTTGCAGTCTTCGCCCCCGCGTTGTGGGCTGCCTGCGGTTCGGAGTCGGAGTTTTCGGATGGGGAAATGCTTGGCTGGGTAACCCCCTCCATGGTGAAGATTCAAAGCCGGTTCGGCAGCATTGGGAGCGGGTTCCTCGTCGATGGAGGCTACATCGTCACTGCCTCGCACGTCGCGTGGCCAAATACCGCCCTCGATGTCGTGTTCGAAGGCGGCGCGAAGTATGAGGGCGTTCCCGTCGTCTCCTACGATCATCATGCCGACCTCGCGTTCCTTGGCCCGATAGAGACATCGGCCCCTGGCTTGCGACTTACGGAATCCAAGGGCTTGCAGGAGGGAGACGCTGTTTTCGCCGCCGGATATTCCGGCACTGAGATACTGTCCGTCAACCGAGGAGTGGTGCACGAAAGACTTGGGGATTGGGAGAGCGCGGCTGTCTCGATACTGAATTCTACAGCCAGGGCTGTTGGCGGTATGAGCGGCGGGCCGATGACGAACGGCAGCGGCGAAGTGGTCGGGGTCGTCGCTAGGGGCGGTGACCTTGGGTCCGCAGGCGCTGCATCGGACACCGTGAGACGTCGATTGCGGAGGATCGAGATTGGACGGGAAGCATCGCTTCTTGGTTCTCGCATCCCTCCGGACGCAGGCGGAACCCGTGACCGCGAATTCGTATTGGACGGCGCCTGGGACGTTGAGACATTCGCCTTTCGCGAGTCATCGGAAACACCGATTACCATCGAGTTCGACGCGGACAGCGATGTGGAGTATGCGGTCGTCTATGCAGACGGATGGTCACTCTTCGACTATTTCTACGGAGCGACCTTCCGCCCCGCCCGAAAGGGAATCGCCCCGATATACGGTTCGGACGAACCGGGATTCCTCGTCGTAAAGCAGCGCTTCGACCGAGAACAGCCTGTTCGAGTCAAGAGCAGCGTTCCCCTGGCTCCTTATCCAGACCCCGACGATGGCAGAGAGCTGAAGATCGGTGTGCCAACGTCCGGCATCTTGGACACAGCGGTCGATATCGATCACTACACTATCCGGATGTATCGCGGTCAGCGGATTCGTATTCGATATATCTCTCTGTCCCCAGGAGTAGTATCCATAGACCATTCGGGGGCTGCGCTCGGTGGAGTCTTCTCGCAAGAATCCGATTGGGAGAATGCATGGATAGACGTTGTCTATCAAGCGCCGTTCGATGGTGAATTCTCGATTGCCGTACGGCATCCGGATTTGCGGAGGCACAGCAGAACGCCGCCGACGGGTTATACCCTCACGGCGCGGGTTGATGGGGGCTATTCCCAATCAGTCGCCGTTCCAGAGAGACCATCCGACGTGATCGGAAGCGTCTTCGGCGACACGCTCCGCCATACCTTCGATCACTCCCCTCCCGCGATCCATATCGACTATCCCCTTTACATCACGGGCAGCGGCGCAGAGATGCTTGGCGCAACGCTGTTCGAGCAAGGGCGCCGCGGGGAGACGCTCGCGCTTGGGGAGCAGGACCTAACCTTCTATGGTGAGGAGCTGACGGTCGATCAATACGTGCGGCGTTCGGTGCTTGCGAGCGGCCTGCCAATCAGGGGCGAGAAGGTTACCGTGCGCCGCGAAGTCGAGACGCAGTCCGGGTCGCCGGCGCTCGTCGAGGAATTCGTGGCAGACGACGGTAGGACGAAGGGCGTCCGACTCGCATACGTGCATGAGGGAACGACTGGCATCATGGCAATCTTCTACGCCGCGTCCGATGTATTCGATGATTGGAGACCCGTCGTCGAGTACTGCATCGGCACGTTCTCGATCGATGGGAGGCCGGTTGTGCGACAATGAGGCTTTCTCCGCGCGGGTTCCCCCGTTGCGCGCAAGACATGGAAGGACGGAGCGGCAGCATGACCAGACAGTCGATCTTAGAGCGGCTTGGCAAGGGAGAATCCCTCCTGTTGGACGGCGGCACCGGCTCGGAGCTGCAGCGCCGCGGGGCGGACGTTCTCAAGGGGGCAGAAGACCGTCTCAGGGCGTGGTCTGCAACCGCAAACATCGAATACGCGGACGTAGTGCGCCAGGTGCACTCGGACTATCTCCGCGTCGGGGCAGACGTCATCATCAGCAACAACTTTTGGACGACGCCAACCCGTCTGGACACCATTGGAGAGCGCGCCAATTGGCGCAGGTATGCGACGGCCGCGGTCAGGAACGCCGTCGAGGCTCGGGACGCCATGCGCCCCGGCGCATACGTCGCAGGTGGCATCGCAGCTCCCAGCCTCCAAGGGAAGATGCCGCCGGATGAGGTGGTCTCCGACACCCGCGAGATGGGGAGGGGCGTCTACCGCAAAGAGTGGGCCGACCACGCGCAGCTCTTGGCAGACGAGGGCGCAGACCTGATGCTGCCCGAATACGTCGGCTTCATCGAAGACTGCGTCGCGGCCGTGGAAGGCTGCGCGGAATCCGGATTGCCTGTCTTCCTCGGAGTGCGCCATATTGCGCCCGATGGCTCGATGCAGTACGGCGAGAGTCTGTCCGACCTCGCACGTGCGCTCGACGGCGCGCCAGTCGATGCAGTCCTGCTCATGTGCAGCAGTCCCGAGAGCGTCTCTGCAGGCCTCCCAATCCTGCGCCGGGCCTTCTCCGGCCCCGTGGGCGCGTACCCAAACCTCGGCTACAACCCCACGGGCCCCATAGCGAACCATCCCCTCTTGACGAACCAGAAGCCCAGCGCCGGCCCGGATATACTCCAGAACGCGGAGTACTACCCGTCCCGCATGGCCGAGTTCGCCGCGGAGTGGAAGCGGATGGGCGCGCAGGTCATCGGCGGATGCTGCGCGTCCGGCCCAGAGCACATCTCCGCCATGCGCCCGGTCGTCAAAGGCTGACGGGCACCCTACAATGTGTCTTGGACGCCGTAACTGGTACAATACGGCTGCATCCTTCCCATGAACCGAACGCAGACCAACGAAAGAATACCTGCCGAGCACGGCGTCGCCGCCAGCTACGCCGATCAGTTCTTCGGCTACTTCGGTTGGCCGACCGTCACGCGGATGGACGACGGCACGCTGATCGTCTCCGCTTCTGGACTGCGAAACTATCACGTCTGCCCCTTCGGCAGAACGGTCGTATGCTTCAGCCGCGACGACGGCCGCACTTGGACGCCCCCGCGCGTAATCAACGACACTCCTCTCGACGACCGCGACTCGGGCATCGTCTACCTCGGCGGACGCAGCCTCCTGGTGACATGGTTTTCGACCGACAACCGCGCGGCGAAACCCTCCGAGTACGAGTTGCGTCTGAGCTCGCAGGACTCCGAGCGTTGGACGCAAGCCCTCCGCGGGGTCACGGATGAGGCCGTCGATCGGTACGGCGGCTCGTGGGTGATGCGAAGCGGGGACGGAGGCCTCACGTGGGACGAGCCGGTTTCCGTGCCGGTCTCGTCTCCCCACGGCCCCAACGTACTCGCCAACGGCGATCTGTTGTATCTCGGCAAGCGCTCGTCGAAGTCGACGAGCGAACTCGTGCGCGGCTTGACCGAGGGGGCAGTCGCCGCCGTTCGCAGCGGCGATGGCGGGCGATCGTGGAGCATCTTGGGCTCCGTGCCGCTGCCAGACGGAGTCGACGCCGAATGCTTCCACGAACCGCATGTCGTGGAGATGCTCGATGGTCGGTTGCTCGGCCTCATCCGCTACGATCCGAATCACCACGATTATGGGAATCGGCAGCCAGGCCAGACCGACTTCGAGATGTGCCAGACGGTATCGACGGACGGCGGCAGGACGTGGAGTAAAGCGGAGTTGTTGGGGTTCCATGGATCGCCGCCGCATCTGCTGCGGCATTCACGCGGCTTCGTCATCGCCTCATACGGCTACCGCGAACGGCCATACGGCATTCGAGCGATGATTAGCGCCGACTCCGGGGAGTCGTGGGTGTACGACTATATCATCCGCGCCGACGGCCCCCACCCCGATCTCGGCTACCCTTCCAGTGTAGAGCTGTCGGACGGCAGCGTGCTCACCGTCTATTACCAGCGGCCCGCCTCCGTCGACGACAAGTGCGCTCTCCTGTGGAGCCGGTGGGATCCGCCCATTTGAGATCCGCAGGCGGCGCGCGTTGGCGCCGGACACCCATGCCGCAAGTCCCTCTATCGTCATGAGAGCGAGCCGAGAACGACCAGTGTATCTCCGAGCCGAAATATCGTAATCTACTGGCAAGGCGGCGTACTGCAACTGCCGCGGAGAGGAACGACCATGGCAAAGACGATGTACGAAAAGATATGGGAATCCCGCGTAGTCCACCAAGAGGATGGGCAGCCGGCGATTCTCTACGTAGACCTCCATCTCATTCACGAGGTGACGACCCCCCAGGCGTTCGACGGACTGCGCCAAGCCGGCCGCCGCGTCCGACGCACCGACCGAACGGTCGCGGTCGTCGACCACAACACGCCGACCAACCCAGGACGCGCGTTCATGCCGATCGAAGATCCCGTCGCAAAGCAGCAACTCGACGCGCTCGAGCGTAACTGCGAGGAGTTTGGCATCCGCCTGTTCGACATGGCCAGCTCCAACCAGGGCATCGTGCATATCATCGGCCCGGAGCAAGGGTGGACGCAGCCGGGCAAGGTGATCGTCTGCGGGGACAGCCACACATCCACGCACGGGGCGTTCGGCGCGCTTGCCTTTGGGATCGGCACGTCGGAAGTCGAACACGTCCTCGCTACGCAGACCGTGCGACAGAGCAAGTCTCCGACGATGGAGATTCGCATCGACGGCGCGCTCCCGTTTGGCGTTACCGCCAAAGACCTCATCCTGGGAATCATCGGCAAGATTGGCATCGGAGGAGGGCGCGGGCACGTCGTCGAGTATACCGGAGAGGCGGTGCGCGCTCTCTCGATGGACGGACGCATGACCGTTTGCAACATGTCCGTCGAAGGCGGCGCAAAGGCGGGCATGGTCTCCCCCGACGACACTACCTTCGAGTACCTGCGCGGCCGGCCGCACGCTCCGCACGGGGACGATTTCGAGCAGGCGGTGGACGCCTGGGCGCAGCTGTCGACGGACGATGACGCCCAGTTCGACGAATTGGTCGAGATCGACGCAAGATCGCTGGAGCCGATGGTGTCCTGGGGCACGAATCCGAGCATGGTCGCGCCGGTCACTGCGCGCGTTCCAGACCCAAATTCCTTTGCAGAGCCAGAAGACCGAAGCGCCGCCGAACGCGCCTTGGAGTACATGGGTCTCGAACCCAATACCCCGATCGAGAGCATCGCCATCGACCGCGTCTTCCTCGGATCTTGCACGAACGCGCGCCTCGACGACCTCCGCAGCGCAGCCGCAGTCATACGCGGACGCAAGGTGAGCGAATCGGTATACGCCATGGTCGTGCCGGGTTCGACCGCCGTGAAGAAGCAGGCCGAAGCGGAGGGACTCGACGCCCTGTTCAAAGACGCCGGCTTCGATTGGCGAGAGGCGGGATGCTCGATGTGCCTTGGCATGAACCCAGATATCCTCTCGCCCGGCGAACGCTGCGCCTCTACCTCCAACCGCAACTTCGAAGGACGGCAAGGACGCGGCGGGAGGACGCACCTCGTAAGCCCGGAAATGGCCGCGGCCGCCGCGGTCGCAGGCCACTTCGTCGACATCAGGGAGTGGAAGTAGTACGCTTGCCCCCTGGACATTCGAGAATCCCTGAGACGCCCAACAACCGCAATTCGACAGAACGGAGGAGAAGGCATGGCTGAGAACGAAACCATGACGTTGGACGAGTACGTGACGTTGCGGCAGAGGTACATCAAGAACATTGAGAAGGCGCGCCAGGCCGTGTTCACAGGTGATCCCGACTGGCCTGCATTGGTGAAAGAGGCACTTGACGATGCGTCGTTTAAGGTGATCATTCTAAACCACTGGATCAAAGTCGCGCTCGCTAGTTGGATTGATAATCACCAGAGTGACGCGTTGGATGCCTTGCAGGCACTCTGGGCAAAGGATGACACTCCGATCAGTGACCGAATCAGAGCCTTCGTTCCGCGCGTGAAGCCGGAGCCGAAATATACAAAAGCTGGCTTCACTGGAACGGGAACGAAGCTGCGGGGGACCGCTGCGCTCCTGATGGCGCTTGATCCCTTGCAGTGTCCGCCGTTCAAGCCGACGGCTTTCGGAGATGCGTACACACGCACGGGGTATCCCACGCCTCCCAAGGGGGCAGACGAGGCGGACACGTACAAACACGCGCTGGAGTTTCTCGACAATCTCGTCGAGCGAGCGGGCGTCCTGGGGTTTGCCAGGCCGAGCAACCGACTTGAGGCGCAGTCGATCGTGTGGTTACATTGGTACGAAGAAGATGGCAATCGCCGTCGTAGTCCACTTCGTTGACATCCGCGAGTGGAAGTAGCGCACGTAACCCATGGGCGCTCAAGAATTCCCGGAAACGCCCGACAACCGCAATTCGACAGAACGGAGGAGAAAGCATGGCTGATAGCACGTTGTTGGATGAGTACGTGACGTTGCCACAGGAGTACATCGCCTCCGGAGGGCTTGACAAGGATGAGATTGACTACAAGGTCGTCATCGCTGAGAACATTGCGAAGGCGCGGGAGGCGGTGCTCATTGGTGCAAGCGACTGGCGCGAAATTCTAAAGCGTGCGTATCGCAAGAATAGCAACAATCTAATCGCCTGGCAAAGCGGAGGCGCTCTCGCTACTTGGATTGATGGTAATCCTGATGACGCGTTGGATGCCATGCAGGCGCTCTGGGCAAAGGATGACACGCCGATCAGTGACCGGATCAGAAACTTCGTTCCTCGTGTGAAGCCGGACCCGAAATACGATAACGGTTTCGAGGGAGGAACAAGGACGAGATTGATCGCTGCGCTCCTGATGGCGCTTGATCCCAGGAAGTATCCGCCGTTCAAGGTGACGGAATTCAAGAATGCGTACAAGGTCACTGGGCAGGATGGCCCACTCTCTGGCGCAGACGATGCAGATACGTATGAATACGCGCTTGGGTTTCTCGACAAGATCGTCGAGCGAGCGGCTGCCAGGGGTTTCGTCAGGCCGTGCAACCGTATCGAAGCGCAGTCGATCGTGTGGTCGTATAGGTACGAAAAGGAACGATTTGTCCCGAAGTAGCCGGACGGGACGCACCTCGTAAGCCCGGAAACGCCCAACGACCGCAATCGCAGGCGGTTCCGTTTGGTTTATTGGCATGGCGGCTATGGGACGGCAGATCCAAGCGATACGTCGAATCCGATTCGTGCCGAGAGAAATCCAACGGAACGCGGGCGGGCATGAGGATTCCCGCCTACGCGGGAATGACGTGGGAGTGTGCGGGAATGACGGGAGGGGATACCTCGCGCGCGCGTGCGCGCGGATACGAACAGCGACTGGAGGCGATGGTAGAGAGGGGGATGCCTCGCGCGCGCGTGCGCGGGAATAGAGGAACGCGCGCACACGAGTTTCTGTCGGATTTTGTCGGATTCTGTCGATTTTCGTCGGGTTTTGTGGAGGACGGGAGGAGGGACGTCTCTTCGGGGGTTTGGGCGCAGCGGGGTGGATTCCCGCCTTCGCGGGAATGACGTGGGAGTGTGCGGGAATGACGTTGGTGGTTGTGGGAATGACGTGGGAGTGTGCGGGAATGGCATGGGAGTGTGTGGGAATGACGTGGGAGTGTGCGGGAATGGCGTGGGAGTGTGTGGGAATGACGTAGACAGGCGGACGGACGTGGGTGAATGTGGTCGTGCGGAGGGGCGGCGAGGGAGGTGGTTGGGTGTTGGTATGTTTCGTGCATGGGGGTATCTCCTTGGGGCGTGGTTTCGCGGAGTCGTTATAGTCCTATGGTAGTACGTAGGTTCTGTTTTGTCAAATGCGATGCTCGGGAGTGGAGATTCCCGCCTTCGCGGGAATGACGTGGGAGTGTGCGGGAATGACGTGGGAGTGTGCGGGAGTGACGTGGGAGTGTGCGGGAATGGCATGGGAGGTTGTGGGAATGACGTGGGAGTGTGCGGGAATGGCATGGGTGTGTGTGGGAATGGCGTGGGTGGTTGTGGGAATGGCGTGGGAGTGTGCGGGAATGACGTGGGTGGTTGTGGGAATGACGTGGGTGGGTGCGCCGATGAATCGAACGGAAGGTCGCGGGCCACTTCGTGGACATTAGGGGAGTGGAAATGGTATACTCACTCCCCCATAGGTACCCGAGAAGCCCCAAACCGCAATTCGACAGAACGGAGGAGAAAGCATGGCTGAGAACGAAATCATGACGTTGGACGAGTACGTGACGTGGCCGCAGAGGTATATCACCTCCGGAGGGCTTGACGAGGATGAGATGGAGTACAAGCTCCGCATCGCTGAGAAGATTGCGGAGGCGCGGGATGCGGTGCTCACTGGCGCAAGCGACTGGCGCGAAATTCTAAAGCCTGTGTATCGCAGGAATTACAACAATCTCGTTGACTGGCGCGACGAAGGCGTGCTCTCTACTTGGGTCGATGGTAGTCCGGATGACGCGTTGGGTGCCATGCAGGCGCTCTGGGCCGAGGACGACACGCCGATCAATGACCGGATCATCCTTGACCGGATCAGAGAATTCGTTCCTCGCGTGCAACCACCGTACCTACCGGGCCCGTCATACCATGACAACTTCAAGGGAACGGGAACGAGGTTGAGGTTGATCGCTGCGCTCCTGATGGCGCTTGATCCCTTGGAGTACCCGCCGTTCAAGACGACGGAATTCAGGAATGCGTACAAGCGCACGGGGCATCCTATGCCTCCCAAAGGGGCAGACGAGGCAGACACGTACAAACACGCGCTGGAGTTTCTCGACAAGCTCGTCGAGCGAGCGGCCGCCCTGGGTCTTGCCGGGCCAAGCAACCGACTTGAAGCGCAGTCGGTCGTGTGGTCATACAAGTACGAAAACGAAAGATTTCCAAGAAACCAGAATTCGGAAGACGATGGTTCTGAAGAAGAGGTGACGGCACCGGAGACGGTGTCGTTGCGAGAGCTTGCCGACGAGCTCATGTTCCCCGTGGAGTTCCTCGAGCGTATCGAGCAGCTGCTTGAAGACAAGCTGCAGGTCATCTTCCAGGGGCCGCCGGGGACTGGGAAGACCTATACGGCCAAGAAGCTGGCAGCTTGCCTAGCGGGGTCGGAGGAGCGGGTGCGGCTGGTGCAGTTTCATCCGTCGTATGCGTATGAGGACTTCGTGCAGGGGTTCCGTCCGAGTCTGAATGATGGGCAGCCCGGATTCAAGATGAAGAACGGGCCTCTGCTGGAAATGGCCGAGATGGCGCGGCAGGAGCCGGATGCGAAGCACTTCCTCGTGATCGACGAGATCAACCGTGGGAACCTCGCAAAGGTGTTTGGGGAGCTGTACTTCCTGCTCGAGTACCGGGACGAGAAGATGGGTCTCCTGTATTCGGAGTCGGGCGAGACGTTCGACATGCCGAAGAACCTGTACATCATCGGCACGATGAACACGGCAGACCGTTCCATCGCTTTGGTGGACTTGGCGTTGCGGCGTCGGTTCTACTTCGTGGAATTCCACCCGGACAAGGAGCCGGTCGAGGGATTGCTCAGGCGGTGGCTGGAGGTGAAAAACCCGGAGATGGCGTGGGTAGCCGACGTCGTGGACAAGGCTAACGAGTCGTTTGGGGGCAAGATAGAAGGCAGGGAGGCCGCCATCGGGCCGAGCTACCTGATGAAGGAGAGGTTGGACGAGGAGAAGGCCAGTCGGATATGGGAGCACAACGTCCTGCCCTATGTGGAGGAGCGTCTGTACGGGCAGACGGAGCGGTTGGGCGAGTTCGGTTTCGACAAGCTGCGGGGGAGCGTTGACCGCGGCGGCACGCCGGACGAGGTTGAGGAGGACGGCAGAGATGGTGAGTCCACGGATGAGTCGGACGATGCGTGAGATCGATCTGTGTGAGTATAAGCGGAGCGAGCCGTACCCGCTTTCGGCCCAGGAGCGAGACGTGTTGCGTGAGGCTGGTAGGGTCTCTGTCGAGCCGGCCGAGGGCTCGGAGGGGGCGTATCATCTGACGCCGGGATCGACTATCGGCGCGATGGAGGTTGGTGGGTTGTCCGTGGTGATTCGGCCCAAGCTGAAGATTGGGCGGGTGCTGTACTTGGCGTCGTATGCGATGGGGGCGTTCAAGCTGCAGGAAAAGGGGTTCGAGTACCCGGAGGCGGATACCCTGATAGAGATACTGGCTCTTGCGTTGGGGTCGGCGGCGCGGCGTGCGTTTGCGCGGGGAGTGCTGCATGGGTATCGGACGGAAGAGGAGGCGCTGCACACGGTTCGGGGTCGGATCATGGTTGCGGAGCAGATTAGGCGGCGGTTCGGCGTCGGCGTGCCTATCGAGGTGCGCTACGACGATTTCACGGACGACATCTTGGAGAACCGGCTGGTGAAGGCGGCGGGCGCGCTGCTGGGGCGGATGCGGATTCGGTCCGCGCGTTCGAGGGAAGGGTTGGGGTGGATAGCGGCGACGTTGGGGGACGTGTCGGCTGTGCGGTATTCTCCGAAGGAGATTCCGGAGGTCGAGTTTGGCCGGCTCAACGGGCATTACCGCGAGGTCGTGGGGTTGTCGCGGCTGATTCTGCGGCACTGGACATACGAGGCCGAGCGCGGCGGCGTGCGGGCGAGGGGGTTCATGATAGATATGAACCAGGTGTTCCAGGATTTCGTGACTCTGGCCCTGCGGGAGGAGCTGGGAGTATCGGAGCGCACGTTCTGTTCGGACAATGAGATACGCCGATCCATTTATCTTGATGAGAGCAAGGAAGTTGGGCTCGAGCCGGACTTGTCGTGGTGGGAGGGTGCGGTCTGCCTGTTCGTGGGGGACGCCAAGTACAAGCGGATCGACGGCGGGAAGGTTCCCAACGCGGACTTGTACCAGCTGTTGGCGTATGCGACCGCGCTCGATTTGCCGGGCGGGCTGCTGGTGTACGCAAAGGGGGAGAGGAAGCCGACCGAGTATCGGGTGGTACACGCGGACAAGACGTTGGAGGTTGCCGCGCTCGATCTGTGTGGGAGCATTGAGGATCTGCGCGGGCGGGTTCGGGAGCTGGCCGGGCATGTCCGTAGGTTGCAAGAACAGGGCCGCCAAGCTCAGGCGGCCTGAGATCCATTGCGCGACGGGAGATTCCCGCCTACGCGGGAATGACGTGGGAGGTTGCGGGAATGACGTGGGAGGTTGCGGGAATGACGGGACTCGGTGGGAATGACGTGGGAGGTTGTGGGAATGACGTGGGAGGGTGTGGGGATGACGGGGACTGGTGGGAATGACGGAGGCGGGTGTGGGAATGATGTAGGCGGGTGTGGGAATGATGTAGACGGGTGCGGGAATGACGGAGGCGGGTGTGGGAATGATGTAGACGGGTGTGGGAATGATGTAGACGGGTGCGGGAATGACGAGACCTGGTGGGAATGACGGAGGCGGGTTCGGGAATGACGGAGGGTCCGACCTGTTGCGGGCCCCGGGCGCAATCCATGCCGCAAAAGTAAACGGTAAAGGTGCGTTTGGCGTGTTGCATCGGCGAATTGGAGCGCAGTACAATGGGAGGAAGCATATGCAACCCTTCACACGAATGACCGGCGTCGTCGCGCCGATGGACCGCGTAGACGTCGACACCGACCAGATAGTTCCCGCGCAGTTCCTCAAGCGGATCGAACGGACGGGGTTTGGACAGTTTCTCTTCCATAAATGGCGCTTTCGCGAGGATGGCTCCCTCAACCTCGACTTCGAGTTGAACAAGCCAGGATACGAGGATGCGTCCATCCTCGTGGCGGGCAGGAACTTCGGGTCGGGGTCGTCGCGCGAACATGCCCCGTGGGCCCTTCTCGACTACGGGTTTCGCTGCATCATCGCGCCCAGCTTCGCGGACATATTCGCCAGCAACTCCCTGCAAAACGGCATCCTCCTCGTGACTCTGCCAGACGTCGATGTGCGCCGGATCATGGACGCCGCCCAGTCCAACCCTGGGTATCGTCTGAGCGTCGGTCTCGAGAATCAGCGTGTCTGGGACGAATCCGAGGGGATCTCCGCAGAATTCGATATCGACGAGTTCGCCAAGTACAAGCTCCTGAACGGCCTGGACGATATTGGCCTCACGCTGCGGCACGAGGACAAGATCGCCGCGTATGAGTGCGCGCGGGGCCTGTAGGCGCCGGCGCAGCCGGTCCGAGTGCGGCAACTGGAGGATCAGAGTGTTCGGCTAGACGCCGCGCGGTATGGTATCCTGACATTCGACATGCAGACTCCAACCATATCCTTGTTCGACGCCATCGACACGCAGCGCGCAATTCGCCGCTTTACGGGCGATGCGGTATCGGATGAGGCCGTTCACCGCATCCTAGAGGCGGCCGTCCGCGCGCCCAGTGGGCGCAATCGGCAGCCTTGGCGCTTCGTCGTCGTCCGCGACCCCGAGACCAAGCGCCAGATTGGAGACTACTATCGGCAGGCCTGCGAATTGGCGGGCATCGGCCAGGAACCAATTGCTGGTCTGTCCAAGAAGGTCAACGCGTCCGTTGCCCACCTGGCCTCTCACATGGGCGACGCCCCGGTTCTCATCGTCGCATGTATCGAACACCCGACCGATGAGGCCGCCCGGACGAGCACCCTCGTCACCGGATCTTCTATCTATCCGGCCGTCCAAAACCTGATGTTGGCCGCGCGTGCGCTCGGACTTGGCACGACCTTGACGACGGTGCACACGGTGTTCGAGGACGAGATCAAGTCTCTGCTTGACATCCCCGTGAACGTGCAGACGGCAGCGCTCATCCCTCTTGGCCATCCATCCCCGGAAGAGCGGTTTGGAGGGAGCCGGCGTAGACCGGTCGCAGACGTTACCTACTTCGACCGATGGGCGGGCGCGGAGAAACGCCCACCCGCGCGGTCTGGCAGCGCCTGCGCCGAAACATGAAGGACGATATCATCCATTGGTAGCATCCATGCAGAATCATACAGTCCGAGTGGGAGTCGTTGGGGCGGGCTCCAGCGCGATCGAGACCCATATCCCTCAATTTGCGAGCATCGACGGCGTCGACGTGGTGAGTGTGTCCAACCGCACCCGCGAGTCGTCCCAGCGCGCCGCAAGACGGTTGGGTATCCCAAAGGTCTACGACTCGTGGACGGATCTGGTCGGGGCAGGAGACACGAACGCCGTCTTCATTGGCACGTGGCCCTACCTGCACATGCCCGTCGCCATCGCGGCTCTTCAAGCGGGAAAGCACGTGCTCTGCCAATCGCGCATGGCCATGGACGCGGGCGAGGCGCGCCAGATGCTCGACGCGTCGAGGCAGCACCCAGATCTCGTTACTGCGCTGGTGCCGACGTCTCGATTGGGAGCGGGCGGGCAGACGATCGAGCGGCTCCTTGCCGACGGCTGGTTTGGCGACTTGCTCGCCGTCGATGTGGTTTCGGGGAGCGGATTCGTCGATCCTGACGCGCCGTTCTTTTGGAGGCTCGACCGTGAGGTCAGCGGAGTCAACGCTCTTGAAATTGGGATGGTCGCAGAGGCTCTCGACCGCATCGTTGGCCCGATTGCCAGCGTGATGGCCGTCTCCAAGGTGAACGTCCCTCGTCGGCGCGCACCGGACGGGCAGGCGAAGGTCGTAACCGTTCCGGATCATGTCGAGGTCATTGGAGAAATGGCGCGCGGAGTACCCTTCCACATGCGGTTTAGCCAAGTGACCGGTCATGCGGAAGAGGGCGTTTGGTTCTTCGGCAGCGAGGCGACGCTAAGAACCGACGGCTACGCCGAGACGCTGTTGGGTGCACGCCGGGGAGAGTCCGAATTCCAGAAGATAGAGACGCCGTCGAAGGGTGATGTCGTACATGGCATCGCCGCCGAGTTCGTCGCCGCCATTCGAGGGGAGCGTCCAATGGAGCGGGTCACGTTCGAGCAGGGCGTGCGGTACATGGAGTTTACCGAGGCCGTGGAGCGCAGCGCGCGGACAGGCGAGACGGTGCAGTTGCCGTTATAAGGCGTTGGAGCAATCGTGCAGCCACTGAGCGGAGTTCGAGTAATCGACGTCACCCAGATCATGGCGGGGCCGTTCTGCACCATGTTGCTTGGCGATATGGGGGCGGACGTCATCAAGATCGAGAAGCCCGACGGAGGGGACGATATCCGCCGTTCGGGCCCCCCCTTCGTAGATGGAGACTCGTCTGCCTTCCTCAACATAGGGCGCAACAAGCGCAGCGTCGTCATCGACATCAAGAGACCGGAAGGGGCAGAGATCGTTCGCCGTCTGGCGCGCAGAGCCGACATCTTCGTGCAAAACCTTCGCCCCGGACGCATCGAAGGATTCGGACTCGGCTATGATGACCTGCGAACCATCAATCCCGCCCTCGTCTACGCCAGCATAACAGGCTATGGCCGCACCGGGCCTTACAAGGACAAGCCGGGTTTCGACCTCATGGCGCAGGGAATGAGCGGCATCATGGGCGTAACCGGACACCCGGCACAACCTCCTGTGAAGGTTAGCGTGCCGATCACCGACCTCAACGCGGGTCTGTTCACGGCATTCGGCATCCTTTCCGCATACGTGAACCGCCTCAAGACCGGTAGAGGACAGCACGTCGACTCCTCCTTGTTGGAGGCCGGCGTCGCGTACACCCTTTGGGAGTCCGCCATCTACTTCGCCACCGGCGCGCCTCCCGGGCCGAACGGATCTGCTCACCAGCTTTCGGCTCCCTATCAGGCGTTTCCAACCAGTGACGGATACCTCACCATCGGCGGAGCTACTCAGAGCAACTGGGAGCGCCTTTGCGGCGCAGTCGGGCGGGCGGAGCTGCTCTCCGATCCTCGGTTCACCTCGAATGCAGGCCGCATGGCGAATCGTTCCGCTCTGGAACAGACCCTGTCAGAAACCTTGGCGACGCGCACCACGGCGCACTGGATCCAAGTCCTCGACTGCGCCGGCGTCCCCTGCGGTCCGATCAACGACATGGCACAGGTCTACGCCGACCCCCAGGTCATTGCCAGAGACATGGTCGTCGAGATCGACCATCCTGCCGCCGGTCCGATCCGCAACATCGGCATCCCGATCAAGTTCTCCGAGACGCCTGGAACCGTGCGCCGTCCACCTCCTCGACTTGGGGAGCATACCCGAGAGGTGCTTCTCGAGTTCGAGTACACGGCGGGCGAAATCGAAACACTCGAGCATCGAGGAATCGTCAAAACCCTCCCCGGCGCCTGACGCCGGGCCGCCGCATAGGAGGTTGGAGCGTGGCCGCAAGCCGCTTCCGTGCGCGAATATACGCCGTCAGTGTCAACCGATGCGTCGACGTCCCCCAAGAATTCTCTCACGCGCTCGGCGGCCAAACGCACATCCGCGTCAAGGGTGTCATAGGATCCGAAGCGTTTCGCTCCCACATTGCCCCTCGCGGCCGCGGCAGGCACCGGCTATTCATCTACAGCCGCATTTGGAGGAAACTGTGCATCGGCATAGGGGACGTGGTCGACATTGCGATCGAGCGCGATTACGCCGAGTGGGAGATATCCATCCCCCGCGACCTGGCAGATGCCATGCCTCCCGGCAGCACAGCCTTCGAAGCATTCGAAGCCCTTACCATTCCCAACCGCAAGCGTTTCGTCGACCGTATTGAGGAAAGCAAGTCGCTGGAACCCGTAAACGCCGCGTCCACCAGGGCATCCGACTGCTCATCGAGCGTCTCCAAAGAACCGCGGAGTAGGTAGGTAGTCAGTCGGACGGCGGAGCAGTTCAGACTCCGCGAGGGGCAAGAAACCCGCGAACCAACTCAAGTGCATCGTCCGGGCTCCGCAGCTGGCACTCCCATACTGTCAAGACCCTCCAGCCATCGGACTCGAGCGACGTTGTATGCTCTTTGTCTCTCATCCGCGTTCGCTCCAGTTTCGGTTTCCAGTATTCGATGTTGGACTTGGGCAGACATGCAATCGGGCAGTGGGGATCGGGGTGCCAGTGCCAGAAGCAGCCGTTTACGAAGATTACCGCCTGATGGCGCGGCAGAACTAAGTCTGGAGCGCCTGCTAGATCGCGCCGATGCAGCCGAAATCGGTACCCTAGGCCGTGCACCATCGAGCGAACCGCCATCTCAGGCTTCATGTCACGCGAGCGGATCCGAGACATGCACCGCGAGCGATCCTCAGGGCTCAGGTTGTCGACCATATGCGCGTCATCCCTTTGATGCAGATTCCTCCAACGCGCGGTCTGCCTCCTCTCGCAACAGCGCGAGAAGCTGCTTATCAGGCAGAGCATCCAGGAGAATCACCCCGCCGCGGCGGTTCAACGCAGTCATCCAACTGCGGAAAGCCGCCCGCACGAACAATGCCCCGCCGTCCGACCAATGTTCCTGCATCACTTCGTATATCCTCCGTAGCACCCGCTGGTTCATCGACACTGCCGGACGCTCGATCAACGCAGACCTCACATCCTGCCGATGCAGGAGTATCGTCAAGAATTGACGCGGATTTTTGGGGTCTGCGTCGTGCGCGATCTTCCCCAGCCACCAAAGTCGCGATACCGCGTTGTCTCGAATCAGCGCCCGATCTCCTCTTGCAAAGAAATGGTTTCGTACCTTGCGAACCGCGGACTCGTCTTCCTCCGGCCGCGGTTGCAACCAGCGCATCGTCGAGTACTGTGGGCAGTCGCTGTGGCACAAGTACGCCCACATCCGCTCGATCGACGCCTGATGCGGCGTCAACTCCGACAGCGCATCGTAGACGATGAGCGCGTTGTCGACGTCCGTCTTGGAAGGGCGCTTTGCGTCCATCTTGAGCCGCCCCGCAAGATCCGGAGCCTTCAACTTCGATTCCCGTACGCCCCCGAACCCCACAGCCGGAGGCGGCCCTTCCGGCGCATAGTACCAGTCTAGCCGATCCGCGATCGTGCTCCGAAGGTTCTCGAGGTTCTCGGACGTGTAATATCTGAGGCGGGTCATGTGTTGCCTGCTTCCGCCTGGGCGATCATCGGCATCTTGGCGAACGGCGATTCAAGTACTCGTTGCGCGTCGAGCAACCGGTCGACGTTTTGGGAACCCAACGGCTTGCACCCGAGGGATTCCAGCCGCTGATCGAGAGATGCGTACCACCGGCAGTCCTCGTATTCTTGAGGATCTTGATCCACCTCGTGCAGTACAGCCATCAGCGCCGGCAAATACAATCCGTTCATGAGGTACTGCCCCTCCGGCTGGTTGTTCACGCTGTCTCGGGCCGCAGTGTACTTTGCGTAGTCACCTTCCGACATCACAATGAAGACGCGGTCGTCGTCAAGAGCATACCCCCACCTGCCGTCTGGAAGATTGGAGCTGGGTCTACTTCCAAGGATCGACCCTAGCGGAGCCTCGTCCGCAGTATCGACCCAGTAGTCCTTGGGCACGTCTTCCGCAAGTACAGCACCGGCGGGCACGTCGAAAGCCCTCCCCGAAAATTCCGGGTGCCATCCGTCCGCGCGAAAGCCGGGCAGTTCCCGCGTAGATACGAGGAAGGGCGCGAACTCCACACGCCCGGATAATTCGCCCGCGGAGAATCCTTTCTGTATACGACCGCCACCGGTCGTATACAGATCTCGAAAGTGCGTCTTGGACGCCTTGACGAGCAGCGCATACCGAGCGCTTCCTTCCTTGACGAGACGGAGAAGATCCGGGTCACTGAGCTCGAAACTCGCATCCAATTCGACCGCCGTTCTGCCCTCGACGCGCTTGACCTCTATTTCGACCTCGAACTCCGCGCGCGGGTAATCGTCTCCGTACACCGGAGGGCGGAGCACCGGGTGCGGCCATACTTTTCCTCGATCGAATCTCATTGATGGTCGTCCTCACTCAATACAGCTCGGATGCGCCACGCCCTATTGCCAATGGGGGCGTCTGCAGTGACATCCAGATGCTTTCGCTCCCCCTTGATTAGTTGCACACGGTCAAGTGATGCGTCGTCCGCAACCGCTCGTATGTCATCGCGCGGGATCGTCGACGAATCCCCCGCCTCTCCCAGTTCAAGCCGTGCCACACCATTGTCGTCCGCTCGGAAGCTAATACGATAACAGTTCTCGCGGCCCTCAATGGACAGGATGCGGACTCTGGATATTCCCACTTCCTTCACCCTAACTTGTCCACCACCGCGGATGCCTGTGCCACCCTGACCATCACCCTCGCCAGCACCCCCTCCGTTCCCTCCACCTCCGTTTTCACCCTCGCCACCTCCACCTTCTGTGCCAGTGTCTTCCCCGTCTCCGTCGCCCTCTTCAGATGAACCGTCGTCTATAGGCAAGGACGGTGGAGTTCGGCGGCGAATGGGCTTGAGCTGCAACTTCACACGTTCTCCGAACCCAGGCTCTCTGTTTTCTGGTTCGTCGTCGTCAGCATGAGCGTCGTCATCGAAAGGCTCGTCAGGCTGTGAGTCCGGCAGGTATGTAGCGAGTTCCGACAGCATCGTTGGCTTGCCGGTTTCCGTAGGCAACGCCCGCTTCCGTATCTCGCCCCTGATCCAGTCCGTGATGCGTTTCAGGGCACGCTTGCCTTGCTCTCTTTCGCCTTCGGGGAGTCTGTCCGGTTCAAACCGATCGTGCTGAGGGTTCTCCATTCGGCGAAGGAGTTCGTTTCCTCTTGGATCCTCAAACACGCACAGGGCGGCGAAGTCGCGGAACCCAGTGAAACGTAACAGACCTGGTTGCTGAGTTGTCACGAGCATTCCTGTTCCACGCACGAACCCGACCACGCTCGGCAAACCTTCCTCGACACGAATCCACAACCGGCAGTGCCCAAGTTCCTTGTCTTGCTTCTCTACTGGCGGTTCATCCCCGTCTGATAGTTCCCAAAACGCCTGCGCTTGCTTCAGTGCGCTACCGTCCTGATCCTCCCCCGTATCTTCTCCTTCCTCTAGCAGCTTGGTAAACCAATTACCCAGCGATGCTTGGTCTATTTCAAACAGTTCGTCGTCGCCGTCCGGCTCGATCAGTACTGTGAGAGTGCCATTGTCAATCGCGTAGAAGTAGTTTTCGACCACGCTCGAAGTAATGCGTCTGCGCCAATCCTTTGTTTCGTTGAAACCGGCAATCACTAGGCTTGTCCCATGCACGGGCTTCTGCTCACGAAGGAGTCGAAACGGATCGGGAATATCCACACCCGTCAACTCACGGCACCCCTCTTTGATGCCGTAAAACCCAGTTCCTTGGGTCTCGCCTTCTTCGCTCTCATGTGACATGAGCACAGACTTGCCTTGGAACTGCTCAACCTGCCTTCCGTCCTCCTGGTAGCAGGTCCAGTAGAATACTGTACGCAACGCCGAAACTGCGAAGGGGGCGTATTTCCCAATTCCGTGCGACCCGCCGGCACCTACAACACCTTCCTTATGGCTTACCCCCTGCATTTTGACAAGCGCGCGCCAGTGGTCTCCGCGAAGTCCGATGGTGTTGCGGTCGGACACGCGCAATGAGGGTACATTGTCTTTGTCGATGATCTTTTCGGCGACGGTTAGCGCGGCCTTCGCGTCGTCGTCCAAGCCCGCCTCCTCCTTGCAAGAGGCAATCGCCTTGGACAGTTCGTCTCGCCCGAGGTCGTTTGAGCTCAAATTCATCAACTCGAAGTCGACGTGGACGGGTTCGCCAAGCCTCCCCCGAGCATCAAGAGAGTTTTGTATCGTCTCCCGCGCGAGACTGGACAACGGCGCGCCGTTGAAGTGCGCGATGCCCGGATCGTTGAATCCGTCGATCCTTCCTCCATGCGTCGGAGGGAACCGCCAACCCTTCTCAACGCTCATTGCGTGTCCTCCTCATACAAAATCTTTGCGCACGCCTTCCCTGCCAAGTAAGACAGGCTTACACATACTGCATTCCCCAGCAACCGGTACTTCTCCGGATCCGGTATGTCAGGGAAGAGCACATCCTGCCTGTCAAATCCCTGCAACTGCGCTACTTCTTCAACGCGCAACCGCCGGATTCCCCATCGATCCTGAACGAACGGGACATTGTGCCCTCCGATACCCATATTCGCCGTCAAGGTAGGACACAACCCATCCTTCTTCTCTCGTACATACGCGCGCCGCAATTGGTAGATGTTTTCAGGCGAATCGCCGGATTGCATCGAGTGGTAGATCATCTTGTAGTAACGGTTGTGCGGTGGCAGATAGGCTTCCGGATCTGCAGGCCGGGTACGGTCTATGAACTCGCTGATAGAACGGCGGCGCCCGTTGGCGCCGTTTGACGCAAGGGCGGGCGTGAATGGATTGTACGTGAAGTGTTCACGCGACGCCGCTACCATGAATAAGCGTTCACGGTCTTGCGGCAAATCTGTGGCGTCCTTGACGTTCACCGTCCAGCACGAGTCTTCTCGAAACCAATATCCCGCGCGTCGCAGTTGACGCTGTACTTCATCGAACCAGGCTTCTGTGCCACCGCGTCGAAGGTGGGGCACATTCTCCAAGACGACCAGGCGGGGCCGCTGCTCAGGAGCGAACTCTCTGAGCAGACGCGGTATTTGGAAGAATAACTCGCCCCTCGGGTCATCGAACCCCATGCGGTTGCCTGCTTGAGAGAAGCTCTGGCAAGGAAACCCTGCTGCGAGGACGTCGACACTCTCCAGCTCGTCTGCATGTACGGATAGGTCGAGGACGTCTTTCTCTACCAGCTGGACACCAGGGAAGCGGTGGCGAAACGTCGCGCAAGCGAACTCGTCATTGTCACTGGCCCAGCGAATGGCAAAGCCGGCCTTTGCGAGACCGGAAGCAAACCCTCCCATTCCGCTGAACAGGCAGCCAGCTGTCAGTCGACGATCCCGCTCGATCATGAGCCAAGCATCTCCAACCTCCAAATTCGGCGAGTGTAAATCCTACACGAATGCGCGCGGGCGCGCAACCTCACACTCCAGCACGGCGATTGCGTCTATCTCTATGTGCACGTTGTCGCTTGCGAACCGCGCGCCTACGATCGTGTTTACGGGATAGTCGTCCCCAAAGTACTCATGGTAGATATCGGCCTGTTCACCCTCGAACGGGAACCAATCCTCCATATCCTTCACGAACGTCGTCAACTTCACGATGTCCGACGGCTTGCCTCCCTCTGCGCCGACCATCCGAGTCAACCGATCCAGCACTACTCGGAGCTGCTCCATCGGCGTTCCATACTCCGCGTCGGATCGGTTGGCGGTGCATCCGGACAGGAAGAGCATGTTGCCCGCACGCACGCCCCGGCTGTAATGCGGCCCGGCCGAGTAGATGTCGTCGAATCCGATTCTTCTCTTTTCTATGGTCGTCCCTCCTCAACGATGATGATTGCGGAAGTGTAGCGCCGCGCGCGCCGACGATCGAATCTCAGACCGGCCGAGACACCAGCAATCCGTCTTCCCGCGTTACCTCGATGGCGAACGGTATGCTGTCGATTTCGAGAGCGATCTCCCTGTCTTCCGGTCGGAAGTGCGGGAGGGCCGGGTCGTCGTATTTGACGGCTTGGTCGCAGGACATGACCAGGCTGCGCACGGCGTTCGGGTCGGGCGTGCGGCCTTGAAGGAGATTTCTCATATACAGGGCGCACTGTTCGTCTTCGTCTGTGCGTGTCTTGCCTCCGTTTCCCATCGCGGCGATGGTGACCAGGCGAGGCCGGCGTTGGATGATGGATTCCACGGTTGCGCGTGCGATTACCAACGATCCAACGAATATCTCGTCGGCATTGGCCGCTGCGTTCACTCCGACCGTCCCCGCCATTGTGGAATGGGCGATCACCTTGCCTTCCAGAGAGGCGCGAGACATCTCGAATGGCGAGTTGTTGTAGTCGAATCCCTCCGGTCGAATGCCTTGAACTTCCCCTACGCAGATGTCTGCCGTTCCATCCCTCCGAAGCCGCAGGGCGTCCTCCGGCCTCTCGACGAGGATGATCTTCGCTGCGCCGCGCTGGAAGGCGACGGCCTCCGTCGTGAACGCGCGGAACACGTCGATGATGATGACCGTGCCCCTCGCGCGCTTGGCTCCCTGCATCAGGCTGTCGATGATGATTTGCATTTTCCCCGTTCTACGCTGCAGTCTCACGGCGGCGGTTCCTCCGAAAGAACCGCTCGGGTGGAAAGGATGGCGGCAGGCCGGACATTTGGCGGAGTGGAGGAATCACGCGGACGGAATCGGAGATGAACTCGAGTGCCGGCCATATCCGCCCAAGCTTGCTGGCGACGGTAACGTATGTGTCTTCCCCCGTTAGTAATCGCTCCATCTCGCGCCAGAGGATCGATGTCCTCTGCTCCAAACCGACGAAGAGATTCGGCCAAAGGTAGAAGATGTCATGGAACTGCCTTCCGATCGTCAACTCTGGCAAGAGCTGCCGTTCGACCTGCTCTCTGTAGCCGTCGAGGTTCGAGGTCTTCCCGTCGAGGTATTGCGAGATATGATCCGCCGCGGCTTGTCCCGTCCATACCGCCCCATATATGCCTTCGGCGGTCAACGGGTCGAGGGCGCCGGCCGCGTCACCGACGAGCAGTGCGTTGCCGTCGACCAGCTTCGATCCCTTCCTGCGTATGGGCAAGTGGTGGCCTCGCACGCCCCAGAGACTTGCCGGGTCGAAACCGTAGAGTTCGACGAGCTGGTGGAGTTTGTGCCGCAGATCCGGTCCGATGTGCTTCCAGCCGCCCAGGCCGATGTTCAGGTGATTTCCCTTGGGGAAGACCCAGCCATACCCGCCCGGCAGGCCGCTGAAATCGATTCCCATAGTCGTTTCCCATTTCGTTGGGAATGTTCTGTTGGGGGTGATATTTCCCTCGAGGGCGATACCATGGACGAAATGGGTTGGGATGCCGGCCATCTTCGCCGTGTTTCCGTTTGCCCCGTCTGCCGCTATGAGTGCCCGGCCCTCGTATGCACGCTTCGATGTACGCACGGTGACGCGATTCCCTTGCCGGTCCACGCTCTTGACGCCCTCTCTCTGGAAGAACGTTGCCCCCGCCTCGACCGCCTGCTCTGCCAAGAAGGCATCTAGCTGGCTGCGCTGAGTCATGTACGTGAGCACCGTGGGCGACTTCCGCAGAAAGGCGCTCCCTCCGCGGCGAGTGACCGTGACGCAAGTGATCGTTCGTTCGATGACGCGCGTCAGGTCAAGATCGAGGGTGTTCGCGCATCGGACTGTGACGCCTCCCCCGCACGGTTTGTCCCGGGGGAATTCTGCCTTGTCGAGCATCAGCACGGAGAGCCCCCGCAACGCTAACTCGCGGGCAGACGTCGAGCCGCCAGGCCCTGCGCCAACGACGATGACATCGTACTGCATCCTAATCCATGCTCGCCTGGTTATCGTTCGCGCTGCTCATACCAGAGTGCGGCGTGCAATTCACAGCAATCCACCTTCGGCAGCTTGAAGCGGATGTCTTCTTGTGCGCCGCGTATGGCTGTTACCGTTTCGGGCGCGAGCTCGTCTACGACGGCTTGGACGAGTTCCTCGGGCGTCGACGCGCCAGACGTAACCCCGACATTCTCAACCCCCTCGAACCACTCGTCCCGTAGTTCGCCTACCCCGTTGATCAGATACGAAGGCACGCCTTCCGCCTGGGCCACCTCGCGAAGCCGATTGCAGTTCGAGCTGTTCGGCGCTCCGATGACGAGCACGAGATCCGCCAACGTACATAGGTCCTTGACGGAAAGTTGTCGGTTTGTCGTCGCGTAGCATAGGTCGTTCCGCACGATTACGTCGGTGAAACGATCCTCAATTTGTTCTATGACATCGCGTGTATCGTCGACGGAGAGGGTCGTTTGAGTCAAGACGGTAATCGACGTGTCCCCTTCCCATTCCGGCATGTCGATTCCTTCCCGGTCGTCCAGCAAGTGCATTGGGCGCTGGCCCATCGTGCCCTTGACTTCCTGATGCCCCTTGTGTCCGACCAAGATGAGCTTCCGCCCATCGCGGTCGTACCGCTTTGCCTCGTTATGCACCTTGGTTACCAGCGGGCATGTAGCATCGATCACGTGGAGGTTTCGCGCTCGCGCCCTCTGGAAGTCTTCAGGGGGCGATCCGTGAGCGGAAAAGACCACCACAGACTCCTGGGGTATGTCGTCGACGTCTTCGACGGTTCGCGCGCCCTTGGCTTCCAGCGAACCAACGACATAGGGGTTGTGAACGATTTCATGCTTCATATACACTGGCGGCCCAAGCCGATCAAGCGCGATCTCAACTGCGTCAATCGCCATGACCACTCCTGCACACCAGCCTCTCGGCGTCCCAAGAAACACATTCATGCTGCGAATTCTCCTATGCACGCACATTTTACCACCATGGGCGGCGTGTGTCAGGCACTTGCAGTCCTCGGACAGTGTATACTACCAGTATCAGGGAGAAAGGAAGTTGGAATGAAGATCGCAGGACGGATGAACCGACTCGGCACCGAAACCGCGTTTGAGGTACTGGCCAAGGCGAAGGCGCTCGAAGCGCAAGGACGTGACATCATCCATTTGGAAATCGGCGAGCCCGACTTCGACACTCCGTCCAATATCGTCGAGGCCGGCGTGCAGGCTCTCCGTGGCGGCTATACTCACTACGGCCCGTCTCCTGGATTGCCGGAATTGCGGCAGGCCATCGCTGCCGAAGTTTCGAGAACCCGTGCTATCGACGTGGAAGCGGAAAACGTCATCGTAACCTCCGGCGCCAAGCCCATCATGTTCTACACGATGCTGGCGCTGGTCGATGAGGGCGACGAAGTGTTGTACCCCAATCCCGGGTTCCCGATCTACGAATCGATGATCGACTTCGTCGGCGGTTCCCCCGTGCCCATCAAGCTACTGTCCTCCAAAGACTTCGAGATCGACGTCGACGAGGTTGCCGATGCGATTACGCCGCGGACCACTGTGATGATCCTGAATTCGCCGAACAACCCATGCGGCAGCGTCATCGGCTTGGAGACGCTCGGACAGCTGGCAGACCTCGCAGTCGAGCACGATCTTTGGGTCTTGTCGGACGAAATCTACATCCGCCTCCTCTTCGAAGGAGAGCACCATAGCATCGCGAGCTTCCCAGGACTATCGGAACGGACCATCATCCTCGATGGGTTCTCCAAGACGTATGCGATGACCGGATGGCGCATAGGGTATGGGGTCATGCCAGACGACCTCGCAGCGCACTTTTCCAAGCTCAACACCAACAGCGTCTCGTGCGCGCCGCCGGCCATTCAAGTGGCCGCTATCGAAGCGCTGCAGGGCCCGCAAGATGAGACGTATGAGTTTCGCGATCAGTTCAAAGCTCGGCGGGATGTGTTCGTTACCGGACTCAACGACATCCCGGGTATCCGTTGCCCCATGCCAAACGGCGCGTTCTACGCCTTCCCAAATATCGAAGGTACAGGAATGACCAGCCGTCTGTTCGCCGATGGACTCTTGCAGGACTACGGCGTTGCCGCGTTGTCCGGTGAGTCTTTCGGGGAGTACGGCAATGGCTGCGTCCGCTTTTCGTTTGCGAACTCCACTGAGAATCTAAATCGCGCGCTCCAACGTATCGCAGAGTTCGTCGAAGCGAACGCCCCTTAGTCGTCACTCCAAACAAGAGAAACGTCAATATGATTCTCCAAGCGGGGCGCAGATTCCGCATCGCCCTAGCGCAGATCAATACCACCGTCGGTGACCTCGACGGCAATGCCGCCAAGATCGTCGACTACATGGGGCAGGCCCGCGACCTCGGGGCAGACGTAGTAGCCTTTCCCGAACTCGCGGTTACGGGCTATCCTCCTGAGGACCTGCTGTTCAAGCGTCAGTTCATCGACGATAACAAGGTGAGGGCTCTCGAAATAGCCGCAGCGTCCACGGAGATCGTGTCGATATTCGGATTCGTGGACTCCGATCCTGATGTCTATAACGCCGCTGCGGTGGCCAACGACGGCAAGGTCGTCGGCGTCTATCACAAGATGCACTTGCCCAACTACGGCGTTTTCGATGAGGAGCGTTACTTCGAAGCTGGCGGAGAGTGTGCGGTGTTCGTGATATGCGGTGTTCGAGTTGGTGTGAACGTGTGTGAGGATATATGGCAGGCAGTCGGCCCCACGGTCGTTCAGCGTTCCGCCGGGGCGGAGGTTATCGTCAACATCAGCGCTTCCCCCTTCCATTCTGGGAAGACTGCGTGGCGCGAGAACATGCTGTCCACGCGTGCGTCCGATAACGAACTGTACGTCGCATACCTCAACCTCGTCGGTGGGCAGGATGAGCTCGTCTTCGACGGCGCGAGCGTTGTCTTCGATCCGCTTGGTCAGGCGGTGGCGCGCGGGAGCCAGTTCGAGGAAGATCTCGTGGTGGCGGACTTGGATCTCGATGCTGTGTTCCGTACTCGTGCCCGCGATAATCGATCCCGCAAGGAAATGTCCACCATGATTGGAACTGCGCGCGTCGTTGACGTGTCGGACAAGTTTCAAGCAGACAAGCGACCCTTATCGGCCCGCTCTCCGAAGAGATACGATCGGATAGGCGAGATATATGCCGCGCTGGTCACCGGAACACGAGACTATGTTTTGAAGTCGGACTTCTCGAAGGCGCTCGTTGCCCTCTCCGGAGGAGTCGACTCCAGCCTCGTCGCTGCGATTGCCGTCGACGCCCTTGGACCGGATAACGTCTGCGGCCTTTCGATGCCGTCCCGCTACTCGTCCGAAGGGAGTATCCTCGATGCCCAAGAGCTGGCTCAGAACCTTGGCATCGAGTTGATGATCGCCTCCATAGAGGAAGTATTTTCCGCGGCGCTCGATACCCTCGAACCCCACTTCAATGGACTGCCCCCTGACCTGACCGAGGAGAATATCCAATCCCGCATCCGTGGCGTCTTGGTAATGGCAATGTCCAACAAGCGCGGTTGGCTGGTCCTCACCACTGGAAATAAGAGCGAGTTGGCGGTTGGATATGCGACGATCTACGGTGACATGGCCGGCGGGTACGCCGTCTTAAAGGATGTGCATAAGACCCTCGTCTATGACCTGTGCAGGTACCGAAACGAGCGAGACGGCATCGCCGTTATACCTGATGCTGTCCTAACCAAACCGCCCAGCGCAGAGCTAAGAATCGACCAGACCGACCAAGACTCCCTCCCCCCATATGACGTGCTCGACCGAATACTCAAGGCATACGTCGAGGACGACCGCAGTTTCGAGGATATCGTCGAGGCTGGCTTCGATGAGCAAACCGTTAGAGATGTCATAGTTCTCGTCGACCGCAACGAGTACAAGCGCCGGCAGGCCCCGCCCGGCATCAAGATCACTCCCCGCAATTTTGGACGCGACCGCCGAATGCCGATCGCGAATCGCTACCGCCCATTCTGATCCATCCTCCGCGCTATGTCTCTCTGGTGTACAATTTCCCGAACAACTTTGACTTGAGGTGAAGCAAAATATGCACTCGTTCCAACCAGTCATCCGCAACTGGCGCGATCAGGACCCCGCGAATAGCCACGGCGCGGTGGGGTGGAAGGTGATGACACAGGCAGGCATCAACCCCAGCCGTACCTACGAGGAGGCTCCGCTCACTGGCATACACGGAATCACCTACCGCCTGCTCCAACCGACGAAGGCCGAGCCGCCACATACCCATGCGGCAAAAGAGCATGTGTACTATATCGTGGATGGATCGGGGCAAGTGCAGCTAGGCAACGAAACCTTTGATGTTAGAGAAGGGGATGCTGTCTACATACCAGCTCGAACCGTCCACTCCATCATCAACGACAGCGACGAGTTCATCGAGCACTACGTCATTAGCGCGATCCCGCACTGGGCTTCGGAGCATTCCCATGGCAGCATCGACCGGGGGCGGACTGATCCGGTCATCCGCAATTGGCGCGCAGGCCCCCCGCACATGAGCCATGGCGCGGTCGGCTGGTCGATCCTGGCCGAGAAAGCGCGCTTTCCCAACCGCACCTATGAACAAGCTCCCCTTGAAGGCTTTCACGGGCTCACGATGCACATGATGCCTGGCGGCCAAGAAGAAGGACCGCACGAGCACGTCGGCAAGGAGCAGGTGTACGTCTTCACCTACGGGCGAGGCAAGATGCTGCTCGGCGACGAAACGTATGACGTGCGCGAAGGAGATTGCGTCTACATTCCTCCCAACACTCGGCACGCCTTCATCAACGATGACGACGACTGGTGCCAACACTTGATCCTGAGTGCGCTGGTGTAGTCCATCGCAACCTTTTGGCCGTAGCTTGACACGCGAGATGTACAATTGTACAATTCCAGTATGGACATAGTCATAGACACATCTGCGGTGATAGCCGTCATAGCGAACGAGCCTGAAAAGCCGTCTATCGTCGAGCATACACTCGGGGCCAACCTAATAGCTCCTGCCTCCGTCCATTGGGAAGTAGGCAACGCCTTTTCTGCGATGTTCAAACGCAGACGGATCAGCCTGAGCCAGGCCAAGGAGGCCATCAAGAGCTACGAGCGGATCGTATTTCGGTTCATCGATGTCGATCTTGGCCAATCTCTGGAGTTGTCGGATCGCCTCGATATGTACGGGTACGACGCGTATGTTCTCGCCTGTGCGCTGAATCTGCGTTCACCCCTGCTTACGTTAGACAAGAAGCTTGCCGCCGCCGCGCCGGCGGTCGGCGTGAGAGTCCTGGAGGTCACCGGATGAGAGTATATACCTATTCGGAAGCACGACAGAATCTCGCCTCTCTCTTGGAGGCGGCCCAGAGAGACGGAGCAGTCCGAATCCGCCGGAAGGACGGGCAGTCATTCGTCTTGCAGCCGGAGTCTTCTGAAGCATCGCCTCTGGATGTCGAGGGTGTCAATATCAGCGTGACGACCGACGAGATCGTCCGCATGATTCGCGAGGGGCGCGAGCGGTATGGCTGATACCCAACCGGCAAACTTCATCGAGAGCGTCATCGACGAACACAACCGCACGTCCCGCTTTGGCGGCGAGGTCGTCACGCGTTTCCCTCCCGAGCCCAACGGGTACCTCCATATCGGCCACGCGAAGGCCATGTGCCTCAACTTCGGCCTTGCGGAAAAATACGGCGGTCGCTGTCACATGCGTTTCGACGACACCAATCCCGCCAAGGAGGAAGAAGAGTACGTCGAAGGCATCCTCGATGACGTTCGCTGGCTCGGATGGGACTGGGGGGAGCACCTGTATTTCGCCTCCGACCACTTCGACAAACTGCACCAATTCGCGGTCGACCTCATCAAGAAGGGTAGAGCATACGTCGACGACCTCAACCAGGAGCAGATTCGCAAATACCGAGGCACCCTCACCGAGCCCGGAGTCGAGAGCCCGTTTCGAGATAGATCAGTGGAGGACAACCTTGCGCTCTTTCGAGGCATGAAGAACGGAGAGTTTGAAGAGGGAACGAAGGTGCTGCGCGCCAAAATCGACATGGCGTCCGGCAACATCAACATGCGCGACCCCGTCCTCTACCGTATCCTCAAGACGCCGCACCATCGAACCGGCGAGGAGTGGGTGATCTACCCAATGTACGACTTCGCGCACGGACAGTGCGACTCCATCGAAGGAGTTACCCACTCCATCTGCACGATGGAGTACGAGGACCATCGACCGCTCTACGACTGGTTCCTCGACTCGCTGGACGAATACCACCCCCAGCAGATTGAATTCGCCCGATTGAATCTCAGCAATACCGTCTTGAGCAAGCGCAAGCTCGTCCAGCTGGTGCAGGAAGGACATGTCCCTGGCTGGGACGATCCCCGTATGCCCACGCTTGCAGGGATGAGAAGGCGCGGCTACACCCCGGGCGCAATACGCAAATTCTGCGAGCGGGTCGGTGTAGCAAAGCGCCAGAATGTCATCGACATTGGCATGTTGGAGCACGCCGTCCGAGAAGACCTGAACCTCTCCGCCCCCCGCGCTCTGGCCGTCCTGAATCCACTCAAGGTCGTCATCGAAAACTACCCCCGCGGGCAGATTGAAGAACTCGACGCAGGAAACAACCCTGAAGATCCGTCCGCTGGCACTCGCAAGTTGCCTTTCTCCCGGGAATTGTATATCGAGCGCGATGACTTCATGTTGAACCCTCCAAAGAAGTTCTTTCGACTGGCGCCCGGCCGAGAGGTACGCCTTCGATACGGCTACTTGGTCACCTGCACAGACGTGGTCACGGACGAGAACGGCGCGATCGTCGAATTGCGCTGCACCTACGATCCTCAGACGCGCGGCGGCCAAGCTCCCGACGGCCGCAGAGTCCGCGGAACCATCCATTGGGTATCTGCACAGCACGCCGCCGAGGCCGAAGTGCGCTTGTACGACCACCTCTTCACCTCCGAGCGCCCCGACGATGACGACGACTTCATGGCCACGCTCAACCCACGCTCGTTGGAGGTCGTCTCGAACGCCAAGATCGAACCTAGCCTTGCGGACGTCAGCCCCGGCCATCGATTCCAGTTCGAGCGGCTCGGCTACTTCGCAGTTGACCCCGATTCCAAGCCGGGCGCGATCGTCTTCAATCGCACAGTTACTCTCCGAGACTCCTGGAAGAAGGTCGCTGCCGGAGAAAGGAAATCTGGTTGACTCCGAGAGAACACGAAGGCACCCTAAACGTCCAATTGGCGGATGAACTGCGGAAGCGCGCTCTCGACGCGAAACCCGAAGTCATGCACCCCCGCGCGCTCCGCGTCGATGTGGAGGTTCGCGTCGGCCCGGTGACGATCGCCGTGGAGGCCGAACACGGACAGAGCGCCGCCAAACGCGCGGAATCCCTCCGCGACGCCGACGCCCGCCTACAGCAAGGCCTCGCACAATGCGCGGTCGCCGTCTGCTACCCAGACGATACTACTCGCGAGTCTCTCCCCCACGCCCGTCTGGCGTGGACTGCCCGCGACGGCGCCGACGACCGGACGGATTGGACCTTCGGCAGCATCGACCAACTTGCCTCCGTGATTCGCCTCATGCCCGCCCAACTGGGGAACCCCGACTACGCCGCAGCCGCCCTGTCTGTAAGCCTCGATGGAGCCGTCAGAAGACTTGGCGACGGCCAAAAGAGCATCCTCGCACAAAAGCTCGACCTGCCCCCAGACAGCAGCCCTCCGCATACCTCCGGACGCCGCCGCGCACGCCCGACGTGGAACCGCGCTGCCAAGCGCACTCTCCTCGTACTTGCAACCGCCGTCATGTTCCATTCACGGTTGGACATCTACTTGAACGCCCTCCGCCCAGAACAGGACAACCGCCAAGATCCGCCCGGGCCGTTTGCGGACGATTGGCCCCCTATGACCGCACGCGACTGCACGGACGCAGACGACCCTCTCTCCGCATTCATAGACGCTTGGACTCTAATCCTCGCCCTCGACTACAAACCGATCTTCCAAACCGCCAGGGCCGCCCTTCGCGCATGTCCTCCAGATCCCGCGTTCGCAGATGCCGTCCGCGAGACCGCCAGGGCCGCTCTCGTCGTCTCCGCCAAAATCGCAGGTCTGCGGCATGATTTGCTCGGTCGGATCTTCCATACGGTGTTGGATACCGCCCGCTACGACGGTTCGTTCTATACCACTACGGCCGCCGCAACCTTGCTTGCCGCCCTGGCGATACGCAAGGACATGTGTGACTGGACCGACCCAGACGCCATCGCACGGCTGCGAATCATCGACCCCGCCTGCGGGACTGGGACGCTGCTCATGGCTGCTGCAGAGCGTATCCGAGAGCTCTCTCCTGACTATCGGGACGACGAATCCGTTGCAAGCGCGCTCATCGAGCAAGTACTCTGCGGGTACGACGTGAACCTTACCGCCACCCACATGGCGGCGACCACGCTCGGGCTGCTCTCTCCAACGACGCGCTTCCGCAACATGAAGATCGGGCGGGCGTTCCTCGGCGTGGACGACGATGGGCAAACGTTCCTGGGTTCATTGGAGTTCCTCGATCAGCAGCCGAAGCTCATCCCCTGGCCGAACGGGGGGCAGGCGTTCTCTCAGGTAGACGCTGGGGACGATATGGCGCATCCCGACTCCGCGGATCTTGTTATCATGAATCCGCCGTTTACGCGCTCCGATCTGCGCCATGACCAATTCAGCGCGGAGGAAGAGCAGAAGCTCAAGGATCGAGAGAAAGAATTGTTCTCCAAGAAGCCGGTGCATCTGTCGCATAGCGGCGGCGCATTTCTTACACTCGCCGACTTTCTCATCAAGCGCGATTCCGCGAGCATTGCGGTTATTCTCCCGTTGGTAGGCGCGACGAATTATTCGACCGCAGAAATGCGAAAGATGCTGGCGCAGCGCTATCATGTCGAGACCATCGTCACATCTCACGACCCAGAGCGCATTTACTTTTCCGAGAATACCAGTATTGGCGAGATGCTGATCGTCTTTCGCAGGTGGGCGGATAGGAGGAAGCCGAAGCCGCCGACGCGCGTGGTCAATCTGGCACGCAATCCGTCGACTCCCGCAGATGCGCTGGCAGTAGCCTGGGCAGTCGAAGACGGCACAGTAAAGAGCAAGGAATACGGCACAATACAACACTGGCCGGAGTATCGAATCCACGGTGGAAACTGGGGCGCGGTGCAATTTCTCTCGCCATTCCTGTGTGAGCAGTTCGATGCAATGAGACACGGCCGGTTCTTCGAGTCTGTTGCTCTGGGTAAGGTTGCTGAAATTGGACCGGACGGCGTTGGCGCACGAACCACGTTTAACCGCTCTTCCTTGCCGGGTATCGAACCTATGTCGGCTTTGTGGCATCACAAGACCGACGTCACCCAATCCATGTCTGCCAGTACCGACACGTATATCGATCCCAAGCCGGGCAAGGAACGGCAGGCAAAGAGCCTTTGGGAACGGCGCGGCACGCTGATGCTGCCGATGCGGGTCCGTCTCAACACGGTCAGGACACTCGGCGTAAGGTTGAATATGCCCGCGTTGGGTTCCCTATGGACGCCTTGTAAACCCGCCAATATAGGAGACAAACCTGCAGATGCCGTGGAGAAAGCGCTCTGCGTGTACGTCAATTCGTCAATTGGCGTCTTGGCGCTGCTGGGGGACCGGACGAACAAAGTACCGTCCTATCCTGGATTCTCCATGCGTGACTTGCGAAATCTGGTCATCCCTAACTTTGCCGCTGTAGACGGCGCTGTCGCGCGGTTGGTGAAGGCATACGACGCGCACGCCAAGGACGCGCTGCTGCCGCTGCCGTCGATGGACGATTGCCCGACTCGGCGCGCTCTGGATGATGCGGTCGTCGAAGCCTTGGGTGTGGATGCGGAGACGGTGTCCGCCATCCGTCGCAGTTTGGCTGCGGAGCCGTCCATAACAGGCAAACGTTACACGGGACGCCCCGTCGGCTGACCGCTATTCCCGCTTCCAATCGCCGATGGAAGCGCGGTAACTCTCGATGGACATCGTCTCCTTCTTGTTCAGCCAGCGCGGCATGGGGGGAATGATCTTCGAACTGCGGTCATCCAATGGCAGCCGAACTGGTATCTTGCCTCGTCGATGCGACTCCCGGAGAGCTATTGCGATCTCCAGACACTTGTGCGAGTTCTCCCCGCTCCCGATCGGCTCTGCGCCGCTCTCGATCGCGTCCAGCATCGACTGCACCGTAGCGATGTTGCGGTTCCCCGCCCAACGCCATCCGTCCTCGCCGTGCGACCCGCTTCCCGCGTACTGCGACTCCTCTCGGAAGACTCCCTCGATCTCTATCATTTGGTTGTCCCAGCTAGGTCTTGCGTCCGGATTCGCCATCTTCCACATCTTGAGATGCAGGAAGTCGGTATAGAACGAGCCCTTCGTGCAGAGCGCCTCGATGCCGTTCTTGGCGTTCGCGTTGGTGTATCGAAACGCCTCGATGCCGTTGGCGAACCGAATATACCCCGCTTGTCCCTGATCGTGGTCGCTGAATGGGTCGCCGCTCACCCATCCAATCACCCAGGCTGCTTCTGCGTCGCCAGCCAGCAGCCGCACGATGCTTAATCCCTGTATGTCCCACTCTCTGCCGGAACCGCAGTACATGTCGATGGCAACGACATCCCCGATCTCTCCGGAGTCTATGATCGCCTTTGCTTTGCGGTAGTCTGGCAAGTTTCGATCCAAATCGCCGCATCCAAACGCGATCCCCCTTGCCCTGCACGCCGCCACCATCTCGTCCGCGTGCTGGAGGCTGTCGGTGATTGGTTTCTCGCACAAGATGCCGCGCAGATCGAACTCCGCGCAGCCCATGACGACCTCGTAGTTGGCCCGTACCGGAAGTATCGGCGCCGCTATGTCGATGCGTTCCTTGCGCAGCATCTCCCGGTAGTCCCTGTACACAGGAACCCCGAAGCGCCTCCGAAACAAGTTGAGGTTCTCTGGGTCCGTATCCGCCCCTGCCGCGACTTCCGCGCCAGGTACCAGACTCCAAGCTCGCGCGTGCTGCGTCCCCTTCCGGCCGCATCCGATCACTCCCACCCGGTAGCTGCCTCCGTTCACGTCAACCCTCCTTGCTCCCGCCACGCACCGAGGCCGTCGATGCGTAGTGGGGAAATGTGTGTCGATGGGACGAATTTCCTCATGGTTCCGTAGCCCGGGTAGTATAGCAGGTGGCCCCCGTGCAGATTATCCATATCGCCCTTTCCTCTTTTCACATCACATGTGCGGAGAACGAATCCCGGTTCCGTTTGATTTATTGGCATGGCGGCTATGGGACGGCAACTCCAAGCGGTACGTCGAATTCGCTGCGACCTGGGAACAATCCATGCCGAGAGAAAAGAAACGGAACTCTGTTGCCTCGCGCGCGTGCGCGCACGAGTTTCTGTAGAATCTCGTAGAGTTCTGTCGGGTTTTGTCGAATTTTGTAGACGGCGGGAGGAGTGTCGTCTCTTCGGGGGTGTGGATGCAGGGAGGTGGAGATTCCCGCCTACGCGGGAATGACGTGGTTGTGTGTGGGAATGACGTAGACGGGGGTGGTCATGACGTGTGTGGGTGCAGGAATGACGTGGGTGAGTGTGGTCATGCGGAGGGCCTGCGGGGGAGGTAGTTGGGGGTTGGTATGTTTCGCGCATGGGGGAATCTCCTTGGGTTGTGGTTTTGCGGAGTGGTCATGGTCCTATGGTAGTACGTGAGTTCTGTTCTGTCAAATGCGGTGCGAGGAGTGGAGATTCCCGCCTTCGCGGGAATGACGTGGTTGTGAGTGGGAATGACGTGGGTGGGTGCAGGAATGACGTGGTTGTGTGTGGGAATGACCGATATGGCATGCAGCAGGGTCTGAGTGGAGTGGCAGATTCCCGCCTTCGCGGGAATGACGTGGGTGGGAGCGCCGATGAATCGAACGGAACCTGAATTCCCCTGCACTGGAAATTCTATTGCAACCAGTGCTTCCGTTCATGGTATACTCGGCGTATGGTTGCCCAACCTGCGCCAACTCCCAGCCTGATCGACCAGCTCCTGAGCAAGGCCGCGGAGTACCTTTCGGACGATGAGGTGTCCGCGGTCGAAGAGGCCTACCTGTTTGCTTCTGGTGCACATGCGGGGCAGTTTCGTAAGTCTGGCGGGCCCTTCATCGAGCATCCGGTGAGTACTGCACTCTACTTGGCCAATCTCCGGCTCGACTCGACTGTGCTCGTCGCCGCCTTGTTGCACGATGTCGTCGAAGATACCTCTATAGCGCAGAATGACATATCCCGGAGTTTCGGGGGCGAGGTCGCCGAACTGGTTGACGGCGTAACGAAGCTCACGTCGGCCGAAACGGAGGAAAGACGAAGAGCCGATTCTCCGCGTTCAACCAGTAATGCGGACGCTTCTGCCCGCGCGGCCACTCTCCGCAAGATGCTCATGACCATGGTGAAAGACTTCCGAGTCGTGCTCATCAAGTTCGCAGACCGACTCCACAACATGCAGACCCTCGGCGCCTTACGCGAAGATCGCCGTCGAGCCATCGCTCAGGAAACCTTGGACTTCTACGCCCCCCTTGCCCATCGCTTGGGCATCTGGGAGTTCAAATGGCAGTTGGAAGACCTGGCGTTCCAGCACATCGACCCAGAAGCATACCGCGCAGTTTCGAAGATGTTGGGCGCCAATCGACGAGAGCGCGAGCAATACGTAGATCGTGTGGTTCGCATCCTCGAAGACGTTCTGAGGAAGAAGGGCATCAAGGCCCAAGTTACCGGACGCCCCAAGAACATCTACAGCATTCACCGCAAGACCCAAAGGTATGTCAAGATGAACCGCACCGCGAAAGACATCTACGACCTGTTCGCCCTGCGGGTCATCGTAGACACCGTCGACGATTGCTATGCCGCCTTGGGCGCCGTCCACGCCAAATGGCCACCCTTGCCAGGGGAGTTCGACGACTACATAGCCAATCCAAAAGACAACATGTATAAGTCCTTGCACACCGCGGTCAAGTGTGAGGGCACCTCGCCTGTGGAGGTCCAAATACGCACTGTCGAAATGCACCGTCTCGCCGAATACGGCGTGGCCGCACACTGGCTCTACAAAGGAGAAGGAGGCGTAGAGTTCGACGAAGCCTACGACCGCAAGATGACGTGGATACGCCAGCTCTTGGATTGGCAACGAGATGTCTTCGGTGCAGAGGAGTATGTGGAGGCGGCCGAGACGGAGACCTTGGATGAAAAGATTTTCGTCTATACTCCCCGCGGCGACCTCATGGAGATGCCCGCTGGATCGACGCCGCTGGATTTCGCCTACCGTATTCATTCCGACCTCGGCCATCACAGCCTTGTGGCCGAGGTGAACGAGAGGCTCGTTCCCCTGAATCATCAGCTAAAGATGGCGGATACGGTCCATATCATAACGGCCAAGACTCTTCGAGGGCCGAGCCGAGACTGGCTGAATGAGAACTTAGGGTATCTCAAGACTAGCCACGCGCGGTCATTGGTCCGCCGATGGTTCAACAGGCAGGAGCGCCGCGCCAACATCCAAATCGGACGCGACTTCTTTACCAAGGAGTTCCGTAGGCTTGGTTGGACGATGAGCGCGCAGGAAGTGGCCGATCTGATGGCATACGACAGCCTCGAAGAGTTCTTCGCCGCGTTGGGTGACGGATCGCTCTCGATTCGACGAGTGCGGAAGATGGTGCTCCCCGACACCGAGCCAGAGGCAGACCACGAGGCGAACATGGAGTTCCCAGAACCCATATCCGTCACAGAGGTGTTGGGCGCCGGAGGCCTGTCCAAGCGGATAGCAACCTGTTGCAACCCCGTCGCCGGCGACGCAATCATTGGCTACGTCACACGCAATAATTGGGTCAGCGTTCACCGCCGTATCTGCACAAACGTTACTGGAGAGAACGTAAGGGAATACTTGCGCGACGATGTATATTGGGACGAAACGAAGGGTCTCTACCCAGTACGCATTTGCGTCGAGTCATGGGACCGCGTTGGGTTACTCGGCGACGTCACCTCTCTCGTGGCGGACGAAGGGGTGAACATCGTTCGCTCTTCCACCATCCCAGAGGATGGTATCAGCATCATCACCCTCAGCATTACGATTGAGAGTATCGAACAACTCAGCCGTCTGCTCAACAAGATCGAGGGCGTCTCCGACGTTATCAAAGTATCGCGAGTCCCGGATGATCCACCTATGATTCTTCAGCCTGTCTCAGGTTCCCCACCGCCGCCGTCTTTGGAGTGAACGCCGGCGCTGCTCTCCTACGCGGGTTGGATCACTCGATGAGCGGCGGCAGCTGGTCGAGTGACGTTATACGAGCGCAGGCGTCATATCGCGGGTGATTGCCGTCGCGGTCTATGAGGATGGGTGTGATGCCGACTCGAATGGCCCCGACGATGTCGGACTCTGGTTGATCGCCGACCATGATCGCTTCGTTCGGAGCGGCGTTGGCCTTCCTCAGAGCCGCACGGAATACGGCCGGATCCGGTTTCTGGAGCCCCGTCTCGCCCGAAGTGACTGCGAAATCGACGCAGCCTCCCAACCCGAGCGAGTCGATCAACTCGACCCCGCGTTGCTCGATGTTCGATATCAGGCCGAGTGTGAGCCCCCGTCGCCGTAGAACGGCGAGCGCCGGAGCCGCGTCGTCGAATGGGTGCAGACCGTATGAAATCTGTTGCAGCCGCTTGAATACTGCCAGCGCGCGCTCTTGAGTTGTGATGATGCCGCACCCTTCGAGGACGAGACGTTCGTACTCTCCGAAGAAAGTCTCTCTATCCCGCTGGTCCCGCTCGCGTATTGGACGGACGGCATTCTCCGCGGTCATGAATGCGTCGGCGTTTGCATACCCCCGCAGGACGCCTTCGGGCGTGATCGCGTCCGCCTGACCGAATTGCGCCCACGCACGCTTCTGCAGCTGATAGCGGGATGGACTCCACCCCGCAATCGTGCCGTATACGTCGAATAACACCGCTCGAATCATGTCCTCCTCATGATACCAGACAAGACCCCAAGCCCGCACGGACGACCCCGCCTGTACGCCGTCGGCGAGAATTCGCTATCATCGAAGACGAACGACATATCCATCGCAGGAGGATTGAACGTGTCGAATCGAGCAGTTGTCGACTTGAACTGGGAAGGCGAATGGAAATTCACTGCCGCAGACGCGGACGGCCATACGGTCTCTATCCAGGCGCCGATGCAGGATGGAGACGAGGTCGGTGGTTTCAAGCCAACCCATCTTATGCTCGCTGCGCTCGGCGGGTGCACGGGGATCGATGTGGTGAGTATTCTACAGAAGAAGCGGCAGGACGTCACAGGTTTGGAAGTACAGGTGACTGGCTCCCAGGAGGAGGATTGGCCGAAAGCATGGACGTCCTTCAATGTCCATTACGTTGTCAAGGGGCGTGGAGTGGATCCGAATGCCGTTGACAGATCGATCCACCTCTCGGAGGGGAAGTACTGCTCTGTTGGGGCGACTCTCAAGGGCACTGCATCCATTACTACATCCTTCGAGGTAGTCGGGGACGGATCCTAGGGTCGTCCGCCGTCGCATACTCATCGACGACACTGCATTCCTCCATGGGCAGGTTGTATCTCAAGAGGAAGGAACTCCCTGGATTCCTGCATCACATGCGCGGGGAGAGATTGTTTGTCTCATCCATGTTGGGGCGCTTGTCCTCTCTGGCACCATATGCGCGTGGGGAGAATTTCGACGACACGACGTCCTTCCCCCCGTTCGTGGTATCATCAACCTTATGGACTTCACCCGTTCTTCGACAGACTCCTAGAGCCGACCATGCCCAATCCTGCAACCCATATCCAGATGGCATACCGCGCCGCTCAGAAAGTGGACGCGCCGATTTTGACGGAAAACATGGGGTGTTACCTCGTTGGTTCCACCGCCCCGGATGTTCGCGTGATTACTGGACAAGGTAGGGAACTCTATCATTTCGCGTCGTTGGACTTCGAGGCCGCAGGGGCGGGAGTCGCGGGCATGTTTGGCCAGTATCCCGAGCTGCGGACGGTCTCGCACGACCCTACCCGCTCCTTCGTGGCAGGGTACATTACCCACCTCGTTCTCGACGAGACCTGGATCACGAAGATGTATCGGCCCTTCTTTGGCGCGGGAGGGATCTTCGAGACCGAACAGGACGGCGCGGTTATGGATCGGGTCATGCAGATGCACCTCGACTGTATCGCTATGCGAGAAATCGACGGCTTGAGGACGCGTTTAGCGGGCTTCGATGGCAGAGTCCATATACCGTTCATCGATCGGGGCGTCCTAGTGGATTGGCGCGAGTGGGTGACCAACTTCCTCGGGCAAGAGTTCTCTTGGGACCGTCTGCGGTTCATGGCGCGGCGAATTTCACGGGGCGACGAGTCACATGCCGCCCACCGTATCGCCGACGAGTTCATTCGGGGGATGCCTGATACCCTGGATGAGCTGCATCGGTTGATACCAGAGAGTACACTTCGAGAATTCGAACGCACAGCCATCGACGAGATGGCCGCCCGCGTTGCGGAGCATTTGGCATGAGAATCGTCAGGGGAGTCGAACGGTCGAGGGAAGCTCTGCTGACCGGGCGCGGGTTGGGTCTCGACTCTGCGCCTCCGAGTATTCTGCGTCATACCGAGTCTGCGCTCGGGAAGGCGATGACGCCAGTTCAGACCGCGGAATATATCGTCGGCCGCGTGCGCGAGGGCGGGGACGATGCTATACGGAGCATAACCCGTCGCTTGGACGGCATCGAGCTGCTCGACTTGGAATTGTCCGAACACGCGGTTCGTAAGGCGTATGACGCAATCAACATGGAGGTCGTCGATGCCCTGCGTCTGGCGGCGGAGCGTATTCGTCGGTTCCATGAGAGAACGCGTCCAGAGAGTTGGGTCGACTTCCGTGAAGGGTACGGCGAGTTGGTCAATCCGGTCGAGCGGGTTGGCGTGTATGTTCCTGGCGGGACTGCTAGGTTTCCTTCGACCGTATTGATGTCAGTCATTCCTGCGCGGGTGGCGGGGGCGCGGGAGGTTGTGGTTACGACGAACCCCGGCGTCGATCGCGGGGTGCATCCGTCGGTATTGGTCGCTGCGGATATTGCTGGGGTGGATCGCGTCTTCCAGGTAGGCGGCCCTCAGGCTGTCGCGGCGATGGCGTATGGGACGGAGACTGTGCCGAGAGTCGATATGATATGCGGGCCGGGCGGCCTCTTTACCACGCTCGCCAAGAAGGTGGTGTTTGGCGATGTCGGCGTCGATGGGTTGTACGGTCCCACTGAGACCCTCGTGTTGGCGGATGAGTCCGCCAATCCCACGTTGTGCGCTGCCGACCTGCTGGCGCAGGCCGAACATGACATTTTGGCAAAACCAGTGCTGATAACGCCTTCTGGAATTCTTGCGGAGCGTGTACACTCGGAGGTGATGGGACGAGTACGGGGCATCGACCGCGCGGAAACAGCGGTTCGATCCGTCGAAGATCATGGGGTCATCGCGGTCGTCGCCAACTTGGACGAGGGGTTTGCGTTGGTCAACGATTTCGCTCCTGAGCACGTGTCGTTGATGATTCGAGACCCATGGGCGCATCTCCGCAAGGTCGAGAACGCTGGGGCAGTCTTCCTCGGAGAGTTCTCGCATGAGGTGCTGGGGGACTACGCGGCGGGGCCGAGCCATGTGATGCCCACCGGCGGGACGGCGCGGTTCGGGTCTGGCTTGAACGTGCGTTCGTTCCTGAAGTTCAGCCCGATCATTGGCATGAGCGAAGAACAGGCGGCCCAACTGGGCGATGCGGCATCTATATTGGGCAGAGCCGAGGGCCTCACTGCCCACGCAGAGGCTGCGGAGATCAGAAGAGAATTGCGGAACGATTAGCGATGAGCGGTATCGATCTCAAGACGTTTATCCGTCCTCACCTCCGGGACATGGAGGCTTTTAGTCCTGCGGATCCACCCGAGTTGCAGGCGACGAGAGCCGGCATCCCGCAGGAGGAGGTCGTTCGGCTCAACGCCAATGAGAACCCATATGGATTCTCTCCCAAGGTTGTGGAGGCGGTGGCAAACGTTCCATACAACATCTATCCTGACCCCTTCCAGCGCCGGGTGCGCGCCGCGCTGTCCGAGTTCACCGGCTTGCCGGCCGAGACCATCGTGGCCGGGGCGGGCAGCGATGAGATCATCGACTTGGTCTTTCGGTTGGTGATCGAACCTGGAGATACTATCATCGACAGCGAGCCGACTTTTGGCATGTATTCGTTCGATGCGCGGGTCAACGGCGCTCGTACCGTCATGGTGCAACGGGACGCTGCGTTCGACGTGGACGTAGACGCGGTGCGGGAGGCAGTCGACGACAGCGCAAAGATGATATTCTTGTGCTCTCCCAACAATCCGACTGGCAACGTGGCGACTTGTGAGCAAATCGAGGGTTTGCTGGCTACTGGTCTACTCGTCGTCATCGACGAGGCGTACTGGGAGTTCTCTGGGCGGACTGCGGCGCCGATGACCCGCAGCCACGAGAACTTGATCGTCCTGCGAACCATGAGCAAGTGGGCGGGCATTGCCGGGCTGCGGATTGGGTACGGCATCATGTCGCCGGTGCTGGTCGAGCACATCATGGACATCAAGCAGCCGTACAATGTCACTACGGCGGCGGAGGCTGCGCTTGTGGCGACGCTCGAAGATGCGGACTATCTGAACGCCAACCGTGATTTGATCGTAGACGAGCGGGAGCGAATGACCGAGTTGTTGAGTCGTATTCCCGGGGTAACGCCGTTTCCGTCTGGGGGCAACTTCGTTCTTTGCGGGTTCGAGCCGGGGCGCGCGCCGGAGATATTCGACAAGATGGCTCTGCGGGGGATCTTCCTTCGGAAGTTTGGATCGCGCCGTCTCGAGAATTTCTTCCGAATATCGGTCGGGACACCCAGCGACACCGACGCGGTCGTTGCCGCGCTTCAGGAGTTCGTCTGAGTCTCCTGTCCCATTCGCTCCGGGGTGTGCGTCGCCGGGGCGCGATCCAAAGAGAGGTTCTTCAAGCGTTGGAACAGAGAAAGGGCAGTGTATCACGCGAGACGTCCGAGACGCGGGTTTCGGTGTCGGTCGACCTCGACGGGACGGGTGAATACCGCATCGAGACGGGCTGCGGGATGTTCGATCATCTGCTTGCTCAGATTTCGAGGCATGGGCTGATCGATCTGGAGGTCGCGGCCGAGGGAGATTCGCATGTTGGTTGGCATCACTTGGTTGAGGACACTGCGATTTCCTTGGGCAGGGTCTTGCGGGATGCGCTCGGTGATGCACGGGGGATAACCCGCACTGCGCACGCCTTCGTTCCTCTCGATGAGACGCTTGCGTTCGCTGCGGTCGATCTCGGAGGGCGGGGGTATGCGGTGATCGATGCGGACATTGGGGAAGCGGATCTCGGAGGGCTTTCGGGGAGCTTGATCGGGCACTTCTTGGAGAGCTTTGCCCATGAGGGCAAGTTCAACCTTCACGTCAGGCTGTTGTACGGCGCCAACAACCATCATAAGGCCGAGGCGGTCTTCAAGGCTTTGGCTCGCGCTTTGCGGGCGGCTTCCGAGCGCGACCCGCGCAGGGCGGGGGGCATTCCAAGTACGAAGGACGTTATCGGATAGCCGGCAGCTTTGGCGGCCGCGTTCGGACCGTGCGTTGATATTGGGAGGAACGTTCGTGCTCGAGTGGGTGTTCGTTGCCGGCGGCGGCGCGCTTGGGGCGGTGGCCCGCCATGCGGTGAATCTTGCAGTCGTGAAATTCATCGGGTCGTCTCTGGTCGGCACGTTCGCCGCCAATGTCACCGGGTCTCTGCTCTTGGGCGTGCTGCTTGGGCTTTGGGAGTCGCGTCCAGATTTTCCATTCGAGTACAAGTTGTTCCTCGCTGTCGGGTTTCTTGGGTCGTACACGACGTTTTCGACGCTCGCCGTGGCGGTGACCCAGGGGATCGAGGGCGGTGATTTTGGGCGTGCAGGCCTGAATCTTGGGGCGAGTGTCGCTGTCGGGTTGTTGGCGGCGTTCGGGGGGCTTGCGATTGGGCGGGCGATGGGGTGAGACGCGCCTGCGATATTCGCGCCTACCGCTTCGCTCTCCGATTCCCAAGCTTGCAGTTCGTCGAGGAACTGCCGGTAGCTTCCTATCTGGGACATTTCGACTGCGAATGCGCGGAGGTCGGGCGTCAGTTCGCGGAAGCGGGACAGTTGTCCTCCGATGGGGCTGGATGACGCCGCGCTTCCGGCGTATGTGCCGTGGAAGGCGAAGTATGCTTGGTTCAGCCGTCTAATTGGGAACCCGTTCCGCACGAAGAGGAGGCGGCGTTCTTCCATGTACTCTTCTGCCTCGTCGACTTTGCCCTCGGACAACAGATCGTCCACTCGGAGGCGGGTCGTTCGCATCTCGGCGGTGAAGTCGAAATGCTCTTGTCTTTCGTCGGCGTCGGCTGCGGGGGCCGGTGGCGGCGGGATCGGGGCTGGTGGAAGTTCGGCGCTGTCGAGTAGGAATTCGTGCGCTCTGTCGCCGAGTTCCCTGCCTATGATGTCTGCCGTGGTTTCGTTCAATGCGACCATCTCTGGCGAGGTAAACATCTTCCTTCCGAGGGGACGGAAGGCCATATAGTGGTGCGTCCATTCGTGGCCGGCTACTCGGAAGGCGTCGGCTAGGGGAATGGTGTCTATGACGGACGCGGGATAGGTTGCGAGGCCTGATATTTGGAAGGTTGCCGCGGAGGTGGAGTCGTCTTGGGCCATGAGTTGGTTTTCGAGGCGTTCGCGGACGGCTAGGGTGACGCCTGGTTCTAGGAGCGCTTCGTGCTGCCGTTCGATGCGGCTGCGGGGGGAGGTCAATAGGACGGCGGGGGCGCTGCCGAGTCGGATATCTACCGGGGGGAAGACGATGTCTGCGCGCCAGCCAAGTCCAATTTCCTGAACGACCGCGCTGATTGCGCTCTCCATCGTCTCCTCCACGCCGTCCCTGATGGACATTCTCTCTGCTGCGATACGGTCTACTTCGGCATGGAGGCGGGCGCTTTCGTCCGCGGTTCGATTGGACATCGAGCGGTCGAGGGCGGCGTTCGCCGCGGCCAGTTCTCTGCCGAGGGTGAAATAGCGCACGGTGTCCGCGATCTTCTGCGCCTGTGTCTTGCGGTTCCAGGGGAGCATGGACGTCAGTTTGTGGAGCCACTTGTCCGGCAGGTTTTGGAACTCCCAGGCGGTGATGCTGTATCGGTATTGGAAGGCGGCGCGCTGTGCCGGGTTTGGCGAGAACGTGTCGTTTGCGGACAGGAAGATCGACGCGAGGGAGAGCGCGGCGATTGGCCATGCTTTTCGGATGCGGCGAATCGTAGAAATGGTCGTTCTTCCCCTGGGTTGCTTCGTTCGGCAGCGGCTTCGACCAGTGCGCGGGCCGCGTAGAGTTCATTGTGCCATGTTTTGGGTTCTTCCATTGTAGAGGTTCGCTGGGTGGGCGCGGCGTCTGGATTCCCGCCTACGCGGGAATGACGTGGGAGGGTGCGGGAATGACGTGGGAGGGTGCGGGAATGACGTGGGAGGGTGCGGGAGTGACGTGGGTAGGGCGGGAATGGCGTGGGAGGGTGCGGGAATGACGTGGGTGCGGGAGTGATGTGGGGGCAAGGGGGTTCCAAGCCTCGCGCGTGCGTGCGCGTGGATTAGGGTACGCGCGCGCACGAGTTTCTGTCGCATTTTGTCGTATTCTGTCGAATTTTGTAGACGGCGAGTTGGGGAATTGATGATTGCAGATTGGGGATTGCAAGGTGTCCTCCTTGGGGTGTGGTTTGGTTGGAGTGGCCATGGGTCTAGGATAGTACGTGGGTTCTGTTTTGTCAAATGCGAGACGGGGGAGATTCCCGCCTACGCGGGAATGACGTAGGAGGGTGCGAGAATGACGTGGGAGAGATTGGGAATTGATGATTGTGGATTGATGATTGGGGATTGGGGATTGGGGATTGCAAGATGTTCTCCTTGGGCTGTAGTTTGGTTGGAGTGGCCATGGGTCTAGGATAGTACGTGGGTTCTGTTTTGTCAAATGCGATGCGGGGATGAGATTCCCGCCTACGCGGGAATGACGTTAGGAGGGTGCGGGAATGACGTAGACGGGGCGGGAATAAGGTGGGAGGGTACGGGAATGACGTAGACGGGGTGGGAGTGACGGGGACAGAGTGAGAGTGACGGGGGGGGCGGGGGCTAGGAGGTGGGTGGGTCGGGAGGGGGGGCGGGGGGGATGGCGGCGGCGGCTTTGCGGACGTCGCGGACGCCAGTGACGACTTCGTGGATGAGGCTCTTGCGGTACTGTCGCATTAGGTCGATGAGGCGGCTGGTGCCGGCGATGGCGGCGTCTATCTTGGCGATCTTATCGTCGAGGTATTCGGCGATGGCTTCCTGCTCCTCGATGGGTGGGACCGGGATGCGAAGCGATCCCAATCGAGACTTGGAGATTGCAGGGTATGTTACTCCAACAGAATTGGCAGTTACCCGGTTGATAAATGCGTCGCTTTGAGCTACGTAACTCACGAACTTTGGGGAGCTATTTTGACGAGGAGTAAACACTGCAAATCCGGTCGAGCATATGAGGTCGTCGCCAGGATCGTCAGCGAACCAGACTGCCTTCAAGTATGTCCGCACAGTGGAGAATATCGTGTCGCCGTTGCGGACGATACGCCTTGCGCGTGAGGGCGCGGTCGCAAAGCGCATTTTCTCCGGTTCTTCCACCCTGACTCCTGTGCCAATCGAACCTATGTCGATGTATCGAAATTCATAGTTTGGATCGGTGTTTTCTGACAGTACTGCTTGATTAATTCGCACCCAGAACTTCAGTGGAATCGTTTGCCAGTGCGCGGGGATTTCGTCGATCCATTGGATGCCGGAGGGCTTCATCGGCGTATTCTTGGGGTCGAGTCCGTGTATGACTGCGTAGTGGATGGTGGATTTGCGGAGTTGTTTGAGTAGGTCGAGCATCCGCTGTTTGCCCTTGAGGAAGCGTTGGATGAGGGCGTCTTTGTGGGTGAGGTAGCGGGCGATAGCGGCTTGTTCTTCGGGGGGCGGGATTGGCCCTACTCTCCGATATGCTTCCTGACGGTTGAGACCGGGTATCGCCGAATCACGGGAGGCGGCATCGAGTTTCAACCAGACGAGATAGTAATACAGCCATCGCAAATCGGCATTGGTATAACGGTCATCTACGAAGAACGCTGTGTCAATTGCGAAAACAGGCTCCTCCGAATAGTTGACTTTACCGAATGATCCTTTGCGTCCAACAATTATGCACGGGGCGTTTGTATTTGCCGATGAATGAACCCCAATCTGTCCGTTCGATCCGTATACGGGCACCGGCCCTTCTACCCGCATCTCTGCCGTAAGGGTATTTCCGTAGGCCAACCGGCAGACTGTTTTCAGCCGCCACGCTTCCCAGTGCACGGGGATTTCGTCGAGCCATGGGATGCCGGAGGGTTTGTATTCGGGGTATGACGGGAGGAGAGGGGGGCGGTCGGTCATGGCCGGGGGTTGGTCGTTGGGGATGCGTTTGCGAGGGCTTGGTCGAATGTCATGATTTCTTGGATGCCTCTGCGTCGGCAGCTGGCGAGGTGGCAGAGGTCTCTGGCTTCTAGTGCGGGGTAGCGGTCGTGGAGTTGGCGTGCGAGGGTGACGTCTGCTTCTTCTAGGGGCCATACTTCCACGCCTGCTCTGGAGATGAGGGTGAGGGCGTCGTCTAGGGTGTCGGTTCTTCCTGCGCGGAGGTAGACGTGGGTCAGTTCTTGGAGGACTTCTGCGGATGTGGCGAGGGGTTTGCGTCTGTGGATGGCGTCGGTGAAGAACTGCACGGCTGGGGATCGGAGCGCGTGGGGTTTTCCGACTGCGTACATGAAGACGTTGGAGTCGACGAAGATCATACGCTGGGGAGGCCGTGGAGGCGTGATTCGCCGATTGCGCGCTTGTGCTCTTCCCAATCTGGTTCGATGCCTGGGCCTCGTCGTGCGGCGCATTCATCGAGGAATTGGTGGAGGTCTTGTGGGGAGTCGAATCGTTGTGCGAGTTGGCGTTCTTCGAGGCGTTGTCGTGCGGCGGTGCGCATCCAAGCGCTGAAGGTTAGGCCTTCGCTGCGCGCCTGATGTGCGAAGCGGTCGCGGTCTTCGTCGGGGATTATGAGTTGAACCCTGGCCATTGGAGTGTCCTTTGGGAGTGGGTATGTGTATGTATGATACACATCATGGGGAGGCGTGTCAAGGGGGTGCGGGTTTCGTTTGCTGTGGGGGATTCCCGCCTACGCGGGAATGACGTGGGAGGGTGCGGGAATGACGTGGGAGGGTGTGGGAGTGATGTGGGTGACACTGAGCTTGGACTAGGCCTGTAGGGAGATTCCCGCCTACGCGGGAATGACGTGGGAGGGTGCGGGAGTGACGTGGGTGACACTGAGCTTGGACTAGGCCTGTAGGGAGATTCCCGCCTACGCGGGAATGACGTAGGCGGGGTGGGAATGACGAGCCCCCGGGGGATGACGTAGGTAGGGTGGGAATGACGATACCCCGGGGAGGTGGCTCATGGTCGAGGGGGCTCCGGGTCGAGGTAGGTTATGGTGATTTCGACGTTTGTGAGGGTTGGGGGTTCTTGGTGGTTGGCGGCGGGCGTCGTGCGGCGGATTTCCACTTCGTTGATGCCTTGCCGCAGGGGGGGGCTTTCGATGTCGTATTGGAGGCCGATGGTTCGGGCGAAGGTGGGCCATGTGGGCCCGGTTTCGGTGGATACGGTGCGTCCGGTTCCCCATGGGAGGACGGTTCCGTTCAGGAGGACGTCGAATTCGTCGTCGGGTACGGTGCGGGCGATGGTGATTCCCAAGGTGCAGCGCCCGAGGGTTTCCTCTGCTGTCGCGCGGTCGAGGTCGTCTGCGATTTCGATGCGCACGACTGGTCCGCGGTCGGAGGCGGTCTGCGCTAGGGTGATGGGGAGTTGCGCTGCGGGGACGGCGTTTCTGAAGGCGCCGCCGTGTCCGCCGTATCCGATGCGGTCTGCGTGGTCGGCTTCGTAGCGTTTGTCTGCGCGTGCGAGGGCGTTGGGGTTGGCCAGTTGCGGGAGGGTGCGGTGGATCCATTGTGGGGACATGGTGAAGTAGTTGTAGAGGTAGATTCCGTCTACGCCTGCGCGCCAGTAGCGGTATGCGGCGGCTTTGAGTGCGTTGTCGTCTATGAGTGGGCGTAGGGATTCGAGGCATCCGTAGACGCTGGTATTGGTTCCGCGCGCGGCTTCTACGAATTCGGCAATGGGCATCTCGAAGGGGATCCAGCCGACTCCGGCGGCAACGACGTCGACTAGTCCGTCTGCGATCCATCTGCGGACGTCCAGGCCGATTCTGGCCGAGTCTGCGAGGGTCGGGGGAACGCGGACGCCCAGCTTGAGGGTGCGCCCGCGCTCTGCGCCTACTTCGTTCATCCGTGTTCGCACGCGGCTCACGAGGTCGGTCATCAGATAGCGGTTTTGGTAGGCTTCCTCGCGGCGAAACATGGCGGGATGCCGGTTGAAGTCCATCTCTACGCCGTCGACGTCGAAGCGTTCGAACAGCTCGGTGATGATGGAGTACATGTAGTCGCGGACGGCGGGATAGGCGTAGTCCTTGCCTGTTCGGATGTCCCAGTCGATCGTTCCCTTTGGGATGTCTTCGTCTGGTCGTCCGATGAGGAGGTTTGGGTGTTCTTGTCGGAACTTGCCGTATTCTGGGCTGTAGGATTTTGCATAGGGCGGCATGAAGTATGCGTAGTGGCTGTTCATGCGGACGCGGGGGATGAACTCGATGCCTGCTTCGCGGCAGAGGGAGGCGATGACGGTCACCGGCCCCTCGTCGGTTTCCATGAGGCTGCGGACGTTTTGCGCTTTCCAACGGGAGCGTTCTTCGAGGTCGGATAGGTCGTATCCGTCTCCCATGATCTCTCCGATCTGGGTTTCGTGGTGGTAGACTTCGTGGTCGCCGACCGACCACCAGAGGGCGGCGGACATTCCTTCGAGGGGGCGGATCATCTTTTCGCGGATCGTTTCCGGGGTCACGGGAGGCTTCTCGCTCATGATCCAGGCGTCGTCGGTGAATATCAGCGGCAGGGGTTGGGGTTGGGACGGCATGTCAGTGCTCCTTGTGGTCGACTCGTTGGTCGATGGGTTTCGGTTCGTCTTTGGAAGGTAGGGGCTATTGTACTCGATTCGGAGATTCAAAGGTTGGTGAGGGAGCGGCCGAGACTCAGGAGGGTATGGGCAGCTTCAGGCTGCGGCTACTCGTCGTTGAGAATTGCCTCGCCGCTCCATATTCGTCCGTCGCTCGTGAATTGCCCGGTTACGATTCTAGCAACCCCATAGTATGGGAGATCCTTAGGCAAGAAGCATAGGCCGTCGGATAGGAATCTGTCCCCGAATCCGAAGTCGAGGTTATCGAAGCCGTGCTGTTTGCGGTCTCCTGGGAGGTCTGCTTGGTCGACTGGGATGACGTGCAAGAAGAAGCGGGGCTCGGTATCCGCTCTCGTGCATGGTTCCTTGACGTACATCAATCTATTCTCGACGAGATAGATGTCGAATTTGGATTGGATGATCAAATCCCATCTTTCGTACCTTGGTTGAGGGGCGACGTCCTCCAAGAGGAGCCGGAGGGATGCAGGGATGTCGTAGGCGGTTTTCACCGCTAGCCACTCCTCAGATAGGTCGAGCATGGCGGTATTGTTGGCCTTCTCGTGCAGGAACCTCCAGCCGTCATTTCGCTGAGCGCGCGTGAGTTCGATGAACGCGGTGACTGAGCCGATGGCCAGGATAGCGACGATGCAGGCGATGGCGATGGAGTACCTCCACTGGAGATACGTTCTTGTACGCAAGTGCTCTATGATGGTCTCCGCGCAGTACCAGCAGAGCAGGATGAGGGAGGGCAAGGAGGCGCGTGTCGTCAAGTCGTTGGCGATGCCGAAATGGTATACGGGGAGGAGGATTAGGGTTGCGGCGGACGCGATGAAGAATGGTTCACGGCGCAACTCGGGTCGTACAATCAGTAGCAGGATGACGAGCAGGAGGAACTCAGACAGATAGAACGATGGCACCCACCGGATCATGGACGCCCAATCGTTCCCTTCCCATATCCAGCCGCTTGGGAAGTCTGTCGATCCGCTGGTCAGGTACAACGTGATGAGGGCGGCCAGGGGCGCTGCGAGCAGGAGGTTTGGCCAGCGGAGGAATGGGCGGATGCCGTTTTCCCAGAGCAGCGCTGCTATCAGGGGGAGTAGTCCGATGGGGACGAATGCGGACCAGAACAGGCCGGCTGCCGCGAGGACGCCGCTCACCGCCAAGAAGCGCCGATGCCGGCGAAGTTGCAGCATCAATAGGACGTACAGTCCGGCCGGGATGAAGTGCTGAGGAGCCCACATCAGGCTCGTCATGTTGGACGGGTATTGCGTCTTGCCCCAGAGCCATTCCCATTCGATGTGGTCGCTCCCGACGCTGAGACCGGGCAATCCTCCTCGTTTGATGTCTAGGTCGATCCAGCCCCACCCTTCCCACACTAATACTCTGAGGATGTCCATGCCGCTGAAGAGGATGAAGAACACTGTGGCCAGTGCGATGCCCCAGCCGCGCCGTTCGCGCGTGAACAAGAGGAGGATGAGGGCGACTCCGATCCATGTCCAGAGGGGCACGGCCCAATTCATGGCGCCGAGTCCCAGCCACTGCGCGGCCAGGGCCGGCGCTATGTAGTAGCCGAGATAGTAACGCAGGAGAGGGGGGGAGTAGTCTTCGTCTGATGTGAATTCGGCAAGAGGGGACGGCAGGAAGGTAGGCCAGGGATAGCGGCCGAGATCGAGGTGCGTCGTGCGATGGTGCGCCCAATCTCCGTTCTGTGTGTCGAACACGCCGCCTGCGGCCGTCACCATTACCCAGCAGGCGGCCGTTGCAATCACTGCGGCCGCGGTGGCGGGCAGCTTCTTGCGCCACGTGCCGGATACCACATGCCAGAAGGCTGCGATTAGGAGGATCACGGCTGGAATACCGACCCACCACTCGAACCAGCCGACTAGCCAGATGACCACGGGCAGCATGAGGTAGGCTATGGCCAGTCGGTGCGTCAGCGGCAGTTCGCGCGCGTCGTCGGTCGTCGGGCGTATCCACGCTGCCAGCTTGGTCATGGCGGGAGGGATGCGGAGGTCCGGTATCCGGCTAGTCGTCATCGATTAGTCCGCGTCTCGACATGCTTGGAGCAAGAATCGGGTAGCGTCGAGGCGCCAGTATTCGGTTGGAGAGTGGGACGGGGAGTCGACGACGTGGAGTTGGTTGCGGAGCATGCCTTCCGGGAGCGCTGCTCTCTGCCGCTCGAAGAGGTTCATGGCAAACTGCACGCAGGACTTGGTTCCCACGATGTCATCTTGGCTGCCGATGCAGAGGTATACGGCGCGATCCGCAATCTGCGCCGCCCAGTTCTCGATGTGGAGCCGCTTGGTCTCCGATGGGTCGATGTGGTCGGCGAATTCTCCGATTTGAGCCCAGTCGGTTACCGGGGATGGTCCTGCGACTGCGCTGATGCGTCGGTCGGCTGCGGCGAGGCGCAGGAGGCAATAGGCCGCGCGGGATACGCCGTATCCGACGACCGTGCCGGCGATGCCGTCTACCCGCTCGATGCTGGCATCCAGTGCGGCCTTGCCGTCCGCTACGAACTGCTCGAAGGGATCGTTGCCGGCCGCTAGCGCTTTGCTCATTGCGCGGAGGTGGCCGTTCGCCGCGCCCGGGGGCACGCTTTCCAGTGCGCCGGGGTCTATTCGGTCGCCGTGGTGCGGCAGGTCGAAGCTCAAGACGTGATGGCCTGCATCGAGGAAGGGCTTGGTTGGGTGGTTTTGTCGAGGATCGAGGAGCGCGTCTTGTCTCGTGGCGCTTATGTTCAAGAGAATGGACGACCGTTCGTGCAGTTTGGAAGGGTCGGGCGACGCAAGCCAGCAGGTGATCTGTTCGCCGAGGGCGCGGACGGTCAGTTCTGTGATTTTCAATGTCTGGCCTCCGTGTGGTCGTACTGCGTAGTGTACACGGGTTTAGGGGTTACGTGACATTCGCGGGGAGTATCCACGACGGCCACATGCCGATGTCGTAGGTTTCCTGGGGATGGAGACGGGTCGTCTGGTCGATTTGGTACGACGAGACTTGGCCTGCATGGTCGCTGCCCGCGAGGAGGAATCTTCCATCTGGATCGATGCCCAGCGTTCTTGGACATGGTCCGGTTGGCTCGCGGCCGGATGGAGAGAGGAGTCCAGTTCCGGGATCGGCGGTGAACGAGGCGATGCTGTCATGTCCTCGGTTCGAGACGTACACGGCGGCTCCGGAAGGGTGGACGCGGATGGTTCCCGTGCTGTTCTTCCCTTCGAAGGAATCATCGGGAAGCGTGGACAGGGATTGGATCGGTTCCAATGCGCCGCGTGCGGGATCGATGCGGTAGACGGCTGCACGGGAGGCCTGTTCTGCGTTTGCGTATATGATGTCTATGGTTGGATGGAATGCGATGTGGCGGGGGCCGTGTCCGGGCGGGGTTTCGATTTTCGGGGGCGCGCACGGAGTGAGCCTGCCTGTGGTCTGGTCGAACTGGAATTGGTAGATCGCGTCGGTGGGTGTGACATGCGGCACGAAGGCGAACTGGTTCGAGCGGTCTGCGGCGATGCAGTGGGCGTAGAGTGCGGTTTCTCGTCTTTCGAGCGCGGGGCCGCGCACGGCGCCGTTTGCGTCAATGGGGTGGACGGTCACCATGCCCGGAAAGAGATAGGCGGCCAGGAGGAATCTTCCCGTTCTGTCTGTGGATACGTAACATGCGTCCGCTTCCAACTCCAATTCGCCGATCTGTGAGACGTGTCCGGTTGCGCGGTCTATCCGAAAGCTCATGATGCCGCTGTAGCCGCTGTCTCTGACCTGCTGGTACAGGCGTCCTCCGTCGGGAGACGCGCATAGCTGCCATGGCTGCGCTGGGATGTCGATTTCTCGAGTCAGGGAGAGCTTTCCTGATGCTCCGTCCATGTCGAAGACGAGGAACTTCCGCTCCTGCGTCAAGGGGATGTAGACGTAGCGCGCCACTTGTCGATTCTCTACCGTATGGTGAAGGAGTATAGAGCGGCGTTTCGGAGGTAGAACTTGAGCCGGATGGGGCGTCCGCGGAGTTCGGCGAGGGATGATTTGGCTCGCCATGTAACGATGTGGTCGACCGCGTCGCCGTCGAATAGGGCGCAGTCTGCCCTTTGGAACCCGTCGTGTTGGACGCCGTGTTCATCGAGGACGGCCACGGAGACTGCGCCGCCGCGCGCGGCGGCATTCAAGGAGAGCCGTTCTCCGTCCGCACGGAAGGGTTTGGTGATGAGCGCGCCGGTCTCTTGTCCTGCGTCGATCGAAGCGAACCCGTCGATTCTGAGCTTGGCCAGGCAGATGGGTCCGCTCCGCCCGGTGATTCCGTGCTCGACTGGGCACGCCGAGTAGTAGAACCATAGCTCGTCGCCGACTGTGACGGGTCCTCTTGCCATGTATATCTCGCCCGCATCCAGGCTGCCCGGAGGCCCGTTTGGGAGGAAGGGCTTCCGTCCTCCTGCTCGCGTCCAGTCGATGCCGTCGCGGCTGACGGCGAGTTGGACGTCTACCGTGCCGGCGAATCTGATCTGGGGCTCTTCCGGGGGCGTGTGGTAGGCGAGGAGCTGGCCGATATAGATGTCGTGATACTTGAAGACGGGCATCCCGTAGAATTCGAGGCCCGGAGGATCGTCATCGTCTGGGACCAAGACGTCCTCGGGGATGGTCCATGTGACGAAGTCGTCGCTGACCGAGCGTCCGATCCTCCTGGTCATATTGCCTTCATGGACGGATGGACGGCAGTAGGAGACGTACTTTCCGTGCAGGTCGTCCCAGCCGAGGAGGGTATGCGAGTCGCTCGACTGTGTGATGACGGGGTTTCCATGGTACTTGGTCCAGTGCAGTCCGTCCGGGGAGAACGCGACGGACACGCCGTCTCCTATGTTTGGCGTACCCGCGGGGTCGCGCGCCTCAAAGAAGAGGGACTTGTAGAGTCGGTCAGGGTTGGGGTCTCGGTCGTCCTTGATGATGTTGGCGAACGCGGCGTCCAGGAGGACGAGGTTGTTGTCTTTCGACCCGTCGTATTCGATCAGTCCTAGGTTGGGGCGATTCCAGAAGATGCCGTCGTTCGATGTGGCGTAGCCGATAGTGTAGAGCAGGTTCGCTGCGTCGAATCCCTTCCATGGAGAGCTTTGCAGGTCGGCCCCCATGCTGGGGACGCCCATTCCTGCGTAGCCTTGGTACCACATGCGGAAGCGTCCGTCCTCTCCGTCGTTCCATACGGTGCCGTAGAGGGCGAGGCGTCCTTCCCAGGGGTACAGCGGGATCATGATCGGGTTGCCTGCGTACTTGGCCGGCTGGTTCAAAGTTCTGCTGACGCCTTGCATTTCGTCGATCCATAGGTTGTCGATGAACAGGTAGGGACTTGTCATTCTCGTATGCCTCCGCGTATAGAAAGAGTGTGCCACATCGGAGTTGGGGGGTAAAGAGGATGCAATAGCGCCGCCCAGGGCGAATATCCACTCCGGCAGGCTTTCGCCGTCACCGGTTGGCAAGTCTATGGGGAGTTCGGTACTCTAATGCGTAGACATGGAAGATAGTGATTTTCAACGTATTGCCGCATTTCGCCGGATCCTCGGACTCGAACGAGAACAGGGATTCGAGGATAGGGTCGTCATTGGAGGGTTGGATCGATTTCTGGATCAGTGGTCGGCCCAGCTGTCGTCGATCATTGGCAGCCCCCCGAATTACTCGTCCATGCCGCGGGAGGAGCGACAGCGCTGGGTCGCGGATGTGCTGGGTCGACTTCCTGCGCCCGAGCCTCGGAAGGCGGAGCCTCGAAAGGCGGAGCCTCGAAAGAAGGAATTCAGGCGGGTTTCACCTGCGCCGCCTCCCCTGCAGATCGACGACGATGTTTCAAAGGTACGGGGCGTCACCACGTGGAACCGACCAAAACTCCGGCGTCTCGGACTTGAGACGGTCAGAGATCTGCTGAGTCACTTTCGAATCCGATATGAGGACTTATCGGACATTCGCCAGATCGAGGATTTGGAGATCGGCAAGGAACAGACCGTTCTGGGCACCGTCAGCCAGATATCGGAGCGCGCGTTTGGATCCAAGAATTCGTCCGCGCATGCGGTGCTCAGCGACAGCACTGGCAGGGTATGGGTGACCTGGATCAACCAAGGCTACTTGGCCAACAGGTTTCGGCCTGGCACGAAATTGTCCGTCGGCGGAAAGGTTACCGAGTTCAGCTCCAACCTCCTACAGTTCGAGAACCCTGCATATGATGAATACGAGACCTTGCGGGGGCAAGGCGATTTGGTGCACACCGGCCGCCTCGTGCCCGTGTATCCCCTCGTGGAGGGTCTCTACCAACGGACGATGCAGAGCATCGTCAAGCGCGCTATTGACGACTGCAAGTCGCAGATCGAGGAATACTTGCCTGAGGATGTTTTGCACCGGAACGGACTTCTCGGTATCGAATCGGCCTTCTCGCAGATACACTACCCCGATTCTTTCGCCGCGGCAGAGGCCGCGCGACAGCGGTTGGCCTTCGACGAGTTGTTCTTGCTCCAGATGGAGGTCTTGCGCCGCAGGCAGGCATGGCAGGAACTGGAGGGCGGCATTGCGTTGGACGTTGGGCTCCCCGGAGTCGACACATTCGTCGACTCGCTTCCGTTCTCGTTTACGGACGCGCAGAAGCGGGCAACAGACGAGATCCTGTCGGACATCCAAACTGCGAGGCCTATGAACAGGATGTTGGAGGGCGACGTCGGGAGCGGCAAGACTGTCGTGGCTGCGGTCGCCATGCTTGCTGCGGTGCTGAACGGATACCAAGCGGCCATCCTTGCGCCGACGGAGATCCTGGCCGAGCAGCACTTCCTCACGATCACGCGCCTGCTCCGGGGAGGAGGTTCCAAAGACGGCAGCCAATACATCGCCAACATCCAACTTGGAGAACGTGAGGTGACGGTCGGTTTGCTGCTGGGGAGCCTATCGAAGCGCGTGAAGGACGACACTCGCCTGATGCTTGCGGCCGGGCAGATCGACATCGTCATTGGAACGCACGCGCTGATTCAAGAGAGTGTGGATATCCCCAAGCTCGCGCTCGCGGTCGTCGACGAGCTGCACCGGTTCGGAGTCATGCAGCGCTTTGCGCTCCGCAGCAGAGGAACGCGGCCGCATATGCTGGTCATGTCCGCTACGCCGATACCGCGCTCCCTCGCGCTCACGGTGTATGGGGAGTTGGACGTGTCGATCATCGACGAGATGCCTGCGGGTCGTCCGCAGATCGTCACGCGGTACGAGCGGCCCGAACGGAGGGGCGTCGTGTACAAATTCGTCAGGTCGCAGGTCGAGGCAGGGCGGCAGGCGTTCATGGTCGTTCCCTTCATTGAGGAGTCGGAGATAAAGGTTGGCGGTCCGATTCGTGACAAGGGTGGTCAGGCCCGCTTGACGGAGGGCGAGCAGGAGCGGCGGACGAAGTTCGTTAGAGGGGCGGTCAACGAGTACGAGCGGTTGTCCAAGGAGGTGTTTCCGGAACTGCGGCTTGGCCTGCTGCATGGGTTAATGTCCTTGCGGGAGAAGGAGGATGTAATGGACAAGTTCCAGGGCGGCGAACTCGACATTCTCGTATCGACGCCGGTCGTGGAGGTTGGGATCGACGTGCCGAACGCGACGGTCATGGTGATCGACGGGGCGGACCGTTTCGGGCTTGCGCAACTCCATCAGTTTCGGGGGCGTGTGGGGCGAGGCCGGCACGAGAGCTACTGCATCTTGCTCGCCGACGAACCGGGCAAATCCGCCTTGAAACGTCTCAAGCTGATCGAGAATTTCAGGGACGGGTTCAAGCTGGCCGATAAAGACCTGGAGCTTCGCGGGGCCGGCGATTATCTCGGCACTCGGCAGAGCGGCGCTCCTGATATGAAGATAGCAAAGCTCACCGACCAGGAGACTGCCAAGCGTTCACGGTCCGAGTGCGAGAATATTCTGCGCCTCGACCCTGGCCTTGTCAAAGAGCAGCACCGGAAACTCGCAAAACGCCTGGCAGAATACGAAAAGACGGTCACGGCCGAGATGAGCTGACCTCGATCTGCGCGGGAACGACAGGGGGCTTCATATGCCCAAGCGAGGGGCGGCCCGTTGAAATCCTGCTTTGGGCATACTACTCTATGGGGGAACATTGTTGGAGCTGGATGACACGCATCGGCCGGATATGGTATACTGCGGGGCAGAGATATCCTTGGAGCGCACAAGTGAGCAACACACGGCGGGCCGGATGGCAAGGTGGCCCGCATTGAAATTTCGACTCAAATAGATTTACCCTGCTATTGAACGACACATAGAAGGAAAATCGTGACACTAGCGACAAAAGTATCAACTCATACACTACCATCCAACCTACCAATAGACATCGCTTCCCAGCGAACCTGCAGTTGCCCGCCCAAACATCTCAGCTGTATGACTGCGAAAGAATGGATAAAGAGTCAAGTGGGAGTATGGAGGTTTAGCTACAGCAGCAAGGATATACGGGATAAGAGTGTGCATCCCGCTACCTTTCCGATTGCCCTAGCACACCAGGTTATCAAGATGTTCACACATAAGGGGGAACTCGTAGTTGACCCCTTTGTTGGCAGTGGCACTACTCTAGTTGCTGCAAGGGAGCTGGATCGGAATGCTGTAGGCGCTGACCTCTCTGAGGACTACATCACTCTCAGCCAACAACGGCTTGGACTTCCCGTGTCTCATGAATCCAAGCAGATAGCCATAGTCCAAGATGCCAGAAATCTCTCGAGTTACTTTTCTCCTGATTCTGTCAAGCTCTTCTTCGCATCGCCTCCTTATGCGAACATGCTAAATCGTCAGCGCACCAATAAGAGTCGACGTAGTGTTGACAGACACAATCCGCAATTCGGGAAAGTAGAGCAGTATTCTCAAGACGTTCGAGATCTGGGAACGCTAGAGCCTATCAGTTATGGGAAGTCGATAGAGGAGATATACGCTGATTTACTTCCCATACTCAAGCCGGGAGGTCACTGCGTTATCAACGTGAATGACCTCTGGCAAAAGGATCAACGTATTGCTTTGCACAGCATCGTAATTCAGGCGATGCAGAAGGCAGGATACCTGTTCAAGAACATTATCATTTGGGACAGAACCAATATCGTGAACCGAATAGGCATCTTCGGATGGCCTAGCAACTACATCACGATGGGGACAACCTTCGAGTATATACTGGACTTTCAACGGCCTTTCAATGGGTAGAATTCAGAAAATTCCATCTACTGATGATCTTATGCGTGAAGTCATCAGTGAACTTGGTTACGACCGGATGTCCCATGAAGATGTTCGTGAGTCATTCGACTGTATCATGCGCAACATAGAAGTCCATATGTTCGCTCTATATGAGCAATACGAACAGAAGGTTAATTCTGTAGATATTCCCAAGCGCTTGCTCGACAACAACCCTGATGAGCTTCATCTAGCTGAGAATGCTAGTAGAACTCGGGGTTTCAAGGAAGGTATATTTGTTCTTTTTTCTCACCTATATCCTGAGTTGCGCAAAGAATTCTCATCAGTATCACAGAGCCGGATGTCTCGTGGAGGTAAGAGCTTCGAATCTCAGTTCGCTTACCTCTTGCAGTTAGCTTGTTTCCCATTTGAACAACAGCACCGCGAACATAGAACTGATTTCATCCTGCCCAGCCATGCAGCGTTTGATGAGAACAGTACAGTGTGTGCAGTAGCCTCACTAAAACGTACACTACGCGAGCGCTGGCGGCAAGTCGTCGCTGAGCTTGTCAGCTTGCGCGCTCCCAACGTTTTTCTTGTCACTGTTGATCGAAAAGTGACAAAGGGTCACATTAATGGGATCTGTGAAGAGCATAGATTGCATTTAGTCGTTCTTGATGAGGTTAAATCCAAGTACCCTCATAATCCCAGAGTGCTGGGATTCACTCAATTTGCAAATGAACGCCTGCCGAACTTGCAATCTCAATGGTCGGCGGGTGGTTTGCTATAACATCGTTAAGGGAAAGTATCGACAGTTTTCTGAACCACTTCTGTCGATCTAGCGTCTCATACATACCCAATCTAACACCGGAAGGAGAACCGCATGGCATACGCCGCAGTGAAGGACTTCTTGCAATCGGAGATCGACTCCATTCGAGAGAGCGGCTTGTACAAGGAGGAGAAGGTCATCAGGACGCCGCAGGGCGCAGAGGTAGACACCTCCGCAGGGCATGAACTCATCATGTGCGCCAACAACTATCTGGGGTTGGCAGACAGCGAGGAGATCGAACAGGCAGTAGTGGAGGGGTTGAGAACGCACGGGTTTGGTATGGCGTCGGTTCGGTTCATCTGCGGGACGCAGGACATTCACAAGGAGCTCGAGGAGAAGATCACGTCGTGGTTCGGGACGGAGGCGACTATCTTGTACACGTCTTGCTTCGATGCCAACACGGGGCTGTTCGAGACGGTGTTGGGACCGGATGACGCGATCATCAGCGACGCGCTGAACCACGCGAGCATCATCGACGGAGTGCGTTTGTGCAAGGCACAGCGAAAGGTCTACCGACACAACGACATGGGGGATCTCGAGGATCAGTTGAAGGCGGCGCAGGGTGCGCGGTTTCGTATGATCGCCACGGATGGAGTGTTCTCCATGCAGGGAGACGAGGCTGACCTCGTGAGCATCTGCGACCTTGCGGATGCCTACGACGCGATGGTCATGGTGGACGACTCCCACGCGACGGGGTTCTTGGGGCCGACGGGGCGTGGGAGCGTCGACAAGCAGGGGGTGATCGATCGGGTGGACGTGATTACGAGCACCATGGGCAAGGCGCTCGGCGGGGCGTCTGGCGGGTTTACGACGGGTCGCAAGGAGATCGTCGATATTCTGCGGCAGCGCTCTCGTCCGTATCTGTTTTCCAACACGATAGCGCCGCCGATCGTGGTCGGCGCGTTGACTGCGCTCGACATCATCCAACGACGCCCAGACCTGCGAGAGAGACTCCATGAGAATACCGCGTACTTTCGCTCGAGGATGAACGAACTAGGCTTCCACATCCTGGAGGGTGATCATCCCATCGTGCCCATCATGATCGGGGACGAGAAGAAGAACGTCGCGCTGGCGCAGGCAGTCAACGCCCGCGGGGTGTTCGTCGTAGCGTTCAGCTTTCCGGTGGTGCCGCGCGGAGAGGCGCGTATTCGCGTGCAGATGTCCGCGGCGCACACGCGGGAGCAGATCGACCGCGCCCTCGCAGTGTTCGAGCAGGCGGGTCGGGAAGAGGGCGTAATCGCCTAGCCGCGCTTTTGCGCGTCCGCAGATACCTCGGAGTATAGCGATGCAGGTTACCAATGATTTCTCGGGCAAGGTTGCGGTCGTTACTGGCGGCGGGCAGGGTATGGGCCGCGCAGTGGCGCGGCGGCTCGTCGAGGGCGGCGCCAAGGTCGTCGTCAACGACAAGAACGGGGACGCCGCCCAGGCGGTGGCGGACGCGCTCGGCAGCGGGGCGCTGGCCGCTCCGGGAGACGTGACTGTCAAGGCGGATGTGGATGCCGTCGTGCGGCTGGCCGTGGATGCGTTTGGATCTATCGGCATCCTCGTCAACAACGCTGGCATCCTGTTCTCGACCGCGCTCGCGGACATGGAAGAGGAGGAGTGGGACCTCGTCATCGACGTGAACATGAAGGGAACGTATCTGTTCACTCGTGCGGTGCTGCCAGTCATGAAGCAGGCTGGTTGGGGGAGGATCGTCAACTTTTCGTCGACGGCCGGCAAGGCGGTCAGCACGCTTGGCGGCCCCCATTATACCGCGGCCAAGGCTGGAATACTTGGCCTTACCCGGGCAGCCGCGAAAGAGTTCGCGCCCTACGGCATCACCGTAAACGCCGTCTGCCCTGGACTCGTCAACACTGAGATGGTGCAGCAGAACGTCTCTCCGGAGCGGCTGGATGCGTACCTGGCCAGTTTTCCGATCTCCCGCATCTGCGATCCGTCCGAGGTGGCCGAGCTCGTCGCCTTCCTCGCGTCCGACCGCGCTGCGTACATCACCGGGGCCTCCCTCGACATCAACGGCGGCGACTTGATGGTCTCGTAAACGGGGGGTGTCCGTGCGTCGATGCGGGATTGGGGAGCTTGCGCTCCTGTCCGCGAGGGGGTAGAATAGATTCCCGCCTACGCGGGAATGACGGGATGCGGCGGGAATGACGAGACCCGGGGGAATGACGAGACCCGGGGGAATGACGAGACCCGGGGGAATGACGAGACCCGGGGGAATGACGAGACCCGGGGGAATGACGAGACCCGGGGGAATGACGGGGGGCGCTCCTGTCCGCGCCTTCATGTGGTACAATCACGCCCGGATTATCCCAATAGAGGACGACGCGCTCATGCCAACCGACGACGAACGCGAAATCATCGAATCTGCAATCGCCGAGATTCGCGAGATGAGTCCGCAAGAGACGAAAGGGAAGTGGCTTGAAGACCTTGTCGTCCGGGTCGCTCCGCTCATACGGGAGTGGGACATTGAACAAGCTTGGAGCTGGGGCGGCTGGCCGTATAGAGAAGCGAATCTGCCGGGTTCAACGGCGGGAGACACCGGCATCGACATAGTCGCGTTGCGGCGCTCCGACCGCAAGTATATCGCCATACAGTGCAAGGCGCGCAGGCTGGACGCCGAAGGGCGCGGCAATCCGATTGACAAGGGCGAAAGCGACAGTTTCGCGGCTATGTCCTCGGGCGAGATTTGGCATGAGAGCTGGATCGTATCCAACGCCGACGTCTCGCCGTCGCCCGGCGCGCGGCAGGTTGCGGGCGCGCGGGGGAAGCCGATCAAGCTCTTCAACATCACCAACGACCTGAATTGGCAGTTGGACGCCTGGGCGTCTTACGACGAGCTTTGCGCCCACTGCGACAATCCCGCCGATAAGGATGCCGTTCAGACGAAGACCTGCATGCAGAACCACGCCGTTGCCGCGAGTGTCCGCATCCTCCAAGAACACGCGGATTCGGACAGCGGCGGCTCGCCGGTCGGCGAGTCGCGCGGCAGAATCATCCTGCCGTGCGGGACGGGGAAAACGCGCATTTCGCTGCGGATCGTCGAAGAACTGACGTCGCCGGGCGAGGTGTCCGTCGTTCTCTGCCCATCCATCGCGCTGGTGGCGCAGATACGGCGCGAGTATCTGCAACACGCCAAAGACCCGCTGGACGTCCTCGCAGTCTGCTCCGACCAAACCGCCGGCTTCGACCCGAAGGGAGGTTTCGACCCCAAGAAAGAGGGCAGCCGCAACGCCACGCTCGACCCGACGCTTGACATCGGCAACGTCAGCGAGTCGGAAATCAAGGGCAGGGTGACAACAGACGCCGGCGAGATTGCCGACTGGATGCTACAACCTGCGCTCGATTCGTCTTCCATAAAGGTTCTCATCGGGACGTACCAGAGCAGCGTCAAGGTGTCGGAGGCGCTGCTGGAAGCGGATGTTCGCGCCCGCGTCTTGATAGCGGACGAGGCGCATCGGACCGCCGGGCTGAAGCGCAGGAACTCCGGATCCGCCAAGGCCAGCGGCGAGGAAAAGCGCGTCCGCGATTTTACCGTCTGCCACGACCAGAGCCGATTTCCGACGACGTACCGCGTCTATCAGACCGCCACGCCGCGCATCTACGACGGCAAGCGCGTCGTCCGAAACGAGAACTGGATTGTGCGCTCGATGGACGACGAGACGACATTCGGCGTGGAGTTGTATCGCAAGAGCTACGTGGAAGCCGTCCGCAATAGCTGGCTTTCGGACTACCGCATCATCGCGGTCGGCGTCAACGGGCAGTCGGCGTTCGACACGTCGAACTTCTTGGCGCAGAACACCCAGAGCGTCGGGCGGCGCAGGCTGACGACGACTCACTATCTGCGCGGGCTCGCCTTTGCGCTGGCGATGGGCGGCGCGACTCAGCGCAGCGAGACTCAGGACGACGACGTCCACGTCGACATACAATCCTGCATCGCCTTCATGAACACGGTGGACAAGTCCAAGAACATGGCGCGCGACCTGCAGACCGAAACGGTGAAAGAGTGGGTTGCCGACTGGCTCGCAGAGAACGCGGTCGGGCGCGACGTTGCCGATTACAGCCTTGAGCATCTCGACGCCTCCAGCGACGCCGCCAAGCGCGAGGCCGCCAAGACGCGGCTCGCAGCCGCTTCCTCCGACGAGCCGCGCGGCATCATCAACGTGGGTATCTTCGGCGAGGGGACGGATTCCCCGTCCCTCAGCGCGGTGGCGTTTCTGGAAGCGCGCAAGAGCCCGATAGACGTGGTGCAGGCGGTCGGGCGCGCCATGCGAACCGCGCCCGACAAGAAGTTCGGATACATCATCTGCCCCATCGTGATACCGCTGTCCGCAGACCCGGAAAGCTGGCTGAAAAATAGCGACGCCGATGAGGGCTGGCAGGAACTGGGCGAGATCCTGCTTGCCCTGCGCGCCCACGACAAGCGCATCGAGGAAGAGTTGGAGCATCTGCTCTATCTCTACCTTCCGGAGCCGCCGCCGGTGGAGCGCGCCATTCTCGCGGTCGTCGACCCCCAAACCGGTCTCATCGAGTATTCCGAGTTCGAAGGCCCCGTCGGCGCGCCGGAAGAGGGGATCGAGCGGATGCTAAACGCCGAAAGCCGCGAGGACGTCGGCGCGAACGTAATCGGAGAATCCCCGATGATTCCCTACAAGGCGGACGAGCCGACGATAGTCGTCGCCGGCAAGCGCAACGACGACGGCAGCCAAGAAATCCGCATGGACACCGTGTACCGCGAAAAGCCGAACGCGGACGGCGAGCGCGGCGCGGTGGACATCGAAAAGACGAAATCCAAAGCCAAAGATATGCTCAATAAGGGGTCGGGTAGGAAAGTCGATCCCGGCGAGCGGAAGAAGCGGAACGAAACCGACAAGCCGCCCAAGCCGTGCGGAACCGACGACGATGTCGACAAGGAGTCCGTCCAGCGGATGCTCCAGCTGAGCGGCATGGATGAGGATGGAAGCGCCATCAAGATGAACCTGCTCGCCAAGTCAGGACTCGCCGGCGACCGCGTGACGCGCGATCTGAACATTCTGGAGGCGAGCGTGTCGGACGCCGCCCGACATCTGCGCGAGGACGGGCTGCTGCCCGCGCTCAACCGCCACTTCGGCTTGGACAGGCTCAAGACGACATCCAAAGCGGCCGACGGCTGCACGATCGCCGCGCTGCTGATGATGAACGCCGCCATGCTCCACCAACGGATCTTCGCCGGACGCTGGCTGTCGAGGGTCAAAGACCTGGCTACCATCAAGAACGACGTCGACGTCATCGACCAGCTGATCGTTCAGTGGAGCGTCATCTTGGGCGTCGACTTCGAGGCGGTGCTGAATCCCGCCATCGAAGTCATCTTCAGCGTCAAGAGAACGGGCAAGCTGTCCGGCTTGGAGCGCGCCCTGCGCCACATCGCAGCCGAAGCGGAACGCATCGCAGAAACCTACGCAGACATGGGCGCAGACCACGCCGGACCGCTCTTCAACCGTGTCATGGGCAACCAGGCATCCGACGGCGCATTCTTTACCCGCCCCGTCGCCGCCGCGCTCGCCGCACGCCTGACGCTGGACGCCTGCGAGGAAGAGGAAGTGGACTGGTCGAGACCGCAAACGTGGCGTGACCACAAAATCATGGATCCCGCCTGCGGCAGCGGGACGCTCCTCGCCGCCCTGCTCGTGGACATGAAGCGCAGGGCGAAAGAGGCGGGCGCGAACGACTACGCGCTGGCGGCGCTGCAAAAGCTCGCAGTCGAGAAAACCATCAAGGGACTGGATATCAACCCCGTCTCGCTCCAGCTCGCCGCATCCCAGCTAACCGCCGGCAACCAATCCGTCCGATACAGGGGAATGGGTCTCTACCAAATGCCCTACGGACCGGACAGCGACAACCCCGCCAAAGTATCGGCGGGAACGCTGGAACTGCTGGGGCAGAAGAAAATCGTCTCCCAGCGAACCGAGCTGGACATCGAGGACGACTACATAGACTCGCGCGCCATGTGCGAAAACGCGGACTTCGAACTGGAAGACGCGGTGGACGCCGCGCGAAACGCCCGCATCGTCATAATGAACCCGCCCTTTACCAACCGCGCGAAGATGGGCGAGAAATTCGCGCCGGATACGCAGAAGAAACTGCGCGAACGGGTGGACCAAATGGAGAGTAAACTCACGCAAGCCGACCACGAACTGGTTGGGTTCGCGGACAAGAATTCTATCGCGCCCCTCTTCGTCGCACTGGCGGACAAATGCGTTGGGGACAAAGACGGCGTTCTCTCCACGATTCATCCCACAATTGCTTTGACAAATCCCTCCGGGCTTGACGAACGTCGAATCCTAGCCCAGCGCTACCACATCGATACGGTGCTGACCTGTCACCAGCCGGGCAACGTCAACTTGAGCCAGAATGCTGGACTCAATGAAAGCGTCATCGTGATGCGGCGGCATGACGGTCCCAAGCCGCCAACTCGGTTCATCAATCTAGACAAGATGCCTTCAGACGACAGCGAGGTGGGGGATTTTCATCGTTGTCTTCAGGCTGTCGCGGGGGGGCAAATACCCAATGGCTGGGGCGAAGTGTCCTATTGGGACGCCGAACGCATCGAGGCGGGCGATTGGACGCCGGCGATCTGGCGTTCGCCCGAATTGGCGGAGGTTGCCGCGCGATATGCCGACCATCCAAACTTGCAACGCATGGGCGATACCCCTGGCGTGCAGGCACATGCGACAGGACAAGTTCTGCGCGGCAATTTTCAGCGGTCGGAAGCCGGAATCTCAGGCAGTTTTCCGATAATGAAAGGCAAAGGGGCGGACAGCCAATCGTCTATACGAAGCGAACCCGATGAGTGGTGGATTCCCAAGAGCGGCGCGCAATCCGAAACCGACAATCTGCTTCAGAAGGCGGGGCATCTGCTGATAACGGCAGGGCAAGGCAACAGTTCAGCGCGGCTTACCTCCACCGCATCCGGGGAGAGATACGTAGGGAATGGCTGGATGCCCGTTACTGGACTATCGGAGACCGAAGCGAAAGCGGTCGCTATCTTCGTCAACTCGACAGTTGGGCGGCTCCAACTCATGCGAAATCCGGGCAAAATGTTGGTGTTCCCTCAATACAGCACCACCGAAGCCCAAAATCTCCGCATCCCCGACGTCAAGGACGAACGCATACTGCAAATCCTCGCTGCCTGCTGGGAGCGGACGAGGGACATGCTCGTTCCGCAGTTCCGCGATGGGGAGTGTGAAGTCCGCCGGTTGTGGGATGAGGCGGTGGTGGATGCGATGGGATGGGACGCCGCCGAGTTGGGGCGTCTGCGTCGTCTGCTGCACCGCGAGCCGCATGTGCGTGGGTTGGGGTACAACCAGTACGCGGACGCGCCGGAGGGGTAGGGGGCGGGCGGATTCCCGCCCCTGTCTACGTCATTCCCGCGTAGGCGGGAATCTCCCCCTGCGACTTGAACGGCGGAGGGAACTTCCGTATAGTTCGAGTGGAGCCTGGGATTCAGTCGACATGCAGGCCGTTAGATTCCCGCCTACGCGGGAATGACGGGGGAGGGGAGTGGGAATGATGTGAGGGGGTGCGGGAATGACGTGGGAGGGAGTGGGAATGGTGTGGGAGGGTGCGGGAATGACGTTGGTGGGAGTGGGAATGACGTGAGGTGGTGCGGGAATGACGTGGGAGTGTGCGGAGATGGCGTGGGTGTGGATTCCCGCCTACGCGGGAATGGCGTGAGGGGGGGAGGGAATGGTGTGGGTGTGGATTCCCGCCTACGCGGGAATGACGTGGGGGTGTGTGGGAATGGTGTGGGTGTGGATTCCCGCCTACGCGGGAATGACGTGGGGGTGTGGGTGGAGATTGAATTTGAGATGAGAAGGTAGGTGGTTTTCGATGGATAGGAAATCGAGGGTGGACGAACTCGCGGGCATTGCGGTGTCGCTGCCGACGTTCAACGACGATGAATACAACTTGCGGCTCGACCGCTCCAAGGCTCATATCCGATGGCTGCTCGATCAGGGCATCGGCAGGGGGAACGCGGTCATATTCATCGCCGGCGGCTTGGGGGAGGGGTACTTCCTGGACGATCATGAGTGGGAAGCGATGGCCAACACTCTCGTGGAGGCGGCCGACGGCAGGGCGCCCACGGGCATTGGAGTGTTCGAGTTGAGCGCTCGGCGGGCGGCGCGCAAGGCTCGGTATGCCGCCGATCTTGGAATGGACTTCATCCAGTGCGCTCCGCCGCGCTATATGCAGCCCACGGAGGACGAGATATTCGCTCACTACGCCTACATTGGCGACGCCGCGGACATTGGCATCATGGCGTACAACACGCCGTGGGCAATGCCTGGCGGCTACAACTTCTCGCAGGCGTTGATCGAGCGGCTTGCTGGGATCGAGACCTTTGCGGGGGTCAAGTGGTCTGCCGCGAACGTCCACCACTACATGAGCATGATTCGGTTGTTCGGAGAGCGTATTAGCTTCATCAGCAACGGCAGCGTGATGTCCATCGGCTACCGGCTTGGGGCTCGGGGGTTTACCGACTTCATGGTCAACGTCGCCCCGCGTCTGTCGCTGCATCGGTGGCGGCTGATCGAACAGCGTCGTTGGGATGAATTCGACCAGCTCGAACTCAGCATGAATATCGACCCGCGGCTCAACGCCGTTCGGCCCGGCGAGCTATCTGTCCCGGGAATGGGAGAGGGTCCGGATGCGCGGCTCCGTCTCAGTGTTCTCGGCATGGATACCGGCCCCCACTTTCCGGCGCAGGTCGGCTACTCTCAAGCGCACGTCGAGGCCTACCGGCGTATGGTAGACGCAAGCGGCATCCGCGAGTGGGTCGACTGGGATGGGTCGGCGTTCGCGTGATGCGGGCGCGCAGACGGCGTGCGGAGAAACTTTGGTATGGAGAAAGGATGGCTATGAACGACATCTATACGCGGCTGGGCGCTCGCCCGGTCATCAACGCCAGTGGGAACACGACCATATGGGGTGGTTCGACGCCGTCGCCTGCGGTTCGTCGGGCGATGGACGAGGCGAACGGCTATTGGGTCGAGATGGAAGAGCTGCTCGCGCGGTCCGGGGAGGTAATCGCGGAGGCGCTTGGAGTGGAGGCGGCGTATCCTACTGCGGGATGCTTTGCGGCGCTCGTGCTGAGCGCATCGTCTTTGATGACCGGGTCTGACCCGGAAAAGATGGCTCGTCTGCCCAATACCGATGGCATGAAGAACGAGTTCGTCTTCCAAGCGGGTCACGCATATGGCTACGACCGGGCGTACAGCGTGCCGGGAGGACGCCTTGTGACCGTTGGAGATGAGAATGGGTGCACCGTCGACCAGATCGACGGCGCAATCGGGCCGCGAACCGCCGCCGTCGTCTACTACGTCAGGGAGGAAGCGCTTGGCCCGTTCGTGTCGTACGACGACGCGATCCAGCTGGCGAAGGACCGCGGCGTTCCCCTCCTGGCCGATTGCGCCGCCCAGATATATCCTCTCGACTACTTCCGCGAGTCCGCGCAGAAGGCGGATCTGGCTTGCTTCGGTGGCAAGTACATGGGCGCGCCGCACTCGTCCGGTTTCCTCTGTGGGCGCAAAGAGTTGGTCGAGGCTGCCGTCGGCCACGGGTTCATAGCGCCGGGCAAACCCTTCGGCAGGGGCATGAAGATGGACCGCCAAGAGATCGTGGGCTTGGTCACTGCCGTAGGCGAGTGGTTCGCGATGGATCACGAAGAGCGCCTCCTGGCGGCAGGCGAGAGGCTCGGAGTCATCCAGGATGCTGTGCGGGGACTCGACGCGGTCAAGAACGCCTCTATCTCCCCGATAGACAACTTCGTGGGAATCATCTTGAATGTCGAGGTCGATGCTCAAGCGCTGGGAAGAAATGCTCAGGCGGTGTCCGATGAGTTGGACGCCATGAACCCCCGAATCCGCGTCGTTGCAGATGGAGACGACACCCTGGTATTCGTCGCCCACAACCTGACGGACAGCGAGCCGGAGATCGTGGCCGAGGCCCTGCGAACGGCCCTGTCCAAGTAGGCGGTCTTGGCGATGCCGTCCACCAGACGTGCGGATCCCAGCCCTGCCTTGCAGAGTTGACACCGTGCGGGCGCGGCCATAGAGTACGGTTCGCACGGTCGAGAGAGAGGAACAGAGGAGGCCCCAAATGCGACCCAATCCCTTGCGCAATCTGTTGAACGACGGTAAGCCGAGCATCGGTACTCACACGATGGTGTTCTGGCCTGGTATGGTGGAGATCATTGGGCATACCGGCGTCATCGACTACGTGGAGTTCGTCGCAGAGTACGCCCCATACGACCTCGAAGGCCTGGAGAACTTTGGTCGGGCCGTCGACCTGTTCGACCACATGACCGCCATGATCAAGGTAGACCAGGAGCCGCGCACGTTCGCTGCCACCCGCGCCATTGGGTCGGGCATCCAAAACGTGTTGTTCGCAGACGTACATGACGCGGACGAAGCGAGGGAGTGCGTCGGCGCGGTGCGCGCGGAAACGCCGCAGACGGGAGGGCATCACGGATCCGGAGACAGGCGCTTCGCGGGGTACATCCTCGAGTCGGGGTCGCCTCAGTACGTCCAGGCCCTCGAAGACAGCGTCGTCGCCCTGATGATCGAGAAGAAGGAGGCGGTCGACAACCTCGAAGAGATACTTAGTGTTCCCGGGATAGATATGATCGTATGGGGCGGCAGCGACTACTCCATGAGCATCGGAAGGCCGGGAGCGGCGCGAGACCCGGACGTTCTCGCTACCCGCGACTACGTCCACAAGAAGGCCCTGGAGATGGGTGTGCAGCCGAGAGCCGAAATCAGCGACCCCGAGGATGCCAAGCACTTTCTCGACCAAGGTATCCGACACTTCGCGCTCGGCACCGATGTCGCTATCCTCTTCAAATGGTGGAAGGAAAACGCGCAGAAGCTCGGCGACGTCCTGAACGGCGCGTGAGGGGGACTACCCCCGATCTCCCATCGGGTATAATTCAATTCGGGAGGGTGCTGTCAACAAGCTTCATGGCACAAGATGAGAGGGTGGGCTCCGGTCCGCCCTCTACGAATTTCATGCGTTCGTTTCACTTGTGCCGCTTTCGGGGCGTGCGTGAGCCGTTTGGCGGATTTCTCTTTCCTCTATTGCATTGCAGACAACTTGGCCGCGGCGGTAGCGGATCCAAGTTCGGAGGTTGGTTACGATGTGGGACTTGCTCGTGAAGGACGGAACGGTCGTCGACCCAAGCCAAGGGTTGCACGGCGCGGCGGATGTGGCGGTGTCGGGTGACAGGATAGCGGCGGTCGGCGTGGGTTTGGATCAGGCGCAGGCCGCGCGGGTTATCGATGCTGCAGGCAAGTACGTGACGCCCGGGTTCATCGACTTGCATACCCACAACTTCGTCTCCAACCCGAACCTGCCAAGCCTCGACGCCGACTCGACGAGCCTGGCAAATGGCTGCACTACCGTCCTCGATGCCGGAACCGCGACGCCGAGCGAGTTCCCTCATTTCTGGGAAACCGACATCGCGGACGCCAAGACGCGCATCTATGCTCTCATCCGAATGCCGATGCCCTACGGTCCGGACCCCGCGACCGTCGAAGAAGCTGCTTCCGTCATCAAGCAGTACGGCGACGTCCTAATCGGTATGAAGTATCACCACTCCCAGCATTATGTCACCCTGCCGTTGGCCAGAGAGGCGGCGGACTTCGCCGGCGGCATTCTGATGGCGGAGGCGTACGGCGCGCCCATCCCACAGCTGCTCGACTATATGAACCCCGGTGACATCGTAACCCATACGTTCCACTCTTCGTTCCGCTATCCGCTGTGGGACCACCGCGGCGAGGTTTGGCCTGCGGTGTGGGACGCCGTAGAGCGGGGCGTGTACCTTGACATCGGGCACGGCGCGCGCGGCTTCGCATTTCGCACGATGGAGCGCGCCCTCGACAAGGGGCTCAAGCCCAGCACCATCAGCACGGACGTCCACCGAATGAACGTCGACGGCCCAACCTACGACATGCCAACGACGATGTCCAAGATGCTCGCGCTCGGCTTGTCGCTCGACGAGGTGATCGAGATGTCGACGACCGCGCCGGCCAAGGCGTTGCGCCAGGAAGGAATCATCGGCACCCTCAAGCCGGGCGCGATGGCAGACGTGACTATCAGCGAGTTGGCGCAGGGCGAGTTCGAATTCCTCGACGTACTCCACGAAAAGCGTGTGGGTGCAGCGCGCATCCTGCCTGAAGTCATCATCCACAACGGTGTGATCTACGACGGTCCGCGCTATCAGCCGGCGCAGATGACGCATACCGCGGATGCCCCGAGCGGCTTCATCGAGGGGACGTAATCCCCCCCTCCCGCGTCTCACTGCTCGAACGAGGAGATATTTCTTCCTTCTGGTAGTGCACGTTCCATCTTTCCCTGTCTCACGAGTACGTCGGCGACGCGTTTGCTTTTGCGGGGATAGATTGCCTCCAGACCGTAAATCCTCTCGCCGTCATCCACGCCCATGTCATGTCCATTTCGGCCTAGGTCACGTCATCCTCGTGAAGGTCACGTCATCCTCGTGAAGGCGGGAATCTAGCGCACGTCCGATGTGTGTACTCATAGAGATGCCTTCCACCCCAATAGATCAAACGGAACCAAGAGCAGAAACGGCGCCCACTAAGTAGCGCGATGAGGCGCGCTTGGAATACGCCATCGCCCTTCTGCTGGGAGAGCGCCGCTTCTGATTGGATTGTGATTGGGAGAATACCCGTTCGCCCTATAGCTTGCGCACTACAGCATCGAGGCTGCCGCGCAGGTCGGCGTACCATATTTGGTCTGGGGCGATGACGACCGTACCTTGCCGGTAACCGACGTCGGTCTCGACCTCGACGGTATCTCCTACTCGCACATCGACGTTTCCCGGCGCGAAGAAGTGCACCTTCCCGGATGGTATGAAGCGCACTCCTACGATCTTCTTGCTGGATCGAGGGTTTGCGGACATCGTCGAGCCGTCCTGCTTCGATGGTTCGTTCGGCTTGTCTGTTGCAGTCATCGCGGGGTCTCCTGCGCCGTCGGCGAGAAGCGCGAATCGAACAACTGATCCCAGGTGGAGTAGACCTCCACTTGCGGCAGGGCGTAGAACACATTCTCGGGCGGGCCGACTACGAACAGGCGTTTTTGGAGCGCGAGCGCCATGCCGAACTCCACGTGTCGGCCGCCGCGCGTCAATTCCTTCCGCGGGGGCTCGGTGAACACTACGACGGCGTCAGCCGCGGTTAGGTCTTCGGAGTCTTCCAGTGCGTATCGGCTTGCGAGCTCTCGCTCGCGGTCGATGTCTTCTACGTTGTGCTTGACTTCTACCCATCGCGACGTGACGTGGTGGTCAGCGCGTTGGAGACGGTCGGCATACTCCCTCATTTCGTCTTTCCGCGAGTACCGCGCCGCCAGGTATACCTTCATATCGATCCTTCCTCATTTGAGTTTCGCAGACCCCGCGTCGTTACAATCGAGGTATCGTGAGCATCATGTTATCCAAGGCCAGGCGCGCGTTTGCGTTTCGGTCGAGGAAGCGCATCGTCCGCTCGATTGCGTTGACTGCCTCCACGAGTTCCTCTGCGCCAGTCTTGGCGGCTCCTGCTTGGAGCGCATCGAGTCTGGCCAAGTGCTTGACTCCTCTGGGGACTCCTGCTTTGACGATCATCATGTCCCTCCACCACTCTTTCCAGAGGGTGAGTTCGTTTCGCACGTCGTCTCGGTTCTTGCCGAACGCCTGCGCCAAGCCTTCTGCGTACTGGAAGCGCGCTTCCAATCCGGAGCGCGAGATCGACTCGACCTCGCTCATCTTCTCGTCGATGGCCTGCAGGACTGCAGGGTCGCGGGCGGCGCCGATGGCCCAGCCGATTCTTCCCTCCGAGAGTCTCGCGGTCTCCTCGGCGTTCTCTACTTCGATGCCGTGCTTGGAAATCAGGTGGTCGACTATCACGGATTGCCGGACGGGGCGCAAGGCGAAGGTTTGACATCGAGACGAGATCGTTGGCAGGAGCCGGTCGAGGTCGGCGGCGACTAGAATCATGACTACCTGATTGGGCGGTTCTTCCAAGGTCTTGAGCAGCGCGGTTGCCGCGCCTGGGCTGAGGTAGTCGGCGCGCTCGAAGATGAAGATACGGTGCTTCCCGTTGGATGGGCGCAGGTTGGCGTTCCGCTGTACTTCTCGGACTTGATCTATGGAGATGAGCGTCTGCGTCCGTTTCCGCGAGTCTTCCCCGAAGGTCACCACCAACACGTCGGTGTGCAGCCCCTTGTCGATGAGGCTGCATTGGTTGCAGGCATTGCACGGCTTGGCTTCGGTCTCACCGAAGAGGTTTTCCTGCTCGTCTGCGGTGCAGTTGAGCGCCCGCGCGAGGTCTATTGCCAGAGTCATCTTGCCGATCTGCGGCGGGCCTGTCAGAAGGTACGCGTGAGACTCGCGCTCATCTGCGAGCGCGCGAGTCAGGGTGTTGACCGCTTTGTCGTGTCCGATCGTCCGGAACATGGTCGTTCGAGTTTTCTCCGCTTACCGCCTCAGTACTGGTTCGAGCGCTTGCGGTACGACCCGCACAAGCAGCCACTCGACAATGTATACTATCGCACATCGAACAACGTGGAGGCATCGTTTTGGACTATTACACGCCACAGCCCGGCTCCCCCGTCGAGTATCTCGATACGCCGTGTCTGATCGTGGATATGGATGCGTATGAGAGTAACTTGCGGGTGGTGGCGGAGACGTACCGTGACACGCGGACGAAGATGCGGGCGCACACGAAGAACCTCAAGAGTCCGTTTCTGGCGCGGATGCAGATAGAGATGGGAGGCACGGTCGGGGGGGTATGCGCCGCGAAGGTTTCGGAGGCCGAGGTGATGCTGCAGAACGGGATCGACGACATACTCATCCCAAACCAGATAGTCACTAGCGACAAGCTCGTCCGCCTGTGTGCGCTCGCGCGGCGGGGGGACATCAAGGTTTGCGTCGACGATCCTGACAATGTTCGCGCCGTCTCCGCCGCTGCCGAATCCAACGGCGTCACAATCGGAATCCTCATCGAGGTCGATACGTCCATGGGACGCGCCGGGGTGCGGAACGCGCAGCAGGGGGTAGAGATCGCCAAGCTGGCCGCCGATCTGCCGGGCGTTCGCTTCATGGGCGTCATGAGTCACCAGCACGTAGAGGGCTGGCCGTCTGTCGAGGAGTATACGGAGTCTGGGACTCGGCACATTCGCATGTGCTTGGACGTAAAGGATGCGATCGAGGCGGAAGGCGTTCCGGTGGAGATGGTCTCCAGCGGCGAGACGTTTTCGTACAAGCTGGCTGCTCGGATGCCCGGCGTCACCGAGGTCGAAGGCGGCACATACGCGCTCATGGATACGATGCTTGGCTTCATGTCCGAGTTCAGGTATGCCGCCAAGCTCCTCGCCGGCGTCGTGAGTAGGCCGCGGCCGGGCGCTGCGGTCGTGGATATTGGCGCGCGGCAGCTCTGTTTGATCTCCAACGAGTTCGGCCCGGACGTCGAGGGAATGCCCGGTGTCGCCGTGTCCCAAATCGCGGACGAACACCTCGTGTTGACCAGCGACCAAGAGATGAGTCTCCAAGTAGGCGACGTGGTAACCCTCATACCGGGATACGCCGACGGGTTGGTGAACCGTTGGGACCGGTTCGTGGCCGTCCGAGACGGTCTCGTCGAGGGCGTGTGGGATATTCCCGGCCGCGGGTGCTTCCATTAGAGTGAACTGGTAGTTGAGGTTCCCGGCGGCGTCCGCGCGCTTCATCCTGTAGGCGGCGTGTAGACACGCGCCCCAATTCGTGCTATAGTGCCTACCTACTGGTGAACTTGACGCAGGAAGGGGGTTTGCAATGTCGTTGAGGGATGCAATCGGCCGAGCGCGCAAACACGTCGTGGAGGATGAAGAGGATTACATAGCATCCATGGAGATTCGCACTCGGTACACGCTCATCGACCCGATACTCCAAGCGCTTGGGTGGGATCTTGAGGATCCATCGCAAGTTAAGATCGAGCATGAGACCACGGACCTGCCCAACCCCTATCGGGTTGACTACGCGCTCTTCTCCGGTGAGAAGCCCGTGATCCTTGTGGAAGCAAAGCCACTACCCAGGGAGTATGTGGGTATCCACAAGGCGAATAGGGCAGAAGACAGAGCCAGAATGAAGGGCGCCTGGGAGAAATTTCAACGCGGTGAAGAAATCCCCAACCCTCCCCCGGTCATTGCAATATGGAGGGATCTGACGGCGGATCTCGAACAGGTCAAGGGTTATGTAGAACAACTGGAACTCAAGTCCGGCTATGCCGTTCTGACCAACGGTGCCGATTGGCGGATCTCTGACATTGCAAAAGAATCTGAAAGCATCCATGGCGAGTATTTGGCCGCGGTAAACATCCTCTTTGACGAACGGAGCCGCTGTGAGGAGGTGTTGGAAGTCCTGCGCCGCGGGGGAAATGGGTAACCCGCTACCTTTCCTGAACGGTTGCGCGCAAGCGAGTTTCCGTGTCATGGCGAAGAGAAAAGTCCCCTCCGCACGAGTTGCGCGGAGGGGACTTTCGTTCTGCGCCGGGTGGGGGCGCTGTGTGTGTCCGCTGCGTTCTCTACGCCGCCTTCACCGCCACTTTGCGCGTTCGGGCGCGCGGCTTCGTCTTCTTCTCGTTCGCGGCGGCTGCGAGGTCGATTCCGATCGCGCTCTGCTTGGCGATGTCTGCCATGAAGCCGCACATGAGGCACTCGCGGTATTCGCCGTACATGTCCTTGTTTACGTGCATGTCGCCCATGCACCTTGGGCAAGCCTTGAACATAACCATTGCAAGGTCTCCTTTCCGTTCGCGTCCGTCCGATTCTGATGTTTCGATAGATACCTTCGGGGCAACCCCAATGCGTCCTTTGGTTGGTCGGGTTGACATGGGTCGTATCAAGTTTTACAATAGATTCATGCTCTATAACGTTTCTGGAGTGGTGGAGTTAGCATGGTGTTCGATTCGGATAGTTCCCGCCGCCGCGGCTTTGTCAATAGAACGCGGATGGCCTCTTCTAGGTTAGCGGGGATGCTTCAGGACGCTGCTGCGGAGACGGCCGGCGGCGGGTCGGTTCGTTCTCGCGAGACGCACGGCGGCTTGGACGGCGTGTACATCATCAGCGTCGCAGCGCGCATTCTCGAGATGCACCCGCAGACGCTCCGCAAGTACGAGCGGGTCGGACTCGTCAGACCGACTCGCACGGCCGGGATGCTTCGTCTCTACTCCGAGCTCGACATTGCGCGCCTCCGCCTCATCAAGCATCTCGTAGGAGACCTGGGCTTGAATCTCGCGGGCGTCCAACTCGTGTTGGAGGTGTTCACCAAGCTGCTTGCGGCCAAGGCGGAGATAGGGCGGGCGGACATCGTGGACGCCAGGCAAGCGCTCGACGATAGGCTCGATGACATAATCTCGACGTTGTACTCTCGGCGGAGCTAGGGCTATGGTAAATGTAGAGCGAGCGGTCTGCGAGTCCGGTTCTTCTGTATTCTCGATTCGCAAAACTCTGGTGAGAGGTGGCGGCCAATGACCGAACGACAACAGGAGGCTGACTTGGGAGGTGAGCGCGACGGCGGCGAGTGCGGTGATTTGCAAGCGCGCTTGGAAGAGGCGGAGCGGGAGCGGGAGCAGTTCAAGAACATTGCCGCCCGCGCGCAGGCGGATCTAGTCAACTACCGCAGACGGGCAGAAGAGGAGAAAGAAGAGATCCGTCTGAACGCCAAGTCGTCTCTGCTTCTGAAGATACTCTCGACCGTCGATGACCTAGACCGCGCGCTGGCGATGATTCCCGGCGATCAACCGTCCGGCTGGAGCGAGGGGATCGAACTCGTGCGGCGAAACGTCGTCAATGTGTTGGACGCCGAGGGGGTGACACAGCTCCCCACCCTCGGCAAGCCTTACGACCCTGAGTATGCGACTGCAATTCAGTTTCGCGAGACCGACGACGGTGACGAAGGAACAGTCGTGGAGGTTTATCAGGAAGGATACATGTACCGGAATCGCGTGCTTCGAGCCGCGCAGGTTGTAGTGGCCAGACGCCCGGAGCAACCAGAATCCACCGAATCGAACAATGACAAGGAGACAAGATAATGGCGAAGGTATTGGGAATCGATCTTGGCACGACCAACTCGTGCATGGCGGTCATCGAAGGAGGTGAGCCGCGCGTCGTAGAGAACGCCGAAGGCGGTCGCACCACCCCATCGGTCGTAGCGCTGAATCCGAAGAGCGGCGAGCGCTACGTTGGCACCACCGCCAAACGGCAGGCCGTGACGAACCCCGAGAATACGATCTTCTCGGTCAAGCGATTCATGGGTCGCAGGTACGACGAGGACAGCGTGCAGAGGGACGTCAAGCTCGTCCCGTTCAAAGTGGAGAGACACGGCAACGGCGACGCCTATGTCTCCATGGGGGGGAAGGGCTACGCGCCGCCGGAAGTGTCTGCGATGGTCTTGCAGAAGCTCAAGCAAGACGCGGAGGCCAAGCTTGGTGAGAGGATTACGCAGGCGGTCATCACTGTGCCTGCGTACTTCAACGATAGCCAACGGAACGCCACCAAGGATGCCGGGCGCATCGCCGGTTTGGAAGTGCTGCGCATCATCAACGAACCGACCGCGGCGTCTCTGGCGTATGGACTCGACAAGAAGAATGAGGAAACCATCGCGGTTTACGACTTGGGCGGCGGAACGTTCGACATCACCATCCTCCAGATTGGGGACGGAGTCTTCGAGGTGCGCTCCACCAACGGCGACACGCACCTTGGTGGGGACGACTTCGACCAGCGGATCATGGATTGGATCGTCGCCGAATTCAAGCGCGACCAAGCGATCGACCTCGCCAACGACCGCATGGCCATCCAGCGTCTGCGAGAGGCCGCAGAGAAGGCCAAGATCGAGCTGTCCTCGCTTATGGAGACGGAAATCAACCTGCCGTTCATCACCGCAGACGCGTCCGGCCCGAAGCACTTGGTGATGAGCCTGTCGAGATCCAAGCTGGAGCAGCTCGTTGGAGACCTTGTCGAGAAGTCGATTGGCCCCTGCAGGCAGGCGCTGGAAGACGCGGAGGTCGAGGCCAACGGGGTGGACGAGGTGATCCTCGTCGGCGGCATGACTCGGATGCCGGCGGTGCAAAAGGCCGTGGAAGGCCTCTTTGGCAAGGAGGCGCACCAAGGCGTGAACCCCGATGAGGTCGTATCCATCGGAGCGGCTATTCAAGCTGGCATTCTCCAAGGCGACGTGCAAGACCTCCTGCTGCTGGACGTGACCCCCCTGACCCTGGGCATAGAGACGCTTGGCGGCGTGTCGACGTCACTCATCCCCCGCAACACGACCATTCCAACCGCCAAGACGGAGACGTTCACTACTGCCGCCGACGGTCAAACCAGCGTCGAGGTGCACGTGCTGCAAGGCGAGCGTGATATGGCGGCCGACAACAAGAGCATCGGACGCTTCATGCTGGGTGGGATCCTTCCTGCCCCGCGCGGCGTTCCACAGATCGAGGTTACGTTCGACATCGACGCGAACGGCATCCTCAACGTTTCTGCCAAGGACAAAGGCACTGGCAAGGAGCAGAAGATCACCATAACCGCAAGCTCCGGGCTCAGCGACCAAGAGGTCGATCGGATGGTTCGAGACGCAGAGGAGCACGCCGAGGAAGATAGGAAGCAGCGCGAGAAAGTGGAAGTCCGGAACGCCGCGGAGAACGCCGCGTTTGCCGCGGAGAAGCTCATCGCAGACAATGAGGGCAAGATTCCCGCGGAGATGAAGACGGACATCGAGGGGAAGGTCGCAGCCGTGCGCGCCGCCGTCGCAGAAGACGACGCGGACAAGATCAAGACGGCTATGGACGATCTGAACACCGCGCTCCAGGCGGTGGGCCAGGCCATCTACAGCCAGGATGGGGCGGAGGCGTCCGCCGGCGACGGGGCCGACTCGTCCAGCGGCGCGTCCGCCGACGGTGACGACGAGCGCACTGTGGAGGGAGAGTTCCGCGAGGTGAAATGAGAGGACATCTGGGGCCCGTTCGATTTATCGCGTGCGGGTATCCTCATGAGTACGCCATCGGACACTGGCGGCGGGGTTCCCATGACGGCGTCGAGTTCGAGCAGGGCGTCCTGTGCAGGATGGACGCCCTATCCCGGTCTGATTCCGTGCAGCGGGAAGATCATGCGCTGAACTGCGCGGACGGTGGCCTCGGCGAATGTCCGCGCGTCCTTTTCTGCCGACCGAATCGCCCCCGGCAGCGGCGCGCGGTCGGTGATGGTCTCGATTCCGTGTTGGCGGCGGTACGAATCAGGGATTTCGTCCGCCAGATCCTGTCCGGCCATCACGCCGTAGGCGAGCGTCCATGAGCGGGCGACTGCATGCACATCATAGCCTCCTCCGCCGAGCGCCAACCACTTTGGCGCCACCCCCGCAAATTTGGCGACCACCTTGCCGAAGCCCTGTGTCGTCAGAGCCAAGTGCGTGATTGGGTCGAGGTAGTGCGTGTCAATTCCGAGTTGGGAGACGAGCGCGTCCGGTTGGAAGGCGTCGAGCAGCGGCATCGTGACTTGCTCTAATGCCCAGTAGTATAGGTCGTCGCCGGTGTAGGGGTACAAGGGAACGTTGACGGAGTAACCTCGTCCCCTCCCCGTGCCCATCTCTTGGACGTGTCCCGTGCCGGGGAATAGGAATTGGCCGGACTCGTGCATCGAGATCGTCAATACTTGGTCGGTATCGTAGTAGGCGAGCTGTACGCCGTCGCCGTGATGGCAGTCGATATCGACGTAGGCGACGCGCAGTCCGCGCCGCAGCAACTCGTTGATAGCCATGACGGGGTCGTTGAAGACGCAGAATCCGTAGGCGTGGCCGGGCATGGCGTGATGCAGGCCGCCGGATATGTTGAAGGCGGCGTCGAAGCCTTCGTCCAACAGCAGCTCGACGCACCGCATGGATCCGCCCGTCGATAGCATCGCGGCGTCGTACATGCCCTCGTATGCAGGGTTGTCTCCCGGGCCTATGTTGAACGCAGCTGTGTTCAACACACGGTCTCCTTCGCCGATTGCTCTGATTGCGCGGATATACTCTGGCGTGTGGAAGGTTGCGACTTCCTCGACGGTGGCCATGCGCGGCTTCGACAGCGCCGCCCCCTCCGCGTGGAACATCCCGTAGGCATTGGAGAGGTCGTGCGTGTACCGCAGGCGGATCGGCTTCATCGGATGCGTCTCGCCCAACGTGTGCCGAGACATCGCGTCTTCGTACACGAACGCGGCGGTGTGAGTCATGAGGCAGACTTCCCTTTCGTCGGTCGTTTGCCGTGATGCCTGGGCAACCCTTCGGGGATGCTACGGCTCGGTCGAAGAGTCGCGATCGAGGCGTACCCGGTCGAGCGTTGTTTGGAGGCGTTGTGGGTCTGCGCCCAGTTGGACGGCGTTGTCGAAGTCTATCTGTGCGCGTTCATCCTCGCCGAGCGCTACGAGCGCGATGGCGCGGTTCGCGTAGGCGTCGACGTTGGGGGGCGTGGATGCGATGAGCAGATCTAGCTCCTCGACTGCATCCGCAGGCTGTCCGAGCGCCATGAATATGCTTGCCCGATAGCTGTGGATCTCTTCGTACTCGGAATCGATCTCCAATATCCTGCCCAGGTCGGTGAGCGCTTCGTCGTAGCGCTGGAGTCTCGCGTAGACCATTGCGCGGTTTAGGTGCGCGTCCACCATTGCGGGGTCGAGTTCGATTGCGGAAGTAAAGTCGTCGATCGCGGCGTCGACGTCGAACATGGACATGCGGGCGACACCGCGGTTGTTGTAGTAGTCGGGATCGTCTGGAACGAGTTCGACGGCCTTATTGAAGTCTGCTTCGGCCAGGTCGTACCGACCCATGGCGATATAGGCTGCGCCGCGGTCGTTGTATGCGTCGCTAAGATTGGGGTCGATCTCAATGGCGCGTGCGAACAGTTCGAGTGCGAACTCGTTTTCGCCTGCGTCCGCGTATGCAGAGCCGGCTTCGTAGTATTCCTGCGCGGTTGGTGGATCGCCGTCCGCCGCGCCGTCGTTCGTTGAGGCGGGAGCGGGGGAGGCCGTTGGCATGGCTGCAGGGGAGGCCACCGGTGCAACGGTTGGCTGCGGTACAGTCGGAGATGCCAGGGGCGTAACGGTTGGCTGCGGTACGGTCGGAGAGGCTGGCGGCACCGACGATCCAACTCCGGTGTCTCCGCATCCCATGGCGGCGATACAGAGAGCGGCGAGAGCAATGCAGCGCAACCGCCTATTCACGATATGAGCCACTCGGTCCCCCTAGTTCATTGCGCTTGCTCCGACCGAGTTCAATCATATCATAGAGTGGGGGAGAGAATACCTAGGCCAGCAGGACGACGCGCGCAGCCTTTAGTACGACCTCGAACATTGGGCGGAGCAGCTTTGCTACTCCGTGCGCTGTCCATGCGGCGGCGATGCCTATTAGTCCGCCTGCGACCACGTCGATAGGGTAGTGCACTCCTGCGTAGACCCGCGAGAAGGCGTACAGCCACGAGAGGCACCACAGCGCCGTGCCTGCGCGTCGGTTGATTATCCACACCGACGTTGCAATGGCCAGCGCCAGCGCCGCCGAGTTCGCTGGAAACGAGGAATCGGTGGGCTCATAGAAGAGTAGCGATACCTGATGATCGACGAATGGTCTGTCGCGGAAGTAGAAGTTGTTCAGCAGCTCGACCGAGCCGTTGCTGATGGCAATCGAGATCGCGGCTGCGATGACTCCGAGTTGGTACTTTTGGCGGTTGGTCGAGTCGCCTCCGAACCACAGTGTCAGCAGGGCGAGCGCTAGCATGACTGGGATGAGGTAGTCGCTTACGACGAGTTTCATGACGGCGTCGAATGCGGGGGCTTTGCCAACGAAGCCGTTCAACCAAAGAAGTATGGTTTCGTCCATGTCCGCCAGTGATTTCGTACGTGGAGAAGGTTATGAGCCAGCGATCTGGCGTAGGTGGTCCGTTTGAGGGAGTGGATGCCTTGTTCGATGCGCGACGGGCCGTTCATGTCCATATTGACGAGCGAGGTCGCTGCCGCCGTCAAGGCTAGGGCGGTGATAGTTCCCAGCAGGAAGAGCATCAGTTGGAAGTTGCCGTCCAATCCGCCGTCGTAATCATTGATATTTCGTTCGGCGGTTCCGAAGAACAGGATTAGTCCCGCCGCCGCCAAGGCTGTGCCCAGGGCGCGGGCGCGGATCTTGGACTTGAAGAAGAGGAGTGCGTCGAGTTCACCGATTGAAGCGGCGATCTGCAAGACGCCGCCGGCAGCCACGACGACCATGAGGTAATAGTCGAATGCGAAGCTGATCATACAGTCTCGAGTTGCTGGGGGATGTTCCGTGATTGCGTTGCATTCATGCTTCGACCCAGTGGCGGAACAGCTGCTTTGCCGCGTCTGGCAAGATGTCGAACACCTGTCGTTGGACGAGCGGAGATTCGCTTGGCTTGCCTCCGGTCTCCGCTACGATCTGAGTATGGTCTGGCGTGCCGGGCTGCTGGACGGTAAGGTTTAGCCACCATGGGGCATACCGTGCGATGACCGCTGTGCGGGGTCGGTCGCTGGTATTCGTGGCCACGGAGTGCCATAGACGGCTGTCGAACAACAGGACGCTGCCTGCGGTTCCGGTCGCGTTGATCTCCGTCGGATAGGGGGAGTCGCGGTCGATTGTGGTATCGCCGGAGGGATTCGTGCTGGATCTGTGACTACCTGGCACGACCAATGTTCCGCCTGTTTCCTCGTTGAAGGTGGACAGCATGAAGATGGCGGTAACGTGCAACACCGCGTCCGCGTACGGCGCGGGAATGTGAGAGGCGACCGTTTGATTGAACGGCCAGTCCGAATGCCAGTACCCGCGCGCGTTGCCGGGAAAATTCATGACTGCCCCGACGGACGATACGCGCACGTACGGCCCGAAGATGCTCTCGCACGGAGCGGTGATGCGGGGATCGGCCAGGTACTTCCCAAAGGTCGGCACATGATTGATCAGCCCCCCGACCGATGCGACCCCGACCGCCCCGACGCGATGGCCCTGCGAGCGGATCTTCGTCTGCATCTCTTCGCTCGTCTGGCGGCTCCGCATGACCGCTTGCTCGACCTCGCCGCGCGTTCGATCCACATCGTCGGACGGAATCACGCCGTCGATGACGCAGAACCCATCCATATTGAGACGCCGAAGTGTTTCGTCAAGTTCCATACATCACCCATTGTGTCAAGGATACTCTTCAATGATAGCCGCCCGGTCGTGAATCGACAAGCGGCAGTTCGATGTATTGATGGGGGTTCGGGGAGGGTGGTTCCAAGTGGTGCGTCGAATCTGCTGCGAGTTGGGGGCAACGCGTGCCGCGAGGAGGAGATTCCCGCCTTCGCGGGAATGACGTGGGTGGCTGTGGGAGTGACGTGGTTGGGTGCAGGCATGACGTAGACCGGGTGCGGGAGTGACGTGGTTGGGTGCAGGCATGACGTAGACCGGGTGCGGGAGTGACGGTAGTAGGAGTGCGGTCGTCCCTGTTCCCGTCATTCCCGCGTAGGCGGGAATCCATCGTGGGCATGGATGGGGGAATGACGGGGGTAGGGGTGTACGATCTACCCTGTCTACCGTCATGCCTGTCTGTCTACATTCCCGCCCCTGTTCCCGTCATTCCCGCGTAGGCGGGAATCCACCGCGGTTATTGGGCGGGGGAGTGACGGAGTGGGTGCGGTCTAAGCCCTGCCCCGTCATTCCCCCATACGCGCGCGAACCTACGGGCTACCTCTCCGCAAAGGCGCAGGAGCGAGGCATTCCCCCCTACGCGGGCAACCTACCCCCCGCCGAGTCCGCCCCTCCGCACGTACACAGCGGCCGCCACCGCACCCGCAATCACCACCACGACAACCACCGCAATGATCACGACCATGTTCAACCCGCCGCCGTCTTCAACCTCCGGTTCAGCGACCGGCGTCGACGTCGGCTCGGGAACGGCCTGAGTCACCGCAGTCGCCGGAGGCACAGGCGTGAACGTCGCCGCGGGCATGGGCGTCGCAGTTGGAGGCACTGGCGTTGCCGTGGGCACAGCCGTTGGCACGGATGTGGCCGTCGGCACCGGCGTAGACGTCGGAGGCCTGGGCGTCGCCGTTGGCCTGGCCGTTGGTATGGGAGTAGCGGTTGCCGGTCGAGGCGTCGCCGTCGGTATGGGAGTAGCGGTTGCCGGTCGAGGCGTCGCCGTCGGTATGGCCGTCGGCACTGGCGTAGCGGTTGCCGGCACTGGCGTAGCGGTTGCCGGCACTGGCGTTGCCGTGGGCACGGCTGTCGGCGCGGATGTGGCCGTCGGTACTGGCGTAGCCGTCGGAGGCGCTGTCGGCTCTGGCGTCGGCGTCGGAAGCGCGTCGTCTATCGTCATGACGTACGTGCTGAAGTGTGTCAGCGTGGACACCGCCCACACCGTGCCGGCAGCGTCCGTCTCGCACCGATGCTCCAGCAGCGTCCATTCGCCGTCGTTCACCCAGTACACCCGCACGCGCCCCTCCACGCACGCAGACGCATCGGCCGCCGGCAGCGCAAACCGCAGATCAACTCCGCGCGGGTAGGTCATCGGCGTCGGCGTGGTACTGCCGGACGCGAACGTCTCCACTTCCGCAGCGAGTGTCACCCGCTCCGCATCGGCCGGCGGCGCGCCAGGTGATGCGGCGTCCAACTTGGTCACTTGTATATCCACGTTCGACGGCGCGGCCCCAGCCGGCACTACCAGCTGAACGGTCGAATCCCCTGTCGTGATCTCCGTCTCCTCGTTCGTCGTCACCGCCGCCCTCGCGGACGTCGGCGATGTCACGACAAGCGTGACGAACACCATCCGCGGCGTATTCTCCGCTCCTGGCGCGCTGATGGCGATACTGCCCCTATGCGTCCCCGCAGCGAGCCCGGAAGCGTTCGCCGATACCCTCACGGACACCCGCGCCTGCGGACTGTTCGACGACGCCGTCCTCGGAGAGAACGACAGCCAGCTCGCGTCCGACGACAGCGTGAACGGCATGTCCGTATCCCGCATCGTGTTCCACACCGTGAACGTCTGCGCCGCCGGCGCATCTCCGCCCTGCGCGGCCGTGAACGTCAGGAAGTTCGTCGACAGGCCGACCTCCGGTCGTATCACGTCCGGCGTCGCTGTGGGCGTTGGTGTTGGTGTCGGCGCGACTTCTCCGCCTGTTGGTGTCGGCGGTATGGATGTTGCCGTCGGTATGGGCGTCGGTGTGGGTGTTGCCGTCGGTGGTGGTGGCGTAGGCTTCGTGTTGTAGACCCACGCGCCGGTCCTCCCCCCCACCCCGGAGCTGTGAGCTCCCACTACGACCACATTTCCGCCAATGCCAATGGTGGATCCCTCGGCCCCTCGCTCGCCTAGCACCGTCTCCGTGGGAAGTGTTACGGACAGGGGATCCGACGTGGTTGTAGTGATCCACTTTCCCCCCTGCGGCACCGCGAACAGATGCACGGCGCCCCTGTCCGCCCCGCTGCCTCTGTTCGGCTCTCCAATTGCAATCATGCTCCCGTCTGCGTTCGCCGACAGCGACCGACCGAATTGATTGCCTGTCGCCCCGTCGCCCGCCGTCAGCTTGGCCGACGTCGACGTCGCCATCCACCCTGAGGCCGGCTTCGTGAACACATATGCCGCCCCGCTTGTGGCCGCGTTGCCGTCGGCCTGAAACGCTCCCACGACGACAGTGCCTCCGTCCCCACTCATCGTCGCGCTCTCCCCAAATCGATCGTTTCCAGTCGCGTCTCTCTGTGTAAGTGTTGCGAACGCGGCCGACGTCGACCATCCTCCATCCGGTTTCGTGTACACATACGCCGCCCCGGCAACCGTTCCCACGACGATCGTGTCGCCGTCCTCGCTCATCGACACCGATTTCCCAAATTCCTGGTTCGCAGTACTGCGAGTTAGCCTGACACCCGCCGTCTGATTCGCATCCACCCATCCCCCGGACGGCTTCGTGAACACATACGCCTCACCGGGGTTGGTTACGCCGCTTTGGTCTCTCCCTTTTATCCCGACGACGACCGTGTTTCCGTCTGCGCTCACCGCTACCGAGTTTCCAAACCTATCGTGCTGATTCGGGTTCGAATGAGCAAATTTTGCGGATGTCGCCGACGTCGACCATCCCCCGGACGGCTTCGTGAACACATACGCCGCGCCCCGGTTCCATGAGCCCAAAGTACCGACCTCCGGTGCCCCGACGACGATCGTGCTTCCGTCTCTACTCACCGCTACCGATCTCCCGAAACCGTGCCCCGATACGGTGTCGGACCCGGCGATTCTGACGACCGTCGGCGTCGTTCCGTCGCCCCATCCGCCGGACGGCCTCGTGAACACGTATACCCCGGGATTCGGGTTATTGGGCGCTCCAACGGCGATAGTGCTTCCGTCCGCACTCACGGCCGCCGAAGTTCCAAACCTGCCGGCAGAGTTCGACAGAAAGAGTCCGGCGCCCTCAATGATTGGCGGCCCGTACGAGTTCTCCCACGAACCAGAGCCCGCGCCGCCGCCTGAGGACGACGCCCCCAGCCCGTCCGTCGCGAAACCCGCAGCCAGCGCGACAACCACTCCGAGAAGGCCCAGCGCAACGACCGACCGCAAACGAACGAACCTGGTAGACATTTTTCCTTGCCCCTCGCTGTAGGCCTTACTAGGCCTTACTGACGTTCCTTTATATCAGAATCGCGGTTGACTTTGTCAACTTCCTTTGTCTACGTCATTCCCGCGCAGGCGGGAATCCAGCGCCCGACGTCCCCGCATCCACACGCATACCCGCGCCGCGATCGACCAACGCAGAACTGCCCCGGGAGAACAACCACCCCCGACGTGCTATTGACACTACTCAGCCGATGCTGTATCCTTGCTTCTGCAACCACTTGCAATAACGATGAGCTGCGAAGACCACTCCGTCCAAACCCTCCGTGATTCCGGGCGCCGCTTGACCCCCCAGCGCGTTCTCATACTCTCGTCCCTCCGACACGCGGACGGTCACATGACTGCATCCGAAATACTCGACCGCGTCCGTGAATCATATCCGTACATCGACTCCTCGACGGTGTACCGCACCCTGAGCGTGCTCAAGAAGCTGCGCTTGATCTCCGAGACCGACGTCGGCGCAGGCGAAATGATCTACGAATGGCTGCGCCAAGACCGGCACCATCACCTGATTTGCCGCGACTGCGGCAGCCTCACCAAGCTGGACCATGCCTATATGGCCAGCCTCGGCGCAGAGATCCTGGACGACTACGGCTTCGAGGCAGACGTCGACCATATCGCCGTATTTGGCAGGTGCGCGGACTGCGCTCCGACGAGCGTCTCCACGGTAGATGGCATTTCGAATGAGCAGGGTAGGGATGGAAGATGGCCGCGCGTCAAGGTGGAGATGAATCGATGATCCAGCGTCCCGCCCCCCTCCGGCCATCGTGAACCCGTCCTTGATTTCCGCCGTGCTCTTGGTTGCCGCGCTGGCTCTCGTCGCCTGCTCGATCGACGGCGGCAGCGACGATTCTCCCCCAGACATCCTGCGGGTGGTCTCCACGGTCTCGCCGATTACCAGCCTGGTAGAGAACGTCGGCGGCCCTAGAATCCGCCTAGATGGGATAGTCCCCGAGGGCGTGAATTCTCACACCTTCGAGCCTCCCCCATCCGTCGCCAGAATCGTATCGCAGGCAGATCTGATAGTCTTGAACGGACTCTTCCTCGAAGAACCCTTCCGAGAAATGGCCGAGGCAAACAAGAAGTCGGACGCCGTCATCCTAACCCTCGGAGACAACACCATCACCCGCGCCGAGTGGGTATTCGACGTCTCCTTCCCGGAATCCGGCGGACACCCCAACCCGCACCTCTGGACCGACCCCATCCTCGCCCTAGAGTACGCCGACCTCATCCGCGGCGAGCTCTCCGCCCTCGACCCCGACAATGCCGCCTACTACGCCGCAAACTATGAGAAACTCGAGGCGCGCATCGTCGATCTCGACAGGAGGATAGCCGACGTAATCGCAACCATACCCCCGGAAAACCGCAAGCTACTAACCTACCATGACTCCTTCCCCTTCTTCGCCGAGCGGTACGGAATGGAGATAATCGGCGCCGTCCAACCCTCCGACTTCACCGAACCCTCCGCCCGCGAAGTCGCCAACCTCATAGACCAAATACGCGCAGCCAAAGTTCCCGCCGTATTCGGCTCCGAAGTCTTCCCCAGCCCCGTCATGGAGCAAATCGCCAGAGAAAGCGGCGCACAGTTCATAGACGAACTCCGCGATGACGACCTGCCAGGCTCCCACGGCAACCCGCGCCACACCTACATGGGACTCATGGTCTCGAATATGGAGATCATCGCCCCAGCCCTCGGAGGCAGCGTCGCTCCCCTCGAAGGCTTCGACTCCGGCCCCGTATTCGAAGACGACAGCAACGCCAACTACCCAGAATAATGCTTCACCCCACTCCTCACCAATACGACAGAGAAGAGCTCATCGTCCAGATGATAGACGTAACGTGCGGCTACGACGGCGAGCCAATCCTCCAAAACATCGACCTCACCGTCAACCACGGCGACTTCGTCGGCATCCTCGGACCCAGCGGCTCCGGAAAGACCACGCTGCTCAGAGCCATCCTTGGCGCAGCCAGCCTGTTCGACGGCGAAATTCGCGTCGATGGACGATCCATCGCACACAGCAAACCCATCGTGGGCTACGTCCCCCAACTCGAAACTATAGACTGGAACTTCCCAGTCACCGTCGAGCAGGTCGTCATGATGGGGCGAACCTCCGAAAACTGGGCATTTCCCTGGCATCGGCGCGCGGACAAGGAAAATGCCGAAGAAATCATGCAGCGCCTCGGCATCGCCCGCCTCGCCAAACGACACATCCGTGACCTGTCCGGCGGACAGCAGCAGCGCGCATTCCTCGCCAGAGCGCTCGTCAGCAGCCCAAAGCTGCTGCTACTCGACGAACCCACCATGGGCGTCGACATCAAGACCCGCGACGAAGTCATGCACCTCCTCGACGAACTCAACCACCAAGACGTGACCATAGTCATGACCACCCACGAAATCAATGCGGTGGCCGCGCACCTGCCCTGGGTCGTCTGCATGAACGGCAGCATCGTCGCGGAGGGCGCGCCCAACGACGTCTTCACCCCAGCTAACCTCAAGCTCACCTACGGCGCCGACCTCCACGTAACCCAATACCAAGGTATGACACTCGTCGCTGAAACCCCCCACTTCTTCGGGCGCAACGGACGCGAGAACGAAGGGCAGTAGAAATGCTCGCACCCTTCGAATACGAATTCTTCGTCAGAGGCCTGATCGTCGCCTCCCTCGCCGGCGCCCTCTGCGGACTCATCGGCGTCTACATCGTCCTCCGCCGCATGGCCTACATCGGGCACGGACTCTCCCACGCCATCTTCGGCGGCGCAGTCGCCAGCTACGTCATGTCCATCAACTTCTTCGTTGGCGCAAGCGTCTGGGGCTTCGTATCCGCCATGCTCATAAACCTTGCAACTCGAAAGCGCAGCATAGGCGAAGACGCCGCCATCGGAATCGTCACCACGTCCAGCTTTGCGCTCGGCATCGCCCTGATAAGCAGATTCAAGAGCTTCACCCGCAGCTTCGACGCCGCACTCTTCGGCAACATCCTCGCCGTCGACAATGCAGACGTCGCCGCGATCCTCATAGTGGGCGCCGCCGCCGCCGCCGCCGTATTCGTCGGCTACAAATACCTACTCTTTACCACATTCGAGCCCGAGGTCGCCCGATTCTATGGAGTGCCCACAGGATGGGTAGACACCGGCTTCGCCCTCATGCTCGCAGCCGTCATCGTCGTATCTCTCCAAGTGCTCGGCGTTACCATGATTGCCGCCGCCATCGTCATCCCCCCCGTATCCGCGCGCCTCCTCACGAACGACTTCGGCAAGATGCTCCTCCTATCCGTCTCCATCGGCGCATTCTGCGGACTCGGCGGCCTCTACGCCAGCTTCTACGTCGACGTATCCTCAGGCCCCTCCGTCGTGCTCTTCTCTGCCGCCGTATTCTTCATAGTGCTGACCTACACCTCCATCCGCAGCGCCCTCCGCCTCTCCCCCCGAAAGCGCAAAGCAGTCCCGAGGGAATCGAACACCCACAGAAAGCGCGGCGCCCTCTAGCTGCGAATCGACCGCCCCAGCCATTCCCGCACCCTCCCACGTCATTCCCACACCTGCCTCCGTCATTCCCGCGTAGGCGGGAATCCATCCTGGGCATGGGTGGGGGAGTGACGGAGTTGCGGTCGGTCAACCTGCCCCGTCATTCCCCCCTACGCGCGAACCTACCCCCCGCCGAGTCCGCCCCTCCGCACGTACACGCCGGCAGCGACCGCACCGGCAATCACCACTACGAGAACCACCGCGAGGATCACGACCATGTTCAACCCGCCGTCGTCTTCAACTTCCGGCTGAGCCACCGGCGTCGACGTCGGATCGGGAACCGCCTGGGTCACCGCAGTCGCCGGAGGCACAGGCGTGAACGTCGCCGCGGGCATAGGCGTCGCGGTCGCAGGCACCGGCGTCGCAGTCGGCACGGCTGTCGGCGCGGATGTGGCCGTCGGCACAGGCGTCGCGGTTGCCGGCCTGGGCGTAGACGTCGGTATGGCCGTTGGCCTGGATGTCGCCGTGGGCACAGTAGTAGCGGTTGCTGGCACAGGTGTCGCCGTGGGCACAGGAGTAGCGGTTGCTGGCACAGGTGTCGCCGTCGGTACTGGCGTCGCGGTTGCCGGTACGGGCGTGGCCGTGGGTATGGCCGTTGGCGCGGATGTGGCCGTCGGTACCGGCGTCGTAATCGGAGGCGCGGTCGGTGCCGGCGTCGGCGTTGCAGGGGTATCGTCTATCGTCATGACGTACGTGCTGAAGTTCGTCAGCGTGGATACCGCCCACACCGTGCCGGCAGCGTCCGTCTCGCACCGATGCTCCAGCAGCATCCACTCATCGCCGTCCACCCGATACACTCGCACGCGCCCTTCGGCGCACGCCGTCGCATCGGCCGCCGGCAGCGCAAACCGCAGATCCACCCCCGGCGAGTACGTCATCGGCGTCGGCGTGGTGCTGCCAGACGCGAACGTCTCAACCTCCGCGGCGAGCGTCACCCGCTCATCATCGGCCGGCGGCGCGCCGGGCGATGAGACGTCCAACTTCGTCACTTGTATATCCACGTTCGACGGCGCGGCCCCAGCCGGCACTACCACCTGCAAGGTCAAATCGCCGGTCGTGATCTCCGTCGTCTCGTTCGCCGTCACTGCCGCCCTCGCGGACGTCGGCGATGTTATGATGAGCGTGACGAACACCGACCGCGGCGTATTCTCCGCGCCCGGCGCGCTGATGGATATCCGGCCCCTGTGCGTTCCAGCAGCCAGCCCGGAAGCGTTCGCGGACACTCTCACGGACACCCGCGCCTGCGGACTGTTCGACGACGCCGTCCTCGGCGAGAACGACAGCCAGCTCGCGTTCGACGACAGGGTGAACGGCATGTCTGTCTGCCGCACCGTGTTCCATACCGTGAACGTCTGCGCCGGCGGACCGTCTCCACCTTGGGCGGCTGTGAACGTGAGGAAGTTCGTCGACAGTCCGACCTCCGGTCGTATCACGTCCGGCGTCGCCGTGGGCGTTGGCGTTGGTGTCGGCGGCGGCGTGACTTCTCCGCCATCTCCGCCTGTTGGTGTCGGCGGTATGGATGTTGCCGTCGGTATGGGCGTCACCGTGGGTGTCGGCGTCGGCGGAGGCGTAGCCATCGTGTTGTAGACCCACGCGCCTGTCCTCCCCCCGCTGTGGTAAGCACCCGTTACCACCACATTTCCGCCAATGCCAATGGAACCCTCGCGTCCCCGCTCGCCTTGCATCGTCTCCGTGGGAAGCGTTACGGACAGGGGATCCGCCGTGGTCGTAGTGATCCACTTCCCTCCCTGCGGCACCGCGAACAAATGCACGGCGCCCGTGTCAGTCCCGCTAGTGTGGCCGCTGTCTCTGCCCGGCTCTCCTATTGCAACCATGCTCCCGTCTGCGTTCGCCGACACCGACTTCCCGAAAGCATTGCCTGCCGCCCCGTCGGACGCAGTCAGCTTGGCCGCCGTCGACGTTGCCGACGATGTCGTCGCCCATCCTGTGGCCGGCTTCGTGAACACATACGCCGCCCCGTTCGAGTCGACCCCATCCGCTCCCACGACGACAGTGCCTCCGTCCCCGCTCGTCGTCACGCTCATCCCGAATTCATCGGTTCCAACCGAGCTCTCCTTGGTGAGTGTTGCGTACGCGGCCGACGTCGACCATCCTGTGGCCGGCTTCGTGTACACATACGCCGCCTCGGCAATCGTTCCCACGACGAGCGTGTCTCCGTCTGGGCTCATCGACAACGAGTGCCCAAATTCCTGCCCGCCAATCCGAGGACCTAGCAAGTGGGAGCTACCGCAACTCAAACTTGTCCATGCCCCCCCTGACGGCTTCCCTCGCAAACACACCAAGCCACGGTTGTCGACAGCTCTTCCTGGCACCCCGATGAAGATCGTGTTTCCGTCTCCGCTCACCGCTACTGATCTCCCGAAGTCATCGTCCCGATCCTGTGAGTGCATTCTAAAATTTGCCTGCGCGGCCGACGACGCCCATCCTGTGGCCGGCTTCGTGAACACATACGCCCTCCCGGCGTCTGTTACAGGATGGACGTTGGCATCCGGCGCACCGACGACGATCATGCTTCCGTCTCCGCTCACCGCTACCGAAAACCCGAAATTGTCCCCCGTTGCGCTGCCGGACGCGGTGAGTTTGACGCCCGTCGGCGCCGTTCCGCTGCCCCATCCTGTGGCCGGCTTCGTGAACACGTACACTGCGCCCGCGTTAGTCCCTCGCGCGTCGTCGAGGGGCGCTCCAACGACTATCGTGCTTTCGTCCGCACTCACGGCCATCGAATATCCAAACCCGTCGTTGGTGCCAGAGCTCGACAACGAGACTCCTTGGCCATTGATGATTGGCGGCCCTAACGAGTTCGCCCACGGACCAGAGCCCGCGCCGCCTGAGGACGACGCCCAAAAGACGCCCCCGAGCCCGTCCGTCGCGAAGCCCGCGACCAACGCAACCACTCCGAGAACGCCCAGCGCAACCACCGACCGCAAACGAATGAACGTCGTAGACATTTTTCCTTGCCCCTCGCTGTAGGCCTTACTAGGCCTTACTAGGCCTTACTAGGCCTTACTAGGCCTTACTAGGCCTTACTAGGCCTTACTAGGCCTTACTAGGCCTTACTAGGCCTTACTAGGCCTTACTAGGCCTTACTAGGCCTTACTAGGCCTTACTAGGCCTTACTAGGCCTTACTAGGCCTTACTGACGTTCATTTATATCAGAATCGCGGTTGACTTGTCAACTTCCTATCTGCGCGCCTTCCGTCCGATTCATTGACACAGACCTGGCGCGGATCGCCTCCGTCATTCCCCCGCCCACCCACGTCATTCCCGCGAAGGCGGGAATCTTGCTTCGCCTCGCGCGCGCGGGCGGGCACGAGTTTCTGTAGAGTCTTGTAGAGTTCTGTCGAATTGTGTCGATTTCCGTCGACGGCGAGTCGGGGAATTGATGATTGTGGATTGCATGATTGTCTCCTTGGGTTGTGGCTTCGACGGGGTCGTCTTTAGGTTCAGGATAGTACGGGGGTTCTGTTTTGTCAAATACGATGCTCGGGAGATTCCCGCCTTCGCGGGAATGACGTGGGAGGTTGCGGGAGTGACGAAAGGGTTGTGGGAATGATGGGTGGGTGAGTGACGTGAGGGGGAGATTCCCGCCTTCGCGGGAATGACGTGGGAGGTTGCGGGAGTGACGAAAGGGTTGTGGGAATGATGGGTGGGTGAGTGACGTGAGGGGGAGATTCCCGCCTTCGCGGGAATGACGTGGGAGGTTGCGGGAGTGACGAAAGGGTTGTGGGAATGATGGGTGGGTGAGTGACGTGAGGGGGAGATTCCCGCCTTCACGGGAATGACGTGGGAGGTTGCGGGAGTGACGAAAGGGTTGTGGGAATGATGGGTGGGTGAGTGACGTGAGGGGGAGATTCCCGCCTTCACGGGAATGACGTGGGAGGGTGCGGGAGTGACGGGGTCGGGGGCAGGGCAGTCGGGTATTGGTTGAATGTGCGTGGGTGGTAGGCTATGCTCTTGGTAGACGTTCTAGGAAAGCATCATGAGTATGAGGAGACGAGCGTATGGTGACTCGGGTAGGGATCAACGGATTTGGGCGGATCGGGCGGCAGGTGCTGCGCGCTATCAGGGAGCGCCGCGCGGATACGCTTCAGGTCGTCGCCGTCAACGATCTGACGGATACTCGGACGAACGCCCATCTGTTCAAGTACGACTCGAACTATGGGATATACCCCGGCTCCGTGGATGCCGCTTCCGATGATACCATCGTCATAGACGGCGACGAGATCAAGGTGATGGCGGAGCGTGACCCTTCCCAGTTGCCCTGGTCGGAGCACGGGGTGGAGATCGTCGTCGAGTCGACTGGGTTCTTCACGGATGCTTCCGCGGCTGCGGGGCACAAGGCCGGCGGGGCGAAGAAGGTCATCATATCCGCGCCTGCGACTGGAGAGGACGCGACCATCGTGCTGGGCGTCAACGAGGACGTCTACGATCCCGGCGTCCACCACGTCATATCCAATGCCTCGTGCACGACCAATTGCATCGCTACCATGACGCGCGCGCTCCACGACGCGTTTGGGGTGCGGCGCGGCTTGATGACGACGGTGCACTCGTACACGAACGATCAGAAGATACTCGACCAGGTGCATAGCGATCTCCGCCGCGCTCGGTCAGCGGCGGTCAACATCATTCCGACGACCACGGGGGCGGCGAAGGCAGTCGGACTCGTGCTGCCGGAGCTGGCCGGCAAGATACACGGCATGGCTTTCCGGGTGCCGACGCCGACGGGATCGGTGACGGACTTCGTTGCGGAGATCGATACCAGCGCCTCTGCGGAGGATGTCAACGACGCGTACCGGGCTGCGGCCGATGGAAGGATGGCGGGCATCGTCGAGTATACGGAAGAGCCCATCGTCGGCAGCGACATCGTGAGGAACCCGCACAGCAGCATCATCGACGGCCTCTCGACGATGTCGATGGAGGGGAACATGGTCAAGGTCGTTGGGTGGTACGACAACGAGTGGGGCTACTCATGCCGCACGGCCGACCTGGCCGGCTTCCTCGCCGAGAATGGGTTGTAGGGGCCGGCGCACGGCCGTCACAGCGGCGGCGAGAGGCGCGCGTCCAAGATCTGCTCGCACCATTTTGCGACCGAGAACAGGGTCTCTTCTTGCAGAGGAGCGGCTGCGAGTTGGACGCCGAGCGGCATCTCGTCCACGCTCAGACCGGAAGGAATGGAGATGGCGGGAAAGCCGACCGTCGTCCATGGCCATTGGCACGCGGGGTCGCCGGTGGTCGTCGTGTCGGGGGCCGGGGCCGGCGCCGACGGGGTCACGACTACGTCGAAGCGATTCACAACTTTGAGGAGCTCTCGCCGCAGGTCGCGTCTGATCTCTTGCGCCCGGATATACTCGGAGGCGGAGGTGTTTATGCCTCTCATGATGACGCGCTGCGTGGAGGGCATGTAGTCGCTCTTGCGTGCGGCGAAGTCGGAGTCGTGGGCGTGTGCCGCTTCGGCGGACTGCACGACGGCATGGGCTTCTCTTGCGGCGTGCATGTCGATTGGGACGCGCACCTGTTGGACGATCGCGCCTTCTGCGGAAAAGATCTGGAGGGCGGTATTGGTGTGGTGCCGCACTTCCGAGGTGGTGACATCGTCGAAATACTGGCGGATGAAGCCGATCCTTGGGCGGGCGGCGCGTTTCGGGGGCGTCGAGTAGCCGGTTGTCGACGCGGTGAGCGAGACGTCGTCGTTTGGGTCGTGTCGTGCGAGCGCGCGGAGGACGATAGCGGCATCCTCCACTGTGCGCGTGAAGTATCCCACGGTATCGAGTGACGAGGCAACTGGCATTACGCCGTATCGGCTAATCAGGCCGAACGTTGGCTTGACTCCGACGACGCCGTTGTATGCAGCGGGCCGGAGCACCGACCCGGCGGTTTGGGAGCCGAGGGCCATGGGGAACATGCGCGCGGCAGTACCGACGGCCGATCCGCTGCTCGATCCGCCCGGGGTGCGGTCTGGGTTCCATGGATTCTTCGTGGGAGGCGATTCGAACATGGCGAACTCGGTAGTGACCGTCTTTCCGAGCATGATGGCGCCTTCGCGCCGGAGCAGCGCGACGGCTGTGGCGTCGTAGTCCGGCACGAAGCCGGCGTAGACCTTCGATCCTCCCGCCGTTTCGACGCCCTTGGTGTAGAAGATGTCCTTGACTCCGAACGGGATGCCGTGCAGCGGGTTCTCTGGGGCTTCTATCGCGAGCTCTTCCGATCTGCGGTCGGCTGCGTCGAGGGCGGCTTCTTCATCGAGGGTAGCCCACACATCGAGGCGCGGTTCGAGTTCGCGGCTGCGCGCCAACAACGACTCGGTCAACTCTCTCGGCGAAAGGCGGCCGCGTCGCATCTCGACCGCTGCCTCGGCTATGGTCAGGTTATATGGTTCGGTCATGATTCGTCCTCCATGATGGCGGCATTGGGATCATCGGATCGATGGTTGCGTGGGCGCTTCCGAATGAGGGATCTGGAGATTTGTGCAGGAAGGCAGGGTTTGGTCACTGATGCGCTCGATATGGACTATCCTGGGTTTTGGCGTTCGACTGCGCGCGGCATCTGATCCCACGTGCGGCCGTCTAGGATGCGGCCGGTCCGTTTCTTGAATACGCCTCCCCACTGCTTGAAGAAGAACGGGACGCCGCTGTCAATGCAGTTGTCTCGAATTTCCCGTACCCAATCGGCGTCTATGGGCCGCGCGCCGGGTCCGGATTCTCCCCCTACGATAACCCAATCGATACCCGACAAGTCAAGGCCGGGCAGAGGGCCGAGCAGCGGCTCCAGGGAGAGGAACTTGGTGGCGGCGCTCGTGGACTTCAAGGCGTCCAGCCGATCCAACCACCTCGCGGACTCTATGCTTGTGCCTAGCCAGATGTTGGGGGCCCAGTCGAGCCGCGCGTCGAGTGCGCTCACCCTGCCGGGCCGCTTGGTGAGCACTTGGAACGTGTGCATCTGCGCTCGATTCATGACGTCGAATACCGATTGCACGAACTCCGCGGGGACGTCTTCGTGGAAGAGGTCGCTCATGGAGTTCACGAAGACGATACTCGGCTTCTTCCACTTCAAGGGGTCTTGGAGCACGGATTCGTGAATGGCGACATCGAACCCGCGCCGATATTTGGGCATCCCCATAGCCTGGAGCCGCTTGGTCATGCGCTCGGCGTAGCAGTGCTTGCACCCGTGGCTGATCTTGGTGCATCCGGTGACGGGGTTCCAAGTGGTCTCCGTCCATTCGATTTTCGAGAGCGTGGACATGGCTTTACTCGCTAGCGTCTACAATGGACTTGGCTATTTTCTTGGCGAGGCTCACTCCATTCTCGTTGCCAACGCAGAAAATGAACTCAAACAAGTGTACGTCAGTTGAATTCAAGAGAGACTGGGATTGTTCCATGAATCTTCGCCCGAATAGACTTTTTAGATTGTTCTTGTATAGCCTGATGATTCCATCGGTGCCGGTATCTCTGTGATACAGTTCGTCTTCCCAGAAGGATTTTTGAGGATTAGGATGATACAGCTCATTCCAACTGTCATCGCCAAAGATTCGAGTCAGTTTGTTGGCCCACTTCCTCGAGACATCGTCCGGTAATCGTGATTTCGGGAGCATTCTCGTAATTGCAGACACAGGAAACAGGATCCAGGTATCGAGCGCATTGAACTGAGCCACCTTCTCAATCGTTGCCCACTCAACCTCGGTAGCGAATGGGTCAAGAATGAGTACGCCACGCCATATTTTCCAGTCTTCGCTCATGTTTCGCAGGAATGAGTTGGCGTCGCAGTTCTCAATCTGAATGTCCCTGATGGGATTTTCTGTTTTCAGGTGTACCAGCTTTCTATATCTCTCATAGTCCTTCTCAATCAAGATCAATCGGTCGAACGGCTTGTCTTTGATCTTGATCGCCCGTCTGGAGGAACCGTCTATGATGGCTCGCGGGCCGTTGTGTTCTTGTTGTATGCTGATGTCTCCTGTACCCGCAAAGGCGTCGATGTACATGAGATTGAAGGGTTGGTTCTTCAGCGCGGTAGTGTAGGCGTCTAGGTATTTCTCCAGAATTTCCAGCTTCTCGGTAGTCCACGGTCCGCCAAATTTGCCATCGGACGCGGGATTAGCCCCTGCGGTCATAGTGTTTCCTCTATCCATCGTCCGTCCCCTACTTCCATTTCCCGTCCTCTTCGTACCACTTCATGTTCATCCGCTCCTCCGCAATCCGCTGCTCCTGCAACTCCCGCAGCGACCACTTCCGCCCCTTCTTCAGGTTGCACGGCCCGCACAACAACCCGAAATTCGTCAGAACCTCTCGCCCCTTCTTGTCCTTCGGCTTCTTGTGGTCGACTTGCAGATAGTCCGCATAGGGCGGCTCCCACCCGCAGCCCAAGCACACCATGCCGTCCATCTTCAGCAACTGCGCCTTCGCTTCCGCCGTGGACAACTTCGGCTCCTGCGGCCCCGGCGACTCGAGTAGCAGCTCTGGCGCGGCATACTCCCCGTCGTCCGTTCGCTCGGGGGGCTCCGTCAGAACGCGGACGATGTCGTTCCACGCCATGCTCCCGTTGATGACCTCGTTCTGCAACCGATCGAAGATTACCTCCCCCGCCTCTTCTCGGATGTCTATCCCTATCCACTGGCGGCCTAGCTGTTCGGCCGCAACGCACGTCGTCGCGCAGCCTGCGAACGGGTCGAGTACCATATCGCCGGGATTCGACGACGCTGCAACCATGCGCTTGTACAACGCCAACGGCTTCTGCGTCGGGTAACCCGTGTGCTCCGACCGATAGCGGTAGGCCTGCTGAATGTCTGTCCAAACCGTCGGGGGGATTTTCCCCTTGTCATGCAGCTTGATCTTCTTTCCGTGCATGACCGTCGAAGCGTTTGCGTCGTACTGTATCCGGTGCATACTGCTGTCGGAGTAGGGAATCCGCACATCATCTGCGTTGAATGTCCACTTCGTGCCCTTCGAGTAGCGGAGGATCGTGTCATGTTTGCGCGGGAAGTCCCGTTTAGCCGCTGATGGGCTTGCAGGATACCCCCAGACGATTTCGTTGCGGAAGTTCCTCCGTCCGAAGATGGCGTCCATCATGGCCTTCAGGTAGTGCGATGCGGTCGGGTCACAATGAAGGTAGATGCTCCCCGTATCCTTCAACACTCGGTGCATCTCCAACATCCGCACGGCCATGAAGCACAGGAACGCTCCCATATCGTCGCCGGCCGCCTCATTTGTATAGTGGATCACGTTGAACAACGACGGATGCTTCTTCCGAATCTGCTCGATCCACTCTCCCTGGACATCGTCGTCCCAGTTCCAGACATCCTTGAACTCGACGTTGACGCCGGCCTTCGTCGTACCCTCGAACGCGGGCACCCCCTTGTTGAACGGCGGGTCGGTCGCGATGAGGTCGACGCTCTTGGAATCCAACCCCCGCAGTACTGGCAGGTTGTCTTCGAGGAAGAGGGTGCGGTTGAGGGATGCAGTGTTCGTCATGGTATCCTTCCTACTTGGATTCGCATCCTATTTTGAATCTTCTGTCGACGATATGTAAAGAGAGCCCTTGGGTTCGTTCTTCAGGCAGTCTATGTCCAGCAATCATAGCACATTCGTTTCTTTTGTGCAAGCGCGGGTTGGGCGGAGTTTCGTTTGATTAACTTCCAAGCGCTCCGTCCAACCCGTTGCGGCCTGGGCACAATCCATGCCGAGGGGAATCCAACGGAGCGCCGTTGCCTTGCGCGCGCGTGCACGCGCGTGCACGAGTTTTCGTTGCATGCTGTAGCATCCTGTTGGATTGTGTCGGATTCTGTCGAATTTTGCTGACGGCGAGTTTGGGGCATCGCGGATTGCGGATTGCAGGTCGGGGATTGCGTATTGCGGATTGCAAGATGTCTCCTTGGGCTGCGGTTTCGCGGAGTGTCCATAGTCCTAGGGTAGTACGCAGGTTCTGTTCTGTCAAATGCGCGGTGGTTGGTTCGATGTGTCCGTGCAGGCGCGGCTATGGGTGCGCGCCGGATGCGGGAGGCTAGATTCCCGCCTTCGCGGGAATGACGTAGACGGCGTGGGGATGACGTAGACAGGGTGCGGGAATGACGCGGGGTGAGTGTAGGAATGACGCGGGGTGAGTGTGGGAATGACGTTGGTGGTTGCGGGGATGGTGGGCGTGGCGGCAGGGCGGATTTACGAACTGGGGAAAACTGCCGCGGTATCAGGAGAGGGAACCCGCGCCTCTCTGCCCTTCTGTGCTAGAATCTTTGCATGAATGCGGCCACGCGTGATACCCCCAGGACTGCCGCCCGCTTTGCAGTCCGACCGATGCGGAAATCGGACATCGCACAAGTGCAGGCGGTCGAGAAGCAGGTGTTCTCGACGCTGTTCCCTCGGACGTCGTTTCATCGGGAGTTGGACAACGGCACGATGCAGTACTGGGTTGCGGAGAGACTGGTCGCGCCAGAGGATGCGGGAGTCTCGTCGAGCGTGGGAGAGGAGCGGCGCGCGCGCGGCGGCGTTCGAAGCGTGATGGGACGCGTGGCGTCCGCATGGTCGGCGCTGCGCGACGACGATGCGGGGCACTCGGACATCGTAGGCTTCCTAGGAACTTGGTACGATCCAGACCAGGCGCATATCGTATCGGTCGGCGTCTCCGGCAGCTGCCGGCGGCGCGGAGTCGGAGAGCTCCTGTTGATCGCGGCGGTAGAGCACGCGATCGAGCGGCAGTCTGATAAGATTACGTTGGAAGTGCGGAAGTCGAACGACGCGGCGCGGGCGCTCTACGAAAAATATGGATTCGTCGAGCGCGGCATCCGCAGGGCCTATTACTCGGACAACCGCGAGGACGCAGTCGTCATGACGACGGATCCGATTCAGACGGCGGGATTTGCGCGGCGGTTCGCTGCGCTCAAACGCGCTCATCGAAGACGTTGGGGCAGCGCTGAGGCCGATCCGGGCACGGAAGAAGGAGCGTGAAGAGGCAGGCGACGCATCTGGCGCCCGCATAGCCGCGGCGTCACTCGGCGCTCGAACAACCTTACGGAGGAAGTAGCGAATGTTGGATGTTCTCATTGCTGGGGGAACGGTCATAGACGGAACGGGAAAGGAGGGGTACCGCGCGGACGTGGGTATCGAGGGCGAGAAGATCAGCGTCATTGGCGATCTTTCGCAGGCGCAGGCGCGACGCGTGATCGACGCGACCGGGCACGCCGTATCGCCCGGCTTCATCGACACGCACGTCCACTCCGACGCCGTCCTCCTGATAGACGGACAGCACCCGCAAGGCATCCGCCAGGGGATTACCACGGAGATACTGGGACAAGATGGGCTTTCCTACGTCCCGTCGTCCAGCGCGAACTATCGAATGTACAACCACTATCTCTCAGGCATTCTCGGGAGAGCGCCGGACGATCTGGACATGAGCAGCGTCGAGGCGTTTCGCGCGAACTATCACCGCAAGACCGCAATAAACGTCGTCGCCAATATCGCGCACGGCGCGCTGCGTGTGGAAACCTGCGGGATGTCGGACGTCCCCATGACCGGCGACCGGCTGGAGCACGCAAAGCGCCTGGTGCGAGAAGGAATGGAGCAGGGCGCGGTCGGACTGGCGACAGGAATGTCGTACCACCCGCAGGCGTGGAGCGATACGGATGAGCTGGTGGAGTTGTGCAAGGTCGTGGCGGAGTACAGCGGCGTCTACACTACTCACTTGCGGAACGTGAACACCGACCGCGGTTTCGGAGGCGGAGAGGTTCCAGAAGCATTGGAAATCGGACGCAGATCCGGGGTGAAGGTGCATTTCTCCCACACTCGAACGAGCGCAAACAACGCCGGACAAGTCGCAGAACTGATGCAGCAGTTTGACGACGCGAAAGCAGAGGGCGTCGACCTGACCTTGGAACTGTACCCATACCCGACCGGCAGCTCGTTCGTCCTCAGCAACCTGCCGTCCCAAGCGCACAACGGGGGCCCTGCAGAGATCCGCGAGCGCCTTGCGGATCCTTCCGAACGCGCGCAGATAGCGGAACATATCGAGACCAGCGAGGCCCGAGTCGTGCGGGAGTTCGTCTACTCCCACATGCCAAAGACTCCAGAACTCGAGGGACTCACCGTGCCTGAGATCGCCGCCAGACGCGGTGAGACCCTCGGAGAAGCGACGATCTCGCTGCTCTTGGAGAACGACCTGGAAGTTGGGTTTTGGGGCGTCCCGCCCGGCGACATCTCCGTCTGGCGGCAGGTGAGCCGCGATTCCGTCGAATTGCTCTCCCGGACGGACTACATGGTTGGCAGCGACTCAATACACGTCGGGGGCCACCCGCACCCGCGCGCTTGGGGGGCATTTCCGCGATTCCTGGGCCGATTGCGCAGGCAATTCCCCATCATGTCCATCGAGCAGATGGTACAGCGGATGACCGACAACGCCGCACGCAGGTTCGGCCTCCGGAAACGCGGACGCATAGAGAACGGCTACTTCGCAGACGTGGTTGTGTTCGACCCGGACCGCATCATCGACACCGCCACCTACGACGATCCGCGGCAATATCCCGTCGGCATCCCGTTCGTAATCGTCAACGGCCAAGTGGCCGTCGACCATGAACGCTGCACCGGCGTCATGGCAGGACAAGCGATTCCATGACTGGCGGCAGCAGCGTCGGACGTGCGGCGCCCTCGACTCTCCGGCAGAGGAGGCAGCGACTTTCGTGCCCGGCCCCATCGAGATAGCCGTTGCAGCGGCTGCACTGGCGGCGGCCGGGTTCACCATAGGCATAGTAGGGTTTGGATTCGGTCTAATCACCACGCCGATCCTCCTCCTGACCCTGGATCCCCAAACCACCGTAGTTACGGTCAACGCGGCCGCAGTGGTCGCGTCCGGACTCGTCCTCGTCGAGACGCGCGGACACGCCGACTACCGCCAGCTTACTCCAACCGCCGCGGCCGGAGTGCTGGGAACGCCGTTCGGAGTGTACGCCCTCGGCGCCCTAGACCCCTCTATGCTCCGCATTGGGATAAGCGCCCTCGTCTTGGCGCTCACCGTCTTCGTGATAGCCAAGACCGAATGGAGGATTCCAAAGCCGCGGATTACGGGGCCGACACTCGGATTCGGGGTCGCTGCGATGGTCACAGGGCTTTCCATCGGAGGGCCCCTGCTTGCGCTGTTCATGATAGGGCAGGGCATGAAACGACAGCGGGTACGGGCATCGATGGCGTTCTTCTTCGTGACCATGTACAGCGCCGCGGCCGTGGGATACGCCGTCCAAGGTCTGTTCGACGCGGATCGCATGATCTTGGCGGCCGCGGCTGCGCCGGCAGCTGCAGCCGGATACTGGCTGTCGACGCGGATATCCAGCCGAATGAACGAAACAGTCTTCCGACGCGCCGTCGTCGCCGTCATCGCCATCACGAGCGCCCTAGTATTAGCGAGAGAAGTCGCGGCCATCTAGGCCGTCTACATTGCGGGGAGCCCCCTGTCCGACGAGTTTAGGAGCCAGTCCGTCCGCATCGTCCGCATTGGGGAGAGACGTTCACTGTTCCAGACGTTGCCGTGCTGGTGCTGGCCAGTCCGTCTGCATTGGAGGGAGACCATCGACCGGGCCCAAGGACACGAATTCCGTTCGAGTACCACGAGCCGGACTGAGGAATCGCGGCATTGAGTTCCGTTCGATTCATTCCCGCACCCACCCACGTCATTCCCGCGTAGGCGGGAATCTCCCCCTGCACCGCATTTGACAAAACAGAACCCACGTACTACCATAGGACTATGACGACTCCAACGACTCCGTCGAACCATACCCAAGAGGAGGCAGCCGCATATGCGAAACATGCAAACTCCCAACCGTGTCACCCCGAGCCCCCAAGCGTCACTCGTCATTCTGCGCCCAATCACAGCGCACCCCAAGACACGACGTCAAACTCGCCTTCAGCAAAATTCGACAGAATCCGACACAATACGACAGAATGCCACAGAATGCAACGAAAACTCGTGCGCGCACGCGCGCGAGGCAACGGCGTTCCGTTCCTTCCTCTCTGCATGGGTTGCGCCTAGGCGGATTGGACGCATCGCTGGGAGTCTCCGTCCCCGAACCGCCATGCCAACAGATCGAACGAAACCCGGTCTTGACATCCCTTGAAAAGGAAGATATAGTTTTTCCTGCTTGGCGAATGCGCGTCCGTGATGGCGTACAATCGACGCGACACCAGCGAGCGCAGAAAGGAGAATCGGCATGACGAACAGAATTTGGAAATACAGCGCGGTGATCGCCGTCGCGGCCATGGTCTCGGCCGCCGCCGCTATCGCATGTGCGGCGCAAGACCCGGAGGAGCCAGCGCAACCCGCCCCTGCGGCGATGCCCGCCCCTGCGGCGGATGCGCCGTTCCCGTCGGGTCAGGCGATGACTGAAGCCCCGTCACAGGTACAGCAGATGCCTGCGGCTGCGGCCCCGGCCATGGCGCCTGCGCTTCCTGAGCCGGCTCAGGCCCCCACAGGCGGGGGAGGGGGTGCTATGGCCCTCCCGCAGCGCATGGGGACCGATGACGGTTCGATGATGGAGCCCACCATGTATATGGCTCCGAAGCTCGCGCCCGGGGGCTACCCGGCGACGCGGTTCTGCGACAACTGCCCGACGCCGAGGAGCTTCCAGGAGTCGCCAATGTCCGCGGCCATGGTGCGGCAAGGAGCAATTCCCCCGCTCCAAGACCGTCTGCCAGTCCCTGAAGACGTCCTCATCTATATGCCCGGAGACGAGATCGGCGTGTACGGCGGAGAGATGCGGGCGACGACCGGCGGCAATATCGAGCTCATCGAGGGCATGACCATGATGTCCGGACTCGGAATGTCACCGGACGCGCTCTACCTCGTGCCCGTCGGCTTCAAGACGTTCGACTGGAACGAGAACGCCACGCAGTTCACCTTCCAGATACGGCGGGGAATGCGCTGGCACGACGGCTACCCGTTCACCATGGAAGACGTCCGGTTCGCCCTGGAAGACATGATGCTCAACAAGGAGCTCATGCCTGCTCTGCCTGCGGTGCTGAAGTCGCCGATTACGGGCGACGACATGCAGATAACGTTCGTGGACGATGAGACGTTCACGGTCAACTTCGACGACCCGAACTGGAGCTTTGCGGAGTCGAGCGCGTTGAGCGTCTTCGCCGGCATCAAGGGTTGCCCGCGCTGCTTCGTCTCGCCGTCCCGCATTCAGAAGCGCTACCACATCAAGTACAACGCAGCAGAGATCCCCGCACTGCTCGAGCAGTACGACCAGCCCAACTGGGTGAAGCTGGTAACGACGATTCGCTGCGTGACCTGCTTCGAAGGAAATCCCTCCGAGCCCATTCCAAGCGAGTTCGATCCCGAGTACATCTACCGGGGCGACCACTACATCCCCTCACTCGGCGCTTGGTTCGTGGACGATGCATCCGACCAGCTCATCACCCACTCGCGGAACCACTACTTCGGCGGAGTCGATCCTGTGGGGAACCAGCTCCCCTATGCAGACGGCTTCAGAAACGTCATAACCGCAGACCGGAACGTTGCGGTCTTCCGGACCATGGGCGGCGAGTCGGACTTCACGCGGTGGGACTTGGCCTCAGCAGAGATGCCGCTGTACTTGGCGAACTCCGAGAACGGCGACTATAGTGTGCTGAAGCACGACCTCACAGACGGCGCGGACTCCACATTCGTCGTAAACCAGGAGTACGTCGAGGATCCGGAGATCGGCCAGCTCCTGCGCACGAAGGACTTCCGCATCGCACTATCCCTGGCATGGAACCGAGACGGCACGAACGAGGCGCTCGCGGCTGGATTGGGAGTTCCCCAGAACATGGTGCCGCACAGCTCGACGCCGTACTTCCCAGGCGAGGAGTACCGCCTCGTGGACACCGAGTACGACCTCGACCGCGCCAAGTCCCTCATGGCCAAGATGGGCTACACGGACGCAGACGGCGACGGCTACTTTGACCGGAAAGATGGCGGCGGTCCCCTGACGCTCAACTTCCTCTCGCGAGGAATGTTCTGGCCGTACGCGCAGTGGGTCGCGAACGACTGGGACGAGCTGGGAATCAAAGTCACGACCAAGGAGGAGTCGCCGACGAAGTACACTAACTCAATTCCTCCGACGGAGTACTTCTACTTCTTCGTATCGCCTGAGGGAGGAACGAACCCATGGGCGAACATGTGGAACCGCGTTGCCCCGACCACTCAGGACGGGCAGGGGCCGGCCATTGGCCGATACTTCCAAACGCGCGGTGAAGAGGGCATGGCCCCAACCGGCGGCGACCCGAAGTACACGGACATCTACGGCAACATGGCTCCGGACGGGACGTATCCTGCCGACGTCGACGGCCAGATGATCCGGATGCAGGAGATCATCAGCGAAGGCCTCGTGCGGGCCCTGCTCGACCCGTACCGCGTAGAGATCGGCAAGGAGCTCTTCCGGATGAACGCCACCGACAAGTACAAGGTTGGCGGCCTGGCCTACTCCGGCATCTTCCGGTCGCTGAAGATCAAGCGCAACAACGTGCGAAACGTCCAGAAGAACTGGATGGGCGGCGCGCCGATGGAGGCGTACTACTTCGAGGACGGCATCGACAACGTCAACAACCCGGGCAACCGGTCGAGGCGCTACGGCACCGTGAACTTCCTGGATCCGAACTACTGGAACTAGCGGACAAGCGCAAGACCCTGGCAAGCTAGGGGAAGCAACCGCAGGATGCCCGGCGCGCAAGCGCCGGGCATCCTTGCGTTTCCGCGCCCCTGCCGAATGACGATGGGGAAGGCCAAACCTTGCGGGATCCGAGTTCAGGCGGGCGGGACAGAGCCGCGGTACATGCCGCCCGCCGCAGCCTCTACCGCGCGGAGGCCGTATCTCCCCCCTCCACGATTGCGGCGCGGAGGCGGTGGAGTTCGGGTTTGGTGACGCCGCCGCCGAGGAGGTAAGAGCGAGGGCCGCCGTACACGCGGTGGACGTGCTCGATGCTGGCGCTCATGGCTTCCGGCGGGCAGATGTCTCGCTCCTTCCCATACGCCGCGCGCCCGGCCTCGGACGCATCCCACGCGTCGGGAGAAAGCCGAAGCATCCGCCCGGCTTCGCGGTCGACAATCCGCCGCCAGAGATAGCGCGCAGACGATGTGTAGTCGCGGATGATGGCATCGCGAGGCACTCCAGCGACGCCCAAGAGCAGCATGGTGACCAGTCCAGCGCGGTCGCGCCCGGAATTGCAGTGGTAGAGGGCGGGCAAGGCGTTCGGAGCCGCAAGGATCTTCACGACTTCCGCCATCCACTGCCGACGGCGGTCGAGAATGGCAGTATAGATTTCGGGAGGACGATCCGGGCCGAGCGACGAGACGCTCGCATCCTCCGCCTCGACCAATGGATCATCGCCCATCAGATTCACTCGGTGATAGGCGACCTCGCTGGACTCCGCGAAGACGTTTGGATCTTCTTCGACGGAATCCGTCCGGCGCAGGTCGATCACCGTCCGAAGCCCCTCCGACAGCAGCGCGCGTTGGGAGTGCGGCGGCAGGTCATGCAGGCTGTCCGAGCGGAACAGCGCCCCGATGCGGACGGCGCACCCGTCGGCAGTTGGATAGCCTCCAATGTCTCGAATGTTATACGCGCCTTCGAGGTCGAGGCTGCGGGGAGTCTGGTTGTCGTTGGTCATATCTGCCCCTGATTGGGATAGCGGTAGTATACCCAATGATACACCGCGTCTGCGCGCGTTGCCAGCATATACGAGGCGGGCGGGCTATGGCGGCGGAGACGTCCACGATGGGTTCTTGTCATGCATTTCGCGCCAGTTCATGGGGTTGGGGTGATTGTACCGGGTGTTGGGTGGACGCCGCGTTAGGCGGAAGACGCGGATGTCGGCCCCAATACCCACAGAACTAGGACATCCGCACGTAGAATCTGGCGGGCGGATCGCTGATTTCGCCGAGCACTTGTACGTATCCACATACGGTCTTGGAACTGATTCCCTTTTGCAAATACAGCCCGTTTGATAATTCCCCATGAAATCTAAAGGGCGAACCATTTCTGTTCATCGGTGTGCTGTTGATCACGTATGTGCTTGCCCCAGGACTTGTAGGAACGCTTTTCTGTGTGAGGCGACCATTCTGGTAGAGCCATTCGGCGACTTGAGCCAAGAGGTCGATCCACCTACTGACTGGGACCGTATTTCCGTCGGGAGTACGCAACTCCGACGGAAGCCAGTGGGTGGGGTCCATAGAGGACGAAAGCAAATGCCATCCATCCTCCGGCTCGTACGGGTCGTCATTGTTCGATCCATCGGGCAGGAGATCTGCATCTTTGGCTTGAAGAGACAGCAGCTCTACCAGTTTGTTTCTGGCTGTGTCGAATATCAGTTGTTTTTCCACCGGCTGACGCTCTAGATCAGCCAGCTCCTCCCTCCACTCGTCGTGTTTCCTCTTGAGGTCTCTCTCCCAACTTACGAACATATGAGACTTTTCTGCCGGATTTTGTGGCTGATTCTCATTCGGAATACCATCCACGTAATCCTCGAATATTGTGTACAGGGCGTTCCCGTCTTCCATCACTCTCTCATGCTTCTGGATGGAATCAGAGATCTCGGCCCTGCGGGTATCTCGCTTACCCATTACTCTCTGATATTCTTGATCGAGCAGTTCGCTGAGCAGTGGAGCTAGGCGTTCGGCGAGTTTGTCATCCATTTCCGTATTGTTCTCCTTCTGGAAGTCAGGCAGCTCGTCCAATGGTGGATTGATTGGTAGACGAGCCTGTATATGGGCGTCTCGGTGGCAAAAGTCGCAAACCAGCTCGTGGGTGACACCGCAATGGTTCTCAAACTGCCAGCGACTCCAAGGCCGCCATTTTCCGCAACGCCAGGGACATCTCTTGCCCAAATCCGCGCCGCAATGCCGACAATGATGACTGGCGGCGTAGTTGACGCCGCCGCATTTCGGACACCAGACGACCGGGGCTTCACCGGATGGCGGCTTGCCGCGCGGCTCGAGCGACCACATCCGACGAGCATTGGGCAGATCGTGTCTGGTCGTATTGCCCGCCAAGTCGAGGATGAGACAGTCCCCGCCATCGTCTTTCGGTCTCAATCCCCGTCCGACCATCTGCATGAACAGGGCGAGGCTGAGAGTGGGCCGGGTGATGAGGACGCAGGATGCGTCTGGCAGATCGAACCCCTCGGTGGCGACCACGACGTTGACGAGGACCTGGATGTCGCCGTTTTTGAACTTTGCTATCGTCTTTCTGCGTTCCTCCGGGTCGGTATCGCCGAGAATGACCTCGGCTGAGAAGCCTGCGTTCTGGAACACCTGCACGATGTTGCGCGCGTGCCGGACGGATACGGCGTATACGATGGTCTGATGGTCGCGGGCGTGTCTTTGCCAGAACTCGAGAGCTCCCGCAGTCATGATGTTTCGCCCGGAGTTCGCGCGCTCGATACCGGATTCGGTGTAGTCCCCGGTGCTGCCAACCTCGCCTCCGTCTATACGCCGATCGGGGTGAGGCATGAACACTTTTGCGCCGCATAGCCAGTCGCAGGATTGCAGGTCTGCGATCTGCGGTCCGCATATCAGGTTGTCGAATAGGTGATCGAACCCCTCTCTTTCGGAGAGACGCCAGGGCGTTGCGGTCATGCCGACGACTGGGCCTGGCCATTGCTGCATCGCTCGTTCCCACCCCTTGGCGGCTGCATGGTGCGCCTCGTCGATGACCATGAGGTCGTTGGAGTCGTACTCGTTCCACACGCGCATCTTGTCCGTGCGTCTGCTCACGGTTTGCGCCATGAGGATGACTGCGCCGCCGCTCATCGCCGGCGCGTCGGTTCCGGGTTTCCAATGGACGGTCATTGCGTCAACGCCGGCGTCGGTCAGCATCCCGCGGGTTTGTTCCGCGAGTTCCCTGCGGTGGGTCAGCCAGACCGCCTTGCGTCCGTTGCCGAGGCGGCGTTGGAGGAGATGGCCGGCGATGACGGTCTTGCCGCCGCCTGTGGGCAGCTGCATCATCACCCGCGCCTTGGCGTTGGCGTCGAGGCGTGCTTCGACCTTGCGGAGTAGGTCTTCTTGGTAACAGCGCAGCGCTTCCAACGGATTCTTGCGTTCAGATATGGAAAGTGGTCGATGCCCCGAGTGAGTCGGCGTTCATTATGCAACGGGAGTCGGGCGCTGTCTAGTGCGTCTGCGCGCGTTGCCAGCATATACGAGGCGGGCGGGCTATGGCGGCGGAGACGTCCACGATGGGTTCCTGTCGTCGCTGTCGCCGGCGATGAGCCGAATTGGGCTGCCCCTGTCCCTGCCCATGACGTAGATATCCCAGCCGCCGTCTGCCGTCTCCGACTCGAACGCGATCCCCCAGCCGTCGAACGACCATGCGGGCGCACTATCCGTCTCCGGACGATCGGTAAGCCGCGTGACGCCCGCGCCGTTCGAGTTCATGACGTAGACCTCCTTGTTGCCATCGCGGTCGGTGTGGAAGACGATACGCTGGCTATTCCAGGACGGCGCCTCGTCCCACGCAGGGTCGTTGGTGATCCGCGTCAGGCCGGTGCCGTCCGAGTACATCACGTAGATCTCGCTATTCCCGTCCCGCTTCGACTCGAACGCAATACGCGATCCATCCGGCGACCACGTTGGCGACCCGTCCCATGCGTCGTTGTTGGTAAGCCGTGTGACGCCGGAGCCGTCCGCGTTCATGACGTAGATCTCCTTGTTGTCGTCCCCGGCACGGTAGGACTCGAAGGCAATGCGCCGCCCGTCCGGCGACCATGCAGGCGCGTGGTCGCCCGCGTCGTTATTCGTAAGCCGCGTGACGCCGGAGCCGTTCGCGTTGATCACGTAGATCTCCCAGTTTTGGTCTCGATAGGACTCGAATGCGATGCGCCTGCCGTCCGGCGACCATGCAGGCGAAAGATCCCACTCCGGATGACTCGTCACCCGATGCAGTCCCGTCCCGTCCGCATTCACGACGTAGATGTTGCCGTTCCCATCCCGATTGGAATCGAACGCAATGCGTCCGCGCTGAAACGCCTCCGGCGTCGGCGTGGGAGTGGGCGTCAAGGTGGGCGTCGGAGCAGGCGTCGACGTTGCGGTTGGAACGGGTGTTGACGTAGCAGTAGGAACGAACGTCGATGTGGGAGTCGGAGAAGGCGTCGGCGTGGCCGTCGGCACTGGCGTTGGGGTATGAGTGGCCGTCGGCACTGGTGTTGGGGTAAGTGTGGCCGTCGGCACTGGCGTTGGAGTATGGGTGGCCGTCGGCACTGGCGTCGATGTAGCGGTCGGAGTCGGAAGCGTCTTCGCCGGATCTGGAATAGTCCATGCCGGCGGGCCGTCCCAGAGTAGGCTAGCGGCAAGTTTAGCCAGCGCGCTGCCGTCAGGGCGCATGACGTATATCCCATAATCCCTGGTGTCAGAAACGAATGCGATGCGCCGGCCGTCGGGTGACCAAGACGGGAATCCATTCCATTCGGAATGACTCGTAAGTCGTTTCACGTCCGCCCCGTCTGCGTTCATGGTGTATATCTCTGGATTCCCGTCACGATTGGAAGCGAATGCGATGCGCCGGCCGTCGGGCGACCATGATGGACTCGCATCGTCGGATGAATGACTAGTGAGTTGTCTTACATCCGCCCCGTCTGCGTTCATCACGTAGATATCCCGATTTCCCTCTCGCTCGGACTCGAACGCGATGCGCCGTCCGTCCGGCGACCATGATGGACTCCCGTCATTGGATGGATGTCTCGTGAGTTGTCTTACGTCCGATCCGTCCGCGTTCATCACGTAGATATCCTTGTTTCCTTCTCGTTCGGAGGCGAACGCCATGCGGATACCATCGGGAGACCATGCAATACCCTCTTCATGGTTCGGGCTATTGGTAAGTCGATGTAGGTTTGTGCCGTCTGCGTTCATGACATAGACCTCACCAACTCCGTCTCGATAGGAGACGAATGCGATGCGGTTGCCTTCGGGCGACCAAGACGGGGATCCATCCCGTTCGGGATGATTCGTGAGTCGTTTCACATCCGACCCGTCCGCGTTCATGGTGTATATCTCTGGATTCCCGTCATGACTGGAAGCGAACGCTATGCGCCCGGACGGAGTGAATTCGCCGGCGGTGATATACATCGGGCGTCCCACGGTCTTCCCGCGAGTGTATATCGTATTGTCGAGATCGAAGGGGATTTCCATGCCTCGTCCGGTGATGTTGGAAACGGTCAATTTGAACAGGAGGCCAAAGTTGCCGAATTCCAAGGGGGTTTGAGAAGAGGCAAGATAGAACCCGTCGGCGTCGGGGCCTGATATCGTCCAGCCATGCAGCAAGCCGCCGTCCTGCAGTTCGACTAGATCGACGGCCAATGGCAAGGATGTGTCCGGCCTAAATCGTATCCGGTCGATGTTCCTCGGCATGTGCAGGGCCCGCACGAACACCGTCGCCTGGCCTCTGCGGAGGTCGAGCGTCGGGGGATCGAAATCGATCACGCCCTGAGTGTCTGAGCCGAAGAAGTCGGCAACGTCGAACGGGCCGACTTGCGTTTGTCCTTCGACGCCCTGAAGCTCCACCACCGCCCTGGTTTCGTAATCACCCTCCCTTCGCAGGGTGATATAGCTAAGTTGGTACTGGCCTCGCAAGTCGTTTACCAACAGTTGGAGTTGCCTTTGAAGCACGGACACGTTGCTCGCTTCGTAGTATGCCCCGCCAGTCGATTCCGCCATCTCGCGCAACTGCGTTTCTTGGAACACCTCCCCCACGCCGACCGCGAACAACTGCGCGCCCCGCTCCAAAGCATGCTCGCCTGCGGATTCGCGGGGTACGCGGCTGCTGGTGTCTCTTCCGTCGGATAGGAATACCAGGGTGCGGACGGTGCGCGGATTCTCGCTGGGGAGGGAGAAGAGATCCGACGCGGCAACCACGCCATCCCAAACGCGCGACGATCCAGGGTCGAATCCGCTGCGCGAGAAGCGTTCGACGCTTTCTCGTATCGACTGGCGGTCGGTGGTAAGCTCGGATAGAACGCTCGGTTCTACGTTTCGGTCGTGGAACTCTACGACGCCGACGCGGTGAGCGGCCGGCAGGACGGCGAGAGCGGAATAGAACGCCCCCAGCATGGCATCGATGCCGCTTCGCCCGTCCGGAAGTCTCGCCTCGGACATGCTGTTGGTGAAGTCGAGCGCGAACACTACTTCAAGGTCGATGTTCTCTCCAGTATGAATGAAGTAGCTGGTCTCCGCATAGTCGATCTCTTCCCAATCCTCGGCGCCCGACCTGCGTTCGAACACCTTGGTGCTCCGTTCGATCTCCTCTGCCGGGAGGACGATGGCGTTCCCGCGCTGGTTTCGCAGGGAGAATGCGACCTGTACCTGGCTGGGTACGTTCGTGCTTGCGCTCACCCCGATGAAATTGATTTTCTCTATGGGAATCGGCGTCGGTGTCGGGGGAATCGTAGAAACTGGAATCGGGGTTGCAGGCGGCGACGTTGCGGGCATCGGCCCCGGAGTAGGAGTTGGCCGAGGAATGGGTGTCGGAAAAGTTGTGGGGGTTGGACTCGGCGTGAATGTCGGCTGAGCTGTAGGTATCGGTCTTGGCGTGAATGTCGGCTGAGTCGCAGGAGTGGGCGGGTCTGTCGGAGCGCTAGGGGCGGGCGAGACAGGAGACTGGGTGAGTTCCGACAAGGCCTGGGTAACTCCTGCTGCGATCGTGGCGTCTACGGAATCGTTGGTCGTCGATGTGTCGCCGCAGGCTGCGAGGCACGCGAGAAGCGCGAGCGCAACAACTGCAATGCGGGAGGTGTTCACCATGGCAATGTCTCTTCGTCTACCGTCCTCAAGACGCGCTCGGCGGGTTGGGATAGGTAGTATAGCATTGTTGTTGCGGGAATGCTATTGCCGCATTCGTTGCCCTCCGTCCCCCCGCATCCATGGAGATGCCTATGCCGCGATAGATGGAACGGAACGTCCTCGATTGATATAGCGAACTCTGCGCGGGTTTGGTATGATAGGAAACCTACTGACCGAAGGAGGATGATATGGGCATGAGCGGCAATGGCGGACAACCCGTTCTGGTGGTTCTCCAACTTACCGGCGGGAACGACTATATGAACACCGTCGTCCCGTACGGTGATCCCTTGTACTACGACAACCGGACGAGCCTGGGGATTCCCGAGGATGACGTGGTGAAGATCGACGACGCGGTCGGCTTCAATCCAGCGCTCGGAGCATTCAAGGACATCTACGACCGGGGAGAGATGGCGGTCATCCACGGAATCGGGTTTCCGGAGTCGACTCGCTCCCACTTCCGCGCCATGGACATCTGGCACACGTCGGAGCCCCACAAAGTCGGCACGGAGGGTTGGCTGGGGCGTGCGATCCGCGACCTAGACCCGGAGGGAGAGAACCCGGTCACCGCGGTGAACATCGGACAAGGCCTTCCCCGGGCATTGGTTGCCCCCGGCGCGTCGGTGGCCTCGGTGGCGGATCTCGAAACCTACGGTCTGCTCACTGGAATCGAGGCAAAGCAGGAGCGCGCGAAGATGCTCGACAGCTTCGCCAGCATGTACTCTCCCGCTATCGGCTCCGGCCCGGTGATGGACTACCTCGCCCAGACTGGACTCGACGCTCTCAAGGGCGCGGACATGCTCAAGGCCGCCCCCGCTGCGTACACATCCACCGTCGAATATGCGGCGACCCCCCTGGCGAGGAAGCTCCGAGACGTCGCGGCGGTCCATACCGCCAATCTCGGAACGCGGATCTTCTATACCGAGCACGGCGGCTACGACACCCACGCCAGCCAGGCGAACAACCATCCCAAGCTCTTGGGCCAGGTCGCCTCGGCAGTCACCGACTTTTGGGACGACCTGAGAGAGCACGACGCGGATAGCAATGTCATCATGTTCGTCTTCACGGAGTTCGGGCGGCGAGTGAAGGAAAACGGCACGGGCACCGACCACGGCGCCGGAGGCGTGTCCTTCGTAATCGGCCCCAGCGTCGTCGGAGGACAGCACAACGAGTTCCCGTCGATGAATCCGGAAGATCTGCGAGAGGGCGACTTGGCTCCAGACCAGGACTTCCGAGGCGTCTACTCGACCATTCTCGAAGACTGGTTCGGTCTCGACGCCAAGCCGATAGTAAACGGAACGTTCGAAAAACCGCGGTTCGTCACGGCTTGAACGAACCGTGAGCCGAGAACACCGCGCCCCTGCTCCGTCGGCTCCTCCCACGAACGAGGCCGCCGACGGGATGCACGCCACGCTCGGTGCGCGAACCCAACCCGGACGTCCGAACCGCGATCACGACCGCATCATCGCGGCGGACATGTGCGGACGCCTCCAACGGTGTCCGCCAAAGACCGCAAGCTACGCACCCCGGAACTACAACTCGAACTGGAGTAAGCAAGATGATAACCACTACCGCCGCAGGCAGAACCTGGCACTTCGACCGCTCGCTCGGACGCCCGACCAACGAGATCAACGGCGACGTCGGCGGCTTCCGCTACCCAACCGACCTCACGATCGCCCCAGACGGCATCATCTTCGTCCTGAGTAAGGGGTTCCAACTATCGGAGCAATTGGAACGCCGAGACACCGGGCGCATCGGCAAGACCACCTTCGAAGAACACCACCTCGGCGACTTCGCACGCCAAGACTTCACCTGGCCGGGCGGCATCGCCCTCGACAGCGAAGGATGGGTCTACGCCACCGACGAACACGACAACGTCGTCCGCAAATACGACCCAGACGGCATCGTGCCCTACCCGGGCACAGACTCGGTCGACGAGTGGATCGCAGTCTGGGGCGAGCCCGGCAGCGGCCCTGGACAGCTGAACGGGCCGAACGGCATCGCCTTCGACGCAGACGACAACCTGATCGTAGTCGAAAGCCGCAACGACCGCGTGCAAAAATTCACCAAAGACGGACAATACATCTCCGGATTCGGAAGCTCCGGTAGTGCGCCCGGACAGTTCAGCCGTCCCTGGGGCGTCACCGTCGACAGCAGCGGCCACATCTACGTCGCGGACTGGGGCAACAGCCGCGTGCAAAAATTCACCAACGACGGCGAATACGTGATGACATTCGGGGAAGAGTTCGGCGGCGAATTGAACCACCCGGCAAACGTCGCCGTCGACAGCCAAGGCGACGTCTACGTCACCGACTGGGGAAACCGCCGCGTGCAGGTATACGAGCCCGACGGCGAAATCCTCGCCGCCTTCCAAGGTGATGCGACAACCCTCTCCAAGGCCGGAGAATACATCATCAGGCGCGACCCCGGCACCATCAAAGCATACCGCCAAGTCAAGGACTACACGCCCATGGGTCGGTTCCAGCGTCCGACCGGCATCGAAATCGACGAACACGACCGCATCCTCGTCGCCGACGCATGCGGCCGCCTCCAAGTCTACGCCAAAGACCACGCATACGTCGAGCCGGAGGTCAAGCTAGAGTTGGAGTAAACGCAGTGTCCATGCCGCGCCGTAAGGCTTGGCGCGGAACCACAACGCTGCGCCATTCGTATACACAATAGAGGAACAGTCCCCTCGACTCGGCCCCGCAAAGGAACGACCACAATGAAGACACCGTTTCCACTTCCAGTCGGCGCATTCCTGTTCGCCGCCCTCCTGGCCGCGCTTCTCGCAGGCGCGTTCCCCCACGGTAGCGCGCCCCTCCAAGCCGCAGTCGAAGACCATGCCCGCGCCGCAGACGCCGGACTACCGCCCGCCGAATCCATCGTCCGCCCGGAACCAGACGCGGTCAGACAGAGCGGCTCCTCCCCTGCCCAAGTGACGCAATCCCCAGACAGAGCCGCCCTCACCGCCCTCTACAACGCCACCGACGGCGAAAACTGGAGGCGCAACATGAAGTGGCTGAGCGACTTGCCGCTCGGTGAATGGTACGGCGTCACCACCGACGCCCAGGGGCGGGTGACGGAGCTGGTTCTCGGCGGGAACGATTTGACGGGGCCAATCCCCACTGAACTGGGCAACCTGACCAATCTCACTAACCTCTCGATCGGCGGGAACGATATGGCGGGGCCAATCCCCACTGAACTGGGCAACTTGACCAATCTCACTGAGCTAGGGATATCTGGGAACGGTTTGACGGGGCCAATCCCCACTGAACTGGGCAACTTGACCAATCTCACAATACTCAATCTCTCCCACAACGAAGATCTAGATGCTGGTGAGATCCCGGAATGGATGAGCGGTTTCGCCAACCTCACACGGCTGGACCTGGGCAGTACCAACCGGATTGGGACGATTCCGTCTTCGTTGGGTACCCTGGCAAACCTCGACAGACTGGAACTCCGTGAGAATCGCCTGACGGGTCCAATTCCGCCTGAGTTGGGCAACCTGACGAATCTCACATCACTCGATCTCGACGGGAACGATTTGACGGGTCCGATTCCGTCTGAGTTAGGCAACTTGACCAATATCACATCACTCGATCTCGACGGGAACAATCTGGACGAGGGGGATATCCCGGACTGGCTGAGCGGTTTCGCCAACCTCACATCGCTAGACCTGGGTAATACCAACCGGATTGGGACGATTCCATCTTGGCTGAGTACATTGACTAACCTCAGCATACTGGGACTCGAAGAGAATCACCTGACGGGTCCGATTCCGGCAGAGTTGGGCAGCCTGACCAATATCACTCATCTTTGGCTCAGTGAGAACAATCTGACAGGTCCGATTCCGGCAGAGTTGGGAAACCTGGCAAATATCACTCAGCTTTGGCTCAGTGAGAACAATCTAACGGGGCCAATTCCGTCTGAGTTGGCCAACCTGGGTAACCTAGATATTCTAGCCCTCAATGGAAACAATCTAACTGGGCCGATTCCGGCAGAGCTGGGCGATCTCAGTACCCTTTGGAGCCTTTACATCAGTGACAACAATCTGGCAGGGCCAATGCCGTCGAGCCTGACGGAGATGAAGACTCTGTCCGTTTTCCATTTTGCCAACACCAACCTCTGCATCCCCCGGGACGACGCATTCCAGACTTGGCTCGACGTACGGCCAGAGGTGGACACGAGAGACGCCGTCTGTGCGGCCCTGCCGAGTACTGGGGACGCCGCCGTTTCGCCCGGGTTGGCGTTGGCGCTGGGTATCGCCGGAGGCGCGCTGCTCATCCTGTCGGGTGCTGCCGCGCTCAGCGCGCGCCGCTTCCGCGGTGCAGCCCAAGCCGCACGACGCTAGGAACGGAAGAGGTTGAGGAACCTGTCCTCGTAGAAGTCGAAGAGGCCCCAGCGGTCTAGTTCCTGCTTGAGCAGGTCGATTCCGCCGCGGTTCCCGCGCTCGACCTCATGGAAGAGACGGTCGATCTGTTGGATGGCCGCGGACGGAGCGCCGCCAAAATTCGGCTCCGGGCTCAGCAGCCCCCGCTCTCCGAGTTCATGCACGTTGCCTGCGACGGACGACGCGGTGAACTCGTAGATGAACTTCAGGAGCGCCACGTCCCACAGCTCGTCCACGCCGACCATGACGACGGTAAGCTCGTCGTTGCGGTCGTTGAGGTCTTTGCTGATGCGGTGCGCGATGTCCGTCGGAACACCCCCGACGACCTCCGAGTTCTCCGGCTTGTTCTTGTACTGGTACATGATGCCGGGGCTGTTCGGTCCCGCGCGCCGCGCCAGATCGCGGAAGAACTCGTATGCCTCCGAGCTGAAGCCCTCGAGGTTCGACATGTAACTTGGCGTGACGATGGCCGGGCGCTCCGCCAAGACCTTCCCTGTCCACACTATCCCCTCGCTCCTTTCTGGCATGTCCTCTTCGAACGCCGGCTCGGTCACGACGTAGTACTTGATATTGGTGGCGCCAAAGGTAGCCAGATGCTGCTTTGGAAACCGAACCACGAAAGTCTGCTCGATAGCCTTCCGCCATCTGCGCTCGTTCATCATGCGGGATATGCCCTCACTTCCTGATCTCGGAGTCCGCTAAGAGTCTCTGGAGTTTTCGCCCGGGTTCGAGAATCCGTCCGCGATTCGTTCGTCCAAGTGATTGTCCGCGTTGCGCCGTATGCGTCGGACGCCGGTGGACACGATCGACCGGAGGGCGTTGACCTCGCGGATGATCGCCGCCCGGAAGTAGGAACTGTACTCGCCCACGTTGCGGAACTTCTTGTATCGCGTTCTGAGGAGTCGCTTCCTGGATCCTGTTTGAAGCGCCGCAAGCTCTTGAATGAGCACGCGTCGCAGATGGCGCGCGGACTCGGAAGGGTTGGCGTGCGCGCCTCCTGCCGGCTCCTGAACGACCATATCGACGATGCCAAGGTCGAAGCAATCGTGAGCCGTCAGGCGCAGCGACTCCGCCGCCTCATCTGCGCGCGCGGTGTCCTGATAGAGAAGCGCGGCGGCATCCTCCGGGGAGATGACCGTGTAGATGGCGTTTTCCAACATCAGAACCCGGTCTGCGATTGCCAGAGGAAGGGCACCCTCGCTTCCTCCCTCGCCAATGATGACGGCGATGGACGGCACGGGGACGCGCGCAAATTCCGCCATGGATGTCGCAATGGCGTTCCCCAATCCGCGCTGCTCGGCGTCGATGCTCACATCAGGGCCAGGCGTGTCGATCAGCGTAACGATGGGCAAGTCGAATTTCGCCGCGAGATGGATGGCCCTCTTTGCCTCGCGGAAGCCCTCGGGGGAAGTGCGTTCGCTCTGCCGCCCTCCTCCCCTCGCGTTACTGCCGTCCTGCCCGATGACTACGGTCGTCTGCCCGCCAATCTGCCCCAACCCCCAGATGAGGGACTCGTCGTCCCCAAACGCGCGGTCGCCGTGCAGCTCCACGAAAGTGGCCACCATATATTTCATATACTCGAGGCTGGTAGGGCGGTCCGCGCGGCGGGCGAGATTGACGGCTTCCCACGCCGCAATCGACTTTGGAGGAGTGGACTGCAATCGCTTGTCCTGCCGTCCATTCAAAGCCAAATGATAGTTCGACATGAGCATGTCGAGCAGCGCGGCGAGGGTATCCTTCGAGTCTGCGCGGTCGACGACGGCGTCGATCATACCGTGAAGAAGATGCGATTCGGCCGTATGCGACTCCGCATGGTCGCCGTCCGCTTCCGCGTTCTTGATCGTCCGCATCGACGCGAGCCCCACGATGGCGCCGGGTTCGGCGACGATGATATCCGCAAGGTTGGCGAAGCTAGCGTATGCGTGCCCGGTCGAAGGATTCGCCAAAACCGATATGAACGGCAGACCAGCCTCGTACAGCCGATTGGCCGCCATCGCAGTCTTCGCCATCTGCATCAAAGACAAGACGCCCTCTTGAATCCGTACGCCTCCGCTGGTGACGACGGCGACGACAGGCAGCTTCCGCCGCGACGCGTGCTCCAACGCCAATGCGACCTTTTCGCCGACGACGCACCCCATCGTTCCGCCCATGAAGCCAAAATCGAGGACGATCAGCATCGCCGCCGTTCCGCCAATCGAGCACGTGCCGGTGACCGCAGCCTCGGTGAGCCCGGTCCTCCGCTGGTCTCGAAACACGCTTTGCCTATAGGACATGCGGGAAGAGAAGGACAACGGATCGAGCGAGGTGAGCGCCCGATTCGTCTCTTTGAACGACCCCGGATCCGCCAAAGTCTCGATGCGCTCCCTTGCAGTGAGGCTGTAGTGGAAGCGGCACTGCGGGCAGATGTTGTACCGCCGATACAGATCGGAGTCGAACAGCGCCGTATCGCAGACCAGGCAGGACTCCCGCTTTACTGGCGGAGAGCCGTCTGCACGGCTCACGACGGAAATGATCTTGTCCGCGATGTTTCGTACCATTCGCCGTTCTCTGACCTCCCGCCCTACAGGGCGTCTCGCAGGTCGGATGGAGCCGCACCGATCCGCATGAGACCGCGCAGCGCAGTTCGGCCTGATTCTTGCAAGGTCAAGACCCAGCCCCGTCAATCATTCGAAGGTCGACGAGGCCGCAACCCACCCTACACCTGGCCCATTATAACATCACGGGACTTCGAACCGTCACTGGGTCCGACGATGCCTTCATCCTCGAGCTGATCCATGAGACGCGCGGCCCGAGGATACCCGATCCGGAGGCGGCGCTGAAGCAGAGATGTCGATAGCTTCTTCTGCCGCATGGCAAGATCGATGGCCTTGTCCATCATGTCGTCTCGGTCTCCAGACTCATCGTCCTGACCGTCGTCGTCCGACTCGGCGCTCCCTTCGGGCGGCAAGATGTTGACCTCGCATATGGGGCCGCGCGGCGTCGTCTTCCAGAATTCGACGAGGCCCTCGATCTCCTCGTCGGAAATGAAGACCCCCTGAACGCGCTCCGCACGAGACATGTCGACGCTCTGGTAGAGCATGTCGCCCTTGCCCAAGAGCTTCTCTGCACCCGAGCTGTCGAGGATGGTGCGCGAATCCACCTGCGAGGTGAGGGCAAAGCTCACCCGGCTGGGGAAGTTCGCCTTGATGAGGCCGGTCAGCACGTCCACGGACGGCCGCTGCGTAGCCACGATCATGTGTATGCCCGTCGCGCGCCCGAGCTGGGCGAGCCTGCACAGCTCCCGCTCGACGTCGGCCGAGGCCGTCATCATGAGGTCCGCCAACTCGTCCACCGCCACGACGAGGTAGGACATCCGATCCGGTGACTTCGGGCTGTTGTTGTAGCTGTCGATGTTCCGTACCCCGATTTCCTCCATTCTGCGGTATCGATCCATCATTTCGCGGTTGAGACCCTTCAAGAGGCTAACCACCTGGTCGGTCTCGACCACAACCGGCGTGAGCAGATGCGGAATGCCGTTGTACGGGGTTAGCTCGACCCGCTTCGGGTCGATGAGCAAAAGCCGAAGCTCGGACGGATCCTTTTGTATCAGCAGACAAGATATGACGGTATTGACGAATACGCTCTTGCCGCTTCCGGTCGATCCCGCAACCAGCAGGTGCGGCATCTTGGCCAGGTCGATGACGACCGTCTCGCCGCTGCCTCCCTTGCCGATGCCGACCGGCAACTTTGCCTTCTTCCGCAAGGCCTCGAACTCGCGGTCTTGCATGACGTTCCGCAGGCTCACCAGCGCCGGGTTGGGGTTGGGAACCTCCACGCCCACAAGAGACTTGCCCATCACAGGCGTTTCGATCCGGATGCTCGGAGTCTTCAGAGCCAGGGAGAGGTCTTTCTCTCTCGCGGTTATGGCATCCACCTTCACCCTCGTCTTGGTTTCCACGCTGGTCTTGATCTGCCTGCCCTTCTCGTCCAACTTCGGCCTGCCGTCCGCGTCGGTCGCGTTTACCTGCTTGGACCTGCGAATCCATCCAGGCACGAGGCCGTACATGGTTACCGTCGGGCCCGGCTGCGTATCCTCGACCTCGACCTCCACGCCGTAGTTGCCGAGCGTCTCCCGAATCGTGCGTGCAGTCGCCTCCATCTCTTCCGGCTCGATCCCGCCCTCGTTGGTGTCCAAGAACATGGAAAGCGACGGCTTCTCCCACTCCGGCACCGCCGCGTCTCCGACCACCGCCTGCACCATCGACGCCACCCGCCCGTTGCTTTCTTCTTTCTCTCCAGCATCCGCATCGATCGCGGCATCCTCTCCGTCGTCCGGTTCGCCCTGTCTCCACAGATCGTTGAACTTCGAACCGGACTCCCTCTCCCCGCCTCCTTCGGATTCTGTGCCGCTCCAGCGAATAGATTCCGGTTCGACCGACACGGCTTCCTCGCTGTCGGACTCGAGAACCTGCACTGTCTCATCGCCCTCTCCGACGCCGTTCCCCGGAGATTCCATCTGGCCGGCGATGACCTGATGAGGAACATCGTCGTCATCTTCTACGTAGTACGTACTGTCGATCTCTTCCTCATCGGCGTACTCCTCCTCAACCCCAACGCCGTCCTCGACCGCGGAAGCGCTTCCGATCTCTCCTTGGACGGCGTATTCCCGCTCAACTACTCCAACGCCATCCTCGACCGCGGAAGCGGCGGCGACTGCGGGGGAAGTGTGCAGTCCATTCTGTTCGGATGTTTCGGGCGGCGGCTCCGATTCCTGGGTTGCCTTGCTGGCGTCCAACGTGCTGCCCGTGAAGACCCGCTCGCGAAATTCGCTCGATTCCATCGTTCGACGCAGTTCCTCGCTATATCGCCCCTGGGCGGGCTCTTCCGCGCCGGAATCGCGGGCGGGTGAGCGGTGCAAGACTTTTCCGAACTGACGCCCAATCCACAGCACCGCACCGGCCGTCAGCACGTACGCTGCCGCCAGAAACCGTCCAAGCGCAGACACGACGATGAGAGAGCCCCTGGGAGATGCTATGAATCCGGCGATGACCAGAAGCCCCCCCAGCCGAATCCAGCCTTGCCAATCCACATCCCCGGTGATGGCGTAGCCCACCGTACCCCCAAGCGAAACCTCTCCCCCGAGCGTGAAAGCGGACAGAGGCCCTTGAAACGACGTGGAGTACGATAGAGCGCCCAGGATGAAGGCGAGAAGGAAGGGCGAGGCAAGCCACAACCGGTAGTGGATGAACCACGAGCGCCGAACTGCGAGCGCAAAACCGAAAACGCAGATCCACAACCCGACCGCAACGACACCGAATCCGAGTCGGGAGAGAATATCCTCGCGGATCGTAGAGTAGGTCTCCACTATGGAAGCCCAGTACCAATAGACCGCGGCGGCCGCCGCAACCAGGCCAGCAAGCAGGACGATTCTGACGTACCGCGACGACAACGATGCCCGTAGCAGGATAGATACCATGTTTGCGTTGCCAACGTCTTTCGCCATCGTCTTGCCACCTTATGATGGATTGAGTGTTCTTGCTGTCGGACGGAGCGTCGCTCCGCCCCAGCAACTAACTCCATTCTAACAGATTTCTCAAACTTTTCTAGTCCTTATCGACCTTCAAAACACCATTTCGTCTTTTTGCCGTCCGCGCCGTTTCACAAAATGGAGACTTCGGTCTGAACCCTAGGGTCAAACTTTCTACCCCGGAAGGGGAGGCCGACTCCACTCGGCCAGTGCCCGCCGTCGACGTGAAGGTTGCCAGCTCTCCGCAGACCCTCTCTCGCGGCCGGCAGGTCGGAAGCGCGGCCACGCCCCCGAAGTAGAATCCGCGCAGCCAACCGCACCGTCGCAGACTCACGGACTTTTCGGAGGAGAGGAGGGCATCCGCATTTGCGGAAAGGGCATCGCGGCAGGATCAGCCGTCGTACATTACCACCCGCCGACTCGGTTCCCTGCCCGAGCTTGCGGAAGACAGCCCATGCCGCTCGGCGATCTGGTGCTGCAAGTGGCGGACGTACGAGCTTTGCGGGCTGAGTTCGGCCTGAGTCTCGCCATTCTTGACGAACTCCGCAGCGCGTTCCGCTTCCTGCACTGCCTCCGCGATACGCTCCTGATTCTGTTCGTGGGCGTTGTTGCTGCGCGTGATCGCTCGGAAGAATTGGTGGATTTGCGGCGTAGTGCTCTTCCGAAGGACGTAGACCGGCCTGCCGTGCTCCTCCGCCTGACGAAGCGCGTTGGTCCGCCGGCGGTAGAAACTCTTCGTAGTCAAGACCAGATGAGCGTCTTCCAGATCATCCACCAGTCGCACAGGGGCGTCGACCGACTCGACCGCTTGTTGAAGCTTGCCCTTGTTGACTCCGTATGGAAGTACCAAGACCCGGCGGCCCTCCGAGTCTCCGGCCTGGCCCCCGCCGCTTTCGCCCTCGTCCTGATCCACCACGGCCGCGGGCGGCGTTCGCTCCCCCTCTGACGGACGGCGCGCGTATCGCCTCCTCCGATGGTCGCCGCCCTGTCCAAGAAGCGACGGTATCCTCTCCACATGCTCTCGACGTATCTCCCCGTCACGGTCTACCCGCCTACTCTCTAGATGAATCTCGAATCCCCGCAGCAGCCGATCGACCGTCTCCTGAACGTCCGACGCGATGAGCACCCGGTTTCGGCCCTGGATTTCCACCAAGACGTCGAACGTGGGAGGAGCCTTGCGTTCGAGCACAGTCTTTTGCGTTCTCCGTCTGCGTGCCTCGATGTCCCCCAGAGTGACCGCCTGTATGCCGCCGATCAAGTCTGCCAACGTCGGATTCTGTACGAGGTTTTCGAGAGTATTTCCGTGCGCAGTGGCGACGAGTTGCACTCCGCGCTCCGCGATCGTGCGCGCGGCGTTCGCCTCGAGCTCGGTCCCGATCTCGTCGATGATGATTACCTCAGGCATATGGTTCTCCACAGCCTCTATCATCACCGAGTGCTGCCGATCCGGCGATTGCACCTGCATCCTCCGGGCCTTGCCGATGCCGGGATGAGGAATATCGCCGTCCCCAGCGATCTCGTTCGATGTGTCGACGATTACGACCCGTTTTGCGGCATCGTCCGCAAGCACCCGCGCCACGTCCCGAAGCATCGTCGTCTTTCCAACGCCCGGCTTCCCTAGCAGCAAGATACTCTTGCCAGTGAGAACGATGTCCTCGATGATCCGGATGGTGCCGTAGACTGCGCGGCCCACCCGCACAGTCAAACCAACGACCCGCCCGGTGCGGTTTCGGATGGCGGAAATGCGGTGAAGCGTCCGCTCGATCCCTGCACGGTTGTCCTCACCAAACGGACTGATGTTGTCGGTAACGTACCGAATGTCAGAACTGTCGACCTCCTGACCATTCAAGACCACGCTCTCATCGGGGAATCGCCCTTCCGGGGCCCGACCAAGATCGAGAATTACTTCCAGGAGCTCGTCTTTGTCCTCTCGATCTATGAGCACCTGGGCGATACGCGGAGGCAGTTTGTCGATAACCACCTCCAGATCGGTTTCAATCCATTGACGCATCTGGCTTATGTCCGTACCTCCGTATCGAACGAACCTTGACTCGGTCTAGCTCGAATGAATATCCTCTGGCGGTTCCCTGCGGGCCCTCTGCCAATGCTCCGTCAAATCGACTGCCGGCTCGAGGCGCGTCAAGCGAAGCGCACGCCCCCTTTGTGCAATCTTCATCGGACTGGTGATCGACCTCATCATAGTAGCGTATCGCCCGACCTCCCGGAAACCTCGCCCCCGCATCAGAGACTGAAGCCGAACCTGTGAGTCTCGAACCAAGCAAAGCGCAGCGTTCACTCCCCACGCCCGAGAAATCCCATGCCGCATGAGAGCCGGGGCGCAGTCATCGTACTCGGGATGACTCAGACAAGCAACGACCGCGGAGCGCCACCGACGCGTGACCTGGACCCATGCTCGAACCGCTCCGTCCGTACGGTGCACGTACTCCCGACTCCGCCATCCTGCGCGTTCCCGAGCCGCCCGCCATTGATCGAAGGTCATGCCCAAAGCCATCCGCACCCGCAGGGGGGTAGAAACGTTGTACAGACGCCACAGACCATGCTCATCGACTCCACGCATCGGCTCGACGCCAAGAGACGGCTCGCCGTCGAGCGCGTCAGCCGGCCCTGCAAGCAGCGCCTCCTCTCCGTACTTCATGAATCCGCGAGACGCCGCGATCCCAATGAGCGGATCATCGACCCAAAGGCGGATGAATACCCGCTCTCCTCCTCGCTGCGACACTTCCTGCAACAAGACATCCAGAACGTCAGCGCATGATTCCCCATACGGGGAATCGGAGAACAGATGCGTCACGTCCCAGCACCATCGGCTCGGCCGCGGCCGAGCGATGACGATTACCGGCATGTACCGGCCGTGCGACCGAGTGACGGAGAGCGACCCCTTGCGCCGAATGGAAATCGCAGCGTAGACTGCCTCCTGCCTGGACATAGCGCCGCCAGCCGGGAATCCCACAGAGGCGAGCGGAGACGCGCGGTTGCCGGGCGCAGGCCCGCCCAACACTCCGTATCGAACGACGTCGAATGGCAGCGACGCACGTATCACGCTTGACGCCCTCCCTTCATCGCACGATCCTCAGAAAGAGTTCATGGATGCGCGGGTCTCCCGTCAACTCAGGATGAAACGCCGTCGCCAACATCTTGGCTTCTCGAACGGCGACCGGACGCCCGTCGTTCAGCCTCGCCAGAACGTCCACATCCTCTCCAACGCTAGTGACGACCGGAGCGCGAATGAAGACCCCCCGAAACGGCTCGCCCTCGATGCCCTCTACTTCCAGATCGACCTCGAAGCTGTCGACCTGTCTTCCAAAGGCGTTCCGGCTAATCTCGATGTCCATGAGACCAAGCGGCCTCGGACGGTGATCCAACAGACGACTTGCCAGAACGATCATCCCCGCGCAAGTGCCCCAAACCGGCATCCCTTCACGCACCAACCCAACGACCGTGCTGCGCATGTCGAAAATGTCGAGCAACTGCACGATGGTCGTGCTCTCCCCGCCTGGTATCACCAAGCCGTCGAGTCCGGCCAGGTGCTTCCCAAGCCGTACCTCGGGCGCATCTACTCCCATTTCCTCGATCATCTGGCGATGCTCCAAGAAATCCCCCTGAATGGCCAAGACTCCCACTCTCGTCAAACCTACCAGCCTCTCACCGCTAGCTGCTCCTCGACGGGCATCGTCCGCACATCGAGCCCAGGCATCGCGTCCCCAAGTCCGCGAGAAACGTCCGCCAGCACTTGCGGATCATTGTAGTTCGTCGTCGCCTTCACAATCGCTGCAGCCATGAGATCCGGACGCTGCGACTTGAAGATGCCGGATCCAACGAACACTCCGTCCACTCCCAATTGCATCATCAGCCCCGCGTCCGCTGGACTCGCAACCCCGCCGGCGGCGAAGTTGACGACCGGAAGCTGCCCGGTATCATGGACGACTTTGACCAGCTCGTACGGAGCCCTCAAATCTCTCGCGGCCGCCATCAGCTCGTCGTCGTTCATACCCTGTATGCGTCGGATCTCTCCAAGAACCGCCCTCGCGTGACGCACGGCCTCCACGATGTTGCCAGTCCCCGCCTCGCCTTTCGTGCGAATCATCGCAGCGCCCTCCCCAATACGGCGCAGCGCCTCGCCCAGGTCCCGCGCGCCGCATACGAACGGCACGGTAAACCCATGCTTGTCCACATGGTTATCCTCATCCGCGGGCGTGAGCACCTCCGACTCGTCGATGTAGTCGACCCCAAGCGCCTGAAGGATCTGCGCCTCCACGAAGTGACCGATGCGGCACTTTGCCATCACCGGAATCGTGACCGCCTCTTGAATTTCGACGATCTTGGTGGGATCCGCCATTCGCGCCACGCCCCCGGCCTTGCGAATGTCCGACGGCACCCGTTCCAACGCCATCACCGCGCAGGCGCCGGCATCCTCGGCAACCCTGGCCTGGTCTGCCGTCACGACATCCATGATGACCCCGCCCTTGAGCATCTGCGCCAACCCAGCCTTCACCCGATCCGTACCCGTATCAGCTATCGTGTCGATGACCATATTCCGCCTCCATCTCGCTTTTGCTATGACGCCCTCATAGGTATTATACATTCGCCCGAAAAGTGAAGGCAATCACCATTGCAGCCGTCTCTTGTCATTGGAAAGGCAACTGTGCATCGATTCTCTCCCGATCCACAGCGCGGCACGGCCGCAACGGTTGACCGCCGCACTCTTGCAATGTACCATGACCCTGCGGGAGTGACACCCAACAGCAAGAACGCAGCCTGGCACCGTCGTTCTGCAAGCGCCGCCTGCGCTGCGAACTTGGGCCGTGTGCTCCCGCAAACCAAATCATTGCGAACGAAGGGGCGCCGGCTCATCGACGCCCCGCGTTCTTGAAACGAGGCGAGGTATCTATGTCCAACTTGGGCTATTCCTTGGAAGGGAAGACCGCACTTGTCACCGGCGCGGGAAGCGGTATCGGAAGGGAGATCGCGGCGATATACGCCGAATCCGGCGCAGCGGTGATCGTCAACGACATCAGCGACTCCGGACAGAAAGCCGCAGACGAAATCGGCGGACACTTCATCCGCGCAGACCTCGCGGACATGGCAGACACGAAACGCCTGGCAGAGGAAGCCGCCGCCCTCAAGGGGAGAGTAGACATCCTCGTAAACAACGCTGGATACCAAAGCATCCATCCCATCGAAGAATTCCCAGACGAAACATGGGCCAACATGATCCAAGTCATGCTGATCGCCCCCTTCCAACTCATCAAGTATCTCGTACCCTCCATGAAAGACACCGGCTGGGGGCGCATCATCAACATCTCGTCGATTCACGGCCTCGTCGCCAGTCCATACAAGTCGGCGTACAACTCCGCCAAGCACGGCATCGTCGGCCTCACCAAGACGGCCGCCCTAGAAGTAGGAGAATTTGGCGTCACCGTCAACGCAATCTGCCCCGGCTACGTCCGCACTCCCCTTGTCGAGGCGCAGATATACGACCAAGCGCGTACACGCGGCATCCCCATCGAAGACGTCGTCGAGAAGGTCATGCTCGACCCCGCCGCAATCAAGCGCCTCATCGAGCCGCGTGAAGTCGCTGCCCTGGCAACCTTCCTAGCCTCCGACGCCGCACGCTCCATCACCGGATCGACGTACTCCATTGACGCCGGCTGGGTGGCGCGGTAACCCCTGCAATGCCAAACGCACGACCGACGAACGACCCCGCACCGACGCCGGCGACTGACGCCGCCGCCGCGTCCGTATTCGCACAGGAAGACTTCGCCCTCCGACGCAAGCAGCTGCTTGCGCACCTGGACGGCGGGGCAGTCATCCTCTCCGCAGCGCATCCGTCCCCGCGCAACCACGACGTGGACTACGAGTTCCGCCAAGACTCGACCTTCTGGTACTTCACCGGACTCGAAGAGCCCGACGCAGTGGCCATACTGCGCCCAGGCCGTGAGGATGTGTACGTCCTCTTCGTCAACCCATTCGATCCGCAATTCGAGATTTGGGTCGGCCCGCGCGTCGGGGTAGACGGCGCCAAGGCAGCACTACGCGCGGACGACGCCTTCCCCATCGACGCTTTGGAAGACAAACTCCCAGAACTCCTCTCCGAGTCGCAGACCCTCTACTACTCCCTCGGATCGGATCGACGGATGGATCAGCTGCTCACCGACCTCGTCGCACGCCGCCGCGCAAGCGGACAGCGCGACGACAGCTACATCCGCCGCATCGTCGATCCCGCTCCCGTCATAGGATCGATGCGCGTCCAAAAGTCCACCAAGGAGATCGAGGCGCTCCAACGTGCGATCGACATCACCGCGCAGGGATTCGACCGCGCAATCCGCCAAACCCGCCCGCGCCTCCGGGAATACCACATCCAGACCGCGTTGGAAACCGAGTTCCGCAAACTCGGCTCTCCCAGAAACGGCTATCCGTCCATCGTCGCATCAGGCGAAAACTCCTGCATCCTCCACTACGTCAAGAATCGGCGCGAGATGCAAGACGGCGACCTCCTTCTCATTGACGCCGGAGCCGAATTCGAATACTACAGCGCGGACGTCACGCGCACATGGCCGGTAAGCGGACGATTCACCCCGGAGCAGCGCGCCGTCTACGACATCGTACTAGAGGCGCAGCGAAAGGCCATCGACGTCATAGCCCCAGGCGAAGAGCTCCGCGCAGTCCACAAGACCGCCCTCGAAGTTCTCGTCCAAGGACTCATCGACCTTGGCGTCCTCACGGGAGACGTCGACCGCATCATCGAAGACAAGGCATACGAACCCTACTACATGCACGGCACATCCCATTGGCTCGGACTCGACGTCCACGACGCGGGCATCTACCGCAGCGGAGACGATCCCGTTCTCCTGCAAGAGGGCATGATATTCACCGTCGAACCCGGCCTCTACTTCGGTCCCCATGCAGCCGACGCACCCGAGCGACTCCGAGGCATCGGCATCCGCATCGAGGACGACGTCGTCGTCACCAGCCGCGGCCACCAAGTCATGTCAGACGCCATCCCCAAGGATCCGGACGCCCTTGAATCCATCGTAGGCGCCGTAACCCAGTAGCGCGTCTCCCGCCCCGTCATTCCCCCACCCGTTACGTCGTTGGCCTGCATCCCCACATGTTATTCCAGCGAAGGGAGACTTTGCATAACTCAAGCAAGCGGCCGCCGCAGTCACAATGAAAGCAATTGCAGATGCCAATGCAATCCATTCGCTCACTTCCATTGCTCCTCCCACCATTCGGCGTTCATGCGCCCTTCCTTCACGCGCTCGTCCTGAAGCGCGCGCAGCGTCAACTTGTTCGACTTCTTGCCGTTGCAAGGACTGCATAGCAGCGCGTAGTTGCTCATCTCGTCCTTGTCCCCCAACGAGGTCGGTTTCTTGTAGTCGCGCTCCAGATAGTCCGCGTAGGGCGGCTCCCAGCCGCAGCCTTGGCAGCGTTGCCCGTCGCGTTCGATTAGCTCCGCGCGCGCCTGCCGTACTGGAATGCTGCGCGTTCGACCGACTACGACTAGCTCGGGAGCAACGGGGCCGCCGTCGTCCGTCCGCTCCGGCGCTTCCGTCGGCGTGCGGACGATGTCGTTCCACGCCGTGTTTGCCGAGACCTCGCTTTGCAACCGCTCCCGAACGACGTCCCCCGCCTTCTCTTGGGTGTCGATGCCGATCCACTGCCGCCCCAGCTGCTCCGCGGCCACGCACGTCGTCGCGCAGCCGGCGAACGGGTCGAGCACCATGTCCCCAGGCTTCGACGACGCCTCAATCATCCGCTTGTACAGCGCCAACGGCTTCTGGGTCGGGTAGCCTGTGCGCTCCTTGTCAGCCTGATGCAGCGCATTTATGTCCGTCCATACGTCGTCGCATGTGCGCCCTTCGTCTGCGTAGTAGCGGTATTTCTTGCCGCTGCTCCATGTTCCCTCCCTGTAGCGCCGCCCGTCTTCGTCTACCTTGCGAAAATTCATCGCCAGCGACTCCTCTTCATGCGGCACTCTAACCGCATCCTGGTAGAAGGGAGCAGACTCGGACATCACATAGAACAAGATAACGTCATGCTTCCGCCCGAAGGACTTCTTACTGCGGCCGCCGTACTTGTAATTCCACACGATTTCATTCCGAAAGTTCTTGCGTCCGAAGATGGCGTCCATCATCGCCTTCAGATAGTGCGACGCCGTCGGGTCACAGTGTAAGTAGATGCTGCCCGTCGGCTTGAGGACGCGGTGCATCTCCAACACACGGACACTCATCCAACACAGGAACGCGCCCATGTCTTGCCCTGCCGCTTTGTTCGCAGTGTTGATTGTGTGGTACAGCCATGGATTATCTTCCTTGATCGCCTCGTGCCATTCATCCTGCACGTCCCCCCAATGCCAGACGTCCTTGAAGTCGACATCGACGCCTGTCTTCGTCGTCCCCTCGAACGCGGGGACGCCCTTGTTGAATGGCGGGTCGGTCGCGATGAGGTCGACGCTCTTGGAATCCAACCCGCGCAGTACGGGCAGGTTGTCCTCGAGGAAGAGCGTGCGGTTGTATGACAAACTGTTCTTGGTCAAGGCAGTTGCCTCCTGCTTTGGATTGGATCGGTCGTCGGGGGGGATGGGGCCAACCCCGACCAAAGCAGTGTACCACCCGAACGCATAGAATGTCTGTACTGTACGCCGTCCCAGAAGGCTGTCACCGATAACGCAAGACGACCGCGATCCCTTACCGTTTACTCTTGCGGCATGGATTGCGCCCGGGCCGCAAAAGGTTGGACTCTCCGTCATTCCTGCTGGGTCTCGTCATTCCTGCGTAGGGAGACCTTTGAATAACTAGGCGGAGTGGTTGTTTTGGGATGCTCTGCCCATGGTGCCCCCGTTCATTTTGCGTGCTCCGGATTCCATTCCCATACCCTCGAAGAGGTTATGCAAAGGTCTCCGTAGGCGGGAATCTCCTGCCGGTATCTCCCACTCGTGCCGCGTGACCTCGTCATTCCCGCGTAGGCGGGAATCTCCCGTTGCGCGATTGGACGCACCGCTTTGGAGAGTTGCCGTCCCCCAGCCGTCATGCCGCAAAAGTAAACGGAACCCACGATCCCCTTTTCTTGACACTCGTTGGCTCAGCGTGCTACGATTCCGTATTGCATCCCAGTTTGCCGGGCAATTGGAGAAAGGTTGCCCGTAATGCTACATTCCAATGAGGAGAGTGAAGTATGCGCATCCGTTCCCTACCCTCGAACCTCCTATGGGGCCTCATGACGGCCGCTGTGGTTGTGCTCGCCGCGGCATGTGGAAGCGACTCTACGCCTACACCCACGTCTGCGCCTGCCGCCCCGACCACCGCGCCGGCTCCAGCCGACCCCTTGATCGTCGGCAACCTCAACGCCTTTACTGGATCGCTCACGGAGTTCGCCACTCCCCTCCGCAACTCGGTTGCGCTAGCGGCCGACCACGTCAACCGCGCGGGCGGCGTGATGGGCGCTTCTCTGATAATCGTCAGCCGAGATACTGCGGTCAACCCGTCGCAGGGCGTCGACGCAGCCCGCGCCTTGGTAGACGTCGAGAATACCGCCGCCATCGTCGGCGCGCTCTCGAGCGGTGTTACCATCGCAGTCGCAAACGCAGTCACCATACCCAAGCAGCAGTTGCTCATTTCCGGCGCATCGTCCGCCGCCGCCATCACCGTACTCGAAGACGACGACCTCGTCTTCCGCACGGCCACATCCGACGCCGCCCAAGGCATCGTATTGGGCAACCTCGCCACCGAGGAGGGTTACGAAACCGCCGCGGTGATGTATATCAACAACGCATACGGTGAAGGGTTGGCCGACCGGTTCGAGCAAACCTTCACTGAGAACGGCGGAAGGGTGATCGCAAAAGTGCCCCACGAAGACACTCAGCCGACCTACGTCTCCGAACTAGAAAGAGCCACCGAAGGCGACCCCGATGTGCTCGTTACATTGAGCTACCCCGGACAAGCGGAAGTCTATCTCCGCGAAGCCCTAGAAGGCGGGTACATCGATTCGTTCCTGTTCGCCGACGGTGTCAAGGCCCCCGAGCTCATGGAGAAGATCGGATGGGACGTGCTGGAAGGAACACTCGGCACCGTCCCAGGCGGTCCGGACCGCCCAGAGAAGGCGACGTTCGAGAGCTCCTACCTCGATACCTACGGCTATCCCGTCTCGCATCCCTTCATGGCGGAACACTACGACGCCACCGTGCTGGTTGCCCTGGCCGCCGCCAAGGCGGGCAGCACCACAGACTCGCTCGCCATCCGCGACGCGCTCCGAGACGTCGCCAACGCGCCCGGCGAGATAGTTGGACCTGGACGCGACGGCATCGCAAGGGCGTTCAGCCTCATTGCCGAGGGCAAGGACATCAACTACGAGGGCGCATCCGGAACCGTTGACATCGACGATAAGGGGGACGTATTCGGCCCCATAGAGATATGGAAGGTCGAAGGCGGCGAGATCACGTCCACCGGCAGATACGAAACCCCCTAGAGACGAGTTTCGACGACCTGCTCCACTCGTTGCAGATGACGCGCGGCGGGGACGGATGAGATTCCGCCCCCGCCGCTTGTTTCTGTCTGAGCCCCCGCCCTCAATCGAGCAGAGCGCGGGCGGCGGCGGCGATGTCGTCGGAAGATAGACCAACGTAGCGAATCAAATCATCCGCAGTCCGCCCGGACTTGGGAATCCGAGTAACGTACATCTGCTTGACCTTGGAGCCGCCTCCGTACTCCATCAGCGCCTCCGCCGCCTCCGATCCAAACCCCGCCCCGTAGTTGTCTTCCACAGTCACTACCCTGCCCCCGCAGACGCTGGCCATCTGCGTGATCTTCTCCCCATCGAACGGAAGCGAATACAAGTCTACCAACGCCGCATCGATTCCAGCTTCCGACAGCGCAGAAACGGCCTTCCACGCCTCGTGGACGATGTACCCCGACGCTGCGATGAGAATGTCCCGGCCCTCGCGCAATACCCCATGCCCTCCAAGCGTGAACACTGCGTCCTCGTCGTAGAGAAACGGCACATCCGGCCGCGCGGCGCGCAGATAGCAAGCTCCTTCTCGCTCCGCCATTCGCACGGTCAAACCGTATGCGGAAACCGCATCCGACGGATTGAGAATGTACACGCCGGGCTCTCCCGATTCCAACCGTACCTTTGCCATGGACCGAAAGAACGCTACGTCGGACAAAGCCATCTGGCTCGGGCCGTCGGCAGCGATATTCACTCCTACATGGGAACCAACGATCTTGAGGTTCAACCGGCTGATGAACCCCATCTCGAATTGGTCGTATCCCCGCGTGATGAACTTGCCGAAGCTCGATGCGAACGGTATCTTGCCCCCGGCTGCCAAGCCCGCAGCGCAAGAAATCAGATGCTGCTCCGCAATGCGGCACTCGAAGAAGCGGTGAGACAGGTCCGGATCCTCCGAAAAGTACTCGGAAAATGTCGAGTTCTTCACATCGCCGTCGAGGGCGACCACATTGGGATTCGCGTGCCCCAGTGCGCGGAGCGCCGCGCCGTATCCCTTCCTCGGCGCAAGCTTCCTCTCCGCCAGCGCATCGGAATGTCCGTACGCGCGCATTGCGTCGGCGAAGCCCGGCGGCGCCTTGGCCGTCTCGCGCAGAGAGCTGCGCTCCCCGGCGGATTTGACCCCGCAAACGCTGTCCCCACGCTTCGCGCCAAGCCGCGCCGCAGTATCGTCGAGCTCGGCCAAGGCGGCCGCCTTGGCCGAGCCAGTCAATGGCTTCCCGTGGAGCCCCTCTCCGGCCGCCCCGACGAACCCCCATCCCTTCACCGTCTCGGCGATGACTGCGAACGGTCTCGCCGCAGAGTCCGCCGCACGCCTTTGATGCTCCATGAATGCGCCGCGTACCGCCTCCGGGTCGTGTCCGTCGATTACCGCCGCATCCACCCCAGCGCCGCGCAACTTGGCGGCCAACGCCCGAGAAGACTGCTGCTCGCTGACAGGCCCCGCTTGACCGTATCGGTTGCAGTTGAAGATTGGGCACACCGCGTTGAGCCGGTAGTCTACGAGGAAATCCAGCGCCTCCCAAATCTGCCCCTCGCGGCTCTCCCCGTCCCCAATGATGCAGAATATCCTACTGTCCAACCCGTCCAGCCTGGCCGCGGCCGCCAACCCCGCAGAGATGGAAAGACCTTGCCCCAGCGATCCAGTCGCAGCCGGAAAGAATGGAAACCCTTCCGCGGGATTTGGGTGACCATCGATCTCGCTGCGGATGTCCCGAAGCATCATCGCGTCGCCCAGCGTCATCGGACGCCGATCCCTAGGCTCTCCCCCAATGGCCATCCCCAAGTCCGCCGCCGCCGCGTACACGATCGGGCACGCATGACCCTCGGATAACACCAACCTATCGGCCCCCAACACATCCGGGGACGATGGGTCGTACCGCATATGGTGGTACATCAGCGCCGTGACGAGGTGCGCTATGCTGGCCGCCGACGTCGGATGGCCAGAATCGGCCTCCGCAGTAATCTCAATCGAAACTCGTATGAGCTCGATCGCCTTGGCATGGAGAGATTCCGCGTATCCCATTGCTTTCGACCTTGTCCTATCCCCAATGATTCTCGACCGCAAATCGACCGTCGTCCGCGCACCCAAACCGCGCCTAGGCATCCCAGACGCATTCGATACCGCCGCGCGCGCATGAAGAGTATACCATCAGACGGCGCGAGGGCAAACGCCGGCATCACCCGGATTCGAACATGAACAGACTCCGCACCGCGCGAACCGCATGACCGGAAACGGCCAAGTCCATTGACGTCTGCCGGGCGTGTCCGAAAGAATTCTCTTCCGCCGGGGGAACAGCCGCGTGGAGGAAGTCGGTTTCCCTCGCCCCTACCTCCACGCGAGGTCGCCGTTGGTCTGCTGCCACAAGCGGACGCGGTGCCGCTTTCGTCGACGGCAGGTATACACCTGCACGAGAGGCGTGCGCGCCCCCGCGCGTCCCGCATACCGCATCAACGCCCCATCGTATGGACATACCAGCACCGTATCGCGCCACGCAGACCCAACCCTCGCCTCGAGCGTGTCGTCGAAACTGAAGCGCCGCCCGTTGCCGCGATAGAAGATTCTGTCCGGGTACGCCCCTCCAGCGCTCGCCGTCCGAGAAGAAGCGGATTGCCCCATCCCCGAACCCTCCTTCCGCTGGCCGTAGTCCTGCCATCCGCACATAACGCACCGCGCGAAACGATCGTACAAGTCGAGTGGCCCGTCGCACCTCGGGCATCCGTGCAGCACCACTGGTGAGATCATCTGTAGCAAGTTCTCCTCTTGATATAGAACAAATGTACTTATAGAAGAGTATCACGACTATCTCCCCATGGCAAATCCGCGTCATTCCAGCACCCCTCCCGTCATTCCAGCACCCCTCCCGCCATTCCCGCACCCACTCACGTCATATCTCGCACCCACTCACGTCATATCCCACACCTGTCTACGTCATATCCCGCACCTGTCTACGTCATATCCCGCACCTGTCTACGTCATTCCCGCACCTGTCTACGTCATTCCCGCACCTGTCTACGTCATTCCCGCACCTGTCTACGTCATTCCCGCGAAGGCGGGAATCTGGTGGCCTACGTCCGACGAGACACGCATCAATCGCGCGCGTCCGGGGCGAATTCGATCTCCCAAACGCGGCCTGCGCCGTCGAACTGTCCGGTGACGATCCGCGCGATGCCGTACTGCGGGAGGGGAACGGCAGCCGTGCACTTGCCGTCGAACAGCACGCCGCGGACGTCGAAGCCAAAATCGAGGTTGTCGAACCCATGCTCCCTGCGGGCGTCTGGAAGGTCGTTCTCGTCTTCGGGGGCGACGTGCAGGAAGAAGCGCGCCGCGGTATCCTCTTCGCCGCACGGCTCCTTGACGTAGTACAGCTTGCCTCCGTCAAGATACAGATCGAACTCCGAGCGCGCGACCGGCTCAGTGGACACAATCGATTGGTACGCGGAAATGAGTTTGAGGCCTTGGATATCCGGTGCAGCGTTCCAACCCTGCACACCGGCGCCGCTGATCCGGCCAGTGCGGAACCTCGCAATGTCGTACTGAGGGATGTCGACGATGGCCAGGCATTTGCCGTCGAACAGCACGCCGCGTTCGTCGAAGGAGAAATCGAGGTTGTCGAATCCATATTGCCTGCGACCGTCTGGAAGGTCGTTCTCGTCGACTGGATAGACGTGCAGGAAGAAGCGCCCCGCGGCGTCCGCGCGTTCGCACGGCTCCTTGAGGTAGTACACCGTGCCGTTGATGAGATACACGTCGAATTCCGCGCGCGCCAAAGGCTCGGTGGATGCCGCCGACCGATACAGGCTCCATGCCACGTCCTTATCGTAGAGGAAGAAATACTGGTTGTGCGGCGTAAGCAGAGCATCCGTATCGATACGATCTCGCATGATGACGAACCCGCCCTCCACGGCGGGGAGATACATATAACGCATGAGGCTCGTGTTCAGGTAGTAATTCATCGCGTGTCCTGTGTGCCGCCAGGCGAAGAAGTGGTCGTTGAATATTCTGCCGTCGAGAATGGTGACGGGCTCTCCCGCAGTCGTCTTGCCGATGTCGAGCAGTTCCTGCTCCGCCGCTCTGGCTGCCTGAGCCGTCTCCGCGCTGTGGCCGACGCGGCTCATCTGGAAGCTGGATACCGCGAAGAGCAGTAGCGCAACGACCGACGCTGCTGCAATGACACCGTCTCGATTGGTCAGCCGGCGCGCCAAGAGCAGCACGATGGTGAAGAAGACTAAGGGGAGGCCAATATAGTAGATGGCTTCGAAATGATGAGTGGAGGTAGTCTGGCGCATTGGCAGGGCCCAGAAGAAGCCGAACGACGCCAGGGTAACGAACAGGATTCTCGGACGGACGAACGTCGAGCCGATGAGACACGCGGCGGCCAGGGCGATTCCGAGTGCGGTGGCGAGGCGTTTCTGTAGCCGCGTCAGGCTTCCGTCCGGAGCGCCGTGACGATCGAGACGACCAAGCAATGCGTAGGGGATGAACATTCTGAGGAGGATGCTGCGAAACTGTCCTTCTAGGAAAGGGCGCCACGATAGTTCGTCGACGTCTGGTCCGGTGCGATACAGCATAGACTGGAAGGACGGCAGTTCGGTGAGCGGGGTTTCGCCGTTCAGCGCAGCGTACTCCATCGTGAAATTGAAAGCGAGGACGGCCAGGCCGACTCCCAGCGCAACTGCACCCAGCAACAAGTAGCGGCTGCGAAACAGTGCGGACGCCGCGCGTTTTAACTTGACATAATGACGGGGGGGGGGGGGTAGAAGTTGCGGCGGCGGAACGCGCCCGCAGGAGGTCGCGCGCCAACCCAACGATGACGAACGGCAGTAGCAGGGCGAAGACGTGCCACCCCAGCAGCAGCGCGATGCACACCTTCACCAGCAGCTGACGGAAGCGGCCTTCCTGCACGAAGACGACCATGCCATGGAAGGTCACCATCACTCCGAAGAGATCGGGCATCCCCTCGTTGGCCGTCATGTCGTTGAAGTAGAGCAGATAGTACGACGAGAACGCTAGCAGCGTCGCCGTCAGTGCGATCCACCGGTTGGATGTGAGGCGGCTGAGCGAGAGATACGCGAGGACTGCTATCGCGGTGAAGAACAGCAGCATGAGGATTCTGGCTGCATAGAGTCGAGCGGACGGGTTATCGGAGACTGGCAGAGTGGCTAGCTTCATGGCTGCGTAGCCGGCCGGCGGGAAGCGGTTGTACGGCGAGTAACGAACTGCGCCGTCGTCGTCCATGAACCGGTGCATGAACCGCTGGAAGCCGTGCTCGGGAGAGAGTTTCGCGGCTATCGACAAGTGATGTGAGGACAACCAATTGTGACCGCCCGCTGGTCGGTAGAAGTATCCTCGGTCACCCCCGAAGATGAACACCGTCGACAGCGCAAGCAGGAGCAGGGCGATGGGAAGCCACGGGGATCGCAGCGCAGGCGTGATTCTGTCGATGGGTGTCATGTTTCGGGAACGTGCGTGAAGAGAAGGGAGGCGTGGATGTCATTATACTATACTGGCTGCACGAGCAAAGGAGCGTTGGTTCTGTTAGATTTGTCGCGGCCGGTTGCCCCCATACTGTATATCCACATGACATCATTCCTTGCGTCGCGCGTTACTCCCGCCCTCCTGCCGTCATCCCCGCCCCTGCCGTCATTCCCGCGAAGGCGGGAATCTATCGGCATGGCCAGGGGAACCCCCGCAGACCCCAGCGTGGATTGACAGACCAAACCTCCCTTTTCTATACTCGATACTTGACCCCTGGCATCCCCGTCGAGTGGAGAAAAGCATGGAAATCGAAGTCCCGTCATACGCCAACGGACGAAGAATCCCGGCTGAATTCGCGTTCTGCGTCCCGGCAGACGAAGGACACGTGACCGGCGGGCCGAACCGTAGCCCCCACGTGCGGTGGACGCAGGTCCCCCGCGGCGCAATGTCACTCGCCATAATCATGCACGACCCAGATGCCCCGTCGATCCCGGACGACGTGAACCAAGAAGGCCGCACGATTCCCCACAGCCTCCCCCGTGTCGATTTCTACCATTGGATTCTCGTAGACATATCCCCCGACATCACCCAGATCCCTGCGGCTCTGGACTCCGACGGGGTTACGCCGCACGGAAAGGCCCCAGGCAAAGTCGATTACGGCGTGCGCGGCATAAACAACTACACCGACTGGTTCGCCGGCGATCCCGACATGGAAGGCGTTTACGGCGGATACGACGGCCCCTGCCCCCCGTGGAACGACGAACGCCTGCACCGCTATCACATCACTCTGTACGCCTTGGACGTGGAGACGCTCGGACTCCACGACAACTTTGGAGGCCCAGACGCGCTGTCCAAGATGGAGGGGCATATCGTCGCGCGCGCGTCCTGGACTGGCTCCTATACCCTCAACCCTGACCTCCGGGAATAGCCGCGTTGTCGATCTTGCCGCTCGTCCGAATGCCAAACCCCGTGCTTCGACGCAAGACGAAGCAAGTAAAGAATATCGACCGACGCATCCGCAAGCTCGTAGATGACATGATCGAAACCATGCACGCCGAGCGCGGCGTCGGACTGGCCGCCAACCAAGTAGGCGTCCCCATGCGCGTGGCGGTCATCCAACTGCCAGACGACGACGAACCCATCATCCTCATCAACCCAAAGGTCATGCGCAAGGAAGGTGAACGAGAAGTCGAGGGCGAAGGCTGCCTGAGCATACCCGGCTACCGAGGCACGGTCGTGCGCGCGGAGAAGATCCGCGTCCGCGCCCTCGACATCGACGGCAAGGAGTTTCGCATCCGCGCAGCAGGCGACCTACTCGCCCAAGCCCTCGAACACGAAACCGACCATCTGGACGGCGCCCTCTACCTCGACCGACTCGTGAACGACGACGCACTCTGGGAAGAAGTCAGACCGGAGCAAGAGTCCGAGGAGTAACGTCAGCCCTGGGAAATGTCCCCATTCCGCACGCATATGGACGAATCGCAACCCCATTCCTGCTAGATTGTTACCCTGCGCGTCATACTGAATAATCACAAACTGCTGAGACCGAACCAAGCGTAGCAGTTTCCTGGTTTCGGATCTCTAGAGGAGAAGACATTATGAGCATCGATCAGATGAGTTTCTACGCGCGGAAGCTCGAATATGAGATGGACTCGGCAGACCTCCACGAAGCCCTAGAGAGGGACGAACCCATCGTTGTCGTCGATGGCCGTTCGGCCAGATCCTATGCACGAGAGCACATCCCCGGCGCAGTGAGCCTTCCTCACCGAGAGATCAGCTCCAATGCCACCCAGTCGCTTGACAAATCGAAGCTCTATGTCTGCTACTGCGACGGCATTGGATGCAATGCCTCGACGAAGACGGCGTTGAAGCTTCTCACGCTTGGATTCCGGGTGCGCGAACTAATCGGAGGGTTGGACTGGTGGAAGCGTGATGGCTATGTCGTCCATGGCGATGATACGCAGCCCGCGCCCGGGATCGAGTGCGGGTGCTGACCTGCGCGATGCACTCGATTCGGCGAATGCCCGCAACCGGTCTCCGTACCCTCGAATTCTGCGCGAGTCCCCATGCCCGGCTACTCATCGAACCGGCGCATCACCAGCACCGCGTTTTGCCCGCCAAAGCCAAAGCTGTTCGATAAGACCGTATCCACTCCCTGCTTGCGCGCAGTGTTGGGCACGTAATCGAGGTCGCATTCCGGGTCCGGATGCTTGTGGTTGATGGTCGGGTGAATCTCTCCGTTGAGAATGGTAGCCACCGACGCAATCGCCTCGATCGCCCCTGCGGCTCCGAGCGCATGACCAATCATCGACTTCGTCGAACTGATCGGAACCTCATACGCGCGCCGACCAAACGCCCGCTTGATAGCCAGCGTTTCCGCCAAGTCGTTCAACGGCGTCGATGTGCCGTGTGCGTTGATGTAGTCCACCTCGTCCGGCGCGATTCGCGCATTCGCAAGCGCGAACTTGATTGCCCGCGCGGCCCCGGCCCCATTCTCCTCAGGCTGCACAGCATGGTAAGCGTCCGACGAAACCCCCTGCCCCAGCATCTCCGCGAGAATGTTCGCCCCGCGATCCAGGGCGTGCTCCAGACTCTCCAAGACGAGAACCCCAGCTCCCTCCGCAGGAACGAACCCATCCCGCTCCGCATCGAACGGACGGCTCGCCAACGACGGATCCCCCTGAAACCGAGACAACGCATGGATAGTATTGAACCCCCCAAGCCCAAGCTCGCAAATGCCCGCCTCGCAGCCTCCCCCAAACATCACGTCCGCCGTCCCCCTGCGAACCACCTCAACCGCCTCTCCAACCCCCTGCGTGCCCGCCGCGCACGCAGTAATGATGGTCGACGTATACCCCTTGATCCCATACGCGCGGCTAACATTCGCAGCCGCCATATTCGGCAAGATCATCGGAATGAAGTACGGACTGGTCTTCATTCCCCCGCGCTTGACCAACGTCCTCGCGTTCTCCTCCGTCGTGGGAAAACCCCCGTTTCCGTTCCCCATCACGATTCCCACCCGGTCCTCGTCCTCCTTCGACAGATCGATTCCGGCGTCCTCGATGGCCATGCCCGCGGCCGCCACCGCAAGCTGCGAAAACCTCGCCATGCGCCGCGCTTGGCGCCTGTCCATATACTGCGTCGGATCGAAATCGGACACTTCCCCCGCGATCTTGCTCGGAAAGCTCGACGTGTCCGCCAGGGTGATCGGCCCAATCCCCGACCTCCCCTCCACAAGTCCTCCCCAAAACTCGTCCACCGAAGACCCAAGCGGACTCACGACGCCCATCCCCGTGACGACAACCCGTCTCATCCGTCCATCCTCATCGCTCATTGCGCTGTACTCCCTTCAAGTATGGGTACGTCTCCGGCGCGACGCCCTCGAATGCCTCGATCATTTCCCCCACCACGGAGAGCGATCCCGTGCCCAATACCACATCGCCGTCGTTTGCCCTGCCCAGCGCCCGCCGCGCGGCCTCGCCAACTCCCCCAGACTCCATCGCCGTGGACAAGCCGGCCGATCTCGCCGCAGCCGCAATCTCCTCGACGGACGCAGCCTTTGGATGCCTCGACTGTACCGCAATCACCGTCGGATCGAGAACCGCCAACTCCTCCAACATCCCCTCCGCACTGTGCCCCCCGACAGACCCAAACACTACCAGCGCGTGCTCGAACCGGACATGTTCCCGCAGCGCTTCCACGAAACGCCGCATCGAGTACGGGTTATGAGCTCCGTCTACCACGACCAACGCGCCCTCTCTCGCCAGCGTCTGAAACCGGCCAGGCCATCGAACGCCCCGCAGCCCCTCGATGATACTCGACTTCGACAGAGCAACGCCCCCCTCCTTCAACGTCTCTACCGCCGCAATCGCCGCCGCCGCATTCTCCTGCTGATACGAACCCACGAGCGGAAGATCCACCTCGTAGACATCCCCCAACCCATCCACTACGAACGACTGCCCATCCAAACCCGCCCTCCGATGCTCCCACGACATCTCCCGCAGAACATCCACAACCGGCGAGTCGCGTTCCAACGCAATCCGTCGAATTACCCCCATCGCCTCCATATCTTGCGGCGCCACGACGACAGGAACCCCCCGCTTGATGATCCCTCCCTTCTCCGCCGCGATCGACGACAACGTGTCTCCCAACACCGACACGTGATCCAAACTAATCGACGTGATGACGCACACATCCGGACGAACCACATTCGTCGCGTCCAGCCGCCCTCCCAGTCCAGTCTCGATAACCTGAAAATCAGCCCCGACTTCCTTGAAGTGCACGAAGGCCAACGCAGTCATGAACTCGAAGAACGTCAACGGGCCGTACCCCCCTCGTTCACCCGTCCACTCGACCTCTCCCCACATCCGATTCACCAAATCCGCAAAGTCCTCCCGCGCAATCGGATCCATCCCAACGCGAATCCGCTCGGTCACCGAATGCAAGGATGGCGACGTGTACAACCCAACCTTCATCCCTCCAGCCGACAGCATAGACGCCGCCATCGCCGCCGTGCTCCCCTTCCCCTTCGTCCCAGCAACGTGTAACGTGCGCGTATCCCAATGCGGATTGCCCAGCCGATCGAGCAAGCAAGCGATCCGCTCCAAGTGAAACGTCGAATGACCTGGACTATGCGTCCCGCGCTCGAAATCCGCCAAGCCCATCGCACGCCGCACCGCCCCGTCATAGTCGAGCCGCCTCGTATTTCCGACCGCAATGCTCACAACTCGGCCTCCCCAAGAAACTCCAACCGAATTATGCCACACCCCCGCGCCGTTGCAAAACACGCCCCCCGCATCTGCGGTTGCTCTATCGGCAGGGCAATCTTAGACACCCTTGGATGGGAACGCATTGTCTATCTTGCGCGGGGTCACCAATCACGTCATACCGCAAAAAGCAAACGGAAACGAAGTCGTCCCGGCGTTTCACCATGGTTTACGAACATGATAGATTAAGAGGACTACAAGTGGATAGGATGCGCGCATATGAGATTCGAGGGGACGTATTCGTTCGCCGCCAGCCAACGCAAGCTATGGGATACCCTGCTCGACCCCGCAGTGTTGGCCTCATGTATACCCGGCTGCCAAGAGTTCCGACCAGTGTCCGAAGATAAGTACGAAGTCTTGCTCAAAGCTGGGGTTGGAGCGGTCTCCGGCACGTACAAGGCGACAGTCGCAGTCGTCGACAAACGCCCGCACGATGGATATACCATGCGGGTCGAGGGGAAAGGATCCGGCACGACGATCAAAGGCGAGGGAGTCATGACGCTGGTTGAGACAGACGGCGGATCCGAGGTGCGGTTCCAGGGAAACGCCCAGATAACCGGGATCGTAGCGCGGGTCGGACAACGCCTGATGACCGGCGCTGCGAAGGCGCTCGTTGGGCAGTTCTTCGACTGCATCAGGGTGCACGCGGAGGCCTAACCGGATCACGCCGCCCGCATCACTCCGGCGGATGACGCCCTTGGACAAGCCCCCTCGCGCATCGTCCGCGATTTCACCATGCGGTCGGGCCCGTGTTGGAGTCCCCCGGGACATACGGGAACTCGAACCTGCCCGTGGATCGTATCTCGCCGCCCTCGACCCTCCAGACCTCTATAGGGCCGCTCACATCGCCGTTCTCATCGAAGTCGACCGATCCCGCCGCTCCCTCATAGTCGATATCGACCCCATCGGCGATGAGCATCAGAGCCCTCTTGACTCCTTCCGCACCTGCGCCGACCTTTTCACCTGGCGGTCCCGCCACTTCTCGGAGCGCGTCGCGGACCGCGCGCGGGTCATCAGCGCCGCCAGCCTTGGCCGCGGCCAGCGCGATCAACACCACAGCGTCGTAGGAGCCCGCCACGCCTCGATGCTGCGGCGGTTCCCCATAGGCCATGACATAGGATCCATTGAATGCCTGAAGGGAGGGAGTATCGGGAGCCCCCGGGCTGGTGCCTAGTATACCTTCGAGGCCGGCTTCTTGAACGGCAGCCGCCACTTCCGGAGCCTTGAGTGCGCTGGTGAACAGGAAGTCGCCCTCATACCCCGCCTGCACAAATTCGGGAATGTAGTCCTCGGCCTGGCCAGGATAGCTGACCGACACCAACACGTCCGGTTTTTCACTCATGGCTTGCTCGACCAAAGACGTGTAGGAGGGCGGGGCTTCCCCGTGCGACGCTTTGCTCGTGACTGTTCCGCCCAGTACCGCAAATGTTTCTGCGAATTGGTCTGCAAGTCCTTGTCCGTATGCGTTGTCGATGAAGATGACCGCAGCGGTGTCGTATCCTTCGCTGTCGGCCAGGCTTGCCAGTACGATGCCCTGCGCAGTATCGGATACCGTCGTGCGGAAGAGCAGGTCGTCATCCTCCAACCCAGTGATTGCAGGGGAAGTAGAAGCGGGCGATATCTGCAAGCGCCCATGTGGAATGGCTGCCGACTCGGCAACGGCTATAGTCACCGCGCTGGAGATGCCTCCCACGATGGCCACCGCGTTCTCGTCATTCACCAGCGAGAGAGCCTCGGCCGCGCCCTGCGAAGGGTCCGTTCCTGTGTCTCGGTGTACGACCCTCAGGTTCGCGCCAGCTACGCCCCCGGCATCGTTGACGTGTTGGACGGCGAGGTCGGTCCCATTGCTGCCCGGTTGGCCAAAGTGAGCAAGCGAACCAGTAAAGGGCGCGATGTGCCCGATGACTATCTCACCTCCTGAATCGGTCTGCGCGGAGTCATCGGTCCCCTGGCCGCTAGACCCGCACGAGAGCGCCGCAGCCGCCAACGCCACAGATACTGCCGCGATGACCAAAATAGACGAACGGTTCTCGAACATTGCTTCCCTCCTAATCTTGAGCGCCTTTGCTGAATTATCCTATGGTTTCGCACGAATTCCGATGCTCGACCCATGGGTGTGATTAGGGCTAGCCAATTTCCCCCCATTCTCGGATTCGCTTCTGGACGGACTGGCGGGCTTCGATGAGTGGACGTTTGAGAAAACCGAGATGATCATCCTCTCCATGGTGATGGGTAACGTACCCATGCGCGTGCTGGCGCGAGCTATTCTCGACGTAGGTCATGGCTCCGTCAATGAGCGTCAACATGTACTGGGCAGTCTCCGCGTCGAACATCCTCCACGGCCCGCCAACGGAAACGTATATCGGAGAGGTATGAGCGAATATCCCACGCCGCCAAACGTCGTAATGGGTATACCCGTAATACCCCGGCCCGCCGGCCCTGGCCGCCAGCCACGAGTTGCCGTCGATCCTGATTGACTCGTCGATTCGGAGCCTCCTCGTCGGCGTCGCCGACTCGGAAGCGGCGACCACGCGGCCATTCCGAACGATCTCCAACCGAGACATCGGAACGACGCTCTCGGCCCAGGCAGACACTTCCACCGTGCCCGGCCCAGGCAGGTCGATGGTGTCTCCAACGTCTCTCCCCTCCACGCTGCATTGGATGATCGGCCCCCCGCTGAGCATGGTGCGTCCCTTGGCGGCATTCCTGCACCAGGCCTCGTAGGTAAACTCCTCGTCGTCTGGAATACGGACGTACGTGCGGTACATTCCAACAGGAACGTCGCTGGACATCTTGTCCGTGCCTCCGATGAGAGGAAGCCGATAGCCGCAGTTGAGGTAGCGGTACCATTCGCCGTGCCAAAAGTCTTGCTGCATTATCATCTCGACGCCGTCGAGTCGTCCGGTAGCGATGAGCGCGGCCGGCTCCCCGTTCGGATGCGGAAAGTGCGGATTGATTACGTATCCCCCCTGAGCGTGAGCCTCGTCCGCCCAGTGGCTCAACGTCGTCTCCATCGGCCCTCCCACCTCCGCTTCTGCAGGGCCGTCGGAGCAGAAGGGCATTACCGGCTTCTTGAGTCCCCACAAGATCATGTGCCCCATGAAGTGTTGCCGGTTCTCTTGAGACGTGTACACGATATTGTCGCCTTGGCGGGTTATGCTGGGGCGGCCGGTGAAGTCTTCGACGTTGGTAAAGAGGCTCCCCCACTGCGATTGCAAGAGGTTGACGACGTTCACGTCTTCCGCCTGCGATTCCAGATGGCTGCCCTGCGTGGAGAGGAAGTGAACATGCGAATCGCCGGAGTACCACCCGCGCGCGTTCATGTCTATCCACCGCTTGAGGCGCAGTTCGAGATCCTGCTGTCCGGGCGCGATTCGCACCTTGGCTCGCAACGGGTCGTATTCGTATCCGCGCGCCGCGTCCACGATCACCTCACCCCTGGGGAGCCACCCTTGCGCTGCCCCGTCTATGTACGCATACGTAATCTGGCCCAAGCGCAGATCCCCGCCCACGTCGATGTGCCATGTGTCCAGATTCGAGTTGACCTGGTCGTGGTGGCCGTGCGGCTGATACGGAACGCCTTCGGGCGACCGAAAGTGAACGCGGCACGGTATCGGCAGCCCGGTCTGATCGTCGACTACCTTGACCCGCACCCAGTTCTTGCCCGGCTCGATCAACTCGACGCGCACCTTGTCGGTCTCCGCAGAACCCTGCGCACGCACGTCGCCCCAGTTGACGCTGTCGATCTTCTGCCCGCCCTGCAAAATATCCACCGTTGCCGAGTGAATGCCGGAAATCTCGACGTATGCGGGGCTCGACTTCTCATTCTGCTCTTGCCCGAATCCCTTGTACGAGTCAGACAGAAACTCATCCGACGATTGTCCAGGGAGCGGATGGACATACGTCATCTCGCCCCGATCGATGGAGACATCCAGGTCGAAGGGACGATCGGCTCGAAGAGGATCCTTGAGCGATACGCGCACCGGCCGCCTTGCTTCCCGGGAGAACGGATGCTCGTCCAGATGCCCCAGGGTTATGCCGGCGACGATGAAGCGAGGGCTGTGAGGCGCGAACTCGATGGACTCGATGACGCGGTCGGGGTTCGGGTTCCGCCACGCCCATAGCCAGTACCAAGCAGGCTGCGCGTGGACGGCCTCGGTCTGACGCCTGCCGGCCAAGTCGAATCGGCCCTCGTACCGCGGCATCAACGTATCTCCACAGTCCGGAACCGCAAGATACGGGAACCCGACCCCAAACCGCGATATTCCGCGCCGGTCGCCAACCACGCTGATCTCGTACCGCTCTCGAATAGGCACGGTAATCGGCGAATGCCCCTCCGTTCGCACCACATAGTGCGCGACCGTAATCCCAACCGGACCGTTGGCGGTCTGGTTCGTGTCCATCTGTCGGTGGGCGAAGATGATATGCCGGGCGGTCTTGCGGATCGGGACGGTCACCGGCGCCTCACCCTCTGCAAGCGAGATGTAGCAATTCCCCTCTTGCGCGCCGCCGGCCGTCCCGACGACGAACGGCAGCCCGCGGAAAGTTTGCCGGCCGATCGTCGGATCCTCTTCGGACAAGTAGTCCGCGCCGGTGTTGCACCAGGCGGATATGTCGATCGCTTCGTAGTCCATTGCTCGCCGTTCTCCCCCGTACCGAATGTCGCTCCCTCTCTGTTGGGGCCTTCCCGCATCCGAGCGGAGCGCTAGAGCCTAACCCCCAGCTCCTTGGCCCGGTTGCGAATTGCGCGGCGCGCCTCGCGGAAGGGCCGTTCGAGGAACGCCTGATGGTCGTCCTGTCCGTGATGGTGAGTGATGTGGGGGTGCGAGTGCTGCGTGGACGTCTCTCGGATGTAGGCGATGCTGCCCTCGATCAAGGTCAGCATGTATCGAGCGGTCTCTTTGCTGAACATCCCCCAATCGCCGCCAACGGCCGCGTAGATCGGAGAAGTATGCGCGAACATGCCGCGCTGCATCGCGTCGATGTGATAGAAGCTCCCCATGTAGTCCGGACCGCCGCATCTCGCCGCCAGCCACGTATGCCGATCGATATGCAGCTTTTCGCTCAGCTCCAACCGGCGCGCCCCGTCCCGAGCCTCCACCTGGGCGACCACCCTTCCGCCTTGCACGATCTGGAGGACATTGATTGGAAAGATGCTCTCCGCCCACGCCTCGACTTCCACCGTCCCGGGCCCGGAGATGGACACGGTATCGCCAATCTGCTGTCCGTCGACCGAGAAGTGGATGATAGGGCCGCCGCTCAAGAACGTCCTGCCCCGCGAGACGTTTCGACACCAGTTGTGATAGTTGAATTCCTCATCGTCTGGGATGCGCGCATACGTGCGGTACAAGCCGACCGGGACGTCGCTGGACATCTTGTCGGTGCCCCCAACGAGTGGGAGGCGGTACCCGCCATTCAAATATCGGTAGTACTCGATATGGTTGAACTCGGTCTGGCGGATCATTTCGATGCCGTCGAGGCGCCCGGTCGCTACGAGCGCAGCTGGCTCCCCATTCGGGTTCGGAAAATGCGGATTGATGACGAAGCCGCCCTGAGCATGAGCCTCGTCCGCCCAATGACTCAACGTCGTCTCCATAGACCCGCCCATCTCGGCCTCTCCCAATCCATCGGTGCACCACGGCATGACCGGCTTCTTGAGGCCCCAAAGGATCATGTGTCCCATGAAGTGTTGACGATTCTCCTGGCTGACGTAGACGATGCTGCCGCCTCGCTGCGAGACGCTTGGGGATCCGGTGAAGTCCTCGGTATTCGTGAAGAGGCTCCCCCATTGCGACTGAAGCAAGTTCACTACGTCGAGGTCTTCCGCCTGCGCCTCCAGATGCGCCCCCGTGGGCGACAGGAAGTGGACATGCGAATCGCCGCTGTACCACCCCTGCGCGTTCATATTCGTCCATCGCGCGAGTCGGAGTTCCAGATGGCGTTGACCAGGCTCGATCTCGACCTTCGTTCGGAGCGGTTCGTACTCGAAACCGCGCGACACGTCGACGATCACTTCCCCGCGCGGCAGCCACCCTTGACACGACCCATCGATATAGGCAAACGCCGTTTGCCCCAGCCGCAGGTCGCCCCCGACGTCGTTGTGCCACGTACCCAGATTCGAGTTGACCTGGTTGTGGTGTCCGTGCGGCTGGTAGGGCACGCCTTCCGGAGACCGGAAGTGGACGCGGCAAGGGACTGGACGCCCAGTCTCCTCGTCCACGACGGTGACGTGGACCCAGTTCTTGCCTGGGTCGATCAACTCCAAGCGCACCTTGTCGGTCTGTGCGCGGCCGGTTTCGACCAATTCGCCCCATCGCACTTTGCCAAGTTCTTCCCCCTCCTGCGTAACAGTTACCGACGCGGAAGGCGTGGCGGATATCTCTACGTAGGACGGACTAGACGTCTCGTTGTCCTTCTGCCCCCACGAGTAGGGCGCTTGGATGAATTCGTCGGACGATACCGGCGGCAGAGGAAATGCGTAGGTCGCATCCCCGCGGTCGACCTCGACGCCCACATCGAACGGCTTCGAAGCATCCGTCTCGTCCAAGAGCGAAATTCTCACCGGTCTGCGGCCCTCGCGCGGGAACGGATGCTCGTCGAGGTGGCCCAACGTGATCGAGGCTATGAAGAAGCGCATCCCCGCGGGGACGATCTCTATCGTCTCGATGGATGAATCCGGTTCGGGATTCTCCCACGCCCAAAGGTAGTAGAGACGCATGGCCGCTTGGGTCGCCTCGGTCTGGCGGCGCCCCGCCTCCCCAAACTCACCCTCGTAGCGGGGCATCAATTCCGCGCCGCCGTCGGAAACCGCCCGGTATGGAGCCCCCGGCGTTCCGCGGGGAAAAGTGGGATGAGACCCAATCTCGAAGCGCTCCCGAATTCGCACCCGCTCCTGCCTCCCGCTGGAGAGGTAGAACACATAGTCCGCGACCGGCTCGCCGAGGGGGCCGCCTCGATCCAGCTTGGTTTCCACAAGCGCATGGGCGAACAGCACCCGTTTGGCCGCCTTGCCGACCGGGACGAATACGCTCCCGCTGTCCTTCGTTGGCGCGATGAACGCGTACCCCCCCAGACCGCCGGCCAGGCCGCCGACCATGAACGGCAGACCACGGAAGGATTGAAGGCCGATATGGACGGATGCGGCCCTGTCGCCAAGAATCTCTGGCCCCGCATTGCATGAACGGGAAATGTCGAGTGGTTCGTAGTCTTGCATTCGTGAGACGCTCCTGATTGGCGAAATATCTTGGTCAGTCGTAGACTTCCGGATTGACGCAGGTGACGAGCCTCTCGCCGGCGATGCCGTTCAGCAGGTTCGCAGCGGCGATGCGGGACATCTCCCGGCGCGTGGAAACACTGGCGCTGGCAATATGCGGGACGATGACGCAGTTGTCGAGTGTGAGCAATGGGTCATCCGGGGAGATCGGCTCCGGATCGGTCACGTCGAGCCCTGCTGCGCTGATCTGCCCAGACCGCAAAGCCTCGTACAACGCCTTCGGATCGACCACCGGTCCGCGCGCAGCATTGACGAGCACCGCACTCGGCTTCATCTGCGACAGCGCCCGCGCGTCGATTAGATGGTGCGTCGACTCGTTGAGAACGGTATGAAGGGATACGAAGTCGGATCGAGCGAGCAGAGTATCCATATCCACGTACTCCATATCCAACTCCGATTCGTATCTGTCCTGCCTGACGACATCGTGGTAGATCACCTTCATGTCGAACCCGATCGACCGTTTGGCTACTTGGAACCCGATCCGCCCCATGCCGATGATGCCAAGCGTAGCGCTGTAGACGTCTTGCCCAAGATAGTGCAGAGGGTGCCACGTGCGCCACCTGCCTGCGCGCGCCGCCCGCTCGCTCTCTCCGATGCGGCGCGCGGCAGAGAGCATGAGCGCCCACGCCGCATCTGCAGTCGTCTGCGTGAGCACGTCCGGCGTGTTCCCCACGGGAATGCCCCGCTTGGTCGCTTCATGCACGTCGATATTGTCGAACCCCACTGCGATCTGGCTAATGACCTTGAGCCGAGGCCCAGCGGTATCCATGAACTCGCGGTCTATCTTGTCCGTAAGAAGGCAAAGGATGCCGTCCACGCCAGCGGCCCTGTCCAGAAGCTCACTGCGCGGCGGCGGGAGCTCGTCCGTCCACAGATCGAGATCCGCAGCGAGGCGGATATCCTCGAGTGCGTCCGAGAATATCTCGCGGGTTACGAAAACGCGGGGTTTGGGCATCTGTTCGCGCCTTTGGAAATGTACTCGAATTTTGCTTGCGGGGATATTCTACCAGAAAGCACAGATTCTCTGGGACGCACAGCGTGAGCAGCCAAGAACATCGGCATTCCCACTTCTCACGCCGCCTGCGCGTGGAAAGAATCCCCGTTCGCGCATGGGATATTCAACGGTAGGTCGTCTGTGCTCTTGGGGCGGCTGCATGTACGACTCGACTGCTCTGCATCCAAAGCGCGAACCGCGCAGATCCCTTCCATGGTACATCCGCTACCGCGGCTCGACGACGACCGGAATCCCGTTGAGCGTGATCGCGTATCCCTCGTCGCACAGCGCAGCCATGATGTCTTGTGCGTACGAATGCTCCGCTATGAAGTAGCCGTTCTCGTCCGCAGAGTCGATATTGTCGAATATCCACTGCTTGCCAGCGTCCGATACGCCGGTAAACTCGTATATGGTGGAATATATATACTCGCGGATAACCGCGACGTCCTCTCGACCATTGGAATTATTCCCGCTCGTAGCATTTCTCTCTTCTGTCATTGCATCCTCCCAAACAGCCTGCTAGTCACATAGATTAGGCCATGGCGGCGTTGCGGCGCCGATACCCAGCCGAGCCCGGACTAGTCTCTTGCAGAGTTTCTCCAAGATTCCAGAACACCTCATGGATGGATGGCCCCGCGCCTGATCCGTACAAGACCGCATAGCAGGCCGAGTGCGCCTAGTGTACCATAGTCGACGATGTTTTCAGAACGCGCTGCAAACATGGTGCTGCGTGCGCGCAGACGGGAATACGACGGTTGGATGATCGTCGGAGTCGTCTTCCTGTCGTCTGCGCTCAGCATTGGCGCCAGCAACTACGCCTTCGGCCTCTACGTCGATCCTCTGGAAGAAGAGTTCGGATGGACGCGAACCGCCATCGCCGGGTCGTTGTCCTTCGCCGCCATCGGAGGGCTGACCGGGACGCTGCTGGGAAGATTCATGGACGGCTACGGGGCCCGTCCATTGCTTGCAGGCTCCATGGCGCTCCTCGGACTGAGCTTCGTCATGCGTCCGCTCATGACAGAGCTGTGGCACCTATACGCGCTGAGCGTCGTGCAGTTCGCAGCCTTCTCGGGAATGAACGTCCTGCCGGCAGGACGCCTCGTCGGCATCTGGTTTCCGAGGTCGACAGGGCGGGTGATGGGGTTTACCATGATGGGCAACAACTTCGGCGGCCTTACCGTGCCCGTACTGACTGGCTTCGTCATGGCCGCCGCCACATGGAAGTCTGCATTCGTAGTGACAGGAATCCTCGCGTTCGCCATCGCTGCCGTCGCGGCGTTCGCAGTTCACGAGCGGACGCCAGACAGGAATGACGCAGCCACCCGCGCAAACGAACCGACCCCCCGCAGACGCCGCATCTCCGGCGTCACCGTCCGGGAAGCGATGCGGTCGAGCGCCTTCTACTATCTCATGGCGGCCACCGCGTTGGGTTCGTTTACCTACAGCGCCTTGCTCCCTCAGATCAGCACGCACCTCCTCGATCAGGGAACGAACAACGCCGCGGTCGTAGCGCTGCTGGCGCTGCTCGCGGCCTTTGGCATGGGCGGCAAGGGCGTATTCGGCTTCCTCGCAGAGCGATTGACCGCGCGCCGGGCGATGATGATCAGCCTCGGAGGACAAACGGTACTCATATCCCTCATCGTCCTCTATCCTGTCGGCGCGCAACTCTGGGTACTCGTGCCGGTCTATGGGTTCTTCTTCGGAGCCTACGGCGTCCTCGTCACCCTGCTCATTCAAGAATGCTTCGGACTAAGATATTTTGGGAGCATCGCAGGACTGGCGGGGCTCGTCGGAGTGGCTCCGGCGGTCATCGGACCCCTCATGGCCGGCGCGTCCTCGGATATTTGGGGAAGCTACGGCCCAGCGTTCGTTGCCGTCGCCGTCATGTTCACGACCGCGATATTCCTGCTTACCAGAATCAAACCACCGGCGCGGAGCCCCGCCGAAGCTCCGCAAACCTGAACACATCCGCAAGAGGTATGGAACTGTGAGCCGAACAGATCAAGAGAGACTGCGTAGACTAGGGCAGGGAGACTCGATACGAGCGATCTGCAAAGACGACGGACTGACGAGGAGCGAGTTCGATCAGTGGTGGACGGATCGAACGAGCGCCCGTGTTCCGTCCATGGACGGCGTCAGATCGGCGCATGGCCTCCAAGCGCAAATCGACATCCTCCGAGACGAGTGGGGAGTTCCCCACGTCCTCGCAGAAACCGACGACGACCTATTCTTTGGGTATGGATACGCCACGGCCCAAGATAGACTTTGGCAACTGGACTACTTCCGACGAAAGGCGCACGGCCGCCTGTCGGAAATTCTCGGAGCGGAAGGAGTCGACCCGGACACGATTTCCCGCACCATCGGAATCACCCGGACGTCCGAATCCAATTTCCGACGGTTCTCCCCAAGCACGAAGCGCAGATTGGGGGCCTATGCGGACGGGGTTACGGCCTTCATGGACGAGTGCAAAGGCAGCCTTCCGATAGAGTTCGACCTGCTCGACTACGAACCGGACGCATGGTCGCCGGTGGACTCCGCCGCCATCTGGCAAGAATTCCGCTGGTATCTCACCGGCCGCCTGCCCATCATAGCCATTCCCGAATTGGCGAAGCGAGTACTCGGCAAGGGACCGCTCCTCGACGCATTCATCACAGGGGAAGCCGAGGACGAGAGCATCGTTCCAACGGGTTCGTACCCATCCGCGCGGATGGGTGCAGAGGCGGTCGGTGAGGTAGTAGGCGACCCCGACGAGGGCGTCGGCAGCAACAACTGGGTCGTTGCCGCCCAAAAGTCCGCCAGCGGATCGCCCATCGTCGCAAGCGACCCGCACATCGCCTTCGGAGCAGTCTCATGTTGGTTCGAGATCCATCTCTCAGGCCCGAGCCTGAACGCCGCAGGCGCTGGATACGTCGGAGTGCCGGGAATCATATTCGGAAGAAACGAAACGCTCGCCTGGGGCGTGACCAACAACATTTGCTCCCAACGCGACATCTACCAAGAACGAGAACATCCAAATCGCCCCGGCTTCTTTCGATTCGGAAACGAGTGGCGCGAGCCGAAGCGCGCGACGGAGAAAATCGAAGTAAGAGGACAGGAAACGCGCGAAATCACCGTCCAGACTACTCACAACGGCCCATTGGTCGATTCCCTCCTCCCGCAGCCACTGCGGACGGACGACAAGGTCTCAGTGAAGTGGCTGGGCGCCGCCTTTGGAGACGAGATCACGTGCATGCTCGATCTTGCGGCCGCCAAGGACTGCGCCGAAGCAAGGGAAGCATTGCGCGGCTGGGTCGTCCCGACATGGAGCTACGTCTTCGGGGACGTCGACGGACACATCGGCTACCAAGCCGTTGGGAGGATCCCCATTCGCGAACGTTGGAACCGCGAATACCGGCCCGGTTGGGAACCAGAACACCAATGGCGGGGGTTCATCCCATACGACGCCCTCCCCGCACTCAGAGACCCGGCGGACGGATACGCCCGATCCGCCAACAATCGAGGCGCGCCGGAGGACTTCCCCTATCCGCTGTCCGGAACCTGGAGCAGCGGATACCGCGCGCGGCGCATCCGAGAACTCCTCGAAGGCGCGGAACGGCTCTCGAGAGAAGACTTCGCGCGGATCCAAACCGATACCCTCTCCATGCGCGCCGTAGACGCGCTGCCGTCCTTGCTCGGAATCATCGAACAGGCATCGGATCCGCGAGTGCAAGAAGCGGCCAACCACCTCCGGGCGTGGAACGCTCGTATGGACGTCGACCAAGTGGGCGCGTCGATCTTCGAGTCGTTCTTCGCGGCGTGGACGAAGGCAATCGCGTCCGAGCGCTTCCACGGGGAGGAAATTCCCCTGGTCGCAGGCGCAGTATCGGGCTTTGCAGTACGCCTACTCGCAGGCGATGAATTCGGCTACTTCCAATCCGCGAATCTGGAGCAAGTAGTCATGGACTGCATGGCGGCGGCGATTTCGGAGTTGGACGACCGGCTCGGCCCGGACATGTCCCATTGGCAATGGGGAAATATCCACAAGATCGCCTTGAACCACTTCCTCTCAAACCGGGGCGACCTATCGAGCCTCCTTTCGAGGGGCGGGCAGCCAGTCGGAGGAAACGGTATCACCATCTGCAACACCGGCTTCGACCCAAACTATCTCGCGTCCATCGGAGCCAACTGGCGCCACAACGCCGACCTGGGCGACGACCCGCCCGGCATATGGGCAGTCGATGCAAGCGGACAGTCCGGACACCCAGGCAGCCCCCACTACGGCGACCAACTCCCGGAGTGGCTCGCCGGACGACATCACTACATCCCCCTCGACCGCGATCGATCTCGCGCAGGAGCCAAGCAAATACTGAATCTACGACCCGCGAGCAATGCGGTATAATGATAGGCGACAGCAATGCTGCAACCCAGCGGCCGGCCCCGTCCAACGCAATGACGGATCGGTCCGCGGAAATGAGCGCGCAAGTATGGTTGACGACATCGAGTTGCCTAGCGGATATTTGAAAAGTCCAATCTTGCATCTCCGACACGAACACATGAACAATCTCTCGGCGGTATACATCTGATGGTCTCCCTCTTCCCCGGCAGCAGCCTTGGCCGATACCGCGTCATCGAACAGTTGGGGCGCGGCGGTATGGCCACCGTGTTCAAGTGCCACGACCCCAACCTAGATCGGCACGTCGCCGTCAAGGTCCTCCCCTCGTACTACACCGAGGACCCGACATTCGTCGGGCGCTTCGCCCAAGAGGCGCGCACGGTCGCCAGCCTGAACAATCCCAACATCCTCCAGATATTCGACTTCGGCGATGACAAGGGGTTCACCTACATCGTCACGGAGATGGTCTCCGGCGGAACCCTCGAAGACAAGCTCACCGGCGATCCGCTGCCGATAGAGGATGTCCTCAGGTACATGAGGCCGTTGGCGCAGGCGCTGGACTACGCCCACGCCTCAGGCATCATCCACCGCGACTTGAAGCCGGCCAACGTCCTCCTCTCCGAGGACGACCGGCCGATCCTCGCGGACTTTGGACTCGCAAGAATGCTGGAATCCGCCGTGCGCTTCACGCAAGCGAATCAGGCGCTGGGAACCCCCGAATACATGGCGCCGGAACAAGCCATGGGCGCGGACGCGGATCACCGCTCCGACCTCTATGCCGTCGGCATCCTCCTCTACCAAATGATCCTCGGACAGACGCCCTTCAAGGCAGACACCCCCGCGGCGACGTTGATGGCGCACGTGCACAGACCGCTGCCGCTTCCCAGCACGATCAACCCAGACATCGATTCCAACGTCGAGGCGCTGCTGCTGAAGGCGCTGGCAAAAGATCCAGAAGACCGCTATCAGTCCACCACCGAAATGATCCAAGCACTCGAGGAAGCGGTCGACCTCAAGGATCCCGCATGGCAGGCGGCACGCCCTCCCGCCCCTGCCCCCGCGATTTCCCCCCAAGAGAGGGGACGGGACGCCGCCATCCCTATCGTGGACGCCGACGCAGTTACCGCCGACCCGGCACAGCCGCGGCACGGACTCCCAAAGGCGTGGATCGGCGCTGGCGTCGCAGCGGTCATCGCGGTTGCGGCCGCTGGCGTCTTCTTCCTGACGCAAGGCGGCGGATCGCCCGCGGACGACGGACAACCCGCGCAGACGCCCCCGGCCATCGCCGGGGCCGCGACCAACGGCGGCTCATCCACTGGCGCAGCCGTAGAGACCCCAGAAGCGACCGCAGCGCCGGCCGGCGACCCGTTGTGCCCCCCGCTGCCGGACGCAGGAGAGGGGCAGGCATCCTCCATCGCCGCAGCCGTCGCCCAGCTCCAGGAAATGCAAGACCGCGTGCACACGCAAATAGCGACGCTCCGGCAGATCGAGAACCCCCCGAACGTCGAACCGACCTTCCGCACGCGCGAAGAGATCTGCGGCATCGTGAGAAGCTACTACCGATGGCCGGTCGTCCGAGACCAGCTATTCGAGGCCGAGGAGCTCTACAAGGCGCTCGGCCTGATCGAAGAGAACGCAAGTCTCGAAGACATCCTGATGGGAATCCAGATCCAACAGGCGTCCGCCCTGTTCGACGAGCAGTCCGGCAACGTCTATCTGTTGAGTGACGCGACCAACATATCCGCGCGGTTCGAGGTCGCATACGCCGCCGCACACTTGACCGGACTACAGCAAGAACTCTTCGGCATTCGCGCGCTGCGCTCCAGCGCCCGCAACGGTACCAGCGACGAATTCCGAGCGCTCACCGCGTTGGACGGCGGAGACCGGAACACCATCCTCAACGGCTACGTCGAGCGAGTCATCGCCCTCGACGCCGCGGCACTGGAAGAACTTCAGCGCCCCATACCAGGCAACAAACTCCTCGCGGCTCCGCAAATCGTCCAAAAGATCAGCAGCTTCAGCGCCATCGAAGGCAGGCAGTTCGTGGAAGCGCTCTTCACCAGAGACGGCGTCTGGGCTACCGTCGACAACGCATACCAGAACCCCCCGGAAACGACCGAACAGGTCATCCACCCCGAAAAGTACTTCGAGCTCGAAGCCCCCCACAACGTGCAGCTCCCAAACATATCCGGACGAATGGGCGGAGCATGGTCGTTGACCGCCGTCGACACGATGGGAGAGTTCATGCTGCGCTCGTACTTGGAAGAGTATCTGAGCGACGAAGAGGCCGAAGAGGCCGCGTCCGGCTGGGGAGGCGACAGGTACATCCTCATGAACAACCCCGACCGCGGACGGCTACTCGTCTGGCAGATACAGTTCGATACCGGAGCGGACGCCGACCAGTTCTTGGAGGCCTATCGGGTATTCATGCGGGTCGCAACGCAGGGCACGGACACAAGGCAGGAAGCGGCCCCAACCGGCAACCTATGGGTGACCAATGGCGGAAAGGCAGTGTCGCTCGGAGAAGCAGGCCCGGCGATGCTCCTGGTCATCGGGGACGATGAAGACACAGTACTCGAAGCATTGTCCCAACTATCCCAGGCACTTTTGGAACTAGAGGCCCAGCCGTAGCGCCGGGGGCATCCCTCGCCCTCCCACGTCATTCCCGCGTAGGCGGGAATCTCCCGTTGCGCGATTGGACGCACCGCATTGGAGAGTTGCCGTCCCCCAGCCGTCATGCCGCAAAAGGTTAGACTCTCCGTCATTCCCGCCGTGTCTCGTCACTCCCACACCCAACCCTGTCATTCCTGCATTCCTGCCGTGTCTCGTCATTCCCACACCCTCCCACGTCACTCCCGCACCCTCCCACGTCATTCCCGCGTAGGCGGGAATCTATGCCCCGCGTCCTCCAACGCATCCAACAGAGACGACGACAACCGCGATGGCTCCGTCCTTCAATGAATCGCGGACGCCGACAACCGCGATGGCTCCGTCCCCCGGCGGATCAATGCACGGCATCCCCATGAGCGCGCGGCGGCCCGCATCATCGGATGCGGGCCGCCACTGGGATTCTCGCCTACGTGCCTTACGCCGCCTTTCTCGCTGCAGGCGCCCGCAAGGATTTTCGCCTTACGCCGTCTCTCTCGCTGCGCGCGCCCGCAAGACCACCGACCCTGCAACGAGCAGCAGGCTGCCGGCAAGGAAGAGCATCAGCAGCAGTCCGCCTGATACCGACGTGTCGCCGGTGTTCGGAAGCACTGCATTGCCGACGAGCACAGGCGACGCCAAGACCTCGCTGCCGACGCGAATCTCGTACGCCCCGTCCATGGTTGCAGTGAATGGGAGATCGACGGTTATCGTCTCCTGCGCGCCGATCGGGTATTCCGCAACGCGGTCGATCTGCCCGTTTACCCACAGGTTTGCGAAGTACACGCCCGGCTCGTCCGTCTGATTCGTCACATCGAGGGAGACCGTCGTCTTTTCCCCAATCGCGACCTCAGCCGGCTCCGCCCGAAGTCCACCCTCGACGAACTTCACCGCCGCAGGACTCTGGCTCCCGTGGATCGCCCAGGTGGAGAACCCAGGCACGGTCACCGTGAAGTACACGTTCGTCTCATCCTCGCTCACCCGCTTCGTCTGCGTGGGAACCCACGTATCCGTGGAACCCTCGTAGCGGCTGAACTGCATCGACCACTCGTGAACCTGGTTCGCCGTCAGCCATTGCTTGTCGATGAACATCGTTACGTGCGCCGCGGGCGTATCGTCGCCGGTGAATTCTTGCGGGTCGATGCTCAAGACATCGTAGGTCAGCGAGTCTTCAGGGAGAGTGCCAGACTGAGACAGTTGGTCGAGGACGCTGACGATATTCGTGTACGCGCCGGGGATGTTCGTTGGGAACCTTGCGAGAATGTTTTGGATTGGCGGCGGCGAACCGACGTCCTGCCACTGGCCGGCTCCTGTGGGGTCTGCGCCTTCCTGCGGCGTGCTCTCAGGCAGCCACGCCTCGACTGGGATCACGCTGCCAAGGCGGCTCACGCAGGCCCCGTCGTCTTGCGCCGCGCTCCCCATCGCCCCTTGAATGACACCCGCGTCTCCCGCGGCCGCGCGCACGAGCGCGCCTCCCACCGCCTGGGTATTCGTCTCCGATGCAAGGCATACGAGGTCTCCGGTCGACGGGCTGTCGCCCCGCGCGGCCGCGACAAACACCTGCCCCGTCACTTGCGGATCGAGGTCGGCGGCGGACGCGGTCACCGAACCGGTAGTCGCATCGTCCAACCCGAACATCGCTATGAGTACCCGTCCCGTGGAGTCGGCGTCGACGTGCCCGCTATCGACCAGCAGATCGACGACATCCTCCGGCCCTTCGTCCAGAGTGTGCATGTCCAGCAGCACCCTCGCCGTGCGGTCCGTATCTCGCCCTGCCAACCCCAAGAGCAGGGCGACAGAGAGACTCTGGTCTTGAATCCCTTGCAGAACCACGGCTGCCTTCATCGGATTTCTCTGTGCGAGGAGGAACAAGACCGACTCGCCCCATTGGGGATTGGCCTTCGCTCGGTTCTCGAAATCCTGCACGGCGCGCGCGGGATCGGCGTCCAATTCGTCCGACAGATCCTCGGCCGCTTCCTCATCAGCCGGAAGAGGCGTCTCCGTCGCAACTGGTGTCGGCGTTGGCGTCGCCGTAGCAGCACCTGGAATGGGTGTCACCGTAGCAGTCGGCGTCGGTGTCGCCGTAGCCGCTGGCGTCGCCGTAGCAGCGCCTGGCGTTGGCGTCGGTGTCGGAGTCACCGTCGCAGGGAATCCATCTTGGCCGACTATCGGGAATCCGCCCTCGTCAACCGGCCCCGATGGCCCAGGTGGAGGTGGTGGCGGCGGGCTGCCCCCGCCCCCTCCTCCACCTCCACCGCCCGGTGGCGGGGGTGGAGGGCTAGAGCCGCCTCCCGGCGTTGGTGTCGCCGTTGCCGGTGGAGGTTCCTCAGTCTGAAGAGTAGCCTGCACGGTCAGACTCGTCGTCGTCCATTCCTTCTCACTCGTTCCACCCAGCTGGAGGCTTTCGCTGTCGGCGCTATTCAACACCGACGTAAACGAAACCGCGCCGTTGGCCTTGACGAAAACGTCGTAATCCCGGAGCCTGGCATCGGAGAGAGCCCAAATATCCTGGCCCAACGACGCCTCGCAAACCACTTGAATCGGATCCGGAAGAACCGTCTCACCCTCTACGACCTCGGCTGCGGAGCCCGTACAAGTAAATGTCGGACTGATGGTTCTCGACCTGGCCACAGTCGACGGCGCCTGCGACTGCTTGGGACCAAATCCAACTCTCTGCGGAGTGGTAGTCGAAATCGAAACATCCAACGACAACCCGTCCGATACCCGAGCGCTCAACGACTGGAATGTGAAATCCTCGTTTTCGGTGTACTCGGTGGGAATCGTATAGGTCGCGCGCAGAGTCACCTCGCTGCTGTCGCCAGGGATCATGACCTGCGGATCGAGAACCGTCTCCGTTACCCATATGCTGGTAGACGGCAAGGTGCCGCAGTCCGGCAGATCGAGCTCACTGATGTCACTCTGCTGAATGATTCTGACCCACCCAGTAGGACCGAAAGGGATGCACCCGATGAAGTTGTTCCCGGTAACGTACAAGGGAACGGCGAAGGTAGAAAAAGGATTCTCTAGCGGGAAGTGGCCGGTCAGATTGTTGTCATTGATCCGGACAAGTCCATTGATCAGACGGGTCATACTCCCGAAGAACGTCGGGAAACTGCCGGTCAGTTCGTTGTTGTCTACGAGGAACGACCTGAGATTGGTCAGGTTTCCGAGCTCGCTCGGCATCTCCCCGGTAAGACGGTTATTGGAGAGTCCGAGGTATTCGAGATTGGACAGGTTTCCGAGCTCCTTTGGGATCGCCCCAGTAAACTGATTTCTTTGCAGTTGCAGGTGTGTGAGATTGGACAGGTTTCCGAGCTCTTTTGGGATCGTCCCAGTAAAGCTACTGCCAGTCAGATTGATCCTTCGCAATCCATCCAGGTTCTGGATCCTGGCCGGTAGCGTACCATCGTACCGAACATTGTCTATATGAATCTCTTGGACACGGGTTGGATCTCCGCCTGTCACTATTCCTTGCCATGTCGTGATCGATGCCGACGCGCGCCAGTTGAGGTTGGCGGTTCCCTCGAGCATCTCCTTCATCCCAAGCAGATTTTTGCAATCCTCGACGAGTCCGGGTTCGTTCTGATAATCGAAGACGGCGACGCCGTTCTCGCACACGTGTCGGCTCTGCCCGGCGACATCGATCGAGAATCGGCCTGAGATGAAGAGAACCGCAAGGAAGACCACAACCGCCGCGACGGCTGCCCATCTGCCCGCTCCGCGAAATGTCAAACTATCCATGAGACACCTCACACTCTATATCGTACCGCCAAAGGGGCAGGGTCGTCAACCTTCTCCTAATCGATCCGACTGCGCCGCGGAACATCGGTCGCAAAACCGAATGTGCAGGTTCCGACGATGTTGCGGGCGCCCCCGCCACGGGGGGGGGGGGGGGGGGTAGGAGAAAATAGGACTTCACAGTAGTATTCTCCGTTCTGCCTGTTCCTGCTTCGGGCGGGATAGTCAGCTCCGTACGATACGGCACATCTCTGCGCCTTGTCAAGCGTTGTTTTCCTTCGATTCGACCTCTCTGCACGACACTTCCGGGCAGGCAAACTCCAAGCGATGCGTCCAACCGCGCAACGGGAGATTCCCGCCTACGCGGGAATGACGAGACCCGGCGGAATGACGGAGAGTCCAGGCGATGCGTCCAACCGCGCAACGGGAGATTCCCGCCTACGCGGGAATGACGAGACCCGGCGGAATGACGGAGAGTCCAGGCGTTGCGTCCAACCGTGCAACGGGAGATTCCCGCCTTTGCGGGAATGACGAGACCCGGCGGAATGACGAGACCCGGCGGAATGACGAGACCCGGCGGGAATGACGAGACCCGGCGGAATGACGAGACCCGGCGGGAATGACGAGACCCGGCGGGAATGACGAGACCCGGCGGAATGACGAGACCCGGCGGGAATGACGAGACCCGGCGGAATGACGAGACCCGGCGGGAATGACGAGACCCGGCGGAATGACGAGACCCGGCGGGAATGACGAGACCCGGCGGGAATGACGAGACCCGGCGGGAATGACGAGACCCGGCGGGAATGACGGAGAGTCCAGGCGGTGCGTCCAACCGTGCAACGGGAGATTCCCGCCTTCGCGGGAATGACGAGACCCGGCGGAATGACATAGACAAGGTCGACCGTAATCCTACCCCCGTCATTCCCCCGCGCGCTGTCCCCGTCATTCCTGCGTGCGTTGTCCCCGTCATTCCCACTCCCTCCCACGTCATTCCCGCGAAGGCGGGAATCCACCCCGTCAAACCAACCCGCATCCTCCAACCCTTAATCAACAATCGACAATCCCACCCCGTCATTCCCGCGCCCTCCCACGTCATTCCCGCGAAGGCGGGAATCCACCCCGTCAAACCAACCCGCATCCTCCAATCCTCAATCGTCAATCAACAATCGTCAATCAACAATCGACAATCCCACCCCGTCATTCCCGCACCCTCCCACGTCATTCCCGCGTAGGCGGGAATCTCGCTTCCCCTCGCGTGCGCACGCGCGCGAATTAGGGTACGCGCGCACACGAGTATCTGTCGGATTTTGTCGGATTCTGTCGAATTCTGTAGACGGCAGGAGGAGGGCCGTCCATCCGGGAGTGTGGACGCAGCGGCGTGGATTCCCGCCTTCGCGGGAATGACGTGGGAGAGTGTGGTCATGCGGAACGCCGTCCAGCGAAGTGGTTGGGGTTTTGCATGTTTCGCGCATGGGGCTATCTCCTGGGGATATGGTTTCGCCGAGTCGTCATACTCCCAGAGTAGTACGCGGGTTCTGTTCTGTCAAATACGAGTCGGTACGATTCGATGCGTCCGTGCCGGCGTCGCCGTGGATGCGGGGTAGATGCGACGGGGAGATTCCCGCCTACGCGGGAATGACGGGGTTGGGGCGGTAACGGCGTGGGTGAGTGCGGGACGGATTCGGTGGAGTGGGGGACGCTATGGTGTGGGTGAGTGCGGGAGTGACGGGGGTAGGTGTACAGTCGACTCGGTCTACGTCATTCCCGCGTAGGCGGGAATCTCCGCCTGTAAGCGCAAGGAAGTCCAGCCGGGCCACGTCATTTCCCCGTGCGCTGCCCCCGTCATTCCCACAACCACCCCGTCATTCCCGCACCCACCCACGTCATTCCCGCGTAGGCGGGAATCTAGCACCTCCGTCCGCCTACGAACCTCCCGCCGGCCGGCCCGCCGCGGACGCCGGTCGCTTGGGCGCGCGCGGGCGGTTCGGGGTTGCGGGCGCGGCGTCTGCATCTGGACGCCCGATGTTCTTCTTCTGCGTAGGCTGCCATCCGGTCTCCGCTTGATACGCCTTACCCATCTCGAGCAGCGCAGGGAGATCCGCCCGCGCGCCGTCTCGCACGTACCGGCTCTGCTCATGCTCGTAGCTCATCTCGATCGCGTCGAAATTGCAAACATCCACGCAGATGCCGCACAGGATGCAGCGGTTGAGGTTGATCTCGAACTCGGCGATGATCTTGCGCCGCTTGGACTTCCCCTCCGCATGTTGCGGATTGTCCTTCATCTGCGCGCTCATGCACTGCGTCGGACAGTCCCGCACGCACACCATGCAGCCCGTACAGTACGGCTCATCCGCAGTCTCGTCCCAAAGCAGCGCAGGAAATCCCATGAAGCGCTCCTGCACGGCCAAGCGCTTGCCCGGATCCGGATATTGCCCGGTCACCGGCCTCCGCGCCATCGTCTTCAAAGTCACCCCCAGGCCCTTCAAGAGTCCCTTCATCGTTTCGTCACCCTCCCATCGTCATGAACATCTACGGGGCGAGCTGCGCGAGCCACTTCAACGTATCTTCTGGGCCGTACGCTGCGAAGGCGACGACGGCCAGGGCGATGAGCGCGGCGAACGCGATCGGCCCGTACTTGGATATCGTTCGACGCATGTCAGTGCTCAGCTTGTCCACGCCCCACGCGCACGGCGCGAACAGGGCCCCGCCAATGGCGGACAAGTAGATGATCTTGAGGCCGTTTTCAGCGCCAAGTGTCAGCCATCGCGGTATGAAAAGATCGAAGAACAGCCCCACGATGTTGGGGACGGATATTGCGCTAGACAGAAACAAGAAGAAGTACTGAGCCGCTGGCAGGAAGATCCCTCCTGTCAAGAAGGCGTAGAAGAGCATGTAGGCGACTCCGAGCAGGAGCCAGACCCCAGGATTCCGCGCTCTGCGCCCGTGCCGGCTGAACGTCGGGCGGGCCCCGTAGAGCCAGTAGGCGAACGGACCGCCCACGAGGAACCCCGATATGCCCCCGGCGAGACCAAACAAGAACGATTGCCCCGGCGTCACTCTTTTTACATCCCCAAGCCCTTCGAACTGATCGAACTGCGCGAGAAGAGTAATGACCATGATCGCCGCCCCAATCCCCCCCGCAAGAATGCCGATGCCAAGACCAAACCGAATCCTCGCCCAGTCTCTCTGAACGAGCTCCTGCTCCGATAGTCTCATCGCCTGCGGCGCCGCTGCTGATGCCATACGCGAGTCCCCGTCTCCTCTCGGTTCTCTCCGATCCGTTCGGGCGCGCTCCCATCCATACGAGAAACGCAACACGCCCTAGAGAAGATGATAGCACATCCGCGGCATGAAAGTTGCGAATACCCGCTCCGCACAGACCTATTGCCCCAACCGAACCGAATTTGACACAACAGAACTTCCGTACTACTCTAGTCATATGACCACTCCACAAAACCATACCCCAAGGAGCCAGCCGCAATGCGCGAAACATGCAGCCTGCCGACCGCGCCACTCCGCGCGCGCAACCGTCACCCGTCCGTCCCGCACTCCCCCACGTCATTCCCGCACCCTGTCTACGTCATTCCCGCACCCACCCACGTCATTCCCGCGAAGGCGGGAATCTGCGCGCCCGTGCGAGACAACGGCGTTCCGTTTCCTTTCCCAATCGCCGCCCGCAGCAAGAGCCGACACCAAACCCACCGTCGACGGAAATCGACACAATGCGACAGGATGCAACAGAGCACAACGAAAACTCGTGCCCGCGCGTGCGCGCACGCACGCGCGAGGCATTCCCGACATGGTGGACGGCGTTGGGTCGTTCGAAGACCGCGCGCGCGAGGCGTCCCTCCTCGTCCGTCCCGCACTCCCCCACGTCATTCCCGCACCCTGTCTACGTCATTCCCGCACCCACCCACGTCATTCCCGCGAAGGCGGGAATCTGCGTGCCCGCGCGAGACAACGGCGTTCCGCCTCCTTTCCCAATCGCCGCGCGGAGCAAGAGCCGATACCAAACCCGCCGTCGACGGAAATCGACACAATGCGACAGAGTTCTACGAACCACAACGGAAACTCGTGCCCGCACGCGCGCGCGAGGCGTTCCCAACATGGTGTACGACGTTGGGTCGTTCAAAGACCGCGAGGGAGAGACGTCCCTCCACGTCATTCCCGCACCCACCCACGTCATTCCCGCGAAGGCGGGAATCCCTCCGTCCGCCATAGACCACCGAACCGAACCCATGAAGAGAGCCGTTTGAGATTTGGAACCGCTCGTGATACCCTGATAGACGGCGTGCGCTGTCGCGCGCCTGAGGAGGCTAGCGAACGAATGCCGCACGGCACACCCAAGAACGATCCGACCATGCACTTGACCATGGCCGCAGAAAACTACCTGCTCTCGATCTATCAATTCGAAGAGGTCGGACGCCGTGTCACGCCCTCCCAGCTAGGGGAAGAACTCAAACGCCTGCCGGAAGTCGAACGGCCGGGAACGTCCCTGCCCTCTGTAACCGGAATGCTCGGACGCCTCACCAGAGAAGGACTCATCGAGATGGGGAAGAACAAGGAGATCGGCTTGACGGGTATCGGACGCGCCGCCGCCGAAAGCATCGTGCGCCGCCATCGACTGGCCGAACTCCTCGTCGTCGATGTCCTCGAAGTCGACCTCTGCAACGCCCACGAAGAAGCGCATCGACTGGAACACGCCATGTCCCCCCTCCTCGAGGAAAAGATCCGACAGAAGCTGGGCGACCCGCCCAAGTCACCATTTGGATACCCAATACCGGGCAGCGGCCACAAGTGGCCGGCGAACTCGGTGTCGTTGAACATGGCCGAGCAAGGCGGCGCCTACCTAGTCGATAGAATTCCTGAAGACGACCAAGCGCTCCTAGAGTATCTCATTCCCTTCGAGTTCGTCCCCGGACGGAGAGTCCAGATCGTCGAGGCCGCACCCTACCGAGGAGTCATCAAAGTAGAATGCGGCGGCGAGGAAATCATCTTGGGATACGAAGTCGCCGAACGCATCTGGCTGCAGCCAGTCGAGGACGGCTCCGCATAGCCGACGCCCGGAAGCAACCGATCCGAATCCATCCAGTGCAGGCCCGAGATCCGATTCCAATCGGCAGCGTCGCCCCGCCACCGGAAGCACGGAGGAGACCCATGGCAAAGATGCGCGTCATCCGTTGCATCGCCGCAACTCTGACGACGGCGGGCGAGTTCGCCGCCTTCCTCTGGCGGCGCAAGATCTGGTGGATGATCCCCATGGCGGCCGTCCTACTTGCGTTCGCCGCCGTCATCGCCGCCGGAGGCCCCCCAAATGCAGGGCCGTTCGTCTACACCTTGTTCTAGCGAACCAGAACGCGGATTGACCGCCCTGCCGCCACGGAGGCGCAGCCGCCCCCTCGAACGCAGCCCTACTGCCCGCGGAGGAACTTGACCAGCATCCAGCGCTCGTCGTCCGTCAAGAGAAACTTGAACGCCGGCATCGGAGACGTAGAAGGCTGCCCAACCGACGTCAGCGCGTAGCCCTGCCGCCCTCCCTCTCCAATGAACGCGAACAACTCCCCGTCCGTCGAGTTCCGAGTCGCTTCCGACATGAGGTTCGCAGGCTTCGCCCCCCTAGTCATGAACTGCGCCACGGGCCCGTCCCCGCCTAAGGAAGCGCCGTGGCACACTAGGCAGTTCACCCGATACAACTCCGCCGCGTCGGATCGATTGTACCGCTCCTCGACCTGAGCGGGCGGCGTGAGAGGGGCGTACTCTTCCAACGATGCGTACTGGATATCCCGTCCCGTCACGGGAACGGAGTCCGGCGCCGGAAGCAGTCGAGGAACTTCTTGGGAATCGAACTTCGGCTGGTAGTGCATCTCTGAGAAGACGACGACCTTGTGCGACCCGGTTTCGGGAAGCACCGGCAGCGTGAACCTCGCAACGCCGCGAACCTCCGTATGTCCGGTCGTGGAGTTGTAGCACGCCAAGGCCGCCAGCGGCATCACCGCCGCCAGCGCAACGACCACCATTTGCCGCGCCGTCTTAAACATCTGTCCGTACTCCGATCATCTTGCTCCTGAAGACCGACTCATCTAGAAGTCGGTCTGCTCCCAGCCTCGCTTCACTTCCTCGGCTCCCGCGCGTTTCAAGGTCTCCTCCGCGCGCTCCATCTTCGACTCGTCGGCTGTGATGGTTATACCGATGTATCCTTCGGTTATTCGGGTATCGTAAGCGCCCATGAAGATCCGCGGCAGCCTCGACTCGAAGACGATGCCTACCACGGTGAACAGGATGGCGCCGAGCATCGTCCCCTCGTACATGATGATCGCCATGGGCGGAATGGACAACAGCGGCTTGCCTCCAACGACCAATGGATACGCCAACTGCGTCCCCACAGTCAACAACAGGCCGACCGTGAACCCGCAGGCCGCTCCGATGAGCGGGAACCGGTAGAGCTTGTGCACCGGCTCCTCCTCTCCAAACGTGCCTTCCGGATACGGCGTTCCAGTGAGTATCTCGTACTCGCCCTTGTCGAACCCGGCCCCCGCGACCGCATCGAGCGCGTTCGCGGCCGCATCTTCATCTGTGTACAGACCTATGACGCTTCGCAGTGCCACGCCAACACCTCTCGCCTTACTCTCTGATTGAAGCGGGAACGACCCGCCGACCAATTCGTATCTCGTCTCGGCCCACCATGGCCTCCTTGACGTCGAACAACGGAATGAGCGGGAAGAGCTTGGTGAATACCAGCATCCCCAGAACCACCCACGCGAACGTCATCACAACCATGAGGATCTCGATGATGCTCGGATGATAGCTGCCCCAGTTGAAGATGAACTCGCTTCGCCGCATCGTGCCCGGAACGATGATCAGAAACCGCTCGAGCCACATCCCAATGTTGACCAGGATCGTCGTAACGAACATCCAAAAATAGCTTCGCCGCACGCTGCGGAACAGCCACATGGGTACGGGTATGAAGTACGCCGTTATCAGGAAGAGAACGAACATCCCGCTCCAAGGCCACTGGAACACCTGGAGATCGCGCATCGCCAACTCCGCATCTTCGAGCGTGTACAGCGCAAAGACCCATTCGAGGAAGAAGAAGAAGAACCACGCGGTCGCCACGATGATGAGCAAGCGCCCGATGGCGTCCAAGTGGTCGGGCTTGAGATACTTGCCCCATCCCCATACCCATACCATGATGACCATCAGAGTCGCAACCGCCGAGACGCCGGAATGGATCGCGCCAATGATGAAGTACGGTGCAAAGATCGTCGAATGCCACGCCTCCGGTGCTATCTGCACCGCAAAGTCCCACGACACGATACTGTGAACCGACACGAATACCGGCAGAACGAGCGCGGACAGCAAGATACCGGCCACCGCCTGCAACTTCCATTGTCGGGGTGTGCCCCTCCAACCCATGGCCATCACCGCATAGAGCTTGCGCGTCCACCCGCCCGCGCGGTCTCGAATTACCGCCAAGTCCGGTATCAATGCGATGAAGACGAACAATGAGCTGGCCGTCAAGTACGTCATGACCGCACTTGGGTCCCAGATGAATGGCGACCTGATGTTGATCCAAATCCCCCGCGCGAAGTCGTACGGGAATACCCACAGATCCGCGCGCCACGGACGGCCGACGTGCACCAGAGGGGCCGCCATCAACGCGGACATGAGGGAGAAGACGGTCAACACCTCTGCCGCGCGTGTAACGGGGCGGCGCCACTCCGCCTGCGTCAACCGCAGAATCGCCGAGATCATGATGCCCGCATGGCTGATCCCAATGAAGAACACGAAGTTCACCATATACACGCCCCAGAACACCGGACGGTTGAGGCCGGTCACCCCAACGCCCTTGTTCAGCATGTACCCAAACGCCCCCATCCCCGTGAGGAAGATCACGGCCGTAATGATTACCGCCGGCCACCACCAACGCGGCGTGCGCAGCACCGAGTCGAGCAGGTCGTCGTTGATCTGTCGTTGCGTCAATTGAACGTGTTCTTGCATGGCTCTACGCTGTGACCCTACTCCGGCTTTCCTAGTACTTGCACTTCGGTCCGATGGAACTGCTTATGGATTCGATAGAGCAGCACTTCCTTTTGCTCCCAAACGTTGATCGGCGGAATGATTCGCGTCGCAAGCATGTAGATGAGGACGCAGGCGGAGATCCCCCCGACCCAAATCAGGCCGTCCGCCAAAGTAGGCCAGACCGCCTCCGGTATGGCATGTAATTGATGCTTGTCCGGCGATTCCGAGACGGAAAACGCGGCAACGTATACCCGCACTCGATCCAATAGCGTCGCAAGCAATACCCCGCACGCAATGCTGACAGGCCCCCAAACGCTCTTGCGGAGAGGATTCCATATCATGGCCCACAAGGGAACGAGGAACGCGAACGTGAACACCAGGATGAAGACCGGCAGATACGGCCCAACGAATAGAAGATCCAACACCGCTTCCTCGCTGGGCTTTGCGCCAAACCAGAAGATGATGAAACTCGAAAACCAGAACCAGAACCACAGGAGCGACAAGGCGAACAACAGCTTGCCCAGCCCCCAGAACTGGTCGAGGCCAATGTAGTCCTTGTACCCGCCGAAGCGGTGCATGACGAACATGGCTACCAAGGTTATTGCCACGCCGGCCTGCAGCGAGTTGTGGGCGTGCGTGGCGGGGTACAGAGCGTCGATCCACCCAGGTACCAATGATATTCCGAAGTCGAGGCTGTACGCAAAATGGGCGGTTACTAACATCATGAAATAGAACGCGCCCAGGATTCCAAGCCGGTGCTTCTGCCAATGCCACTGTTGCGAACTGCCGACCCACCCCCGCGCCAACCGACCGAACCAAAGCTTCTTCGATCCGGACGTCCGGTCTCGAAGCATCGCAAAGTCCGGCAAGGCCGACATCCAAAGAAGCGCCAACCCCGTGACGGTCAGTCCCAGCAAGACGAGCGTATTCGTGATCTCAGGCATGTGCGCCGGCATCCGCAAGTCGCCGTAGAACCACAGCGTCCGACGCCCGTCCTCCATGCTGGGCAGCGCCCATGCAACCGGTATGTAGATGACGAAGCTCACGACGCCAACGAGACCGAACAGCTCGGCAACGCGGGATATCGAACGCCGCCAGTGCGCGTGTGCGATCCTCGGCGCAATCGCCGCCATCGGCGCACCCTGAGCGGCCGTGAGGATGAACGCGAACAGCGCCGCAGTATATCCCCACGCCGGCGTATTCCCAAAGCCCTCCCCCGCAATGAGCATGACGAAGCCAACGACCCCAAGCGCAGAGAGTACCGCGAGAACGATGGCCGCGTTCCTGAACGCCGCGCCCCGCAGCCTGCCCTTGGCGAACAAGTCGTCCTCGACTGCTTTGGGCGTCGTTAGCGCTGCATGTCCGTTGTGCGAGTGTCCGTTAGCCATGTCCACCGTTCGTATCCTTGGCGTCCTCGTCGACCTTCTTCAAATAGACCACGTTCGGCGTTGTGCCGTACTGGGGCATCAAATGGTATCCACGACCATGATCGCCCAATTCCTCCTCCGCCATCTGCGACACTCTGCTGTCGGGGTCGTTCATGTCCCCGAACACCAGCGTGTCCGTCGGGCAGGCGTTCACACACGCCGGATTCAACGCACGGGAATCGTCCGACAGCTCCTCCCCGTCCCGCGCAGCCTCCCGCCGCGTCCGACGAATGCGCTGGATGCAGAGCGTGCACTTCTCCATGATTCCGCGGCTGCGGACGGTAACATCCGGGTTGAGCTGATTCTTCAGGGTCTCCGGCCACTCCGGCTCCCAGAAGTTGAAGAACCGCACATGGTACGGGCAGTTGTTCGCGCAAAACCGCGTCCCGATGCAGCGGTTGTACACCTGAACGTTCAACCCCTCGTTGTTATGGTACGTCGCAAACACCGGACAGACCGGCTCGCAGGGCGCGTCGTTGCAGTGCTGACACAGAATCGGAATGAACCGCGCCTTGACGTCGGGGAACTCTCCTTCCCAATACCGCTCGACGCGAATCCATTCGATCGCCCGGCGCTGATTGAAGATATCCTCAGTATTGATGGGAATGTTGTTCTCCGACTGGCAGGCAACCACGCATCCTTGACAGCCGATGCACTTGTCGACATCGATCACCATGCCCCACTTCGGGTTCGCGCTTACCATGATTCTATAACTCCGTTTTCCGTTATCCCCGCGTAAGGGGGATTATCTTGTGATGTTCATCCTCGGCGAGATCCGGGGCCGTATTCTCGAACTTCGGCAGCCTCTTCCATCGTCCAGTCGGTTGCACGTTCACCCTCGTCGCCGCCCACGCAAGCGCTCCCGTTTCGGACTCAGTGACCATCGACAGGATCGAAAGCACGTTCGCCCCCCGGTCCTTGGAATACCTGCCGCCGCCCTTGTGTCCCTGCCCGACGGGTATCGCCACGACATCCGGAGAGACCCCCGGATGCGGGTACGCGATCGCCTCGATCGACCCCTGATCCGACGTCACCCGTACGATGTCGCCCTCGCGAATTCCCATCGAGTTCGCCTTCTCGCTATTGACCTCGATCCACGTTTGCCATGTTGCCGTCGATATTGGGTCGGGAGTAGCCTGCAACCATGGGAGATGAGCACCCCGTCCATCCATCACCCCGGGCGTCTCGAAAGGAATCAAATGGAACTCGAATGCCGCCTCGCTCCCGCCGGAGACCGGCGGACTTCTGTCCGCGGGGAACGAATACGCCGGCCGCTCGGCAGGCCCGCTGTATGCAGCGTTCTTGTCCCACCATCCGCCCCTCTGAAGCACGGTGTTCCAAAAGAGCTTGTATGTCGAAGCGCGAACGGACCCGCGGTTCATCTCCCACAAATCGCGCGCAGCTGATTCTACCACAGACTTGAAGTTCTCCCCGTCCAGTCCGAGATCCCTGTCCATCACTTGCGCAATCGTCATGAGCACGTCCGCGAAGTTCTTCGTCCCGAGATGCGGCCCCTTCGGCTCGAAGAATGGACGAACGACGGGTTGTTGGAATCCGATCGTCTGATAGCCAGGCCCCGGATCCGGCGCGTCCGTTCCCCAGTCCTCCAAGTAATGATGCTCCGGCAAGACGATGTCCGCAAGCATCGTCGTATCGTCGAAACGGTTCGAGAAGCTGACGATCAGCGGCACGTTGAAGCTGGCCTGTCGAATCGCAGTTCCTGCAGGCATCCCATAGAACGGGTCGGCGTTCCGCACCAAGAGCGCCTTGATCTGGCGCGCCGACATCTGCCCCGCCAACGCCCGAAATTCGGAGAATGCGGATACGGACGGCTCGTCCTGAAGTCCACTAATCGGCGCGGGAGGATTGAAGACGACGCCGCCCGGCTTGTTGATATTGCCAGCCAAGTGGTTCAGAGCGTATACCGCATTCAAGTTGAACAGGCCGTTTGCGTGAGCGCCCGCCGATCCGCCTCCGACCGCAAGCGACGGACTCCTTCCCGCGAACTCCCTTGCGATAGCCGCGATCCGGTCCGGATCCACTCCCGACCTCTTTCCAACATCACCCGGATCGAATTCACCCAGCCGATTGCTTCCTCCTCCCGTCAAAGCATCGATGGACGACGTGTCCGCCAAGCCCTCGGAGATGATGACGTTCGCAATAGCAAGGGCGACCTCGCCCTCATACCCGGGGTTGACGAATACCCATTCGTCCGCGTTCGCCGCAGTCATGGAGAGGCGGGATTCGATGTGCACGTGCCTGCCCCGAGTCCGGCCGTCGCCCTGTCGGAAATTGCCGTAGCCCCGCGCGTATCGGACCGGAGATACCCACGTATTCAAGAAGTCGGCCCCAAACGACAGAAGATAATCGGCGTTGTCGATGTCGAAATCGGGCAAGAGATCCTGTCCGAAGACCTGCTTCACTGACGCTTTCAACACCGTGCGCTCCAGCGGCTCGTAGACCATATGCCTCGCAGCGAGCGCCGTTGCGAAACGGCTGACGACCAATCTCATATGAGCGCCGACCGGGTCGGTGAGGAGCACCGTCTCGCCGTCGTCCGCCATCATCAGACGCTCCGCGACGCGGGAAACAGCGTCTGTCCAGCTAAGTTCGTCCCACCTGCCTTGCCCGCGCTCGCCGGTACGTATGAGCGGCGCGCTGATACGATCCGGATGGTAGAGCCCCTGCAACCCAGCCTCGGCTGCAGCGTTGTGCTTGCCGCGGTTTATCGGGTAATCGACGTTTCCCTCTATCTTCTTGGCGCGGCCCTCCATGACTCGCACCACGACCCCCAACGGCGCGGGGTTCTGCCGATCGATCGTCGCGTACCAATTGTCCAGTCCAGTCACGAGATCTTCCGGCATCTCGATCGGAGACTGAACGAGCAACTCCTTCTCTGGCACGCCACAGGCGGCCGCGGCAACCGCAGCGGCCGATCCGCCCATGAGCGTCAAGAACTGCCTTCGAGTTAGGGTCATCCCCGCTTCTTCACTACTCCGTTCTAGTAATGGCACGTCGTGCAGTCGGTCGGCGCCTCGTTGTCCCGATGGCAATCGACGCAGTCCCCCATCTTGAGCGACCGCACTTGCTTGACCTTGGTCATGCTTCCAACATCCCCGTGGCACAGCTGGCACGTGCCCGACGCGCCGCCGTACTGCTCCGAGAAGTGACGAATATGCGGCTCATGCACGAAGTTCACATGATCGGGAACACGGTGGACGCGAACCCAATCGATGGGAATTCCCTTCGTGTGGAAGTCGCGGAGCTTTTCGACCTCCGGCAAGTCGTCCCCCACGGTCTTGTGGCAACTCATGCAAAGTCCAACTGCCGGTATCGACGCCGCTGCCCCCTCGTCCACGTTCCGGTGGCAGAACGTACAGTCGAGGCCGATGTCCTGGACATGCTGCGGGTGCGGAAACGCTATCGGCTGCTCAGGCCCGTCATTCAGGCCGAAGGCATTCAACGGCAGCCCGAGCCAGGCCGAAATGGCGAACGCTCCGGCCCCGACGACTGCCGCAAGCACCGCCGCGCCGACGACTCCAAACACGCCGAATAGCGCGAGACGACGACCCCTCGGCCTTCTTGGTAGTTGAAAATCGCCTGGCAGCAAGTGCCTACCCTACCTGTGCGGGGGCGGAGGAGTCCCGCCCTGACCAAGAAGGTCGACCGAGCCGCCCTTTATCCAATACGTATCGAAAATATCCCCGATCACCGTCGACTCCACAATGGCCGCCCCGAAGAAATACCCGTAGAGCCCGAGGCAGACGAACAACACGACGTACAGCGGAAGCCTCGCGCGCTCGAACCCTCGAGGCAGGTGATGAGACGCCACCAGAGAGGGAATGCAAACGTGTGTAGCGAGATACAGAGAACCAATGATGACGATGAGAAGCAGCATGAACCAGAAGTTCGTCAACATATTAGCGAGGCCGGTCCATTCGGCATTGGAAAGCGTCGCTGGATCCATCATCCACCTTTCTCACAACCCCACCGAACGAGAAGCCGCGGTCGGGCCTAAAATCTGGCAAATGAAAACTATCACATCCATATTATGAGTGTCAAGGCAAAATTTCTTGCCAGAGTTGTCGCGGATGACATTGGATGAGTCAGTAGACCGGCAGCGCAGCACGCGAGACGCTTCCGAGCGGATCTGCCGCGCAAGGGATGCGTGGACGAGACCCGGGGAAGATATACCTCGGACGGAACGCAGCCGCGCCGATGCAGTCCATGCCGCCGAGGCGCAAACGCGCCTTGCGATACGCACCCCGGTGCGATGGAACGCCTTTCGTTGACTTCCCGCCTTTTTGATGCTATCATTGATATAGAGTTCATGAGGCGTTGGCTGCGCGCTCGACTTGAGCGCATGTGGACTGCCGACAACCGGCGGCGGATCCCATCCCCAACGCTTCCCATATGGTAGAGGTCTCCGAATCTATGGCAGATAACACCCAGGTGGAATTGAAGAAGGGTTTCAAGGACGTATACTTCGACCGCACGACGATAAGCCTCATCGTTCCGAAGCCCGGCAATCTGTTCTATCGGGGATACAACATCGACGACCTCGCGGAGCAGTCGACGTTCGAAGAAACGACCCACCTGCTGCTGTACGGCGCGTTGCCCACATCCTCCCAGCTCGATCGCCTCACCCGCGAACTCAAAGCCCATCGAACGCTGCCCAACGAGGCGCTGCAAGTCATCGACTTGATGAAGAACGCCCACCCAATGGACGTCCTCCGCACCGCCGTATCCGTCATGGGCCTGTCCGACGACGATGAGATGGACACTACTCCTGCCGCAGCCCTGAGCAAGGGCTTGCGACTGACTGGCGCTCTCCCCGCCATCATCACCGCCCATCACCACTTGCGGCGCGGCGGCCAGCCAATCGCTCCGAACGACGACCTCGATCATGCCGCCAACTTCCTCTATATGATCACCGGCGAGATACCCGACCCTGATGACGCGCGGTTGATCGACAAGGACCTCATCCTCCACGCGGAGCACGGGGCCAACGCATCGACCTTCGCCGGGCGCGTAGTAGCGTCTACGCAGGCTGACTTCTACGCCGCCGCGTCGGCAGCCATCGCCGCGCTGAAAGGCCCCCTCCACGGCGGCGCAGCCGAACGCGCCATGAAGATGGCCGCGGAAGTCGGCAGCGTAGACAACGCGGAAAAGTACGTCACCGACAAACTGAATGCCCGCGAACGCATCATGGGTTTCGGACACGCCGTATACCGAGACCTCGACCCGCGCGCCAAGCACCTACGAGCAGGCGCGGAAGCGCTGGGCAAGAAGATGGGACAAACCAAGTGGTACCGCATCATCGAAGCGGTAACCCAAACCAAAGCAATGCAGCGCAGGAAGCGTGTCGGCGTAAATCCAAACGTCGACCTCTGGGCAGGCGCGATCTATTCCCTCCTGGGAATTCCCGAAGACCTGTTCGTCCCCCTATTCGCCATGGGGCGAATGCCGGGATGGACCGCCCACATCGCAGAACAGCTCGAGGTCCGGGACATTCTCCGACCGAGGCTCCTATACAGCGGGCCGACCGACGTGGAATACATTCCCATCGAAGAACGCGCATGAGCGCTCCGCAACCCCATATCTCAAGGAGGCATATACCGTGCCAGAGCCAGAACACACCGAACCGGCGCAAGCCTGCTCGCATCGGTGGATGATAGAAAGCCCAAACGGACCCACGAGCATGGGCAAATGCATGGTCTGCGGCGCGAAAGGGGAGTTCAAGAACTCCATACCAATCACCGGATGGGAGCGGTCAGGCTCGAAAGCCAGGAAGAACGCGAGCAAGAGCCCAACCTCTCCGAGTACAGGAACCACAAGTCCAGCTAGCCGACCCGCAAGCTAGCCGCGAGCAGGTTCGGACATCTCCTGACGGGCTTTGCCGGACAGCTCCGCCAAGTGTCCATCGTTCGCCAGGCGCTGTTCGAGGTGTACCATCCGCCCAGGACCAGCGGTCTCGATCATCGTACCGCCGTACGCCCGATCCATCCACCACCTCGACAACGTTCCTATCTTCCGCCGCAGCTCCGGCAAGTCCTCATCCGCGTAGCGCTGCTCCAATACCATCGTGAACATCCGCCTGCGCGAACCGCCCCCAAACGACGCGTGCTTGATTCGACGGTCGAACACCACAAGGTCGCCAGGAGTCGACTCGAGCGCAACCGACGGAACATCCCTTCCATGCACTCCGAACGCGTCCTCCGTCTGAAACGCCTTCATGTCCCGCATCGTCTCATCCAGAGTCTGCGCGAAGGCGTCCCCAGGCACATGGCTGCCGGGGATGACGCGCAGACATCCCGTCTCTCGAGTCACCTCGTCGAGGTAGAAGGCAACCTTCATCGTCCCGTACTTCGACGCGCGTCCAATGTCCGAGTGCCACGCGGTGTCGCCCACGTAGAAGTTGCCGTCGCTGTTGGAGTAGTTGAAATCCGGACCGAGAATAGAGGAGGCCAGTCCTTCGATGCGCTCGTCGTCGAGCAGAGCGCACAGGTACTGATGCTGGTCGATGAACGGAACGATGGACGAACGCTGCTTGTGGTCGTGCGGATGCCCGTGATGCCCGCCGCCTCGTCCCGCGAACACTGCCTCGAACGTATCCGTTATCTCCCCAATATCGTCCGCGAACAGCCCTCGAAACTGCAAGAACCCGAACGTCTTGAAGAACCGAATCTGCGCCGTCGTCAGTTCCAACGATGCACCCCCTCGCGTGCAGTTCGCGCTACCCGCGTCCCGCAATCAGATACCGCAAAGCCCCTCGCACTCCTCCGCCATCAGCGTATCGTAGTCCATCGTATCGCTGAAGTCGCCCCACATCCGTTCCAAAACTTTCTCGCCTACCCCAAAACCGGTAGTGTTGCATTTGGGTTGTTCGGCATTTCACCGCTAGAGTTCCCCCGTCTACGTCATTCCCGCGAAGGCGGGAATCTCCTCCTTCAGAGTTTGCCCTGCACCCGGCGCTTTGCCCGTTCCGCGGAGTGTTTCTCCAGAGCGGCCTCGTATGCCATCGACAAGTCGATCAACTCGTCCGTCGTGTTCACTAACATCTCCCCGGCGTCGGCTATCTCCTCCCGATACTCTCGGAGGTAAATACCACGGTTGCTCTTTTGTATATTGTGCTTAGGACACATCGGCGCACGGTTCGGTATCTGATTCGATCCACCCTTTGACCCCGGGTCTGTATGGTCTAGATGAAAGTTGTTCGTCGTCCGGACGATGCTTCCGTCCGGCATCCGATTGGCGAACCCGCAGCACCAGGCCATGTATCCAGACAACTCGAGTAAGAACTCCAACATCTCCTTCTCTGGAATGATACTGGCAGGTTTCTTGAACTTAGGCGGCTGTAGAGTCGCGGTGCGTATCGGTTCTGGGCTCTCGTCCGTCCGCACTGGCAAGTCCTTGGGTGAGCGAACGGTGACATCGGCATCTGCAATGAGCGGGGGTTCGTCTCCCTGCTGCTCCCCGTTGATCGCGTATCGGAACTTTGCGAACTGGCGGCGGAGCACGGTAAGGGCGCGCGGAGACATGTCGCAAGCTATCCACTGTCGCCCGTTGCGCTCCGCTGCGACCGGTACATACGCGCATCCCGCAAAGCAGTCGAGCACGATGTCCCCGGGGTTGGTGCTTGCCTTGATGATGCGCTCCGCAAGCGCAACCGGCTTTTGCGTCGGATAGCCAGTGCGCTCCTCTCTTGGCATATGCCCGGCCGCCGGTATATCTGTCCAGTAGTCTTCAATTACCTTTCCGCGTTTCTCATACTCTGCTTCTATACTACGCATTTCCTCACGGCTTCTATTCCCTGCCGCTAAGGATGAGTGTCCCGTGCCAGTGATGCGCCTATAGGGCACCCTAGCTGCATCAGGATAGAAACAGTTCTCTTGATCATTCTTAGCGTAGAACAAGATAGTATCGTGCTTCCTGGGGAACCACCGCTGAGTGTTGCTTGGACCCTTGTATCCCCACACGATCTCGTTCCTGAGATTTTCCCGTCCGAACAGGGCGTCCATCACCAGACGGAGGTAGGAGTTGGCGGAGTAGTCGCAGTGGAGGAAGATGCTACCGGTCGGCTTCAACACGCGGTGCATCTCGATCAAGCGAATGGCCATGTACGTCAGATAGGCTGCGGTATCTTCCCCGTGTGTATGACGGGTTGCCTTGATCACGCGGTTTAGTGGTTTGTACTTTCTCTTGATCTTCTGGAGCCAAGCCTCGTGGACGTCGTCTTCCCAGCGCCAGATGTCTTGAAACTTCGCCGCTCCGTTCTCGCCGTCCGGCCACTCGATGCCCGCGTCCGCCGCTTCCGCGCGATTCCGGATATCCCAATCCGCCAGGGTCGCCAGTTCCAGCTCTCGCTCTTCATCGGACAGCGGGGGCCGGAGTGCGCCGACCCATGTCTGGTTCTTTGCGAACGGCGGATCGATGCAGATGAGATCGATACTCTCGTTGTCGAGCTGATCGAGTAGGTTGAGGTTGTCCGCAATGAAGAGGGTGCGGTTGAGGGCGGCGGTATTCTTGGTCAAGGCAGCCTACTCCTATCGACCCGAATTCAGGGGCCGACGGTCATTATACATCGTCATGTCTACCCCCGACTCGGCTCGGACATTTCCGCGCGGGCCTTGCGGGCGAGGTCGGCCATGTGGCCGTCGTTCGACATGCGCTGCTGGAGGTGGACCATTCGGCTCGGGCCGGCAGTGCGCATCATGACGTCGCCGTAGCTGCGCTCGATCCAGAACCTCGTTTCCCCGGCCATGCGCTCTTTGAGGATGTCCAGGTCTTCGTCCGCGTACCGCTCCTCGAAGTTGAGGGTGAACATACGTCGTCGGTCACCGCCGCCCCAGGAGCTGTGCTTGATCTGGTGGTTGAACATGATGAGGTCTCCGGGCGTAACCTCCAATGGGACGGCGGGCACCTCATCCCCGTCGACGCCCCACAGTTCGCGGCTCGGATTTTCGAACTCGTCGCGCTTCTCCCGCACAGATTGGAGGCTGTTGGCGAAGGCATCCCCGTACCTGTGGCTGCCGGGAATCACGCGGAGGCATCCAGTACTTGCCGTGACCGGGTCGAGGTAGAACGCCATCTTGAAGGATAGGTGCTTCGTTTCTTGGTAGCGGTCCGAGTGCCAGAGGGTATCCCCGACGTAGAAGTTGCCGTCGCTTCCGGAGTAATTGTAGTCGTCCCCCAAGATGTCGGCGCACACGTCGTCGATGCGCGGGTCGTCGATCAGCGAGCTGAGGTATTCGTCCTGATCGATGAACTGAATGAGGGCGGAGCGGCGCTTGCGATCGTGCTCGCGGCCGTAGTGCCCGCCGCCGTGGTCGGCCCACACCCTCTCGAACGCGTCCGTGACCTTTTCGATGTCGTCCGCGAACAGCCCGGGAAAGGCGAGGTATCCAAACGTGTCGAAGAATGCGAGTTGATGCTTGGTGAGTTTCATGGTCTATTCGCTTGGCTCCTTTGACGTGTAGCGGACATCGGCTTCCTGGCCGCATAGCGCACGGCCGGCAAGCGATCAGTACGCGGGAGTAGTGTAAGAGCGATGCGGCGCTGTGTCAACAGTGGGTGGGGGAGGAGGCGATTCGGCCGCGCCTCGAAATGCCGCGCCAGACCTTCAATCGCTGTCTCGGTTAGTCTGTGAGACTTGAGCGCCTTCGTAGATGCCGTCGTAGAGTCGTCTATCGCCGAGTGCGAAATACTTGGCCCACAGACGCCATATGAGCTTCCACTGCCTTTTGGAGGGATCGGCTTTGATGACAGGCAGTCCCGCATCGCTGGCATCGTCTGCGCTGAACAAGGCCGCATGGGTGGCGGGCCGTTCGATCATGGGCTCTTGGAGGTTCTCCTTGAGCTTCTCCACTTCTTTAGATTTACGGTCTGGGTTGCTCTTCAGAGCCTCCTCCAGTTGGTCGGAGGTCCTCTCAAGGGCAGAGCGAGCTTCCTGCAATGTGAGAGCATTGATGTCGCTTAGGAGAGAAGCATAGACAGGGTATGTATCGGGGAATGCGCTAACCTTCTTCTCCGCATGGTCGACCGCGGCGATGATGTCCTTTGCTGATACCAGTCGCTCATTCATGTATAACTGGGGGTCGATCGGCCCGAGGTCGCTTGCGGGTCCCATCATGATGTGGTGCGCTCCGAGGCTCAAGAGGGTGGCCGCGCTCTTCGCTTGGTCGGGAACGATAACCGTCAACTTCTTGCACCGCGACTGAGCGGCGCGCACTATCCGTATCGCAGTCTCTCCATCGCCCCCAGGAGAGTGGAGCAGGAGATGAAGATCCTCGCTCGGGTCGGCGTCGTGGAGGAGTTCCTCGAACATCGTAACGCCCCGGGGTATGATAGCGTCGATCATGACGATCAGACGGCACGAATGCTCGGCTTGATACTGCCGAATCAACTCTTGCCGCGCGTACTGGTCCGCCCTCTGGGCGTGATAGATGGGGCTCTGCGGCGGTATGTCGGACAGTCTGAGAGTATCCTCCTCCGTCATGAGGCTATCCCGTTCGCGGCCAGTCGCCAGGCTTGGAGAACGTAATCGGCTTGCCCTCCCTGGCCTTCTGGGCCTCCCGGCGCAACGCCTTGGCTCTCTCTACGGTGGCGAGCTTGGTAAACCAATCAGCGCCTGCATTGCGACCCGGATCCAGGATATCCTTCTCTATGCGGTCATTTTCTTTGGCAGCCATATCATTGTCCATAGTATCCTCCGGACAGAGGCAGCGGCCTCGAAGTCGTCATCCCTCTGAGTTCTTACATCGTAGCAGGTTCGACTCATGGAGGTCAATTTGACGTTTCATGGATCGTTCTCACTTGATTCGGTCTATGAAAAACTACAGTGTGAGTGGTGCATGACTAGCACCCGTGCACCATCCGGCCATCGACGCAATGTGTCGACGCGGCGGAAGATTTGGTATGCTATGGTGAAGGCGGGGGAAGAGCGGCCCGAACCCGACCACAGGGAGGCACACATCATGGTTGAAGAAGTAATCCGCGCTGGGCGGTTCGAGGTCGTGGACGACGGCGGGAAGGTTCGCGCCATCCTCGGCGCGCAGAACGAGACTGCAGGGCTCATGCTCCTCGACGGCAACGGACAGAACGTCGCGGAGCTGGCAGTCAGCGACGAGTTCGGAGGGACGACGCTATCCCTGTACGACCTGCGTGGTTCGCTGCGCGTGTCCCTCGACCTGGATCACGAAGGCTCGCCGACCCTCGGCCTGTACGACTTGGCGGGCGAATCCCGCGTCTCACTCGGAATCGCCGAGGGCAACACGCCAGTGTTCGATTTCACCGGGCCGTACGGCGAGGCGCGAATGTCCTTTGAGGTAGACGAGGACGGCCTGCCAAGCTTCGTCCTGATGGACGGTAACGGAAACGACCGCGCCTCAATCCGCGTGGATAGGAAGGGCAACCCGTTCATCGAGTTCTTCGACGCAGACGGCAGGCCGGCGCCGCAAGGGGAAGAGAACCGGTAACGAGAAACGGGATTCGTCCGGAATTCCCCCGCGGCTCCCAGCGAATCTGTTGAACGAGGCAGGCGCTTCTCTTTACAATGGTTCGAGCAATGCCGAACCCCAACGTCATGAAGATACTCATAATAAACGGTCCCAATCTGAACAAACTCGGAAAGAGAGACCGATCCCTGTATGGGGCGGAGACCATGGCCGCTATCGAATCCCGCATTCGACAGAGGGCGGACGAGCTCGGTGTGGACGTGGAGTTCTTCCAATCCAACCACGAAGGCGGCATTGTGGACTACTTGCAGCAGGCGGCAGAGGGATCGTCCGCCGCGGTAGTAAACGCAGGAGCGCTGACGCACTATGGAATCTCGATGCGAGATGCGCTGACGGACACGAGGCTCCCGTTCGTGGAGGTGCATCTATCCAACATCCACGCGCGGGATGAGTTTCGCCGCCGCTCCGTCCTTGCGGACATCGCAAGAGGCCAGATCACAGGGCTCGGATGGCGCGGCTATCTGTACGCCTTGGAATACCTAGTCGCTACTCTCGGTTCGGAATAGGAAGACGATATGACGCTAAGCTATGGCGAGTTGAAGAAGGGAATGCCGATCGCGCTGGACGGCGAACCATACGCCGTCGTCGAGTACGAACGAACGAAAATGCAGCAGCGCGCCCCCGTGATGCGCATCCGATTCCGATCCCTCCGCACCGGACGAATCGTAGACCGCACCTTCAACGGCTTCGATGTGAAGTTTACCCCCGCAGACGTAGAACGACGCAAGGCAGAGTACATCTACCAAGACGGCGGGCTCTACTACTTCATGGACACCGAAACCTTCGACCAATTCCCCTTGAGCGAGGACCAAATCACAGACAACCTTCCTTATCTGATCGAGCAAACTCCCGTCGAAGTCGTCCTCTATCGAGACGAGCCGATTAGCATAGAGATACCCCTCAACGTCGACCTGAAAGTCGTCGATACGGAGCCAGGCTTCAAAGGCGACACCGCCACTGGGGGCGCAAAGCCGGCCACGGTAGAAACAGGACTAGTCGTGCAAGTGCCGCTCTTCGTGGACATCGGAGAGACCGTCAAGGTCGATACCCGCACGGGCGAGTACGTCGGGCGGGCCTAAGCATCTCGCCGCATGAGACTGGACTACGAGCTGCAGGCGCAATGGACTCCGTGATGGTTACACAAGGCGAGAGCAGGCTCGTCTACTCGGTCTCGCAGGTGGCGATGCACATCAAGAACATCCTGCAAGACTCGAACTTGCGCGATATTTGGGTGGAGGGCGAGGTCGGCAACTTCACGCGATCCGCCGCCGGACACTCCTACTTCAGTCTACTCGACGAGGGCGCTGCGCTCCGGTGCGTCATGTTCCGCGGCGGGAGCGGCGAGCGCGAGATCGAAAACGGCGCGGCGGTGATCGCACACGGCTACGTTTCCCTCTACGAAGCGCGCGGCGACATCCAATTGATAGCGGACACCGTACAACCCATTGGCGAAGGCGAACTGCAGCGCAAGCGCGATGAACTCGAGATGCGACTCCGCGCAGAGGGGCTGTTCGAAGAGTCGCGCAAGCGCCCCATCCCTCCATTTCCCCGCCGAATCGGGGTGGTGACATCACCAATAGGATCGGTATGGCATGACATCCAGAACGTAACGCGGCGCCGTTACCCATTGGCCGAACTCGCCCTCGCCGGCACGTTGGTACAGGGGAAGGAAGCTGCGCCGCATATCGTCAAGGCTCTCGACGCCCTCAACGAGAACACCCACGTAGACGTCATCATCGTCGCGCGCGGCGGCGGATCCCTCGAAGATATGTGGGCGTTCAACGATGAGACCGTCGCACGCGCCGTCTTCGGCAGCAAGGCCACAGTCGTGAGCGGAATCGGCCATGAGACCGACTGGACCATCGCAGACCTCGCGGCAGACATCCGAGCCCCCACGCCATCCGCAGCCGCGGAGATTGTCTCACCCGATCAGGCAGACATCCAAGCAAGGATCGGAGCGCATCGACGGTATCTGAACACAAGCATGGGTGGACGAATCGCGTCGTCCGCGCGGGAGATCTATACACTCCGGTCTCGCCTGCATCGAGGCCTGCCAGACTTCGACACGATGAAGCTGCGTATCGACGACCTGGTGCGGACGGCATCCGCACACGCCCGAGGGGCAGTGCAGATGGCCGGCGCGCGCGTGAACGGAATGAGCGCCCGACTCTCGTCCATCAGCCCAAGAGATACCCTCATCCGAGGATATGCCATCGTCCAGAAAGACGGCCGGATCGTCACGGATCCATCCCAAGTCACCCATGGAGATCCAGTCGAAGTGACCGTCGCGAAGGGACGCTTCCGCGCCGTGGTCGCTAACGGTACGGGCCGCATGGTCGCACGAACGAGACAACAGCCGAGAAAGACCCCGCCGACCGGACAGGCCGTCATGGACCTGCCCGAACGGTAGAGAGGACGTTCATTCGAGCACATGACAGAAACGACGAAGACCGACGACTTGACCGATATGACGTTCGAGCAGGCGCTCGAACAGCTGGAGAATACAGTGCGAGAGGTGGAGGATGGCGATCTGCCGCTCCATGAGACGACCGCGCTGTTCGAACGCGGAGTGCGCCTCGCCAACCACTGCACGAACCTACTCGCCAAGGCCGAACTCAAGATCACCCAAATTCAGACCGACTACGGCGAAGGCGGAGAATCCGAATCGGGAATACGGACAGAGGACGGCCAATAGCGCGTCGACTTTCACGCGGAACGGCAAACGATGGGGAATCGGCGCATTAGACGCGGTATATTCGCCGCAGGAGCCGCTCGTATGAGCGGACCGGCGGAATGTACCACGGGTCGGTCTCGGGCGCGAACGGACGAACGTGGATGGAGTACCATCCGGCCCGATTCGCTCCCACGACGTCGGTCAGAAGTCGGTCGCCAACGAACGCCCATTGATGAGGCGGGACGCCAAACCGCTCCTCCGCCGCGCGGTATGGAATGGGGTTTGGCTTCTTCTTCGGAGTCGGCACGACGTACAAGGGAAACCGGTCGATCAGTTCCCGCCTTCGCTCGTCGCCGCAGTTCGAGATGATGCACACCCGGCCTTCGAACAAGACACACATAGCCTCGACTGCCGTTCGCAGCCGTCCATGAATACTCCGACCGTAGTAGGGACAGAGCGTCTGGTCTGCATCGAAACCAATGGCGCGGACGCCGCGCTCGTAGAGGGCGAGCGCGTCGATCTCCGCAACGCTATCGACCGTCTGATCGGGCCGGATATCATACCGGCTAGGAAACGGATCCATGAGCATCCTCCCTATGCGCCCCGCCATTCACGCATTCCCCCAGGATCGCCCGCGCCCCCGCATACCCATGCGGAAGCCATGCACTGCAACCGAGTACGTACCGCTTCCAACCTTCAACGTTCGCAAGAACGTCCACTCCTCCAACGGGCGCGGCGCAAGGTAGTCTTGAATCAGATTCTAGTGTATCGTACGAAGAGAGCGAATTTCCTGCCGATCGATGACGGCACGCGCGCAAAGCAGCCTCACAAGCGCAAGAACTCAATCCCTTCCGAGGATAGATAGAACACAGGTCGTGCACGAGACGAGAGAATACGATTACGAGCCGGAGGAGTACCCGGCTATACCGGAGGCTGCACGGACGCCCTTCCTGACGTATGCGCTGCTGTGCATCTACGCTGCAGTGTTCGGACTGACGACCCTTGCAGGCGGTACGGAAGATCTAGACGTGCTCCTCAATTTCGGAGCCATGTACGGACCGTACATATCGGAAGGGGAGTACTGGCGTCTCTTCACTGCGACGTTCCTGCACTCTGGGTTCATGCACTTGGGGTCCAACTGCCTCTTGCTGTTCATCTTTGGGCAGATGGTGGAGCGTTGGTACGGCCACGCGCGGTTCGCTCTGGTCTACGTTCTATCGGGGTTGGCGGGGAGCGTGTCCAGCTATCTCCTCAACTCGATCGCCATCGGCGCGGGCGCAAGCGGCGCGATCTTCGGGGTCATTGGCGCGGTGTCGGCGTTCTTCCTGATTCAGCGCCGGGCGTTCGGCAAGTACATGCAAAACAGTTTGATCGGCGTCGGAGTGATAGTCGCCGTCAGTATCTTCATCGGCGTATCGACGCCCGGCATCGACAACTGGGCGCACGTCGGAGGGCTCGTGTCAGGCTTCCTCCTGGGCCTTGCACTGTCGCCCCGCTATCGGCGAGACCGCACGTTCTTCGGCTACGGAGTGATAGTCAACACGACCGGATCTCTCCTTCTCAAATGGTGGGTCGTCCCTGCGACGTTGGCGATTCTGACAGTCGGGGTAATCCTGGCCAACGGCAGACTGCCAGACAATCCCTCTACTCGTTACGCCCGCGCCGAGTATCACTATCAAGAGGGAAATTACTCCCGTGCGCTGGACGAGCTGGATCTGGCAGCCGAGACAGGTCTAGTGACCAGATTCGTCCGGGTGTCGGCGGACGTCCACTTGCTGCGCGGGAAGATATACGCGGAGTTGGGTGACCAGGCGGCCGCACGGCAGGAGCTGGCGCTTGCAATACGGTTCGGAAGCCCGCAAGTTCAAGAAGAAGCGCTCCAAGTGATCCGCGGACTTTCCAGCCGATAGCGGCCATACACGGCCGCGCGGATTAGGCGGACTTCTGCTCCGGCTTCCGGTCCCACACCGGGAACGGCACTACCTCCCCATCTTTCCGCACGAGGCGGACCCCCTCCGTCTTTCGTATCGTCTCTGCGTCTACGACGCAGCGAGTGACGCTGTTGAGGGTAGGGATCTCATACATTACGTCGAGGAGGGTTTCCTCGAGGATGGCGCGCAGCCCGCGCGCTCCAGTGCCCCGCGCGATGGCCTCGTCGGCCGCAGCTTCGAGAGATCCCGGGGTAAATTCCAGATCGACATCATCCATCTTGAAGAGGCTCTGGTACTGCTTGACGAATGCGTTCTTCGGCTCGGTAAGCACCTTGACTAGGGCTTGCTCGTCGAGGCTTCGGAGACCAACGGAAATGGGCAGACGACCAACGAGCTCGGGGATGAAGCCGTATTCGAGCAAGTCATCGCCGATTACGTGGTCGAACATGTTCTCTCCGTCCACAGAGACTCCTTCTCTCGGCTTGGCGCTGGAATTGAAGCCCACCGTGAATCTGTCTTTCGATAGACGCCTCTCTACGATTTCGCTCAGCCCCTCGAAGGTGCCGCCGCAAAGGAAGAGGATGTCGTTGGTCTTGATCTGTACGAATTCCTGATGCGGATGCTTGCGCCCACCATGCGGCGGGACGTTTGCGACGCAGCCTTCGATGATCTTCAAGAGAGCCTGCTGAACGCCTTCACCGGAAACGTCGCGCGTGATGGAGCGGTTTGGACTCTTCCGCGCGATCTTGTCTATCTCGTCGATGTAGATGATGCCTTGTTGGGCCCTGTCGATATCGAGTTCTGCGGCGTGGATGAGATGGAGGAGGATGTTCTCCACGTCTTCCCCGACGTATCCAGCCTCGGTCACAGACGTGGCGTCGGCGATGGCAAACGGTACGTCGAGGATGTTTGCGAGAGTCTGCGCAAGCAGGGTCTTGCCGGAGCCTGCCGGCCCCATCAAGAGAATGTTTGCCTTCTGAAGCTCGACGTCGGGCGACGGCAGGAAGTTGGATCTGATGCGCTTGTAATGGTTGTACACCGCCACGCTGAGAACCTTCTTTGGTCGCTCCTGGCCGACGACGTACTCATCCAGCTTCTGGTATATCCACTTGGGCGTGACGCTCTTGGACAGAACTTCCGCATTGCTCGGTTGACGCGCGGGGGCAGGGCTCTCCTCGACGATGATCTGCCCGCACAGGGCGACGCACTCATCGCAGATGAAGACTCCGTCCGGCCCTGCGAATATCCGCTTCACCTGCGTCCGCGGCTTGCGGCAGAATGAACAAGGATGGTTGCTAGTATTGTCTGTCCGAGATGTCGTCACGTTTCTCCCTCAAGGTAACCTGCTGGGATCGTATGTCCTCGGATGCCCGCCTCGCGGCAGTATCCGGAGGATCGGCCTCCGAGTCCGGTTCCTTACGTCGCCTTGGTATTCTCTCCCTCTGCGTCGTCGCTGGCAACTACTTCGTCGACGATGCCGTACTCCTTTGCCTCATTGGCGTTCATGAAGAAGTCTCGATACGAGTCGCGAGCGACCCGGTCGTAGGGCTGTCCCGTGGTCTCTGCGATGATACTGCGGACACGGTCCTCAAGGCGGAGGTGCTCGCGCGCCCATATCTCGATGTCGGACGCTTGTCCCTGCGCTCCTCCCCTGGCCTGGTGCATGTGAACCGTCGAGTTCGGCAGGGCAAACCGCTTGCCCTTTGCGCCCGCCGTCAGAAGGACGGTCGCCATGCTCATCGCCGACCCGACGCAGTAGGTCTGCACATCGGGCTTGACGAGCTGCATGGTGTCGTAGATGGCGAGTCCGTCGTAGATGAGGCCGCCGGGCGAGTTGATGTACATGAGGATGTCCCGGTCGGGTTCCTCGCTGTCGAGATAGAGGAGCTGAGCCACAATCGCGTTGGCGACTTGGTCGGTGATCGGGGTGCCCAGGAAGATGATGCGCTTCCTCAACAGGAGCGAGTAGATGTCGTATGCACGCTCGCCTCTGGGGCTGGTCTCTACCACCATCGGCAGGACGTTTTCGATTCTCGGTTTCAGCACATGAGTCTCCTTGTCGTACCCTTCCAAGACCGCGGACGCGGCTCTCTCGTGCGGGATTTCGTCGACCCCTTGCCTATGGGGCAGGTTGGACAACCTTGGAAGGAGAGGGCATTTCTAGACATTGCGTTTTTTCTCTCGAATCTCGGTGTTTGGTGGCGTTCGGGAATCACGCTACAGCACAGGCATGGACGATACGATCTCGTCTACGATGCCGTATTCCTTGGCTTCCTGTGCGTTCATGTAGGAGTCTTCATCAGAATCGTCCACGACTTTTTTGTATAGTTGTCCGGTCGAGTCTGCGATGATTTTTGTGAGGTGGTCTTTGAGGCGGAGGATTTCGCCGGCTTGGATTTCGACGTGAGACGCCGATCCTTGGGCCCCGCCTAAGGGTTGGTGCATGTGAACGGTGGAGTTGGGCAGGACGAACCGTTTGCCCTTTGCGCCTGCGGTGAGGAGCACTGTGCCCATGCTTGCGGCCATGCCAACGCAGTAGGTTCGGACGTCGGCGTTGACCAGCTGCATGGTATCGTATATTGCGAGTCCGGCATAGACGCCGCCGCCCGGCGAGTTGATGTACATGATGATGTCGGCGTTTGGGTCTTTGATGTCGAGATAGAGAAGCTGAGCGACAACGGAACTAGCGACGTTGGCGTCGATCTCAGTGCCCAAGAAGATGATGCGCTCCTGGAGCAGGAGCGAATAGATGTTGTATTCTTCCTTCCTGCCTTTTGGTCCGGTTTCGACTATCGTCGGCGCAGCGTTTTCGATTCTCGATGTCAGCACGTATGTCTCCTCATTGTTTCGGCGAGTGTTCGTCTAACCGAATGTCCCTGCCAGATCCTAGGCGTCCCTCTCGACGGAGGCGGGGGCCGCCGAAGTCGATTGCACCGCGGCATCTCGACTCTCTGCATCGGGGGAAGACCGTTCCTCTCCATCTCCATCTCTGAGCCCCTTCCCAACCTCGACGAGCAGGTCTACGGCCTTCTTGACGAGCAGGGTCTCGCGTACGGATTGTCTCACCTGCTCGGAACGGAGTTGCTTATTGGTGAGTTTCTGTCCGCTCTCGTCTCCTTCTCGAGCAAGCTGCTTGAGGCGCTCTTCCAGATCGGCGTCCTCTACCTCGATGGATTCCTCGTCGATGAGTGCTGCGATGGCGTGAGACCGGTTGAGCTTGTTGACTGCTTCCTCGCGCATCTCGTCGAGAACTTGATCGGCGGACTTGCCGGTGAACCGATAATAGTCGTCGGCGCTGACCTGCAGCCTCTCCATCATCTCGTCTCGTCGTTCTTGGGATCGCTCGATCTCGCGTTCGACCAAGATAGGAGCTATCTCGATGTCGGCGTTCACGGTAAATTCTTCGATAACCAGCTCCCGATACTCTTGCTCGTTCTGCCGTGCGGCATGAGCCTCGATGTCCGTTCGCAACCTGGCGCGAAGTTGGTCGAGGGTGTCGTAGCCAAGGTCTCCGTCGCTTATACTCCGCGCGAACTCGTCGTCGAGATCGGGGAAGATACTCTCCTTGATGCCGGTCAGGACGACTGATACCTCCACATCCTTGCCAGCGATTTCCTTGTCCGCATAGTCGTTCGGCAGAGATAGACTGAAGCTGGCCGGCTCGTCTGCGCGCAATCCTTCCAGCGCGGCTGCAAAGCCCGGAAATGGGAAGGCAGAGTCGGATTGCACGACGTATTCCCAATCGGTCTCCGACAAGACTTCGACCCCGTCGATCGTTCCGGTAACCGTCATCGTAACCAAGTCGTCGAACGAAACAGGCCGCTCGACAGGCTCCCACGACCTATACCTCTTGCGAATGGATTCGAGCTCGTTGTCGACGTCCTCATCGGTGACCTCGACTGGGTCATCTTCGACTCGAATGCTCCAATAGTCTCCCAGATCGAGAACGGGGTTGAGGGCTACGGTGGCATCTACGACGACGGGGGAAAGTTCAACATTATCGACTTTGGGGAAGCCAACGGAGTCGATCTCCTGCGACTCGACGGCCTTGACGATCACGTCCGCCACGAGGAAGTCCATACTTTCGCTGACCAAGCCTTCCCGCCCGACCATCCCTTCGACGACCTTGCGCGGAGCCTTGCCCGGACGAAAGCCGGGGATGCGTATCTTCTGAACCACCTGCCGGTATCCGCGGTCGACGTAGGGTTCAAGGTCATCGTCGTCTAGTTCGATGCGGAGAGCGACTTGCCGCTCCTGGACTTCGCCTTGTGTTACTTTCACCCGCGGACTCCTTGTATGTTGCGCCTCAAGAGAAGTATATCAGACGAGGGAATCGGGTGTGAATGATTTTCGAGGGCGTCCGTTCTCTGCAAGAGCACATGGTACTGCGGGCGGGTATGGGAGCTTCTGGATTCCCCCTCTCGCATGAATGACGACCAAGCGCGCGCGGAACGTCGATTCCAGATACATAGTCAGACGTCCTCACTCGTCTCGTGAATCGAAGGACGCTTGGTGAGGCGCAGGCGCTCGATCTTCAGATTGTCCATCCGAATAACCTCGAACTTCACATCGTCGGCATCGAAGCTTTCGCCTTCCCTTGGTATGTGGCCGAGTTGTTCGAGGGCGAACCCTGCAACCGTCTCGAAGTCACCGTCCTCGATGTTCAAATCGAGCTTGTCGCGCACTTCGTCGATGCTCATGCCCCCGTCTACCTGATACGTGTCCTGCCCAACCCGGATCATTTCTTCCTCCGCTCCGACCCCCTCCTCTCCAACCCGCCCTACCACCTCTTCGATGAGCCGCTTGAGCGTAACCAGCCCGGCGACCCCTCCAAACTCATCCACCGCTATCGCCATCTGGTTGCCAGACCTCCGAAGCTCGTCGAACAGTTCTGCGATTCGCTTGGTCTCCGGCACGAAGTATACCTCTCTGGTCACGTCGGTAACGGAGTCATCGTCCGATAGCTCGTTGCGGGCAAAGGAGCGCAGAATGTCCTTGAGGGAGAGGACGCCTACTACGTTGTCGGTGTCGTGGCGGTACACGGGAAAGCGCGTGTGCGAACTCTTCGAATACAGGTTGAGAAACTCGCGGACTGTGGATCCCCGCTCGATGAAGACGATCTCGGTGCGCGGAGTCATGATGTCGCGCACTTGCCGGTCGCCGAAGCGGAACACGCCCTTGAGCCGCTCGGCCTCGTCATGCTCGAACTGCCCCTCGCCCTCTCCGATGTCGATGAGCGTACGAAACTCCCCCTCGGTGATGGAAGGCTGAACCACCCGCGCGCCGCCAACCAGGTTGCTAACCACCTTCGTGATCCATTGGAGAATCAGCACGAAGGGCAACAGCAAGTACTCTACCCACTTGAGCGGATAGGAGTATAGAAAGGAAACCCTCTCAGAATTCCGAACGGCGATCGTCTTTGGAATCGTTTCTCCGAGCAAGAGCAAAGCCACGGTGCCAATCACCGTCGCTATGACGACTCCCGCCCCTTCCCAGTCTTCCCCCGCCGCATCTTTGACGCGGTTCACGACGATGACCGTAATGACCGAAGTGAAGGCAACGTTGACGAGGTTGTTGCCCAACAGAACGGTCGACAAGAGCCGCTCCGGCTCACTGAGCATGTCTGCGACGCGCTGAGCGCCCGGTACTCCTTCCTTGAGCAGGTGCGCGACTCTCGTCTTTTGCAGAGAGAGGAACGCCGCCTCCGAACTCGAAAAGAAAGCAGACAGCGCCAAGAAGACGGATACCAAGACAAGGCTTACTACTTCTCCGCCCGGCATGACGTCAATTCCTCATTGAATGCGGGGCAACGGCGTTCCCCGCTTGCTGTGTGTGGATCTGCACCGCTTCCTACCCGAACGGCAGGTATTGTACCTTTGCGGGGTTGAGACGGACGAACTGCTCGCCGTACCCCATGCCGTTCACATACCCAACCGCGCCGTCCACGCTTGCCATGAACGTATCGAGCTTGGCTGCAAAGTCTTCCCCCGGCTTGGTCTGCGTCGTGGCGAATGCGGCCATCGACGCCTTCTTCTTTTCTGCCACGTCCGTGATGTCGACCACGATGTCAGGCGCTTGACGTGCCGACGCCATGAGCGCGTCCGAGCGGTAGTCGAGATAATACGACATGTACACCTCTTGCACGGTGTGCGGAGCGAGCGGCGAATCGAACCCGTCCGCCCGCACGTAGTCGACGCAGCGAACGGCGAACTCGCCGGCGTCCATGTGATCGAGCCGCCCGTACTCGACAGGGTGCTGCGTGATGACGATGTCAGGACGGAACGAACGCATCAGTTCGACCACCGTCTTGTACTCATCGAACCCAACCACCATGGGATTCTCCGGAAAATCGAGGAAGTGCCAATGCTGTACTCCCAAGATACTGGCCGCTTGCTCCAATTCCTCCCGCTTCGCGCCCTTGATCCTTTCGATGTCCTTGAGCTTATCCTCGCCAGTTGCGGGGAAGGTATTGAATGCGTGGGTCACGACACCCGTCGTCAGGCTTACCCACATCACTTCGTCCCCGCGTTCGATATGCTTGGCCGCCGTGCCGCCGGTGCGCTCCGCCAAGTCTTGCGGATGCGCCGCAATTGCCATGAGTCTCGCCAACGTTTCGTCCTCCTTCATACGGTATATGGTATCATTGCCCCGCGCCGTAACAGCCGCGGTAGGTCGTACTGTATCACTACGGGCGGTTCCCTGTCGAACGCGGAGCCCAGTTCTGAGCTGCAACCCTCATGGATGTGCAGCCGGCTGGGTGCCCGACTCGCGCCTTGGAGAGCGATTGCGCCCGCGCCGTTCGCCCAATACTATTATCGCCCAATGGAGGTTGGATTGTCATGAAAGTACTGATCATGGGTTCGGGAGCCGTAGGAGGATACTTCGGGGCGGTGCTCCAACGCGCCGGGCATGATGTGGTGTTCATTGCCCGCGGCGACCACTTGAAGTCGATCGCAAGATCCGGCCTGCGAATCGAGAGCAACTCAGCCGGCACGTTCGATATCGACGCGCAAGCCTTGGAACGGCCAGACGGCGCGTGGACGGCCGACCTCGTCCTCTACTGTGTCAAGGGGTATGACAATTCCGCCGCAGTGGCTACGATCTCCCCCGCAGTAGGATCTGATACGGTCATCCTCACCCTTCAAAACGGCATGGGCAGCGGAGACGCCCTTGCAGCCGCATACGGACGGAATGCAACCTTGCCGGGGCTGACATACATTGACGCGACCCGCACTGGGCCGGGCGTCGTGCGTGAGTTTGGCCTCAAGCCGCCCGATATCGTGTTTGGCGAGCCGGACGGGAGGCGCTCCGACCGAGTCGACGAAATCCGAGAGTCGTTGGACGTGGACGGGGTAGAAGTAAAGGTATCGGACGACATCACGAAGGAGCTCTGGAGCAAGTTCATCTACATCTGCGGACTCAGCGGCTCGACGTGCATCACCCGATCCACATTCGATCAGGTCGTCGCGAATCCTGCAACGCTGGACTTGACGCGGCGCATCATGCGCGAGGCCTATTCGGTCTCCGAGGCCATGAACGTCGGTATCGCGAATGACTACGTGGACGATACCATTGACTATTTCGTCAGCATCGATGGCGAAAACACCTCGTCGATGTATACCGACCTGATGCGGGGAAACCCCATCGAGGTCGAGGTTCTGAATGGCGCGGTGTCTCGAATGGGCGCAGAGTTGTCGATTCCGACGCCGACGAACGACTTCATCGCAACGTGTCTGTCGCTGTACCACGCGCGCGCAATGGCGGAGCGGAGCAGCTGACGATACCGGACCGAGTTCCCCCGCCAGGATCGGCCTAGGAGTCCTCGTCGTCGGAATTGATGATTTGGTGGACGGGAGGCGCGAAGACCTCGTCGTCTCCCGGCTCGGTATCGTCGTCCGACCAGTCTTTCACTTCGTTCATGTCCTGAGTCTCTGCCGCGCTCTCGTCCTGTCCGAACTCGTAGCCCTCGGAGATGCCGGAGCCGCGCGCGCCGACCGATGCATGAGAAGAGAATGAGACGACGCCGGACTGCGAAGGGTGCTTGTACACCTCGCGGATGATGATCGTAATCTCATGGTCGTCGACGCTCTTGACCGTGGCCTGATACCGGTTCCCTCCGTCGATGAGGCGCTTGAGCCGCGAGGCGACCTTTGGCTCGATCTGTCCGAGTTTCTCGTTCGTTGCGCCGCCGATGACGTTCAGGCGGCCCTTGTCCAACTCCAAACGCACATCGTCTCCCGGCGCCATCTTCGCTAGGACGTTGGGAGGAGACAGGTTCACCAAAGAGGTGACTCCCGTCTTGCCGGTGTCTCCGATGAAGGCGCGCGCGGCGCGTCGACTCGTCCGCGGCACGGGATGCAGTTCACTGCCGATCTGCGTGATTCGGTCGAGGTTCTTCCTGGCGATGGCGTTGTGCGGCGAGACCTCGAGTGCCTGCCGAAAGACGTCCTTTGCCTCGTCGATTCTCCCGAGCTCGGTCAATGCCCTGCCAAGACGGTTGTACGCCTCCACATCGCCCGGAAAATCTGCGATCAAAGAACGGTTCGCCTCGACAGCCTCGGACCAGCGGTTCCGCATCGCCAAGGCTATCGCCTTCTTCATCCGTTCGTTCTTCGTCCATTCTATGTCTTTCGATCGTTGGAATGCCATGTGTGCAAGACTCCGTCGCGCAAACTTACAAGACCATTAAAAGACTAATACAAGACTCGCGCTATCGTTGCAAGACTAATATCCACTTTCTCCGCGCTATTTTCATCCGGATGCTCGACTGGGTTCCTCCGAGACTAGCAAGAGGCTGGCGGCGCTCATGCGAGCTTGACGCCTACGGGCGGCCGCTCCAGCGGAGGGGAAACAGCTTCCACATCGCTTCGAGAGCGATGCCAAGAGACATCTTGGACTTCCCCTTCGTGCGGTCCAAGAACGTGATCGGACGCTCTACGACGACGCACCCCATCCGCTCGCAAGCCATGTTCACTTCCACCTGGAACCCGAACCCGGCGCACCGCATTCGAGAGAAGTCTATCGACTGCAGGGCGCTCCTCCGAAATGCCTTGAAGCCCCCTGTAGCATCCTCGACCTTGACCCCGGTAACGACCCGAATAGCCCAGTTGCCTCCAGAGCTAATCAGTCTTCGCCCAAGGCTCCAATCATCGTCAACGCCTCCGCCGCTCACGTAGCGGGAGCCGACTACCACGTCCGCATCCTGGAGCGCGGCGATGAACTCTGGAATGTACTCCGGCTGATGAGAGAGATCCGCGTCCATCTGGACGACATAGTCCGCGCCTGCATCGACCGCGTGCGCGAACCCAACAGCGTATGCAGTGCCCAGCCCCAACTTCCTGCCGCGCTGAATCAACTCGACGCGGCCGGGATATTCGGCGGCCAGTCCCTGCGCGATGGCTTCAGTGCCGTCGGGGGATCCGTCGTCCACGAAGATGAGAGTCATCTCCGGGATGTCCAGACCGAACAGACGGCGACCCAGTTCACGCAGGTTCTCCGCCTCGTTATAGGTTGGTATGACCACCGCTATCATGGAGATTCCACGCCCGGACGCGCCGGATACTGCACGTCCGATAGTTTGGCTTTGCGGATGATGTGCTGCCGCATATCCCCTCGTTAGCGGTACGCGCCGGTAACAGACCGCCACCACACGGCGATCGTATCCATCAACATGTGGAACGAATCTGCAATGGGACTGACCTTGCTCTTCGGATCATGGCGCCAGTCGATCGGCATTTCGAGGATCGACATCCCCCTCTGCCGGGCGATCGAGAGCACCTCCACGTCGAACGCCCAGCCGGTGGTGCGCTGCCTCCGAAATATATCGTCTGCGGATTCGCCGCGAAACATCTTGAACCCGCACTGCGTATCCAGAATGTCTCGAATCACCGCAACCCGGACGACCCAATTGAAGACCCTCCCCATCGCGTGACGTCCAGCCGACTCCCCGAAGCGCCTCGCCCCTCGCACCTGACGGGAGCCGAGCACGACATCGTACCCAGCTCCCACCTGCTCGATGAAGTCGTCGAGAAACTCTACCGGCATGGACATATCGGCGTCGCACATGAATCGGTTCGAACCCGTCGCTCGCAACATCCCATGCCGAACGGCCGCCCCCTTGCCAGGATTCGGGATAGACTCCAACCGCACTTGCGGCATCTTGGAGGCCCACTGCTCGACGATTTGGGCAGTCGCATCGTCGCTTCCGTTGTCTACGACGATCGCCTCCCATCGGAATGCGCGCGCGGCAAAGTAGTCCGTCAACTTCTCCAACGTCGATCCGATTCGCAGCTCCTCATTGTACGCCGGAACGATCACCGATACGAACGGCCTTTCCAAGGGGTCTCCCTCCATCATCCGGCGCGCCTCTCACAACTCTCGCGCTCGAAGCGCAGCATCGGATTGGAGCTGCGCCTCCGTTCGACAGGTGATCTAAGAGAAAATTGACCAGGGCGACGATGAATGTATCTCAATCGAGGGTTCCCGTTCTGACGTATACGGCCTAGCGTCCTTGGAATCTTGGTGGCCTGCGTTCGAGGAAGGCGCGGCGCCCCTCGGCGTAGTCTGCGCTCGCAAAGTTCGCGAACGGAAGATCCTCTTGATACGGCGTGAGGTCGATCAAGCCCGGGTCGTCGAGCACAGTCCGCATGATCTCCTTGTGGCGGCTCTGGGAAAGCGGCGCGAGAGGAACCATCTCTCTCGCCAGATCGTACACGTACTCCTCGACCTGCTCCGGGGCGGCGACGTGATCCACCAGACCGAAGCGCAGGGCTTGGCCCGCGTCGATCTGCCGTCCGGACATGAGGATGTAGCTGGCGTGCCCTGGCCCGACCAGCCTGAGCAGCCGACGCATCTCCTTGTAGCCGATGACGATGCCGATTCTTGCCGCCGGAATGCCGAATCTGCTTCCGTCAGAAGCGACGCGCATGTCGGTCGCCATACTCAGCTCGCAGCCGCCTCCAATGCAGAACCCTCTGATGAGGGAGACCGTCGGCTTTGGGATGCGCTCGACGGCGTCCAACGCGCCCTCGAAGGCGGCCGCATATTCTCTCGCAGTCGAATCATCGTTTCGATAGCGGTCGAAGTCGTGGATATCCGCCCCCGCCGAGAAGGCGCGGTCTCCGGCCCCCGTGAAGACGACGACGCGGATGCCGTCGTCGGACGCGATCTCGCCGGCGACGCCCCGGAGCGTGCGCCAGCCGTCGTAGGTAATCGCGTTGCGCCGCTCCGGTCGGTTGAACGTGACCGTGGCTATGCCGCCGCGCCGTTCGACCAAGATGTCCTCTGTCACGCGCTCTCCTCCTCGGATAAGTCCCTGCCAAGCACATTCAATAGTACCACAATACCACGATCGAGAATGCCGCGGCGCGCTACAACTTACCGTTTACTTTTGCGGCATGGATTGCGCACGGGCCGCAGCAGATTGGACTCTCCGTCATTCTCGCTGGGTTGTCGTCATTCTCGCTGGGTTGTCGTCATTCTCGCTGGGTTGTCGTCATTCCCGCCGGTTGTCGTCATTCCCGCCGGGTGTCGTCATTCTCGCTGGGTTGTCGTCATTCCCGCCGGTTGTCGTCATTCCCGCCGGTTGTCGTCATTCCCGCCGGTTGTCGTCATTCCCGCCGGTTGTCGTCATTCCCGCCGGGTGTCGTCATTCCCGCCGGGTGTCGTCATTCCCGCCGGTTGTCGTCATTCCCGCCGGTTGTCGTCATTCCCGCCGGTTGTCGTCATTCCCGCCGGTTGTCGTCATTCCCGCGAAGGCGGGAATCTCCCGTTCCGCGATTGGACGCACCACTTGGAGAGTCGCCGTCCCCCGGCTGTCATGCCGCAAAAGTAAACGGAACCCGCTACAATGCAGCAATGCTAGAATTTGCGGAAATTCCGGCGAACGTGCTCATGTGGACTATCATGGGCGGGATTCTGCTCGCAGTGCTGGGACTGCTCTTTGCGCCCGTTGCCGGGACTATCTGCAGTCTAATCGCGTGGATCAAGCGGTATCCGCGCATCGGTTCGTACTGGGGAACGGGTGCATGGTATTCGATTCTGCTAATCGCGCCATGGGTCTACTTGGTGATTCGCATGGCGGGCTTTCGCCCCTCGGACGTCCTCGTTCGCATCTGGTACGCCATCTTCTTCGGGTACTGGTCTCTGTGCGTCTTGTCTCTCTTCGGGGCGAGCGTGCAGCAGCTCGTCGTGGAAGAGCAGCCTGAGGCAACGATCCTCCTGGCCGCCTCTGGGGTAGCTCTCGCGGTTGTAGAATCCGCCGCTATTCGCAGATTGCTTCGCAGGGGCATACCGAACAGAGGGGAGGCAAGCGCCGTGATGCGTCGAGCCTATGTTCTTCTGCAATCTCTCTGGCTAGGGAGTTCGGCGTGGTTTGTAATTGGGGGATTGCGCGAGATTGTGCAATACAGTGATCGTGACGGCGCTATTCTCATGATTGGCCTTGCTGGGTTGATGATATTGGGATGGTGGATTGCGAGGTCAAATATCCAGGGGAACCTCATCGATTCACTGGATTTCCCAGGTAACGTACAGTCTGATGCAGTCCCGCCTGACAAGATATACACAGAGCCGTTTGCAGTGCTGTGGATCATGGCGACGGCTGCGTTGGGAGTTACGATCGCAGGATGGATAGTCGGCGTGGCACTGTGGGCTTCCGGATAGCACTAACAGGAAGTAGGGCGACGCGTAAGACGGAGAGTTACCTTCCCCCGGCCGTCTGCCGCAAAAGTAAAACGGAACCCGCTACAAGGCAGCAATGCTAGAATTTGTGGAAAGTGCGGCGAACACAGCCTTTTGGGTACTCGCGTGGATTATCATCGGCGTGATTCTGCTCGCAGTGTTTGGGCTGCTCTTTGCGCCCGTTGCCGGGACTGTCTGCAGTCTAATCGCGTGGATCAAGCGGTATCCGGGTGTCGGTTCGTACTGGCGAACGGGTGCATGGTATTCGATTCTGCTAATCGCGCCATGGGTCTACTTGGTGATCCGCATGACGGGCATCCGTCCCCCGGACGTCCTCGTTCGCATCTGGTACGCCGTCTTCTTTGGGTTTTGGTCTCTGTGCGTCTTATCTCTCTTTGCGATGAGCATCTTTCAACTCGTTATAGAAAGGGAACCGGAGGCTTCTCTGCTCATGGCAATGGTAGGAGCGGCTCTTGGAGTTGTCGAGTTCGCGGTTATCCGCCGGTTGACTCACCGGCACACCCCAAACAGCGGTGACATAAGCTGGCCGATGCGTCGAGCCTACTTCCTTCTTCAAGTACTCTGGCTGGGGAGCTCGGTCTGCTTTGTATTCGTGGGACTGCGACAACTCATTCAGTTCGACCGGCCGTATGAGGCTACTGCACTGACGGCGCTTGTTGCCCTGCTGGTATTGGTATGGTTGGGCGTGCGGTCAATTGTCCGGTTGCATCACGTCGACTCCCTGGATTTCCCAGGAAGTGACCATTCCAGGGCAGGCGTGCCCGACAGGATATACACAGAGCCGTTTGCGGTGCTGTGGATCATGGCTACTACAGCCATGGGGGTTACGATCGCGGGATTTATACTACTATTGATCATAGACCCCACACCTTTCGAGTGACACGGCGTGGTGAGGGCCGGAAGCGGACAGGTGCGGCGCGAGTGAGCGGTTCATCGGGCCAATCGATCCGACAGGTTCACTCGAAGACATTTGACGCCTCGCCGATGGAGTTCGGCGATACGCTCGCCAGCTACCCCTGCTTGGTCGAGCGAAACGGGAAGACCCAGTCCGCGAGGGAACGGGGGTTCCTGGACTGTACCCACAGCTTTCCCTTGCCGGAGAATTCCATGATGATCTGGTCGGAGAACAGGAACGAGCGAATCCGCTTGGCCTTGGTCAGACGGTACTGGAGGGTCGGCTGCCAAGCGACCGCATGACCGTTGTCCACGACGTATGTGCCGTCGACTTCGATCTCTTGGATGTCCCCGTAGGCGTTGAAGAACAGCGTCCCGGATCCTGATACTCGGAGGACGAACATCCCCTCGTTGAACAGTCCGCGCAGTCCCTGAAAATCGGAACTCGTGGCAATATCGGTGGTCGATGCGAGGTACGCCCCCTTCTCGAGGAGCAGTTCGTCGTCATCCAACTGGTACGCTTTGATGTCCCCGGGCTGGCCGGGCGCGAGTCCGATAGTGCCTGGCCCGTCCTCCGATTCATAGGTGTTCTGAAAGAAGCTCTCGCCGCTCAGCACCGCACGACTCAGCCCGGACATGATCCCGCCCCTCGCAGAGGTTTGGGCGCGCATGTTCGAAGTCATCCAAGCCATCGCGCCGGACTCTGTAACGAGCTGCTCGCCGGGCGAGATGGTGACCTCGACGACGCTGTAGCTGGGGTTGGAGTGTATGACGTAGTCCATCGTCAGTTCCTCGTTGGCAGCAAGGGGCCGATCGTCTTGCCGAACTCGCTAGGATTGTGGCTTTGTGCGTAGACCCGCCCGTGGCCTTTGAAGTGCATGACGAGCCCCTCGCTCGTCAGAACGGACGAGACCCAGCTCCCGCCAGCCTTGCCGATCGAGTACTCCAGCGACTCCTGAAACGCCACGACGTGTCCGGTGTCGATCGTGAGCTCGCCTTGTACATCGAGAGGCGTGATTTGGCCAAATGCGTTCACGATGAGCGGCCCCGCGCCTTGTACGGCGAGGAAGAACAGCGACTCTCCTGAGAGCGCGCCGCGCAGTCCTTGGAACTGGGTATCGATTGCAAGGTCGGCTCCCGAGCCGAGGTAACTGCCGCCCGCGCAAAGCCAGCGCGTCATGCCGTCGCACTCGATCAGGGCCACTTGTCCTTGAAGCCTCGGCGCAAGCCCAACCTGTGCGTCTTGTCCATCGGTGACGCTGTACTTCGAGAAGAAGAAGTGTTCTCCCCCCATCATTCGCTTGATGCCCGACATGATCCCGCCCGATCCCCGCGTGCGCGTCGTCACATCGATATCGACGTTGCTCGACGCGCGAAACATCGAACCGCCTTCGGATACGAACTCCTCGCCCGGCCGAAGGTGTACGAGCGCGGAGCCAAACGCTCCGTTGTCTGCAATCTCAACCCGCATATGCAGGATAGCCTCCTAGCAACCGGCCCCGCCGCTCGGGCGGACTCCGGCGCAACATTCATTTCGCAAACGGCGTCAACCACGACGCCAAGCCCGGCATCGTCCTCGTTTGCAGGTAGATAGTGCCGTTTCCAGAGAAATTCATCACGAGTCCCTCTCCGGATAGCAGCGTGCTCTTGATGCCGCCCATGCCCTGTATCGAATAGCTCAGGGACGGCTCCCACGCAACGACATGGCTGGTATCGACGATGAACGAGCCGTCGACCTCCTTTTCCAGGATCGCCCCATAGGAATTGAAGAACAATTCTCCGCTGCCGCTGCATTGGATGAGAAACAGACCCTCGCCAGAGAAGATGGAGCGCGCGCCTCCAAACTTCGTGGACAATTCTATGCCGGGCGTGCAGGCCATGAACGCCCCGGCGGTAAGCATGAACGAGTCCCCGTTCATGGTCCGGCGCATTACTGTGCCCGGCTGCGCCGGCGAGAAGGCGACCTCGCCCCCGCGGTCGGTGAAGTACTCTCCGACGAAGAGAGACTCCCCGCCAGTTACCTTGCGGAACAAGGCCTTCCCCACGCCCCCGAGCATCCGCGCCTTCGATTGGATGCTAGAGCCCATCCATGCCATCGATCCGCCCTCGGCGATGAATCGGTCTCCCGGACCGAGCTGCACCCGCAACTGCCCATAATCAGGATTGCCAACGATATCGTGCTTCATGCCTACACTATATCAATTGCCTACGCATCTGTCAACCCTTTGATGTATTGGCCGAACGTCTCATGGATGGTAACTCCAACCGATACGTCCAATCCCCTGCGATCCAAGGTAACCTCTGCCGGATAATTCAAATGCAACCCACGGAGCCTTACCGTTTACTTTTGCGCCATAGATTGCGACCGGGCCGCAAAAGGTTGGACGCTCCGTCATTCCGTCGGGTCTCGTCATTCCCACACCCTCCCACGTCATTCCCACACTCTCCCACGTCATTCCCGCACCCTCCCACGTCATTCCCGCACCCTCCCACGTCATTCCCGCGTAGGCGGGAATCTGCCGTTGCGTGATTGGACGCACCGCTTGGAGAGTTGCCGTCCCCCAGCCGTTATGCCGCAAGAGTAAACGGAACCCGCGGCATCCGTTCTATGGTATGATTCCTAGTGGGCTACGAGTCTCGAGGAGATCCGACGTGAAGATCACCCTGCGGTTGTTTGCCAGCTATCGGGAGCGAGTAGGGCGCGGCTCGCTGGAGCTCGTCATGCCTGCGGGCGCTACCGTTGGATCGGTCGCGCATGAAGTCGTCAAGCGGTACCCCGGCATCATCGCGGATCCTTCCAAGCTCGTCATCGCAGTAAACCAAGAGTACCAAGACCACGCCTACGAACTGGCCGACGGAGACGAAGCCGCATTGATTCCACCCGTGAGCGGAGGGACAGATGTTTCTAACGATTGAACTTGCCCACCACGATCTAGATCCGGACGCCATCGCAGAGAGCGTCCGTGACCCGTCCGCCGGCGCCGTCGTCACCTTCCTTGGAACCACGCGCAACACCACGGACGACCGCAAAGTCCTCTACCTCGAATACGAAGCATACGGCCCCATGGCCAAGAAGAAGCTCGCAGAGGTCGCCGAGGAAATGACGGACAGGTGGCCTCTCGTCAAAGTGGCGATTTCCCATCGCCTCGGACGCTTGGAAATATCGGACATCAGCCTCGTCGTCGCAGTATCCTCCCCCCATCGAGCGCATGCCTTCGAAGCGATCCAATACTCCGTCGACCGCATCAAGCAGGTGGTTCCCATCTGGAAGAAGGAGTACTTCGAGGGCGGCGAAGTGTGGGTCGAAAGCCCCGAGGACATCGCCCTTCGGGAAGGCCGGTCCGACGCAGTTCACGCCTGACCCCAGTGCAGCGCCCCCACAAGGCGAGGAGTTCCGTTTGGATTTATCGCTGCGGAAGGTTCCGTTTCCTCTTCTGGGCATGGCAATTTGAGTTTTCCCTACCCACGTCATTCCCGCACCCGCCCACATCATTCCCGCACCCACCCACATCATTCCCGCACCCACCCACATCATTCCCGCGAAGGCGGGAATCTCCTCCTTCAGAGTTTGCCCTGCACCCCGCGCTTTGCCCGTTCCGCGGAGTGTTTCTCCAGAGCGGCCTCGTATGCCATCGACAAGTCGATCAACTCGTCCGTCGTGTTCACTAACATCTCCCCGGCGTCGGCTATCTCCTCCCGATACTCTCGGAGGTAAATACCACGGTTGCTCTTTTGTATATTGTGCTTAGGACACATCGGCGCGCGGTTCGGTATCTGATTCGACCCGCCCTTTGACCCGGGGTCTGTATGGTCTAGATGAAAGTTGTTCGTCGTCCGAACGATGCTTCCGTCCGGCATCCGATTGGCAAACCCGCAGCACCAGGCCATGTATCCAGACAATTCGAGTAGGAACTCCAACATCTCCTTCTCAGGAATGATGCTGGCAGGTTTCTTGAACTTAGGCGGCTGTAGAGTCGCGGTGCGTATCGGTTCTGGGCTCTCGTCCGTCCGCACTGGCAAGTCCTTGGGGGAGCGAACGGTGACATCGGCATCTGCGATCAGAGGGGGTTCGTCTCCCTGCTGCTCCCCGTTGATCGCGTATCGGAACTTTGCGAACTGGCGGCGCAGGACGGTAAGCGCGCGGGGGGATATATCGCAGGCGATCCACTGTCGCCCGTTGCGCTCCGCGGCGACCGGCACGTACGCGCATCCCGCAAAGCAGTCGAGCACGATGTCCCCGGGGTTGGTGCTTGCCTTGATGATGCGTTCCGCAAGCGCAACCGGCTTTTGCGTCGGGTAACCGGTACGTTCGTTGGCCATCGGATTGAGAATTGGGATGTTCCATACATCTCCAATAGGAGGCATACTCACTTTCGAACGGTAGACCTTCGAATACGAATTCTCGTCAATCCCACTCTTTTGAAACTTATCTTCATCATAGATAATCAGAGCACCTTTGCGCTCTTCGTATCCCTTTTCAATCCTCCTCCGCTGCGTATTGGATGGCTCCCAATTCTCGTCGTAGATGGGATTGGATACAACATTGTCTGTCTTCCTATAGACGAGTATCACGTCGTGTAGCGAAGCGAATCCGGTGGATGAACGTTGCAATCTATTGTTGTACGCCCACACGATTTCATTCCGAAAGTTCTCTCTCCCGAAGATACCGTCGATGAGCGTTTTCAGATAGTGAGAGGCGGTCGGGTCGCAGTGCAGATAGATGCTGCCCGTCGGCTTCAACACGCGGTGCATCTCGATCAAGCGAATGGCCATGTACGTCAGATAGGCTGCGGTATCTTCCCCGTGTGTATGGCGGGTTGCCTTGATCACGCGGTTTAGTGGTTTGTACTTTCTCTTGATCTTCTGGAGCCAAGCCTCGTGGACGTCGTCTTCCCAGCGCCAGATGTCTTGAAACTTCGCCAATCCGTTCTCGCCGTCCGGCCACTCGATGCCCGCGTCCGCCGCTTCCGCACGATTCCGGATATCCCAATCTGCCAGGGTCGCCAGTTCCAGCTCTCGCTCTTCATCGGACAACGGAGGCCGGAGGGCGCCGACCCACGTCTGGTTCTTTGCGAACGGCGGATCGATGCAGATGAGGTCGATGCTCTCGTTGTCGAGCTGATCGAGTAGGTTGAGGTTGTCCGCAATGAAGAGGGTGCGGTTGAGTGATGCGGTGTTCTTGGTCAAGGTAGCCTACTCCTGCTTTGGCTGAGTCGCCGGGGCTACTACTCCGGCGACCGTGAGACCATCATATCTCGTCTTGCCCAGAAAGTGAACGGAACCTCTTCCTCTTGGAGTACAGCCGGACATGCAAGGAATACCGAAGGACGACGAACATATACCCCCGAGTGGTCACCGTGCTATCCTAGTCTAGCGGCCCATGCCTGCCGAGGCTAGCAGCGCAATGCAGTCTCCGTCGAACAGGCAGGATCGAGCGCCGAAGCGCAGCCAGCAGGACGGCTCGGCGAAAGTTTGATTCGTCCGCGGCCATCGAGGAGGGGAGAACGTGCGAATCGTATCGGAACGAGAGTTGCACGATGTGGTCGTCCGTATCTTGGATGGAGCCGGCGCAAGCAGAGAAAACGCCGTTCGGATGGCGGATGCGCTGGTGTCTGCCAATGTGCGCGGAGTGGACACCCACGGCGTATTCCATCTACCGGGGTACGTCGACGGAGTCTTGCAAGGCAAGATCGACGCCAAGGCCCGCCCGTCTATCGCCCGTGAAACGCCCAATACCGCCTTGGTGGACGGCCATTGGACGTTTGGACACGTCACCGCAAAGCTTGCCGCAGAGGTCGCAGTTCGCAAGGCGAAGGAGCGTGACACCGCAGTCGTCGGAACGATTCGCACCGACCACATCGGTCGGCTCGGCGAATACGCAGAAATGGCCGCCGACGCCGGCGTCGTGTCTATCGTGTGCGGTGCAGGATACTCTCTCAGACACCGCGCGGCGGCTCCGCACGGAGGCAGAGACGGATTGTTTAGCACGAATCCGATCGCCATGGGCTTCCCCGCAGGCGAGGAACGCGCGATGGTATTCGACTTTGCGACGACCGCAATGGCCAACTCCAAACTCAGCCTCTACAAGATGCGCAACGAGCAGCTGCCCCCAGATACCGTAATCGACAGAGACGGGTACCCAACGACCAACCCTTCCGCAGTGCAGGATGGCGGAGTTCTCCTCCCGTTTGGAGGACACAAGGGATTTGCCCTGATGATGGCCGTCGAGTTCCTCGGGCAGGTTCTGGTCGGTTCGGACGCAGTAGACAACGAAGGAATGGGCACGCCCGCAATGGCGCATCAAGGCGTAACGATCATCGCCGTCCGCGCAGACGTCCATCGTCCGTTGGCAGACTTCCAGCGCCGCGCGGACGAGATCATCCGTGAGACGAGGAGCGTGCCCGCAGCGCCAGGATTCGCGGAGGTGATGGCGCCCGGTGACCCAGAGAAGCGAGCCCAAGAGCGGCGTTCCGCCGAAGGCATCCCCGTTCCCGATCCAGTCTGGAGATCAATCGTCGAGACAGGCCGCTCGGTAGGAGTAACAGTCTAGCGCAGCGGCCGGAACGGTTGCCGCTCACCCCCCGATTCGGAAAAATCGGGCTTTGCGGTAACCTTCAAATTCTTCAGCCGCCGCCCAACCGTCGAAATGACCTCGATCTTCAATCCATCGAAGTCGACCGCGTCCCCAACCGTAGGAATCTTTCCCAGCAGATGGTAGACGAGTCCCCCCACAGTATCGAACCCATCTGCCTCGACCGTGACGTCCAGACGCTCGCACAAGTCATCCAACCCAGTACGCGCGTCCATTGTGTACACGTTCTCGGCGGTCTCCTCGATCTGTGGTTCCCCGTAGTCGAATTCGTCCTGAATTTCCCCAACGATTTCTTCAAGCAGATCCTCGATAGTGACCAGCCCCGCGACGCCGCCGTACTCGTCGACCACGATGGCGATGTGAACCCGCCTCCGCTGGAACTCGTGCAGCAATCCCTCCAACGTCTTGGTCTCTGGAATGAACAAGGGCGTGCGCAGCATATCGTCGGTTAGTACCGCGCTGTCATCCGATGGGCCGTTGAGTATCTTGAGAAGATCCTTCGCATAGACGAGGCCAACGATGTGGTCGAGGTCGTCCTGATACACCGGGAGACGGCTGTGACCGGACTTGATCAATCGGTCCAATACGCCTGACAAAGGGGTGGTTATCTCGACGGCCTGCATGTCGACGCGGGGAGACATGATTTCGCGAGCGGGGGTCGAGTCCAATTCCACCACGCCCCGAATCATCCTTATTTCAAAATCTTCGAGGGGTTCGCCCGCATTGTCGAGGGCCTGGTTGAGGTCGGACGTTATCGCGTCAGTATGGGAGACCGCGGTGCCCGCGCCGCCGTTGCTCTCGCCCCTGGTGCGGGCCGCCGCGAGGTGCACGATTCCAACGGCCGCCAGCCCCGCCGCTCCAGCCGCAATCATTGCGAACCAGTTGCCATCCCAGACGATGAGTGCGAACGATGCGCTCGAAAGCACCGCCGCCCCTACCGTCACGTATCGGACGACCGAGAGAACGCCGCCTGTGCCAAGCGGCAATCGATCGAGCATCCGAAGCACGCGCGGACGAGGCGACCGGGGCGCGACCGCCTGCTGCAATCGCTCGAAACGCTCCACTTCCGCAAGGCTAACCTCTGCCCGCGCCGCAAAGGCGAGGGCAACTAGAGAGGCCGCCAAGAAGACCAGCGGTATGAGGCTGCTACTGTCCGGGTCCAAAGTCGTCGACTCCTCGCACTATGAAGAGTCTTGTCTTTCCTCGTAGTCCTGTTTGGGATTCTCTTTCATTCTAGCAGGAACGCCGACTGCCATCGCGCCAGGCGGGACGTCTTTGGTCACGACTGCTCCCGCAGCCGTGAGAGCCCGGTCTCCCACCTCGACCGGAGCAATGAGCATGGTATCGCATCCTACGAAGGCCCCATCACCGATGCGAGTCGGCAGCTTGTTCACCCCGTCGTAGTTCACAGTCACCGTCCCGGCCCCAATGTTCACGTTCTCTCCGATCTCCGCATCTCCAAGGTAGCCGAAATGGGCGGACTTGGTGTTCTGCCCGATCTTGGTGCGGTTGACCTCGGAGAAGTTGCCAAGAACGACGCCGCGTTCGATGCGTGACTCGGGTCGAATATGGGTGAATGGCCCCACGCTTACATCCGCGCCTAACTCGGAACCCTTGACGACGGACGCCACCACTCTGCAGCCTCTGCCGATTCGAGAGTCCTCTATGATGGAGTTGGGGCCGAGAACGCATTGCTGCGCGGCCTCCGTCTTACCCACGAGATGGGTATTCGGCATGATGACCGTGTCCATTCCCAGCGATGCGTCGGCGTCGATATAGACAGACTGCGGGTCAGGCATGGTCACGCCGTGCATCATCCAGCGCATTCGGATTCTATCACGGAGGATCGCCTCCGCCCGAGAGAGTTGGACGCGGTCATTGACTCCGATCGCTTCCGCAGCGTCGGGGACATCCATTGACTCCAAAACGACTCCCTGTCGAGCCGCCACGTCGACGACCCAGGGCAGGTAGAACTCCCCATCGTCCGCAGGCTCGATTTCTTCGAGCGCCTCCCACAACCACGATCCATCGAAGCAGTAGGAGCCGACGTTGATTTCCTTGATTGCCGCCGTGCGCTCGTCGACCAAGCGCGCCTCGACGATAGAAGCTATTGCACCGCCGCGGTTGCGAACGACTCTGCCCGCGCTTGGGTCATCGACTTCCGCGGTCAAGATCGTGCAAGGCGAGTCATGCGATTCGTGGAACTCCCGCTGCGCGCGAATCGTCTCCGGTCGGATGAGGGGAGCGTCGCCGTTGAGAACCGCGACCGTGTGCGCGCAGCCAAGCGCATTCTTCGTCTGGAGCGCAGCGTGCGCGGTGCCGAGCTGCTCGACTTGAACGGCATACTCCACGCCGCCCCCGAGAAGGCTGCGGACAGCCGCATGGTTCTCCGCGGAGACGACGACGACGATCCGTTCGTAGCCCCCGTTCTTCGCCGCATCGACAACGTGCCGAACTAGCTCCTTTCCACAAATCTTGTGGAGCGCTTTGGATAGTCCGGACTTCATCCGTGAGCCTTTTCCTGCGGCGAGGATAATTGCGGCCCTGCTTGGCGTCGGCATCCTAGTAGTCGAAAACGCGCAGTCGAGACGGGAAGGCAAGCGCGTCATTGCGGATATGGCGTGGTATGGGTCTTCTCCACCAACCCTTTTGTTTGGCTCATCCTATCACCGAGCACAGCCACAGGTCAATACGAATCCACCGTAGAGGGTTCGGAGTCTTTGAGCGTGTGTATTGCGGACAAATTTCGATACTGATCGTTGAAGTCGAGACCGTATCCCACGACGAACTCGTCGGGAATGATGAACCCGACGTATGTCGGAGAAGCAGACACCCGCCGCCTCGACGGCTTGTCCAGCAGCGCGCAGACCGCCACCGACGCCGGCTGAAACTGCCGGACATAACGCTTGACTGCATTCGCGGTCAAACCGGTGTCCACGATATCCTCGACGACGATGACATGCCTGCCTTCGACCGCGGAAGCGTCCATGCCCAACACCGTAGAAGGCGCGCCGGATGTCGTCGTAGACGCGCCGTAGCTCCTCATCCGAATGAACTCGACGCTGCCGATAGGAATATCCACCTCCCTCACAAGGTCTGCAAGGAAGACGAACACGCTCTTCAGCACGCCAACGAATACAGGAGACTTGCCCTGGTAGTCCGCGTCGATCTGCAGCGCCAGACGGCGAACCGCCTCGGATATCTCGCCTTCCGCAATCAGCGGATCCTTGGAAAGTTCCATTGAGACCACCCTCGACATTGGAATAAGGAACCGTTCGCGTCATTATATCGTTTGTCCGCGGTTCATGCTGGACACTTCTGACTTTGTTGCGTATTCTTTGCTTCTGTCGGATACCATATTCGGACGCGGAGGAACAGTGCGTCTATGTACAAAGTAGTCATTCAGCGTTCACCGAGCGCGGTCGGAGTGCGGTTGGGCAACTACGACCTCGAAATGGAGGCGCTGGCGCCGATCGGCGCCGAGATCCACGAAGTTGTGACGGACGACGAGGACGAGTTCATCGAAGCCGCCCGGAACGCAGACGCCGTCTACGTTCAACGCACGCGCTTGACACGCCGGGGAATCGAGGCCCTCCAAGCCTGCAAGATAATAGCGACGGCCAGCGTGGGTGTGGACAAGATCGACGTCGGAGCGGCAACCGAACGCGGAATACCGGTCGCGAACGTCCCCGACATCTTCATCGAGGAGGTCGCAGACCACACCATGTCGCTGATCCTGGCCACCTACCGGCGCCTGACTCTGATGGACCAAATGGCGAGAGACGAGCGTTGGAGCCAGGGGCGCGGCGTACTGTATGCGTTTCCCCGTCTGTTCGGTATGACCCTCGGGTTGATTTCCTTCGGAAACATCGCGCGCGCCGTCTCCCATCGCGCAGCCCCGTTTGGACTCCGCATCATCGCGCACGACCCATACCTGAGCGAGCTCGCCATGACCAAGATTGGCGTAGAACCCGTCGGGTTTACCGAGCTGCTCCAGCGTTCGGACATCGTATCGATGCACGCGCCCTCCACTCGAGAGACTCGCCATATGATGGGCGAAGAACAGTTTCGCTTGATGAGCCCTCAAGCAATCTTCGTCAATACGAGCCGAGGAGATACCGTCGACGAAAAGGCCATGATTCGCGCCCTGGATGAGAAATGGATATCCGCCGCGGGGCTGGATGTGCTAGAAGAAGAACCTCCCCATCCAGACAATCCAATCCTCAAGATGAGCAACGTCATCCTTTCCCCGCATGTTGCATCCGCATCCGCGCGCATGGAGCCAGAACGCCGCCGCCGCGTCGGGCGAGAGATCGCATTGGCCCTGCAAGGACGGTGGCCCCGCGCATGTGTGAACCCATCGACGCTTCCAAACTCCAGCCTGATGCGCTGGAAGCAATACTCGATGGAGTAACGAGTGCCGCCGAATACCCTCGCATACCTCGGACCCCAAGGGACGTTCAGCGAAGAAGCGGCTCTGCGCTACGGCCCTAACATGCAGCGCGTCGCCTACCGATCGGTTTGGGACGCAGCCATGGCCGCAGAGTCGGGAGAGACGGACGAGTCGATTCTGCCCATCGAAAACAGCATCGAAGGCGCGGTGAACGTAACCCTCGACTATCTAATCCACGACGCCGCGCTGTCTATCGTCGGCGAAGTAGTACTGCCAGTCCAGCAATGCCTGATAGCCGCAAAAGGCTCCCGCCCGCACCTCATCGAAAGCATACGCTCCCACCCACACGCCATAGCGCAGTGCCGCCGCTATTTGGATAGAGCCTTCCCCAATGCGAAACTCATCCCGACCGTCAGCACCGCGGGAGCAGTAGAAGAAGCATTGAAGGAGCCCGGCTCCGCAGCCGCCATCGGCAACCGAAAGGCCGCGGAGCTCTTCGGGGCCGTCGTCTTGGAATCTGGCATCGAAGACAACTCCAACAACATGACTCGCTTCGTCGCAATAGGAATGAACAGCCTCCCCCCATGCGGCGCAGACAAGACGTCGCTCTGCTTCGGCTTCGACCACGACGACCCAGGACTCCTGCACGGCGTACTCGGCGAGTTCGCAAGCCGCGCGATCAACTTGGCAAAGATCGAATCCCGCCCCACCCGCCACGAGCTCGGACGGTACGTCTTCTTGGCAGACCTGATAGGACACCGTGAGAATGCCGTAGTGCGCGACGCCCTTGGGGCGGTCGAACGACGAGTCTCGATGTTCCGCGTGTTGGGATCGTACCCCGTGGACTCATCCGCGAGAAGGATCACGCGCCCGTCCTGATGCCAAACAGACGGAGCGACTCCTTGATCTCCCGGATACATGCCTCGGCGTCGCGGTCGCCAAATATAGTGAACCGCAGCAACACGTTGCTCATCCCATAGCGCCCCAGCCAGCGAGCGCCGTCGAGTTCCCTCGCTTCTCCCGACAGCACATCATCGTTCAGACGAGTCAACGCAGCGCAGACGTGTTCCATATCCACGCTGTCATCGGCGAGCACTGCAATATCGCGCCAATGATGATCGAGATTTTCCGCCCGCCACTCTCGCGTCTCCTCCCGCGTGAAGACACGCCGGATATTCCTCCGCTCGATGCGCGCCTCGTTTCGACGGACGGCCTTCCCGGCCCGCTTCAGCGCCGCCTCCGATTCATCGTCATAGGCGATATACCACTTGCCGCCCGCCACCGTTTGACGCTTCGTAATCTCGACACTCCGCCCATCCAGGTCGGTAACCACTCCTACATGCAGACGCGCGCCGCTATGGCTCGAGAACGGGTCGCTCACCTGGACGATGGTAAGCTCCCTCGACTCCATCCTTCGATACAAGTCGCGGTAGCTTTGATGGACGCCGTCGACGAGCGCAATGGAGTTCGCGTAGGCGCGCGCAACATCGCTTCCACGAAAAGGCTGGACGATCTCCTCGATAGCAGAAAGAATCTCCATCCCACCTTTCGAGAATTGAACGGCGAGGGCGTCGGCCGCCTCTACGAACATCGAGCGCATCTCGTCGGCGTCCGCCTGCTCCTGAATCTGAGCGTATAAGTGCGGGTTGCCTCCAATGATCCGCGAGGTGAACGCCGCCAAGATACTGTAGGGCGGCGTGCTGTATCGAAGCGACTCCTCGAAGGTGTACCCCAAATCCGAAGCCCTCGACAAAGTCTTCCCAAACACCAAATAGGCATAGTGCGCAAGAGTCTGTACCAATAGCATGTACCGATCGTGAGACTCCGCGTCGGTTTCCTCCACGATCGCCCCCTGCGACCGGAGATAGCCCGTAAGCCATTCGCAAGTGTCCGGATCCGTGCGGTCGGTCGGCACGATCATGACCGTCTGCCCAATGATATCCGGAACCGCCGGCCCAAACAGAGGGTGAATCCCCAGCACTCCCACTCCATCAGGCGCGTGCCGAAGCATCGCGGCAATCGCACGAGCCTTCGTAGAGACGACATCGAACACCGCGGCCCCTTGCCGAAGGCGCGGCAGGATGCTGGACGCCGCAGACTCTACCTGCTCTTCCGGCACAGCCAACATGACCAGCCGGTACTCTTCGAGCGGAAGCGGACTGTCCGGAGGCTCCGCCGCGCTCCGCACCGCCGCCCAGTCGGCAAACCTTCCGCCGTCGAGACGAACCGCATCGAGCGGTTTGGGAACGCGCGCCAACTCCTCGAGATGCGCTGCACCCGGATTGAGCGATTTTCTCGAGTCGGAATGACGCAGCGGCTTGATGTCCGCCAGCGTAATCCGCCCGATCTCTCCGCTCCTGCAAAAGACGCGCTTGACGAGCCACATTCCAATGCCGTCGGCCCCGCCGACGACGAGAAGATCTTTCGCTTGGTTCGCGTGTTCCATGTCCCACGGCCCGGATACTTCTCGCTCACAGCGCGCCCCCACTCCACACGCCGCGCCCCCGTATCTTACCCCCCACCGCAAGCCAGGTCAACGCAACCCGCACCCATCCTCCGTCATTCCTCCCGGGTCTCGTCATTCCCGCGAAGGCGGGAATCTCCCCCTCACGTCATTCCCGCCCCTGTCTACGTCATTCCCGCACACCCCCACGTCATATCCCGCACCCTCCCACGTCATTCCCGCACCCGTCTACGTCATTCCCGCACCTGTCTACGTCATTCCCGCACCCTCTCACGTCATTCCCGCACCCTCCCACGTCATTCCCGCGTAGGCGGGAATCTCCCCCTCACGTCATACCCGCACACCCTCCCACGTCATTCCCGCACCCTCCCACGTCATTCCCGCACCCTCCCACGTCATTCCCGCACCCTCCCACGTCATTCCCGCACCCTCCCACGTCATTCCCGCACCCTCCCACGTCATTCCCGCACCCTCCCACGTCATTCCCGCGTAGGCGGGAATCCATCCTGGGCATAGGCGGGGGAAGACGGAGTGCGGTCGGTCAACCTGCCCCGTCATTCCCCCCTAGGCGCGCGCGAACCTACCCTCATCCATTACTGCTACTTTGTCCGCGCAGAGATTCCCCCTAGGCGCGCCGCGAACCTACCCCCCGCCTCCGAACCCGCCCCTCCTCGCGTACACCCACGCAGCCACCGCCCCCGCAATCACCAGCAAGACAACCACAGCGATGATCACACCCGTGTTCGACCCGCCGTCTTCAACCTCCGGCTCAGCCACCGGCGTCGAAGTTGGCTCCGGAACCGCCTGAGTCACCGCAGTAGCCGCAGGCACAGGCGTGAACGTCGCCGCGGGCATGGGCGTAGCGGTTGCCGGCCGAGACGTCGCCGTTGGCATTGCCGTCGGCGCGGATGTAGCTGTCGGCACAGGCGTAGCGGTTGCCGGCCGAGGCGTCGCCGTTGGCATTGCCGTCGGCGCGGATGTCGCCGTCGGCACGGGAGTAGCGGTTGCCGGTTGAGGCGTCGCTGTCGGTATCGCCGTCGGCGCGAATGTAGCTGTCGGCACAGGAGTAGCGGTCGCCGGCACGGGCGTCGCCGTCGGCACAGGGGTAGCGGTAGCCGCCCGAGGCGTCTCTGTCGGTATGGCCGTCGGCGTGTGCGTAGCCGTTGGCGCTGGCGTCGGCGTCGGGGGATCCTCTACCGTCAAGACATACGTACTGAAGTGTGTCAGCGTAGACACTGCCCACACCGTGCCGCCATCGTCCGTCTCGCACTGGTGATCCAACAGCGTCCACTCACCGTCATTCACCCAATACACCCGCACATTCCCCGCCGCGCACGCCGCCGCATCAGACGCCGGCAGCGCAAACCGCAGATACACCCCAGACGAATACGTCATCGGCGTCGGCGTGGTACTCCCAGACGCGAACGTCTCCACTTCCGCCGCGAGTACCACCCGCTCATCATCGGCCGGCGGCGCGCCGGGTGATGATGCGTCCAACTTGGTCACCTGTATATCCACGTTCGACGGAGCCGCCCCGGAAGGCACTACCAGCCGCACGGTCGAATCCCCGGTCGTGATCTCCGCCTCTGCGTTCGTCGTCACCGCCCCCCTTGCGGACGTCTGCGAGTTCACGATGAGCGTGACGAACACCATCCGCGGAGTATTCGTCGCTCCAGGCGCGCTAATGGCGATACTGCCTCTCTGCGTCCCTGGACTCAGCCCAGAAGCGTCCACGGACACCCTCACAGTCACCCTCGACTGCGGACTGTTCGACGACGCCGAATCAGGGGAGAACGACAACCAGTTCGCGGCCGACGACAGAGTGAACGGCATGTCCGTCTCCCGCACCGTGTTCCACACCGTGAACGTCTGCGCCGCAGGCGCATCTCCACCCTGCACCGCAGTGAACGCAAGCCTGTTCGTCGAGAGGCCGACCTCCGGTCGCACCTCCTCCGGCGTCGGTGTGGGCGTGGGTGTCGCCGTCGGCAAGACATCGCCGCCAGACGGAGGAGGAGGCGGTGGTATCGGCGTCGGTGGTATCGGTGTGGGTGTCGGCGTCGGCGGTGGAGCGTAGACCCACGCGCCGGCCCTCCCTGCAGTGCTGAACCCTCCCGTTACGACCAGATTTCTGCCCATCGATACCGTGAGCCCCCGCGCGCCCTGCGCCTGCTCCCCAGGAAGCTGTACGGACGGGGTTTCCGACGTGGTCGCCGTAGTCCACCCTCCCTGCGGTCTCGAGAACAGATGCACCGCACCCGAGTCGCTCCCGCCGCTGTCCCTGCCCGACTCTCCAATTGCAATCCTGCTCCCATCGGCGTTCGCCGACACCGACGACCCGAAAGCATTGTTCGGCTCCCCGTCGGACGCAGTCAGCTTGGCGGCCGTCGACGTCGCCGACGATGTCGTCACCCATCCTATGGCCGGTTTCGTGAACACATACGCCGCTCCGCTCCGATCCGCGTTGGCCTGCTCCGCCCCCACCACGACCGTCCTTCCGTCCCCGCTCGCCGCCACCGCATAACCAAACCTCCGGTCGTTCGGACTGTCCGCCGAAGTAAGCTTTGCGGACGCGGCCGTTCCGCTGCCCCATCCCCCCGACGGCCTCGTGAACACATACACCCCCCTGGCGCTGATGCTAGGATCCGTTCCCACGACGATAGTGTCCCCGTTCGCGCTCACCGACACCCTGCGACCAAAGTGATCGTAGCCAGACGAGCCAGGTGGCGTCAGCGTGACGCCCGCGCTCGTATCCGCATCCGCCCATCCCGTACCCGGCTTCGTGAACACATACGCAGCACCGTTATTGAAGTTGGGCCACGAGCCTGCGTCGATTCCTCTCGCCCCAACGACGACCGTGCTTCCGTTCGCGCTCACCGATACCGAATACCCAAACTCAGCAGACCGTTGCGGGGGATCCAGAGTAAGCTTTGCAGACTGCGTCCACCCCCCCCCCCCCCCCCCCAGATCTCGTGAACACATACGCCGAGCCGACAGTACGTTCGTTGTATTCTGTGCCGTAGGAGTCCCTTACCGCCCCGACGACGATAGTCCTTCCGTCCCCGCTCATCGATACCGAGTTCCCAAAAGTGTCCCCAGGTTCTCCGTCTGTCCCACGGATTCTGACGCCCGTAGGCGGCGCCGCGGCGTCCCATCCGCGACGGGGCCTCGTGAACACGTACGCCGCACCCTCGCTGCTCGGCGTCAGCCCGCTGTCCGCACCAACGACGACCGTCCTTCCGTCCGCGCTCGCAGCCGTCGAAATCCCAAACCTGTCGTCGGCGTCAGGACGGGGGGACGACAGAAGAACTCCGTCCCCGAAGACTGGAGGCCAAACGTTGCTCTCCTGCGCGCCGGCCGAGGACACCCAAAAGACACCCCCGACCCCGTCCGTCGCAGAACCCGCAACCAACGCGACCACTCCGAAAATACACACCGCAACCACGGACCGCCAGGAAGTGAACATGGATCCCCTTGCCTTTCGTTGTACTAGGCCTTACTAGGCCTTACTAGGCCTTACTAGGCCTTACTAGGCCTTACTAGGCCTTACTAGGCCTTACTAGGCCTTACTAGGCCTTACTAGGCCTTACTAGGCCTTACTAGGCCTTACTAGGCCTTACTAGGCCTTACTAGGCCTTACTAGGCCTTACTAGGCCTTACTAGGCCTTACTAGGCCTTACTAGGCCTTACTAGGCCTTACTAGGCCTTACTAGGCCTTACTAGGCCTTACTAGGCCTTACTAGGCCTTACTAGGCCTTACTAGGCCTTACTAGGCCTTACTAGGCCTTACTAGGCCTTACTAGGCCTTACTAGGCCTTACTAGGCCTTACTAGGCCTTACTAGGCCTTACTAGGCCTTACTAGGCCTTACTAGGCCTTACTAGGCCTTACTAGGCCTTACTAGGCCTTACTAGGCCTTACTAGGCCTTACTAGGCCTTACTAGGCCTTACTAGGCCTTACTAGGCCTTACTAGGCCTTACTAGGCCTTACTAGGCCTTACTAGGCCTTACTAGGCCTTACTAGGCCTTACTAGGCCTTACTAGGCCTTACTAGGCCTTACTAGGCCTTACTAGGCCTTACTAGGCCTTACTAGGCCTTACTAGGCCTTACTAGGCCTTACTAGGCCTTACTAGGCCTTACTAGGCCTTACTAGGCCTTACTAGGCCTTACTAGGCCTTACTAGGCCTTACTAGGCCTTACTAGGCCTTACCTACACTCGCAAGCATTTATATCAGAGTCGCGATTGACTTGTCAAGTGCCTAAATCTGGGCGGCGCTCCATTCGATTCATCGACACAGACCCGGCGCGGATCACCTACGAACGCCCATCGCCCCCAGCCCTCCAGATTCCCACGTAGGTGGGAATCTGGCCTCCCACGTCATATCCCACCCCTGTCTACGCCATTCCCGCAACCTCCCCGTCATTCCCGCAACCTCCCACGTCATTCCCGCGCAGGCGGGAATCTACCCGCCCACGTCCCACACTGACACCCCCGGAGCATCGCATTTGACAAAACAGAACCCACGTACTACTCTGAACCTAAAGACGAATCCAGACGACTCCGTCCAAACCACAACACAAGGAGACATCATGCAATCCTCAATCCACAATCTGCAATCCACAACCCACAACGCCCTCCTCCCGCCGTCGACGGAAATCGACACAATCCAACAGAGTCCGACGAAGCACAACGAAAACTCGTGCCCGCCCGCGCACGCGCGTGAGGACTACTCCACAACCCTCTCCTTCAAGCAAATAGAATTCCTCCGCCACCTCCCGACCGAACACACGATCACCGCCGCCGCAGAAAAAGCAGGCATCAACCGCACCACCTTCTACAACTGGATAAAAGACCCCGCATTCAAAGCCGAATACGAACACTGCCGATCACTCGCCCTCACCATCGCCAAAGCCGAAATCAGCGCCCTCTCACTCGACGCCGCCGACCTCCTCCACGAATGCCTCAAGCCAGGCTACCACCCCGCCGTCCGCGTCCACGCCGCAGGAACCATCCTCAGAAACGCCCAAAGACTGACCCAAGTCAACCAGTCCGAACCCGCACCTACGCCCGCCACTCCCACACCTACCCACGCCACTCCCGTACCCTCCCACGTCATTCCCGCGAAGGCGGGAATCTCCCCCCGCAAACCAAACCGCATCCTCCAATCCTCAATCAACAATCCCTCCCACGTCATTCCCGCGAAGGCGGGAACCCACGACTCCCCCCGCGATGAGCCGAACGAACCCCCAGAGTCACGCGGTCCGCATTCTCTGAATGCGGTAGTATGGTAGAGTCGAATCGTTTGTCAGGAGAAGACGATGATATGAATTTCGAGACGTCGACGGAGCTTGAGCTGTGGTGAAGATCGTTACGGCGGAGCAGATGCGCGAGATCGAAGACCGCGCGGAGATGGCCGGGGTCTCCAAGGGCGCTCTCATGGAGAACGCAGGCCTCGCGGTTGCAGAGTGGGTGCGCGCCCGCGAACGAAACCTCGTCGGCATGGGAATCATGGTTCTGGTTGGGCCGGGCAACAACGGGGGAGATGGGATGGTAACCGCCCGGCATCTCGACGCATGGGGAGGCCGCGTCACCGTCTGCCTATGCAGCGACGACCCATCCCATCGGCGCGCTGCCGCCTCCCTGCGCGAACGCGGAGCGACGGTCATCCGCTTGACGGATGCGGACGCGCCCGGACGCCTGCGGGAAGCCTTGCATCTTGCACACATCGCCCTCGACGCCATCCTGGGCACCGGACGGTCTCGACCAATCGCCGGGCCAATGGGAGACGCCCTCGACCTCCTCATGGACGCCAGAGCAGAGAACGAGTCCCTGCGGATCGCAGCAGTCGACCTTCCGACCGGACTCGACGCGAATACCGGATCCGTCGACCCCAAGACAGTTCCCTCCGACGCCACGCTGACGCTAGGCTATCCGAAGGTTGGGTTGTTTCGATTTCCGGGAGCGGAGTACACCGGCAGAGTCGAGACGCTCGACATCGGCATCCCTCCGGGTTTGGACGCAGGGGCCGCCCTCGAGCTGATGATGGACGACTGGGGCCGCGCCGCGCTGCCCCCGCGCGCAATGGACGCGCACAAGGGCGCCTTCGGAAAGGCGCTCATCGTCGGCGGATCGAGGAACTACGTCGGCGCTCCGTATCTCGCCGCCACAGCCGCGGGACGGGTCGGCGCAGGACTCGTCACCCTCGCCGTTCCCCAAAGCCTGCAGATGTCCATAGCCGCAAGAACCATGGAAGCGACCTATCTGCCCATGCCCGAGACAGACGACGGAGCCCTGCATGCAGACGCCGCAGATGACATCGCAGAGGAAGCTCCTGCGTATCAGGCGCTCCTGATCGGGCCCGGCATGGGACAGGCGCCCTCTACCCGTGAGATGATTGAGCGCCTACTATCCGAGAGCGGCCGCCTTCCGCCCCTGGTCATCGATGCCGACGGACTGAACATTCTCGCGTCTTCGACCGCGTCGTGGCAAGACCGCATCCCTCCGACTTCCATACTCACCCCGCATCCAGGAGAGATGGCGCGCTTGACCGGCAGGTCGACGGCGGCTATCCAAGAACGCCGGGAAGAACTCGCAGTCGAATGGTCGGCCAAGTGGCGAAAGATCGTCGTGCTCAAGGGCGCGTTTACCGTCACGGCGTATCCGGATGGACGATCGATGCTAAGTCCGTTCGCAGAGCCTGCAATGGCCACCGCAGGGACGGGGGACGTCCTCGCCGGGGCGATCACCGGATTGTTGGCGCAGGGGGCGGCCCCTGAGACTGCCGCTGCCCTCGGGGTCTATCTCCACGGCATGGCCGGGCTCCAAGCCGCTTCCACGCTCGGAGATGCAGGGATGCTCGCCGGCGACCTGTTGCCCGAGCTCCCCCAAGCAATCCGCGCGTTGAAACGATCGAACGCCCACCGGAATTCCCCATCCCGGAGGTGGCAGTCCTGGCGCGATTGAGCGGCTCCGAACGCGCGCGGTATGTCGCTAGGATGTTCGCCCGGATATCCCGGCGCTACGACCGCTTGAACACGATCATGTCCTGCGGAATGCACTACTCATGGCGGCGGCAGGCGGCAGACATGTCCGTGGGAGACCTATCCGGGGACGCCTTGGACGTTGCCACAGGCACGGGGGATTTCGCCCTCGACCTGATACGCAAGCCGGAGATTACCGGCGTAGTAGGGGTCGACTTCACTCCCGCCATGCTCCCCCTGGCAATCGAGAAGGCGAGAAGCCGGTCGCTCCATGACCGCGTGTCGTTCGTCGCAGGAGACGCCCACGCGCTCCCTTTTCCCGACGACCAATTCGTGAGCGCCGTGGTCGGCTTTGGCGTGCGGAACTTCGTCGATCTCCCATTGGCGCTGAGAGAACTGCGGCGCGTGGTGAAGCCGGGCGGTCGAGTAGTCGTCTTGGAGATCGTTCGCCAAGCAGGCGCGAACCCAATTGCCAAGCTCTTTCCCTTCTACTTCCGCCGCGTCACGCCGCTGATGGGCCTGCTCTTTGCAGGAGAACGGGAAGCATACACCTACTTGCCGGAGTCCGTGCAAGAGTTTCTCACTGCGAAGGAGTTGGCGATGCACATGGAAGATGCCGGTCTGGTGAACGTTCGATATCGGACTCTCGCCCTCGGCTCGATAGCGATCCTCGTAGGAGAGAAGCTGCACATCGACTGACATCGACTGAAGGGACGCATCCGAACTGGGTGACCCTCTCTCCCAAGCCCCGAAAACTCAAGAATTAATGACCCTAGCGCTTCTAGACACTCGAGCCAGCGTTGTGAGAAAGTAAGATTGCGTAGTCTTGCCGGAGTCGAAGATTCAGTACTTTTCACAGAGGGAGGAGAGTATGGAAGCGGTCTTCTTGATCTTGATTGGAGCGGCGCTCCTAGCTCAGTCATGGCACATACTGGGACTGTACTCGGACGGCCGCACCATGGGGGTGTACGTAGGCGGTCTGGGAATACTGTCGCTCGCAGCGATCTTCCTAGATCCAATGCTGCTCACTGGCAGCGGCGATCGTGCGATTTCGATGGCCGACAACCTCGCGGAACTTACCGCGACAAAGGTGTTGGTCGCCGCCTGGGCCCTATACTGCATCGGAGTAGCCGCGCAGGCGCTATGGGACTTCGAGGAGCGCCCTATCGCCTTCTACTGCGGGTCTCTGACTGTAGCGACGGCCGTCATCTTCCTCTACTACGCCGGGACGATGGAGCCGCGGTACGGTGAGGGCGTTTGGATCGGCCTCTCCACTGCGTCGCTCCTGCTGTCGATCATGTCTGCGATGATGTTCTTCGCGCTCGGGTTCACCTTCACGGTCATGCGTGCAGTCGCCGGGTGGTTCCTGTTGCTTGGCGGCGCAACCGTCGGAGTGATCGGACTAGGAGTCCTCACGCGCGCGATTGCCTAGACTGCACGGCGCTTTCTATGGCGGCGGCAACCGGCAGCGGCCGGCCGCCGCCAGAAATCGAAGGATAGGTGGCATGGACGACAACACGCTGTCGATCGAGGATATCCTCTCGGCGACCAATCGAGAGGCGTCGCTCTACGAGTGGAGCGGGACGTTCGCGGACTATCTCGCCATGGTCGTAGAGAACCCCTCTCTTGCCAAGCTCTCCCACGCTCGCGTACGGGACGCGATCCTCGCCAAGGGAGCCGACGATTCACCCACTGGAGAACCGATCTATCGGCTCTTCGAAGACGACATCTTTGGACTGGATGAAGTCATCGAGCGCATCGTCGAATACTTCGAAGCAGCCGCCCGCGGCACAGAGACCAGAAAGCGCATCCTGCTGCTGCTCGGCCCTCCAGCAAGCGGAAAGTCCACCATCGTGGCGCTCATCAAGCGAGCCCTCGAAGACTACACCCGAACCGATGAAGGGGCGGTCTACGCTATCGCAGGATGCCCGATGCAGGAAGACCCACTGCACTTGATACCCCATTCGCTTCGCCCAGCCTTGGAAGAACAATACGGCATTGAGATCGAGGGGGAGTTGAACCCTCGCAACCGTTACCTGCTCAAGACGCAGTACCACGGCAACGCAGGCGGTATGCCGGTCGAGCGAGTCGTCTTCTCCGAGTACGAGGCGGTTGGCGTTGGATACTATGTGGCGACGAACCCAAACGTCGACTCCTCGCTCCTCGTCGGAAGCGTGGACACGGATCGGCTCCACGGCGATCGGACTGAGGTCGCCGGACAGGCGTTTCGCATGGACGGCGAATTCAACGTAGCGAACCGCGGAATGATTGAGTTCGTCGAAATGTTCAAGGCAGACAAGCATCTCCTCACTACCCTGTTGGGGTTGGCGCAAGAACAGATAATCAAGATGGAGAAATTCGGCTCCATCTACGCCGAACAGGTCATCATCGGCCACTCCAACGAGGGCGATTTCAATACATTCGCCATGGACGAACGTTCCGAGGCGCTCAAGGACCGCATCATCGCCGTTCAGGTTCCCTACAACCTGCGCGTCAGCGAGGAAGTCAAGATATACGACAAGGTCGTCAGCGGCGGCGCGCTCGCCGGCGTCTGCATCGCCCCCCTGACCCTCCACGTCGCCAGCGTGTTCGCAGTATTGTCCCGCTTGGAACAGCCCACCCGTCAGGGCATGACCCTACTGGACAAGATGCGCCTCTACGATGGGCGCATGGTCGGGGCCTACACGCGCCAGGACGTGATCGAAATGAAGCGGCGCCACACGAGCGAAGGAATGGGAGGAATATCTCCTCGATACGTCATGAACCGCATCGGATCGATAGGCAGCGCGCCCGGCATAGAATGCCTGACCCCTCTCGCGGCCCTAGACAGCCTTTGGAAGGGCATGAGCGAGAACATCAGCCTCGACCAGGCCACTCGGACGGCCTTCATTACCCTGGTGACCGACACCATCGAAGAATACAACGCCTTGGCGCTCGCAGAGATCCAGCGCGCGTTCGAAGATTCGTTCGACGACACCGCCGCCATCCTGTTGGACAGCTACCTCAAGAGCGTGCGCGCGTACTGCTTGGGCGCCCAACCCGACGGCGAAGGCGAGACGGGATTCAACGAGCAGGACATGCGGGAGCTCGAGCGTCCGATCAACATCCGTGAACGGGACAGGGACGCGTTCCGACGGGAAATCGACCATCTGGCCTCCCTGCTCGCCCAGCGCCAGCGGAAGTTTGAGTATACGACCGAGCCAAGATTGAAGGCAGCTATCGAATCTCGCCTATTCCCATCGCCCCGAGAAGTGCAAAGCGCGCTCACACGCCCTCGATTCGCGCGCCAACGCGCCGAATGGTCTCAGAGGCGTGTCTCGATCGTCAAACGCCTGATAGAAAAGTATGGATACTGCGCGGTCTGTGCAGAAGACTTGCTCGACTACGTGACTCACGTTCTCCAGAACAAGGCCGTCGCAAAGACCCCAAAGAACGAAGGCGTAGAATGGCAGTGGGACCTCAACCCCACCAAGAAGACCCTCGTTCCTCCCCCTGACGAGTCCTAGTACTAGGAAATAGTATAGATTAAGTGTGTTCCGTTTACTTTTTTTGATCCATATAGGGCTTGCGATAGAGGTTCAATAAGGAGATCTACGGCTCGCGGGAAGGTTATGTGATACACTGAGGGCGGAAGATTTAGCGGGAAGTAGACCACAGGGGGAGACAATCCGAATGACGGCAGACGGTCTAACGCAGGCAGAAGCGAATTCCCTGATAGCACTCAAGAAGAGTCGAGTGGACGAAAAGACTTGGGTCTATCCTGGGCGTGGTGGAGGGATCGCCATTCCATTGAAGTCTATTGAGGATAATGAAGAATTCGTTCTCGACATGTATAGGGGTCGGATAGATCTCACAAAGGGGTCCTATCAGAACCGCGGTCGCCGCGTAGTACCTCTCGTGCGGCTTTGCTTCGGTGGAGCGCCGCATGTCAATCCGGACGATGTGGAAGTCGAGTCTACACACATTCACTTTTATCGGGAGGGATACGGAGACAAGTGGGCTTTTCTTCCACCGGACGACGAGTTCCTAGACTTGGGCGACCAGTGGAGGACTTTCCTTGACTTCATGCGTCTCTGTAACATCGTGAAACCTCCAAATGTGAGACTAGAGATGTCCCTATGACAGAAGAGATACAGACTCTACTGGATCAGTATTGGGGATGGTTGCGTGATAAGACGACGATCCGTCAAGTGGATGACTGGGTGGAGATCACTACTCCATACCTAGACCGCCATAACGACCGCCTCCAAATATATGCCAGACGGAGTGATGGTGGATACGTGCTGACAGACGGCGGGCACGTGCTTGACGATCTCGATCAGTCGGGCTGCAAGATAGGAGACGGAAAACGGCGGTCGCTTCTTACGATGACCCTCAACGGTTTCGGGGTACGGCGAGTAGGAAGCGAAATCCAAGTCCATGCGTCAATGAACAGCTTCGCGCTTCGGAAGCACAACCTCCTCCAAGCCATGCTCGCCGTCAATGACCTCTTCTACCTGGCGCAACCCACGGTCGCAAACCTCTTTCTAGAAGACGTCGTCGCTTGGCTCGACGCATCAAAGATTAGATACACACCAGACGCGAAGTTCACTGGCGCGAGCGGGTATGATCATCTATTTCACTTCGTCATTCCAAAGTCACTGGCGCAGCCGGAGCGAATACTCCGCCAGATCAACCGACCCGAACGCTACAGCGCACAGTCGATGGCGTTTGCTTGGATAGATACGAAAGACGTTCGACCTTCTGAATCTCGAGCCTACGCAATTCTAAACGACCAGCACGCGAGGGTTTCGAAGAACGTTCTTGACGCTTTGCGAAACTACGATGTAAATCCAGTCTTGTGGTCGGGGCGTGATAAAGTGTACGAGGAACTTGTCGCATGAACCTCTTCGTCTCCAACCAAATTCAACAACGCCCTCTCGTTGTATTGTATGGAGCACCCACTCTATATGGTAGTCAGTGTGGAAGTGTACACAAGAATATAATCCCATTTTGCAATCCTTCCGCAGACGAGATAATATCGTAGGAGCGGGACAGCGCTGGCAACGCTTGAACTCACCGCTTCCGGCCTTGCGCTTTCGCGGTGATGACAGGCATTGCGGAGATCTCTTGCTCGGATTGCCGGAGTTCGGCGCTATTCCCTGATGATACCCCAAGGAGGTTCGATCAATGACTGTGCATCTCGAAGCTGGTGACAAGGCTCCGACGTTCTCCCTGCCGTCTTCTACTGGTGAGGACATCGAGCTGGAATCGCTGCGCGGCAAGAAGGTCGCGCTCTATTTCTACCCCAAAGACGACACGCCCGGGTGTACCAAGGAGGCTTGCGGGTTCCGCGACAGCATGGACGACATCGACGAAGAGAATCTCGTCGTGCTTGGCGTGAGCGCGGACGACCTCGACTCGCACAAGCGGTTCATCGACAAGTTCGCCCTGAACTTCCCGCTGCTTGCGGACGTAGACCGGTCGGTCGTCGACGCGTACGGCGCATGGGGACAGAAGACCGTGCGCGGCAAGCCAATGGTGGGGATCATCCGCAAGACGTTCCTCATCGACGAGGCCGGAACGATCATGAAGGCTTGGCACGAGGTCGAACCGGATGGACACGCCGAGGAAATCTTGCAGGTCGTTCGGAGCGCGGGATAACTTCCGCGTCCGAGCTCTCGTGTTCCCATGAACGTGTCCGACCGGCTGGCGAATCGTCTTTCGGATGCACGGCTCCGCGTCTTGGCGCATATATCGAGTCTTGCGGCTCGTCAGGGAACGGACGTCTACCTCGTCGGCGGTTCGGTGAGGGACATTCTGGCAAGCGGCCCTGTTCTGGATATCGACGTGATGGCTTCGGGCGGATCAGCTCGGCTCGTCGAGTCGATACTTGCGGAGGACGGGGCTGAGGTAAGGAAGTCTTCGACATTCGGAACGTGGACTCTCGTGGCCGGCGGCGTCCAGTTCGATCTTTCGACTGCCCGCAGGGAGACGTACGACCGCCCGGGCGCTCTCCCGACGGTCGCGCCAGGCACAGTCCTGGACGACTTGGCGCGCCGAGACTTTTCGGTCAACGCGATGGCGATCTCGCTGGCGGGCAACTCGTGGGGCGATCTTCTTGACCCGCACGGCGGCGTTCACGATCTGGAACGCGGAGTTCTCCGAGTCCTCCACGACCGAAGCTTCGAGGATGACGCCACGCGAATCTTGCGCGCGGTGCGGTACTCCCGCCGTGTGTGTCTTTCCTTGGATCCGCGGACGGCGACCCTGCTCAAACGAGGCTTGCCGTATTTGGAGACGGTAAGCGGAGATCGGATCCGCCGAGAGATCGAGCGGATCTTTCTCGACCCTCAAGCGGCGGCGATGCTCGAGACCGCGGACGATTGGGGCGTGCTGAGGGCCATTCATCCAGCGCTGCAGATCGACTTGGATGCACTGCGCTCTGCGGGCCGGTCGACTGGGATGGATGCGGCAAGGAGGAGCGCGCTCCTGCTCGCGGCGATGGCGCATTCCGTTCGTCCGCACGACGTCGAGTCGGTCATCCGGCGTCTGAACATGAGCTCCGAGTGGGGGCGGATCATTCGAGATACGGCTGCCGTTCGCGGGCGCCTCCGCGACCTTGCGGACGCGGGCGCCGCGAGGAGCCGCATCCGTAGCCTTTTGGACAGCCTGCACCCGATCGCGGTCGAGTCGTCGGCGTCGACGTCGGACGATCCAGTGGTTGCGAGTCGACTGCGCGAGTACATCGACGAGCTGCAGCATATTCGCCCGCTGCTGGACGGCGGGGACTTGATCGCCATGGGCGCGGCGGAGGGGCCCCTCGTCGGGACGTTGCTCGCGGAGTTGCTGGACGCTCGGTTAGACGGGTTGATAGAGACGATAGCGGACGAGCGAGAGATGGCGCGTCGAAGCATCGCGCAGGCGCGTTCGATGCAGTCACCCTAGCGCGACGCCGCTCCCCAGCCCAGGCTCGGTCATCGACGATGCGTCGAGTATTTCGTCGATGGATTCCGCGCTCAGATCTGTGCGGCGCAGCGCGACTTCTCGAATGGACTCTCCCGTCTGACCAGCCTCCTTGGCGATGGCGGCCGCGGCGTCGTAGCCGACATGAGGAACCAGTGTCGTCACGATCGCGAGTCCGTTTTGCACCATGTCCGGCCCCTTGGCAGTTGCCTTCAGTCCAGAGACGCATTGGGTTGCAAAGTTGCCGCAGGATGAGGCGAGAATCTCGATGGACTCCAAGAGATTGTGGGCCGCGACAGGCATCATGACGTTGATCTCGAAGGTGCCGGACTGCCCCGCGACGGTGATGGCGGTATCGTTGCCGATGACCTGAGCCGCGGCCTGGCACACGGATTCCGGGATGACCGGGTTGACCTTGCCCGGCATTATCGAGCTCCCTGGTTGGACGGCGGGGAGTTCGATTTCTCCGATACCTGCTCGGGGGCCGGATCCGAGCCATCGGATGTCGTTTGCGATTTTCATGAGGCTGACTGCGACGGTCTTCAGTGCCCCACTCGTTTCCACGATTGCATCGAGGGAGCTTTGCGCCTGGAAGTGGTTCGTGGTTTCGCGGACGCTGACGCCAATGAGCTTGGATAGGACGACGCACACTCTGGCTGCGAACTCTGGATGGACATTGACGCCGGTGCCTACGGCAGTGCCGCCGATGGCCAGTTCGGAAAGCCGGATGACCGCGCCGTGCACCCGTTCGATTCCGCGCTCGACCTGCCCCGCGTAGCCGACGAACTCTTGGCCAAGTCGGATGGGCGTGGCGTCTTGGAGATGCGTCCTGCCGGTCTTCACGATAGGCATGAACTCTTGCGCCTTTTCCCGCAGTGCGGATTCGAGCCGCCCCATGCTGGGAATGAGTCGGTCGTGGATGGCGGCGAGGGCGGCGGCGTGGATGGCGGTTGGGATAACGTCGTTCGAGGACTGCCCCATGTTCACATGGTCGTTCGGATGTATGGGGTCGCGCGAGCCGCGCACGCCGCCCAGCATCTCTATTGCCCGATTGGAGACCACTTCGTTGGCGTTCATATTGGTGGATGTGCCGGACCCAGTTTGGAAGATATCGACGACGAATTGGTCGTCGTGCTCGCCGTCTGCGACTTCGGCGGCGGCGCGTCCGATGGCGTCTGCGCGGACGGCGTCGAGCAATCCCAGATCGGTGTTGACCCGCGCGGCGGCGAGTTTGACGGAACCGAGGGCGCGAATGAATGACCTGGGGAAGCGAAGCCCGCTTATGGGGAAGTTCTCAACCGCGCGCATGGTCTGCGCCCCGTAGTATGCGGTTGCAGGCACGCGAAATTCGCCCATCGAATCACGTTCGACTCTAAACTCTTGGCGCTTGGACATGGTTGTTTTCCTCGATTCGGTTTATTTCATCTTACTACAACCGTTGGAGCATGAAGTCGACGACTTGCTCCGCGACTGCTTGTTCGCATCCTTGCAATCGGTGATCGGCGTCTGGGATTTCTGTAAACTGCACGGGGCCGCGCATGTCGTCTAGGAGGCGCTGCAGAGCTGGAGAGGGGACGACCGCATCGTTTTGGCCGGTCAGGAAGAATTTGGCGCGTTTGTCCTTCATGGCTGCACGGTCTTTGACCGAGCTCAATGGGGGAGCCACAAGCACGAAGCACGTTGCGCGCTTGAGTCTTGGGAGGGCGCGGAGGATGACCGACGCGCCGAACGAGTAGCCGAGGATGCCGATGCGCCCGCCGTCGACGCCCGGAAAGTTCGCAAGGAAGGCGAGCGCGCGCTCGACGTCCTTCCATTCGCTTTGACCGTTCGAGAACTCGCCTTCGCTGCGGGATACTCCACGAAAGTCGAAGCGGAGGGTAGCGAGTCCTCGTTCGTTCGCCAGGGCGCTTGCCGCCGCCAGCACCGGGTGGCCCATGTCACCGCCGAGCATCGGATGCGGGTGGCACATCAAGACGGCAGGAACCTTTTCTGCATCTTCCCCCGGTGCGGCGACAACCCCGTCGAGGAGGATCTTCCCCGTGCTGTAGATACCTATGGCGGTTTGGCGCATCATCCCCGCATTTCATAGTAGGGGAACGCTAGCGCTGCGTCAATCGTTTGGAAGGGATATTGCCATCGGAGGAGGGTTTGACGGATAATATGAATGCGCGGCGCGTGCCCCTGTAGCTCAGGCGGACAGAGCAGCGGTTTCCTAAACCGCGTGCGCCGGTTCGAGTCCGGCCAGGGGTACCACGCGGGGCGCAAAGACTGGCGTCGGTTTCGACCGCGGCGCGACTATACGACCCGGACGCCCAGCCCTCCGAGTATCGAGCGCACCTTCTCCGGCTGCGGCAGGCCCTTCAGTTTCACACCTTCGCTCACCGTATGCAGGCTCACGCCTACGGGCTTGCCAGGGTTGAGGGAGTAGTCGACGATGCGGTCGTCGTCGAGCTCCTTGGGTTGTGTTAGTGTGTATGAGGGTTCCCACACAATTGACGTTGTGATAGGGTGATTGAGCGTGAGGGCGTCTTTCACCCGCCCCCGACCCAGCCAAAGCAGGAGGGTCTACCTCGACCAAGAACAGTAGAACACTGAACTGCACGCTCTTCATTGCGGACAACCTACTCGAATCCCTGGATAACAAGAGTATGGCGAACAAGAAATGGATCTCACGATAGAATGGTGATTCATTATGGATATTGGAACACAAATACTCCTCTTCATATTCGCTGCGATTGTCATGACTCCGATCATCATCGTGTTTTTGATGCCTTTCGGGGCGTTGCTCGCGCCGTTTGCCGCTCTGATATTCTACATACGTGCGCGTTCGATGGGATTGCCGCCCGGACATTATGCCAGAATTGGCGCCCTGTACTCGACGGTCCTCTTTTTGCCTTGGATCTATCTGATAGTTCGAATGTTCAACAAGAACGTTCCAAACATCTTCATAGGAATGGGATATTTTGTTCTCTACGCAATGTGGTTCTTCGGATCCATACTAGTCATGGCACTGATGACTTATGGTTATGTTGGTGCTGCAATCTTTGAAATCGAGGTTGACTATACATACGTTTACATCCTGGGATTCTGCACATTGCTTGTCTCGCTCTTTTGTGTCAATGTTGTGATGTGGGTACTGTCAATGGTAAGATTGGATCGTTTCCATAGAAATCACATACCAAGCGAAGAAATTCTCCCCGAACGAGCGTACATAATGCCCTTTGCATACGCACTGGTATGGATCGCTGCCGCCGCCATACTGTTTGTGGCAGGGATAGCCCTTATCAATCTTGTCTATGCACCCGAGTGAAGTGCTAGTATTCAAATCTGCTCTGGGCCTGGCGAAGATAGACGCTGGCAGCGACGTCCACGTCTCCGGGGGTTCCGTTTACTTTTGCGGCATGACGGCTGGGGGGCGGCGACTCTCCAAAGCGGTGCGTCCAATCGCGCAACGGGAGATTCCCGCCTACGGAGACCTTTGCATAACTAGGCGGAGTGGTTGTTTTGAGATGCTCTGCCCATGGTGCCCCCGTTCATTTTGCGTGCTCCGGGTTCCATTCCCATACCCCGGCAAGAGGTTATGCAAAGGTCTCCCTACGCGGGAATGACGGAGAGTCCAACCTGTTGCGGCCCGGGCGCAATCCATGCCGCAAAAGTAAACGGTAAGCTCCGGGGTTATTCATTGCGAGTGCGCGAGCGGAGACGGTATCGGGGCTTACGAACGGTGCTGGCGGAGGGATGATGACGAGGGCGGGGGATTTCGTTGGAGAGCATAGTGCGGCGGACGTGTGCAAAGCGTGCGGAGTCTGTGTTGGACTCGCATCGACGGTTGGAGTCTGCGCGTTCGAGCGCGGAGGAAGGACTTTAGCGAGCCTGTGGTTACCCAACGGAAGATCGACAAAGCGTTCAAGCCGATGGGTTTCTAAAATTCCCATATCCAGAAAGTAAACGGAACCGCGCGGCGCACGTTCTTGACGATATGCTTCACGCGCTATACAATACATTCTCGGATCGGCCGCCACTGCCTATGAAATGCAATACGCTCCTAGAACGACTCACCTCCGCTGGGGGCGTCGTCACCCGCGGCGCCGGGCGCGGCTATGAGGTCGTCCTATGCGGCCGGCTGGCAACGGGGATCTGGGCGCTTCCGAAGGGCACGCCGGAAATCGGAGAGTCGCGCGAGCAGACGGCCGTCCGCGAAGTCACGGAGGAGACCGGGCTTCAGGTCGAGATCCAATCCTACATAGGCAGTATCCAATACCAGTTCGTGCGTCAGGGAGACGGCGCGCAATGCTACAAGACCGTACTCTACTACCTGATGAACCCTATCGGCGGCGATATATCGCTCCACGACCACGAGTTCGACCAGGTTCGATGGTTTCCCGTCGACGATGCGCTGCGAACCATGAGCTACGAAAACGAGGCTGCTGTTGTTGAGAAGGGTCTTTCCATGGCTGTACGCGGATAAGTCGGAATCATCCCCCGAGGAGGGCGACGTCGTTGCCGTCGGGGACAAGGTCGTGCTCCGGGAGAAGACCGTCGACGACTTTCGCGATGATTACGCATGGCGCACCGATGAGGAGCTGGCCCGCCTGGACGCCGCCCATCCCGTCACGATGTCATACGACGCTTTCTTCCAGTACGCGCGGGACGAGTTGCAGTACACCAAGTCTATGTCCAAGCGGCTCTCTATCGACACCCCCGAAGGACTGCACATCGGAAACTGCATGTACTACGATTTCAACCGACGCCGCCGCGACGCCGAGCTCGGCATCATGATTGGAGACCGTCGGTACTGGGGCGCCGGGTACGGCACAGACGCCGTCCGCACCCTCCTCGATTACATCTTCACCGCGACCCCCATCGAGCGCGTCTATCTCCATACGCTCCATTGGAACGCGCGCGCGCGGCGTTCGTTCGCCAAGGCCGGATTCCACGAGGTCGGCCCCGTCTTTCGGCACGGTCACGACTTCATCAAAATGGAAATTCGCAAAGACGAATGGGACGAAGACCGCCGTACATCCATCGACGATGACGAAAGCGCGGAGGGTCGAACGGCTCCCGCCCCCGATAGCGCCGAGTGAAACCGTGCGAAAGGTGATCTTTGCAGACAACCTCGAAGCTCTGGCATCCCTACCAGATGGGGAGGTCGATCTGATCTACGTCGACCCGCCGTTCAACACCGGACGCGATCAGTCCCGCAAGTCCATCCGCGCAGTCCGCGACGAGTCGCGCGGCGACCGCACGGGATTTCAGGGAAACCGCTACCGCACGATAGAACTCGGCTCCACAGCCTTCTCCGACAAATTCGACGATTACCTTGGATTCCTGGAACCGAGATTTCGAGAAGCAAAGCGAATGCTCAAGCCAGACGGTTCATTCTTCCTCCACGTGGACTATCGAGAAGTCCACTACTGCAAGGTGCTGTTGGACGGGATATTCGGACGGGATTCGTTCATCAACGAGATCGTTTGGGCATACGACTACGGCGCCCGATCCAAGTCGAAATGGCCGGCGAAGCATGACAACATCCTGTGGTACGCGAATGACCCAAAGAACTACACGTTCAACTACGACGAGGTTGACAGGATTCCCTACATGGCCCCCGGACTGGTCGGCCCAGAGAAGGCCGCGCGCGGAAAGACGCCCACCGACGTCTGGTGGCACACCATCGTCGCCACCAACGGCAAGGAGAAGACCGGCTACCCGGCGCAAAAGCCGCTCGGCATCCTCGAGCGCATCGTCCGCGTTCACTCCAACCCAGGCGGTCTCGTGCTCGACTTCTTCGCAGGAAGCGGCACGACCGGAGAGGCTGCCGCCAAGCTCGGACGCGATTTCATCTTGGTCGACAACAACCCCGATGCGATCCGCGTCATGGCAAAGCGCCTTGCAGGCTACGGCGCAGAATTCGAGCGGTGCGACGGCATCTTCCGCGACACCGGCAGTGAGGCGAGATATTTCCCGCCGTCAATATGCACAGATTTCCTCCCTGCTGATAAGATGCCAGCCGAACAAGACTCGACTCGACCGAACGCATGAGGAGCCCCGAATGATACCCAACACCGCAAAACGCAAGATGCTCCGCGGAGAGCCGTCGATCGGAGCGGAGGCCGGACTCGGATCGACGTTGTCCGTGGAGATGCTCTCTCGCATTGGGTTCGATTACGTCGTGGTAGACATGCAGCACGGCGCATGGACGGAAGAGAGCGTCATGCACGCCTTCCGTGCGGCCGCTCTCGGTGAGGCTCTGCCCATGGCGCGCGTGCGGAGAAATGATTTTGGACTGATCGGGCGCGTCCTCGACATCGGATCGATGGGCGTCATCGTTCCCTTGGTAAACTCCGTCGAGGATGCGGCAGACGCCGTCCGCGCCGCGCGCTACCCCCCGCTTGGGGGAAGATCCGGAGGGAACTTCGGCACGGGATTCCTCGGAGACGACTATTCGGAGCGCGCGAACGAAGAGATCTTCCTCGCCGTACAGATCGAGTCCGCCCCCGCCGTCGAGCGCGCAGAGTCCATCATGGCAGTCGAGGGCGTCGACGCATGTTGGGTCGGCCCTCACGACCTCTCCGCCTCGATGGGAACAGCGCCCGGAACGGAGGAGCACACCACGGCGATTCGCTCCGTCATAGCCGCTTGCCGCAAGACGGGCAAGATCCCGGGCATCTCACTCGGGGATGTCGAACTCGCAAGGTTCTGGATCGACGAGGGATGCCGGTTCGTCACCTGCGGAGACGACGGCGGGTGGATGGCCGCAGGCGCCCAAGCCGCCCTTGCGTCGCTGTCAGAGTAGGGGCGGGCTACTTCTCTAGGATGATGTATACAGGAACGGTTCGGCATAGCCCGCATACGGGCCGAAGCGTTCCTGCGCCCACTTCACTATTGCCCTGTCGATGGACTCTGTCGATTTCTTTTCCAACCCCGGGACTGAGTAGTAGGCTTTCACTGCTGTCCGCACCCGCGAATCCACGGGGAACGCATCCATCTTGTCCAGGGAGAACAAGGCGATGCAGTCCGCAATTTTTGGCCCAACGCCTTTACACTCCATCAGTTGCCGTTTCGCCTCGTCGTAGCACACGTCTGGCTGCGCCAGCTTACCTAGATCCAATTCGCCTGCGCATATTCGTTTGGCCGCCACCCTGATGTTGGGAACACGCGAGAGTCCCAAATCGAAGTTCTCCAATTTTCCCTCCTCGTCCGCTTCAAGAACTCTCTCCGGCGTGGGGAACGCATACCGAACCTCCCCGTTCAAGCAAACCCGATTCCCGATCTTCTCTGCTATCCGTTCCACCATCCCGAAGATCCCCGGGGGCGGATTCCGCGAGGAGCAGAGGAAGGCGGCCATGCACTCCCAAGGATCCGGTTGCCGCATGAGGCGAGTCGACGGGTACTTCGCAATCAGATCCGCGACCTTCTGGTCGCGCGATGAAAGATCCGCGTAGATATAGTCGAGGTCGTCGTCTAGCCGGAAATACGAACACAGGAAACTGTTCAAGTCTTGGTCCTGGTCGGAGTAGTATTCCAACACATCCCCGCATTGCCGTATGTGAATCAGGTTCCCATTCAGTACGACGGAATACCATCCCCCGCCCAACTTCCACCAGCGAAAATCTTGCGCAGCCTCGGCACATGTGTCCAGACAGAACGGATACTTGTTGGATTGCTTGATCATGAGTTGTCGTATCGTCATCGTCTGCTCCTGCTAGCGCGGGGAAGGGGAACTTCCGTCGCGGAGGCCCCCCTTGAGTCGCTGTCAGAGTAGTTGAGGGTTGCTTCCCTTTCTTTTCCTACGTGATTGCTGATATTCATCCCAAGCCCCCTTGAACAGCAACTGGTTTGCGTAGCCGGCGCGCTTGCCAAAGCGTTTATGCGCCCACTTCACTGTTGCCACTACTGCCGTTTTGGAACTTGGCGGACGCGGTGAACACCTACATTCCTGCAATGCCTTGTGCACGTGCGTGTCTACCGGAAACGCCTCCATCTTATCCAGCGAGAATAGCGCGATGCAGTCAGCAACCTTGTCACCAATGCCGTTGGCAACCTTGCGGCGCGCACCACGTTTTTGCATCAATTGACTTTTCGCCTCTGCATAACACACATCAGGTTTCGCCAGACTGTGCAGGTCCAGCTCGCCTGCGACCACCCGTTCGGCAGCTTCGATTATCTTGCAATGACGATCGAGGCCCAAACGTAACTCCTCTAGTGGCCCCACGCCTGCCACGAGCACCATCTCCGGCGTGGGGAAGGCGTGGCGAGTCTCGCCGTTCAACTCCAACGGCTTCCCGATGCTGCACGCGATCGACTCCACGGTCTTGCTGATGTCCTGGATCTTTTTATTGGCCGAGCAGATATACGCGACCATGCATTCCCAACGATCCGGCTGCCGCAAGATGCGATGCGATGGATACTTTTTCACTAGCTGGGCGACCGTATCGCATTGAGATGAGATGTAGTCATAGATGGCGTCGATATCGTCATCCAGCCGGAAATACGAATGCAGCAGATCGTTCACGTTGGAGTTCGAGTCCGTCATGTACTCGACGCCGCGGTCGTTTTGCCGCATGTGAATCAGGTTTCCGTCCAGTACGACGGAATACCATCCGTCCCCCAACTCGCGCCAACGGAAGTCCTGTCCTAGGGTCAGGGTCGTGATTGTCTTCAGGCCGAATGGGTGCTTGTCATTTTGGGGGATGTAGAGTTGGTGCTTCTTCATGGTCGTCCTCACATAGGAGCAGGTTGCGGAAATGCAGAGTTGGCGCGCCGCAACCCATCATACTCCGTGCGGCCCGCACGCGCTAGTACAGCGCATTGGCGAATGGGTTGCGGTACGTCTTCGTGGTCTCGTGGTCGTCGCCGAGCAGCTTGAAGACGGCTATCACCGCCTTTCGCGCGCCGTCGGTATCGTAGTATCGGTCTCTCCGAATCACCTCGATGAACCCTTCGACGGCTGCGCCGTCCATGCCGTCCCGCAAGAGTCTGATGGCGTCGATGTATGCCGGTCGAACCGGCGCATCGTCGAGAGCGTTCGGGTCTTCCAAGTAGGAGAACAGCCGCGCTATCGTCTTGATCGCATCCGCCGTCTCGAAGTGCTCCGATCCGAGCGGGATGCGGTCCGCCGTCTCCGCCGCCTTCCTCGGGTCGACGTACAACTCCACGTGCGCCATCGCCGCCAGTCCGTGCTCGTCGTTTGGATCGCGTTCGATGACATCCGCCAACAGATGATGCGCTTCGCCGAATTTCCTTTCGGCCGTCAAGGCCTCGGCTTGCGCGATCCGATCCCGAAACTTGCTCGGCAGAGCCTTCTCGAGCCACTGAGAGATGGCCTGTTCTGGCAGCGCGCCGACGAATTCATCCTTCACCGCGCCGTCCACGAATAGCTTGACCGCTGGTATGCTCGTGATTCGATACTGGTGGGCGACCGCCGGGTGTCTTTCCGTATCCAGCTTGCGGAGCTCCCAATCGCCTCCGCTCTGCCCTGCAAGGCGCTCCAAGATGGGGCCGATGATCCGGCAAGGACCGCACCACGCGGCCCAAAAGTCTACGAGCACCGGCTTCTCGAAGCTCCGCTCGATCACTTCTCTTGAAAAATCGTCGGTATCGTATTCAGACATCGTTTCGTCCTCGTGCTGCGCTTCTTTGGTGTAATGAAATTCTACCGAGTTCGTCAATAGCCGTCACGCTCATATCCCCGAACGGGGTCTCCGCAGGCGCGAGCCGTCCGCATCGGTAATCGGCCTTGGCCTGCGGATCACCGTGAACACTGCCGCGGTTGCAGCGTACACGCCGATCATGAGTATCAACGCCAATGAGTACCCGGCCGTTTCGTCGAAGATGACTCCGACGATCACAGGGGTGGCGAGCGACCCTATGCTCACGCAGAACGTGATGGCGCCGCGCAGCGTAGCATATGAGCCGCGCCCAAAGTAGTCTCCAATCATTGCCCATGTAAGGCCTGCCGCCCCGTCCGTTACCGCGAACATGAGACCGAACGCGACGACGACCCAGATGCGGCCCGGGGCCAACAGCAAGAACAACGCGCCTCCGGCTCCGACTACCATCCCGAACACCACGAGGAGGCGCTTGGACGTCTTGTCTCCCAACCATCCCATGAACAGCCTGGTACCCACTGCGGAGAACGATATAGTAGCGATCGCTAGGCCGCCGACCGACTCGGGCAACCCCTTCCATACCAACATCGGGACGATATGGACGAGGATGCCCGCCTGCGCGGCGATCCTGAGGGTTATTCCCAGCGCGAGGATCCAGTACGCAGCCGTCCTCGTCGCCTGACCGAACGTGAATTCTCCAATTGGCGGCGCGTCGGACGCCCGGCTAACCCTGCGTCCATACGGCCCGCCGTCTGGTCTCTGCCCCACGTCTTCCGGCGAATTCCGCACCAAGGCGGACAGCGGCAAACCGAGGACGAGGATCATCACGCCTGACAGGGTCGCCGCATACCTCCATCCCCATTCCAACACCACGAACGCCAAGATCGGCGTCATGATTCCCCCGCCCAAGGCGATGCCGACCGAGATTATCCCAAAGGCCAGCCCCCGCCGCCGCATGAACCACCCGTTCACTATCGCGCCCGCCGCGTTGTGAAACCCGGAGTTGATGCCCAGCGAGATCACCCCGACGTAGATCAATACGAAGCTCACGAAGTCTTGCGCCAAAGGAAGTATCAGAAACCCAGCGCCCGCAAGGACGACGCCAATGAGCATCATCACCCTCGACCCGTACTTGTCGATGAAGTACCCCGCTATCGGAGCCTGCAAACCGCCTTCGAGGGTCGAAAAGCCGAATATCAGGGATGTCCACGTGTGGCTAAGGCCGAGGTCGCGCGCCAGAGGAAGGAAGTAGACTGAGAATCCTCGGCCGTACAATCCAGCCGCCATGAAATTCATCACGGCTCCTATGGCCGCGTACCGCCATCCGTGGAAGGGAGCGCCCCCGCCAGAAGCGCGGCGGCGCGTCAGGTCGTCTATCATACGATGCAAAGTATAGCCGATTCGTTAGCATCGGCGCTCCTTGTCGACTCCCGTCACTCCTGCGAAAGCACGAATCCAGAATGCCGCCTTTCCTCTTCTCACGCCGCGTTCGTGCGCGGGGAATTCCCAAATCACATGCGCGCGCAACGCGTTCCTCGCATGATATACACTCGAAAAGCTCGTCCGGTTCCGGTATGATTCACTCACTACCCGGGAGAACATAGACAATGCCCAACGTGTGCAACGTTCCTCGCCGCACGGTCTTCATACGGGACAACCTCGACATCCTGCGCGGAATGAACTCCGAGTGCGTCGACCTCATATACCTCGATCCGCCCTTCAATTCCGACCAAACCTACGCCGCGCCGTTGGGCAGCGAGGCGAGAGGAGCGGAATTCGACGACGTCTGGACCCTGGACGACATGAAGCAGGAGTGGATCGACGAGATTGAAATCCGCCGCCCCGCGCTGTTTCACCTCATCAACGGCGCAAAGCTCGCCAACAGCGAGAGCATGGGCGGCTATCTCACGTTCATGAGCGTGAGACTCTTGGAACTCCACCGCATTTTGAAGCCAACGGGCAGCATCTATCTGCATTGCGACGATACCGCGGTTCATTACCTCAAGTCCATCATGGACGCGCTCTTCGGAGCCACAAACTACCGCAACAACATCGTCTGGAAACGCGCCACGGCGCACAACGACTCCAAGCGCTTCGGGCGCATCCTCGACCACCTGCTCTTCTACTCGAAAGGGCAAAACCCAGTATGGAACCCCATGGCGGCGGCCATTCCCAAAGACGAGGAGGAGCTGCGGAGGATATATCCGTCTACAGATGAGCGCGGACGATACCGCTCGTCTGACTTGACGGGGCAAAGCGTCTCGCAGGGCGAGTCCGGGCAAATCTGGCGCGGGTACGACGTCACCGCTTGGGGGCGCCACTGGGCTCCCCCAAAGACAGGGAGATACGCCCAATACATCGAGCGAGAGTTCATCCCCGGCTACTGCGGTATGGACGGCGTCATCGAACGCTTGGACGCGCTGGACGATGCGGGTTTGATACGCCATCCCAAGCAGGGCAGGTGGCCGGGCCTGAAGAGGTACGCCGATTCGGACGCGGGGAACCCGCCGCAGAACCTCTTTCTCAAGCCGATGGGATTCACGAATTACTCCACTCGAAGTCCGGAGTACACCGGTTGGCGCACCCAGAAGCCGGTTGCCCTCTTGGAGCGTATCATCGAAGCGTCCTCTAATCCCGGGGACCTCGTGCTTGATCCGTTCTGCGGATGCGCTACCGCATGTATCGCGGCCGAAAAGCTGGGCCGCGAGTGGATTGGAATCGACAAACTGCCGCAGACCGCAGATGTCTTGGCCGGACGAGCCAAACGCGAACTGCAAATACCCATGAACGGCCCAGACGAACCAGCCTGGGAGGATTGGACGCCCTTGATACTGCGCGAACCGCCCCAGCGCACCGACGACCTTTCCCTCCAGAGTCCAACAGACCCGCGGTCGGACAAGGAACTCCTGTACGCCAGCCAGGGACATCGGTGCGTCGGGTGCGAGTACGAACTCCCTCTCCACGTGTTGACCGTCGACCATATTACCCCGCGCTCCAAGGGCGGGCTGGACGCGATCGGCAATCTGCAGCTCCTCTGCCACACCTGCAACTCCATCAAGGGAACCCGAGACGTGGGTTATCTGAAGACGCAACTCCAGAGCAGAGGCATACTGAAACTCTGATCCATCACAGAACCGCAGAGAGCCCCGTGAGGATGCAGTGCAGTTAGCGCGCGAGCGACAGAACCCAGATCGAGGACGCTCCCGCCTGCCGCAGCGGCGCAGAGCATGCCGCGATCGTTGCGCCCGTCGTTACCACGTCGTCGACGAGCAGCACCCTCTTGCCCGCCGGATCTTCGGCGCACACGAAGGCGTCGTCGACGTTCTTGCGCCGGTCGTCCGGCGTTCGCATGAAGACCTGCGGAGGCGTATTCCGAGTGCGCGTCAGCATCCTGCCGGCGACGGGGACGCCGACGCGCCGTCCAATGCCTTCCGCCAGAAGCGCCGAGTGGTTGTAGCCGCGCTGCCGCTCTCGGCGAGAGTGCAGCGGCACCGGTACGATTACGTCTACCGAGATCGAACGATACACCAGATGCGCGGCCATCAACTCGGACAGACGCGGAGCGGATGCGCGCACCCCCTTGTACTTGAGCGAGTGTACCAAGTCCCGCATGACCCCCTCCCATTGGTACGGCGCAGTGATACCATCGAAGGGCTGGTCAGTAGCGCGACACCACTCGCAGGGCGACGCGGTTCCGGGTTTCGAGCATACCGAGCAGCGCATCGGGTCGAGTGCGGGAATATCCGCCTCGCAACCGTTGCATAGGAATGTTCCCTCGGCGCCGCATCCCCCGCACACAGGAGGGAAGATCAGATCGAGCAGAGGCTCTAGGGTGCGCGACAGCAGATTCATAGGTCGAAATTATATCCTACGAATGACTACGGCGGGGTGCAAATACATGAAGAAACTGGGACTCATCGTCAATCCTATTGCGGGTCTCGGCGGCGCGGTCGGTCTCAAGGGCACGGACGGCGCGGCCGCCGTCCGCAATGCACTGGAAAGGGGCGCAGTTCCCCGCGCGTCCAGCCGAGCCGCAGAGGCGCTCCGTCAACTCGCCCATCTCCGCCGACAATGCCAACTCCTTACGTACCCGCCCCCCATGGGGGAAGACGCAGCGCGCATGGCCGCGCTTTCGCCCGCCGTCATCGGGTCGGTCGCCTCCGAATCCACTTCGCGGGAGGATACTCTGCGCGCGGCAGACGCAATGATGGAACAGGCCGTCGACCTCATCCTGTTTGCGGGGGGAGACGGCACGGCACGAGACCTGTGCTGCGCCGTCGGAGACCGCATTCCAGTGCTCGGCGTCCCTGCAGGAGTAAAGGTGCATTCCGGAGTATACGCCACTACGCCGGCATCGGCCGGATTGGCGGCGGCCGAGTTCCTCTCTGGTGAACACCCCCAAACGAGGCTCGGAGAGGTCATGGACATTGACGAGGACGCTTTCAGACGCGGCCGCATGGAGGCGCGGCTGTACGGCTACCTGCGTATTCCCGACGACGCCTCCCGCGTTCAAGCTGCCAAGTCCCCCAGTGCAGGAGACGAAACCGACGCCGTCATGAGCATAGGCGCGGAGATCGCCGACTCCATCCTCGACGGGCAGCTCTACATTCTGGGGCCGGGCACTACTACTAAAGGCATCGCTGACGCGTTGGGCGTCCCGAAGACCCTGCTCGGCGTGGACGCGCTCATCGGCCGCAAGATCGCCGCGCTCGACACAACGGAATCGCAGCTGATGGAATTGTTGAACGGTGGCCGCCCCGCCAAGATCGTCGTAACCCCCATCGGTGGACAGGGGCACGTCTTCGGGCGCGGAAACCAGCAGATCAGTGCAGACGTCATTCGCCGTGTCGGCCCCGACAACGTAATCGTCGTCGCTACTCGGCGCAAGCTGGCCTCGCTCCGCCGGCGACTGCTCATGGTCGACACCGGTGATCCCGAGCTGGATCGGATGCTGCACGGATATATCGAAGTCACGACCGGACGGGCAGAGTCCGCGATGGTCAGGATCTCCGACTGACCGGCCCCGTGAACAGCCGATCTGGCACGATGCTCCTCGTCTCGATCGCGTGCTTGTATGCAGGCAGTCCGTCCGTCGTAACCACACCGAGCGCCGTGAAGTGCGTCGACTCGCCGCTTGCGCCGCTCTTGTTCCCCCCGCTGTGACTCCGCAGCCAATCCGGGTCGATGACCTGCTCCCCTGCCCACAACCCGCGCGTCGCGTTCAAGTACCCGAACCGTGCCATGTCCGAAGCGCTCCAAACGACCCAACCCGGCCCGCTCCGCACGACGTTCCCGTCAATCTCATACGGCGGATCCAAGTAGGTGTATGAGTCCGGAATCGTTGGGTAGAAATACTTCCGATCCTTCACATAGCTGCCCGGCAGCCAATCCCAACTCTCTGCTCCGATGCCGATTCGGTCGAACAACCGCTCCTGCACTACGTCCTTGATGTCTCGGCCCCATACGTGCGTCAATGCCTGTCCGAGCCGCCAAAACCCTGCGCTGCTGTACAAGCCGACCGTACCCGGCTCCACGTGCGAGTAGCAATCGTAGTACGGGTCGCCGGTCCATGCCGCCCAGCTTGGGATGCCTGGTACGGCGTCTTTCTCCTCCAACCCCGTCCGTTTCTCCGCCCACCGATTCCCAATCTCCATCGGAAACCCACCCCAGTGCAAGCTCTCCGTTCGCTTGCCGATGAGATGCCGCCAAGTCAGTGTCTTGTGATAGCCCTCGGTCAAGTACTTGTGTGGATGGGACAACTGCCCGCGCCCAGTCCAGTACCGGTGGATCGGTTCGTCGGGATCGATCAACCCATCCATCACCGCAAAGCCCAATACCGCCCACGTCAGCGCCTTGCCCACTGATGCCGTGTGATGAAGGTAGCGGCGGTTGCCCCACGAGTGGACGAGGTATCCGCCCCGCGTAAGGACGGCCCCGAATCGGTTCCCGCTATGGTCTTCCCCGCCGAAGCTCGCCCCTCTCACATCCAGACCACCCACCCACCGCGCAAATTCCTCCGGGTCGAGTCCCGCTTCCTCCGGCGTGATTTCCTCCCAGTCCCTGCCTGGATATGTCGCCCAACTTGGTACGATACTGCTCATCGTTCTTTCTCCTCTCTGGTTATGGTTCCGTTCGATGCGTCGCGGCCGGTTTCTTCCCGCGCCGGAAATCCCCGTCCGTCATTCCCACAGCAACCCGACGCCAATCCTGCCCAGGAGATTCCCGCCTTCGTGGGAATGACGCGGCCTGCATCCGCGCGCATCCTAACAATAATCCTACCCAGGAGATTCCCGCCTTCGCGGGAATGACATGGTCTGCGTCCGCGCGCGTCTGCGTGTATTTTACAACACGACAAATCAAACGGAACCTCTGGTTATGATGCACTTGTGCTCCAAAGCACGCAACGACTGGGAAGTGAAATAATCGCCGCCGGCCTAAGATCGCGCCGCCTTCGAATTCCCTGCGCTTGGTGCGAAAGTCGATTTGCGAATGCACGGATACTCCCGCGGGCAACCCCTGTGCGGAACCGCTTGACCGATCCGCCGCCGCCTCGTACCCTTACACCGACGATCGAACCAAGCAGGAGGATGCGCATGAAAGCCGCCGTACTCTATGAGGCTCGGAAGCCTCTCGTAATCGAAGACCTGGATATCCCAGAGCCCGGCCCCAAACAGGTCATGGTCAAGATGATGGCGAGCGGCGTGTGCCACTCAGACTGGCACGTCGTGAAGGGCGAATGGACGCATCTGCCCTTGCCAATCATCCTTGGGCACGAAGGCGCCGGCATCGTCGAGGCGGCGGGCCCCGGCGTCACGAACGTCCAACCCGGCGATCACGTCGTCATCGCCTGGCGGTCGCAATGCGGATTCTGCGAGATGTGCCAGCTGGGTTGGCCGGCGCTGTGCTACGACAATCAGTACCCCAAGCAGATGCCCATGCACAGGCAAACCGGACAGGAGATCAACCAGATGGTGGGGGTCGGCAGCTTTGGAAGCTACCAAATCGTGAGCGATGCGGCGGCCATTCCCATCGATAAGGATATTCCCTTCCCCCAGGCTGCGCTCATCGGATGCGGCGTAACGACCGGAGTGGGAGCCGCGATCAACACCGCACAGGTGCAGCCGGGCACGACCGCGGCCGTCTTCGGCGCCGGCGGAGTCGGATTGAACGTCATACAAGGCTGCCGCATCGCAGGCGCTACGACGATCATCGCAGTCGACCTACTCGACAACAAGCTCGATATGGCCAGAGAGTTCGGAGCGACTCACACCGTCAACCCAGCGCAGGACGACCCGGTCGAGGCCATCAAGTCCATGACCGGCGGCTTCGGCGTCCACTACGCATTCGAAGCCATCGGACTCGTCGAAGCCCCATTCGTCCAGAGCATCCGCTGCACGCGGCATAGAGGCAAGACCCTATGGGTCGGCCACGCCCCCCACGAGACAGCGGTGACCATCGACGCGCGCGATCTGATGATGGAGAAGATGGTCATGGGATCCCTCTACGGCAGCGGCCAGCCGATGATCACCTTTTCCCGCCTCCTCGATCTCTACAAGTCCGGACAATTGATGCTCGATCAACTCGTCTCGCGGATCTACCCCCTCGAACAAGTCAACGAGGCGTTCCAGGCGCTTGGCAACGGCGAGGTAGCGCGAAGCACCCTATCGTTCGATTAGCAGCCCGTAGCCTGCGTAGATTCATCGAAGCGGCCCGCAAATATGGAGTCTTCCCCACTGCGCGGGGAGACTCCTCAGCATAGCGGATCCCGATTGGCGGAACTGCCGTCGACCGGATGCGTCCCGCCGTCAGAGCGGAGGCTCGCTCCGATCTACCATCGAAACCACGTGCGCATCCCAGCCGTGCCGATGCTGCAAGAGGAGTTGTATCGCAGTCGCGTGATGCTTGGAAGAGACCGGCGCGAACAAGGACGGCCCTGCGCCGCACACGTGAATCTCCCTCGCGCCCACCGAGGCGAACGCGTCCCAGTAGTTCCCGAGACCGGGAACCGCGTCCCGCGCTATCTCGTCGAAGACGTTGAAGAGAAACTGCGGCGGCGTGTCGCCCTCGCCGGCCAATCGCGCCGCGAGCTTTCGAGTCAAGCCCCCGCTGGTATAACTCATAGAGGAAAGTTTCGAGAACATCGTCTCCGTCTTCTTGGGCAAGTCGATGCGGGGAATCAGGACGACAGCCCACTCGAGATCCGTCGACGGCAGCGGCTCGACGCGCTCCCCTCGACCCGAAACCCGGCACGTGCCGCCGTACAAGAAGAACGGAACGTCCGACCCGAGGCGAGCTGCTAGAGGCAAGAGATCGTCCATCGTCAACTCCAGGCCCCAGAGCCGGTTCAGGCCCAGCAGCGTCGCCGCGGCGTCCGAACTGCCTCCGCCAAGCCCCGCCGCAACGGGGATTCTCTTGGTCAAAGTAATCGCCGCCCCGCGCTGCGTCTGCGCCTCGTCCCGCAGCAGGCAAGCCGCCCGCACCGCCACATTGTCCCGCGTAGCCAGTGCGGGGAAATCGCAGTCGATGCCAATTTCGTCCGCATCTTCGAACGTGAGCGTATCGTGCAGACTCACCGTCTGGAGTATCGACGCGATGTCATGGTACCCGTCCTCTCGCTTGCCGAGCGCCTCCAGCGTCAAATTGATCTTTGCGTATGCCCGAGTCACTATCATGCGTTGGAGTATACCCTACGCTGAACGGGAAAAGGGCAGGCAGCGGATGCTGAGAAGGCCAAGGAATGCGGTTACCATCTGTGCACATCTGGTCAACGCACGCGGGTCCATTCTCCGCAACCATTGGCCTTGAACCCGGCGTCGCTCGCTTGTATCGTAACGAGCTGTCGCCCCCCTTCAACACCGCCGTTGGCTATGACATCTCTGAGGATGTCTCCACCGAACCCACTGAGTCGTTCCCAGTAACAAGAGAAGCCTCCACCGGGTGCTGAGTACGTCCCAGGCGATATATCTGTTCCAACAACCCATGTGCCGTCTCCGAACCGATCAGACGGGGATGCAGACGACTGGCCAGATTGCGCGCGGGTCCATTTCCCGCAACCACTGGTCTTGAACCCGGCGTCGCTCGCTTGTATCGTAACGAGCTGTCGCCCCCCTTCAACACCACCATTGGCTATGACATCTCTGAGGATGTCTCCACCGAACCCACTGAGTCGTTCCCAGTAACAGGAGAAGCCTCCACCGGGTGCTGAGTACGTCCCAGGCGATATGTCTGTTCCAACAACCCATGTGCCATCGCCAAACTGAGCAGGTCGAGAAGCAGAAGACTGGGCGGGAGTAGGAGTTACCATTACTTCTCGCACTCGCACTGTCGGAACAGGAGCAGCGGGTGCCGGAGGAACAGAAACATTCGAGTTCCTAGCACTAGTCTCGTTGTCTCCAGACAGCGCAATTATGATGTTGGCCACTACAACCAGCACGACAAAGAGGCCAAGCAACCCCCCACATCCGATTCCTGTCCATTTGAGAATATTCTTCATGCTCATCGTTCGTTTTTCTCTCCTTGTTTCTTCGTTTCTATGGACTTGTAAGTAGCCGTTGAAGTATGAGTACTTCTAGGCGTCTGAGCAGCGGTAGGCGCGGGCGTAGCCGTGACTACCACGATGATTTCAGTCACCAGCGGAGTCGGGGTAGGGACCAAGCGTTCATCCTCGCATCCAGCAGCGGAGAACAGTACGAACGCGGCCAAGAGCACACTGTACGAAACTAGACTGCTCATTGACGCCGGGGCCGTCTTTACCCTTCGGGCTATGGACAGCATCATGGAGAAGCCCCCTCATGGACAGGTTGCGAATGCTAACGACGCTTCCTTCCCATACAAGGGCCATGCGGGGGCGCAGAGCGCACCCTGACGGTATCTCCCGCTTGCATGACGCGGGTAAGACCCCTTATATGAGAGACTCGTCGTTAGCGTAAACCACCTTATCACAATCGACTGCGGAAAGCAAACCGTAGGTGACGGACGATTGTCCCGATGTGTTCCCATATTGACTTGCGCGAACGGACGCAATACACTCGGCGCAGACCGTCCGGCAGACGGCGGCGAGGAGCGAGCGATTCGCATGAAAGGCAAGATACGCACCGTTCTCGGAGATATCGAACCCTCCGAACTCGGCATGACCTCGATGCACGAGCACTTGTTCATCGACTTCACCGTCGTCTTCCAAGCGCCGGCCGAGGCGACCGCCAAAGCACGAGCCTACGAGCCGGTCTCCTTGCGCAACCTTGGCCGCATCCGCTACGACCCGTTCGCCAGCTACGAGAACTTGCTCCTCCTCGACCAAGACGAGGCTACGGAGGAAGCGGCGCGCTTCAAACGCGTGGGCGGCGGCACGATCGTAGACGTCACCACCATAGGCATCGGACGAGACCCCGTCGCACTGGCGAACGTAGCACGGGCGGCAGGCGCGAACGTCGTCATGGGCGCTGGATACTACATCGCGCCGTCGCATCCGGCCAGTATGGACGCCCTGACCGTCGACGACTTGGAACGCGAGATAGTGGCTGACGTCACCGCGGGGGTGGGGAGCACCGGGATCAAAGCGGGGATCATCGGAGAGCTGGGGTGCGGTTGGCCGCTCCACCCAAACGAGCGAAAGGTGCTCGTGGCCGCGGCCCGCGCGCAACAGGAGACGGGAGCATCCATCCTCATCCATCCCGGACGGGACGAGGCCGCGCCGTTCGAGATACTCGATATCCTCACCGACGCCGGCGCAAATGCGGAACGAGTCGTCATGGGACACATCGGCAGAACCTACGCGGACGTCGAGCGAGCGCTCGATCTCGCCAAGTCCGGCTGCTATCTGGAATACGACCAGTTCGGCTGGGAATCGTCCTACTTCTCATACGGCGTAATGGACTTCCCAAACGACGCGCAGCGCATGGATCACATTCAGCGCCTCATCGACGAGGGATACTCCGACAAGATCGTTATCGGCCAGGACATCTGCGGCAAGCATCATCTCGTCAAATACGGCGGATGGGGATACGGCCACATCGTCGAACACATCCTCCCCCGCCTGCGCGCGCGCGGCGTCGCAGAAGACCATATCGACGCAATCTACGTGAAGAACCCTGCCGCCGTCTTGACTCTGGTGTAGTCGGATCCTTGGAGCGCACCGCCGCGCCTCTCAGTCGAGGCGCGCGCCTTCGCCCACGTCGATGTCGAAACCGGCAGCCCACTCTCCCAACCGTCCATCGTGTCATTCCCACACCCACGTCATTCCCGCGAAGGGAGACATTTGACTAACCTCTTCGAGGGTATGCGAATGGAACCCAGAGCACGCAAAATGAACGGGGGCACCATGGGCAGAGCATCCCAAAACAACCACTCCGCCTAGTTATTCAAAGGTCTCCGTAGGCGGGAATCCCCCCGTCACTCCCCCAAGCCCGAACCCCTCGCTCCACACATTCCCCTCGCTGACGCTAAACTGCCCAGTACCCACCCGCGCGACCTCATACCCCGGCAACGCAACCGTCACCATGCACATCCCATCGAATATCATTCCCCCCTCCTCCCAAAAATCGAAATCACGATTCTCATATGCACGCTGCGCCTCCCAACCCGAAAGCACACCCACATCCGCAGGGAACACGTGCAGGTAGAACTTCCGACTCACATCATCAGCCCCGCACGACTCGCGAACGTACGTCAACCGGTTGTGTTGCATTATGGTTGATTTCCATTTACGGCCCCCGCCTGCGAACGCGGAATCTGTCGAGCTGGCGTTGGGTGAACGTGCGTTCGGTCTTGCGAGCCTTACGCTTCCGTTTCTCCTCGGCTTCCTTTTCAGCCTTCTTCCGCAAGAAGTAGTTCTCCAGTGAAGCTGAAGCTTCACTGCTCCCTATGAACCCTTGTTCTTTCAGTCGGTTGATGCGGTGCTTGTCACTGGCCTTCTGGCTACCGTCCCTTCTGGTATAGCATGGGTTATACTGTACTCCATAACCGACGCCAGTTTCAAGAATGACCGAAAGCCGAATCAACCCTAATGCAACAGTACCGCTCCCTTGGTATTGCGAATTGCTGCGGCACCCCGCCTTTGCTTCGGCGCCGCTATGCACCCCAGGCTCCTCCCTGTTCCTATGTATGCTACGCCGAGACAGGAGGACGGCGTCCCTTCCATGGACGCGCCTCCTCCAACTGAGAGGACAAGCGGAGCAATGTCGCTTCGTCCCCGTATCGCCCGAGGAAGTGGACGCCGATAGGCAGGTTGTCTCCGTTCCACGCCAGCGGCAGGGAGATGCCCGGCTGCCCCGTAACGTTGGCGATGTAGGTGAACGGCGAGAATCTGGCCTGCCGTCTTCGAAGCTCGAACGGGTCTCCACTGTCGTACGTCAGAACGCCCAGCGGCAGCGGCGGCTCTCCCAGAGTTGGCGTCAACCAGACGTCATGCTCCAGGAAGAACCTCCCTATTTCCCTCGCTCGAAGCTGCAGGCGTTCCAAATGCTCCAGATAGGACGGCGCGTCGATGTTTCCCCCGCGCTCTACCAACGCCCATATGAACGGCTCCAACTCGTCCGACCCCGCCTTGCGCCCCAGTCTCCGCTCCCAGCCGCGCACGGCCCACGCCACCCCCGCGGACATCATCGTCGTCCAATCGAACCACAACCCCTCCGCGTCGTAGTCCGGAGATCCCTCCACCACCTCGTGTCCCAAATCCTCGCAGAGCGCAGCGGCCTCTCTCGTAGCAAGCACGCAATCAGGATGAACTTCGGTTCCCGTCGGCGATGCCGCCGAAAACGCGATCCGCAACCTGCCGGTAGGCGCTCCAACCTCTTCGATGAACGGACGTGCAGGTTCCGGAGCAGGGTACCAATCGCCAACATCCGGCCCCGACGTTACGTCCAACACCGCTGCAGTATCCCGCACCGTCCGGGTAAGTACATGCTCCGCTACAAACCCGGAGAACAACTCTCCGAAATACGGCCCCAAGGGGTTTCTACCCCGCGTTGGCTTGAGTCCAACCGTCCCGCACGCCGCTGCCGGAATCCGTATCGAACCGCCGGCGTCGTTCCCATGCGCCACCGGCACAGCTCCCGCCGCCACCATCGCCCCGGCGCCCCCGCTCGAACCACCCGGCGTCCGCCCAGTATCCCACGGGTTCCGCGTCGGTCCGCGCAGACGAGGCTCGGTCGTAGCCCCAATGGCGAACTCAGGCAAATTCGTCTTGCCAACCGTGATGAACCCGCCCTGCTTGAACCTCCTTACCAACTCGGTATCTCGATCCGGCACGAACCCCTGCAAGAACCGGGAACTGGCGGAGTACTCCACGTCCGCGCACTCAGCCAAGAAATCCTTCAGAAGGAACGGCACGCCGGCAAACGGACCCATTCCAACATCCTGCCTCGCCGCATCGCGCGCGCGGTCGTACATCTCGATCGTCACACCGTTCAGTTCTGGATTGACCCGCTCGATGCGGCTGATGACCTCATCGACGAGCTCGGGCGGAGTGACTTCTTCGTTCCGCACGAGCTCTGCCAATCCAACCGCGTCGTACCTATCGAAATCTTCCATATCGTCTACTCCGGTCTCTATTGGGCTCGTCGTCTCTCCGCATAGTATTGACCAGCCGCCGTTCTGTCAATTGATGTTCGCGTCCAACTCCCAAGGCACGCCGAGCAGAGCGGCCATTGGAGGTTCCGTTCAACATATCGCGTCATTCTGGTGAAAGAGGATCTAACGGCCTATGTGCGCCTCGTATTCAAAGGGATGCTTGCAATACAGATACTCGCATTGAAGGTTCCGTTTACTTTTAGCGGCATGACGGCTGGGGGACGGTAACTCTCCAAGCGGTGCTTCCAACCATCGCGCAACGGGAGATTCCCGCCTACGCGGGAATGACGAGACCCAGCGGGAATGACGAGACCCGGCGGGAATGACGAGGCCCAGCGGGAATGACGGAGAGCCCAACCTTTTGCGGCCCGGGCGCAATCCATGCCGCAAAAGTAAACGGTAAGCCATTGAACATCGTTTGTCCAATGCGCTGCCGTTCACGGTATAATCTCTCCTCGAATCCACGCCGCGCGGCGTGGATGTCAAAGCGCTCGTGCGAAGACGGGAGGCGACGCGGTTGCTATACAGAGAATTGGGCCGTACGCGTCTGAACGTGTCTCTCCTCAGCTACGGCACGGGCGGACCTCGGTTGTTCGGACAGCAGTCGGAGATGAAACTGGTAGACCAGCGCCGCCTAATCCACGAATGCCTGAACCTCGGAGTCAACCTATTCGATACCTCCCCCGTCTACGAGCGAAGCGAGTCGATACTCGGAGAGTGCCTCCGCGGCCAGCTCCGCAGCTCGTACCGTCTCATTACCAAGTGCCGACCGGACGATGACGCCCCGCCCAACGAACGGCCAGGCCGCCTCGCAACCTCCATCGAGAACAGCCTGCGAGCCTTGCGCACCGACCATATCGACATCATTCTGTTGCATGGGCTCATGGACGACTGGTACGACGAGGCCGTCGATCGGTACTATCCGATCATCCAACGGTTCCGAGATCAAGGGAAGGTTGGAGCCATCGGCTTCAGCACGCATTTCAGAGCCGATCCGGCGCAAGACGCCGCCATGACCGGATTGACCCGCCATCCCCGCCTATGGGATGTGGTCATGGTCAAGTACGGCATCCTCAATCAGCGCGCGGCCGATCGGATCTTGCCTCTGGCGCAGAGGCTCGGCGTCGGAGTCGTGAACATGGCTGCCGCGCGGATACGCCTCCCCGACCCCGTCCGTCTAGAGCAGACCATCGCCGAGTGGAAGGAGAAGGGCTACCTCGAACGAGACAGCTTGCCCAAGGAAGACCCGCTTGGTTGGCTTGTGCACGGCGCAGTAGAATCGGTCACGGCCGCCGGATACAAGTTCGCGGCCGCTCACCCTGCGATTTCCACGGTGCTAACCGGTACGACGAATATACGCCACCTCGAAGAGAACGCCCGCGCCCTCGAACACCCAATCCTCGACCGCGCAGACTCTCGACGCCTCTCCGGTCTCTTTGGCCGCATCGTCGAGTACGCTTGAAACGTTCCGGTTAGCAGCCTGAGCATGCGCCGGCATCATCTACACACGCAGGTCATACTCAAAGAGCCAAGAATTCTCTGGATTCTCAACCCTAGCTCGCCATACCCACTTTCGCCATTCCAGCCGCATCCACCGGCCTTCCCGCAGTGCACCCCAACCTGCGACACCCAACATATCTCTACCCCATACACTCGAAGCCATCTTATCTCCCAAAACCGATCGACACTACACGCCAAGCCGTCGGCGAGGAAGGGAACAACGTCTCATCCGCCGGCAGCCGCATCGTCCTCCCGGGATCAGTCTGCAACGCCGCCGAAGCGATAGGCGTCCACCCAAGGACCATCGGCCTTGCCTAGACGACCGGAAGACGTGTACACTACGCGAACCGGGGAATTTTCATCACAGATAGGCACACCCGAGGAAGAGAGATGACGCAAACAGCAGCCATGCCGACGCACCCGAGAGACGTCCGCGAACTGGCCCGGCGAGGGGAGTTCGACGGGATCACATCTGGACTGTCCCCAGGATACGTTCAAGCAAACCTCGCCATCCTGCCACAGGAGCTCGCGTTCGATTTCCTGCTGTTCTGTCAACGCAATCCCAAACCGTGCCCCGTCATCGAAGTCATCGAAGCCGGACAGACGGAGCCTGCACAGACCGCTCCGGGCGCGGACATCCGCACCGACTTGCCAAAGTACCGCGTGTACCGCCACGGCGTTTTGGAAGCAGAAGTCCAAGACATCCGACCATACTGGCGCGGCGACCTCGTGTCCTTCCTCATCGGATGCAGCTACTCGTTCGAGAACGCCATGCTCGACGCTGGGATACCCTTGCGCCACCACGAGCAAGACTCCAACGTCTCGATGTTCATAACGAATATCCAATGTGTACCCGCAGGGATGTTCGCCGGTCCAATGGTCGTCTCGATGAGGCCAGTCCACCACTCGCAGGTCGTCAAGGCAGTCCAAGTCACTTCCCGCTTTCCCAACACGCACGGCGCGCCCATCCATATCGGGGCTCCCGGCGCCATAGGAGTCGAAGACCCCAGGAAGCCGCACCTTGGAGACGCCGTCACGTTTGAGGAAGGCGAGTTGCCCGTCTTCTGGGCTTGCGGTGTGACGCCGCAGGCCGTGGCGATGGAGTCGAAGCCGCCGCTCATGATAACCCACGCGCCCGGCCACATGTTCGTTACCGACATCCGCGACGAAGACATAGCAGTTCTGTAACCGCGCCCTGCATGCAGGGGCATCAAAAGACATTCCGGCTCCGTGCCGGCCCGAGCTGTGCTCGATACCGCTAGCGCGGCAATACCGCGCCGGCAGTTCGCCTTTTGAATCTCCCACTCTCAGGCGCTAACGCTGGTCGGCTAGAGCTCCGGCAGGGTCGCCTCGAGTCTGTCGTCGAGGTCGATTTCGAGCGTGGCCATGATGCGCGCGAGCATCGAGTAGTACCCTACGAGGACGAGATAGTCGATCGTCCGAGCGGAGCCGAGCAGGTGCTGGATAGCCGAAAATGTCGGCTGACTCAACGCTCCATTGCCAAGCAGTTCCTTCACTCCCTGCACGTATACTCCTTCTTTGGCCGGGATACCCATCGGCGCTCGCCCGGCGCGGATCGACTCGATGGTCTGCTCACTTACTCCGCATCGTCTCGCCACCGGTTCGTGTTGCGCCCATTCGTACTGGCAGTTCGTCTCTCGTGCAACGCCGAGGATTGCAATCTCTCGAACGATAGGATCCAGAGTCGATTTGAATCGAATATACTCCCCCAGATTGGTGACGACCTCGGCGGCGTCTGGGCTGTTGAGAAGCAGCGCGAAAATGTGGTCGAGACTGCCGCGCGTCTCGGCGATTCGGTCGTAGATACCGCGTTTGTCCGGTCCGAGGTCTTCTCTCGATACGTATGGAAGTTTCGCCATGCCCTGTATCCGTTCCGTTTATCGTCGGGAGGCCCGAACCCTCTCCAGCACCGCTGGGGGAAGCGGGAACAGCCAACCGCGGTTGGCGATGATTTCTCTCGCCAAGGTGGGAGGTATGGCGACGATGATCTCTGGCTCGATCGAAAATCGCCCGTCGAACCCGCCCATGGCGCTCCGTGCATGGACGCCGGCAAATCCTCCCGGATCGACTCCGTCGACCGCATAGGCGCTCTTGCCTCCACCGAAGACCGACTGCCAACGGAACGAGAACCCGTTGGTGACCGGCGGTCCCGCGCTCGTGGTTCCGCCTCCGGGCGTCACGACCATCCCCAGGGCTTTGACCGTATAGAGCACATCGTTGAGGTCTCCTTCTCCGCCCGCGCTCAACGCCCAATGGAGCTTGCGGATCTGGTCGTCTGCGGCCTTTCGCGCGCCCTCGAATCCGTGCGCGATGCGGTCTTCGTCGTCGTTCATCGGATACACTCCGCCCGTCGAACCCGAAAGATAGACCAACCCGCTCTCGTGGAAGACCATATGAGCAATCGGCAGGTCGGCCAGGGAACCTACATTGTCCTCGAATGTGCCGAGCGGGATGCCCAAGCTCTCGATACGCTCATAGACATCGTAGTTCCGGCGCAGTTCGTCTGGAATAGCGGCGTTTTCGTAATGCTTGCCCATATACTGATTTCCCCCGGGGTGTGATGCAACATGTTCAATGACCGCTATCGGCCTTCGAGGCGGGCCTCGGCCGTGGCTTTGGCATCGGCCTTTGCCTCCCACTCATCCTGGTCCCACACGAAGAATTGGACTTCGTTCGACTTTCCCATCCAGCATGTAGCTTCGCCTGATTCGGGAAGTTCTGTCAAGATTGCTCTCCGGAAGACTTGAGGGGGCCACCGATCATCATCCCACCCCAAAAACTCTCGCGCCTCTTTTTCCATCACCGGTATCAACGGGAGCATTCGCACCGTTATGCCGGCCTCCTCGAATTTGCAAAACACAGCTAGATAGGAGGGTTCTGAAGTTGGTGGTGGTATATCACTAGGATTGTACCTAGCTGAAAACTCCAGATGGTTATCAGGTAGGTTGTACGGGTCGCTCGGGTCGCCGTTGTTGGGTGTATACCGCACATTACTGACCTCGAACGGAACTAAATCTCCTGATGTGTGTATGATGTAGTTGTCGTCGTAGTTGGTAGCGGGCGTGGGGACGATGTATATCAACGCCAACACTCCGACAAGAAATATGCCACTTCCGAGTACAAACCAGAATACCAGGCTATTCGACATTCTACTCATTGGCAACCTCTCCGCTTGACCGTGACCGTGTTCAGTCTACAACACCTAATAACTCAATGGTATCAGAATATCCGGCGGCGCGCCTTAGTCTGTCTTCTCCACTCTGATCTCTGTGCATTCGGTGTCGGCGTCGCCGACCTTGGCCCACTCTGCGATACGCCGCCCGACCACCCACGCGATTCCGCGTGAAGTGACTATCAGGGGGACACCGTTCCTCGAACCGCGCGGAATCTTCTCGTCGATCATGAAGTCTTTCAGCTTCTTCGTCCCAAACATGCCCAGAGGCTGGAAGCGGTCACCAGGCGCGCGGGTACGCATTCCCAACGTCGAGACGTCGACGCCCCGTCCGAACCGCTCGACCAAGACCCCGGGGGAGGATCCAACGCCGCCCAAACAAGGTCTCTTCGCGGTGTCGACGGTTGGGAACACGGAAACTCTCCATCCTTGCAGTACCGTCACGCCCGGCACTGCAAGGGGCGACAGCGGAATAGAGGGGGCCTGGTGTCCGGCAGCCGATGCGTCTCCCGCAGATAGGAGCGTTGCGCTCCCGCTGCTGCTCAGGCGAATTGCGTTGGGCAAATGCAACTCGCCATGAGGAAGTTCCATGATCGACCGTACTGCATCCAGTGCATGGCGACGCTCTATGCCTTGCGGAGTTCCTCCGACCATGGTCAACGCGCGGATGACGAGAAGGGTCTGCACGCCTTCGCCGAGCTCACGGAATTGCTCTCGGTCGATGCACACGCCTTCGCTCGTCTCCGCAACGGCTGCCGACCAGGCCGCATCGACAGCCCCATCGAGGATGGAAACCGCGTCTGCCGCGTTCATGGAGAGACGCAGGAGCGCATCTTCGACCGAGGGGTTGATCTCTTCCAACAATGGGATCAGTGTCAATCGAACCTTGTTGCGCGTCAACTCGGTGGAGAGGTTGGAGCGATCGACTCGAGGGCGAAGGTTCCGCGCCGCGCAGTAGCTGGCGGTATCGCGCTTCGACAAGTGCAAGATCGGACGGACGAGGGTGACGTCGACTCCGTCGATCCGACGATCTGACGATTGGAGAATTCCGCGCAGGCCGCGCAGGCCGCTGCCCCTGATGAGATGGATCAACACCGTCTCGACGTGGTCGTCCAAGGTATGGCCCAGCAGGATGAATCGCGCGTCGAGCCGCTTCGCCGTGCGTGCGAGGAATTGGTATCTCACTTTCCTTGCTGCGTCCTCGGAGAGGCGTCCAGGGGATTCCCTGCGTCCGGTTTCCTCTACCGTACAATCAATCTGCAGACTTTCGCACAACTCTCTCACGAATTGCGCGTCCGCGGCTGACTCCTGTCCGCGGATCCGATGATCGAGATGGGCGACGTGGATGGTAAACCCAAGATCGCTGCGCAGCCTGTGCAGTGCATAGAGCATTGCCAGCGAGTCTGGACCGCCCGACACTGCAACGACGAGATGTTGTCCGCTCAACCCGGCGGACTCGACTGCCGAGCCAACGATCCTCTCGAATGTGGATACTGCGTTGGACTCCATCATGCACATGCAACCTCTCTCCATGTTACACGAACGCCCCGGCCTGTGAGCGCTGCCTTCCGCTGCACAATAGGAAGAACTCTCGCCGACGGGAGCCGGGGGAAATTTACTCCATCGGTTCTCGCGGTGCGTCCCGACGAGAGTCCTCGAATGACGCAGTCTATCCCTGGTACTTGTCCAACAGCCTGCGTGCAATGACCAGCCTTTGTATTTCGTTCGTGCCTTCCCCAATAATCATCAGGGGGGCGTCGCGGTAATAGCGCTCGACAGGGTAGTCTTTGACGTATCCGTAGCCGCCGTGGATGCGCATGGCTTCCAAAGTGACTTCGCCGCAAACTTCGGATGCGAACAGCTTGGCCATACCTGCTTCGAGGTCTGCGCGCAGGCCGTCGTCGCGCTTTCGCGCGGCTTCATAGGTGAGGAGTCGGGCGGCCTCGATCTTGGTCGCCATATCCGCCAACTTGATGGAGATTGCTTGATGCTCCGCGATGCGCTTGCCGAACGCCTTGCGCTTGGCTGCATACTCCAAAGACGCCTCGAACGCGGCCGTAGCTACTCCGACGGCCCGAGCTGCAACGTTGATCCTACCGGATTCGAGCGCGTTCAGCACTTGTCCGTACCCATCTCCTTCGTGGCCGCCTACCGCATTCTCACAGGATACCCTTACGCCGTCGAAGACCAGCTCTACCGTGTCGATGCCCTTGTACCCCAGCTTGTCGAGATGCTGGCCGACCGAGAGACCGTGCGCGGGCTTCTCGACGATGAAGCACGTCATGCCGCGGTACGGCGGGTCTGCGCTCCGATCCGTCTTGGCGAGCACGGCGACGGCGTTGCATCGCTCCCCGTTGGTGATGAACATCTTCCTGCCGTCGATGACGTATTCTTCGCCGTCTCTGACGGCGGTGGTCTGGATGTTCTGAAGGTCGCTTCCTGCATCCGGCTCGGTGAGTCCAAGTGCGCCGCGTATGTCGCCGCTGGCCATGGAGGGCAGTAGACGGCGCTTCTGTCCTTCCGTGCCGAAGTCCGCAATGATGGAGGCCATCACGTGGTGCGTTCCGATGATCCCGGCCACGCTCATCCAACCCTTGCTGATCTCCTCGAAGATCATCGCCATCGTCGTATGGTCGAGTCCCAATCCCCCGTACTCTGCCGGAATGGTGACGCCGAAAAGCCCCAACTCGCGCATCGTGGGAATGAGATCCTCTGGATACACGTCATCCTTGTCGTACCGAGCGGCGACCGGAACGACCTCGTTCTCGACGAACTCGCCAACCAGACGCACGATCTGTCTGCGGGTCTCATCCGATACTGCTGTCATGGGCTATCCTCTATCGGCGTCAGGGAATGGCGCATGAGCTTCCTCCTACGAATCGAATGCGGCTAGCGCGCTTAGGACGTCCCGCTTCAAGCCGTTGACGTTTGGTTCACTGGCAAAAAGCACGCGGTAGTAGTTCAACATCTCTTGGACGGCGGCGTTTCTGGGATCGAGACCCAGCATCTCGGCCACGGTATCGTCGATGAGACGGCGGTTTGCGTCTCGGAAGCAGTAGGCGAAGGGCTCCAGTTCCAGATGCGCTAGATGGTCGAAGTTTGCGGTTGCGGTTTGGCGCGCGGATTCTCCCTGCGGAGTATCGGCGTCGAATGCGGGGCAGGGAAGGCCGGATATGGCCCCGACCTGAAGCCGCGCTCGGCCTTGCTGCTGGATCGCAGCATAGCCTTGACGAATGATTGCGCCAAAGATGCTGTTGTGGAACAGGGCGACGCATCGTCCGTGCGCTTCTTCGATGTTCTCCAGCACGGTCCAAGCGCTGCTGCCGTGCGCCTCCTCCGACAGATGCGCGATTGCCGTAGATTCAGATGGCCAGCTCAGATCTCTCTTGATGAACCACTTTCCGCGTCTCTGCACCATTCTCCTGGCGAGTTCTTTCCGAACTACGCTGCCGCCGTGCGTCGGACTCGTGATGATGGACTTCTGGGTCTCAGTGTCTGTCCCCCACAGGGCCACCTGGCTCGTCTTGCCTGAGAGATATTTCAGGGGAATCCACTCGAACGCCCCGATGGGGTCGTTGTCCTTGAGGTGTCCAATGTTGTGATGGGTGGGACCGGTATCGGCCATTGCTCCGATGGTGGTCATCGGCAGGGGCATGGCAGTTTCGGCCATGATGCTTGGGTTGCGTATCCGACCCCGCAATAGTCCTTCGGTTACCTCGCTCAGATCGCCGCTGCTGTGCCCGACTGCGACCCAGGGGAAACCAGGTTCCCGCTGGGTAATCCGAGTATAGTTGCCCAAAGACAGCACCCCGGATTTCTGATCGGGGGGTATGGCGGCGATTTCTTGGGCGATAGCATACCCCTCCGCCATCGTGGACGGCGCGGCGCTCATGTTGACGCACAGGATTTCGGTAGGGCGCCATTGCGTCGGGCGACGCGGTTTCTTGGTCGCGACGATCAGCATTTCGCTCATTTCGGTATCTGCGCTCATGCTTTGGAGCTCCACGTCGCTCACGTTTGCTATCGCTAGGATGTCGTCGTAGTCCTTCTCCAGTTCGGCCCGCCACGATTTCCAGCTGCCCGAGTGCGCGGCGGTCAGGGGCAGTACGGTGGAGTACACGCCCTGGGGGGCAAGCCTGATATTGCTCAGGTTTCCGAAGTCGCTGGCAAGTCCGGCCTGTCCATGGGACATCTTGTAGCCGGCTTTTGCGGCACCGCGGCGCAGAGGGGCCAATCCCTTCGTAGCCTGCTGGCGCCCCTTTCGCGGTCGGCTGTACGGCGGGTTCATCAACGCCCACCCGATGCCTCCGAGGGGCACGTGAATCACACCTTCCTCGCCGGATATCCCGAGCGTCGGAGTAACCGAGCGGTATCCAAGCACACGGGAGATCCCTGTAATCCGGGTATTCAGGAGGACGAGCGACCCGGCGGGGTCGGTAATGACGACTATCTTGCTGCCAGCGTAGTCTTGCGCGATGTCCATGTCCGTGAGCCGCTTTGCGGTGAGGGTGCCGGCGATGCCGTTTACGTCCATGGCGTAGACGTGTTCTTGCATCCGCTTCCGGTGCAGGTTTGCATCTCTGCCGCCCTTGGCGATGTATTTCCGCCGCAATGCCCTTTCGCCTGCGCCGATCAAGGTTCCCGTGCCGCAGGCCGCGTCCATGAGTTTCACTTCTGCCAGCTCTTCCGCCGTCTTGCCGTCGAATCGGTCTGCTGCGACACTTGCCAGCATCTCTGCTATTTCGGGTTTCGTGTAGTGCGCGGCGCGTTCTTCTCGATCGACTACGAGGCGCTGCCAGAGTTCCCCTGCGAAGTTGTATATGTGCTTGACGTTGAGGCCGTGTATCTCGGCGCTGAGGTCGCTCAACCATGCAAGGACGTCAAAGATAGAGTCTCCCATCTCTCCGGAGTCTAGGCTCTCCACGGCAATCTCTACGACTGGTTGATAATTGACGGACTCGATGATGCGCCACTGTTCTATCAGCTCTCGCTTCAGGAGGACGCCCAATCTTTCCGATCTCATATCGTCGGTGGTCTTGAGTCCGAGATTCTGCAATGTCGTACTGTTTCGCGCTAGGTCGTTTTGCAGATCGATCGTGATGAGCCAGATGGCGCAGGAGGTTAGCGCGGCCTGTTCGTTGGTGGATGAGCCGGTAGCCTTCTTCAACGCTTCGAATGTTGGGTCGGCGAGCAGCTTGGTTGCGCCGATGCTTCTGTTTAGCCGTCTGCCGGCGGATTCCAGATTGCGCGCGATGGCATCGCTCTTCTCCTCGATAATGGCCTGCGGTACTTGCGCGTACTCGCAGTAGGCGATGATGTCGGTTGGCTTGGCAGATACCGGCCGCTCAGGCCAGACTTTGACGGATTCTCCAACGGCAGATACGAGTTGAACGGTGAATATCCGTTCGTCCGCATCGAGACGCTGGCGCAGGCGTTCTTCGGTTTCCCTCTCGCATTCTCTTGAGATGCCTACCGCAATGACCTCGGTAATTGGGCGAGGCTCATCTATCAGCTGCTTTCCCAGGCGTTTCTTTGCGTCTCCGGTTGCCGGATTCCCCCATTCGAGTTCGAGGACGACGGGCATCCGTCCTCCCTGCCGGACGACGATATCCGGCCGCTCCGCCGTGCCTTTGATGATCCCCCGTCTCTCGCCGCTGGCGTTCCACTCCGGCTTGGCCGAATCCAGCCAACGCGCGACAGTCAAGTTGGCCGCTTCTTCCCGCATCTTGCCATGGACGTCTTGCGTCGTCATACGTACCGCTCCTTCGGTGCAATGTCATCGATCAGCATCTGCGTCATATCCTGGATCGTCTCCTCCGTGCGTTCGGCAATCTCGAAAGATACTCGTCTGCATCATCGGAGGGACGGTCATCCGTCGTCTTCGAAGATTGTGATGTCTTCCCACGTCTGGCCGCCGTCGGTCGAGCGCGTGAGTGTGGCCTGCGACCCTCCGACGAAGATCGTCTTGTCGGTGAGGAAGGTGGGAGAGAGCTCGATCGTGCGGAAGGTTCGTCCTTTGACGAGAATGTTCTCGAAGGTCTCGCCGCCGTCGTTCGAGGCAAAGACGTTCCCATTTCGTATGGCTACGAAGAGGAGACCATCGCGCCGAAAGTTTGGGGAGAGGACGAGGCCCTGGACGCTGAGGCTGCTGGTGATTCCCTCGTAGGCGGCTCGCCAGAAGTTGCCGCCGTTCGTGGACTTGAAGGGGCCTTCCTCCGTGGTGCCGAGGAATACTGTGTCATCGCGCGCGAAGTCTGGCGAGAACCTCAAGACAGACGACACGGGGACGGCATTCGTCAATTCGTCTAGTCCTCTATTTATCGCTTCCCAGGACTCCCCTCCGTCGGCCGAACGGAACACCCCGTTCCGTCCAGTGCCGACGAACACGGTTCGATCCGCCGCGTATTCAGGAGAGACGCCGATGGCCAGTACATTGCTGGATGACAGGCCGATCTGTTCCCAGGAATCTCCGCCGTTCGTCGATCGGAAGATTCCGCGGAACTGCGTGCCGGCGAACAACGTTCGGTCACGCGCGAAATCCGGAGAAATGGCGATGACCGCCACGCTCCGCCGTTCCAACCCGATGGAGGTCTGCTCCCACGTGTCCCCAAGATTGCGGGAGCGAAAGACTCCGTTCCGCACCGTACTAATGAAGACCGTATCGTCGTTCAAGAAATCAGGCGACAAGACGATGTCCGTCACGACGCCGTCGATAAGCCCTTCGTTGATCGAGGACCACGTATCGCCGGAGTCCGTAGAGCGGTACACGCCGCCCGGGTCGGTGCCTACGAAGACCGTTCCGTCCTCATCGAAATTGGGGGAGAACGCGAAGCTAATCAGGTCTTCTGGCGGCGAGTCGATGACAATCGGGGTCGGGGTTGGATCACCTCCTCCAATTCCGAGGCCAGATCCAGAACAACCCAACAACACCACTGCGATTGATAGAACTGACAGGGCCGCCCAAATGCGCTGCATATGTATCCTCGTGTTCACAGGGGTATCGCATTCCGCTTTGGTCGTGCAGAGAAGGGGTCGGCGACGGGGGGAGACCACACGCCAGCACAAACAGTTCCGTTTACTTTTGCGGCATGACGGCTGGGGGACGGCGACTCTCCAAAGCGCGTCCGATCGCGCAACGGGAGATTCCCGCCTACGCGGGAATGACGTGGGAGGGTGCGGGAATGACGTGGGAGGGTGCGGGAATGACGTGGGAGGGTGCGGGAATGACGTGGGAGGGTGCGGGAATGACGTGGGAGGGTGCGGGAATGATGTGGGAGGGTGCGGGAATGACGTGGGAGGGTGTGGGAATGATGTGGGAGGGTGCGGGAATGACGGCTGGGGGACGGCGACTCTCCAAAGCGGGGCGTCCAATCGCGCAAGGGGAGATTCCCGCCTACGCGGGAATGACGTGGGAGGGTGCGGGAATGATGTGGGAGGGTGCGGGAATGACGAGACCCGGCGGGAATGACGGAGAGTCCAACCTGTTGCGGCCCAGGCGCAATCCATGCCGCAAAAGTAAACGGTAAGGCACAAACCGAGAACGGAACCCGGTAGCAGGTATCCGAGAGTATCATATCGAGTGGGGATCCTCCTATTTCATATCCACTGCAGGTCAACCGTATCCTTCCTTCGGGGCGGTGCGCTTGCCGCCGTGGACGCTGGGCTCCGAGCACCATTTGAGGCGCAGCAGATCGAGCGGTTCCAGTACGCTCTCCGGCATTCCGAGCATCTCGATGAGGACGCGGCGATCCAACTCCTTCCGCGCGGGGTCTTCATAGGCTTGGTTGGCTGGCAGGAATTTCCGTGACCGCATGTCGCCGAAGATCGACTCGGCCGCCGACAGTTGCTCCGGGGACAGTGCGGTCACGTCCAGCGTCGGCATTGTGCGAATGGAGGATATGGGCATGATGCCGCGTCCTGATTGCTGGCGGCTCGAATGCCACCAGTAGCAGAGCAGGCCCAACGTCGAGTTGCCCCAAAGCGTGTAGGCGACCTCGCAGGCTGTTTCCTTGAATTGCACATTGGGCCATGCGCGCCCCCCGATCGTGCGCTGATCCGTAAACGCAACCGCCAGCGGGCTGGAAGCGAACCCGAAGTCGCGGTTATGGTGCGCGTGGCTTCTTGTCTCCCAGATGTCGGACGCGCGGTCTTCTTTCCCTATCTTGACGTGCCCCTCCATGTCCGGTTCTACTACCAGCCGACGTTCTTGCTGTGCATCGTGCCTCCAGAGCGCCGGACGAGTTGGGACTCCGTGAATAGGGTGCATATCGAACGCAGCTTGTGCCCCGTTTCCCGCAATGTTGGCATCGTGCAGGCCAACTTGACATATCTCTTGCACTGTGCCGACGGGAATCTCCAGTGCATCCGGCTCCCGCATCTGAGGGAGCCAAATCTGCTTTCCGCTTCCTCTCGATATACCTTCAGGTGCATCCGGCCCCCGCATCTGAGGGAGCCAAAACCTGCCGCGCGCCAACTGATACGCGGCTTGCGCTACCTCGAAGTCTGCGACGGCAGCTACGGACCAGGGCGCGTCCTCGCTCAGCGGAGCATCGATGACCTCCCCCAACCGCTCCTCTCCCACGACCAGGGGTCGCCCGCTGAATGGGCCGTCTTCCAAGGTTCTGATGGCCGAGTCTTCGATCAGTGCGGATATGGCCCTTGCAATCTCGGTTGCCTCCATCTCGTCTCTTGGGCGCTGCTTCAGGGATACGAACAGGCCTCGGTTGTCGGGGGAATCGGGGGTCTTCCTGCAAACTATCAGGGTCTCCGCCATGCCGGTGTCCGCAGAGAACGATTGATCGTCCGCCCGGGATGCGGCGATGGTGAGTATGGTGACGCCGCTGTATTCCTGCGCTATCAATTGGCGGACTTTCTTCCAGCTCGACCCTTGCAAGGCCGTCAACGGGAGGACGAGGGCTATCGCGCCGCCTTGTTTGACCATGCGGTCTGCGAGCGCTACGAACCAGGATGCGAGTCCTGCGTACCCGTGCGCGCAGGTATCCGCGGCGTACTTCCTCGCCAATGCGGACATCTCCATCTGCGTCTCCAGATCGACGCTCAGTCCCCGAAACTGCTTCACGTAGTCCGATTCTCTATCTTCTCCCTCCCAATCGGAGCCCGGCCTAGTGAAGGGGGGATTCATGATTACCAAGTCTTGGCTGGCGTGCGGCATGTCCACATCGAGGCTGACTTGTTCCTCTCCCGATCCGCCTACGGCGGTGGCGGTATGCATTGGTATCAGGGGCTTGATTACGGTTCTGCCGTTCAGCAGGTCGAGGGATCCGAGCGATACTCCCCCGGACTCGGTTCTTCCGTACTCGGTAACGACGGTGCGGGAGCCGTCGTAGGTTTCCCGAGGATGGGAGGATGAGAGCATGGATGCGGTGAGGTGCACGGCAGAGGGGAGGACGTCGCAGGCGGTAAGCGAGTTCTCCATCATGTGGGCGTGCAGGCGCTCGGGGGCGCCTCCCGCCAGTCGATGCAGGAGATTGATTCGTCGGTAGGCGGCGTGGATGAGCGTGCCTGTGCCGCAGGCATAATCGGCGATGCGGAAGTCTTTGAGGTGTTCGGGATCGCGCCACCGTCCGTCATCGGGTATTGCGAGGCGGGCCAACAGCGCAGCGGACTCTGGTCTGGTATAGAAGGTGGCGAGGAACTTGCGGTCGGCAATGAGGCGTTGGAACACGGTGCCGGAAAGGTCATGGGATTGGGACACGCCCAGGGATGACAGCCGGTTTGCGGTGTGTATCATCGACTTCAGCAGATCGATTGCGATGATTGGGGGGTTGATGTTGCGCAGCAGCTGGCCGGCGACGTGGAAGATGGACCAGTAGTTGACATCCAGTATCTTCCTCCATTCGGCCAACAAGCTGGACCGGGTCAGAACTTCTCCGTTCTCCAGCTGATCCAGGCTCTTCACGCCGTGCTGTCCTGCAATGTTCTGATGGAAGACCAGTGCGTTGATCATGATGGCGGCGGCCATGCGGAGGGTCTGGTCGCCGTACTCCTGCTTGAGGAGCTTGACGATCTCGAATTTCGTATCGTCGCTCATTTCGACTGCCTGCCGGAGTATTACACCTGCAGACGAGATGCCGTATTCGAGGATCGAGACCGCCTCCTCGACCGCCTCTTCGGGGATCGCAGCGTGCACGACGAAGGCGGCCAGGTCACGCAGCGACCCTGTGACGAAGCCTTGTTTGGGGAATCGGGCGGTAGTTGGGGCCTGTCCGCGGTAGAGGGCGTACTCCAGCGCAATGCCGCCGGTGAGGAGCGAGTCGACTTCGTCGAGTCCTCCGCAGTTTCGCAGCTCGACTGGTGACTTCAGGGCTATGACGGCGTCAATTCGTCCGGATGCGGGCGCAACCTCCGAGTCTAGCTGTTCGCCCAGCCGTCCCAGCGCCTCCGCTTCTACCTGGGCCGCGGGAGCGTATTCATTCTCGATCACCACCGGACGCCCGCCCTGCTGAATGACGAGGATGTCGGGCTGCCTTTGGCTGCCTTGAAAGACTCCCTTGTTCTCTGCGAGCGCAGTCCAGCGGGAGTTCATGCGATCCAGCAAGGTGGCAATACGGCCGTTGGTTTGACTTTCTATGGGCATGGTTCGATATCCAGAGAGGGCCTGGGGGATAGTGTAGCACATGGCATACGGGCGCTAGAACCCGTCGGAGGTTTCGGTGCTCCTTTCTGGGAATGAAGGGGGGCTAGATTCCCGCCTACGCGGGAATGACGTGGGAGGGTGCGGGAATGGCGTGGGAGGGATTGTTGATTGAGGATTGGAGGATGCGGTTTGGTTTGCGGGGGGAGATTCCCGCCTACGCGGGAATGACGTAGACAGGTGCGGGATATGACGTGGGAGGGTGCGGGAATGACGGGGTAGGGATTGTCGATTGTCGATTGTCGATTGTTGATTGAGGATTGGAGGGTGGGGGAATGATGGGGGCGGTGAGTTATGCGGGCTCGATTGTTACGCCGAGGTCGAACGATTGCAGACGGTCGCGGTATAGTTCGGCGTGTTCCAATGGACAAGTAATGACGACGGCGCTCCCCGTGTTGTGCGCCTCTAGCATTATTCTGACTGCGTCGTCCTCGGACAGCGACTGGACGCTCTTCAGCAACGCGTCGACGACGAAGTCCATGGAGTGAACGTCGTCGTTATGCAGTATCACCGAATAGGGTTGGAGAATGCCTCGCAACCTCTCGGTCAACTGGTCGGTCTCGGCGGCAGTATCTGTGGTCACGCGATTCCATCCGCTCTGCGGAGCTAGATATATGGTAGTATCCACTATGGCAGCTGCAATCTCAAGGTGGTGAAGACTCGACACGGCGGACGCTATGGAACGCAAACGACTATCATACCTGCTCATGTGCCTCGCTCTGTGCGTGGTCGCAATGGTTGGCGTGGCCTGCCCGCCTCAAGACGAGCCGTTTCCATTCCAATACCAGGGAACTCCGACCGTGATCCCGTCTCCCGTGCCCGACGCGACTCCCGAGAAGGTCATCGCCCACAAGTACGATGTCATCACAAGCGGCGAGACTATCAGGATCGCAGAATGGGAGGACAATACCCTCAATCTGCTGAACTTCCTGGCAGGGTATGTGATCGTGTTTGGGCTCGACCACGCGGTGGAGCTTGTGGATATTGCAGGCGAAGACTATGGGAACGCGCTCTTGAACGGAGATGTACATATCGTTCTCCAGATGGAGCGGTCTTGGCATGAGACGACTGGCGGCCCGGCTGGAATCCTCGACGTCGGAGGTCCGTTCGAGAACAGGCCGAACGTCCGCATCGGCGCGAGTCCGTCCCTGAAGGATGCTTCTCCCGAGATCATCGACTTTCTGGCCAACTTCGTTCTCGGAGAAGAAGAGGTCGAGGCGCTCGCAGCGCAAATTACCGGCGGGCGCATTGGAATACGTCCAAACGTGGCGGGGGTGAAGTACTTCAAGGAGCAAGAGGATGTTTGGACGCGCTGGATCGACGAGGACACCGCGGAACTCGTCCGGGAAGCGATCGCGAATAACAAGACCGGCCTCATCAACCGCAAGTGCATTCCAGACGGGGGGAACGATAACTGTGTCTTTTGAAGGAATCGGGCGCGCAACCTGCGATGCAGACGCAGCCAGTGCAAGGAATGGACGGTGAGTTTGAAGACTGAACTCCTAATGCCATATGGCATCCGCAAAGTGGATGGCAAGGAAGTCTCCGTTGAGGAAGTCCCCAACGGGAAGGCGTGCGGCTGCGTTTGCATCTGTTGCGGTGAGGCCGTACAGTCCAAGCAAGGGAAAGTAAGGCGATGGCACTTCTCACACATTCCCCCAGGCGGCGCGCAATGCGACCGCAACCTAGTAATCCATGCCAGCGCAATCTTGGCAATCAAGAGAGGTATTGAGCGCGCAATTAAGGAGAATGCGTCTTACCAGCTTCGGTGGGAGTGTCAAAGTTGCGGCGAGGTTATACCGGAGGAACTGGCGCGGTCGGATACCATCGTAAAAAAAGAGGCAAGTCTCATTGAACGAACCCGAAGCGACCTCATTATTCTATGGAAAGGCGGTAAGCGCATCATCGAGGTTGTCTTCACTCACGAGCCGAGCCAGCCTACATCCGAACGCTATCAGCAGTCTGGAACCCCCGTCATAATAGTGAGAGTCAAGACGGTTGATGACGTCAAGCGACTGGAGACTGGCATTGATGCACATGAAGGATTCAACTACCCCCCGACGCCCTGCGTCGAGTGTGAACGACAGAAGGCAATTGCAGATGCGGAGGCGGCTACACGTAGGGAGCGTGAGAGGAAGGCGAAAGCGGAGCGGGACGAACGTGCGGCTGTATGGGCAAAGTGGCAAGAGTCGATCCGAGAGATGGATGATAAGATGAGAAAGGCTATCCAGGCGTTCCTCCAACCACTGGACAGTCCGATGCCTGTCCACAAGTACTGGAAAGAAAGAAGGAAGAGTTACATCCGTCTCCGTCCCCGCAAAAAGATACACCAAGAACAAAAGAAATTGATTAGGCTGGGCTTCTCGCAGCACAACGACGCTAAGTTGTGGCTGATGTGTAAGAATTTCACCACTGTAAAGGGAGAAGGAGTCTGGGTGTATGTCGACTATGGGTATGATCGCTTCGTGAATTCCATTGACTACGATATCTATCACTTCATGGATTCCGCTGACTTCGCTGTCCGTCGTTCTCGTAAGCCGTCGGTCTGGAATTGTCATGCCGACCACTTCGATTACTTCCTCGAAGTAGAGCTTCGGCGGCAAGGGTTGGATATGGTAGAGCCTAGGTATGATGTGATGGACAGATGTTATGATTGTCGGGACATCAAGTATTGGGTTGAGTCGGGGCAGTACGAGGATGATGGCTTCGATCATGCGAGGGGACCGAGGTATGAACGCCACATCAATTTCCAGTGGATAGAGGCGGCACGACGCCTTCTCCGATGACCACCGCTTCCTTCTGTCTGTCCGCGCCTTGCGGCTCCGTTCCCTCCGGCAATGCCAGACCCGGGACTAGACCTCAAGCAGATTCACCACGCCGTCGTACTCCCTACACCCCAAACGCAACAGTAAGACCGAGAGTGTCGGTGTCTGGGGCAGCTATTTGAACAACTGCGCGGGTCTTTCGAGGGCTTGTTGCAATCGGCGCATGAAGTTGGCGGCGACGGCTCCGTCGATGGTTTGGTGATCGACAGTCAGGCTCAAGGTAAGCATCTCGCGGACGACGATTTCTCCCTTTCGCACGACGGGCTTCTCGACGGAACGGCCTACGCCGAGTATCGCGCTTTGTCCGGCGTTTAGTATCGGAGTAAACCCGTCCACGATCCCGAGAACGCTGATCGTGAAGGTGCCTCCGACGACGTCATCGGGCATGAGGCTGCCTTGTCTTGCCTTTGTGGTGAGGTCGTCCATTTCCGCAGCGATTCGACGGATGTCCTTTTGTTCGACGCCTCGAATGACTGGCACGATTAGTCCCTCATCCAGAGCCACGGCAAACCCCATGTTGACTTGATCGAACTGATGGACTGTGCCTTCGCTCAGAATGCTGTTGATGGATGGGGCTCGCTTGACGGCCTGGGCACATGCCTTGATGATGGCGTGCGCGAGCGTGATCGTGGCGCTGGAGCTCTTGGAAGCGTCTCTCCGCATCTGTTGGACATCGGTAACGTCGACGTCCATGAGGAAGGATAGCTGGGCGGTGTTCGCTATGCTCGAGCGCATGTGATCGGCGACGCCCTTTCTCATGCCGCTCATTTCGACGGACGCAGACGGCGGGGGCGTCCCTGGAGGGAGGGCGCTCGCGGCCTGCTTGTCTGCGTAGGCGCGCACGTCCGCTTCGGTGACTCGCGCTCCGCCGGTCGGAACCTCTGCGATGTCGATGCCGAGGCTAGAGGCGACCTTTCTCGCTCCGGGGGTAGATCGAACGGCAGGGGCGGAGCCGGACGATCTCCGCGGAGGCTGTGCCGCAGGTTGCTCTTGGGAGGGCGAAGCCGTCCCGCGAACCGGCTGTTGAACGGAGGGTGGCTCCTCGCCTTCCGCGAGGAAATACCCGAGTACCCCATCGACTGCTACACTCGATCCGCTTTCGGCCACGGTGTAGAGTATGCCGTCTTGCGCCGCCTCGAGATCGTAGTTGAGCTTTTCCGATTCGATCTCGGCGAGCGGTTCGCCCTGTCGAACGGCATCGCCGGACGACTTGCTCCAAGTTACGACGCCCTCGGTCATGAAGTCGCCGAGACGCGGCATGATTATTGGGGTAGCCATTGTTCAAAGCCTCCTCGATTGAGAAACGTGCAGAGCCGCCCATGTTGCAGAGCGCGGCATCACTCCATCACCTCGTGAACTGCGTCGACGACCTTCTGCGAGGTCGGGAGGTAGAGCGCCTCGAGTGGGCGGCTGTACGGCACGGAGGTATGCGGGGGAGTAACGCGGGACGGAGGCGCGTCGAGGTAGTCGAACGCCTGCTCCGCGACTAGAGCGGATATATCGCTGGCGACGCTGCAGCGGGGGTAGTCCTCGTCGACGATGACGACTTTGCGCGTCCGCTGCACGGATTCGAGGATCGTCTCCTCGTCCAATGGCGATGTGGACAGCAAGTCGATGACTTCCGCGGCTATGCCTTGTCCGGCCAAGTCGTCGGCTGCCTGCAGGGCGACGTAGGTCGTATAGCCGATGCCGACGAGGGTGACGTCCTCGCCCTCGCGGACGATGCGGGCTTTGCCGATGGGGAGTTCGTATGCTTCCTCCGGCACGTGCACCCTCATGTTGATGCCCATGAGTTGGCGGTTGTTGAAGAGGATGACTGGATCGTCGTCTCGAATGGCGGCGATCATCAGCCCTTTCGCAGTGTAGGGGTCGGACGGCACTACTCCTTTGAGTCCTGGGAAGTGGGTGAAGATGGAGTAGAGGGTTTCGGAGTGTTGCGCGGCGGTGTTCAGTCCTGCGCCCATGCCGGTCATGATCGTTAGGGGAAGGGTGATCTTGCCTCCGAACATGTAGCGCATCTTTGCCGCGTTGTTGGTTATCTGATCCGCGCACACGCCGAAGAAGCTGACGTACATCAGCTCGACGACGGGCCGGAGGCCTGTGGCGGCAGCGCCCACTCCGGCGCCAATGAATCCGGCTTCCGAGATCGGCGTGTCTCGAACGCGGGACGCCCCGAATTCTGTTATCAGCCCCTTGGTCAAGCGCATCGGGCCGCCCCAAGCGTCGACGATCCCCTGGTCCTCTCGCCCGGCGCCGCCTGCAACATCCTCGCCCATGACGATTACCGTCGGATCCCTCTCCATCTCCTGGCGCAAGGCCTCGTTGATGGCCTGAATATACGATATTTCCCGAACCGCAGTTTCCGTCACCATGTTTCTCTCCTGCTACCGTCAGAACGCTGATGCTCTACATGGTAGACATTTCTTGGCGTCGATTCAATGGTCTTGCTAGTAGATGCTGAAGTCGAAGTAGCGGTCGTTGATCTGCTGGTACGTACTGTCGGCAAGAACGGCGGACAAGGCGAACGCGATGTCGAACCCGGCGAGCCGTCCATCGTCAAGGAAGCGCGAACTCAATGTATGTTCGAGGTCAAGAGGCGGCAGCCATGTGTTGGATTCGGTTTGGTGGGTGTACGGCGGGATATGAGTCTGTGACTGTGATCGTGCAACAGGGATTCTTGCACGTCTCGGCAGTCGCCGCGTCATCTGCCCCTACCCATAGATCCGATACACATCCGTCGTCAACTCCGCTTCGTCGGGGAAGGGGCTTTCGTCGGCGAACCGGGTGGCCTCCTCGACATTGTGGAGGGCTTCCCGGTCGATTGCGTCGATTGTTTCCTGATCGGCCAGACCATTTTCGAGGAGATGGGCGGCCATTCGGTCGATGCAGTCGCGCGCCTCGTAGTAGTCTTCTTCTTCCTGCGTGCGGTATGCGAGCGGATTGTCCGCTCCAAAGTGGCCGAGGTAGCGGTACGTCTGCGCTTCGATGAACGTCGGCCCCTGGCCTGCGCGAGCCCGACTCACTGCCTCGCCGCCGATCTCGTACATTTCGAGAACGGACTGTCCGTCGGCGATGACGCTGGGCATGTCGTAGCCGGCAGCGCGAGCGGCGATGGACTCCCCAGCGACGGAGTATTCGACTGGGGTGGACTCTGCGTAGCGGTTGTTCTCGCATACGAAGACGACCGGCAGCTGCCAGATGCCCGCCAAGTTCATCGCTTCGTGGAGGGTGCCCTGGTTTGCCGCGCCGTCGCCAAAGAAGACGACGGATACTTGGTCGGTGCCGCGCACCTTGGCGCTGAGACCAACGCCGGCGGCCACTGGGATGTTCGACCCGACAACCCCGTTTGCGCCCAACATTCCTTTGGTGATGTCCGCAATGTGCATCGTGCCGCCCTTGCCCTTGTTGGTGCCGGTCGCCTTGCCGAGGAGCTCCGCCATCATCTCGTTCAGGTCCAAGCCTTTGGCGATGCAGTGGTGGTGACTGCGGTGCGTACCAAGCACGTAATCGTCGTCTCGGAGGTGGGCGCAGACGCCGACTGGCACGGCCTCTTGCCCGATTGAAGAGTGCATCCCGCGCAGCTTGCCGGCGTCTGCCTCCCGTTTGGACTGCTCCTCGAAGCGGCGGATGGTCACCATCGTCCGGTACATCCAAAGCGCTTTGTCTGTGTTGAGTTCGGCTGTAGTCGTCACCATGATGGGACCTCCCAATTGCGGTCTGATCGTATTCGGTATCATAGCAGGGTGCGAGGCGTGTGTCACGGTAGGGGGTGGATGGGTTCCGTTTCCTTTTGCGGCATGACGGCTGGGGGACGGCAATTCTCCAAAGGGGTGCGTCCAATCGCGCAATGGGAGATTCCCGCCTACGCGGGAATGACGTGGGTGTGTGCGGGAATGACGTGGGTGTGTGCGGGAATGACGTGGGTGTGTGCGGGAATGACGTGGGTGTGTGCGGGAATGACGTGGGTGTGTGCGGGAATGACGGGACTCGGTGGGAATGACGTGGGTGTGTGCGGGAATGGCGGGACTCGGTGGGAATGACGTGGGTGGGGTGCGGGAATGACGGGACTCGGTGGGAATGACGTGGGTGTGTGCGGGAATGACGGAGAGTCCAACCTGTTGCGGCCTGGGCGCAATCCATGCCGCAAGAGGAAGCGGGAACCACTCGCCGGTATTCCCTTGACCGTCATAGGGGGGCGTTGCTATCATATTCATACAGTTTTAGCGGCTGGGGGCTATGTTCGTCATTGGGCTTACAGGGGGGATCGGGGCTGGCAAGTCGAGTGTGTGTCGGGTTTTGGGTACGCTGGGGGCGGCGGTGGTCGACGCCGATGCGGTGGCTCACGCGGCGTACGAACCTGGCGCTGCGGCGTGGCGGTCGGTCGTGGACGCTTTCGGGGAGGCGGTTCTCGACTGCGGGGGCAGAATCGACCGGAAGAGGTTAGGTGACATCGTATTCAATGACAGGCGGGCCCTTCGAAAACTCAATGCCATCGTCCATCCGGACGTTCGACGGCGCTTGGAAGAGCGTATACGGGAGCTCGACCGAGAGGGCGCGGACGTCGTGGTCGTCGAGGTTCCGTTGTTGGTGGAGGCTATCAAGGAAGGCCGGGAGTGGGCGGAAATGCTCGACGAGGTATGGGTGGTGGCAGCGCCGGAGGATCGGATCATTCAGCGGGTATGGGAGAGGAGCCGGATGGGAGAGGCGGCGGCTAGGTTGAGAATGGAGTCGCAGGCAAGTGACCGGGAGCGGATCGAATATGCGGACGCGGTCATCGACAACGGCGGCAGCCTGGACGGGCTGCGAAATCAAGTGTGCAAATTGTGGCGCGAGCGCGTGCCGCACAAGTAGGAAGTTGAATTCACAATGACCACCAAGACCCAAACGCTCTATCGCAGCTTCATCATCGAGGAGTATCACCTCACCGAGGAGCCTTACTATGTTCCGGTCGGGGACGAGATCGAGTTGTTCGAGGCTGCCTACAAGTCGAAGATACCGGTGTTGTTCAAGGGGCCGACCGGATGCGGGAAGACTCGGTTCGTGGAGTACATGTCGTACCGGCTGGGGCAGCCGCTGACCAAGGTTTCGCAGGGCGGCGGCGCGGGGGATGGCTCTTCGAGGGAGAACAACCTTCCCCTCGTGACCATTGCATGTCACGAGGACTTGACTGCAAGCGACCTTGTGGGCCGGTACTTGCTGCAGGGAGAGGAGACTATCTGGATCGACGGGCCGCTCACTCGGGCGGTCAAGGCGGGGGGGATTTGCTATTTGGACGAGATCGTCGAGGCGCGGAAGGACACGACTGTGCTGATCCATCCGTTGACCGACCATCGGCGCATCCTTCCGGTCGAGAAGAAGGGAGAGCTTCTGGAGGCTGCGGATGGGTTCTTGCTGGTGATGTCCTACAATCCCGGCTATCAGAGCGCGTTGAAGGATCTCAAGCACAGTACGCGTCAACGCTTCATCGCCATCGAGTTCGATTATCCTCCAAAAGAGACGGAAGCGGATATCATCGCTCATGAGTCTGAGGTGGACGCCGAGACTGCTGTGGGTCTTGCCAAGCTTGGCGAGAAGGTGCGGAATTTGAAGGAGCATGGCTTGGCGGAGGGCGCCAGCACGCGTCTGTTGATCTATGCGGGCCGGATGATCAGGGAGGGCATCGAACCGCGCCGCGCCTGCCAGGTTGCGGTCAACTGGGCCGTTACCGACGACCACTCTCTCCAGTCCAGCGTCGACGAGGTCATCAAATCCATCTTCGAGTGAGCTGCCGTCCTCATCGCAGTCGAGCGCCGTACGCGCCGCCTGCGCCGGACTCCGTGCTGCGTTAGTCAATGTCTGCAACAGTAGTCGAATCCGCAATCCAACATGCGCTGGCTCTGCGTCAGAAGCGCTCGATCCACGATCCATCGAAGGCGCAGGCGGGGGTGTTGGTATTGGTGTACCCGAAAGACGGGGAGACTCATGTTTTGCTCAACAGGCGCAGCGAGTATGTCGAGAATCACAAGGGAGAGATCGTGTTTCCTGGCGGGGCTCGCGAGGAGGGGGATGAGACGCTCCTGGATACGGCCTTGCGGGAGACATGGGAGGAGATGGGTATCGAGCAGTCGGACGTTACGGTGCTTGGCGAGCTGGACGACATCGTTACGATTTCTGATTTCGTGGTCACGCCGTATGTCGGAGAGATTTCTGGGGGGTATCGGTTCAAGCCGAACGCCGAGGTAGCCGCCGTGATCGAGGCGCCGCTCGCGGCCCTATTGGATCCCTGCAGCGTCCGCGACGATGTGCGCATGGTGGACGGCGAGGCCACGCGGCGGACGACCTACGCATACGACGGACATGTGGTCTGGGGGGCGACTGCTATGATACTGGATGGGTTCGTTCGGATTCTCAGGGGAATTGGCTGCCAGGGGGGCTCGTGGAAGATTTCGAAGTAGTGCATCGGCGCGTCCAACAGGCGCTGCGTGAGCATCCGCGGCTGGCTGCGGATGAGTTCGAGCGGGCTTGGCACACGATGTCCGGTCTCTTGAGTTCGCAGCAGCTTTCGACGTGGGCGGATATTGGGTTGGAGATTGCAGGGGAGACGGTGCGGTCGTGGGAGTCGGCCGCGCAGTACTACAAGGCCAGTCCGAAGGTTGTGGGATTGATGCCGTTTAGCCGCTTCGAGCAGTGGGCGTCGTGCGGCTTGGAGCTTTGTCAGGCGTCTCCGACGTTGGCGACGTGCTACTTCAATTCGAGTCATGGCACTCTCAAGGCGATTCGTGCTAGGCATGTGGAGGCTTGGGCGGGGATGGGGAGGCGGCTGTACAAGGGGACGTGGAAGTCTGGCACGTTGGCGTGCAAGTTCTTGGAGTCTAGTCCCAAGCTGGCCCAGTCGCTCGAAATGGACGATCTCGACCGGTTCGCTGCGTTCCTCGAATACGTTTCGCGGAGGTCGTATGACGTGGCTGCGGACTGCATTGCCTTGGGCGAGCGGATATTTCCGTCGCTTGGGCGCGGCAACAATGCGGAGTTTCTCGGTCTTGCGCGCGGGGTCGCTGAGACGGGATGGCGGCAGGTCAAGGGGGTATTCGATGCGGCGGCGCGGTCTCTGCCAAGGGTACAGGCTGGTCAGCGAGGCCGGTTCATCGTCTTGTGCGAGGGATTGCGGACCAGCGGCGCGGGCAACTTGGCGGCGGCGATGCTGGAGGTGTCTCAGGCGCTCCGGGAACTGGACGTCGAGTACCATGAATCTCTATTGGAAATGGCGTCGCGTCTTGTGGGCCATGCGCCCGACGCGATGCCGGATTTCGTCAAGAGCAGTCCACAGGCGCTCGAACGGGTGACCATTCACCAGCTGGGTCAGTGGTTTCACGAGGGGGTTCGCGTCATCGAGCAGAACCTCGATGCGGGGAAGGCGTACTTTCGGTTGGAGTCCGCGCATTCTCAATCGGTGTTGGACGCTCTTTCTGCGGGGATCGAGTTCGAGCGCATCAAGGATCTGATGGAGATGTACTGTCAGGCGCTTGCTGGGGCGGAGGTGAAAGTTGCCGCGAGCGAGGAGTTGGCGGAGAAGCGGATTGGGTGGCTGACGCCGGACGCTCCGACCAGCGAGGGTTCGACGGTCTACGTGCCGGCGGTGGCGGATCGCTACCCATCCAAGGAAGAGAACTTCGCACTCTTCAAGGTCGTTTCGACGCATCAGGTGGCCCGCCTCGAATTTGGCAGCTTCTGGTTTCGCTTCGATACGCCGTCGACGAGATTCCGTGATCTGCGCCCTGCCATGGAGGAGCGCATCCTGGCCGCGCGAGAGTCGGACGGTGCGAAATCCAACGGGGGACAGGCGCGATCGGCTGTGACGGATATTCAACGGCTCTTTGGTTTGCTCGATGACCGAGCGTTGTCTTTGGACTTGTTTACTATCATCGAGGGGGGGCGGTTGGATGTGCGGGTGCTTGCCGAATATGCGGGGATGAGGCGCAGTTATGCGCGCGTGCAGTCCGATGCGGTCGAGAGTCGTCCGGACATCACGGAAATGCCTGCACGCGAGGCCATGGTGGAGTTTCTCGTTCGGGTGACGCTTCATGCGGGCGGGGGCGTGCCTGCGCCGCTGCGGTACCAAGAGGAGGCGAGGAAGATCGCGTCCATCGCTCGGCGAGCCAACGACTTGGGAGCGACGGTCGAGGATACCGCGGAGGCGATGCTTCGCGTCTATGCAACGCTCATGCAGATACCAAACGTTCCCCTCTCCAAGGACGAGTTTCAAGACATCGATCTTGGGGACGATATCGACGAGTTCTCGATGGACTCCGATGCAGAGGATGACTTGATTCGACAGCTCATGGATGGACTGGGGTCGGAGTCGTCCGAGGAGTCAGAGGGGGAGCAGGAGTACGAGGCCAGTCGGGACGTCGATTACCGGGGGGACTTCAAGCCGGAGATGGTTCAGCTCTTGGAGCAGTTGCGGCTTCAGAAGGGCGGCGAGGGGTCGGCAGACGGGGAGTCGGAAGAGATTACTCAGGAAATGCTGCAGGAGCTCATTCAGAACAGCGCCGAGCTCGATCTCGATTCGATGGAGTCGGGGATGGCGGAGGATCTGAGTGCGGACATGGCCCAGAACATGATGCGCGAGGCGAGCATGACCGCGCCGAGCAATCCGGACCGCGGACAGGGGTCTTTCGTACACATGGAGGAAGATGGGGGGGAGATGGATCCGGACGAGCCGCAGACGTTCGTCTACGACGAGTGGGACTTTCGGGCGGAGGATTACAAGCCGCGTTGGTGCATCGTGCGGCAGAAGCCGATGGCTGAAGGGGATCCGGCGTATTACGGGCAGACGCTTGCTGGATATTCTGCGTTGGTCAACCAGATTCGCAGGCAGTTCGAGCTGCTAGTGCCGGAGATGTTTCGCAAGCAGCGGAAGTTGGAGGATGGGGAGGAGATCGATATCGACGACGTGATCGAGGCGATGGTGGATATTCGCACTGGGTCGAGTCCCAGCGACAAGCTGTATTGGCGGCGCAACAAGGTACAGCGGGATGTTGCGGTCGTCTTCCTCCTCGATACGAGCGCATCCACGGCCGAGGCGGTGGACGAGTCGAGGAAGGCGGAGGACTGGGACGCGCCGGATGACCCGGTCGAGTACATGACGTGGCTGAGAACTCGGAGGGGCGAGGGGATGCGGAGGACGTACAAGCGCATCATCGACTTGGAGAAGGAGGCGTGCGTCTTGCTCATCAACGCGCTGGAAGCCGTCGGGGATCGGTACGGCATCTATGCTTTTTCGGGGTATGGGCGGGAGAACGTCGAGTTCTACACTATCAAGGACATCGAGGAGAACTTCTCGGATACTATCAAGAAGCGCATCGACCGCGTATCGCCGCTCCATGCTACACGCATGGGGCCGGCCATTCGCCACGCAACGACGAAGCTGGAAGCGCAGGACGCCAGGACGAAGCTGCTGTTCCTCATTAGCGACGGGCGTCCGCAGGACAGGGGGTATAGCCGCGAGGGGGTGGAGAAGGAGTATGCGGTGCATGATACCAAGATGGCGCTGGATGAGGCCAAGGCGAAGGACATAACGGCGTTCGCGCTGACGGTGGACAAGAACGGCCATGACTACTTGGCGACGATGTGCCAGGATATGGGCTATGAGATATTGGACGACATCACGCATCTACCGCGCCGGCTGCTGTTCTTGTATCGGCGGTTGACGATGTAGGGTTGGTCATCCGACCGCGCAACCCCCAACCCGCATCTCCCCAGACACCAACCTGGGCAACAATGTATCACGCAGCGCCCCGAGCGTCCGCGATTCATGGCAGTTCGCGAAAATCCGGTCTGTCATAGCGCCGGCCATTCGGTCGAACGCCGCTAATAGACTGGTTGGCGGAACCAACAACGGCAACCCACGAACACTAGTCTGGTTGATACCCGGCTGCGCGGAATTCGAGTTTAGCGTTACGATTTCCTGAGTCATCCAAGGCTGGTCGAGCCAAAAGAAGAGATACCGCTGCGCCGCCGGCTCCTGTATCCGCAGAATGAACACATGCTCGTTTACAGCGCACTCGGAATGGGGGAAACCGCGGTCGAAGTACGTCTTGCGACCGATATGCGCGCCGTCCTTGTACAGGAGTACGTCGCCGTTCCGGACATCTGCCCCCCTAGCCTTGAGCTTGGCGAAGAAGTCTACCGGCACGTATTTCTCGCTAGTAAAATTGTATCGCCCCAACCCGATGATATTCTCCGCCCCTATGCTGGGAACACCGGACTCGACCGCTCCACCACGAGGCCGCTGACCAGAGACTATCGCGGATAGACACTCCCCCAGGGCCCGAACCTCCCACCCATCCGGAATCTCCCCTAGATCCGACTCCACCATCCGCGCAGGGAACAGGTCGTACAGATCCGCGGGCAGGCCGGGCAGCGATTCTCCGCGCCGCCAGCGTCCGTCTATCTTTGCGCGCACGGGGTCGTAGTGGACGAACCACGATGTGAAGATGGCGCGGGCCATCTCTTCGAGGGTTTCATTCATGCGGCGGTTGAGGTCGATCTTGTCGTCGAGGGTTCCGAGGATGCGGGCGATGCGGCGCCGTTCCGATTCACTGGTTGGCCATCGCAGAGATAAAGACTCGAGATCCTTTCTTGTGGCGTTGCCGAACACTGACCCACTCCCTTCGACAACATCCCAAGTTGATTCCAGACTCCGAAGGAGGAACTCGATATAGCGAGCATCGGACGGCACGCGTGGACGGATGATGGCGAGTCCGCGTCCAGCGGCGCATTCCCTATCAGCGACATTCACTCGTCCTATCGGCGCACGGACACTGAGTAGGATGTCTCCAGGTTTGGCGATGCGGGACGGGGCTGAGCAGAAGACTCTTAGTGTTGGATAGCGGTAGTTGAAGTCTCTGACTCCTTGGAAGAATGGCAAACCAATCCCAGCCTCGTTGTATGTAGATCCTGGTGGTGATTGTCCCATTATGATTTCGGCAACGTCGCTCAGTGTCACTTCGCGCCACTTGGTCTTCATATCAGCTCCTAGTACCGTCATTCGTCAGCCAGCCGCGACGGCGCGTTGTTCCGTGCGCGGGCGGCATGTTGGAGATTCCCGCCTTCGCGGGAATGACGGAGGTGGAGGGAATGACGTGGGTGGGTCGTTCCGTGCGCGGGCGGCATGTTGGGGATTCCCGCCTTCGCGGGAATGACGGAGGTGGAGGGAATGACGTGGGTGCGTCGTTCTATGCGCGGGCGGCATGTTGGAGATTCCCGCCTTCGCGGGAATGACGGGGGTGGAGGGAATGACGTGGGTGGGTCGCTCCATGCGCGGGCGGCTTCTTGGAGGTCGATTTCGATTTCTTGGCCGAAGGTGATCTTCCTTCCGCCGGATGTGCCTAGGATGAGGGAGGGGACGTCTTCATGCGCGCATAGTCGTTGCAGGTCTTCGAGGCGGGATTTTGGCAGGGATACGATGATGCGCGACTCGGTTTCTCCGAAGAGGGCTGCGTCCCAGCGTCCAGACCATGCGAACGAACCGACGAATCCGACATCGCCTGCGATGCAGCATTCCGCTATGGCGACGGCTAGGCCGCCATCCGAACAGTCGTGGGCGGAGTCGATTATGCGCTCCGATACTGCTTTGCGGCAGGCTCGTTGGACGGCGGCTTCCAACTGGAGGTCGATGGCGGGCTGCCCTGCCACCGTGTTGTGTTCGGAATCGAGGTGTTCGCTGCCGGCGAGGGATGCTGCGTCGCCGCTGACGTTGTTGCATCCGAGCAGGACGACTACGTCGCCCGCGCGTTTGAATGCGGGGGTTGCGTGCGCGGCGGGGTCTTGCAGGAGGCCAAGCGCACCGATTATCGGCGTGGGGTATATGTCCCGCCCGTCCGTCTCGTTGTACAAGCTGACGTTTCCGCTGATTATCGGCGCGCGCAGGGCAGAACTCGCGGCGGACATCCCTCGTATGCACTCTTCGAGCTGATAGTAGACCTCCGGCTTCTCTGGGTTGCCGAAGTTCAGACAATCCGTCAGGGCGATCGGTTCTGCCCCTACCGTCGAGACATTGCGGCACGCCTCTGCGACTGCGAGCATTCCTCCGATGTAGGGATCCAGGTAGCATTTCCGTCCGTTGCCGTCGACAGCGAGCGCGAGGCCGCTGGTTGTGCCTTTGATGCGGATCACTGCTGCATCCGCGCCCGGAGGGACGACCGTGTTGGTTTGCACTTGGTGATCGTATTGACGGTAGACGGATTGCTTGCTGGCAATGTTCGGAGATGCGAGAAGGCGGAGGAGGACGTCGCCGGGAGGATCGGAGGGCAGGGGCACGGCTTGGAGGTCGAATCGTCTGTTCAGCGCGGCGGCGGGCGCTTCGACGCCGGTGAGCCTGTAGGTTGGGGCGTCCGTCAGGAGGCCGATTGGCAGGCGTCCGGTCGTTTGGTCTCCGTCGTGGACGGTTGCCATTCCATCTGCCGTCGACTCGCCGATGACGCTGTATTGGAGGTCCCACTTATCCAGGATGCGCGCGACATCGCCTATGCGCTTTGGGTCGACAACGGCCAGCATTCGCTCTTGGCTTTCGGACAACATTACTTCGTAGGGGGTCATTCCTGGCTCGCGTCTGTGGACTTTCGATACGTCGATGCGGATGCCTGTGCCGCCCTTTTCGGCTGACTCGATTGAGGCTGTGGACAGTCCGGCCGCCCCGAGGTCTTGCAGGCCAACGAGGAGATTCGATTCCGTCAATTCCATGCAGGCCTCTATCAGGATCTTTTCGAGGAAGGGGTTGCCTACCTGTACGGCTGGGCGGAGTTCGCGTTCGTCTTCGAAGCTTCTGGACGCGAGTCCTGATGCGCCGTGAATTCCGTCGCGTCCGGTCTCTGCGCCGATGAGGATCAGGAGGTTGCCCGGTCCGCCTGTTGCGGCGCGGAGGAGCCTGTCGGCTGGGGCGATCCCAACGCACATTGCGTTCACGAGAGGGTTGCCGCTGTACGAGTCGGAGAAGACGACTTCGCCTCCCACGTTGGGCACGCCGATGCAGTTGCCGTATCCTGAAATCCCGGATACTGCGCCGTCGAACAGATACCGGTTTCGCGGGGAGTCCAAGCTTCCAAAGCGCAGGGAATTCAGGAGCGCTATTGGACGCGCGCCCATGGCGAAGATGTCCCGCACGATGCCTCCGATCCCGGTTGCCGCGCCTTCGTATGGCTCGACCGCCGAGGGGTGATTGTGCGACTCTATCTTCATGACTACGGCCAGACCGTTGCCGATGTCGACTGCTCCCGCGTTCTCCTGGCCTGGATCTACCAGCAAGTGGGGGCTGTCGCTCTGCAGCATTCGCAGGAGCGGCTTCGAGTGCTTGTAGGCGCAGTGTTCGCTCCACAGCGACCCGAACAGGCCTAGCTCCAGGTCGTTGGGTTCGCGGCCCAGGCGCTCGACTATGGCCTCGTACTCTCCGTCGGAGATTGCGAGGTCTTTCAGAGTTTGCTTGCTTGCTCCCATGTCGTTCGCTCCGGGTGGTCGGCGCTACACGCTGCCGATGGTGACCAGCGCTACGCCGGACACGACTAGGATAGCGCCTGCGACCGTCCGGAGGGAAACCCGCTCCAGGCGCTTCAAGAATATGTGGGTCATGAGAATGGCTGCGAGGGGGTTGGCGCCGCTGATGGGGGACACTACCACGACTGGGGCCCGCTCCAGCGCCAGATAGAGCGATGCGACACCGATGGCGGACGATAGGCCTGACAACGATATTACCATCCAGGCGCGGCCGCGCACCAATTTCATATCCGTCAACGCCGTCCGCCAAGACACCGCCGACATCACCAGCAGTCCAACCACGAGGGAGAGGAAGGTGGCGGTCATTGCGGGGGCGTGGTCGCGGACGACCAGCATGGCCAAGAATGTCCCTGCGCCGTACCCTGCGGCGGAGGCGAGCGCTGCGAGATACCCCAGGATGGTCTGTCGGTCGGCGACGGCTTCGATGCGCGGAATCATCGACTTACCACGACTGCTACGCCGACGACGATTGCGGCCGCGCCCGTGATGATCAGTAGGTTCGGTGATTCGCCCGCTATCAGGACTGCCATGGTCACCGCGAAGAGAGGGGACGCTCCGACGACCGGGCTCGATTTGGAGACGCCGATCTTCGAGACCGAGATGAAATTGAAGAGCCGGCCGCAGACGAAACTCGCAATGCCGGCGAGGAAGATCAGTGCGAACGCGATCCATCCGAGAGAAAGCAGATTTGCTCCGTCCATAGCCACGGCGAAGACCGATGTGGCGGCAGCTCCGACTATGAGGGAGACGATGACGCCTGTGGTCGGTCTCACGTGCTGGATGCTCAGGCGTGCAAAGAATGCGGTCGCGCCGAATCCGGCCGCCGCGCACAGCGCGAGGAGGACGCCTACCACGCCGGATCTCCGCAGTATGTCTCGACTGATTCCACTACCGAGGATTGCTCGAGGGTGATCGAGGGTTCAAGTGGTCGATGATCGAGCCAAAGACGAGGGCTCCGTCCGTTCCCCCCACGATTTCCTCGCAGCACCGCTCTGGGTGCGGCATCATGCCGAGGACGTTGCCGGCATGGTTCACGATGCCGGCGATATTGTCGATCGAGCCGTTTGGATTGGAGTCCGGGGACGTTTGCCCCGCGCTGTTGGAGTATCGAAATACTATCCTGCCTCCGTCCTCCAGTTCGCGGATCGTTTCCGGGTCTGCGAAGTAGTTTCCTTCCCCATGGGATATTGGGACTCTCAGTACCTGTCCGTTTTCGATCCGCCGCGTGAAGGGGGTTTGGGACGTTTCCGTGCGAATGGTTGCCCATTCGCAGCGGAACTGGAGTGTGTCGTTTCGGGTCAGAGCGCCTGGGAGGAGGCCTGCCTCGCAGAGGATTTGAAACCCGTTGCATATGCCGACGACGATTCCTCCTTGCTCCGCGAAATCCACGATAGCGCGCATCACAGGCGAGAACCGTGCGATGGAGCCGCAGCGGAGGTAATCGCCGTATGAGAAGCCGCCCGGCAGGATCATGCAGTCGAAGCCTGACAGGTCTGTGTCCTTGTGCCACACGTATTCGACCGACTGCCGGAGGACTTTGGAGAGGGCGTAGTGCGTGTCGGCGTCGCTCCATGTGCCCGGAAATACTACGACTCCAAAGCGCATATCACCTCCATGTGTCGAGATGGCGGGGCTGCGGTATTCTCGGCGCGCGCGTGGTGTACGGCGCCGTTCTTGGGGGCGCCTGCCGTGGTATCATCATCCGCGGCAGGACCCGGCGTGTCCGCGGTGCGCTTCATGCACGCGGGGCCTGTGCGCGATGGCGGCGGCAATCTGCGTGCGTAGATCGGGCTCCGAGTGTTCGGAAGGAGGGTGCCGCTCCATTAGGGTCGTTCCGTGAGCAGCTTGGCGACTGCTGCGCTCACCTTCTTCATATCTGCGCGTCCTTGGACTTGCGGGACGATCCGTCCCATCACCTTGCCCATGTCGCGCGGGCCGCTCGCTCCGACTTCTTCGATCGCCTTTGCGGCAGTCTCTGCTATCTCCGCGTCCGTCAGCTCTGCGGGGAGATACTCCATGATGACCGCCAATTCGTCTTGCTCCTTGCGGGCGAGGTCCTCTCTGCCGCCTTGGGTGTACGCTTCGATACTGTCGCGCCTCTGGCGTGCTTGCCGCCAAAGCAGTCCGACGATCGCTTCGTCGTCGGCTGGTCCTCGGCGTTCGATTTCCAGATTCCGAACTGCGGACCGCAGATACCGGAGAACGTCCCTCCGCAGCGTGTTGCCCGAACGCATAGCCGACTTCATATCGTCGGTCATTCGCTCGCTAAGTGCCATACGGTCGTCTCCTCGATTCCAATTTCAGACATGTATAGAATCCCCCAGATCGGCCGCGGTTGTCAAGAATAGATGAAGCATCCTGACGATCCTGTCACGCGGCGGGGAGGCCAACCGCGGCCAAGGAGAATATGGTCATCCATTGCTTCCGATCCGGTCTCGGCGATGTGACTTGGGGGTGATGTCCAAAGGATACGCTTGCTTCATAGGGAAGCCGAGATCGTCCGGTTGGTCGCGGGAACGATTGGTCAATGCTCCTTCTGGGATTCGAGCTTGTCGATTGCGCGTTCGATGTCGCGCAGGACTCGTTCTCTTCCCAAGATCTCCATTGACTCGAACAACGGCGGGGAGACTCTTTGGCCGCTCGTTGCTACGCGGAGGGTTCCCAGGAGCTGCCCTGTCTTGAGATTCAGGTCGTCTGCGAGGGAACGCAGCGCCTGCTCGATGCGGGCCGTCTCGAATGGGTCGATCGGCTGCAGTGCATCTATCGCGGCCTCGAGGGCCTGCAACGCGCCTGCGGCGTCCATCTTCCTTTGAATCAGTTCGGAGGGTTCGTATTGGAATGCGTCGTCGAAGAAGAACCCGATGCGTTCGGAGGCGTCGGCCAACGTCTTCATCCGTTCGCGGATGAGCGGCGCGATGCGTATCAGGGTTTGCCGGTCGGGATGGGGCGGCATCGTATTGGGGGGACTGACCGTCCAGTACTCCAACAGGGCATCCGCCAAGTCGGCGTCAGTCGTCTCCCGAATGTAGTGCCCGTTCATCCAGTCGAGCTTGGCCTGGTTGAAGATGGCTCCTGACTTGGACACCCGCTCGAGAGAGAACGAATGGATGAGGTCTTTCCTCGTGAGCAGATCCGTCTTGTCGTCATACGACCATCCCAGCAGGGCGAGGAAGTTTATCATTGCGTGCGGAAGATAGCCCATCCGTCGGTATTGGGCGATCGACACTGCGCCGTGCCGCTTGCTCAGCTTCGATCGGTCTTCCGCGAGGATATCCGGTACGTGCGCGAACTGCGGCATTTTCCAACCGAACGCTTCATAGAGACGGACGTGCCGCGGGGCGCTTGGGAGCCACTCTTCCGCGCGGATGACGTGGGAGATATCCATGAGATGGTCATCCACCACGCTTGCGAGGTGGTAGGTCGGAAATCCATCCGACTTCAGTATCACGAAGTCGTCGATAAGCGAATTGTCGAACTCGACGCTTTGCCGCACCGCATCGGACACCACGGTCGAGCCGTCTTTGGGCATGGCGAATTTCACCGCCGAACCGCGCTCGTCCTCGAATCGGTACGCCCTCCCCGACGACAATAGCTGCTCCGCTGCGGCATGATATTGGTCGAGGCGTTCGGACTGGTAGTAGGGCCCGTACTTGCCTCCGACGTCCGGCCCCTCGTCCCAGTCGAGCCCGAGCCATCTCAATGCTTCCAAGATGGCTTCGACCGATCCTGCTACTTTTCTGGATTGGTCGGTGTCCTCGATGCGAAGGACGAACTTTCCTCCATGCCGCCGGGCGAACAACCAGGTAAAGAGCGCCGTGCGGATGTTGCCGACGTGCGGCTCGCCCGTTGGACTTGGCGCGTATCTGACTCGAACATGGCTCATGCTTCGCTCTCCCTGAAAGAAGATTCGGTTGTGTTGCGTTAGTGTGTATGGGGGTTCCCACGCAAGCAACGATGTGTGATAGAGTGATTTGGTCGAGGGCGGATGCAAACGCCCCCGACCCAGCCAAAGCAGGAGGCTCTGCCATGACCACGAACAGCATAGCATACAATCGCACCCTCTTCCTCGAAGACAACCTGCCAGTACTGCGAGGCTTGGACTCCAAGAGCATCGACCTCATCGCAACCGACCCGCCGTTCAACAAGGGCGTCAAGGACTTCAGCGGGAAGACGAAGGCAGGCGTCAAGGTCTCGTACAAGGACGTTTGGAACTGGGACGACGACGTCCACGACGATTGGATCAAGCAGATTGGAGGGGAGCATCCCAAGCTGTACAACATGATCCTGTATGCGAACGAGGCTGCCGGCGACGATATGGGAGCGTACCTCTGCTTCATGGCGGTTCGGGTGTTGGAGATGGAGCGGGTGCTGAAGGATACGGGCAGCATCTATCTTCACTGCGACCCGACGGCGAGCCACTATATCAAGGCCATGATGGACGCCATCTTCGGACGCAAGAACTTCCGGAACGAAATCGTATGGCACTATTCCAATCTAAGTGCGACAAAACGGTACTTTCCTCGGAAGCACGACATCATATTCTTCTATGTGAAATCAAATGCTAGTTGGACGTTCAACGCGGACTCTGTTCGTATTCCCTATTCTGATTCATCTCTCGATAGGGTGCGATATAAAGGTTCTGGCTTTGCATCCAAAGCCAAGGGTTCGTGGTTGCAAAAGAAAGGAAAAATACCTGATAGCGTCTGGGATATACCCTTGTTGAAGGGTAACGAGCGCACTGGCTACCCGACACAGAAGCCGCTTGTGTTGTACAAGCGGATGATAGAGGCGTCGTCGAACCCCGGCGACATTGTGCTCGACCCGTTCGCAGGCTGCGCGACGACGTGCGTGGCCGCAGAGCAGCTAGGACGCCAGTGGATAGCCGTCGACATCAACGAAGAGGCCGAGGAAGTCATCCGCGACCGCCTTGACCGCGAAGTCGACGAAAGCATGGCGTGGGATACCGTCCTGCGAGTTCTTGACAAGCCCCCAGACCGAACGGACGACGGGGAGTACGCGGCCCCCGAGCTGCTGCTAGAGTCGCCGCCGCCGAAGCATCCAAAGATGTCCACGGCGGAAGTGAAAGCGCGGCTGCTTCATATGGACGGCAACGTCTGCCTCGGCTGCGGATGGGTGCCGCCGTATCCGGACTATCTGCAAGTCGACCATCGGAAGCCGAAGGACAAGAAGGGGCGTGAGGTCATCACGAACTTCACGCTGCTATGCGGCCCGTGCAACCTGAAGAAGGGGAAGAAGTGGACGCTGAAGGAGTTGCAGGAGCAGCGGATTGACGAAGGGCGGATGGAGATGAAGTGGTACGAAGAACACGGCAAGTGGAAGTGATGCACAAACACACTAACGCAACAGTGCCGAAGATTCTACCGTGATCCGAAGAGCCGGCGGGCGGATAGCGCGAGGGCGGCGCGCCACCAGAATAGCATGACGGTTTGGGTTCCGATGGCCACCAATGTGAAGGTCAACTGGAGGCCGCGGTCGGTGAGCCATGCGCGCAGCACGATTGCAGTCAGGCCGCACGCGAGGAAGATAAGGGGTATCTTCCATGCCGTACCCCATACACTCATCATCGTCGAAACTCGAAATGCACCGAGCCATGGGCTGAGAACGAACCATGTGGCTGCGAACGGGAGGGCAGTACGCAGCACCGCCCCGCCGTAGCCGACTCCGTGCTCCGCGCCGCCAACTGCGACGAAGATTCCAAAGACGATCAGGTCTCCCAACGCCGCGGTGAGAACCATCAGATACCGAGTTCGATCCGCCATGGCCTGTGCATTCATCGCTGTCATTGTGCCGTACTTTCGCAAAGAGAGGAACCACCTCGTCACGTTGTCGTCGTATTGTCTCACTTCCATTATCGCACTGTTGGAAAGAGTGTATAGGGCTTGGCGGCAGGAGCAGGTTGGCGGGGTATCGTTCGTGCAGGATATGTTCGGAGGAGGTCGTCCTACTGAAGGCATCCGCGCGGGGATTCCGCTTCCCATATCGGCACGAGTCGCTGCCCGCCTCCTAAAACCACAGTGCCGTCATTCCCGCCTCCGTCTACGTCATTCCCGCGAAGGGAGACCTTTGAATAACTAGGCAGAGGGTTGTTTGGGGATGCTCTGCCCATGATGGCCCCGTTCAATTTGCACGCTCCGGTTTCCATTTGCATACCCTAGAAGAGGTTATTCAAAGGTCTCTGAAGGCGGGAATCCATCGTGCCGCCCCGCAAGAGACAGCGAAACCCCCGTCCCCAGTCCTTGACAACCCGCCCCCGAGGCCGTACCATCTACCGCGGACTCCGAACGAGTCTACCGACGTCAGATGCAAGACTCCGCATGACCCGCCAACTCCTCCTGCCCGCACTCGCCGCGGTCGTCCTCTTGTCCGCAGCTTGCGGCGACGACCCTCAGGTCGATATAGAGGCCACTGTAGAAGCGCAGGTTGCCGCTACACGTCCCGACTTGGAAGCCACCGTCGAGGCCCAAGTCGCCGCACGACTCGACGCCCAGGCCGCCAGCCAAGCACTCTCGCCCACTCCGCTGCCGACCGATACTCCCACGGTCACTCCTACTCTCACACCCACTCCGACGCAGACGAACACGCCTACTCCGACGGATACCCCGACCAGCATACCGACCGCAACGTGGACTCCGACGCCTACTCCTGTACCGACGCGCACGCCAACACCCACACCGACACCGACACGCACGCCTACTCCGACGCCAACTGCGGCCAATACTCCAACCCCGACGGCCACGCCCACTCCACTGCCGACGGATACTCCCACAATCACGCCTACCCCATTGCCGACGGATACCCCCACAATCACACCTACCCCCTTCGTAGGCGCGTGGGAGCAATTTACGGTGCCAGCCGACCCTCTTACGGGCAGAGAGGTGATAGGCGTTGGCTTGTGGTCATCCGCCATCGTAGACGGGGTCAGGTTGGTCGTTTGGTGTAACTTCAATTCGGCCGTCGAGCGGGAAAACGGACTGGGTGCCCTCATCGACTGGGGTGCGGGCGCGAATCTTGGACCGGGCAATCGAGCGACCGTCGCCGTGCGGTTCGACGATGGGGAGGTTCAGGAGGGGATATGGGAACTATCCACGGACAGCAATGGGACGATCGCGCCGGACGCCGATGCGTTCATCTCAGGTATGAAGGACGCGAGCCGCTTGGTAGCGAGAGTATCGCGTGGGAATCGAACGTCCATAACCGCCCAGTGGGAGGTTGCCGGCTTCAGGGATGCAGTTCGACCGATCGAGGATAGATGCGCCCCAAACTTCGTTCCGTCTCCGACACCGACAGCGACTATCACACCAACCCCATCCAATACACCCACTCCAACAGCCACGCCGTTGTCGACGGCAACCCAGACAATCACGCCCACTCCAACCAAGCCGGGTGATCTGCTCTGGCGATATAAGATGGTGGGCAGTATGCTCTCCGCTCATGCCGTTGTAGACGGTGTCGTCTACGTCGGCTCGAGGGAAGGTTATCTGTACGCGGTAGATACCACCTCTGGGGATCGGCTCTGGCGATATAGTAGGGGATACTGGACGTCTTCCTCTCTGGTAGTTGTAGACGGTGTCGTCTATTTTGACTCAACCGATGAGTACGTATACGCAGTGGATGCAACCACCGGCGACCTGCTCTGGCGATATTGGACAGGACGAGGATATGGGGTGTCTTCCTCCCTGTCAGTTGTAGATGGTATCGTCTATTTTGACTCAACCGATGCTTACGTACACGCGGTGGATGCCGATTCCGGGGATCTGCTTCGGCGATATGCGATAGGAGCCGGGGTGTCTTCCTTTCTAGCGGTTGCAGACGGTGTCGTCTACCTTGGCTCAACCGATGGGTACGTATACGCGGTGGATGCCGACTCTGGGGAGCTGCTCTGGGAGTATGAGACAGGAGCCATCAGGGTGCCTTCCTCTCTGGCGGTTGCAGACGGTGTCGTCTGCTTTAGCTCAACCGATGGGTACGTATATGCAGTGGATGCAACCACCGGCGACCTGCTCTGGTGGCGGCGATATGCGACAGGCCCGGTACATAGGGTGCCTTCCTCTCCGACAGTTGCAGACGGTGGAGTTTACTTTGGAACAACCGATGGGTACGTATACGCAGTGGATGCCGACTCTGGGGGGCTGCTCTGGCGGTATGGGATGGGGTCTGAATCTTGGGTATCTTCTTCTCTGGCGGTCGTAGATGGGGTCGTCTACTTTGGCTCAACCGATGGGCACGTATACGCAGTAGATGCTGCCTTGGGCGACCGGCTCTGGCGGTATGAGACGAGACCTTCCTCTCTTGCGGTTGCAGCTGCAGACGGGGTCGTCTATTTCGGGTCGGAGGACGGATACGTGTACGCGGTGGCCGCCTCGCCCAGGCCGTAGGGGACGGGGCCGGCGATGTCCCAAACCTCCGCACACGCGACGCCACTTGTATTTTGCCACCAGTGCAGTTATAATGATGAGTGTACAAATGGAGAGTAGCCTCCGGTGAGACTGAGACATCGGTGCCTGTAAGGGCAATCCCGGATTGACATGCTACGTCTTGCCTGCAAGGTTGCAAGAAAAATTGATAGTAGGGGAGTATACACAATGCCAAACGATCGGCGGTTTAGCGAACGAACCATGGTCAAATCAGTTGCTCTGTTTAGAGCGTTGCCGTCAGCATGGTTTGAAAAGGTATTGATAGATCTGTCAATGTCTTTGCATGTTCCAGAAGATCTCAGCGTGTATGAAAAAGCAAATAAATTGGCGAGATTTGCACAGGAGAATCCCAACCATCTCACACCTTTGGGATCAAGTCTATGGGACGAAATAGTGGAACAGGCAGTGCTAGTACATACACATGTGTGGCAACGGCGGTATAGCTCAGATGATATGAGGATTGCTACAGCAAATATTCCGGCCTTCGGTGATGCTGATTTAGCCTTCCTCCATGCGCTGAAACAGGATGGTTTCGAGATAACAGGTGAATGGAAGCTTCGCAAGACCCTTCCTTCCGAAGCGGACCTTCCCCAGACCAGCGACGAACTTCACGATTTGTTGGACGAACTCGATATGAGTACATTGAAATGTCACCTTGACCAGGCTATTGAGGCTCACACCCGAGGAGAATGGGCGTCGGCAAACGGACAGTTGAGGACTGTTCTCCAAGAGCTGTTCGACGAAATCGCTCGGCGTATAGATCCAATAAGGGCGAAAAATCTGAAGCCTGGCATTAATCTCAGACAGCTACTGTCAGAAACTGACCCGCCCTTCTTTTCCAAACTACGCGTCGAATGGACTTGTGACGGCAAGAACTTCATCGAGGGGATAGTCAAGCGTCTGCATTCTGAAGGGCCACATCCTGGACTTTCTGACGAAGGCGATTGCACGTTCCGCCTCCATCTCGTATTGATAGTCGCGCATTACTATCTGTGTCACGCAAAGTCTTACCTAGCAGATGAGGAGAATATCTCCTCGTAACCGCCGTCCCGCCCCCCTTTACATCCCCCCGCCCCCTAGCGTACCCTCGTCCGTGGCGAGACGAAAGCCCATGTGTCCAGTCGAGCTGTCTGGGGTGGACGCCGTTCTTGCCGCGAGTCGGTATCGGTTGCAGTAGGATTTGTGGCACAGGTACGAACCGCCCTTGGCGACCTTGCTCTGTCCGCTGGACGGACCCGCGGGGTCGACGCGCGGGCCTGCTACGTGGTGTCTGCGGCTGAACCAATCCGAGCACCACTCCCATACGTTCCCCGAAACGTTGTACAGACCATAGCCGTTCGGAGAGAAGGATCGCGCGGGGGCCGTGCCTGCATAGCCGTCCTCCATGGTGTTGATGTTTGGGAAGTCTCCTTGCCAGATGTTGCACATGTGCTTCCCGTCTGGGCGCAGTTCGTCGCCCCAGGGGAAGAGTGCTTGCTCCAGTCCGCCGCGTGCGGCGAACTCCCATTCGGCTTCTGTGGGTAGACGCCCGCCGCGCCAAGATGCGTAGGCCGAGGCGTCTCGCCATGATACGTGCACGACGGGGTGCTCCATGCGGTCGTCTATCGACGACCCCGCCCCTTCCGGCTCTTTCCACCAAGCGTCCTCGATCTTCCACCACCATGTAGCCCGCGCCGCGGCTTGGTCGACCGTGCTTGCGACATCGGGCGAGACGAACTCTCGAAACACGAACGACCACCCGAACCGCTCTGCGTCTGTCACGTGCCCCGCCGCTTCCACGAACTCGGCGAACTGGCGATTGGTCACCGCCGCGGGGGCGATGGCGAACGGAGTGATCGTGACCCTGCGAACGGGGTCTTCTCCGTCGCGGCGGTTTCGTTCTTTGCTCCGCGTCCCCATCAGGAACTCGCCTCCCAGCCAGACCATTTCCTCGTCGTGCGCGCCGGGTCGTTTGGCGGGCGGCGCATCGGACGGGGCGCGCGCCAAGATTTCGCGGGATGGGTTCGTTGGAGCGGGGATGCAACAGTCCAATTCTTTCTCGCCTTTCGATGAATGATTGTACACGTTGCGGGCAGCGAACGCACGACATCCGAATCGGGGCGGCGTTCTCCGTAACCGTCTACTGCCTCGTTTGCGGCTTGCATACCAAGGACAATCGTCCGAATGTCGTCGTGAGTCTGGATCTCCTGCGCCTTTGTCGATGATTGCAAGCGGAACATCTGGTAGGATATTCGATATGCTGCGGCACACGGAACCGAACGTCAACAATGCCTTGGGCGATCTGTTGCAGGGGATGATGCGCTCCTGCGACGTGCGGTCCGAAAGAGTCCGCGCGATCGTGGATCAGCCAGGGCTTCAACCGGACATTCTCATTACCGAGCCTAGCCGCTCTCCTGTCGTTGTGGAAGCGGAGTACGAACCTGCGCGGAGCGTGGAGGACGAGGCGAGGTCGCGACTGGGGTTGGCGGTTGTGGAAGGGGGTCGCAAGGTCGAGGCGGTCATCGCGCTCCGATATCCCGGCGAGGCGGCAAACTCCGAAGATCTGCGCGGGGCGTTGTGCGATGCTCGGCTGTCGTACTGCGCGTTCACGGATGATCCTCGGGATCCGACCCGCTTTCCGGAGTCAGGTTGGCTGCATGGGTCGGTAAGCGACCTTGCGGACCTCGTCCGTCTGATGTCAGTGCCCCAGAAGGCGGTCGACGCCGCTACCGACGTCATGCAGCAAGGCATCGAGGGGTCCGCGGCGTTGTTGGACGAGATGAACAAGGTTCGACCCGGCATTACGATGTCGATAGCGCGTCTGCTCGGCATGTCGAACGTGCCGCAAACCCGCCGCATGGCGTGCGCCATCGTCGCCAACGCCATGGTCTTCCATGAGCGGCTGGCGGGCATGTACGCGGCCGTCAAGCCGCTGGGCGTTCTATGCGGGAACGGATCGACCAACCCGCAGCGCGAAATACTGGATGCGTGGAAGCACATCCTGAGTATCAACTACTTGCCGATCTTCGAAATCGCGCGGGAGGTACTCAGGCAGATTCCCCCGGGTGATGCGGCGCAGCTGCTGCGTAGGCTGCAATACACGGCTGGGGATGTGAACGCGGCCGGCGTCGACAACGCGCACGATTTGACGGGGCGAGTGTTCCAGCGGCTGATTTCCGACCGCAAGTACTTGGCGACGTTCTACACGCGGCCGGCGTCTGCGGCCTTGCTGGCGCGTCTTGCAGTCGCAAAGATGGAAGGAGTGGATTGGTCGAACGCTGAGTCTATCGGCAGGCTGCGGGTTGGAGACTTTGCGTGCGGCACGGGGGCGCTGCTGTCGGCGGTGTACGAACAGATAGCCACCCGCCATGAGCGTGCGGGGGGCGACCCTGCGATGCTGCATCCGAGGATGCTGGAGGAGGTTCTGTGGGGTCTCGACGTGATGCCATCCGCGGTTCATATCACCTACTCTACCCTCTCCGGCGCGCAGCCAAGCGTGGGGTTCGGCGACTCCCGCATCTATACCCTCCCTTACGGCAGGCAAGATGACGGGTCGGTCTCTATCGGTTCGCTTGACTTGCTTCACTCCTCGTCGGTGCTGGTCAACACTTCCGACCCCGCGATGCGCGTCGGAAGCGCCAGCGAGGAGCCTGTAGGAGAGATCCGCGTGGATATGCCGGAGGAGGGGTTCGACCTCGTGATAATGAACCCGCCGTTTACGAGGAACGTGACGAGAGAGGGGGCATACGCTGACACGGTCACGGCCGCTTTCGCCGCCTTTGGCGCGAGTGAAGCAGATCAGAGGGAAATGGCGGAGCGGATGGCGGTGCTCAAAGAGGGAACCTGCTATCATGGGAACGCTGGCATGGCTTCCGCCTTCGCTGCACTGGGGGACAAGAAGCTGAAGCCCGGCGGCGTGCTGGCTCTGGTCTTGCCCCTGTCCGCAACTGGCGGGGTTGCGTGGCAAGCATTCAGGCGAATGATGACGAACAACTACGCCGACTTGACCGTGACCAGCATCGCCTCCACCCGCACGGATCCGTCATTCTCGTCCGACACGTCCATAGCCGAGTGTCTCGTCGCGGCGCGCAAGGCGCCCGAGGGTGAAGAGCGCAGCCTGCGGGGCAAGTTCGTGTCTCTGCGGCACCGGCCGGATCGTACCGCTCATGCCAGCGAGATAGCCAAGAACATCCTCACATCCGATGACTGCATCAGGCAAATCGAGGACGGGCCGTACGGCGGCGCGCCTCTGAGAGTGGGAGGCGACCTGATCGGAGAAGCGATAGGAACACCGCTCGACGCCAAGGGCGGGGAATGGGGGGCAGTCCGTCTGTTCGATTACTCTGTCGCCCAAACCGCATACGCCCTATCGCAATCCAAGCTCTGGCTTCCAGGAATGGCCGCGCACGAGATTGGGATGGCCACCCTCGGCGCCGTCGGCAAACTTGGTATGTACCATCTCGACATCATCGGCCCTGCGCCGCGCGGTCCGTTTACCAAAGAGGATCCCAGCCCAACGGCAACCTATCCTGCGCTGTGGAACCACAACGCGAAGAGGGAAACCCGTATGGTATGCGCGCCTGACTCGCAGTTGCGCGTCCGGCGAGGCTTGGAAGCCAAGGCAGATCGGGTTTGGGCTAGGAGAAGTCGCGCCCATATGAATATGGATTTCGGATTTGGGTCTCAGCCACTTGCGGCTGCGTTCACAGAAGACGAAAGCGTCGGCGGCGTTGCGTGGCCGAATGTGAAGTTTCCAGACGACCGCTTCGACTATGCGTTCGCGGTGTGGTCCAACAGTACGCTTGGCTTGCTGCTATTCTGGTGGCATTCCAATCTCCAACAACGCGGGCGGGGTCGAATAACCATCAGTTCTGCAGAAACCCTGCCGGTGCTGGACTTGCGTGCGATCAGTGACGAGCAGCTCGCTGTCGCAGAAGAGATATTCGACGAGTTCCGCAATAAGGAACTCCAGCCGGCGTATCTTGCGGACGCAGACCCAAACCGCGCGCTGTTGGATCAGCGGGTCGTGTGCGATTTATTGGGGTTCGACGACGGCGTATATCGAGCGGTGCGAGACCTCGCCGCCAAGTGGTGCGCGGAGCCGTCGGTGCACGGCGGGAAGGCGCGTCCGTCTGGCGCTGTGCTCGCGGTGTAGGGCGGCACATCGGCATTTTTCGGCGTGCAGCCACTCGTTGGATTGCGGGTCTGCGGCACGCATGTCGTGTACTCGATATCGTTTTCGCGCTGGTCGGACTGTTGACAACGCCGCCTCTTTGGGGTATGTTCTATGGACGCATCGAGGGGGGAGTCCGCAACATGGATGCGGGCGGCTGGTTTGGGTCAGGCGCTGCGGACAATGCGGCGGATCTACTTCCCGCCGGCCCCTGTGCAGCCTCATTCGGTCAGTCTGAGATGGTTGCGATGCTGCATCTTGTATAACGGAGAGAGTGATGTCGAAACTCACCGCATATTCGTTCAAGCTACGGAAGAACGTCGTCATAAGCGATCCCAAGCTGGTGATCTTGAAGAACGGGCGTCCCGCGGTTCGCGGGGTGGCAGAAGAGGATCCCGATACCGCTGTGTTTCGCATCGTGAGCGCAGCCGAGGCCGAGAAGCTGCGTGCGGCCGGCATCACAGAAGAGAAAGAGAGCTAAATCAATCTGGTACGCCGGAGCCGGAGCGTGAGGAGAGCCGGTAGACCGATCGTCGAAACTATGCGGATGCGCGATCCGGACGAGGGAGACGTTCGCCGATGCCTTGCGGTTTCGGTAAGTCGCTTTCGCATTTCCGCGCCGCGGATGCTGCGAGAAGACCGCGCTGCGTTTTTCGCTTTACTCGGCGCCGGCCTGTGGTATACTGTATAGTTGGGGGCCGCAGGGAGAGAGGCGGCTCTCGTCTATGCAAGTGGAGTACGTGAACTATTGGCGACGTATGCGATTGTTCGGACGGGCAGTAAGCAGTACCGCGTTCAGGCGGGGGACAGCATTCGTGTCGAGTCCCTGCCGGCCTATGCCGGGGAGATCGTCGACATCGACGACGTGTTGATGGTGTCGGCAGATGGGGATGTGCGCGTTGGGGCGCCGGTGGTCTCTGGGGCGCGGGTTCGGGCTCAAATCACGTTGAGAGGGCGTGGACGAAAGATTCGGGTTTTCAAGTACAAGCCGAAGGTTCGATACCGGAGGATGAAGGGGCATCGACAGCCCTATACCGATCTGCGGATTATCGACATCTCGATCGACGGCGAACCACTTGATGCGGTTGTGGAACCGGATGAACCAACAGACGCCGCGCAAGAGGCGGGGCCTCTCGGAGAGGCGGGCAGCGGCGAGACGAACGGGGACGAGCCGGAAGAGGCGGGGCCTCTCGGAGAGGCGGGCAGCGGCGAGATGAACGAGGACGCCGCGGAAGAGGTGGACGGTGGAGATGACGACCGAGTGAAGGAGGAGAATAGTGGCGCATAAGAAGGGCGGAGGAAGCACGAGGAACGGCAGAGACAGCCAAGGTCAGCGGCTCGGTGTCAAGCGGTACGACACCGAGTTCGTGAGCGCGGGGAGCATCATCGTCCGCCAACGCGGCACGAGGATCCAGGCGGGGGTCAACGTTGGAGTAGGAAGGGATCACACCCTGTACGCCCTCGTGGACGGTCGGGTCAAGTTCGAGCAGGCAAGACGGGACAAGAAGCGGGCGAGCGTCTACCCCGAGTCCTAAGGAGCATTCCATGAAAGCAGACATTCATCCAACGTATTACCCGAACGCGACAGTAACCTGCTCCTGCGGGAAGTCGTACACCACGGGATCGACCAAGCAGGAACTCCATGTGGAGATATGCAAGGAGTGCCACCCGTTCTTTACCGGCGAGCAGCGCATCGTGGACACCGAGGGGCGCGTCGAGCGCTTCAACCGCCGTTTTCGATTGGCTCAGTAGCCGCCGCTTGACAGGTCATCAGCCTCGTCTATGCAGCCGAGGGCCCGAAGGAAAAGGCCCCGCAGCCTTGAGAGAGGCTGCGGGGCCTTCCAGTTCCCGCGCCGCTCAGGTAGGCGCTGCGGTCGAGGGGGGAACTCGCGCCGCTTCCCCAGAGAGCCGGCGCGGGGTTGCTGGCAGTGTTGGGATTATGCGTCCAGATCAGCCGGGGACAGCCTCTTTCCGCTTTCTTCCATGGATCCCATTCCGTCCAACCCCCATTCATCGAACCCCATCAGGTATTCCTCTATCATCTGCCGGATGCCTTCTGGAAGCTCGTCAAGCATCCGCTGGAAATCCTCGTCGTCCATCGCCTCGTCTGGGCTCAAACTCTTCATCTCTTCGAAGAGTGAATCCCAGCCGCTTGGATCGAGATAGATCCCTGGGAGTTGCGGCGCGGGCATCTGCCACGCGCCTTGCCCGCGGCCAAACCCGTGCATTGTGCCGGGACCGAATCTCCACGCGCCGCCCGCGCCCATCTTCTTCGAATGCTCGGCGTCGAAATCGTCCTGAAGTACGAGGCTCACATCGTCGTCCACCTGCACTACGATGGTTCGTTCGTCTTCGTCGAGCGAGCTGATGTCCCCGGCCTCTCCGGGTATCACGATCGTGTCGCTTTCGACCTGGTAGGTGACGGGATCCGAGCCATCCTTGGGGGTTAGCGTAAACGTTCCTGCGCTCGCGTCGATGCTGCTGATGGTTCCCGCGACTCCGCGGATCGTCTTGAAGCCGTCGTCCTCCGTCTCGAACACGATTTCCGCGCGCACGAAGCTGTCGCCCAATGCGCCGAGCGTTCCGACCTCTCCGAGGAGTTTGCCCGCATAGCCGAGCGGCGGCTCGATATCCATCCATTTCCGAGGAGATGGGATGAAGGATTCGTCCAACGCCATCGGCCTATTTCCCAATGTGACTCGAACGGTGCTGCCGCTGCGGATCGTGAGCTCTATCTCGTCGCCCGGCTGCGCTGATTCGACAGCGTTGACGACGTCTTCGAAGACGGTCACCGCTTCGCCGTCGATGGCAGTGATGACGTCGCCTTTGGAGAGCACACCCGCGGACGGGCCGTCTTCGAGTACGGCGACCACAACGGCGCCGTCTGGGGATCCGTCTCGTCCCGCGATGCCGAGGAAGGCTGTTCCCGAGCGCTCGTCGCTGGTCTGACTGTGCGCGCCGCTTTCGTCTCCGCCCCCGTCGATGGTTTGGGCGAGTGTTCGCACAGCCCCGCTCTCGTCGTCCTCGCTGCTTGCCTGCGTGGTCGTCCCCCAAAAAGCCGCTCCGGCCGCGATCGCGAGCACGATCCCGACGACCCCCAACCCAAATCCCAGTTTCACCATAGCGTCGACCTCCAAGACAATGTGGATTTAGTCTCTATAACGCGGAAGGGCGGCGTCTAGTTAGTCCTCCACTCCCAATACGTGCTAACCGGACGCCGCCTGTGAAAAGGGGGTCTATCTAGTAATACGCAGCAGAACGCCAAATGGTTCTTACGTGCTACAATCGCGGCAAGGAGCGTATAGGAGACGTGGAGGTTCGCTGTTCGACATCTTGGGGAGGGTCGGTCCGATTCGCGCGGATCGGGGAGCCGAGGCGCGGCCCCGAAGAAGCGGTGGCGCAGCTCTGGCAGAACGCCGACCGACTAGCGTCCGGAATCGTGACCGAGGACGGCGTCCGCCTGCGCGTGCTCTACCCGGGCCGGCGCAGCAGTGCGGCCGGGCCAGACTTTCGCGACTGCATCCTGATTACCGATTCCGGGGAGACCATCACGGGAGATGTGGAAGTCCACGTCACGACCGCTGGGTGGACCGCACACCGTCATCACGTCGACCCGAACTACAACGGCGTCGTGCTCCACGCGGTGCTCACCCCATCTGGGCCGTCGTATTCGCAGCTCGAATCCCTTGCCCGGGCTCCCGTCGCAGTCTTGCGATCAGGAAGTGAACCGGATGGAGGGAACCCTCCGTCTGCCCGTGCCGGGGGCGCCTGTGTTTCGGCGGACGCCGTTCAAGAGAGTCTCGACAGGGCGGGCGACGCGCGGTTCCTTTCCAAGGCCAGCGGGTTCGTCATCGAGATCGAGTCGGGCGACCCCGATCAAGTCCTGTACGCCGGGATCATGGACGGGTTGGGGTATTCCACGAATCGAGCGCCGTTCGCGGCCTTGGCCGCAGCCGTTGGGATGGATCTTCTGCGCGCGGTTCCCCGCGAGCCTGTATCTGCACGTCTGCAGGCTGCACGCGCGATGTTGATGCAAGCGTCAGGCTTCATCGAGCGTCTTTCGACCGCGGACGCCCTGCAGCTTCGTGCAGCGCTGGAATGTCTGCCGCCGGTGGAGAGGATTGCTGTGCCGTGGAAGACGTTCCGGGTGAGGCCGTCCAACCATCCATCGAGGCGCATCGAGGGGGCGGCGGCTCTGATCGACCGGTGCGCGGATGACGGATTCGTTCACACTCTGTCCGCGTTGGTGCGGGGCGGCAACCATCGCGCAGTTCCGAAATGGCTTGCCGTCCGTCCATTCGTCGGAGAGGCGAGGGCGAGGGATATTGCGGTCAACGTCGTCTTCCCCTTCATGTACGCCTGGGGCGGGGTTACGCGGGATCACGAGTTGCGGGCGTGCAGCAAGGATGCGTTCGTGCGGGCTCCCAGCCTCGTGGACAATGAGATTACGCGCGAGATGAAGCGCTTTCTGCCCGACCGCGTCGATACGAGAGGAGCGAGGAGGCAGCAGGGCCTCATCCATCTCTACAAGCACGCGCGTGAAATCCGATGGCTGGAGAACCCGCGGCCGCTCATCGACGAGCGTCCAGGGGTCCGGATCGAGGGGGTTTTCACGGCAATCTCGGCAGGATATCGGTCGCCTTGAACATCTCGATCGGCTCGTCCGGAGGGTCGGAGATGATCTGGCGCGCCTCGTCGATTCTCTCTTGGTTCCGTTCGAATGCGTATATTTCCAACGCTCGTTGGAAATCGGCCAGTCCCTCGTTCGTTCGCCCTTCGTTCAATTTGATTGCGCCGCGGTTGCGGTATGCGTCCGCGAGCCATGGGGCCAGCTGGATGGCGCGGTCGAAGTCCCGCAGCGCGGAGGCCGAGTCGCCGGCGTCGTAGTGGAGCATCCCTCTCTGAAGGTACGGGTCGCCGGACTCGGGGTTTAGATCGATCGCCTTGTCGAAGTCCGCCATCGCCTGGTCGTGCTGGTCCGACCGATAGAAGGCTACCCCGCGGTAGTAATAGGCCCGCGGCATATTTGGGTGCACTCGGATGATGAGGTCGAATGTGGAGATCGACTCTTCGTTCTGTCCGGCGTAGAGAGTGTTCACCGCGCTCATGTACCGGAACAGCACGTCTGGATCGGACTCGTCCTCTCCTTCGACGTCGACAGGATCATCGGGAGTATCCTGCGCAAGCTCGTCGAGGGCGGGCGAGAGCTGGTCTTCGATCCTCTGCTCTAGGCCAGACACGCCTTCGAGTCCGTCCGGGGACATTTCGCTTTCGAGGTAGCGCCGGACGTCTGCAGGTGCTGCGTCCAAGCCGCGTTCCTCGATCGCCGCGGCGACGGCATTCTGGATCTGCTCCTGGGTCACTTCGACTTGCGGGACTGGAGTGGGTTCGACTGTGGGGCGCGGGGTAGGGGTTGGCGGCGCGGTCGTCGGGGCGGGGGAGTCCCCGCCGCAGGCGGCGTATATCAAGAGGGCGGCGGATGCGCCGATGAGAGCGGCGCGAGGTCTTGGGTAGTGCATGTTCGATTCTCCGTGAGTCGCATGATTATGATACCACATGTTGACTTTCGCGTAGACGGTTGGTGTACCCTGTACTCGAATGCGCGGGTGTTCGATGCTCTCGTCCATACGGCGGCGCGCGGTGCGTTCCGTCTTGCAACACGGCATCTCGTCCGCACGCGGCGATTAGGAGGAAGCATGATTAGAAGCCTCGATGGAAAGTCTGCGAGGATCCACCCTTCTGCATTCATCAGCGAGACGGCGTACATCGTAGGAGACGTGGAGGTTGGCGAGGGTTCGAGCGTCTGGCCGGGGGCGGTGATCCGCGCGGACGCGGGGAAGATCACGATCGGCAGGTTCACTTGCATCCAGGACAATTCCGTCGTGCACGGCGACGCCGACGTTCGCATCGGAGACCGGGTGGTCATTGGGCACCGGGTGGTCTGCCACGCCGCAGTCGTTGGGGACGGATCTCTGATCGGCAATGGGGCGGTGGTCAACGACGGCGTCGAGATCGGCGGTGGAAGTCTGATCGGGTCCGGGGCCATGCTGATCGAGAATATGACGGTGCCCTCTAGGTCGATGGCGCTTGGGGTACCTGCGCGGATTCGCGGAGAGGTGGAGGAGCGGCACCGGCGGCTCATTTCGACGACGGTCGATCACTACGTCGACAAGGCGCAGCGCTACAAGCGCCAGCGGAATCTCGAATCGGATCATCTCGGCGTCAGCGGGCTGGGGTATTAGCCGCGGCGGGGCCGTCGGGCCGCGCCGCGAGGAGTGCAGTTCCATCATGCGAGTTCGAGACGTTGGCGAGTTTCGCTTGATCGAACTGCTTGCGGAATCTCTGCGCGCGGAATCTCTGCTCACGGATGGTTCGTCTGCCCCGCGTTCCGACGATTGGACGCTGCTTCAGGGCGTTGGGGACGACGCCGCCGTGTGGGATGCTTCGTCCGGCAGGCGCGTCCTATCCACGGACACGATGGTCGACGGCGTCCACTTCGAACTTGGGCGCATCGCTTGGCGCGACCTCGGGTGGAAGATCATGTCGGTCAATCTCAGCGACATCGCAGCCATGGGATGCGCCCCGGACTGCTCGGTCGTCACCCTTGGTCTGCCTGGCGATCTCCCCGTCGATGGACTCGTCGAGATGTATCGGGGTATCGCGGAGGCGTCCAGCCTGCACGGGGGCGCGGTGGTTGGGGGGGACATCGTCCGTTCTCCAGTCTTCTTCGTGACCGTGGCGGTGGAGGGGACGTCGGCGGTTGCAGTCGGCGGCGAGGGGGTGGTGCTGCTCCGCAGCGCGGCGCAAGTGGGGGACGTCGTCGCCGTCACGGGCGTCCTTGGCGACTCCGCAGGAGGGCTGCGAATGCTTCAAGACGGGCATCCGTTCGACGGCGAGAGCGCGCGGCTGTCCGAGGCCCACTTTCGCCCGTCGGCTCGCATCGATGTTGGGCAGGAGGTCGCCAGGGCCGGAGGGCGGGCGGCCATCGATGTTAGCGACGGGCTCATGGGCGACCTCGCCAAGATGTGCGCCGCCAGCGGCGTCGGCGCAGTCATCCGCTCGCGGGACGTTCCTGTCGGATCCGTTCTGAAGGAGCGGTTCCCGGACGAGTGGCTTTCCCTTGCCCTCGCCGGAGGAGAGGACTACGAGTTGTTGTTCGCCGCGCCGGAACAGGCGGCGCTGGACGTCCGCGCGGCGGTTTCCGTTCCCGTAGCGATAGTCGGAGAGATCGTCAATGCGGCGAGGGGCGTAGTCGTGGTGGACGAGTGCGGGAGGACGATCCAGACTGGGGCGGGGGGGTGGGACCATTTCCAACCCGCATCCGGCTCGGAGGGCAGCCGCGTCTGGTGAATTCCGCCGTCCGAGCGCTTGCATCGGCATGAATCGAGTAACCGTCAGCATCGAGACCGACGGCGGCATCCGCTCCAGCGAGACCGTCGCAGACTTGCGTTCGGCGGCGGAGACGCTGTACTATCCAATGACCGTGGTCGGCTTCTGGGACTACCGGCTCGACATCCATCTCTGTCCGCAGGAGGAGCGTCGGATGCCTTGTCCACACCGTCTACCGCGCGGCCACCGCGGACGCGTCGACTACCGCGCGGCCATGGAGCGCGAACGCCAGGCGAATTTAGAGGTCTTCTTCCCCCACGCCGACATCGCGCTCTTCCTGTCCTAACGGAGGGGTTCATGCGTCCCTCTGTGTGGTCGTGTGACGCATACTCCGATCTGGAGGCGCAGCCCAGACGGCCGAATTCCGCCTGCGGAATCGGATTGCTCCCGCTTGGACTCTCTGGAGAACGCCCCGCGCCGTTCGACGGCGCGCGGGCGTCGCTCCTCGGTGCTCATTCGATGGATGGGCTCTTCGCGCGAATGGAGGACTCGAAGCCGGACATCTTGTTCAGCGGCAGGCGCGGCCAAGTCCGCCTCCAAGGATCCGTGACATTGACCGTGAGCGTTCCGAAGTCGCCTATCTCTTCGGTGATCACGTCTCCGTGTTGGATCGGCCCCAGGCCGATGTGGTTCGTGCCCGTCGCAATTACGTCTCCGGCCTTCATGGTGGTGATCCATGTGATGAATTCGACGGTTTCCTCCACTGTGCGTCCCATGTCGCTGGTATTGTGATTCTGGCGAACGTCGCCGTTGACCCACAGCTTGACGTCCAAGTTCTGTGGATCGTCTACCTCGTCTGCTGTGACGATGACGGGCCCCAGCGGGCAGAATGTGTCCCAGGACTTTCCCCAAAAGAAGCTGCTGCCTCCGTTGGGATTTACTCCTCTGGCGGATACATCCATGAAGTTCAAGTACCCGAAGATGTGGGCGGCCGCCTTCTCTGCGGGAACGTCGGTCGATGTCTTCCCGATCACGAGGCCGAGCTCGGCTTCGTGGTGGAAATGGGGTACTGGGGCGTCTGGCAGTTCGACGGTATCGCCGTCGCCGATGACTGCGCTGGGGGATTTCAAGAATGCCTCCCGGTCGGTAGGGAAGGGCAATTTTCCGCCCTCCAGGTAGTTTCCGGCCATACACGCGATTCGCGTCGGCTCGGGCAGGGGCGCTCGAAATCGAACGGTGGAGGCTGGAACGCCTTCCTCGCCGTCCACTGCGCTCTCGATGCGTCCTCTATAGTCGTCGAACCGGTCGATCAGCCCCCGCATCCACGTCTGGGCGTCCACGTGCGGGATGTCTCCGATCACATTGGACACATCCACTACGTTGCCGCCCTTTAGAACGCCAGGGGTGAAATCGTCGAACAGAACCAGCCTCATGTGCGTATCTCCTCAGTAGTATGTTCTGGCGCGGGAATTGTAGCACAATCATTGGAGCGTCGTCCAAGCGCCAGGGTCCGTGGTTCATTTGATTTGTTGGCGCGGCGATTTCGGGGAGGGGGATTCCAAGAATCCGCTGCGAGCTGGGGGCGATCTATGCAGAGAGAAGATTCCCGCCTGCACGGGAATGACGGAGGTGAGTGCGAGAATGACGTGGGAGGGAGTGGAAATGATGTCAGGATCTGCGCCATGGACGCGATCTCCATGCAGAGAGAAGATTCCCGCCTGCACGGGAATGACGTCAGGAGATGCGAGTGCCTCGCGCGCGGGCACGAGTTTTCGTTGTGGTTCGTCGGACTCTGTCGGATTGTGTCGATTTCCGTCGACGGCGGGAGGTCCGTCTCTTCGGGGGTTTGGGCGCAGCGGGGTGGATTCCCGCCTTCGCGGGAATGACGTGGGTGGGTGCGGTCGTGCGGAGGGGCGGCGGGAGAGGTGGTTGGGGGTTGGTACGTTTCGGGCATGGGGGTATCTCCCGGAGTCTGACATTTTCGGGACGGTCTCATGTTGGTATGTTTCGTGCATGGGGGTATCTCCATTGGGTCGTGGTTTGGCGGAGCCGTCATAGTTCTAGAATAGTACGTGAGTTCTGTTCTGTCAAATGCGGTTCGGTTGGTTCGGTGTGTTTGTGCTAGAATGGTGGATGTGCGGTGTTTTCTCGATTTTGATTTTGAGGAAGGTGATATGGCGACAGCGGTAGAAGGCGCGGTTGGAAATGATTTCATGGTGGTCGGAACCCGTCCGATTCGCCATGACGGTACGGACAAGGTTACCGGTCGGGCGGTCTATGGGGCGGATGTCCAGTTGCCGGGGTTGGCGCACGGGAAGATACTGCGCAGTCCTCACGCTCACGCGCGGATCAAGTCCGTGGATACGGCTCGGGCCGAGGCACATCCGGGTGTGTTGGCGGTGGTGACCCACGCAGACTTGCCGTGGACCGAAGACCGTCTCATGGAGGTTGGCGAGGACCAGGTGATGAGTCTGCGCTACCTCTCGACTGCCACGCTCGCCGGCGACAAGGTTCTCCACAAGGGGCATCCGGTCGCCGCGGTCGCGGCCTCCAACCCGCACGCGGCCGAGGATGCCCTCCGCTCGATCGAGGTCGAGTACGAGATTCTCCCTGCAGTCACGAATGTCGAGGATGCCATGAGGCCTGGGGCTCCCGTGCTGCATGAGAGCATCACTGCGCCTGAGGGACTGGGCTTCGAGAGCGAATCCGGCAGCAACGTCGCTGGACACTCGCAGCAGGCGGCGGGAGATCCGGACGTTGGGTTTGCGAATGCGGATGTCGTGGTCGAGCGCGAGTTTCGCACGAAGATGGTTCATCAGGGATACATCGAGCCGCAGACGTGTACGGCGTTGTGGAGCCAGGATGATCGGCTGACGATTTGGAACAGCAGCCAGGGGCAGTTTGGGATGCGCGATCAGATTGGGCGGGTGCTCGACAAGCCGGTATCCGATATCAAGGTCGTTCCCTTGGAGATTGGAGGCGGCTTTGGAGGCAAGCTGCGCGCCTATCTCGAACCTGTGGCTGCGTTGTTGTCCAAGAAATCCGGACATCCGGTCAAGCTCACGATGTCGCGCGCGGAGGTGTTGGAGGCGACTGGGCCGACCTCTGGCAGCCATACTCGAATCAAGGTCGGCGCGACGAGGGACGGGAAGTTGACGGCTGGTACGGCGTTCATCGCGTTCGAGTCCGGCGCGTATCCTGGGTCGTCGCACAATGGGGCGGCGCTGTCCATGTTCTCGCCCTACGACATCCCCAACGTGCGCATCGACAGCTATGACGTGGTCGACAACATGCCGAGCACCGCCGCGTACCGCGCGCCTGGAGCGCCCATCGGCGCGTTCGCCGGAGAGTCTGTCATCGACGAACTTGCGGAGAAGCTGGACATGGATCCGGTGGAACTGCGTATGAGGAACAGCGCCAGGGAGGGCACGCGGATGGTCAACGGCGTCCAACATCCGCGTATTGGGGCGTTCGAGATGATGGATGCCGTGCGCAATCATCCGCACTACGCTGCGCCGTTGGAGGGCGGGAACGTTGGACGGGGGGTCGCGTTCGGTTCGTGGGGAAACGGCGCGGGGCCTGCCTGCGTCGTAGCGAATCTCCAAGCCAACGGACGGTTCAGCCTCATGGAAGGTTCCGTCGATATTGGAGGCACGCGGACGGCGGTATCTCAGCAGTTCGCCGAGACGCTCGGAATCCCGGTCGAGGACGTCATGCCGCAGATCGGCGATACGGACTCCATTGGCTACACATCCAACACGGGGGGGAGCAGCGTCGCCTTCAAGTCAGGATTTGCGGCATATGAGGCCGCCCTGGACGTGAGACGCCAGCTGGTCGAGCGCGCCGCGCGGGTATGGGAGACGCCGGTCGAGGACGTCCGCTACGACCGCGGAGAACTCGTTCATGTCTCCGACTCCGAACTTCGGATGTCCTACAAGGAAATCGCAGAGACCGCCAATGCTACTGGGGGGCCGATCGTTGGGCGCGCCAACGTTACCTCCACGGGAGCCGGACGCGCCTACGCCGCCATGATCGTAGATGTTCGCGTGGACACGGAAACCGGAAAGACGGACGTGCTCCGCTGCACTGCGTTTCAAGACGCGGGCATTGCGATCCACCCGAGCTACGTCGAGGGGCAGATCCAGGGCGGAGCGGCGCAAGGCATCGGGTGGGCGCTGAACGAAGAGTATCATGTGGCGCCGGACGGCGGCTTGAACAATACGTCCTTGTTGGACTATCGGATGCCGACTGCGCTTGATCTGCCCATGATCGAGGCAGTCATCGTCGAGGTGCCGAACCCCAATCATCCGTTTGGCATTCGGGGAGTTGGAGAGGCGGGGATCGTCCCGCCTCTGGCGGCTATGGCGAACGCGGTGTATCGAGCGACCGGCGTTCGATTGACGGAGTTGCCGATGAGCCCGCCGTCTCTCTCCGCGGCTATTGCCGCCGCCGATTGACGCTGCCCTCGTACTGCGAGCCGATCTCGTGAGAGCCAAGACGATCATGGTGCAGGGGACGGGCTCGTCCGTTGGCAAGAGCGTTTTGTCCGCGGCCCTGTGCCGCATCTTCCGCCAAGACGGATGGGCCGTCGCTCCTTTCAAGGCTCAGAACATGTCTCTCCAATCGTTCGTGACGCCCGACGGCGCTGAGATTGGGCGTTCCCAGGCTGTGCAGGCCGCAGCCGCGCGCGTCGAGCCGACCGCCGACATGAATCCGATCCTCCTGAAACCCGAGGCAGATTATCGTTCGCAGGTCGTAATTAGAGGAAAGCCGCAGGGTCGAACGCTATCAAAGGAGTTCGACCGACCGAGGCCGCGGCTTTGGAACGTCGTCACCGAGTCGCTCGACAGGTTGAGGTCGCAGTATGACGTGATCGTCATAGAAGGCGCGGGGAGCCCTGCGGAGATCAATCTCAGGGCCGGCGACATCGTCAACATGGAGGTTGCGCTATACGCAAATGCGCCAGTGTTGCTGGTAGGCGATATTGACAATGGCGGGGTATTCGCATCTCTGTACGGTACGATAGCGCTCATCGATCAACGGGAGCGCGACCTCATCTGTGGAACGGTCGTCAATAAGTTCCGCGGCGACGTGTCCATTCTGATGCCCGGTCTGGAGAGGCTGGAAGAACTCATGGGTATACCGGTGCTCGGAGTGGTGCCCTACTTCCACGACATCCATATCCCAGAGGAAGATTCGCCTGCCGGCAAGAACACTGAGAAGACGGACGCGGCCATCGACGTTGTGGTAGTCGCGCTGCCGCACATCTCGAATTTCGATGACTTCGACCCGCTGGAGCGGGAGCTTGGAGTGGGGCTGAGATACGTCCGATCGGTCGCCGAGATGGGCCGTCCGGATCTTCTCATCATTCCGGGCACCAAGACGACGGCGGCTGATCTCGCCTGGCTTCGCGACAGCGGCATTGCCAGCGTGGTCCAGGGGCTGGCGGGCGCTGGGACGGCGGTAGTCGGGATCTGCGGCGGCTTCCAAATGCTTGGACGGCGCATCCTCGATCCGGACCTGGTCGAGTCGGACGAGCCTGCGGTCAATGGGCTTGGCCTCCTCCCGGTCGAAACGCGGTTCGCCGCGCGCAAGCAGACGCATCAGGTCGATGGGAGCGTCGTGGGAGGACGGGGCATCCTCGCCGGGGCAGACGGACTGCAGGTGCGCGGCTACGAGATCCACATGGGGTCGACCACGTGCGCGAACTGCGCTTGCCGCCTCTCTCTGATTCGCCGCTCGGACGGTTCACGCACCCTCGACGGGTGTCTCAGCGGGGACGGGTGGATATTCGGTTGCTACGTGCACGGCCTCTTCCACAACGACGAGTTGCGCCGCGTCGTCGTGCGGAATGTCGCAGGACGAAAGGGAGTATCCTTGCCAAGGAGCGACGGGTCATTCTCCCAGGATGCGGAGTTCGACAAGCTGGCGCATCTGGTCAGGACGAGTCTCGATATGGACGCAGTCTACGAGTCCATGGGGATGAGGGCGAGGCGTTCGATGCAAATTCCGCGTCGGTAGGTGTCGGTTCCGTTCGATTCATTGGCATAGATCCCTCCTGTTCGCTAGTATGGCCCGTAAATCTCTCTGTCTCCGTCATTCCTACGCACTGTCTCCGTCATTCCCGCACCCACCCACGTCATTCCCGCGCACTGTCTCCGTCATTCCTGCGCACTGTCTGCGTCATTCCCGCACCCACCCACGTCATTCCCGCGAAGGCGGGAATCTAGCCGCCCGCGTCCGACACGGACATCCCCTCGCATTGCATTTGACAAAACAGAACTCCCGTACTACACTGAACCTAAAGACGACATCGTCGAAACCATAATCCAAGGAGACACCCCCATGCGCGAAACACCCCAACCCTCAACCACCTCCCCCGCCGGACCTCCGCATGACCTCACTCCTGCCGTCGACGGAAATCGACACAATGCGACAGAGTCCGACGAACCACAACGGAAACTCGTGCCCGCGCGTGACGCGCGCGCGAGGCACCCACGTTCCGCTTCCGTTCTCTCTGCACAGATCGGATTCGACGTATCGCTTGGGGTTGCCGTCTCATGAGCCTCATGCCAATATATTGAATGGAACCTAGGTGTCCATTTGCTTGACGATGCGTCTCAAGGCGATATAATGGTAGGGTGTATGTGCCCGCCTGAGAAATCTATCGGAAAACTAACCCACGCCGCGGATCGACGTTAACTGATTATGTCGATGGGGACTCGGGATCTCAGGGGACAATAAGATAGCTCACGAGGAGAAGACTTGACGGTGACGACGAAGAATAGCGAAGCCGCTCAGGCGAACGGTGGGGCGTCGAAGAATCTCGCCATGCAGATCATGGGCGTTACCAAGCAGTTCGGCTCGAACGTCGCCGTGAACAACGTCTCGTTCGATGTGCGCCGGGGAGAAGTCGTTGGCTTCCTCGGGCCGAACGGGTCGGGCAAGAGCACCACCATGCGGCTCATCACATCCTTCTACACGCCCGACCGCGGGCGGATCCTCATCGAGGGCCTCGACAACCAGCAGCACGACAAAGAGACGAGGGCGATGATTGGCTATCTCCCAGAGAACAACCCGTTGTACGGGGACTTGCTGGTAAAGGAATATCTGAACTACGTCGCGGATCTCCGGGGGATGAGGGGACCGGAGCGGCGCGAGAATATCGCGACGGCGGTCGACGAGACCGGCATTCAGGAAGTCTTCTACAAGCCGGTGTCTACCTGTTCCAAGGGGTACCGTCAGCGTACTGGTTTGGCCGGGGCGATCCTGCATCAACCGGATATCCTGATCATGGACGAGCCGACCGAGGGGCTCGATCCGAACCAGAGGGTGCCGATCCGCGAATTGATTCGGAAGATGGGCGAAGAACGTACCGTCATGTTGAGCACGCATGTGTTGCCGGAGGTCGAGGAAGTTTGCGACCGCCTGCTGATAATTCGGCGGGGAACCATCGTCGCCCAGGGCACTCCGGATGAGTTGCGCAACCAGGCGATGAGTCAAAGCTACGTGGTCTTCGAAGTCGATGGGCGGGGTGTCGATGCCGCGCTCGATGAGATGGACTTCATCGAGTCGTATCATGCCGACCCTCCCACGAACGGGCGCAGGCGGTATAGGATTTCCGTTGGCGGCGATCTCGACATCCGCCCTGAGTTGTTCAAGATGGCGAAACGCAACGATTGGATGCTGTGGGAGCTTCATCACGAGGCCCAGAGTCTTGGCGAGCTCTTCCGCACTCTTACCGACGAAAGTCAGCCGCTCCCTTCCGAGGGGGATGACGACGTCGATGCAGATGCGTAACCGAGGAGACGAGGAGTAGGCCGTTGGTTGGGTCGATAGTAGCGGTAATCAAGAAGGATCTGAGAGGGTATTTCGATCAGCCGACCGGGTATATCCTGCTGGTCGTCTTCACAGTTCTCCTTGCGGGGCTAGGCTTTCGTCAGCTGTTCATCGCCCCAGAGGCGTCGTTGCGCCCCATCATCAGCCTTTGGCTGCCGATGCTGCTGATGCTGTTCGTTCCTGCGGCAACGATGCGTCTGGTCTCCGAGGAGCAGCGCGACGGCACCCTCGAGACGCTCTTGACTCAGCCGCTCAAGACGTGGAACGTCATTGCGGCGAAGTTCCTGGCTGGATTCATCTTCGTCAGCGTTGGGATCGTCGCCACTCTAGCGATTCCCATCGCGCTTCAAACCGCGGGGGACATGGACATCGGAGCCGTGGTCGCGCAATACTTCGGCACGTTCTTGATGACGGCGTCGTATGTCGCCATCGGTCTCTTTGCGTCGAGCCTTACCCGCAACCAGATGGTGGCGCTCATCATCGGGTTGGCGGTCATTGGAGTCTTGACTCTCGCGGGTCTGCCAATCGTTACGCTCGCGCTCCCGTCTCGGATCGCCGTACTCATTCAGGACCTCAGTCCGCTCACCCACTACGCGTCCATCTCTCGCGGCGTCCTCGATCTGCGCGATTTGCTCTATTTCGCCGCGTTGATCATGACGTTCTTGTCCGCAACCTACCTGATGATTCGTGGCAAGACCGTAAGCCACCGGTCTTTCAGATACCGCAACCTCCAGTTTGGGGTGGCGGCCCTCGTACTCATCAGCTTGCTCATCGGTTGGTTTGGGGGGTACATCGGGGTCAGGAGGGTGGATCTTACCGAGCAGCGGCTGTACACCCTCGACCCGGCGACGAGGGACATCATCCGCAACCTCGACGACATCGTTACCATCAAGCTCTTCACTTCGCAAGATCCGCCTGTGCAGATATCGCTGGTCACCCGCGACGTCATTGATTTCGTGGACGACCTTGCGGCGGCATCCGATGGGCGCATCAAGGTCCAGAAGATACAAGCGGATACGTCCGAAGAGGCGTCCGAAGAGGCCGAGCGCAGCTTCGTCAGGCCAGTCCAGTTCAACATCGAGAGCCAGGGCGAACTGCAGATCAAGCTCGGCTATTTGGGTATGGGCATGACCTACTCCAACGAGCAGGAGGTCATAGGATTCATCGACTCGCTCGACCGTCTCGAGCAGCGCGTGGCGGCGAACATCCACCGTATGACTCTCAAAGATCGGAAGCTCATTGGGATGCTGTACGGACATGGGGAGAAGAGGCGGGACGCCGAGCTCCAGTCGTGGCGCAACCAGCTCGAGCGGCAGTACTTCGTGGAAGAGATCGACTATGTTGCGGAGGGTGCACTCGCGGCGACCGAACGCGGATTCGACATCCTCGTCGTTCCAGGCTCCCAAAAGGAGATCTTTCCCGATCTCTTCAACGAGATCGACCAATACTTGTCCGAAGGCGGCAAGGTGCTCATCCTCATGGATCCGGTGCTCATCGATCAGCAGCGGATGAGGGGGGCCGCCAACAACCCTGGCATGGCGGACTGGCTTCGCGGCTACGGCATTGACGTCAAGACCGATCTGGTCATGGACTTCCAGGCGCATGAGACGTTGGGGTTCCAGACGTCCTACGGGGCAGTCAATCTGCCGTATCCGTACTGGGTGCAGGTGCCGACGTCCGAGGGCGCCAGCGCGATATCCGGCGGTTCGGCCGGCGCGGTCTTTCCGTGGGCAAGTTCGATCGAGGTCACCAACGGCTTTTCGGACGACGTCCAGGGCGCGGAGGTAACCCCGCTGCTCACGACGTTCGAGACCGCGGGGGTCGATCCCGACTTCGACGATCTCTCTCCGAGGTCGCCGAGGATCGACGAGCTCAGCCGCTCGGAGCTGCGGGAGCGCCACCTTGCCGTCGCAGTTACCGGACGGCGGTGTCCTCCCTACAGGGCTGTATGCGAGATAGATCCGGAGAACGTCTTCCGCATGATCGTGGCTACGGACTCTGACTTCATCAGCGAGGGGATGGCTCAACGCTACCCTGACCATCAGTTCTTGGGGCTCAACTGGATCGACTGGCTCGCGCAGGACGACGCGCTCACGGGAATTCGCGGGAAGGGCGAGCGTATCCGCCCGCTGGTGTTCAGAGAGATCTTTGGTCAATCGGACGAGTTTCATAGGAACCTGGTTCAGTACGGAAACATCGTCGGCGTTCCGGCGCTCATCGTGCTCATTGGTCTGATTCGCTATTTCGTTCGCCGCAACACGACGAGGAAGGTGTACAAGAGTGGGAGGTAGGCAGGTAGGATTCGTATTTGCGGCGTTGGTCGTGCTCGGCATTGCGGCGCTGGTGTTTCGGCTCGTATCAGCCGAGCCGGACGAGATCATCCTCACGGGAGTGGCTCCTCTCACGGAAGAGACGGTCGACAGGGTCGTCATTCGCAACAACGAATTCGAGACGGTGATCGAGAAGGTGGATGAGGAGTGGGTGGTTGGTCCGTACCCAGTTCAGCGCGTCAGATTCGAGGATATGTGGACGACGGCCGGCATGTTCGACGAGGCCGAATTGATCGCCACGAATCCGGACAATCACAAGTACATGGGAGTTTCTCCGGATAACAGCACGCTCGTCGAGTTTTGGAATCAGGGCGAGTTGGTCGAAGAGTTCTTCGTGGGGGATCAGCAGTTTGCCCCAATCGGAGAGCAGGTGCTCACCCCCTGGCAAAACTTCGTTCGCATGTGCTACCTCCGCGACCCCGAAGCAGACGACGTCTACGGCATCTTCTGCGATTTTCCCGACCGATTCCTTCCAGACCCGAAGTTTTGGAAGAACCCGCTCATCACCGAGATTCCGCGGGACGAGGTCGAGGTCATCAGCTTCAAATACCCGGAAGAGGAGTTCAGCCTCCGTATCGTCAATTCCGTCTGGGTCATCACTCAAGACGGAGTAGAAGCAGGGCAGGCGGATCCCCAAGTCATGCTCGAGTTGTTGCAGGCTATCGAATATCTGGTAACCAGTGATTTTCCGACGGACGACGAGATGGGGCGCATCGACTTCGACATTGCGGACATCACGCTGTTCGTCCAGGTTCGGTCGAGCGCGATCTCAAGTTCCGCGCGCCTCCTCCTGATCGAACGAGACGAAGGCGGCTACTTCGTCAAGCGGCAGGGGCAGGACTATGCGTTCATCATCGACGAGGCGGCGGCTCCATTCCTGCTCAAGAGGATATCGGATCTGGCCCCCGATGCCGACGAGGGGTAGTCGTTCGCGCGCACTCTGCAAGAATCATTCGACTGGACGGCACGACAACACATGAAGAGTGGAATTCTCCTTGCCTTGGGGGCGGCTGCCTGCATTGCGGCCGCGCTTGCCTGCGGCCCTGCGGCCGAGCCAACCCCCACTCCCCCACCGACGCCCGACAACTCCACGGTCTCCCGCATCGCCTTCGCTACGAACCGCGACGGCAATTGGGAGATATACGTCATGAACTCCGACGGCGGCAATCTCCATAACGTTACGAACCATCCTTCGGACGATAGCTTCCCTAGCTGGTCGCCGGATGGGAGCAAACTCGCCTTTCATTCCAACCGCGATGGGAACTTGGAAATATACGTCATGAACTCGGATGGATCGGAGCAGACGCGCTTGACCAACGACCGGGGGGCCGACCATTCGCCCGCGTGGTCTCCGGACGGATCGAAGATATCCTTCGTCTCGGACAGGCGCGGACGGCAAAGCGTCTGGGTCATGAACGCCGCGGACGGGTCGGAGCCGGAAGACCTGACGGGCAGCATCGTAAACTCGCGTTGGCCAACCTGGGATCCTCGAAGCCGCTCCATCGCCTATGAGACCAGAGGCGACGTTCGCGTGATGCGGACGGACGATCTCACGCGAAACGAGAAGATCGTGGACAGCAACAACTTCTTCGACGGATTCTTCGTTGGCTGGCTCGACTGGTCGCCCGACGGGAACAGACTCGCCATGATCTCGAACCATCAGGAGCGGACGGAGTTTACGCGCCTGCTGTATACCTCGCAGCTGGACGGCTTCAGATTCCGCCGCCTCTACGACAACCCCACGGGACAACCGTATGAACGCCCAAGCTGGGCCCCGGACAGCAACATGATCGCCTTTTCGGTCAAGGATACCGAGGGCGGCGGCGATTGGGATATTCAGGTCGTCGACTTCCAGACCCAGGCCACTTGGCGCCTCACCAACCACCCCGCAGCTGATACGCTGCCAGATTGGGAGCCGCGCGGCTTCGTGCCCGACTTCGAGGCGTTCGGGCAGTAGCCGTCGGGAGGACGCGCATCGCACCATCCCCGCGTCTCCTCGCAGCATCCGCGCACCTGTTCAACGTCATTCCCGCAAACCGCCCATGTCCGACAGTGAATGTCGTCACTTCTTCTCGCCGCCTCTACTTTCGTGGACGAAACCTAGGATGTGTCTTTATTGAATCAATCACAGCGTCTTCATAACCGCTCTGACGATCTCTTTTGGAAGTATGGTTCAGTGTCACGCTTCCAAACGGCCCACATCTTTCATCAACACCTGTCTTTTCAGAGGCATCAACGCTCACACTTCTAAATATTACACCTCTAAACATACTCTCCACCCCACGAGTCCCCTCCCTCCAAACAAACTCCATATGTTCCTTTGGAACTTCTGCTTTGATTATAGAATCCAACTTTTCTTTGTACACCTCTATGATGGAACTGAATACAAAGCCCCTCGAACGACTGACGATCACTTGCAGCTCATCCGAAGTCGCGCGTACATTCCCATGGAATCTACCCGTGTGGGGCTTATTCACGATCGGACATTCATTCTCCCCTTCCAGAAGATACAAAACACCATCATCACTGAGATATGATATGGACGCATGAAATATGCAATTTCGAACACAATACATCTCATTGATGATGAATTCGCGCTCTTCCGTAGTCATGCCCGCATATTCAGAAATAAAGTCTTTGTAGAAAGTTCCCTCCTGTAAACCGCTCAAAAATTCTTTTCCTAGCGTTGCTTTGTAAACGTCCTCCCTTACGGGCCCACTAAGAACTATATCAGCCAAAAGCTGCTTTGTTGCTTCTCTGGGTGTCATCGCCACCGTTCGAACTCCTCGTACCAGTGTATCACTTCCACTTCCCGTCCTCCTCGTACCACTTCATGTTCATCCGCTCCTCCGCAATCCGCTGCTCCTGCAACTCCTTCAACGTCCACTTCTTCCCCTTCTTCAGGTTGCACGGGCCGCATAGCAGCGTGAAGTTCGTGATGACCTCACGCCCCTTCTTGTCCTTCGGCTTCCGATGGTCGACTTGCAGGTAGTCCGGGTACGGCGGCACCCACCCGCAGCCGAGGCAGACGTTGCCGTCCATGTCCAGCAACCGCGCCTTCACTTCCGCCGTGGACAGCTTCGGCTGACGCGGAAGAGGCGACTCGAGAAGCAGCTCAGGCGCGGCGTGCTTTCCGTCGTCCGTGCGTTCGGGTGTGTTCGTCAAAACGCGAATGATGTCGTTCCACGCCATGCTTGCGTTGACCTCTCGACGCAGCCGCTCTCGGATGACGTCTTCTGCTTCCTCGTTGATGTCGATGCCAATCCAATTGCGGTTGAGCTGTTCGGCTGCAACGCACGTCGTCGCACAACCTGCGAACGGGTCGAGTACGATGTCGCCGGGGTTCGACGACGCCTCTATCATGCGCTTGTACAACACAAGCGGCTTCTGCGTCGGGTAGCCAGTCCGTTCAGGACTCCAACCGGTAACCGTCTTGATGTCCGTCCACCAGTCGGTAACGGGCGTGCCTCGATCGAGATCGATCTCTTCCCCGCCACTTAAAGTGCTATGCTTGCCGACGGACTGGGTATTTTCTTTGTACGGCTTCCGTTCTACATTGAAGACCCATGTATCCGACTTCGTGTAGCGCAAGATGATGTCGTGCTTGCGGGGGAAATCTCTCCGTGGTATCCCGCCCCCAGAATACCCCCAGACGATCTCGTTCCGGAAGTTCTTGCGCCCGAAGATGGCGTCCATCATAGCCTTCAGGTAGTGTGACGCCGTCGGATCGCAGTGAAGGTAGATGCTGCCCGTGTCCTTCAACACCCGCCCCATCTCCAATACCCGAACGGCCATGAAGCACAGGAACGCACCCATGTCGTCGCCCGCCGACTCGTTCGCGTGGAGGATCGAGTTGTACAGCTTGGGATGCTCTCCTCCAATCTGCTTGATCCAGTCGTCGTGGACGTCGTCATCCCAGTTCCAGACGTCCTTGTACGAGACCTTGACGCCTGCCTTCGTCTTCCCAGAGAAGTCCTTGACGCCCTTATTGAAGGGCGGGTCGGTTGCGATGAGGTCGACGCTCTTGGAGTCCAACCCCCGCAGTACTGGCAGGTTGTCTTCGAGGAAGAGGGTTCGGTTGTATGATATGCTGTTCGTGGTCAAGGTAGCCTACTCCTGCTTTGGCTGGGTCGCCGGGGGTTGACCACAGCCCCCGCGGCCAACTCCTATAGTACTGTTGTTCCTTCCATTGGCTATCTTACGATGGTAGGAAACACCTGTCAACTGCAATGCCAGCGTCCGTATGTTCCGCTGTCTCTTGCGGGCGCGCTTCTATAGGCGCGCGTGGGATGCGGCACGCTAGATTCCCGCCTACGCGGGAATGACGTGGGAGTGTGCGGGAATGACGTGGGAGTGTGCGGGAATGACGTGGGCGTGGTGTGGGAATGATGTAGACGGGTGTGAGAATGAGGGATGACGCTTCGGGGCGTGGCGTTGTATCATCGGTTGGGCTGGGGTATGATAGGTTGCAGCAGCGAACTGGGTGATGTCTTGTGCGCTCACCGTGAATTGGAGGCTAGCCATGGCGAACGAAAAGATCGCTCTCACGGCTCACCTGTTCCGCCGCGCCGGTTTTGGGGCCGCGCGCGAGGAGCTCGAATGCCAGGCCCAGCGCCCGTATGAGGATGTCGTCGAAGACTTGGTGCATCCCGAACGGTTTCCCGATGTCGAGGACGATGTTCTTCGTCGGTATCACGGCCCCCTCGTGAACCTCGACTCGCTGGTTGGGCAGGGCGCGCGGTGGATCTACCGCATGGTGAACACCCGGAGGCCTCTCCAAGAGAAGATGGCCTTGTTCTGGCATCACGTCTTCGCGACTGCCTACCACAAGGGGGAGCACACCCCCACGCTCATCCAGCAGATCGACACTTTCCGACGGAACGGACTGTCCAACTTCCGGACCATACTGCTCGACTTGTCCAGAGATCCGGCGATGATATTCTGGTTGGACAACAACGAGAACCATGACGGCGATCCCAACGAGAACTATGGGCGGGAGCTCATGGAGCTCTTCTCCATGGGCATCGGCAATTACACGGAGGATGACATCAAGACGGCCGCCAGGGCCTTTACCGGTTGGACGTTCCGTCAGCCAATTCCTCTGTACCCGTACGGACATTATCAGTCGGAGTTCGTCTACCGCGGAGATGACCACGACCACGGCGTGAAGTCCTACCTTGGACACGTCGGCGACTTCGACGGGGAGGACGTCGTCGATATCATCGTTCGGCAGCCTGCCACTGCGCGGTTCGTTTCCCGGCTCCTGTACAACTACTTCGTTGGAGATGAGGTGCAGGTTCCGGCTTGGAACACTGTGCCGCCCCAAGACCCTGACGCGATTGACCGGCTAGCCGAGGAGTTCGTCAAGTCCGATGCGGACATACGCTCCGTCCTCCGCGCGCTCTTCAACTCTCAGTTCTTCAAGGATGCGCGCTTTCGCCGCGTCAAGAGTCCTGTGGAGCTGATCGCCGGAACCGCCAAGCTGCTCGGGGCTCACCGGTTCCCAGACCCCAGTCAGATGGATCTCCCTGCAACCGCCGCGGTGATGGGGCAGCATCTGATGAATCCGCCCACGGTCGAGGGATGGCATACGGGCAAGGAGTGGATCGACGGGGGTACGCTGAATGAGCGAATCAACTTCGCGGTTGCGGAGTTCGCCGACGCATCCAAGCCGGGCGTCCGCGGTCTGATTCGACGGCTCGACGACAACGGCGCTCTATCACCGTCGGAATTCGTCGAGCGCAGCCTCGATTTGATCGGCCCCTTGGAAGTAGACGACGATACGTCGGAGGCGCTGCGCCAATTCGCCGAGTCGGGAGGGCCCCTCGATTTCGAGCGGGATCCCGAGGGTTCCGCCGTGCGGGCGAGACGGATGTTTCAGTTCATCGCGGCGTCCCGCGAGTATCAGTTGGCGTGAGCGCGGAGGAGCGCTGGCTGCGGTATTCAGCGCGGGGAATAGAGCGCACAATGCGAGAATATCGAGGAGGGAGAGGGAAAATGCCAGGGAGTGGAACGTCACCCGTATTGGTCGTCGTTCAATTGAGCGGCGGAAACGATTTTATGAACACCCTGATACCCTACAACAGCCCCGTCTATTGGGACTGCCGTCCGGTTGTGAACGTCCCGGAAGACCGTATCATCCCGCTGGACGACGAGTTGGGCTTCCATCCGCAGACTGCTCCTCTGAAGGCGATGTACGACGAGGGCAGGGTGGCGGTCGTGCAGGGTATTGGGTATCCCAACTCCAATCGCTCTCACTTCCGCGCCATGGATATATGGCACACGTGCGAGCCGGAAACCGTCAGCACCAAGGGGTGGCTTGGGCAGGCCATTGGCGACTTGGATCCTCGCCGCGAGAACGTCTTGACCGGCGTCAATATCGGGCGGGGGCTTCCGCGTGCCATGACGGCTCCTGGCGTGCCCGTCGCTTCCGTCGGCGACCTCGACCGGTACGGTGTCATGACGCCCATTACCGAGCGGCGCGAGCGTGAAGAAGCGCTCGGCGTGTTCAAGCGAATGTACGGCCCGGCGTATGGAACCGGCATGGTGATGGACTATCTGGCCCAAACCGGGGTCGACGTGCTCAAGGGCGCGGATCGACTCGCGGATGCGCCTGCCAAGTACGAATCTGACGTCGAGTACGCTGACAACGCCTTCGCCAAGTCGATGAGGGACGCCGCGCGCATTCATCTCGCGGGCCTGGGAGCGCGGATCCTCTACGTGTCGCAAGGGGGATACGATACTCATGCGTCGGAGAACCCGACTCATCCATTGCTGCTGGAGCAACTCTCCACCGGCATTGCAGACTTCTTCGACGATTTGCGTGCGCACGGGGCCGCAGACGAGGTGGTCGTGTTGGTCTTCACCGAGTTCGGCAGGCGCATGAAGGACAACGGGAGCGGAACCGACCACGGCACCGGGGGCGGCGCGTTCATCATTGGCGACCAAGTACGCGGCGGGCTCTACGGCGAATACCCCCCTCTCGATCCGTCGCAATGGGAGCACGGGGAGGATCTCAAGCACACGATCGACTTTCGCGGCATCTACGGCACGATCCTGGAACGGTGGCTCGGACTCGACGCGCGCGGCATCGTCGGAGGCCAATTCGAGCAGATCGAGGTGTTTGGATAGAATCCATTGCAAGCATCATTCCTCATAACGGGAAAGTTCATGGGGAAGAGCCATTCTCTCCAGCAGGATTTGCTATCTCAGAGGGGGCATATGAAGACCGCAATTATTACCGGCGCGCATGAATACGACGTGGTCAATTTCCATCGGATGTTTCGCGAACTTCCTGGACTCGATTGCTACGTGCAAAGCCTCGAGGACTTCGCAACCGACCCCGACGGGGGGTGGAAGCGGTACGACGCCGTGGTCTTCTTCAACTATCATCGGCAAACCCCCGGCTCCGTCGGCGACGAACTCGACGGCGCGATCGGAGATACCCTTGGAGGCCTGATTTCAAGCGGCACCGGCATCGTTCTCCTCCATCATGCCATTCTCTGCTACCCTGACTGGCCTGTTTGGAGGGACTTGAGCGGCACCCGAGATAGAACCCCCGCTGGCAGTGCAGTCGATCAACGCCTGCGGATCGAGCCGGCAGAGGGCGACCATCCCATCACGCGCGGCGTCGACGCGTGGGAGATGACCGACGAGACCTATGAGGGCGTGGAAGTTGGCGACGGCAGCCGTGTTCTGTTGACGACCGACCACCCCGGAAGCATGGAGACGATTGGTTGGACGCGGAATCGAGCGAACGCCAGAACGTTTTGCTTCCAATCCGGGCATGACAACCAGACGTGGACGAACCCAACATTCCGCCTCATCCTCGAGCGTGGAGTACAATGGGCGTCCGGACGTCTGTGAGGATCGTGAATCTATGCCAAGACCATACGCGCTGTTGAGAGCCGGCTTCCCATATGTGCGCACGCTTGGGATGCGGCGGAGCACGGACAATCCCATCGACCTGGTCATCGGACAAGAGGGGCGTCTCTATTGCATCTGCCGCGCAGAAGTCGTCTTGCACGTCCGCGTGCTCAACACAGCCGATGAAGAGTTGGGCACAATCGGACGCAAGGGCAACGGGGACGGGCAGTTCGTGTGGCCTTCATCCCTCGTTCTCGACTCCCGGGAAAATTTGTACGTCTCGGACGAGGCGTTGCACCGCGTCACCGTATTCGACAAAGACGGCAACTTCCTCACGCGCTGGGGAGGGCATGGCAGCGATGAAGGCAGGCTCGATAGGCCATCTGGTCTTGCGTTCGACTCGGACGAGAACATGTTCGTCGTCGATACGATGAATCACCGAGTTCAGAAATTCACGAAGGACGGGCGATTCCTCGGAGGTTGGGGCGGATACGGCATCGGGGATGGGGAGTTCGATATGCCATGGGGCGTATGCGTCGACGAATTGGGCGATGTCTATGTTGCGGACTGGCGCAACGACCGAATACAAAAATTCTCCTCTGACGGCGAGTTCCTTTGGGCGCTTGGCTCTTCCGGCGATGGGGAACTGCAATTCAACCGACCCGCCAGGCTCACCGTCGATTCCGACGGCGACATATACGTCGCCGACTGGGGAAACAATCGAGTGCAGCAGTTCGACCAATCAGGACGGTATGTCGACTCGTTCGTCGGAGACGCCACGCTCGGCAAGATGGCGATGACCTACATTCGCTCCAATGCCAAGGTGCTCCGACTGCGGGAGACGACGCCCTTGGGGGTGTCCAAGCGGCTTCGAGGCCCTTCCGCCGTCCAAGTGGACTCCGAGGGCTTCCTCTTCATCGCCGACCACGGCTCCCACCGCATTCAGGTCTACAAGAAGGAGGCCTACCCTCTGCAGCCGGAGGATCTCCTCCCGACTCCCAACGCTCCATCGCTTTCGACGGTGTGATAGTATAGAAAGGGAAACGATGAGCGCGATAACCAAGAACGCAAGTGCTGCCAGCGGGGTTGTGTGATGAACTTCGAAGACCTGAAGAGCCTCTACCATGGGCGGCTTAGGGAGAATCCCAGAGCCTACGAGGAAATCACCGATATCCTCGTTGAGGCCAGGGAAAGGTTCGAAGCCGACAAACTCGCCGAGAACCCTGGTTCGGATCTAGGCCAAGCATGGCGTGCGTGGAAGGGCAAGAACTTCGAGATGCTTGTGTATTACATAGTCTCTTGCATGATAGAGAACAGTGGACTACCTCTCAAAGTAGTTAGCGGCTCTTCTCTAGAGCGTAAGCTAGATGACAAGAAGCTAGGCAGAGTCAAGCGGAACGTGGTGGTTGACTTTGGAGATTACGGTTCTTTCGTGCCTGACGCAGACATTGTAGTGTACTCGCCGTCCGATGGGAAGGTGATAGCGATCATATCATACAAAATTACACTACGAGAGCAAATAGATTAGACAGGATTCTGGAAGTTGCGCCTAGAGGAGGATTGCAACACGAAACACATTAAAGTACTCTTCGTTACCCTTGACGAGGACAACAGTCTTGTGAGTGAGAGAACAAACAAGAGCAAGGCCATTGCGTTGAGTGAATTTGATAGTGTGTACGTCTTGCAGAAAAATATAGTCCAACAACCCAATCTTGCGACTCTAGATAGGATGGTCGAGGAGTTGCGAAAATGTCTATAAATGCTGATGGAATGTCTCCTCATGTATTGACATTCTTGGTGAATATAGATTCTCTTTCGTCGCCGACCACGGCTCCCACCGCATTCAGGTCTACAAGAAGGAAGCCTACCCCCTGCGGCCGGAGGACCTCCTCCCGACTCCTGACGCGCCATCGCTTTCGACGGTGTGATAGTATGGAAGGGGAACGATGAGCGCGATAATCCTTGAGGCGGCGTCTCCTAGCAATACGCTGCGAACTGGCGAGCCCTACTTTCACGGCGAAAGCGTCGCGGTCTACAATGACGACATCTTGCGCGTAGACGCAATCCCTGATTCGTCCATCGATCTCATCGTCACGTCACCACCCTACAACGTCGACCTCAATTACAACTCTCACGAAGACGGTTCTTCCTATCGAGAGTACCTACAGTTTACGGAGAGTTGGTTGCAGAAGTGCTATGCGTTGGCGAAAGACGACGGTCGGTTCTGTTTGAACATCCCTCTTGACAAGAACAAGGGGGGGCAACAATCGGTGTGCGCGGACATTACCCTTATGGCCAAGAGGCTGGGATGGAAGTACCACTCAACGATTGTTTGGAACGAGGGAAATATATCTCGGCGGACTGCCTGGGGGTCGTGGATGTCCGCTTCTGCGCCCTATGTCATCGCTCCTGTCGAAGTCATCGTGGTCTTGTACAAGGAGCAATGGAAGAAGACGAGCGGCAGCAGGAAGAATGACATCACTAGACAAGAGTTCATGGATTGGACGAACGGCGTGTGGACGTTTGGCGGGCAAAGCAAGAAGGGCGCCGGTGGACATCCTGCAGCATTTCCCATCGAGCTCCCACGAAGGTGCATCAAGCTGTTCAGCTTCGTCGGCGACACTGTTCTCGACCCATTCGTGGGAAGCGGCTCGACTCTTATTGCCGCCCGTCGAAACAATCGAACTGGCATCGGAGTCGATATAGATAAACACTACTGCGATGTCGCTGTCGGGCGTCTAAAGAGGGACGTCGAGGCCGAGCAAACGAACCTGTTGTGAGCTCTATGCCCTCGAAGAAAGCGACTATTTCCGATCTAGTAGAGGAGTATTTCACAAATCACCCCAACGTGGATTGGGAACATGGCCCTGTGGTCGATTATGTCGAAGATCGATACTTCAGCCTCTATGGACGAAAGCCTAGAGATCCTTGGCGTGCGATTCGGAATCTGCATCAGCGAGGATTTCTCATCCAGGTTCGGAAGGGCGTCTACCGGTACGATCCCGAATCTGTCGCAGAGATAACGCTTGAAGATTTCACACCTGAACAACGGCGGGAAGTTCTCTATCGCGACGAATATAGGTGCGTGATTTGCGGGCGTGGAATACAAGATGGAGTGGAGCTGCACGTCGACCATATCAGGCCTCGGAACCGTGGAGGGCTGGCAATTATCGAAAACGCGCAAACCTTGTGCGCTCAGCACAATTTCATCAAGAAGCAGAGTAACCAGACGGAAACGGGAAAGAGGATGTTCATCCGGTTATACGATCTTGCAAAGAAAGAGGACAATGGGGAGTTAGCGGAATTCTGCGGCGCTATCTTGGAGACGTATGAGAAGTACCGCATAAACGATCATATCGAGTGGAATAGGTGAGAGACGCATCGCTCGTGTCGATATGAGGATGGGAATGCTATTCGAGAGAGGGTCTATTGCTGTGAGGTTCATCATCATTGCCTTCTTGTGGGTATCCATCATCGCTGTTGCCTGCGCTACCGACGACGAGACTGCGAAACCGACTCCTACCGCGGCCCCTGCTACCATCCAACCGACGCTCTCGCCGGATCCGGATGCCGAGATCATGGAAGTTTCCGTCGGGTCTGAACTCGAATCGTGTGTAGGTTTGTATCCGATGATGTGCATGGTGGTCGACGGCAGCCTCTTCTACGATGCGATCGATGGATTCGACTTCGAGCCTGGCTACGAGTACAGGCTGAGAATAGAACGGTATGATGCGTGGCCCGATGTGGAGGAACCACCGCAAGACGCCGGGAAGTACGGCTACCGCCTCATAGAAGTGATACGAAAGACGAGGGTTCAACGGTAGCCTGCTCTCCACGATGTGCTGCGGGGAGTAGATGTCCCTATCGTACCGATTTTGGCCGAGCGTACGGAGAATGCTTCGACGGTATGCGTTGTCGTGTTCGAGTATACTGTGTGTCCTGCGAACGATGAAGGTCCGGACCGTGTCTATCGCCACTGGCGCCTTGACGGCTCATCGCCCCGAAATCCATAGGTCCCCGCACCCGCGACAATGAAATTCCGACGACTTGGTTCGACTGATCTGATCCTCTCTGAGGTTGGTTTTGGCTTGTGGACGATCAGCGCCGAGCCGTGGCGCGGCGTCGCCGAGAGTGATCCGGCCGATCTGCTCATCGCGGCTCTCGAATCTGGCGTCAGCTACTTTGAGACTGCAGACTCCGACGGCGAAGGGTACGGCGAGACGCTGCTGAGGAGTGCGCTCGGCCGCGAACGCCGCAACATCGTCATCGCGACGAAGGTTGGCTACGACTTCAGCGACCGCCTCGCCGTTCATGCGCTCGGCGGGCCGCCTCCAAACTTCGATCCGCAGTATGTGCGGCGCGCTACCGAGGACAGCCTTCGCCGCCTTGGATCGGATTACCTCGATCTACAACTTCTCCATCATCCCGCCATCGATGTTTTGGAACGTGACTCGCTATTCGAGACCCTTGAAGCTCTCGTCGACGAGGGCAAGGTGCGGTACTACGGAATGGCACTCGGTCCGGGGTTGGATTTCGAGGCGGTCGGGGAGGCTGCTATTACAGAACGAGCCGTCAGCGCGCTGCAGGTGCCCTATAACATCCTCGACCAGGATCCTGCCAGGGCGCTCTTTCGGAAGGCCGTCGAATTGGACAGCGGCGTCGGATTCATCGTTCGTTCTCCTCATGCGTCCGGCCTCCTCGACGGAACCTACACCAAGCGTTCGCGCATCAAGCGGGACGATGGGCTGGGCCCGGAGGCATACGATGCTCTCACGCAGGGCATCCAGCATCTGGGGGAGCTCGACTTTTTGACCGACAACATGGACTCGACGATTGGGCAGATCGCTATCAAGTTTGCGCTCGGTCAGCCGCGATGTGCGTCCGTTCTCCCGAATATCGCCGGCGTATCCAGGCTTCGGGAATTTGCCGCGGCCCCGGAGACGAAAGATCTTCCCTTCCAAATGATCGACCGACTCACCGAGCTCCACGACGAGTACTTCCACGTAGCGGACTCCGCGCGGGAATGACGTGCAACCGGCGGTTTGCTCCCGTTGCAGATCGTCCGAGTCAAGTTGGTCCGGGCTGTTCCGATCCGTCGTCCGTGGCGTCGGGTCGATCTGCCAGGGCGTCTTCCGCGTGAGATTGCGGACGCGCGTATCTGCCGCCCCGCCGTTGTCGGCGCGTGCGGAGCATCTCCCCCTCGATCAGGCGGAAATCCCGCTGCGGTATCAGGTGCAGCGTGTCGAAGAATGCCAGAGGCCACAGTTCCGGCGGCCACCGCTTGACGTACTCCAAGCGCGGCGCCAGTATCAGCGCTTCGATGTAGTTCACTTCGTCCAGAACGATGGTAGGAGAAGTCTCTACCCGATAGGGGAACAACTCCGGTCTAGAGCCGTTCGACTTCCAGATTGGCGACCTATCTTCGAAGAATTTCGATGTGACAGTGACGATGGCCGTCCATTTTCGAACGCTCCCGCCCACGTAGAACAAGATGCGGTCATCTGGTTCCATGCGACGCGCGCGGCGCCGTTGTCTCGAAGTCAACCCGTACAGCGTGAATCCTCGTTCCCTCGTTATCTCGTAATTTTCCGGTGTCTGGACGACCATCCAATAATTCTTGGGCATGGTCGAGCCTCGTTCTGTTGTACAATCTGACTCCTATCTTACCACATTCCGTCGTATCCGCGTCACTCCGTTTCCGGCAGCGGTTCCGTCTGGCCTATTGGCGGCCCGCATGGTACAATGTACGGAACTCGGATTCCCAAAGCACAACATGACGAGACCAGCAAGCGCTGCATCGAGACCTCCGTCCATCCTCTGGGCGTGCCTATTCGCCGTCGGCGTCGCAGCGGCAGCGATCGCCTGCGGAGACGACCTCGTCTCCCCGACCGCCACCGCCGCGCGCGAAGAGCCGCCACCGCTGGCGGCCATGGCACCCGAGCCGCGCCCAACGGTGACGGCTACGCCTACTAGCACGCCGTCTCCCGCGCCGACGCATACTCCGACCGCTACACCGACGTCTATGCCAACGGCTACGCCAGTACCGCCTACCAGCACGCCAACGCCTATACCGACTACTACGCCAGTACCGCCCACCAGCACACCGCCTCCCACTGCTACCCCGACTCCAGTACCGCCTACCAGCACGCCGTCTCCAACACCGACCGCTACACCAGTACCGTCCACCAGCACGCCGTCTCCAACACCTACCCCCACCGCTAGAGAGATTGCAACGGCGCGACTGTCGCAGATCATTCCGTGGTTCACGCGCCCTCATGACGACTATCACTCCACTGCCGCCGCTGTGCTTACCAATATGTGGATCCAAGATTCCGACCTCGCTGAGACGGTCGCAGGAATGCCGTGGGTTGTGGATGGTGTGAGTGACGGCGAGTCGATTGCACTGGATGCTGTGGGCGGCATCGCACGCAGAGATACGGAGTTGGCAAACATGGTGACAGGATTTCCTTGGTTCACCGACGAGTTTGCAGATGATGAACGATGGGCACTCGTCGTTCTTCGCGACATCGCAACCACGGACTCGGAGTTGGCAAACATGGTCGCCAGCCTCCCCTGGTTCACTGATGGTATTACAGAAGATGAGCAACATGCGTTCAACGAACTCGTCCCGATCGCGCTGACGGACGCGGAGCTGGCGAAGATGTTGGTTGCCCTTCCATGGTTCGCCGACGAGATTACAGATGATGAAGGATGGGCACTCGTCGCTCTTCGCGACATCGCAACCACGGACTCGGAGGTGGCAAAGATAGTCGCAAATCTCCCTTGGGAGGGCGACAACATCACCGAGATGGAATCCTATGCTCTTGACTCTCTAGCAAGTGTCGCGGCACAAAGCACGGATGCATTCGATCGACTGACCAGCCAACTATGGTTCACTGACGGACTGGACAAAGAAGAACAAGCAATCATAGTCACTCTTGGAGATCTGGCCAGCCGAAATACGAATCTGTACGACGACTTGCTTCGAACTCAATTTATACAAACCAGGAAAGTTTCTCTGCCTTTGGCTGGTGACGTCAACATCTACGTCATTGAGAAGGACCCTCCTTCCATCCAAAATGAAGACCTACTGACGATCATCGAAGATACCGCACGCATCACCGAAGACTTCATGCAAGTACCTTTCCCTATGCACGACATCATTCTCCTGATCACCGCATCGGAGTACGGAATCAAAGGGGAACATGCAGGCACTTTCATGACGTTACAGCGGAACAGCTGGGACTTTGCTGTCGACAGTGTTCCCCACGAGACTGCTCACTATTACTTCCATTCAGATTTCGGACACCCGTGGCTTCACGAAGGTATGGCGGAGTTCATTCAGTCGTATTTCAACGATCAGAATGGTGTTCAAGACATGTCCGATCGCGAGACTGATCTATCAATGGATGTAGAGAATTTCTGCGTTGGTGATGGTCTCGAGAATATACGGCATCTCACTTATCGATTTGACCTCACATATGTGTCCAAATTTGGTCCGCCTCAATGCGCTTATCACATGGGCGAAAACTTCCTCATCAGCATATTCAATACAATTGGTGAAAGTGCCATGTCGGCTGCTATGCGTGAGTTGTACCTGCGAAATCAGGAACTAGGGAGGTTTGCCGACGAAGAGGAAATATACAACGCCTTCCTGAAGCATACACCAGCCGACAAGAAGGAAGCGCTCCGCGGCCTATACCAAACGCTGCACGGCGGAGAGTTCGCATTCGACGTCCTTCCATTTGACGACGACCACGCCGACGAACTGTCGTCCGCATCAGAAATAGTGACAGGAGAAGCCCTCGAGGGAACCCTGGACTACATGTTCGACTTCGACTACTTCAAGTTCCAGACGAACGAAGACCAAAAGTACATCCTAACTGTAAATCATGCTTCCCTGAGAACTTCCAGCATCACATTGTATGATCCTGATGGACTGACTCAAGTGCGTTGGAAGTCCCGCACACGGGAGGCGTCTGGTCCTCAGATCCAATGGGTGGCGCCAATCTCCGACGAATACTACTTTGCCGTACAGAACTTCGGGGGCAAGACAGGAGGCTACACCCTCACCATCACAGCCGTCGCTCCAATCGAAGACGACCACGGTGATACCGTAGCGACCGCCACAAGCATCTCACTCGGACAGGTTGTCCATGGTACTGTCGACGACGATTTCGACTACGATTATTTCCAATTCCAGGCTGTAGAAGGCAAGAGTTATCGGGTAGAGATAGATCTCGGAACACTGGAGTTCTACCATCGTCATCTGTACACCGCTGAGGGAGTTCCTCATGATTACGAGTATGGGTTTTGGGATGACGGAGTATGGGCAATCTGGACAGAGACTGGTGACTGGACGCCTTCAAGTTCTGGAACGTACTACCTCGCGGTAGACGGCGCGGATGGAAGCGTCGGCTCCTACACCGTGACGATCACCGAGGTCGACGGCAGCTCGGACAACTAGGCAGACGCGCCTGATGGGTTGGGGGGCGAGATTCCGGATCTCGCATTGACAGGGGAACGGACCTGGCTTCGTTCGGTTTTCCCGGCAGTGGGTTGCCCTTGGATCGCGGCGGCTTCGGACGTGTCGCTTGGAGTTGCCATGCGAATATATTAGACGGAACCGCAACAAGGGGTTCCGTCTCCTTTGTCGAGGCGGGGGTATTCCTATGGATGCGTGTCAGCCGCAGACCGCTGGATTCCCGCCTTCGCGGGAATGACGGAGGTGGTGGGAATGACGGAGGTAGTGGGAGTGACGAGGTGGTGGGAGTGACGAGGTGGTGGGAGTGAGGGAAGTAGATTTTCGATATGGGGAAATCCGCCGCGGCAAACGAACGGAACTCCCTGTCGCAACGGTTCAATAGTGATTTGTACGGATGTATCATACTACCAAATTCCGTCGGAACTGACTGATCTGCGAGGGGCTCCATGTCCGAAGAAGCGGGGATCGCTGCGATACTTCTCGGCGCGGGCAGCAGCGCGCGAATGAACGGCGTCGACAAGGTCGTTGCTCCGCTCCTGGGGCGTCCGCTACTGGCGTATAGTCTCGACCGCCTGCGGGAAACCCCGTCGGTCGGCCGCGTCGTCGTCGTCGCCTCCGAGCACAACGTCGATGCAGTTCGCGCCGTCGTCAGCCGCAACCCTGGGGGCAAGGCGATCGAGGTCTGCATCGGCGGGCCGCGCCGCCAAGATTCTGTGTGCGCTGCGTTCGACTATATAGGTGGCGCGGCGCGTATCCTCGTCCACGACGGCGCGAGGCCGCTCATCAGTGGGGCGCTCATGCGCAGAGCCGTTCGAGCGGCATCCATCTATCCCGCCGCCGTCGCCGCCGTTCCCGTCAAGGACACGATCAAGAGGGCAAACTCCGCTATGGTCGTCCTCAATACCGTTCCCCGGCAGGGGCTGTGGTCGGTTCAAACGCCGCAGGTCTTCGATGCAAGACTGCTCGAGGCGGCCCATCGAAGCATTGATGACGACGTAACCGACGATGCGATGATGATCGAAATGCTTGGACGAGAGGTAACGATATTCATGGGGGACTACCAGAACCTCAAAATTACAACTCCGGACGACCTTTCCATCGCCGAGGCCATCCTTCGGTCGCGCATGGGTGCGGAGGCATCGTGAGCGTTCGTTCCGGCGTTGGATTCGACGTACATCCCCTCGTACCGGGGCGGCCGCTCGTGCTTGGAGGCGTGAGGGTGCCGTACGACCGTGGCTCCGACGCTCATAGCGATGGGGATGTTCTCGCACACGCTGTCATAGACGCGGCGATTGGCGGCGCTGGATTGGGTGACATTGGCGCACACTTCCCATCGAGCGACTCCGCCTACGAGGGCGCAGACAGCATGGACTTGCTCCGCGCCGCGAAGGAGAAAATCGCCGCGGCCGGTTGGCAGGTAGCATACGTGGATGCTACAATTGTGGCAGAAGAGCCGCGGCTTGCCCCGTACGTAGAGAAAATGGAAGAAATGCTATCGGTATGCCTTGGACTGGGCGCTGACTCCGTCAACGTGAAAGCTACGACGACCGATGGGCTCGGCTTCGCCGGGCGGCGCGAGGGCATAGCTGCGCTTGCGATAGCGACCCTAGAATCGATCCAATGAGGCTCTACAGCACTCTCTCCCGCACAGTAGAAGAATTCACTCCCATCGACGGCGTGGTTCGAATGTACGTCTGCGGCCTCACTCCTTACTCCGAGGCGCACGTCGGACACGCCATGCGTGCCGTCGTCTTCGACACGCTCCGCAGATACCTGGTGTTTCGCGGATACGCAGTCAAGTTCGTCGAAAACTTCACCGACGTGGACGATAAGATGATCGACCGCGCGGCGCGTGAGGGCGTATCGGTAACCGAGTTGGCAGAACGCAATATCCAGCTCTACGCACGGCAGATGAAGTTCCTCAACGTCCTGCCGGCGGACTTGTATCCCAGGGCTACGGAGGAAATTCCAAAGATCGTCGAAATGATCCAAACTCTCATCGACAAGGAACACGCATACGAAGTGGGCGGAGACGTCTATTTCCATGTCCGCAGCGCCCCTGATTACGGCAGGCTCAGCCGAAGAGACGTCGAGAGTATGCGCGTTGGCGAACGCATCGAAAGAGACGAGAGGAAGCGGGACGGCCTCGACTTTGCCTTGTGGAAAGCACAGAAGCACGGCGAACCCGCATGGGACAGCCCCTGGGGGAAGGGCAGGCCGGGGTGGCATATCGAATGCAGCGCTATGGCCGCAAAGTACTTGGGAGAGACGATCGACATTCACGGCGGGGGACAAGACCTCGTCTTTCCGCATCACGAAAATGAGATCGCTCAAACCGAATCTTGCACCGGACGCGCCCCAATGGCGCAGTTCTGGATCCACAACGGCATGGTCGAGCTGGGCGATGAGAAGATGAGCAAGTCGATTGGCAATATCGTAACCCTCGGAGATGCCATGGGACGACACTCTTCAGACGCCCTGAGGCTGTTCTTCCTAAATTCCCACTATAGGTCGCCTCTCGTGTACCGCGAGGATGTCGTCGAAGCTCACGAACGCGCGGCAGAGCGCCTCCGGCGCGCGGCGGCGGCTGAAAACGAGGATGCCCGCGGAGAACCTCTGGATGCGTCGGGGTTCCGCGAGAGGTTCGTCGACGCGATGGACGACGATCTCAACACTCCACGCGCCCTGGCCGTTCTGTTCGACATGTCCCGCGAAATGAATCGCGCGCGCGGAGAAGGACGAGACATCTCGGAGGCTCGCTCCGTACTCCAAGAACTCGCCGGAGTGCTCGGCCTCACCCTTGAGGAGTCTCAGGATGGAGACGTGGGCCCTCTCCTGGATCTGTTCATCGAAACACGCGCCGCTCTCCGCAAGAACAAACAGTACGACATCGCAGACTCGATCCGCGACCGACTCTCCGATCTTGGCTACATTCTCGAAGACGGCCCGTCCGGAACTACGTGGAAACGTGGGTGATCGGGACGGCAGACGGGCGCTCAACGTACAAGCAAGTGGACGCCATTGAGAAGCCGTCGTCAACGCCGTGTAGCGTCGCTCATACGACGGCAATCCCGAACCAATGAGGGTATACTCGTACCCAGACCGCGTGGAGATAGTCATCTATCCGGGCCCTCAACTGGGAATTGAGAAACATCATCTGGACCCCAAGAGGAAGCACATATCACGTGCCTGCCCGAAATAGGCGAATTTCCCAGAGAACTGAGACTCGCTGAGTGCATAGGAACCGAGCCGCCAAAGATTCGCCGCTGAATGACAAAAACCGGATCTCCTGCCCGTGAGTTCGATTACGACGAAGCTAGGTCTTCCTTCCGAGTTGCGCTACCCGTCTACCCATCGTCGTAGGACAGCTCATCACACACCTGGCGCATCCAGCGCATCCTCCACAGCGGACCACGCCAACAGCGCGCACTTGATGCGCACCGGATATTCCCGAACCCCCCGCAGCGCCGGCAATTCGAGCATGGCCGCTGCGTCCCCAGGCGACGGACACGCCCCGTCCATCATGTCTTCGAAGACGGCGGCGATATGACGAATCTCGCCGGGGGTCTTTCCGATCACGACTTCCGAGAGCATGGACGCGGTCGACTGATTGATCGAGCACCCAACCGCCTGCGCGCCGACGTCGGAGACCCGCCCGTCCGAAAATGCGATCTGGATCTCCACCTCGTCGCCGCAGAATGGGTTGACTGCCTTCGCCGAGGCGTCGGGAGACTCGATCGCCTTGTAGTTCCGCGGATTGCGCCGGTGATCGAGGATGGCGTCACCGTACAGTTCGTCTAGTCTAGGGCCTTCCATGGCAAAAGTATCGAAATGCGCCGCGCACTCCGTCAACCAACGCGTCCACTTCTTCCTCGGTGTTGTACACGTAGAACGACGCGCGCGCGGTCGCAGGAACGCCCAACGACGTCATGAGAGGCATGGTACAGTGGTGCCCTGTGCGTACTGCGATACCTTGCTGGTCGAGGTACGTTCCTAGGTCGTGTGGATGAACCTCGCTGTTGTGGAATGATATAACCGCGCCGCGCAGGTCTGGGCCGCGCGGGCCGAATACGTCCACTTCTTCGATTTCCTCGAAGCGATCCAGCGCGTATTTGGTGATTCGCTTCTCGTGCTCTCGAACGTTGTCCATTCCAACCGATGACAGATAGTCCACGGCCGCTCCCATGCCGATGGAGTCCGCGATATTTGGGGTTCCGGCCTCGAACTTCCAGGGCAGACCCGCCCACGATGCAGACTCGTAGGTCACCTGCAGCACCATCTCGCCTCCGGTGAGAAACGGCTGCATTTGCTCCAGCAGATCTCGTCGACCGTAGAGGGCGCCGATGCCGGTCGGCCCCATCATCTTGTGTCCGGAAAAGGCTAGGAAGTCGCACCCGATCTCCTGCACGTCCACTGGCATGTGCGGGACGCTCTGCGCGCCATCCACGAGAACGACCGCTCCTGCCGCGCGGGCCTTTTCTGTCAAGTACTGCGCAGGATTGATCGTCCCTAGAGAGTTCGATACGTGTGTGAACGCCAGCAGTTTCGTCTTGTCGGTGATGATGCTGTCCACGTCGGCAAGGTCGAGCGACCCGTCTGCTGCGAGTGGCAGGAACCGAATGACCGCGCCGCGTTCTGCCGCAATCTCTTGCCACGGCACCAGGTTGCTATGGTGCTCCATCCGGGTCGTGACGATCTCGTCGCCGGCCTCGATGTTCGCCCGCCCCCACCCATATGCGACCAAGTTCATGCCCTCCGTCGCGTTCCTCGTCCATATGATGGTTTCCGGTTCTTCCGCGTTGATGAAGTCGGCGACTTTCCTCCGGGCCGCCTCCGTCTTGTCCGTGGCTTCCATGCTCAGTGTATGCACGCCGCGGTGCACGTTGGCGTTGAAGTTCTCATAGTAGTCCACCAACGATTGGATGACGGACCGCGGCTTCTGAGTCGTCGCCGCATTGTCTAGGTACACCAACGGTTTGCCGTTTACCACGCGAGACAGAATGGGGAAGTCTTCTCGCAGCTTCCATACGTCCAGGGGGCTCGTGGTCTTTGCGGTAATCGTTTCCATGTGATGAACATCCTCTGTGGCTTTCACCGGTGCCGTCCTATGCGGTGGCTTCATTAGGTTCTTGCCGCCTGCATCCGATCCACGATATCCGATATCGTCGTCCTGTTCAGTACGTTCCATATGGCTGCTTCCACATCCTGCCATACCGGCCGCTGCCCGCAGGACGGGGACTGCTGGCAATTCCCGGTGTCGTCCATGCAGGTCACCGACACCACTGGACTCCCCAAACAACTCATCACCGCCCCCATCGTGATCTCCGCCGGCGGGCGCGCCAGCGAGTGACCGCCCCCCGGACCTCGCTGCGCTTTCGTGAGTCCATTGCGACGGAGGGAGAGCATCACCCGGGCGAGGTACTGCTGAGGGATTCCCTGGCGTTTCGCAATGTCGGACGCGCGCACGGAGCGCTCTTGCGCGTTCTGCGCCAGATCTACAAGCGCCCGCACGCCGTAATCCACTTGTATTGGTACGTGCATCTTCAGCCTCCTACTCGGTCGAGACGGAGTCGTCGCCCGCCAACGCTCCGCGAAGCGCGTGCCACGAGAGCGTGGCGCACTTGATTCGCGTCGGAAACGCCCTCACTCCCCCCAGGGCTGCGACGTCTCCGAGTTCCTCATAGTCGTCGTCTCCCTCGCCGTGCGTTACGAGGTCGTGGAACTTCCCGAAGGCGGCGTGCGCTTCCTCCACTGTTCTGCCCTTCACTGCCATTGTCATCAGAGACGCGGATGCCATCGAGATCGCGCACCCCGAAGCCTCGAACGACACGTCCTCCACCACGTCATCGGCGAGGGTCAAATAGAGGGTCAGGGTGTCCCCGCAGAATGGGTTGAAGCCGTGTGAAGTACACGTCGGCGAGTCTATCTTTCGGAGGTTGCGGGGTCTCCGATTGTGCTCCATTACGATCTCTTGATACAGCTCCTGCAAATCGATCATTGTCCTTTTCCTATCATACGGTTGTAGTCTTCATCGCTCACACACGACGCCGTCCGTGTCTCCATCGCGGGCAGACGGCACCATGGCTTGGGGGAATCCTCGTCCTCTGCCGCTGCTGCCCTGCACGCGCGGCTCGCCTGCAGCCACAGCAGCATCGCATGATTCGTACTGCTTGGTCGTTGGGGACGCTACTGGCGTGGGTGTGTTCGTAGCCGTTGGGTTGGAAGTCGTCGTAGGCGTCGCAGAGGGTAGTTCATCCAGTTCACACACGACGCCGTCTTGGTCTCCATCGCGGGCAGACGGCACCATGGATTTGGGGAACCCCAACCCGGGCCCCTTGCTGCCCTGCATGCGCGGCTCGCCTGCATCCGAGGCGGCATCGCATGATTCGTACCGCTTGGTCGTTGGGGACGCTACTGGCGTGGGAGTGTTCGTAGCAATGGGCACGGAAGTGGCTGTGGGCATGGGGGTGTTCGTAGCCGTTGGGTTGGGAATCGCTGTGGGCGTGGGAGTATTCGTAGCCGTTGGGTCGGGAGTCGTCGTGGGCGTGGGTGTGTTCGTAACCGTGGGTACGGGCACAGGTGTGGCCGTTGGGGTGGGGACGGGTGTCGCGGAGGGTAATTCATCCAGTTCACACACGACGTCGTCTCCGTCTCCATCGCGGGCAGACGGCACCATGGACTTGGGGAATCCCCATCCTGGACCCTTGCTGCCCTGCACGCGCGGCTCGCCTGCAGCCACAGCAGCATCGCATGATTCATACTGCTTGGTCGTTGGGGACGCTACTGGCGTGGGTGTGTTCGTAGTCATGGGTATGGGAGTCGAACTAGGTATGAGTATAGTCGTGGGCGCGGACACCGCCGTGGACTGCGGGGGGGGGGAGTAGGCGTAGGGATAGACTCATCGGTAGTTCCTTCACCGCATGAAAGCGCTGACGCCGTAAGTGCAAGACCCAATGTGATCCACACACGCATCTCTCATATCCTATTTGCTTGAAATTTCGCCGTTTAGATTGCTGGGTCGCGGCTACGGCCCAGCGGCGAACAACCTGTCTACGTGCGTTCGCAGTGGTTCGAGTGCGACGCGGTCGACGATCTCCTTTGCGAAGCCGTGCACGAGCAGGCGGCGCGCGACCTCCTCGTCGATCCCTCGGCTCCGCATATAGAAGATCGCCTCGTCCGCCATTGCGCCCGCGGTGGCTCCGTGCGTCGCCTGAATGTCGTCGGCGTATATTTCCAACATCGGCTTGGTATTGATCCGCGCGCCTTCTGAAAGCAAGAGGTTTTGATCCTTCTGATACGCCTCGCTCTTCTGAGCGTTGGGATGGACGATCACCCCGCCGCTGAAGACTGCCCTCGATCGGTCGTCGAGAATTCCTTTGAAGTACAAGTCGCTGCTCGTGCGCGGCTTGAGATGGTCGATCACGATATGGTTGTCGATATGCTGCGTGCCGGTGGTGTAGTACAGGCCGCTCACCGTGCACGAGCTGCCGGGTGCGTCCAACATCACGCGCAAGCCGTTCCGTGCGATGCGCCCGCCCCGGGCGAACGACAGGGAGGTGAACGAGCTATCGTCTCCAAGCCGCACCGGCGTGCTGCCGATATGGTATGCATTGGGCGAGTCCATCATCAGCCGGTAGTGCTCCATCCGAGCGCCCGGCCCCAAGATGATCTCGCTCACCGAGTTCGTGAAGTACGTGGAGTCTGTCACTCCGACGTAGCTCTCGACGACGGTGCAAGCGCTCTCGGGCCCCGCGTCGACCAGCGTCCGCGGGTGCGTAGCGATGTTCTCTGCATGATCCGTCGTCACGAACACGAGGTGGATGGGTGGGGCGGCGCCGTTCGGAGGCAGTTTCACGACTGCGGCGTCGCCCGTGAACGCTGTGTTCAACGCCGTGAATCCGTCCGACTCGACATCTGCCGTGCCGCCAAACGCTTCTCCGACCCCGTTGGCGCCGACTTCGACGACGTCTCCCAGGTTGCCTGCGACCGCACCGCTGCGATCCAAGCTTCGAGAGAGTTCACGTACGTAGCGTCCATCTACGAATACCAACTCGATCCAATCATCGGATATTGGCGCTAGAGACGCGAGCTGGCCTGCGTCGATGCTTCCCGGCCGCGTTGGATACTCGAACACCGTGTTTGCCAGCGGCAAGAGGTTCGTGTACTTCCAATTCTCGTTCCCTCGCTGCCGCACCGGCAGACCGACGCGGTCGAACGCCGCGAATCCGCGCCCTCGCAGGTTCTTCAGCCACGCAGGCCCGTTCGCAGACTCCATGAACGCCAGAAAGTCGGCTTTGTACCGCTCGTATCGCTGTTCTCGTGTTCTCGTCGTCATCTTCCTATCGTAAACGTTCACTAGAGGGAACTCGCATGTTCATGAGGCTTGGGGTCATGGGTCTGCTTGTAGTAGCGCCAATCTCTCGTCATCGATCATCTCTACCCGCTTGCCGCCGTCTCCAGCGCGCCTTTGTACCCCAGCCGCTCTAGCTCGTTTGCCAGCTCGCTTCCGCCCTGTCGCACGATCTTCCCGTCTACGAGCACGTGAACGCGGTCTGGCGCGATGTAGTTCAAGATGCGCTGATAGTGCGTCACGAGTACGAATCCGCGGCCTGGATCGCGCATGTGGTTGACGCCCGCCGCGATGGTGCGGAGCGCGTCGATGTCCAGGCCGGAGTCTGTCTCGTCGAGCAGCGCCAGTCTCGGTTCGAGGATGGCGAGTTGCAGGATCTCGTTGCGTTTCTTTTCCCCGCCAGAAAAGCCTTCGTTCACGTTCCGCCGTGAAAGATCCTGGCTCATACCGATTTCCTCCGCCGTGCGGCGGTAGAGGGTATCGAAATCGCGCGCGGACATCTCTGGCTCGCCCCGATCCTCGCGCACGGCGTCGAGCGCCGCCTTCAGGAACTGGCGGTTCCGTACGCCGGGCAGTTCTACCGGGTATTGCATCGCCAAGAACACGCCTGCGCGGGCGCGCTCATCCGGCGTGCGATCGATGATGCTCTCGCCGTCGAGCAGGATGTCTCCGTCAGTAACGTCGTAGCCAGGCCGTCCCGCTACTGCGTTGGCCAAGGTGCTCTTTCCGCTCCCATTAGGGCCCATGATGGCGTGAACCTCGCCAGCGTCGACCGTCAAGTCGATTCCTCTGAGGATTTCCGTTCCGTTTATCGAAACGCGCAGGTCTCGAATCTCTAGCATGTCGCCTCGCTGCCCGCAGTATCGCTTACGGCATTCGCCGGCATGTTCTGTCGTTCATCTTTCGTACTACCCAACTGCTCCCTCCAGGCTTACTCGCAGCAATTGTTGCGCTTCCATGGCAAACTCGAAGGGCAACTCCTGGAAGATTCCTCGGCAAAAGCCGTTGATTATCATGTAGTGCGCTTCTTCGTCGTTGATCCCGCGCTGCTGGCAATAGAACAATTGGTCGTCGCTTACCTTCGAGGTCGACGCCTCGTGCTCCATCTTTGCCGTCGGGTTCCGCACCTCGATATACGGCACGGTGTGCGCTCCGCACTCGTCCCCGATCAGGAGCGAGTCGCACTGGGTGAAGTTCGACGCTCCTCCCGCGGACGGCATGATCTGTACGAGTCCGCGGTACGTACTCTGTCCGCGGCCCGCGGAGATGCCCTTGGCGACGATCGTGCTCTTCGTGTTCTTGCCGATGTGAATCATCTTCGTCCCGGTGTCTGCCTGCTGGAAGTTGTTCACCAGCGCGACCGAGTAGAACTCTCCCGTCGAATTGTCTCCCTGCAAGACCACCGACGGGTATTTCCAAGTGATCGCGGAACCCGTCTCTACTTGCGTCCACGATACCTTCGCGCCCTCGAACGCCTTCCCTCGCTTGGTGACGAAATTATAGACTCCGCCCTCGCCGTTCTTGTCGCCGGGGTACCAGTTTTGCAGCGTCGAGTACTTGATTTCCGCGCCGTCCAACGCTACCAACTCCACCACCGCCGCATGAAGCTGATGCGATTTTCGCAGCGGCGCAGTGCATCCCTCCAGATAGCTAACGTACGATCCCTCGTCCGCCACTATCAGCGTCCGCTCGAACTGCCCGGTATCCAGCGCATTGATGCGAAAGTATGTCATCAACTCGATTGGACAGCGCACGCCCGGCGGCACGTAGACGAACGACCCATCGCTAAACACCGCCGAATTCAGCGTGGCGAAGAAGTTGTCGCTGTACGGCACGACGGATCCCAAGTACTTCCGAACCAAGTCCGGATGATCGCGGACAGCTTCCGTCATCGAGCAGAAGATCACTCCCGCCTTCCGGAGCTGCTCCTGATACGTCGTCGCTACCGATACGCTGTCGAACACCGCGTCCACGGCCACGCCCGTCAGCTGCTTCTGTTCCTCTAGTGGAATCCCCAGCTTGCTGAACGTCTCCAGCAATTCGGGATCGACCTCGTCCAAGCTCTTGGGCGCGTCCTCCCCGTCCTTCGACTTTGGCGCCGCATAGTAGTAGATGTCTGCGTAGTCGATGGGCTCGTACTTGACCTTTGCCCAGGTCGGCTCCTCGTTCTCCTGCTTCACCCAATGCCGGTACGCGCGCAAGCGCCAATCCAACATCCACTCCGGCTCGTCCTTCTTTTCGGAGATTAGGCGAACCACGCCCTCGTCGATCCCGCGCGGCGCAAAGTCCGAGTCGATCTCCGTGTAGAAGCCGTACTTGTAATCGCTGTCGATCTCCGAAGTCCGCGATATTACTCGTGATGTCGTCAACTATCGCCCCTCTCCAATCCAAAGATAGAGTCCAGTAGGTCATCTCAATCCCGACCGCCTGACTCAGTATGCCTATTCTTGATTCCCAAAGTCAAGAACCATTCTACCCAATGCTGCTCTCGCAATCAATGATTTCTCCTTGCACTGTACGCCGGGGTTCCGTTTCGTTTGTACGTCCGGCGCACTTGACGAGGGCAAGCCTCGAGCGAGTATTTTCAGGCCGGAGCGATCCGAGCGCAGCCTATGCCGCGAATCGAATGGAATCCTCCTGCGGTCTCTATGGTATTATCGGTATTTGGGAGAGTAGAAATTGCGGGGGCGGAATCGGTCCGCGTAGGTCGGTTCCGTCATCCTGTGAGGATACTCGCCCCCTGGTATCTCAAGCATGACATTACCTGACAGACTCAAGTCCGCGCTGCGATCCGCATGGCTTCCTCTGGCCCTGCTGTTGCTTGCGCTGTCGACGGTATTCGTGTTCGGGGGCGACCGAGGGCGTTTCTACCGAGGGGGCTATCACAGCTGGATGTCTTCGCTCCACCTGACGTTGGCTGTGAACCTCTCTCCCGCACACGGCTTCCAACGGTTCGATCGCCGGACTATAGACGACGACGGCGTCACCCACTACCGCGATGTGTACAACCGCTTCCCCATCGGCGGCTATCTGCTTATGAAGGCGGCCGCCCTGCCCGTCTCCGGTAACCCGTCCGCCCAAATCATGGCCGTCAGAATCCTGATGCTGCTGCTCTTCGCGGCAGCCGCGGTCCTGGCGTATCTCTCGCTCAGCCGCTTCACGTCCAATCGCTGGATCGCACTCACGGCAACGCTCCTGTCGTTCTCTTCGCTCTACTTGCTCTTCTACAATGACATGACCGCCCATGAGGGGATGCCCGACCTCTTTGGGGTGCTGTTGGCCTTCCACGGCATGGTCATCTTCGTGCAGGAAGGCCGCTTCCGTCAGCTGCTCGTCAAGACGTGCATCGCGCTTCTGGTGGGGTGGCACGTCTTGGCCCTGGTGCTGCCATTCGTCATCTTTGGGCTTGCGCGCGACCTGCTGCGGGCGCGTTCTGTCGCCGCAGGTTCTACTCCACCGGGTATGTCAAGTAGGCTCATTGCGTCCACGCTGCTTCGCAGCCGCTGCCTGCTGCTGGGCGCAGTTGCGCTGGGGTTTGGCCTATCTATCCTTGCCTTCAACTTCACCATGGAGTACGTTGCGTTGGGCGGGGAGACGCCGCTGACGGAGTTGCCGTCCTTCAAGTCTATGCTGAAGCGCTCCGGAGCTGGCGGGATCGGACACGCCGAATCCCTGGGCTGGCGTCCTTTCCTAGAAAAGCAGTTCTCCAAGACCTCCCGAATGTTCATTCCCTACGCCTTGCTTGGCGGGAGCTATGTGGACGCAACCCAAACGCAGCTATCGAATCGCCTCGCCGCCGTCCTCGGAGTCGCTCTCTCAGCCGCGTGTCTGGTTGGCTCGCTGTTCGTACGTCCGAGAATCCTGTTCGCAACGCTGGCGTCGTTCGGCTTCTTCTGGGCGCTGCCAATGCGAAACTACACCGCATTCCATGATTTCGAGCCTATCTACTACATTGGCCTCCCGTTGGTCTTCTTCACCATCGTCCTGCTGTTGCTGAGGAGGCTGACCGGTCGAGACGGCGTCATCGCCGCCGTTGCGGTGGTCGCCGCCGTGCTCTTTGCAGCCTCCAGCTTCCAGATGAGCGGCATCGATGAGTACAACGCGGAGGGGGCGAGAGTGACGAGAGCGGCGGAGCGGGACGTGCTTGCCATGCGCGAGGCGACTGCGGGAGGGACAGTCGTCGTCCCCGATATCGGCGGCATCCGAAAACTGCTGCCTCCACACGCAGTGTCGTACTATCTAAACTCGGCCTTCATGGATTTTGGGTACCCTTCGACTGCGGGTCACAAATTCCTCGTCGCTCGCCGACGATTCGCCACGGACGCACTCCTCACCCCTCAGAACCGGCACTTGTTCCTCTACGATATAGCCGGCTTGACTGCATGGCATCGATCCACGTATGGATCGGTCGTGGCCGCCGAGCCCTTGGCTCGGGAGGATTTCGAGGTATATCTCATCGACGGCACGGTGTACTTCCTCAAGGAGCCATGCAACAGGTCGGACCTCGATGCGCGCTTCTTCCTGCACGTCTTCCCCGAAGCCATCGACGATCTTCCGGACGGTCTCAGGGAGCATAAGTTCGCCAACTTCGACTTCGCTGTCGGCAACCGCGGCTTGCTATTCGACGGCAGGTGTCTGGCCAGCGTCAATCTACCGCAGTACGACATCGCAGGCATTCGCACCGGCCGGATCGACGGCAGCAGCACAGCTTGGACCGCAGCGCATGTCATTCAAGGGCCCAAGCTCATCTCCCAGTACCAAACGGTCGTGTCCAACGAGCCTGCTGCGCGCTCGGAGTTCGATCTGTACATCCACGGGGGCAAGTTGTACTACGTCAAGGAGCCGTGCGCAGCCGAGGATACGCAGGCGGGCTTCTTCCTGCACGTCGTCCCTGCAGACCTCGACGATATTCTCGACTTTCGCAGGGAGCATGGATTCGACAACCTTGACTTTGGCTTCGACGTGCGCGGCGTGGTGTTCGACGGCAAGTGCGCGGCCGCCGTTTCTCTTCCGCAGTACGGTATAGCGCGGATCGTCACCGGACAGTTCGACGGTGACGGCCGCATTTGGGAGGTGGAGTTCGCCCCGGACGCGCTGGAGTGACGGGGGGCGGGTTTACGGTGTGCGGGCGGTCTGCTACGATACTTATCGCCCCCCATCCCTCACCCCGGCGCGCGCCGCCGGCGCAGACGCAGAACGAGCGCGACGATGCCGCCCGCGACCAACACCGCGCCGACGCCCGTTGAGCCGATGAGAACTCTTACCGACACACCGAACATGCCCGCGAACCTTTCGAGCGCCGTCCATTCATAGGCTGACTGCAGGTGTTCGATACCCTCCAGGCTGGGGCCGCCGGACCTCATCCCGTAATGCTCTATTGAACTCAGCAATTCGTATTCCAGCACAAGCCCCACGGCGTCGGTTGGAATGCCCAGCAGCGGCAGCAATGCTGGGAGCGCGGCTGCTATCCGCTGGGCGTCGAATCCTGCCACGAGGATGATAGTACGCACTGTGGATAGGTCATGTCTTCCATCTTCAGTCATTCTCGCCGGACCCGGACCTGCCGAGGTGAACACGACCTCAAACTCTTTATCCTGCTTGTTGTCGTCTATCGTCGCTTCGTAGAGGCCGATGGTGTTGCCGGTCGAGAGAGCGAATCGATTCAGGATCTCCACCCAGCGCATCAACTCTCCTGGCCCGTACTTCGCGGGGATGAGTACGATGTCGTCATAATCAGGTTTGGTAACGCTCGCGGCTTGTTTCACGGTTCTGTCTACGTAGGTAGTCGTGTCCCCTTGCACAAAAGTGACGGTCCTCGTCCATTCGCAGACGCCCCAACTTATTCCATAGCACGGATCTATTATCTTCTTGAGAGCGATGACCTGTGCTGGGTCTTCCGGCGGGTCTGCGTACTCAATGTACTTGTTCCTGTCTGTTCCATTCGGTGAATGAGTGTCAAGGATGGACAGGGCGACGTTTTGGTCTCTGCTGCAGATATCATCCCGGTGGCCGTAGAGTTTATCAGGGCAAGCGTAATGAACAGGCAGGTTAGTCATATCGACATCGGACACGTCTAAGGTGGCGGGAGTTGTAGACGCATCCGACGCGCCGCTCGTCGTGGCCGGCCAGAGCTGCCGCCATGATGCCCAACCAGGCGTCGATCGACGAGCTGCATCCCCTCCAATGAAGAATCGCATGTCGTTGTACACCATTGACCTTGGCAGGTACATGAGGCCCAAATTCATTCCTAGAGAGCATTCCCTAGGATCAAAGCGTTCTAGGCATTCAGAGAGGTCAGTCGATTCGTCCGGCCAACGAGGCAAGTCGTCCGGCCAACGGTCGTAGAACTCAACAGCTTTCGCCTCGAAGAACTCGTACACGTTGCTACTCAGTTCATCATCCTGCTTGAGGGAGAAGTAGAGCACGCCGTCTGCGTCGTACACGGTCTCCACGTCGATGACGTCTTGTCTGTCGGCCTGTTCGAGCACATAGCAGATCAGCGGGTCTTGGGACAGCACTCCTCCAAAGCAGTCGCCGAGCGGAGGGTTGAGGGGAACCGTGTAGATGGAAAACACAGCGACGACCAACGCCGCGACGATGGTCGCTGCCCCAACTTTGTGCCGCATGACGAAATCTCGCATCATCGCCCCCCATCCCTCACCCCGCCGGACGATTCGCCGTCCAACGATGCACAGGAGCCGAGAGTGATTCGAGTGGTGTGCTCTGATGGCTTGGTGTAGGGGCCGCGAGGACGAATCATTCTGATGGTAATCACTGCGCTACTCGCCACTCTTCGATCCATATCGGAACTAACCAGACCCATATTCCAATCGTGATCACCACCCACAAGACGACACCCCCTACTACTAGATGCTGGTACGGATGCTTGATCATGCTGATCAGTATAGTTGCCAGTATAGGGAAAGGGAATGGTATTGTGAACAGCAGCAGTAGAGCAGTAAGACCCCAAAATTCCTCCGATGATCCTCCTATTTCTCGAAGAATCCACAGTCCGATAACCAGTGTAATACACAGCGCAGATGTGACCACGATAGCAGCTAATACAGCTACCACATATAGCCTAAGCGTTCTGGGTTTGCTCGCTAGTACGGTTCGTAGGATGATCACTGTAACTATCCCAGCAATTCCTAGCAGTAGCATCGAAAACATCCCGACAGTTAATGCGAAACCTCCTAGTGGATCGGTTGGAATTGTTAGCAGACCGAGCTGTGCGACTACGAGTAGCGGGAAAACTACGAAAACGTAGTAGACACGTCGTATCGAGAACGGTACTGTTGCGATTAGTACTGCCATTCCCATCCATGCCAATGAAGTAACCCCCAAAATCCCAAGCCACAATGCCATATACGTTCCCGGATGCTCCCAAACGAAAGAGGGTACAACGTCCACTAGAATGGCATCCCAAATGAAGGGTGGTACTACCTCTACAATCAAGAGCAGAGAAAAAATCGCTATGATATGGTATCTGTATCGCGTCACCTTGGACGCCATCAATGAATGATAGAAGCCTGTGGTGCGTTCTCGAGTGATTCTCTTTAATTCAGCCCAACGATGGTGGATATGCTTTGTCATGTCGCGGCTTCGTCTATCTCCTTTTCGTCCCTCGCTAGGCCTGAAGCCTTAGTGTCTCTGTTTCCTGCGGCTAAGGAATTGGACGCGGTTGTGCGTTAGTATTACATGTTTTCGCGCGGCAGTCAAACCGACGTTTGGGGCGGAGGAGGGTTCGTTCGGGGGCAGGATGGCGTAGCGCGGCCGCGCGATGATTCGCGAGACGGCGGACTCCCGTTCTCGTTCGTAGCGCTCGCGTTCTCGGGGCGATGGGTCGTAGATGTAGAGGGTATCTGCGATATGGACTGGTCTGGAGGACATCTCGACGATCGGCAGCATGAACGCCCAATCGCTGGCTAGTTCTATCCACTCCTCGCCCATCTTCAAATCTTCGATGCAGATGGCGTCGAACAGGTATTTCCTGAAGGTGCGGAGGTGCTGCCATACGTTCCCCCCTCGGCTGCCGCGCGGGTCGATCAGGTCGACGGGGTAGATTGCTTCTTTGTCGAGGCGCAGCATGGATCCGATGGTTACGTCCGCGCCCTTGTCATATTCCTCTTCGATGCGCTTCAATACGAAGGGCCCTGCCAACAGGTCGTCTGGGTCGAGCGTTAGTATCACGCTTTGCGGATTGCTGCAGAAGCTCGTTACGGCGTCCCAGGTATTCCGCATGAGTCCTCGCCGCTCGTGGTTCTCGATGATGGTCACTCGTTCACGGTAGGGGGCGAGGTAGGTCCGCGCGTAGTTTCCGAATCCGTTGGTAGATGCGTCATCGATGACGATTGCCCCCCAGTTCGATTCGGTCTGGGAGAGTACGGAGTCGAAGCATCGTCGAAACTGGCCCGGGTCGATATTTCGGCCGGAGATTACGAATATGTACGGCTCAGCGCGCTTTGGCCCAGCCCAGTCGCTCCAGGTTCCTTGCAGGTCGACACAATTTGCCTGCGCTGAGGGGACAAAGCATTGCTCTACCCGATCGATGATGCGAAATAGGGTGTCGGTATCCTCCTTCATGGAATTGGGGACGTGAATGAAGAAGGTTCTTGGGTCACCGCCGTTGTAGGTTTGGAAGCGACTGCTTTCGACGAAGTCGTGGAAGGCGCGGTGCCAAGTTCGCTGGAGCGTTCCTCCGCAGGCGTCGTTTGGGATGGGCAGGACACTCTCTATTCGGTTCTTGTCGATCATGCAGCCGCGCACCTCGACGCGGACGTAGTCGGGGCTATACGGAACGGCAGTCAGGTTGAAGATAGTGAGCGACACGAATAGGGCGTTGGGATGCGCTTGGAAGACGTCGACGATATCCGCGAGGTAGTCGTGCGCTCGATCTTGGCGGCCTATCAGCAGGTCGCTGTCGAGTTGGAGGATGTATCTTCCCTTGCATTGCTCGAATCCCCAGAGAGTGGCGAAGGCGGGCTGCCCGCGGACGGTGTGGGAGTCGGATACGTCGACGTCGAACCATCGACGCATGACGGAGCGTATCGTTGCTTCATCCTGTGGCGCGTATATCACCCGGTCCACCACTCCATCGGAGAGCAGGCTGTCCATAGCCTTGCGGTGCGCGCGGGGGTTCGGCTTCTCGTATTGCCTAGTGAACTCGTCTGTCCGTTGATCTACGACCACGACTCTTTCCCCGAAGGCGCGTGGGCCTTCTAGCTGGGAGACGAGATGGCGTATCTGCCGCTCAATGGTCTTCCACTCCATATAGCAGGTCTTGATCATGAGGGAGACTTCCGGCGCGTCGGGTACGGGCTTCAGACGAAAGACCATATAGTCGGACGCGGGCCGCATGTTCAAGATATCCGAGCATGGTATTTCGACCGGAGCCTCCATCATGGCCAGTCCGGCCCTCAGAAACTCTCGTCGATAGATTTCCAAGGGGCGGTGCGTTTCCTTCCTGGGCCGTTTGGAACGCGGGTCGCATTCTTCATAGGTGAACACCTCGTCGTACCGCGCATTCGGCGCCGGGGTGCGCTGGTGTCCTTCGGTGCATTCGACGCGGTAATCGAACGGGTTGCAGACGGATATCAGAACGGACCCAGTATCGGACACTAGGCGCCGGAGATTCCGCAGCACGCGGCGCAACTCGTCCGGGTCTTCTATGGTACAGAGCACGCGGCTGCAGAGTACGACGTCGAATTCATGGTGGCGTTGGAGGAGGGCATCCTGGTTGGATGCGTCCATGAACTCTACGCCGCTCGCCGAGTCCCATAGATCCGCCGCTCTTGGATCGGGATCGAACGCAGTGACTCGAATCCCGTCGGATGCAAGGGTTCGAGACAGTGCGCCGCGTCCGCATCCGTAGTCTACAGCAGTGCGAGGTCCGATTTCCTCGGTCATTGCGCGCAAGGCGTCGTCGAGCTCCTTGTGTACCGGTCGAGGATCGATGGCCGACAGGAAGTGTTCGAAGCCGTGGAGTTCGGGCAGGTCGTAATCGGTCAGTGCGGTTCTCATCAGCTGTTTTAGATCGCTGCGGAAGTGGAAGCGCCAAGTAAGGAACGCGCGGCGGCACATGTGCATGAACTCCGCATCGCTGTACGGCCTGATGTCGCGTCCATAGTCGATGAATCTCAATCCGCCAGACGTGACGATGAAGTTCTTGGGATGGACGTTGCGGAAGACGATGCCTGCCGTCCGACACTCTCGCAGAAATGTCAGCACGTCGTCGAGGAATCCGCCTCGATAGCGTTGTCCAGCCTCGAATGGATACACGATGATGAGGTCGTTCCCAACGCTACTGACTTCTTGCAACGCGCAGAGTGTCTTGTATCCGTCCAGTTGGCCGGTCAACGATTCGAGCAGCCGCTTTTCGGAGTCTTCGCCGGTGAAGTCTAGGATGCATTTGTAGACCAGTCGTCCATCGGTGAAGACGACGGCCTCCGAACCGAAGCCCAGGGTTTTCATCTCTCCGAGATGAGGGAATTCGCTTTTCAAGACCGCAGCGGCTTGGTCAAGTGCGTTCGATTTTGGCAGGCTGCCGCGGTATTCTTTGGCCATTGCGGAGAGACTGGTGTAGAACTTTCTTATCTCTTTGATGTCGTAGTTCTGGACGCGGCGGCGGAACTTGTCGAGGTTGTCGTCGGTGTAGATGTCATTCAGTCTGCGTGTGAGGGATCGAATGGAGTCCACCGCGTCCGCGAAATCGTCGTCTGTGAGCCACCACGCGAGTCCCTCTGGGATCTGGGAGTCTGCCTGGGTGAACTTGTGCAGCGCCTTGAGGAGGCCGATGATCCTCAGGTAGCTAAGTTCGAATGCGCTCACGCGCTCGGTCACATGCTTTTGGAACGATCTCTCTGCGGCCTCGAGGTCGTCAGGGCCGAACGCGAGCAGGTCCGGGCCATATGCGGGCTTGCCTGCCAGTTGCCTGCGATGCGCGCGTTGCATGAATAGGTCGTGAAGCGTCGAGTAGACGGCGTAGCCATGGATGTCTTGCGACAGCGTATCGAAATCGAGGTCTCCAATGGTTGCGTTGCTGCGGTCTTGCCGTATGGGAATTGGGGCCGAGACTACCCTTCGCCCGCCGACGAAGCGGTTGAGCAGGCTCCATACCATATCGCTGCGGCGAGTGTCGACTGTTCCGATGCTTGGCGCGGCATTTGGAAATTCCCGGAGTGCCTCGATGTCGAACACGAGGGTGTTTGGGCCGCGGTTCGCTGATGGAACGAGGGCGAGATGGAGATCGCTGCGCAGTCGATGGGCGAGGGGTCGAAACACTTGAATGCCGCGCAGTATGTCGGGAACCTTACGGGCCATTTCCGTGAACACCTGCGCGGCGGTTCGTTGGCCGGTCGAGGGTTGGTACCAAAATGGGGTTTCTAGGTGATCGGTCTCTTTTCTGGATAGGTCGTAGTAGAAGTCGCGGTATTTCATCCGCAGGCTGGCGTTTTCCGGTGCGCGGTTCGGGAACGGGGCCCCTGGCGTCAGGCGCGCCAGGGCTTCGAGGTTGTGGTAGAGGTCGACGAGTTGGACGCGCACCGCACTGCTGAATGGCAGTGGCGGTTCTCCCGTTACTTCCCCGATAACCACCGCGGCCTCCTCGTCTTGGATGCGTCGTATCTGTGCAGGGATGTCCTGCCTCTCGCGGACGAGCGACCCGTCTTCTCGGAGTACGAGGCTGTCGAGGCGGCTGTCGTCGTCGAGTATCCAGACGACGGCGCTCGGTACGTCTTTGGCGGCGATGTAGAGGTGGCGCTGGAGGATGGTGCGCGCGAGGGCAATCGAGGCCCTTGTAGGCAGTTTTCGGTAGTGATCCCCGAACGCCCCAGCTTGGAGGTCTGCCGCCTGTCGGCTGCGGTCGATGACCGCGACGCGCAGTCCCTGCGTTTGGTACCGGCGGACCATTTCCGAAAGGGATGTCCTCGCCTCATCGCTTCCTCCATTTTCCAGCAGCAGGACACGGAGTCGAACGTCCTCTCGTCTGGAGAGGTTGTTGGTCAAGTCGTAGAGCAATCCCTCTACGATCCGAACATTGGGTGAGGTGACCGCGCCAACGATTAGATCGATGGGTTCCCGTCCGGCGGGCGGTGATGGGGCAGGACTTGCAGCAGGGAGTCGGGGGAAGGGTTCGGTATCGGGGGAGTATTCGAATCGACTGTGGGCAGTTGCGAGGAATTCGCTGCGCTGCGTTTCCGTCATGCGGGAGCGATACTTGAGGTCGAACTGGCGCAAGCCGCGGATCTTGACTTCTGCGCCGCGGGACGAGAGGCGCCGTCGGTTGTCTTCTGCGTAGTGGCGCACGAGGTATTCTTGCAAAGATTGGAAGCGCACTCGTCCGAGATCCGCGAGTCGGATGCAGAGGTCTCGGTCTGTCGTGCTGTGCAACGCCTCGTCGAATCCGCCTGCTTCCAGCAAGGTCCGAAGCCGGATGAAGAGATTGGATCCTTGGATGTGGGGGTTGCTCGGAAAGAAATCTTCGGAGGCGAGCCGGTCCGGTGGGGCAAGTGGGCGTCCCGGGTCATCGGGCGACGTGCACCATAGGAGGCCGGCGGCGACCATGTCCAAGTTGTGCTCGAGCGCAGCCTCTTGGCATCTCTGCAAGTAGGTTGGTTCCCATGCGTCGTCATCGTCCAGGATTGCGGCGAAGCAAGCGGGGATGATCTTTTGCAGATGCGCCAACGCGGTGTTCCAGGCTCCGGAGGCTCCTGGGGTTCGATAGTTTTCGAGGTACGCGACCCGTACCCCATGCCGAGCCGCAAAGTCTGTGACGATCTCCCGGTTCGTCGTTCGCGACTTGGGGTTCGAGTCGTCGACGACAGCCAACAGGTCCGGAGGGCGGGTCTGCTTGGAGATCGATGCGAGGGACCGATTGGCTAGATAGTCGGGCCGGTCGCAAGTGGCCACCACCGCAGCGATCCTGATAGAGTCGTTGTCGAGCATTTCTCCGATCTCTGTGCGATAGGTTTCACGAGTTAGGGGGTCTGCGTGTATGGGGATGGTTCGGTAGTGTACCACAGGGCGCGCGATCCGGATGAGCCGCGCCCTTCGGTAGCCGACCGCGTTCTTGCCAGGGCAGGAGAGGCTATGGCGACGCGGGATGATGGTCTGAATAGTCGGATGATAGTAAGAATTCAGCGGCCTCGCGTTGAACGATGCGGTACACCTCTTGCAGAGGCAGCCCCTTGTCTGCCGCTATCTTTCGACAGTGTTCGTACTCGGGCGAGACTGCGACGGGGACGCCGTCTATCTTCTTGACTTTTACGGACACCGTACCGAGGCTAGTGGTCGCTTCGATGCTCTTTCGATCCGCCTCGTATCGGGCTATCGGACGCATTCGGACGCCGAGGCTGGACGTCTCACGGAGAATGAGGCGGATGGCCTGCTCCTCGAGGCGGGCCGGCACGAGGGCGCTCAGCATCACGGCCGGCCGGTTCTTCTTCATCTGGATTGGCGTGAACCAAACGTCGAGAGCCCCGACCGCGAACAGCAGCTCCTGGGTGTACCCGAGTATTTCGGGCGTGCAGTCGTCGATGTTGGTTTCGAGCAAGCTTACGCGCGCGGCGGGTGAGTCGTCGAGTTCCGTTCCAACCCAGAGCGCGAGCGCATTGGGGTAGCTGACGGGGTTGCGCGTACCGAGACCGTAGCCGATCGTCTCGATCTGGAGAGAGGGTTGAAGGAAATCGGCTAGCGTCGTCACGATTGCGGCTCCGGTCGGCGTAACCATTTCGCCGGCATCGGATGGACTACAAGGCGGCGGGGCCACGCGGGCGTTTGCCATTCCAAGGAGAGCGGCCGTTGCAGGAGTGGGGACGGGGAGGATTCCGTGCGCGGTTTCGATGAGGCCGGACCCCGATGGGAGCGGAGAAGAGTACAGACGTCCGATGCAGAGTGCGTCGAGTCCGACGACGGTACAGACGACGTCTACGAGGGTATCGACGTCGCCAAGTTCTTCGAGGTGAAGGTCTTGACTTGGTTGGCGGTGTGCCAGTGACTCGGCCCTGCGGATGCGTTGGAAAACTTCGATGGATCGCTCTTTGACGCGCGTTGGTATTTGGGAAGCGTCGACGATCCGGACGAATTCTTCCAACCCGGACGGTTGCGTGGACGAGGCGTCGACCTCGACTCTGACGCGCGTCCCGTGTACGTTCCTTCTCTGGTCTGGGTGCGCGGCAACCTTCACTCCGCTCACGCCAAGCAGCGCTATTGCGGCGTTGATATCGTCGACAGGTACGCCGGCATCGATAACGGCCCCGAGCAGCATATCACCGCTTGCCCCGCCGATACATTGGAGGTATCCGATCTTCCGCGCACCGTCGCTACTCATGGATGTCACTCGGCCTCGTCTGCGGCTCTGGCCAATCGACGCGGCGCTGGAGAACGCCGGTTGGGCGGTCTTTGCCCAACGAAAACGCAACTGCCTCGGCAACTGTTCCTACGGGGCGCAGGGCAATGCGCGTGTCCGGACCTAGGTTCCAAGAGCCGTTCGGCTTCGATGGCAAGATACATTTCGAGAAGCCAAGCCGCTCAGCTTCGTACACTCTGCTGCGTATGTGAGAGACTCTCCGCAATTCGCCGCTCAGTCCAATTTCCCCGAACGCAGCGAGCCGGCCGTACACGGCGGTATCTCTCATACTGGAGATGATCGACAGGGCTACTCCGAGGTCTGCCGCAGGCTCGCTGATCCGCAATCCCCCAGCCACGTTTACCAGCACGTCCTGATCGGCGAGTCGGACTCCCAGCCTTCTGGAGAGGACTGCACACACGAGCAGGAGTCTGTTCGTGTCGATGCCCGTCGCTACACGACGGGGAGACGGCAGAGATGTGGGACTGGTGAGCGCCTGCACTTCGATCAGCAGGGGTCGAGTTCCCTCGATGACTGGAACGATGGTAGAGCCGACTGCGCCCCTCGCCCGCTCGGAGAGCAGCGCGCCTGATGGATCGTCGACGTCAATCAGTCCGCGCTCGATCATCTCGAAGACTCCAACTTCATTGGTCGAGCCGAACCGATTCTTGACTGCACGCACGATGCGCCAGGCGTTGATCTGGTCGCCTTCGAGATAGAGCACAACATCCACCAGATGCTCCAGGACTTTCGGTCCTGCGATGTCTCCACCCTTCGTCACGTGCCCGGTGAAGAGCATTGGGATGCCCTTGGTCTTGGCAAGATGGATGAGAATGCGAGCGCATTCCTTGATTTGGGCGATGCTGCCGGCCCCAGACGATATCGAAGCGGTTTGCACTGTCTGGATGGAGTCGACGACCACGAGAACGAATGGGTTTTGCTCGACGATGGCGACGATATCGTCGAGCTCGCTGGTATGGAGGATATGCAGGCCATTTCCATGCAGTCCCATGCGGTCGGCTCGCATCTTGAGTTGGCTGGGCGACTCTTCGCCGCTCACGTAGAGGGCCGATCCGGAGTCGTGCGCGACATCGGCGGCAAGTCTGAGCAGCATGGTGGACTTGCCGATTCCGGGGTCGCCCGCCAAGAGGGCGACTGTGCCCGGTACGATGCCTCCTCCCAGCACTCGGTTCATTTCCTTGGACGACAGGGCGAGGCGGGGGTGGTCGTCTGCAGAGACGGACGACAGCTCCTGTGGGTTCTGTCTTGCGGCAGTGGTGATCGATGATGAAGAACCGCTGCGGTCGACGACTGTTTCAGAGAAGGAGTTCCACGAATCGCAGGCGGAGCAGCGTCCCTCCCACTTTGGTCGCTCGTTTCCGCAGTTACCGCAGACGAAAACCTTCTCGAGCTTTGGCTGCATCAGGCATCACGCGGCTGCGCGGTGCGAGTCTGCATTCTGTGCTCGTCCATGCGCGTCGGCTACTGTTGTTTGCTGGGCTAGACAGGCGTCGGCTCTTCGACCAGCGCCGACTGGGCGGTAACGACGACCTTGCCGTCTTCTACGTCCACCACGGCAGTATCTCCGGGGCTGAACCGATTTTCGAGTATGGCATCGGAGAGTGGGTCTTCGATGTGGACTTGGATGAGACGCCCCAGAGGACGTGCGCCCATGTGTGGATCGTAACCCTTTTCTGCAAGCCAGGCCTTGGCGGCGTCGGATACGTCCAGGCTAATGCCCTTTTCGAGGAGCCCATTCACGACGACTTTGAGTTCGAGATCGACGATATCCAGCACTTGTTCGGGGGTCAGCGCGTGGAAGACGACGGTGCCGTCTATGCGGTTGAGGAACTCTGGGCGGAAGACCCGTTTGATTTCGGCTGTCACGTTGGTCTTCATCCGCTCGTACCGAGCGGTGAATTCGTCGCCGCTCTCGCCCTTGGCTTTGAATCCGAGAGTCCTGTCTATCTGGTTGGATCCGACGTTGCTCGTCATGACGATGATGGCGTTGCGGAAATTGACCTTGTGTCCGCTGGCATCAGTCAAATGGCCGTCGTCGAATATCTGGAGCAGAATGTTGAAGACCTCTTCGTTGGCCTTCTCGATCTCGTCCAGCAGTATGAGGCAGTAGGGCTTTCGTCGGACGGCTTTGGTCAGTTGTCCACCGTCATCGTATCCGATGTAGCCGGGCGGCGCCCCCACGAGGCGGGAGACGGAGTGCCGCTCCATGAATTCGGACATGTCGATGCGGATGAGTGCGTCTTCGCTGCCGAAGAGGAATTCGGCGAGTTTTTGGGTCAGGAAGGTCTTGCCGACGCCGGTGGGACCGGAGAAGATGAAGATACCGGACGGACGGTTTGGGTTCTTGAGTCCGGTGCGCGCTCTGCGGACGGCCTTGGAGACCATGCTTATGGCCTCGTCTTGCCCAACGACGGTCTTGTGGAGCTCTTCCTCCATGTGGGTGAGTCGCTCCGATTCGGTCGCGGAAAGATGGGTAACGGGTACGCCTGTCCACATCCAAACGACCTCTTCGACGTCCTCGGACGTAACGACGGGCCTTTCGTTCCCGCGTTCTTCCTGCCACTCTTTTTCGAGACGGGCAAGTTTCTCTGCGAGCTTGGCTTCGCGGTCTCGAAGTTCGGCGGCATACTCGTATTGGCGTCCGGATATCGCCTCGTCCTTTTCTTTGCGGACGTTGTCGAGCATCTTCGATGCTTCACTGACGGACATCGGGGCAGTCGTGAAGTTGATGCGCACGCGGGCGGCGGCGTCGTCGATTAAGTCGATTGCCTTGTCCGGCATGAAGCGGTCGGGTATGAACCGGGCAGCCAGATGCGAAGCCGTTCTGACTGCTTCGGGGCTGATGTCGAGCTGGTGGTGCTCTTCATAGCGGCCTTTGACTCCAAGGAGGATGTCGATAGTCTGGGCGATGTCCGGTTCTTCCACCGTAACGGGTTGGAGTCGTCTTTCGAGCGCTTGGTCGCGTTCAACGTATTTCCGGTAGTCGTCGAGCGTAGTGGCTCCGATGCATTGGAGTTCGCCCCGGGCCAGCTCTGGCTTGAGGATGTTGGCGGCGTCGACCGCACCTTCGGCCGCGCCTGCGCCCACCATGGTATGAATCTCGTCGACGAAGAGGATGCAGTTCTTGGACGTTTTGATTTCGTCGACAACCTTCTTGAGGCGTTCTTCAAACTCGCCGCGGTATTTGGTTCCTGCGACGAGGGCAGCCATATTCAGAGCGACGAGTCGCTTTCCCTGAAGTGTCGATGGGATGTCGTTGGCGACGATTCTCTGGGCGAGGGCCTCGACGATGGCGGTCTTTCCGACACCCGGCTCTCCGACTAGGACCGGGTTGTTCTTGGTCCGCCGGCTGAGTATCTGCGTAACGCGCTCGATTTCCGTCTTTCGCCCAACCGTCGGGTCGAACTTGCCTTTGCTGGCCGCCTTGGTCATATCGAATCCGAGCTGATCGAGGGTTGGGGTGCCTGACGTCGATCGACTGCTCCTTCCGCTCGACTGGGACTGCTGGACGGTTTGGCTGAGTATCCTAGTGGTTTCAGCTCGTACCTTGTCGAGGGTTATGCCCAGTGTTTCCAGGACGCTGGCTGCGACGCCGTCGCCCTCTCGCATGAGTCCGATGAGGAGATGTTCGGTGCCGATGTAGTGATGGTTGAGTCTACGCGCTTCGTCTACCGCGAGCTCGATGACCTTCTTGGCGCGGGGGGTCAGACCAATCTCGCCGGTGACAGGCCTATCGCCGCGGCCCACGATGAACTCGACCGACGACCGTATCTTTTGGAGTTCTACCCCAAGGCTCGACAGTACCTTGGCCGCGACGCCCTCGGACTCGCTCACGAGGCCCAACAGGATATGCTCAGTCGAAATATAGCTGTGATTGCAGCGACGCGCCTCGTCTTGAGCTAGGGCGAGCACCTTTCGCGCTCTTTCTGAAAACTTCTCGAACCGACTGCTTGTCATATGAAGGTCTCCTCACCGCGGTCCGGATCGATCCATGCCCGGGGCGGCGTTTCTAGTTTTGCGTGGTAAACCCTTCTTCTTCCTCCGCTTGCTTTAGGCTGAGTCCCAACCTTCGCCTGTCTCGTTCTATCCGCACTATCTTCAATCGAACCGCGTCGCCTTCTCGAACGACCTCGCGGGGGTGGTTGATTCTCCGCGGAGTCAATTCGGAGACGTGGACGAGTCCCTCGATCGAATCTTCTATTCGAGCGAATGCCCCGAAGTCGGCTAGTTTGGTTATCGTGCTGTCGACGATGTCCCCGACTCGGTAGCGTTCTTCGATAGTGTCCCATGGTTCTGGCTGGAGCCGTTTCAAGCTCAGAGCGATCTTCTTTTCCTCTGTGTCGACCCGGTGGACGACGACGTCTAGCTCTTGTCCTATGCTCACAACGTCCTTGGGAGAGGATACGGTGCTCCAAGACAGCTCGGATATGTGGATCAGGCCGTCTGCGCCTCCAAGGTCGACGAACGCGCCGAAGGTGCTGATGCCGGTAACCCGTCCGCGCCGTACTTCCCCTTCCTGCAGCTCTTCGATGAGCTTGGCCTTGCGCTCGTTGCGAGCCTCTTGGACCGCCTGTCGTTCGGACAGAATCGCACGGCTGCGCCCTCTGTTGAGCTCGAGAACTTTCAGTTCGATGGTTCGACCGACGCCCCGGGGGTCTTGGCCTTCTTGATCGCTGCTGTCTGACTTCGCTGCGCCGCGCGCCTTGTCTCTCTGGGTGCTAACCAGTTGCGACATGGGAACGAAACCTCGCACCCCCTCGGCTATGACGATGGCGCCCCCTCGATTGAATTCGACGACCTTTCCGGATACGCGCTTCCCGGAGTCCAACGCCTCTTGAAGGGTTTTCCAACCGATCTCCCCGGCTGCACGGTCTATGGAGAGGATGGCGGAACCTTCGTAGGTCTCGCTCTTGATGACCATGGCGAGAACCGTGTCGCCCGTCTTCAGCTGTTGGATGTCTTCATCGGAGAGGCTCTTCATTTCGCTGGCTGGCACATGGCCTTCGGCCTTGTGCCCAACGTTGAGGAAGATGCCGTCTGCGTCCGGCGCCGCTTCCATGACGATGCCTTCGACGATGTTGCCTCGCCTGAGAGGCTGCACTTCCTCGACCGAGTCGAGGAGCTCTCCCATGTCCTGAACACTGCTATCTTCGGCGTGCGGTGATGTCACGTTACCCTGCAACTCATGGAGATTTACGATACCTTCTCCCGTTTTCGGGAACAGCCGTCCCCGAGAGTATCATACTCGGGAGTATGATACTACAAGTCTCAGTATGATTGAAGGGCAGTTTCCCGCGGGGCTTTGAAGAGACCAAGGTCTCCTCCCTTCTCTGATGATGCTGGCCGTATTGTAGCACAGGGTAAAACCTATGCAAAGCGCTTCCAAGGTTGGGTTTGGCTGTGTTTCGCCTTCGTTCTTCCATAATCTAGCAGCTGCGTATCTGCGGGAGGGGCTGGTGAGGATGAGGAGCGAGGGATTGTGGAAAGGCCTCCCGGCAGTGACCTATTTTCCCACACCGTCACCAGTGCAGTATCGTCAGCGCTGAAGCGTTTCACTTCCGTGTTCGGGATGGGAACGGGTGGGTCCACTTCGCTAGTACCACCAGGAGACCGAACCATGGATCAGTATATCGGATGCAACACCATCTGTCAACCGTTCTATGGAGTTTCTGTCGTTCTGATGGGCACTGCGGGTATCTACACCGTCACCTCTCAGGACGTCGGTCGGCGCGCACGGTCGACTCATCCCATACGCACGACTTCGTCGACGAGGCCGTATGATCGATCATGCGAATCTGGACACGACCGTATGGGGGGCAATGATCAATGCGCGCGGAGAGTGTATGGCTTCCGAAAACGTCGTATAATAGCAGGCGGTTCACCGCGTCATCGGTATGGAGGGGAACGCAGCAAATGAAAATCGTAATCGCACCCCAGAGCTTCAAGGGGAGCCTGTCTGCATTGGAAGTTGCGAGTGCTATGGATGAGGGCGTGCGGATGGCCGTCCACGATGTGGAGACTGCCATAGTCCCCGTTGCGGACGGAGGAGACGGGACATTGGAGACTCTCGTGGAGTCGACAGGCGGCGAGATTCGTTCTGCCGTGGTTACTGGCCCGGTCGGACGGGAGGTCACGGCTGAATGGGGAGCTCTCGGCGACGGTGAGACTGCTGTGATCGAGATGGCTAGGACTTCGGGGCTGGCTTTGCTCTCGCAGTCCGAGCGTGATCCGTTGGGCGCGACTACATATGGCCTGGGAGAGATCATCTCCCAATCTCTCGACGCCGGTTTCCGCAACTTCATCGTTGGAATCGGAGGCAGCGCTACGAACGATGCCGGCGGCGGTATGGCACAGGCGCTGGGCGTGCGGCTGTTGGATGAAGGCGGGAACGATCTGGGACTGGGCGGAGAGGCGTTGTCCCGGCTTCATCGGATCGACACGTCTGGGATCGACGGTCGAATAGCGAATTCTCGGTTCTCTGTGGCGTGCGACGTATCCAATCCACTGACCGGGCCAGAGGGGGCTTCGGCGGTCTATGGGCCGCAAAAGGGGGCGACTCCCAAGTTGGTGGAGCAGCTGGATGCGGCGTTGAAGAACTTTGCGGAAGTGGTCGAGCGCGACCTTGGAATGAGCATCGATGCAGTGTCCGGCGCAGGCGCTGCAGGCGGTCTGGGAGGCGGGATGATGGCGCTGCTTGGGGGTACACTGCGCCCGGGCGTGGATATCGTCCTCGACCAAGTGGGGTTGGACGAGAAGTTGCAGGGAGCCGACCTCGTGATTACCGGCGAGGGGCAGATCGATTTTCAGACGGTGTACAACAAAGCTCCAATCGGGGTTGCGCGCCGGGCACGAAAGCTGGGGATACCCGTAATTGCGGTGTCCGGCTCGCTTGGGCGCGGATTCGAGGACGTTCACGGTGAGGGCATCGACGCAGTGTCGGCGATCGTGTCCTCCCCCATGACGCTTGCCGAAGCGTCTACGCGCGCTCCAGAGTTGATAGCGAACGCCACCTCCGAGGCAATGCGCTTCATGCTCGTGGGAGGCTCGGTGTTCGGCAAGTACAGTTAGTCGGCGATAACCATGTAGACCTCGCGCGGGCCGTGCATCCCTCGAATCAGAGTCTGCTCGATATCCGCGGAGCGGCTAGGGCCTGATATGATGTTGGTGTAGTCCAGCGCTCCACGTTCGAGGAATTCTCCTCGCAGGGTCGAGAAGAGCTCGTCCAAGCTAGGGAGTATTTGTGATGGGAGCACCACGGCGACGTGGACGGGCGGCAGCAGAGATATCAACCTGCTCACCCCGTCGCCCGCTGTAATAGCCACGCTTCCAGTCTCTGCGACCGCATAATCTACGCCGGTCACTCCGACGGCGGCGTTGAGCATCTTCTGACGAAACGTTGCGCGCTGCTCCTCGGGGCTCATGCCCGATCGCTCGGAAGCGATCTTCTGGACGGCGATGGGAGATTCCTCGAAAGCCGCGTCCAATCCTATTTCATCCAATATGGAGTGGTTGGAGCGCAGAACGTTGTCTGCGTCGAGCGCGTCAACGATCCCCTTGACGCATTCCGCCGCGCGGCCGAGGCCAACCCGCTCGACGATCCACCCCGCTTCCTGGGCGGACGCCACCAATTCGTTGGTGAGCTGGCCCACCGTGGATTCTTGCGTTCGGCGGATGCTTTCGAGTCGTCTTCCAACCTCGCTGCGGTCGTCCGAGAACGCCGTCGAATCGGGAACGCGGATGTCGTCAAGCGGCGCATCGCGCCCCAAAGCCGCCCGCACGTTGTCTAGGAACTCCCTTCGATTCTCGTCTTGGCTCATGCGATGTTCTATCTTCGGATACTCACTACCGTTCGCCCCCCGTTGTCATGCGGAATGGTCGTGAGGGGCCGCAGCGTATCCTACCGAGGTCCTTGGAATTCTCCTCCGCCCTTCCATGAAATGGTATCACAAGACGCGGGAATGGGGATTGGGGGGAGGATTCTAACGCAAGGATGCAATGGATTGGGCGATTTAACGCGGCGTAGGCCTCCCCATGTCTCCCAGGCCCCGCGCCAATGAATCGAACGAGGTTCCGTTCGATTCATTGGTATGGACCGCCCCTGGATTGAACCGACCGAATCGTATTTGACAGAACAGAACCTACGTACTACTATAGGACTATAACCACTCCGCGAAACCACAACACCAGGCGATACCCCCATGCGCGAAACATACCACCCCCAACCACTTCGCCCGTCGTCCATCCGCATAACCACGCTCACCCACGTCATTCCCGCACCCTCCCACGTCATTCCCGCGAAGGCGGGAATCCACCCCGCTGCGTCCAACTGCCGAAGGACAGCACCCACCCCGACGTCGACAGAAATCGACACAATCCGACAGAGTCCGACGAACCACAACGAAAACTCGTGCCCGCGCGCGAGGCAACGGCGTTCCGTCTCATTCTCTTGGCATGGCTTGCGCCCAGGACGCAGCAGGTTGGACTCTCCTCCATTCCCGTCCCTATCCCGTCATTCCCACGTAGGTGGGAACTGCGACGCGCGGTGGACAGTAGTCATTCCCGCGTAGGGAGACCTTTGAATGACCTCTTCGAGGGTATGCGAATGGAACCCGGAGCACGCAAAATGAACGGGGCCACCATGGGCAGAGCATCCCAAAACAACCACTCCGCCTAGTTATTCAAAGGTCTCCGTAGGCGGGAATCTCACCATGGAGCTGTACAACGAGGACTGCCCTGTATCGTCATTCCCGCGTAGGCGGGAATCTCAACCGTTGCGCGATTAGACGTACCGCTTGGAGAGTTGCCATCCCCGAACCGTCTCGCCCAGAGACCAAACGGAACCACAGAATCCGTTTAATTGACACTCTCCCATATACATATGATACGGTAGAGAGTGCATCATTCCACTAGGAGAAACGTTCGACATGTCAAGAGCTTGGATTACCGCTGGAATCGCTGCCATCATCCTGGCTGTTGCCTGTGGAGACCGAGACCCTGCGCCGACTGCAACCAGTGTGCCGCCGCCGACTGCCGCGCCCGCGCCAACGGATACTCCAACGAGCGTACCTCTGCCGACTGCTACCAGTGTGCCGCCGCCGACTGCCGCGCCCGCGCCAACGGATACTCCAACGAGCGTACCTCTGCCGACTGCTACCAGTGTACCGCTGCCGACATCCACACCCGCGCCAATGGATACCCCGACGAGCGTACCGTCGCCGACTGCTACCAGTGTGCCGACAGCCGCGCAAGCAGAACCGGGCACTATCCTCTGGAGCTACGAGACGGGACACAATGTGTTTTCGTCGCCTGCGGTATCGGACGGTATCCTCTATATTGGTTCGCTAGATGGTTCCCTGTACGCGGTGGATGCGACCAACGGCGACCTGCTTTGGATATATGAAACAGGAGCAGAAATCTATTCGTCGCCTACGGTGTGGGATGGCGTCGTCTACGTCGGCTCCGTTGACAACTCCTTGTATGCCTTGGATGCGGCCACCGGCGACCTGCGCTGGAGCTACGAAACAGGAGATTGGGTGACTTCGTCGCCTACGGTGTGGGACGGTGTCGTCTACGTCGGCTCCGTTGACAACTCCTTGTATGCCTTGGATGCGGCCACCGGCGACCTGCGCTGGAGCTACGAAACAGGAGATTGGGTGACTTCGTCGCCTACGGTGTGGGACGGCGTCGTCTACGTCGGCTCCGAGGACAACTCCTTGTATGCCTTGGATGCGGCCACCGGCGATGTACGCTGGAGCTACGAAACAGGAGATTGGGTGATTTCGTCGCCTACGGTGTTTGACGGCATCGTCTACTTCGGCTCTCACGACAACTCCTTGTATAGCTTGGACGCGATCACCGGCGATCTACTCTGGATCTACGAAACAGAAGGCGGTGAGGTGGAGTCCTCGCCGGCGGTGTTTGACGGCATTGTCTACTTCGGCTCTGACGACCATTATCTGTACGCTTTGGATGCCGCCACCGGCGCCCTCCGCTGGAGATACGAGACAGGGTTCGACGTGACTTCGTCGCCGGTAGTGTCGAAAGGCGTGGTCTATGTCGGCTCTGGCGACGATTATCTGTACGCTTTGAATGCCGCCACCGGCGCCCTCCTCTGGAGATACGAGACACACGGCGAGGTCCCTTCTTCACCTGTGGTGTTGGACGGTGTCGTCTATGTCGGGTCATGGGACCACAATCTATACGCGTTGGCAGCCTCGGATACGCCGACTAGCGCAGCAAAACCCGATCCGACACCCGTCTCGACGATCCGCCCCATCTGGAGCTATGAGACGGGAAGCAATGTGCTTTCCTCCCCTGCGGTATCGGACGGTGTCGTCTATGTGGGATCGAATGACAATCGCCTGCATGCGGTGGACGCGGCCGACGGGAGTCCTCTCTGGAGCTATGAGACGGAAGACTTTGTGGCTTCCTCGCCCACAGTCTCGGGCGGCATAGTCTACATCGGGTCGCAAGACGGTTCATTGTACGCCTTGGATGCGGCCACGGGCGAGATGATTTGGACATACCAGACAGGAGCCCCCGTGCATTCTACGCCGTTCGTGTTGGACGGCGTCGTCTATATCGGGTCAAGTGACACCCGCCTGTACGCATTGGACGCGTCCGACGGCGCTCTGCGCTGGGACTATCAGGCAGGAGGCCCTGTGTTTTCTACGCCGTTCGTGTTGGACGGCGTCGTCTATGTCGGATCGGTTGACGGGAAAGTATACGCTTTGGACGCATCCGACGGCGCTCTGCGCTGGGACTATCAGGCAGGAGGCCCTGTGGTGTCCTCACCGTTCGTATTGGACGGCGTGGTCTATGTCGGATCGGTTGATGGGAAAGTATACGCATTGGGCGCGTCCGACAGCGCTCTGCGCTGGGACTTCCAGACCGGAGGTACCGTGGTGTCCTCGCCGGTGGTGTCGAACGGCGTCGTCTATGTCGGCTCATACGACCATTTCTTGTACGCCTTGGATGCGGCCACCGGCGATCCAATCTGGAGCTACGAGACCGGTCACGATGTGTATTCCTCTCCTGTGGTATCGGACGGGGTAGTATTCTTCGGTTCGTGGGACGACAACGTGTACGCCTTGGATGCGTCCGACGGCAGGCTGGTCTGGATCTACGAGACCGGCGCGCGGGTGCGTTCGTCGCCTGTAGTATCGGATGGGGTGGTCTATATCGGATCGGAAGACCATTTCCTGTACGCCTTGGATGCTGCTGCGGAGACGCCGTAAGGGTATGCGCGCGAACCGAGGGGCTTGACGGTACTGTTGACTTGTGGTTGATGGGCGGCTGTCAACAGTACCGCCCCATATCGACAAGGAGAGAGAAATGACGAATATGGCTATCGAGAATCGGAACTGGTGGGAAATGGAGCCGTGGTGGGCAGAATGGGCGGCGTTTGGAATCTGCGCCGTGTGGGTGTCCATTCTCCCCGTCTTCATGATCCCAATGCTCGTGGTAAGCGCGGTCTTCGGGAAGATTCGATGGAGGGTGGTTCTGCCGAGTGTGATTGTCGGCCTGCTGCCCTATGCTGTCTTCGCCCAGGTCTTTGAACGCATCTTCGTTCCCAGTGTGGGGAGTGGTGCTGTGCTACTCGTCGCCGTCCTGATACTGCTCAAGCGCGATGGTGCGTTCAAGCGGAATCAACTATAAGTCAACAGTACCGGTGGGGTCATAGATCCCCGCCCCTGGCCCCTTCTTCTTAGGGAGACCTGCCTAGTAGTCGGCTATGGAAACAGGCGGGCGGATGATGGGCCCCGCTTCCCCTCTGCCGAGTGCGCGTCTCGTGATAGACGCAGAGGCTTTGGATGAGAGGCCCCTCTCTACCCCCGCTCCTCCACCCCGACATACTCCCGCTCCCCCTCCCCGATGTACACCTGCCGTGGGCGCGATATACGCTGCTCCGGATCCGTGACCATCTCCTGCCACTGCGCCAGCCAACCCACCGTTCGCGGAATCGCGAACATCACAGGAAACATCTCCATCGGCAGACCAATGGCCTGATAGATCAACCCGGAGTAGAAGTCCACGTTCGGATACAGCTTGCGCGAAATGAAGAACTCGTCCTCTAGCGCGATCCGCTCCAGCTCCAAGGCCACGTCCAACAGCGGATTGCGCGGCGTCGCATCGAACACCTCCTCCGCGATCCGCTTGATGACGCTGGCGCGCGGGTCGTAGTTGTTGTAGACCCGGTGTCCGAAGCCCATCAAGAGCTCCTTGCGACTCTTCACCCGTTCGATCATTGCGGGAACGTTGTCTTTCGTTCCGATCCGAGTCAACATCCGCACCACGGCCTCGTTTGCCCCTCCATGCAAGGGGCCGTACAACGCCGCGGTCGCGCCTGAAAGACAGGCGAACGGATCGGTCTGCGCGCTGCCGATACTCCGCATCACGTTGGCGCTCGCGTTCTGCTCGTGATCCGCATGGAGGATGAAGAGAACATCAACCGCCTTCTCCAACGCCGGATGAGGTTGATACTGCTGATCCGTCAACGGACGAAACAACATGTTCAAGAAATTGCAGGAGTACGTCATGGCGTTGTTCGGGTAGATATACGGAAACCCAAGGCTGTGCCGATACGCGAACGCCGCAATCGTCGGCATCTTTGCGATGGCCCGATAGACCTGGAGCATCCGCGTGTCCGCGTCGTAGACGTCCTTCGCGTCCGGATAGAAGGACGAGAGCGCCCCAACCGTGCTCAACAACATCGCCATCGGATGAGCGTCGTACCGAAACCCCTCCATGAACTTCTTGGCATTCTCCTGCAACAAGGAATGATGGGTAATGTTGTACGTCCACTCCTCCAGCTGGTTCCTGGTTGGCAAGTCCCCGTTGATGATGAGGTAGGAAGTCTCCATGAACGTAGACTGCTCCGCCAACTGCTCGATAGGGTATCCGCGGTATCGAAGTATCCCCTTGTCCCCGTCGATGAACGTGACCGCGCTCTTCGTCGACGCCGTATTCGAGAAGGCCGGGTCGTAGCTCATCAACCCAAAGTCGTCGTCTGACAGCTTGATGCCCCGCAGGTCGGCCGCTCGAATGGCGCCGTTTTCAATCTGCAAGGTATACTCCTTGCCGGTGCGGTCGTCGGTGATCTTCAAGGTGTCTGTACCCATAACCGTTGCCCCCTGTAGCTGATTGGCGTATTCTACCAAGAAAGCAGCGTTGCTTGTCACCCTGTGGATTTGGCGAGAGTCGGTCGCCCCCTCACAATCCCCAGATTCTCTCGACGCGAGACGAAAACTCGTAAGCGCACGTTTCTCGAAAGGCGCAGGAGCAGGGGGAAGCCGCGGACTAGCCGTTCGGAAACATGGGTTTTTCTTGCGTCCGGCCGAAACACGGCGCACATGACGCCGAATTGTAGTATCATACCCTGTGTGCCAATCAGACGATGAGGAACAGACTGCCGTGAACACTCCAGTCATCGACTTCCACAGCCACGTAGGACGATGGGGCCTCCAACATATGGACGCTTCCCCCGAACGGTTCTTGCGCCTCATGGACGCCGCAGGAATCGACAAGGCTTGCGTCAACTGCATCTTCTACGCCGCAACCCGGCGCGGCAACGACATCGTCGCCCGCTACATCCTCCAAGACCCCAACCGCTTCGTCCCCGTCGCATACGTCACGCCCCGCTACCTTGACGAGGCCATCTCCGAACTCGAGCGCTGCTTCGACGACATCGGCGCAAAGTTCCTGAAACTCTACCCCGACTACCTAGGAAAGCCAATCGACGATCCGTCCTACATGCCCATATTCGATTGGGGAAACGACCGAGGCATCGTCATCATGAGCCACTCATCGCACGTCTTCGACCACGACACCCTCACCATGCCCCCGCGCTTCGTGCCCTTGGCAAAGCGCTTCCCGAACATAACATGGGTGCTCGGACACTCGGGGAACAATATGCGCGGCCAAGAAGAAGCCGTCGCCGCCGCACAGGAATGCGAGAACATCTACTTGGAAACCTGCAGCTCCTTCAGCGAACACGGCGCGATGGAGTTCCTCGTGAACGGCGCAGGCGAAGACCGCGTCCTCTTCGGATCCGACATGCCCCTCATCGAACCCCGCCACCAAATCGCCAAGATCACCACCGCCGACATCTCCGACCAAGCAAAGCGCAAGGTACTTGGACTCAACGCTATGCGCATCCTGAAAATCGAACAATGATCCAAACACCCGTCATCGACTTCCACGCACACTCCGGACGATGGAGCTCATACGCACTGAGCGGAGGAACCCCCGACGCATTCGTCCGCACGATGGACGCCGCCGGAGTCGACAAGATCGCCGTCAACTGCATCTTCTACGGAAACGCACGGCGCGGCAACGACGTCAGCGCAAGCTTCGTCCGCGCATACCCCGACAGATTCATCGGAGTCGGCTACGTAACCCCACGCTACCCAAAGGAAACGATACCCGAACTCGAACGCTGCTTCCGTCGATTGGACTTCAAGTTCCTCAAAGTCTATCCCGTCTACTACGACAAGCCCCTCGACCACCCAGACTTCGATCCAATATACCAGTGGTGCGACGAACGCGGCGTCGTCATCATGAGCCACTCCCAATACGAACATAAGACGCGGCCCTACCGCTTCGCTATCCTCGCAGAGAAATATCCAAACGTCACCTGGGTGCTGGCGCACTCCGGCAACGACATGAACGGCCAGACCGAGGCTGTCGAAGCCGCGCGCAGCGCACCGAACATGTACCTCGAAACCTGTACATCCATGTCCGAGCACGGCACCATCGAGTTCCTGGTCGACGGCATCGGCGAAGATAGAGTCCTCTACGGATCGGACATGCCCATACTGGACGCCCGCCATCAACTTGGTAGAATAGTCACCGCCGATATATCCGACGAAGCAAAGCGCAAGATCTTGGGGCTGAACGCCATCGAGCTGCTCGGACTGCCCGCGCCAGCCCCTCCCAAACCGTCCCCTTCGCAGTAGTCGCGAGTAAGCATCAGGAGAAGAAATGGTCAGATCCAGGGAATCGTTATACGAAGAGTACTCCGAGAAGAACCCCAAGTCCCTCGCGCAGTGGAAGCGCGCCAAGGCTGCAATGCCCGGCGGCGTAATCAAGGGCGCCTACTGGCGCCGCCCCTTTCCCTTCTATGTCGACCAGGCCAAGGACTGTCTCCTAACCGACATCGACGGCAACGTACTTGTCGACTTCGCCTCCCACCACTCTGCCATGATCGTTGGACACTCCCACCCGGACGTTGCGGCGGCCGTCCGCAGAGAGATCGACCGTGGATTCGGCCTCGGCAACCCAACGAGCCTAGAAGTCGAAATCGCTGAGGAACTGGTGCACCGCTTCCCCTCGATCGATAAGGTGCGCTTCACCAACTCCGGCACCGAATCGTCCCTGCACGCTACGAGACTCATCCGCGCAAAGACCGGCAAGCCCAAAGTCGCAAAGTTCGAAGGCGCCTACCACGGCAGCCACGACGCCCTCGAACACAGCGTCGGCCCAGCTATCGAGGAAGCCGGCCCCGCAGATTCTCCAAACTCCATCCCCGCAAACGACGGCGTCGCCGCAGGATCCGAAGACATGGTCGTCATGCTGCCCTATAACGACCCAGAATCCGTCGAACTCATCCTGCGCGAACACCAAGACGAAATCGCCGGCGTCTTCTACGATGGCAGACCCGGCATGTTGGACATCCCACCAGAGTTCACCCGCTTCATTCGAAACATCACCCAAGAACTGGGAATGTACATGGTCATGGACGAGGTCGTCAGCTTCCGCGTCGGCCCCGCCGGATACCAGGGCATGGCCGGAGTCGAGCCCGACATGACGATCTTCGGCAAGATCGTTGGCGGCGGAATGCCGGTCGGCGCTATCGGAGGCAGATCTGAACTGATGGACCTCATGGACAACTCCGAAACTTCCGCAGCCGTCTCCCAAAGCGGCACCTTCTCAGGCAACAACTTTACCCTCGCCGCCGGACTCGCCACCCTCCGCGCCCTAACCGACGACGTCTACCAACACTTGGACTCGCTTGGCAAGCGTCTCCAACAAGCGATCGGCCCCATCTTCGACCGCGCAGGCATTCCAAACCAAGTCCTCGCGTCCGGATCGGTCGTAAACCTCTACTTGACGGATAGAAGAGTGCGAGACTACCGCACCTTCGCCACACACGACTCCGCGTTGTTCGAGCGAGTTAGCCTTGCAGTCCACCTCAAGGGATTCGCACTAGGCATCCCCCCCATGTCCATGATGCTATCGTCTCCCATGACCGTCGAGCACGTCGACGGCCTGACCAACGCATTCGAAGAAGCGTTGACCGAGCAAGACTGACCATCTCCGCAGTCGAATCCCTGAATTGTGGATTGACTTGGGAACGCGGTTCGTAGTGAAATAAGCAAAAGGATAACGGCGAAACGTCCGCAAGCTCGTTCACGCCAAGACATCCCGCTCCGATACGGAGGGAGTATAGATCCGTGGTAGGGAAGAGACTGAGAGCGCCTCGAATTCCAAGATTCGGCCGTCCCCGTTTGAAGACTTGGCCGCGCCGGTTCGTCCGTTGGTCTTGGCGCGTGCTCGAAATCGAAGGGGTGATCCTCGTGGCGATGCTGCTCGCCGGACTCATCGTAGGCGGCATCCTCTACCAGTTCACCGACTTCTTCGGCAACAAGCCTCCTTATGAGTTCCAAAACATCGAAGAGTTCGAATGACAGAAGACGCCGCCCCCCATTGAGAACACCCCGCAGTTGCGCTATTGCCTTGCGGGGAATTCCGGGCTAGAGTATATGCGTCGCGCATACAGACCGAGATAGATTCACGCGAGGTGCCAGATGTTCGAATACAAACCGCTAGAGAAGTCCGCGAAGAAAGAAAAAGACTACAGCGGTCAAGGTCCGATACGCAAGGCCCTTTCCCCTCTCGACTTCATCCTCATCCCAATGGAAAGAGCCTACGGAGTGATCAAGCCGATTCCCGTCATCGGCCCGATCGTGTCATTCATCGTCAACGTCGTCGCCGCAACCGGCATAGTCGGCCTGATTGCCATTCCCCTCATCACACTGGTCGCCTTGGTCTTCGTAATCGCAGTCTGGCTCAGCTCGATCGCAGGCCCCACGTATTGATGGAGAAACCCGGGGGTAAGGGGATCAGCCTATACGACCAGCGAAACGGACACCCAGGTTGCGCCTCTGGAATTCCAGCGAAGGCAGGAACCATGATCTTGTAGGAGGCCCATTGCGGCCCTGCGCATTCTGCCGCTTGCGTAGATGCGCCCCCAGCGATGGAGTCGACGGCCCGCCCGCTATACCGTCATCGCGCACGCGCAGCCTGCCCTGCTCCCGCCGCAACACCCGCCTCCGCCCGCAACCGCAGTCGTCTGCCCGCTCGCATCCGTCGAAAACGACATGAACACCGACAGCTTCCGCCGCGACTCCGACCCACAGTCCGGACACGGCGCAGGATCGTCCATCTCGTCGAACAGCCGCAGCTTCTCGAAGGTGTTCGAGCACATCCCGCAGGTGTATTCGTACAATGGCATGACGTCCAAGCTCCTGTCGCGTCGATTCCCTTCATTCTAGCTCGCAGTCGGGTCAGAGTCAAGAATACCTGCCCCTCACAGTTACGCCAAGCGCATCTATCCTGTATCATTGCAAAGACCATGAGCACATCGACTCCATCCGCCGCCTTCTTGGAACTCGCCGGTTCGTATGCGGACCGCGTTGCCGCCAACTTCCGTTCCCCCGTCGAGGCGCAGCCCGAAGATCAGCTGAAAGCGCCGGTTGGCAGTCTCCTCCGCGGCACAGGCCAGCAAGCCGCCCTCGACGTGAACTGGCGCACAGAAGTCCGCGCGGACGATGTCGACGGACGCCCCGATATGGGGGTGACCGCCGACAACCTGCTTACCGGCCACGTCGAACTCAAGCGCCCAGGACTCGGCGCGCGCCCAGAACGGTTCAGCGGACCAAACCGCAAGCAGTGGCAACGCTTCAAACGCCTGCCAAATCTCATCTATACCGACGGCTCCGAGTGGAGCTTGTATCGCTCCGGAGAACTCAAACAACGCGCAAAGATTGTGGACGACATACGCAGCGACGGCGCAACATCCCTCGCCCCTGAGGACGCGGCCAGCCTGTATGCGCTCCTCATGGATTTCCTGCGCTGGCAGCCGGTGGTTCCAAGTACCGCGGACGGACTGGCGCGGTATCTCGCCCCCTTGTCTCGCATCCTCCGCGACGAGGTGCAAAACGCGCTTCTCCGCCCCGACAGTTCCCTCAAGACCCTCGCAGACGAATGGAGCGGACTCCTGTTCCCAGAAGGCGGCGAAGAACAGTTCGCCGACGCATACGCCCAGACCCTCACCTATGCCCTACTCTTGGCGCGGTTCGAGGGCGCAGAAAGCCTCCGTCCCCTCATGGCCGCCGACGCCCTGCAGCGTGAACACCTCCTGCTTGCCGAAGCGCTCCAACTCCTGGAAGCCAACCCAGTCCGGGAAGAACTGAAGATGCCGATCGATCTGCTCGAACGCGCTATCGGCGCCGTAGACTCCGCGCGCATCGGACAAGAGGGCGATCCATGGTTGTACTTCTACGAGCAATTCCTCGGGGCCTACGACCCCAGCCTGCGAAAGAAGCGAGGAGTCTACTACACCCCAGTCGAAGTCGTGCGGGCCCAAACACGGCTTGCAGGCGAGCTCCTCCGTACCCAATTCGGCAAGCCCCTGGCCTTCGCAGACGACGACGTAGTCGTGCTCGACCCAGCCGTTGGCACCGGAACCTACCCCCTCGCAGTGCTCGACCACGCCGAGGAATCCGTCCGCGGCAGACTCGGACCCGGCGCGGTTGCAGGAAAGCTGCGCGCGCTTGCGGACAGATTGCACGCCTTCGAGATCCTCGTTGGCCCATACTCCGTCGCACATCTGCGGCTATCGCAAAGATTCAAAGACGCTGGCGTGATGGACAAAGCCCCGAAAGTGTATCTGACGGATACCTTGGAATCCCCCAATAGCGCGCCGGATTTCACGGCAAGCCTCCTACAGACCCGGATCACCGAGGAACGCAACATGGCCCTGCAGGTCAAGAAAGACATGCGCGTATTCGTCTGCCTTGGCAATCCGCCCTACCACCGTGAGTCACGAGATCCGTCGCAGGATGGAGGACGACGCAAGGGCGGATGGGTTCGCTTTGGGGACTATGGGGATGACGACAACGGCGGGCCGCCCCCAATTCTTGAGGACTTTCTCTCACCGGTTCGAGACAGCGGCGGCGGCGTTCATTTGAAGAATCTGTACAACGACTACGTCTACTTCTGGCGGTGGGCGCTGTGGAAGGTCTTCGACTCCACCCAGGATGCAGGCATCGTCACCTTCATTACTGCATCATCCTACCTCCGCGGCCCCGCCTTTGCGGGAATGCGCCGCAAGATGCGCGAGGTCTTCGACGAACTGTGGATCATCGATCTTGAGGGTGGCAATCTTGGAGCGCGCAAGACGCAGAACGTGTTTGCTATCCGAACCCCCGTCGCCATTGCCATCGGCGTCCGATATGGACCACCCAGCCCCAACGCCCCCGCAACGGTTCGGAAAGTGCGGCTCACAGGAACGGATCGCGCCAAGCTCGACGCCCTGGACGCAGCCCATGGGTTCGGAGACTTTGATTGGACGCGTTGCTCCGATGAGTGGGACGCCCCGTTCTATCCGGAAGGATCCGGAGAATACTTCGGATGGCCGAAGGTTACGGATGTGTTCCCGTGGCAGCACTCAGGAGTAAAGTTGTCCCGGACGTGGCCGATAGGTGTAACGCGCGACGTGCTGATTGACCGTTGGCGTGACCTTCTCGGACGATTGCCCGCTGATCGGCGCGTCGCTTTCAAGGAGACGCGAGACCGAAAGGTGAGTCGACGCTACCCTCCGTTGTTCGGCGGGGATGTCCGCGACCCAGCGATTCAGGATCTAGAACTTGGTTCGCCCCCTCCTCCAATAGTTCCCTACTCCTACCGCTCGTTCGACAGACAATGGGTAATCGCCGACTCGCGAGTCGGCGATTACATGCCTCCCGACCACTGGATGAACCATGGCCCGCGTCAGATATACATTACAAGCTTACTAACTGGTGTGTTGGGCAGCGGTCCCGCGGCGGTGGCCGCGGGAGAACTTCCCGACATGAGCCACTTCCGCGGATCGTTCGGTGCCAAGCATGTTATTCCCCTCTACCGCGATGCGGAGGCCGAGGAACCAAACGTCACCGACGGCTTGCTCGAAACCATCGCAGACGCGCATGGCGCACCCGTCTCCGCCGAAGCGTTGTTCGCATACGCATACGGCATCCTTGCGCAGCCCGCCTACGTGGAACGGTTTTGGGACGAGCTCGAAATGCCCCCTCCGCACCTGCCCATCACGAAGGACGCCCATCTATTCCGCCGAGTATCCCTGCACGGGGCGCGTCTGTTGTATCTGCACACCTACGCCAAGCGATTTGGTGCCGTGGACGACCCGGAACGAAACCACGGATTCGTGCCGCACGGTGCCGCGCGGTGCACAGAGGCAGTATCGACAGACCGCTACCCAGAAGGGTTCTCTTACGACCCGGATACGCAGGTTCTCAAAGTTGGAGACGGAGTGTTCTCGCCCGTATCCCCAGAAGTGTGGGACTACTCCATATCCGGACTTCAGGTCGTCAGATCCTGGCTAGACCGCCGAAAGTCAAACCCATCCGGTAGGAAGTCGTCCCCCCTGGACGAAATCCGCCCAGAGCGTTGGGAATTCACCGAGCAGCTCTTGGAACTGCTGTGGATATTGGAGCGCACGATAACCCTTCAGCCGGACGGCGAGGAGTTGCTCGCGAAGATATTCGCCTCACCGCTGTTCTCGACCCAAGAACTGCCGTCCCCGACAGCCGAGGAGCGCAGCCCCCCCGAAATCGCGTCTCCAAGAGGAGAACAGATCGGGCTCGAGTTCGAAGCGGCTTAGCCCCCAGTACCCCATACCCCCATCCGTCACTCGGAGGTGAAACATTCCCTTGATGGATTCTAACTCCCCTGAGGACGATGGTTGCTCCAAATATCCCCGGATCGCCCCTGTACTGTATAATTATGGCACGCTAGACCGTTCGAGGGGTAATCCATGACCGCATCTATTCGACAAAGCCAACCCGACGACGCAGGCCGCTTTGGCCCGTACGGCGGCAAGTTCGTGCCTGAAACTCTGATGCGCGCCTTGACCGAATTGGAAGAAGAATACCGATCGGCCAGGCAAGACCAATCCTTCCTCGACGACCTGCGCCGCCTCTCGGAACGGTACGCAGGGCGCCCCACCCCCCTGTACCACGCCAAGAACCTCACGAACGAACTGGGGGGCGCGCAGATATATCTCAAGCGCGAAGACCTTGCCCACACCGGCGCGCACAAGATCAACAACGCGCTCGGACAAGGACTCCTAACCGCGCGCATGGGCAAGAAGCGCATCATCGCAGAGACCGGCGCAGGACAACACGGCGTGGCCACTGCCACCGTATGCGCCATGTTCGACCAAGAATGCATCGTCTACATGGGAGAAGAGGACATTCAGCGACAATCCCCAAACGTCTTCCGCATGAAACTGCTCGGCGCCGAAGTTCGCCCCGTCACATCCGGCAGCAGAACCCTCAAGGACGCCATCAACGAGTGCATCCGCGATTGGGTGACCAACGTAGAAACGACCCACTATCTGATAGGCAGCGTCGTCGGACCTCATCCCTATCCCCAGATGGTGCGCGACTTCCAATCGGTCATTGGGCGTGAGGCACGGCAACAGGTAATCGACGCCGCAGGGAAGATCCCCGACTACGCCGTCGCCTGCGTCGGCGGCGGTAGCAATGCCATTGGCCTGTTCCATGACTTCGTGGACGATCCGTCCGTCCAGCTCGTCGGAGTCGAGGCCGGCGGCCACGGCGTCGACTCCGGCCGCCACGCCTCCACATTGGTCGCAGGCCAAGTGGGCGTGCTGCACGGCAGCAAATCCTACCTACTGCAGGACGAGCATGGACAAGTCGTTGAAACCCACAGCATATCCGCCGGACTGGACTACCCAGGAGTCGGCCCCGAGCACAGCTATCTAAAGGACGTCGAGCGCGCCCAATACGTCAGCGTTACCGACGAGGAAGCCCTAGAAGGATTCCAGCTCCTCTGCCGCACGGAGGGCATCATCCCCGCCCTCGAACCATCACACGCCATCGCGCACGTCGCCAAAGTCGCCCCTGCGCTCCCCGGCGACACGGTAATCCTCGTCGGCCTCAGCGGACGAGGAGACAAGGACATCGAAACGGTCGCCGATGCTTTGGGCGGAATGTGACCCCCTAGGCCCCTCCCACGGGGCGAGCCTTCGTCTCCGGCGGCTCATATCCCCGCATGTTCGCCCGAGCTTTCGCCGCGCGCTCCACCAAATCCTCTCGGGCCGGCGCGAAGATGTCGATGACCTTGCAGTCCTGATCCCGGACATATCCTCCGTGCGGAATGTTCGACGGCATGACGATCACATCCCCCGCGTTCACCCGGTACATCTTGCCGTCGATTACCTGATCGATATACCCCTCCACCACGATCATGATCTGTTCCGCCTCGTGCTGGTGCACAGGAAAATAAGTGCCCGACGGAATCGTCAGGAAGCTCACCACCGCCTCTTTTCCTGCTACCAGATGGCTCCACGACCCCGGAGCCAACTCCTCCTGCGGAATATCCTCGTAGTGAACGATATACTGCTCGTACTCTTCGTCGCTCGCTCGAACCGTATGCTCTCCTGTCATCTCATCGCTCCTCATGTCGCTTTGAATGCCTCGGGTGCGTGTCTGCGCCGCTTGCAGGCATGAACTTCGCCGTCGCCTCCCCCGCGCGACCGGCCTCGCGCAGGAAGAAGAACGCCCCAAGCCCGACCGCTGCCGCCGCGACCACGACGGGGACGATTACCTAGACCGCCGTCCGTCTCCAATTTCCCATGAACGCACACCCGGAAGATCTTTGGTTTACAACGGTATCACCCCGCAAGCAGCGGTTCAACCGTCCGCTTCGATTTGCTATACTCTACGAGTGACCTTTTCACCGCATCCCTATTCGCCTTCCCGTCATTCGATATTGTGAACGACCATCCTTCCCATGCTTGACAAACTGACCGCATTGGAAAAGCGCTGCGACGAGCTAGAGCGGCAAATGGCGGATCCAGACGTCGCAGGCGACTACTCGCGCCTCCAAGCAGTTATCCAAGAGCACGGCTCCATCAAGCAAGTAGTCGCCCTCTCTCGCCAGTACCGCAAGGTCCTCGACGACCGAGAACAGGCTCGCACCCTGATGAGAGAGGAATCCGACCGCGAGCTGGCCGCCCTCGCCCGCGAGGAAGTCGAAGAGCTCGACAGACAACGAGATGAAATCGAGCGCAGCCTGCGCGTCCAACTCATCCCAAAGGACCCCAACGACGACAAGAACGTCATCGTTGAAGTGCGCGCGGGCACAGGCGGCGAAGAAGCAGGCCTCTTCGCCGCAGAGTTGTACCGAATGTACACGCGGTACGCCCAACTCCACAATTGGCAAGTCGAGGTCATCAGCAGTACGGAAACAGGACTTGGCAGCGTCAGAGAAATAGTCTTCCAGATCGAAGGCGCAGGGGCCTACAGCCAACTCAAACACGAAAGCGGTACTCACCGCGTGCAGCGTGTCCCAGTAACCGAATCGAGCGGACGCATCCACACCTCCGCCGCCACGGTCGCAGTGCTCCCCGAAGCCGAAGAAGTCGACGTGAGCATCGACCCCGACGACATCCAAATCGATGTCTTCTTCGCCAGCGGACACGGCGGACAGAGCGTTCAGAAGAACGCCACCGCCATTCGCATTACTCACCGACCCAGCGGCATCGTCGTCTCATGCCAGGACGAACGTTCCCAACTCAAGAATAAGGAAAAAGCCATGGCCGTTCTGCGCTCTCGTCTCCTCGCGAGAGAGACCGAGCGCCAGCACTCCGAAATATCCGAAGACCGCCGATCCCAAGTCGGTACCGGCGACCGCTCCGGACGAGTTCGCACCTATAACTTCCCACAAGACCGCGTCACCGACCACAGAGTGAACTACACCCGACACGGACTCGAAGCAGTGCTCGACGGTGAAATCGACGACATCCTCCACCAACTCTTGGAAGCAGAGCAAGCGCGCAACCTCGAGGAATTCGTGGCGTGAAACTCCGCGATGCCTGGGTGCGCGGACGACGACGACTCGAACGCGCCGACATCCCCGATGCCGGACTAGAGTCTCAAGCGCTCCTCCGCGCAGCCCTCGGCATAGATCGAACCGCCTTCTTCACCCGCCTGAATGAAGCCATGCACCCGCGCAGCGCAGATGCCTTCGAGCAGATACTGCAACGCCGCCTGCAGGGCGAGCCACTCGCCTATCTTACAGGCCGCCGCGAATTCTACGGACTCGACCTCATGGTAACCGAGGGTGTCCTCATACCCCGCCAGGAGACGGAGCACCTGGTCGATGCAATACTGCAATTCGCGCGAGGCCGCGACCCGTCCGCATCTCCTCTCACAGCCGCCGACATCGGCACAGGCAGCGGAGCGATCTCGATCGCCCTCGGATACCACCTGCCAGCCGCAACGATATTTGCGACCGACCGGAGTCAGGCCGCCCTCGGCGTTGCCGCCGCAAACATCAGAACGCACGGACTCGACGACCGCATTCACACCCGGCACGGACACCTTTTCGACGCCCTCGACGGTGCAGTCGACGTCATCGCGTCCAATCCCCCGTACATCTCCGATGCCGAGATGGACAACCTGCCGCCCGACGTTCGGCGCGAACCAGCCATCGCCCTCCATGCCGGCGCCGACGGAATGGATGTCCTGCGCCCCCTGATCGAAGGCGCGGCGCCTTATCTGAACCCAGGGGGACTGCTGATCGTCGAGATCGATCCTCGCCGTCTCCGTGCGGTACTCGATCTTGCGCAGCGATCCTTCCCGCGCGCGGACGTTCGATCCACCGACGACTACGCCGGCTTGCCGAGAGTAGTCACGGTCACCCTTCCACGTCTATAGATTGCCAGTCCGCGAACCCCTGGGGAAATCGCGTCTCCCCGGACGCCGCCCGCAGCGTGCATCCCGACTACACCGTCAATATGCCCCGTCCGGCTATGCTCCCCCGCCGGTATCTTCCCTGCCAAACGGCGGCTGACATTTCTTCTCGATCGGCTTGACCATCACGGTAATCACCGAGAAGGCCACAGAAACCCAGACCACAATTAAGACTGCTGCAAGAAACCACTCGAGGAAGTCCCCATCGAGCGTCTCTGGCGGCGACGGCGTCGCAAACGTCATGACTCCAGTACCGATGAAGACAGATACCAGAATCCTCCATCGCTCATTGTCCCAGAAGAACTCTCTCAATGCCTTCATCGCTCCTCCATCGGGAGTTGAAGCGAGTTCGCCTCAACTTGAGGTATCATATCCTCTCTCCCCCGACTTCGTCCAGCAGCCAATGAGGCTTGCCCGCGCAGCCGAGCCCGCATCGTAACCCCCAAGAGCATCCACGGGCCGGCTGCGGAGAGCGCACCCGTATCGTACCGCAAGAACCTCGTCGATCGCGGAGAGAATACCCCGCGGTTGACAGGAACCCTCCATAACGATACCGTGAACAAGTCGGCGAACTTTTCCCTCGATCGGATTCACCCTAGACGACCAGCGGAGCGAGTGGCATGAAGGCAGTCTACATCACGGAGCACGGAGGACTTGATGCCCTCCAATACGGCGACTTGCCAGATCCGATCGTCGGCCCAAACGACATCAAGGTTCGCGTGCGCGCCTGCTCCCTGAACAGACTTGACATCTTTACGCGCCAGGGCATCAAGGGCACTCGAATGGCATTCGACGGCCCGCACGTACTGGGCGGGGACGTCGCAGGCGACGTAGTAGAGACCGGCTCGGAAGTCCGCGCCGTCATGGTCGGCGAGCGAGTCGTCGTCAATCCCAGACTCACCTGCAGACAATGTAGATACTGCATCGCCGGAGAGTCCGAGCTCTGCGCCAGACCCGGCAGAATCGGCTCCACCGAACACGGAGGCTACGCCGAATTCGTCAAAGTCCCCGCAGTCAACGCCGTCCCAATGCCCCCATCCATCTCATACGTAGAGGCCGCGTCCATACCCACAGCATTCATGCCCTGTTGGAACATGCTAATCCGACGCGCCAACCTCCAACCTTGGGAGACCGTGCTCGTCCTCTCTGCCTCCAGCGGCGTAGGCACCGCCGCCATCCAAATAGCAAAGCGCGTCATCGGCGCACGCGTCATCGCTACCACCAGCTCCGACAAGAAGGCTGAGATGGCAAAAGCCCTGGGCGCGGACGAGGTCGTCAACTACTCCCGCGAAGACATCGCAGAGCGCGTCAAAGAGCTGACCGACCGCAGAGGCGTCGAAGTCGTAGTCGATCACGTCGGAGAACAATTCTGGCCTGCCGCGTCCAGATCCCTCGCCCCGGGCGGACGCTACGGCATCTGCGGCGTGACCACCGGCTACCGCGCCCAACTCCAAATGGGCGTCCTCTTCGTCAGAAACCAAACCATCTTCGGCGTCTTCATGGGACGACAAGAAGACCTGCGCCAAATCATGGAAATAGTCGCCAAAGGCGCCCTCAAGGGCATCGTACACGACACCTTCCCTCTCCAAGACGCCGCACGCGCCCAGAAAGCCATGGAAGAACAATCCTTCTTCGGCAAGCTCGTCCTAACCATAGACTAACCCACATCGCCCGGCCGCCGCTCCCGCGCGACTAGCCACTCCTCCAATAGCCAGAAATTCGTCGTGCCCCCTCTAATCCCGCGGTGACGCCGATATAGTCCCGAATCGCCTATCTCCGATGCCAGTAGATGCCGCGGTTGGAAATGGACTTGAGGATTGGAGACGGCCGACCCGACCAATGAATACTGAGATAGTGCTTGGCTCGAGTAGTCGCCAGATAGAGGAGCTTCTTGTTGAAGAGGGTATCGGAGAACGATTCGTTGACGCCCATGACGATTACCGCGTCGTATTCCAACCCCTTGACGTCGTGGATTCGCCCAAGGAAGGTGCGCGAATTGGTGTCATGCTCTTGTCCAACGAGCGCTATCTCCTTGATGCCCGCTCCCTCGCAGAAACCCTGGAATCGATTCAAGTTCGCTTGGTCCCTCGTCAGAATCGCGGTGACCGCATTCTCCATCCCATCCAAAGACCGTATCCGTCGGATGTTGTCGATGACCCCTCGATACATCTCGTCCGTGTTCTTGTGCCGGTTGTACTCGACCCGGGAGCCTTCGCGATCGAACGGTTTGGGCGCTGCGATATTCTTGTCGAACGTTCTCAGGATTCTATTGTTGTACTCGGTTATGCGCCTGCTCGCCCGATACGACGTGCGGGCATGTTGCACCTCAATCTCCGACCGTCCAAACACACGCTCCAAATCCCTCCACCCTCTGACCCCGCGGTAGGGCGTGAGCCTTTGCGCGGTATCGCCCAACACCGTGAACCAGTTGTTCGTAGAACTGGCCGCGAGCAGCTTGAACTCGATCGGCGAAATGTCCTGAGCTTCGTCGACCACGATGTGGCGGTACTTGCTCTCGACCGTATCGTTGAGCAAGTGGTCGAGATAGGCCAACGCCCCAAGGTCGGAGTCGTCGAATCTCTGCGGGCGCATTCTGTGCATTCTGTCGACCGACTTGGCAAGGTCGTCTGCCAAGCCGCGTTGCATATCCGATCTGGATAGCTGCATCATCCTCTCAGGATCCGACAGGAGACCCACGTACTCGCCCCTGAAGTCGATGGGTTCCCACGCCTCGGCGCACCACGCGGCGACTGCGTTCAGTTGGATCAGGAGTACGTCGCGCCCGATCGGCCGTCGACCCCGGACCTCCGAACGAATCAGCAGCATCACCTGGTTGATGAAATCCTGCCTACGTCGATTCACCCGCCGTCCGCGTTCGGACGTTGGGAGGGTCTTGTTCACCGCCGACTTGATCTGATCCTTCGTCATCCGCAGCGAGTCGATGCCCGGAATCGTCGTCGGAAGTTCCTCGCATCTTCGCCTGACCTGGTTCGCCAAGTCTGCCACGTGCCTTTCGATTATGTCCGCCATGGCGAGCGACCCCTTGAATGTTTCCACTCGTTCGTCGAAGCGCCGCATCTCGCTGCCTTTCAGGAGGTCATTCCATATCCGGGGGTTGATGGACGTTCTCGCGGACAGACGGCCGTTGATCCAGTCGCTAAACTTGACCTGATCGATTTTTTTTCGCACGCCCAACGTTGGCAGGATGTCCGATGCGTACTCCAGGAACGCCTGTGACGGCCCGACGAAGAGCGTGGTGTCAGGCGTCGGGCGTTCTCGCTCTGCTATGTCGCTGTGCGGAGACAGGAGATACGCGATGCGGTGCAGCCCGATCTCGCTCTTGCCGCTCCCAGCCGCCCCCTGCACGATCAGAACCTTGTCGCTGACGTTTGCGATGTTTTCGTACTGGTCCGGCTCGATCGTCTCGACGATTACCTGCAAGTGCCCATCATCGCGGCCAACGCCGCTCAAGGCCCTCCTCAGAACGTCTTGTCCGTCCCCCGTAGCGGCTGGGATCTGCCGCTGAAACATGTCGTTCAGATCCTCCAGATGCCTACTGCGGATTCGGATATACCGCTTGAGATCGACCCGAGTCGGAATATACCCCCGAGGAGCCGTGTATCCGTCCTCGTAGCTCTGCGTATACCAAAGCCTCGCGACCGGGGCAGTCCAGCTGAAGACATCTTGATCAGGTATCGCCGCGCCGCCAAGATAGATGGTCTGCAGCGGTGTATCGGCGCTGATCGGTTCGCTGGCAGGTGATTCTCCATCCTTGCGAAAGTAGTCGATCCGCCCAAAGTACGGCTGGTCGAGTGCACGGTAGAGAGTGTCCGCGTTGTTTTGGAGTATCTTCTGAATCGCGTCTGCCGTCTGCTGATCCGCCGCCGTCGCTATCTGGTCCTTCAGCTCCCGATGCCGGTCCTCAATATGTCGAAGCACATCGGCCAGCTTCGCGGCTTCCTCTTCGTATGCCGGATGTTCGAGCGCTTTGGATTCGTTGTGTTGGAGCATGTCGTTCTTCCTTGTTCACGGTACGCATGGAAAGCGTCTGGTATCGGGGGCGTCACGCAGCCCTAATTTCGTCTCGCCCAAGCAAGGAACCACAAGACATCTTCCATGAACGCCAACCTAGCCGCACGATACTTGTCACGATGCCCTATGTGCCAGCAGCTATGTTGGCTGCACCTATACACGTCCATTCCTGTGCAGACAACTTCCCACTCGTGCTTGGACGCAGCCTTCATCGCGTCTGCTTTGCGTAGATAGTGCACCTTCTCAACGCAAGACCGCCTATTTGGGGTGTAGCTTGTCATTCGTCGAGTCTCATAGATTACCTCCTTTGGGTGTGTGTCTACATGAGACCTACCGGAAATCCTTACCACGGCACGCTGTCTTCCTCGTCACCTTCGTACTGATCGTCATCGTCTTCCAACACACGCCCCGGCCGCTCGGTCTCATCGTCGAAATCGACCGGTTCCGGCCGGCCAGACTCGTCACGTTCCGGCGGATCCGCCAGATCCCACACTCCTCCTCCAACACTCATGAAGCGAGGATCGAGGCTGAGGTGAGCGCCTACATTGTTGACCGGGTCTTGTCCAGGGATTGTCATTCCCATCTCCTCCAGCCGTTCATAGACCTGCCGTCGGTGGAGGGGACGCTCTGTCGTCAGTACTTGGTAGATCCCATCTCCCAAGTTGCTTACGCGGGACGGTTCCGGCCGTATGCGGGGCCTTTTGCTCTCGTCGCGCGCGGGCGGCTCGGACAGATCCCACATTCCCTTGCCTACATTCCTGAAACGTGGATCCCTGCTGAGCTGACTGTCCACACTGGGGAGTCCCCCAACATTTATCCTCATCTCCACCATCCGTTCATAGACCTTTCGTCGATGGAGGGGACGATCTGCCGTCAACACTTCGTAGATCGCATCTCCCAGGTTGCTCGTGCTGGCCTCCTCTGTCTGCGGACGCGGCCCCTGCACCGACTCCTCGAAGTATCGCAGCGCCGCCGCGACGTTGCGATACTGCTCGTCGATCTCGCGCTTCTTCTCCTCGAGCTCCTCAAGCGCTGCCCTCAAGTCCCTGATCGTGGATGGACTCGTCATTGTCTCCCTCTATCTATCTAGCATATGCACGCTATAGCGCTACGCTAGGATGATCTCTAGCGCTATAGCGTTTGTGTGAAATATTGCGTGACACGGATACCCCAAATTCAATTGGCCAGTTCTTTTGTACCATACACAGAAGGGTATGTCAAGCATTTCCCAGGTATGGAAATCCGTGGTTCGAGCCGGGTCGACAACGCACACTCCCCCGCTTCTATCCCGCGACGATGCCTCTGGGACTTCTGCCGCCTTATCCCCGCAGCATATAGAAATGGTTCAGCGGGCCGTTTCCTTGCCCGATGTTTGGGGCGAATCGGATTGCTTCTGTGACGTACTTCTTCGCGGCTGCGACCGCCTCGCGGATGGACTGCTTCCGCGCCAGCCCCGCCGCGACGGCAGATGCGAACGTGCAGCCGGTGCCGTGCGTATTGTCCGTCGAAATGCGCTGAGACGTGAACGCCTTGACCTCGACCCCGTCGAAGAAGATGTCCGTCGCAGGCCCCTCCAAGTGACCGCCCTTGACCACCACCGACCGCGCTCCAAGCCCAACGATCTCCATCGCAGCATCCCGCATCCCGTCCATGTCGACGATCTCCCGGCCAACGATCGTCTCCGCCTCTGGAACGTTCGGAGTCACTACCGTAGCCTTGGGGATCAGCAGCGTCCTCAGCGCCTCCACGGCATCCTCTTGGATCAGCCTAGCGCCCCCCTTGGCCACCATGACCGGATCGACCACGAGCGGCGCAACCTCATATTCGTCGATCTTCTCCGCGACGACCGTGATGATCCGAGTGTTCGAAAGCATTCCCGTCTTGACGGCGTCCACCCCGATGTCGGTGATTACCGCGTCGATCTGCGAACGGATGATAGAGTCTGGCATTTCGACGATCTCGGTCACGGTCCGCGTGTTCTGCGCGGTAATGGCGGTAATCGCAGACGCCCCGTACACCCCCATCGCCGCGAACGTCTTCAAGTCCGCCTGAATCCCCGCTCCTCCCCCCGAGTCGGAACCAGCGATGGTCATTACTCGCGCGAGATTCCTCATCATGACTAGAACTCCCTCATATCAGAATTTCCCCGTATGATAACCAGTATGACGCTTCCCCGCACGCCTGCATAAGCGCAGCCGGACGCATCCAGCCAAGCGGGGCAGACCTCCTCCCTTATCCTCCGCACGACGAAGCCCCGTCATTGCATCGGCAGCCGAAATCCACAGAACAGCCCTCGCACCCTCAAGAGACGCCTCCCGCGTTCCGGGTATTCACTCCACGCGACGGGAAAGCGCCTGTGGCCGTTTCTACTCCTCCCGCCTCCGAGCCTCGTCCGCCTTGCGGCGGATGATATCCTGAAGCTGCCGCACGCTGCGCCCGGACACCCCCATCTCTCTCGCCCGCTTGCGCTTCCGCTCTCTGCGCTCCGCCCGTGTCGATCCCTGGTCGTCTTCTTCTTTCATGGCTGCTATGATACCCTAACACGCGTCGCCGTTCGTTCCAATGGCGCGGCGGCGACTATCTTTCCGAGTGTATGACCTCGTTGAGGAGAAACGACATGGCAGCGCCACTGCACAAAGTCGCAATCATTGGCGTAGGACGCAAGGGCACGTCGCACGCCAGAGCCTACGCCCTGCATCCCAGATGCGAAGTAATCGCCGCGGCCGACCCCGATCCCCAGAACCTCGACCTGTTCCAACGCCGGTTCGGCGTATCCAACGTGTACTCCGACTACCGCGACCTCCTCGCCAACGAACGAATCGACATCGCCGCGCCGATACTCCCGGTGAGCGTGAATCCCGAAGCCGTCATCGCGTGCGCCCAAGCCGGCGTGCGCGCAGTCTTCAGCGAAAAGCCCATCGCCGCAAGCCTCGAAGAAGCGGACCAGATGGTCGAAGAATGCCAATCGCGCGGCATCCCGTTCGCCTGCGGCGACGCATGGCGAAACCTCCCCCAGTTCTGGCAGTTCAAGTCGATGATCGACGCCGGCGAAGTCGGCGAGGTTCGCAGCATCGACGTCTACCATCCCCACGACGAAATATCGGGCGGCGGATGCCAAAGCCTCGGCGTCATGAGACTCATGGCGGGTGATGCGGACGTCGAATGGGTCACCGGTTGGGTGCGGGGAGACCCGTTCGACGAGGAAGACCAAGGCATGGGCGGCGTCGTGCGCTTCTCCAACGGCATCGAAGGATTCATTCACATGAACCCCGTCGGCAAGCTTGGCATCGAGGTCAACACCAGCCGAGGAGTGTTCTTCAGCGACTGGAAGACGTTCAGGCTATGGTTGAACCTAGAAGACGGCCGCCCGTTTGGGGGCGGATGGCCGGACAACGAGGTGTACGGCGCGTTCGAAGACGCCGTCAATCCGGACGACGAGTTTGGAGACGACGGCCTTCGTTTGCCTGGCTACCGGCAGACCGCGAGTGTCGACGCGATCGTCCGCGCCCTCGAAGAGGGGCGCGAACCGTGGACGAGCGGCGACAACATGCGCAAGGCCCTAGAGATCGGCGTCGCCCTGCGCGAATCGCACCGACGCGGACACGCCCCAGTACGCCTCCCCATTGAAGACCGCAGCCTTAGGATCCTCCCTCACGCCGGACGCTGGCTCAACAAGAAGCAGGTCTACGGCGAGGAGTGGTACGCCGAGCAGATGGCCGCCAAGACAAGACCGCAGCCCGCCGAGAGCCATGACGACGACTACAGCCTGCAATTGATCGAGGAAGCCCAACGCCTGCTCGACAGCCTGCAACCCTACGAGAAAGCGTCGGATTCCTTCCGAGACCACAAGATGAAAGCCAAAGATATGGCGTGGGAGGCCTTCGTCAACCAAATGAAGATCGTTGCGAAGCAACGAGATTGGAAGTATAAGGGGTCTAGCGACCTCTTCCATAAACTCCAGAAAGAGATAGACGATCCAGAAACAGACGGTCTTTTTGTCCGTATCTGGCTCTTGCACTCCCACTGGCTCATCGATGCGGAACCTCTCGAGGAATTGACAGATTATATCAGTGCCGCCAATGAGTTAATCATTAAACTGAAAGGCGCGGATCTCAGTCCACCGGAGCGGGAGAAGCAGCAGTAGAGTGTAGTGAGCGAGGCGCCCCCCTAGGTAATCGGCACAATCGCTCGCTTGTGGATTGCCTTGCCGATGAGCTTGCTGCCCTCGGAAGCGTCCACACGGTACGTGAGCTTGCTTCCATCCACCTCCGTCAGCACCGCCGTTACCACGACCTTGCCGCCGATTGGCGTCGGGGCCACATGCCGCATCTCGTCCACGCCGTACCCAACGGTCGTCCGGCCCTCCGGCAACAAGTGATCGGTGCTACGGATGCTCGCCCACTCCATCAACGCCAGCAGCGACGGCGTAGACAGCACCTCCGCGCCCGGCTTTCCCATCCGGTTGATGGTCTGTTCCTCTGTGACCGTGTCTTCCAAGTCGTAGCGAAGTCCGGGCTCGATCCGATCTATCGTCATGGTTGCGCTCCTGTAAAGATTTGCCGCCCCTTCTTGATCTGAGGGCTAGTCTCTCGATGCCGTTGTCCTGCTGGATAGGCGGATGGGAACGAGGTTGCCCCTGGCGCTTTCTCCAACGACGGATGCTACTGCGTATCTCTTCGAGTGCGACAACGAGAGTGCGATGTCCGTCAAGCCGATGAGCTCCGCGCGCGCATGTGCGGCCCCATGCAAGACGACGCGCGGAGCCATGCCCGGACTCCGCACCACCTCGATGTCCCGCCAACGCACGCCCCGCACTCCCGTACCCAGCAGCTTCATCACCGCCTCCTTGGCGGCAAAGCGGCTGGCTAGCTGAGGAGCTCGCCCCCGCGCGTACCGAATTTCCCCCTCGCGGTAGATCCGCTTCAGAAATCTGTCGCCGTACTGGCGAAAGACCCGTTCCACCCGGTCGATCTCTATGATGTCGACTCCCGTGACCAACATTGAGAACACACCTATCTCGGTTACCGCGCGCAGTCCCCCGCCGCGGCGCTGCGAGGCTATCCGCCCCGGCGGCCGCGCAGCAGCGCAATGCCTTTCGTTCCCGCCAGAACCGTGAACAACGCATAGATGACTATCCAAATCGTGATGAACGTAACGTCCCCTCCTGCCGTGAACCCCGCATTGTCCCCGCCTCTGAACCAGTTCCAACCAGCGCCGCTGAACCAATCCCAGTAGAACAGCATCCCCAAGAGCAGGAAGCCGTAGAACAGCGCGTTCGCGGACAGCCTCTCCCACGTAACCGCGCGGGCGGGGACGGCGCGATCCACTGCGCGCTTTTCCACGGATGTGAAGACCAACCCCAACAGAATGGCTGCCGCCGCGAGAGGGTCGAGCGCAAAGTCCCATATCGGACTGTACGGAGCGGCATCGGTCGAAGTCCAATGCAGCGGCTCCGTCACAAAATATCCTCCGACCGCTGCCGCGGCGATGATGAGACACACCCCGACACCCCGCTTCAGCATGTCTACCCCGGGTTTCTCTCCCTCGTCCCGATTCGACGCCTGCGAAGCCGCGGAACCGCCCGAGACGCCGCGCAGCAACGCCATGCCCATCGCCCCCGACAGCAGGGGCAGCGTGGAGAACACAAGTCTCCACACCAACCAAATCGTACCGTCCCCAGCTACCGAGAACCTCCGATCGTTTATCACGGTGAACCAGTTCCAAAAGAACATCACTCCCACGAACACGAAGCCGTAGAACAGCACGTTTGCGGCAATCCGCTCCCACGAAACCTCCGACCCCTCGCTGCGTCCGTCCGCCGCGCGCTTGCGAACGTAGCCGAATGCCGCGCCAAGAACGATGGACAGCGCCGTGAACACGTTGATGTAGTCCCACGCCGGGCTGTCGGGCGACGACTCGGTAGAAGTGTAATACAGCGGTTCTACCACCGCATGTATCGCTACGACCGCCGCAACCGCAATGAGAAATACTCCGACGACCCGCGAAACCATGTCCATGACCTCCGTCATCCCTTTCCCGATCGTTCGGTCCGTCATCCACTCGCAGCGGCGGCCGGAAGCGTTCCGCTGTTCCCGTTCGATTCCATACTGCTGCCTTGCTCCTCACGCGGCCTCAGGGCCCGCTCGAAAGTCCGCTCCCTACGCGCCCTTGGTCAATCCCGCCCCCTCCAGAATCGCAGGAATGCGAGACTCCCACCCCATCGCCATGACGTGAACCCCGCTGCACATGCCGCGCACCTCGGAGATCAACCGAGCGGCTATCCGCACCCCGGCAGTGGCCTTGTCGTCCGCCGCGTCCATCTCCTCGATGATGCCTTGCGGCACCGTCACTCCAGGCAGCTTGTCGTCGAGGAACCGCGCCATGGCCCCAGACTTGAGAACGATCATGCCCGCCAATACCGGCGCCCCAAACCCCCGCGCGCCTTCCATGAACCCCTCGAAAGACGCAGCGTCGTACACCGCCTGAGTCTGGAAGAACGCCGCCCCAGCGCGGACCTTCTCCTCCATGCGAGTCAACTCGACGTCCAAATCGTCCGCACCCGGGTTGGCCACCGCTCCGGCGAACATATTCGGGGCCCCCTTCAAGTCGTTCCCGTACATATCAGCCCCCGCGTTCATCGCACTGACCGCCTCCAACAGCGTTTCCGCCTTCAAGTCGAAGACCCCCTTTGCATCCGGATGATCTCCGCGCCCCGGCGGATCGCCGCTCATGCACAATACGTTCCGAACGCCCAGCGCCGCCGCCGCCAAGACCTCTCCCTCCAACGCGATCCGATTGCGGTCGCGCCCAGTCACCTGCAAGATCGGCTCGATGCCGCGGTCGAGCATCAGATGCGCCGCCGCTATGGGCGCCATCGCCATGTTCGCCCCAGCGGAATCCGTCACGTTGAACGCATGCGCCGCTCCACTCAACGACTCCGCGCGCCGAAGCAACGGACGCAAGTCCGTCCCTTTCGGTGGATTCAACTCCGTCGTCACCACGAACCCGCCCGACCTCAACGACTCCGAAAACGTCTGCAATGCGGCTCCCTCCATCCAACGCCCTGCTATCCCCGCAGGACTCATGCGTCATTATAATCCCGCCCTACGCCAATTGAAAGCACCCAAACTCCCCGCCCAGAAGACGCAACCAGCCACCCCGTCAAGCCACCCACGTCATTCCCGTCACTCCCACACCCACCCACGTCATTCCCGTCATTCCCACGTTCTCCCCCCGTCACTCCCACGTCCACCCCGTCATTCCCGCATCCACCCCCGTCATTCCCGCACCCGTCCACGTCATTCCCGCGAAGGCGGGAATCTCCTCACTCCCCAAGCCCGAACTCCCCACTCCACACAGTCCCCTCGCTCTCGCTAAACTGCCCGGTATACACCCCTGCAACCTCATACCCCGGCAACGCAACCGTCACCATGCACATCCCGTCGAACATCAACCCGCCCTGCCACCAAAAATCGAAGTCACGATTCTCATATCCAACCTCTGCCCCCTGACCAGAAAGCGCCCCCGCATCCGCAGGGAACACATGCAGGAAGAACTTCCGCCCCACATCCTCAGGCCCGCACGACTCCCGAACGTACGTCAACGTTCCCTTCCCAGCATACACATCGAACCGCGAACGAACCACCGGCTCACCCTCCGTTATCCTACGATGCGCCGCACGGTACAAGTCGATGAAACCAGACGAATCATGCGTGAGAACCCCGCTCCCCCCGCCAATATGCCCCGTCATAAGACGCGCCGCCTCGTACTCGGGCAGATAGACGAGCGTCATGCACACATCATCGAACTTGGCGACCCGCCCGCTGTAACTGTCCAAGCCGAAGGATAGTGTGTTGAACCCGTACTGCCGGCGATGATCGAGAAGATCGTTCTCGTCGGCCGGCACGATATGCAGGAAGAAGGAAAGATCCCCGGCCTGATACTCGCACGGCTCCTTCACGAAATACAGCGATCCTCCCCGTCGGTACACATCGAAATCGCCCTGCGACACAAGCTCCCCCGACCGAATCGACCGATAATCCGCTCGATAAACGTCCATCAAGCCGTCCAAATCGTACAAGAACACCCCCCGATTCTCCGGCGTCAGCAGCGCCGGCGTGTCGATCCGATTACGCATGACCACGTATCCCCCATCCCCCGTCAGCGTATGCCGACTCATACGCAGATACCTGCTGCGCTGCGCCAAATAATGACTCGCCGCATGATGCGCCCCCGCAAAATCATCCTGCGACCGGGGATCTCTGCCCCGGAGCAGAAGTAGGACATCCTCCCCAGGCGTTAGACGCCGAATGACCTCGAAATCCCGCATCACCGCCTCCTCGAATCTCGCCGACTCCGCCCCATGCCCAACGCGGCCCATCTCGAAACTCGAAAGGACGAACACCCCCAGCACACCAACAGCCAACACCCTAACGACCCACTCCCGCCGAACCAACCAGCGCACCAACAGAAATCCCGATGCAAGCAAGACCAGAGGCGTCCCGATGAATACCAACGCCTCGAACACATGCGTGCCCGCGAACGTCCGCATGGGAATCACCCAGCACCAACCCGACAGCAGTAGCGCCGCTATCACCAACCTGTGCCGCATGAAGAACACCCCCGCCGCGCACACCCCCAGCACCAGCAACAGCCCGGGTATCCCCCGGGCCACGGCCCCCCGCAGCCGCTGATCCACGAAATATGGCGTCGACATCCCTCCGACACGCGAAACCTGCCCCCGCAAGAACGGCCCCCACTCCAGCGCACTCGCCTGCTCGGTAAGGATCTTGTCATCGACTCCCAGACGCGCAGTATAAGACATGACCGTTGGCAGACGAGTGAGCGGAACCTCGCGCCCCAACGACAGATACTCGTTGACGATGTTGAACCCCATCACCAGCGCACAGAAGACTCCAACGATCGCCCCGTACCGAACATACCGGCTGGAAATCCCGCCGACCGCAGCCGACCCTAGCCTACCGCCGAACCCCCTGCGGTGCAGTGTGGTGCGGGTTCCGGTACGGGGGGGGGGGGGGGGTGAATACGAACGCGCGCCAGAGCGCCACAGCCAGCCCAATGACCGCGAACGGCAAGACCAACGCCATCACATGCCACCCCAGCAGCACAGCCGCGCACGTCTTGATGACCAACTGCCGAAACCGACCCTCCTGCTCGAACACCACCATCCCATGAAACACCAGCAAGATCCCAAAGACGCCGGTTGCCTGCGTCGAAATCATATCGTTGTAGTACAAGACATAGTACGACGAGAACGCACCCATCACCGCCGCAGACGCAATCCACCCACTCCCCGTAAGACGCACCAACGCCAGATACGCCGACACCGCCCCCGCGCTGACGAACAGCAGCATCAGCAGCCGCCCAACCCAAATCTGCGCCGACAAATCGTCCCCAAAAGGCAACATCCCCACCTTCAGCAGCGCGTATAACCCAATGGGAAAGCGGTTGTACGGCTCACTCGGCGAATCCAAACTCCCCAACCTCTGACGGAACATCGAGAAGTTGTGCTCAGGCGACAGATTCGCCGCCACCGCCATGCTCTCCGACGAAATCTCGTCATGCCCCCCATCCCGGTAGTAGTGACCCCGATCACCCCCAAAGACGAACATCGACACAAGCCCAACCACCAGCACCGCCAGCGGAAGCCGCTCCCGAACCCGTGCGCGGTCGATCTTCCAAAACCGCACCGCCTTCACCCTCACGCTATCCATCATCTCAGCCAAATTCCCCCTGTCTACGTTATTTCCGCTCCCACCCCCGTCTTGACTCTGGTGTAGTCGAATCCTTGGAACGCACCGCCGCAAGCGCAACAGGCGCCGCAATGACCGGAAGCACGATTGTCTTGCGCGAGAATCTTATACCGTCAATTCTCGCAAGGCTCAAAGAGATTGTCAGAAGAGTCCCCACGGACCATCTTGTTAAGAATCTCCTCGGGAATGCACCCCTCTATCGGATTCCCCTCGAGCCAAATCGACCGAAGATTACGCATGGAGAGATCTTCCGGTACGCTCGTCAGCCTGTTATCGGACAGGCCTAGCTCCTGTAAATTCAAGAGGTTGCCTAACTCAAGCGGGATCTCTCCCTCCAGATCGTTGCTACTCAGATCTAGTCTTTTCAAATTCGAGATGTTGCCTAACTCTACAGGTATCTCCCCGCTCAATTGATTGACACCCAGACCTAGAATCATGAGAGCAGAGAGGCTACCAAATTCTGGAGAAATGACTCCTATCAAGTATCGCCTGGAAAGGTTTATCTCTCGGATACCGTTAGCATTGATCTGGTGAATTCCTTCCCACTCTGAGATGAGGATGTCTGTGCTCCAATTCAGGGGAGGATTAGCCGCAACAGAGTCGCGAATCTGTAGAAGCGTCTCGCAGTCTCTTACGAGTATGGGATTCTCGTCAGGGTTCGGAACCACGACGCCATTGGAGCACTGTTCGATGTCGAACGGCGCAGGCGACGGCCCCACTTGATCAAAGTAGATAGTGGTCGGAGGGTGCCCATCGTCCAACGGCCTTCCATTTCCTGCAGACAAGCTGCCATCTTCATTCTGTTCGACCAGAATCCCTCGATCTGTTCCATCCCTGTTCATGGCATAGAGAACAACGCCGGGCCCGTTAGAAGGCGTGGACTCGATAGTAGACTCGGTATCGAAATCATAGAGCAACCTACCCTTCATTGCAGGTTGAGAGTTGATTGCGATTCTAGATCCATCAGGAGACCACGACGCAAAGCCGCCGGGGCTCCGGGGATCTATAAAAGAAGAGCCGTATACCTTGACGATGAAAGACTCGGTGGCTATCTCCAAACCGTCTGGAGACCACGATATGTTGCGCCCACCAACGAGTAGTTCCACAGACCTAGAAGAATCAGTGTCAGCGACATAGATTTTCATCTCTTCATTTTCCATGACTTTTGTGAAGGCCATGCGTCCACCGTCAGGCGACCACATCGGCCTGTTTACCGCTGTATATGATCCGCCTGTTCCCCAGTCTTGATCGAAAAACCTCAATACAAGGCTGAGTGTCTCATCAATTCTCTTCAAATCAGTTCCGTCAATCCCCACGGTATATGCCACATACGAGGGTCCCTGAGAATGACCTGATTCTCCTACTATAAAGGACAGACGCTGTGCGTCGGGCGACCATGATAGCGGCGATTCAACGATAGCACCAGAACCTAAATTTACGATCCGATTTACCTCCAATCCGTTAGAAGACATGACGAAGAGATTGTCCTTTGTATCCCAGGAATTATTGCCGGATAGAAAGGCTATTCGACTACCGTCCAGAGACCACACAGGAGACGTATCATGAGTCTCGTTCTCTATTAGCCGCCGCTTGTCCGACCCGTTCAGGGCCGCCGTAACGATCTCGAAATGGCGACTTCTGCCCCAAAAAATACCAGTCTCGTGTCTGAGGGTAGCATAGGCTATCGTAGACCCATCAGGAGATATCGAAGGGGAAATGTCGATATCGTATCTCCCTGATCCTTCTGAAATAGAATGCAAGCGTGAGCCATCCGCAGAGACCACGTATATCCTCCCATCACCGTGACCGAACACGATGCTGGTGCCGTCAGGCGTCCACTTGGGCGTCGGATCCATACTAAATTTGATCTCATGTCCGCCTTCCAATAATCCTCGCTCGCCAAGGCCGATACCGATACCGCCTATGGCCGCATAACAGAAAGCCAGAAATGGCACAAGACCCAGACATAGAAGGAGTATCACTACCAAGCGGCCTGTATTCTTCGAGGATCGCGGCAGAGTCAGATCTTGTTTTTTTGCCATTTCTATGACACTCCGCTTACCGCTCTACCGACTGGTATAACGCAATTATCGCCATGATGTCGCGCCGATGCGGCGAACAGGCGGGCTCCGCAGGGGCGTTTTCGCTATTGTACCACACTGTTGCCCCGCCCGGTTGCATGGGAGTGTATCAGACGCGGCGTATTCGCACACAGAGATACCTGTGCCGCGCGGAATCGAACGGAACCGGGAAGTACCTTCTAGTTCCGTGATGTCCAGATGGTATGGTAGTTGCCGCCTGAGATCGCGGCGCTCATTCCGACCTTCTCGAAGTGCCTGAGTTTCTTGAGCATCGCGTCGCAGGCGTCTGTCGCGTCGCGTCGTCCGGACCGCGCGAGCCGATCCACCAGCTTGTCCCAAATGCCCGTCTGCACGAGCGTGTCGACGTATCCGTACCAAGGGATGACGGACAAACAGTTCGTTCGAGGGAAGCTTGGGCGGAGTCTGCGCATGCTCCGGATGCGCTCGCGGGGAGACGATGCGATGGGCATGAGGCGGAGCATTGGCCCTTCGGACTCATTGCTTCTCATGTCGAATACGGCGGACTTGTCGAACGATGGGAATGATATTGACACAACCTCCGCGTGGTCGATCTCGTCGAAAAGCTCTTGAAGGTCGACAGCGAAATCTTCACGATCCATCAACGGTTACCCTCCCTGAAGGCAGTATGTCGATTCTATGGGACGAACGTGCTTGGGTGCAACGCCGTATTCTCAATGTATACATGCTTTGGGCGCGTTGTTCAAGATATGACCAGATCGCGGACGGCTTCTATGAATGAAGGGAGTACGGCGCGCCAATCTCCCGCCACGCCGTAGGATGCGTCCTTGAAGATGTTCGACTCGCGGTCTTTGTTGATGGCGACGATGTGCTTGGCGCCTGAGCACCCGGCCATGTGTTGGCTTGCCCCCGATATTCCAACTGCGATGTACACCGTGGGAGTGATGGTTCTGCCGGTCAACCCGACTTGGTGCGAGTGGTCGATCCATCCGGCATCGCACGCCGCGCGGGACGCTCCCATCGCGCCTCCGAGCAAGCGCGCCAGATCCTCGACGAGCTCGAATGGCTCGGGCCCGCCCAGCCCCCGACCGCCCGATACTACCACATCCGCATCTTCGAGGCGAACGCCTTCGCTGGCCTGCTCGACCGTTCCTAGTACTCTCACGCGGGGTTCTACCCCCTTCAAATCGACCGAGAGATCGACGGTGTCTCCCGTCCGCGAGTCGTCGGGGGCCAGCGGTTCATAGGCCCTGCCTCGCATGATCACTACCTGCGGCCCGTCTCCAGGGAACGTGACCGTGGCCATCGCGTTCCCTCCATATACCGGCCTCGTGGCCGCCACCCGCCCGGTCTGTCTGTCCACCCCTACGCGGATGCAGTCCTGCGCCAACCCCGCGCCCAGCCGAAACGCCGTGCGCGGGCCGATCTCCCGACCGTCCATCGTCTTGCCAATCAAGACGACCTTTGGATCGACCTGTCTGCATACCTGCGTCAGCGCGGCAACCTTCGCGTCGAGTGCTGGATCATCGAGTGACGGGTCGTCCACGGTGTAGACCGCATTCGCCCCCTGCGCGATGGCCTCCTGCGCTGCTCCCTCAGAAACTGCGCCCAACAACAAGACGCCGACATCGTCCGCGATCTGCAGCCCGGCCGCCGTGAGCTCGCCAGTCACTGGATCGAGCGTGTCGTCGTCGGTTCGCTCTCCCAATACCAAGACTTCTGTCATATTCTCCGCTCGGCTCCGTGTGGACATCCTGCGCCCGACGCGCCTGTCTCTGGCATCAAATCAGATTGTCCTCTCTCAGCTTCAGCGCCAGCTTGCGGCCGGCGTCGGCGTCGTCATCGCCTTCGATCATCTCTACCGACCGATCCGTCTCCGGTACGTACAAGTCGGTGACGACGACTCGGGGCGCGAGGCTCGACTGCGCTAGGCCCAGGTCTGCAGCCGTCCACACCGTCGGCGTCTTGCGTCCGGCGGCCATGATCCCCCGCAGTGTCGCATACCGCGGCTCCCCCAGCTCGTTCGTCACGGTCACCAAGGCCGGCAGATCTGCCTCCAATTCGCGGTAGCCGTCCGGAAGCGTCTGCTGAATGGTTACCTGCTCCCCATCTACATCCACTTTCTGCGCCACCGGTAGACACGGCAGATCGAGGGACTCTGCGATGCCAAACGGTACATGCGCGTTGTCCCAATCGGACGCCTGCCGCCCTGCAAGGATCAAGTCATACGATCCTATCTTCTTGATTCCCTCTGACAAGACCATCGCCGTCGCGAAGGAATCGAGGTCGTCGAATGCGTCGTCGTGAAGGAGCACGAGGTCGTCCGCCCCCATCGACAACGGCTTCTTGACGACGTCCATAGCGAAAGCCGCCCCCATCGACAACGCCGTGACGCGTGCCCCAACTGCATCCTTGAGACGCAGCGCAGCCTCGACGGCGTTCTCGTCAAACCCGTTGAGGACTGGAGGAGTCGCCTGCGATTCCACGACTCGCTTGGTATCTGGGTCGATCTTGAACGCGGACGCGGGCATCTCAGGGTCGACGACCTGCTTGACGCACACGATGACGTTCAGCGGAGCCATGATTGCCCCCCGCGGACGTTGCCGCGCGCCGCGCGCCTCACCCGCATTCGCCCCATCATTGCTGCGCCGCGAATATCCATCTCTCCGCTCCCCAATGCGGCGCCCTTCAGGATGCCCTCTCGCACTTCGCTAGGAACGACTTCGCCCCGGGGCCAACCCACTGCGTCCACGCCGTACTGAGGAAGCGGACGCCGCGTTCCAAATAGTAGTCCACGGTGTCGTCGGTGACCAACGCCCCCGCGTGCCTTCCGGCGCCCAGGATAGCTTCATATCCCCGGTCGGCTGCAGCCAGAACGTCTGGGTGTCGGTACTCTCCGATGTGTCCCATGCTTTGCGAAAGGTCGCCGTTGGCTATGAAGAACACGTCGATCCCGTCGACCTCGACTATCTCATCGATGTTCTCGATTGCGGCGATGTCCTCGATGAGGACGATCAGCAGCGTCTCGTCGTTGGCCTTCTTGTAGAAATCATCCACATCGATCCCTTGTCGACTCGTCGCCATGCCTCGCTGTCCAATTGGATGGAACTTGCCCCCCTCCACCACATTCCGTGCTTCCTCTGCGGTATTGACGTGCGGAACGCAAATGCCCTGAGCCCCGAGATCGAGCGTGCGGTAGATCAGCCCCTGCATGTTTAGATGGAGCCGCACGACGGATGTCATTCCCCAAAGGTCGCACGCCCGCGTGAGGTTTGGGATGTCCTGGAAGTCGAACGGGCCGTGCTCCGCTTCGATCCACATGCCATCGAAGCCCATCGGCCCCAAGAACTCGATCAGGTCTGCGCTCATGTAGCCCATGGCCACGGTAGCGACTCCCCCGCTTTCTAGGGTGTGCTTTGCCTTGTTTCTCCGCAACTCTGCCATCGTGGGAATCTCTCCTCATTGCCTCTGACTTGGCTACCGCCCCCAATTATATGCCCCAAGCGTCAATCGCGTCAATCGCGCTTAGGGTCACTGATTCCCCACACCGATAGGCGACATGCGGCAATCATCCCGCAACCCTTCACGTCTTGACCTCCCCCACACCCAGGTGATACGTTCTAGGCCGCCGGCCGACGACGACCATCCGGCTCGATTGACCTGTCGATATGTGATTGGGGTGGGGTGCGATGCCCCCCGACTGAAATTCGGCTCTAGGGGGCTGTATATGGAACATTATGTCATCTACAAGCGCGGCGGCGTGTATGCAGCATTCCCCCAACTCGACCGCCTTCCAGACGGTCGAGTCGCAGCCAGCTTCTCGATCTCCTACCGGCGCGATCATTTCGTGATCGGCGAATGGGCTGTGCTCTCGTCTGACGACGGCGGGCGCACGTGGACGCCGTCCGACGACCCGACTATCCCCCATAACTGGCCGGCACCCACGACCCGCGAGTACTCCGACCGGTTCAACGCCGTCCTGGCGGACGGGACATACTTGTGCGCAGGTTCGACGGGTTGGGCCGTGTGGGACGACGGGCGCAGATCCGAGGCGGAGGATGCAGGAATGCTCGTGCAGGCGCATCCGTGGCTGGACGGCAAGATCGCCGTCCGAGAGCGAAAGATCTTCGTCCAATACTCCGAAGACCGCGGACGATCCTGGACTCGAAGGGAATGGCGCATCCCCGGCTTCCGGCAGTCCATGGCGTTCTCCCGCGGAACCTTGCTCGTAGACGGAACCGTCCTCGTCCCCGTCTACGGCGAGGATACCGACGGCAACGGACGAAACATGGTTTGGCGCTCCGGGCCCGACGGCAAGACCGGATGGCGTCTCCTTCCGCTGGGCAATCAATCCAAGAGTATGAACGTGAACGAATCGGCCTTCGTGGAAGTCCAACCGGGCCGGATCCTCGCCCTCTCCCGCAATGCAAGCGGCTATCTTACCCAAATGTGGTCGGACGACGGAGGACGAGCGTGGTCGGAACCTCTATCGACCGACATCTGGGCGCCGCACTCTCCCCCGCACCTCTTGAAGCTGCGCGACGGACGCATCCTATGCTCCTACGGCTACCGTCGGATGCCCATGGGCATCCGCGCCGTGGTTAGCAACGACGGCGGCGAGACGTGGGACACCGACAACACCGTCATCCTCAGAGATGACGGCGGCACGCCCACCGAGTCCATGGCAATCTCCGAGTTTCCGAACCTCGAGGCGCTCCGACTGTCCGGCAGCGAGTTTCGCAAGCGGGTAGGATCCACCGTCATGCGGGGACGATACCCGCCAGAAAACGCCAGGCCCGACCTGGGATACCCTATCTCCACCCAGCTCGAAGACGGCGCCGTCCTCACGGTCTACTACATCACCCTCGACGACGGCGTCACACACTGCGCCTGCACCCGATGGCGCGCGTAATCGAACGACGGCGGTCTACGTCTATATCCTGGAGCATCGTTCTCTCTCACAGCCGGCTTGAAGCCGAATTCAACAACTGATGTATGAGGTGCAAAATGAAAGAATGCGAGAATATCGAGGATGAGGCACAGCCTACCTCGGAAGGGCTTGGGAAGAAGATCGGCTCGATAGCAGGCCGTGCGCGAGATACCTCCAAGAAAGCCGGGGATGTTGCATCTTCCGTCCACAATGTTGCCCAGAAGGCGTCGGTTGTAGGGAGATGGCACCTTGAACACATGGTCACCCGAGTTCAGGATGTTGGAGGGAAGGCGGGAGGTGCAGGGGTTGCGGCTGCGGGACAAGTCCAGGGTGCTGCACAAAGGGCCACGGATGTAGGGGTTGCAGCTGCCGGACAAGTCCAGGGTGTTGCACAAAGGGCCACGGACGCAGGGGTTGCGGCTGCGGGACAAGTCCAGGGTGCTGCACAAAGGGCCACGGACGCAGGGGTTGCAGCTGCCGGACAAGTCCAGGGTGTTGCACAAAGAGCCACAGATGCAAGGGTTGCGGCCGCGGGACAAGTCCAGGGTGCTGCACAAATGGCCGCGGATGCAGGGGGATGGCACGTTCAACAGATGGTTGGTCATGTCCAAGATGCTTCGGAGAAGGTGGTGGATGCGGGGGTTGCGGCTACGGGTCAAGTCCATGGTGCTGCACAAAGGGCTGCGGCTGCTGGCGTTGCGGCCGCCGGACAAGTTCAGGCTCACTCGAAGAGGATGTTGGATGCGGTGGGCGGCGGCGCCAATGTGCTGCTGTCGACCACTTCGACCACGTGGGTGGCATTGGCCGGTGACTTATCAGGCACCGTAAGCGACGCGGTGCAGAATATGGTCAAGGGGGCCCCGACCATATATGACAAGGCGATGGACGCCAACTACCTAGCAACCCACATCGGCGGCGGTAACTATCATCGCCTATTCGACGGCGGTCACACTATTTGGGGTGCCATCAGGGCCGGCCATGCGGCCTCGCCCGACGACAACATCATCCAGGAAGCCGTAGGAACCCTCCAGGGACTTCTCAGAGACGTGAGTACGCCGCGGGGGCTCCCGATTGCGAATTGGGATCCAGAAACCTATAGGCGAGTAGCCGAAACGCTCGAGTCGAACTTCCACATACCAAAGAGTTGGTTCTACAACATCAATACTTTCGATGCCGCAAAGCTGCTTGGCGCAGCGGTCGGCGTCGTCGCGCTCATCTTCAGTTGGAATCGAGCGGACACCGAAACCTTTTCCAAGCTCGTCGCCGGTATGGGGCTGTCCGCCGTGTTCACCGCAAATCCCCTGCTCCTGATACTAACGGTCGTAGCCCTGGGCAGGGCATTCCATAAAGCTCGACAGACGGGCGAATACGCGGAGTTCGTGGACGGCCAATTCAAGGGCGCCGTCGGCGCAGGGGTCACGCTGGGGGCGGTCTCGCTCGTCGGAGTCGCTGGCGGCCCGGCGGGCGCAGCCCTCATCGCCGGCCTCGCAGCCGGTATTCTCGCCCAATATGCAGTGAGAAACGTAAAGGTAGTCGAAATCGGCAAATCCGCGGCCAAGCAGTCGAAACAGGCGAGACAGGCAGCAGAGCGCCGCATAGCCGAAATCGCCGAATTCGCGGCCGTGCAGGCGATCGATGCCGCGAATGAAGTGAAGAGCATGATCGAGCGCAAACAACTGCCAGCCGGTTGCCGAGCCGGTAATGTTCAGTTATAGTTGACATACTATCTCGCGTGACCAGGATCCCAAGCATGACGTCGCTTGACAGAATCCCCCGCGCGCTGCGGTCCGCCTGGCTTCCCCTCGCCCTGCTGCTAATTGCCCTCTCCACGGTCTTCATCTTCGGGGGCGACCGAGGATACTTCTATCGGCCGGTCGGCTACCACAACTGGATGTCCTCGCATCACCTGTCGATAGCTGTGAACCTCTCCCCAGAGCGCGGCTTCCAGCGGTTCATGCGCCGGCTCATAGACGACGACGGCGTCACCCGCTACGGCCAACCCTACAACCGCTTCCCGGTCGGCGGCTACGCAGCCATGAAAGTGGCCACCCTCCCCTTCGGATGGAGCCCCTCCGCCCCACTCCATGCCGCAAGAATCCTCATGCTAATGTTCTTCACCGCCGTCGCAGTCCTCGCATATCTCTCACTCTGCCGTCTCGTGTCCAACCGCTGGATCGCTCTAACGGCCGTGCTGCTGGCGTTCTCTTCGTACTCTCTGCTCTACTACAACGACATGACGGCCAACGAAGGGATGCTCGATCTCTTCGGAGTGATGTTGACCTTCCACGGCATGATCATCTTCGTGCAAGAAGGCCGCTTCCGCCAGCTGATCGTCAAGGCGTGCATCGCGCTGCTGCTGGGATGGCATGTCTTGGCTCTGCTGCTGCCGTTCGTCATCTTTGGGCTTGTGAGCGACCTCCTGCGGGCGCGTTCTGCCGCCACAGCTCCTACCCCCCCCCCCCGTCATTATGTCAAGTTAAAACGCGCGGCGTCCGCACTGTTTCGCAGCCGCTATCTGCTGCTAGGTATAGTCGCGCTAGTCTTTGGCCTATCCATCCTCGCCTTCAATTTCACCATGGAGTACGCTGCCTTGAACGGCGAGAGGCCGCTGACGGACTTGCCGTCATTCCGATCCATGGTGATACGCACCGGAGTGGACCCGAGCTCACTCGCCAATCTCGCTGCCGACCTCGCCTGGCCTACCTTCCTAGAAGAACAGTTCCGAAGCATCCTTCGAATGTTCGTTCCCTACGCATTGCTTGGCGGCGGCGAAGTGGACGAAAGCCCAATGTGGCTATCGAAAGGCTGGAGCGTCGTCCTCGGTGTCGTCCTGTCCGCGGCGGGCCTGATAGCCTCGATCCTCGTCCGTCCGAGAATCCTGTTCGCCACCCTGGCGTCGTTCGGCTTCTTCTGGGCCCTGCCAATGCGCCACACTACCGCAACCCACGATTTCGAGAGAATCTACTATATCGGCCTTCCCCTAGTCTTCTTCACGGTCGCGCTGCTCTTGGCGCGCAAGTTGACCAATCGAGACGGCGTCATTGCGGCCGCATCGCTCATTGCGCTCCTGCTCTTCGCAGCCTCCAGCTTCCAGATGAGCCGCGCCGACCACAGCGCGGAGACCGCCCAGGTAGCCAGGGATGCGGAGCATGATATGCTCGCCATCCGCGAGTTGACTGCCGGCGACCTCGTCACCATTCTCTACATCGGAGGCACCCACGAAAACTTCTCCGGCTGGGCGGGCGCAGTCCACGCGGTGGACTACTACCTGAGCGCCAGACTCATCCGCTACGCCTATCTTCCCGCCGTAGAAGGCGGAGCCGTCGTCATGCGAGAGCGCATCGATACAGACGCCCTGCTTACACCGCAAAACCGCCAATTCTTCCTCTACGACAGAGACGGCTTGGAGGCATGGTATGCGACCAAGTACCAATCCGTCGCATCCGGAGAGCCGGTGGCGCGCAAGGCCTTCGACGTGTACCTCATTGATGGCAAGGTGTACTACCTCAAGGAGCCGTGCGAGCGCGCGGACGCCGCCGGGCGCTTGTTCCTGCATATCTATCCATTCGACGAAGACGACCTTCCCCACGCCCGCAGACAGCATGGATTCGACAACCTCGACTTCGCCTTCATCGAGCGCGGCCTCCTATTCGACGGCAAATGCCTGGCCAGCGTCGACCTTCCACAGTACGACGTTGTCAAGATCGATACTGGTCGAGTCGATGGCGATGCTTGGCGCGCAACTCATGTTGTGGTAAGTCCCAATCTGACTCTCAGATATCGGTCGATCGTGTCCCGCGAACCTGCCGCGCGCTCTGAATTCGACGTGTATATCGACGACGGCAAGTTGCACTACGTCAAGGAGCCGTGCGGTGAAGAGGACATCACTGATCGCTTCTTCCTGCACGTCGTCCCCGATGCCATTGACGACCTTCCCGCCGCCCGCAGGCAGCATGGATTCGACAATCTCGATTTTGGCTTCGACACCCGCGGAATCCTATTCGACGGCAAATGCCTGGTGAGCGTCGACCTTCCGCAGTACGCCATCGCGCGAATCACCACCGGACAGTTTGACGGCGCCGGCCGCATTTGGGAGGTCGAGTTCGCCCCGGACGCGCGGGAGTGATGCGGGGTGTTGGATTCCCGCCTTCGCGGGAATGACGTGGGAGGGTGCGGGATATGATGTGAGTGGGTGCAGGAGTGACGTAGACGGGCGTGGGAATGACGTGAGTGTGTGCGGGATATGACGTAGACGGGGTGGGGAGTGACGGGGGTGGTTAGGGGATTTTGAGGGCGCGGACGCGGTGTCCGAAGTGTTCGGAGATGAGTAGGACGTCGTCGGAGTAGAAGGCGAGTCCGTAGGGGGTGTTGAGGCTGGAGGGGGATTGTGGGTTGTCGGTGCCGGCGATGGTTTCGAGGGCGCCGTTTGGGGTGATTCGACGGACGAGGTGGTTGCCGGAGTCGGAGAGGTAGAGTGTGCCGTCATTGGAGACTGCGACGCCGCGGGGTGTGTCGAGGTTTGCGTTGGCGGCGGGGGAGCCGTCGGGGGAGGATCCGGGGTTGCCGGTGCCTGCGATGGTGTGGATGTTCCCGTGTTGGTCGACCATTCGGATTACGTGGTTTTCGTGGTCGGCGAAGTACATGTTTCCGAGGGTGTCGAAGGTGATGGCTGCGACGCCGCGGATTCGTGCTTGGGTTGCGGGGCCGCCGTCGCCGGAGTTGCCTGGGAGGCCTGTGCCTGCGACGGTGGTGATGATGCCTGATGCGGCGTCTATCTTGCGGATGCGGGCTGCGCCGCTGTCGCCGATGTAGAGGTTGTCGTGTGGGTCGTGGGCGACGGCGGTAACTTGGACGAGGTTTGCATTGAGTGCAGGGCCGCCGTCGCCTTTGTCCCATTGGAAGGCTGCGCCGGCGGCGTTGTGGATGATTCCGTCTTGGTCGACGCGTCGGACGTGTCCGTGTCTGGTGTCTGCGATGTAGAGGTTGCCGTGGGAGTCGACGGAGACGTCGTTTGGGTTGCCCAGGTATGCTTGGGTTGCAGGGCCGCCGTCGCCGCCGTAGGCTCGTGCGCCGTTGCCTGCGATGGTGGTGATGATGCTGGTATGTGGGTCGATCTTGCGGATGCGCTGGCTCCAGGTGTCGGCGATGTAGATGTGTCGATTTGGGCCGACGGCGATGCCGTTTGGGCCGGTCAGGAAGGCGTTGGGGGCGGGTTCGTCGTCGTGGACGGTGGTGCCGCCGAGGATGGTGGTGACGATGCCGGTTTGTGGGTCGATGCGTCGTGTTCTGCCGCCGCAGTCGTTGTAGAAGACGGTGCCGTCGGGGTCGGCCCAGAGTCCTACTTCGACGGAGTTGACTTCGGTTTCGGTAGCGGGGACGTCTTCTGCGCCCATGCCTGGGACGCCTGTGCCTGCGATGGTTGTGACTGTGTTGGTTTGGGCGTCGACGCGTCGGATGCGGAAGCCGTATTTTTCGCCGACGTAGAGGTTGTCGTGGGCGTCGAGGCAGATGGCGTCTGGCATGAGGGTGGATGCTTCGGTAGCAGGGCCGCCGTCGCCGTTGGATGCGCGCTGTCCGTTGCCGAGGACGGTGGTGACGATGCCGGTTTTCATGTCGATCTTTCGGATGCGGTCGTTGGAGTTGTCGCAGACGTAGAGGTCGCCATGGGAGTCGAGGGCGAGGTGTTCTGGGTGGTAGAAGGCGGCGGTTTCCTTTGGGCCGCCGTCGCCGCTGTATCCTCCGAGGCTGAGTCCTGGGCCGGAGAAGGGTTTGCTGCGGTTTGATTCGGAAGGGTAGTGGCGGGCTTGGTGTCCTGCGAAGAGGTCGATGACGCCGGTTTTGGAGTCGATGCGTCTGATGTTGTTGGTCCATTCGCTGGAGATGTAGATGTCGCCGTCGTCTGCGATGGCGATGCCGCAGTGGGTGTCCATTTCCGCTTCGGTAGCAGGGCCGCCGTCGCCGCCGCGTCCGACTCTTCCGGAGCCGATGATGGTATCGACGATGCCGGTTTCGGCGTCGATGCGTCGGTAGACGTAGTTTTCGATGTCGTTGATGACGATGTTGCCGTGCTTGTCTTGTGCGATGTCGTGGGGGGAGTGGAAGCGTGCTTGGAGGGCGGGGCCGCCGTCGCCGGAGTAGCCGGGGACGCCTGTACCTGCGAATCGGTGGAGGATTCCGTCGTGGTCGATGCGCCAGACGACGTGCATGTGGTAGTCGTTGATGATGAGTTCGCCGGTTTTGTTCCATCGCAGGATGCCGAGAGGCCAGCCTGCGTCTGCTTCTTTGGCGGGGATGCCTTCGCGCATTCCTGCGCCGGCGATGGTGGAGAGTGCGCCTGGGGGCAGGTCTTGGAAGAGGTGATGTAGGTTCAATTTCTGCCTCCTGGGGCGCTGGCGGGTTTGGGTTCCATGCTCATGACTGCTTTGAGGATTCCGTCCGCGCGGGTGTCGTACATGCGGAATGCGTCTGCGAGGTCGTCGAATGGGAGGCGGTGGGTGATGAGTTCAGCGGGGTCCCACCATCCGCGTTGTTTGAGTGCGACCATTTGGTGGATGTGGTTGGTGACGCTTCCGCTGGCGCCTGCGGCGGTAGATATGAGTTTGGCGTTGCGGTAGAGGAGGCTGCGGGCGTCGATTGGGACGGTTGGGTTGGGGTCTCCGGTTTCTTGCTGTCCGCCGAACATGAGGATGGTTCCGTGTGGTCGGACGAGTTTACATGCGGCCGAGAGGGTATCGGGGTATCCTGCGGCTTCGACGGTGATGTCTGGGCCGGTTCCGTTGGTGATGTCTTCGATTGCTTGGTCGAGGGGTTGCTTGGATGGGTTGACGGTGTGGGTGGCGCCGAGTCTGCGCGCGTGTTGGAGGCGGTAGTCGAAGAGGTCGGCTGCGATGACGGTGCGTGCGCCTGCTCTGGCGGTCATGGCGGTGAATGATAGCCCGATGGGGCCTTGTCCGATGATTAGGACGGTGGAGCCGAGGAGGGTTCCTGCTTGTTGGAGGGCGAAGAGGACGGTGCCTGAGGGTTGGCACATGAGCCAGTCGCCTGGGTCGCCGTCGTCTGGGATGGGGATCATGCGGTCTGGGGGGGACTGGTAGTATTCGACGAGTCCTGCGTGTGAGGTGGGGATGACGATGACGCGCTGTCCTTCGCGCCAGAGTTTGGAGCGGCTTTCGACGATGACGCCGGCGAGTTCGTGGCAGGGGACGCCGGTGTCTGTGGGGTAGTGTTCTTCTGGGAAGGTTGTGCCGTATTCGTATCGGATGTCGCTGCCGCAGACGGACCATCGCTCTAGTTGTATGAGGCAGTTGCCGTCGCGGGTGCGGGAGATGGGTGCGTCGGTGATTTCGAAGTGCTTTGGCCCGACCAGTCGAGCGGCTTTCATTCGCAGTGCTCCCGGGGGTTTGGAGTGTATGAAGTGAGTTATACTCGAAAGTGGGGGAAAGGTAAAGCGGGGGACGGGGGTTCTCTTGGCGCGGGGGGCTTTCGACGGGATGCGTCGAGGCGGGGGATCGCGCGCGGGTTCCGTTTACTTTCACTGCATGGGTATGGCACACTGGATTCGGTTTCTCGGGGGGCAGGGGCGTTGGATTCCCGCCTACGCGGGAGTGACGTGGCGGCGGCCCGTCTATACGGGGGCAGGACCGGCAATCATAACGGGGGTTCACATGGCTATACCGGCAAAATATCGGGATCGGCACGTCAGGATCAGGATCGAGAATGATCGGAGGGTTTACAGAAGCGGACGAGCGAAGCCTGACGCAACCATCATCTTGGAGCACGCCAAGGATGAGTATGCTCCGCGGCTGATTACGAAGTTCGAGCCTGTCATGGAGGATGGGCTCGAGCGCATCGACGCAGACGCGACGATCCCGAACGACGCGGTCTTCGTCGACGAAGAGACGGGCGAGACGCGGCCCATCTATCCCCAGTGGAACACCGCGAAGTATGACATAGTAGAGTGGGGAGACGGGGAACTCGTGCGTGACATCGCAAGGCGTTTCGGGTTCTACGACTTCCTCGGCGATTGCATCGGAGTAGGCTGTCACCGCAAGTACAAGAACGGGGATGTACGGGATGAGTGGAAGGATGTGGAGGATACGGAGGTTGTGGAGGATGGGGATGGAAGCGGGGAGCCGGGAGCGCAAGAGGCGGATGCGGACTCGCAGAGGGACAAGTCGAATGGGGTTGGAAGGTAGTCCATGTTCTGAAGTGGACTGTGGGCCGCCATGGGTGATGGTTGGATTGGGGGGCGGGTGAGTGTATGCTTGTGGCACAAGAAGAAAGGAGGACAGGTATGAAGGTTATCAAGGCGGTCGGCCGCGAGGTCTTGGACAATTCTCATTTTCCGATCTTCGAGGGCGGGCAGGTGTTGATGAATCCGTTGATTGGAGAGGAGGATACGGGGAGCTATCGGATGAATGTCGTGAACTTTGCGTCGGGTGCACGGACGAAGTTCCATACGCATACGTGCGATCAGGTGTTGTATGTGACGCGGGGCGTGGGGATGGTGGGGACGCGGGATGGGGAGGAGGAGATTCGCGAGGGGGATACGGCGTTCATTCCGGCCGGGGAGGTGCATCGCCACGGAGCGAAGGGGTCCGGGGAGTTTTCGCATATTTCGTTGCAGACGGGGGAGTGCGAGACGGAGGTGGTAGAGTGACGTGAGGGGGAGATTCCCGCCTGCGCGGGAATGACGTGGGTGGGTGCGGGAATGACGTGGGTGGGTGCGGGATATGACGTGGGTGGGTGCGGGAATGGCGTGAGTGGGTGGATTCCCGCCTACGCGAGAATGACGTGGGTGGGTGCGGGAATGACGTAGACTTGGGGTGGGATATGACGTGGGCAGGGGCGGCAGCGATGTGGCGAGGAATCAGGAGGAGCAGGCATGACTACGACGGCTAGACGGATGACGGCGGAGGATCTGCTGGATATGCCGGATGATGGGTTTCGGTATGAGCTAGTCAGAGGGGAGCTGCGAAAGATGGGGCCTGCTGGGCATGTACACGGAAAGCTTGCGATGGCGGTCGGGGCTAGGCTTTGGATGCACGTGAAGTCGAATGGGCTGGGGGAGGTCTATGGGGCGGAGACGGGGTTCGTGTTGGGATCCGATCCGGATCACGTTCGGGCTCCTGACGCGGCGTTCATTCGGAGGGAGAGGGTGGAAGCGGCCGGGGATGCGTGGGGGTTCTTTCCGGGTGCTCCGGACATTGCGGTGGAGGTAGTATCGCCGCGTGACCGCTATAGCGAGGTGGAGGAGAAGGTTGCGGATTGGCTGGGCGGTGGGGCGCAGGCGGTGGTTGTGGTGGATCCGGGCAGGCGTGCGGTGAAGGTGCACCGCTCGGCTGGAGATGCGGCGGTGTTGACGGAAGGGGATGTCTTGTCGGTGGAGGATGTCGTTCCTGGGTGGCAGATGCGGGTGGCGGATGTGTTTGGGTAGGGGGGAATGACGTGAGGGGAGATTCCCGCCTACGCGGGAATGACGTAGACTGGGACGGGAATGACGTGGGTGCGGGAATGATGTGGTTGTGGGTTTCGGGGGGGGGCTGACGCGAAGTCTACGGCGGTTGATTGTCATTGCGGGGTGTGGTACAAGTAGGCACCGATGACTCGTGGTCATGAGAGGAGGGTTCCATGGATGACTTCGTCATTCAGACGGAGGGGTTGACGAAGCGGTACGGGGATGTCGTCGCTGTGGACGGTCTTTCGATGGAGGTTCGGCGGGGGCGGGTGTACGGGCTGTTGGGACCGAATGGGTCTGGGAAGACGACGACGATGGGGATGCTGCTTGGGTTGCTGCGTCCTACGGAGGGGAGCTTCAAGTTGTTCGGCTCGGCCGATGGGCATGAGCAGTCGCTGCGGCGGGTTGGGGCGGTCATCGAGAGTCCGTCGTTCTATCCGTATTTGTCTGGGCGAGAGAATCTTGGGTATTTTCAGTTGATTTCTGGTCGGGGGGATGCGGCCGAGATAGACGGTTTGTTGGATCGGGTTGGGCTTGGGGGTCGAGGGGACCACCGCTTTCGGACGTACTCCCTGGGGATGAAGCAGCGGTTGGGGATTGCCTATGCGCTGCTTGGAGACCCGGATATCGTATTTCTCGATGAGCCGACGAATGGGTTGGATCCGGAAGGGATGATCGAGGTGCGGGATCTGATTCGGAGCATCGGTACCGAGGATCGGACGGTGCTGTTGTCGAGTCACTTGCTGCATGAGGTGGAGCAGGTGTGCGACAGCGTGACTATCATTTCCAAGGGGAAGTTGATCGCGCAGGGGAAGGTCGACGATTTGGTGAATTCCAGCCGACGTGAACAGGTGAGGCTGAAGACTGGAGACGACGCAAAGGCGCGGGATGTCTTGTCTGGGTTGGAGTGGGTGGAGGGGGTGAGTGTGGAGGACGGCGGGCTGCTGGTGTCCGCGCCGGTTGCGCGGTCTATCGAGCTTTCGGCGGCATTGGCGCGGTCGGAGGTGTATATTGCGGAGATGGCACCGGTGGAGACGTCTCTCGAGGAGTATTTCCTCGAAGTTACCGGCGTGCTGGAAGGAGGCGGGGAATGATCGCACATGTCGCGCGGTTGACGCTGGGGGAGTGGTACAAGGTGCGGCGGCGGTGGCTGCCTTGGATCCTGCTGGGCGTCGTGGTTCTCATTACGCAGGCTCTCTTGTGGGGGTTCTATATTGGATATCACGTGAGCGAGGACGCGTTTGGCTCTCTGCTGGATGCGTATGAGTACAACGGCAGCGCTGGGCGGATCGAGGTGACGTGCGGGGATTTGGTAGGCGGGCGTGTGGAGGAGAAGCTTGCGCCGCTCTCTGGGGACGAGCTCGAGAGGGTTAGCGTGGAGGTGGAGGAGTGGAGCGCGACTTGCGTGGACTACGTTTCGCCGGAGGAGAGCCGGGCGATATTCACGCTTCCGTCCAGCATCAATCTGAACGAGGGCATGCTTCCGTTCATCGTCATTCCTGTAATGGTCTTGGCTGCGTCGGTGGTGGGCTTAGAATACGGCTTGGGGACGCTGCGGGCGGCGCTGACGAGGGGAGTGGGGCGGTGGCAGTTCCTTACGGGCAAGTTGGTGATGCTCATGCTGGCGTGCATTGGGGGGCTGGCGGTCATGAGCGTTCTTACGGGGATCTCCAGCATCGCGGCGGGTATCATACCGCCTGCCGAGGAGGGGTCGCTGCTTTCTACGGAGGCGGAGGGATGGCGGGACGCGGGCGTACAAGCGGCCAAGATGGTGTACGCGCTGGTTCCGTACATTGCGCTGGCGGCGTTCTTGGCGGTGGTGACTCGGTCGACGGCGCAGGGCATCTCGCTCTCGCTGGGGTACTATATCATCGAGCTGGTCTTGGTTCCTCTCCTGGGGAATATCGCGGACTGGCTGGAGAACGCCATGGGTGTTGCGTTGCTTGGGCAGAACGCGGCGGAGTGGATGCGGACGGGGGATGCGCTGCAGGCGCAGGAGGCGCTAGGGGCGGCGGTCGAGCAGCCGGATCATCTGCGGGCGTTCTTGGTGATCTTGGGGTACACGGCGGCGCTCGGTGCGGGGGCTCTGTGGGTGTTCCTGCGCGAGGATGTTGCGGGGGCGAAGGGGGATTGAGGGGGGCCAGGGGATATGGCGTGAGGGGGAGGTTCCCGCCTACGCGGGAATGACGGGGGTGGGGGCGGGATATGACGTGAGGGGGAGATTCCCGCCTTCGCGGGAATGACGTAGACAGAGGAATGACGTGGGTGCGGGAATGACAGAGGGATATGACGGGGGCAGGGGCGGGACGGGCAATGGGGGACTGGGAACACGATAGGGAATCGAGAAATGGTTGGGTAGGATGGCAGAACGCAATTTCGAGAATCGAACGCTGTTTTTGGGAGACAATATCGACTTCATGCGTGCCATGAATTCGGAGACGGTCGATCTGATAGCGACGGATCCGCCGTTCAACAAGGGGCGTGATTTTCATGCGACGCCGGATTCGTTGGCGGCCGGGGCGTCGTTCCAAGACCGCTGGAAGTGGGACGAGGAGGCGCATTCGCGTCAGACGGATGCTATCAAGAACGACTGGAGGGAGGTGTGGACGGTCATCAAGTCTACGCGGGCGAATTTGGGGGACGATATGGGGGCGTTCCTGTGCTTCATGGGCGTGCGATTGATAGAGATGCACCGGCTGCTGAAGCCGACGGGGAGCATCTATCTTCACTGCGACCCGACTGCGAGCCACTATCTCAAGGCGCTGATGGACGCGGTGTTCGGGCGGGAGAACTTTCGGAACGAGATCGTCTGGTACTACAAGAATGCGTCAAGGGGAAAGAAACAACACGCAAAAGCACACGACATCGTCTTGCTCTATGTGAAAGATGGAGGAGAAATCTTCAACCGAGAAGATGTACTGATGCCGTATGAGAGCGGAATGACGGCCTGGAGACACAAGAAGGCGGGTAAAGCACCTCCAAAAGGCAAGACCCCGGATGATGTCATAGTCATGCCCAACCTAAACTCAATGGACAGCGAACGGACAGGCTATCCGACGCAGAAGCCGCTCGCGTTGTATGAACATCTCATCAAGGCGTCGTCCAACGAGGGCGACCTTGTGCTCGACCCGTTCGCTGGGTGCGGGACGACGTGCGTTGCAGCAGAACGCTTGAATCGCCAGTGGGCCGCCATCGACAAGTGGGAGCAAACGAAAGACCTCATCGTACAACGCTTGGAAGCGGAGAAGCGCATGGTTGCGGTGGAGCAGCTGAAGGTGACGGAGACGCTGCCGGAGCGGACGGACGGCGGGGAGGCGGCTTCGCTGGATCTGAGGCTTTGGATGTGGCGGCATCCGGAGAAGTGGCAGCGGCTGTTTCGGCATGAGATGTCCGACTATCTTGCGGAAGCGCAGGGTACGGCGACCGGTCTCGTCACGTGTGCCGGATGCGGTCGGTCGCTTGAGCGGGAGTTCATGGATCTCGATCATATCTTGCCGCGAGACGAGGGCGGGGAGAATCATATTACGAATCGGATCTTGCTGTGCGGTCCGTGCGGCGAGAAGAAGTTCAACAAGTTCACACTGGCCGGCCTGTGCAGGCAGAACAAGAAGGACGGATGGATGCGGGATGAGGCGGAGGCGGAGGGGGCGCAGTTGCGGGCGCGGCGGAAGGCGAATGAGTTGCGGGAGGCTCTGGGGTAGGGTTCCCGCCTGCGCGGGAATGACGTGGGTGGGTGCGGGATATGCCGGGCGTGCGGGGGTTGTCGAGACGCGGTTCGTTCGGGGCGGCGGCGCAGGAGTTGGCGCACGTCCGCCGCACACCCAACCAACACAAGCGCAAGCACAACTGCGGATCCCGCCACGAAGAGACTAGTCCGTCTCATTGGTTCCCGCATGTCGGCAAGGAAAAAATTGGAATACCCCACCAGGAGTGGTACTTAGTACCGCTGAACCATGTGTGGTAATTGATCGCGCTGACCCGCCTTACCTGTGTATTTTCACACCAGAATATGTCACCACCGTGCGCGTATGGTGATCTACTAGGGTCGTGAAGCATGGTCATGACGGCCCATCCTCCAAGCGTGATGGCAATCCATACTCCAAGCATCATGATTACGCGATTCCGGTACGAACGCCTCATAGTGCTAATTAACACTGTACCAGATACGAGAGGCCCCGCTGACCCAAACACTATCGATAGAGAGACAATAACGAAAATAAGACCTCCAGGGAAACCAAGAACATGAGGAAGGAAAAACATCCCAACAACCAACGCACACCACAGAGTTGAGAGCCCTAAAGAAATCAGGGCAATTACGATGTACCGCGATTTCGTCCGCAATTTGCGGTCCGGTAAAACCCGTGAGAGAACCACTCCAATCAAAGCTGCAGTTGCAAGCAAGTACACCGATCCAATCACACCAGCCCACACACCCGCTAGGGACCATGGTAAGAGGACCAGCGTAAGGAGCCCTATCGACGCAATTGTGAAAAGCGGAAAGATCACTAGAATTGCGTAGCGTTTCGTGCTTCGTGCTACAGGTTCGGTTGCTCCAACTAGCTTGATCACCCACATCCACCCCAACAGGGAGAGAAAAAACAGCCAACTCGACACTGCCGGCATGTATCTATCATCCCACCTCATGTCAACCAGAACCCACATCACAGAGAACACCATCAACGTCAAGAGGACAGCGACAATATAGTAGCGGTATCGCGTCAGTATAGAACGAACAGATGTCATCGTCGATCCTCTTTAGAGGGTAGTGTTGCATTGGGCACGAGGGGGCGGTAGGGCACCGTGATGTGGTGCGCGTAGATGTGTTGCTTGCCTTTGAAGTCGAGGGTAGGCATGGGATTAGGGGAGTCGACTCTATCCGGGCGTGTGGGGGTTGTCAAGGCGAGTGATAGATTCCCGCCTTCGCGGGAATGACGGGCGTGTGGGGGTTGTCAAGGCGAGTGATAGATTCCCGCCTTCGCGGGAATGACGGGCGTGTGGGGGTTGTCAAGACGAGTGATGGATTCCCGCGTAGGGAGACCTTTGAATAACTAGGCGGAGTGGTTGTTTTGGGATACTCTGCACTTGGTGCCCCCGTTCATTTTGCGTGCTCCGGGTTCCATTCGCATACCCTTGAAGGGGTTATTCAAAGGTCTCCCTACGCGGGAATGACGTGAGTGGGTGCGGGATATGACGTGAGGGGGAGATTCCCGCCTGCGCGGGAATGACGTGGGTGGATGCGGGAATGACGTGGGTGGGTGTGGGATATGGCGTGAGGGGGAGATTCCCGCCTTCGCGGGAATGACGTGGGTGGGTGCGGGAATGACGTAGGCGGGTGGGGGTCGGGGGTTTGTTGGGCTGCGGGTCGTGTTCGGGGCGATGACGATTTGGAATTGGGAGGTGAGAGTTCGTGGAGTCGAATGATCTGGCGGATGATTTGTTGGAGCGGTATCGGGGGGTGAGCGTTGCTACGGTGTGGAGCGGTTTGGATGAGCTCCATGGGTATCAGCAGTCGTTCATGCAGGGGGTGTTTGCACAGACGGCGGGGGAGACGTTGGTTGCGCGCGCGAGGACGCTGCGGTTCGTTCCTCCTCGTCCGGATTTGGTGGAGGAGACGCCTTCGGGCGGGGATGCGCCGGAGGCGAGGGCGATGGGGAGGTGCGGGGTTGGTGATGCGCTGGTGTGCGATGTTGGGGGTTCGCGGTATTCGTCGAGCGGGGGAGAGATGAAGTTGCTTCAGCTGCGGATGAATGGTGCGGAGGGGGTGGTTACGGACGGCGCGATTCGGGATATTACGGGGGTTCGGAGGATGGGGTTCAAGATATTTGCGGCGGGAGGGACGGTGGCCGCGGGGAAGGCGCCGTTCATGTTTTCCTATGAGGAGAACGTGGTCATTCAGTGCGGAGGGATTGCGGTTCGTCCGGGGGATTTGATCGTGGGCAACGACGACGGGGTGGTGTGCGTGCCGAGGCAGTGGGCTGCGGAGGTGCTGGAGTGGGCGGAGGAGCATGATCATTTGGAGGGGGTGATTCGGGATATGGTGTTGCGTGACGGGGTGCGTCCGACGGAGTATTACAATGCGGCGATGTTCGAGCGGCTGCGCGCGGAGGGGAGATTCCCGCCTGCGCGGGAATGACCTGCACGGGGGCGGGAGTATCGGCCTTGAATCCGGAGATTCCCGCCTGCGCGGGAATGACGTGGACGGGTGCGGGAATGACGTAGACGGGTGCGGGATATGACGTAGACGGGGTGTGGGATATGACGTAGACGGGGTGTGGGATATGACGTAGACGGGGTGCGGGAATGACGTAGACGGGGTGCGGGATATGACGGGGACAGGTGCGGTAATGACGTGGACGGGTGCGGGATAAGACGTGGGCGGGTGCGGGAATGACGTGGACGGGTGCGGGATAAGACGTGGACGGGGAGAATGCTACCGCGTTCGTATTGACTACTAGGGAGCTGGGATAGTACCTTTGGGGGCGCTCGGCGCGGCGCATGCGGCCGCTCGGAGGTAAGAGTCGAGACCTCGACCGGGCATATCGAGCGCGGTGGCGGGGCCTGCGGCCGTCCGGCAAGTACCAGAGACGACGGGCCAGTTGCCGCCCTGCACTAAAGGAAGGAATGCGATGACGACTCCGCATCAAGACGAACGTATACCCGATGACAACGGGGCGACGATGGGCTATGAGGCCAAGCTGTGGCAGATGGCGGACGCCATGCGCGGCAGCATGGACGCGGCCCAGTACAAGCACGTCGTCCTCGGGCTCATCTTTCTCAAGTACATCTCCGACGCTTTCGAGGAGAGGCGCGTAGCTATCCAAGACGAAATAAGCGAAGGCGCAGACCCGGAGGATCCAGACGAGTACCGAGCAGAAAACGTCTTCTGGGTGCCTTCCGATGCCCGCTGGGCTCTGCTCGAGTCCAACGCGCGCCAGCCCTCCATTGGCCGCGTCGTAGACGAGGCCATGGCCGCCATCGAGCGAGACAATCCAGCGCTGAAGGGGGTACTGCCCAGAGACTACGCCCGACCCACGTTGGACAAGCACCGCCTTGGACAACTCGTCGACCTCATTAGCAATATCGAGGTTGGAAATGAGGAAGCGCGCTCCAAGGATGTGCTGGGGCGCGTCTACGAATACTTCCTATCGCAGTTCGCCAGTGCGGAAGGCAAGAAGGGCGGCGAGTTCTACACCCCGCGCTGCGTGGTCAGACTGCTCGTCGAGATGCTTCAGCCATACCGCGGACGAGTCTACGACCCGTGCTGCGGCTCCTCCGGCATGTTCGTCCAGTCGGTGGAGTTCATTCGCGCGCACGCGAGTGGCAACGGAAACGCACGGCCGGCTACTCGATCGGGAGTCGGCTCGCCCAAGCGCGACATCGCGATCTATGGTCAAGAATCCAACCACACTACCTGGCGCTTGGCCGTGATGAATCTTGCCATACGGGGTATCGACGGGCAGCTTGCGCACGGCGACAGCTTCCACAACGACCGTTATCCCGACCTCAAGGCCGACTTCATCCTCGCCAATCCCCCGTTCAACGTGAGCAACTGGGGAGGCGAACGCCTGCAAGAGGACAAGCGCTGGCGGTACGGCGTTCCCCCGGCAGGCAACGCCAACTTTGCATGGGTGCAGCACATCGTCCACCACCTCGCCCCAACCGGCACGGCCGGATTCGTCCTCGCAAACGGATCCATGTCCTCCAACCAGGGAGGCGAAAGCGAAATACGCGCGAAACTCATCGAAGCGGACATCGTGGATTGCATGGTCGCCCTGCCTAGCCAACTCTTCTACTCCACGCAGATACCCGCCTGCCTCTGGTTCCTCGCGCGAAACCGACGCAATGGCCCCGACAAGAACGCCAGAGACCGGCGCGGCGAGATTCTGTTGATCGATGCGCGCAAACTCGGACGCATGGTAGACCGCACCCATCGCGAACTGACCGACGACGACATCTCACGCATCGCCGGCGCCTACCGCGCTTGGCGCAGCGGGAACAACTACGCCGACGAGCCGGGGTTCTGCAAGAGCGCAAGCATCGACGACGTGCGAAAACATGGCTACATCCTCACTCCAGGCCGATACGTCGGCGCAGAACCGCAGCGGGACGACGGCGAACCATTCGCACAGAAGTTGACCCGCCTCAACGCACAATGGAGCGCCCAACACACCGACTCCGCACGCCTCGATACCAACATCTCGGCAACCCTGCAGGAGCTTGGCTTCCTCGACGCGAACCCAGCCGACTGATACTCTCCGGCCCCATCAGTACCTGCACGGCTCGCAGCCTTGGGTGGACGTGCGTCCGCTGTTCGACTCGGCGGGCGGGGATGGTAGAATGAAAGCAACCCGATATGCAGAGCCGGAAGAATGAAGCTCGACCTCTCGCCGCTAGAGAACGCCGCCGCGCAGTTGGAGGACGCGATAGAGTATTACGACTCCGACCTCGCCGCGAACGACCCGCGTCTGAGAATGCACCTGCGGGCGGCAGTCATCCAAGCATTCGAGTTCACCTATGAATTGAGCTTCAAGATGCTCAAGCGGCATCTGGAGCTCGCGTCGCCCAATCCCGCCGCAATCGACGACATGGACTTCAGCGGCATCATCCGAGAGGCGTTTGGACGCGGCCTCGTGCGCTCGGAGCTTCCCGCTTGGAACGAGTATCGACGCAGCCGCGGCACGACCAGCCATGCGTACAACGAGCCGAAGGCGCAGGAGGTATTCGAACGCGTGCCGGACTTTCTCCAGGAGGCGCGGTATCTGTTGAACCGGCTGCATGAGAGGAACGCATCCCTTGACTAGCCCGATCGACATCCGACCCGACCATCTGACGATGGTGCAAGACGTCCTCCGCGCGCATCTTCCCGACGGCGCGCAGGCGTGGGTGTTCGGCAGCCGCGCAACGTGGACGACCAAAGACTCATCAGACCTCGACCTGGCAGTGCAGGCAAACGGCAAGATCGATCCCCGCGTGATGAGCGAGTTGGAAGACGCCTTCCGGGAGTCCGACCTGCCGTACACGGTCGACGTCATAGACCTCGCCGCAGTCGACGGCCACTTCAAGCAAGTCGTCGAGTCGGAGAAGGTCTCGCTGCCCCTGGGACTAGACGGGGCGGACGAGCGGGGTGAATGGAAACGGTTACCGTTCAGCAAGGCGGTTCTTGTCAACCCCCGGGTTCATTTGGAACGGGGCGCAGAATATCCGTATGTAGATATGGCCTCCGTCGATCCGAAATCGAGAGATATAGATGTGTCTAAACGAAGAAAATATTCGGGGGGAGGCTCACGGTTTCAGAGCGGAGATACACTCATGGCTCGCATCACGCCTTGTTTGGAGAACGGCAAGATTGCCCGCTATCAATCACCGAATACGTCAGAGAAAGCACATGGGTCGACAGAGTTCATTGTCATACGAGGACGCCCTGATGTCACAGATACCGACTTTGCGTATTATCTGACTTGGTGGGAAGAAGTCCGAAACTATGCTATTGGGCATATGACTGGCACATCTGGCCGTCAACGAGTGCCAGCAGATTGCCTAGATGACCTCGTAGTTCCTATTCCGCCCCTGGCCCAGCAGCGCCGCATCGCGCACATCCTCGGAACCCTCGACGACAAGATCGACCTCAACCGCCGCATGAACGAAACCCTCGAGGATATGGCCCGCGCCATCTTCACGTCGTGGTTCGTCCACTACGACCCCGTGCGCGCAAAGATAGACGGACGCTGGCGGCGCGGAGAATCGCTGCCCGGCCTGCCCGCGGGCCTGTACGATCTGTTCCCTGCGCGGATGGTGGAGTCGGATCTGGGGGAGATTCCGGAGGGGTGGGAGGTTCGGGGGCTGGGGGAGTGCCTATCTGCGATAGTCTCTGGTCAGCGGCCCCGCGGCGGCGCGGTCAAGTCCGGCGTTCCCAGCATAGGTGCGGAGAATATCATCGGGTTGGGGCGATACAACTTTACTAGCGAGAAATACGTGCCGGTAGACTTCTTCGCCAAGCTCAAGGCTAGGGGTGCAGACGTCCGGAACGGTGATGTACTCCTGTACAAGGACGGCGCGCATATCGGTCGCAAGACGTACTTCGACCGGGGCTTTCCCCATTCCGAGTGCGCCGTAAACGAGCATGTATTCATTCTGCGGATGCAGGAGCCGGCGGCGCAGCGGTATCTCTTCTTTTGGCTCGACCAGCCTTGGATGACTCAGGAAATCGTAACGCTAAACTCGAATTCCGCACAGCCAGGTATCAACCAGACTGGTGTTCGTGGGTTGCCGTTGTTGGTTCCGCCAACCAGTCTCATGGCGGCGTTCGACCGAATGGCGGGCGCTATGACGGACCGGATTTTCGCGAACTGCCATGAATCGCGGACGCTCGGGGCGCTGCGTGATACACTGTTGCCGAGGCTGGTGTCCGGGGAGGTGCGGGTTGGGGGTTCTGTGGGGGAAAAGGAGGCGCGCGAACAATGACGCCGAATATCCAGATGGAGGAGTTCTCCCTTGCGTACATCAGTGCGGTTGCGGCAGTGAGCGGTTGTCAGGTCATCAACCCGCGGCTTGATTATAACAGCGTGGACGGTATGTTGAGGTCTAGCGAGGGGCGGCAGCCCCAGATAGATTTTCAGGCCAAGGCAACCTCTCAGGATTTCTTGAGAGGTGAAAACATACACTTTCCCCTGAAGAAGAAGAACTACGAGGACCTGCGGGATGACATTATGATTCCGCGGATTCTCATCGTCGTACTGATGCCTCGGGAACCAGAGTGGCGGCTTACGCAAACTCCCGACGAACTTTGCTTGCGCCACTGCGGGTATTGTCTCTCCTTGGAAGGCCAGCCTGAAAAGCCAAACGAGGCCACCACCACGGTTTCCATACCTACATCCAACATTTTCGACCGGAGCCATCTGCGTGATTTGATGACCAAGGCAGGGAATGGGAGTCCGCTATGCTAGTCCAAATTCGTGACCGCGCGGCGTTGTCGTCGTTGTCGATCGTCAGCCTGCGCTCCTATCTGAAGTCGCACGGATGGAGGGACGAGGGCGCTTTTGGAAAACGCCCCGCCGCAATCTATACCAAAGAGCACGGCGGTCGAAGTTGGGAGATGCTCGTCCCGTCGCGGAACACTATCGCGGATTACGCCGAGAGTATGGCCGAGTCCGTCGCAATTCTCGCAGATGTCGAGGAACGCTCGCAGCTCGACGTGTTCCGCGACCTGTCGAGCACAGGGGCGGACGTGATACGGATACGCTCGGCAGCCGAGGAGGAGAGGGATTCCATTTCGCTGCGCAAGAGCGCGGGGATGTACAACGACGCATACACCATGCTCCTATCCGCAGCGCGCGCCGTAGATAAGCCGCAGGCGGCCTATTGGGGCAAGGCAAGTTCGGACGTGGCGGAATATCTCGACAGCGTGCAGTCGCTGCCGGGGTATCACGAAGGCTATGCTCTCACCTTGCACTCCCCAGTACCTGCGGCGATTGAGATGCAAGAAGATCTGGGGGACGACGTTCGCGATCCGTTCTCTCGCCGGGCAACGTCCACACTGGCTCAGGCTCTGGATCGCACCAACACGGCCATAGCAGAAGCGGATGCTAGAGACACGCTAGAGCCCTTCGAGGATGCGGTATCCGACGGCGTGAGCGCCAATCTGTGCGATTCCGTGGCTGATATGGTGAAGAACGGGGGCGGAATCGAGATAAGCGTGGTTTGGGCAGGGACTCGTCCATCGCGCCGTCCTGCCCCCCATTTCAGGTTTCCTGCAAGCTCTGCCGAGACCCTAGTGGAGGCCGCAAAGTCTTTTCGTCTGCCCAAACCGTCCTATGACAAGCAGATAGTCGCGCGGGTCGTCAAGCTGGAAAGAGAACCCCGAGAGTTCGACGGGAAGGCGGAAATCCAGCCTGCGCAAGCCAAGAAATCGGATCGCATCCAAGTCGAGTTCGCCAAATCGGTTTACGACACGGTCATTCAGGCCTTCCAAGAGCAAATGTCGATTAGCTTGGAAGGCGACGTTCATCCGCACAACCGCAGATACGAGCTGCGGAATCCCCGCAACGTGTCCATCCTGTGGGAGGGCTAATCTCGAGAGGCCCCCTGCTCCTGCATCGTCAACCGCCGGGTGCTCGTCAGCGCCCGGCCCGGATAGGAGCCCGTGCGTCTTGCATGAACCCAAGGGGCGCGTCGGACTCTTGCGAACTGCCGAATTACTCCCCGCGCGGAGCAAACGTGTATCATATCAATATATCTCACTGAGGCATCACAGACATGACCACCCTAACGGAAGCAGACGTCGAACAGGCCGCGCTTGAGTGGCTGGAGGGTCTCGGTTGGAAGACGGCGCGTGGGCAGGACATCGCGCCGGAGACGTCCGGGGCCGAGCGCACCGACTACCTCGCGGTAGTCTTGGAAGGGCGGTTGCGGAGCGCGCTGGCCCAGCTCAATCCGGACATTCCCTCCGATGCGCTGGAGGGCGCGTACCGCGAGTTGACGCGTCCGGAGGGATCGACGATCGAAACCCGGAACCGCGCCTTCCATCGGATGCTCGTCGACGGCGTAACCGTGGAGTACCGCGACGAGGACGGCGATATCCGCGGCAATCAGGTTTGGGCAGTCGACTTTGGCAATCCCGACGCCAACGACTGGCTCGCCGTCAACCAATACAGCGTCCAAGAGAACAGGAGCACGCGCAGGCTGGACATCGTGCTGTTCGTCAACGGCTTGCCGCTGGGAGTCATCGAACTCAAGAATCAGTCCGCCGAGGCCGCCACGACCAGGATGGCGTGGCAGCAGCTTCAAACCTACAAGGCGGAGTTGGAGACGCTATTCTCCATGAACGAGGTTTGCATAGTATCGGACGGGGTGGAGGCGCGCATGGGAACCCTCACTGCGACGTGGGAGTGGTTCAAGCCCTGGCGCACCATATCGGGGGAAGGCCTGGCGGACAAGAGCGAGCTCGAACTCGAGGTGATGCTGAAGGGAGTCTGCGATCGGGGTCGGTTCCTGCGCCTCGTCCGAGACTTCATCGTGTTCGAGGACGACGGCGGGGGAGCGCTTGCAAAGAAGGTGGCCGGATACCATCAGTTCCATGCGGTACAGGTGGCGGTGGGCGAGACGCTGCGCGCGGCCGAGTTGCAGCGACCGGGCGACGGCGTCGCAGAGGGAGGTGGACGGTACGAGTCCGGCCGCAAGCCGGGCGGGGAGTCCGGCGACCGGCGGGTAGGCGTGGTCTGGCACACGCAGGGATCTGGCAAGAGCTTGACTATGGCGTTCTACGCCGGGTCGGTCGTCCGCGAGCCGGCAATGAACAACCCAACCATCGTCGTCCTCACCGACCGCAACGACTTGGACGACCAGCTCTTCGGCACTTTCTCCCGCTGTCAAGACTTGTTGCGCCAACCCCCTTCGCAGGCGGAGAGCCGCGCAGACCTGCGCCGCAAGCTCTCCGTGGAATCCGGAGGCGTAGTCTTCACCACCATCCAAAAGTTCTTCCCCGAGCAGAGAGGCGACACGCACCCCGCTTTGTCCAAACGGCGCAACATAGTCGTCATCGCAGACGAGGCGCACCGCAGCCAATACGACTTCATCGACGGATACGCGCGCCACATGCGAGACGCGTTGCCGAACGCGTCGTTCATCGGATTCACCGGCACGCCCATAGAGTTGGAGGATGCCAATACCCGCGCCGTCTTCGGTGACTACATTAGCATCTACGACATCCAACGATCAGTGGAAGACGCGGCGACCGTTCGCATCTACTACGAAAGCCGCCTCGCCAAACTGCAGATTGACGAAGACGAGAAGCCGACCATCGACGCGCAGTTCGAAGAGGCGACCGAGGGCGAAGAATTGGCGCGCAAGGAGCGGCTCAAGACGAGATGGGCTCAGATAGAAGCGCTCGTGGGCGCGGAAAAGCGCGTGAAGCTCGTCGCCCAGGACATTGCCGCACACTTCGAGTCCCGGCGGAACGCCGTGGAAGGCAAGGCGATGATCGTCTGCATGAGCCGGCGCATCTGCATCGACCTCTACAACGAGCTGAAGCGGCTTCGCCCCAAATGGCACAACGACGATGACGGCGAGGGAGCAATGAAGGTCGTCATGACGGGATCTGCGTCCGATCCGCCTGAGTGGCAGCAGCACATCCGCAACAAGCAGGGCCGCGAAGCGCTGGCAAAGCGGTTCAGAGACGACACCGACTCAATGCGCGTCGCGATCGTGCGAGATATGTGGCTCACGGGCTTCGATGCGCCGAGCCTCCACACCATGTACGTGGACAAGCCGATGCGCGGACATGGACTGATGCAGGCCATAGCCAGGGTCAACCGCGTGTTCAAAGACAAGCCCGGCGGCCTCGTGGTGGACTACCTCGGTCTTGCGTCAGAGCTAAAGCGCGCGCTCGACTCCTACACCGAAAGCGGCGGTAAGGGGCGAACGGTGCACGATCAGGATGCAGCAGTGTCGGTCATGCGAGAGAAGTACGAGGTATGCAAGGCCATATTCCACGGCTTCGACTGGTCTGCATGGACAACTGCCTCCCCTCAAGACCGTCTGAGGCTGCTGCCCTCCGCGCAAGAGCATGTCCTCGCTCAGGAGAACGGCAATGAACGATGCGTGAATGAAGTGCGGGGTCTTTCGAGGGCATTCGCGCTGGCTGTGCCGCACGATGAGGCTATACACATCCGCGACGACGTCGGGTTCTTCCAAGCGGTGAGGTCTGCCCTCATGAAGCGCTCCCCCGTTGACGCGCAATCAGCGGCAGACCTCGACCAGGCAGTGCGCCAGATCATCTCCGGGGCCTTGACGTCCGAGGGCGTGATGGACATATTCGCCGCTGCGGGATTGGACAAGCCAAACATCTCAGTGCTCTCCGACGAGTTCCTCGCTGAGGTGCGAAATATGCCGCACCGCAACCTCGCAGTCGAACTCCTGCAAAAGCTAATCAGGGGAGAGCTCGCAGTCAGACGGCGGAAGAACATCGTGCAGGCGCGCGTTTTCTCCGAGATGCTAGAGCAGTCGCTCCGCCGCTATCAGAACCGCGCAATAGAAGCGGCTCAAGTCATCGAAGAGCTGATCGACCTCGCCAAAGACATGAGAGAAGCAGCAGCGCGGGGCGAGAAATTAGGTCTGTCGGAAGAAGAGCTGGCATTCTATGATGCCTTGGAAACCAACGACAGCGCAGTGAAGATACTTGGAGACGATACCCTGCGAAGCATCGCCCGCAAGCTCGTCGAGACCGTCCACAAGAACACCGCGATCGACTGGACGCTGCGTGAGAATGTGCGCGCCAACATGCGCCGCATGGTCAAACGTATCCTCAACCGGCACGGCTACCCGCCGGATAAGCAGGAAAAGGCCACCACGACCGTCTTGGAACAGGCCGAATTGCTATCCCGAGACTGTGCCTAATTGCTTCTGAGAAGCACGATATTTCCTCAAGCAATGCCGACCCATTTGCGGCAAGAAAGGGAGTTAGAGAAGCACCGTTGAATTTGAGGCGATTTGTCGCATCAGCGGTATCTTCGTCAAGTCGCTTCGGACGCAGCCCGTCTATAGGGGCACTTCCGCCGCGGTAAGGGGAACGGAACTGCACGATCCGCGGGCTGCCCGTGCCGATACGTGCTATACTTCCTCAACCCCCGAAAGGACATGCACGCGACCATGCGCCGATCCTCGGAAGCGTCTCACGACCGCGATGTATCTGCTGACCCCGCTCCTCGCAGCAGAGCGACCAGGCCAACTTCGCTGACGGCCGGCGCGGCGGTCGCGTTTCTGCTCGCTGTCCTGATTGCGTGCGGAGACCGCTCGCCGACGCACACCCCAACTCCAGCCAACACACCGACTCCCATCCCTACCAACACACCCGCACCGACACACACCCCAACTCCGACCAACATACCGACGCCCATCCCTACTAACACACCCGCACCTACGCACACCCCAACTCCGACCAACACCCCTACGCCCATCCCTACCAACACACCCGCGCCTACGCACACCCCAGCTCCGACCAACACACCCGCGCCAACACCGACATCGGCTTCGGGCCCCACTCAACTCACCGACAACTCCATTGGGTACGATGCCTTCCCCTCATGGTCGCCTGACGGAAGCAGGATTGCGTTTATGTCCGGCCGAGACGGAGATGCGGAAATCTACGTGATGGACGTGGACGGATCAGACGTCACCCGCCTTACCAACTCCGGTTGGGCCTGGTCTCCCTCGTGGTCGTCGGACGGAAGCAGGATTGCGTTTATGTCCGGCCGAGACGGAGATGCGGAAATCTACGTGATGGACGTGGACTAATTAGGGTATCCGGTGGGAGCGCAGTAGCGCGGAGGACGGGAGCCGCTGGATTCCCGCCTTCGGAGACCTTTGAATAACTAGGCGGAGTGGTTGTTTTGGGATGCTCTGCCCATGGTGCCCCCGTTCATTTTGCGTGCTCCGGGTTCCATTCGCATACCCTCGAAGAGGTTATTCAAAGGTCTCCCTTCGCGGGAATGACGTGGGAGGTGCAGGAATGACGAAAGGGGTGCGGGAATGATCTGGGCGGGTGCGGAATGACGCAGGCAGGCGCGGGGATGAGAGGGAGGCGCGGCAGGATGGGTTGCGGTGCGGCGGGCAACTCGCCGCGGTAGAGGAAACGGAAACTCGGAGCCGACTTCTTCTTTGATTCGCGCGCGCGAATCGTATAGGATTGGATACTGAACGTTTCGCTCCCATCGTCGACGGCGCCGCGCCGCGGAAGATCCATGCCCGAATTCAAGATCGTATCGGACTTCAAGCCTACCGGCGACCAGCCGGAAGCCATAGACCGTCTGGTCGAAGGCGTCGATGACTCGCTGCGCCATCAAACGCTCATGGGAGTGACCGGCAGCGGCAAGACGTTCACCATGGCCTGCATCATCGAGCGGCTGCAGCGTCCGTCCCTGGTGCTTGCACACAACAAGACGCTTGCGGCCCAACTTACCACCGAGTTTCAAGAGTTCTTCCCCAACAACGCAGTCGAATACTTCGTGAGCTACTACAACTATTACCAGCCAGAGGCGTATGTTCCCCGCACAGACACCTATATCGAGAAGGACGCAGACATCAATGCGCATCTCGACAAGCTCCGCCACGCAGCCACACGCGCCCTGTTGACCCGGCGAGACGTGCTCATCGTCGCTTCCGTATCTTGCATCTTCGGACTCGGTTCCCCGGAGGAGTACCAGAACTTCGTAGCGTTCGTCCGCAAGGGGGAGACGCGCAGTCGACAGCGGCTGATAGGTCAGCTTATAGAAATGCAGTACGAGCGGAACGATTACGATCTTTCGCGCGGCGACTTTCGCGCTCTGGGCGATACCATCGAGATCATCCCCGCGTATGAGAACGAGGTAGGCGTTCGCATCGAGTTTTGGGGCGACGAAATCGAGCGCATCGTCCAAGTCGATCCGTTGACGGGCGAGCTTCTGTCGGAGCGTGACGAAGTCGAGATATACCCCGCCAAGCACTTTGTAACGCCGAAAGAGAAGATCGATCTGGCGACTGCCGACATCGAAGCGGAATTGGCGGAGCAGCTAACCCTCCTCAGGAACGCAGGCAAGCTCTTGGAAGCGCAGAGGCTGGAGTCCCGCACGAACTACGATCTCGAGATTCTGCGGGAGACCGGGACCTGCGCGGGAGTCGAGAACTACTCGCGGCATCTGTCCCGCCGCGCTCCGGGCAGCACGCCGTACACCCTGCTGGACTACTTCCCGGAGGACTACGTCCTGTTCGTGGACGAGTCGCATATGACCTTGCCGCAGGTGCGCGCGATGTACGGCGGCGACCGCTCCCGAAAGGAAACCTTGGTCGAACACGGCTTCCGCCTGCCGTCCGCCCTCGACAACCGCCCACTCAACTTCGGCGAGTTCGAGGAGCGCACGTCGCAAGTCATCTACGTATCGGCGACGCCCGGCCCCTACGAATACGAGCACTCGCAGAATATGGTCGAGCAGGTGCTCCGCCCAACGGGGCTTACCGATCCCCTGGTGGAAGTCAAGCCCACTACCGGCCAAATCGACGACCTGCTCTATCAGGTGCGTCTTCGAACGGAGCACGGGGAGCGATGCCTGATAACGACGCTTACCAAGCGCATGGCGGAGGAGCTTGCCGACTACCTCAAGGAGACCGGCGTCCGAACGCACTACATCCACTCGGAAGTCAACACGCTGGAACGGAGCGAGATACTCCGTGACTTGCGCTTGGGGGTCTACGACGTGATCGTGGGTATCAACTTGCTGCGGGAAGGCCTCGACTTGCCGGAAGTGAGTCTGGTCGCAATCCTCGATGCGGACAAGGAGGGCTACTTGCGTTCCAAGACCGCCCTCATCCAGACGATTGGGCGCGCGGCCCGCCACATTGACGGCCGCGTCATCATGTACGCGGACGTCGTCACCGACTCGATGCGCCTGGCGATCGACGAGACCGCGCGCCGTCGGGACATGCAGGAGGCCTACAACCGCCGGCACGGAATCACCCCGCAAGGAATACGAAAGACGGTTCGAGACATTACCGAACGGGTCCGCGCGGTCGCGGAAGCGAAGACGCCCTATTCCACGCAAGGGGAGATACCGAAGGACGATCTCGTCCGCCTCGTGAAAGACCTCGAAAAGCAAATGAAAGACGCCGCCAAGAACCTCGAATTCGAGAAGGCGGCTCTACTCCGAGACCAGATCACAGACCTCCGCAAGGTGATGGTCGAAGACGCCGCCCAGATCGAAAGGACGACCTGAGCGGCGCCGCTAGCGCCTCCACTCCCCCCAACCCATCCGCTCATCGCTCGCTGTGCCGAGCGGGTTCACATGCTGGAGCCGCCGGCTGTCAGATTGGATATGGAGTCGGTGTACTCCATACCCACTGCCGCCATCTGGTCCAGTATCTCCGGGGACCATGTGGAAACGGCTGGTGCGCCGCCGGGTTGGACTGCTTCCGTGAGGTAGCTGATTACCAAGCTTGCGCGGAAGAATTGCTCGCCGCGCTCCCTCACCTCCGCGGAGAACGCCAGGAAGGCGGCAAGGTCTTCACCGGTCAGTGCGTTCTCGAGCTTCGGCAGTTCGATATCCGCATCCGCCTTCAAAGCGAATATCTCGTACATCGGCATGTAGCCTGCCACGTCCTTGATACGGTCGGGAAAGACTTGCCCGTCCGGATCGTTGAACAGCGGAGCTCTGATTGCTTCTTGCAGCCGAGGAGTGAGCGTGTCTATCCTGGCCAGGGCTGTTGGGGCAAGGAACGTCCTCAGGTCCGGCCAGTCCATCATTGGGGGCGGGGGCAGATTCGGGTCGGTTGCCTCGTCTACATCGAGTCCGACGGTGTCGGGCGGAGCGGGAGGCAAGATGACGTCCACGAGTTTCCCCATCGCGTCCGCGCGGCGCTGAGCGTCCGGCTCGGTGTTCAACAAGAACACGTAGTAGCCCGCCAGCAGGCTCGGGTAGGTGGTGAAGTCGTAGGCCTCCACGCGGCGCTCAATCCGCCTAGCGCGCTCCTCTCCCACCAGCTCGGCCAGTGGGACGGCGCGGTCTCCCCACTGGTCGATCTTGTCCTTTACGACGGCGGGGATCAGATCGGCGGACACCCCAACTTCTGCGTACAGCTCGAGGGCCTGACGGTAGGCGGGTGGCAGCGCGCGGTACCGCGCGAGCGTGTCGCCAGTAAGCAGCGCCTCCACTCCGGAGGGTTCTGCGTCTTCGACCGGCCCCACGCCGTTCGAGTCCGCAGTCTGAGCTGCGGGGGCAGGAACGGATGCCTCTACGGCTTCGACTGACTCCTCGCCGACCGAGTCCGCAGTCTGAGCTGCCTGGGCAGGGTCGGAGGATGCCGCCGGAGCCGCGGTCTGAGCTGCCTGGGCAGGGTCGGAGGATGCCGCCGGAGCCGCGGTCTGCGTATCGTTCTGGTTGCCGCAGGCAGCGAGGATGGAGACAAACAGTGACGACGCAAGCAATACGAATACCACGCGGACGATAGACCGATTCCTGATACCGAACATGTCGCACCTCCTGCTTTTGATGTGTAGTATAACGATGGTGTCACCATATGGTTGGCATACAATGACAAAATTTTCATGTCAAGTGCATTTTGTAAATTCTACCACCCATATTTCACCGATGTGCGGTGAGTCCGTGTTTTTCTGATGTATGGTGTGATGGCGCTGTAACTATATGGTTAGCATACAATGACAAAATTTTCATGTCAAGCCACAAATTGTTTTGGTTCCGTTTCCTTTTGGCTTGGGGAGCCGTCATTCCCGCGTAGGCGGGAATCCATCGTCGACGTGGAGTGGTGGACGTGCGGGGATTGCGTCATTCCCGCGTAGGCGGGAATCCATCGTCGACGTGGAGTGGTGGACGTGCGGGGATTGCGTCATTCCCGCGTAGGCGGGAATCCATCGTCGACGTGGAGTGGTGGACGTGCGGGGATTGCGTCATTCCCGCGTAGGCGGGAATCTCGCTTCTCCATAACCTCGCCTCGCGCGCGTGCGCGTGAATTAGGGTACGCGCGCACACGAGTTTCCGCCGGATTTTGTCGGATTCTGTTGGATTTTGAATTTTGTAGACGGCAAGTTGGGAATTGATGATTGCAGATTGTGGATTGTGGATTGTGGATTGCAAGGTGGCTCCTTGGTCTGTGGTTTCGTTGGAGTGGTCATGGGTCTAGGATAGTACGGAGGTTCTGTTTTGTCAAATGCGATGCCCGGGATGTGTCTGTGTCGGACGCGGGGGCGAGATTCCCGCCTTCGCGGGAATGACGAGGATTGTTTTTCCTTCTAAGTGTAGGCGCGCTGGATCCAGCCGCGGATGCCCGTTCTCCTTCCCGGCGGGATGCGTCTGGCCCGTCTTGCTATTTGACGATGCGTCCGCCTTTGGACTACAATTGAGGAGATGATACGTCGGTTGACGAATGGAGGTTGTCCGATATGGCTGAAGCGACTGCGGTTACCAAGGAAGATATCATAGAGGCGCTGAAGGACGTGTACGACCCGGAGATTCCGGTCAACGTCGTCGACCTCGGGTTGGTGTACGACTGCACGGTCGAAGACGGGACTGTCGACGTCAAGATGACGCTTACCTTCCCGGGGTGCGGCATGGGGCCATACATTGCCCAACAGGCCGAGTGGCGCATTGCGGAGATCGAGACGGTCGAGGACGTCAACGTGGAGATGGTGTTCGATCCGCCGTGGAGTCCGGACCTGATTACCGAGGACGGCAAGCTCCAACTTGGCCTCGATTAGACCAATTCGCCACATCATCGAAATACTGCTTTCGATGCGTAGAGGGGCCGCCGTTGGCGTCTCTACGACCATTGGAGATGGGAGTGTTCCTGTATGACCCATGCACACGGCCATGGCGGCGCCCCCCCCGACGCGAACCAAGCCGCTCAGGCGCGCGCGCGCATCGAGGCGATGAAGCGCCAGTTCGAACAGAAGAAGGCCATCGCGGACAGCCTTTCGGAGATCGAGCACAAGATCGGCGTATACAGCGGCAAGGGCGGCGTCGGAAAGACGACGGTCGCAGTAAACCTTGCCGTTACCCTCGCGCAGCAGGGGGCCGCGGTCGGCCTTCTCGACGTCGACATCGACTGTCCGAACGTGATCCGCGCGATGCGCGTAGCGGAACCGCCGTCCGTTGGCGAAGCCAACCGCATGATTCCCCCGCAGCAATTCGGCGTCAGCGTGATGTCAATGGGGTTCTTCCAACAGAACGAGAACGAGGCGACCATCTGGCGCGGACCGATGATTCACAACGCCATCAACCAGATCTTGCAAACCACCGCATGGGGAGCGCTCGACTACCTGATTATGGATCTTCCGCCAGGGACGTCCGACGCCCCCCTTACGATCATGCAGGCGCTGACTATCGACGGATTCGTCGTCGTCACCACTCCCCAAGAGCTCGCCAAGATCGACGCCGCCCGATCCATCAACATGATTCGCACCATGCGCGTGGACGTGCTTGGCGTCGTCGAAAACTTCTCCGGCGATATATTCGGATCCGGCGCGGGCGAAGAATTGGCGCGCGAACTGGATCTCGCCTTCCTCGGCAGATTGGAGATGCGCTCGGAGTACCGCGACGTCTCCAAGCCCGCCGCGCTTACCAGCAAGGCGGTACGGGGCGAATACCGACGCATCGCGGCGGCGGTCGATGCTGCGTTGGATGACGCGGCGGGCAGCTAGATACCGGGAGTCATGATGGACGCCCGCCGGCACTGTTGCGTTAGTGTGTTTAGGGTTCCCACGCAAGCAACGTTGTGATAGAACAGATTTGGCCGCCGGACTGCGACCCGGCGACCAAGCCAAAGCGGGAGGGCTCTGCAATGACCACAAACAGTATGGCATACAACCGAACCCTCTTCCTCGAAGACAATCTGCCAGTACTGCGCGGGTTGGATTCCGACAGCATCGACCTCATAGCAACCGACCCGCCTTTCAACAAGGGAGTAGGTGCGTTTCGTGGGACGACGAAGGCTGGGCAGAACGTCGAGTTCAAGGACGTCTGGCACTGGAGCCAAGTACAGGACGAATGGCTCGAACAGTTGGAGGGTGAGCATCCGAACCTGTTCAACATGATTCGGTACGCTAACTCTGCGGTCGGCACGGACGAGAAGGGTAGCAGCATGGGAGCGTTCATCTGCTGGATGGCTGTGCGGGTGTTGGAGATGCACCGGGTGCTGAAGGACACCGGGAGCATGTACTTGCACTGCGACCCAAAGGCGAGCCACTATCTGAAGGCGATGATGGACGCTATCTTCGGGCAGAAGAACTTTCGGAATGAAATCGTGTGGCAGTACGACGGACCTCAGGGGCCTAGCAAGGGTGATTTTGCCACAAAGCATGACATAATTTTACGTTATACGAAAACCATCCAGTATGACGCGAACACTAGATCGTTGTATCCAATACAAGAATCTGAGCTGAGACAGAAATACCGACAGTCTAAAGATGGGAGATGGTTCTACGATCTGCCCAAAGGGAACTATACCGAAGAGAGTATTGCGCGGTTAGAGAAAGAAGGTAGGATTCGACGGACACGCACTGGCAACGTGCGGATTGTGTACTACCTCCATCAGTCGAGTGACGGGACAGTTTTTAGAGAGAAGGCGATCCCTGATGTGTGGTCAGACATACCTTCTCTTGGTCAATCGGGATTGGCAAGTGAGAAAACTGGCTGGCCGACCCAGAAGCCGCTAGCCCTCTACAAGCGCATGATAGAGGCGTCGTCGAACCCCGGCGACATCGTACTTGATCCGTTCGCCGGTTGCGCGACGACGTGCGTGGCAGCCGAGCAGATGGAGCGGAAGTGGATAGGCTGCGACCTCGACAACGAAGCCGGGCAGGTCATCGTCGAGCGGCTCCAGCGAGAAGTGAACGCGAGCATGGCATGGGATAAGTTTGTGAATGTTCAGCACGCCCCGCCCGTTCGCACGGACGACGGCGAACCTGCCGCGCCAGAGCTAATTCTCGAGTCTCCCAAGAAGAACGAGCCGAAGATGTCCAAGAAGGAGGCGAAGGCGAAGCTCATCGAGATATACGGGATGCGCTGCCAAGGCTGCGGGTGGGTGCCTCCGTATGCCGACCACTTGGAGGTTGACCACAAGAAGGCTAGGAACAAGAAGGGGAAGGAGACGCTTCGGAACTTTGGGTTGTTGTGCGGCCCGTGCAACAAGCGGAAGCGGGAAAAGTACACGACGCCGGAGTTGCAGCAAATACGGATAGAGGAGGGGCGGATGAACATGGAGTGGTGGGAAGACGAGGGGAAGCACTAATGACGGAATGTCAAATCAACCCAAATCCAACAGTACCCGCCCGCCTCGAAGCCAATCGAAAGAACTGGAACGAGCGCACTCCGGTGCACGTCGCGTCCCAGTTCTATGACGTGGAGAGCTTTCGGTTGGGCCGTTGCTCCCTGAAGGACATCGAGCGGAGGGAGGTTGGCGATGTCAACGGCAAGACGCTCCTCCATCTGCAATGCCACTTTGGGATGGACACGATGTCATGGGCGAGGCGGGGAGCAAGGGCTACCGGCGTCGATTTCTCGGATGTCGCGATCGACGCCGCGCGGTCGCTGAACGCCGAGTTGGGACTTGGGGCGCGCTTCATCTGCTCCAACCTGTACGACCTGCCGGACGTTCTCGATGAGAAGTTCGACATCGTGTTCACGTCCTACGGCGTGTTGTGCTGGCTGCCGTATATCGACGCATGGGCGCGCGTCATCCGCCAGTTCGTCAGGCCGGGCGGCATGTTCTACATCGTGGAGGGCCATCCATTCATGGAGCCGTTCGACGAGGTGTCCGGTTCGGGGGAGGCGACGCCGGCATACGGGTACTTCCATGAAGAGTTCTACTGGGAAGGCGGCGAAGAGAGCTATGCCGGTTCACAGCCGATCGAGAGCCCAAACTACGAATGGCACCACAGCATCGGCGAGATCGTCACTGCGCTGATCGACGCCGGGCTTACGATCCAGTTCCTGCACGAGTTTCCCTTCTCGGGTTGGCAGGTCTTCGACGTAATGAGGCAGGGCGCAGACGGTTGGTGGAGGTTTCCAGAGCACAATGACTCATTTCCACAGCTGTTCTCAATAAAGGCGGCCGGATAGCCGCGCCCCCGATGACCTAGCCCAGCGCTTGATATATCTCGTCCAGCCAGACGACCATTTCTGCAGTGGCGTCGTTGCTAGGGCCGTCGCTTCCGACTGAAGACCACCAGCCCGCTTCCGACTGCTGCGCAACGATGTTGTCTCCCACTCGCGCCGCTATCGCGCCGTACTTCCGCTCCCGCGTTAGGGTGTACAGCACCGACGCAGCCCATCCGACTTTACCGGCTCGGAGGAGCCAAAACAAGTTGTCGGTTGCAGTTTCTGCGAAGAGCATGTACCGCTTCGCAAGTTCGAGCCATTGCGCCTCTCCCGTGAATTGATACAGGCGGGCGAGGAAACCGCCCGCGATGCCCGGATGGAAGAAGTACTGGTCGCCCTCGTTCGCGTTGACCAAGACGTATCGAATCGGATCGGAGGGGTCGACATCGGTAACGAGTCCGCCGGACGGAGTGGAGACGGTGTACATCACCTCCGGATAGTTCGGCTGTTCGTCCATCATTCGCAGCATCCAGCGCCCGACCCCGCGCGCGGCGTCGATGCGGCTCGTATACAGAGCGGCATGTCCGCAGCCGCTGGTAACCCATAGGTCTTGCTTGGTCGTCGGCTCTCTCGCCGCGAGGCTCGAATAGAAGCCGCCACTCTCCCTGTCATAGAAGCCCATGAGGAAGTCCATGCCCCTCTGTGCAAGGTCGAACTGCCCCAGCCGCTGCGCGCCAAGAATCACCCAGCTGTTGAAGTAGGCGTAGTAATAGGCCGAGGTGAACTCGGTCCTCGGCCCGAAGTCGCCGTCCGCGCTCATACGCGTCGTCCGAATCCAATCGCATAGGCGGTTGGCGGCGTTCGTCTTCCCGCACGTCTGGAGCGCAGCGATGACCTTGTAGTAGTCTCCGACCGTGCCGTCTCCGAAACTGCCGTCCGCGCCAACTTGCAGTAGCAAGTATTCGCAGCCCTTGTCTCTCGCTTCCCTGTATTTGCTCATCCTCGCCTCGCTTGCGCCCGGCGGTTCTTACTCCGGCGGATAGTCCATGACGAGCCAGATGTTGTCGATCATCGGCTCTAGCACGCCGGACTCGACTTGCTTGGTGAGTTCGACGACCGCCTCGTTGAAGGGAGTTGGGATGCCGGCCTCCTTACCCTTTTGGATCACGTAGCCGTTGAGATAGTCGATCTCCGTCATTCTCCCCTTCGCGATGTCTTGGGCCAGAGACGGCCGCCCCGTTCCGATCTTGGCGCCCTCTTCGACCATGATACGTTCGACTTCCACTTTGACCTTGCGGTCGCTTCGCGCTTGGACGTACTTTTCTGCGGGGACCGAACCGATCTTCTCGACCGCGACTCCATGGGCGGCGCCGACTTCGACGACCTCGGCGGCGAGACGCACGGCGAGGTCTCGGGTAACGGGGTTCGTCCGCATTCCAGCCGACGTCTGGCCTGTGATTCCACATACGGAGTTCGCCATGCTGTTCGTCGCTAACTTGGCCCAACGCTCGCCGAGCAAATTCTCCGTCAATTCGCTCTCGCCGCAGTCCTCCAATATGCCTTGGAGTTCCTTTGCGCGGGGCGACCACGGGTTCGTCGGATCACCGAGCGCGAACGATCGGCGGCCTCGCATCTTGCTGGTGCGCTCGACGCAGCCCGGCTCTACGGTTGCCGCCCCGATGGTCACGACGCAGCCGATGACACGATCCCATCCCACCAGCCCGGCGATGGTGTCCTCGTTGATTCCGTTCTGCGCGGATACGATGAACCCGCCGGGCGCGAGATGGCATTCGATGAGGGTCGTTGCCCATGCGGTGTCGTATGACTTGACCGAGAGGAACACCGCGTCGTATTGGTTCGTCGTGGCCGATACCTCGCCAATGTGAAGCGCCGTTGGCCTGGCGGTGAACGTGCCCTCCATCGCGGTGACGGTCAGCCCGTCGGCTTTGATCTTGTCGACGTGCGCAGGCCATGCGTCGATGATAGTCACGTCCCGCCCTGCCCTGGCGAGATAGCCGCCGATCGTGCCCCCGATGGCTCCGCCGCCCATGAACGCGAGTCTCTGTATCATGTGTATCGTGATGCTCCCAAAGATGTGTTGATAGGAACGTAGACGAAATAGTCCAGTCCGTCAAGTGCACGGCGGCGTTGCCTCGGGATGCTGCAAGTCTCCGTCCGCGCGAGATGAATCATGGGGCCGCACGGTTTCCCGTTCATTGCGGTTCGTCCGCGCGCGCCACCCGCCGCTCCTCGCCCAGGATGCCCCCAGGCCGAACCAGGATCACCGCGACGATCAACGCGCCGATCATGAAGAACCGGAAGTTCGGGGGAAAGTTTGGATCCAGGCTCAGACCGTCGAATACTCGGTCAAAGAACTGCGTCCCGGACCAGATACCCCACACGAGGAAGGCTCCAAGGATTGCGCCTCGGTTGTTGCCCGATCCCCCCACCATCAGCATGACCCATATGACGAATGTAGCCAGCAGGGGATCGAACGTCTGCGGTGAGAGGAACCTGATGTTGTGGGCGTAGAGCGCCCCTCCGATTCCCATGATGACCGCCCCGAGGATGAACGCTTGCAGCTTGAAGCGAAACACGCTCTTGCCGCTGGCCGCCGCCGCCGTTTCATCCTCGCGGATGGCGCGCAGCACACGCCCCCAGGGCGATTTTACCGCACGCTCCACAGCCACGAAGACGACGCCCAAAACCACCAGCACTACTACCAAGTACAAATAGTCGTAATACTCCGGCGATATCCAGTCGTCCAGGAACTTTGGGATGCGGTAGAGACCCTTCGAGCCGTTCGCTACCCACTTCTCATTGAGGAAGAACAGCCGAACGGTCTCCGCGATTCCCAGAGTGGCTATTGCCAAGTAATCTTCTCGCAGACGCAGCGTAACGTAGCCTATCGCCAAGGCCACGACCCCGCAGACCGCGGCCGCCGCGCCAAGTCCAAGGAAGAACCAAAGATCGATTCCCAAGTCGAGAAACCCAATTTCGGACCAGTTGCCCCCGAACTTGAAGTCCTCGAACAGCGCAGGGTCCGGAGGCTGCGTCGTCATCAACGCCGTTGTGTAGGCCCCGAGCGCGAAGAACCCTGCAACGCCGATGTTGAACAGGCCGGTAGAACCCCAGTGGATGTTCAGGCCTAGAGCGAACACCGCGTATATTCCCGCCATGATGGCGAAGCCGGCGGCGTAGCTTGCCATGCCGGCTATGTCGAGTTCCATGACATCCGCCCCTTCGTTGTGCTGGCTTTCTCCAACGAGTTATGTGCAGGCAGTCTGCTGCCGGGCCCCGCCCATTGACTTCTTCGCGCCCGGCACGAGCCGAGCGTCGAACCCCCTGCCGCCGCGGAGCAGGGTCACCGCCCTCATCCGGAGACATTGCGTAACTCCCCGGCGCGGCACTATCCGCATTATCGCGGAATCGAAACCTTTTCGCAAAGGGTGGTTCTCCCGCTCACAGTTTCCGGCGCAGTGCGAGGATGCCGCCTTGGTCCGCAAGTGGGAGAGGCGGCAGACTGTTGCACATGGGTTGTTGGGCATTCAGAAATGCTCATGCTAATAAGGACTCCCCCAGGGGATACCGTATAACCATACCCAAAGATAGAGGCCCACAAACGAGGACAATACTAGCGCAACTGCGTTGGTAGCCAGGCCCGCAAGAGGAATTATACGTGATGTCCCATCTGTTCGGGCCCGATAGAAGGCTGCTCCGGAGAGTGGGAGCCCCACCACTGCAAGGGGAAGCATGAGTTGAGCTATGAAATACGAGAGGAAAGGATATAATATAAAGTAGAACACCAGGCCGGTTATGCCAAGAACCAATCCGGCAGTACTCATCTGTACATCCTCCTGTACTGTTGCATATGGGTTTTCTAAGATCTTATGCTAAGGGGCCCAATCCCCCCCTCCGCCCTCCGACAGTACAAAGGCCGCATAGCCCCCAAAGACAAACCCCAGCGGGGTGGACAACGCTGCCGCAACTGCGTTGGTCGCCAAGCCTGCAAGAGGAATTATAAGTGATGTCCCATCTGTTCGAGCCCGATAGAAGGCTGCTCCGGAGAGTGGGAGCCCCACCACTACAAAGAGAGGCGCAAGTAGAATTAGGTAAAATGGGTAAAAGACAAAAATTCCCCGAACGCAGATCGCTAGGCCGGTCATGCCAAGAACCAATCCGGCCGTACTCATCTATACATCCTCCAGTACTGGTGCATATGGGTTGTTGGACATTCCTGCGCCTTGAGAAACAGCAACCCGGTATCCTCGACTGTTCGAGTCTTGGATACGCGCGCAGACCCTAGTTCGATACCGCATCCAGCTCTTCATTGATGTCCTTCCATCGCCATGGGATCGGTTCCCCAAGGCTCGGCACACCGGTGTAGGTTCGCCCCTGCGGCCTCACTTGGAAGATCGGTTTGTTCAGCCTGCCGGCAATTTGTAGTTCTGTCTTGATGCCCGGCGCGTTGTGGGTATCCTCGCCTATCAGGACGATTACCACGTCGCATTTCTCGATCGCCTTCCTCGCCTTCTGCTGCCAACCTTCATCCGGGTAGAACTCTCTGAGTGATTCGTTCTTGATGCGGTGCTGAGTAAAGGTCTGGGCTTGCTGGAAGAAACTGTTCTTGAGATTCTTGTCCTTGTCGAACTCGAAGCTCACGAAAATACGGAGAGTCGGCATTTTGGCATATCCTTTCTAATCGTGCGGCTCGTCTGCGCGCAGGAGTACTGGGTCATCGGCTTTGTTCACGCGGGGGTAGTGCGGATGCCCCCAGTGGACTTGCGGGTTCTTCATCATCAGGTCGATGAAGATCGGCGTCAGGAAGGCGATTATCCTTGCCCCGTTCCGCACTTGGTCTCGGTTCACCGAGCCCTGCCATGTCGCGCCGCCGTGAAGCAGCTGGTTCCGGAGGACGTAGAGCCGGTCGAAGAGCGCTTTCAGGATCGCTTTGGTGTCTTGCCTTGCGAGCGCTCTCCTTAACCGCTCCTTGTCCCACATGAACCGAGCTTCCCAATCTTCGTATTCCTGCACTCGATTTTGGTGTTTCCAGAACGGTTGATACACGTATTGGTTATTCATGAAGTTTCTAATCGGCCCTGAGAACCTTTTCCATATGGCGTCGTAGACTTCATGATTGGTGTCGAGGCGGATGATATTGTCGAAGTATTCGTTGAATACGTAGCGTTCCGTGGTTTCCGAAACATTCGAGGTGTCCTGCCCATACACTGCGTTGAAGGCGATCCAGTAGAAGACGAATGCCGCGTCCTGGTCGTCCGTCTCCTTCTCCGCGCGCTCGAGCCAGCTCATGGCGCGGCGCATCCGAAGTCTGAGGCCGTCCGGCAGTGCGTCCCAAGCTGCTCGCGCCTTCTCTTGCAATTCGTCGTGAGTCAGTCCATTCTCCATGTCATGCTCCCCTAGCGTCCGTCTAGTCTCTCTCCCTCTCTGATTCGCGTTCGTTGCCTTGAAGATGCGCGGCATCCCGCCTCGCACCGTCAATCTGCGGCGTCCCCTTCACGCTCGGCGGCCACCGGCAGCGCCAACAGTACTCCGAGCATCACGAACAAGGGCCGGTGATCGAACATCGTATGGCTAAACATGCTCCAAGATGCTACCACACCGATGAGAAACATGCCGTGCCACGCCTCGAGGCGGTAGAAGCTCCAGAATCCGGCCGCCAGAAGCGCGGCGTACAGGACAGCGCCGAGGATGCCGTAGTCTATCCACGCCAACAGGTACATATTGTGCGGGGATATTTGCTTGTCCGAGCTGAAGCCGCTCCCATGTCCTGTGATCGGAGAAGCTGCGACTGCCTCCAGTCCGTTCTTGAGTCGGACGACTCTGGCGCTATCTACGGAAGCGAGGGCGCCGTCTCTGGTCTCGCTTATCCGTTCGCGCGCGTCCGGGTCTGCTTCATCGACCACACGTCCAAACTCCAAATATCTCTGCTGCCTCGATCTGATATCCTCCGGCACGTCATCTTCACTGCCAACCCGCGTCCAACTCGTCTGTCCAAGAACGAGTTTCAATCTGTATTGGGCGTCCGGGTGTTGGAGGTACTCCAAAGACTGCACCGACAACCAGGCGGAGAAAGCCAGCAGGAGCAACATAGATCCATAGGAGAGGCCGACGAGCAGCCTCTTGCCGGGTGTCCGCCAGATGACGAATCCCATGTGGCAGAAGGTCAACAACAGGTAGACCAACATCCCTCCGCGTGACAGAGTAAGGAAGACGGTCAGTCCGACAAGCCACAGTGCTATCAGACTCACAGCGCTGTATCGACGGTATGCGAGGATTGGCGCAGCTAGCAGCAGCGCCATATAGGCTCCCGCGTTGTAGTCGACGGCGAGACCCGCCGGCCTCCATTCGGATATCGAGAACGTTCCGGGCATGAGCGCGTCTACCCAGACCGTTAGACAGTAGAGCAGGAAAGCTGTCCACAGATAGGCTCGCCAGCGGCGCCGCGTCTGCGCCGCCAGCGGCAAGAACACAGCGGCGGCGCAAATGCAGAGCGGGATTACGACGGTCGCTGCGTCTACCGGCGCAGCGTCGGGACGGCGGATCCATTGGGCCAAACTCAGGACGGCCAGCGCCGCAAATGCCAGCAGAAACGGCTTGTGCCGACGCCAGACAGAGAGAACATGGCCTGACATCACACTCCAAGGACGACCGATGCTGAATATCAGGTAGACGAGTATGGCGGCCATGCAGGCTGCGAACGCGGCAAGCCTAGACACAGGCAGCCATTCACGCAATCGGAGATTCATGTCCAGATCGGTAAGGAACACCACAAAGAAAAGCGCGAGCAGGATATGGACGACCGCATCTCCCAGGCGAAGCTGCATCTTCCAGCTGCGGACGCTCTCTCCAATCCGGTTCATAGACCTTCCGGACAGTATCCGGCTCATTCAGCCCTCCCGCGCTCTGGGCCCGCTCGAGTTCGATCCACCAATGTGTCGGTGGAACACTGCACGATAGGAGCCGCTCAAGTCCCTGTTAGAACGACGGCCATATCATGTCCGCCAGTGGTATTTGGCATCGGAGGAGGACTTCAATCACAAGTGCCAGCCGTATGAGTGGATCCCGATGCCTTGGCCGCCCCGGCTCGTCGAAAGTATATGCCTTCTTCGATCTCATCGGATACGCAGCGAATCATGGAGCGGCACTTCAAGTATGCGTCTTGCAAGATATCTATGTTCGCCTGAGATATGCTCATGCCTCTTGCATCCTGCGCCAAGGGGACGAAGAACAAATTCCTTATGGACTGATTGTCCTTCAACTTTTGCAGGATCCGCGTAAACCCCAATCCGCGCAGGGCAACCGCGACGGATTTTCCGAATGCCGACAGCAGTATGTGTCGAGTGCGCACCGACTCGTTTACGACTCCACGCGCGGCATAGTTGAAATGGGAGACCCCGCAGATGGTCGACAGAGTATCCAATACTGCGCCAGTGTCTTGGGTAAGCGTCGGAAATGAGACCGTCAGCACGTCGGCGCCGCAACGGTAGATGCCCAATAGGTCGCTTGGCTTCAATCTATCTTGGATTACGGCATCTTCCAATCTCCGGCGGCCAAAGAGCGCGGAGATCTCTCCCCGGCTCTTTCTGAAGCGCATCATAGAAATGGCTCGGTCATAGTGGTCTCTCAGCAATACCACGATCAGAGTGTGGCAGCCCTTGGTTGCTAGCTGCTCGAGTCTCTTCGTGAGCGATGGGTCTTTGTATGCAAGGTTCGCTATATCGACCAGGGTTTTTCCTTGCAGTCCGCGCAGGGCCTTGTCGAAATTTCTCGGCGATCGGTAGTAGTACCCTTCCTTGATCTCCGGGAACGCCAATTCTGGGTGGTTCTTGAGGTTCTCGTACAGGAAGTCACTGCCCGACCGTCCAGGGCCTACGACGAGCAGATAGTCGTATACCATGAATCTCTTCCCTGCGACGCTTGTGCTTTCGATGATATTCCAGTCTAGCAGGAACATCCATTCCTGCTAGACCATGAGGAGACGGCCGCCTTGCTCATTCCTCTTGCATTGGACACACTGGAGTTCGTTAGCGGGTGCGCGGGTTCAGTACGTCATTCAACGCATCTCCCAGGAGGTTCCATGAGAGCACCATCAGCCAGGCGAAGGCGCCGGGCGCCAGGAGCAGCCATGGAGTGTCTCGAAGGACGCTGATGTTGCCCCCTTCGAAGAGCATCACTCCCAGACTTGGGCGAGGAGGCTGAATACCGAGTCCGAGCCAGCTGAGAACGATTTCAGTTCCTACCATGGTGCCCATACCCATCGATACCGTCACGACGATTGGACTAACGGCGTTCGGCAGCAGGTGCCGCAGGAGGATGCGCGGAGTCGACACGCCGATCGCGCGCGCGCTCTCAATGTACTGCGTGGCCTTGAGATACAGGATCTGCCCGCGCACAAGCCTCGCCATGCCGATCCACCCGAAGCTGACGAGGGCGAGGGATATGACGACGTAATCGACGACTCCAGATCGAACGAGGCCATCGAGGAAGGTGTTGTCCTCCAACCAACGAACGGCCTCCAGCAGGCGGGGGCGCAGCGTTGCCGCAATGATGATTACGAGCAAGACGTCTGGGAACGACGACGCCACCTCCCCGGCCCGCATGATGATCTCGTCGATCTTCCCTCCAAAGTACCCGGAAACGAGGCCGAGAGTGATGCCGATGATCAGGCCTCCGGTGAGCATTCCGACGACGGTGAGGATGACGGTGTTTTGGATGCCCCAAAGTATTCTCGTAAAGACGTCCCGTCCCGCGCGGTCGGTGCCTGCCCAGTGCTCCCAGCTAGGCGGGTCGCGCAAGGCGGTGTAGTCTTGGGCAGTGTACTCGTAGCCGGTGACGAACGCAGACAGCGGCGCTGCAAATATCCCCGCTAGGTATATCACCCCGATGGTGACCATCGCCGCTACCGCAATCTTCTTGCGCGTCAACCTCGACAAGGCCCGCGCAAGATGCCCTCGGCGACGGCCCCGGCGACCGTCGGCGAGGTCGGCTATCTCTCGCAAGGCCTCGAACGGCTGTGATTGCGGTTGAGCAGCCACCGTTACTTGTACCGTATTCGTGGATCGATGTAGGCGTATGCCAGATCGGCCAGCAGATTCGCTAGGACGAACGCGGCAGCGCCGATCAGAGTTATCGCCATGATGACCGGATAGTCGCGGTTGAAGATGGACTCGACTGCGAAACGCCCGATGCCCGGTATTCCCATGATAGTCTCGGTGATGAACGATCCGCCAATGAGTCCCGCGAGAGAGAAGGCAAGTATAGTCACAATCGGGATCATAGCGTTCCGGAGCACGTGCCTCCCGCCGACGCGCACAGGCCCCAGTCCCTTGGCGTGTGCGGTGCGTATGAAGTCTTGACCCATCACGTCGAGAGTGCTGGCCCGCATCAACCGCGCGAGCCCGGCGATGCCCGGAACCCCCATGGTTATCGCAGGAACGATGATGCGGGGATCGAAGAACCCGCCCCATCCTGAACAGGGTATTAGGTCGGTCTTGAGGCATCCGACCCAAAGGAGCGCAGGCACAGTGACCATGATCGGGATCGACATGAGGACGAGAGTGATTGTTACCGCCGTCGGGTCTTGCCAACTTCCCTGCTTGTGCGCGATGTAGAACCCCAGAGGCAAGCCCACTCCCAGACTGACGACCATTGCCGCGATGGATAACTGGGTGGAGACCCACATCTTCGACAGGATCAGACCTCGCACCGGCTGCCCGATGAAGCGCAGACTCTCTCCGAAGTCGCCCCGGAAGAACCCAAACATGTAGTCGGCGTACTGCACGAAGAAGGGGCGGTTAAGTCCGAGCTCCTCGCGAATGCGGTCTGCCGCGTCAGGGTTGTACTTGTTGCCCATGCTCACACGGACCGGATCACCAGGACCGTAGACGCCAAGTGTGAAAGTGATCAACGAGACGGCCAACAGTATGACCGGAAGGAAGATCAGCCGCCGTACGACATATACCCACATGACCTTGAATCACCTTGAAGAATGAACCCGTCCGAACTCCGGGTCGCTGCACGCCATGAGTTGCCGCGCACTTTATTTCGCAGGCACAGAAGGAGGAGGCTCAGTGAATGGCAGTCCCTTGGACTCGGCTTCCAATCGTCGGACATTCCACGCCTCCCATTGCGTCTGCATTTCGGCGCGGCCCTGGACGCGGCCTTGGGCACGTCCCTCCGTGCGCCCCTCGGCCCGGCGCACTTCCCGTGTTTTCTCGAGTCGTTCTTCCAAATGCCTTGCTAGTACCATGAGATACCTCCCCAGCTCGGTTATGACGATGGCACAGAAGGAGGAGGCTCGGTGAATGGCAGTCCCTTGGACTCGGCTTCCAAGCGGCGGACATTCCACGCCTCCCATTGCGTCTGCATTTCGGCGCGGCCCTCCGTGCGCCCCTCGGCCCGGCGCACTTCCCGTGTTTTCTCGAGTCGTTCTTCCAAATGCCTTGCTAGTACCATGAGATACCTCCCCAGCTCGGTTATGACGATGGCACAGAAGGAGGAGGCTCGGTGAATGGCAGTCCCTTGGACTCGGCTTCCAAGCGGCGGACATTCCACGCCTCCCATTGCGTCTGCATTTCGGCGCGGCCCTGGGCACGGCCCTGGACGCGGCCTTGGGCGCGTCCCTCGGCGCGTCCCTCGGCGCGCCCCTCAGCGCGCCCCTCAGCCCGGCGCACTTCCCGTGTTTTCTCGAGTCGTTCTTCCAAATGCCTTGCTAGTACCATGAGATACCTCCCCAGCTCGGTTATGACGATGGCGACTGCGGCCGACGTGATGGCTATTGGCGCGGAACTTTCCCATATGGCGATTATGGTGTCGAAGGGACTGTCTGCATCGTTCCAAAGGGTTTCCTTCAATACCACCAAGGTCGTGCCCAACAGAAACTGAAGGATGAAGGCGGCAAAGTAGAAGCTCTTCGTCTCCTTCCCTACGCTCCATATCGACTCTCTCGACTCCAAGGACCTGATTGCTCCGCGGCCCTAGATCCACCGTACGGCGGCGGGCTTTCGCGTGACCTTGGAGCGGATGCCTCGTCTCACGTCTTCTGTATTGGTCTTGCCTCCTGCGCCGCTGCCATGCTGAATGGGATTCACAAACGCCCCGTCTTTCCTCCTGCTCTCTCGTTCGATGAACTCGTCAACTATCACTGCGTGCCTCGTTGAGAGTGTACATGTCCGGATTTCTGAATTGGTCTTTTCATTCTACCACTCACTATGGAATTGGTGTGTCGCCTGCGATACATCTCGAACCCGCACAGCACCGCAAGCGATCTTCCGAATCCCAAGGGATGCAACGATACTCGGTTCGTGCCGTACCCTCGATGAACTTGCAGAAGCCTATTCATACGCTATGCCATCGTTGGTGTCCTGGTCAAGTGCTTCGGGTATTAGCTACTCCTTACACACGGCATGTGGTGCACCAGAGACCTAGGGACTCTCTGGGCTCCCGAATTTCGAGGGAATGATGGGTTGGATGACCTCCGTGCCTACCGGTCGGTGTGCGGGTGGTCACCTGTCGCCTTCATACATACGAGCGTCCTGCAACGAACGGATCCTCTGGAGTCCGACTATCGCCACGGCGGCCAGGAAGCCCAAGGCAGAGAATGCGAATGCCCATTGATAGTCGCCTGTCATGACATCTAGGATGCCTCCGAACATGATTGGGCCGATCACCCCGCCAACCAGTCCGAGCGAAGCCTGGAGCGCCAAGGCCGACCCCAGTCTCGTCGGGTCGGATACCTCGGTGATGCCGGCCTGGTAGATCGCGGAGTCTGCGGAGGCTGCCCATGCGAGTACGGCGCTCGCACCAACGATCAAACCCCAGGGCCAATGCCCGATCCAAGCAAGGCCGACAGCGCACGCAGCTGAGATACCCAGGATCAAAGAGGCTGCTGTCGTTCGCCCCAGTCGGTCGGAGATTACCCCGCCTACCACTGGCCCTGCCGCGCCGAACGCCAGCGCCAGTCCGCCAGCGCTCGCCGCGGTCACGGCTGCCTGCCCATCCGCAATTCCCCTTGCAGTCAGGATCGACGCGAGGAACACCGGCAGCCACACTCGGATGGCATAGAGGTTCAGAGCGTGGATGGAATATCCGAGAATGACGAATTGAACCGGCCTGCTCGCGAGGACGGTCGGGTCGAGCTTGCCGCTGGACTGATACGGTCGATGAGGTGAGTGAGACCGAAGCAGCATCACCATCATGGGAATGCTTGCCGCAGACGCCGCTGCGACAACTGTGTAGGCGTCGCGCCATTCCATTGTGGACATGACCCAGCCGGTAAGGGCCAAGGACCCGCTGTGAGATGCGTATTGGGCCGTTACGAACAACCCTATCGCCGCGCCTCGCTTCTCTTTGCCGAATCGTTCCGCCACGATGCGGAGTCCGGGGAGGTACACACCGAGGAAACCGACGCCCGCCAGTGCGCGGAGTACCGATCCGGCAGCTGCGTCATGAGCCATGAGAGGGAACAGGAGATGCGCGGCAACTGACAGAGCAGCAGATGCGTAGATGACCCGCCTGGCGCCGAATCGATCTGTCAACGGCACCACGAACAACGCAGATGCGGCGTACCCGGCCAGGTACGCCGAAAAGAGCGCGCCCGCAGCGGTGTTGCTCAAGCCCAGCTCCAACCGTATGGAAGAAAGCGCAGCAACGTAGCTCGATATTGGCAGCAGCGCTATGAAGAGCGCCAGAGACAGGAGGACGAGCCATAGTCCCTTACTCTTGACCATTCCGCGCGCTGGATGCTCGTCCGTCGGTTCCACTGCCACAGAGATTCATAGCCTTTCGTGGGGTGCCGGGGAGTCTACCTGAACATTGGCAGGGCTCGCCGCGTTCGGGAGACGTGCTTTCAGAGTCCTTGCCTGATGGTTGCGATGATCCGCCGCGCGTCCGTCGTGATCACTTCGTCTTGCGTCACTTCGAGCACTCGCTCCAGGTCTCGCAGAGCGCGGACACGGTCATTTAGGAAGAGGTATATTCGTGCGCGGTCCATATAGTACCCAGCTTCGAAGGGGTTCACTTCGATCACGCTAGATAGGTCTGCCAGCGCCGCGTCGATATTCCCGTCGCGAGCGTTCACCCTGGCGCGGTTGTAATATGCGTCTGCGTACTCCCCATCGAGTTGGATCGCCCGAGTGAAGCTGAGAATCGCAGGTTCGTCCTCTCCCATGGCAGTGTAGACCAGACCGCGGAGGTTATGGGATTCTGGTAGGTTCTCGTTCAGCTCGATCGCACGATCGACACTTGCCAGCGCAGTTCGATGGTCGCCTGTGTCGAGGAAGACGCTGCCTCTCGCTGCGTATGCCTCTGCGAACGTTCGATCCAACAGAATCGCGCGCGCGTACTCCTCTCGCGCTCGCTGGAAGCTGCCGCGTTCTTGATACTCTCGTCCGCGCTGGTAGTGTTCGCGCGAGCGTTCTTCGTCCGACGGGCCAAAGCACGCCGTGGACAGCGAGACTGCAGCAAGCAGGATCGCGGCTCCCATGTGACGGAGCCACTGAGTTGCGTATATCGGACGGCGACGTCTCAAACTAGATACTCTCGTCGAGAACCGCCACTTGGAAGTATTCAGGGAGCGGTATCTTCGAGGGTTGTTTGGAGTCCTTTCGAGCGTTGGACTCGCTGGGCCGGCTGATACATCGACGAATGCGGCGGGATGTCGAAATTCCTCCCTTCGAGCAAGTCCGCGATAGTGCGTATCTGTATCTTGGGGTAGTCTCTTTGCCAGAGGTCGGAGTGATAGAACCCCGCGCTGACGGCTTCCTCGCTCATGGCCCTGGTCGGCTCTTCGAGGGTGATGAACAACCCAATCGCGGCCTTCTCTCGTTCTACCGTGCCTTTCAGGTCGCGGATGTGGGGGGATGAAACCTTGCCGCTCTTGACTTGGACGATAGCCTTCTTCGTGGAGCGGCGCTGTCCGTTGATGAAGTGGACTACCCCGTCGATGCCCTTGTCTGCCCCCTTCTTGGTCTGATCAACAGGGGCGGCTTCCAAGAGGGAGACGGCCCAGTATTGGAATTGATAGCGGTCTTGCTCCGCCAAGGCGCGGGCGCTGCCTACGTCGGCGGGCTCTCCGATGACCTGGTAGTCCTTTCCCGGCAGGAGGTCGAAGGCAGTCTTGATTCGGTTCTTCATTGTGGCGACGGCGAGGTGGGTAATGTCGATGCCGACCCAGCGTCGTCCGAGGTTTTCAGCCGCTTCTACGGTTGTGCCGCACCCGCAGAACGGGTCGAGGACAACTTCGCCCTCGTTGGAAGACGATCGGATGATGCGGTTGAGGAGAGCCAAGGGCTTTTGCGTTGGGTAGCCGAGTCGTTCCTTTGCTTGAGAATTGATAGGCGGAATGTCCGCCCATATGTCTTGGAGCGGCACCCCTGGCATTTCGTCGAGGTAGCGTATGTACTCTGCGACGCCGTTGCGGGTGTACCGTATCCTGCCTTCTTTGTGTAGACGTTCCATCGTCTCAATGGGGGAGCGCCAGATACGTGTAACACCGTTCCACTCATATTCGTATCCGCCGCCGCTCAAGCCCGTGGCTGTCAAGTTGTCGGTACGATATATGCGCCCGTCCTCGGTTTTGTAGCGATAGTGCGCCTTTACGTACTCGGAATCATACGCTTGATATTGCTTGTTCCAAGTGAACGATGACCAGTCTTTCGCATAGAGGAGAATGATGTCATGAGTGCTTCCCAAAGCCTTTGCGTCGCTGTGGGCAGACGAACGCTTCCATATAATTTCATTCTTGAAGTTCTGCGTCCCGAAGATCATGTCCATCAGTATCTTCAGATAGTGACTCGCGGTTGGGTCGCAGTGGAGGTAGATGCTGCCGGTGGGCTTGAGGATGCGGCGGAGCTCTACAAGGCGGGGGGTCATCATGACTAGGTACGCCATCATCCTGTTCCTTCCGATGAACTGGCGGAAGGCGGAGACCATGTCTTTGACGTTGGCGGGGGTGTCCGAGTTCAAGATGATCTCTTGCTCATAGGCGCGCTCGGTCTCCTGCGTCCACTGCCAAGTATCGGTGAACGCCCTGATCTGCGCGGGGGACTCCTCTCCAGACTGTTCCTTGAACAGGACGTTATAGTTGGCGTTCGAGTTGAATGGCGGATCGAGATAGACGAGGTCGGCCGACTCGTCGTCGAGATGCTCTCGCAGAACTGGCAGATTGTCACCGTAGTAGAGCGTGTTGTGCATGGCGTATCATATTGAATCACACACACACTCGTATGGCAACGGAATCAGACTCGCGGCCTTACTTCATTGGAGCAGAGGATTACAGGCAGCTGGCCGCGCAAGCCGTCCGTGGATTGACATACCAGCACAGCGCTCATAGACTACGCCCAATCGACTAGGAGCCGCATCTGTGTCCGAAAGAACTGACATCGTCGACGTCTTGGTCATTGGCGCGGGTATGTCCGGCGGCGCGTTCACATGGAGCCTCGCCTCCGCGGGCATCGGCGTGATGTGCCTTGAACAGGGCAGCTGGCCGATACCGAGTCTGTATCCTTCCACCCATGCGGATTGGGAGCTCCATCTCTACTCCGATTATCACTTCGACCCGAATGTGCGCGGGTTGCCCGAGGACTATCCGGTCAACACGGAGGACACGCCGATCACCCCGTTCATGTACAACGCGGTTGGAGGAAGCGCAGTTCATTGGGGCGCGCATTTCCCGCGTATGAGACCATCCGACTTTCGCGTCAAGACGCTCGACGGCGTAGCAGACGACTGGCCGTTGACGTATTACGACCTTGAACCGTTCTTCGACTTGAACGATCGGATGACTGGCGTAGCAGGCTTGGCGGGCAACCCCGCCTACCCTCCGATGCCCCCTCGTCAGACCCCTCCACTTGCGATAGGCAAGCAAGGCAACAAGTTAGTCGAGGGCTTCGAACGACTGGGTTGGCACTGGTGGCCTGCAGAGAGCGCTATCAACTCCGCCCCCTATGATGGCCGCCCTGCCTGCACATACGGCGGCCCGTGCGTCACCGGATGCTCGGTAAAGGCAAAGTCCAGCGCGGACGTGACGTATTGGCCAAAGGCAATCTCGAGCGGCGCAGTATTGAAGACCGGCGCGCGCGTTGCAGAGATAACAGTTGGATCGGACGGTCTGGCGAACGGCGCCGTCTATTACGACGCACACGGCGCGGTTCAGCGCCAGAAGGCGAGGGTCGTCGTCATGGCGGCCAACGGAATTGGAACGCCAAGGCTACTCCTCAACTCCCGCTCCGCACTCTTCCCGGACGGACTGGCAAACGGCAGCGGTCTCGTGGGCAAGAATTTGATGTTCCATCCAGTTGCGGCGACCGTCGGGATCTTCGACGTGGACCTCGAGGCGCACAAAGGGCCTCTCGCGTGCTCGATCACCAGTTATGAGCACTGCGAGACCAATGCGTCGCGCGGGTTCGTGCGCGGGTACCAGCTGCAATCCAACCGTCAACTGGGCCCGGTAAACACCGCACTTGGAGGACCATTGGAGCAGCCGATCCCTTGGGGGTCTGCTCACCATGATTCGTTCGATGCGCGCTTTGGCAAGATCGTTCCGCTGGCGGCGCTCGGGGAGGATCTGCCAGAACCGCATAACGAAGTCGTGCTCGACCCCAATTTGACCGACGGACACGGCATCCCGGCCCCGAAAGTCAACTACACCATGAGCGACAATTCCATCGAGATGATGGCTGACGCCGTCGCTCGGATGGAGGACGTCATGAATGCGGCGGGCGCCGTACGCGCCTTGTCCAATCGCCTGTTGCAGGGCGCCGGTTGGCATCTGTTGGGAACTGCGCGCATGGGTTCCGATCCGCAGGCTTCTGTCGTGGACGGGTTTGGACGGGCGCACGACGTGAAGAACCTATTCGTAATCGACGGCAGCTTGTTCGTCACGAGCGGCGCGGTCAATCCGACGTCGACCATTCAGGCTCTTGCGCTGCGGACGGCAGAGTTCGTCAAGCAAAACGCGCGCAACTTGACACGGTGAAGAACGCCATGACGCCCAACGATCGAGCGCACGAACACAGTCTATTCCTGTCTCCGCAGCAGCGGAAGCTGCTGACGGACGTCGTCGACCAGCTCATACCTTTGGGAGACGGCGTTCCAGGCGCGGGCGATGCGGGGGCCGCAGAGCACGTCGAGAGGATAGCGGGAATCGCGCCCACGTCGAGGGCAGTCTTGATTGGCGGACTGAAGGCTATCGAGGCGAACAGCGGCCGCCGTCATGGGACGGGATTCGTCGATCTGTCGGATTCCCAGAAGGCAGATGTGCTGCGAGAGGTGGAGTCGCAGCACGCTCGGTTCTTCGCCGCTCTGATTCGGGATTTATACGCAGGGTACTACACCAACCCGGCGGTGCTCGATGCAAAGGGGCTGCCAGTCTCCGCTCCGCAGCCGAACGGCTACGAAATCGAACCGTTCGACCCAACGCTGCTCGACTCCGTCCGTGCGCGCGGCAAGAAGTACCGGGAGGCATGAAGCGACCCGGCGCTCTCTCGCCCGCGGCGCGCGGCCATATTCCGCGCGCCGTATCGGCCAACACTGATTCGACTTTGCAGCGTTGCGGCGCTTGGGGAGTCGTGTGAGAGTGCCGCCCTCCAAGGAAACGGCTGCGCGGCAGCGGGATTCCACCCCATCGAGTCCGCCGCGCAGCCACAGCGATACCTGCACAGACCCATCGAACCGCCCGAATCGTATTTGACAAAACAGAACACACATACTACTCTGGAACTATGACGACTCCGTCGAACCATACCTAGAGGAGACAACCCCAAGTGCGAAACATGCGAACTCCCGACCGCCTCACTCCGCGCCCGAAACCGTCAACCTGTCATTCCACTCCCAAATCGCCGCGCGCGCCAAGAGACGATGCCAAACTCGCGGTCAGCAAAATTCGGCAAAATTCTACAGAAAGCGACAGGGTTCGACGAACCACAACGAAAACTCGTGCCCGCGCGTGCGCACACGCGCGAGGGGCAACGGCGTTCCGTTGGATTTCTCTCGGCACGGCTTGCACCCAGTCCACGGCGGATTGGACACATCCCTTGGAATTGCGGTCTCCGCGCCGTCATGCCAACAGATCGAACGGAACCGCTTCGGAGCCTTCTCGCTTGTCCGCGGGCGGGCGTTGAGGTTACTAGTGGGAGACGCCAGATGTCCGGAATATCTCATATCATGGCTCCGCAGCATCTTGATAATATTCTCAAATAACTCTTATACTTCATATAGTGGAGGTATCGTCATGCGCCGATCGACGTTCGTTCTTGTTGGGGCCGCAGTTGCGGCTGTCTTGTTGGGGGTGCCGCGGGGCTGGATCCCCGCGTCCGCGGAAGCAGGTCCGCAGTCGGAGATGGCTGTCATCGTCGTGGACTCGTCTGCCGCGCGCCAGATGGAGGATGCCATTCCCCTGACGTTGTCCTTCATAGGGCTGGCCGCCACGCTTCAAAGAGATACAGACATCGTATTCGTCGACACCCAGCAGGCGGGAGAACCCGTTGGGCCGTTCCGGGTTTCGGATGTCGATTTCAGCAGCAGGCAAAGCGAGGTCGCGGCCCGCATGAGGGAGGATGGGGCGGTCATGCCCCAATCGATTCCGGAGGCGCTCGACGAAGCGCGGTCGATCTTGGCGAGATACGGAGCGCCGGCCGGCTCCACGATATACTTGGCGCTGGGAAGTAGCGCAGCAGACCGCGGATATGACGCGCTCTCGTACACCGCAGCGCCCCTCCTGGCCCGAATCGCGGAACAGAATTGGACGATTCACGGCCTTCGGCTTCGGGCCGGCGACCAAGCGGTCGAGCAGTTCCTGAGCGGCGTATCTGGAGCAACCGGGGGCAGGGTATTCAGCCTCGCCTCTGGTTCGGACTTGAAGGGCTTGGCAGACTACTTGTCAAGTGGCGCATCTGGGGACGACCTTACCGAAATCGGCGCCCAAACCTCAAACGAATCAGAAACGTTCAGTGCGAGTTTGAACATAACGCCTGGTACGGAAGAGACGATGTTGTTCTTCTTCAATGGAGGAGGCGCAGAGTCTTTCCGACTTACCGACCCGGATGGACTGGAGGTCTCTTCCGGCGGTCCGGCCGCGCATCACCTTGTCGTAGAGACGGGAAATCTCGTCATCTGGAGACTCATGAATCCGGAGCCGGGTGAGTGGCGGGTGGATGCGGCCGGCGTCGATGGGGGAGTCTCGGTCTGGGGGCGGAGCAGCAGTCGCTACGACCTCGTTCTTCGGATGCTCTCTCCCTTGCCAGTCGGCAGGTCGAGCAGCATCATGGGGTATGCCGCGGATGGGGGCCGGACGGTGGTTCTGGAGGGCGCGCGGATGTTCGCGGAAATCACCGGGCCGGACTCGTCGGTGAGGACGTATGAGTTGTTGGACGACGGCACTCATGGGGATTCGGAGGCTGGCGACGGCTACTATACGTTCAATCTTCCACCAATCGAGTCCGAGGGTTCCTATGATGTCAAGTTGGAGCTCTCGTGGAATGAGTTCGGCCACAAGATTACGTCCAACAGCGCATTCGACGCGCTGGTCTTCCCATCATTCCATTTCGAGGCTGCGTCCGTGAGCGATTTGGAAGTGGGCGAGGCCACGAGGGTGGGGACGGTATCGGTGCATGTCGACGGCGGACCGTATACGGTGGATCCGGGAGCGGTCACTGTGGCGATCGTGTCTCCGACCGGCGAGCAAGGGAATGTCGAGTTGGTTCCGCAGCGGTTGTACGGCGACGGTCCGGCATCGCAGTACGACGCGCTCTTCACGCCCGAAGAGGGCGGCGCTCATACGCTCCAGTTCGTCCTCGAGCTCGAGTACGGCGGGCGCACGTATGTGGATACTTCGAGCTTGGCGCTCAGCGCGAAGGGAGTGGCGCCTGCGTTGCCTGTGCCTTCTGCGCCTATGGCGGCCGAGCCAGCAGAGGCCTCCTCTATTCCAGAGCCAGTCGGTGAGCCGGCGGCGCCGGTGGTCTCCGGCATTCCAATTTCTCCGGATTCGCAGTCGCAATTCCCTTGGCTTGCCGCGGGGCTCGGATCCTTGGCCGTCGTCATCGTCGGGGTAGTGGCGGCGTTCTTCATGACGAGGCCGTCTCCGTTTGGCTACCTCTATACGGACGAAGACGACGAGGTCGTCGACTTTTCCAAGGTCAAGCGACGCCCGATGTTGCAATTCTTCTACAAGAGCTTGATACGCGGCAGCGAGTTGAACGTGCCCGGCCTCGAAGGATTGGTCTTCCACTTCATGCGTGACCGCGTCAACGTGAGGAGCTTCGACGATCGTCCATCCGTGCGGGTGAACAACCAGCCGCTGATCGACAGCGCGACCATCAACGACAAGGCGTGGATCGGAGCCGGGGGTAGGCTGTATACATTCCTCAGCGCACCCAAGCCTGCGACTGGGTTTGCCGAGGGGGATTAGCACAGAGTTTTGCGGGGGCAAATCGCGATGAATTTGCCCCCGCGGTCGAGCGGTGAGTGCAGTTGGCGGCAGTGGTTCTAGTCGCTACTTCTCGATGATCTCGATGCTCGTAATCACGTCGCCCCGGTAGTTCGCCGTTTGAGGGTCTTGTCGCTCTCGGATGCCAAGAACCACGTCCATCCCCCGAACGACTTCTCCGAACACGCTGTGACAGGATACAGCGGAGTCAGCGGGTGTCCCGGGCGGAGTACAGGGCTTTGGCGTGCCGTCGGCATTAAGACCGTCAAGGCGGGGTATGGGCTGCTCGGAGAAGGTGATGTAGAACTGGCTGCCGTTGGTGTCGCGTCCGCTGTTCGCCATTGCCAGGATGCCTGGGCCTGAGTGTCTCAGGTCGGGATGGAACTCGTTAGCGAACTGGTATCCCGGCCCGCCGGTTCCTGTGCCGGTCGGATCGCCCCCCTGCGCCATGAAACCCGGTATGACGCGGTGGAAAGTCGATCCGTCGTAGAAGCCTTCTCGGGAGAGGAACACGAAGTTGTTGACGGTTTTTGGAGCCTTGTCCGCGAAGAGCTCGATTTCGAAGGTTCCGCCTCGCTCCATCGTGAAGATGGCGGAGTACTGCTTGCTGGCATCGATCCGCATGGGAGGAGCGACGTCCCATTGGGTGCGCTTGGCCGGCGTTGGCGTTTCCCGTGGAGGGGTCGACTGCACGGCCGCGGCTGGAGGCGGGGGAGAGTCCCCGTCCGTCGAGTCGGTATCGCCATTGCCGCCGCAGGCAAGCACCAAGGATAGCAACAATGACATGGTGACAAACAGCGTGATGTTCGCGTGGAGTCCGAGCATTCTCAGTCTAGACCTGCCTTTCGTGAGAGTACATTGGCGCTCGATCGAGCAAACCGGTATTTGATGTGACTAGGAGTATTCTACCGTACACTCTTGAGGAGCGCCAGACCCATCTGCTCGACGGTTCCGTTTACTTTTGCGACATGGATTGCGCCCGGTCCACAGTAGGTTGAACTCTCCGTCATTCCCGCGCCTACCCACGTCATTCCCACACCGTCTACGTCATTCCCACACCGTCTACGTCATTCTCACACCGTCTACGTCATTCCCGCACCGTCTACGTCATTCCCGCGAAGGCGGGAATCTAGCCCCACATTCGACGCGCGTCCATAGAAATACCTCCACCGCGGATAAACCAAACGGAACCGATCGGCACGATCCGAGCGCGGCCTGCGCCGATACGTGCTATACTTCCTCAACCTCCGAAAGGACCTGCCTACGACCATGCGCCGAGCCTCGCGAGTACCTCACGACCGCAATTCGTCTGCCGCCCCCTCCCCTCGCAGCAGAACAACCAGGCCAGCATCGCTGACAGCCGTCGCGGCAGTCACACTCCTGCTTGCCGTCCAGATCGCCCTGATTGCGTGCGGAGACCGTGCACCGACGCACACCCCAACTCCAGCCAACGCCTACACTCCCTTCCCCACCACCACACCCATCCCTACCAACACGCCTATCCCCACCCCGACGCTAACTTTGAGGCTCCGTCAACTCACCGACAACTCCGATCGGGATGCATCCCCCGCGTGGTCGCCAGACGGGAGCAAGATAGCATTTACCTCCAACCGAGACGGGGACGACGAAATCTATGTGATGAACACGGACGGTTCCAACATCACACAACTCACCAACAACTCTGACGGAGACTTGTTTCCCGCGTGGTCGCCGGACGGAAGCAAAATTGCGTTCCATTCCAACAGCGATGGAGACTTGGAACTGTACGTGATGAACGCCGACGGTTCCAATATCACACAACTCACCAACAACTCCGATCCGGATACATCCCCCGCGTGGTCGCCAGACGGAAGCAAGGTCGCATTCACCTCCCGTCGAGACGGGGACATGCTTGGAATCTAATCGCAACCAAAACCTGCGATACTCGTGGTCGGTGGATTTGGACACGGGTAGGTAGTATCGCAGTCTAGGTCTTCTATCCGGAACTCCTGCTTTGGACGTCGAAGCGAGGCTGATCCGGGTCCGGGGCAGAGATAACGCTGGCCGACTCGTCAAGCGCGGCGTCAGCGACTCGCGGTATCGGCAACGGGTGGGCGGCTACGGGGTAGTAACGGCCACGCGCGCGTCACCGCCATCCGCGCCGTCGTACACGGCCACCACGCGGTAGACGTACTTCGCGCCCGCAGCGACATCTCTGCTATCCACGTACATCGAAGTAGACGCAGCCACATCTGCGAGGGATACGAACGCATCATCCACCTGCGCACGGCGGCGTAACACCCGGTATCCCGTAGCTGTCCCACCCTCTCCGTCGCTCACCTGCACCGTCAGCGCGTACCGCCACTTCGCCTTGTAATCCAACGCGCTCCCCACCGTGATCGCACCCGTGACCGCAGACATCGAGAATGCCCTCGAATAGATGGAGTACGACAACGTGTCTCCCTCATCAATGTCAGTTGCAGTACGGAAGACCACCTCGGAGACTGCTCACACTCCTCCACGCAGCAGGATAGCATCCAGTGAAATTGTTGGTGTGAATCGCCAGATGCGTCAGGCTAGACAGCCCCCCCAACTCACCAGGGATGTTCCCCACTCAGCTGGTTCGTCCATAGCGTCAAGTGCGTCAACCTGCTCAACGAACCCAGATCAGTCTCAGACTCAGGCTCGTCAACTTGCTCAACAAACCCAACTCAGGCGGGATGCTCCCGGTCAACGAGTTCCCGCTCAAGTCCAGGTTCGTCAACTCGCTCAACGAACCCAACTCCCACGGAATGCTGCCAGTCAAACTGCGGCTGCCCAGAGACAGACCAGTCACCCGATTCGGCGTACCGCTCACCGTCACTCCGTCCCAACTCCCAATCGCAGTCCCCGTACTCCAATTCAGCGACCCCGTACCCCGAAGCGTATCCTTGGCAACGAGCAACACCTCGCAGTCGCCCGCCAACCCAGTATTGGTGGTGCTAGGATTGGTAACCGCGGTGGCGCCGGTCTCCGAGCAGACATCCAACGCATTCGTCACCTCAACCGACACCGCAGCCGTATCCATCCCACCACGCCCGTCGCTCACCTGCACCGTCAGCGCGTACCGCCGCTTCGCCTCGTAATCCAACGTGCGCGCTAGCCACATTCCGTGCTTGCCTATCGAAAATACCCCGCCTTCGTCGCCAGACACGATGGTATACGCCAACCGGGGCTGGTCCACCACGTCAACGTCGATCGCAGACATAGCTCCAACCCCGCTCCCAACGCTAGCATCCTCACTCACAGTGAAGACGTACTCGCTCGACCCAACAAACACCGGCGCACTGTTGCAGTACGGAAGTACGGAAGACCAAACTAGGTCTCCCCTATGGAGAGCCTTAGTGGGCACACTCCTCCACGCAGCAGGATAGCACCCAGTGAAATCGTTGTTGTGGATCAGCAGATGCGTCAGTCGTCTAGACAGCCTCCCCAACTCCCCAGGTATCTCCCCACTCAACCGATTCCTCTTGAGATTCAGCATCCACAAATTGCCCAGGTTCCCCAACGACGACGGCAGAGGCCCACTCAACTGATTCCTCATCAACCACAACTGCACCAAATTGGACAGGTTCCCCAACTGAGGCGGAATTTTCCCAGTCAACGAGTTCCCGCTCAGATTCAGGTTCTCCAACTCGCTCAACGAACCCAACTGAGGCGGAATTTTCCCAGTCAACGAGTTCTCGTTCAAGACCAGATCCCACAACTTGGACAGGTTCCCCAACTGAGTCGGAATTTCCCCAGTCAACGAGTTCCTGCCCAAGCCCAGCCCCCTCAAATTGGACAGATTCCCCAACTGAGTCGGAATTTCCCCAGTCAACGAGTTCGAGCCCAGATTCAGGTTCGTCAACTTGCCCAACCTGCCCAACTCATGCGGAATTTCCCCAGTCAACGAGTTCGAGCCCAGATTCAGGTTCGTCAACTTGCCCAACCTGCCCAACTCATGCGGAATTTCCCCAGTCAACGAGTTCCCGCTCAAGTCCAGAACCGTCAACTCGCTCAACGAACCCAACTCCCACGGAATGCTGCCAGTCAGACTGCGGCTGCTCAAATCTAGCCCTGTCACCCGACTCGGCGTACCGCTCACCGTCACTCCGTCCCAACTCCCAATCGCAGTGTCCGTACTCCAATTCAGCGACCCCGTACCCCGAAGCGTGTCCTTCGCAACGAGCAACACATCGCAGTCGCCCGCCAACGCAGTATTGGTGGTGCTAGGATAGGTAACCGCGGTGGCGCCGGGCGCCGAGCAAACATCCGACACATTCGTCACCTCAACCGACACCTTAGCCGTATCCGTCCCGCCACCCCCGCTGTCGACCACCTGCACCGTGAACGCGTACCGCCGCTTCGTCTCGTAATCCAACGCTTTACTCACCGTGATCGTGATCCCACCCCCCGTGTTCACGGCCATCGAAAATACCCCGCCTTCGTTGCCGGACGCGATGGCATACGCCAACAGGTCCCCCGCGTCAGGGTCGCTCGCAGACACAGTCCCAACCGCGCTCCCAACACTAGCATCCTCACTCACAGTGAAGGCGTACTTGTCCTCCCCAAACTCCGGCGCACTGTTGCCGCCGCTGCTACCTTGGGCGTGAAGCGGCGGAGTCCCAGATGGGAGCATCTGTAGGGCGAGGAGGATGAAGAGGGCCGCCCCAACTGCCAGAACGGCTGGTCGGATGCCGGTTCTGGGGAACGGTCTGGTCTTCGACGCCGAGTTCGTCGTTGCGAGATGCCCCGTGGAGGCTCCGCGTGTCTGTCGCCGCGAACGATCGAGTCTGCGATCCCGAATATCGGTGTTCATCACGATGTATCCACCTCTCTCCTACAATGATAAGGGGTCTAGCGACCGTCGGCATCGCTGGACGATGGCGCGTAGGATACTCCCCGCATCTGAACTTGTCACCCCCATCCTTCATGAGGTTCTGTTCATCGGCATAGACCGACCTAAGTCGTACTATCCTGAAGGCGTTCGTTGGGGGGTACTGTTGCGTTAGTGTGTTTCATCAGCTAGCACTCCCACCCCCGCACCTCTGCGGGTGCAGTCAGCAGTCGGTCGATCCGGCTGTGCTGGTATGTCGTCACGTCATCCATATGGTCAGCCCTCGACTCCATCTGAAGTATCCGGTTCTCGTAGTCCGACAGTTCCTTGTGCAATTCGACCACCTCCGCCTCCAATGCCTGGATCCGCCCTCGATTTTGGCCTGCGGTATACCACGACTCCGCTATGACCATCCACACCACTAGAATGACTATCGTCGCGAGTATTCCGCCTACGATCCCGGCGATTATTTTCAATACCGTTCTCATCCGTATCACATCCAACTGCAATGCCTACACACTAACACAACCCAACCCGCCGCGATGCATCGAATGAAACGCCTACTCGACGGCGGCGAAGCAGGCGGCTACGATGCTATCTACGTCGATTTGGTGTTCTCGATAGAGATCGAGGTAGTCGCCCGATTGGCCGTACTCGGTTACGCCGAGCGGGAGGGTTTCCGTCTTCATGGCGGCGCCCAGCCATGCGAGGGTGTGAGGATGTCCGTCGACGACCGTGACGATTGGGGCGGTTCGTTCTCCCACGTCGAAGATATCCGACATGAAGGGTTCTGGGTGTTTGCCTTCGGCGACGTTTCGACGCACCGATTCTTGGAATCGCTTGTAGAGGGCTCCTGGGCCTGTCACGTTGATGATGTTGGCGAACACCCCTTCTTCGTGCAGCTTCTCTCCTGCCTTGACCGCTTCAGGCACCATGGCGCCCGAAGCCATTATGTGAACGACGTTGTATTCTTGCCCGTATCCGGGCTTCTGGCGTCGATCGATGAGTCGGTACGCGCCATCCAGTACCTGCCGCCGCAGGGTCTCCAAGCGGGTTGGGTCGGACGGGAGTTGCAACAGTGATTGGTCGACGCGCTTGCTTGTGAGCCTGAGATATGCGGATCCTTGGCGGTTGCGCATTCGTTCTAGGGAGTTCATCACGATCCACTCGAGTTCCTGGGCGAAACACGGCTCGTAGAACGCGAGGTCGGGGAGTTCGGTGCCGATCGATTGCGTTATCAGTGATTGATGCGCGCCGCCTTCGGGTCCTAGGCTGATGCCGGAGGGAGTGCCGACGACCATGAAGCTGGCTCCGGCGTAGGTGCTGTAGTAGAAGGCGTCGAGGCCTCGTCGGATGAATGGGTCGTAGAGCGTACCGATTGGGAAGAGGAGTTCGCCGTTCATCTCATAGGAGAGGCCGAGCTGTCCGAGCGCCATGAATAGGTTGTTCTCCGATATGCCAAGCTCGATGTGCTGTCCTTGTTCCGACTCGATCCACCCGAGTGCGCTTTGCTGTTCTTCTTGAGGCGGCAACGATTCCACCTCGCCCTTGTGCCAGACGCCTACCTTGTTGATCCATCCGCCGAGGTTGGTCGAGCTGGCGACGTCTGGGCTGGTGGTAACGACTCGTGCGAACAGATCCGGCGCTTCTCGAGATATTTCGGTCAATACGAGGCCGAACGCCTGCTGCGTGGATAGTGCGCCTCGGTATCCTCGGCCGAATTGCTCTGGGATCGAGAAGCTTGGACGCACTGGAGGCTCTTCTCGTCCGATTCCGAGTCGTTCTCTCGCGTCCACGATGAGGTTCGCTTCTGGGGAATCTGGCGGGAACTGGAAGGTAGTGTCGTCTGGATCGATGCCGACCATTTGGCGGAGGGCGTCCATCTCTGATTTCTTCAGTTTGGTCGAGTGGTTGCGCGGGTGTCCGATGATCGGCAGCCGCCATCCCTTCAGGGTATAGGCAAACATGACGTGCGGGCCGCGTTCGAGGTTCAGTTCATCGAACGCGGTTCGGAGAGTGGAGATGTCATGTCCGCCGAGGTCGGAGAACAAGCCTGGCAGTTCCTCATCGTCCCAGCGGCTGATGAGCCGTTCCATATCATTGGGAAATCGGCTGGTCTTTGGGAGCCATTCGCGGAGAGTAGAGGGCTTCACTCGGAGCAGGCGTTGGTAGAGTTCGTTGGACATGTCGTCGATGGCGGTACGCAGCAGTTCACCGTTTGGCTCCAGGAAGGCGGCTTGAAGCTTGCGTCCGTACTTTGCGTCGACGATCTTCCATCCGTTCGCAGCGAACATCTCGCGCCAGCAGCGGACGCGGATGCCGGGGATGATGCGGTCTAGGCTTTGGCGGTTCAGGTCGACGATCCAGAGGATGTTCGAGGCGTCCTCCATAGTTGGGTCTGCGACCGCCTCCCAGACGACTCCTTCGTCCAGCTCCGCATCTCCGACGATGCTGATATACCGCCGCTCCTGGCCGGACGCGGGATTGAGATGACTGCGCACGTACTCTTCCGTGAGCCAGGCGAAGTTGGGAGCTACTGCGCCGAGCCCGACCGAGCCGGTCGAGAAGTCGACGTTGTCCGGGTCTTTGGTTCGGCTCGGGTATGCTTGCAAACCGTGGTGCGCGCGCAGGGTCTTGAGGTACTCGGCGTCGAGGTTTCCAAGCAGGTACTGGACTGCGTGGTAGACCGGTGATGCGTGGGGTTTCACGGAGAGTTTGTCGCCTGCGTTCATGTACTCCATGAACAAGTAGGTCATGATGCTGGCTACGGACGTGCAGGATGCCGGGTGTCCGCCGACGTCTAGTCCGCTGGGATTGGGGCGTTCTTGGTTGGCGTAGTCGATCATGTAGACCGAGAGCCAAATGACTCGGTTTTGTATCTCGTCGAGGATTGCGTCTCGGCGTCCGGTAATGTCGGGTTCGTCGAGCGTGCTCGTTGCTAACTCCATGTGGCCGCTCCATTTCCTGTCTGCAAGTACGGCGCCGCCCATTGCAGAGATTCGGTCGTTGCTGCGCTGGGCTTGTATTCGCAGCCGATCCATCCGTCGTATCCCATCTCGTCGATAGCGCGGAGGAGGAAGGGGAAGTTGATTTCGCCGGTTCCTGGTTCGTGGCGGCCTGGGTTGTCGGCGAGTTGCATATGGAGGATGCTATCGAGATTTGCTTCGATCGTCGAAGTGAGGTCGCCCTCCATGATCTGCATGTGGTAGATGTCGTACTGGATCTTGAGGTTGTCGGATCCGACGGCGTCCACGATCCGAAGGGCTTGGTCCGTGGTTTGGAGATAGAAACCGGGAATATCCTTCGTGTTTATTGCTTCGATCATGAGGGATATGCCCGCCTTTCCGAGTTCGTCTGCGGCGAATCGCAGGTTGGAGACGAACGTTTCTTGGAGGGCGTCAGGCGCGGCGTTCTTTGGCGCTATCCCCGCGAGGCAGTTTAGTTTGTCGCACTCAAGCGCGGAGGCGTATTCTATTGCGATGCCCACGCCGTCTCGGAACTCGCTTACGCGGTCTGGATGGCAGGCGATTCCACGCTCGCCGGCGTTCCAGTCGCCGGCGGGGAGGTTGTGGAGCGCCTGGATGAGCCCGTGCGTGTCGAGGGCGGCGCGGAGGTCGTCCGGGCGGTAGTCGTATGGGAAGAGGTATTCGACCGCTTGGAAGCCTGCATCGGCGGCGGCTCCGAAACGGTCGATGAAGTCTAGTTCGTTGAACATCATCGACAGATTCGCTGCAAGTTTTGGCATGTCGATCTCCGTATTGCGGAATCGGGGGCCGGCAGCGGCCCCCCTGTAGTTACGGCTGCGTCCTTTCGAGGAATTCGAGGTAGTTGCCTTCTGGGTCGAGGGCGTAGCAGATGCCGACGCGCGCGCCGTCTGGGGTCTCGCGGTACTTCGGCTCGGTGACGAATCGGATTCCTTTGGCAGACAGCGCGGCATACGTTTCGTTTAGGTCGTCTACGTCGAAGCAGACGTGCGACGCGCCGTATTGATGATGGTGCAGGTGTCCGACGCTGGGTTGCGGGTGGAGGTAGTGGACGAGCTCCAGCTGATGGCTGCCGCCGGGTATACCCACGAAGACGAGCTTGCGCCTCGCGCCGGGGATTCCCGTATGGTCGCCGCCCGGGGGCGCGATGCTGTCCACTTCGCGCAACGCTTGGAGGCCGAGCGCGCCACAGTAGAAGTCTAGCATCGCCTGCAGGTCTCGGACGACCACGCCCGAGTGGTTGAATCCCGTTACCATTCCCGCGCCTCCATCCGCGTGTCTGATACTTGAGTTTGAGTGTAGCCCAGAGGTGCATCGGTAGGCAATACCTGCACGACTTGCAGCGCTTCAAACGTCATTCCTGCGAGAACCCTTGCACGGTATTCGGGTACAGGATATCCAGTAAGGGAATTCGGCAGGCAGCGCCGGCTTGGCCTAGTTGGAGTACGGGTCGGCAGCGTCGCGCAGGCCGTCGCCAACGAAGTTGAACGCCAGCACCGCGATGGTGACCGGTATTGCGGGTATGGTCATCCATGGGTAGATGGCTATCGACTGGACATTCTGGGTTTGTTGCAACAGCACGCCCCAGCTGACCGCAGGGGCACGGAGGCCGAGTCCGAGGAAGCTGAGAGCGGTCTCGCTGATGATCATGATCGGGATGGAGAGCGTGACGGTGGTTATGACGTGGCTCATGAAGTTGGGCAGCATGTGGCGGAAGATGATTCGCACGTCGGTCGCGCCGGACAAGCGGGCTGCGGACACGAAGTCCTCCTCGCGCAGCGAGAGGAAGCGCCCGCGCACGACGCGCCCAAGATCCGTCCAGAGGAACAACGCGATGATGAGCGTGATGATGAAGTAGACGCGGTAGACGCTCCAATCCTTTGGGACAGATGCGGAGAAGGCGATATACAGAGGGAGGGTTGGAATCGACCGAGTGATTTCGATCATGCGCTGGACGACTGTATCGACAAACCCCCCGTAGTACCCGGAGAGGCCGCCCAAGGTGATGCCAAGGCTCAGCATGAGCAGGACTCCCGCGAGTCCGATGGACAAGGAGACACGGGATCCGAATACGATGCGGGACCACATGTCTCGACCTAGCTGGTCGGTGCCAAGGAAGAATGGCGCGGCCCGCTCTTCTCCCTCAGGGGGGACAGTCCCTATGAGGTGACGGTCCCAGGAGATGAGGCCGAAGAGGCGGTACTCGTACCCCCGGACGAACAACCGGATGGGGATGTTCACCTCGGGGTCGGTCGTATATACCTTCTTGAACGAAACTGGATCGCGTGCGCCGATGACCTTCTTGACATGGGGGTTGAACCCCCCGTCGAACCAATGGATCGTTTGCGGCGAGAGGTATGCGACTTCCACGTCGGACAGGCCGGGGTCGGAGATGGCGAAGAAGTCCGCAAACAACGCGAGAGTGTAGAAGACGATGACGACCACCGCGCTGGCCAGGGCCATCCGGTGCTTGCGGAAGCGCCACCACATGAGACGCCACTGCCCAGCGATGAAGAAGTCTTCGTCTTCGAGGTGATCGCGGTCTGATGAGCCTTGGTCGACGTCTTCGGCGGCCTGACTCATTCGGCCCATGTCTTGCGGCTTTTCCGCCATCATCGATTCTCCATTCGGATGCGGGGGTCGATGATTACAAGCAACACGTCGGACAAGAAGGTGCCGATGACCGTCAACGCGCCGAGCACCAGGAGGATCGATGACGCCATGAATAGGTCTTCAGCCAGGAGGGCGCGCAGGAGCAGGGGCCCTATGATTGGCAACGAGAGGATGACTGATACGATGATGCTGCTCGATATGAGGGCTGGAAGGAGATACCCGACGAGGCTGATGATTGGGTTCAACGCCATGCGGACGGGGTACTTCAAGATCACTCTCCATTCTTTCAAGCCTTTCGCTCGGGCGGTCACCACGTAGGGTTTGCGGAGCTCGTCCAGAAGGTTTGCGCGCATGATGCGGAGGATCGCAGCTGTTCCGGCAGTGCCAAGGACGATTGCGGGTATCCATAGGTGGGAGAGTAGGTCGACGACCTTTCCGATGCTCCATGGCGCGGTGATGTACTCGCTGGTAAAGAGGCCGCCGATCGATGCGCCGAAGTAGAAGTAGCCGATCCACAGGAGAGCGAGGGCGAGGAGAAAGTCGGGTATAGCGAGCCCCAGGAAGCCTACGAAAGTGAGGCTGTAGTCCTCGATGGTGCGGTGGCGCACAGCAGAGTAGATGCCGAGTGGGATGGCCAGAGCCCAGGTAAAGACGAGAACGGAGCCAGTGACGACGAGGGTCAGGGGTAGTTTGTCCCATATGATCTCGCGCACGGGGCGGTTGAACTCGACGGAGAAGCTGAGGTCGCCGCGTACGACCTTGGACATCCATCGATAGTATTGGAAGATCATTGGTTCATCGAGTCCGTACTCGGCGCGGAGCTGATCTTCGAGGGCTGCCGCGGCCGGAGTTCCCTGCCCTGCGTCACCCACTAGGTTGGCGACGTATTCGTCGACGAAGTCGCCGGGCGGGAGCTGCACGGCGAGGAAGGCGATAATCGAGATCACCCATAGCGTGAAGAGGCCCAACAGGAAGCGGCGTATGATGAAGGCGATCACGGTCGTTCTTCGCTCCTATTGGAATAGTGCTTCGCGGCAACGGTCGAGAACATGGAGTCTTCCTCTCCTATGGATGCAACCATTATACACGGATGATTTGCAATGTAAAGGGCACCCCATCCGCGGACAGGGTGCCCTCTTGTGCGGTCAATACCCTTCAAGCAGGTTCCCGAGGGTTCCTACTCGGAGTCGTTCTTCCCGCCTTCCATGAAGAACTGGACGGTTCGGGCGATGCCCGGGTTCTGCAGCGGGGACTCGTTGGGGGCCTGTGCAGGTACGTTCATGAAGTACCGCTTCTTCACGATGACCCCATTGAAGGCCGGCGTGTTTCCGACGGCGCCGATGCCGTAGAGGTTGTCGATGAAGACCTGTTGACCCTCTATGTAGATGTCTCGCCGTTGGGCGTACCGGAACTTGACGGCCTCATCCGCCAGGTCTGCTAGTTTCAGGATGTTGGGGTCGGTTGGCGCGACGGCGATGGCGTTCTCCGAGTAGACGTCCCGTCCGCCGGTGTACCACGCTCGGTAGGCGCTGCCGTGCTCGTGCCATCGGTCGAGGAGGTTCGGCCACCGCGCAGACATGAGACCGCCCGCCATCAGGATGCCGGTGTTCTCGTTGCGCCGCGTCTCGAACAGGCTGACGTCCATCGCGTTGAGCGCGACCTTGATGCCAACGGCCGCGAGATCCTCTTCCAACAGCTCTGCGAGCACATCGTATGCTACGAAGTACTCGGCGGCGTAGTCCATGATGAAGACCAGGTCGCCTCTGCCGTCCGTGCGGTCGCGGACGCCGTTGCCGTCAGCGTCGACCAGACCGATGCTGTCGAGGATGCGCATGGACTCCTCGGGGTCGTACTCAGTGTACTTCTGGGCATAGTCGTCGCCTGGGTAGAAGGGATGACCCTTCGAGAAGACGGGCTGCGAGATGTCGCCTTGCCCGAGGAACATCACTTCGTTGATCTTGTTCCTGTCGATGGCGAGAGACATGGCCTTGCGGAACTCGAAGTTGTTGATCCACTTCTTGACTTCTTCGTCCACCTCGTAGCCGACGTCGCCTTCGCCGTAGGAGTTGTTGATGGAGATCCCGACGGCTCCGTGCGAGCCCCAGAACTGGACTTCGATGTTCGCCCGGTCACCTTCCTGGATGAAGACGGGCACCTTTGCCATCTCGATATGGCGGTGCTGGAAGTCGATCTCGCCGGCGGATGCCCTGAGGTTCAGGATTTCCTTGTCGCCGGTCAGCGTCATCGAGATCTTGTCGATGTACGGAAGCTGGTTGCCTGCCGGGTCGACTGCCCAGTAGTAGGGGTTGCGCTCCCACTCGTAGATCTCTGCGGTGATGGGGCTGGTCATCTTCCAGGGGGAGATGACGGGAGTGTCGGTGCTCTTGAGGGGACTGGATCGGTCCTTGAAGAAGGTGATCCAGTTCTCATATCCGGCGTCGGAGACCATCGCGTCGTATGCGGCCGTGTCTTCCGCGAACCGCCGATGGATGGTCTTGAGGTAGTGCGTCGGGCCGTACATTCCGTCGGCGATTCGGCCGTGGAGCGTCCATCCGCCGGTGGTGTAGTTGGCGAGGGAGTCGAGGAAGCCGTCCTTGCGCTCTCTCAGGGTAACGGAGACGGTGTAATCGTCGACTGCGGTTATGGCATCGACCTGTACGCCGGACCATCCGATCTGCCCATCGCGGGTTGGGTTGATCTCTTCGTCGATGATGACGTTGTTGAAGTGCCACTCGAAGTCCATGGCCGTGAACGGCGTGCCGTCCGACCACTTCATGCCTTCGCGCAGGTTCAGCGTGTAGACGAGGCCGTCGTTGCTGACTTCATAACCCTTGGCCACGTTGGGGATGATGTCGGTGCCGTTGAGGTCGTAGTAGAGCACCATGTCCATCATGAGTCGGTCGGCGTTTTGGCCGTCGTTCGGGCCGGTGAAGGCGCGGCGCCAGGTTCCGCCGTAGTCTCCGATGCGGTCGACGACTGGTACGACCATGACGTCATCGGCGTTGGGAAGCCGTTCTTCGACTGGCGGGATCGTGCCTGCGGCGACCATGCTTGCGAGCATCGGAGCTTCGCTGAACTCGGTCGGCATGGGGCCCTCCCAAACGAAGCTGCCAGTGAAGGTGCCCGCGAAGTCGTTCGGGGCCTCCGGCATGGCTGTCGGCTCCGGGGCCGCTGGCGCTGGAGCCGCCGGAGCGGCAGTCGGTTCCGGAGCTGGAGCCGCGGCCGGCGCAGGAGCCGTTGTCGCGGCCGGTGCAGCGGTAGCATCGTCTGTTGTGTCGTCGCTGCTGCTGCACGCGAGGACCGTGAAGAGCATCACAGCCAACGCGGCAAATCCGATTAGCCTCAAATTCTTGGTGATCATTCACCTCTCCTTCCTCTCAATGTTTCCTCGAGTGTACTCTTGGCAGCGTTTCGTCAAGGACTCGCGCAAATCCCTACCGCTTGGCGAACGGGCCGTTGCCGAATCATTAACCGCTAGGGAATTATGAACCCTTGCGGACTTCGATGTCAACCCCTAATCCGTGGATCAGGGTAAACTTGCGATGATCGAACGTGTGCCACCCATTATTATCTACGAACGGCAGGGCGGGTTTGGTTTTGCGGCGGCTGATTCACTCGCACGGCGGGCACTTGAGATTTGCGGCGTATCTTGCAACAATCTATCACAAAGTGCCGTTGGAAAGGATAGGAGGGAAATGCGTTCAGAGTCGCTTGTCGGACGAATGGGCGGCGTTTTCGCGTTCTTGGGAGCGTGCGCGCTGCTGGGTTTTGCAGGAGTTGGGTGCGGGGACGGCCAGACTGCGCCGCCGCGGGTCGAGAGTCATTCCGTGCGAATTTCTCCCGGCAACGCTTTGATCGCGGAGGTATCGATCACTCTGGATCGGGACGGGTTCGTCTTCGTCGAATACGAGAACGAAGAGGCGGGGAAGTTCCGCACGGCGCGCAACGATGGTCGTGCAAGCGAGCACGTGGTTTCCGTGCTCCGTCTGCGGCCAAGTACTATGTACTCGTACACGGTCGTGGCCGTGGACGGAGAAGGGAACGAATCGAGAAGCGACGCAGGCGAGTTCACGACGGGCGAACTTCCACCGGCGCTTTCCACTCTGGAGATCGACGCGCAGGGAACGCCGTCGTCGGATCTGCTCCTGCTCGACCACCGCGAGATCGAGGGCAGTTACTTCTTCATGCTGGACGGAGAGGCTCAAATCGTTTGGTACTATGAGAGCCCGAACCCGTTCGAGGACATTCCCTATCCAACGGGAGGGGCGATTCAGAAGCCGAACTTCAACTTGGTGTATCACCTCAACAACCCGTTCAACATTTGTTGTATCCGCGAGGTCGCTCCGACGGGAGAGATCGTGGACAATCTGGCGGCGGGCCCGGTCAACGGCTATCCTCATCGGGCGTTGACGTCGATGCCGGACGGTCGAATCTTGTACGCAGCGTGGACGTACCGCGTCATTGACGATACCGCTCACGGCGGCGCGGCGGAGACGCTCGTCGAGGGGCTGTCTCTGCGGGCGTGGGATCAAGCGACCGGTCTCTCGGAGGAGCTCTGGAACGCATTCGACCGCATCGGGACGGACGTGCGGGGAGGATGGGGAACAGGCACGATCGCATCGTATCCCAATGAGGTGACCCTGCAGGAGCATACTCCTCCGATTCGCTGGACGGGGGCGAACTCGCTGCAAATTGGGCCGCGCGAAAACATCATCGTGTCTATTCCCAACCTCAGCCAGGTATTATCGATATCCCCCGATTTCCAGCGAGTCGAATGGAGCCTCGGCGGGCCCAACAGCACATTCACGTTCGAGGATCCGTCCGACCGATTCTACCGACAGCATACGGCGCAGCAGCTCTCCAACGGAAATATCCTCATGTTCGACAACGGACGCAATCGGCCGGAGGATGAAGGCGGCTCCTACTCTCGCGCCCTCGAGCTTGCACTCAACGACTATGATCTCGTCGCGCGCAAGGTGTGGGAGTATCGGCATAGCCCCGACTTGTATGCGGTGAACCGCAGCAGCGCGTACCGTCTGGAAAACGGGAACACGCTCTTGAATTTCGTTACGGATCCGCGTGTTGTGGTAGAAGTGGCGCCCTCCGGCGCGGAGGTCTTCAAGGCGGAGATCAGCGGCCCTCGGATGCAGGGCAGCTTTCGGGCCTATGCTCTCGACTCCGTCATGGGTGAGACCCTCGTCATCGAGTAGGAGAGGATCTGCTCTGCTTATCCTAGGGGTGCGAGTCAGCGCGTTCTCATGGGTTCTCTTGCTCATCGCCATGGCGTGCGGAGGGGGAGCGCCTCCCAACACGCCGACGCCCACTCCTGCGGCTCCGCCGACGCCGCTCTCCGCGGAAGTGCGCTTCCAGCCAGACAACTCGCTCATCGCTTGGATCACCGGCGTCGTGGACGCGCCTGGGTACGTGTACGCCGAGTATTGGAACGATGCACACGGACGGTTTCGTTCTCAGCCTGCTCAGTCGAACAGCGCCGATTACACTATTCACGCGGTGAGGCTGCGTGCGGATTCGACCTACCGTTACCAAGTGTTCGGCACCAATCTGGCCGGCGAGACCATTCCCGGACCCGCGGGCGTCTTCCAGACGGGGCCGCTTCCGGACGCGCTTGCGGCTGCGCGCTTCACTGTGCTGGGGGGAAAGCCGACTCGCCCCATTACCTTCATGGATTACCGTCAGTCCGGTTTCTTCGGTCTGGCGGCGTTCGATGGAGAGGGGCATGTGGTGTGGTACTACAAGGCGTCCGATGGCGATGGTCGACAGCCGGAAGCGATGGCACGGAAACCGAATGGAAATATCGTGTACGTCGCAGGGTTTCAGGGCGGCACGACGAGCATGGGACTTGTGGAAATCGATCCGATGGGGCGAGAGGTCGATCTGCTCGTCGGAGAGTGCTCGCCGTTTAGCCCCATCCATCACGAGGTGCAGATCCTGCCGGACGGTCGGATCATGTACCTTTCGCGCGACATCCTTTGGGAGGGGTACGGAGATCCGCTCCATCCTCAGGAGGGAGACACCATAGGAATATGGAATCAGGAGACGCGCGGCAACGAGATCGTATGGAACATCTTCGACCACATTTCGCCGTCCGATAGGACCGAGCCGGATTCCGACCGGAGGCTGCCTGGTTTCCCGTTGTGGGGCGGGTGCGACCGTGATCGATCGGTACAAGATTGGAGCCATGGAAACTCTGTCGTCGCGGCCCCGGACGGCAGCATCATCTTGAGTCTCCGCCACCTCGACCAGATCGTCTCGATCTCGCCGGACTTTCGGTCAATCCAATGGCGGCTCGGCGGGCCCGGGAGCGACTTCACCTTCCCAGATCCGACGGACCGCTTCTACGAACAGCACACGGCGGCCCAGTTGGAAAATGGCAACATCCTCTTGTTCGACAACGGCAACGATCGTCCGAACGAAGAGGGAGGCCAATACTCTCGTCCGCTCGAGCTGGAACTCGATCATACGGGGAAGACGGCTCGGGCGGTATGGCAATTCCGCCACAACCCTCCGATCTTTTCGGTCTGCTGCTCCAGCGTCGAACGATTGCCGAACGGCAATACGCTCGTACTGTACGGCAGCAACTTTCGTCCTGATCCCCGTCCGTTCAAGATCATGGAGATTACCCCAGAGGGGCGGGTCGCCTGGGAGGTCGTCCACGTCTCGCCGGGCAAGCAGACGCAGTATCGCATCTACTCGGCAGACTCGATCATGGGAGAGCAGCGGTTACCGTGAACACAGGACTCTGGCGGAAGCGGCGTCGGCCGTTCCTGGCGTGTCATCGCTGGGGGGCGCGGGAGTGGGATCGCTCGGCTTTGACGAAACTCCGCACAACCCGCGCTTGCACAAAAGAAACGAATGTACTATGCTCGTTGGACATAGACTGCCCGAAGAACGAACCCAAGGGCTCTCTTTACATATCGTCGACAGAAGATTCAAAATAGGATGCGAATCCAAGTAGGAAGGATACCATGACGAACACTGCATCCCTCAACCGAACCCTCTTCCTCGAAGACAACCTGCCAGTACTGCGGGGGTTGGATTCCAAGAGTGTCGACCTCATCGCAACCGACCCGCCGTTCAACAAGGGGGTGCCCGCGTTCGAGGGTACGACGAAGGCCGGCGCCAACGTCGAGTTCAAGGACGTCTGGAACTGGGACGACGACGTCCACGACGATTGGATCAAGCAGATTGGGGGAGAGCATCCCAAGCTGTACAACTCGATCCTCCACGCGAACGAGTCGGCGGGCGACGATATGGGAGCGTTCCTGTGCTTCATGGCCGTGCGGATGTTGGAGATGCACCGGGTGTTGAAGGATAGCGGGAGCATCTACCTGCACTGCGACCCGACCGCGTCGCACTACCTGAAGGCCATGATGGACGCCATCTTCGGACGGAGGAACTTCCGGAACGAGATTGTCTGGGCATACACGGGTCCGGCAAATACCAAGCGGTGGTTCCCTCGAAAGCACGACATCATCTTGTTCTATGTCAAGTCGAATGCAGCCGCGTTCAATCGTGATGAGGTTAGGGTTCCGTACACGGGTAGGTTTACGATGGGTGGGGGAGGGAGCCTTGCGAGGAAGGGGAAGGGTGGGGATTACAAGACAGGGATGGAAGAACAACTTGCGAAGGGGAAAGTTATTGAGGACTGGTGGACAGATATACCTTCGCTAAGCGTGTCTAACGAGCGCGTTGGATACCCTACCCAGAAACCTCTCGCCCTGTACAAACGTATCATTGAGGCGTCGTCGAATCCGGGCGACCTCGTGCTCGATCCGTTCGCAGGCTGCGCGACGACGTGCGTTGCTGCCGAACAGCTTGGCCGCCAGTGGATAGGGATAGACATCCGAGAAGAGGCGGGGGAGGTAATCTTCGATCGGTTGCACAACGAGGTCATCAACGGGAGCATGGCGTGGAACGACATCGTCCGCGTTCTGACGGAGCCCCCCGAGCGAACAGACGACGGGGAGTATGCCGCGCCAGAGCTGCTACTCGAGTCGCCGGGGCCGCAGGAGCCGAAGTTGTCCACGGCGGAAGCGAAGGCGTGGTTGCTGAAGATGGACGGCATGGTGTGCTTGGGCTGCGGGTGGGTGCCTCATCACCCGGACTATTTGCAAGTCGACCATCGGAAGCCGAAGGACAAGAAGGGGCGGGAGGTGATTACGAACTTCGGGTTGTTGTGCGGGCCGTGCAACCTGAAGAAGGGGAAGAAGTGGTCGCTGCGCGAGTTGCAGGAGCAGCGGATAGAGGAGGGTCGGATGGAAATGGTGTGGTACGAACGCGACGGGAAATGGAAGTAGGGGACGGATTGCACAAAGGCCGTGTGGTAGTCGCAATCGCACAAATGTAGGCTGCGTGTACGCGGTGGATGTGAGGGGACGGTAGGGGGTGCATAGCCAAGAGATACGCGGCACCACAGACATTCTGTTCTCTTCAACTGAATGCGCGGCGGACGTAGATCGCTAGATTCCCGCCTTCGCGGGAATGACGTGAGGGGGCGGTAGGGGTTCGGTTCCTTCGAGTACGGGACGGACGGCGGGCGGGGTTTACGGCTTCCGATAGGGGGCGGCGCGCGCGGACGAAGCAAGCGGATCCCGCCCAAAAACATCGTTTGACGCGGGGCTCAACGATGCCTACACTTATGCACAACCCGCGCAGCCGCAAGGAGGCCCATCCGATGACCGTTTTCGACGCGCACGCTCATTGCTTTCCGCCGCTTGGCGAGGACCGCGGCATCATGCGGATGCGGCTTGCCGAGCACCAATATCATGTCCGCTTTCACAAGCAGGGCATTCGGCGCTCCCGCGACGGAGCGAGGATCGACGCGTCACTCCTCGCAGGCGAAGCAGACGGCGTTAGCTACCAACCCGACGTCGACTTTCGCATCGGCGAATTCGGGCGCGTCGAGCTTACCGCCGACGGGGAAGATTACTACATCCAGTGGATGCCTCCAACCCTGCAGGACATGTCCTCGTCCCCCGAATACATGGTTGCCCAGATGGACTACGCAGGCGTCGACCGCGCAGTGCTCCAACATGACCGCATCTACGGCAGACTCGACGACTTCCTGTCCCAGTGCGTCCGGAAGTTTCCTGATCGCTTCGTCGCTCTGGCCCAGGTGGACGAGTGGAGAGCCGGCGCACCGGGCCAAGTCGAGCGGCTCGTGCATGAGGTCACGGATCTGGGATTCAAGGGTCTCTACTTCTCCACCGGCGGATTCGTCCATACGAACTTCGCCAACAATATCAACGACGCTTCCTTCGAGCCGTTGTGGCAGGCGGCGGCGGATCTCGGCATCCCAATCCACTGGTACGCTGGAGAGTACCGACGAGACATCACGGAAGCATACTTCCGCGAACTCGATGACATCCTCACGTGGGCCAAGAACCACCCCGGAATCCCCTGCGTTCTGACGCACGGACTGAATCAGATCAGCACCTTGCGCGGCCATCCGGACCGCTTCTGCATACCAAAGAGCACCGTCGAGCTCATCAGCCTGCCTGATTGGCATATCGAGCTCATGCTCCATATCATGAACTCCGACTTCGAGTTTCCGCCGTACAACCCAGAAATCCATGAGGTCGTGCGCCAGCTGGTGGACGAAGTAGGAGCAGAAAGCCTGGTGTGGGGTTCGGACATGCCCGCATGTGAGCGCACTGTGACCTACAAGCAGTCCCTCTTCCTCTTCCAAACGCAATGCGATTTCCTCACCGACGAAGACCGGGAAGCGATTCTCGGCGGAAACCTCCAGCGCCTCTACCCATCGTAGGAGCAGGAAGCAGGATCTCTACCGTTTGACCCGACGGGGGTGACTAGCGTATCATCAATATGGACCGACCAACTCATTGAACAACACGCGGATCGTTCGAGAGGTAACAACATGACTGAAGAGAACGGATACATCGTCAACGCGACTGGCATCCAGAAGACATACAGCACCGGGGCGATTACCGTATCGGCCCTCCGAGGAATCGACCTTCAAGTCAAGCGCGGCGAAATGGTAGCGATCATGGGACCCAGCGGCTGCGGAAAGACTACCACCCTCAATTGCCTGTCTGGACTGGACGACATCGACTCGGGCACGGTCGTCATCGATGGGCAGGTGATTCACGACTTGCCGGACGATGAGAGGAGCGACTACCGCGCGCGGCGCATGGGCTTCGTCTTCCAGCTCTACAACCTCTTGCCGGTGCTGAGCGCCGTGGAGAACGTCGAGATGCCCCTCCTCGTCTCCGGCATCAGCTCCAAGGAGGCTAGAAGGCGGTCTCTCGATCTTCTCGAACAGGTCGGCCTATCCGAGCGCGCGAACCATCTCCCTGCGGAGCTCTCCGGCGGACAGCGCCAGCGTGTCACCATCGCGCGCGCACTCGTCAACCGTCCGGCCATCGTTTGGGCAGACGAACCAACGGGCGACCTCGACAGCGAAACCGCGAACGAGGTCATGGACTTGATGATACAACTCAACAAGGACAGCGGGGAAACCTTCGTAATCGTCACCCACTCGAGGGAAGTCGGAGAGATCGCCGACCGTATCGTGCGCATGAAAGACGGCCTCGTGATAGACGATGGGCTCGGGGGCGATACTGCGTAGTCTGCCGTTGGCAGCGCAACCTGCACGCGTTCACTTTCACTATACAACCCAACTCATTCCAAGGTGAGGGCGAAATCGGACGAAGCAAACGATGTCAGACCAAGACTTCACGCGCCGCATCAGACTCGGCGAAGACTCGACCCTAGAGTTCAAGACCGTCCTCTTCTCCGGCCGCCAAGTTGACAAACCCGATCGCCGCTCGCTCGCCGACGAATTGGCGGCTTTCGCCAACAGCCGCGGCGGAACGTTGATTCTGGGCGTGGATGACAAGACCCACCATGTCCAAGGCATCCCCCTCGACTGCATCGATTCCGTCGAAACCTGGGTCCGCGAAATCTGCAACGACTTGGTGACCCCCTCTCTCGACGCAGACATTCTCAAGATAGAGCTAGAAAACCCCACAGGCAGCCTCGTACCAGTGTTGCGCGTAGACGTCGATCGCAGCTTGTTCGTACACAAGAGCCCAGGTGGTTACTTTCGCAGAATTGGAAGTTCCAAGCGGGAGATGCACCCAGAAGCACTCGCCCGCATCTTTCAAGAGCGCAGCCAAACCCGAGTCATACGTTTCGATGAGTCCGTCGTGCCGTCCACTGCGCCGTCAGACCTGCACTACTCCCTGACTCAACGCTTCTTGCGCGGAGACGACGACGAACCAGCGTCCCATCCCCGTGAAGATGCAGTTCGAACGTCCGATGACACGTTACGCAAGATCCACATCATCACCGACGACGCGGACGGAAACCCCCGCCTGACTCTCGCAGGCGTCCTGCTCTGTACATCAAACCCGCAGCGGTGGCTCCCTCACGCATACATACAGGCCGTCAGCTACGCCGGTGAACGGACGGACACCGACTATCAAACAGACGCGCGCGACATCGGCGGGCCGCTTGATCAGCAGGTCGCGGACGCTATACACTTCGTCCAACGGAACATGTTCGTGCGAGCCACCAAGCGAGTCGCCCGGTCGGAGCGGCCGCAGTTTAGCGAACGGGCCGTCTTTGAGGCTATCGTGAACGCGGTGGCGCACCGCGACTACTCGACCTCCGGATCCCGAGTCCGCTTGCACATGTTCGACGACCGCCTCGAGCTCCATGTCCCAGGCGCGCTGTCAAACACCCTCACCACCGGCAGCCTGCACCTGAGGCAGTCGAGCCGCAACGAGCTGATCGTATCTCTGCTGGCGCGCTGCCCCGCACCCTTTGGACTCGGACGCACGCGAATGATGGACACGCGCGGGGACGGCGTGCCCATCATTCGCAAAGAGTGCAAGGCCTTGTCCGGACGATTGCCAGAATACAGCCTGATCGACGACAGCGAGCTGCGCCTCGTAATTTGGGCGGCAAAGTAGAGACCGGCAATGCCCTGGAGCAAGCAAATCGTCTGCCTCGCCAACTCTCGAAAGATGTCCGGGCGGTGCATTGCAGGCCGAGAATGGAGTGAAGAGCGCGGGCCTGGGATCTGGATCCGACCCGTGAGCGCGCGCGAGGAGCAAGAGGTCTCCGAGTACGAGCGCCAGTACGAAGACGGCAGTGACCCACGCACGCTCGACATCGTCCACGTCCCAGTTATCGAACCAAAGCCGAGCCGCTGGCAGCCAGAAAATTGGCTGCTCGATCCAGAGTTCTACTGGCGAAAAATAGGAACCTACTCCCGGTTCGACCTTTCCAAGCTCGTAGATCCCATCGAGCCGCTCTGGGCTGATGGATACAGCACCTACGAGGGAGAGAATGACAAGGTCCCTCTCGATGCGATGCCGCGCGTGTCCGGCTCTCTGCGACTGGTCTACATCGAACGTCTCACCCTATACGTGTTCAGCCCCGGCGAAGCATTCGGCAGCGCCAAACGCCGAGTGCAAGCCAAATTCTCCCATGCAGGCGTCAATTATGCGCTATGGGTAACCGACCCAATATACGAAGGGGAGTACTTGGCGAAACTGGACGGCGTCTACGAGATACACCATTGCTACCTAACTGTTAGCCTCGGAGATCCGTACCGGGATGCCTGCTACAAGCTCGTAGCCGCAATCATCGAGCTCGACCGCCGCCGCAAGACCAACTAGCACCGCACGAACTGCTTTCCCATCCGTCTAGCATCACTCGCTTCACTCATGAGACCTAGCTGCGCCTCACTCCCCGGCCCGAAAGCGCTCGAAGCCAAAGCCGTCTATGGGCGCGCGGGGGATGCGTTCGACTACCAGATCCGTCGCGGACAGCCCCATGGCAGGGCCAAGCAGGATGCCTTTCTTGCCGGCGCCAGTGGCCGCGTAGACGTTGTCCCAACTCTGCACTCTGCCGAGTATCGGGAGTCCGTCCGCGGTTCTCGGACGCAGGCAAGCGGTTTGGTCTACCGTGCGCAAGTCCCCGATGAACGGAAGGATGCGCCGAGCACGGTCGAGCAGCAAACTCCTCGCTTCGCATGTGGTGGAAAGATCGAAACCCCCGTCCTCTTCAGTCGATGCGACCCAGAGCAACCCGTCCGATTTCTGCGCCACCGCAGAGGAACCCGCCACATGGTATTCGAGCGGCGGATGCAATCCCTCTAGTCGAACGATCTGCCCCTTGAAGGGATTGACGGGAATATCGACGCCGAGCCACGCTCCCGCCGATCCGGACCACGGCCCCATGGCCGCAACCACTGCACCGCATCCGACCTCGCCTCGCGCCGTCTTCACCCCAGTCGCCCTCCCGTTCGACCCTGTAATCCCCCGCGCGCGGTCACGCACGACGCGAGCGCCCGCCCGACTTGCTGCGTCCATGAGCGCCATGGTAAGTAGGCGGCTATCCACCATCCCCACGTCTTCGAGCAGGGCCGCCCCTGCGATGTCTTCACTGATGCGCGCGTCCAGTTCCCGGACCTCCCGAGGGGCCAGCCACTGCGCGGAGAATCCGTCCTCGGCGTCCCATCGCCGCGCCTCTTGGCGCACTGCGGATGCGTCCGCATCGTTCAGAGCCAGTTCGAGGTGAGGCAGCGTTCGTCCATGGAACTCGATGGACGACTCCGCTTGGAGCAGCGGCCAAAGCCGCAGATGCTCGGCAAACGCTGCGCCGGCAAACGCGGCGAGAGGACCCGGTATGCCAACGCCCACGAGGGGATTCAGCAGTCCAAGCGCGTATCCAGATGCGGCCGCGCCGATTCCCTGGTGGTCAAGTACTGCCGCATCTATTCCCTCGCGGCTCAGGTAGTACGCAGCCGCGCATCCAACGATGCCGCCGCCCAAGATTGCAACGTCAACGGTGTCGCCCAAGATTGCCCCGCCCGCGGCAGAAGGTTGTCTCGCCCCGACCTTACCCACTATAATAGCATCATCGACCGCGCGACCAATCCGCTCCCGCGCCGCACTCCAAACTGAGGATACCGTATGGAAGTCATCGAATACATGGAGACTCACGGCCATGAGCAGCTGCTCGTGTGCATGGAACCGTCCGTGCGGATGAAGGCATTCATCGCCATCCACGATACCACGCTAGGCCCCAGTTGCGGGGGGCTGCGGATATGGCCGCACGCCAGCGACGGCGACGCGGCGATGGACGTGCTCCGGCTTTCCCGCGCGATGACCTACAAGTCCGCGGTCGCCGGTCTCAACTTTGGGGGAGGCAAGGCGCTTATCGTCGCAAACCCACGCACGGACAAGAGCGAGGCGATGCTGCGCGCCTTGGGCCGTCACGTAGACGCTCTGGGAGGGCGGTACATTACCACTGAAGACGTGGGGATGACCCCCCGCGACCTCGAATACGTCGCCCAGGAGACCTCTCACGTCGTAGGCCTTCCGGAGTCACTCGGAGGCAGTGGGGATACATCGGTCATGACTGGTCTGGGCGTCTACCTTGGCATGAAAGCGGCCGCCAAGTCGACGTGGGGAGACGACGACCTCTCCGGGCGGACGGTAGCGTTCCAGGGATTTGGAAATGTGGGCCGCCGTACTGCGGAGCATCTCGTGTTGGAAGGAGCCAAGATCGTGGCAACCGACATAGACGAGCGCGCCCGCAGACGAGCCGCGGAGATGGGCGCGACCGTCCTGCAGCCAGACGAAATATACGACGCAGAATGCGACATATTCTCTCCCTGCGCCCTCGGCGGAGTTCTGAACGCCGACACCATCCCCCGGCTTCGGTGTCAGGTCGTCGCTGGCGGGGCAAACAACCAGCTCGAAACCGACGCGGACGGCCAACGCCTAGAAGAGCGCGCCATCACCTACGCGCCAGACTTCGTCATCAACGCCGGCGGGATAATAAACGTCGCGGCAGAAATCGGCGGGGCATACCGCAAGGACCGCGCCGAGGAAATGACGAGGCGCATCTATGAGACGACGATCGAGGTGATCCAGATCGCCCGTGACGAGCGCATCACCACGCACGCCGCCGCCGCCGCAATCGCCGAACGGCGCATCGCGGCGGTTCAGAGCCTCAAGGCCACCCATCACTGATCACCAAATAGAGCGTGTGGACGTTGCGGCGGCCCCTGAACATGCGGGCGCACATGCGGGAAGTCCGGTCGGTTCGACTCGCTCCGTCCCGCCGAGACGGCGGCGTATACGAGAGCGCCTTGACACTCCGTCCGCCGCTGGGATACGCTGGTTGAGTCCCGGGCCTGTAGCTCAGTGGTAGAGCGGTCGGCTCATAACCGATTGGTCGCAGGTTCGAACCCTGCCGGGCCCACCAAGATCATCCAACGACGGGCTGCAACTCCAAGCCAGTTGCAGCGAAGGCCGTCTACTCGTCCCGTCTCACTCCCTCCATCGAAAGACCACCCCCAACATCGTCTTCTCCCGATGGTACGCCATCTCGTAGGCATCCTTCATGCGCGAGTAGTGCATCCGGTGCGTGACGACCTCGCTCGGGCGGAGGCTTCCGTCCGCCATCAGCTGCAGCACGAACTCGCACTGCTTGTTCCATTCCATGCGGTCGGCGTTGGCCTGCGGATACTGATAGGGCGCGGTGCCGTTGACTGCGATCAAGGAGATGCCCTTCAGATAGAACCATTGCATCGCCAGAGGGTTGAAATCGGCGGGTTCCTCGCCGCGGCCGAGAAGGCTCACGATGGAGACCCGACCATTCTCGCGCACCATCTCGACGGACGCACGATACGCAGGCCACGGGTTGGCAGTCAGAATGACCAAGTCGACGCCGTTGCCATTGGTGTAATCGTCCAACTTGGCGGCGAGGTCAGGGTCGTTGTGCATGAACGCCGCGTGAGCGCCCATCTGCATAGCCATCTCGTTCCGAATCGGGCTGTTGCCGATCCCAATCGTCCTAGCCCCCATCGAACGCCCGAGACCGACTGCGCCGAGACCGAGCACCCCGAGACCAACGACCGCCACGTATTCTCCCGGCACGAAGTTCGCCTTCCGATAGCAAAGCCCGCTGAGCGTGTACAAGTGGCCCCATATCGCATCCTCCGAGTCCACACCGTCAGGCACCTTCACAATCGACGCGTGCTGGTCGGCGACCCACTCCGACTGGTGGGGCTGACGAGAGACTACCCTATCGCCCGGCTTGAACCGGGCCACGTTGCTTCCAACTGCTCTCACGACGGCCAGGTTGCTGTCGCCTACCCAGCGGGGGTAGGTCGGCGCGCCGGGAACGTCCTCCGCGCCCTCGTAGTTCCCCCGGTCGGTGCCAATCTTGAAGCCAGTGATTACCGTCTCTCCCCAAATATCGTTTGGGCCGAGGTTCTGCGTGTCCAGCGGGTGGTCTTCGATTACGAGGTCGCGCGGACCTCGCAGCATTGCGATCTTCATGTCACGTCCTCACATCTGCAAGAGTGCCGCTCCAGTGTATACGCAGGGGGCGCCGCGGGCAAGCCGACACACACTTGGATCCGTCCTTTGACGCCGAGCGCAGAATCGCGGCTCGGGGGGTGTGACACTGCGCGCCGTCCGGCTGCTACCGCTCGAATCGGTATTCCGCATCCCATACGTTCGCGTAACCATCCTCTCCAAGCACAGTCTGCCCAGTCTCGATCTCGCGTATCTCATACTCCGGCAACTCCACTACTACAAAGCAACTGCCGCCGCTGCGCCAGCCGCGATCCGAAACGAACGTGAAGTCGAGGTTGTCGAATCCATGCTCCTCCCTTCCTTCCTCGAGATCGTTCGGATCTACCGGAACCACGTGCAAGAAGAACCATGTCGTCCGATCCGCTTCGCTGCATGAACTCTTCGCATAGATCAGACGCCTGCCGTCAAGATACACATCATACCCGGACTGGATGATGGGAGACATGGACGAAATGACGTTGGACACGTAATCGTTGTTCCCGAACGCTCCGCCCGGCGGTGCGTAAATCGGCAGCGTAGCAACGCCCGGATCGACAACGTGGACATTTCCCGAAAGGGTTGGCAGGTAGAGCATCCCTCGCCGCTCCATTATGGATGTGATGAGGCCTCGAGATCGAAAGACCGGCTTCGACGTCCACGTTTCGTAGTCGAACAGGTCGACCACGTACACATACCCGCCTTCTCGGGTATAATCGTAACGGCTAAGCCAATAGGCAACGTACACGCCGTCGTCGTTGGCATAGGCGTAGGTAGACGACGATCCCGCAATGACTGCTACCGGATCGATGACGTCTTCCTCAGGCGGGGCCTCGTTCGTCCCCCAATCCGGGAACCCATAGAAGCCGCCCTCCACGATGGCGTTCAACTCTTCCAAATGCTTCTTCCCTACTTGATCGTCGTTGTCCGCGCCCCATATCGTGCCGTCCCGATCGATGGAGATTCCGTAGGTGTTGCGGAACCCAGAAGCGTAGACCTCGACCTCGTTCTCCGGAGGACGAAATCGAGCTATGACTCCAGACAAGTCCATCCGAGGCCGTCGTTCCCCGAGGCCGTCGAGGAGATCTTCGAAATGCTGTTGCTCGTGGATTCCATGCAGAAAGTTCCCAACGCTGGCGTACACGTATTCCCCGTCGTTCGCCAGGCCATTTGGGCTATGGTCGACGCCCCGCGCCAGTAGCCTATCAACCACAATTCGTTGGTCGTCGAGTCCCCCGAATTCGTCGATCCGATAGGAGAGAATTCGCGCGTCGATACGAATCAGCAACTCCTTTTCGGAGTTAGTGTGCCAGTAGAGGCACCCGGTAACGCCTTCCTCTGGGTTGAGCTCCATGGTCAACTCGCAAAAGTTACCCATGTCACTCACGTAGAGACGCCCATCCAATACGGTCAGCCCTTGGGGGGCACTTAGCCCTTCCAACACTGTCTCCACCTCGCCGGTATCGACGTTCAACAACCGAATCCTTCCCTGCATGTCCGTTAGATACATCCGTTCATCGTCCAACCATGCCGCCGTGAGCAACGTCCCGCCTACCTCCAATACCCCGCAATATCCATCCTCGACGCAAGGAACTAGAGCATCTGTACGAGGGGGGGAGTGGGTATCGGTGCGAACGCCCGGTTCGGCGGGCGCAACACTCCGCCCGGCGCCACAGGCCGCTACCGTGACGGCGAGGAGCATGAAAGGCAACAGCCACCTTCCAATCACTGGCATTGGGTACCTCGTTCGACACACGACGTTGGCTCAGTATAGCAAATAACGCGGGGCATCGCGAACTCTGCTGTTCTCCCTCCAAAGCCGAACGGAGAGATCCTAACCGGCGCGGCGGCGCTCGCCCTCGTGTCTTGCGCGTCGAGGTTGGATTGACTGGACGCAGGCCAATTGGCCCTGCCGTCTAGCCTTTGAAATGCTTGTACTGGCGGCGGTCGTCGGATATGATTGGGAAAGTTTGGAGCAGCTCCACAAATGCCGTTGTATTATCCCATATTCCTCGACCTGCGGGGGCGGCGGGTCGTCGTCGTCGGCGGCGGCGCGATGGGCGAAGAGAAGGTGGTGCGGCTGCTGGAGTACGGCCCGCGCGTGGTCGTCGTAAGCCCGGATGTGACCGAGCGCGTCGCGGAACTCGCAGACAGCGGGGAAGTCGAGTGGACGAGGCGGGCTTACCAGCGCGGCGACCTCGAAGGCGCGTTCGTAGCCATCGTGGCCGACACGAGCGACGACGCAACGAATCACGCAGTGAGCAACGAGGCGCGCGAACGCAACGTTCCCTTGAATGTCGCAGACGTCACCGAACTGTGCACATGGATCACGCCCTCCGTCGCCCGACGCGGAGAGGTCATCGTCGCCACATCGACCGGCGGGGCAAGTCCCGCGCTGGCGCGGCTGTTCCGCGAGGTGCTGAACGGCACGAGCCGCCTGAAGTCGACGCGCGGTCTCATGGAATTGGCAGACCTCGCGCCACTGCTCTCGGACGCGCGCGAAGAACTGCGAGTCCGGGGCGTTCGGATCCCTCCCGACCACTGGCAGGCAGGCATCACCGATGATCTCATCGGTCTCGTTCAAGCCAACGAATACGAGCAGGCGAAGCAGACGCTCATGGAAGACCTGCTCGTCGGCGCGGCATGCGATTGCGTCGGGGGCATTTGCAGAATGTACGAAGAGACGGCGCAGCCAAACAAAGCCGAGTAGCCGTCTCCCATCTCATAGACCGGTTGTGTTTCGTTATAGTTGACAAGTGGTCAAGGGGGACGACCATGCGAGAATGTCGGTCTTGTGGTTCGCGGGGCGTGCGTGTGAAAAAGGATCAGTCCAATGGGTATTATCTATGCGAGGACGTCGATGCTTGCATCAGTGCGTATCAGGATGCAGGGGCCCCGGTCTGCACCGGTAGGCCGTGTACGTGTATCACTGCTAAGCAATCCGCCGCTCGGCGGCCGGTGTTCACCAGGTCGTCGCGAAATCCCAATCAACTATGACTGAACACAACCCATAGACCGTCGCAGAATATCGAGGCTCGCCAAGGCGCGAATGCAGAAAAACCGAATTCCAGGTTTGAGAGCGTTGGTTTCATTCCACGACTTTGCATCATCGGAGAAGTTGCGAGAAGGTCTCTCTGACAGGAAGTGCATCGAGTCGGAGGCCTGCCAGTGAGCGCCGCGCAACCTGTCCGTGTCGGCGCTCGCACGAGCCCGTTGGCGCTCGCACAGACCGAGGAAGTCCTCTCGCTCCTGCAACAGCGCTTCATGGACGTCGACTTCCATCTCGTCAGTCTGTCGACGGAAGGCGACCGCCGCAAGGAAGCGCCGTTGTCTGCGCTCGACCGCGGGGCATTCGTGAAAGACATCGAGACGGCCCTTCTGGAAGATAGAATCGACATCGCGATCCACAGCGCCAAGGATCTAGGATCCGATATACCCGACGGACTCGCCATCCTGCCGGTCGGTCCGCGTCAAGACGCGCGGGACGTGCTGGTCTCGCGGGACGGGCTTCCACTGGCTCTCCTGCCCGCGGGGACGCGGCTTGGCACGAGTAGCCCCAGACGAACTGTGCAGATAGAAGCGCTGCACCCCGACGTCCATATACTGCCCATACGAGGCAATGTGGGCACGCGCTTGGACAAGGCGTCCGGTATGGATTACGATGGCGTAGTGCTTGCCGCGGCTGGACTCGCGCGGCTTGGCAGATTGGCCGAGGCGACGGAGTTTCTGCCAGTCGAACATGTTACCCCGGACATCGGACAGGGGGTTCTTGCGGCCGAATTTCGACGCGACGACGGCAGGATCGAAATGATGCTATCCTCTATCGTATTCGGCTCCACTGCTTGGGCCTTCCGTGCGGAGCGAGAGTTCCTCCGTGAGGTCGGGGGAGGATGCAGCGTGCCGGTAGGAGCCTACGCAAGGACGTCCGGTGGACGATTGAACATGCTCGCGATGGTAGCCTTGCCCGACGGCGCGAGGATCGTTCGATCCCAGGTGGAAGGCCGCGCGGAGGCAGCGGATGACATCGGCCGTACAGCCGCGAAAAGGCTGCTGGAATCGGAAGGGCCGCAGATATTCGATGGAGAACATGCGACCGGCTGCCGCTAGAACGCGGATGGACACTCATTCTATAAACCGACCCGGAGTGGACGCGGCCCCAACCCTATAGGCAATTCGCCAGTTTGCATCGTGAAGGCGGCGAATCGGATAATGGCAAGCGACACGAATACGACGACACAAGAACCCCGCATCGGGGCGGTATTCCTCGTGGGAGCGGGGCCTGGCGACCCTGACTTGATGACGGTGAAGGCGCGGAGATGCCTAGAAACAGCCGACGCGATCGTCTACGACAGGCTGGCGGAAGGTCGGATGCTTGGACACGCGCGGAAAGACGCCGAGTTGATCGATGCGGGAAAGTCGCCGGGCGAACGCGGAGACAGACAGCCGGAGATCAACGCCCTGCTCATCGAAAAGGCGCGGGAAGGTAAGCGAGTCGTTCGATTGAAGGGCGGAGACCCATTCATCTTCGGACGGGGCGGCGAAGAGGCCGCCGCACTTTCGGACGCGAACGTCCCGTTCGAGGTCGTGCCGGGCATTACCTCTGCAATCGGAGTACCCGCCTACGCAGGCATCCCACTGACCCACCGAGGAGCATCGTCTTCCCTCACGGTCGTCACCGGCAGCGAGGCGCCGGGCGCGTCCGATACCTCGGTCGACTGGAACTGGTTGGCAAAGTCCAACGGTACTCTGAGCATCCTCATGAGCTGGCAAAACCTCCCCGCCATTACGCAGGCGCTCATGAATGGAGGGCGCAGCGCCGACACCCCGTGCGCAGTCATACGATGGGGCACTCGCCCGTACCAAAGAACCGTGGTAGGATCCCTGTCGAACATCGTATCACTAGCTCGGCGTGCGCGCATGAGCAACCCGGTCGTCGTCGTCGTCGGAGAAGTCGTCAACCAACGCGCCGCAGCTCGCTGGTTCGACAACCGACCTCTCTTTGGCAAGCGCGTCCTCGTCACGCGCTCCCGCTCCCAATCTGCCGCACTCGTCCGCTTGCTCACAGACGCCGGAGCAGAGCCCATAGAGATCCCCACGATAGAGATCGAGCCGGTCGACAACACTGGGGAAGTCGATGCTGTGCTGCACACCCTGCCAGACTATGACTGGGTAGTATTTACCAGCGCCAACAGCGTCGAAAGGCTGTTCGATCGTCTCAACGCGTTGGGTCGGGACGCTCGAGAACTCCACTCATCGCAGGTTGCAGCGATTGGGACTGCGACCGCCGCTTCCATAGAGGAGCGCGGGATAATTGCAGATGTCGTCTCTCGCGAGTCGCAGTCGCAGTCACTCATCGATGGACTCGGAAAGCAAGGAATCGGCGGACTGCGCATCCTCCTTCCCGGAGCGGAAACGCGCCCGAAGCGGCTCGCGCAGGGTCTGAAACGCTTGGGCGGCATCGTTCGAGAGCTAACGCTCTATCGAACGGTACTGCCCCCGGACGCGCCCGCCAGACTTGCAGACGCACTCGACTCAGGCGTCGATGTCGTCACATTCACCAGCTCGTCGACGGTCACGAATCTCGTAACAATGCTGGACGGCGGTGCGGCGCGATTGGACGAAGTGAAGGTCGCCTGCATCGGGCCGGTGACCTCGGAGACGGCCAAGAAATACGGTCTGACCGTGGACATCATGGCAGAGGACTCGACCGCGACCGGTCTCGTGGATGCGATCGTTGGATACTACGGGCGGGAAGGAACGATGCCAAATGAGTAATTTCCCGGTCACGCGAATGAGGCGATTGAGGACGACCGACGGCATCCGCAGACTCGTCCAGGAGACCCACCTTTCCGCATCCGACTTCATCTATCCGGTCTTCGTCACGCAAGCACGGAATGCACGACGCGAGATCGCGCCAATGCCCGGTATGTTCCAACACTCCCTCGACTCCCTCCCAAGCGAAGTGGAAAGCGCAGCGGACCTCGGCATCCCAGCTGTGCTCGTCTTTGGCATCCCGTCCATCAAGGACGACGAAGGCAGCGGCGCATACGCCCGAAGCGGCGTTGTCCAAGAGGCGATCCGCGTCATCAAGCGGACGCATCCAGACCTCGTGGTCGTCGGAGACGTGTGTATGTGCGAGTACACCTCCCACGGACATTGCGGCGTCCTCTCGAGCGATGGCGATGTGGACAACGACCGTACCTTGGATCTGCTTGCGAAGACTGCCGTCCGTCAAGCGGATGTTGGCGTGGACATCGTAGCGCCGTCCGCCATGATGGACGGACAGGTCGCCTCCATCCGCTCCGCACTCGACGACGCTGGACACGATGCCGTGCCGATCATGGCGTACTCCGCAAAGTATGCGTCCTCGTTCTACGGCCCCTTCAGAACGGCAGCGGAGTCCACGCCGAGGATGGGCGACCGCAGAGGCTATCAGATGGATCCCCCAAACGTGAATGAAGCCATGCGCGAGATCGAACAAGACCTGCGAGAAGGAGCGGATGCCGTCATGGTCAAGCCCGCGCTTGCATACCTGGACGTTGTAGCCAAGGCGAAGCAGCGATTCGATGCGCCGCTCGCAGCATACAACGTCAGCGGCGAATACGCCATGGTGAAGGCGGCCGCCGCGAACGGCTGGATTGACGAGCGGCGCATCGTCTTGGAGACGCTCACAGGAATCAAGCGCGCAGGGGCCGACATGATAATCAGCTATCACGCCAAGGATGCCGCAGTCTGGCTGAGCGAAGACCGCTAGAATCTATTCCGAGATATCCGTACCCAGAAACTTTGGGGGCCGAATACGTCCGATACGAGTCAACGGCCAATATCTAAACCACACGACCCCGGCTATCATGTCCGCTCCCACAGGGCCCAACTCGCGGCTGTCTTCACTGCGAGCGCGGTTGTCACCCAGCACGAAGAACTCTCCCCGCTCCAGCTCCCACGTCCGATCCGTCAGACCAATCACCGAAGGCAACCCGTTCAAATACGCTTCCTTCAGACGGCGGCCGTCTACGAGGAGAACGCCGTCTTGCTGGCGGATGCGTTCCCCAGGCAGCCCGATAACGCGCTTCAAATGCCGACGCGCCCCGCCGGCAGGATCATGAAGAACGACGACGTCTCCCCGCACGACGTCCTCGGCCCGCCCTCGAAAACGGCGCGCTGCCACATGATCGCCCGGCGAAAAGGTCGGGCTCATGCTGTGCCCCCGCACTACATACAATTCGCTGTCCCACACCCGATAGAGTCCCCCAAAACGTTCCGTTCGATTCGCCGCCGCGGATTATTTTTCCTCCGGGCCGTAAATCCCCTGCGGTCATTTCCAGATCCTCATGATCAATCCCCCGCATGACATCGTCATCCTTGTGAAGGCGGGAATCTAGCAGCCTGTGTCCGGAAGATCCTCGCAGCATTGTACATCACGGGATGCTGAACCTCCGGAGGAGGGAGGCATGGCATATCCTATTGCGTGTATACTTCCGCGCCCTGCGATTCTCTCCACAACGATTCACCGGACGTGATAGAATATCTTTGCCAATCAACAAGGAGAGACATAGAATGATCGAACAGCGCCCACTTGGGAAATCGGGAATGACAGTAAGCGCCGTCGGCCTTGGATGCGTAACGTTCGGGCGGGAGATCGACGTCGATACCGCCTTCGGGATCATGGATCACGCGCTCGCCAACGGCATCGACTTCTTCGACACGGCCGAGGGATATGCGTCCGGCGACGTGCCTTCCGAAAAGGTCGTTGGGGATTGGATGAAGTCGAGAGGCGTCCGCGACGAAATCACCATCTGCACCAAGGTGAGCTCGGGGGGAACCGCCCAGAACGTCAAGCGCGCGGTGGAGCAGAGTCTCGACCGATTGCAAGTGGACAGGGTCGAGATATACAAAGCGCACTCCGCCTTCCAAGACGCCCCATACGAGGAGTACATTGGGGCCATGAACGAGGCCGTCGACGCCGGACAGATCGATGTGATCGGCTGCAGCAACTTCCGCGCGGGACAGCTCCGGGACGCGCTCGGCGTAAGCGACCGGAACGGTTGGGCGCGCTTTCAGATTACGCAGCCGCCGTACAGCCTCGCGAGATCGAACCATCCAGGGCACCTCGACCGCATCGAAGCCGAAGCGGAGTTCTTCCCCCTCTGCATCGAAGAGCACGTAGCCGTCACCCCGTACAGTCCGCTCGCGGCGGGGTTCCTCGCAGGAAAGTATACGCCCGACCGCTCGAAATTCCCCAAGGGTACGCGCTTCGACGTCATTCCCGGACACGCCGATATCTACTTCGAAGACCGCAACTTCCGACTCGTGGAAAAACTCCGCGCCAAGTCGCAAGAAATGGGCGTGCCAATGGTACGCTTGGCGATGTCCTGGGTCATGGCCAACAAGAGCCTCACATCCGTGCTCGTCGGCGCCCGAAAGATCGAGCACTTGGACAACGCCATCATGTCCATGAACATGGAACTTTCGCCGGAACTGCACGCGGAGATGGCGGGCTGGGCATAGACGTCCAGGAGGACGGAACGCCGGGCGGGCGCCTGTGCATGAAACTTTCCGAGGAAGATACCGATGCCAGAATGGAATGAAGAATACTCGCGCGGCATGATCGTGACCGCCCATCCGGACGATGCAGAGTTCGGCTGTTCCGGCACGGTAGCCAAGTGGACCGCAGCCGGATGGGACGTCGTCTACGTTCTTTGCACGGATGGCAGCAAGGGCGCCAGCGACCGCACGGTGACGGCCGAAGATACGGCAAAGATCAGGAGGCGAGAGCAGATGGCCGCCGCGAAAGTGCTCGGACTCGCGGACGTCGTCTTCCTCGATCACCCCGACGCATATCTCGAACCGACCCTGGAACTGCGGAAGGAAATCGCGCGAGAGATCCGGCGGTACAAGCCGGACGTCCTCATCACGATGTATCCCGCACGCGCGCTCGACGGCGGCTTCGGCCACCCCGACCACATGGCGGCAGGAGAAGCGGCGATGGCGGCAGTCTTCCCCACTGCACGCGACCACCTCACCTTCCCCGATCTTCTCGAACAAGGATTGGAGCCGCACAACGTCAGCGAGGTATGGGTCATGGGGCACCCGGAGCCTGACACATGGATCGACGTGACGGAGTCGATCCATGTGTCCATCGAGGCGCTCTTGCAGCACACATCCCAGCTGTCTCGCAGCCCAGAGGAAATCGAGCGGTTCATGAAGGTCGGACGAAGGAAGCGCGCACGCGGCAAGGGAATGAGGTATGCAGAGACGTTCAAACGCATCGTGTTCGACCGGCGCGGGGCTGGCAGACGAACGATGGACGAAGACGACGAGGACGATCTGTAAGCGCCGGGCGTACCCCCGCTAATCGTCGAACACACTGCCCACGGCGCAGGTGAACCCGGGCAGCGCGTCCAAGCCGTCGAGCGTGTCCATATTGGAGAGCGTCGAGACAGCGCGTCCAGGGCGGTACACATCGACAGCGCGGTCGTCGGGGCGCACCACCCACACCAGGCGCACCCCGTAGCTCAACCACATCAGGGCCTTGTCGTTTACTTCCCGCAGTCCATCAGTGGGAGATACGATCTCCACAACCAGGTCAGGAACGACCTCCGCATAGCCGGTGACGCGCGTGCCGAACGGCATCTTCGACGCCGAGAAAAACGCTATGTCGGGCTCGCGGACGGTATCAGGGTCGCGTTCCAGCCAAACTCCAGAGTCGGATCCGGCCAATCGACCAAGCTTCCGGGGCTTGATGGAGTTCTTCAACGATGCACCCAGATTCATCACAATCTCGCCGTGTTCCTGTCCCGGCGACATCGTTTCGCAAAGCACCCCTCGAATCAACTCGCCGCGAACCCCCTCGCCGCGTAGGCGAAGCAAATCACTGGCGGTCATCTGCTTCGTATCTGTAATTTGGGTGGCCACCTTCAGTCCCTCTTCGATACTCGCATAGGGTACCTACCATCTTACCGCATCTCTTCTCCCCTTCCAGCCCGAGGGAGCCTCACACAAGGTTAAGCACTCGCCCCCTAGGCCAGAAGACAAGGATGCCCGACGCTTGCGCGCCGGGCATCCTGTAGTAGCCTACCCTAGTTTCCCAGGGTCTTGCGCGTCCCGCCTAGTTCCAGTAGTTCGGATCCAGGAAGTTCACAGTACCGTAGCGTCTCGCCCGATTGCCGGGGTTGTTCACGTTGTCGAGGCCGTCCTCGAAGTAGAACCACTCCATCGGATGACCGCCTGCAGGCGACCAGTTCTTCGGTACGTTGCGTACGTTGTTGCGCTTGATCTTCAGCGCCCGGAAAAGACCGGCGTATGCGAGCCCGCCGATGTTGTACTTCTCCTCCGAGTTGACGCGGAACAGCGCCTTTCCTGCCTCGATGCGCTTCGGCGACAGCAAGGAGACCACCCACCCATCATCGATCAGCTTCTGACGTTGCTGCATGTTGCCGCTGATGTCGGCGGGGTACGTGCCGTCCGGGGCCATCTTTCCATAGGCGTCCTGGTACTTCGGATCGGCGCCGGTCGGGGCCATGCCCTCTTCCCCGCGAGTGGCGTAGTACTGACCAATGGCGGGGCCCTGAGCGTCCTTCGTCGTCGGAGCTACGCGATTCCACGAATTCGACCACGGGTTCGTGCCGCCCTCAGTCGACGAGAAGAACTCGAAATACTCCGTCGGAGGGATGGTCGTGTTGCCTGGCCGGGAATTTGCCTCCTTGACGTCGAGTTTGATTCCCAGCGCCTTGAAGTCGCTCTGGAGCCACTCCACGAAGGGATAGTGGGAGTTCGACTGGAAGAACATCGTGAGAGGACCGCCGTCCGACTTCCTGTCGAGGTAGCCGTCGCCGTCTGCGTCCGTATAGCCCATCTTGGTCATGAGGGACTTGGCGCGGTCGAGGTCATACTCGGTGTCCAGAGTCCTATACTCCTCACCAGGGAAGTAGGGAGTCGATGGATGAGGCACCATGTTCTGAGGGGTGCCAAGCCCAGCTGCCAGGGCCTCGTTGACTCCATTTCTATTCCAAGCGAGGGAGAGCGCGATCCGGAAGTCTTGAGTTCGGAGCAGCTGCCCGATTTCGGGATCCTCTACGAATTCCTGATTGACGGTGAATGACGCGTCCGAACCGTCAGGGGAGTCGTTCTTGAGTACGCTGTAGTCGCCTTCTTCCGACTTCGCGAGGTAGATCGGCATCTCTGCGGTGATGAGGTCCCGGCGGAGCCAGTCGCTCTCGCCGTTCATGGTGCGGAAGATACCGACTTCTCGATTCTCCGTTTTGATGCCGATCCATTCGTCCATGTAGGGAAGCTGGTTGCCCTCGGGGTCAACGGACGGATGGTAGTGGTTGCGCTCGAACTCGGTGCGCTCCGCGCCCGACTTCTGGTCGCGCGCCCAGAACCCGCCGAACACCGGGTTGTAGTGGTTCTCGCCGCGGTAGATGTAGTTCATGTCGAACTCGGTCGGGATCGGCTCGGAAGGAGGCCCGTCGAAGCCGCGAACGTTGCGGATGTACGTGAAGTTCTTGACCCAGTTCGACTGGTCGTTCTTCTCGATGATCGCAGGAATCTCCGCAGCGTTGTACTTGATGTGGTAGCGCTTCTGGACGTGCGAGGGGGAGATGAAGCACCGCGGGCATCCCTTGATGCCGGAGAAGATGTTCATCGCCGTCGATTCCATGAAGCTGAAGTTCGGGTCGTCGAAGAAGACCTTGAAGGTCGTGTCGTCGATGAACTGCACGCGCATGTCATTGCTTGTGATCGGAGACCGCAGCACTGGTGGCAGGGCTGGCATGAGCTCCTTGTTCAACATCAGATCTTCCAGCGCGAATCGAACGTCCTCGATGGTGTGCGGGTATCCGTCCGACCATCGCGCGCCTTCTCTGATCTTGAAGGTGAACTCGGTGCCGTCATCGTTGCCCTCGAAGACACGGAAGACGCTGGGAACGAGCAGCAGTCCGTCAGGGGACATTTCCAGGCCGTAGCCCATCCCCATGTCGGTCTGCGTGACATTTCGAGACATGGTCGTCCGCAGGCTGCCGCCGTAGACGCCAATCTCGTCGCCCGGCGGGAGGATGAACACGTTCTGCCAGTCGGGGAGGCGCTCATCTACCGGAAGGATTGCGCCTTGCGCCACGAGAGCCGCAGACATCGGCGACTCCTTGTAGGGCACCTGCTGGATGTTCTCATTGGACGTGCCGGTGATGATGTGGAACGCCCGGCCGAACGATCCTGGTTGGATCTTTTCCGCCATGTACGGCATCGCATCCATCATCATTCCCCCGTCGTCCGTCCCCATGCGCTGCGGGAGGGTCATAGTACCCCCCCCCCCCCCGCCTGTGGGGGCCTGAGCCGGCTCCGGAAGGGCAGGCGCCATCGCCGGGGCCGCAGGGGCAGGCATCTGCTGTACCTGCGACGGGGCCTCAGTCATCGCCTGACCCGACGGGAACGGCGCATCCGCCGCAGGGGCTGGCATCGCCGCAGCGGCAGGCTGCGCTGGCTCCTCCGGGTCTTGCGCCGCACACGCAATAGCGGCGGCCGCCGCGACCATGGCCGCAGCGGCAATCGCCGCGCTGTATTTCCAAACTCTGTTCGTCATGCCGTTTCTCCTTTCTGCGCTTGCTAGTGTCGCATCAATTGTACACCATCACGTGACGCGCATTCGCCAAGCAAGTGAAAACTATATCTTCCTTTTCAAGGGATGTCAAGACCGTAATTTGCAGATCCCTGCCTGCGGATGCCGCAATCTTTGCATTCGCCCATCATGCCTCAATGCAGACCGCGCGTGACCTACCGGCGTCGAGCTCGCCCCTCCGCTTCCGTGCGTCCGCGGAATTGGGGGTTTGCGCTCCTGTCCGCGAGGGGGTAGAATGGATTCCCGCCTTCGCGGGAATGACGGGACGCGGCGGGAATGACGAGACCCAGGGGGAATGACGGGGGGCGCTCCCGTCCGCGCCTTCATGTGGTACAATCACGCCCGGATTATCCCAATAGAGGATGACGCGCTCATGCCAACCGACGACGAACGCGGGATTATCGAAGCGGCAATCGCCGAGATTCGCGAGATGAGTCCGCAAGAGACGGATGGGAAGTGGCTGGAGCGTCGTACGGTTGAAGCCGCTCCGTTCATTCGGGAGTGGGATATTGAAAATGCTTGGCTTTGGGGCGACTGGCCCGGGCGGGCGAGCGAATTTCCGAACTCTACGAAACTGGACGTGGGTATCGACGTCGTCGCCGTTCGGCGCTCGGATGGGGCGCATATCGCCATACAGTGCAAATCGCGCCAACTGGATAAGAACGGGCGCGGCGATTCGATCAACAGCGAAGAAATCGGCAAGTTCGCCCTGCCGTCCGGCAGCGATTTCTGGGCGGAAAACTGGATTGTGACTAACGGCGCCAACGAGTTTGCGAGCGGCGCGGTGCAGGCGATTTCAATACGAAGAAAGCCTATCAAACTGGTCAATATAACCGCCGCGCTGGAGTCTCAGCACGCGTCTTGGGCGGCTGACGACGAGTACTGCGCCCATTGCGAGAACCCCGAAGACCCCGACGCCCTTCAGACGAAATCGTGTATGCAGCGCGAGGCTATCTCCGATAGCGTCCGTCTCCTGCGCGCACACGCGAACTCGGACAGCGGCGGCTCCCCGGTCGGCGAGGCGCGCGGCAGGATCATCCTCCCATGCGGGACGGGGAAGACGCGCATTTCGCTGCGGATCGTCGAAGAGCTGACGCCGCCGGGCGAGGTGTCCGTCGTTCTCTGTCCGTCCATCGCGCTGGTGGCGCAGATACGGAAGGAGTACCTGCAACACCGGAACGAGAACGTCTCGCTGGACATTCTCGCAGTCTGCTCCGATGTCACCGCCGGCTACAATCCAAGTAAAGAGGGCGTCCGCAACTCGGCGGAGGATCCGACCGTCGACAACTCCAACGTAAGCGCTGACGAAGTGAAGGGGCGCGTCACCACAGACGCCGATGAGATAGCGGCGTGGATGCGCCAACCTGCGCTCGACTCGTCTTTCAGAAAGGTTCTCATCGGCACGTATCAGAGCAGCGCACGAGTGTCGGACGCGCTGCTGAAGGAGGGCGTCCGCGCCCGCGTCTTGATAGCGGACGAGGCGCATCGCACCGCCGGCTTGAGACGGCGCAAGTCCAAATCCAAGCAGGCGAGAGACGAGGAAGAGCGTGTCCGCGATTTCACCGTCTGCCACGACAGCGACCGCTTCCCGGCGACGTACCGCGTCTATCAGACCGCCACGCCGCGCATCTACGACGTGAGAGGCGCGAGACACAATGACGAATGGATTGTGCGCTCGATGGACGACGAGACGACATTCGGCGTGGAGTTGTACCGCAAGAGCTACGTGGAAGCCGTCCGCAACGAGTGGCTGTCGGACTACCGCATCATCGCGATCGCCATAAACGACGAGGAGGCGTATGAGGCGGCGAACTTGCTGGCGCAGAACACCCGAAGCGTCGGGCGCAGCAAGCTTACGACCGATCACTATCTACGCGGGCTCGCCTTCGCCCTCGCCATGGGCGGCGCGACGCAGGGCGGCGACGTGGACATACGGTCGTGCATCGCCTTCATGAACACCGTCGACAAGTCCAAGAACATGGCGGAAGACTTGGATACCCAGAGGGTGAAGGATTGGGTATCCGAGTGGATGCGCGAGAACGGCGTCGAGCGGGCGGTCTCCGATTACAGACTGGAGCATCTCGACGCGTCCAGCAACGTCGCCGCGAGAGAGACCGCCAAGACGCGGCTGGCGAGCGCCGACTCCGACAACCCCCGCGGCATCATCAACGTGGGCATCTTCGGCGAGGGGACGGATTCCCCGTCCCTCAGCGCAGTCGCGTTCCTGGAAGCGCGCAAAAGCCCCATAGACGTGGTGCAGGCCGTCGGACGTGCCATGCGAACCGCCCCCGACAAGCAATTCGGTTACATCATCTGCCCCATCCTGATACCCCCGTCCGCAGACCCAGAGGGGTGGCTGAGCGTCAGCCCGCCGGAAGAAGGCTGGCGCGAACTAGGACAGATCCTGCTCGCACTCCGCGCCCACGACGAACGCATCGAAAACGAACTTGGGAAACTCCTCTCGCTCTACCTGCCCATATCCCCGGAGAAGGAAATCTCCATACTCGCCATCGTCCTGCCGGCGAGCGAAGACGACAGCGAATCCGCCGACGACAGCATCCACTACTTCGAGCACAAAGGCGACGTAGGCGTGGCGGAAGAAGTCGTCGACCAAGCACTGACCGACGGCAAGCCGCCGACCGGTGCCCGACGCATCGGCGAATCGGCGCCGGCTTACGACAGTGACAACGAGCCGACGCAGGTGTTTACGGGGAAGAAGAACGAAGACGGCACCCTGGACATCCGCATGGACGCCGTAGTCCGCGACCAGCCGAAAATGGACGAGTCGCGCGGCGCGGTGAACATCAAGAAGACCCAGACGAAAGCCCGCAAGATCATCAACGGCGAAGGCGGAATCCCCGTCACGCCGGGCGAACGCCGCCAGCGGCGCGAGCGCAAAGTTGACGACCCCGCCCCAGAAGGAGGGCCGGAGCGCCGGATGCAGGCGCTGTTCAACCTGGACGAGATGGACGAGTACGGCAGAGCCATCAAACTGAACCTACTCACCAAATCCGGACTCAGCGGCAACCGCGTCATGCGCGACCTGAACATCCTGGAAGCGAGCGTGTCGGAAGCCGCACGACACCTGCGCAACGACGGGCTGCTGCCCGCACTCAACCGCCACTTCGGCCTGGACAGACTGAAGCAATCCGACAAGAAATCTGCCGACGGCTGCACCATCGCCGCCCTCCTGATGATGAACGCCGCCATGCTCCACCAACGCGTCGCCGCAGGCGGCTGGCTGTCAGGCGTCGCCGACATGGCAAGCATCAAGAACGACCCGGACGCCGCGCGCGCGATTACGCGACAGTGGGAACGTATCCTGCGCCGCGACTTCCGACCCGTCTTGGAGCCGGCAGTGGACGCGATAGAGGCGGTCGAGAAGACCGGCAAGCTGTGCGGCTTGGAACGCGCACTCCGACACATCGCCGCCGAAGCAGAACGCATCGCCGAAGCCTACGCAGACATGGGAGCAGACCACGCCGGCCCTCTCTTCAACCGCGTCATGGGCAACCAGGCATCCGACGGCGCCTTCTTCACCCGCCCCGTCGCCGCCGCGCTCGCCGCACGCCTGACCCTCGACGCCTGCGGAAATGCGGACTGGTCGGACGAGAACGTCTGGCGCGACCACAAAACCCTCGACCCCGCCTGCGGCAGCGGAACCCTCCTCGCAGCCATGCTCGCAGACATGAAGCGCCGAGCAAAAGAGGAGGGCGCGAATGAAGATGCACTGGCAAACCTGCAGAAAATCGCAGTCGAGGAAACCATCAAGGGACTGGACATCAACCCCGTATCGCTCCAACTCGCAGCCTCCCAACTAACCGCCGGCAACCGGCACGTCAGATACCGCACGATGGGACTCCACCAAATGCCATACGGACCCGACAAATACGACCCCGCCAAAGTATCCGCCGGAACGCTGGAACTGCTTGGGCAAAAGGCAATCGTATCGCGCCGAAACGAGCTAGACTTGGCGGACGACGACATACCGTGCCAAACCATCTGGGGCGACCCGGAGCTGGAAGACCCCGTCGACGACGCCCGCGGCGCCCGCATCGTCATAATGAACCCGCCGTTTACCAATCGATCGAATATGGGCGAGAAGTTTGCGCCGGAAATACAAGTGGCGTTGCGCGAACGCGCGGACTACATGGAACGGAAACTCACACAAGCCGACCCGGAACTGGTCGGATTCGCAGACAAGAATTCCATCCGGCCGCTCTTCGTTACGCTTGCCGACCACTGCGTAAATCGCCCCAACGGAATTTTGACCATGATCAGTCCGACGATCGCGCTCACCGCCCCATCCGGGCTTGACGAACGTCGAATTCTAGCCCAACGCTGGCATATCCACACCGTGCTAACGTGCCACGACCCGACGCAGATCAACATGAGCCAGAACACCAGCATCAACGAAAGCATCGTCGTAATGCAGCGGCATCACGGACCCAAGCCACCGACTCGGTTCATCAATCTGGATAAGTTGCCGATGAACGAGAGTGAGGTTGAAGATTTTCACCGCTGTCTGCAGGCTGTCCCGGGGGATAATATCCCCAATGGCTGGGGTGAAGTGTCCTACTGGCCCGCAGAGCGAATCGAGGCGGGCGATTGGTCGCAGGCGATATGGCGCTCGCCGGAACTGGCAAAGGAAGCCGCGTGGTACTCCGACCATCCCGATTTGCAACGAATTGGAGATATGCCCGGTGTGTTGGCGCATGCCACAGGTCAGATTATGCGCGGCTCTTTCAGGCGCGCCCAACGCGGCGACTCCGGCAGTTTCCCAATACTGAAAGGCAAAGGGGCGGACGCTCAACTGTCCATAAAAGCGAAACCAAACGAGTATTGGATTCCCAAGGTCGGCGCGCAATCCGAAACCGATAAGATGCTTGAAAAGGCTGGACATCTGCTGATAACCGCGGGACAAGGCAACAGTAGCGCGAGAGTAACCGCCACCGCCGATAGCGAGAAATACGTGGGCAACGGCTGGATGCCCGTCACCGGATTCTCAGAAGAGGAGGCGAAAGCGGTCGCCGTATTTGTCAACTCGACTGTTGGGCGGCTTCAGGTCATGCGAAATCCTGGCAGAAATCTTGAGTTCCCGCAGTACAGCGTCGCCGAGGCCGAAAATCTCCGCATCCCCGACGTCAAGGACGAACGCATCCTGCAAATCCTCGCCGCCTGCTGGGAGCGGACGCGGGACATGCTCGTTCCGCAGTTCCGCGATGGGGAGTGTGAAGTCCGTCGGTTGTGGGATGAGGCGGTTGCGGATGCGATGGGATGGGACACCGCCGAGTTGGGGCGTCTGCGTCGTCTGCTGCACCGCGAGCCGCATGTGCGTGGGTTGGGGTACAACCAGTACGCGGACGCGCCGGAGGGGTAGCGCGCGCGCGTGGATTCCCGCTTACGCGGGAATGACGGGGGTATGTGCGGGTATGGTTATGGATGAGCGGGGGAGTGGGAATGACGGGGGTATGTGCGGGTATGGTTATGGATGAGCGTGGAGTGGAAATGACGTTGGTATGTGCGGGTATGGTTATGGATGAGCGTGGGAGTGGGAATGACGTGAGGGGGTGCGGGAATGACGGGGGCGGGTGTGGATATGGTGTGGGTGTGGATTCCCGCCTACGCGGGAATGACGGGGGAGGGGGAGTGGGAATCTAGTCGACATGTAGGGGGAGGAATAGATGGGAGAAGCATTTGCGCGGCCGGAAGCGGTCGTAAGCACTGCATGGGTAGGAGAGCGGCTGGGCGATCCGTCCGTGGTAGTGGCCGAGGTGAACTCCGACCTTGTCGAAGGATATGAAAAGGGGCACGTGCCCGGCGCGGTCGGATGGGGTCTCCATACCGACATGGAGCATCCCGTTCGACGCGATATTCCGGACGCCGTGCAGTTCGAGGCGTTGATGGCGCGGTCTGGCGTCCGCACGGATACTACGGTCGTACTGTACGGGGACGGCAACAATCGGTCTGCGACATGGGCGTTCTGGGTCATGAAGTACTATGGACATGAGGACGTTCGCATCATGGACGGGGGTCGGAAGAAGTGGATCTTGGAAGGCAGGCCAGTCTCGATGACCGATCCGAATCCAACGCCAACCGAGTACCGCGTCGGAACCCTCGATCCAAGCGTGCGTGCCATGAAGGAGTACGTCGTCGAACGCATTGACCGGATGGGAGTGAAGCTGCTCGATACGCGGACGACGGAGGAGTATTCCGGGCAGCTCACCTCGGCTCCTGGCACTCCGCAGCCGGACATCTACCGCAAGGGGCGAATCCCTGGCGCGCTGCATGTTCCATGGGACGACGCCGCCTCCGATGACGGAGCCTTCAGGCCGGTGAACGATCTCCGGCGGATGTACGCGAACGCAGGGGTCGATGATGCGGACGAAGTCATCGCCTATTGCCGGCTGGGCGTGCGCGCCTCGTATACCTGGTTCGTGTTGAAGTACGGGCTCGGGTTCGAGCAGGCACGCACCTACGACGGGTCATGGACCGAGTGGGGCAACTCCGCCGGCGTTCCAATCGAGACCGACGATTGAAGGCCAAGACTCGTTCCGTTTACTCTTGCGGCATTACGTCTGGGGCCCGGCGACTCTCCAAGCGGGGCGTCCAATCGCGCAACGGGAGATTCCCGCCTACGCGGGAATGACGTAGGTGGTTATGGGAATGACGTAGGTGGTTGTGGGAATGACGTAGGTGGTTGTGGGAATGACGTAGGTGGTTGTGGGAATGACGTAGGTGGTTGTGGGAATGACGTAGGTGGTTGTGGGAATGACGTAGGTGGTTGTGGGAATGACGTAGGTGGTTGTGGGAATGACGTAGGTGGTTGTGGGAACGACGTTGGTGGGTGTGGGAATGACGGAGAGTCCAACCTGCTGGGGGCCCGGGCGCAATTCATGCCGCAAGAGTAAACGGTAAGCGCACGAGAGCGATCCTTCATTTCCGCCAAACCGGCTGATACCATGTTGACCATTCGTCGATCCCCAGTGAGGAGCGTCACATGCCTGAATCCACCGACTTGTTGAACATCCGACCCCTCAGAAAGCGGCTGCGCGAGGGAAGAGAGGCGCTGGGAATGTGGTTGGGAATAACCGATCCGCTCGCAGTCGAGGCCATCGCGGCCGACTGCGACCTCGATTGGATTTTGCTGGACATGGAACACGGAGGCGCCGGCTGGGAAGACCTCAAGATGGTCATGCTCGGATGGAAATGGTCGAACATTCCCTTGTTCGTCCGGCCTCCATCACACGATCAGAAGTTTCTCATGGCGGCGCTCGATCTCGGTGTCAGCGGGTTCGTCGTGCCGTTCGTCAACTCTCCGGACGACGCTCGGAAGGTCGCGGACGCCTGCCGATACCCCCCAATGGGCGTCCGAGGCAGCGCCCCGCGTCGGGTAAGCCATCATTACACCCTCACCGAGCAATACACCCCCAACGCCAATGCAGACGTATTCGTCATGGTACAGATCGAGCATCGGTCGGCAGTCGAAAGCATCGAAGAGATCGCGGCGACGCCCGGCATCGACGCACTCTTCATCGGACCGGGCGATCTCAGCTACTCATACGGCCTGCCAGGCGAGTTCGACAACCCAACGATCGTCCAGGCAATCCAAAAGGTTGTGGATACCGGACGAGCCAACGGACTCCCCGTGGCGATGGCGGTAGACGGAACTCCGGAAGAAGTACGCGCCCGGATAGCGCAGGGCATTCAATTGGTCACTGTAGGCCTCGATTGGATGCTGATGCGTAACGCAATCAAGGGCCAAACCTCCGCGGTGCGCGCGCTCCTGTAGACGCCGCTGGATGGGTCTCGGACAATTTCCACAACCTCCTCTGCAAGAATCCCAAAGAGCATCCTGTATAATACCCCTGCCATGCACAACGCACTCTACTACGGTGACAACCTCCCCGTACTGCGAGAACATTTCGTGGACGAGTCCGTCGATCTCATCTACCTCGATCCGCCGTTCAACTCCAACGCCACGTACAACATTCTGTTCGATGAGCAATCTGGAGAGCGGTCAGCCGCGCAAATCACCGCCTTCGAGGATACGTGGCATTGGGGATGGGAGTCCGAAACTGCCTACGGCGAAGTCATCAAGGATGGTCCGGCGTCCTTGAGCAGGCTCCTCCAAGCCATGTTCGAGTTTCTTGGGCGAAACGACATGATGGCCTACCTCGTGATGATGGCGCAAAGGATGATCGAGCTCCGCCGCGTCCTCAAGCAGACGGGCAGCATCTACCTGCACTGCGACCCAACCGCAAGCCACTACCTAAAACTGCTCATGGACGCGGCCTTTGGGGGAAGCAACTTCCTGAACGAAATAATCTGGTACTACCGCGGGGCCGGAGTGCCCAAACTGGCCCGCGCAAGACGCCATGACGTTCTCCTATGGTACGCCAAGGACGCCGGACGCCACTACTTCAACCCGGACCCCATCCGCCGGCCGTATGCAGAAGCGACGACGAAACGCTTCGCGCACCACATCGGAAACGTCCGCGGCAACCGCGACTACGGGACGCAGCGTCTCAACCCAATCGGAAAACACCCGGATGACGTCATAACCCACATACAACCAATCGCCCCCTCGGCAAAGGAACGCCTCGGATACCCAACGCAGAAACCCGAAACTCTTCTCAAGGATCTCATCGCTTCTACTAGTAGGGAAGATGAGGTGGTGCTCGACCCATTCTGCGGATGCGGAACAGCCGTCGCAGTAGCGGAAAGCTTGAACCGCAGGTGGCTAGGCATAGACATTACTCACCTAGCAATCTCAACCATGAAGAACAGACTTCACACTGCCTTCATGGACGACCTCTCGGACTACGAGATAATTGGCATACCCAAAGATCTCGAAAGCGCAAAAGCCCTGGCAACGGAGAGCGAACACGATGGGCGCTACCAATTCGAGTGGTGGGCTCTCGGACTGGTGGGCGCATTACCCGCGCAAGACAAGCGCAAGGGCGCAGACTCCGGCATTGACGGCCTCATCAACTTCTTCGACGACAACAGTAAGGCAAAGCGTATCATCATCCAAGTCAAGAGCGGCAACATCGGCGTGTCCCAAATCAGAGACCTCAAGGGGGTGTTGGAGAGAGAGAACGCCCAGATCGGTCTATTCGTCACCCTCAAGAACCCTACCAGGGCGATGCTCCATGAAGCCGTCTCCGCTGGGGTCTACGTGCCGAAGCAGTACCCAGACCTCCAATTTCCCCGAATCCAAATACTTACCATTGAGGAATTGCTCGCAGGCAGCGAGCCGCAATACCCCCGATTCGCGCCCGAAGCGACGTACCGCCGATCCCCCAGGCGTCGACGCCCCGAAGGTCATCAGGGAAACCTCGAAGACACAAGCGCATAGATACTTAAACCTCCCCAGCCCGTACGTCGAACCAACGAAACCCAACGCAAGGAGAATACCATGTCCAAAGAGCACGAGATCATCTTCGAGACGGACGGACGCCATTCGAGTGTCTACCTCTACGAGCCTCCCATGGGCGTCCGGCAGTACGTCGAACCCATCGACGAAGTACTCGATCTAGGCGTCGATACGATCAGCTACGTCGTCGGGGACTGCGCCATCCTGCTGTACGACAGCAAAGTTGGGGAGATATGGGGTCACAACTACGACCTCGTAAACCACGAGGTTTGGTATCGGGCGGCGTTCAACTGCCGCATGATGATCGAGAGCGGCCATGATCCGCTGCAAGTGGTATGCGACCATGCCCATGCGCGCGGCTTCGGCTTCCTCGCGCATCTGCTGCTCAATATGGCTCATACCCCCCCGAACCGTGTCACGAACGGCCGCGTGGCGACGTTCAACACCCTCCACCCCGAGTGGATGGTTGGCGAAGAGCCGGACTACCCCGAAGCCGCGGAGGACAATCCCAACCGGCTCTCCTACGCCGTTCCCGAAATCCGCGAAAACCGACTGGCCGTCATCAGGGAACTGCTGGCGGACTACCCGACGGACGGCATCGAGCTGAACTTCAACACGTACACCCCGCTCATCGCCCGACGCGAGGCGGCAGAACACACCGAAACATTGACCGAATGGATGCGGCAGATCCGACAGACGGCCGACTCTGCCGCGGCGGGCCAAGGACGACGAAAGCGCGTGGTCGTCCGGATGGCGGCTGCGCTCGAAGGCAACAAGAAGATGGGGCAGGACATCGAAGCGTGGGCGAGGGAAGGCCTCGTGGATACCATAATCGCAATGCCGGTTGGAGGAGACTTTTCCAGCGAGACTGGACGACTGCGAGAGTTCATCGAGGTGGCGGAGTCCCACGGAGTGCCGGTGCTCGCTGGGATGGACTCGGTCGGTTCCGAGCAGACGCGTTTGACGCATCGCGCCGCAACCGTCAACGCCTACTCCGCCGGCGCACGCGGCGTCCTCTACCACCGATACTACCCAGCGCCGCACCGCTACCCGTACACCACCGAGGATACCGACCGCATGAGGCTCGCAGCGTATCCGGACCTCCTCGCCCACAAGGACAAGACCTTCTACGCCGGGCCCGGATCCGACCGGCGACCGGCAGTCACATTCGGGCTTGCCGAGCAACTTCCTCAGGAACTAACGGCCGGCGAGCGCGGAAGAGATGTCACCATCGACGTCCATGAGGACATCGCGGCGAAAGCCGAGGCAGGCGAGCTGTGGCGCTGCGAACTGCGCGTCATGCTCCATGAACTGATGCACCACGACGAAGCGAAGCTCTTCTGGAACGGGCAGGAAGTTCCGCAAGAGAAGATGCGCAAGGCCGATTGGATCTTCCAGATGCGGCCCAGCGCCGGCGCGCGCGGATACCGCTTCCACGTCGACCTCAGAAGCGTCTCCCTGCCGACCGTGGGAACGAACACCGTCCGCGTCGACCTCATCGAGAAAGACGAGGGACTCGTCGACCGAGTCAGCATCCACGACATCGACATCGTGGTGGAATACCTGCCTCACCGCAACGCAATCCGAGACGACGAGTCCTACGCCGGCGCGGCCATACCGTTCACGCCGTAGGGAGATCGAGCCCCGGGGTGGCGTAGGGGCTCGCCACCGTTCCGAACGCCGCGGACGTCTTCCGGGTCGAGCCCTGGGGTGGCGTAGGGGCTCGGCTTGAAATCATGGACTACGTGTACGATAATTGGATATGCTTGGGAGGGCTGGTTGTGACAGGATTTGGACTGGCCTTTACCGTTTGGCAAGTCTACTTGGCGCGCAAAGCGGCCGAGGAGTCGAAAGACGCCGCCTCGGCCGCCCACACCGCAAGCGGTTCCGTTCGATTTGTTGATGTGCAACCTAATACATATGGTGATTCCAGCGATACGTTTAATCCGCTACGGTCTGGGAATAATCCCATGCCAATAGGTCAAACAGAACCCAACGTCGGGTTGTGTTGCATTAGGGTTGATTCGGCTTTCGGTCATTCTTGAAACTGGCGTCGGGTATGGAGTACAGTATAACCCATGCTATACCAGAAGGGACGGTAGCCATGAAGGCCAGTGACAAGCACCGCATCAACCGACTGAAGGAACAAGGGCACATGGGGAGCAGTGAAGCTGAAGCTTCACTGTAGAATTACTTCTTGCGGAAGAAGGCTGAAAAGGAAGCCGAGGAGAAACGGAAGCGCAAGGCTCGCAAGACCGAACGCACGTTCACCCAACGCCAGCTCGACAGATTCCGCGTTCGCAGGCGGGGGCCGTAAATGGAAATCAACCATAATGCAACAGTACCCAACGTCGTACATGGAGCGAGTACTCCTCATCCACTCAGATTCAGAATCAAGAGGTGAATCATCTTGCTTATATTCGATTTGGTGTATTGGGGGTATAATCTTTTTGTGCCTCTTCTTTTGCTCTTGATCGCGCAAGTGGCGTTTTTGGGTGGACTATTGTGGTCCCCGATCGGGGCATGGATTTGCTGGCGTACCGCACGATCCAAGGGATTCCAGCCTTGGCGTTACGCGATATGGGGAGCAATATACTCAGTGTGTTTCTTCCTACCGTGGGTCTATCTCTTGTTGAGAATGCACGGACGGTCTGTTTCAGTGTCCGTCGTCAAAACTGTCTATAAATTCTTGTATGGAATTTGGCTATTCGGCCCAATTCCATCTCTGCTCATACCGCCGATCACATGGCTTCAGGTCACTTACTCCGACACTCTCTGGTCTTCTGCGGAAAGGATCGCAGAGATCGGAGAATTACGGTTCCTGCACTTTGCCATGCTGATAACGTCCATTCTTATGTTCGTCGGTTCACTTGTGATGATAGCTGTAGCGGCGAACAAATCCAAGCAAAAGGTAGTTGACCAGTCCGAATCGACACGTGAAGTGTTGCCAGATATTGCGTACATATTGCCCTTCGCACTTCTTGAGTTTTGGTTCTCCATACCAGCACTGATTTTAGTAGAGGATCGAATAAATGATGTATTCGAGTTTGGTTTCTTAAGGGATGTAGTAGCTCTAATATTCAATTTATTTTAGGTCGCTTCGGTCAAGGATGGCAGTAGCGTCTAACACCGAGAGCGTATCGTCCACCGCGTGCGGCACAAGGAATTACCGGGTCGTCGTGAGCGGCATGTTGACCACCCTACAAACGGCGGTGACGACCGATGCCTGCTACACTGTCCCGCAGACCGCACTATTCACCTGCATGAACCGCGATTCAAGCGGCGGGGCGCGCTAAACGTGGACGCCAAACTCGGTAAGTTCCTCGCCGAACTGAACCATCTCTAGCTGACCGCGCGCGGCTCGAGACGACCAAGTTGGGCCGCAGGCGCATGCGTCTCGCTCCGTCTCACCTCGCCCAGCGCGTGTACTGCTCCACGACGTCGATGCCGACGAGTCCGCTGTATGCGGTTTGGAGGCGCGCGGTTATCGGGCCAGGCACTGCCCCTCCATCGCCAACGGGCGCGCCGTTGAAGGTAGACACTGGGCAGATGCAAAGGCTGGTGGAGGTCACGAACATCTCGTCCGCGGTGTAGGCATCGAACGAGTCGATGTCCTCTTCCATGAGATCGATGCCCAGCTCTTGCGCCAACTCGATGGTCGTCTGCCTGCTTATCCCGCAGAGGACGAATCGATCTCTGGGAGTGCGGATCCTGCCGTCCTTCACCACGAATATGTTGCTTCCGTTGCCCTCGCACAAGTTGCCGTTCACGTCCAGCAGCACTGCGTAAGCGTTCGGATCTTGGGCGCGCGCTTCTAGGTCTGCTTGTATGAGGTTGATGTAGTTGTGGGTCTTGGCGCGCGGGCTCATTGCGTCTGGCGGCGTCCGCCGAACCGACGGTGTAATGATGGGCATCCCCCGCACGTAGTAATGCGCCCGCTCCTGGAAGGGGATGGGGAAGCACTCGATGATGACCGTTGGACGGTCTGCCGATCCCTGGATGTCGGCCCCTGCAAGCCTGAGGCCGCGCGTGACCCGCTGGGTCACCCAGGTGTCGTCATGCTCATCCATCGTTGGGAGGTTGCGTTCGAGCACTTCCATCGTCAAGTCGGCCATCTCTTGCTTGCCCATCTGCGGGTCGATGCGCATCCACTTAAGCGACTCGTAGAGTCTGTCGATGTGCTCGCGCAGCTTGAAGATCTGGTGGCCGAATGTGCGGGTAGTATCGAAGACTGCGTCTCCCAACAGGAACCCGCGGTCTCCGATGGAAATCACGGCTTGGCTCTCTGGCACGATCTCTCCGTTGACGTATGCCACGCGCTCCTGTGTCATAGCTGCCTCCTGTCGATGCCTGCGCGGGATCTGCCGCCGCGCCGCCTGCAGGCTGGTTCTGTTCGCGCTTCCTGCGCGATGGCGATTGAGTTCCTATGCAGTTCGGTCTTTGAACTTGTAGCCAACGTTCCACACGGTCTCGATGAACTGATGGTCGGGTCCGTCGATCTTGCTGCGGAGCCGTCTGATGTGCACGTCGACTGTGCGGGTTCCTCCAAGGTAATCATATCCCCAAATCCGTTCGAGGAGCTGGTCTCGAGTATAGACCCTTCCTGGGTTGGTGGCCATGAGAAGGAGGAGTTGATATTCCTTGAACCGCAAATTCACGCTGCGCCCCCGCACGGAAACCTCGTAATGCGTGGGGTTGATCGACAGGTCGCCCACGTGAATGATGTCATCTCCCTCGTCGGGTTGGACATCGACGACCCGGCGGGCTCGCAAGACGATCTCCCCCGCATGAGGAGGCAAGATTACCACATCTGCGACGGGAATGGACGGGTCAAACTCTGCGGCCCTGTGTTCGGGCACTAGAGCGATGGCCGGTATCTTCAGCTTGGAAAACTCGCGGACGCAGTTTCTCACTGCCGTATCTGTCATCGCGCTCGTGTCGAGGAGCAAGAGATCGATGCCGTCGTATGACGGCGCCGACCGCACGTCCGCAACGCTCGCAACGAGCGCAACAGCGATGCCCTCGTTGCGCAGCTCTGCTGCATACCGAGGTTGACCGCGTCCTATGGGTATTGGATCAGTCGACATGGCGGTGTTTGCGTGACCTACAATATGAGAGTATACCAAGAGTCGTAGGATTGTTGCAGAATGACATCAATCGAGTATAGAATATGGATCTCACGATGAGCGGAGTAAACCGAGAGAGGGGGCGTTCGTCTTGCATGAATGATGCCCCCCGTATTAGAGAGAACTTGCATCCGTCCGCGTCGCCTCCTCATTTTGACGGAAGGATACGCCGCGCGTGAAGGCTCTGGAAGACCTAACTATCCTGGATCTGTCCAGAGTGCTGGCCGGGCCGTTCTGCACGCAGGTACTCTCCGACCTCGGCGCGGCAGTATGGAAGATCGAGTCACCCCGCGGCGACGACACCCGCAGACTCGGGCCCCCATTCATCAAGACGGAGTCCTCGTACTACCTCTCCATCAACAGAGGCAAGAAGAGCGTATGCGTGAACTTGAAGGACCCGCGCGGCCAGCGCATCGTCCAGCGCATGGCGGAAGCAGCGGACGTCGTCGTGGAGAATTTCAAGACTGGCGACTTGGCGCGCTACGGACTCGACTACCCAAGCATCGAGCGCGTGAACCCGAAGATCGTGTATGCCTCGATAACGGGTTACGGACACACCGGCCCCCGAGCAAACGAGCCGGGAGTCGATACGTCGCTGCAGGGTATGATCGGGTTGATGAGCGTCACCGGCGAGCCGGACCGCCCGCCGTCCAAGGTCGGAGTCGCCATGATCGACCTGCTGACCGGCCTGTTGTCCGCTGCCGGAATCATGGCGGCGCTGATCGAGAGAGACAAGAGCGGGCGCGGACAGCACATTGACTTGTCCTTGTTCGACACCGGCATCATGGGGATGGTGAACGTCGCGCAAAACTACATTGCCACGAGCGAACCTCCCGCGCGCTTGGGCAGCGCACACCCGCAAATATGCCCGTACCAAGCGTTCGAAGCCAACGATGGGCGGTGGTTCATGCTCGCGGTAATGAACGATGGAATGTTTCGGAAGCTCGGCCCGTTGATCGACCGGCCGAGAATTCACGAGGATCCAAGGTTCGAGACGAACGCTGCCCGCCTTGCGCACAGCGGCGAACTACTGCCCATCCTCATCGAGCGATTCTCAACCAAGCGGCGCGGCGAGTGGATTGCCAAATTGACCGAGGCCGGGATCACTGCAGCCCCCATCAATACGTTCGACGAAACGCTCCAAGATCCGCAGGCGGCCGCTCGTCGAGTCGTTTGGAACGTCCAACATCCTACCATTGGCGAACTCCCATTGATGGCGAACGCTCTCCAGTATATGAGCCGCACGCCAGCTTCGCCGCAAGGCCCTCCTCCCTTGCTTGGCGAACACACGCGCGAGGTTCTGTCACGGTTCTTGAGCGCAGAGGAGTTGGATGAATACGAGCGTGACGGAGTCGTCGGGGCCGCAGATCGGTAACCGTTGCGGTCCGCTACTCCAGATCGGCTATCGTCTGCCCATCGACGACTTGATCCCCGGACGCGACGTACACGCTCCGCACGACGCCCGACCAGTCGGCGCGGAGCGTCTGCTGCATCTTCATCGCTTCCAGAATGCAAATGGGGTCTCCAGTCACGACTTGATCCCCGACATCCACCGCTACCGATACGATCACGCCCGGCATGGGTGTCTTGAACGACCGGGCGGGCGTGTCTGGCGGCGCGGCCTGCGGCGCAGACCGTCTGGACGGTTGCGGACTAGACGGCAGGTCGGCGGCCTGCGCTTCGGGAGACAGAGAAGAAGGCATGTCCCTAATCTCGACCTCTACCACTTCTCCATCCACGACAGCTTGAATTGGGAATTCGTCGATGTCGCCCACCTCGACGGTATACCAGCGCTGGTTGACTTTGACCTTGATCGTCGTAGACATCGCAAGACCGCCGCTATCCCGATTGGATCAGGGCCAGGAAGACGCCGGCCACGCCCGCCGATCCAATGACCCCGGCCGCATTCGGCCCCATGGCGTGGTAGAGCAGGAAGTTCTTCGGATTCGCCTCCTGCCCCAAGTGGTGGGACGTTCGAGCTGCCATGGGCACAGCAGATACGCCGGCAGATCCTATGAGGGGATTGATCTTTTCCTTGAGGAACAAGTTCATCACCTTGGCGAAGAGTAGCCCGCCTGCGGTTCCGGCAGAGAATGCGGCGAGTCCAAGCACGAGTATCAACAGAGTATCCAGCTCGAACACCCGCTCGGCCTCGAGCTGTGCGCCAATGGTCAGCATCAGGAAGATCGTCGCCGTGTAGAGGATCACGTCGGTCGCCGCTTGCGAGAGGCGTGGAACCACGCCGCTTTCCTTGAGCAGATTGCCGATCATGAACATGGAGATCAGCGGTGCGGAACGGGGCACGATCAAGATCACTGCGACCATGATGACCAGAGGAATGATGAGCTTCTCGCGCCGAGAGACATCCCGCAGAGGCTTCATCTCGATCTCGCGCTCCTTCCGCGTCGTAAACAGCTTCATGAGGGGAGGTTGGATGAACGCAACGGTTGCAACGTATGAGTAGGCAATGACTGCAGTGATGCCAAGCAGGTCCGGGGCAAGCTTGGCGGAGATGAAGATGGTCGTGGGGCCATCCGCGCCGCCGATGATGCCGATAGCCGCGGCCTCAGGAATCTCGAAACGCCCTGTTGCCAGCGCGCCCCAAAACGCGGCGAAGATGCCGATCTGAGCCGCCGCGCCCAGCAGGAGAGTCTTCGGGTTCGCAATCATCGGGCCAAAGTCCGTGCCGGCCCCAAGTCCAAGGAACATCAACGGCGGCAAAATGTTCCAAAAGGCCAAACCATAGTGGAAGGTGATCCCGAAGATGCCCGCCTCTTGGACGCCCGCATCCTCAGTGGGCAGAACCGCCAGCCCGGTCAACGGTATGTTCACGGCCACGATTCCCAGACCAATGGGCAGCAACTCGTACGGCTCCATGTTCCTCGCGACGGCCAAGAAGATGAACCCGAGACCGACGAGGATCATGACGGCTTGCTGCCAAGCAATGTTGGCAATGCCGGTTGATTGATAGAAATCGATGAATTCAGCCAATGACTGACCGTTAGCCTTTAGGAAGAAGCTGGCTGTCCGACGAAGAGGGCGGCAGCGCAGCGGAATTGTCCCGTATCTCACGCAGCACGCTTACCGCGACCGCGGCCGCGAGAGCCTTGTCTCGACTGTCCGCCGAAGTTGAGTCCGACGCATCGGGCTCCGGCCGTTTCGGGCCAAGGAACCTGCCGACCACCCAAACTCCTGCGTATAAGACGATCAGCAACGCAAAGGCAGTGCTGACCCCAATGGCAGTGAGGCCCAACCCTTCTTGAAACGTCGCTGGGTCAACTCCAAACGTCAAGGTGCGCTCCCTCCTCGCTCGCAACAACGGGTTCAATTGTACAACAAACATAGATGCAGGGGATAGACACCCCGCATACCGGTATTCCTTCCATGCACGTGTGGTCTGGGCAGGGTTGCCATGCGTCGATGTATTCCGACATCTCGAGGCGGGAGGGTGCGTCGGGGGGTTGGGCGGGAGTTCTCCATCCGCGTAGTTTCGGGGTTGGACCCTGTTTTCTCCGTTCGGTCGTGTGTTGGCTTTGGTCGAATGCGGTTGTGGAGGGTAATTCGCCGAATGTCGTTCCCGCGAACGGAGACCCTTGCATACCTCGGACGACTACTTGACACCGACGCGAACTGGCCTTAGAGTATACTTCGCTTTGTTGCAGTTCATCACTCCATGATTACAATCGACATCCATCCCAACCTCTTCGCCGGCGACATCGGCGGCACTCTCATCGTCAGCTGGCATGGGTTTTTCACTTTCGTCGCTGTCACGGTCGGCGTGATTCTGGTTGGGCGGTGGGCTCCCACGCGCGGCATCGAGTCGGACACGATCTACTCCGTAGCGATATGGGCGATCATCGGAGGCATCGTCGGCGCTCGTCTAGTGCACGTCATCGACAACTGGGACATCTATCAGGACGACCTTGGTCAGATATTTGCGGTTTGGGCCGGAGGCATTGGGCTTTGGGGGGGCATCCTTGGCGGATTCATCGGCGGCGCAGGATACGCTTACATCAAGAAATACCCAATCGGCACGATTGCGGACTTGGCGGCGCCGGTGCTGCCGTTCACCCAGTCCATTGGGAGAATTGGAGACATCATCAACGGGGAGCACTGCGCGAAGCCGCTGGACATGTTCTTCGCGATGCGGTGGCCAAACGAGGAGAGCCCCGCTATAAACTGTGCATCCGGCGGCGCGGCCGCACATGACTTCGTTCACCCTGTCATCGTCTACGAGATATTCTGGAACACCCTGGCATTCGCCGTCATATGGCTGCTGCGCGGGCGCCTCAAACCCGACGGGATGTTGTTCGCCGTGTACTTGGCGCTCTACGCCGTTGGGCGGTTCGCGATAACGTTCTTCCGAGAGGACAGGGTGTGGGCGTTCGGGATGCAAGAAGCGCATTACATCGCCTTGTTGGTTCTCGCCGTCACCATTCCGTTGCTGCTGATTCGCTCTCGGATCGTGAGCAAGGCGGAGACTATTGGAGAGACTGTGCAGGGCACGCGTGCGGAGCGGCGGCGGAAAGAGCGGTAAGCCGAGAACCGACGGCGTTCGCTTAGTGCGGCGAGGATGGACGCATATCTACGACCGTGAGCTGGCACTCGGTCTGTCCGTTCCAAGTGTTCAGCCCGAAGGTGTAGACGACGTCCAGCGCATCCCCGACATTCACTTGCTTCTTTCCCTGCCGGAAGGCCACCGCCGGCCACGTCTTGCCTTCGTGCGCTATTCTCATCTTCCAATGGTCTCGTTGAGAGCCGACTCGACGGGCGTCGACGACGCGGGCCCCGCGGGCGAGCAAGACAGGATCGGGGTTGGCCTTTCCAAACGGCCCGAGCTTCCTCATGAACTCGAATCGTTCGCCTGGGAGAGAAGCGGGAGACGCCTCTGCGTCGATCTCGATTGTGGGAACGAGCTCCAAGTCGACCAGCTGCTGTGCGGCGCGTGCAACGAGCTCTCGTCGCATGACTGGAAGATCCTCGGTTGAGACGGTGAATCCCCCTGCTTCCGAGTGGCCTCCGTGCCGGGGGAGGGTGGGGCTGGTGGAAGTGATGGCGGCCGTGACGTCGAACTCGGGAATGCTGCGGGCGCTGGCCCACGACTCGTATCCACCGCGGCGGACGACGACTGCAGGGCGATAGAATCGCTCGCAAAGGCTGCCGGCGATCAATCCAAGGATTCCTCGGTGCCACGTCTCGCTTTCGACGAACAGGAGGGGAGGCAATGCCCCATCGTGTGCGTCGTGGACCTGCAAGATGGCCTCTTCGAGTCCGTCGGCGGCCAACATCTTGCGTTCATCGTTCACGGTCTCCAAGCGGTCGGCGATCGCGAGAGCCTCCTCATCGTCGGACGTCGTAAGCAGATCCAAGCTGTGCCGGGCGTGGTCGATACGCCCGGGCGCGTTCAGACGGGGGATGACAGTGAAGGAGAGGTACTCGGTACCCATTTCATTCCGTGCCGGCCCGCTCCGGCTCATGAGCGCACGGAGCCCCGGATTGCCGGTGGATGCCATGAACTCGAGGCCTCGCTTGACGATGTACCGATTTTCTCCGACGAGCGGGGCGACATCGGAAACCGTCCCAAGCGCCGCAAACTCCAACAGATGCTCCGGGCGGCGTTTGCCAAGCGATACCCACAGTCCCTCCATGAGCTTGTACGCGAGTCCCGCCCCCGTCAGATTTCTGGTCGGGTATTCGTGGTCATCTCGACGCGGGTTGACGACCGCAACCACGTCCGAGGGGGACGGCGGGTCTGGGGGGAGGGAGTGGTGGTCTGTGACGATGGTTTCGATACCTCGCATAGCTGCGTGGGCTAGCTCTACTCCGGAGCTTACGCCGTTGTCGACGGTTATGAGGAGGGTGACGCCTTTCGACTCGAGATAGTCGACGGCTTTCAGGGTAAGTCCGTGGCCTTCCTCTACACGGTGCGGCAAGTAGGGCACGACTTCCATGCCCAGACTCTCCAGGGCCGTTACGACTACCGCGGTGCCGGACACTCCGTCCGTATCGAAGTCCCCAAAGACGCCGATGACGTCTCCTCCAAACGCCGCGCTGCGTAGCCGTGCGACGGCCTTGTCCATGTCCGGCAGCAAGAACGGGTCATGAGAAAGTTCGTCACCTGCCTGCAAGAAGGCTCTGGCGCAGTCTGCGCTGTGGAGTCCGCGGTTGTAGAGCAGCTGCGCTTCGAAGGGAGGATACCCGATGGACTCCGCGAATTCCTCGGGGGCGGCCGGGAGCATCTTCCATACTTTTTCGAGTGCTTTCATCGTATGGAGAGGAGGCAGCGGCTATTCGGAAAATTCCGTGAAGATGAGGCTGGCATTGTGTCCTCCGAATCCGAACGAGTTGCTCATGGCAGTTCGGATTCTACCTCGGCGCGGGGTGTGGGGGATGTAGTCGAGGTCGCAATCGGGATCCGGCTCTTCCAAGTTGATCGTAGGGGGCGCGGCCGCGTTTACGATGGCGAGCACGGAAATAGCCGCCTCGAGGGCGCCGCTTGCGCCAAGCAAGTGACCGGTCATCGACTTCGTCGAACTCGTCGGTATCCTGTACGCCTCGTCTCCGAAGACCTTCTTCATCGCCAAGGTTTCGCTTCGGTCGTTGAGAGGCGTCGACGTGCCGTGCGCGTTGATGTAGTCCAGATCCCCGGGGTGCAGCTGTGCATCGGCGAGGGCGAGCTCCATCGCTCTTGCCGCCCCTTCCCCTTCCGGATGGGGCTGGGTTATGTGGTGCGCGTCCGAGGTGGATCCGTACCCTGTCATTTCGGCAATCGGTCGCGCGCCGCGCGCCTGGGCGCTCTCCAGGGTCTCGATGACCAAGACCGCCGCGCCTTCTCCTAGGACGAAGCCGTCGCGCATCGCATCGAACGGGCGGGACGCCCTTTGAGGTTCGTCGTTGCGCCTCGAAAGCGCTTTGGCGGAGATGAACCCTGCAAGTCCGATTCGGCATACCGCCGCTTCCGTTCCGCCCGCCACTACGATGTCCGCCGCGCCTGCGCGCAGAAGCAACTGCGCTTGGCCGATTGCGTCCCCGCCGCTCGCACACGCCGATACCGTCGAGTAGTTCGGCCCCCTCGCGCCGATGGACATGGACACGTGCCCAGACGCCATGTCCGGCAGCATCATCGGCACCAAGAACGGGCTTACCCTTCTGGGGCCTTTCTCGTTCATCACCTCGATCTGTTCCGAAAGCGTGATGATTCCTCCGATGCCGCTCGCCACCATGACCGACACCCGCTCCCCGGCATCGTCGAGCTGCGCTTGGTCGGTCGCCTCCTGCGATGCGGCAATGGCCAACTGCGAAAAACGGTCCATCCGACGCGCGTCCTTCCGCGTCATGTACTCCGCCGGCTCGAAGCCCTTCACCTCTCCCGCTATCTTCGTTTCCAAATCCTCGGAGTCGAACGATGCGATGCGATCGATGCCGGACACTCCCCGCAAGAGGTTATGCCATGTGGAGTCCCTCGTCAGGCCCACCGGACTGACGATTCCGATACCAGTGACGACCGTGCGCGTTGTCATTCCAGTTGGACGCTCCGACTCCGCGTGTTGTGCGTTCCCATACTGCCGCCCCATCCAATTACGACGCCTAATCTCCCGTTGACTATACCAGAGGATCGCTCGAAATAGAATCACCGCGCCCCATCCGTTCGCCGCATTTTTGGAACAGGATGACTCGGTCTCGCGGAAATTCCACCTCCCACCCCAGCCAAGAGGCGATCCATTGGAACGTGCGCGAACTGTAGAACGCTACATGCGTCGGGTCATGGTGGTAGTACCAGTCCGCAAAGCGACTCCAGTCGTCAAGGGTTTCGGTCATGACTCCCAGCCATGCTCCGCGCGCCAACATCCGATCCAGCCGCAAGAAGTCCGCTCGCGGCTTGGCGAAGTGTTCCGCCGTCTCCGTGCAGGTGATGAAGTCGTATGTTCCCGACACCGCGCGCTGGTTCGGATGGAAGATCGGGTCGTAGACCGACGCCGAGAATCCCGCCTCCTCGATCATTGCGGCCAAGGCCGGACCTGGGCCTGCGCCGTAGTCCAGACCTCTCGCGCCGCGGCGCAGACGAGGACGGAGCTCGTCCCACAAGCGCGCGAGGAAGCGGCGGTAGTCGGCATTGGACGGATCGTTGTCGTGTGACAGATACCTTGCCCTCGCGGCGTCCTCGTCCAAGTGGAACTTCCGCGGAACGAAGACGAGGTCGCACGCCCCGCAGCGAACGTACTCCCGCTCGAGGTTCTTCCGAACGCTCCTGAACAACAGGTCAACTTCCGCAGAGGCGCACAACGGGCACCGGAGGATAGATGGGGAATGGTCTGTCTTCACACAGCAAGTATACGCATTCGCGGACATGCCCACACCGTTGACCGAACGCACGTCGACCCGTAGAGTAGCGGTAGTGTTGCGTTAGCGTGTTTAGGCATCCCTACGCCGGTACGGTTGTGATAGAGTAGGTTTGGTCGGGGGTAGCCAGCCAGCGCCCCCGACCCAGCCAAAGCAGGAGGCTCTGCAATGACCATGAACAGTATAGCATACAACCGAACGCTCTTCCTCGAAGACAACCTCCCCGTCCTCCGCGGCTTGGATTCCAAGAGTATCGACCTCATCGCAACCGACCCGCCGTTCAACAAGGGGGTGCCCGCGTTCGAGGGTACGACGAAGGCAGGAAAGAACGTCGAGTTCAAGGACATCTGGAACTGGGACGACGACGTCCATACGGAGTGGACGAAGGCTCTACTAGAAAAGCATCCCAGCCTATACGCGGTGATTGCGTCAGCGCAGGCGGCAGGGGGGGACGGTATGGGCGCGTTCCTGTGCTGGATGGCTGTTCGGGTGTTGGAGATGGAGCGGGTACTCAAGGATACCGGCAGCATCTATCTTCACTGCGATCCGACTGCGTCGCACTACATCAAGGCCATGATGGACGCGGTGTTCGGACGCCGAAACTTCCGCAACGAAATCGTCTGGAAGCGGCAGGCTTCCCATAGCGACGGCGCAGGGTTTGGGAAGATAGCAGACGTCATATTGTTCTACGGCGCTCCTATTCGCAAGGACAACGTGCGGATTCCCTTGAGCGCAAAGCAATTGAAGGCATATCGGTATGAAGACGAGCGAGGTCAATACACCCCCGATAACATATCGGCGAAGGGACTGGCGGGAGGCGGCTACGACTACGAATTCTACGGGCACAAGGGGCCTTGGCGCTACCCAGAAAGTCGAGCGAGGGCATTAGATGCGGAGGGCAGAATTCACGTGCCTCCACGAGGAGGAGTGCCGCGGTTCAAACGTTACCTCCACGAGCACAAGGGTGTCGTCCCTGGTTCGATTTGGACGGATATTCCGCCTGTGCAAAGCCATTCCAAGGAGCGCACTGGCTACCCTACCCAGAAGCCGCTTGCGTTATACAAGCGAATCATCGAGGCGTCATCGAACCCGGGCGATATTGTGCTCGACCCGTTCGCCGGTTGCGCGACGACGTGCGTGGCCGCAGAGCAGTTGGGGCGGCAGTGGATTGGGATCGACATCCGAGAAGAAGCTGAGGAGGTAATCTTCGAACGCTTGCGGAACGAGGTCAACGCAAGTATGGCTTGGAACGACATCGTTCGCGTTCTGACAGACGCCCCCGAACGCACGGACGACGGCGAGCCTGTCGCGCCCGAGCTAGTCGTGACCAGCCAGAAGAAGAACGCCCCGAAAATCCCAGTGAGCGAGGCCAGGAGGCAGCTAGTAGTGAGGGACGGGATGCGGTGTCAAGGATGCGGCTGGGTTCCGCCCTACGCCGACCATCTGCAAGTGGATCACAAGAGGCCGAAGTCGAGGGGTGGAAAGGACGAGATGCCCAACTTCACGCTGCTTTGCGGCCCGTGCAACGGCAAGAAGTCGAACAAGCTGACGTTGGCGGAGCTGCGAGTTGCGCGGGTAGAGGAAGAGCGGATGGACGCAGAGTGGTGGGAGGACAAGCAGTGGGAGTGATGCACACTAACGCGACACTACTGAGTAGCTCGTAGTGAATCCAAACACTCAGGAGCCTTGCCGCAACCATGACGCGCTTCGAAGATCGAGTAGCAATCGTCGCGGGCGGTGGATCCGGCGTCGGGCTTGCCGCTGCCGCGCAGATGGGGCGGGAGGGGGCGAGGATCGTCTTGGTGGAAGCGGATCGGGAGCGCGGAGAGCGTGCGGCAGACCTCTTGGACGCCAACGGGGTCGATGGACGATTGTTGATCGGAGACCCATCCACTGCTTCCGCCGCGAAATGGGCTGCGACCACCGCGCGGCTGGTATGGGGACGGTTGGACATCGTCATCTACGCCGTGCAGTACCCGCACATCGCAGGCGCAGCGCACACGGTCAATCCGAGCGTTCTCGACGCGGCCTACGCGGTGGACGTGCGCGGGCCTCTGGTCTACTGCCAAGCGGCGATTCCGTCGATGAACGCGCGTGGATACGGGCGCATCGTCATAGTGGCGTCGGCGCAGGGGGAAGGGCACGGCGCGGGAGGCAGCAGCGTCCACGCGTGCACTCAAGCAGCCATGGTCGGTCTCGCCAAGGCCGTTGCCATGTCCGTCATCAATACCGGAATCCGCGTGAATGCCGCGATCTATTCCGAACCTGCAAGACATGCACTCGATCACCCCGCGCTCGCAAAGTCCGACGAGCGGCAAGCGATGACGGACGGACTGGCCGCCGTAGTCTGCTGGCTCGCATCGGGCGAGTGCTCGTTCACGACCGGGGCCGTATTCGAGGTTGCGGCGGAGCGCGGCGAACGTCTACGGCTTCACAGCGCCTGACGGCCCTCGAATCCCTCGTCTACCTCGTGCCAGTACTCGATGCTGGTCTCTCCGGAGATCCAGCACAGGTATACTTCTCGGCCTTCTCGGATGGAGGGAAAGTCTACGAGTCCCCGCTTCGGGTCTCGCAGGATGATTCCGCGGTCGTCGAACTCTTCGAGTACTGCGCGGATCGTCTCGGCGGCTTCTGCGATGGCCGTTTGTTGCGCTTCCCACTCTTCCCCGTGCGACTTGCGACCGTTCGACTGGATGGCATCCATGAGGTCGCTCAGCTGGGACTGCGCTTCTTCCACGTTTGCAGTCGCGTCGCGCATGGAGTCGACGGCGTTCTGCATCCATGGTATCGCCGACTCGGCCTCCGCCGCCGTGAAATGAATATCAGCCATGGAGGATTTCGGATTTGGTCATGGATTCACTCGACAGGGAGGATCCGCGCTTGCCGTCTGGTCAGAGCGCGACCGGTCGCAGCTGCGATTTTCCGTTGCGTTGATGCACGTAGGCGCCGCTCTGCTGCTGGGCCGATCCAAAGATCATGAGCCAACCGCCGTTCAACGCCATGCCGACGATCTCGCGTTTCTGCTCGAAGGCTTCGGAGGGATCCTTGTCGAAGGCCGTCATGGTCGAGAGCGCCACGTGAAACGGGGTTGGGATGAGGTGAGCGAGGAAGGCGATTCGCTCGCTGCCGGCTTCTACGAGAACGACTTGGTGTCCGTCCGAGTATCCGTTCGTTACCTTGGTGGAGACGCCCGGCGTGAGTTGCTCGTCGCCGTTGACCAGGGTGAGGACGCCCGCATCCTCGAGCGGCAGGAAATCGTCGGGGTTGTAGAGCTTTCGGCTCCGTTCGTCAGGAGAGTTGGCCTGTTCCCAAGCGGCCTTCTGTACGACGTAGCTCGCCTTGGGGAACGAGGGTACGGCCTTGCCGGATCGCTCCAGCTTGGTCGACCCGCCAGCGGTGTCGAACTGGAGGTCGGTAAGCACTACCGTGTCGATGTCCCTAGGGGATACTCCGAGGTTCTTGAGGCCTTTGATGAGTTTGTTGCCTTGGAGGCCGTACGACTCCTTGAGTTTGTCAGGACGCTTGGAACCCGCCCCGGTGTTTACCAGGATGTTTCCGTTCGCCCCCCGAATCAAGAGGCAGTTCAAGCCCAGACGCACCCGGTTCTTGCGGTCGGGCTTTGCGTACAACTCCCATTCCGCCTTGGGCACCGGCCCGAACATTGCTCCTCCATCGATCAACATCGTCCCATCACTGATTACGTCGACAGACGTTCCACCGAGCTGCACGAGGTCACCTCCAGTCTCGCACTCGGACGTTTCGCGTCCGCCCGCATCCGGCGGAGGGCGCGTTCCGAGCGCGGCATCGCTGCGAAATTCCGTATCTCAATTTCATGATGCTTGTAAATCTATACTAAGTATAATACGTTGTCAAGTCTATAATTGAATAAAGAGGAATTGCCTATCCAAAGCCAGCAGAGCTTCAGCACCAACAGTCATCTCAACGCACGCCAAACGAGCCAATCCCGCGCGCAGGCTCCTCGAATACGGAGTGGGTACCAGATGGCGGGGGTACGCGGTCAACCTCGCGCGCGCCGCGAATGCAGGGGCGCAAACTGGGGTTGATAGAGGCCCCGCGGCTTGGTAGAATGGGAACGGTTGGAACGGGGCGGGCGTAACTCAGTGGCAGAGTGTCTGCTTCCCAAGCAGAAAGTCGGGGGTTCGAATCCCCTCGCCCGCTCCATCGCCGGAACGTCACAGAAGGCCGTAAGACAATGACCTCGCTCAGACCTGCTTGGCCGTCACCGCCCTGCGCCATGCCAAGCGTCTATCCCCATCGTCTTCCTCCGGTACAGGAAGAAGGCGGCCCGCAAGCGGCGACTGCATGAATCACGCCCAGGGAGCCCTCCCGCCAACGAGCCGCCGTTCGGTGAAGACGCCGATCATTTCCCCCTACGGGGGCAAGATCGTGAATCTGCTGGCGGATCCGGAAGACAGAGACCGCCTCAAAGACTATGCCGCGCGTCTCCCGTCCATCCACTTGTCCGACCGTGCAGTCTGCGACTTGGAACTCCTGGTCACCGGGGGGTTCTCCCCGCTCGATCGGTTCCTCGGCTGCAACGACCACGAGCGAGTGGTCGGAGAGATGCGCCTATCCGACGGCCGCCTCTGGCCCATCCCCGTAACACTCCCTGTCGACCGCGAGGACGTGCATCTCGATAGAGACGTCGCGCTCCGCGACTCCAGAAACGACATTCTCGCAATCATGACTATCGAGGAAGCATACGAGTGGGACGCGCGCGCAGTGTCCCGCGAGGTCTTTCGCACAGAGGACGAGCGGCACCCGCTCGTCGCAGAGATGGCGCGGTGGGGGCCAGTCAACATCTCCGGGCGGCTGCAGGCGATTGATACCCCGCAGCGCCTCGACTTCCGGGACATCCGCCTCACTCCCGCGCAGTGCAGGGCGGCGCTCGAACGCATTGGAGCAAGCAACGTGGTGGCCTTCCAGACCCGCAACCCGCTCCACCGCGCACATGAGGAGCTGACCAAGCGGGCCGCGCGCAAGGTCGACGGGGCCCTGCTGCTGCACCCCGTCGTCGGCCTTACCAAACCCGGGGACGTCGACCACTATACGAGGGTTCGCACCTATCGCGCGCTGGTGAACCGGCATTACGACCAAGCGCGGACGGTGTTGGCCCTCCTTCCGCTGGCAATGCGGATGGGGGGGCCGCGCGAGGCCCTCTGGCACGCGCTGATCCGACGCAACTACGGAGCTACTCACCTGATCGTGGGGCGAGACCACGCAGGGCCGGGCAACGACTCCTCCGGACGACCCTTCTACGGCCCATACGACGCGCAAGAGTTGCTCGAGGCGCACAGCTCCGAGATCGGAGTCGACGCCGTTCCGTTCATGGAGCTGGTCTATCTGCCGGAAGAGGGCCGCTACGAGGAAACGTCCAAAGTTTCGCCGGGCGCCGCCGTAGTGTCCCTGACGGGAACCCAAGTCCGGGAAGATTATTTGAACGAAGGCAGAAAGCTGCCCGAGTGGTTCACGCGCCCAGAGGTTGCGGATATTCTCGCTGAAAGCTATCCCCCCCGCCACCGCCAGGGCGCCTGCATCTGGTTGACCGGACTCAGCGGCGCAGGCAAGACGACCACAGCCGACACCCTCACCATCCTCATCATGGAGCACGGACGGCACGTTACGGTATTGGACGGCGACGTCGTGCGCACGCATCTTTCCAAGGGGTTGGGATTCAGCAGAGAAGACAGAGACACGAACATCTTGCGGATCGGATTCGTTGCATCGGAGATTACACGCGCAGGCGGCATCGTCGTCTGCGCGGCGGTCAGCCCCTACGCCGCAACCAGGGACGCAGTGCGCGGCATGGTCGGCAGCCAGCGCTTCATCGAAGTGTTCGTCAACACTCCCCTCGACGTATGCGAAGAACGTGACGCCAAGGGCATGTACTCCAAGGCGCGGCGCGGCGAAATCAAGGGGTTCACCGGCATTGACGACCCATACGAACCACCGCCGAACCCTGAACTGGAGATCGAAACGGTCGTCCGCAACCCAGAGGAGAACGCGCGCCTCATCCTGCACGAACTCCAGCGCAGAGGTCTCATCCGGCCCCCTGAAGCGGAAGCACCCCGCAGAGAGGCGTAGACGATGCAGGCGTAGGATCTCCCTTCGGCCTACGCGCCGAGTCACCGACGGGAAGCGTATTGCGGCCTGCGGTCTTCCTCAGTACGATATCGAACGCATATTGACCGGACAGGTTGCCGAAGAAGAACAGATACGGGAGGCCGAGTTCCCTCCGAGCGAACAGGAGGAAGAGGGGTCGGCCCCCGATGACGACATATACCCGAACTACTTCAAACACTTTGTAAGGAGGACAGAAGATGGGTGCAGTCGAAGAGATTTTGGAAAAGATGCGAGAACAGCGCCGGCACACGAACGACCGGCTTCAGCGCGTCACCGAAGAACAGATGCTTGCTACCGCTACCTATGGAGAGCGCAAGATCGATGTGCGCTTCATGTTCTACCGCTACATCGCCCATGAAGTCGAGCACACCGTGCAACTCGCCAAGACCTTCCAAATGCTTGGGATATCTCAGTCCGAGGCTCAACGCATCCTCAAGGCTCTCCAAGCAGCCAGGGGCGAGCTGGAAGGGATGCTCGTTGGGCTGTCGGACGATGACCTCGACCGCAAGCCGGCGGAAGGAGAATGGTCTGCTCGGGAAGTGATCGAGCACATCATCGACGTAGAGGAATGGTACGGCAAGCGCATCGACGCGGCCATCGAGTCGGCGGCGTCATAGGGCGCGGCGCGTCCGCATGATTGGGAACCGACGCGCGCTGGCTCAACGGAGTCTGGGCGAGTGTCGGGGCACGGTCGAAGCAGATCTTACGTGATCGACCGTTCGAGAAGCGCTGCATAGACTTCCAGCGCATCGGTGCAGAGTGCAGGGTCGAGCCCCAGCGCGTCGGCCTCGTAGTGATTCGGCGGTCGAAAGCGGCCCGTTTGCTGCACAATATCCGCTGTCTCCCCGAGGCCGATCTCCTCCCCAATACGGCGCAGAGCGCGGGGGGGATCCGCGCAGCAGTTGTCATAGCTGACGAGGACGACGTTATCCGATGGGTTGGAAAGTATGTACTCGAAGGCTACGCGCCAGTACTTCAGCCAAAAGTCCGCAGTCTGCGCCGAGTCCAGCTCTCCGCGGTCCAACCAGCCTCCGAAGTCGATGGGGCGCAAGTTCTCTCCAAAGTCGAAATGTCCAATATCTCGCATATACCGGCGGGAAAACTCTTCCTCGCGGTGTATCTTCTGGAAGTTGAGGTGCTGACGCAGCATCGATCCGGCTTGGTCGACGGGGTGTCGGAATGGAATTAGGACGATGGAATCAGGAAACAATCGGGCGATAGTCGGGATGCGGGACACGTTGGCATTGTTCTTGGATACGTACCGAGAGCGCGTGGCTCCCCGGCTCGACCGCAGCGCGATCATCTTCTGGATGTGAGTCCGCATGAACTGCTCGAACTCCCCGTTGGCGTCCGTGTCGTCCGCGGACCAAGGGATGATTCGGTCTTCCGTGTATTTTTCGGGCCAATAGGCGCGCCACAAGACCTCTTCGAACGCCTCGGGGCTGTCGTAGCCGATGGTCATGCCGTCGCCGTGCGCGCGTTGAAACGACGTATCCGAGCCGCGAAACCGGCCCGAAATCGCGTCCCACAGCATCGGAATCAGCAAGAACGGCATGTCTCTATACGTGTGAGAGGCGAACCCGTCCAGGGAGCAGATGACTTCCAGCAAGAGCGTCGTTCCCGCGCGGGGCAGCGATGTGACGAACACCGGCCGGTCGATATCGATTCCCGCAAGGCGGCGCGCGTAGATGCGTTCTTCCATATCCGCCATCGCCTTTTGCGCGTCGATGGATGCGAAGGCCAGTCGGTGCAGGATGCGGTCTATCCGCGAGTAGCGGTCTTCGTACTTCATCTTCTCCCCATTGCGCCGCGGCGCTGGATGCTTGCGAGGGGCATTGCGCCTCCTATGGAAGACTACAGGGAAACGCGCTTCGGGGCGAACGCGCCGTTCGGCGCTTTCTCACCGTCACGATGGAGCGGCGACGATTATGGTCGTCGTGGTCGCCAAGTCGGATGCGGACATGCCTCGAAATTCTTTCGCAAGCGGCAATGCGCCCGATGCAATGAGGTCACGACCCTCGCCGTCGACCGAGGCGGCAACGCTGCGGATCTCGAGCCCGGACGCCTCGAATATGGGCGGGTATTGGGAAGAACGGAGTCTGTTCACGTACACGAACCGATTGCCTGCATAGCGATTCCACTCCTCATCGTCGAATCTCAGGAAGTTGCACTTGCCAATCTTTTGGTCGGAGTAGGCGAAATGGTCGCTGTGATCGATTCGATGCGCGGAGAGTCCGCCCGGCTTGAGCAGCCGCGCGCCAGTTCGCAACACGCGGCGCAGTCCGTCCACGGGAACGTGCTCCAGCACGGTGTTGGACAGGTGCAGGTCAAACGATCCGTCGGGAAGGTCGATGCAGCCTCCATCCGCAGGGGCCAAGTATGTAACGTTGCAAAGCATTAGCATCTGTTCGAGCAGTTTCTTCGGCGACCGTACATTCAACGCCAGCATCCGTTCGAGCCGTTCGACAGACTCTACCCCCCCCCCCCCCCCCCGCCCCGGAACACCAGATTCTCAACCAACCACTGACGATGCGATCGATAGGAATCCATGTGAGACTGGAGCATGCGCGGCGAGAGGTTGCGCCGCAATTCCACGATTGTGATCTGCTCCGCGCCCAACAGCCACAACAAGATGGGCATGTTCATTCTCGGCCCGGTTCCGACTTCCATCACAGAAGCGCCTTGCAAGCTTCCGCGCGCGGCCACCGCGTCGATCAGAGACAGACATCTTTCTACATCAGTCTTCCAGGGCCGTCGCCTCCCAAAGAAGCGTTGAGCGTACCGATAGGAGGCATTGGAGATGGGTTTTGGCAACGCAGCCATGGCCTTTAGCAGTCTAGCCTTCGTTCGCCATTTCATGCCGGACAGAACCCTCTCACTCTCTTGACTGATCGTCCGCCCTGGCCCGCCGGACGAACCACACGACCAGGGCTGCGGCCGTCGCGCCGAGGATAACCTCCCACATCGCTAGGATCTCGATCACTTCGCGGAACTCCACGAGGTTCAGCGCGTCCAGAATGAGTAGCGCCCCCGCGGGCAGAGCAAGAACGACGGCGGCCCGCAGCGTGACTTCGACGAAGCTCCTGAGCATCTTGAAGGCGTACCGTCTGGCGAGGCGTTCCTTTTCGTCATCGTCCAGCGAAGCGTCCGTCATGGCGCGCGCCGCTTCTCGCGACAGCGAGAACACACTCATTAGGCGCGGGGTGATGCCCGAGAGCCTCCAAGCCGCCAGGAAGAGCGCGGCGGACAGGACGGCTGCCGCGATAGTCAACTCTTCGCAACCGTGTTTTCTCTTGCGGCGCGGCGTTTTCGACTCTGAGTCAAACGCTTCACAGGGTACCAAACGAAGCCAATGACCATGAGGATCCCGGCCCCAACCAGAGCCAGCATCGCTCCGACTGCGCCCAGTCCAGCTCCGGGACCAATGTACGCCTTGACGACTTCTACGGCCGGCGCACCGCTCGAAACGGACGCCGCGGATGTCACAACAACCGTCGGTTCTATGCTCATCTACTCCCTCCTCATTCTCATCAGTTGTGGATGTAGTCTACTCCAAATAGCTGGAACAGAATCAAGCGCGTCACGGAATCGTTCCGAAACTCATTGAAGTTGGAAAATTGATCGAGGACGGACACGTCATGCAGGGAACGAAAGACGTTCAGCACCTCGCCGTCCGAAATGCGAACCTCAACCCCAATCCCCTCGTTGCTGAACACGACTATCGCCCGCCGCCGATCGGGTGAAACGTGGACATTGCCCGCTTCCGGCGTGTACAGATCGCGCAGAGACTCTGGAGTGCGCTCGTTGGGGAAGACGGTGGTTTCTCGCCTGTCCGCAAGATCGACCATGAGCAGCCTCGACGGACCGTAGGTCCCGTCGCTGCCCATATTGTCGAGCATCAGAAACCGCGAACCCTCCAGATGCTGGACGGCGTGCTGATAGAGGAAACTGCCCCGGATGATCCGTTTGACCTGCCGAGACTCCCCGTCGAGGATGGCGAACGCGCTCAAGCTTCGCATGGACACGACGAGGTCGCCCGGCGACATGCCCCACCACCTTCCGTCGTCTCCGATCCTACGAATGTAGTTCAGACGAATAGGATCGCAGTGGAGCGGTTCGATGGTATCGGGATGCGTGGCATTCCGCAGGATAGGCGCGAAGGGCGAGTCGAGAATGGCCTGCACAAGATCGATACTCTCGATGAGCCGTCCATCACCGCCGATGACGTTTATGGTATCCCGGTAGGGTCTTCCAGTATCGCAATCCAGCTTCACTGTGCTAGTGTGCGTACCCTCGATTCGGAAAGATACGGACTCGCTCCCGATCAAGTGGCCGGGCACCAAAGCAGAGCCGTCTTCCTCTATGTGCGGCCAGTGATGGCTGTAGTCTCTGCGGAACCAGACTGGATATCCGTCTCGGTCGATCCTTGCCGCGCCAGCGCCAAATGGAAAGGATGTATTGTTCTCAGTATGGAACACCACCAGCAAGTCGCCGTTCGGGTACCGCGACATCCCTATTGGGTAGATGTCTCTGGTGAATGAGAAGGTAGGAACCAACTCATATGGGAATTCGTCAGTCGCTGCGTCAGTCGCCGCCTGTTCCAGCGCGTCTGGGCGGAACGGATAGACATGCGCGACTTCTTTGTCCGCCCCAAACTCCACGGCCAAGCAACCCCACTCCGGGCACAGATCCATGAATTGGAAGCGGCCGCCGTACCATAGCATCGACTCGCTGAGCGTATTGTCTCCCGCGGAGCCAATACGGGCCTCGAACCCGAGTTCTATCTCCCAGTCCGAGAACCGACGCGTGGATCTGCCGTCGTCCACGACCACACTCGTGCCTAGTACAGTCCGCAGGGTCTTCAGTCCGTTGAAAATGGTTGAGTAGAGGGGGTGGTCGTACCTGACGACGAATACTCCGCCCGCAAACGACGCCATTGCGACGGCCGCCACGAACATGAAGGCAGGCAGATAGCTCAACGCTTTCTTGGCGTATCTTGTAAGACCGAGTCGGCGCTCGTCATCCGAGTTGTCGAAGGAGATAGACGATTTGGGACGCCCGCGCGTATCGTTTATTTCATCTTCTCTCATTCGCTTCTCATCGACGCGGGGCGGGAAGCAGAAGGCGGGAGATGTGCGCGAGAACCCCGCGCGCGTCTTCATGCCGGCCGGCGCTTCCTCAAAATCAATTGTCGCACAACTCCTCGGCCAGGTCAACATCGTGGAGGCGAACACGCGTCGCAGACACCTCAAGACCATCGTTCGCCCTTGCGAACCGTATTGCGGACCGCGCACCCTGCGACCGCCGGTTCCGCGCCCATCGAGCCGCGCCCTACCCCCGTCAGTTGCGGATGTATTCCAGGCCATACATCTGGAACAGAGCCGACGAGGTCGAGCGCGGTCCGGAAAACTGATCGAGGGCGGACACGTCATGCAGGGAACGAAAGACGTTCAGCACCTCGCCGTCCGAAAGGCGCACCTCCACTGCAACCCCATCGTTGCTGAACACGGCCATCGCCCGACGCCGATCGGGTGAAATGTGGACATTGCCCGCTTCCGGGGTGTACAGACCACGCAGAGACTCTGGAGTGCGCTCGTTGGGAAAGATGGTGGTTTCTCGCCCGTCCGCAAGATCGACCATGAGCAGCCTCGACGGCCCGTAGTCTCCGTCGTTGCCCATATTGTCCAGCATCAGAAACCGCGAACCCTCCAGATGCTGGACGGCGTGCTGATAGAGGAAGCTGCCCCGGACGATCCGCTTGACCTGCTGAGACTCCCCGTCGATGACGGCGAACGCGCTCAAGCTTCGCATGGACACGACGAGGTCACCCGGCGACATGCCCCACGCCCCTTCCGCGTCGTCTCCTATCCTGCGAACGAAGTTCAGATGAATAGGGTCGCAGGGACGCGGGACGCCGGTATCGGGATGCGTGGCATTCCGCAGGATAGGCGCGAAGGGAGAATCGCGAATGGCCTGCACAAGATCGAGACTTTCGATGATCCGCCCGTCGTAGCCGTCGACGACATTCACAGTATCCCGGTAGGGTCTTTCGGTATCGCAATTCAGATTCACTGCGCTATTGTACGCACCCTTGATTTGGAAGGATATGGACTTGTTCCCGATGAAGTGTCCGGGCACCAGAGCGGAACTTTCCTCCCTCATATACGGCGAGCCTTCTTCCTCTATGTACGGCCAGTGATGGCTGTAGTTCTGGCGGAACCAGACCGGATACCCATCGCGGTTGATTCTTGCCGCGCCCCCACTAAACGGAAAGGAAGTGCTGTTCTCGATATGAAACACTACCAACAAATCGCCGTTCGGGTACTGCGACATCCCTACCGGGTAGACGTCCCTGGCGAATGAGAAGGTGGGAGCCAACTCATACGGGTGGTAGAAGATGTCGTACGTATCGACTGGGTTCGCGGCCTGCTCGATCGCGTCGAGGCGGAGCGGATAGGCGTGCTCGACTTCGCCGTCTGCCCCAAACTCCACAGCCAAACACCCCAACTCCGGGCACAGGTCCATGAACTGGAAGCGGCCGCCGTACCATAGCAGAGGCTCGCTGAGGGCGTTGTCTCCCGTGGAATGGATCCGGTTCTCGAACGCGTCTTCCAGCGGCACGTCCGAGAACTCTATGAACCTGCCGTCGTCCACGATCACGACCTCATTTGTGTCTCGCACAGTCCGCAAGGCCTTCAGTCCGTCGGAAACGACCGTATAGGGGAACAGATTGTACCTGACGACGAACATTCCGCCCGCGAATGACGCGATTGCGACGGCCGCCACGAACATGAAGGCGGGCAGATAGCTCCACGCCTTCCCTGCGTATCCTGCGACACCCCGCCGGCGTCCACCTCCCGACTTGCGGGAAGAAGGAGCGTTCTTGGGTCTCGAATGGGCACCGCCTGCTTTACGCTTTCTCATTCGTTCTTCATCGACGAGGGGCCAGAAGCGACAGATGCCTCCACAGATTGGAGATTCGCTTGGGAATTTCTCTCCGCGCATCTCCACCCGAGTAGTTGAATGAATTCGATTCTTGCACAACTCCCCCGAGTCGTCAACGTTGCAGAGTCAAGGGTTCGGTTTCCTTCTTGCGCTGTGCGGGCATTCATAGAAACGCGCGCCGGACGTGCCCTGCTAGATTCCCGCCTTCGCGGGAATGACGTGGGGTGAGTGTGGGAATGACGTGGGGTGTGCGGGAATGACGTGGGGTGAGTGTGGGAATGACGTGGGTGAGTGCGGGAATGACGTGGGGTGAGTGTGGGAATGACGTGGGTGAGTGCGGGAATGACGTGGGGTGAGTGTGGGAATGACGTGGGTGTGTGGGAATGACGGAGAGTCCAACCTGCTGCGGCCCGGGCGCAATCCATGTCGCAAGTGGAAATACGTCAACTGGGTTTGGGTCGCATGGCTAGCCATAGCCGCACTGGGCGGGCATCGTAGTGGCTATACTGAATTCTTGCGGTGTGTTGCCATACCCGTAGATGTGTATAAGATTTTCCATGCCGCAAGAGGAAACGGAACGCGGGTGATTGAACACCTGACGCAAATGCGGCATCATCTGATATTCTAGTATCTTGAAGTTCTATCAACGGCAGCGCCATACCCCCATGACACTCATCGACGAAATCCAGCGCATCCTTGCACGGGCATTGAGTGCGGCGCAGGCAGGCGGACGCCTCCCAGACATTGACGTTCCCACGATCACCGTCGAGCGTCCGAACAACTCTGAGCACGGAGACTTTGCCTCGTCTGCGCCGATGAAGTTCGCCAAACTCATGCGGCGGGATCCTTTCGCCATCGCCGAGTCGATCGCGGCATTCACCGAAACCGGCGGGATCATCGAAAGCGCCGCGGCCGCTCGGCCAGGCTTCGTAAACCTCCGCTTGAGCGCCAAGTGGCTCGCAGAGCAGGTCGACGCAATCCTTCAGACGGGATCAGCCTTCGGCAGCGTCGATGACGGAAAGGGCGCCCGAGTTCAAGTAGAGTTCGTAAGCGTCAACCCAACCGGACCGATCCACGTTGGACACGGCCGAGGCGCTGTCTTCGGGAGTGCGATCGCAAGCGTCTTGGAAGCCGCAGGATACCGAGTCGAGCGAGAGTATTACATCAACGACGCCGGACGACAGATGGACCGCTTCAACCAAAGCCTCTACGTCCGCTACATTCAAGCGTTCGGACGAGAGGCCGATCTGCCGGACGATGGATACCAGGGCGAGTATTTGATCGATCTCGCAGGAGACCTAAAAGACGAGTACGGCCGCAAGTACATCGACATGGAGCGTGAACCCGCGGTATCGGAGATCGGCGAGATTGGAATGCGCCGCATGATTGACGCCATTCGCGCAGACATGCAAGACATCGATGTCCACTATGACGTCTGGTTTAGCGAACGGAGCCTGTTCGACGACGGCCAATTCAAAACTGCCATGGACATGCTCGAGGAGAAGGATCTTCTGGTCGAACGCGACGGCGCAACGTGGTTCGCCGCAACCAAGCTGGGCGACGACAAGGACAAAGTGCTCATCCGCAGCACCGGAGCCTCGACATACTTCGCCTCCGACGTGGCGTACCACTACGACAAGTTCCTCGTCCGCGGATTCGACCGGGTAATCAACGTCTGGGGCGCGGATCACCAAGGGCAAGTCCCGTTCATGAAGCAACTTGCGGACGTTCTCGGCGTCGAGCGAGACCGTCTCGTCCTGCTCATCTATCAGCTCGTCACCCTCAAGAAATCTGGAGAGTCCGTGAGATTCTCGAAGAGGGCGGGAGAAGTCGTGACCATCCGCGAGCTCGTAGAGGAAGTCGGCGCGGACGCCTGCAGATTCTTCTTTCTCCAGCGAGCTCCCGAAAGCCAAATGGAGTTCGACATCGATCTGGCGAAGGAACAGTCGGAGAAGAACCCGGTCTACTACGTCCAATACGCCCACGCGCGCATCGCCGGAATTCTACGCATAGCGCACGATCAAGGGATCGACCACGCCGACGGGCAGACGTCCTTCCTCGTTCACGAAGCGGAGCTCTCCCTCATCCGCAAGATGCTCCAACTGCCGGAACTCGTCTCTATGATGGCCAAGAACCTCGAACCCCACCACCTGACCTACTACTCCATGGACTTGGCCACCGAGTTTCACAACTTCTACCACCACTGCCGTGTAGTATCCTCCGACCCAAACGACGCCGAGGTCACCAAGGCGCGGCTGAAGCTGGTCGAGGCCGCACGTATCGCACTGGGACGCTGCCTATCGTTGATGGGGATGAGCGCCCCGGACGTGATGTAGCGGCCCCGTCGTCATTCCCGTGGCAACCATGCCCCCGATACTGCGATACAGGCTAGGAATGCAGTACAGGATCTACCGCATGACCAGCGCCGTCCATCCGAATGGGCAATGCCCTCCTCATTCCTGCCGTGAGGGCGGCGCGTCGAAATACTCCGGCTGTCCAAACAGCGGAAACATCCCCCATACGTCCTTGTCTTTCCGCTCCCAGACGATGCCTGCCTCGGTATAAGCGCCGCCTCCGCCGTGCGCCGGGGGGCTGAACTCCGGGCGCGTCAACTGATCCGCGCGGTACCATACGGCGCGGAACTCCAGCGACCGCGCGCGCCGCTCGTGGCCCTCGAACCAACGATGAACGCGGGGATTCTCCCTCTGACGATCCGCGCCCACTCCCCGGACCGTCACCGCATCCAGATCCGGCCTCAGCTCCTGCAACTCTCCAACTGACAAAGGAACACCGCCGCGGATGAAGAAGTCATCGAAGTTGGGGTCGACCATGCACCATTTCTCGTGCTCGTCCGACCAGTATTCTGCGGTGAAGTGTCCGTCTGCCTTGCCTGGCTTTCCGGCGAATACGGCGCAGCGCGCAGGAATCCCAATAGCCTGCGCGGCGTTTGCGAAGGCGACGCCGTAGAATATGCAGTTCGCCACTGGCCGCAGCCCGTTGTGACCCCGCTGCACAGGCGCCCACGCCAAGACAGTCTCCGGATCCCACGGCGTGTTGACCACTCCCAACTCCGGACCTGCAGCGGTATGCTCCCACGCCGCGGCAAGCCAAGAGCTGATCGCACGCAAGCGTTCGACCTGGGGCAAGCGTCCATCCAAAGACGCCGCCGGCATCACCTTCCGCAGAGACTCCATCCGCGGATCGCCCAGATCGTTGAACACCATCGGCGGCGGCGCAGGGTCATCCCCCTCCTCCAACCTCACTCGAACCACGTACTCCGCACGAACGACGTTCAAATACGCCATGCGGTGATTCCGCCAACTGCGTCCGCCATCGTCGCTCACGAAGCTCCTCGGCTCGGCGTGCCCGGCTTCCAAGCCAAGCGCCCATGAGGCCATCGCAGTCGAGTCTGTCCAAAACTCGAACGTGTTCTCTCCGACCCGAAGCAGTCCGCTATCGACTCCTATCTCGTACCACGTGTGCCACGCCAACTGCGGCTCCACCGGCGCAATCTCCACCCCGTTCACTGAAACGCGCAGCGGAGTCCCCGCTCCATCGTGCGCCCTCGCGACGAAGTACAGCCGAGCCGGACGCGATGTCGCAGGCAGAGAAAGCACCTTCCGCGCGCGCCGAAACGTCGTCAACTCCTCCGCAAAATTCGGCATCGAGTGACCCGACTCCGTATAATACAGCTTGCTCATAGGCCAACCCCCTCAAGACTCCGCCGCCCGCGTGTACCTGTTCCTTGCGTTCGGCAACGAGCGCCGGGCATGTTCTCCCCGGCCACGCATCGTCCTAGAGTATAACGCAGAGCGCTCCCTTCTGGCCTTCCAGCGGAGGAACAGACTTCGCAGCCCAAGCCCTCTTGTGGGGGGGATGCAGTATCGATGCGCATACATGCGGCCCCTACCGCTCGAGTCGGTATTCCGCATCCCAGTCGCTCACGTAACCATCCTCCCCAAGCACAGTCTGCCCAGTCTTGATCTCGCGTATCTCATACTCAGGCAACTCCACTACCACAAAGCAGCTGCTGCCGCTTCGCCAGCCCTGACCCGAAACGAACGTGAAGTCGAGGTTGTCGAATCCGTGCTCCTCCCTCTCTTCCTCAAGATCGTTTGGGTCTACAGGAACCACATGCAAGAAGAACCATGTCGTCCGGTCCGCTTCACTGCACGAACTCTTCACATAGAGCAGACGCCCGTCGTCAAGATACACTTCATATCCAGATTGGGCGATAGGAGACATGGACGAGATGATCTGGGACACGTAATGGTTGTTCCGAAACGGCCCGCCGGGCACCCCATAGATCGGCAGCGTAGCAACCCTGGGATCGATGACATGAACGTTCCCTGAAAGGGTTGTCAAGTAGAGCATCCCCTCCCGCTCCAATATGGATGTGATGTGGCCTCGAGATTGAAAGATACGCTCCGGCGTCCACGTCTCATAGTCGAACCTATCGACAACGAGTCCATGGGAACGGTACGCGACGTACACGCCGTCACGGCTGGGATGCGCATACGTAGATGCAATGCCTTCGAGCACGGCCAACGGCTCGATCACGTTCTCCTCCGGCGGAGCCTCGTTCGTCCCCCAACTTGGGAACCCGTAGAACCCGCCTTCCACAATGGCGTTCAACTCTTCCAGATGCCCAGCCTTGTCATCATTGTCCGCTCCGTAGATCGTCCCATCCGGAGTGATGGAGATTCCGTAGACGTTTCGGAATCCCGATGCATAAACTTCAAGTTCGCCGTCCGGAGGACGGAAGCGGGCTATCACACCAGAAAGATCCATCCGAGCGATCTCTTCTAATTCGTCCATCATGCCTACAATACGGGTTTCCTCCCTCGCATCTCCTATCACGCTCCCAATGCTGGCGTACACATACTCACCGTCGTTGGTCAGCCCATTTGGGCTATGCAGGACGCCGCGCGTCGGCAGATCGTCCACCACGATGTGCGCGTCGGCGAGTCCGCCGAATTCGTCAATATCATAGGACAGAATTCGCGCCCTGACGCGACTCAGATACTCCTTCAAGTATTCCATATAGACTTCTGAGGGTATTCGACACTCTCGACCATATTCCCTCCCCTCCTGATGACAATTGCCGAGGTCGCTCACGTAGAGACGACCGTCCAATACCGTTACCCCCTGCGGATACGCCAGGCCTTCCAACACCGTCGCCGCCTCGCCGGTCTCGACGTTCAACAGCCAAATCCTCCCCTCTATGTCCGTCAGATACATTCGTTCTTCGTCCAGCCACGCCGACGCAGTCAACCTCCCGCTCACAGCGAATACTCTACAATAGCCATCCTCGACGCAGGGTTCGAGAATCCCCGTGTGCTCTACATTCGGCGCGAATGCTTGGTTCGGAGGCGTCGGCTCAGGTTGCCGGGTGCCCGACTCGCTGCCGCACGCTGCTGCAATGACAGCAAAGACCACCGCCGGAAGCGCCGTTCCAAACCCTATTATTCGCCGCATTGTTGCGAGCGCGGCGGGAGTACAGTACTGCTTACCGCGGATCCGCCGCTTCCTTCCCCCATCAACTCCGGCGTCTTCAATCCAGATCCCGTGTTGAGCAGCAGGACGCGGTCGTCCGGTGATAGGACGCCGGCGGCGATGAGATTGCGGGCCGCCGCCGCCGTTGCCCCGCCTTCCGGCCCGACTACAATCCCCTCTGTGCGTGCGCAGAGCCGCATGTGCTCCAACATGTCCTCATCAGATACCGCAACGGCTCCTCCATTGCTCTCCCGCAGCGCCTGGAGTATCAAATAATCCGCGACTGCGGACGGCACCCGCATCCCGTGCGCAACTGTATTCGCGTTTTCCCAGGGCTGCGCGCGCGCATCGCCGCGCTCGAAGGCGCGCACGATCGGCTGACACTCCTCCGCCTGCACGCAGAAGAAACGCGGACGCCTCCCGTCCGTCCAACCCAGGGCTTCCAACTCCGCCGCCGCCTTCCAAATCCCGACGACCCCAGTCCCCCCACCCGTGGGATAGACGATGGCATCCGGAAACGTCCAGCCGCACTGCTCGGCGATCTCATAGCCCATGCTCTTCTTCCCTTCCGCACGATATGGCTCTTGCAGCGTCGAAAGGTCGAACATCCCCAGATCGGCCGCCAACGCGCGGGACTGTTCCCCCGCGTCTCCGATCAGCCCATCCACTAGGTGTAGAACACCCCCCGCGTGCGCAACCTCCTTCTTGTTCGCGTCGGGCGCGTCTCGCGGCATGAAGACGTGCGCGGGCAAGTCCGCACGCGCAGCGTATGCAGCAAGCGCCCCCCCGGCATTCCCCGCAGTCGGAATCGTCACGCCGCGGGCCCCAAGCTCCCTTGCCTTGGAAACCGCCGCAGAAAGCCCCCGCGATTTGAACGTCCCCGTCGGGTTTTGCCCCTCGTCCTTCACGACGAGGCTCCTCGACCCAATCTCTTCTCCCAACCGGGGTGCATCGAGCAACGGCGTAAATCCCTCGCCAAGGCTGACGACGTTGACGGCGTCCAACACAGGCATCATCTCGAAATACCGCCACATATCCGCACGCCTGCGCTCGACAGCCCCGCGGTCGACCCGTATCCGCGCAGTCTCCAGGTCGTAGCGGGCGTATAGCACCTTGTTGCAGTTGGGGCAAAGCCGCATCAACCGATCCGCGCTCCACTTCCTGCTGCAAGAAGTGCATTCCAAATGCGAGAGATAGCTTTCGAGCATATCGAAATGAGAGATTAGCACACCCACTGCACCGAATCAACCAAGAAGACTCGTCGACGCGCCTAGCCGCCCCTTACGACACCCGCGCGGCCACTGCATCTCCAACATCGCTCGTGCTTGCCGTCCCTCCAATATCCGGCGTCAAGGTGCGCGCATCCTCGAGCACGCCCAGCACAGCGCGGTCAATCGCCGCCGCCGCATCGGTCTCGCCCATGAAGCGCAGCATCATCGCCCCGGACATGATCGCCGCCATGGGGTTCGCAATCCCTCGACCAGCAATATCCGGAGCGCTGCCGTGCACTGGCTCGAACATCGACGGAAACCGTCGAGACGGATCGATGTTCCCGCTTGGGGCAGTGCCCATGCTGCCGGTTATGATCGCTCCAATGTCCGTAAGGATGTCCCCAAACAAGTTGCTCGCAACCACCACGTCGAACGCCTCTGGACGCCGCACGAAGTCCATGCACGCCGCATCTACGAGCAAAGACTCCGTCTCCACCCCGGGATACTCTGCCGACACTCTCTCGAATGCCTCGTCCCAAACGATCAACCCGTAGCCCTGCGCGTTCGATTTCGTGACCGAGGTGACACGCCGCTTTCCACCCCGCGAGAGCGCCAACTCGAATGCGTATCGAATCACACGTTCGCACCCCCGACGCGTGAAGACGCTCGTCTGAATGCCAATCTCATCGGGAAACCCGCGATACTGGAACCCCCCAACGTTCGCGTACTCCCCCTCCGCGTTCTCCCGAATCACCACCATGTCGATGTCACCCGCCGCCTTGCCCTTCAACGGCGATGAAACGCCCGGATGCAGCACGCTCGGACGCTCGCAGACGTACTGATCGAACCGCCGCCTGATCGGCAGCAAGAGACCGTTCAACGTAACATGATCCTGCAAATCGGGATGCCCCACTGCTCCGAGATAGATCTGGTCGAATTTCGCCAGAGCCTCGAGCGCGTCGTCAGGCATCATCTCCCCGTGCTTGAAGTAATAGTCCGACCCCCACGGAAACTCCGTGAATTCCAACGCGGATCCGAGCCGATCCTCTGCCGCGCGGATAACCTTCAACCCCTCCTCGATCACGTCCACCCCGATCCCGTCTCCTCTAATGACTGCGATATTGCGAGTCGTCATACGAGCGCTCCCTTGGTTGTGTTGCATTATGGTTGATTTCCATTTACGGCCCCCGCCTGCGAACGCGGAATCTGTCGAGCTGGCGTTGGGTGAACGTGCGTTCGGTCTTGCGAGCCTTACGCTTCCGTTTCTCCTCGGCTTCCTTTTCAGCCTTCTTCCGCAAGAAGTAGTTCTCCAGTGAAGCTTCAGCTTCACTGCTCCCTATGAACCCTTGTTCTTTCAGTCGGTTGATGCGGTGCTTGTCACTGGCCTTCTGGCTACCGTCCCTTCTGGTATAGCATGGGTTATACTGTACTCCATAACCGACGCCAGTTTCAAGAATGACCGAAAGCCGAATCAACCCTAATGCAACAGTACCCGTCAACCCTCCCTCTCCGGCATACACATCGAACCGCGAACGAACCGCCGGCTCACTCTCTGTTATCCTGCGATGCGCCGACCGGTACAAGTCAATGAGGTCGGACGAATCATGCGCGAGAACTCCGTCCTCCCCGCCAATCTGTCCCGTCTCTACCCGCGCGGCCTCGTATTCGGGCAGATCGACGACCGCCATGCAACCTCCGTCGAACCCGACGACGAGCTCGATGAAGTTGAAGGAAAGACTGTCGAAGCCGTACTGCCGCCGGTATCCAGGAAGATCCCCCTCATCCACCGGCACGACATGCAGGAAGAAGGAGAGATCCACCTCGCATCCTACCTCCTTGGCGTAGTACATCGCCCCCTCATGGAGATACACGTTGAAATAGCCGCGTGCGATGGGATCGCTGGAGGTGGCCTGCCGATACGCCGTCCGATACATATCGATCAGACCGTCCGAATCGTACAAGAACATCTCCCGATTCCCCGGCGTCAGCAGCGCCGGCGTGTCGATCCGCTCGCGCATGATCGTATAGCCCCCCGCCACAAGCGCGGTCTGCTCATACCGTAGCGACCTGCTCCGCTGCCCCAAATAATGATCCACCGCGTTGGACGCCCCCCCGAATGCGGCATACGATTCCTCGCTCCTGACCAACGCAAGGACGTCCTCCCCCACTGTCATGCCGCGAATCACCTCGAAATCTTGCATCATCGCGTCCTGGTACTGGGCCGACTCCGCCCCGTGTCCAACACCGCTCATCTCGAAACTCGAAAGAACCAACACCCCCAGAGCGCCGACAGCCAACACCCCGACGACCCACTCACTCCGAACCAGCCAGCGCACCAACAGTAGGCCCGATGCAAAGAAGATCAGCGGAGCGCCAACGTGGAACAACGCCTCGAACTCATGCGTGCCAGCCGCCGTCCGCAGCGGAATCACCCAACACCAACCAGCCAACAACAGCGTCCCCGTCAACAACTTGTGCCGCATGAAGAACACCGCCCCCGCGCTCACCACTAGCACGAACGCCCCCGCCAACCCCGACAGCGGCAGCGCCAACCCAATCAATGGCAGCCCCGCTCTCCGCACCAGCGAATCCCCGGCATCGCCCCTCTCCCACCGCCCGAACGACAGCCTCACGTCATTCCCGCGTAGGCGGGAATCCACCCCCACACCCCGCGACCACGACCACGCCTCCCCTTCCGACGCTGATCCACGAAATACGGCGTCGACATCCCCCCGACCCTCGAGACCTGCCCCCGCAAGTACGGCCCCCATGCCAGCGTACTCGCGTGAGTGGAAAGGATCCGGTCGTCGATCCCCAGACGCGCAATATAAGACTCGACCGTTGGCAGTCGAGTGAGCGGAACCTCTCGCCCCAACGCGAAGTACTCGTTGACGATATTGAACGCCATCACCAGCGCGCAGAAGACCCCGGCAATCGCCCCGTAGTGGACGTACCGGCTAGAAAGCGCGTCGACTGCGGCCGACCCCAGCCTACCGCCGAACCCCCTGCGGTGCGGTGTGGTGCGGGTTCCTGTACGGGGGGGGGGATACGAACGCGCGCCAGAGCGCCACAGCCAGCCCAATGACCACGAACGGCAAGACCAACGCCATCACATGCCATCCCAGCAGCACAGCCGCGCATGTCTTGATGACCAACTGCCGAAACTGACCGTCCTGCACGAACACCACCATCCCATGAAACGTCAGCAGGATGCCAAAGACGCTGATTACCTCCGTCGAAACGAAGTCGTTGTAGTACAAGAAATAGTACGACGAGAATGTCGCCATCACCGACGCAGACGCAATCCATCCACTGCCCGTAAGACGCCGCAGCGCCAAGTACGCCGACACCGCACCCGCCGCAGTAAGCAGCATCGTCAACAGTCTCCCGGCCCAAATCTGCGCCGACAGGTCGTCCCCAAAAGGCAAGATGGCCAACTTGAGCAGCGCGTATGTCCCAACCGGGTAGCGGTTGTACGGCTCATACGACGATTCCGTCTTCCGAAAGAACATCAAGAAGTTGTGCTCTGGAGACAGGTTCGCTGCAAACGCCATGCTCTGCGACGAAATCCCGTCATGCACACCAGGCCGATAGTAGTGACCCCGGTCGCCCCCAAAGGCGAACATCGACGCAAGCCCAACCAGCAGCAACACCAGCGGAAGCCACCCCCAAACCTGCGCGCCGTCGATCTTCCAAAACCGCACCGCAAGCCACTCCCGAACTCGCTCTCGCCCAAGCTCCCAGAACCGCAGCGCCTTCACCCTCTCGCTATCCAGCATCTCAGCCAAAACCCTCCTATCTACGTTTATTTCCGCACCCACCCCCGTAATTCCCTCCTCCACGTCATCTCCCCCCACCCACGTCGTTCCTGCGAAGGCGGGAATCCCCGTACCTCGTCAGCACCCGAACCATCCCCTCGTCGCCAAACGCCGCGACGGAGAACTGGTTGGAATTGAACCGCGGGTCGAGGGAGGTCAGATCGACACATTCGTCCGGCAGCGAGCGCAGGACTGGCAGGTTGCCGCCACAAACCAGGGCATTGCCCGCAAGGAATTCATGCGGACGAAATAGGAACGATTGTTCGGGGGGGGGGGGGGTAGAAGAAACTCATCGCTTGATGCCCCATAGTATAGCACGAAATCTCCGCAATATAAACAGGTCGTCCTCCAAGAAGAGCGTGTGGTTGAGGGCCGTACTGTTCTCGGTCAAGGCAGTCTGCTCCTGCTTGGCTGCGTCGCCGGGTATGAGCGCCCCCCCGGCCAAACGTAGTATATCACCGCTTACCGTGATACATTGGAAGAAACCGTCGCTTGCCGTTCATACCAGAAGCGTACATAGTCCAAACGAAATTCTCCCATAGCCCGTTCCCCACATCTCTGCTACAAGGTGCATATTGGGGTGGATGCTGGCACTGGGATAGTGCGGAGGGCGGAGTTGACGCCTGCCAAGGTGTATGAGAGCGAGGTGGCTGATGGGTTAGAGAGTGGTGATGAGGGTGCGGTGTACGGAGATCGGGCGTATGAGTCCAAGGAGAGGCGTCGGTGGTTGCGGTCTCAGGGGATTGCTGATTGGATCATGCATCGTTCGCATAAGCATCAGCGGGGGTTGCCGCATTGGCAGCGTCGTCGCAACGAGTCGATAGCGCCTGTGCGGGCGCCGGTAGAGAAGGTGTTCGGCACTCTCAAGCGCAGTTATGGTTACGGGCGGGTACGGTATCGTGGATTGGGAAGGAACGCGGTGGAGATGTGGTTCAAGTTGATGGCGTACAACCTGCGTCGTGCGGTCAAGTTGTCTGGGTGTTCAGTCTGAGCTGTGGGTGGTGCATGGACCGAGCTGCCTGCAGAAGGTGGTTGGGGGGCCGGATGCCTAGTCTGAGCTGGGTGTTGTGCTGGTGATCGACCTTGTGAGTGAAGTTCATCTTCTCTTTCTCGGGGCCGGATGGTCTGACATCTGAGTCGAAGGGAATGGATTAGAGGGCGTCGAGTGCAGGTCATCCCCAAACAACCACTCCGCCTAGTTATTCAAAGGTCTCCCTACGCGGGAATGACGGAGGCAGGGACGGGCATGACGGGGGTAGATGCGGGAATGACGTGAGGGGGAGTGTCAGGCGGGGGCGTAGTCGACTAGCAATTCTACGTCGGTCAGGGTTAGGTCGGGGACGAGGCGGGGGTTGCGGCGGCGCAGGATGATCTTGACTATGTGGACGCCGGTTGGGGCGTCCTGGGGTTGGAGGGGGTAGGATTGCCAGACGGCGCTGGAGACTGCGTAGCCTGTGGCCGAGTCTACGTCCGTGTATGCGATGCGGGGTTCGGGCAGGGCGCGTCCGTCCCAGGTCACTTCTACGGTGTCGCCCGCTACCCACTCTTCCAAGCGGATACGGAGATCGATGTTCTTTGGCGGGTCTGCGAGGAAGTCATCGGATATCGTGATGGCAACCGATGGGCCGTCGCCGGTCATGGTGTGGACGAGGGGGGTCGGGACTTCGGCGTAGATGCGGTCGTTCAGTTCTGCGCCGCGCCAATCTCCTGTATCGCGGGGGATCTTGTGTGCGGCAGCGTATATCTTGCTTGCGCGTCGGAGGGTATCTGGGGAACCTATGGTGGTGAGGAGTGCGCGTCGGTATTCTTGGTCGGCGTGGAAGTTGAAGACGTAGATGCCGTCTGCTCCGTGGGTATAGTGGCGGCTTGCGATGCCGCGGAGCATCATATCGCGCTTTGCGGTTTCTGGTTCGGGGCCGACGTATGGTCCATCCGGGCCGCCGTAGATGCAGCCATAGACGGCGATGTTGGTTCCGGCTGTCAGGGTTTTGAATTCGTCGATGGCGAGGAGTGGGTCGGTGCCGGAGCTGGCTGCGGGGATGATGATGTCTACGATGTCTTCGTCTACCCATGCTTGGATGTCGTATCCGATGCGCTTGCACATTTCGAGGGTGCCGGAGACTCTTGCGGCCACGTAGAATGGTCTGCCTCGTTCATCTGCGAGGCGATTGGTCATTTGTCGGATGGAGCGTTGTAGGTCGGTGAGGGCGTAGCGGAGCTTGTAGCCGTAGTCCTTGTGGAGGTGGTAGCCGTGGCGCTGCCAGTCTAGCTCGACTCCGTCCCACTGCCATTTTTGGCACAGTTCTCGGACGTTTTCATATCTGTGGGCGCGGACTTCGGGCACTGCCATGTTCCAGGACAGGGCGAACCAGTCGGACTGGGCGCCGTCACCGAGCAGCCATTCGGGGTGTTCGCGCCGCATAGGGGTTATGTCGCCGTGTTTGGATTTCGGCATGTCCTCGACTTGCATACCGTGGAAGTGGTTGTCGTTCATCCGCACGGACGCGTAGACGTGCATTCCGAGTTCATGGCCTTTCTGGATCGCGGCGGCCTGTGGGTCTTCTCCGCGTTCGATCATGCCCAGGACGTTTTCTGCGAACGTGTAGGCGTGAGCGTTGGGGTATCGTCTGTCGGTGGTTTCGTCGATTCTTTCGAGAACCTCGCTGTCGTAGCGGGCGTTGTGTTGTCCCATAGACCAGAAATGCGCGCCTACCTGGGTGTTTTCCATGGGCGCGTACATGGAGTGCAGGAATTGCTCCATGGTCTGAGGGGTCGGATGGTGGCCGTGGGGGGCTCCGTCCCAGTTATAGATGATTCCGTAGTTCGGGGGCCGCTGCATTCATGCCTCCTCTGCCGGTCGTCGGGAAGGGTTCGAGGGAGTATCATATCATGTTGGGTTGGTCGAGATGATTGTTTACCGGATGGAGGTTTCTATGATATACTCTTGTGCGCGGGCGTGGATCGTCCACTATGCAGGGAGGGTACATGGTCAATCAACTGGAACAGGCAAGAGAGCCCAGAGGTCCGGAGCCGATCCGTCGGGTCACGATGAAGTCGTTGTTGGAGGCGGGGGTTCATTTTGGTCATCAGAGGCGGCGGTGGAATCCGAAGATGCGTCAGTACATCTTTGCGCATCGCAACGGGATACACATCATCGATCTCCAACAGACGCTTCAGTTCCTCGAACGGGCTGCGGCCTTCGTGGAGGAGGTAGGGGCGCAGGGGAAGGCGATCATCTTCACGGGAACCAAGAAGCAGGCTCAGGACACCATCTTTTCGGAGGCGCAGCGGTGCGGGGCCTTCTATATCAACACTCGATGGTTGGGGGGAACTCTGACGAATTTCACCACCATTCAGAAGCGAATCGATTACCTTGTGGAACTCGAGCAGCGGAAGGGCAAGGGTGAGCTATTCTCGCTTCCAAAGAAGGAGGCTTTGAAGCTCAACGATCAGATAACGCGGTTGAACCGATACCTTGGGGGCATCAAGGAGATGACGGAGAGGCCGGGGGCGCTCTTCGTGATCGATGTCGGCAAGGAGTCCATCGCAGTCAACGAAGCCAAGAGAGTCGGAGTTCCTGTTGTCGCGCTCGTCGATACGGACTGCAACCCGAGCGATATCGACTACCCGATCCCCGGCAACGATGACGCGATTCGCTCGATCCGTTTGGTCACCGCGCATATGGCCGACGCATACATCGAGGGCAAGAATCGGAGGTTGGCGGAGGAAGGTCAGTCGGAGGAGCCTGTATTGGAGTCGATAACCATCAGCCCGGAGGCGGCGCTCAGAGCGGTTCAGAGTGTGGAGCAGGTCATGTCCGAGGGTCCCGAGGGCTAAAAATCCGGGCGGCACATTTCGGTGCAGGTACTCTATCGGAGGAAACGTCGGGGTTGAGCGCCTGTCCATTCGGAACTGGCTCTTTGCGCTACGTCGGACAAGAGGAGAGGAAGTGAACATCACAACAGCGGACATCAAGGCTCTGCGCGATTCGACCGGCGCGGGGATCATGGACAGCAAGCGAGCGCTCGAGGAGGCTGGGGGCGACATCGAGCGAGCGCAGGACATCTTGCGAGAGAAGGGGATCGCGTCTGCGGCAAAGAAAGTAGACCGCGAGACGGAGCAGGGTGTCATCGAGTGCTACATTCACAGCGGGGGGCGGATCGGCGCGATGGTAGAGGTGAACTGCGAGACTGATTTCGTGGCGCGGACGGAAGATTTCAAGGCGTTGGCACACGATATAGCAATGCAGGTTGCGGCGATGAACCCGAGATTCATCGCCGAGTCTGAAATTCCGGAGGGAGAGGACGTCAATCCTCCGGAGTCCTGTCTTCTTCAGCAGCCGTTCATCAAGGATCCTGGGATGACTATCGACGAGCTCATCAGGGAACTGATTGGAAAGCTGGGCGAGAATATCCGCATTCGGCGATTCTCCCGTTTTTCTTTGGGGGAATAGTGTGTCATTGGACGCGTCAAAGTATCGCCGGGTGCTCCTCAAGATCAGCGGGGAGTCGTTCAAGGGTGAGCGGGGTTTTGGAATTGACTTGGGGGCAGTCGCCTATATGGCCGACGAGATCAACTGTATACACGAGGCGGGGATTCAGATTGGAGTCGTCGTTGGGGGGGGGAACATTTGGAGGGGAGGTGAGGCCGAGGCTGCGGGCATGGAGCGGGCATTGGCGGACAACGCTGGGATGCTTGCCACCGTCATCAACGCCTTGGCGCTTCAGGATACTCTCGAACGGCTTCATCATTTGGACACGCGCACTCAGACGGCGATCAATGTTCAACAGGTCGCGGAGCCTTTCATTCGACGGCGGGCGATTCGGCACCTCGAGAAGGAGCGGGTCGTCATCTTTGCGGCCGGCACGGGGAATCCGTACATGACCACGGATACTGCGGCTGCGCTGCGGGCGGTCGAAATCGGGGCGTCCGTGCTGATCATGGCTAAGCACAAGGTCGACGGGGTCTACTCCGCCGATCCTCGAGTGCATCCGGAAGCCGTCAAGTACGACGTCTTGACCTATGAGGACGTCCTGCGGCGGCGGTTGCAGGTCATGGACTCCACTGCGCTTACGCTGTGCATGGAAAACGACATTCCGATCATCGTGTTCGATCTTTTCGAGCAAGGCAGCTTGCGCCGCATCGTAGGAGCGGAAACGGTCGGCACTTTGGTACGCTCGCACGTGTGAGTCTTCTATCTGGGTTGGATGCCTCTGGTACAATATCCATATTGGCCATTGGCCGCAGATGTTCGCAACGGCGCCGGTTCGGAGGCGTCTGGAGGTCGCAATCATGCCTGATGTCGAGGAAGTTCTCCTAGAGGTCGACGAGAGAATGGACAAGTCGGTGAAGGCGCTGGTCACCGATCTTGGCATGATACGAACTGGGCGGGCAAACCCATCGTTGGTCGAGACTCTGACAGTCGACTACTACAACGAGCCTGCGATGCTCAACCAGCTCGCGTCCATTTCTGTGCCCGAGCCCCGGGTGATTCTCATTCGTCCGTGGGACAAGCAGTCGATTGTCGCCATGGAGAAGAGCATTTTGGCGTCCAATCTCGGTCTTGTTCCGGTCAACGATGGTACGGTCATCCGCATTACCATTCCGCATCTGACCGAGGAACGGCGTCGAGAGCTTGTGCAGCTGGTCAACAAGCGGGTGGAAGAGGGGATCGTCGCAGTGCGGAATATTCGGCGCGATGGTTTGGAGACCATTCGGTCGATGCAGAAGAAGAAGGAGTTGTCGCAAGACGAGATGCGCCGCGCCCAAGACGACTTGCAGGAGATCACGGATGGCTATACCAGTCAGATGCAGGCGTTGGGGAAACAGAAGGAAGACGAGGTGATGGAGGTGTGATGGGCAGGCCTTGCAACCCGCCGGGGGCATGGGGCGGGATGGACAGCGCGCCTTCGGGGCCGGTTCATGTGGCGATCATCATGGACGGCAACGGGCGATGGGCGATGGAGAGAGGTCTTCCTCGGACGCAGGGGCATCGGGCCGGGACGGAGAACATCCGCCGCATCCTGAGAGCGTTCTCTGCGCGGGGGGTACAGTATCTTACGTTGTACGCTTTCTCGACCGAGAATTGGGAACGTCCGACTCAGGAGGTCGATGCGCTCACGGAAATACTCGGGGAGATGATTCGCACGGAGACCGAGCTGCTTCATGCGGAAGGGGTGCGGCTCGTGCATATCGGCCGGCTGGACCGACTGCCCGCGGAGGTTCAGAAGGGGATTGTGGACGCCATCGAGTTGACGAAGGGCAACACGCGAATCACCGTTGCCTTGGCCTATGACTACAGCGGGCGTTCGGAAATGACACGCGCAATACGGACTATCGCCGCCGAGGGGATTCCTGCCGCGGAGATCGACGAGGAACTCGTCAGCCGATACCTGTACACTGCCGGCATCCCGGACCCCGATCTCATCGTCAGGACGGCGGGGGAGATGCGCTTGAGCAACTTCTTGCTTTGGCAGGCCGCTTACGCGGAATACTACTCTACCGAAGTATACTGGCCGGATTTCGACGAGGCCGAGGTGGACAAGGCACTCGATGCGTATGCTGGGCGGAAGAGGACATACGGACGGGTCGACGCAAGCCGATCCGAGCCCGGAGGCGTCACGGCGGACTGACCGCGGCTCGGATCGTCCGTGCACCGTCGCGCGCGGTCATGAGCCGATTTGCTCGAACCGCACGAGTTCGTATCGAGGGTACTCCTTGCCGGGCGCGCCCGTCAGGCACTCGATCGACTGCACGGTTCCATTCTGCCGAACCGTCGCCTCATAGATTCGAGTGGAGTCGGATTGGCCGAGCGAGCGAACGGCGATCCGCTCTTCCAATCCATCGTCCGACATCCCCATAACCTCGCACGCTATCAGGCGGCGCGTCCAGTCCCATCCCTCGCGCATGAAGGCCTCGCGCTCTGCGATTTGCGCGCATGGGCCGCCGATGGCGGGCCATCCCCGGTATGCGGTGTACAGGTCGACGAGTGCGCCGGAACGATCCACCATCTGCAACGCGAGATCCGGGGTGAGTCTCGACCAGTACCGTCCGGACGGAAATTCAATCACGTTGGGGGCTAGGCGATGTCCTCCGGTGTGCGATTGCCGCCATACGCGCACATCGCCCGAAGAATGCCGGACGCGCAGCTGGCTGTATGTTGGCAGACCAAGGGAGGCGCAGCAAGTGTCGCGCGTGCCGTGCGCGCAGACGAGAATGTCTCGCATCCCGTCTCTGCGCTGTTCCCAGTCGGAAATGTCTTCACGCGGGCCGCCGCCGAGGAGTATCCGCATCGCGTCGGGGAGACGGTGCGAGGGGACGAGATACTCCAGCCGAGACATCTCTCGCATCATGCCATCCGGGCGAGAGAACAGCATCAGCCGCGAGTATCCATCTACCGAGTAGGCGTTGTCGGGGAGAACCGCCTGTAGGCGAACGTCTGGGCGGTTGGAGAGCAGGGCGTCGACGCCTGCAGGGAAGGCGGGGGAGTCGGTCACCTCTTCCTTCCACGGCGGAGGGGTTTCGACGACGAGACAGTGCGTCCATGCGGGGGCAGACCCGCATGGGTCTTCCCCGTTGTCCTCCGAAAACACCGCGCACATTCGCTCGCGGACCGTAGAGCCTCTTTTCATCATGCCCCCCTACTTCTCGACTCGGTTGGAGTGTTGGAAATACAGGGGTAGTGTAGCAGAGATGGGGGGGAACGGGCTATGGGAGAGTTTCGTTTGGGCTATGTACGCTTCTGGTATGAACGGCAAGCGATGGTTTCTTCCAATGTATCGCGGGAAACGGTGATATACTACATTTGGCCGCGGGGGGCCTCATACCCCGGCGACGCAGCCAAGCAAGAGCAGACTGCCTTGACCGAGAACAGTACGGCCCTCAACCGCACGCTCTTCTTGGAGGACAACCTATTTGTGTTGCGGGGATTTCGTGCTATACTATGGGGCATCAAGCGATGAGTTTCTTCTACCCCCTCCCCCCCCGAACAATCGTTCCTATTTCATCCGCATGAATTCCTTGCGGGCAATGCCCTGGTTTGCGGCGGCAACCTGCCAGTCCTGCGCTCGCTGCCGGACGAATGCGTCGACCTGACCTCCCTCGACCCGCGGTTCAATTCCAACCAGTTCTCCGTCGCGGCGTTTGGCGACGAGGGGATGGTTCGGGCGCTGGCGAAGTACGGGGATTCCCGCCTAGGGAGACCTTTGAACAACTAGGTGGAATGGTTGTTTGGGGATGCGCTACCCCTGGCGCCCCCCGATCCATTCCTTTCGCCTCAGATGGCGAACCGCCAGCCCGAATAGAGAAGAGATGAACTTCACTCACAAGGTCGATCACCAGCACAACACCCAGCTCAGACTAGGCATCCGGCCCCCCAACCACCTTCTGCAGGCAGCTCGGTCCATGCACCACCCACAGCTCAGACTGAACATCCACACAACTTGACCGCACGACGCAGGTTGTACGCCATCGACTTCAACCACATCCCCACCGCGTTCCTTCCCAAACCACGATACCATACCCGTGTGTAGCCATAACTGCGCTTGAGAGTGCCGAACACCTTCTCTACCGGCGCCCGCACAGGCGCTATCGACTCGTTGCGACGCCGCTGCCAATGCGGCAACCCCGCGAACGACGCCCACGCTGACTCCCCGTTCAGTCCGCATCAGGATCCGCAGCACTCTTCGTCCCCCGACCGGCAGACACCGGCGGCCGACGCACCTGCGCCTCCACCAACGTTCCCTCCTTTAAGACCAGACCCAAACCGTCCAACTGTTCCCCTAACTCCTCGAACAGCCTTTCGCTTAACCCCAGCCTGTTCCGTTTACTTTTGCGGCATGGATTGCGCCCCAGCCGCAAAAGGTTGGACTCTCCGTCATTCTCGCCGGGTCTCGTCATTCCCGCGAAGGGAGACCTTTGCATAACCTGTTGTGTTGGGGTATAAACAGAGAAGCTGGGCCGAGCGAGTCGTAAGGAGAATAGAATGCACCGAGAGATGGGCCAACCTTCACTGGCAGAATCATTGCTGCCGCAAACACTGGGGCGAAACGAACGACTGGAACGAATCGACGCGATGATTGACTGGGAATGGCTAGGCCGGCTAGTCAGCAGAGTCTACTCGGCACGCGAAGGAAGACCCAGCTACCCGCCGATTACGATGGTCAAGGCACTCCTGATCCAGCAGTGGTACAACCTGTCGGATCCCCAGATGGAGGAGGCCCTGGCCGACCGCATATCCTTCCGCCGCTTCGTAGGCTTGGGACTTCAAGACGACACGCCGGACTACTCTACGCTCAGCCGTTTCCATAGTACCTTGGAGAGGTTGGGACTGAGTGAAAGGCTGTTCGAGGAGTTAGGGGAACAGTTGGACGGTTTGGGTCTGGTCTTAAAGGAGGGAACGTTGGTGGAGGCGCAGGTGCGGCGGCCGCCGGTGTCTGCGGGTCGTGGGGTGAAGAGTGCTGTGGATCCGGATGCAGATTGGAGGCAGAGTCAGGGTGGGCGTCGTTCGTGGAGGTTGCCGCATTGGCAGCGGCGTCGCAACGAGTCGATAGCGCCTGTGCGGGCGCCGGTAGAGAAGGTGTTCGGCACTCTCAAGCGCAGTTATGGCTACACACGGGTATGGTATCGTGGTTTGGGAAGGAACGCGGTGGGGATGTGGTTGAAGTCGATGGCGTACAACCTGCGTCGTGCGGTCGAGTTGTCTGGATGTTCAGTCTGAGCTGTGAGTGGTACATGGACCAAGCTGCCTGCAGAAGGTGGTTGGGGGGCCGGATGTCCAGTCTGAGCTGGGTGTTGTGCTGGTGATGGACCTTGTGGGTGAAGTTCATCTCTTCTTTCTCGCGGCTGGCCGGTCTGACATCTGAGTCGAGAGGAATAGATTGGGGGTGGTCGTGTGCAGATCATCCCCAAACAGCCACTCCATCTAGTTGTTCAAAGGTCTTCGTAGGCGGGAATCCAGCCGCCTGCGCCCCCACCTACTCATCGAAATACGGCAGACCGAACCACGCCCCGCTGAAGCCGGCACGTGCATATGCGGACGCAACCGAGTACTATGGAAGAAGAGCGATCTGGACTGGAGGGAATCGAATTGAGCGCATCGGAAGGCCAGTATGACATTGTGATTGCGGGGCAGGGCGCGGCAGGGTTTGCCGCGGCACTCTACGCGGCGCGGTACCAGACCAGCGTCGCCGTCATCGGGGAGACGTTCGGAGGCGAGACCGCCATCGGCGGCTCGATCGAGAACTATCCTGGATACGTAGACATCGACGGATTCGACCTGATGATGCACTTTCGCGCGCAGGCCGAGAAGTATGATGTGCCGATCGTAGACGACAAGGTGAGCAAGATCGGAAGCGTCGGCGCATGCTATGAAGTGGAGACCGAATACGGAGGCACGTATCAGGCGCAGACGGTCATTCTGGCGGTTGGACGGGAACGGCGGAAGCTAGGCTTGGCGCATGAAGAGGAATGGACGGGGCGAGGCGTCTCGTTCTGCTCGGTGTGCGATGCGCCGTTGCACCGCGGCAACACTGTCGCCGTAGTCGGCGGAGGCAACGCAGCGGTAGAGGGCGCAGTATTGCTCGCCAAGTACGCCGAACAAGTCTACTTGACCTACCGCGGACCGGAGTTCTTCCGTCCAGAGAGAATCATCGTGGACGAACTGAATCGGACGCCGAACGTCACTCAACTCCTGGAAACGAACGTCGTCGAGTTGAAGGGCGCGGACGGGCTTGAAAGCATCGTCTTGGATAGGCCGCACGATGGATCGAGTGAGTTGGCGGTAGACGGCATCTTCATCGAAATCGGGGCAGACCCGCGCGCAGACTTGCCCAAGCAGCTCGGAGTCGCCCTCAACGATGAGCAAGAGGTGATCGTCGACAAGCACATGCGCACGAATGTCCCGGGGATATTCGCCGCGGGCGACCTGACGGACGCGTCCGGCGACCTCAAGCAAACGGTCACCGCAGCTGCGCAAGGAGCCATTGCGGCGTCGACGGCGTACAAGTACGTCATGGAGCATCCACGCGCGTGCGCTTGGCACGCAAAGGCCGTCGAGTCAGAGGCGGCCGTCACCGTGTAATCACCGCTTCCGGCGCTGCGAGCGGCAGGAGCGAGGCGGGTCAATTGGGGATGGCGGCGACGACTTCGATCTCTACGAGCATGTCCTGCTCGAAGAGCCCCTCGACGAATACGAGCGTGTTCGGAGGGAAGGCCCCGTCGGGGTATATCTCCTCGAACAGCACCTTCCGCGCGTCAAGGTACGGTTGGAGGTTTTCCCGCCCAACTAGATAGGTGCGTACCTGCACGATGTCCTCGTAGGATGCCCCGGCGCTTGCGAGTATCCTGCCGATGTGCAGGTAGGCGGCGCGCGTTTGAGCTCCGGCGTCTCCCTTCCCAATGGTATTGCCCTCGCCGTCTACTGCGACCTGCCCCGCCAAGAATAGCAGCTCTCCGGCCTCTACGCGGACGAGGTGAGAATACATGCCCACCGGAGCTGGCACATCTGGAGGGTTTGCGGTAAGCCGTCTGATTCCCATGTCGAATTCCTTCGAGTCGAGTTCGATGGGGGCGGAGATGAGTCCCCGCCCCTCGTTGTGCGTTCGTCTGGCTTGCAGGATGCAGGTTACGCCAGTGCTTTGGCGCTCTCGACGATGGAGTCCGCTCTGCTCATGAGGTCTGCGACCATGGACTCGATCTCCGGGCTTACCACGCTGTCGCGTGACGGCAGGCGTGACGGTCCGGACGGTCGTCCCATGTGCCGCATGAACGGCTTGACGAACACGCCCTCGCCTGCGGTCTGCGAGCCGATGGCCGCGCGGATCCTCGAGTACGGCGCGTTGAATTCGTCGAACACGCGCTGAGCCTCGTCGTAGTTCCCCGCGGTCATGAGCTCGTGCACCGCAATGGAATGCGCCGGATAGAAGTTGGGTACATGGCTCACCCACGCCTTGACGCCCAGCATGTGCCCGTAGATGCTTAGCGGCCCGTTGTTCACGACCGCCGCACGCGGCACGAAGTACTTGATCCCCGCCAGATAGTTGCCGATGTCCGGCGAACCCCACTTGACCGCGACCGTGTTCCGCACCTTCAAGATCTCCTCCGCCACGTCCATGGTCATGTCGTACTTGGATCCTGAGTACCAGTGGCTGTACGCCGCAAACCCAACGCCGGTATGCTTCGCCACCTCGTTGACCCACTCCACGATGTCGCCCTTGTGCACGTCGTAATAGTACGCGCTGCTCATCTGCACGATGTCGACTCCGACCTCCTCGCACCACTGGCACAACTCGATCGTCGTCCGGATGTCCGTGCTCTGGACGCTTGCGAATGTCGGGATGCCGTTGGGCACCGCCACATCCGCGATGGCCTTGATGGCGGCCTTCCGCTCCTCCGTGGTCATGACGGTGAAGTCCCCCCCCGATCCCACCGCGATGAAGACGGTGTTGCCCGGCGCGGCCCCCTGATCGACGATCCACTGGACGTTCTCCTGCGTCGCGTCCACGTCCAGCGACTTGTCTTCTTTGAAGATCGTCGCCAAGGGGATGACCACCCCGTCCATCTTCTGCTTTGCTTCCTCGACAGTAATCATTCGTTCCTCCTGCGTGCTGTATGTTCTCGTCGTAGATGCGCTTCTTTCCCTGATGGGCCTGCTCTGCTCATGGATCGTCCCCGCGTTCGGATGAAGACCCCGAAGAGAGGCGGCGTCAATTCACCACCGGCCAGCCGAATCCCGCGATGATCTCGCGCAGCTCGTCGATCTCATCTGCGTTCAGCGGCTTCGACGGCGGGCGAGACGAACCGGCAGGCTTGCCCATCAGGTGGGAAAGGCCCTTCTTGACGCGCGCTTGTCCGCCGGAGCGCTCGTCCACCTTCGCGGAGTATTCCCGGAGAGGATCGTTGACCTTGTCCCACAGCTCTTGGGCGTCGTCGTACTGCTGCGATTCGAGCAGATCCCATATCTCGAGGTCGTGCGGCGGGTACGCCTCCGCGGTGAGGTTGATGTACCCCCGCCCGCCGAGACGATGGCTCACCACAGGAGAACCGCCGTTCTCGATGACGCTGAATATGCCCGCGAACTGCGCCATATCCTCCTGCTTCCCTCCGGGCGGCGGACTCCACTTGATCGATGCGACCTGCGGGATGTCCTCCATACGCATGATCGTATCGACCTCGACCAAGCCCCCTGGCATCCACTGCGTGCAATAGACCATGATCCCGATTTCGATGTTGTCGGATATGTCGCTGTAGTAGTCGATCAGGTCGTCTTGGCTTGGAAGGTTGAAGATGGGAGGGCAGATCTGCAGGCCGATGGCGCCCATATCCTGCGCGATCTTTGCGTCCTCGATCGTGCGCTTGGTGTCCTTGTAGTGGAGGCCGCACACGATGGCGGCTCGGCCCTCGGCTGCCTGCACGACGGTCCGCAGCAGCAGCGGCCACTCGTCGTCCTTGAGCATCGGCCCCTCGCCCATGGCCGCCGCGACTTTGATGACCGCCTTGCCCTTGACGAGACCTTCCTCAACCCACTGTTGGGTGAGTTGGTGCATCCGCCCAAAGTCGACCTCGTAGTCGTCGTCGAACGGGGTGGGTACCGTGGCTATCGGACCCTGGATAAGATCGCGAAGCTCTGCTCGATTCATGCGTGTCTCCCTCTGTTGTTGTTTGAGTTTGCGCGATTATATCACGTTGCAGACTCCTTGTGGCAATCGCGCAAGGGGGAAAATCCGTGCACTACAACCCTTTCGTTCGAGCGCGCCGCGTCGTACAATGGAAGAAGCCGATCTGCGCGGCGGCACCCGAGACGAACGACTGCACCCGAGACGCCGCGCCTCTCTGCCGCGAGACGTGGGGCTGTAGCTCATCAGGGAGAGCGCATCCTTTGCAAGGATGAGGTAGGGGGTTCGAGTCCCCCCAGCTCCACCAGTACGGCGTTGCGGCGGCATGTCCGAAAGAGGATTGCCCGGACCAAACCCGTTGCCGCGATGCCGCTTCCGCCTGTCGCGCACACAGCGCGCGAGTGAATCCGTCTGCATTCGGCGCGCGGCGTAGACGGCGTAGACGGTGACACCCACTGCCCCCAGTTCCTTCGGCGCGTCCGCCTCGCGTTGACAAGGCGACGGGAAGAGCGTAGACTCGCTTGGCGCGTTGACGGGGTTCGTTCGCCGTCGACGATACTTGAGGAAGTGAAAGGGTGCCGTCTATGCAGAGAGAGAATTTGCGTGATTTGATCGTCGGGCCGGCCGCCGCCGTCGCCACTCCGTTTGACGACGACTACGAGGTTGACCTCGGGCGGATGTACGACATGGCCCAGTGGTGGGCTGCCAACGGACTCGTCAAGGGGGACGGCATCATCAAAGTCGCGGCGGCGGCAGGCGAAGGGCCGATGCTGGACACCGACGAGTGGTCGGCTCTCCTCCGTACCGTCGTGCAGGCAGTGGACGGAAAGTCAACCGTCATGTGCGGCCTCCACTACAAGGATACCAAGCGCACGATCGAGGACGCAAAGATCGCGCAAGACATGGGAGCCTATGCGCTGCAAGTCTGCCCTCCAATCTTCAACGACCCAAGCCAAGATGATCTGCTGGACTACTACGGCGACCTCTCGGACGCCATCGATATTGGGATCATGGTCTATCACACGCATTGGCTTCGAGGCGGTCGCATCGAGATGGACACCCTCCTCCGAATGGCGGATTTCGAGAACGTGATGGCCATCAAGTGGAGTCCGCACGACGGACAAGTATACGAGGACATGACGACGTTGGTGGATCGCTTCAACATCATCGATAATACGGTTTCTCCCGTTCGATGCGCGCGCTTGGGAGGGCATGGCTTCGTCCAAACGAGCGTGGAGGCCTACCCCCCGCACGACCTCGAGGTTTGGGAGCTGATCAAGGCCGAGCGTTGGGACGAGGCAGAAAGTCTGTACTACAAGGTACAGGGGCCGCTCCGAGAGTTTGGCGCGAAGATTGGGATTCGCTCCGGCGGCCAAGGCCGGGTAATGAAGGGGCTCCTCCGGATCCTGGGCGAGCCCGTCGGTTCTTCGCGGCCCCCCTCGAAGCCGCTGAACGATGAGGAGCTGCGCGAGCTTCGAGGCATCGTCGATGGGTTCGGCTGGCCGATTCCGGTGCGCCCGCGTCCATGAAGGAGCGGCGCTTGTCGCCGTCAGATTCCATCGATCCGACTTGCCTTCCCGTTGGACGAGGTTGTTGACATCGTCTGCAAAGTCTGATTGTATTGCCTACAACGGTTGAAATCGCGTCTGCGCGCCTTGGGGTAGAGTCGTGGATCCTACGGTCGAGATCTTAGGAGCGCACAAGGAGGAAGAGTGAAATACTTCGCCATCAGATACAGAATATTGATTGTCTTTGGGATGTTGGCCGTGCTTGGGTCGGCTCTGGCGTGCGCGGCCACGGAAGAGCCAGAGCAGCCTGCGGCCGCACGTCCTGCGGCGGAAGCGGCTCCTGCAGCAGCTCCGGCCGCCGCGCCCGATGCGCCGGCGGCCCCGGCAATGCAACCGCAACAGCAGCCGGCCCCTGCGGCCCCCGCACGCCCAGCCGCCCAACCGCAAGCGCCCTTGGCCGCCGCGGGAAGTACGCAGCGAACGACACAGCCGCGCACGGGTACGGGAACCGATGGAATGACCTCGGTCGAGTACGTGGCAAAGTTCCAACAGCCCGGTTCCTACTGGGTATATGGGGACGAGTACACCCCTCGCCCGACGACGTTCAGGCAGAGTCCCACGTTCGCCCAGATGGTGCGCGATGGGCAACTCCCGCCCCTGGATCAGAGGCTGCCCGTTCCGGAAGACGTGTACGTCTTCGCTCCGCCCGACGAAATCGGCGTGTATGGGGGAGAGGGACGAGTCATCACCGGCGGGAAGACCAGCCGCTACCTCAAGTTCGAGTCGTTTGCAGGCAACGGCACTTGCATGCAGTACGACGCCAACGGCGTCAACTTCTACCCCCTGGCCTGCAAGGCGGTCAACATGAGCGAGGACGGGCGGACGTTCACCGTCACGCTTCGGAACGGACTGAAGTGGTCGGACGGAACGCCCATGACGATGCAAGACGTGGAGTGGGTGTGGAACGAGGATGTGCAGTATAACACCGAGCTCAACGCCGCGTACTCCGGGGCGATCAAAGATCCCGTCACCGGGAACGTGGTGCAGTTCGGCAAGGTCGACGACCTGAACTTCACCCTCAGCTTCGATTCCCCGAACTTCACGTTCATGGAGAGCGGCCGCTTCCGCCAAGGGCAGGGATGCACCCGCACCCACGCCTGCATGTACGAGCCGTTCCACTACTCCAAGGACTTCCATCCAAAGTACGCCGATGCAGATGCGTTCGCGGAGCTCATGGACGACCGCGGATACTCCGATTGGATCCAGGCTTGGCAGGGCAAGTACAGCGTTCGCTACGACGCGGACGTGCCGTTCTTGGGGCACTTCTACGTCTGCGACGGCGGGAACGACGACTCTCAGACCATGTGCGCCAACCCGTACTATCATGGAGTCGACCCCGACGGCAACCAACTCCCCTACATGGACTCCTACACGTGGTACATCACGGAGAGCCGCGACACGTCGATATTCCGGTCGATGACCGGCGAGACGGACGGCCCCTACAACGCCAACTTCGTCCTCTACGAAATGCCGTTGTACATCGCCAGCATGGATCAAGGAGACTACAGCATCGGCCATTGGCCGGAGACCAGCGGCAACGACGCCGGCACTCAGATCAACACCGAGTACAACGCCGACCCCGAGCTCGGGCGGCTGTTCCGTACTCAAGAGTTTCGTCATGCGCTGAACATCGGCATGGACCGCCCCGAGATCAACGAAGTAGTCTTCCTTGGCTTGGGAACCCCTCAGGCGTGGGTTCCCCATCCCAGCACCGCGTTCTACCCCGGCGACGAGTGGCGGCAGTACCACGCGATCCGCGACGTGGCGAAGGCAAACCAGCTCCTCGACTCGATCGGCTTGGTAGACACCGATGGGGACGGTATCAGAAACCGCACCGACAACGGCGAAAACTTGGTGATCTTCTCCGAGTTCCGAGACGAGTTCATCAAAATTGCGGAGCTGTTCCAAAGCCAGTGGGCTGATATTGGGATTCGCCTCGAGTTCAGAGAGGGCCGGAATAGAGATTTCGGACAGGGTCTGGCGCCGATCCGCATGAGGGCAATGCCGCTGATGACGAACATGTGGGTTTGGACGCAGTTCCTGCCATATCGGGCGAGCCATCCCGGTCGTGAAATGGGGCGATACTTCGAGAGCGGCGGAGTGCAGGGAATGGCTCCCGTCGGCGCAGCGCAAGTCGATTGCCCCGGCTGCTCGGAAAATGAGTACCTGCCCCTCGCGCCGGCCGGCAACTATCCGGCCGACCCGACTGGCTTCCTGATGGAGATGCAGAACCTCTACGGCGAGGGCCGGAGCTATCGGATGCTCGATCCAAGGCGAGTCGAAATCGGGCAGCGCCTGTACCAGCTCAACCTAGAGAACGACTACCACTTCGGCAGCGTCGGCTTCACAGGCAGCAGCCACGGCCTCGTCTTCAAGCGCAACAACGTGCGGAACGTCCCGAACCGACACCTGCGGGAAGAGGCCGGAGGATACGGCAACATGCTCATCTACTTCGAGGATGGACTGGACAACGCCAACAATCCCGGCAACCGATCCCAACGGTACGCCAGCACTCACTTCTTGCAGTGCCCGCACATCGCATCGGACAAGTGCAGCTAGAATGCAGGTCACACCGTGCAGTCCCGGATGTCCGGGACTGCACGGCAGCGGAGTTTACGGGGGATAGAGTGAGTCACGGACGTCGCTCCTGTCCCCCAATGTTCTTGTATCGGTCGCGCGCCGCTCTTCTCGCCCTGGCGATCCGCGGGCTATTGGAAATAGCGGCCCATCCATTTGGAAGGTATTGAAGAATGCGGGTACTGGTGTGGTTTCGACGACGAGGCTTCGTGTTCTGGTTCATGTCGATCGCAGGCCTCGTATCGCTCGTGGCCCTGGTGGGCATGTTCACCCTGATAGCCGAAAGTCAGGAAGTCATCAGCTTCGAGTTCCTGAGGGCCGAGCCGGACCTCTCACTGTCTATGTCGGCCGCACCGCAGCCCGCGTCGAGGAACGACCCGACGACTATTACCATTCGCGTGACCAACCACGGCCCAGGCGCCGCGAGGAGAATCGTCTTGGACACGACCTTGCCTATGGGCATGAGATTCGTTGCGGCGGAGCCTCCGGAACCAGCGTGCTTCGAGTCCGAGTCCGTCGTGCATTGCCGGCTCGGGGCGCTAGACGAAAGCGAAAGCACGGAAGTGGTCATCTCTGCGGTAGTCGAAGAGTCGGCCCCGGCAGAGCTTGTCACCGCCAGCGTCATCGGAACCAGCGTCCCTGAGTCGAACACCGCGAACAACACCGCCTCCGTCTCGACGCGGGTAGAGTAGTCCCAGTGAGCGCGTCGGATGGGGGACTATCGACGGCTGCGGGATCTTGCGGCGCTGCAGGGATTCGCGTTCGGGGGTAGACGATAGCCCGTCGGTGTGCTAGGATTGGTATGAACATGCGTTCTTTCACTGCGGAGGACTTGCTGTACATGGAGGCGATAGTGTGAATAGTCGACGACGCGCGCGAACGCCCGTTCAAAGCGTGCTGAGACAGACGGCGGGAACGTTTACGAACCCGCCTGTGACGCGCGCTGCAACGCTGCGCTCGCAGACTGCTGCCGTCAAATCCCCCTTGCGCTACCCAGGCGGCAAGTCGCGTGCAGTCAACCGAATACTGAGATACATCCCGCGCGACCTCGATACATTGGCCTCTCCCTTCCTTGGCGGCGGCTCCGTAGAGTTGGCGTGTGCAGCGAACGGCGTGAGGGTGTACGGCTATGACGGCTTCGAGCCGTTGGTCGACTTCTGGCAGGCAGCTCTCGAAGATGCCCCAAACCTGGCAAGGTTGGTCTACGAATATCATCCATTGACACGGACGAGGTTCTACGCCCTCCAAAAACGGTACTTCGATCTGACGGACAGGATCGAACGGGCCGCGGCGTTCTTCACGCTCAACCGATCGTCTTATTCCGGCACCACCCTCAGCGGCGGCATGTCTCCCGGTCACCCGCGCTTCAACGAGAGCGCTATCGAGCGGCTGGCAAACTTCCGCCAAGACAACTTGACCGTCGAACACGCAGACTTCAAGGAAAGCCTGTCCAAGCACCGCGACCACTTCCTCTATCTCGACCCTCCCTACGCCAACGGAGGAAAGCTCTACGGGAAGCAAGGGGACATGCACGAGGACTTCGACCACGAAGGCCTCGCGGATATCCTACGCGACAGAGGACGATGGGTGCTCTCCTACAACGACTGCGAAAGAGTTCGAGACCTGTACCCCGACAACCCATTCATTACCCCCGAATGGACGTATGGAATGAGCACGAAGAAGGAATCCAACGAGGTACTGATCCTTGGCGAGGAGCTTCCCCTGCCATGACCATGACATCGCACGGAAAGGCCTTCGAGTACGCCCTTGCCCAGCAGATCTGCAAGGTAACGAAGGCTCCCTTGGAGGATCTAATAGGAGCGACCGCCGCCGCCAAAGCATCCTATCGACAAAACGACGTTGACAGGGAATCGATGGACGAGGCTGCCAGCGAGGCTGCTCTCTTCCTCCAAGCGCATGACGCGCGCTTCGACGAAGCGGAGTCCATCCACATTCAATCTGACAAGCATGGACAACGTGGCGATGTGCGAGATGTTATTGTCCGCATCTTTGGTGGAGAGATAGGGTTGTCTGCCAAGAATCACCACCAAGGGGTAAAACATTCTCGTCTATCAGGCACGATTGACTTTGGAGACCGTTGGGCAGGATATCCGGTGAGTTCTCGGTACTGGGATCGAGTAAAACCAACCTTTGATGTTATGGAATCCATGCGAGACGAAGGTCAGTACTTCCGTGACGTACCCAACAAGAATGCCATGTTCTATCTTCCGATACTCACTGCTTTTGAGGATGAGTTCGCTCGACTATGCCAATTGCATGGGGAGAAATTCATCAAGCGTGTCTTCCAGTACCTTGTTGGTCAGTATGACTTCTACAAGGTAGTTCGAGAGCGTGACTATGTTAGTATCCAGTCATACAATATCAATGGGACGTTGAGGTGGGGTAAGAGATGGACGATACCCAAGATGATTGATCAGATTCACCGAAAGCAGGCTTCTGACAACACACTGCTTGTGACCTTCACAGGCGGATGGCAAATGTCCTTTAGGATTCATAATGCGCGGTCAAAGATTGAACCGTCACTGAAGTTCGATATTCAATTCGTCGCTATGCCCGTTGGTGTTGGCAACCATCAAATCCCCACAGGAACGGCGTAATGGATGACATGCAGCTGCGCATGGGGCGGATCGCGCTAATCCGCCACATCGTCGATCTAGCCCAGGATTGCAACAGGAGGCCCGGCAAGACCAGCATCCAAAAGATCGTGTACTTCCTTCAAAAAGGCCTAGGAAAGCCCCTGGGTTACCGATTCAAGATGCACTACTACGGCCCGTATTCGGAGAGTGTCGACAATGACCTCTCGCTTGCGGACGCGATGGGATGTGTGGAAATCAGCCTCGCCCCAGACGGATTTGGCTATAGCATTCGCCCCGGTGAGTTTACTGTCGATGACGCCGAGCACTCCATGCCACTGGAGGGAATCGACGAAACCATCCGCGACCTGGCTGCCCTGCCACTCCCGCAACTGGAACTGTTGGCCACGGTTCATTTCATTCAAGACATCCGTCCGCACTGGGATAGAAGCAAGGTCGTCGAGACAGTCGGCAATGTGAAGCCGAAATTTTCCCAACAGAAGATCGAAGACGCCTACCAGGATATCGAGAGGCGAGGTCTCATCGAAGTCAACTCTTCGGAAGGAGCGATATGAACCGTCTGCGCTTGTTGGACGACGGCGTGATCTACAGGAACCCGGACCCCGGATTCAAGGCGGAGTGCGCCTTCCTGCCGAACGTCGTGCCGCTCGGGGGCGATGAAGTGATCTGCATATACCGCATCGGGCAGGCCTTCTATTCGACGGACGGCACGCTAAACGTGGCGCGCTCGCTGGACGGCGGGCGGACGTGGGCGCAGGAAGGGCGCGTCTGGGACGTGGAGAACGACGACCGCCCGTACAGCTACTCCGCTCCCCATGCGTTCAGATTGTCCGACGGCGAGATCGTCCTCAACGCCTTCCGCATAGACTTCTCCGACCCCCGACCGCAGTTCAATCCAGAGACCGGCGGTCACCGCCCGTCCGACAAGGTCATCATGCACAGCAAGGACGGCGGGCGAACGTGGACGCCCCCGCGTGTCATGAACCTGCCGCTCGGCGGTCTGCCGGACACTCCCTCGTCGATCATCGAATTGGACGACGGGCGTTGGTGGCTCGCCCTCGAGCTATGGAAGGCGTGGGACGACCGCGAACCCCTGCACATCAAGGGCTATTCGACGTTCTCCAGCGACCGCGGCGTTACTTGGTCGGACGCGGCGCCGTTGGAGAGCGCATCCGATACCGCAAAGATGTTCTCGCATAGCAGATACGTCAAGATGCTCGACGGCCGCATTGCCTCCCTCCAGTGGACGCAAGAGCCAGGCAGCGCAGAAGACTTCCCCGCGCACATCACCATCTCCAACACAGACGCCAGCGCGTGGGCCTACCCTGCCCCAACCAACCTCATGGCGCAGACCTGCTGGCTCGCGGATATGGGAGGCGGCCTCATGGCCGCCGCATACACCGATAGGGAAGGCATGAACCCCGGCATAAACGTCGTTCTCTCGCAGGACAGCGGCAAGACGTGGGACGTTGACAATCAAGTGCAGGTATGGGACGCCGTAGGCCAGGAATACCTCGGCGTCGAGCGTGTTCCTGAGTACCCCAAGAGCCATGACAACATCGCTTTCGGCAAGCCCAACCTTGCGCGAATGCCCGACGGCACGCTAATCGCCAGCTGGTGGTGCACCCAAGCCTCCGTAACCCACTCCCGCTTCGCGCGCCTGAGGGTAGAGTGACGGCTGGGACAATGATACCCTCGCAGCAACGAAGCAAACGCAACAGACGATGCGCCGCCCGAAAGAGAGGAGACGAACATGAGCAAGAACGCAACGTACAAGGTAGGCCTGATTGGAGCCGGACGGGCGGGCGTTCCCCGAGCGCGCGCTTTCGATATGCACCCGTCGTGCGAGGTCGTCGCCGTTGCGGATACCGATACGGAAAATCTGAATCTCGCATCGCGCCGTTTCGGAGCGCCCGGGTACCAGACCTGGGATGAGATGTTGGAGAAACACGAACTCGATATTGGCATGGCAGTGCTTCCAGTTCGTCCGAATGCGGATGCCGTGGTCGCCCTGGCGCGCGCGGGCGTCAAGTCCATCTTCTGCGAGAAGCCATTGACGGGAAGCTTGGCGGACGCCGATCGGATGGTCGCAGAGACCTCTTCCCGGGACATTCCGTTGATATGCGGCGTCGTCGTATCCAGTACCCCTGACTATCAGAAGGCCTACCGCCTCGTCGCAGAAGGCGCGATCGGGGAGGTCGTCCGCATCAATCTCTATGAGGACAACAAGCAGGTCGGCACGCACGGACTGAACTTGGCGCGCCGTTTCGCCGGAAGGTCGGATGTCGATTTCGTGATCGGCTGGACGTCCGGCGACCCGTTCGCAGAGGCGGAAGACGAACACGAGGACGGCAAGCAAGGCTACGGTGCGCTCGGAGGCTACATTCGCTTCGAGAACGGGGTAGAGGTCTTCAGCAACTACGCCGCTCCGTCGCGTTACTGGCGAGGAATCGAAGTCCTTGGAACGCGCGGCGTCATCTTCAACTGGAACAACACCGGGTTGGGACTGCACATGATGCAGGGAAGAGAATTGGAACCGCCGACTGATTGGGGAGACTTCGTCGAAGCGCAGGACGTCTTCCAACCCCGCCCGATCGATTCCGAGCGGGATTATGACGCAGAGGGATGGCGCTACCCCGGCGATGTGATGCTTGGGATCGTCGATGAGATGGTCGAGAACCTCGATAGTGGCGCGTCCATTGGCGCGACGACGGGAGACGACATGCGCCACGCTCTGGAGATAGCCGTCGGCCTGCGGGAGTCCGCGCGCAGAGGCCATACGCCCGTGTCCCTCCCGATTGAAGATAGGAGCGTCTCCATGCTTCCGCAAAAGTCGCGCTGGTTCTACAAGAAGACGCTGATGGGCCGTGAGGCCTACATGCAGCAGCTAGCCGTGCAGAAGAAGGACTGAGAGTCTTGCACTCTCCCACATTCATGGAATAGAATGGCATTGAGCCTCCTCGAAGGGGCGGTACGAGGATTCCAAACTTTGTCGCGAGGAGTTGGAATGGGCGCGGATGCTGGTGGGCATCTTGGCATCGAACGCTGCGGGGCGGATCGTTTGCGTTTGGGCATTCTCGCTTCCCATGCAGGGACGACCATGCAAGCCGTCTTGGATGCGTGCGCGTCCGGGGATCTGGACGCGGATGTGCGCGTCGTAATCAGCAATAACTCGCGGTCCGGCGCTTTGGCGCGCGCGCGGTCGGCCGGCATCCCTGCCCTCCACTTGAGCAGTGCGACCCATCCGGACGAAGCCGCGCTCGACCGCGCCGTCCTTGCAGCGCTGACCGACCACGACGTCAACCTGATCGTTCTCGCCGGCTACATGAAACGGCTCGGCCCCCTCACTCTCTCGCACTATCGCGGGCGCGTACTCAACACGCATCCTGCGCTGCTGCCCAAGTTCGGCGGGCGCGGCATGTTCGGCGATAGGGTGCACGAAGCGGTGTTGGCCGCGGGCGAGAAGGTGTCGGGCGCAACGGTTCACGTGGTCGACGGAGATTACGACACGGGGCCTATTCTGTCACAGAGACAGGTTGAGGTTCCGAATCTGGCTAGCCATGGGGTTGCGGCCCTACGAGATGAGGTTCAGAAAGTTGAGCGGCTACAGTACGTCCAGGTGTTGGAGCGGGTTGCGAAGGGCGAGACGGTTCCGGTTCTGGTTGCAGCGTGGGAGAGGGAACAATCAGCTGCGAGTGAGGGCCACGTAGTAAGCGGCGGGCTTTTCGCAAGAATGAGGATTAGACTGCATCTGTCGATTGGTAACGCCATCGCCGCGGCCAGGCGTGCGACGGGTCGTCGTACGGCATCTCTGCCCATATCGGAGTAAGTGGCAGGCTTTTCACGAAAGTGACGGCTGGACTGCAGACGGCGGGCTTGTACCGCCGTCTGCTTACGCTTCTTCCCCAGAGAACCCAGCGCTTACCCCGCCTGCCTCCTCGCCCTGCGTCCGATTGCCGCGAACACGTTGGGGATGCTCTCGTTGAAGATGGTATAGACGATCGGCACTACGATGAGAGTAAGTCCGGTCGAGCTTACCAGTCCCCCAATGACGACCGTCGCCAGTTCCGCGCTGATGAATCCGCCGTCCGCGCCGGATGCGGCCGCCAAGGGCAGGAGAGCGAAGCTGGTGGTCAGCGCAGTCATGAGGATCGGTCGCAGACGCACGCGGCCCCCGGAGATGAGCGCATCGTACACGGACATTCCCTTTGCCCGGAGCTGTTCGACGAACGATATGAGCACGATGGCGTTGGTAACGACGATGCCGATGAGGAGCAAGAGACCCATCATCGCAGGCAGACCCAGGGCTCGCCCTGTGATTGCCAGCGCCGCAAGTGCTCCAATCAGAGCCAGAGGAAGGGTGGTCACGATGACGATCGGGTTCCTGAGAGATCCAAGGCTGGCGACCATGACGAGGTACACCAGGACGATGCCAATGGCCATGGCAATGAATATCGATAGGAAGATCTCTCCGATGTCTTCGAATACGCCACCGATGGCAACTTGAACGCCCGGAGGCAGATCCAACGCGGCGATCTTTTGATCGATGCGATTCCCGACTGCCTGGGCATCGTCCGATACGACGTCGCCCGTGACCGTAGCGGATCGAACGCCGTCCGTGCGGACGATGGTCACTGGACCTTCCTCGGTGACGACCTCTGCGACATCCTCGAGAGGAACCGCCCCGCCAGGTCCAGTGATCATCAGGTTCTGAATGTTCTCGATCCCGTTCACCGCACTCGGATTGCCGGAGAGCGACACATCCACGATGTCTCCATCGATGGAGACGTTCGTGACCGTTTGGCCAATCAGGTACTGGCTCAGTTGGAGCCCCACTTGACGAGTGCTCAGCCCAAGCAGGGCGGCCTTGTCCGGGTCGACCTCGATGGATACTGCTGGGCGAACCTGGGCGATGTTGCTTTCGAGGTTTGCGACGCCTTCGACGTCGGAGATAGCATCTATGATTTGTTGGGACGCGGCCGAGATGTCTCCGTAGTCCGTCCCGGTGATATTGATCTGGACGCCGTCATCGGGAGGGCCGGCGTCGAGTTCGGTGATGCGGACGACTCGTCCAGGCTTTTCGAGCTCGCTCCGCAGCGTGTCATCGATGTCCGCCGGCGCATCCTCGGAGAGGTTGACGAAGAGGCTGGCCTCGTTCAATCCAGTCGGCGCGCCCCCAAATGCCGCGTCGGTCGCTCCGATGGTGGACGTGTAGACGTCTGCTGTGCCGCTCACGCGATTCTCGATCTCTATCACTTCTTCGAGAGTCGCCTCTGGGGATGTTCCTGGCGGCAGCGATACTTCGATTTGCAATGACCGGTCGCCGCCCGCGGAGAATAGGTTTATGGGAATGACGAGGATGAGCGAAAGACTGGCGAGGGTGAGCAGGAAGGCAGACGTCAGAGTGACCGCCTTGTGCCTCAGAGTCCACTTGAGGATGGGAGTGTAGGCGCGCTGCATCCACGTCTCTCGCACGAAGTCATCTTCCTCTGTGACGGCTTGGGAGAGGTCGCCGGGCCGCAGGAGGTACGCGCCAAGCACGGGAACGGCCGTAAGCGCGACGAGGAGGGATGCTATCAGCGCGAAACTGACAGTCAGTGCGAACGGGAAGAAGAACGCCCCCACGATCCCCTGAATGAAAGCGAGCGGCGCGAAGACCACGATGGTAGTCATCGTGGATGCGAAGATCGCTGGGCCGACCTCTTTCGTAGCCTCGAGGGCCGCGCGCCAACGCTCTCGTCCAGCCTCGATGTGGCGGTAGAGGTTCTCTAGCACCACGATCGAGTCGTCGACTACCCGCCCAACAGAGATGGCAAGACCGCCCAACGTCATGAAATTGAGGGACATGTCCTGCCACGCCATGAGCAGCACGCCTGTGAAGACGCTCAAGGGAATGGACAAAGCGATCACCAGCGTCGGACGCAGCGTGTTGAACAGCCCGCGTATCACTGTCGGACGAATCGTCAGCATGAATATGAAGATGACCGTCACTGCGAATATGAATCCGAACATGGCCTCGCGCAGGAGGGCGTCGATCTGCCCCTGGATGTCCGGTCCCTGGTCGAGCACCACGGCGATTTCGACGCCGTCTGGGAGGTTGGGCAGAGTGTCCAAGGCTTCGCGGACTGCGCGGGTGACGTCGATGGTGTTCGCTTCAGCTTCCTTGACGATGGCCACGCCCATGCTGGGCTTGCCGTTGGTGCGCGAGATGCTGGACGGGAATCCTTCATCGAAGTTCACGTCCGCAACGTCTCGCAGACGGACTGTTCCAGACTCCGACACACCCACGATGAGGTTTTCGATTGACTCGATGGAGTCGAATGCATGGGTAGTGTTCGCAGGGATCGCTTGTCCGCCTTCGAAGATGATGCCTGCGGGCAGGGTAAGGTTGTTCTCGGTGAGGGCGGCGGAGACTTGGAATAACGAAACGCCGCGTTCGCGCAGTCGGTCGGGGTCGGCGAGGATTTGGACTCGGCGTTCGGTCTCTCCTGTGACTTGGACTTGCAAGACCCCGTCGATATCGGAGACGGCAGGCAGGATTTGGGATTGGACGACGGACGCGATTTCGGTGGCGCCTCCGTCGGAGATGATGCTGAACTGGATGACCGGGAGTTGACCCGGGTTGAATCGACCGACAGTCGGCTCTTCGACTCCGTCCACGAAGGGAATGGCGCCGATAGCCGCCTCGATTTCGCTCTGGGCGTTCGCCATGTCCGTGCCAAACTCGAACGTTGCGAAGATGATGGAGTTGCCCTCGAATGTCGTGGACTGCACCGATTCCAAGCCCTGCATTCCCGACACTGCGCGTTCGATGGGCGCGGCAGCGTCTCGAACGACCGCATCCGGGTCAGCGCCCGGATAGGAAATAGTTACGGTAACGAGGGGGAACTCGACTTCAGGGAAGAGCTCGACACGGAGGGAGTTGTATGCGGTGACGCCAGCGATCAGGATGATGAAGACGGCAAGGACAGTGACTGTGCGTTTGCTGATTGCCGTTCCGGTGATAAACTGCATTGGTTCTCCTGTGTGCGGATTGATATACTGTCGAAACCCGGGCCGCAAGGAACCCCCAACAGGGAGCCGGAAGCGCAGGTCCATATGTTAACTGTAGACAACGCTTGGGGGTATTGATAGGTTAGTTTTTGCCCCCAGATATTCTCCCTGCACAGACCCCGCGCTTCATCGAGTCGATCCGTGGATGGATCTAGGTGCCCCAGATCGTAGAGAGCGACCGACGCCCATTCACAGCGATACCTGCACCGCGACAGATCCAGAGGAACCGCAGACACCATTCGCCGCAACGGCGCGCGGGATGTGATTCAATATGCACGTGTTGGTATCGCAGGATGTCGCACTATGAGAAATCGGTTGGCTACCGCATTCGTTGGGATTCCGCTGCTCGTTGGGGTGGTTTGGGCCGGCGGGGGCGTGTTTGGTCTCGTGGCTGTGTGCGCTGCGTCGGCGGGCGCTGTGGAGGTCTGCCGCATGGCGCGCTTCCGAGCCCTTGCGCCTCCGACACTTGCGGCGGCCGCCCTCGCCGCCGCCCTCGTCGTCTTGGCGCCGTATGAGCCCTTCTACGCGCTTGCCGGAGGGGCCGCCACCGCCGCCGCGTCCACGGTTCTGCTGCTTTCGCCCGCGTCTCGCAGAGTACGCTGGGCTCGCGTCCTCGGCGTTACCCTTGGTGCGGCGGCCTATCCCGGCGCCCTCTTGGCGTATGCTCCGTTGATTCGAGGAGGCGACCAGGGTTTGGCGTGGATATCGTTCGCGCTGATCGTGACGTTTTCGACGGACACTGCCGCGTTCTTCGTCGGAAAGGCTATCGGGAAACGGCCGCTTGCCCCTGGGGTAAGCCCCAACAAGACGCGGGAAGGGGGGATAGGCGGAGCGCTTGCGGCGCTCGTTTCTGCACTCGTGTCTGCGGCTGCCCTCTCCATCGACGCACCCTGGACGGCGGTTGCCCTGCTCGGAATTCTCCTTGGAGTCGTCGGCCAGGCAGGAGACCTCTTCGAGTCCAAGCTCAAACGGCTCTCGGGCGTCAAAGAGTCCGGGCGGCTCTTGCCGGGGCACGGGGGCATCCTCGATCGGCTCGATTCGATTGTCTTCAATCTGGCAGTAGTGTACTATTTCGTTTTATGGGGCGCGCAGTGAAAGGGTTGGTCGTACTGGGGTCTACCGGATCTATCGGCATTCAGGCGCTGGACATCGTCCGCGCCTTCCCCGATGCGTTCCGCGTCGTCGGATTGGCTGCGCGGCGGAGCTACGACATCTTGAGCGCCCAGGTCGCGGAGTTTGGCCCGCAGTATGTATACTTCGAAGGAACTAAGGCCGAGAGAGCGTCTCTCGCCTCGAATGGTTGCGCCGCCTGCTCGATGGAAGAGATGGTTGCGCTTCCCCAAGTCGATTTGGTGGTCTGCGCCACGGTTGGAGACGTAGCGTTGAAACCTGCCATCGCAGGAATCGAGGCGGGCAAGCAAATCGTCATGGTGAACAAAGAGTCTATCGTGATGGCGGGGCCGACGTTGATGCGATTGGCGCGTGCGCGCGGCGTCGACCTCATGCCCGCGGACAGTGAGCCGAACGCTATTTGGCAGTGCATTCAGGGAGAAGGCAAGACGGTCTCGAAGCTGATCATTACCGCGTCGGGCGGGGCGTTCCGTGATTTCGACCCCGACAGCCTGCCTCACGTGACCCCAGCCCAGGCGTTGAAGCATCCCACGTGGGACATGGGTCCGAAGATAACGATTGACTCGGCCACGCTGATGAACAAGGCCTTCGAGGTCATCGAAGCGCGTTGGCTGTTCGACGTGGATTGGGACGATATCGAGGTAGTCATCCATCCGCAGAGTATGATTCATTCCATGGTAGAATTCGTCGACGGCTCGGTAAAGGCGCAGATCAGCCAGCCGGACATGCGTCTCCCGATTCAATACTCGATGTTCTACCCCCAACGGGTGTCCAACGGATCCATTCGCAGATTCGATGCAGTTGGCGCAGGGGAGCTCACGTTCGAGCAGTTGGACGCCCGCCGCTATCCGTGTTTCGGATTGGCCTTGGAGGTTGCGCGGCGCGGCGGGACGTGGCCGGCATGTCTCAGCGGCGCGGACGAGACGGCAGTAGCGGCCTTCCTCGACGGGCGGATCAAGTTCACAGATATTCCGGTCGTCATCGAACACGCGCTCGAAGACTTCACGCCGATAGCGGAGCCAACCGTGGAAGAAATCATAGATGCGTCCCGATGGGGAAAACAGCGGGTCGCACGAATAACGGGGATGTAGCGGTCGATGTTCGATCTTCCAGGATGGCTTCTCATCGTTCCTGTTCTCGGGTTCCTGATCTTCATCCACGAGCTTGGGCATTTCGCCACGGCGAAATGGTTTGGCATCGAGGTAACGGAGTTCGGTTTCGGGTTTCCACCCCGGATGATCGGCTTCCGGTATCGGGGAACGCTGTACTCGCTCAACTGGATACCCTTGGGCGGATTCGTTCGCATGTTGGGAGAAGAAGACCCGTCCGATCCGCGGAGCTTCGCAGCGCAACCGGTTTGGAAACGGGCGGTCGTGTTATCCGCGGGCTCTTTCATGAACCTGGCGTTTCCTATCATCGTATTCGCCGTGCTGCTGACGCTGCCTCATGATGCAGTGGTGGGTACGGTAACGATTACGGGAGTTTCCCCAAACTCTCCGGCGCTCGATGCCGGACTTCGCCCCCGCGACGTGATCCTAGAAGTCGATGGACAGAAGGTCGACAACCACGTCGAACTCGTGCAGGAAGTGCGAACTCGCCTAGGCAGGCCGACGAATTTCACCATTCGGAAGGGAATGGTTGCCACCGGGCTACCCTTCTCTCCAGAGCTGGCGCCCGTGGATGTGGTCACCATCGTTCCGCGGTTGAGGCCGCCGGAGCAAGTAGTGGTCGAGCGGGTGGTCGATCCGTCGAAGGAGTTGTCCATTGGAGATGCGCGCCGCGTCGACAGCGACGCACAAATCGGCGACCGAATTCGTCAGGGGGCCATCGGAATACTCGTCGGCACGGCGAACCCGAAGGTCGTCAAGCGGAGCCTTCCCGTGTGGGAAGCGATCCCCCAAGCGTTTCTTCGCACGTGGGAAGTCGTCACTCTGACCCAAACGGGGCTTACCCAATGGGCGCGCGGCGGCCCCGACCCTGGCATCGCGGGCCCGGTTGGCATCGCCCAAGTCACCGGCGAGATCGCAGAGGTAATTCCAGAGATCGGCTTTTCCCCGCTCTTCGAGTTCGTGGCTCTGTTGAGTATCAGCCTAGGTATCATCAACATGCTCCCGATACCGGCGTTGGACGGCGGTCGCCTCGCGTTCGTGCTCATCGAGTGGGTGCGCCGCGGAAAGCGCATATCGCCTGAGCGGGAGGGGCTCGTCCACATGATCGGCTTCGCGCTTCTCATCGCGCTCATCGTTGCGATGAGCTACCGGGATGTCCTGCGGATATTCGCCGGTGAGAGCATTATCCGATAGAATAGATTGGAATCATGCGTTGCAAGAAGGAGGTTCCGTTTGACCTTGCGTGGCGAGTTGCCCCAGGCCGTCGATCCCCCTGACGTCAATTCTGTAGGTCTGCCTGATGTCATTCCCGCCGGTCTACCTGACGTCAATTCTGTAGGTCTGCCTGATGTCATTCCCGCCGATCTGCCTGACGTCATTCCCGCGAAGGCGGGAATCTAGCGGTCCGTATCCGATGTAGGATACCTGTACCGCGCAAAATCAAACAGAATTCAGAAGGAAGGATAGAGAGCGTTGCCTGGCCGTCGTGTATCGAAGCAGATCCATATAGGCGGCGTTGCAGTCGGTGGAGATGCCCGCGTCACCGTACAGTCGATGACCAAGACCGACACTCGGGACGTTCCGTCGACGGTAGCGCAGATTCGCGGATTGGAGGAAGCTGGGTGCGACATCATTCGATGCGCAGTCCCTGACATGGACGCTGCCCTCGCCCTCGCCGAAATCAAACGACAGACATCCCTGCCGCTCGTCGCGGATATTCACTTCCACTACCAGCTTGCCCTCCAAGCGCTCGAAAGCGGCGTCGATTGCCTGCGCCTCAACCCAGGCAACATCCGCGACCGGAGCAAAGTCGAGGAGATCGTCCGTCAAGCCAAGCTGCGCGAAGTCCCGATTCGCATCGGAGTAAACTTCGGGAGTCTCCCCCCCGTCGGCAAGATCGGCGGGCGCGGCAGCTCCCGTCATCAAGACGGCGTAAACAAGCTCCCAAAGCCAAGCGAAGCACAAGACGGAGAATATACCATCGTCGATCACATGGTAGAAACCGGACTTTGGGAAATCGGCGTCTTGGAAGACCTAGACTTCGACCTCATCAAGATCTCGATGAAGGCATTCGACATCGATACGACCGTAGAGGCGTATCGACGGATGGCGAGGCTCGTTCCGTACCCCCTCCATCTCGGCATTACGGAGGCGGGCACCGCGCGGTCGGGGAGCATCCGCAGCGCCATCGGGTTGGGAATGCTGCTCTACGAGGGTATCGGGGACACGATTCGCGTCTCGTTGAGCGACGACCCGCGCGAAGAAGTCTACGCAGGATTGGAAATCCTCAAATCTCTAGAGCTGCGGAAAGAAGGCGCAGTCCTCGTGGCGTGTCCCAGCTGTGGCCGCGCAGATGTGGACGTTCACAAGCTCTCCAACTCAGTGGACGCCCTCTTGCGCAAGTACAAGACGCCAGTCAAAGTTGCGGTCATGGGATGCGAGGTCAACGGGCCTGGCGAGGCAAAGGACGCAGACGTCGGCATCGCCGCCGGAGTTGGGCGCGCCGTCATCTTCCGCAAAGGCCGAAAGGCGCGCGTCGTCGATGAAGAACACATGCTCACCGCCCTCATGGAAGAGGTAGACAGAGCGGAGCGAGACTTAGCACGCCAGTCGAACGCAGTCACAGCCGAAAGGAACTGAAGACAACCATGCTCGTGTCCCAAATGCTCGAGAAGACCCGACGTGATGTGCCCGCAGACGCGGATGCGCCCAGCCATCGACTCATGCTGCGCGCAGGACTCATAGACCAGCTGGCCGCCGGAGTGTACTCCTACTTGCCGTTGGCGTGGAGAGCGCTGCGCAAGATCGAGCAGATCATCCGCGAAGAGATGGAAAACGCAGGCGCGCAAGAACTCCGGATGCCCGCCCTTCAGCCGTTGGAACTGTGGGAGCAGTCCGGACGATCCGAAGCGATGGGCGAAACAATGTTCCACCTTCGAGACAGACGCGGACGAGGCCTCGTCATCGCGCCAACGCACGAAGAAGTCATCACCAACATCGTCAAAGCGAATGTGCATAGCTACCGCGACCTCCCCCGCACCCTCTACCAGATACAAACGAAATTCCGGGACGAGGAGCGCCCGCGCGCCGGGCTCCTCCGAGTACGCGAATTCGACATGAAGGACGGCTACAGCTTCGACGCAGACGAAGAAGGCCTCGCCATCAGCTACCGCGGAATGGCGCAGGCCTACGAACGAATATACGAGCGCTGCGGCCTCGACGTCATCATGGCACAAGCAGACAGCGGCGCGATCGGCGGCAAAGACTCCCACGAATTCATGGCTCTGGCGGAGTCAGGCGAAGACACCATCCTGTCGTGCGAGAATGATTCCTGCTCCTACGCAGCCAACGACGAGAAAGCCGCGTTCGTCAAACTCCTCCCGGAGACCGACGAGACCCCCCTTCCTCTGTCGGAGGTTCATACCCCCGGCGTCAAGACCATCGATGACCTGTCGAATTCCCTCGGAGTGCCCGCCTGCAAGACCCTCAAAGCGGTATTCTACCGCGTAGACGGCGAGGTAGTATTCGTAGTCATTCGCGGCGATCTGGACGTGAACGAGATCAAGCTTGCGAATGCGCTCAACGCCCCTGCAGATCTCAGGATTGCCGCCGAGGACGAAGTCGCCCGCGCTGGACTGGTCGCGGGGTCAGCGTCTCCGGTTGGGGTCGCTGGGATTCGAGTCGTCGCGGACGACTCGGTGACGTTGGGCGCAAACTTCGTGGTTGGCGCCAACAAAGACGGCTATCACCTACGGAACGCCAACTACGGCCGAGATTTCGAGGCCGACGTCATGGCGGACATCGCGCTGGCCAAGGCGGGCGACCTGTGCACGGAGTGCGGTTCTCCTATGGCGGCGCGGTGGGGAATCGAAGTCGGACACATCTTCAAGCTTGGCACGAAATACAGTGAGGCGCTCGGCGCGTACTTCCCAACACAAGACGGCGAGCAGCGCCCCATCATCATGGGCTGCTACGGCATCGGAGTCGGACGCCTCCTCGCCGCCAGCATCGAGCAAAACCACGACGACAAGGGTATCGTCTTTCCCCCAGAGATCGCCCCCTACGATGTTTGGATTACCGCGTTGAACTACGACGATCCGGACGTAGCCAGAGAAGCGCGCGCGCTGCATGACGACTTGCAGGCGTCGGGTTTTCAAACCCTGCTCGACGACCGCGATGAATCCGCAGGAGTCAAATTCAACGACGCCGACCTGCTGGGAATTCCGGCGCGAATCGTAGTGAGCCGCCGCAATCTCGCGCGGGGAGTCGTAGAGATCAAACCCCGCAGCGAAGAGAAGGCAGAACTCGTCGACCGCAACGAGGCGATCCGGTCGGTTGCGGACTTGTTTGGTCGGCGTTAGTTCAGCCGAGCGAGGAACCGGCGCACCAAGTCCTCGTACCGCTCACGGTCGAGGTTCCAAGAGCCGGTGTGCGCCGCCCCGTCGAACACGGCGTACTCGACGATATCCGGGCGGGCTTCTGCGAGCTGCTCGCTGACGGACGGCGGCACCCTCGTATCCTCGCTGCCGTGGAAGAGCAGTATGGGGGCCGCGAGTTCCGAGGTTCGCTTCAAGTAATTGACCGACTGGAAATCGACTCCGAACCTGACGGTTGCCAGGAACTTCGCCAAGCCAGTGAGAGCGCCGGGCAGCGCTATCCCGGCTACACGCCGCTGCGCCGCTCCGTAGTCGATCAGCGCATCGAGGTTGAGTGCAGGACTGTCGAGGATGACGCCCCGTACTCGGTCGGCCAGCGGCGACTCATAGAGGAAGCTGACGACGATCGCGCCTCCCATGCTGTTTCCCACAAGAACCAATTCCCTTGCCCCGGACGCCAGCGCAAACGCCGCCGCCACATCCAAATCCTCCCACTCGTCCCCCCCAAACTGGTAGTACCCGGTGGGACTGACCGGAAGCCCCGGATCGTTGCGGTAGGTGATGGTCAGGGTCGGATACCCCTCTTCGACGAACGTCGGCAGGATGCGAAGGAACTCGCGCCGGTCCGCCCCCTTCCCATGCACGAGAATCACCCACGCTTCCGATCCTCCCACCGTATGCCAAGCGGGAAATGCGCCCAGGGCGGTGGGAACTTCGATTTCTTGGAACGTGATGCCGTGCGCCGTTTGGGGGTCTCCAGGGTAGGTTGCGCTTTCGACGCGCACGGCATCCCCCACTCGCGGCAGCGGACCAAGCGGGATGAGATCGCGCACGACCGAATCGTCTCTCAGGTCGACGACCTTGCCCACCCGGTTGTAGGTATCGGAAGAGGCCAATCCCCACGTGCCCGCCTTGTCCCATCGTCCGGTCGATGAAGTCTCCTCCGTGGTTTCGAGCGTGATCTTCCCGTCTACGATGGATCCGACTCGAAGATCGAAAGGATCGGGCTCGTTCTCTAGCTGCAGCGCCCCCTCTTCGATCTCTCCTGCGTAGTACCACCCTGCGCCGAAGAAGCCGGCCAGAAGTATGACGACTGCTAAGACGATTGCCGTTTGAATTTTGGCGGCGCGGGACATAAGGGAATGCCCTCCGTGAATGTCAGATGGTAGAATGATAGCGTATTGCCTTGTTGCGTGCGAGTGTATTCGTCCATCGTTGCACCGTGCGCGTCTCACCAAATATCGCCGAGTTGCGGAGAAATGCTTCATGACACGAATGACCGGAGGACAAGCCCTCATCGGGTCTCTCTATCGCGAGGGAGTGCGGACGATATTCGGAATGCCCGGCGTCCAGCTCTATCACGCCATGGATGCGCTCCTCGACGAGCCGGGCATTCGGTTCATTACCGTGCGCCACGAGCAGGCCGCGGCGTATATGGCGTTCGGGTACTCCAAGGCTGGTGGCGACGGCCCCGGCACAGCCCTCGTCGTCCCAGGCCCAGGATTGCTGAACGCCTTGGCCGGCGCAGGCACCGCATACTCCGCATCTACGCCCGTCCTACTCGTGTCGGGGCAGGCGCGCACAGAGGAGATCGGCAGAGATACCGGTGCTCTCCACGAAGTCAACGACCAGTTGGATATAGTGCGCCCAGTCACCAAGTGGGCCGCAAGGATGACGTCCGTCGCGCAGGTTCCCCATACCGTTCATGAGGCGTTCCGAATGCTCAAGACCGGGCGGCCTCGCCCTGTGGAACTCGAGATCGCCTGGGATACCCTGTCTGACGAGGACGACGTGGAACTCTTGGAGTCCGAGGACTACGCCCCCATCTCGCCCGATGGCCGCGCAGTCGAACGAGCCGCGGCGATGCTCTCGCAGGCAGAGCGCCCCCTCATCTGGGCGGGATGGGGCGTCACGCTCTCGGGCGCAACCGACATCTTGGCCATGCTCGCAGAACACATTCAAGCCCCCGTAATAACCACCGCAGAGGGACAGGGAGCAATCTCCTATGACCATCCACTCTGCATCGGGACACCGGGTTGGAGATTTGGCCCTCCCGAACGCGACGTCCTCGTGCGAGACGCAGATCTAGTGCTGGCGGTCGGCACCAGGCTGGGGCGCTCGAACTTGACGAACGGCCACCGCATCGTACAAATCGACGTCGACGCAGACGAGATCGGACGAAACTTCCCCCATGCCGACGGCGTGGTTGGAGACGCGCGCGAGACCATGGAGCGCATCTACCGGCGCATCGCCGACATGCAGCCGCCGCGCCGCAGCCGCACGGATGAAATAGCCGCAGTGAAGGCAAGCCTGCCCCGTCCATCCACCTACGCGCAACCCCAAGGAGCCTTCGTCCAAGCAATACAAAACGCAATGCCGGAAGATGGCATCCTCGTCGAAGGAGTAACCCAGATCGGCTACGCCTCGCGCGATCTCTTCACGGTTCGACATCCAAGGACGTACATCACCTCATCGTACTTCGGCAACCTAGGATACGCATACCCAACCGCGCTCGGTGCGAAAGTCGCACGCCCCGACACGCCGGTCGTCGCCGTGTCCGGAGACGGCGGCTTCCTCTACAACTCCCAAGAGCTGGCCACTGCCGTGAAGTACGGGATCAACGCAGTCGTCCTGGTATTCAACGACAACGCTTTCGGAAACGTCTATCGAGACCAGATCCGCCAGTTCGACGGCCGCGCCTTCGGGTCGGAACTCTACAACCCAGACTTCATGAAGCTCGCGGACGCCTACGGCGTAAACGGCGTGAGAGTAGAAAGCCCCGAATCTCTGGAAATAGCGCTGAAGATCGCGCTCGACACCGACGCCCCTGGACTCATCGAAATCCCCGTTGGAATGATGCCAAGCCCATTCGAGTAGCCCGCCTCCCGCACCGCATTCCCGCAAGCATACCCCGCCGCAAGCCAAACTAATGCCGCAGCGGTAGACTGCGTTTGGCGTTAGGGGCATTGGGTAGTATATTCAAAGGAGAATTCGGTTGGCAGGTAGGTATGGAACAGAACTTCCCCGATAACACCCTGTTTCTGGCAGACAACCTCGAAGTCCTGCGGGGCATCAACGCGGGGACGGTAGACCTGATAGCCACCGATCCCCCGTTCAACACCCAGAGCAACCGCGCGGGAACGGCCGGGTTCTATGTCGATAACTGGAAGTGGGGAGATACAGGAATACTCCCGGATCAGTGGAAGTGGAACGAGGTTCATCCGGCTTGGCTCGAGCAGATCGGTGATGCAGAGCCCTCGCTCGTCCAAGTCATCGAGGCAACGAAGGCCTGCCACGACGATGGGATCGCCGCGTACCTGTGTTTCATGGGCGTCCGCCTGCTCGAAATGAAGCGCGTGCTGAAGCCGACGGGCAGCATCTTCCTTCATTGCGACCACAACGCGAATGGGTATCTGCGAATGGCCATGGACGCCATCTTTGGGCGCCAGAACTTCAAGAACGAGATCGCTTGGTTCCGAAAGGTCACAGGCGCCAATCTTGCTACGAAGGTATTCCCTCAATCCCACGATACGATCCTCTACTACGGCATGGGAAAGAATAGCACACACAACATTCAGTGGCTTCCCCTATCGGAGGAAGCTATCGAGAGAGACTATAAGTACACTGATGATACTGGGAGGTATGCAACGTTTCCGTGTACGAACGAGACCGGCGGGAACAAAGTCTATGAGTTCCGCGGTATTCGACGGGCTTGGCGCTTCACGAAAGAGCATATGGAGGAACTATACCGGAACAATAGGCTAACCCAGGCAACTACGACATCCCCGTTCCGATACAAGAAATATCTGAATCCCGAGAAAGGGGCAAAAGTCAACGACTTTTGGGAAGACGCGGCGAACTTTAGAGCTCGAGAAAAAACTGGAGCCCCAGATCAGAAACCTCTTGAGGTCTATGAACGCATCGTCAGCGCCGGTAGCAATCCCGGCGACCTCGTCCTCGACCCATTCGCAGGCTGCGCGACGACCATGATAGCTGCACGCAACCTCGGCCGTCGCTTCGTCGGCATCGACCGACGGAAGGATGCACCTCTCCATGTCATCAATCGCATACTGGGAACCTCATACAAGATTGAAGAAGAGCGGAACAACCCCCATTTCGTCGGATTCATACACCAGCAGTTCGCAGAATTGGGATACCACTACTCGGAGCGTCCGCCCGTGCGGACAGACGACGGCGATGACATGCCCGACCTGCCTCCGGTCTATACAAACCCTCCGGCGAGTATGAGGCGGGCGGAGATGGTGAGTGTGCTTGTGGATCGATGGGGCGTGCGGTGCTGGGGATGCGGCTTTGAGCCTCCGCGGGCAGACTACTTGGAGCTTGACCACATTACTCCCTATTCGGGGGGTGGAAGCAACGAGCTGGACAACCGCGCCCTGCTATGCGGACCCTGCAACAGATACAAGTCGAACACGTTGACACTCGTCAAGGTGCGAAAAGACAACGAACGCGGCAAATACTGGTACGGGAATCCTCCCATCGACCTAGCGATCCAACTCCGCGTCGCTGCGAATTGGGCGAGGGACTACCTTGCCGCGCGCGCCCAGCAGGGCAAGTTCGTGGCGCCCCCGTAAGAAGGTAGGGAGATGAGTTCACGCCGCCCCCAACCCGGCAGGCGGCGCGTCGGCTCCGCAAGAATACCCCGCCGCAAGCCAGACTAGCGCTTCGGCGGTCGACTGCGTTTGACGTTAGCGACATTGGGTAGTATATTCAAAGGAGAATTCGGTTGGCAGGTAGGCATGGAACAGAACTTCCCTGATAACACCTTGTTTCTGGCAGACAACCTCGAGGTACTGCGGGGCATCAACGCGAGGACGGTAGACCTTATAGCCACCGATCCCCCGTTCAACACCCAGCGCAACCGCGCGGGAACGGCCGGGTTCTATGTCGATAACTGGAAGTGGGGAGATACAGGAATACTCCCGGATCAGTGGAAGTGGAACGAGGTTCATCCGGCTTGGCTCGAGCAGATCGGTGATGCGGAGCCCTCGCTCGTCCAAGTCATCGAGGCGACGAAGGCCTGCCACGACGATGGGATCGCCGCGTACCTATGTTTCATGGGGGTTCGACTCCTCGAAATGAAGCGCGTGCTGAAGCCGACGGGCAGCATCTTCCTTCATTGCGACCACAACGCCAATGGGTATCTGCGAATGGCCATGGACGCCATATTCGGCCATACGAACTTCAGGAATGAGATTGTGTGGAAGAGCTCGCAGGGATCCAAGAACAATGCCAAGCGGTTTCACAGAGAACACGACACCTTGTTCTACTACTCCTCGAAGAAATCCGAACATGCTTGGAATCCTATCTATGTGCCCTTGACTGAAGATGAGGTAGCCAAGCAATACAAGTACATAGACGATGAAGGACGCAGATATGGGGCATGGGATTTGACAGTGCCCGGGGGAACTGGGTATGAGTACGAGTTCTTGGGAACCACAAGAAGGTGGCGGTACCCTCCCAAACGTATGCAAGAGTTGATAGAGGATGGACGAATTCTGCATGAGTCCATCACGCCGGGGTGCGGCTTCAAAGTGGCCCGCTTCAAGCGGTATCTCAGCGACTCGGACGGGGCATTGATGGGCGATGTTTGGACGGATATCAAGGTCTTGGGGCGCGGCTCGAAAGAGCGGACAGGTTCACCTGACCAAAAGCCGTTGGCGTTGTATGAGCGCATCGTCGAAGCCGCCAGCAATCCCGGCGACCTCGTCCTCGACCCATTTGCAGGCTGCGCGACGACCATGATAGCTGCACGCAACCTCGGCCGTCGCTTCGTCGGCATCGACCGACGGAAGGATGCACCTCTCCACGTCATCAATCGCATACTAGGAACCTCATACAAGATTGAAGAAGAGCGGAACAACCCCCATTTCGTCGGATTCATACACCAGCAGTTCGCAGAATTGGGATACCACTACGCAGAGCGTCCGCCCGTGCGGACAGACGACGGCGATGACATGCCCGATCTGCCTCCGGTCTATACAGGCCGCCCTGCGAGTATGAGGCGGGCGGAGATGGTGAAGGTGCTTGTGGATCGATGGGGCGTGCGCTGTTGGGGATGCGGCTTTGAGCCTCCGCGGGCAGATTACTTGGAGCTTGACCACATCACTCCGTATTCGGGGGGCGGAAGCAACGAGCTGGACAACCGCGCCCTGCTGTGCGGACCCTGCAACAGATACAAGTCGAACACGTTGACACTCATCAAGGTGCGAAAAGACAACGAACGCGGCAAATACTGGTACGGAAATCCTCCCATAGACCTAGCCATCCAACTTCGCGTCGCTGCGAATTGGGCGAGGGACTACCTTGCCGCGCGCGCCCAGCAGGGCAAGTTCGTGGCGCCCCCGTAAGGAGTAGTGTAGGGAGATGAGTTCACCCCGCAACCAGCGCCGCAACGACCAAAACCACGATTGTCTTGTGCACGTACCTCATATCGTCAATCCATAGAAGTCAGCACGGTTCCAGACCTACATCAACCGACAGATTAGGACGGGAGAGGCGTATCGTCGAAGGTATGCAACCTGACAGATTGTTCGAGTGCAGATACAACTCTTGCAGATTCTCCAGATTACCCAACTCCGCCGGGATCTCCCCAGTCAATGTGTTGAATTGAAGGTATAACTCCTTGAGATTCTCCAGATTACCCAACTCCGCCGGAATGCTCCCACTGAGCCGGTTCGTCGTAAGCCGCAACCTCTCAAGACCAGCGAGGTTGCCTAACTCCGGTGGAATGGGGCCGGTCAGTTGCGTTCCTTCCAACGCTATATTCTTTAGACCCGTAAGGTCTCCAATCTCCGGAGGAATAGTTCCCCTCAACTCGAACCCAATAGGCTTTGGGTACCCCAAGCCATCCACGCGGAGTGGAGAACCCCCGACAGTTATCCCCCACCAATCCTCGATCGGCGTGTATACCTGCCAGTTCAGCTCCACACCTTCCCCGCTCAACGTATCCCGGATGCTCAACAACGTCTCGCAGTCCTGCACCAGCCCAGGATTATCACCTGGATCGGACACGGCGTCCCCGGTCGAACACGTCGGTACGTCATCTCTCCATCCAGAGTTCTCAGCCACGAGTTCACCGTAGGCGCTTCTCACGAGAATACGCTTGTCCGAACCATCGAGCGCCGTGGTATACAGCACAACCTCTCCATCGCGCCCCTCTGAATGAGCGTAGACGATAACACGCGAACCATCCACCGACACGGCAGTCCCGGTTATCCTTTCTTGCAAAGTGCGAAAACCGGACCCATCGGGTCTAACCGAGTACAGGACATAGTTGATGGAATACAAATTCCCGTCAAGGGCGACGGCACCAGGACGATACCCATAATAGAACAGAATCTCTGAACCATCGGGGGACCAAGATACATGCGTATCTAGCAGATCCGTCGGGTTGCCTTGCACAATTCGTTGATCTATATGAGAAAGTTCAGGCACGGGAATAGAAACGACTTGCTGTAGATTTGACCCGTCCACGTTGACGGTATAGAGAGTAACTCTCTTGTCTTCCGTCATGAATGCCAGGTGTTGTCCGTCCGGCGACCACGACGGATCGCTGATCGGTGAATCCGACTCTATGACCTTTCTATATCCCGATCCATCCGACCCGACAATGGCAACGTAGTATGCGGTGCCAATATAGGAACGAGACTCCGTATCCCACTCACCGCGATCATAATGTCCGAATGCTATGTGCCGCCCATCCGGCGACCATACCAGTGTCGGAACCCCTCCACTACCAGGAGCAATGCGCCGCACGTCCGATCCGTCCGGGTTCATCGTGTACATTCCCTGAGGATAGCCATCGCGGTCTGACACGAACGCGATACGACGCCCGTCGGGCGACCAGGCTGGAGCCACATCGTCATATTCGTTCCTGGTGAGCCGCTTCGCATCGGTACCGTCAGGCTTCGCGGTCGCAATCTCATAGCTGTGTACTCTGTTCCAAAGCATCCCAGTGGAGTACCTGAAAGTGCTATAGACTATGCGCGATCCATCAGGCGAGATATCGGGTATAAGGTCTCGCATGAAGTATTCATGAGCAGAAGGACCGTCTGGGATTCGATGTAGCCGAGAAGCATCGGCGGACACGGAGAATATCCTCGTTGGGAAAAAGTTAAGGGAGTTCCGCCGGCTGACGTCGGAGAACATGATGTAGGAGCCATCCGGAGACATGTGTGGAAGGACAGAGGAGGGGGCAAGTTCAACAGGCGTCGCGTCTAGAAGCATCCAAAATTCCGCGAATTTGTCACCTCGCATTCAGACACCGCGGCTATGAGGAAGAATCCCGACACCAGGGCGGCGACGCAGGCCCCAATCCTATCTATCTTCATCGTTCGTGGCCCCTCCCTTTATGGCACGAGCGTCTGATACAACGCGTAGATCGCAAGCACGTCCAGCCGGGAACGAGCAGAGACGGCAGCATACCCACGCTACGGCTGAATCAGTATCCGCATCGAGCCGTCGGCGTCCTTGCGTTGAGTCAAGATGCTGTGGCCTCGCTCCTCGGCCCACATGACGACGTCGTAGGTGTTGAGCACGTCGGGCATGATGACCTCGACGAACGAGCGCGGGTCTGCGTCGACTCGCTCGGTAAGCTCTGCGAGGATGCTGGCGCAGGTCTTTCCCGTGCCGTCCACGACGATCCACTCTCCCGCCTTGTGTCCGTTGCCGGCGTATGCCCCGTCGAGCACGTCGATTTCTCCCGACTGCCGCATGTCGATCTGCTTCTTGAACTCGGATACCGCCTCCCAGTAGACGCCCTCGCTGCGGTCGCCCTTCGCGCAGACGGCCCCTCGCACTCCGACGATATCCGGATTGATCCGGGCAAGCTCGTCGAGGTCGTCGACTCTCAGATGTCCAGACAGCGCGGTGCTCATGCCGTCCTGCTTGCTCTCGAAGACCATCTCTCGGAGCTCCGCCTCGGACATGAAGTCGAAGAGATTCCGTCCGTCTTTCGTCAGGGTATCTATGAGCCACCCGTCGCACAGGCCGTCTCTGCCGAGTTCGACCATGTGCCGCGCTTCCAACCCGTCGTACAACGGGTTGTCCGCGAACAGAGATCCAATCAGCTTAGTGTCCGTCCCTTCCAGGGCCTGCTTGGACGCCCGCAGCGTTTCCACTGCGTGGTCGTACTCGGTCTTCATGAAGCCGACCTTCACGGACGTCGCGCCCATTCGCCCCGCCGCATAGACTGCCATGGCAACCGTGCCGATCTGGTTTGGCACGACGCCCAGAGTAACGCTGGCGTGGTGAGGTTCCGGGATGGCGTCGCGGACTTGCTCGATTACCCACGGATTCGCCGACCCGACGAGCGCCTCCTGCAAGTTCTTCACGTCGACGATGTCCGCCCCGCCCTTGAGGGCGTGCATGGCCTCGTCGAGATTTTGAACGCTTACCATCAAGATCATGTCTAACCCCCTGCAGCCGCGGAAACGGCGTTTTGGACGGACTCCAACTCGGACTTGAGCTGAGTTTTTTCTTCTTCGTCGAGATCGGACAGCGGCGGCCGAACGGAACCATGCCGGAGTCCCATGAGCTCGCCCCAATACTTGCACAACGACGCAGGAAGAGCCCCCCCGAATTTGGCGGCCGTATACTGCCACCACTTGTCCGAAAGCGACTTTACCGGCGCCAATCGCTCCTCGTACAACGCATCGTCGATGTCGCCAGTCGTCGCCCGCTCGATGAATTGCACGTAATGGTTCTCGCCCGGACGGTCGAACCGCCAGTCCGAAGTGTTTGCAAACATCACCTGCTGCTGGAACCCCAGCTCTCGTCCCTTGAAGAGAACCCACTCGTCGGGCGCGCTGATGACCGCCGAGTCCCCGAGCAGCCTATGCGCTTCGATGGTGAGGTCTCTATTGAAGCTGGCTTCTTTGACCCCCACGACGTTCGGAATGCCGCATATTCGTCTGAGACCGTCAGCGCTCATCACGATGCCGAACTGCGGCGAGTTGTAGAACATGATCGCCAGGTTGGTCGAGTCTGCCAGCAAGCGGACGAATTCCACGACTTGCCCTTCCGTCTTCGTGACGAAATAGGGCGCACCTGCAATCAGCAGATCGAACCCCGCCGCCTCCGCATGATCCGCGAGCAACATCGTCTCCTTGATAGACGTATGGGAGACGTGCGCCCCGATGAGCCAATTTCCCGCAGCCTCGTCGGATACCGTATCGTACACGAGCAACCGCTCTTCCCGCGTGAGACTCCAAAACTCGCCCATGCCCCACGTACACCCCGCGCCCCGAGTCCCCAGCGAGCGAACATGACGGATATTGTGCCGGAGGGCCTGCTCATCCACTCGATCGTCAACAGTGAACGGTGTCATGAGCGTGCTCCACTCGCCGCGCAGATGCACACGCGCCCATTCCAGAGCCTCTCCCTTGCTGTAATTCGCCATTCAGGATACTCCTACCAGCCGCGGAGCCTTCGATCGCCCGCGTCTTTCCTCTCAATGATACCGATGCGCCTGATAGTCTGTCAACGCACGTTGCCCCTAGCGCCTCGTCGGATACATGCTTGGGAGCCGCCCGACTATGGTATAGTATATCCTCGAAGTCGTGAATCGTAGCCTCATCAGACCGAGGAGCCCGAGAACCAAATGGAAGCAACCAAGTTGTTCGAAGACACGATCGAATGGCTCCGCTGTCAGTACAGGGGTTACCGATTCTTTACGGAACGGGACATCGTTTGGACAGTCCAAACGCGAATGATGGAAGAAATAGAGCGAGCGGATCTCCCGTACCGCGTATTCAACGAGTATAGATTGGGCGGCCCCCGTGCTGACTTGGTCATCCTTGGCGGTGACTCCGTGGAGGTCGCCGCGGAGTTCAAGTACGAGCCGTCCCACGACCGGAAGGCCGACCGCGGCGGTGACATCTGGTCATCGAAACTCAACCCGTCAGCCGTCTTCTGGAGCGATCCCAACGGAAGTGTGACAAAGGACGTTCGACGAGTCCAAGAATACGTCGAGCAAGGAAAGGCAAAGACGGCCTATTCCATATTCATAGACGAGGGAGGACACTTTCGCTGGCGTGATCCTCCCCACGGTAGCGAGTGGATAGACTGGACCGGCGGCGTATCGGTCCTATGGTCGAAAGTCCCTGCATAGAGAGGAGATTCTCGTGAAGAAACCCCGCTTGATCTACTACCACGATTCCCGCCACTACCTCTTGTACCGCTTCGACCCTCCGATGAGCCTGCATCGGCTCCGCAGGCCGGTGGACGATCTGATCGGCACGCCCGTCGACACCCTCATCTACGGCACCGGGATGGGGCAAACGTTCTTGTACGATACCCGCGTTGGCTATCGGTTTGGAGAGCGGGCGAACCCGCACGACAAAGGACTCGTCTGGTGGCGCGCAGCGGAAAATCTGTCTTCCGCCCTCGCTCGCGGACTCGACCCCTTCCAAGTCGTCGTCGACCGCGCGCACGAGAAGGGCATCCGAGTGCTTGGCAGCGTCCGAATCAACGACAGCGGCGCCCCCGAGGAGAGCACCTACTCCGTTGGGAGGCTCAAGTACGAGAATCCAGAGGTAATGATCGGCGAGGAAGATCCCGACAAGCCCCACGCTGCCACCGCCTTGGACTTCGCCAGGGCGGATGTCCGAGAAGAGCGCCTATCCGTCATCGAAGAGATCTGCGAACGGTACGGAGCCGACGGAGTGGAAATCGACGAGTACATCCGCGTGTTCTTCAAACCCTCCGAGGTCGCCAAGAACGTCCCGATCCTGACGGAATGGATGCGGAGCGTCCGCACCCTCTTGGACGACATCGGCCGGAAGCAAAGTCGCGAACTGGCCCTCTCGATCCGTGTCCATCCCAGCGAACGAGCCTGTCTGGATGCGGGTATGGACGTTCGTACATGGATTCGTGAGGGAATCGTCGATTGGGTAACCCCGTTCGGCGACGTGATGATCCTCGACCCGGACTCTCACTTCGACTGGATGGCAGAGGAGGCAAGCCGATCCGGAGTTGGAATATACCCAGCCATGGGGCGAGACACCTACGATGACCGATACCACGGCGTAACGATCGAAATGGCGCGGGCCGCCGCGGGCAACTATCATGCCGCAGGCGCGGATGGAGTGTACTTGGCGGACATGCAGTGGCCGCACACCAAGACCGAGTACGAAATCATACGCGAGTTGGCAGACCCCGATGTGTACGCGCGCAAGACCAAGCATTACGCCGTCCCCCCAACCTCCGCGCGTCCGGACCCGTACATCCCGCCTAGAGTTCTGCCGGTTACTCTCGATGAGGGCGTGACCGCCAGCGTGCTCGTGCGCCTCCACGACGATTTCGACGCCGCTCGGAGCGATGGCGAGTTGGAGCGCGTGACCCTGGGCATCAGACTGGTGCAGCCCCACCCAAACGACGCCGTCACTTACGCGATCAACGGTCGTGAACTACCCCAGAACCAAGCCAAGGTCACGCACTTCTACGGCGGATTGGTCTCCTATATGCCCGTCAAGATGGGAATGGATCACCGCATCAACACCCACTATTGGTACGAGTTCGATGTGCCGCTCGACGTGATCCGCAGCGGCGATAACCTCGTAGAAGTCTCGATGGAACGACGGTGGGACGGCTTCACCGCCGACCGAGTGCTCCAATCCGTCGAGATATGGGTGCGGTACGACGACTTGCCGATTCAAGTTGCGGGGCAGATGTAGCCGCGCGCAATCTCAATCGAACACCAACACCGTTCGCGCGACCGTGCCCGCGTTCATGTCGTCGAACGCCTCGTTCAGCTCGTCCAAAGGCCGTGAACGCGATATCAGCTCGTCGAGCTTGAGCTTGCCTTGATCGTACAGATCGAGCAGCCACAAGAAATCGACGCGCGCGCGGGCCGAACCGTGAAACGCCCCCATCAGCGTGCGGTCCTGCAAGATGTGCCACCCGTCGACCGATATATCTTGACCGCTCGGTTGCACCCCCACGACTACCGCCGTCCCCGTAGGACGCACGCAGTCGATAGCCTGTCTCACGAGCGCGGGAAACCCCACCACCTCGAAAGCGTAGTCCGCTCCGCCGCCGGTGATCGCCTTGATTCGCTCCACAGGATCTTCCTTCGCCGCGTTTACGAAGTGCGTAGCGCCCATCTGCTCCGCAAGCTCCAACTTGTATTGCACCTTGTCAACCGCAATGATCTTCCCCGCCGACGCCAGAACGCCCCCTTGCACGACGTTCAGACCCACCCCTCCGCATCCAAACACCGCCATCGTCGCGCCCGCCTCGACCTTTGCGCGGTTGACCACTGCGCCGACACCAGTAATCACGCCGCAGCTGATGAGGCATCCCACGCGCAAGTTCGTGTCATCCGGCGCCTTCACGCAAGCGTCCGCAAGCGCGATAGTCTGCTCCGCAAACGTCGGACGTATGTGATACGTCGGCCGGCCGTCGAGCGTCATCCGCGTCACCGGCACGCGCGGATACGTCTCGCACAATGCAGGACTGCCGAGCGTGCAATTACGGCAGTATCCGCACATGGCATCCAGGGAGAGGATGACCTTGTCGCCCGGCTCCACGCTGGACACCCCAGGCCCGACCTCCCGAACCACGCCCGCCCCCTCATGCCCCAACACCCACGGAAGCCCCCACGGACGCATGTGCCCATCGACGAAGTGGTAATCGCTGTGGCACACGCCCGCCCCCACCATGTCCAGCAATACCTCTCCCGGCTCAGGCGGCTGAATTTCGAGTTCCCGAATGGGAATCCGAGTCTTTGGCTGCTCGATTACTGCGGCTTTCATGGATCCCTCCGAGAATCGTCGAGAGTCGGGCCGGTCGCTCGTGCCCCTCGTGCAACGGTTCGCTCGAACGTCGGGCCGGTCGGATGGCTGGCCAGTTCCCCGCGCCCCTCGTGCAACGGGCCGCGAGCGAACCTATCTCCCGCGAATAGTACCACAATTCGATACCCATGAATAACACATTTCCGTGCCCCCGCGTCCTACCCAAAACCCCCATGCCCTACCGCAGATCCGCCCCATCATACTTGTGCCCTCCGTGTCCTACCGCAGATCCGCCCCATCATACCCATGCCCTCCGTGTCTTACCCAAGCCCCCCCCATTATACCCGCACTATCCTCATCATACCCTCACCACCCACGTCATTTCCGCGGAGGCGGGAATCTAGCGCCCCGCCTCCGGGGCGAACTCGACCCCCCAAATCCTGCCGGTGCTGAAGAACTGCCCGGTGATGATTCGCGCGATGCCGTACTCCGGAAGGGAAACGGCGGCCGCGCACCGGCCCTCGAACAGCTCACCGCGCCAGTCGAAGTCGAGGTTGGCGTATCCAACATCCCTGCGGACTTCCGGAAGATCGTTCACGTCTTCAGGGACGATGTGCAAGAGGAAGCGCGCCCGGGTGTCCGCGCGGACGCACGGCTCCTTGACGTAGTACAGCTTGCCCCCGTCGATGTACACGTCGAACTCTCCGCGCGCAACAGGGTTTTCGTTGGAAGCGACCGCTTGGGACTCCAAGATGACTTCAGGCGGGAGGATGTGGTGCACGACGCTCCAAATGCGGCCGGTGCCGTCGAACTGCCCAGTCATGATTCGCGCGGTATTGTACTGCGGAAGGGGAACGGCGGCCGTGCACTTGCCATCGAATAGCGCGCCGTGCACGCCAAAGTCGAAGTCGAGGTTGTCGTATCCATACTGCCTGCGGGCTTCCGGAAGATCGTCGATGTACTCGGGGATGATGTGCAAGAAGAAGCGCGTCCGAGTGTCCGCATGGACGCACGGCTCCTTGATGTAGTACAGCTTGCCCCCGTCGATGTACACGTCGAACTCTCCGCGCGCAACAGGGTTTTCGTTGGAAGCGATCGATTGGGACTCCAAGACGACTTCGGGCGGCTGGACATGATGCACTACGCCCCAAGCCCTGTAGAGTCTACCAGTGACGAACTTGGAAACGTCGTACTCCGGAAGGACGAACCTTGCCAGACACTTGCCGTCGAATAGCACGCCGCGCTCGACGAAGATGAAGTCGAGGTTGTCGTATCCATACTGCCTGCGGTGGACTGGGAGATATCTCTCGTCGATTGGATAGACGTGCAGATAGAAGCGTAGGTCAGTGTCCAAAGTGTCCGCTTCGTCGATTGGGTCGCCACGCAGGAAGAAGCTTGGAGCAGTGGCCAGAGTGTCCAAGCTGTCCGCGCGTTCGCAAGGTTCCTTGAGGTAGTACACCGTCCGGTCACCGTCGAAATAGACGTCGAATTCCTCGCGCCCCGCTGGCTCTCCGGATGAGACCGACCGATACACGGACTCGAACCATGCTTCCAAGCCCGCCCTGTCGTAGAGGAAGAAGTGCTGGTTTTCCGGCGTGAGCAGGGCGTCCGTATCGACGCGCTCTCGCATGACGACGAATCTACCCCTCAGATACGCATAGTAGATGGGGTGCGAGTTCAGGTAGTAATCCATCGCGTGTCCCGCGCGCGGCCAGGCGAAGAAGTTCTTGGTGGATGATCTGGCATTGAGAACGCTGACGGGTTCGCCCGCAATCGTCTTGCGGATGTCGAGCAGTTCCTGCTGCGCCGCCTTCGCTGCCTCGGCCGTCTCCGCGCTGTGCCCAACGCTGCTCATTTGGAAGCTGGAGACCGTGAAGAGCAGCAGTGCGGCGACGGACGCGGCAGCAATGACGCCGTCTCGACCGGTCAGCCTCCTCGCCAAGAGCAGCACGATGGTGAAGCAGACCAAGGGGATGCCGATGTAGAAGACGCTCTCGAAATCGTGATGGTAGGTAAGGTTGCGCATTGGCAGCGCCCAGAAGAAGCCAAACGACGCCAGGGTAACGAACAGGATTCTCGGACGGGCGAACATCGATCCGATCAGACACGCCGCGGACAGGACGACTCCCAAGGCGACGCCCCAGCCCTTCGATAGCCACATTGGGCTTTCGTCAGCAGGGTCGAGATCATCGAGGACACTGATAGGCCCAAGCAGAGAGTAAGGGATGAACATTCTGAGGACGCTGCGAAACTGTCCTTCCAGGAAAGGGCCCCACGATAGTTCGTCGGCCAAAGCGGTGTTGAATTCGGAGTCCGATCCGGTGCGTTTCAGCATGGACTTGAATGACGGTAATTCGGTCAGCTGCGTCTCGCCGTTCATGGCGGCGTACTCCATCGTGAAGTTGAAGGCGAGGACAGACAGGCCGAACCCCAGCGCAACTACGCCAAGCAGCAAGTAGCGGCTGCGAAGCAGAGCGGACGCAATACGCCTACTCCACAGCGCGGCGGATGCGGATGCGGATGCGGCAGCGGCAGAATGCGCCCGCAGGAGGTCGCTCACAAGCCCAAAGATGACGAACGGCAGCAGCAGAGCGAAGACATGCCATCCTAGCAGCAGCGCGACGCACGTCTTGACGAGCAGCTGACGGAAGCGGCCTTCCTGCACGAGGACGACCATACCGTGGAAGGTCAACATCACCCCAAAGAAATCAGGCATACTCTCTTGTGACGTCATGTCGTTGTAGTAGAGCAGGTAGTACGACGAGAACGCCAGCAGCGTCGCAGTCAGTGCGACCCACCGGTTGGACGTGAGGCGGCAGAGCGAGAGATACGCGAGGACTGCTGCGCCGCTGAAGAACAGCAGCATGAGGATCCTGGCGGCGTAGAGCTGTGTGGACGGGTTCTCCCCAAAGGGCAGGGCTGCTGCCTTCATGCTCGCATAGCCGCCGATTGGGAAGCGGTTGTACGGCTGGTAGCGGGTGACGCCGTCGTCGTCTACGAACCGGCGCACGAATCGCTGGAAGCCGTGTTCTGGGGAGAGGTTCACGGCCAACGTCAGCTGATGCGAAGATGTCCAGTTGTGATGGCCTGGTCGATAGAAGCTGCTGCGGTCGCCGCCAAAGACGAAGACCGTCGACAGCGCAACCAGCAGCATGGCGAGAGGGATCCACGGGGATCGCAGCGCGGATTCGAGTCTGTCGAGTGGGATGATGCCTCTCAGACGCGATGGAATGGTTGCCATGTGCATATCATACTACACCAGCGCCCCTATCGTACCGCGTCTTCCATGGACGGCTCCGTTTACCTTTGCGGCATGGATTGCGCCCGGGCCGCAGCAAGTGGTTGGACTCTCCGTCATTCCCCCTGGGTCTCGTCATTCTCGCACACCCTCCCCCGTCATTCCCGCGTAGGCGGGAATCTCCCGTTGTGTGATTAGACGCACCGCTTTGAGAGTCGCCGTCCCCCATCCGTCATGTCGCAAAAGTAAACGGAACTGAGTAGATCGACCTTTCGGGCGAAGCGAGGAAACCGCCGCCGTATCGGATGACGTGCCGGGCGCTCATTGAGTTTCGTCGGTCGCTGGCGATCGGGCCGCGGCTAGTCCCAGACGTACATTCCGTTGCGCTCTCTGATCGAGACACGGTGATCATACCCGCATTTGAATCGCTGCTCTTTCGCATCCGGGCGCTTGCCTGACAGAGACACTTCCTCCATTTCCTGCGAGCAGAACGGACACGGAAAGTCGTGGCGTGCGCGGTTCCCTCTGCGCACTACCTCGGAGTGGATCGACGTTTCGGTCAGAGTGGGGGAATTACCGGCGTATCGGACGACGTGCAGGGTGGCCCTGCTCAGCAAGTTTTGTCGGTTGCTGGAGAACTCTCGAGTGTTGCTGTAGTCTGTGTTGCCGCATAGTAGACACTGGGGCTCGTCGTAGCCCATGAGCATTCGAGCTCCGCAGCGTCCGCAAATTCCTGCGGGAGGTCGTGTCTCGACCTGGGGGGCGGCCTGGGGTGCGGATTGGATTGTTGCAGTTACCATAGAGGAACCTCCGTGATAGTATTTCGTTTGGGCAAACGCTAGGAACGACGTCGGTCGATTCTCGGATGCGCGGTACTCCGCATCCGAACCCTTGTCATAGATGCGCCCGGACTCGAGCGCGGACGGTCGCAGGTCAGTCTGGTGCGGCAACGCTCGCGCGAAACTGGCGTGACATGCGCCTTCGAAGGTTCGGGATGCAATACCTTGGCGAACGCGCTATGCTTCTCTCGAAGAAACCGGCGGTCTCCAACAGCGCAGCGCCCAATAAATACACGGAATTGAGAGAAAATATGTTCGTTCTCTCGGAGAGTAATCGGCAGGAACATTCGCGCTTCCAGTGTCTTCAAGTTCATCATGTTCGGTAGAGTCAACTATACTTGGATATATCATTCCTTCGTCAAGGCAAAATCCCGAACGTTTCTAGCTATTTTCTATTTAATATCCGATACATAAGTTCCGAACATTTGACACACTCTATTGATGCAATATGGAAGGAGTGCAGCCCATGGATATGATTGGCGACGGCTTGGGGAAGAAGGTCACCGAATGGACCGAGCAATTCACCGGTGTCCCAATGTCTGCATTGAGACATCACCCGATTCCTGTGTTCACCCGGGAGCGGGAGGTCGGTCATCCGCTTGTCGTCATTCGATCAGGGGACGGAAGCGCGTTGGCGGCGAGACCCGACCTTTGCGACGCAGTGCGTCCAATCGTGGATGGCCTGCACGCAGACCAACTCTTTTCGCCGTTTGGAGTGTACGAGCTGGCACGCGTGACTCTTCCCTTGGGGATCACGATTTGGGGCCCCACCTTCTTCCTATTCGGCGATGCGGATACCGTGAAGGCGAACGACGATGTTCGAGTTCGGCGAGTCCGCGAGGAGGAGTTGGGAGCGGTGGACTACGACATCTTTTGGCACTGTCAGCGGGATGCGCCGGCCGGCTTCGCCGTGTACGAGGACGGCGAGTTGAGCGCTTTGGCAACGGTCGTCGACCGGGGCGGCCCCGTATGGGAGATCGGCATGGAGACTCATCCACAAGCGCAAGGCCGAGGACTGGGACGGGCCGTGGTGAGCGCGGCGGCCAATTGGATACTCCAGAACGGCAAGGTGCCGTTTGCGACCGTAGGAACGTTCAACGTGCCGTCGGCCCGAACGCTGCGATCCATAGGACTGCGCTACGCTTTCATGACCGTGGACGGGAGGCCAGGGCCGTTCATGGTGCCGCCGCAGACCTTGGGCAGTCCGCGTCCAGGAGAGACTCTCTATAACTACTATCCTGACTGGGCAATGACCAAAGGCATTCTACCGAGGCCATGACCGCAGGCGGGCCAATGAGTGAATGGAGTAACCGGAGGAGCTCGGAAGGGAAAGGCAGCTGCTGGAACGCTCGATGAGATCGGCCCGCGGGTAGACATCAAATTCCCAGGAGGCGCGCGGCGTTCCCTCCCAAGATCATCTTCTTGGACGCAGTTGGCAAATCGGTGGATTCCACTTGTCGAATCACGGCGCGCGCGCGGATGGTGGGATAGTCGCTGCCCATGAGGATGCGGTCGGGGCCGAGAATGGACTCTACGGACGCAAACATCTGCTCTTCGTACAACAGCGTGGTTGCGGCCGTGTCGAAGTGAGCGCGGCCTAACCCACCGCGCACTTCCGGCATGAGCGCGTAGAACGGGAGGCCGCCGCCCCAGTGGGCGCAGACTATCGTGACGTCCGGGAAGTTTTGGATGAAACGCCATAGGACGTTCGGCCAAGTCGAGCCCTTGCCCGGGTAAGAATGTCCGACTGGCTCCGAGGAGTGGGTAGTGACGATCAGCCCGTGGTAGCGCGCGACGCTCATGAGAGGAGACATGGCGTGGAGGTCTCCGAGGTCGAATCCTTGGGTGTGGGGATGAAGTTCGCCAATGCCTCGCAGTCCAGCTGTGGCGCAGCGTTCTGCTTCCCGTACCGCATCCGCGCCCCAGGCGGGATTGACGGATGCGAACCCGACGAGACGGTCAGGGTAGTGGTTGACGGACTCGATGATGTAATCGTTCGCTTTGCGGGCGAGGGAGATATCCGTCCACCCGATGCCCATGACGATGGATACGTCCACGCCGTCTTCATCCATGCGGCGGACGAGGCGCTCTGCGGTCGCCATGCGGGCGTTGGGGTTGGAGAACAGATCGCCGAAGGTGGCATCGCGCACCCGGTACTCCTCGCGGCTCGCCCGGAGCCATGGCGGGTAGATGTGGGTGTGGAAGTCGACGATCATTGGGGAAGGCGTGAAATCCACGCGCCGCGGATGTCGGGCAATGGCTCCGGCGTCTCAGTGGAGGCGGGCCGCGCCTTCCGATGCCCTCGACAGCGCAGGGAGGTTGCTTCTATGGTATGCGGGGGGTGCGACCGTTGTCAACGCTGAGTCTTTGTCAGGTCTTCGGGGGAGCGGGGGGCCTCGACGCCCCTCGGAGAGCATAATGTAGACGCGGATAGATTGACGGACGGCTAACGGTCATGGATTTGGGTAGGGCGTCGGTCGTCTCACGTTGACAATGGGATGCGAGGGAAGTACTGTACTTGCGGCGCATCAGCACGGGAGCGCAGAAATTGCAGATGGGAGAATGAAACATGACCGAGGGCAACGGAAAGACGGCGCATCGTTGGTCGGTGGGCGATATATCGGAGCGGCTGGGCACGTCGACGATCGTGTTCGAGCGCAATCGGCTGCTGGAGGCGAGGGACATTGCCATGATCGCAGAGCGAGGCATTCGGCATATCGAGGTCTGCGGGTTGGGCAATCCCGGCCATTTGGACATCACGGACTCGAAGTATACGTCATGGCTGCGGGCGGAGTGCGAGCGCAGCGGGATAGCCATCGTTTCGACGCACTGCCCGGGCTTCCTGTTCAATTCGGACGACGAGGACAACCGTCGGAAGGCGGTGGAGCAGGGGATTGCGGCGGCCAAGAACTCCGAGGAGTTGGGGGCAGGGGTGATGGTATGCCACTTCCAGCCGGAGGAGCAGTCGGAGAAGAGCATCCATGAGATGTTGGACCGTCTGGGGGGCACGTCGATCAAGTTGACGATCGAGAACGGACGAGACTTGGCAGACTACACGGCGTTCGTGGACAAGGTCGGTTCGGATCGGTTTGGGATGGTGGTGGACATCGGGCATACACGGGACGAGGACGATGTGAACCCGTTCATCAAGGTGGAGCGGGCCCGAGAGACGATGGCGCAGTGCGGACGTCGTCTCTTTCATCTGCATCTGCACGATTGGGTTGGCAGCGACCACTTTTCCCCGTTGGACGGGGATGTCGCGTGGGCGGGAGTGTTCGACGCGTTCAAGGACATCGAATACGGGGGATACTACATGTTCGAGGCAGCGTACCCGCCAGGAAATCGCGGAGACGTCGCTCCGGAGTACGTGCTCGACAAGGTGGCGAACTTTCCGCAGGGGTTCGTGGATCGGTTTGTCGAAGGCGCGGGGCAGTGATCCGGGTCGTTCGGGAGACAGAAAGCGGGTTACTATGCGGCGGCAATCCATGCCGATAGATCAAGCGGAACCGTTTGGTTGCGCGGTTTGACAGGGTTGACGCGGAGTCGAATAGCATCTCGGAGCAAGGATCTTGGGAACGAGCGCTCTAGTCCGAGGACAACCGCGCGGTTGCACGGGAGCGATCTGGAATGAGCATCGACGTGCGAGACAGGCTTGTGGACGCGCATATCCATGTGCATTCGGCGGACACGTCGACGTATCCGTTGGCGGCTGGCTTTGCCTTGTCCGATCTGTGGAGTCGGTCGATGACTCCGGAGGATCACGCGCGTTCTGGGCGGCGGTACGGTCGAGTGAGGGCGAATTTGGTTCAGCCGACGTGGTACGGGTTGGATCATCGATACATTGTGGACTGCATCACGGAGGGGGATCGGTACGTGGGAACGGGGGTAGTACCGGCTCTGGCGGACGTGCGGCTGCCCGAGCCAGGTCGGACGATGGCGGCGCTTTCTGAGCGGGGGATTCGGGCGTTTCGCATTCGCGGCCGGAGCGCAGGCGGGGGCGCTGGAGGGGCGAGATGGCTCGATCATCCGGGTTACGATGCGATGTTCGCAACGGCGGCGGCGCATGGACTGGCGTTGAGCTTCTTGGCGGGGCCGCTCGACTTGCCAGAGATCGGACGGATGTGCGACCGGTTTCCCGAGACCCGGGTGTTGATCGACCATTTGGGCGGGGTTCGAGGGGCCGACGGGAGGGCGCCGGGCGAACACATTGCGGCGTTGTGCGATCTGGCAAGGCGCAAGTCGGTGATGGTGAAGTTGGGTCCATTCCACGCATGGAGGAGAGATGGGGCCGGGTACGGCGAGTTGCCTGCGCTGCTTCGGCGGGTCATCGAAAGCTTTGGGCCTGATCGCTGCATGTGGGAGACGGACATGGGAGGTCCGATTCCGATGGCGTGTCCTGATGAGGAGTTTGCGGCGTCGCTCGAAGTGATCTTGGAAAGCAGGGATTTCCTGAGCGCGGAAGACATGGAGTATATCTTGTTCAGGACGGCAGAGTCGGTGTTCTTCCCGTGACATGGGGGTAGGCAGAGGAGTCTGATGGTTCGTCGACTGGTTTTAGGAGACACGGTATAGACGCAGAATACTCAGTGAGGAAAGTGCAGCTAACTATTTCGGGTCGGTTGTCGTTATAATGGCAAGCCATGCGGATGGTCGCCCGAGGCAACGGGCATTCGAGGGCAGGCGGGTCCACTGCAAGGAGGTTCAATTGGAGGACATTGACAGGGTGCGCGAGGCCGCGCTGAGTATCGTCGAGAACATCAAGAAGGTCATCATTGGCAAAGACAGCGCAGTGGAGTTGGCTGTGGTGACGCTGCTTTGTCAGGGCCATGCGTTGATAGAGGACGTGCCCGGGGTCGGGAAGACGATGTTGGCTCGGAGTTTGGCTCGTTCGACGGGGTGCACGTTTCGGAGGATACAGTTCACGCCAGACCTTCTTCCGAGTGACATCACTGGGGTGTCGATCTACAATCAGCAGTCCGGGGAGTTCGAGTTCAAGGCTGGGCCGATTCTGTCGCAATTGGTATTGGCGGACGAGATCAATCGTGCGACGCCGAAGACGCAGTCGGCGCTCTTGGAGTCGATGGACGAGCAGCAAGTAACGGTGGAAGGAGTGACCCATCCCCTTCCTGCGCCGTTCACAGTGATGGCGACGCAGAACCCGATCGAGTACGAGGGGACGTTTCCGTTGCCCGAGGCCCAGCTCGATCGATTCTTGGCGACGATTACGTTAGGGTATCCTTCTATCGAGGAGGAGTTGGCGATCGTGAACCGTCAGGAGCAGGCGCATCCGATCGATACGTTGAGTGAGGTGGTTTCGGCGGAGGAGATCATCGAAATTCAGCGGAGCGTCCGGGGCGTGTATGTGGACGACCTGATACGGGAGTACGTGGTGACGCTGGCGGACCGGACGAGGACGCATCCTGACGCTGCGTTGGGGAGTTCTCCGCGAGGGTCTCTGGCGCTGTTCCGGGGGGCGCAGGCTTTGGCGTTGGTGCGAGGGCGAGATTTTGCGCTGCCGGACGATGTGAAAGAGTTGGCAAAGCCGATGTTGAGTCATCGGATCATCGTATCGCCTGCTGGGCGAATGCGGGGGATTCAGAGCGCGGACGTGGTAGAGTCCGTTCTCGACGAGACTCCGATTCCTGGGGGACAGCCGGCTGGATGGTTCAAGCGGTGAGGGACTTGATGGGTCGTCTAGGCGTGCGTCCGTCGATCAGGTTCGCGTTCGTAGCGGTACTGTTGGCGATTACCATCTTCACGGGGATGGCGACGGGGTTCGACCTGTTCTATCGGCTGAGTTACATTCTGATAGCCACAATCGTCGTGAGCTATGTGTGGGTCTTGTTGATGCTGCGGTCTGTGCGAGTCGAGGTGGTTGGGCGGCCGCGCCAAGCGCGGGCAGGCGACGATATCTTGGAGTCGATTACGGTTGAGAATCGGGGAGCGCTGCCAACGTATGCTTTGGAAGTTACCGATTTGACGGACATTCCCGGGCACAGCGGGGGAGTTGCGGTGAGCGTTTCGGGGCGGAGCTCGGTGTCGTGGACGATGCATCTGCGCGCGCGGACGCGGGGACTATACCATCTGGGGCCTATCAGGTCTGCGACGCGCGACGTGTTTGGAATATTCAGCAAGGCTCGGGAGTTTGGAGGACGCGAGGATGTCATGGTGTTCCCGAAGACGTTCGACCTACCCGGGTTCGAGGTTCCGGACGCACAATTGCACGGCGACTCTTCGACGCGCCAGCGCTCTCAGAACGTGACGCCTCACGCCGCGTCGGTGCGAGACTATGCGCCCGGGGATGCTATCAGCCGGGTTCATTGGAACAGTACGGCTCGGATGGGCAAGTTGATGTCGAAGGAGTTCGATCTAGGCCGGGCAAGCGAGGTGTGGATACTGGTCGACTTGGATCGGAGCGTTCAAGCGGGAGAATTGGAGGAGAGCACGGACGAATACGGAGTGACGACCGCGGCTTCGTTGGCCAAGTGGCATCTTGCGGCCGACTTGCCAGTTGGACTGGTTGCGTTCGGAGACAAACGGTATTTTCTGCCCGCGGAGACGGGGATAGGACACGGGGACCGCATCATGGAGTATTTGGCCCTGGCCAAGGCCAGCGGAGAGACGCCGGTTCACGAGGCGTTGGCAGACTACGAGCCGCTGTGGGGACACAACGCTACCTTGATCATGGTAACATCCTCTCCGCGGACGGACTGGGTCATTGGGGTGAGTGAATTGATGCGAAGGGGTGTCCGAGCGACAGTGGTCTTATTGGACGGGCAATCATTCGGGGGGATCGGAGACGCGGAGGCAGTCAAGGAAGAGATGTTCGCGCGCGGCATTCCGCACTACGAAGTTCGGCAGGGGGACAACATCCCCGCAAGACTCCTTGCAGGCGCAGCCGCGAGGGGCGCGCCGGCCACTGCCGAGTCGGGTCAGGAGGCATTCGCAGGCGTATGAGCAGCACCCGCGTTACGGTATCGCGCCCAGCCGACATCGACTTGAATCCGCCCGATTGGTTGGATCAATTGGGGCGATTGTTGCGCCGCGTTTCGCCAAGGGAGGGGTGGGACACATTCTTGTTGATTTTCGCGGCGGCGGGAATATCCGCATGGGTGGTGCGCGAGGCGGACTTCGTGGATACGCCTGGGCTGATGGGTGTCATCTTTCTAGCGTCGTTGACGGCTATGCTGGCGGCAAAGGTTCGAGGGCTGATCTGGCCTATTCCCTTGGTGGGGGGCTTGCTGTTCGGGATCCTCGTTGCTACGTATCAGACTGCGACTCTAGTGGAGGGAGGGAGCGCGCTTGCGGGGATGATTCCGGTGTGGGAGCGGGTGCGCGAGTGGTATGACGTTGCTGCAACGGGAGGGATCAGCCGCGACCTGCTTCCGTCCACGTTGTTCTTGCTCTATATGGCATGGCTGTTGGGATACGTGAGTTCGTGGTTCTTGTTTCGGTGGAAGAACGTTTGGGTTGGTCTCTTGCTGAGCGGAGTATCGCTCTTGACGACTCTGAGTTTTCTACCAGAACGGTTCGACTCGCGGTTCTTCATCTTCATCTTCATCTCGATGGTCTTGGTAGCGCGAGTGAGCATGCTTCAACGGGAGTCTCTGTGGTCGAGAATGAACATTGGGTCGATCACGAAGGCGAGAGACCGACTGTTGAGCGCACCGATTGTGGTCTGCATTACCGTGATCATTCTCATAGCGGCAGTGGGAGCTCCACTGCGGGTATATGTTGTGCGGGCGGCGGTGGACTTGTGGAACTGGGGACGGGATCCGCTGACGGTCTTCGAGGATGATTTTGCGCGGTTGTTTTCGGGGATCACCTCGAAGAACGACGTCGACGGGCGGTTCTTTGGCACTACCCTCCCATTTCAAGGCAAGATATCGTTTGGGGGCGACGTGGTGATGGCGGCGGACGCCAAGTCGCCGACGTATTGGCTGTTGCGGAGTTACGACGAGTATACGTCGGAGGGGTGGATCGCCGGAGATACTATCCAGTTTGATGTCGGTCCTGATGGTCTGCCGCCTCCGGCACAGGAGTCCGAGAACCGGGAGTTGGCGTTTCAGCGAGTGCAGCTGACGTTCGACAGCGACGATTTGTTCGTCGGCGGCCATGTAGATTGGATAAGCCACGATGCGGTGGTGGAGATTCTGGAGCCGAAGGTTTTCGAGATCGACCTCAGGAGCTCCGTGCGCGACGGGGAATTCCCGCCCGATGTCCAACAGGTCGCATCGGAGCTGCGGAGTCTGCTGAATCCACCACCGAACCGTTTCATCGAGACGTTGGTACAAGAGATATTGCCGGATGACTTGATCGTCCTGAGCGTGGAGCCTGGGAGCGAATCGGATCAGTGGAGGGACCAGAGGTCGGTTACGCTGCGGAGGAAGGATCCAGAAACCCCTGATGTAGTGAACTGGCAGTTCAAGAATACGCTGCCAAGAGATACGCCGTATACTCAGTATTCGTTCGTTGCGGAGGTGAGCAACAACGAGTTGAAGGTGGCGGGAGAGGATTATCCATCGTTCATCACGGATCACTATCTTCATCTTCCATCGACTCTACCGGATCGGGTGCGCGATCTGGCGAAACGGGTTACGGAGGACGCGGAGACGCCGTTGGACAAGGCCCTAGCCATCGAATCCTACTTGAGAGAGGAGGGCGGGTTCATATACTCGCAGGACATTGATTCTCCGCCCACGAATTCGGATGGGGTTGATTGGTTCTTGTTCGAGACGAAGACGGGTTACAGCGATTACTTTGGATCGTCGATGACGGTCATGCTTCGGTCTGTGGGGGTGCCGGCGAGGATGGCTGCCGGGTACGCGCCTGGGGAGATCGACTCGACCGGGCGTTGGACGGTGCGTGACAGAGACAGCCACGGTTGGACTCAGGTGTATTTCCCTGGGCATGGGTGGATCGACTTCGAGCCGACGACTGCTTGGCCCGCGATCGACCGTGGAGAAGTAACGGAGGAGTCCGAGGGTTTGGGAGAAGAAGCGGTCGCAGAACCTGTTCCCGAGCCGTTGGGGGACGCGACGAGCAGCGATGCTACGTCGCTCGAGGACGAGTGTGAATTGTTGGAGCAGGTGGATCCGGAAGAGGCAGAGGCTCTAGGATGCGACGACTTGCTGAATGCGTCGGAGTCCAGCCTGACGCCGGTTCAGACTGCGCCGACTATTCCTCCGCTGGCGGCCCCGGCAGGCATTGCGCTCTTGGTTCTCGCGCTCATTTGGGCGTGCGGCTGGGTGATTTGGAACGTTGGGCTTCTCAAAGCGGGCGCCGCGGAGCGGTACTACACGAAGATGGGCCGTCTGGGAGCGATCGCCGGAGTTCGCCGCCGACCGCACTATACCCCGATGGAATACGCCGCCATCATCGGAGAAGCGGCGCCGAGTGCTTCCTCTGGTGCGAAGGCCGTGGCGTGGAGCTTCGCCGTCGATCAATACGCCAAGCATGAAGAGTCGGGAGAGACTATCCGGCGTTTGCACGAACATTGGAAGAAGATTCGCGGAGGGCTGTTGTCGCGGACGCTGAAGCGCCTGGTGCCGATCAGAGGTTACCGGATATGAGTGACTTATACTACGACATGTTCGAGACGCCGCAAGGATGGGTGGGAGTGTTGGCGTCGGATGCGGGGATACGGAGAACGACTCTGCCCGAACCTAGCATTGAGGCTTGCAGGGAACGGCTGGGGGAGGAGATCGACTGCGCGGAACGAACACCCGAGAAGTTCATGGGGTTGCGGGGAAAGGTCGAACGGTTCTTGGATGGAGAATGCGTCGATTTTGGCGAGGTGCGGATTGATGTGGAGGATGCCTCGGCATTCTTTCGTTCGGCGTGGGAGGCGTGCAGGACAATTCCGGTTGGGGAGACGAGGACCTATCGATGGTTGGCCGCTGCTGCGGGCCGCCCGAACGCGCCACGTGCGGCTGGACAGGCGATGGCGAGGAACCGCTTGCCGATGGTAATTCCGTGCCACCGAGTGATTGCAAGCGATGGGTCTCTCGGGGGCTACGGGAGAGGCAAGACTCGTCTTGACCTCAAGGAGCGGCTCTTGGAGATGGAGAACGAGGCGGCGGCTATACGGTAGCGTCGGCCGTCTCCCGCACGCTGACTTTGCCGGAGCGGCCCAGGATGTTCTTCATGGCTTCTTCGAGTTCGCTGCTGATCTGCACCTTCACCATCATCCATTCCATTGTGACCAGCCGGCGGTCGACTAGTATTTCCAGCGTAACCGGGGCGGTGCCAGGTCGCTCGAGGAGGGCGGTTTTGACGTCGTCGAGCAAGGCTCCATCTTTGTTCGGGTCGACGCCTTCTCGGATGCGGATGATGAGTTGCTTGGATGGGGTTGGATCTATAGTCGAAGCGGGAGGGACCGGGGATGTATTCTTCGACGCGCCATTGGACGCGCTGGGGGCGGCTTGCCTTGACGGGGAGGCACCGTTGCCGTCTCTTGCAGGCGCCGCGGCGGTTGCGGGATCACGTTGCGGGCCGGGCGGTCGACGCGCTGGATCGGGCGCTGGCGCGGCAGCTACCGAGGGTGGGGATGCCGGTACTGGGGTGTTCGAGTCGTCTTCTGTGGGTTGGCTTGGGCGCACGTATGCCTCCGCTCGTTGACAGGATAGGGTGATTCGATCGTCGTCGCGGACGCGCGCGGTTACAGTGAGGGTTACGAGGTTGCCTTGCTCCCAGAGGGAGCCGGTTTCGAACAGCACGTTATCCCATACGAACACATCTACCTCTCCTCCGAGCAATGCGAGTTTGACGATCCGGAAACGTTTGCCTGCTTTGGTGAATCGTTCTTCGGATGATGAGACTTGGCCGTTTATGAATCTGCTTCGCCCAGCCATGTCGGCTGTTATGTCGGTGACCGAGATGATGGCGCGTCCGTCGCTGTTGGCGATCATATCGTCGAATTCTTCGTTTCCGGATATGCGGAACCCCAAGAGTTCTTCTTCCCACTGGCTCTTCTCGGCGGACGGGGTTTCGAGGTTCGGCAGCTCGATGCGCGTTAGCATGGTGGGGACGGTTTCGCCAAAGATGTCGAACATGGAGGTTTGATCGGTTCGGCGGAGCTGCGCTTCGCTCTCGGCCACCGAAAGGATGCGGTCGAGAGAGTGCAAGACTGCACCGCGGTCGCCAAACCTGTCGAATGCTCCGGCCTTGATGAGGCTTTCCAGAGTTTTCTTGTTCAGTTGGCTCATGTCGGCCGTGCGGCACAGTTGCTCGATGGTCTCTGGATGATCGTCCGCAGTCGGTCTGGATTCGACGAATGCTTCGACGGCGCCGGCGCCTGCGTTCTTTACCGACGCGAGTCCGGCACGAATGGCAAATTTCCCGTCCGGCATGATTTCGATGGAGTAGTCCGGCTGGCTGAGGAGGACGTCCGGGGGGAGTACGGGTATCTTCAGTCGTTTGCACTCGCTGACTACGAGCGCGACTTTGGCGGAGTTTTCGGCGTAGGCATTGAGTAGGCAAGCCATGTACTCGGAGGGATAGTTTGCCTTGAAGTATGCAGTCCAGTAGGAGATCAGGGCGTAGCAAACACTGTGGGCTTTGTTGAACGCATATCCTGCGAATGGCTCGATGAGAGAAAATATCCGTTCTGCCAGCTCGTGAGGGTATCCCTGCGCGAGTGCGCCGTCGATGAACTTTTCGCGCTCTTCCTTCATGACGGCGGGGTCCTTCTTTCCCATTGCCTTGCGGACGATATCGGCTTCGCCCAGGCTGTAGCCTGCGAACTTCCGAGTAATCCAGAGGACTTGTTCTTGGAAGACGATGACGCCGTAGGTTTCTTCTAGGATGTCCACGAGGTCGGGATGGAGGTACTCAACGGGAACACGCCCATGCTTGGCATCGATGTAAGCGCCGATGTGGTCCATGGGCCCTGGTCGATAGAGTGCGATCATGGAGGCGATTTCGCTGAAGTTTGAGGGCTTCAACTCCTTGATATGGCGTGTCATCCCCGCGCCTTCCATCTGGAATACGCCGCCTGTTTCTCCGCGGGAGAGGAGGTCGTAAGTGTTTTCGTCGTCCAGGGGGAGGGAACGATGGTCGATGTCGACGGCGCGGGTTTCCTTGATGAGTGCGCGGACTTTGGCGAGTATGGTGAGGTTGATCAGCCCGAGGAAGTCCATTTTGAGCAAGCCGAGTTCTTCGACTGGATTCATGGCGTATTGCGTGGTGGGCAGGGCGTCTGTTTCGTCGTCGCCTCGTCCGGACGATTGGAGGGGGACGATCTCGTCCAAGCGCTGGCTGGACATGACGACGCCGGCGGCGTGGGTGCTGGAGTGTCGGACGACGCCTTCGAGGCTGCGGGCAGTGTCGAAGAGCTCGGTTATGGAAGGGTCGGCATGATATATCTCAAGCAGTTCTGGGCTGGATTTCAGTGCTTCGTCGAGGGTGACCTTTGGTCGGTTGGGGACGAGTCTGGCGACTCTGTCGACTTCTGGGTAGGGTACGGCGAGGGCTCGCCCCACGTCTCGGATGGATGCTTTCGCGCCCATGGTGCCGAAGGTGATGATTTGTGCTACGTGTTCGCGTCCGTAGCGTTTGACGAGGTAGGCCAGAACTTCTTCTCGGCGGTCGTCTTGGAAGTCCATGTCGATGTCGGGCATTTGCTTTCGCTCGATGTTGAGGAAGCGCTCGAACACGAGGGAGTAGGTGAGGGGGTTCACATCGGTAACTCCGAGGCAGTATAGGACGAGGCTGGCTGCTGCGCTGCCTCGGACGGCGAGTTCGATGCGGTTCTTCCTGACGAACTGGGCGATGTCCCAGACGACTAGGAAGTAGGTGGCGTATTTAGTTTGGCGGATGACGTCGAGTTCGTAGTTCAAGCGTTCCCATTCGCGTTCGCCGGCGTTCGGGACTTTCACACGGATGGCGTCTTCGCATATCTTCCTGAGGTACTCGTCTGGGGTGGACCCGCCGGGGACTTCGAAATGCGGGAGATGGAGCTGAGAGAAGTCGAGGCTCAGATCGCAGGAATCTGCGATCTTCATGGTATTCGCCACGGCTTCCGGGGTATGTTCGAACAGGTCTGCCATTTCTTGGGGGCTGCGAAGATAGTAGGTATTCCCGTCGAACTTCATGCGGCGTTCTTCTTTGATGTGGGCGTTGGTTTGGATGCACAGGAGGATGTCGTGGAGTTTGTGCTCCTCCGGCATGGTGTAATGAGAGTCGTTGGTTGCGACCATCGGGACGCCGGTATCGCGGTGCAAGTCGATCAATCCGTTGGTGATAGCGGGGAGTTCTTGCACGCCGTCGTGGTTCATGGTTTCGAGGTAGTAATCGGGAAAGCGTTCACGGTACCAGGCGATGGTTTTCTTGGCATCCTCCATCCTGCCGTCGGAGATGAGTTTGGAGACTTCTCCGCTCGGGCATCCCGATAGGACGATGAGACCGTCGGAGTAGCGTTCTAGCAGGTCGCGGTCGACGCGGGGCTTGTAGTAGTACCCTTCGAGGTTTGCCAGGGTGACGAGCTTGACTAGGTTGCGGTATCCAACGTTGTTCTTGGCGAGGACGGTTAGGTGGTAGCGGTCCTTGTCGGCGGGGGTGCGGTCGAAGCGACTGTGGAGGGCGACGTAGAGTTCGCAGCCGATGATGGGTTTGATTCCCGCGGCGGTGGCAGTCTGGTAGAAGTCGATTGCTCCATACAATCCGCCGTGGTCGGTGACGGCCAGGCTGTCCATCCCCAGGTCTTTGCAGCGCTGTACCAGGGGTTCGAGGCGGCTCAGGCCGTCCAACATGCTGTATTCGGTGTGTGTGTGAAGGTGGGTAAACACGGTGAGAGAGAATATCCTCGGTATGACTTTGTCTCGTCGGCGCAGTCGATGCGTGACGGCATCCGCATTATAGCAGGGGGTTGTACGTATAGAGTCAAGGGGTTCCTTTCGCTCTCTTGGTATGACGGTTCGGGGACGGCAACTCCAAGCGATACGTCGAGTCCGCTGCGGCCTGGTCGCAATCTCCATGCCGAGAGAAATCCAACGGAACGATGTTGCCTCGCGCGTGCGCGCACGAGTTTTCGTTGCACGCTGTAGTATCCTGTTGGATTGTGTTGCATTGTGTCGAATTTTGCTGACGGCGAGTTTGGTACATCGCAGATTGCGGATTGCAGGTCGTGGCTTGGGGATTGCAAGATGTCTCCTTGGGCTGCGTTTTCGTGTAGTGGTCATAGGCCTAGTGTAGTACGTGAGTTCTGTTCTGTCAAATACGATTCGCTCGGTTCGGTGTGTCTGTGCAGGCGTCGCTATGTATGCGCGGTGGACGCGACGGGGAGGGATTCCCGCCTTCGCGGGAATGACGTGAGTGGTTGTGGGGATGGTGTGAGTGGTTGTGGGGATGGTGTGAGTGGTTGTGGGAATGACGTGAGTGGGTGCGGGAATGACGTGGGTGGGTATGGGAATGATGTGGGTGGGTGCGGGAATGAGGTCGTGAGTGGTTGTGAGGATGGCGTGAGTGGTTGTGGGAATGATGTGAGTGGTTGTGGGGATGACGTGAGTGGTTGTGGGGATGACGGTTACCGGACGGAATTTACGATGTGGGGGCAACCTGCTGCGCGCCCAGCAAAATCGAACGGAGCCTGAGGCAACGAATCATTGACCACCGACCGCAGCTAGTGCTATCCTATTCATTATATGGTGAGCGTGGCCAAGTTGGTTAAGGCGCCAGGTTGTGGCCCTGGAGATCGAGGGTTCGAGTCCCTTCGCTCACCCCAAAGGCTGAATTTCTACACTGGGACATGCGCCTGTAGCTCAGTGGACAGAGCACCGGTCTTCGGAACCGGGTGTCGTGGGTTCGAATCCCTCCAGGCGTACCACGCATTACGGCATTAGGCCAGCGGGAAGCATCAATGAGGAGACAAGAAATGGCAGAAATAGCGGACATAGAAGGACAGGGATCTACCAACGGACGGGTAGCGCTTTTCATCGACGTCGATAACGTCCTCATACTGGCGCAGAATTCTGGGTTGCCTTTCCAGCTTCCTTTGATAATCGACAGGGTGCGTCAGCAGGGAACGATCATGTCGTCCAAGGCCTACGCGGATTGGACAGCGAGTCTGCTGAGGCCTGTGCTCGGAGACTTCAGGGCGAACGCTATCGAGCTTGTGCAGCTTCCGACTTCGAGCATGAGCAAGGAACACAAGAATACGGCCGATATCCAACTTACGGTGGACGCGCTCGAGATGGTGTTCTCGCCGGTGCGGCCCAACACAATCGTCATCGTGGGCGGAGATCGAGACTACGTCCCGTTGGTGCAGAAGTTGAAGAGATACGGCGTCTTCGTGATGGGGATTGGCGTAGAAGCCGGCGTGAGCAGCGTTCTGATAGAGGCGTGCGACTCGTTCGTCTTCTACGACGATATCGTACCGCCGGCGCCGGAGGAGATTGCCGGTCCGGTTTCGGCTCCCAACCCGGTAGACGCCTACTCGCTGATGCGTCGGGCGGTCGAAGTGCTGAACCGCGAAGGCCGCATCAGCACCGGCGCGTCCGTACACGCGATGATGAGGCAGCTCGCCCCAGCGTTCGACCTGGTGCGCTATAGGACCACGTTGAAGGATCTGGCGCAAGGAGCTCAGTCTGCAGGGTACGTCACTCTCACGGACAACCCAGGCTACGACTTCACGTTGTCCGCGCTTTCTTCATCAGAGTCTCCGCCCGTGCCCCCTCTGTCCGAATCGACGAAGCGAGAGTACGACTACTCGACGCCGGTTACGATAACCGCAAGCTACCGGACAATCTTGCAGGAGCGTCGGATTCCATTGCTGCCCTGGCGAATCAGAGAGCAGTTCATAAAGCTGGTCTGGAAGGGTTTCGACGACCACGGGGATTACGGGATGCCGTTCGACTCGATGCGCGAAATCCTCCTGAACTACGCGAACGGGAACGATATGCGGGTGTCTCAGCAGATGATCCAGAAGCTCCTGTACACCTTGAACTTCGCGTACTGCTTCAACTACCATCAGAGCCAAACCGACGGCTATCGAATCGCCATTCCGGAGGACGTGGACATACCAATCTATCCGGTAGTGGATGTCGACGGTGCCATACGGAAGCTCCATCAGAGGTACATCCAGATACTTGCGGACGATGCAGCGCATTTGGACTACGAAGGAGTATTCGAATTGCTCTACGGCGATGAGGTCACGGACGAACAGGAGCGCGCAGAACGGATGCAAGACATCGTCAAGATGTGCGACTCCACTCGGCCCAAGCCCATGGGGGCCTTTGGACAGGCGCTCTTGGACGCCAACAGGCCGAGATAGGCTTCCTCACCGTCGCGCGCCCGAATTTCCTCGATCCGTCCAGCGGGGCATGTGACGCTGGGAAAATTCGGCGCGGCGGGAGGAGCCGTAGTTTCACGGAGGCAACGAATGGGCACCAATCAGGCGGCGGTGCGGCTATTTTCGAGGAACTGGTTCATTCGCTGCGCGGAGATACCCGAACTTACGCCGTCGGAGGAGGAATTCATCGCCGCGGCGATGGGGCCGGAACCAAAGAGATGGAGCGGCGCGTCGGACGTCGATCTCATGCAAGACATCATCGCCCAAGGGCCGGCAGTGATAGACCGCATTGGCGAGCACTTGCTCCATGTCGTCGTCGGAATGAAGGGATGCGGTCCGGCCGTAAAGATCCTTCTCGACCGCGGCGCTCCGTTTGAGATAGACGATACCGCGTATAACGTTCTGCATGAAGCCGTATACGTAGGGGCTCTCGACACGCTGCAAGCAGTGTTCGAGTCCGGCGCCGCAGACGCGACCAGCGTTTCCGTGTTGAAGCCGCACGTTGGATGGCCGGACAATATCTCGCTCATGTACTGGGCTGCAGTTGCAGGTCACCATGAGGTCGCGGGTCTCCTGATCCAATACTGCGCGGGAGTTCATCACGAGCTGCCCATCAAGGGAAACGGGGAGCGAGGAACTACTTCGCTTCAAGAAGCGTGCGCCCCATGCAATAGTGGATGGCAAGCAAACGCCTGGGGTAAGCACGAGGTCGCGCGTCTGCTCATCGAAGACGGCGCGTACTACGACGTCTACTCGGCCTGTGCGCTGAACGATACGCAACGGCTGCAGGAACTCATAGACGACGACCCCGACGCGGTGAACGCCGCGGAGGATTACGGGATGACGCCCCTGCATTGGGCAGCGCGGGCCGGCTCCCGAGAATGTGCGGAGATCCTGTTGGTGCACGGTTGTCTCGTCAACGCCGCAAACAAGGCGGTGCGAACGCCTCTCCAGCTGGCAGCCGAGCACGACCGCGCGGATATGATTCGCTTCCTGGCGCTGCACGGTGCCAGCCTGAATACACAGGACAAGAAAGGACGCACGCCGCTTCACCGAGCAACCTATGAGGGAAAGGTCGAAGCGGCAGAGGCGCTGCTCGAAGCGGGGGCGGACCCGATGACGCTCAACAAGAGCGGCAAGAACGCCTTCGAGGTCGCTCGGAAGGACGCGAGATATTTCAAAGAGCGGGTGTGAGAGGGGCAAACTACGCCTCAACCTCACGAGAGACGGGGCGAGATATGGACGAGCGGCCTTTCTCGAGCGCGCCAGAAGCATATAGCGAACACAGCCAGGAGATTCTTCATGCACATCAAGCCACTGCCGTCCAATCTCGATCTCATCCTATTCAGGAACGAGGCCCGGGCTCTCGCAGCCGCGCATGCGTCTCGCGACGCTCAAGCAGCCGTTCGTCTGCGAAAGTCCCTAGCTGACATGGACGACCTTTCGGACGAGAACATCTTCCGTGCGGAGTTTGGATTGAAGGACGCACGCCGTGTCGTCGCGCGCGAGTACGGTTTCGATGGCTGGGACGCGCTGCGTACCCGCGTGGAGCCGACATCGATCTACACCGCGCGCTCGTCGAGGCGACGAGCCCCGCTCTCTGCAGATCATGAGTTCTTCCAAGCCGTTGGCGCGCTCGACCTTTCGCGCGTCCGCTGCCTGCTCGAACAAGACCGATCCCTAGCCAATGCGGACGTTCGCGGAAACGCGGCCATTCGCGGCAATTGGGGATGGGGAGCGCCGTGGGGAGACCCGCAGGAGTGGGCGACGGCTCGCGCCGTCCACTTCGCGGCCTATGGGCACGCGGATCTCCTGCAGCTGCTAGTCGAACACGGCGCGGATGTCGACGCCTTCGGCTACGAGGGCAACCACCAGTGGTCCACTCCGCTCGTGCTCGCATGTTGGGAGGGGTCGAGAGAGACGGTCCAAATCCTACTCGAAGCGGGCGCAAACCCAAACCTTCCGGCCATACAGGGAGGCTCCCCCCTCCACTCTGCGATCAACCATTGGGATCCATGGAAGATCGAGATCCTCTTGCAGTACGGGGCAAGACACGACCAGTTCTCCGCCGCAGTCGTCGGCGATGTCGAGGAGCTCAAGCAGCAGTTTGGGGAGTACGAGAAGACCAGAGAGCAATCTCCAGAATGGAATGGATTCATCAACCGGCGGGACATCTATCGGAACCGGACCGCGCTCGAATGGGCTGCCTTCCGCAGGCAGGAAGAAACTGCCGAGTACCTCATCGAATTGGGCGAGGAGGTGACTCCGCAGGTAGCCGTCTGTCTGGGAATGATGGACGAAATCAGAAGGTTGGCAGAGAACGATTCGGACTTTCCCAACCGGAGGACGGGCGCAGATTTCCCTGACCCGCCCCTGGTTTGGGCTGTGCGGTCTGGACAAGTCGAGGTAGTAGAGTACCTGCTTTCGGTTGGGGCCGATCCCAACGGTCGGGGTGCGTGGGATCAGATGCCGCTGCCACTTGCGGTAGACCTGCCAGTCGAGACCTCGCTCGAAATCGTACGGGCGCTCATCGCCGCTGGCGCGGACGTCAACACCGAACGGCGGTGGAGGACGCACCTCGGAGAGTTCACCACCAAGGGAAACCTCCAAGCTGCAGACCTACTCATCCAACACGGCGCGGACGTCGACAAGAAGAATCAGAGGGGGCTCACGCCGCTCCAAGCCTTGGTCTACCCGCCGTCGTGGGTGGATCGCTACGGAGATCCGATTCCAAACATAGAGTTCCTGCTGGCGCGCGGCGCGGACATCGACGCACTCTCGGACGACGGCAAGACTGCGCTCGACATTGCTGTCGAGCAGGAGAACGAGGAAGTAGCGAACCTGCTGCGGGAACGCGGCGGCCTCGCGGGATCGTCCAGCTGACCGCGAGGAGGAATCGACCGGAAAGGACATGTGCAGATGAAGAAGACGATCTATTTGGCGAATCCCTACGGATTCTCCGTTCAGCAAAAGACGTTGCTCCTGCCGCAATTGGTGGGAGCGTTGCAAGAGCTCGGGTTGGAGGTCTGGGAACCGTTCGCCAGGAACAACCAAGTGAACTTCTTGGAAGCCGGATGGGCGTATCGGGTCGGTCAAGCAGACTTCCGCGACGTGGAGGAGTCGGACGCCATCTTCGCGGTCGTCAACGGTGTTCCACCCGACGAGGGTGTGATGGTGGAGCTGGGGATGGCGATTGCGCTGCGGAAGCCGACGTTTCTGTTTCGAGACGATCACCGCCTCGCCGCCGAAAGCGATCAATACCCACTGAACTTGATGCTCTTCACGGGGCTGCCTCAGGATAGCTGGCGAGATTCCTTCTACACATCGGTAGAGGAGATAGCATCGCCGGAGAAATCTCTGTGGCAATGGGCCAACCGCGCATAGACGCAACAGGATGTTTCTGCACGCCGCCGCGGGGGCGCGTCTGCAAGAATACCGCGCGCAGATACCGGAGAAGGCGGCTGGTCAGGCCATCGCCTTCAGACATTCATCGTCGCCGGAGCGCAGGGGCGTGAAGTCGCGGTTGTTCTGATACCAAGGGCGCTCCGACTTCGTGCAGGCGTTGCCGACGGCGTTGTAGTTCAAGTACATGATCGCCCGCCGCCATGGAGAGACGTTGTTGGCCGACCCGTGTACGACGTTGCAGTGGATGAGGGCGACCGATCCTGCTCGACCGATCAACGGCTCGATTCCGTTGTCCGCGGCGAGCTGCTCGAGGGTGGAGTCGTCGATGTGGTGGAGCGCGTACCCCCTTCCCTTTGCGTCCTCGTGCAGTTGGGAATCGAGAAGCCCATGGCGCTGCGATCCGGGCACGACCAGGAGCGGTGAGGTGACCGCCGTGCAGTCGTCGATGTATACGGACGCCATGATGCAGTTCGGCTCTGGCATCCCGTCGATGAGATGCCATGGTGGATAGTCTTGGTGCCAATCCCATCCACCGCCCTTGCCAAAGCCGGGCTTTGGGTTCAACCTACTCTGATGCAAGTATGCGTCGTCCCTGAGGAGTTGTCGAACGGGTTCTAGGATGCGAGGCAGCGTCAATAGACAGGCAAACGGCTGGGAGTACTGATGCGCGCCGAAAGCGAGGCGCGCAACTGTCGGATCGTCACGTTCTTGGACGACTTCGGGGCCTTGCCGGCCAAGAACGGCGGGGACCGCGCGTTGAAGGACGGCGGCCTCGTCTAGATCGAGCAGATTCGGGAAGAACAAATATCCTTGCTGGTCGAACTCCGCGATCTGGGACGAGTCGAGTTTCATCGCATATCAACTCCTGTATGGAAGCGTCAATCTGATTGTAGAGGTTTGGAGAATCGTCTGCAAATGGGGCAAGTCCCCGAAAAGTCGTATTCGTATATGCGGATGCCCTGCGGGCAAGGTTCGTTTGCGGCGCCAATACATCATTCGTTGGCTTCCGGGGCGAATTCGACCCCCCAAACACGGCTGTCGCTGTCGAACTGGCCGGTGGTGATCCGCGCGATGGCGTACTGCGGAAGAGAAACGGCGGCAGCGCACTTGCCGTCGAACAGCGCTGCACGCGCACCGCGCTCGCCGAAGCCAAAATCGAGGTTGTCGAATCCATGCTGCTTGCGGGCGTCTGGAAGATCATCGACGGCCTCAGGGACAATGTGCAGGAAGAAGCGCGCCGCAGTGTCCGTGCGAACGCATGGCTCCTTGACGTAGTACAGCTTGCCTCCGTCGATGTACAGGTCGAACTCCGAGCTCGCGACGGGTTCGGTAGACGCGATCGAACGGTACTCCGAGATGAGCTGGGGCGAGTGGATATGATGCACTGCGCTCCAAGCCTCGCCGAGTCTACCGGTGACGACCTTGAAAACGTCGTACTGGGGGAGGTCAACGCTCGCTAGACATTTGTCGCGGAATAGCAGGGCGCCGCGTTCGTCGAAGGAGAAATCGAGGTTGTCGAATCCATGCTGCCTGCGGTCGTCCGGAAGATCGTTCTCGTCGATTGGATAGACGTGCAGGAAGAAGCGGGCCGTAGTGTCTGCGCCGTCGCACGGTTCCTTGAGGTAGTACACCGTCCGGTCGTCGATATAGGGATGGAATTCCTTGCTCGCCGCCGGCTCGGTGGATGCAACTGTTCGGTACATGTTCTCATACCATGCTTCCAAGCCGGCCGTGTCGTAGAGGAAGAGGTACTGGTTTTGTGGCGTAAGCAGGGCGTTCGTATCGATGCGCTCTCGCATGACGACGAATCCACCCTCCACTGAGGAAGGACCCTTATAGCGGATCAAGCTCGTGTTCAGGTAGTAATCCACCGCCTCGAACGCGACGCCGGGAAGGAATCTGTAGTCTCCACCGACAGGGAGAACAGTGACGAGGTCCCCCGCGGTCAGATTGCGGATGGTGAGTAGGTCTTGCGTCGCATCCCGCGCTGTCTGGGCCGTCTCTGCGCTCTGTTCGACGCGGCTCATCTGGAAGCTGGAGACTGCAAAGAGCAGCAGTGCTGCGACTGCCGCGGCCGCGATGACGCTGTCTCGATTGGTCAGCCTCCTCACCAAGAGCAGGGCGATCGTGAAGAAGACCAGGGGGAGACCAATATAGTAGATAATCTCGAATTCATGGGCTGCGTTGCTGTTGCGCATTGGCAGGGCCCAGAAGAAGCCGAACGATGCCAGGGTAGCGAACAGGATTCTCGGACGGACGAACAACGAGCCGATCAGACACGCCGAGGACAGAACGACCCCCAAGACGACGTCCTGGAACTCCGACGGCCACGTCGGAGTTTGGGGCGGATCGCCGTGATACCCCAGGGGGCTCAGCAGGGAATAGGGAATGAACATTCTGAAGATGCGTCGGAACTGTTCTTCCAGGAAATGACGCAAGGACTGGTCTGCGGCGAAAGCGGTGTTGAATTCGGAGTCCGCTCCGGTGCGTATCAGCATGGACTGGAAGGAGGGCAGTTCGGTGAGCGGCATCTCGCCGTTCAGCGCAGCGTACTCCATGGTGAAGTTGAAGGCGAGGATGGATAGGCCGAACCCTAGCGTGACCATACCCAGCAGCAGATAGCGGCTGCGAAACGGTGCGGACGCTGCACGTTTTAACTTGACATAATGACGGGGGGGGGGGGGGGGTAGAAGTTGCGGCGGCAGAACGCGCCCGCAACAGGTCGCTCGCAAGCCCGAAGATGACGAACGGCAGCAGCAGGGCCAAGACGTGCCACCCTAGCAGCAGGGCGAGGCAGGCCTTGACGAGCAGCTGACGGAAGCGGCCTTCCTGCACGAAGACGACCATGCCGTGGAAGGTCAACATGACTCCAAAGAAGTCGATCATCCCGTCGGGGGCTATCATGTCGTTGTAGTAGAGGATGTAGTACGACGAGAACGACAGCAGAGTTGCCGTCAGTGCGATCCACCGGTTGTGCGTGAGGCGGCCGAGCGAGAGATACGCGAGGACTGCTGCGCCTGCGAAGAGCAGCAGCATGAGGATTCTAGCGGCGGTGATTTGGTGGGCGGACGGGCTCTCCCCGAAGGGCAGGGTGGCTAGCTTCATGCTCAGGTAACCGCCAATCGGGAAGCGGTTGTACGGCTCGTAACGGACTGCGCCGTCGTCGTCTATGAACCGGCGCATGAGCCGCTGGAAGCCGTGTTCGGGGGAGAGGTTCACGGCTATCGTTAGGTGTTGCGAGGATATCCAGTTGTGATTGCCTCTTCGATAGAAGTTTCCTCGGTCGCCGCCGAAGACGAAGACCGTCGACAGCGCAAGCAACAGCAGGGCGAGGGGAAGCCACGGGGATCGCAGCGCGGACTCGAGTTTGTCAAGCGGGGTCATGTTTCGGATCTGGGGGTGAGAGGATGTTCACGGGAGGACCGACAACTTACGAGGATGGATTCCGGCTGAGTAATTCTACACCCCAAATACCGATAATACCACAGAGGCCGCAGCGGGGTTCCGTCGTTTGGTTCATCGCGGCGGGTTTGTCCCCAGGTCGCAAATTCACCCGGCGTTATCCCTGCCCGCCGCGATAGATTCCCGCCTTCGCGGGAATGACGTGGTTTGCCTCCGACGCCCCTCGTCACTGGCGCGCGTCTGGGGCGATAGATTCCCGCCTTCGTGGGAATGACGTGGTTTGCCTCCGACGCCCCTCGTCACTCGTGCGTGTCTGGGGCGATAGATTCCCGCCTTCGCGGGAATGACGTGGTTTGCCTCCGATGCCCCTCGTCACTCGAGCGCGTCTGGGGCGACGTCCGCCTCCCAGATGCGGCCGCTGTCGTCGAACTGCCCGGTGACGATTCGCGCGATGCCGTACTTTGGAAGAGGAGCGGCGGCCGCGCACTTGCCGTCGAATACCACGCCGCGCACGTCGAAGCCAAAGTCGAGGTTGTCGAACCCATGCTCCCTGCGGTCGACCGGAAGGTCGTTCTCGTCAGTTGGGTAGACGTGCAGGAAGAAGGGCGCCGCGGCATCCTCATCGCCGCACGGTTCCTTGACGTAGTACAACTTGCCTCCGTCAATGTACAGGTCGAAATCCGATCTCGCAGCTGGTTCATTGGACACGATCGCTTGGTACTCGGAAATGAGCTTTGGTCCTTGGAAGACATGCGCTGCGACCCACGCTTGCCCTTCATCGAAACTGCCGGTGCGAAGACCTGCAATGTCGTACTGGGGGAGGTCGACGCTGGCCATACATTTGCCGTCGAATGTCACGCCGCGCTCGATGAAGCCAAAGTCGAGGTTGTCGAATCCATAACCTCGCTCCCTGCGGTGGTACGGGAGATGGCCGAGGTCCGTAGGGAAGACGTGCAGGAAGAAGATCACGTTGGCGGTGTCCCCGCGTTGGCAGGGTTCCTTGATGTAGTAGACGGTTCTGTCCTCGATGTACACGTCGAAATCCTTGCGCGCCAGAGGCTCGGTGGACACGAGTGATGGATACGCTGACCGATACGATGCGATCAGACCGTCGGTCAGTCTGCGTCCATCGTAGAGGAACACGTACTGGTTCTGGGGTGTGAGCAGTGCGTCCGTGTCGACGCGGTGGCGCATGACGATGAACTTACGGCTCGCAGGGGGAGGATACCCCTCATACATGAAGATCGAGTTTAGATAGTAATGCAGGGAGTCTCCCGCCACTTGGAGGAACAATATTCGGATGCCGCGGAGGCCGATGACGGCGACGGGCTCTCCCGCAGTCAACTCGCGGATGGTGATGAGGTCTTGCTCTGCCGCTCTCGCTGCTTGGGCCGACTCCGCGCTGTACCCGACGCGGCTCATCTGGAAGCTGGAGACCGCGAAGAGCAGCGCAGCTGCAATCGACGAGGCGGCGATGCCGCTGTCTCGATTGGTCACCCTCCTCGCCAAGAGCAGAACGACCGTGAAGAAGACCAAAGGGAGGCCGATATAGTAGATGCTCTCGTAATAGTGGACTGCGGCGCTGCTGCGCACTGACAGAATCCAGAAGAATCCGAACGACGCTAGGGTAACGAACAAGATTCTCGGACGGACGAACATCGAGACAATCAGGCACACGGCAGACAGAACGACGCCGAGGATGACGCCCCACCGTTTGGATAGCCACGTTGGGCTTTCGATCGCATCGCCGCGATGATCGAGCGGGCCAAGCAGGGAATAGGGTATGAACGATCGGAGAATGGATCGGGCCTGCACTTCCAGGAAAGGGCGCCAGGATCGGGCCGCGGCCGCGGCCGCGGTGAAGTTTGACGATTCCACTCCGGCGTTTCTCAGCATGGACTTGAAGGACGGCAATTCCGTCAGCGGCGTCTCGCCGTTCAGCACGATGTATTCCATGGTGAAGTTGAAGGCGAGCACGGATGTACTGAGCGCCAGCGCAACGATGCCAAGCAGCAGATAGCGGCTGCGAAGCGTTGCGGCCAAGAGGCGTTTTCCTTGAGCGAACAGGGGGAGGGGAGTAGGAGCTGCTGCGGCAGAGCGCGCCCGCAGCAGATCCCCCGCCAACCCCAGGATGACGAACGGCAGCAGCAGGGCGAAGACATGCCACCCCAGCAGCAGCGCGATGCACGTCTTGACGACCAGCTGGCGGAAACGGCCTTCCTGCACGAAGACGACCATGCCGTGGAAGGTCAACATCACTCCAAAGAGGTCGAGCATCCCGTCGATGGCGGTCATGTCGTTGTAGTACAGGAGATAGTATGACGAGAACGCGAGGAGCGTCGCTGTGAGTGCGATCCATCGGTTGGACACGAGGCGGCTGAGCGAGAGATACGCCAGGACTGCGGCGGCGGTGAAGAACAGGAGCATGAAGACCCTGGCGGCGTAGACCTGGACGGACGAGCTGCCTCCGAATGGCAGCATGGCTAGTTTCATACCCGCGTAGCCCGTGGGCGGAAAGCGGTTGTATGGGACGTAATGAATGGTGCCGTCCAGGTTCATGCCCCGATAATCGAACCGCTGGAAGCCGTATTCGGGGGAGAGATTCGCCGCTACTACCAGATGATGAAAGGATGTCCAGTTGTGATTGCCTGCTGGTCGGTAGAAGTGCCCGCGGTCGCCCGCGAACACGAACACCGTCGACAGCGCCAGCAGAAGCAAGGCGGGGGGAATCCAAGGGGATCGCAGCGCGGACTCGAGTCTTTCGGATGGGGTCATGCTTCGGGGCCGGGTGCGAGGGTATGCTCACGGGAGGATCGACGGCCTGTGAGGATGGATTCCGGCCCCGCAATTCTACACTCCCAATACAGACAATGCCACAGAGACTGCAGCAGGGTTTCGTTTACTTTTGCGGCATGACGGCTGGGGGACAGCAACTCTCCAAAGCGGTGCGTCCAATCGCGCAAAGGGAGATTCCCGCCTACGCGGGAATGACGACTTGCCCCCATAGTAGCCCAGAGTCACGACCGGGGATTCCCGTCTACACGGGAATGACATATATCTATCGTATGTTGGAGGAACGGAAATGGGAGATTCCCGCATAGGCGGGAATGACTGGTACAAGGGACGGAGAACATGCTGGCATTCGGGAGATTCCCGCCTTCGGAGACCTTTGAATAACTAGGCGGAATGGTTGTTTGAGGATGTTCTGCCCCCAATCCATTCCTCTCGCCTCATATGACGAACTGCCAGCCCCAATAAAGAAGAGTTGAACTTCACTCACAAGGTCGATCACCAGCACAACACCCAGCTCAGACCGGGCATCCGGCCCCCCAACCGCCTCCTCCAGGCAGCTTGGTCCATGTACTACCCACGGTTCAGACTGAACATCCAGACAACTTGACCGCACGACGCAGGTTGTACGCCATCAACTTGAACCACATCTCCACCGCGTTCCTTCCCAATCCACAATACCGTACCCGCGTGTACCCATAACTGCGCTTCAGAGTGCCGAACACATTCTCTACCGGCGCCCGCATAGGCGCTATCAACTCGTTGCGACGACGCTGCCAATGCGGCAACCCCCGCTGATGCTTGTGCGAACGATGCATGATCCGATCATTGATCCCCTGAGACCTCAACCACCGACGCCTCTCCTTGGACTCATACGCTCGATCACCGTACACCGCACGCTCATCACCACTCACTAACCCATCAGCCACCTCACTCTCATACACCTTGGCAGGCGTCAACTCCGCCCTCCGCACTATCCCAGTGCCAGCATCCACCCCAAGATGCACCTTGTAGCCGAAGTGCGACCGCCGCCCACCCTGACTCTGCGTCCAATCCGCATCCGGATCCACAGCACTCTTCGTCCCACGACCGGCAGACACCGGAGGCCGACGCACCTGCGCCTCCACTAACGTAGCATCCATCAACGTTCCCTCCTTCAAGACCAGACCTAGACCGTCCAACTGTTTCCCCAACTCCTCGAACAGCCTTTCGCTCAGTCCCAGCTTCTCCAAGGTACTGCGGAAACGACTGAGCGTAGAGTGGTCCGGCGTATCGTCTTGAAGTCCCAAGCCTACGAAGCGGCGGAAGGATATGCGGTCTGCCAGGGCCTCCTCCATCTGGGAATCCGACAGGTTGTACCACTGCTGAATCAGCAGCGCCTTGACCATCATAATCGGCGGGTAGCTGGGTCTTCCCTCGCGTGCCGAGTAGACTCTGCTGACTAGTTGGTCTAGTCGTTCCCAGTCGATCATGGTGTCGATTCGTTCCAGTCGTTCGTTTTGCCCCAGTGTTTGCGGCAGCAATGATTCCGCTAGTGAAGGTTGGCCCATCTCTCGGTGCATTTCACTCTCCTCACGACTTGCGCGATCCAGATCCTCTGTTTATACCCCAACACAACAGGTTATGCAAAGGTCTCCCTACGCGGGAATGACGGAGAGACCAACCTTTTGCGTCTGGCGCGCATCCGCAGGGATTGCGTCCGGCGCGCAAGGTCAAACGGAACCTCGCCTCGGGTGTCCCGCTTCGGTTTGGAAGGGTCCCAGCAGATAGAGATACTTGCGGGATATTCGGCTGTTCGGTAGGCGGCAATGACTTTGGTCGCGCTGTGATACACTTCGAAGCGTGATGGACTTTACTACAGAAGCGGATTGGGATGCAGGGAAGATCATCCTCGGCGGCGCCCGCAGAGGTGGAGCGTTCGGTTGTCGATGACGAATTTCGAGTTGGTCGACTCGCCGGACCGCTTCATGCGGATCATGGATCTCATCTCAAGAGATCGGATCGTCGGCATCGACATCGAGTCGAACGGATTCTTCCGATATCCGGAACGCATCTGCCTCATCCAGGTCTCGGCGTCCGGACGAGTCTACCTGATCGACCCGTTGGCTATCGAAGATATGAGCCTGTTGGGGAAGATCCTGGAGGACGGATCCATTGAGGTCGTCCTGCACTCTGGGGACTACGACATTCGGAGCCTCGACCGTGATTGGGGGTTTCGCGTCGGAAACCTGTTCGACACGAGTATTGCCGCGGCGTTCTCGGGTATCAAGCAACTGGGCTTGGCGTCGACGCTGCAAGGAGTGATGGGCGTCACCATCCCAAAGGATAAGAAGCTGCAGCGGTCGGATTGGACGATTCGGCCGCTCAGTGATGTTGCGTTGACGTATGCGGCCGAGGACGTGCGCCATCTTCTGGGCCTTCGAGACGAGTTGCTGGAGAGGCTGCACGGGTTGGGCCGTGTTCATTGGGTCGAGGAGGAGTGTGATCGGCTATCGAAGATTCGATATGTTCCGCCCGATCCGGACATGCTCGTCTTTTCGTTCAAGGGAGGGCGAGATTTGGATGGGCGCGGACTTGCCATTCTCAAGGCGCTGCTGGAGTATCGGGAGCGCCACGCGATCCATCGAGGCCGTCCGCACTTTCGGGTGATTCCCGATGCTGCGTTGGCGGCTTTGGCGTTCGATCCGGATGTTGATTTGCGGAAGGTTCGAGGGCTAGGGATGTTTCGGCGGGGCAGGCTGGCGGCTGGACTTCGCGGCGCTATCGAGCGCGGCAAGGCCGCTTCCCCGCTTGAGCGTCCGCGCCCCCCACGCACCCGCCGTTTCGACCGTGCGGAGCGCACGGTGGCGTCGCAGCGTCTCGGGAAACTCAAGGCGTGGCGAGTCGAGCGCGCGGATCTGCTTTCACTCGCGCCCCCTCTCGTTTGGCCAATGGCAAGCTTGAAACGGATTTCGTCCTTTCCAGACGATCTGGAGTCGCAGATCCAATCCCCGGAGGTCAGGGAGTGGCAGCGCGTGGAGTTCGAGGGCTCGCTTCGACGGCTGTTGCGGCAGTAGATGCGCTCATGCCGCTTGGGGCCGTGTATTGCGCTGGCAGTTTGCGGACGTCTACTTCGTATGAATGAAGTACCCTTGCTTGCGCCAGAGGTTTACGCCGGTCAGCTTGAGAGTCACGGTCTCGCCCGGTTCGACCGACCTGGGTAGTTCCGCGCGGATGCGGAATGGGTAATCTTCGAGATCGAGTACTGCGAGTCGGCGTGGGATATTTTCCAAGACGTGCGCGGCGAACAGATCGGATTCGTCCGGCGAGTCGAGTCGAGTCATCTTGAGGTATTTCATAAACCAGTATCTTCTGCGCCCCTCTTCGAGTCGAGACAGTTCGCGCAGCTGCACTTCCGCCCGCTGCGCGACCAGAGCGATGTCTTCCGCCGGGTAAAACGGCTGCCGCGCCGAGAGGTAGTGGCTAATCTGCCGCTGCATCATCAAGTCTGGATAGCGCCTCAATGGGGATGTAGCCTGGACGTAGGCGTGGACGCCGAGTCCAGCGTGCCCCGTCGACGTGAGTCCCACGATGGCCGGCGTGAGGCGTCTCATTAGTTGGTATCGTTGTAAGGGGGTCAGGCAGCGGAGAACGCCGTTTTCGTCGAATAGGTCCGGGTCTGATACATCAGGGGGGGGCTGCGATCGATACGCGGAGGGGATGTCGTGGTTCTTGCAGAAGTCTGCCGTCAAGGAGTTGCACAATACCATCATCTCGGCGACGAGGCCGCGCGACGGCGCGTTCCGTGCGGCGACTCGCACCTCGATATCCGTGGGCGAGGCGACCTTGACGATCATCTCATCGCGGTTGACATTGATGGCTCCCGCACGTTCACGGCGGGCAAGGATCGCCTGTGCCAAATGGTTCATCCGCGCCAACGTATCGTGCCAGGGGGCGGACTCGTTCGCAATGGCGTCGTCTGCTTCCTCATAGGAGAAGGCGTACCTGCTGCGTATGATCGACGGCGCTATGTGGTAGCCTCGTACTTCGCCCGACTCGTCGATGCGGACCAATAGGCTGACGGCGGCGCGGTCCTGATCTGGATCGAGGCTTCCGACGCCGTTGGTGAATGCGGGGGGGAGCATTGGTATGGTGCGTTCCGGCAGGTAGAGGGTTGCCATTCGCTGGAGGGCCTCGTCGTTCATTGCCCCGTTCGGAGGAACGAACGATCCGGCGTCTGCTATGTGCACCCCCAGGATATACTCCCCGTCTGATATTTCCAGAGAGAGTGCGTCGTCTCGGTCGCGGGTGTCGGCGTCGTCGATCGTGAAGGTTTCGAGTCCGGTCATATCCGCTCGGTTTCGCTCGTCCACTCGATGTCCTTTCCGGACGGCTTCTGCCTCATCTGCGGCTTCTATCGGAAAGTGATCGGGGATCTCCGCGCGGTAGAGGTCGATGGGTTCGTCTTCCTCGAAGACTCCGGCGCCCACGAGAAGGTCGAACGCGAGTCGCTGCAGGTCGCGGCTTCCGTCGGATACTGTCTCCAACAAGGAATGCGCCGCATAGTTGCGCGCGTAGTCGTCTCCGTATACGGCGAATCCGCGGATATGGTTCAAGAGGTTCTCTTGCAGGTTCGACATAGGGTCGGGAAGCGTTCCGGCGGACAGGGATGACATGAGTGTTTCGGCCGCCTCTGCCTTCTCTGCTTCCTGTCTCCTGCGGTCGCGAATGGACTGCAGCGCTTCTGGAGTTTGCGGCAAATAGCCGCGTTCGTGCGGTACGAAGTAATCGCAGCCGCGGTCGAGATACAGCGTGAGCGCAGCCTTCTGCACGGGGCCCGAGTCTCCGTAGTAGAGGTCTGCCATCTCATCGGTCGAGAGCGGCATCGGCTCTTCTGCCATGACCTCCCATACCTCCGAGAGATCGATTTCCTTGGATGCCTGCTCGGCCTCGTGGCGGAACTTCAGGAAGTCTCCGTGGTTGTCGGGGACGATACCGGTGGTGTACAGCACTCGGCTCGTGGGCAGCTTTGCCTGCTTGTTTCGTCCGAGGGCGAGGGTGACGCGGGTTTGCGTCGTCTCGACGCATTGGAGGATTGCGGCTCCTTGGTTCAGTCGAGCAACGACGATTTCGTCTGGTTTCATGGCAGCATCGTCCAGGATCCGAGGCGGGGTTTGCCCGGAAGATCTATCATCATGGCGTGTCTTCGTCCACTCATCGGCTCTTGAGCTGTGGGAACAGCACGACTTCCCGGATGCTGCGCCTTCCTGCAAAGACCATGGCGAGCCGATCGATTCCGATTCCGAGTCCGCCAGTCGGAGGCATCCCGTGCTCGACTGCCGTCAAGAACTCCTCGTCGAGCCGGTCGGTATCCTCCGCCTCGAATTGGCTGCGCAGCTCTTCCTGCTCCTCCATTCTCCGCCGTTGGTCGAGCGGGTCGTTCAACTCGGTGAAGGCGTTGCATATTTCCATGCCGCCGATGAATCCCTCGAACCTTTCCACGAGCCGAGGATCGTCTTGCTTCCTCTTGGCGAGCGGCGACATCTCGACTGGGTAGTCTACCAGAAATGTTGGTTGCACGAGGCCAGGTTCGACCGTGTCGGACAGCAGTTTGTCGAGCAGGCCGCCCCAGCTCATCTGTCGTCCGGGGTCGAGTCCGATGGCCTTCATCTCCGACTTCAGGGAGTCGATGTCGTTCGCCTCCAAGAAGTCGATGCCGCTTCGCCGCATGATCTCTTGGCGCAGGTCAAGGCGGGGCCACGGCGGTGTGAAGTCGATAGTCGAACCGTCGAATTCGACCGTCGCGGAGCCGAGCGCTTCCTGGGCTGCGGTGAATATGAGACGCTCCACCATATTCATCACGTCGGTATAGTCGGCGAACGCCTCGTAGCTTTCCATGGTGGTGAACTCGGGGTTGTGGGTGCCGTCTACGCCTTCATTGCGGAAGACGCGGCCGATCTCGTACACTTTTTCGATTCCGCCCACTATCAGTTGCTTGAGGTGGAGTTCGGTTGCGATTCGGAGGTAGAGGTCGCGTTGCAGCGCATTGTGGCGGGTGGAGAATGGTCTGGCTGCGCCGCCGGCGGGTACCTGCACCAGGATGGGGGTCTCGACTTCCATGAAGCCTCGCGCGTCCATGAACTGCCTGACCGCGCGGATCATTCGACTTCGCATGACTGCCGCGCCGCGCGCTTCCTCGTTGGCGATGAGGTCGAGGTATCGTTGCCGAAAGCGCGCTTCGACATCGGTCAGCCCGTGCCACTTCTCCGGTAAGCTGCGAATCGACTTGGACAACATCGTCCAGCGGTGGACTTCTATGGTTGGCTCTCCGGTGCGCGTGCGGAAGACGGGGCCGGCAGCGCCGATCCAGTCCCCGATGTCGATATCCTTCAGGGTCTCGTAGGTATCCGTCAGGTTGTTGCGGCGAAGGAGTAGTTGGATCCTCCCGTGTCCGTCTTGGATGTCCGCAAACGACGCGCGTCCCATGCGTCGGTAACGCATGATGCGCCCGGCGACCGACACCGATTCCGTCCGCGCTTCGCCATCGTGGGAGTTCTGCCCCTCGGATCGCTCTAGCAGGAGTACGGCCTCGGATGATGTGTGCGTTCGGTCGGCGCGGTGAGGGTATGGGTCGATCCCGCTGGCGCGCAGGCTTTGGAGTTTTTCCAGCCGTACTTGTATCAACTGATTTTCTGGATCGGGCATCATCTTGCCTCGTGAGACACGCAGACCGTTTTCATACTGGGCGCGTTGGTAGGCATTCTATCTTCTTGCCTCATGCGTGTAAACGAATTAGCGGAATCCAGCGGAACGCTGTTGCCTCGCGCGCGTGCGCGCGTGCACGAGTTTCTGTTGCATCGTGTGGTATTCTGTCGGATTGTGTGGCATTCTGTCGAATTTTGCCGACGGCGAATTTGGCATCGGCTCTTGGGGGCGCCTTGCGAACGGCAGTGGAATGACGGTCGCCGGCTGAGGGCGCGGAGTGACGCGGTTGGCAGCTTGGATGTTTCGCGCATGGGTCTGTCTCCTCGGGGTATGGTTTCGCGGAGTGGTCATAGGTCTAGAGTAGTACGTGGGTTCTGTTTTGTCAAATGCGATGCAGGAGGAGATTCCCGCCTTCGCGGGAATGACGGAGTGGGAATGGTGTTGGGGGGGAGTGGTGGAATGACGTGGGTGGGAGAGTAGGGGGATGACGGAGTGGGAATGGTGTTGGGGGGAGTGGTGGAATGACGTGGGTGGGAGAGTAGGGGGATGACGGAGTGGGAATGACGGAGGGTGGGAGCGAGGATGGAGTGGGTGAGTGGAAATGGTGGGGATGACGGAGGGTTGGGTTTACGATGGGGGCAATCCGCCGCACAAATGGAAAATCCTTATTTCAGGTATAGGTCACACAGACGGAATCTTCCTTATTTCGGGTATGGGTTGCATGTATAGGGAATATTTTCTTCTCGAAAAAAACTCTTGCATTCTGGATGTCGAGTGGTGCATCATATGTTAACCGCGTGTTAACTCGGATGCGCGGCAGGCCGGATTGAGGTACATTTTCCGGGCAATTTCGAAAGAGGTAATCTTTCGGTAAGGTTTGGTCGATAGCATGGGATACAGAAACTCATGTGCAGCGTCTTCGCCCTCGACGCGGGGAGACCGTAATGCCGTTTGCAGGTGTTGCCAAATCATCATGTCCTCGTCCGAACGTTCCTCCTCTCGCTCTTCTGCTTTCGTCCCGTCGTTTCCCGTATACCTTCCGTATACTTCTACCCCCCCCCCCCCCCCCCCCCCCCCCCCCCCGTTTCGCACCGCCCCCGAAGGCATGCGCCTGCGGCCCCCTACTTCCGCTGGAAACGGTAGCATCGCCGCGCACGCGGCTCGCATCCACGACGTTCACGGTTCACGCGCGCGTTGCAACTAACGCAGTCTCGTTCTGCAAGATTCTGATACGAAGGACACGATATTGACAAGAGTTGTCGTTCTCATTGCGGCTGCCTTCATGGTAGCGTTGACGGCGGATCTCCTGGCGCCGTCCGCGCAGGCTGCTGGTTCTGCGCCGTCGTTCGATGGCTCGGATGTCGCTCCGCAGCACTACCGGGTCGGTGAGGCGGTCGACGCCTCGCTCCCGCACGCGTCCGGCGGCGATGCTCCCGTCGTCTATGCGCTTTCCGGCGGCCTGCCGTCTGGTCTGAGCTTCAGCGCCGAGACGGTCTCGATAGTCGGCACACCCGATGGACAGTCTCCCAGCGCAGAATATACCTTCACCGCGACGGATGCAGACGACGACTCGGATTCTTTGACGTTCACGATAACGGTTGCGCATGAGGACGCGCCGAGGGTGCAGAGATTGTCGGTCTCGAGTACGCCGAGCGCGGACGGTGCATACACTGCGGGAGAAACCATCACCGTATCGCTGGAGTTCACGGAGTCCGTTACCGTGAGCGGGACGCCTCGACTCGCGCTTGACGTGGGCGGCGGCGCGCGCTGGGCGGACTTTCGCTCGGTCGACGCGCACGGCGCGGCATCGTTCGATTACACCGTGCAAGAATCGGACTCCGATCTCGACGGCGTCGTTGTTAAGTATGTATCCTTGAGCGGCGGGGCGATCCGCTCGGTCGATGACGGCTTGGACGCATCCCTGCGCCTGCAAGGATTGGGACAGACCACCGCCGCGATTCGTCCGCCCTCCGAGCCGTCGTCCGGCGGTCCGTCTGGTCAATCGGAACGAGGTTCCGAGTCTTCTACTCCCCCGCCTCCTGAGCCGCAGGTGAATTCCCTGCCTTCCTTTGGGGGCGAGACTGCGTCTCCTCTGAGCTACCAGGTAGGTGAAGCGGTCGACGCTGCGCTCCCGCGCGCATCCGGCGGCGACCCGCCTCTTGCCTACGACCTTTCGCCCGCGCTGCCTTCCGGGCTGGAGTTCAGCACGACGACCGTGTCGATAATCGGCAGGCCGACGGAGCCATCCGCCAGCGAGGACTACTTCCTGTCTGCAACGGACGTCGACGGCGACTCCGTTCGGTTGTCTTTCACCGTCGAGGTTGTGGGGGTCGCACAGGCGCAGACGGAAGGGAGCGGTGACGAATCTCCCGGGGTCACGGGCGTAACCATCACGTCTGCCCCTACTCGGGGCGTTGGCTCTTTCAACTCATACGGCGCATCGGCGAATATAGATGTGGACGTAACATTTAGCGGCCAGGTTACGGTCACTGGGTCTCCGCAGCTTGCTCTTGGCATTGGGTCTCGGATCCGGCAGGCTGCGTACCGCTCCGCGTCGGGCGCCACGGTCAGCTTCCGATATACCGTCATTGGAGCGGACAGGGATAGCGATGGAATTAGCATCGGCGCGAGTGCGCTGACCCTCAACGGCGGGAGCATCAAGGTAGGCGGGGTAGACGTCGATCTCAGTCTCGGCAGCCATGTGATGGGCGCGCAGTCCGATCACACGGTGGACGGCGGCGGGGCATCCTTCGACGGGGTGCAGTCTCCGGCCTACACATTCACGCGCGGCGTTCTTCACAGCGTTACGCTGCCGGCAGCGGTCAGTGCATCCAGGAGTTGCCCTTCTCTCCCCGAGGGTTCGGTCTGCTCCCCATATTCTCTGTCCTCTACGCCTGCGCTGCCCGGCGGCCTATCTTTCGACGCCGCCGCGCGCACCATCTCCGGGACTCCCGGGGCGACCATGGCTGAGACGACGTACACCCTCAACGCGGCGAGTCCACAGGGAACCGACACCCTCCAGTTCACTCTCGAGGTCATCAGCCCGAATCCGACCGTGAGCGGGGTGACCATCGCATCCACGCCGGCGAGCAACTCTAGCTACACCGCCGGCGAGAACATCGATATCGATGTCACGTTCGACCGCGCCGTGACGGTCACCGGCTCTCCGCAGCTCGCGTTGACCATCGGCGACCATACACGCCAGGCCGCGTACCAATCGATCACGGGATCCACTCTCAGATTCCGCTATGCCGTGGTGGATGAGGACTCCGATGGGGACGGCGTCAGCATCGCTGCGGGGGCGTTGGCCCTGAACAACGGGACGATCACCGCCACTACTGGAGGAATTGCGGCGACGCTCGGCCTCGGCACTCATGCCATTACCAACGACTCCAGCCACAAGGTCAACGAGACCTCGCCGGACTTTGGCGCGCAGACGGTCGATAGCAGGCTGTACGATACCTACACGGTCATCACGCCGATCGTGCTGCCGGAAGCTACGGGCGGCAACGGCCCTGTCACGTATACCCTTACGCCGACGACGATGCCGCAAGGCATGACATGGACTGCCTCCACCCGCACGATAGCGGGCACGTCTACGACGGTTACTGCGTCGCAGACGTACACGTGGAAGGCTACGGATACCGATGGAGACGCGGCGACGCTCACGTTCAGCATCGAGGTATGGGCCCCGAAGGGTTCTGCGGTCACCGGAGTGAGCATACATACCACGGATGCGGATCAGAACTACGAAACTGGGGATGTGCTGACCTTGAAGGTTACGTATCCCGAGAAGATGACTATCACCGGGATGCCGCAGCTTACCTTGCACATTGGAGACAAGAGGCGGAAGGCAAGTTATGACTCCGCGGCTTTCCTCAGCGGGACGATGGACTTCATTCTCTTCGACTATACGGTGCAGTCGGACGATGTCGATCGTGACGGCGTGGCCGTTCCCGCGGATGCGCTGGTTTTGAACGGGGGCACGATTCGCTCCAAGGGTGACGGTATGCACGCCAAGCTCGACTTGGGAACTCATGCCATTGCCAACGGCGGATCGACGAGCGCTCAGATGCGGGTGAACAACTCGGTGCCGACGTTCGGGGCGTCGAGCGTGGATAGCAGGCTGTACGATACGAACACGGTCATCACGCCGATCGTGCTGCCGGAAGCTACGGGCGGCGAAGGCTCCCTCGCGTATACCCTTACGCCGGCGACGATGCCGCAAGGCATGACGTGGACTGCATCCACCCGCACGATAGCGGGAACGCCTACGACGGTTACGGCGTCGCAGACGTATACATGGAAGGCTACGGACAGCGATGGAGACGCGGCGACGCTCACGTTCAGCATCGAGGTATGGGACCCGAAAGGCCCTGCGGTCACTGGCGTGAGCATACATACCACGGACGCGGATCAGAACTATGAGACTGGGGACGTGCTGACTTTGAAGGTCACGTATCCTCAGAAGATGACTATCACCGGGACGCCGGAGCTTGTCTTGCTCATTGGAGACAAGAGGCGCAAGGCGCCTTACGACGCCGCCGACTCCGCCTCCCCAGCTCTCCGCAGCGAGACGGAGGAAATCCTGCTCTTCGACTATACGGTGCAGTCGGACGATGTCGATGGTGACGGCGTGGCCGTTCCCGCGGATGCGCTGGTTTTGAACGGGGGCTCGATTCGCGCCACGAGCGACGGTATGGACGCTAAGCTCAATCTGGGAACTCATGCCATTGCCAACGGCGGTACGACGAGCGCCCAGATGCGGGTGAACAACTCGGTGCCGACGTTCGGGGCGGCGACCGTGAAGAGCAAGCTCTACGATACGAACACGGTCATCACGCCGATCGTGCTGCCGGAAGCTACGGGCGGGAACGGATCCCTCACGTATACCCTTACGCCGACGACGATGCCGCAAGGCATGACGTGGACTGCATCCACCCGCACGATAGCAGGCACGCCCACAGCCGTCACGGCGTCGCAGACGTACACGTGGAAAGCTACGGACAGCGATGGAGACGCGGCGACGCTCACGTTCAGCATCCAAGTATGGGAGCCGAAAGGCCCGGCGGTCATGTCTTTGGGCATCCACACCCTGCACATTCCCATGAATGAAGATGACGGCAACTATTGGAGCGGCGATACCATTCAGATAGTCATCGGCTATACCCCAAAGATGGTCGTTACTGGGACGCCGCAGCTTACCCTGCACATCGGAGACGAGAAGCGCAGGGCAAGTTACGACGCCGCGGAATCTGCCTCGCTCAACGCAATACTGATGGGTGACCCCGCTCATGCTTTGGTCTTCAGCTATGTCGTTCAGTCTGACGATTGGGACGGAGACGGGTTGGCAATTCCTGCGGACGCGCTGGTTCTGGACGGAGGCACGATCGTCACTTCGGGCGACGGTATGAACGCCCAGCTCAACTTGGGGACCTATGCCGTCGTGAGCGGCGACTCCAAGAGCGTGGAGATGCGGGTTGCGGATACTTCTCCATCAGTGCCCTCTGGGGTATCGATCCCCGACCAGAAGATTGCCCTGAACCATTCCGCCTCTTCGGCGCTCCTGGCTACGGTAAACGGAGACGCGCCGTTTACCTACAGCGTCTCGCCGGCCCTGCCTGCCGGGCTCACCGTGGGGCCGAACAGCCCGATCATAACCGGGCAGACCAGCGCGGCGCATTCTGGGACGCATACCCTCTCCGCCGTCGACCGCGACGGAGACACTGCGACGTTGGGAACGTTCAGTCTGCTCACTGCGGTTGGGCCTGTAGTAGATGAGGTGGCCATCCTTTCTCGCCCATACGCCAACGGCTCATATGGGAGCGGAGAGGTGATAGAGGTCGCAGTCGGCTTCGACAAGGCGGTCACTACGAGCGGACTCTCGAGCTCGACCATGTCCATAGACATTGGAGGGACCGCGCGCACGGCCAGCTACGTCAGCACGGACTCCAGCGGACGTCTGCTGTACGAGTATACCGTCCAGGCGTTGGACAGGGATACGGACGGCGTCAGCGTCGGCGCGGGGGCGCTGACCTTGAACGGCGCGACAATCACAGACTCGACCAACGGCGTCCCGGCCATCCTCGGCCTGGGAGTGCACGACATTACGAACGACTTGGCGCACGAGGTGAATGGGTCCGTGACGACGCCGATGGCGGTGGAGGCCGTGGACATCGTCAGCTCGCCTGCCAGCAGCGACGGCTACGACGTCGGAGAGGTCATCAAGGCCAAGGTCACCTTCTCCAAGCCGGCTACGGTCACGGGGACGCCGCGTCTGACGTTGACCGTTGGGACCCTCGACCGCTTTGCGTCCTACCGGTCCGCGGATTCGAGCGGGGACGGCGTCGTCTTCGGCTATACGGTGGCCACGCAGGACAAGGACGCGAACGGCATAAGCATCGGCGCGAGTGCATTGTCCTTGAATCTTGGAACGATCCGTGACGGCGGCGGCGCGAATGCCGCGCTGGGACTGGGGACGCTGGCCGTCAGCAACTCCTCTTCTCACAAGGTGTATACGCCTCCGCGCGTGACGGGGGTATCCATAGTGTCCAATCCCGGCGTGAACGGCACCTATGACTCTGGCGAGGCCATTCTGTTGCAGTTGTCCTTCTCCGAGGCAACCACTGCATTTGGGAATCCGCAAGTCGCCTTGACTATCGGCGCGAATACCCGGCAGGCGGTGTATTATACCGATCCTAACCTGCTGCGTCCGTTCTACCGGTACGTGGTCGTGGAGGGCGACTTCGACGGCGATGGCATCAGCGTGGGGGCGGATGCGCTGAGTCTGCCGGACGGGGTGAGGCTGTTCGCAGCCTTCGACAACGAATCCGCGGTTCTTTCCCTGGGCTCGCACGCCTTCACGGACGACTCCGCGCATACGGTGCGCGACTCCATGCCCATGTTCGGCAATCTGGAGCCGCAGCACTACACAGCGGGGACGGCCGTCGACTTTGCCCTCCCGACTCCAACGGGTGGAGACGCCCCCCTGTCATACACTCTGTCTCCATCGGCGCTGCCCAGCGGGCTGACGCACACGACCTCTCCGTCGCACAAGATCACTGGGACTCCGAACGCCTCGGCCGTCGGGGCTGCGTCGTCATACACTTGGACGGTGACGGACAATGACGGCGACAGCGCGCAGGTACCCTTGACCATCACCGTCGCCGCCGCAAACGCGCCCAAGATAGTCGACGTGTTCTTCCGGAGCACTCCCACCGTCGGGGACACCTATGACGCCAACCCTCGAAACGAGGTGGTAGTCGAAGTGAAGTTCGACCAACAGGTGGCGGTGACCGGCACGCCGCAGCTTGCGCTCGACATAGGCATGGATACGGCGTTGGTAGACTACGTGCAGCATGGAGGCGCCAACATCTTCCGACCGAGCGCGTACTATCTCCGATTCATCTATCGGGTGCAGGCGAGAGACAAGGACGATGACGGCATAAGCATCGATACCGGGGCGTTGACCTTGAATGGAGGGACGATACGCAGCCGCGGATCGGAGACCGGGGATTCGCCGGCCGGCACGGATGCGGCCTTGGGGTTGGGCACCCACGCCATCGTGAATGACGCATCGCACAAGGTCGACGGCGGTGCGAACAACCCGCCTGCGGTGTCGTCCATCACCTTCCTCGATACTCGGCGAACCCAATCGGATACGTACACCACCGGCGAACGAATGGACATCGCCGTCTCGTTCACGGAAGACGTCGTCTTGACCGGGAGTCCGACGCTCGCGCTTCGCATCGGAAACCAGACCCGCAACGCCAGCTTCTCCCATGTGGTTCGGGCTACTCCCACATCGCCCTATCGCACGATTCGGTTCGCATACGTCGTTCAAGCGTCGGACTATGACGCCGACGGCATCAGCCTCGTCGACACCTTGGACTCGGAAGGGAACGTTACCGCGTATGCGCTGAATCTCAACGGCGGCACGCTGCGCGACCCGAACGGTGTGGACGCCCTGCTCGCCCTCGGCGCCCGCGCGGTAACGAACCTCTCCACGCACAAGGTATCCACGCCTCCGACTATCAGATCGGTGAGCGTCATCTCGACTCCCAATCAGGATGGCACGTACTCTTGGGCGTCGCATATCACGATAGCCATAGACTACGATCAGCCGGTTGTCTTTACGCCTTCGACGGCGCCGGGGGCCACCGGGATGCGCCTCGCGTTGGAGATCGACTCCGGCAACCGGGATATTCTCCCGTCGTATTCGCACACGTCGGGAAGCAGAATCGCCTTCACCCATGACGTGCAGTCCAGCGACTTGGACGCCACCGGCGTGAGCATCTCCGCAAACGCCCTGAAGCTCAACGGCGGCACGCTCCGCGACTCAGGTGGACAAGACGCCCCGATCGACTTGACGGGCTTCACCTTCATGAACAAGTCCGACGCGAAGCTGGACGGAACGAAGGCGAGGTTGTGGCCGAACTTCGGCGCGGACAGGACGACGGTCACGAACCCCGTTGCGAGGACGCCGAGCACCATCACGTTCACATCCCCAGGGGGAGACACGCCGCTCACCTGGAGCATTGCCCCGACGCTGCCCAGCGGTCTGGCCATGGACAGCGCTACAGGCGTCATATCCGGAACTCCCTCGCAGGAGACTCCACTGCAAGAGTACACCGTTACGGTGGAGGACAACACTGGGGTGCCGGCCAGCGGAGTTGGCAACTACGACTTCGACAACGGGGATACGGACACCCTGAAGTTCAACATGAGGGTCACCGGCCCGCGCCCCGTGGTGACCGGAGTAGCGTTCATCAGCTCGCCGCAGCAGGGCGAGACCTACGCCGCCAGCGAGAATGTGGTGGTCGGAGTGACGTTCGCCACGGATATTACCGAGGATATCCTGGTAGAGGGTACGCCGCAGCTTGCGCTCAAGATAGGGAGCAATACCCGGCAGGCGGATTACTACCAGACCCAGCAGGGCACCAACACGCTGTACTTCTCCTACACGATACAGTCTTCCGACGTGGACGCGGACGGCATCAGCATAGAAGCCGGCGCGCTCACCATCGGGGAGCAGTCGACCATCCGCAGCGCGCGGGGGCACAACGCGGTTACCTCGCTCGGCCTCTACCCCATAGCAAACGCTTCCGAACACAAGGTGAACGGAGGCATCAGCCGCGCTCCGACGGTTACGGGCGTCCACGTGACTTCTTCTCCGGCGCGCGAGGACACGTACAACCGCGGTGAAGAGATCGAGGTTCGGGTGGAGTTCAGCCAAGCCGTGGGCGTCACCGGTTCCCCGACCCTCGGGATGCTCATAGGGAGCAACACCCGCCAGGCTACATACGCCAGGGTGGGCCTCAACGCTCGATACCATTATTTCCGCTACATCGTCCAGGAGGCCGATGTGGATGCCGACGGCTTCTATACTTCGACGAACGCGCTGACCGTGCCCTCGGGCGCGCAGGTCCGCAACATGGGCGGGCAGGACGCCCAGTCTGGGATTCTGAGCGCGTCGGTACGGCTGTCCGAGGACAATATCGACGGGGGAGTGAACCGCGCGGCGTTCGTCCAGGAAGTTCGGATCACATCGCAGCCCGCGCGCGGGGAGACGTACAAGCTGGGCGAGACCATCACCGCCCGGGTCAGGTTCAGCAAGCCGGTCACGGTGACCGGAACCCCGAGCCTGGCAATGACTATCGGGGCCAATACCCGGCACGCCGACTACACCAAGAGCATCAGGGCCCAGCCGACCGTCAACATATCCCAGCCGTACGCCTACTGGCTGGAATTCAGCTACACCGTGCAGGGCGGCGACTACGACGCGGACGGCATCAGCATCAAAGAAGTTCATGTCACCCAGGTCCGGGGACTTCCCGTGTCTCCCTCTTGGGTGTCTCCGCTGACGCTGGATGGAGGCGAGGCCATCGTGGGCACTGGAGACGGCGGCACGGCGGCGAATCTCCACATCCGGATCGAAGAAACCATTAGGCGGAGAATCTCGGGCGGGAGAAGAGGAGGAAGAACTGTCGAGGAAACGACCGTCACAGACCACTCCCTCGAAAATCAGGCATCGCACAAGGTGGACGGCCGGCAACCGACGGTCACGAGCTTCGAATTCGTCGGCCAACCCCGCAATATCACGCGCTGCAACGATCCAGTCCTCCCGCGCTCCACGCACCGAGTCTGCGACCAGCCTGGCAGGAGGGACCCGGGCGGGTATGTCGAGGGTGATACGATCACTGTCCGCGTCACGTTCAGCGAGCCTGTAGTCCGCAGCGTCGGCAGCAGAGCCAGCGTCGCTCTCACCATGGACAGCGGAACGGTTTCCACTTCCTCGTCGACGATCCCTCTCCGTGCCACCCAGCTGTTGCTCTACTATACCGTGGGGACCAACGACTCCGACGCCAACGGGATCAGCGTGTCGCAGAACGCCTTGAGCGTCAGCGGCGGCAGCATTCGCAGTCGGGCGACGGGCAACCCCGCGGTGCTGACGCTTCCGTCCGCACTCGGCAACCAGCCGTATCAGACGGTGTTGAGGGTCCCCCCGTCCCCGGCACGGATCAGTGGAACGGGATTCATCGCCTTCCTTGGAATAGGAGGCCTCCCGTACGCTGATAGCACCTTCGACGCTGGAGAATACATCTACCCAAACGTGACGTTCAACAGGGCCGTCCATGTGTCCGGCAGTCCCCAGCTGTCCATTACCATCGGCGACAACACCCGCACCGCGACGTACATCAGCGGCAACGGCAGCTCTTACCTGACGTTCAGGTATCTAGTGCAGTCCAGCGACCGAGACGAGGACGGCATAAGCCTCCCTGCCAACGCATTGTCGTTGAACGGCGGGAGGATTACGACCGTAGGCAATGGGCTCGCCGCCGACATCACCTCCTCTGCTACATCGAACGACAGCCTCCGCAAGGTGAACGGCGCCCAGAACGTCGCACCAAGCGTCAGGAATGTCGTCATCAGATCCACCCCGGTCGTCGGCAACACCTACGGCACGGACGAGCAGATACGTGTATACGTCTACTTCCACAAGCGGATTGTGGTCACTGGCTCTCCGCAGCTTGCGCTTCGCTTGGGCACTGAGACCGTCCAGGCCTCGGTACTCCAGAAGGACGATCTTAGCATCGTATTCCAATACACGGTCGATACGGCGGATAGGGACCTCGATGGCCTGAGCATCGAGGCTGGGGCGCTTGGTCTGAATAGCGGGACGATCCGCAGCCGCAGCGGGGTCAACGCCAATCTCGGGCTCGGCGCCAGGGCGGTAACCAACGATGGAAACCACCGTGTCGACGGCCGCATCAAGAACATCCCGACCTTTGGGTCCACCGTCGTGAGCGCCAAGAGCTGGCGGGAGGATACGGCAGTGTCGGATACCCTGCCGGCCGCCGAAGGCGGACAGGGAAGCCTCACGTACTCCCTCAGCCCGGCTCTGCCGCGCGGACTCTCATTCAACAACTCTACCCGGGCCATATCCGGCACTCCGAGGGTCGCAGCTGCACGGAGTACCTATACTCTGACGGCCAGGGACTCGCAAGGGAGTAGGGCAACCCTCGATTTCTATATCACGGTAGCGGCCAACCCGGCTCCCGATTTTGGCTCGCAGACCATTACGGACAAGACGTGGACGGAGGACACGCAGATAACGTCGTTCACTCTGCCCCTGGCGACGGGCGGCGACGGGACGCTCACCTACTCCCTCAGTCCGGGCCTTCCCATGGGCGTAAGTCGTCATGCGACGACGCGAGTGGTGAGCGGCACGCCAACCGGATCGATGATGCGGACGGAGTACACGTGGACTGCGACGGACACGGACGGCGATACGGCGTCGCTCACGTTCGACATCACCGTCAGTTCCCCCACGCCGGACCTGATGCCTACCTTCGGCCCGAATATGATTTCGAACAAGTCGTGGATGGAGGACGAGCAGATAATGTCGTTCACTCTGCCCCTTGCGACGGGCGGCGACGGGACTCTCTCCTACTCCCTCAGTCCGGCTCTTCCCAGCGGGGTAAGCCGTCATGCTACGACGCGCGTGGTGAGCGGCACGCCGCAGGACGCCAAGAGCAGCACGCGCTACACATGGAGCGCCACCGACACGGACGGCGACACGGTGTCCCTCCAGTTCACCATCACCGTAATCGCGGACACCTCGCCCTCGTTCTCGGGCGAGATAGATCACAAGTACTGGATTCGCGGCAATCAGATAACGTCGTTTACTCTGCCCCTGGCGACGGGCGGAAACGGCGCGTTGTCGTACACGTTGAGTCCTGCGCTGCCGACCGGGGTGACGCGGGATCTCACGACGCGCGTGGTAAGCGGGACTCCGTCGGAATCCGCGGCGAACACGGAGTACACGTGGAGCGCGACGGACGCCGACGGCGACAAGGCCAGCCTGACGTTCGACATCGAGGTCGATGCCGTCCCAAGCTTTGGCTCCCAGACGATAGACAACCAGAGTTGGACTGACGGCCTTGCGATAACGTCGTTCACGCTGCCGACTGCGACCGGCGGGGACGGTTCGTTGACGTACACGTTGAGTCCTGCGCTGCCGAGCGGGGTAAGTCGTCATGCGACGACGCGAGTGGTGAGCGGGACGCCTGGCGCCGGTATGGCGAGGACGGAGTACACGTGGACTGCGACGGATTCGGACGGCGACAAGGTATCGTTGACGTTCGACATCGAGGTTGACAGCCTGCCGAGCTTCGGCACTCAGACGATACCCGATCAAGTATGGACGAAGGGAAAGGATATAACGCCGTTGACTTTCCCGCTGGCGACCGGCGGCGACGGGACTCTGACGTACACGCTCGACCCCGGGTCGCCCAATAGCATGACGTGGACGTCCTCGAACCGCCTGACCGGGGCTCCTTCCTACACCATGTCTCGCATGCGGTTCGTATGGGAGGTATACGACGAGGACAACGATAGTGACGAGCTGGAGTTCTACGTTACCATACAGGAGCCTGCGCCGGAGCTGACGTTCGGGTCGCAGTCGATAGACGACCAGAGTTGGATGCAAGGGAAGGCGATAGATTCGTTCACGCTGCCTGCTGCGAGCGGCGGGAGCGGGAGCTTGACCTATGCCCTAAGCCCTGCGCTGCCCGGCGGTGTGACGCGAAATCTCACGTCGAGGGAAGTGAGCGGCACGCCGAATGCGGGGATGGCGAGTAAGGAGTACACATGGAAGGCGACAGACGGTGACGGCAACGAGGTATCGTTGACGTTCGACATCGAGGTCGATGCAGTGCCGACGTTTGGGTCGCAGACGATAGATGATCAGAGTTGGACGCAGGGGCAGTCGATATCGTCGTTCACTTTGCCTGAGGCGACGGGCGGGGACGGCGTGTTGAGTTACACGTTGAGTCCTGCGCTGCCGAGCGGTGTGACGCGTGATTCGTCGACGCGGGTGGTGAGCGGAACGCCTGGCGGGGGTATGTCGAACACCGAGTACACGTGGAGCGCCACGGATGCGGACGGTGACAAGGTGTCGTTGACGTTCGACATCGAGGTCGATGCAGTGCCGACGTTTGGATCGCAGACGATAGATGACCGGAGTTGGACGCAGGGGCAGTCGATAACGTCGTTCACGTTGCCAGCTGCGACGGGCGGGGACGGTGCGTTGTCTTACTCCCTGTCTCCTGCGCTGCCGGGCGGAGTGAGTCGTCATGCTACGACGCGAGTGGTGAGCGGCACGCCTGGCGGGGGTATGTCGAGTACGGAGTACACGTGGACTGCGACGGATGCGGACGGTGACAAGGTATCGTTGACGTTCGACATCGTAGTGGATGCAGTGCCGACGTTTGGTTCGCATTCGATAGGTGACAAGAGTTGGACGCAGGGGGAGTCGATATCGTCGTTCACGCTGCCTGCTGCGACGGGCGGGGACGGCGCTTTGTCGTACTCCCTGTCTCCTGCGCTGCCGGGCGGAGTGAGTCGTCATGCTACGACGCGAGTGGTGAGCGGCACGCCTGATGCGGGTATGTCGAGTACGGAGTACACGTGGAAGGCGGAGGACGCGGACGGAGACGAAGTATCGTTGACGTTCGATATCGAGGTCGATGCAGTGCCGACCTTCGGTTCGCAGACGATAGATGACCGGAGTTGGACGCAGGGGCAGTCGATATCGTCGTTCACGCTGCCTGCTGCGACCGGCGGGGACGGCGCTTTGTCGTACTCCCTGTCTCCTGCGCTGCCGGGCGGAGTAAGTCGTCATGCTACGACGCGAGTGGTGAGCGGTACGCCTGATGCGGGTAAGTCGAGTACGGAGTACACGTGGACTGCGACGGACGCGGACGGAGACAAGGTATCGTTGAAGTTCGACATCGAGATCGATGCAGTGCCGACCTTCGGTTCGCAGACGATAGATGACCGGAGTTGGACGCAGGGCGAGTCGATATCGTCGTTCACGCTGCCTGCTGCGACCGGTGGTGATGGGAGCTTGACGTACACGTTGAGTCCTGCGTTGCCGGGTGGTGTAGTGCGTGACCTTACGACGCGGGTGGTGAGCGGCACGCCTGGCGAGGGTAAGTCGAGGACGGAGTATACGTGGAGCGCCACGGATTCGGACGGTGACAAGGTATCGTTGACGTTCGACATCGAGGTCGATGCAGTGCCGACGTTTGGATCGCAGACGATAGGTGACAAGAGTTGGACGCAGGGGCAGTTGATAACGTCGTTCACGCTGCCTGCTGCGACTGGTGGGGACGGGAGTTTGACGTACACGTTGGGTCCTGGGTTGCCGAGCGGGGTAAGTCGTCATGCGACGACGCGGGTGGTGAGCGGCACGCCTGATGCGGGTAAGTCGAGGACGGAGTACACGTGGACTGCGACGGATGCTGACGGCGACGAAGTGGAGTTGACGTTCGACATCGTAGTGGATGCAGTGCCGACGTTTGGATCGCATTCGATAGGGGACAAGAGTTGGACGCAGGGGCAGACGATATCGTCGTTCACGCTGCCTGCTGCGACGGGTGGGGACGGCGTGTTGAGTTATGCGTTGAGTCCTGCGTTGCCGGGTGGAGTAAGTCGTCATGCTACGACGCGAGTGGTGAGCGGCACGCCTGATGCGGGTAAGTCGAGGACGGAGTACACGTGGACTGCGACGGATGCTGACGGCGACGAAGTGGAGTTGACGTTCGACATCGTAGTGGATGCAGTGCCGACGTTTGGATCGCATTCGATAGGGGACAAGAGTTGGACGCAGGGGCAGACGATATCGTCGTTCACGCTGCCTGCTGCGACGGGTGGGGACGGCGTGTTGAGTTACACGTTGAGTCCTGCGTTGCCGGGCGGAGTGAGTCGTCATGCTACGACGCGGGTAGTGAGCGGTACGCCTGATGCGGGTAAGTCGAGGACGGAGTACACGTGGACTGCGACGGACGCGGACGGAGATGCTGTGGAGTTGACGTTCGACATCGAGGTCGATGCAGTGCCGACCTTCGGTTCGCAGACGATAGATGATCAGAGTTGGAAGCAAGGGGAGTCGATAACGTCGTTCACGCTGCCTGCTGCGACGGGCGGGGACGGCGCGTTGTCTTACTCCCTGTCTCCTGCGCTGCCGAGTGGAGTAAGTCGTCATGCAACGACGCGGGTAGTGAGCGGCACGCCTGATGCGGGTATGTCGAGTACGGAGTACACGTGGAAGGCGGAGGATGCGGACGGTGATGCAGTGGAATTGAAGTTCGACATCGTAGTGGACGGGGTGCCGACGTTTGGATCGCAGACGATAGATGACCGGAGTTGGACGCAGGGGCAGTCGATAACGGTGTTCACGTTGCCTGCTGCGACCGGTGGGGACGGAGCTTTGTCGTACTCCCTGTCTCCTGCGTTGCCGGGCGGAGTGAGTCGTCATGCAACGACGCGGGTAGTGAGCGGTACTCCTGGCGGGGGTATGGCGAGTACTGAGTACACGTGGACTGCGACGGATGCTGACGGCGACGAGGTATCGTTGAAGTTCGACATCGAGATCGATGCAGTGCCGACCTTCGGTTCGCAGACGATAGATGACCGGAGTTGGACGCAGGGCGAGTCGATATCGTCGTTCACGCTGCCTGCTGCGACGGGTGGGGACGGCGTGTTGAGTTATGCGTTGAGTCCTGCGTTGCCGGGTGGAGTAAGTCGTCATGCTACGACGCGAGTGGTGAGCGGCACGCCTGATGCGGGTAAGTCGAGGACGGAGTACACGTGGACTGCGACGGATGCTGACGGCGACGAAGTGGAGTTGACGTTCGACATCGTAGTGGATGCAGTGCCGACGTTTGGATCGCATTCGATAGGGGACAAGAGTTGGACGCAGGGGCAGACGATATCGTCGTTCACGCTGCCTGCTGCGACGGGTGGGGACGGCGTGTTGAGTTACACGTTGAGTCCTGCGTTGCCGGGCGGAGTGAGTCGTCATGCTACGACGCGGGTAGTGAGCGGTACGCCTGATGCGGGTAAGTCGAGGACGGAGTACACGTGGACTGCGACGGACGCGGACGGAGATGCTGTGGAGTTGACGTTCGACATCGAGGTCGATGCAGTGCCGACGTTTGGATCGCAGACGATAGATGATCAGAGTTGGAAGCAAGGGGAGTCGATATCGTCGTTCACGCTGCCTGCTGCGACTGGTGGGGACGGCGTTTTGTCTTATTCCCTGTCTCCTGCGTTGCCGGGCGGAGTGAGTCGTCATGCGACGACGCGAGTAGTGAGCGGTACTCCTGGCGGGGGTATGTCGAGTACGGAGTACATGTGGACAGCGACGGACGCGGACGGAGATGCAGTGGAGTTGACGTTCGACATCGTAGTGGATGCAGTGCCGACATTTGGATCGCATTCGATAGGTGACCGGAGTTGGACGCAGGGGCAGTCGATAACGGTGTTCACGCTGCCTGCTGCGACGGGCGGGGACGGCGTGTTGAGTTACACGTTGAGTCCTGCGATGCCCAGCGGTGTGGTGCGTGATCTTACGACGCGGCTGGTGAGCGGTACTCCTGGCGGGGGTATGGCGAGTACTGAGTACACGTGGACTGCGACGGACGCGGACGGGGACAAGGTGTCGTTGAAGTTCGACATCGAGGTCGATGCCGTGCCGACGTTTGGGGTGCAGACGATAGATGACCGGAGTTGGACGCAGGGGCAGTCGATAACGGTGTTCACGCTGCCTGCTGCGACGGGTGGAGATGGGAGCTTGACGTACACGTTGAGTCCTGCATTGCCGGGCGGAGTGAGTCGTCATGCTACGACGCGGGTGGTGAGCGGTACTCCTGATGCGGGTAAGTCGAGTACGGAGTATACGTGGACTGCGACGGATTCAGACGGGGACAAGGTATCGTTGAAGTTCGACATCGAGGTCGATGCCGTGCCGACGTTTGGGGTGCAGACGATAGATGACCGGAGTTGGACGCAGGGGCAGTCGATAACGGTGTTCACGCTGCCTGCTGCGACGGGTGGAGATGGTTCGTTGACGTACACGTTGAGTCCTGCGCTGCCGGGTGGAGTAAGTCGTCATGCTACGACGCGAGTGGTGAGCGGTACGCCTGGCGGGGGTATGGCGAGTACGGAGTACACGTGGACTGCGACGGACGCTGACGGCGACGAAGTATCGTTGACGTTCGACATCGTAGTGGACGGGGTGCCGACGTTTGGATCGCATTTGATAGGGGACAAGAGTTGGACGCAGGGGGAGTCGATATCGTCGTTCACGTTGCCTGCTGCGACCGGCGGGGACGGTGTGTTGTCGTACTCACTGTCTCCTGCGTTGCCGGGCGGAGTAAGTCGTCATGCTACGACGCGAGTAGTGAGCGGTACTCCTGGTGCGGGGATGTCGAGCACGGAGTATACGTGGACTGCGACGGACGAGGACGGCGACAAGGTATCGTTGAAGTTCGACATCGAGATCGATGCTGTGCCGACGTTTGGATCGCAGACGATAGGTGACCGGAGTTGGACGCAGGGAGAGTCGATATCGTCGTTCACGCTGCCTGTTGCGACGGGCGGGGACGGTAGTTTGACGTACACGTTGAGTCCTGGGCTGCCGACCGGGGTAAGTCGTCATGCGACGACGAGGATAGTGAGCGGTACGCCAGGCGGTGGTATGTCGAGCACGGAGTACACGTGGACTGCGACGGATGCGGATGGTGATGCTGCGGAGTTGACGTTCGACATCGTAGTGGATGGGGTGCCGACGTTTGGGTCGCAGACGATAGGTGACAAGAGTTGGACGGAGGGGCAGTTGATAACGTCGTTTACGCTGCCTGCTGCGACTGGTGGGGACGGCGTGTTGAGTTACACGTTGAGTCCTGCATTGCCGAGTGGAGTGAGTCGTCATGCTACGACGAGGGTGGTGAGCGGTACGCCTGGTGGGGGTATGGCGAACACCGAGTACACGTGGACTGCGACGGACGCGGACGGAGACGAGGTATCGTTGACGTTCGATATCGTTGTGGATGCAGTGCCGACGTTTGGTTCGCATTCGATAGGGGACAAGAGTTGGACGCAGGGGCAGTCGATATCGTCGTTCACGTTGCCTGCTGCGACCGGAGGGGACGGCGTGTTGAGTTACACGTTGAGTCCTGCGTTGCCGGGCGGAGTGAGTCGTCATGCTACGACGCGGGTGGTGAGCGGCACGCCTGGTGGGGGTATGTCGAGTAGGGAGTACACGTGGACTGCGACGGACGCGGACGGGGACAAGGTGTCGTTGAAGTTCGACATCGAGGTCGATGCCGTGCCGACGTTTGGGGTGCAGACGATAGATGACCGGAGTTGGACGCAGGGGCAGTCGATAACGGTGTTCACGCTGCCTGCTGCGACGGGTGGAGATGGGAGCTTGACGTACACGTTGAGTCCTGCATTGCCGGGCGGAGTGAGTCGTCATGCTACGACGCGGGTGGTGAGCGGTACTCCTGATGCGGGTAAGTCGAGTACGGAGTATACGTGGACTGCGACGGATTCAGACGGGGACAAGGTATCGTTGAAGTTCGACATCGAGGTCGATGCCGTGCCGACGTTTGGGGTGCAGACGATAGATGACCGGAGTTGGACGCAGGGGCAGTCGATAACGGTGTTCACGCTGCCTGCTGCGACGGGTGGAGATGGTTCGTTGACGTACACGTTGAGTCCTGCGCTGCCGGGTGGAGTAAGTCGTCATGCTACGACGCGAGTGGTGAGCGGTACGCCTGGCGGGGGTATGGCGAGTACGGAGTACACGTGGACTGCGACGGACGCTGACGGCGACGAAGTATCGTTGACGTTCGACATCGTAGTGGACGGGGTGCCGACGTTTGGATCGCATTTGATAGGGGACAAGAGTTGGACGCAGGGGGAGTCGATATCGTCGTTCACGTTGCCTGCTGCGACCGGCGGGGACGGTGTGTTGTCGTACTCACTGTCTCCTGCGTTGCCGGGCGGAGTAAGTCGTCATGCTACGACGCGAGTAGTGAGCGGTACTCCTGGTGCGGGGATGTCGAGCACGGAGTATACGTGGACTGCGACGGACGAGGACGGCGACAAGGTATCGTTGAAGTTCGACATCGAGATCGATGCTGTGCCGACGTTGGATCGCAGACGATAGGTGACCGGAGTTGGACGCAGGGAGAGTCGATATCGTCGTTCACGCTGCCTGTTGCGACGGGCGGGGACGGTAGTTTGACGTACACGTTGAGTCCTGGGCTGCCGACCGGGGTAAGTCGTCATGCGACGACGAGGATAGTGAGCGGTACGCCAGGCGGTGGTATGTCGAGCACGGAGTACACGTGGACTGCGACGGATGCGGATGGTGATGCTGCGGAGTTGACGTTCGACATCGTAGTGGATGGGGTGCCGACGTTTGGGTCGCAGACGATAGGTGACAAGAGTTGGACGGAGGGGCAGTTGATAACGTCGTTTACGCTGCCTGCTGCGACTGGTGGGGACGGCGTGTTGAGTTACACGTTGAGTCCTGCATTGCCGAGTGGAGTGAGTCGTCATGCTACGACGAGGGTGGTGAGCGGTACGCCTGGTGGGGGTATGGCGAACACCGAGTACACGTGGACTGCGACGGACGCGGACGGAGACGAGGTATCGTTGACGTTCGATATCGTTGTGGATGCAGTGCCGACGTTTGGTTCGCATTCGATAGGGGACAAGAGTTGGACGCAGGGGCAGTCGATATCGTCGTTCACGTTGCCTGCTGCGACCGGAGGGGACGGCGTGTTGAGTTACACGTTGAGTCCTGCGTTGCCGGGCGGAGTGAGTCGTCATGCTACGACGCGGGTGGTGAGCGGCACGCCTGGTGGGGGTATGTCGAGTAGGGAGTACACGTGGACTGCGACGGACGCGGACGGGGACAAGGTGTCGTTGAAGTTCGACATCGAGGTCGATGCCGTGCCGACGTTTGGGGTGCAGACGATAGATGACCGGAGTTGGACGCAGGGGCAGTCGATAACGGTGTTCACGCTGCCTGCTGCGACGGGTGGAGATGGGAGCTTGACGTACACGTTGAGTCCTGCATTGCCGGGCGGAGTGAGTCGTCATGCTACGACGCGGGTGGTGAGCGGTACTCCTGATGCGGGTAAGTCGAGTACGGAGTATACGTGGACTGCGACGGATTCAGACGGGGACAAGGTATCGTTGAAGTTCGACATCGAGGTCGATGCCGTGCCGACGTTTGGGGTGCAGACGATAGATGACCGGAGTTGGACGCAGGGGCAGTCGATAACGGTGTTCACGCTGCCTGCTGCGACGGGTGGAGATGGTTCGTTGACGTACACGTTGAGTCCTGCGCTGCCGGGTGGAGTAAGTCGTCATGCTACGACGCGAGTGGTGAGCGGTACGCCTGGCGGGGGTATGGCGAGTACGGAGTACACGTGGACTGCGACGGACGCTGACGGCGACGAAGTATCGTTGACGTTCGACATCGTAGTGGACGGGGTGCCGACGTTTGGATCGCATTTGATAGGGGACAAGAGTTGGACGCAGGGGGAGTCGATATCGTCGTTCACGTTGCCTGCTGCGACCGGCGGGGACGGTGTGTTGTCGTACTCACTGTCTCCTGCGTTGCCGGGCGGAGTAAGTCGTCATGCTACGACGCGAGTAGTGAGCGGTACTCCTGGTGCGGGGATGTCGAGCACGGAGTATACGTGGACTGCGACGGACGAGGACGGCGACAAGGTATCGTTGAAGTTCGACATCGAGATCGATGCTGTGCCGACGTTTGGATCGCAGACGATAGGTGACCGGAGTTGGACGCAGGGAGAGTCGATATCGTCGTTCACGCTGCCTGTTGCGACGGGCGGGGACGGTAGTTTGACGTACACGTTGAGTCCTGGGCTGCCGACCGGGGTAAGTCGTCATGCGACGACGAGGATAGTGAGCGGTACGCCAGGCGGTGGTATGTCGAGCACGGAGTACACGTGGACTGCGACGGATGCGGATGGTGATGCTGCGGAGTTGACGTTCGACATCGTAGTGGATGGGGTGCCGACGTTTGGGTCGCAGACGGTCGACAACAAGTACTTTACCAAGGACAGGCAGATAACCTCGTTCATTCTCCCGACCGCGAGCGATGGTGACGGCGATCTGAACTATGAGCTGTCGCCCGCGCTGCCCGATGGCGTTGTCCGTGCAGCCACAGCCCCCTACCGCGTGAGCGGTACGCCGACTGCGTACAAGGCGCGGGCGAAGTACACGTGGATGGTCACCGATGCCGACGGCGACACGGCCAAGATAGAGTTCTACATAGGCGTGACAGCATTGGTAGTGATACCTCCTGTTCAGCCTCCTGGGGAAGGGAGAGAGGGGCCAAACCCAATTGTCGACCCACCGATATCGTTCTCCGGGTCGATTGATGACCAGTCCTGGACGCAGAACCAGAGCATAGATCCGCTAGTGCTTCCACAGGCAAGTGGCGGCAGCGGCACGCCTGTGTACACGCTAAGCCCGGCTCTGCCTGTCGGCGTACATCTGGCAACGACGGCGGATTCCCAGCTCAGAGTTAGCGGAACGCCTGGAGTGGCCTTGTCTCGGACGGAGTACGCATGGACTGCCACAGACGCCCAAGGAAGTAGCACGTCGTTGATGTTCCACATTTCTGTAGACGGGGTTCCGACGTTTGGAACACAGACGATAGGGGACAAGAGTTGGACGCAGGGGGAGTCGATATCGTCGTTCACGCTGCCTGTTGCGAGTGGCGGGGACGGTTCGTTGACGTACACGTTGAGTCCTGCGTTGCCGAGTGGAGTAAGTCGTGATGCTACGACGCGAGTGGTGAGCGGCACGCCTGGCGCGGGGATGTCGAGTACGGAGTACACGTGGAGCGCGGAGGATGCGGACGGCGACAAAGTATCGTTGACGTTCGATATCGTTGTGGATGGGGTGCCGACATTTGGGTTGCAGACGATCGGGGACAAGGATTGGATGGGAGGGCAGTCGATAACGTCGTTCACGCTGCCGTTGGCTAGTGGCGGGGACGGTACGTTGACGTATGCGTTGAGTCCTGCGTTGCCGAGCGGAGTAAGTCGTGATGAGACGACGCGGGTGGTATCCGGTGCTCCTACTGGGTGGTTCCCTCGAACGGGGTATACGTGGACTGCGACGGACGCGGACGGTGACGAAGCGGAGCTTACCTTCAACATAGAAGTGGCGCCGGTTGTGGTATCCGATCCAGGCAATTCGCTGCCGAACTTCGGCTCTCAGACGATAGAAGATAAGAGTTGGACGCAGCGTGAGCAGATAACGTCGTTCATCTTGCCTGAGGCGAGGGGTGGGAGTGGTGTACTGACATACACGTTGAGTCCTGCGCTGCCCAGTGGCGTAACGCGGAATCCCACGACGCGCGAGGTGAGCGGCACTCCCAGCATAGCCATGGCGCAGACCGAGTACAGATGGACGGTTCAGGACGCTGGCGGCAACTCAGCATATCTCACTTTCGACATCAGTGTTGAAGGAGTGGTCACTTTTGGATCGCAGACGATTGGTGACAAGAGCTGGACGCAACGACAGCAAATAGCGCAGTTTACGTTGCCGTTGGCGAGCGGCGGCGACGGCGCGTTGACGTATACGCTTGCCCCGGCACTGCCTGCGGGCGTAACTCGTGCGGATGCCCCCCCCTACCTCGTGAGCGGTACGCCTGGCGCGCGCATGGATAGGACCCAGTACACTTGGACGGCGATGGACGCGAACGGGAACACGGGTGAGTTGACATTCTCCATCACGGTATCTGCGGTTGCGTCCCCTCCTCCTCCGCCTCCTCCGTTGCCTCCGCCCCCGATCATATTCTCTCCGCCCGCACCACCTCCCCCGCCTCCTCCGGCGGAGCCTACCCCCACGCCTACGCCGCTCTTCGGCGACCGGAGTTCGATCTTCCTGCCGACGGCTACGCCAACGGCGGTACCCACGGCTACGGCTACCCCAACCCCGCCGCCGACGCCAACGGCGATACCCACGGCTACGGTTACACCAACCCCGTCGCCGACTCCAACGGCGATACCTACGGCGCTGCCTGTGCCGACGGCGACAGCTGCGCCTGCGGCGCCCGTGCCAACGGCGACACCTACTGCTACGCCCACGCCATCTACGGACCGGCTGCCGAGTTCTATTCCAGCTCGCGAGCCGGCGGCCATCCCAGCCCGTGTGCCCGTCGATACGCCAACCCCGACGCCGACGGCTACGCCCACGCATACGGCTACGCCCGTTCCGACGTACACGCCAACAGCCGTCCCGACCCGCACGGCTACGCCCACGCACACGGTTACACCCGTTCCGACGTACACGCCGACAGCCGTCCCGACCCGCACAGCTACGCCCACGTACACGGCTACGCCCACTTCCACACCCACTCCTGATGGTTCTGGCCTCGTCGCTCGTGCAGTCAGCGACGATCCAATCACCCCAGAGCCTACAGCTACTCCGACACCCGTGCCGCCGTCCGCGGCTGGTGTCGGCGGTGTGAGCGCGACCGTTTGGCTGCTCCTGCTGGTCGTGCTTCTCGTCGCGTCCGTCGTTGGGTATCTGAAGATTCGGAGGCGGTTCGCGTCGTGAATCTTTGGATGGACGTGTACTTCAATTTCCCTGATAGCAGCGCACTGCTGACTCCCAGACCTTCTTGCTTCGGGACTCTCTGATATGCAAATGCAACGAATACTCCGCTCCCAGGCAATGAAGTACGAGTTCGATCATCGCGACGCCCCCCTCTTGTACGTCGCACAAGGGGAGCGCTTCGTAGTGGAAACCGAAGACGCCGGCTCTGGCCTCATTCGTTCCGCAGACGCGGCCCCGCACATCATGGATCTCCCAACGAGGGCATTCGATCCGCCGAAAGGGAATCCCATTGGCGGCCCTGTCTTCGTGGAGGGCGCTCACCGCGGCGACCTGCTAGAGGTGACCGTCGAACGCATCGTCGTCGACCACCAGGGATTCACCAACATCCGCCCCGGACAAGGCCCGCTTGCGGACTCTTGGCGCTGGAAGGCCTTTCAGGAGCCCTTCGTCCATATCATCGAACATCTTCCGGGTCCGAGCGGCACGACGCGCGACGGCAAGGGAGTTTTCAACGACAAGGTCACTTGGGATCTCGCGCCGATGATTGGGACGATCGGTGTCGCTCCCGACCGAGAGGTCGAAACCAGCGCAGTCGGACAAGGCCCCTGGGGCGGCAACCTCGACGTGCGAGACATCAAAGAGGGGACCCGCGTATATCTGAATGTCTACCACGAGGGAGGCTTGCTCTACGTCGGGGACGTCCACGCCAGTCAGGGCGACACAGAGTTCTACGGCACTGCGGATGAGACGCGCGGCGAGCTAACCCTCTCTTGCAGAGTCATCCCAGACAAGAAGATACCCTTCGTCCGACTCGAGAAGCAGGAGTCGATCGTTTCTCTCTACTCCTACCGTCCTCTCGAAGACGCCGTCAAGAGCGCCATCGAAAACCTCATGGACTGGATGGTCACCGAGTACGGAGTCACCGAGCGCGACGCCTACATGCACGCATCCATCAACCCGGATTTCCGCGTCAACGTATATCAGATGGTGCGCTTGGGCCGTTTGCAGTACACGGTTGGCGCAGAGATTCCCCGAAAGTACTTAGTGCCCAGCGGGTGATCGGGGTAGGCGCACGGCTGCCCTCTCGTTCGCCGTTGCCGCCGTACCGCAAGCAGATTCCCTTGGGGCCCTTATGAGCTCCTGCGGGTAATGGCCTTCACGACCGACTGATAGTCGCCGGGGATCTCGACTGGCTTGTTCGCGCGCGCGGATACGATCTCAGGGAGCGCCGCTCTGTGATACCCAACCTTGAACTCGAGGAACTTCAGGCCGTTGGCAGTCGAGATGACCACCACCCGGTCGTTTGGCGAGATGACTTTTCTCTTCGCAAGTTTGATGAGCGCCGCAAGCGCCACTCCTGTTTGTGGGCAGGCAAAGAGCCCGGTGCAGTCTGCCATTGCGGCGGCATCGGCCAACTCGTCCTCCGTCGCCTGCTCGACGATGCCGTCGAACGCTTCTAGTATGGGAATGGCGCGCGGCGCGCTGACTGGATTTCCAATCTGGATCGCGGTTGCTTGGGTGCTCTCTGCGTGGATTGGCTCGAACGACTTGAAGCCGTTCTTGTAGCTATTGTAGAGAGGCGCCGCGGCCGCGGCTTGAGCCGCTACCAGCCGCGGCCGCTTGTTGATGAGTCCAAGCTCCTCCATCATCTGAAATCCGATGCCAATGGCGGTGATGTTGCCAAGATTGCCGCTCGGAACGATTACCCAGTCAGGTACTTGCCAATCGTCCTGCTGAACGATCTCGACGCTAATGGTCTTTTGCCCTTCTATGCGGAGCGGGTTGATCGAATTCGCCAGGTAGAAGCGCTTGTCCTCGCTCAATCGGCGAACGATCGACATGCACCCGTCGAAGTCCGTGTCCAGCGCGAGGGTAAGCGCATTGTTGGCGAGCGGCTGCACGAGCTGGGACGTCGTCACCTTGTCCTTGGGGAGCAGCACTACTGACGGGATGTCCGCTGCAGCGCAGTACGCCGCCACCGCGGCCGAGGTGTCTCCGGTCGACGCGCAAATAACCGCCTGCACGTCGGCTCCTTGATGGATCATCCGCTTGACAGCCGAGACGAGCACTGTCATCCCGAGGTCTTTGAACGATCCGGTATGGCTGTTCCCAGACTGCTTGATCCACAAGTCTTCCACGCCGATCAATTGTCCGAATCTGAATGCCCTGAAGAGATTCGAGCCTCCCTCGTACGTCGAGACGATGCTTGCGTCGTCGATTTGGGGGTATATCCATTCCTTCTTTCCCCAAACGCCGCTGCCGTAGGGAAACTGAGTGGTCATGTATCGGTCGTCGAAGAGCTTCATCCATGCTGCACCGCTGCGGTTCTTGAGGGCGTCCATATCGTGCGCAACCATGAGGAGACCGCCGCACCGCTCGCAGGTGTACACCACCTCGGTCAACTCCATCCGCTCGGAGCATTGGGCATTGATGCACTGAAACCATGAGCTATACGGCATGACGGGCGCCTCACCGGACGGATTCAGGCAGGGACTGGGCGGGTGCGGTTCGCTCTAGTCGCTCCACCGCTCCCACGCATCCTGCAAATCGGTTTGGATTCTATTATACTCTGTCCCAAGCTTGGATACCTCGTCCAGATCCTGGCGCTGTGCGGCGCGTTCGAGGCTCGACTCGATTTCGGCAAGCCTTCCCTCCAGATCCGTGATGATTCTCTCATACTCCAACACCGGCGCGGGCGGCGCATGCTTTGGAGTTTTCCTTGACTGCGATCCTTTCGCGCCCTTCTTCTTCCTGGCCAAGACGGCATTCTCGACCGCAGGCTCTTCTTTCGTCTTTGCCCATTCCTCGAATGCGCCGTCGAACAAGCGCATCCGTCCATCCTCGACGATCAGCAACTGAGTAGCCAGCCTCGAAATGAGCGCGCGGTCATGAGAGACGAACAGCAGCGCTCCGTCGTATTCCGACAATACTTGTTCGAGAGCCTCTCTGCTGGAGATGTCGAGGTGCGTCGTAGGCTCGTCGAGTATCAGGACGTTTGGCTCTTCGAGCAGCAGTCTTGCCAGCGCCAACCGAGTGCGCTCTCCGCCGCTCAATACGGAGACCCGCTTGAATACGTCGTCGCCCTTGAAGAGGAACCTACCGAGGTACGTGCGAGCGTCTTCCGTGTCGATATGGTTGCCGTCCATCACCGCATCGAGCGCGGAACGGTGGCCTGGCAGGTCGAGAGCGCCCTGTCGCTGAAAGCCGACCTTGACGTTGTGCCCAAGGGACGCTTTGCCTGCAACCGGGGGCGTCATGCCAAGTATGGTGTGGATGAACGTCGTCTTCCCCGCGCCGTTGGGCCCAACGACGGCAGTTCTGGTCTGGCGTTCGAGAACCGTGTCATCCACTGCTAGGAGCCTGACGGGGCGCCCGCGGTCGAAATACCCCACTTCCAGACCGTGCGTGGCGAGAACGATCCGGCCTGTGCGGCCGGCGCTTTCGGCGCTGAATGAGATTGATTTGTCCTTTGGAACGGCTTCGATGCGCTCCATCCGATTGAGTCTCTTTTCGCGCCCCAGCGCCTCACGAGAGCGCTGTCCCGCCCGGTACCGCTCGATGAAATCCTCTTGCTTTCGGATGAACCGCTGCTGTCGAACATACTCCGTCTGCTGTCGCCGCTCCCTATCGGCCTTCAAGTGACGGTACTTGCTGTAATTGCCTTTGAACGTGGCGACTCGTCCGTGATTGACTTCCCAGATTTCGTTTGCGACCTGGTCGAGGAAGTATCGATCGTGCGAGACCACTACGAATGCGCGCGAGGTTCGCCGCAGGAACCCCTCCAGCCAACCAAGCCCGCTGAAGTCGAGGTAATTCGTGGGTTCGTCGAGGATGAGCAAGTCCGGTTCTGCTAGGAGAGCCTTCGCGAGGGATGCGCGGGTGCGTTGTCCGCCGCTAGCCGATTCGAGCGGCGCCGCAAGGGTATCCGGCGTTAGCCCCACCCCCGCAGTGACTCGCTCCATGCGGTGTTCGTAGTCATAGCCACCTGCCGACTCGTATGCCTCGAGCAAGTCCGCGTATCTCCGCTCCGCGTTCTTGAGATTGCGGGGAGCAGCGTTCTGTATGGCCTCTGCGCTCTTGGCAAGTGCTTCCTCGATTCGACTCAACTCCTCGAACGCCAGCATCACCTCGTCCTTGAGAGTCGCGCCTTCCATGCGCTTTGTGATCTGAGGAACGTATCCAATGGTGACGCCCCGCCTTCGTCGCACTGCGCCGGCGTTCGGAAGCAGCCTTCCTATGAGCGTTTCGATCAGGGTCGTCTTGCCCTGTCCGTTTGGTCCGACGATTCCAACGCGTGCTCTCTCGTTGACATCGACTGAGACGCCCTTGAAAATGTCCAACTCGGCGAAGCTGACGGAAATCTCGGATGCGGTTATGAGCGGCATGGTGTGTCAACGAGCATGTGAATGGGGAGCACATCGCGGGATGGTGGAGCGGGAGCCGATCAGTTCACGCAGGGCCGACCCCCACGTGCCGCTCCAGCCAATCGAGCATCCGTTCGTAGTACTCGATGATGAGTTTCGGGTGGCCGATCGCTCGGAAGCGGTGAGTGGAGTTGGGAAACCTCACGAACTCCACTGTCTTGCCCAGCCGCTTGAGCGCGACGAAGTACTGCTCGCTCTGCTCGATCGGACATCGGAGGTCGTCCTCGCCGTGCAGCAGGAGTACCGGAGTTTCAACGTTCGCCGCGTAGGTGATGGGGGAGTGATGGAGATACTTGTCCCGCGCGGCAGAGTGTGGGCCGCCCCAGTTGATTTCCCCGAAACTGACCCCGATGTCCGATGTGCCGTACATGCTTTGCAGATTTGAACACATTGCGCCGACGACCGCCGCCTTGAATCGGTGATCGTGGCCGACGATCCAGCCGCTCATGAAGCCGCCGTAGCTGAATCCGTGTACGGCCATGCGGTCTTCGTCCACATACGGCCGAGCCGCTGCGTGGTCGACCGACGCAAGGATGTCCAAATAGTCTTCACCGCCCCAATCTCCGAGCACCGACTTGGTAAACTCTGCGCCGTACGATGAGGATCCACGCGAGTTGACTGCCAGTACGATGTATCCGTTGGCCGTGAGAATCTGGTGTACCGGATCGAACCGATCCGAGAACCGCCCATTTGGCCCGCCGTGGATGTCCAATACCATCGGATATTGCTTCGATTCGACGAAGTCATGAGGGAACCACAACCTCGACTCGATCTCGACGCCGCCGCGGGCGACCGTGAACTTTTCCATCCGCGCAGGCGGGTGAGAGGCGAGGTATGCGGAAGAAAATGACGTGATCGCTTCTTGGGCGCCGGTATCTAGGTCGACATGCGCCAGCTCCGCCGGGTGCTGCGGCGACTCTACTTGCGCGACCGCTCGAACCGCGCGCTCGTCCAACGCAAGGGCGTCGTACTGCACGCGGCCGCTCGTAACCTGGGTGAAGCCACTGCCGTCCGGCTGGATCGCGCACACGTAATACTCCCCGCGGCGCGCCCCCGCAAATACGATTCCACGTTCCCGAGTCCAGGCCAGTCCACACTCTGGAACTGGAGTATACTGCCCGTCCGTGATCTGAATCGGGCGTTCTCCCGCATTGAGGACGTAGAGCCACGCAGAGCGAGGGTCCCACATCTCAGGGTCGCGGCATCCGATAGCTGCGAGGGATTGGCCTTCCGGCGACCAAGCAACTGCCCAGGCGTATGGGAGACCCTCGGACCAGGACACGGCTTCCGACCGGTTCAATGCAGCAACCCTCACCTGCGTATGCGTCGTGAAGTCCCTCCCCTCGATGTCGTCCGAGATGAACGCTATCGACTCGCCGGACGGCGACCAAGTAGGAGCCCAGTTGTCGCCCTCTCCATTGGTCAACTGCCGCGCGTGTCCGGACTCCGCGTCCAAGATGAAGATGTGTCGGAAGGAATCGCCTGTATATCCTCGTGAGTCGTGGCGGTACCTGATGCGCCGGACGACGCGGGCACGGGGGAAGTCGGATTCATCGTCTGCGCGAATGTCGTCGGGGTAGACGGTGGAGACGACCGCGAGATGCGTACCGGTGGGCGACCATGCCAGATCCTCGACTCCGGCCGCAAAGTTCCCTATTTGTCGCGGTTCACCGCCCGTCAGCGGCACTGTCCACACCTGCTTTTCTCCTCGGTCGTTTGGACGGAGGAATGCGGCCTGCGCGCCGCTGATTGCCGGCGCAGAGTCAGACGGGCCGTCTGTGAGCGGCGATAGCTCGTCGAAGGGCCATCGTGAGACCATGATCCGCGACTCCCTCTCCATCGTCTCACGGTTTATCGTAGTCTTGATGAAAACCAGGATCGAACCGTCACGCGATAGGCGGGGCGCAGAAGGAGTGGAGAGGTCGAGGATGTATTCAGGATTGACGAGTGGAGGCATGACGTGTCCTATGGTTTTGGAATCGTTTCAAACGGATGGCGCTCGTGCCACTCCGTCATAGACTGATACGCGGCTGCGGCGGCCAAGATGGCGTTCTCATCGTATGCTCGCCCAGTGAACTGGATGCCGGTCGGTAGGCCGTCAGATGAGAAGCCTGATGGTACTGTCACGGCAGGCAATCCAATGCAGTTTCCCATGGCTCCCACCGTGTCTCGAGAACGCTCCTTGAAGCTCTTTACTCGATCGAGGTCGAGTGGCGTCGCGGCCGTCGGGCGAGACGGGGTTACCAAGGCATCGTATCCCGCGAGCATCCTGTCGATGTCGCGAGCTATCATCTTCCTTATCCGCATGGCGCGAAGGTAGTCGGATGCCAACGCAGCGCTTCGGGCGTAGATGCCGTACCGGTCTTCCGGCGCGGTCAGTTCTGCCGCCCGTCCCTCCTCCATGAATTCGGAGAATATGGTAGCAGATTCTCCCATGAAGATAGCGGTCGTAACCGCTCCATAGGGGTAGTCGGGTAGGTTTACTTCCTCTATGATTGCGACCTTCTCCAGATCGGCAAGGGCCAAGTAGAAGTTTTCTCGAACCGAACTGTCGACGTCATCCACCGCATCCTTTGGAACCGCGAGATGGAATCGGCGCCCGCGGTCCATCGGTTGGTATGAGAAGGGGCGTTTGGTCGTCGAGAGGTCGTTGGGGTCATGGCCGGATATCGACTCCACTACGAGTCCGCAGTCGTCCGCAGTAAGGCACATCGGACCGGGCTTGTCCAGAGTCCATGAGAGCGGCATTCCCCCGAACCGGCTTACTCGACCATATGTTGGTCGAAGTCCGGCGATTCCGCAGTTGGCTGACGGCAGTATGATCGATCCCCACGTCTCGCTCCCAATGGCGAAGGGGACGAGTCCGGCGCTGACCGCGGATGCGGAACCGCTCGATGAGCCTCCTGCCCAAGTCTTTTCACCCCATGGATTGATGCCAGGTCCGGTGAAGGTTGCGTTCGGCTGCTTGTAGCGAATACCGCCGGCGAGTTCGACCAATGCCAACTTGCCGACAAGCACCGCTCCTGCCGCGTCGAGCTTTCGCGCCACCGTGGAGTCATAGGAGAACACTTGGCGCTTGAACGGCGCGGCCCCCCAAGAAGTAGGGATACCCGCAGTAGCGAATAGATCCTTGAGGCCGTATGGTATTCCGTGTAGGGGGCCTCTGTAGCGTCCGGATGCCGCCTCGCGTTCGGCCCGTCGAGCCTGCTCCATCGCGAGATCGGGCGTTAGCGTAACGAGCGCGTTGTACCGCGGGCCGATCGTCTCCAACCGTTCGAGGAACGTTTCCGCGAGTTCGATGGGTGAAACCTGCCGCGTGCGCACCATTTGCGCTAAACGGCGTATCGGCTTGAAGACGACATCGGACGGATTCATCGGTCAGTCCTCGCCGCGGTACGGCGCGAAGAGCGGGAGAGGTTCATCGGTGTATCCCAGTTCGACCGCCCGAATGGCTTTCGACACCTCGATGAGTTCCTCACGGATCCCCTCTCGCACTCCCTCCCACTGTTCATCTGTCAACCGGCCTCCGTACCAATGCTTCAGCATGGACAGCCGAAGATCGATCTCGACCTCGTCGATTTCGGTGGTGTTCATAAGGGCTCCCTTTGGATGAATGCTCTTCGACGCGCTTGAATTGAGTGATTGCAACGCCGATCTCATCGTTCGTTTTTCTGGTTCTCGAATAAGGCGCGAATCTCAGGCTTGACGACCTTGCCCATGGCGTTCCGAGGCAACTCGCTTACGACGACCACTCGCTGCGGCACTTTGTATGGAGCGAGTCGCCCCTTTGCCCACTGACGGAGTGCGTCCTTGTCCAATCTGCTTCCTCTTTGCGGGACGATGGCCGCAGAGACTGCACTGCCCCAAAAGGCGTCCTTTACGCCTACTACGGCGCATTCGCCTATCTCCGGGTGCATCGACAGCTCCCTCTGAACCTCGAGGGCGGAGACATTCTCCCCTCCGGAGATGATCAAGTCTTGCGATGCACGCCCCCAGATGTGGAACACGCCGTCTCGGTTCGCCGATGCGATGTCACCCGTGCAGAACCAGCCGTCCTCGGTGAATGCGTCGCGGGTGGCCTCAGGCTTGCGCCAGTAGTTGCGAAAGACTCCCGGACCTCTTACCTGCAACTCGCCCGGCGCGTCCGGATCGACGCCCGCGCGTTCATAGCGACGTTCGCCCGTCGCCTCGAAGGCCGCGAGGTCGAGTGCGGCCAGACGCACCTGTACGTTTGGCAGCGGCTCGCCGACGTGGCCGGGCAGACGGTCGCCGTGCAATGGGTTCGACAACGCCATGCCGACTTCCGTCATTCCGTATCGTTCGAGCAGTCGATGGCCGCCTGATACGTCTTCCCATCGCTCGAATGTGTCGACCGGCAAAGCGTCCGATCCAGATACCATCAAGCGCAAGTTTGCACAGGCGTCCGAACCCGCGTTGCGCCTCTCGCTCGGGTAGGACTCCCACGCGGCGATGAGGGACTTGTACACCGTTGGGACTGCCATATACAGCGTTACTCCGCCTTCGATGAAGCGAGACCACACGCGGTCGGCGTCGAATCGGGGAACGAGTTCACATACTGCGCCAACCCAAAGGGCGCATGACATGGCGTTTACGATCCCATGCACGTGATGGAGCGGCAAGTGGTTGAGAATGTAGTCGCTTGATGACCAGCCCCACGCCTCTACGAGGGAAATGACCTGCGCCTCGATATTCCGGTGGGTAATGACTACGCCCTTTGGATCGGACGTCGTGCCGCTGGTGTAGAGAATCATCGCCGGACGGTCGGACGAAACGTCCGGCAGGCGCTCTCCGCGGTCAGCGCGCATGGACTCTTCCGTCGTCATGAACCGAATGCGCCGCTCCTGAGCGAGTGGTCGAAGCGTGTCTGCGTAGTCGGGGGGGGCGATTAGAACGTCCGGCTCGCTGTCTTCGATCTTGTAGCGGATCTCGCGCTCGGTTTCCGACAGCGCCAATGGAACCGCAATACCGCCGGACTGCCAGATGCCCCACTGCACGGCCAGATGATGGAACCCTCCAGGCGCCAGAAACACGACCCGCGCGCCGCTTAGATCGTCCGCGCCGTTCAGCAGCGCAGATGCTGCACACTCGGACGCGGACAGCAGGTCTGCATACGTGAATGCACCCTCTGCCGACACGACTGCGCGTCGTCCGGAGAACGATTCGGCGCGCTTGATGATGGGGATCGTCATCTCTCTCGATCCGGTTGCAGTATTATGGACGCATTGTATCAACTCCCGGATGGTTTTAGGATATATAATCAGTTGGCTTCTGCGGCCCCCTTTCAGCAACCCCAATGGAGTTGGGATGATATGCAATCCTTGTTCGTCGGATCTGTTCGGCTGCCTTGGCGGGAGGTTCGGAATCCTGCCGAGTTCGGGGCCCCATCCTCGGTTTCGTAATAGGCTGTGACACCATTGCAAAGCGCACGAACCATCGAAACGATATTCCACGACGCCCGTGAGCACCTGCGGTCCGAAAACGTCGACGGTTGGCTTCTGTACGACTACCGCGGCATGAATCCAATCTTCTCCGACACGCTCGGCCGGATACCGAATGTTACTCGTCCATGCTGGTTGTGGGTGCCGGTCGACGGAGCGCCGACTTTGCTGGCGTCATACGTCGACCTTGGTCGATTCCAGGAGGTGCGCGTCGAGACCAAAGTGTGGGTGAGCCGTCCGCAGATGGTGAATTGCCTCGCCAATCTGTTGCGCGGCTCGCGGACAGTTGCCATGGAGTACTCTCCAGACGGCGTTTTGCCTCGCGTGTCGAAGGTCGACGCGGGAACGCTAGAGATGGTTCGAGGACTCGGCGTCGATGTCGTGTCGTCAGCAGATACCGTCCAGTATGCCACGCAGCGATGGACTGACGATGAATTGCAGTCGCACCGAGTCGCTGCCATGAAGCTGGACGCCATTGTTCGAGAAGCGTTCGAGTTCATCGGAGAGCGGCTGGAACATGAACCAACGGAGCGCCAAGCGGCAGATTTCATTCGCGCCAGATTCCTAGAGGAGGGCCTGGAAACCGAGGACGGGCCCGTCGTTGCGGCCAACGAACATAGCGCAGACCCGCACTTCGAACCGACTCCAGCCAATTCCTTCGTCATACGCCGCGGCGACTGGGTGTTGATCGACCTGTGGGCGAAGGTGTCGGGTGCAGACAGCATGTTTGCGGACATCACCTGGACCGGGTACGTAGGAGAGTCGGTGCCGTCCGAATATCAGCGCGTGTTCGATGTGGTCGTTGGCGCCCGCGATACCGCCGTGGCTGCGATTGCGGCGTCCAGCGGACGAACGTATCCGCAGGGGTGGGAGCTTGACAAGATCGCACGGGATTATATTGCAGAGGCGGGCTACGCGGAACACTTCAACCATCGGTTGGGACACAGCATCGGCCGGGAAGTCCACGGCAACGCGGTCAACCTAGATAGTTGGGAAACACACGACACGCGGCGGCTGATGCCGGGGATCGCAACGTCAGTTGAGCCCGGTGTCTACTTGCCGGGTCGGTTCGGCGTTCGCTCGGAGATAGACGTCTTCATTGCGCCCGGAGGACCAGAGGTCACGACGGCTCAACAGCGCGCCCCTGTGTTGATTGGCCCCTAACCTTCTGCCCTCGATCATGCGTCCGGGCGCGTAGGCCGATAGTAGAGCAGCGCCAATGCGGCCAGGAGCGTTAGGACGCCTCCGAACACGAAAGCGCTGTGGATGCCGTACCTGTCGGATATCATCCCTGCTACAGTCGGAGAGAGTATCCCCAGCAATCCCGCGCCGTACATGAACGAGGTGACCGTCGATTGCGCCTCGCCCTTGGAAGCATCGATCGCCGCCGCGATGAAGACATGGTGCAGAGAGAATCTGAAAGCCCCCTTGGCGAGTATGATGAGCATTACTTGAACGACAGGGTCGGCTACACTGAGCAGCAATGACAAGACTCCGATTATGATCGTCGAGGGCAAGAGAACGACCTTCCTCCCAAAGCGGTCGGAGACGAACCCCATCACCGGTTGCGCGATCAATCCAACTACCTGCGCGCCGGAGAAAACCAACCCCATGTCGCGGTTCGTGAATCCAAGGGTATCCTTCAGATACACTGGGAGGAAGCTCTCTACTGCGCTCTCTCCAATTCCGCGAATGGCCGTGGATAACACCAGAACCATGAGCATCGGATTGCTCAATAGCACGCCCATTGAGACGAGATACTCCTTCCGCGAGGTTACCTGCGATTCCATGCGTGGAAGTGTCCGAAGCACTAGCCAGATGGCAAATGCTGCGGTGATTGCAGGGAAGAGGCTGATCTTCAGCACATCCCTCCACATGAGGAAGGCCAACACAAAGGCGACCACGGTCGGACCGAGTACCTCTCCACTCATGCCCCCGATGCCGTGTAAGGATATTGCGAACCCACGCCGATCCGCGAACCTGCGAGACAGTTCGCCGATTGCGAATGGGTGAAACAGGGCAGGCGCGCCTCCAATCAGCAGCATCGCGGGCAGCAGGATCCAAAAGCTCGGAATGAATCCAATGACGAAATGCGAAACGCCGATGAACACGAGAGTGAACCCCAGGAACACCGCGGTCATGCCAGTGAATCGGTCTCCAAGATAGCCGCCCGCCATAGTCCCCAACCACCAAGCCAGAGCTTGAACAGACTGAAGCTGCCCAAACCGAGAGAAACTCAGACTGAGTTCGCTTCTGATCTCAGGAAGGATCAACTTCTGAAAACCCGAGCCATATAGATGCTTCATCATGTGACCAACCATGATGACTGCAGCCATGTATGCACGGCCGGAAGAGATGCCAGAGACGATCTTGTGAGGGTTCATGTATGGTTTGCCGCCAACTCCCGCGGAGGCTCTGTCATTATACGTTACCTTGCTACAATACGCGAAACGTTGCCGAGCGCCGTCCAGTATAATTGAGAACCCAAGGAGGGGATACGATGACGACCCGATTCCGGGATATTCCCAGCGTCAACGAGGTGGTGACGGATGAACGCTTGCGGCGGCTCATCGACGAGTATGCGTATGACGCTGTTCTCGCACTGGCGCGCTCGGAGATCGACCGCGCAAGAGAGACGATTCGCGCAGGCGCCGAGGCTCCGAGCTTGGACGAACTGATAGACTCGGTCGAGCGGCGGGCGGACTCCCTGTGGAGGTCGTGGCCGTCGCCGGTCATCAACGCGTCTGGCGTGATTCTCCATACGAACCTCGGTCGAGCCCCCCTAAGCGGGGAATCTATCGAGGCCATGCGCGCTGCATCCGAGGGCTATGGCGATCTGGAGTTCGATCTCGAAACGGGGCGGCGTGGATCGCGCCAGACACATTTGTCCAACCTGCTTTGCCAGCTGACCGGCGCAGAGTCTGCCTTGGTCGTGAACAATAACGCAGCTGCGGTGCTCTTGGGGCTGGCGGCAATTGCTCGGGGCAAGGAAGTCATCGTCTCGCGGGGTGAAGCGGTAGAGATTGGCGGCGGATTCCGTATCCCCGACGTGCTGCGTCAAAGCGGCGCGGAGCTCGTGGAGGTAGGAACGACCAACAAGACCTACGCCAGGGACTACCAAGCAGCTGTCACCGAGAACACTGGCGCGATTCTGTCCGTTCACGCCAGCAACTTTCGCGTCGTGGGCTTCACCCATACGCCGCCGCTTCGAGACCTGGTCGAGATCGGCGCGCGCCATGGTATTCCCGTTCTCCACGACCTTGGCAGCGGCTGCTTCCTAGAGACGACGCGGTTTGGTTTGAAACACGAACCGATGCCCCAAGAGAGCATAAGCGCGGGGACGTCTCTTGCCTTCTTCTCGGGAGATAAGCTGTTGGGAGGGCCGCAGGCGGGCATCATCGTTGGAAAGAAGCGTCTCGTTCAGGATGTGGCGGCGCATCCGCTCGCTCGCGCCGTTCGAATCGACAAGGGGAGTATGGCAGCACTTGCCGCAACCCTGCTCCACTACGTCAGGGGAGAGGCTCCCAGCAAGGTTCCTGTCTGGGCTATGATAGCTGCGCCGGAAGAGGACATGGCAGCGCGCGCGAGAAAGTGGCAGTCGGCGGTATCCGGCCCAACCTCCGTCGTCCGCGGCCAATCGACTGTCGGAGGTGGAAGTCTGCCCGGTGAAACGCTGCCGACGTTCCTCTTGTCGATCGACGCAAGCGGCATGACCGGCGGCGCCTCGTCCCTATCCAGTAGGCTGCGGCGCGCTTCCACGCCGATTGTCGGGCGTATCGAGGCAGAGCAGGTGCTGTTGGATCCGCGCACCGTGCATCCCCGTTTGGATGACTCCCTGATTCGAGGCGTTCGCCATGCGTTGGCGATGACGCAGGAGAAGCAGAAATGCACATTTCCGAGCAGCATGTAACCGCGAATGATGTTTCCCTGTGGACGGCCACCCAGGGCGTCGGGCCGCCGGCCGTACTCTGCCACGGCGGGCCGGGCGTCTACGACTACATGGAGCCCGTCGCGGCCATGATCCATGACCTCGCTGCCGTGCACCGCTACGACCAACGCGGATGCGGACGGTCCCAAGACAAGGATCCGTACGACGTTGCATCCTTCATAGCCGACCTCGACGCGCTCCGAGTCCACTGGGGCTACGAGTCATGGACGGTCATCGGTCACTCATGGGGCGCGTACCTCGCCCTTCTCTACGCTGTGAAGCATCCGGAACGGGTCAGTCGCTTGGTGTACTTCTCGGGCACTGGGATCGACCCTGCCTGGCATCGGGACTACCGCAGAAATCGCGAGGCAAAATTGTCTCCAAACTCTCGTGAGCGACTCCGTGTGCTCGACAGCCGTCGGCCAGCTGCAACAGGGGAGGATCTTGCTCGCATCGAGGAGGAGCGGTCTGCGCTGATCGAATCGACGAATTATTATGATGCCGCGCGGTTCGGCGACACCGCTCGATTTGACCGATTTCCCATCAACTACAAACAGAACGCAATTCTCAACGCCGAGTGCAAGCGCATAGAGGCCGCAGGCGAGCTGCACGATCAGGTCCGTCGAGTCGATGCGCCCACCCTCATCCTGGATGGTGAAGGAGATCCGCGTCCGAGATGGGCGCGTGCGCAGCTCGCCTGCCTGCTCCCCAACAGCCGCCACGTGACGATTGCGCGCGCTGGGCACGAGACGTGGATCGAGCGGCCAGACGCCACGGCCAGCGCCTTGCGGGACTTCCTCGTGGAGACCGACAGCGCATGACGTTGTTCGATGACAGCGCCAGCCGGCAGATCGACCGGCATGCCCCCTTGGCCGCTAGAATGCGCCCGCGTTCGTTCGACGAATTCGTTGGACAAGAGCATATCGTCGGCCCAGGCACCGTCCTCCGGCGAAGCATAGAGGCCGACCGCGTTCCCTCTATGATCTTGTGGGGTCCGCCCGGTACAGGGAAGACAACGCTCGCCCATCTCATTGCAAGGGTCACCAAGAGCCGCGTTCACTTGGTCAGCGCAGTCGGATCCGGGGTAGCCGATCTTCGCCGCATCACGCGCGAAGCGAAGGATCGACTCGGGACGGAGCAGCGCCGCACGATTCTGTTCATCGACGAGATACACCGCTTCAACAAGGCGCAGCAGGACGTAATCTTGCCGCACGTAGAGGATGGCGTCGTGGTCTTGATCGGAGCGACGACGGAGAACCCATCGTTCGAGGTCATTTCTCCTCTCCTATCTCGGTCACGAGTCTTCGTGCTGCGGATGCTCACCGAAAGTCAAATCGAGCAGATAGTGTTTCGAGCGATGAGCGACGATCGATTTGGCATCGCCGGACTCCGTCCCGAACTCGATGAGGAAGCGATGCAGGCCATCGTCCTGTTCTCGAATGGGGATGCGCGCATCGCGTTGAACACGTTGGAACTGGCGGCGCAGGCGACTCTGCCCGACGAGCACGGCATCCGCAAGATAACCGCCCGGACTGTCGAGGACTCTGCGCAGCGGCGCTCTCCAGTCTACGATAAAGCGTCCGATCGACATTACGACACCATTTCGGCGTTCATCAAGTCGTTGCGAGGTTCCGACCCCGATGCCGCTCTCTACTATCTCGCCCGTATGATCGATGCTGGAGAGGATCCGTTGTTCGTCGCTCGCCGCCTCGTCATCCTCGCCGCGGAGGACGTCGGGATGGCGGACCCGCGCGCCTTGTGGGTCGCGGTCGCTGCCCAACAGGCCGTCCACTTCGTGGGAATGCCGGAAGGGCAAATACCCCTTGCGGAGGCAACAGTCTACCTGGCGACGGCGCCCAAGAGCAACGCCTCATACAAAGCGCTCGGCCGCGCGATGGAAGACGCTCGGGAGTCCAGGAACGATCCCGTTCCCCTTCATCTCCGCAACGCCGTCACAGGGCTGATGAAGGAGATCGGATATGGAGAAGGATACAAGTACTCGCACGACTACGACGAGAACTTCGCCCCGATGGAGAACCTGCCCGATAGCGTCAAGGGGCACCGCTACTATTACCCCACCAACCAAGGATACGAGGTGCAGGTCCGCGAGCGGTTGATGAAGTGGTGGGGAGAGCGTCCAAACCGCCGTGCGGACGAAGGAAGGGATTGAAATCGCGCGGCAGCCAAACCCTCTAGGTTGTGGACTCTTCGATCGTCGTCTCGATCACGTCCAGGGCGTAGTCGATATCCTCCGACGACACGTCGTTGTGGGTAACTAGCCTCCATGTGCCGTTGCCTCGGTCGCCGACTTTGATTCCTCGTTCGTTCAGCTTGCCTGCGATACCCGCGGGCATCTCCGGAGTGATGCTGACGAACACGAGGTTCGTGTGGACGTCCTTGGGGTCGATATCGAATCCTTGTATTCGTGAAAGGCCCTGCGCGAGCCGCCCCGCGTTGGCGTGGTCGTCCGCCAATCGGTCGATCATCGTCTCGAGTGCGACGATGCCAGGGGCCGCGATGACGCCCGCCTGCCGCATGGCTCCTCCCAGCATCTTGCGCACCTTCCGCGCTTTGTCGATCGTCTCGTGATCGCCCACTAGTAGTGAGCCTACAGGACAACCCAGACCCTTGGAGAGGCAGAAGGTCGCCGTGTCTGCGTCCTTCACGAGTTCGGCCGGTGGCGTTTCCAGCGCCACCGCGGCGTTGAACAGCCGCGCCCCGTCTATATGGAGCGGTATGCCGTGTGCATGAGCCACTCCTGCGACTGGCTTGATATCGTCCGGCGTGAGCGCGCGTCCGTTGCAGGCGTTGTGAGTGTTTTCCAACGCAACGAGCCGGGTCCGCGAATAGTGCTGGTCGGCCGGGTGTATGTTCGCTTCGACCTCGGCCGGATCCAGCGTACCGTCCGGTTGGTTCGGGATGGGGTTGTACGCAACCCCCCCCAAGGCCGACGCCCCGCCTGCCTCGGCGCGGTAGATGTGCGACTTGTCACCGATGATGATATCGTCCCCTCGCTGGCAGAGGGCCAATATCGGAACCAAATTTCCCATCGTGCCGCTGCTCAGCAGAAGCCCGGCCTCTTTTCCGAGCATATCCGCGGCCATGGCCTCCAGCCTGTTGACCGTCGGGTCGTCCCCTTCCATATCATCCCCATAGCGGGAGGCGGCCATCGCTTCGCGCATGGCGGGCGTGGGCAAGGTCTTCGTGTCGCTTCGGAGTTCGACGATTCGCATGGATGCTCCTCGGTTGGATTCGATACGTTATTGACCTGTGGTGACGATTCTAACAACCGCGTCCGCCGAACACCATACTCCGAATCGCTGCTCGGTATCAACACCCCCTGTAACGAATCCTATTGGGAGGCGTGTTGCGCTCCGCGCTCTTTCGGAGTACGATGACGAGCGCATATCGACCAATCAATCGCGCTCCTCCCCAATGTCCAACCGCAGCAAGACCCGCCTCTACTACGCTGCCGCCGTATGTCTCCTCCTCGTTGCGGCGGCGCTGCGCTTCTACGACCTGCCGGGGAAAGGCATATGGGGCGACGAACCCAGAGCGGCCAATAACTCTCGGGTAGGCACGCTGGAGGAAGTCCTCGACAACACGCGTGACCACAACTCCTCTCCGATACTCTATCCGCTGGTCTTGTATGCGGTGCAGAAAGTGGAGAGTTCCCCTCTCAGCATTCGCATCGTGCCGGCCATTGCGGGCGTGCTCACCATCGCCGTCTTCCTCTTCCTATTGCCCCGCGTCGGCGTGAGTCGGTGGGCGGCGTTCGTCGCTGCCTTACTCTCTACGGGATCCTTCGAAGCGATCTGGCACTCCCGGGACGCGCGGGAATACTCCATCGACGCGTTCTTGGCAGCGTTGATGATCGTTGGTCTGCTGTCGTACATCCAAGCGAATCGCAAACAGCGCAAACAGGGGAGAGGTGCATACGTTCTCCTCTGCGGATCGTTGTTCGCCGCGCCCCTGCTACAATACGGTCTCGTTCTCTTTGGCATAGCCGTATTGGGGACGATCGCGGTCATCGAAGGGAAGACGCTCTGGGGCCGTCGAGATTCGCTGCGGCATGGATTGCATTTCCGCGAGAGGCGGGTTTGGAGCAGACTCATATACTTGGCCAGTCCGGCGGTCTCGTTTGCGGCGGGATGCGCCATAAGCTACGCGACGACGTTCCGCCATCATTGGGACCTAGGCATATTCACCGGCCCTGGCCATATGAGAGGGTTTGCGCCGGGTTACTACTCGGGCGAATACAGCGATGTACCGGCGATGATATGGTTCGTACTGTCTCGGACGGAAGCGGTAATTCGCTTCCACTTGACGACGGACGTACTTACCATCCTGGGGATTGGAGGGATCGGAGTATTCCTGATATGGTCATTCTGGAAGGCTCGCTTGGATGCGATTACGATCCTGTTCCTGCTTTCTCTTGCGGTCGCTGCGTGCGCCGCCCTGATACTCGCATACCCATACGGCGGCCTGCGGCAATGCATGTACCTTGCCCCGATTATCTTGCTGGCGTTTGGACACGCGCTCCATTCCATCGCCGTCGACCTGTCCACGCTCACACGGCGCGCGCGGCTCGTACATCTTGAGATGGCACTGATTGCGGGCGTCATCGTACTCAGCGGAACAGCCGCCGTCAGGGGCAGCGGCATATACCGCTACATTTGGGCAAAGGCCGGCATCGAGTCTCTTGTCCTGACGTTGGAAGGGCACGAACGTGAAGGGGACGTAGCATATGTAGCCAGGCCAGCCGTTCCCACGGTTGAGTTCTATCACAAAGGATGGAGGGAAAATTACTGTTACTGGACTTTCAGCACTAGGGACTGGACGAGAGACCCTATTGAAGTATGCATCGATTATCTCTTCCGGAAATTGCCGGAGGCGGAGAGGATGTGGTTTATAGTTAGACAGAGTCCCCAGCCGCCGCCTATGATCGAAACGCTCTCTACAGAGGGCGAAGACATTCAGATAGTCGGCAGCGAGGGGTCGTACCGTCTCTACCTCTGGAAGGATCCATTTTCGCGAGACCAGTTTCAGGAGGAGCGCCGCGCCTTGCTTTCGGCGTACCAGTATGCTGCGAACAACGAGCCGAACGCGCGGTTTGTCTTCGACATCTACATAAGGGATAGGACCCTGATCTACGTCAAGGAGCCATGCTCGCTCGATGACCCCGCCGCGGAATTCTTCCTGCACGTAACCCCGACAAGCGTCGAGGACTTGCCAGACGACCGCAGACAGTACGGGTTCGACAACCTCGACTTCGAGTTCTTCTTGCACGGCATGGCGATCGACGGGAAGTGCATTGGAGTACGGGATCTTCCGGAGTACGACATTGCGCACATATCGACCGGCCAGTTTAGCGGAGCGGAGCGCCGTCTCTGGGAGGGTGAGATCCGCCTTGGAGAGTCCGGCGCGCTGCTCTCTGCGTATGAGTACGCTATGGCTGCGAACAGCGCACCGGCCGCGCAGTCCGTCTTCGACGTCTACGTTCGGGAGGGAAGCATGATCTACGTCAAGGAGCCGTGCGCTGCCGATGATGTCGATGCACGCTTCTTCCTGCACGTAACCCCAACGGACGCAGAGGATCTCCCGGACGCCCGCAAGGAATACGGGTTCGACAACCTCGACTTTGGCTTCTCTTTATACGGCACCGTGGACGACGGGAGGTGTATTGCGGTACGAGACCTTCCGGATTACGATATTCAGCACATATCGACCGGCCAGTTCGATGGGGAAGAGGGCAAGACCTGGAGGAGCGAGTTCCGCCCTGGGGAATCAGCCTCGCCGCTCTCGGAGCATTAGTACGCGGTGAACGGCATGTCTACTGCGCGCAGCCTACGCCGATAGAACAAAACCATCTGTCCGAAAACGTTGCGGTTGCTCCTTGGTATGCCTTATATTGTGAAGTAGTGGAGGAGCGGAGCGCTCACCGGCGGAAACCGGGAAGTCGAAATCAGCCCTGCAAAGGAAGGAGAAGTCGCTAATGATGAAGAAATGGATGGGAGGCGGCATTGCAAGCCTGGCTGTCCTCATAGGCTTGGTCTTTGTCGTTGCAGTGATGAGCAGTAGGTCCGAAGTTCGGGCCCAAACTCCTGGTGTGAACGATCAGTTGAACGATATCCAGGACGAGTTGACCCTCGTGCGCAGCCAGATGAGCGGAGTGCGCGATGACTTGAATCTCGCTCGCGGCCAAGTGAGCGAAGTACGCGGCGAACTTGCATTGGTGCGGAATCAGCTCGAGCGGCTCACCCTCGCCGTTGGTTCGTCTGCATCCGGCCCTGCCGCCTACACCCAGACGTTCGTGGAAGAAGCAATAAACCGGTATCGCTCCGATGGGCGCGAGGCCGCCGTCGCCTACTACAACACTCCGGAGAGCATGAACGGCGATTGGTACGTATTCATCATCGACGAGAATGATGTCGTAGTATCCCACGCAGCCATCCCCACTCTCGTTGGTACCGACATCAAGGACGAGACAGGGCCCGACGGCTACCCGCTCGGTCTTGCGATAGTCAACTCCGCCACCGAAAAGGGCAGGTGGGTCGACTATGTCTACCCAAACCCGAACAAGAACACCGTGCAATCCAAGCACTCCTGGGTCGTCAAGCACGACGGACTGCTCTTCGGCTCCGGCTGGTATGAAGACGGTCCTTCCAAGACGAGCGAACCCGGTGAGTACACCGAGTTGTTCGTGGAGCGCGCAGTACACCTCTACGAGACCGCCGGCCGCCAAGTCGCGCTCGACTACTACAGCACTCCAGAGAGCGTCGACGGCGATTGGTACGTATTCATCATCGACGAGAACGACGAGATCATCGTCCACCCCACTGTGCCCGCCAACATAGGCCAGGACATAAAGGGCCCGCTGGGGACGGACATCACGGGGTACGACTTCGGCGTGGACATGCTGGCCGCGGATGAAGATGGGCGCTGGGTCGATTACGTGTACATCAACCCTGCGAACGACGACAAGTACGAGCGCAAGCACAGCTGGGTCGTGCGGCGCGACGGGCTCATCTTCGGCTCCGGATGGTACGAGCGGGATGTCGAGGCCGCTACCAAAGACAACCCCGCCGCATTTACCAAGGCCTACGTGGATGACGCCATAAAACGCTACGACCGCGATGGCCGCGAAGCGACGGTCGCATACTACAACACATCGGAAAGCGTGGATGGCGACTGGTACGTGTTCATCGTCGACGAAGACGACATCTTCCTCTCCCATCCAATCGTCGCCTCGCTTCGAGGAACCGATCTCAAGGAGTCAAAGGGATCCAATGGCTACCCGCATGGGATCATGATCTCGACAGCCGCCAACGAAGATGGCAGTTGGGTCAACTACAAATTCCAAGACCCGTCCGGCGCCGTACGATCGAAGCATGCCTGGGTCATGCGGTACGACGGCCTCATCTTCGGCTCTGGCTGGTACGAGGACGGCCCCTCCCAGACGGAAGCCCCCGCCGCCTATACCAAAGCTTTCGTGGACAGCGCCATCCATCTCTACGACGTACTTGGGCGGGACGCCACAATCGCATACTACAACACGCAGGAGAGCGTGGACGGCGACTGGTACATGTACATCCTCGACGAAGACGACTTCTTCATCTCGTACCCCCTCCTCGCCGAGACTCGGGGGACGGATATCAAGGAGTCCAGAGACTCGAACGGCTACCCCCACGGACTCGTCATCTCTGCGGCTGCCGCCGAAGGGGGGCGATGGGTCGATTACCGGTTCCCAAACCCGTCGGGTGAAGTGAGTTCGAAGCACGCCTGGGTCGTGCGGTACGACGGGCTCATCTTCGGCTCCGGTTGGTACGAGTCCGGCCCATCGAAGACAAGTGAACCCAGCGCATACACCAAGGTATTCGTCGAAAGGGCCGTTCAACTCTACGACACTGCCGGCCGCCAAGCCGTGATCGACTACTACAGCACTACAGAGAGCGTCGACGGCGATTGGTACGTCTTCGTCTTCGATGAGAACGACAAGGTCATCGTCCATCCCACTGTGCCCGCCAACATAGGCCAGGACGTAAAGGGCCCGCTGGGGACGGACATCACGGGGTACGACTTCGGCGTGGACATGCTGGCCGCGGATGAAGATGGGCGCTGGGTCGATTACGTGTACATCAACCCTGCGGACGACAACAAGTACGAGCGCAAGCACAGCTGGGTCGTGCGGCGCGACGGACTCATCTTCGGCTCCGGATGGTACGAGCGGAACGTCGACATAGAGGCTGACCCTCCAACATACACGCAACTCTTCGTGCATCAGGCAATTCAACGCTACGACGCGGACGGTCGAGACGCTACGATCGAGTACTACAACACCCCAGAAAGCACAGACGGCCCCTGGTACGTCTTCATCATCGACGAAGAAGGGAAGATCGTCTCCCACGCCGCACGCCCGGAACGAGTAGGCCTTGGATACGAGGCCATGGTAGACGTTACGGGGTACGACTACGGCTCCGAGTTCGCGGCTACTACCGAGGACGGCAGCTGGGTGGACTACACCTACTTGAACCCGGTGACTCGCGTCAATGGGCAGAAGCATTCCTGGGTCGTCAAGCACGACGGGTTGATCTTCGGCTCGGGATGGTACGAGGATTAGACTCCCAAACGGTTGAGGCAGGGCCATCCGGCCCCGCCTCGACCCAACCCATGAATCCAGCCGGCGAACCCCCTTTACATCTGCGCCGCAATCTGTAACCCTAATCCTTGCAAACTCCCAACGGTGAGGTGAGACGCATGGGTATGGCTACTGCACTGAAACTGATGTCCGCGCTCTGCGGAGTGTGCGGCGTGGTGACGTTCGCCTTCAACTACTACTTCGTATTGGCCAACGAGTCCCTCCGGGAGGATTCCCTCCAGGCCATATGGGACTGGGTCGTCGATCCGCTCGTCCTCGTGACTCTCGTCCTGATCTTGGCGGTCAACGTCCGCCGCTCTCTGCACATGCACAACATGGGCATGGGGATGCAGAACCTGCACATGGACGTATTCACCATGGTCATCGGGTTCACAAGCTCGCTCTATCTGTACAACTACCTCAGCAAGTTTGGGCCCTCCGGAGCGAGCAACGTGATGTGGACGTTCTTGGTCGCCGCGGTATTCGTCATCATGCCGGTGTCCGCCATTATGTACTGGCGGCAGTCGAAGCGCGAGGAAGGCTGAACGTCGACGCTGGCGCGTCCTGAATAGTCGTTGGAGTCACGACTGCTCGTTGACGACCGCCTGTCGCTGGCATAGAATGAGCTTCCGCACCTGCCCCATGCTCGGGGCAGAGCTGATTGCGGCGCGGACAGGAGGCCGATGATGAAGATAACTGACGATCAGAAGGACTTCTTCGAGACGTTTGGCTTCTTGGTCTTCCGTCAGTTGTTGACGGCGGAGGAAGTGGCGACGATGCTGCGAGAGTCGAACGAGATCATGTCTGAGGCGTGGGGCGTGGGCGGATTCGACGGTAAGAAGCGCCAGGCCGTTCAACCGTTCTTCGAACGCCGTCCGTTCCTGCACAGCCTGATAGTCGACCCCAGGATACTCGCTATCGCGGAAGGGCTGCTCGGCGAGGACATCTTCCTCGACGTCACCGAAGGGAACCTGCACGTCGGCGACACGCCCTGGCACGGCGGCGGAGAAGACGCCGAGATACTTCCCCACGTCAAGATCGCCTTCTATCTCGAGCCTCTCACCAAGGAGACCGGCGCGCTGCGATTCATACCCGGGTCGCACAAGGGTGAGTTCTCCAAGAGATTGAACCGCATCAGCGACAGAATCGACGCCCCCGACGCGAAGGTGTGGGGCGTCCGGCCCGACGACCTGCCTGCCTATGCAGTGGAAACGACGCCGGGAGACGTAGTGGCGTTCAAGGAAAACACCTACCACGGCGCGTTTGGCGGACACGACGGACGGCATCAGCACGCCATCAACTACTTCCAAAAACCCCGCACGGAAGAGCAAATGGCCTTGTTGCGCCGCTATTACGACGAGATGACCTATTCCTTCCATCCAGTCGTCCAGAACCTGCAGCACGAGAACCCCAAGCTCAGGGCGCTTCAGGAAGATATGGTGGAGTGGGGATTCGAGACCCAGAGCGTCTGAGTGCGGAGTCCCGCCCGCGCATCCAATACGCGATACCGTCAGAGAGGAACACGAACGATGACTATCGAAATCTTAGCGCATGACTTGCGCGCTGCACAGCAAGAAGTCGTGGACTCCCTCGCCGGCGCTTCCGACACGGAATTGCACTCGCCGCCAGCACCAGGCGAGTGGACGGCGTCGGAAGTGGCTGCGCACGTGATCGAAATGCAGCCAATGTGGATGGAAAAGATCGCCAATGCCAGCCAGGAATCCGACCTTGCACGTTCACACAGCGAGATCGAACGGCGCACCGCATCAGTGGACGCGCACAGAGGGGACGACATCGACACGGTCATGCGGCGGCTTGCGGAGTCGAACGACAAGACGTCGCGCATCCTGCAGTGCATGTCCTCCTCCGACATGGATGTTCCAGTTACCTACGGACACGGCGCGTCCTCCGGCGTTGCCCGAGAGGCCATGCGTTCGCTGGTCATCGGCCACCTCTCCGATCACGCTCGCCAGATCGCGGAAACGAGGCGTGCCGCCGGCGGGAATTCGGTATCCCCATGATCCAGATGGCTGCGTGAGCGGCCGGATCCGCATCACTGGATCTACCCCCGCGCGAGATGGCGGACAACCCCGTCCGCCAATGCGCCGATGCCCCGACGGGATACCGTGACGATGCGGGCGTCTCCCTTGCGGACGAAGTGTTCTGACACCTTGTGATCCAACTCGGTGCTTCCCCATATCACGATGACCTCTGCCCATCTCCGGTCGTGCCGGAAGTATCGGTCGTCCTTCGACTTCTTTCCGTCTACGAACCTCCATTCCACGCCGCCCGGAGACTTCTCGCGTATCTCTCTGCGCTTTGCATCCGTGCCCCCAACGACGAGGATCTTGCTCACGTTGGACGCTGCCGCCGCCGATGCCATCTCTTCCAAGGCGCGGCGGTCATTCGAGCCGCCGCAGACCATGCAGTGCGTTCGTTCCACGAGCAGAGTCTGCCGACCCATCGCCTCCGCCTTTGCCGCGCAGGTGTTGCCGTCGCAGCGCCAGAAGAAGGCCGCTCGCAGAACTTGCAGAGATCGCTCGACCTTCGACGCCGCGATATTGATTCGGTTCGGACGGGAAGATATGATCCCCGCCTCCGCCAAAGCATCTTGCGCGGCCTTCTGCGACGCAGGCGCGCTAATGCCCAGATCCCTGAACATCCGCAAGATTGAAATATCCGTCCCTTTCGGAGAGCTCACGATTCCGCCCCATGCGATTCATATCCTTCATAATAGCCGAATTCCCCTCCACCGCGTTTGACGCTCCCGCGAACATTGGATACAATCGGCGTGTTCTACAAACGATACCCTGATACGGAGGTACCCCAATGGCGATACGAGTAGCTGGATCGACGTTTGCGTTCGGAAAGATCGACCTCGAGACTTCATGCAAGATCATGCAAGAGATGGGCTTCGACGTGGTCGATGTCGGAGCCTGCGGCATGAGCACCTTCACCGCCTACGTTCCCCAGTGGTTCATCACCGACCTCGACGACACCCAAGGAGAAGCGGACCACATCCGCCGCGTGACCGAAGAACACGGCCTCGAAATCGCGGAGCTGTTCTGCTGCGACTTCGGAGTGAACATCAACGACCCAGACCCGAAGAAGCGAGAATGGAGTCAACAGACGTTCGAGAAGGTCGCCAAGATCGGCGCGGCCGCCGGCTTCAACAGCATCATGATGCTGCCGGGCATGATAGCCGAAGACCAAGGACAGACCTTCGACCAAGCCTTCGAGACGTCCGTGTCCGAGTACAAGCGCATGGTCGAGGTGGCGGAGGGACTGGGCATCCACTGCAACATCGAGCCCTGCATATTCTCCGTCGCATGGCAGCCGGAAAACGCGGTCAAGCTCTGCGAGGCCGTGCCGGGGCTCGCGCTTACCGTCGACTACGCCCACCAGACCCAACTCAGCCTCGAGGCCGACGCCATCGAGCCGCTCCACGCATACGCCCGCCACTTCCAGGCCAAGCAGTCCGCCCCGGACTCCTTCCAGGCAAAGCCCGACGAAGGATGGGTCGACTTCCCCCGCATGATCCAAAAGATGCACGACGACGGCTACGACGGCTTCATCTCCGTCGAGTTCGTCTCCGCCCCGGAAGTCATCGAGGCCGGCTGGGACATTCGCAAGGAGTCCGCCCGCCTCAAGGAAATACTCGACGACGCCGTGGCCGCCGCGCAGGGGTAAGCCCCGTCATTCCCGCGGAGGCGGGAATCTTCTCCGCTGCACATGTGCGGACGAGTGCTTCCGCCGTCATTCCCGCGGAGGCGGGAATCTGCTCTGTCGCACATGTGCGGACGAGTGCATTCGTCGTCATTCCCGCGGAGGCGGGAATCTTCTCCGCTGCACATGTGCGGACGAGTGCATTCGTCGTCATTCCCGCGGAGGCGGGAATCCGCTCTGTCGCACGTGCGCGGACGAGTGCATCCGTCGTCATTCCCGCGGAGGCGGGAATCTGCTCTGTCGCACATGTGCGGACGAGTGCATCCGTCGTCATTCCCGCGGAGGCGGGAATCTGCTCTGTCGCACATGTGCGGACGAGTGCATCCGTCGTCATTCCCGCGAAAGCGGGAATCTGCTTTGTCGCACATGTGCGGACGAGTGACGTTCTAGAGTCCCAAACCCAGCGATTCCGCAATGCAAGAACGACGACTCGAAATAGCGCCGCCGGATGAGGCGGCGCAAGCATCCCTGCTCCCATCGTCTGGCCGCCATTCGCCCCGACGGCGGCCAGACCGTCCTTGCAGGCAAGGACAACCTATCCTTCATGGATCGCCTCCCCGATGGACGAATGAAACTGGTCGTTACGTCGCCAAACGGAGTGCACGGAATTGCTGTATAATCTTCAAACACGTGGACATATAGACTCGTCCCGGCTGACGGAGCTGACGAGTAGGGGGAATGACCAATGAAAGTTGACATCTTGAACCTGCAAAGTCTGTTCGGCAAGCCTGGGCGCTACGAAATCCTGCCGTTCCAGCGAGCGTATGTTTGGAACCGCAAGGAACAGTGGGTTCCACTCTGGGAAGACGTCCAGAACAAGGCGGAGCAATATCTGGAAGCATCCCACGGTCAGTCTCCATCTCATTTTCTTGGGTCCGTCGTTCTCCAACAGAAACTGGTTCCGGCTGGGCAGCTCATGACGAGGGTCGTGGTCGATGGACAGCAACGGTTGACCACCCTTCAACTGCTTCTCGACGCCGTGCAAGAGGTGTTCGAAGAGCGCGGATATGCTCATGCGGCGAAGCGTCTCGAAGTTCTCGTGCTGAATGAGGAGCATTTTCGTGACAACAATCCTGACCACGCATTCAAGGTCTGGCCTACGCTTCAAGACCAAGACGCCTTTCGACACGCAATGCACAACGACCCGGCCAGCTCGGAGTATGAGAAATCGCTCATCGTCAGCGCACACAAATTCTTCAAGCGTCGGGTTGGTCAATGGCTCGGCCCTCGACGGCAGCAAAACGGGATGCGAATGGCCGCATTGGAGCAAGCCGTCACAAATCTCTTGGAGGTCGTCGTGATCGACCTCGACACGACGGAAGACCCTCACGTCATCTTCGAGACGCTCAACGCCCGCGGGACGCCGCTACTCCAATCCGACCTCGTCAAGAACATGGTCTTGTTCGAGGCGGGGAAGACCGGCGTTGCCAGCGACTCCGATGACGCAGCTCGATTGTGGGGCTTCACCGACAATTGGTGGAGAAAAGAGATTGCGCAGGGTAGGATCTACCGGCCGCGTATCGACGTTTTCTTGAATTACTGGCTGGTCATGCGAAAGTGCGAAGAGGTCAAGGCAAATGACGTGTTCGATGTGTTCCGTAGCTACTACGAAAGTGAGAACAGTCGCATTGAAGACGTCGCGGAGGACATCGGTCGTGTAGCGGAATTCTACCGTTCGTTGGAAGAAGCCCCCATTCCCGATATGGCAACCTTCCTCTACCGCTGGAAAGTGATGCAGGCGAGAGTCCTGACCCCAGTTCTGTTGTGGTTGCTCTCGTCTAATGTGCCTCATTCGCAGTTCAATAAGAGCCTTCGTGCGCTCGACAGCTACCTCGTGCGCCGGATGGTTTATCGCAGTACTACTGCACAGCACTATAATCGACTGTTCTTCGTCTTGCTGGATTCTCTCAGGAGGGCGGGAGCGGAACGCGCTGGTGATACAATCGTTCAGTACCTGGGAGATCAAGATCTCAATGTGGGGATCTGGCCGAACGACCACCGGATGGAGGATGAGTTCATGACGCGTCGCGTCTACTCGCTGTCGAAACGTCGGTTGCGGATCCTCCTGGAGGGGATAGAGGGAGAACTGCGGACGGACAAGGCGGAAAGCGATTCCGTGCCTCGCAATCTGACAATCGAGCACATCATGCCGCAGCAGTGGCGGGAGAATTGGGGGTTGCAGCAGGTTCCTTCGCCCCTTGACGTGGAGAGTGAGTTCGAGGCGGCACAGCGACGAGATTCGCTGATTCACTCGATCGGCAATCTGACCCTCGTGAACAAGAAGCTCAACCCGGCCCTCTCGAATGCCCCCTGGGAGGAGAAGCAAGCGGGGTTCAACGAACATAGTACGTTGTTCCTCAACAAGGTTCTGTTGGCCAACGCGCCCGATGTGTGGGATGAGGACGCAATCAAAACACGCGCTCGGAGGCTCTTCCAAGCGGCGGCCAAGGTCTGGCCTCACGCGGACAAAATCTAGCTGCGGCCCGCGCGTGGATGCGATTCGGTTTGCAGCATACCCAAGGAGAAACCCCATGAACGTAGAGATCCGAGACGAACGATTCCGCGATGTGGTCGGAGACGACGCCCCCGTCGAAGAGCTTGCGACAGGCTTCGACTTCACCGAGGGGGCGATGTGGAACCATGCAGGGGCCTATCTGGTCTTCAGCGACATGCCTGGCAATATCATGCGCAAGTGGACTGCGGCGCGCGGAATCGAGGTGTTTCGCCAACCGAGCAATATGGCGAACGGCAACTACTACGACCTGCAAGGGCGCTTGATTACCTGCGAGCATTCGACCAGCCGAGTGACTCGAACCGAGCACGACGGCTCCATCACCATCCTCGCTACCCAATACAACGGCAAGCAGCTCAACAGTCCGAACGACGTGGTCGTCAAGAGCGACGGCTCGATCTACTTCACCGACCCGACGTTTGGACGCATGGCGTACTACGGCGTCGAGCGCAAGCCCGACCTCGCCTTCCGAGGCGTCTACCGGCTCTCCCCCCGCAGCGGCGAATTGACCCTGCTCGTCGAGGACTTCGACCAGCCCAACGGACTCACGTTCTCGTTGGACGAGCAGCATCTCTACATCAACGACACGATGCACGCGCACATCCGCGTCTTCGACGTGGACGACGACGGCACGATATGGAACGGGCGCGTATGGGCCGATGTCACCGGCGACCGCGACGGCCTGGCAGACGGAATGAAGATAGACTCCGGCGGCAACCTATACTGCACCGGCCCCGGCGGCGTCCAGGTATTCGCCTCCGATGCGGCCTGCCTCGGCACGATCTACGTCCCGCAGGGCGTAACGAACTTCACGTGGGGAGACAGCGACCTCCGCACCCTCTTCATCACCGCGGGCAGTTCGCTCTACCGGACGCGGGTCGAGGTTCCCGGTCGGAAGCTGTTTTGAAGACGTCCCATCTGCGCTCCGCAGCCAAAGGAAAGATTGCGGAGGAGAGGAGTGACGGAACATGCCTTCTCGCATTGAAATAAATGGAACGGTGATAGAGAGCCCGGTAGCCAAGGCAATCATCCGCGTGATGGTGCTGCCGGTTGCCTTGGTGTTCCTTGCCCTCGTTCTCTTTCTCGCGTTCGCGTTCATCGGCGTCATCCTCGCGCTGGCGTTTGGCCTTGGCCTGGTCGCCCTCACCGCGGCCGCCGTCTCCGCGCCGTTCTGGCTTCCAGACAGACGCAGGCAGAAGCAACTTCCCCCGCACGACTCCGGTGAATCTAGGCACGGCTAACACATGAATTGAGAGGGATCGAATGTGGGTAAGAATGAACGTATTCCTCACCCCGGCGATGCTCGTCGTCGCGGCGATAGGAATCGTCTCCCTCCTCTTTGATCGCAGGGCTGATCTCCTGCCGCCGTCTCTCTCGCCGGCCTCCCCTCACTACGACGAGGCAGTCTCGGTCGATCTCCCTGCGGGACAGGCCGGCGTCCTCGCACACGAAAGCGGCGCGCGCATCGAGGTTCCGACTGGCGCCGTGACGGAGGCCGCCGCCGTATCCATCCGGGAGGTTCCCCTGCCGCCGAGTCCGCTTGAAGTTGGGCGGGCGTTCGACTTCTCCCTTGCGAACGGTCGGTTTGCGGAGCCCGTGACGATCCGCATCCCGTTCGACCTCGATCATGGAGTCGATGCTTCGGATGTCGTTCCCCTCCGCTGGGAAGCCGACGAGAACGCCTGGTCGGAGCTGAGCGGAGAGGTCGATGCGCCCGCGCAGACGGTCGCAGTCACAACATCCGAAGTCGGCCTGTTTTCCACTGTCGCGAGGAGGACGCTAGAATCCGCGCGCAGGGATCCACCCAGCGCACCCGCGGCTTCTTCCCCGCTACTCGAAGACAACATGTTGTGGGAAAACGCGACTGCAGGAGTACCTGCTACGTTGCCTGTAGTATCCGACGGTGTAGTGTACTTTGGCACGTGTGTGGGTGTGTACGCCCTTGATATGGCTACTGGCGGTCTCTTGTGGGGGCGGGGTTGGAGGAGTCAGGTGGGCGGTATTTGCGTGTCGTCAAGACCCGTAGTATCCGACGGCATAGTGTACGTCGTGTCTCCGTGCGAGGACTGTAAAGTGGCGTGGGACGGGGATGTACATACGACTGGGGATGTGTCCGCGTTGGACGCAGGTACGGGCGAGCTGCTGTGGCGGTACGAGAGGGGCGCTTATGCTGACAGGTCTTGGCCCGTGGTGTCTGACGGACGGGTATATCTCAAGTCTTCGGGCGGCCGAGTGACCGCCCTGGACGGGATGACGGGAACCGTACTATGGCAGTACAAGGCGAGCGCCGGCTTGTTCTCGTATCCTTCAATAACCGAGCCGATAGTGTCTGGAGGGGTGGTGTACTTCTCGGGGAACAGCGGTCTATACGCCCTCGACGCGATCACAGGTCGTCTGCTGTGGCGGTACAAGGTAGAGGACGGCGTCTCGTCTTCCGAGCTCGTGGTGTCCCGCGGCGTCGTGTACGCCGGGTTCTATGATGGCTACACATATGCCTTGGACGCAGGCACTGGCGATCTGCTATGGAGGTCAGAGACAGGGTTTCTTTGGCGGCCATTGACCGACGATATTCGGAGGTCCTTGGGAACCTCTCCGGTAGTGTCTGGGGGAGTGGTCTATACAGGGTCTGTGGACTACTCTACGCGTTCCCACGGCCAGGTGGCGGCGCTGGCTGCAAGTACGGGTGAGCTGCTTTGGCAGTACAAAGTCCGTGGGAGCTTGGAATTCTCGCCCATAGTGTCCAGAGGCGTCGTGTATGCAGCGTCTGGGCGTTCGAACTCGAGTCGAGGTGGGTACGTGTACGCGCTGGACTCTGTTACGGGCGCTCTGCTGTGGCAACATTCTGCCAGAGTATCGTCCGCGTTTGTAGTATCAGGCGACATAGTATATGTCGGGATGCAAAGTTCATTGTACGCATTGGACGCGGAGACGGGAGACTTGCAGTGGGATTTTAAACTTCGCTTTCGCGACAGGGTTGTTGGCATGGCCGCGAATTCGCCGTTTGGCGATGTGGTGTTCTTCGTCCCGGAAAAGATATGGACTGACCGCATAGTCGCGATTGCCGTGGAGCGGATGCCTGAAGTACTCGAGTAGATGGCGCGTTGTATGGTCAGGACGCATAGAGAGACGCAGGCGGAAGCAACTTCCCTGCCCCGACTCCGATGAATCAGGGCAAGCCTACCGTTCGGCGCATCCTCGGAGTGTTCGTACTCCTCGCAGTCGCGGCGCTGATAGTCGTCTCGCGCGACGGGCCTGTTGCGGGGACTGTGCTTGGCGTCGCGCTTCTGGTCGTCGGATTCTGGCTCTCCTACGTCCAGGGCGAAATCGCAAAGACGCGTCAGCATCGTCGAACTCGCCGCAAGGGCCCGGAAAGCCATGGCAGAGCAGGGGAGAGCGTGCGTGCACGTTCCAAGCAGCGCCCCTGACGCTGTTGGACTTGCCAAATCGGAGCCTACCCGTTAAGTTAGATGTACTACCGATCGAAGGAGTGGAATGGATGATATCCCTCAACGTGTATCTCACCCCCAAGCAGGGCGAGGAGGCCGCCCTCGAGACTGCGATCAAGGACGTGTGGATCGCTGCGATGACCAAGCAGCCCGGCTTCCTCCGCGCCGCGCTGAACACGCCGTTCTCGGATGAGGACTTGGCGGCGTTGGAAGCAAACAAGCCCGCCTACGCCTACGAGATGGTGTCCTACTGGAACAGCGAACAGGACCGGCTCGATTGGGTCGCCCGCGACATTCATCAGGAAGTGTGGCCGCAGGTGATTGAGCACTGCGCGGACGTTTCCTACACGCTGTTCGACTGCAATGCGACATGGAGTATGTAGATGAGCCCTCGCACAGACCCATCCAAAGACATCGTTCGCCCGTCCAAGGAGATCATCGACGCCCTGAGCGTACTAGGCGCGGACAGCGTAACCTCCACGATGGACGGACTCGGCGTTCGCCGCACCTTCATGGAAGGCCCCATCGCCCGCGTGCCGGGCAGCAAGATATGCGGCCCCGCCCTCACGCTGCGCTTCCTCCCCCAACGTGAGGACCGCATCGCCGGCTACGAGATCCCAGGCGCTTCCGACGACGAGGGCGGCGTCCAAATGGAAGAAGAGAGCGAGAAGCGCAGCGCCCTGTGGGAAATCTTCGACTACGTCCAGCCAGGAGACATCATCGTCGTCGATGGCCGCGGCGACTTAGCGACGGGGACGTTCGGAGAGATGCTCATGACGTACTTCAAGTCTCGCGGAGGCGCGGGCGTCGTCATCGACACGGGGATACGCGATTCCGCCGCGATCTTCAACGAGATCGGGGTGCCCGTGTGGTCTACCGCGGTAACCACCGGAGGCGCCGGACACATGAACCTCTACCCGGAGGACATCAATCTCCCGATCGCATGTGGAAAGGTGCTCGTCCGTCCTGGCGACATCGTCATGGCCGACGACGGCGGAGCCATCGTCATCCCTCCGATGCTCGCCCCGAAAATCATCGAGATAGCAGGCGAGCGCGACGAACATGAGGTGTTCGTTCGCATGAAGCTCCGAGAGGGCGGCGAACTCGGCAAGTACTATCCGTTCAACGATGAGGGACGCAGAGAATACGAGGAGTGGCTGGCCGCCCAGAAGTAAGCCTCGGGGCACGATCGCGGCGCAGGAGGCGCGCGGTAGATTCGCGCGTCACCGTTCTCGGATCCATCGCCCTATCGTGTGCGGGGCGATCACCCCATCCTCGGTAATGACGCCGCTGACGAGCGGAATGGGGATCCGGTCGAATCCGTCGGCTGCTTCGACTTCCCGCACGAACTTGATTCTCTCGCACACGACGTAGAATGGGGACAAGCCGCATATCGACTCCGCCAAATGGAGGCTTGGCGAACCGTTGACGACGAACCCAGGGGACACAGCGTCCGCCCCGACGATTGCCATGCTCGGTCTCTCCAAACCCCGCCTGTTCGAGAGGGAAGACGCCGTCTCGACGTTCACTCCGCCAGCGGCCAAGTCCTGAGCCATTCGGAATCCATGGCCTTCGTACTGCCCGCGCTCCACGTAGACGACCACCCGTCGGGGCCTCGCCATCCTGACCGTTTCGAGCGTGAGCGAGCTGGCGCTGCACGTTACGACCAAACCTTCCGCCGGTATCATCTGAGAGGCGTTGAGCGCGGCACGCTTGGCGCAGTAGACGAGTTCCTGCCGGAAGGCCTTCGCAAGTTCGACCACCGCCTTGTCGCAAGGGTTCGGCCCCAGAGCGCCGACCTGCTCGGCGAAATTGCGCGCGGCGTTGGCGAGGCCAGCCATCGACAGTTTCCCGTCCGCGATCTGCTGCGCCGCGTCCGAAAGACTGCTGCCATCCTTTGACGACAAGGCTATATCCAGCAGGATGCCGATGGCCTTCCCCGTCAGCGTCGATGCGCTGCTGTCTTGATCGTCTACGATCTCCCGCATGATACGCACGTCCGCATCATACCGCCGGCCTCCTATTCCTGCCATGAATTCCCTTCCTGTGCCCGCGCGGTTCTCCGTTTGGCTTATCGCGACGCTGATATGTACGCATCGGGGGTCTCAGACCGCTAGACTCCCGCTTCCAGAGGAATGACGGCAGGTGGATTGCGATAGCCGGGTCACAACCCATACCGACAAATCAGCCGGAACCCTCCTGTGCGCTCGTATGCACGGCGGAAGCAAAGCGGATATAATCAGTAGTGTAGCAGGAGTTGCAGGGGGAAGTGTCGGAACTGGCAGACGAGCATGACTTAGGATCATGTGCCGCAAGGCGTGAGGGTTCGAGTCCCTCCTTCCCCACCAAGACCGAGCCTCGGCAACGCCACCCGTTGAGAAACCGGTTCGAGTCACGGATTGTCTCGTGTCCCGTCCGCTCGGATGGACGCGCGTCGACAACCTATGCTTCGTTGCCTCGCGCTTGATCCGTCGCCGGCCGCGTAGTGCGCTCGATCCGAAAGCAACACGGATGCCCGCTGTGATGCCCCTGGCATCTTGCGGACACCCGTGCACTGCCTCTCACGGGGTGGCGCCCGGTACTTCCGACCTACCGAAGCGTCGCTGGGAACCTTTCCGGCCGCATCGCCTGCCGCCGGGCGACCGTCGTCGCTCGCCTCGAACCGTTGGACGCCGCCCATGACGAAGGACGCGTGGACGACTCCCTCCCGCCCTTGCCGTTGCCATTCTCTGCGTCGTCTTTTCCGCTTCCGCTCGACGCGAGTAGAGAGTTCACGCGCGCAAACATGGATGCCGCGCGGTCAATGATGGAGTCGTCGATCTTCGGACGAAGTTCCAGATGCTTTTGCAGCAAGTACGCAGCCGGACGGTACGTGTCGAACCGCCCCCCGCAAATCCCTTCCTGCTCGAAGAACTTCTGGACGCGCTGCGCGATCCTCGGATTCGGACCGCTTATCGCCTTCATCGTCATCTCGTGCGGCAACTCGCGGCTGTAGGACTGGTTCACCAACTCCAGATAGAAGCTTGGCTCGAACAGATCCTCCATATCCGCGTCCCGCATCTTTGCCACTTCGACCATCTTGATCGGGTTGCTGTTGTTCCCAATCTGGCCGTTCTTCTCCTCGATCCGCGCCTTGCTCTTCGGGGTGACGTCCATCATGATCGCCAAGTTCACGTAGTTGTCTCCCAGCAAGGAGAGATAGGTCGAGAGATTGTCCGCGCCCCCAACTGGAATCGTCACCCATCGCGGATCGAGCGCTTGACCGCCGCGCGCAACCACCGCCTCGCCCAGCACCTGCAAGTAGATCTGGTCCGACGGCGAGCTCACCAGCAGACAATGGGGCGCCAAGAACAGCGACTGCGCAACGCGATAGCCCATAGCCACTTGCAATGGGAACACGGTCTCCGCGTCGTGAATCATGACGTCCGCGGATACGACCGTCCCTCGATCGTCCATGTCCTGTACCGTGCGGACACTGCCCAGCCGATTCAAGTCGATCATGAACGGCGAGTGCGTGGTGTAGATTACCTGATGCTTGGGCGTGAGGCGCTCGTCGATGAAGCGCAGGAAGTCGCTTTGAGCCAGCGCATGGAGGTTCAAGCCCGGCTCATCGAAGAGCAGGACCATGCTGCGGTTCTCATCTTCCAGCTCCAGCCCTGAGAAGTACGCCAAGAACGAGAAGAACCACACGAACCCTTTCGAGCGCTCGTCGAAGGGAACCGAGACGCGGTGGCGGTTGTTCCAGATGCGAATGTGCAGGATCGTCCCCTCGTTGAGTGGCGGCGGGTCGTTCGGATTCGCGTTGGAAAGATCGAAATCCACCCGCAGCTGCCGATTCTGATGCCAGTACTCGAACACGTCGTCCGTGATGCTGATCGAGGCGGACTCCAACTCCGCCTTCACATGTTCGTAGTTCGTCTGGCTGTCCAAGTCTTCCAGATCCGCGCCTGCCAGCGAAATCAGCGACATGAAGGTCCGATCCGCGTCGTCCAACCGGGCGCCCTGCTCGCTCCTCCGGCGAATGTCAGGTATCGAAATGCGCCCCTTCATCGCACTGTAGTCGTCGAAGTACACGAACGCAGGAATGAAGTTCTCCAAATACTTCTCCGCGATCTGGTCCTTCAGGCTCGTCTTGAAGCGGCTGTTGATGTCGATGAGAAGATCGCCCACGCCGAGCGGCCTGATCGCCAATCCCTCCAACATCGTCCGCAGCTCCTCGATGGTAGCGGCGGACTCCGTGCGTTCCTCGATCTCTGCGGGGAGCCCTGCACTTGCAACGAGATGCCGCACGAGCGCCTCCTCGTTCACCTCCATGTCCCACATGCGCGTGTTGCTGTAGTCCTTGCTTGCTACCACTACGGGATGCCTGATGATCCCGGGTCCATACTCGGCCTCGATCTGTCGAATCTCGTCTGCTTCGAGACGAAACTCCACGCGCACGACGACAGCCGGCGTCTTCTTGTGAATGCGCCGATACTGAACGTATCCCTTGCGCGGATAGTCCTTGAGGTCGAAGTCGCCGCTGGCCACGTCCACGTGATTCAGTCTCTTCAGCGCAGAGAGAAACGTGGTCTTCCCCGACTCGTTCTTGCCTACCAAGCAGGTGACTTCGTCGATGTCGACCCACCCCGAGTCGTCGATGCTACGGTAGTCGGTTACCCTTGCTCGCGTCAGTTTCAACTCAATCCTCCTCGTCCGGAAACGCCGTGTATTGAACGTACACAGCTAGCCTACCGAACTCGAGAAATGAGATGCAAGGCATTTTAAGATATGTCTAATACTTTTCCGGCAACTGACAGGACGGTAGTCCCCGTTCAGTCAAGCGCCCTGCGGCATCCGAACACCGAAGCGCTCCGCAACCGCGCGCAGATTGTGCACCGTGCCCATGGGCAGGGGGATCCCATTGCGAGAGCGTTCGGCCTGCGTACGGTATTCGGGCTCGCCGGGGACGAGTATATCGTCGAACCCGTCCGCCTTTGGAAGCGTCTTCTGCGACGCGATGAGTGCGTCGATATCCGCCTTGTACTTCTCGACGTCCGTGAAAGCGTCAATGTCCAGAGCGACCAGAAAGCTGTTCTGCACGCCGCGCGCGGTAGGCGCTCTCCCGGTAATGTTCGGTTCCAGCAGCGGATTGCCTACCATGATGTTCGAGAGGGTTGCGAACATCAACGCGAGTCCAGACCCCTTCGGCCCAGCGAATGGGAGCAGGATGTTGTCGAAGCTGGGAGCCGTCGTCGGGTTTCCCTCGGGATCGAGCGACCATTCGAGCGGAATCGGCTCCCCCTTGTCTTGGGCGAGGTTGAGCTTGCCGCCCGCGACTACGCTCGTCGCCATGTCGAGCACCAATGGATCACGCTCCTTGGCGGGCACGGCGATTGCGATGGGGCTGTTGTGCACGCCTTTGCCCTTCGCTCCGAACGGGGCCATGTTGGGCGGGCTGCATACCACGGCAATGCCGGCCATGTCACGCTCGACCGCCATCAAGGAGTAGTACGCCATAGCCCCCTGATGCGTCGTATTGCGAATGATGCTCCAACAGACTCCAGCGTCCCTGGCCTTCTCGATAGTCTTGTTCATCGCGAACACTGTGACTACCGGGCCAAATGCGTAGTCCCCCTCGATGAGAAGCGTTGCCGCAGTTTCATTCTCCACCTCGATCTTTGGACTAACGTTGAATACCCCGTCGTCTACGTTCTGGATGTACCACGGAATCCGCAGCACCCCGTGCGAGTCCACGCCGCGCAGGTTTGCCCACACGAGAACGTCGGCCTCGATCTCCGCATCTCCAGGAGGCATCCCGGCATGTTCGAACACCTCGGTAGTGAACCGCTTCAGATCGTCGGGGTCTACCAGAACTTCGCTAGGCATCTTGTCTCCTCATTGCGTTTCGTATGTCTCGTCACCCGCCATTGGCAGGTATCGGCTTGCCTCCCACCAAGGTGACGTCGCCTCGTCGATAAACGGCCTTGCCGCGCAGCCTCGTTGCAGGGCGGTGGAGTCTGAACGTGTGCGTCCGTCCTCCGCCTGCAGATCCCGCCCGGCTCGACTCGTACTTCCATTCGGACTTTTCGATGAACGCGGCATCTACCCGCCAGATGATTACCGGTTTGTCGGTCTCCAGTGTCTCCGTGGGGTCTACGAGGTAACGCCATACGATATACCATCCCGGGTGGTCGAAGTGAGATTGGAGCGCCCACGGTCGTTTGCTCGCCTTGCTTTCCAAAGAGTCGTTGGGGGTAGGGTGTGGGCCGGAACCCCTGCGTTGCAAGTCCGGAAATCGCTGCTGTGCGGTGTCGATGTTTCTATGCTTCTCATAGTTGCTAACGGAATCCAGCGCTCTCACACCGAAGATACCGACGATAGCACTAAATACGTTCATCTGCTCGTGGTATATTTCCACCAACTCGGAGAGCTCGCGCTCGATATACTCAATAGACCTCCGAATGGCTCCTACGGTCAGCCCCGACGGCAGAGGGACAGAATAGTCGAACCACTCACTTCGTGTCATCTTTCACTTTCCGGTTTGGCCGATACTTCACCAGTTGCGGAATGGAGTTCCGCGCTAATTCGAAGTACTCTGCGTCAATCTCGATCCCGATGCTGTCGAGGTCGCATGCCGTGGCCGCGGCTATCGTCGCTCCTGACCCCATGAACGGATCCAAGATGATGCCTTTCTGCATTGGAAGCGAGGCGCGGACGATCTGCCGCATGAAACTTTGCGGCTTCAATGATGGATGGGGAGCGATCGCGCTTTCGAATCCGCGGGCGGGTGACGACGGGATGAGGTCGCGGAATGGTTCTTCATCGGACAGGCGGGCAAGTCCTCCGGTCATCCATTTCCGGAGATTATCTTGGACGCGGCCCTCGCATGGCTTGCGAAACAGACCCCATGGTTCCCAACACGAGCGCGGCATAACGGAAACGTGCGGGAATTCTTCATGAGCGTTCTTGGGTCGGTCACCTCCTCGCAAGGTCTGCACAGCGCGGACGATTTCGCCCCGCTTCTCGAAACCCGCATTTATGAACGGTAAGTAGACGAGGTGGGAAACGAGGGGGTTTGTGGCTATGAAGACGTGCCCGCCCGGAACGAGCACCGGCATGAGCAGCTCTGCGAGTCGGGTAAAGAACGCATTGAGCCGCGTCTTGTCGTCGTCGTTCAGTATGGTAAATCTCGGGAGCGGCTTGCGGACAGCGTTGTCGAATGCCGGAGGCAGCCGCCACACGCCGCCGCGCCCGACGCGCAGCTTTTCTAGCTGTGCGGGCGTATATTCGACGAGCCCGTACGGCGGGTCAGTTACGACAGCGTGTATCGAATGTCGCTCTGCATTCTCCAGCCACTCGAAAGCGTCGCCGAGAACGATACGCCATTCGCCTCCAGTGAACGAGTCAGCGGATTCGACGCGATTTTCTGCTTCGGACGTGACCATACGGGAATATGCTGCAGCCATGCGGCCCCTGCGCGTGTACTGGCCTGACGATTACTTCACACCGTATCGGGCCATGAGGTCGGCTACTTCGCTCCATGTGGCGTCTTCGATGTAGAGGCCGTCTTTGCGTCGCTGCGTTCGGTTGCGCACCTCGAATTCTCCAGGGTAGAGCACCTCGGAAAAACCTTCTCGCATTGGCGTGTCCTTGATGTATTCGACGATGCTCGCTACCTGCGCTTTGACGAGATCGAGAGAACCGAGCTGTTGGAGGTCTGCGAGAATCAAGGTTGTGCCGTGTAGCATCGAGTTCTCGCTCGCCTTGACCTCGCGCAACTCCGGACTGCCGATACTCCCCAAGACTGCGCCGAACAGCGCCACCATGAACGACAGCGCGTATCCCTTGTGCCCGCCGTGCAGCCCTCCAATAGGCAGGAGGGAGCCGCCCTCGTAGTAGGTGTTTGGATCGTTCGATGGATCGCCGTCCTTTGTTATTACCCAGTAGTCGGGTAGTGCGTTGCCCTTTGCGCGCGCGACTCGGAGCTTCCCCTCCGAAGAAATCGACGTGGCGAAGTCGAGCAGCACCGGACCATCGTCCCGGTATGGGAACGCCATGACCATCGGGTTGGTGCTGAGCTTGCGAGTCGTGCCGCCGAAGGGCGCGATGCTCATGAGCTGCGTCCCTCCGACGTACCCCGAACACATGAAGGCCGCCATCCCCTCGATCGCGGCCGCCTCAGGGTACGCCCCGACCCTGCCCGTGTGCTGATGATTCGACATCGTGACGAGGCTGACGCCATGCTCCCGCGCCTTCTCCATTCCAATCTCCAAAGCAGCGGTCGCCGCCACCTGTCCAAACGTCGAGTTGCCGTCCAGCTGCGCCGTCGTCGCCGACTCGTTGAGCATCCTCGGATCCGCGGACGGATCGATCTCGCCCTCGTTGACCTCGTGCACGTACTGAATGATCCGAATGAACCCATGTGAATCGTGCCCAGAGAGATTCGCCATGGCGAGATGCTCCGCCACAGTTCGAGCGTGGCTCTTGCGCGAACCAACGGCCTCCAACAGATCTTGCGATACCTGGATGATGCGTTCGGGTGTTAGGGTTGGCATGGGGGCACCTAGTAGTTTGAATTTTGTAGAGACTACTGTAGATGAGCCGCGGCTCGTTGTCTAGGTTCTTCGTCATTCCTGCGAGATTCTTCCCCCGTACCGCCGTACGGGAGAGGAATCCCAGAGTATGCGTGCAAGGTCCATTGTCCCAGAGGCGGCCGGTACCCAGCCTCCACTTGACGGGCGCTCTTCTAGCTCGTCGGAACAGGCTCTGCCGGGAGTTTGCGCTCCTCCATCTCTGCCAGAGCGCGGTTGAGCGCGTTCATGTACGCCTTGGCGCTAGCAACGATGATGTCGGTATCCGAGCCGCGCCCGACGAACGAATTGCCGTTCTGACGGATGCGGATCGTCACATCTCCCAGCGCGTCCACCCCCTCCGTTACCGCGTCCACGCGGTACTCGGTCAATGTGTTCGGCACGCCAACGATGCGGTTGATCGCCTGGTACACGGCGTCCACCGGGCCGGTCCCCGTCGCGGCGTCCATTACCGCTTCCCCGTCGGGGTTGACGAGCTCCACCGTCGCAGTCGGAATCTCGAGGTTCCCGCACGTGACCTGCACGTGCTTGAGCTGGTAGACCTGTACGATGTCTTGCCGTCGGCGCTGGCTCGACATCAACGACATGAGGTCGGCGTCTGTCACCTCGCGCTTGCGGTCGGCCAACCTCTTGAATGCCTGGAATGCCTCATCCAGCTGCTGCTGGTCGAGCGTGAAGCCCAGCTCCTCGAGCCGTGACCGCAGCCCGGCGCGTCCACTGAGCTTGCCGAGCACGAGGCTGCTGCTCGGCCAACCGACGGACTGCGGGTCCATGATCTCGAACGTCGTGCGCGACTTGATTACGCCGTCCTGATGAATGCCCGATGCGTGACGGAAGGCGTTCGCGCCGACGATGGCCTTGTTGGGCTGGACAGGGAAGCCGGTAATGTCGCTGACCAGACGGCTCGTTCGGTAGATCTGCCGGGTGTCGATATTGGTCGATACACCCAGAGCGTCTCCTCGCGTTTCGATGGTCATGATGACCTCTTCGAGCGATGCGTTCCCTGCGCGCTCGCCCAGCCCGTTGATGCACCCCTCCACCTGCCGCGCGCCTTCTATGACCGCCGCAATGCTGTTCGGCGCGGCGTTTCCCAAGTCGTTGTGGCAGTGGACGCTGATGACCGCCCGATCGATGTTCGGCACGTTTTCCTTGATGCGGCGAATACGATCCGCGAACTCCGACGGCAGAGCGTATCCTACCGTGTCCGGAATGTTCACCGTCGTTGCTCCTGCATCGATGCACGCTTCCAGCATCCGGTACAGGTACTCGATGTCGGTTCGCGTTGCGTCCATCGGAGAGAATTCGACGTCATCGCACAGGTTCCGCGCTCGCTCGACCGACGACGCCGCCTGATCGAGCACCTCTTCCGGATTCTTCCGCAGCAAGTCCATCAGATGGCTGTCGGAACTCGATATGAACGTGTGGATGCGCGGCCGCTCCGCTTCCTTGATGGCCTCCCAGGCTGCGTCGATGTCGCCCGGAACGCACCGCGCGAGCGACGCGATGACCGGCCCCCCGCGAACCTCGCGCGCGATGGCGGCAACCGCCTCGAAGTCCCCCGTAGAGCTCGACGCGAACCCTGCCTCGATGATGTCCACGCCCAACCGCGCGAGCTGCCGAGCAATCTCCATCTTCTCATCCAGCGTCAGACCGATGCCGGCCGACTGTTCGCCATCCCGCAGCGTCGTGTCGAAGATCAATACCTTGTCTTTGGTCGTCATTGCGCTTCTCCCCTTGTGTCGGTAGCCATTTCCGTGTTCCGATTGCCCTCCCGCAAGAGGGCGGTTGCCAGGTGGAACGCTACCGAAGCGCGCCGTAGTCCGCCATGCCGAGCCCTGCCATGACCCGACATCTCCGGCGAACTACGCGGGATTCCTCCGTTCTATACATGTCTTTGTTCCTTTGCCCCGAACCGTTGCTGCGCGATGCAGTTCGTGTGCAGATTGTCTCGAATGCTTCCACCACATCGCCTGCGGCGTTGTTCGTCGTGCACGTCCCCTCCCACATCAATCCGCATCCTTCAAGAAGCTCATCATCCCTCGAAGCTCCGCGCCCACCTTCTCGATCGGGTGCTCCGCGCCCTCTCGCCGCAGCTGCGTGAAACGATGCCGTCCCTCGTCGTTCTCTGCGATCCACTCCCGCGCGAACGTGCCGTCCTGGACGTCTTGCAGCACCTTCCGCATGTTCTCCTTGACGTGTGCATCGATGACATTCGGCCCGCGCGTCAAGTCTCCGTATTCGGCCGTATCGCTGACCGAATAGCGCATATACTCCATGCCCCCTTGGTAGAGCAGATCGACGATGAGCTTGAGCTCGTGCATGCACTCGAAATAGGCAGACTCGGGTTGATACCCAGCTTCGACCAACGTCTCGTAGCCGGCCTTGATGAGGGCCGTTACGCCGCCGCAGAGGATCGTCTGCTCGCCGAACAAGTCGGTCTCCGTCTCCTCCTTGAAGGTCGTCGTGAGCACCCCCGCCCTCGTGCATCCCACGCCCTTGGCGTATGCCAGCCCGATGTCGTGCGCGCTGCCTGATGCGTCCTGATGCACCGCAAGCAGGCCCGGGACGCCGGAGCCCTTGGTAAAGACCTCGCGCATTCGATGACCGGGCGCTTTTGGCGCGACCATCGACACGTCGATATTTTCCGCAGGCGCAATGGTCTCGTAGTGGATGTTGAACCCATGGGCAAACATGAGCGTCTTGCCCGGGCCTGTGTGCGGCTCGATCTCTCGCCTGTACACGTCCGCTTGAAGATGATCGGGGATCAACACCATGATGATGTCCGACCGCTCGGATGTCTCGCCGACCGTGCCCACGCACAGGCCGTCGGCCTCCGCCTTCTCTCGGCTCCTGCTGCCCTCGTACAACCCCACCATCACGTTCAATCCGCTGTCCTTGCAGTTCAGCGCATGCGCGTGACCCTGGCTACCGTACCCGATGATCCCGATGGTCTTGTCTTCCAACAGCGAGAGATCCGCGTCGTCTTCGTAGTACATCTTTGCTGGCATGTGTGCTGTGTGCTCCCGATTGTGTTCTCTATCGTTCGTCTTCGTATCGTAAACTCTCGATCCAATGTCAAGAAGACTCATTGTCAATCGGTGAGGATCCTACTTTGTCTTCTAAATTCCTGCATGGGAACGAGAATTCTATATTTCCAGCTTTCTAGATTTTTGTGCCTTCCTGAGAATGTCTTTGACGGAAGGGAAGACGGGAATTTTCCGTTTACCATCCCACCATGTATATCGAGCGAGTTCGCCGTCTTTCAGTCGCACATCTCCTGTTGGAGTAGCTAGGAAGACTCGATGAGAGCTAGATTTACTCTCGTGTCGAAACAGCCACTCTATCTTTGAGCAGCCGAGATCGGTTTCTTCATAGAGTTCCCTCGCGGCGGCAGCTATGGAAGGCTCTCCGCGTTTCACGCCTCCACCGGGCAACGAGTAATTCTTTCTCCCTTTGTCCATCACTAGGAGTATCTTGTTGTTTCTCAGGGCGATGACGGTCGCTCTAGTTCTACTCATCGTCGTATGTGCTCCGTCGTCTTGAGTTGCTTTCTCGATTGATTCCGCTTCTATAGAAGGGCTGCGTCCTCCCCCGTTGCGAGAGAGGACGGGAGTCCTAGACCGATGCCGCCTCGCTCCAAGTATGGCGCTTGGCGATCGCCGAGGATGGTCGATTGTGCAGGTGGCCCATCCACCGCTCCATGACGATGGTGCCCGTTCGCATCACCTCCATGAGGCCGAAGTGCTTGACCAGCCCCAAGAGAGACTCGATCTTCTCCTGGTCTCCGGTGACCTCGACGATGAGATGGTCTGGGGACACGCCTGCGATCTTGGCGTTGAATATCTCGATGATTTGGATGATCTCCGGCCGCGTCTCGCTGGTCGCTCGGATCTTGATGAGGGCCAACTCGCGCGAAACGACATTGTCGCTCGATACCCCAGAGACCCGAATCACGTCCACGAGCTTGTGCAAGTGCTTGTTCACCTGCTCGACCGTTCGAGAGTCTCCCTCGACTACGAACGTCATCCGCGACTGCTCGGGCTCCTCGCTGTTCCCGACCGCCAGACTCACGATGTTGAACCCTCGCCTGCGAAACATGCTCGACACCCGGTTCAAGACGCCCGGCTTGTCCCGCACGAGGGCAGTAATCGTATGGTGTTCGACCGTTCCGTTCTCCGTCATCTGCTCACCTCCTGCGGCGCCGGTTCGGGTTCCTCGACGAGATCTTCGATCGTTCCGCCCGCCTTGATCATCGGGTAGACTCGCTCTTCCTCCTCGACGATGAAGTCGATGACTACCGGTCCCTCATGCGCCATAGCCTCTTCGATCGCCCCCCGCACTTGGAATCGGTCCGTAACCCGCATCGCCTTGATTCCAAACGCATCCGCCAGCTTGACGAAATCCGGGTTCGCAGTGTAGGCCGTGGCCACATAGCTCTTGTGATAGAAGAACTCTTGCCACTGATGGACCATTCCCAGCACGTTGTTGTTGATGATCGCGAACTTCACCGGCAGACGATTCTCGACGATTGTAGCCAACTCGCACATCGTCATCTGAAATCCACCGTCCCCCGCCACCGACCAAACCGTCTTGTCCATCGCGCCCACTTGCGCCCCCATCGCGCCAGGCACCTCGTAGCCCATCGCGCCGGAACCCCCGGAGGTAATGAACGTGCAAGGATGCTTGTAGGTGAAGTGCTGAGCGGCCCACATCTGATGTTGACCAACGCCCGTGACGATGATGGCATCGCCGCCGGTCGCCTCGGACAACTCCTTCATTATCTGCTGCGGAAGCAGCTGCTCGGTGTCCCGAATCAAGTGAGACGGATGCTCCGCCTTCAAATCCTCGATCCGACGCAGCCAATCGGCGTGAGTATTCTCCTTGACCTGCGGCACGAGCTTCCTGATCACTCGCTTGGCGTCCCCAACGATGGGCACGTCCACGGCGATGTTCTTCCCGATCTCCGATGGATCGATGTCGATATGTATCTTCTTGGATTTCCGCGCGAACTCACTCGGCTTTCCTGTAATCCGGTCGTCGAACCGCATCCCCAACGCAATCAGCAGATCCGCCTCCTCGATGGCCAAGCTGGCGTAGGCCATGCCGTGCATTCCAGGCATTCCCACGCAGAGGATGTGATCGTCCGGAAACGAACTGATGCCGAGCAAGGTCGTGATGACTGGAATCTGCGCCTTCTCCGCCAACTCCCGGAGCTCGTCGTATGCCCCGGAGAAGGTGATTCCGTGACCCGCCAATATGACCGGCTGCTCTGCCTCGTCGATCAACTTCACAGCCCTCTTGATCTGGCTGCCGTGGCCTTCCAACGTCGGCTTGTAGCCCGGCAGATCGATCTCTATACTCTGGTAGAACTCGTCGAAGGACGAGAACGGCAACTCGACCTCTTCCACCTGCACATCTTTCGGCACGTCGATGACGACCGGGCCCGGCCTGCCTGTGCTGGCGATGTGGAAGGCCTCCTTCACCACCTGCGGGATCTCGGCAGTATCCATCACCAAGGCGTTGTGCTTGGTAATCGGCAAGGTAATGCCAGTCGTGTCGGTCTCCTGGAACGCGTCCGTACCGATGGAAGCGCGCGCGACCTGTCCAACCACTGCCACCACCGGCACCGAATCCATCTGCGCGGTGGCGATGCCGGTTACCAGATTGGTCGCGCCCGGCCCAGACGTCGCCCAACAGACGCCCACCTTGCCGCTCACGCGCGCGTAGCCGTCCGCAGCATGCGCCGCGCCCTGCTCATGCCGAGTTAGGATATGCCGCAGCTGCGGATACTCCGGCAGCGTCTGATAGAGCGGCAGGATAGCGCCGCCCGGAAGACCGAAGATATCCACCACGCCCTCGCGCACGAGGCTCTCGCACAACAACTGCGACCCGTTCATGCGGATTCCCATACTCTTCGCACCTCCTTCAAGGTACTCCGTACTCCCGAACCCATTAGGATGCAAAAAAATACCCGTCCCACGCAAGGGACGGGGTTATAGATCGACGCGTGACCCCGCGGTACCACCCTTCTTCCCCTCATCCATCCACACAGGAAGGATAGAGAGACACTCGTGGCGGCCGATAACGGAGCCTTGCCGTCCAACCCTACCCCCGCGCGTCCGCCGACGGGTTTCGAGCCAGATGCTCTGGGGCGAGTTCACAGGCGCTTTCGCTTCGGGACTTCCAGCATATGCCCCGTTCTCTATCGCGAGCCGCCCCTGCTACTACTCCCCTTCAACGCATGATTTCATCATTCGGATGTCGTACACATCCCAGTATACCACTCCCCGACAACTCCGTCAATGAAATTTTCTCTCCGGTTCCGCTTCCGTTTGCTTTTGCGACATGGATTGCGCCCATGCCGCAGCAGTTGGACTCTCCGTCATCCCCGCCTCTGTCTCCGTCATCCCCGTACCCACCCACGTCATTCCCGCGAAGGCGGGAATCTATCCTCCCGCATCCGCCGCCCCCGCCCCAGAAATCCCCGTCCCTTCCCACCTCTGTCCACGTCATACCCGCACCCACCAACGTCATTCCCGCCTCTGTCTCCGTCATACCCACACAGCCCGTCTCGTCATTCCCGCCCCCTCCCACGTCATTCCCGCGTAGGCGGGAATCTAGCCTCCCGCATCCCCCGCGCCTCATAGGAGCCCCCCGGCCCCAGTCCTTGACAACCCGCCCCTGAAGCCGTACCATCCCCCCGCGCAATCCAAACACGTCTACCGACATCAGATGCAAGCCTCCGCATGACCCGCCAACTCCTCCTACCCGCGCTCGCCGCGGCCGCTATATTCCCACGGTTACACCAACACCCACTCCACTTCCTACTACTCCGTATGGGCGGGGGCAAGCGTTCGCGCGCCGCGGTTTACTACGCGCAAGGGTTTGGGTAGTATCGAGTTGGAGAACGACAGAGGGGCGATATGAACGCAATGGACACGAAGTTGTACATGGCGGCTCATCAGGGTCACACGGGGATGGTGCGTGCGTTCATCAGTGCCGGTGCCGATGTCGAGGCAAGAACCGAGGACGGCCGGACGCCGCTGCGCCTGGCAGCCCAGGAAGGTCATATGGATACGGTCTTGGCGCTGGTCGAGGCCGGCGCTGATGTCAACGCAAGGAACGTAAACGGATGGATGCCACTGCACGCAGCGGCTAGGGAAGGTCATGCAGAGACGGCAGCGGTGCTCATCAAGGCCGACGCTGATGTCAATGCAAGAGCTAATGACGGCTTGACGCCACTGCACGTGTCGGCTTCGAAAGGTCATACGGAGACGGGGTTAGTGCTGGTCGAGGCCGGCGCTGACGTCAATGCAGAGAACGAGATTGGAGTGACCCCGCTGCACTTAGCGGCTAAGAATGGTCATACGGAGACGGCGTTGGCGCTGATGTCCGCCGGTGCTGATGTCAATGCAAGAGCAGTGGTGCCGGTTAAGGCCGGTGCTGATGTCAATGCAAGAACTAATGACAGCTGGACGCCACTGCACGCGACGGCTTGGAATGGTCATACGGAGACGGCGTTGGCGCTCGTCAAGGCCGGCGCTGATGTCGACGCAAGGAGTGAGATCGGCCAGACGCCACTGCACTTGGCGGCTAACAGAGGTCATACAGAGACGGCGTTAGCGCTGGTCGAGGCCGGCGCTGACTCAAGGGGTGAGATCGGCCAGACACTGCTGCACGAGGCGGCTTTGAAAGGTTATACGGAGACGGCGTTGGCGCTGGTCGAGGCCGGCGCTGACGTCAATGCAAAGAACGAGTTTGGAGTGACCCCGCTGCACTTGGCGGCTAACAGAGGTCATACGGAGACGGCGTTGTCGCTCATCAGTGCCGGTGCCGATGTCGACGCAAGGCAAAAGACAGGAGCGACGCCGCTGCACTATGCGGCTTTGAATGGTCATACGGAGACGGCATTGGAGCTGGTAAAGGCTGGCTCTGATGTCAACACAAGAGATGAGGACGGTTGGACGGTGCTGCACTGGGCGGCTGGTCAGGGTCAGCTGCACTGGGTGGCTGGTCAGGGTTATACGGAGACGGTGTTGGCGCTGGTCGAGGCCGGCGCCGATGTCGACGCAAGGCACAAGAAAGGAGTGACTCCATTGCATGGGGCAGCCCAGAGAGGTCATACGGAGACGGCGTTAGCGCTGGTCGATGCCGGGGCTGATGTCAACGCAAAGGACGAGTACGGCCAGACGCCGCTGTACTTTGCGACTAGGGGAGATCACACGGAGACTAGGCGTGCGCTCATTGGGGCTGGCGCTGATGATGTCAATTTGCTAACGGCGACCATACGGGGACTGTGGATGCGCTTGACCGGTCGGGGGCGGTAGGTTGGGGGGACGGCGGCAGCCCCTACGACCGCTGCACGAAGGCTACGTGTACGCGGTGGATGCGGGGGGACGGTCTTTGAGTGCGGGACGGACGGCGGGCCTTACGGCTTCCGATAGGGGCGGCGCGCGCAGCCGAAGCAATCGGAACCCCGCGCATTGCTTGGGTTGCTTTGGGGCCGGAGATCGACTATCATGTTCGCGCGTTAGGGAATCGTACTGATTCCCGCCGACTCCCGAATCGAGGAGGGCGCTGAGTCGTTGCCTTCTATGTCGTGCCGTATCCGAAAATACTGGAAGACTGCGGCATGTATGTTGTGCCGTATCGGAAAATACTGGAAGACTGTGGCATGGGTCGTCCTCATCTCTTTGGTTCTGGTTGTTGTGCTTGCCGTACTAGCTGTCCCGGATGCTGAGCGAGGATCTGTCCTGGCGACAATAGGCGTCATCGCCGTAGCAGCGGCCGTACCGTTGGTAGTGGTATGGATGGACTGCATGTCTGGCGCTAGAGATATATTATGGAGCGACTCGCGGACGGTCATGAGGGTGGTGTGTTGGCTGTTCCTCGTTCCTGCGGTCTCTGTGTATTTCCTGGATATGGATCGGATAGGAGACATCCCTCCTGCATTAGAGTTTGGGGTGGTCGGGATAGCCGCTGCGCTTGGCGGTCTCGTTCTCAACGCGGGGTTGAGTTCGGGTCTTCCGTGTGAATCATTGAGGCGTGAGTTCATTGCCGTCGCGCAGAAGTTCATCGTCGTAGTCATCCTCGGGATCATCTTTCCTCCCATAATGCAGTACGTCGACTCGGCGGGCGGGGCCGACCTCACGTCGTTCGATCCTGGCGATGCATCTGGGTGGGTGTTGGGGGCGCTGTTGTTGTTTGGGATGTTCTCGTTCTTTGCGGGCATGACTTTCTTCATCGTGGCTTTGGTCGATTTGGTCTATGCGATGATTGGTCTTGGCAAGTCGAGCAGCAGGTGCAAGGCGTCGGGAAAGGGCGGTTCGTGCGATGCGCGCACGGACGCGGATGCCTAGCCGGCCTATCGCCTCTTCCGCATCGCCAGCCCGGCGAGCATGTACATGATCACGTACACCACTACCCGATACGTTACTGCCGACCCAGGCGGGATGCAGATGAAGGACAAGCCTCGGAGTCCGCGCTTCCCAATCTCGTGAGCGATGCGAATGATCTCGTAGTCCGTCAACGCGATGGGCTCCACCGCTTCCCCCAAGATGTCGCCCGGGGCCGGACCGGCTCCCCCCATGACATCCATATCGAAATGCGCGTACACCCATTCCGTCCCATCGTATGCGCGGTCGAGTTCCCCAATCACCCCCTCGATTCCCAGACTCGTGCGCAGCTCCCAGCTAGAGATGAATCTCGCCCCCGCCCGAAGGTACTTGCGCACGACCTCCTTCTTCTCCAACATGCCCCGCTCTCCGATCTCCACAAGATGCTTTGGACTCATGTTGTCGTGAAATTCGTACATCTTTTCCTTCCAGCTTGCGGAACCCGCAATGCGCGGGTCTCCAGTCAAGTGGTCGAGCGGCTGCGCGTCCCAATGCGTATCCAGGCTAATGCATCCGACAGGCCCTGCTGCGCGCTCCGCTATGGGCTTTGCGATGGCATACGATCCGCAGGGCGAGTTCTGGCCGATGACGATCGGCACACCGCCCGCATCCAGCGCGTGTCCAACCTTCTCCTCGACCGCAGCCTGCGCGCGCAAGATGCTCTCCGGAGATTGGTCGTCCAAGACCTCGCTCGGGATGCAAGCGTCTCCATAGTCGACCGCATCGATATACTCGAAGACGTCCAGATCGAAATCTTGGATATAGCCAGACTGGTAGCGGATCGACTGTTGCCGCACTCGCTGCGGGGCCGCGAGCCACTCCATCCGGTCGACCCCGGCGTATTTCTCCGTGCTCGACGCCACGTACGGCGCGCCTATGACGACGGCGTCCTTGCCTTCGAGCTCCTCTCGGCTCTTCGCGTGCGGGAGGCCCATGAACGTCGGAGTTTCCGGCGCGATCATCGGCGCCTTCCACCGTCCTCCGAAACTTCCTTTCGTAAACTCGTTCCACGCGGCCACCTGCTCGGCCCATGAAGGATACATAAGTCTCATCGTTGCCTCTCTCCTCGTATTGGGGATGTCGAGTGATTATCCGTCGTCAGAGATGCGCGCGGGTAGGGGAGCGAACCGCCCGCGTTGTCCCCCGTGATGGTATCATGTACTCGGCGACCAAACCTATGGAGGAGAAACGCGCATCGATGGGAAACCGCATCATAGACAAGGCAGCGATAGTAACAGGAGCAGGGTCGGTCGGAGCCGGCATCGGCAACGGCAAGGCCGCGGCCATCCTCTTCGCCCGTGAAGGCGCGCGCGTAATGCTCGTTGATTCCAACCGCGACGCCGCCGAAGAGACGCGCCGCATCATCGAACAAGAAGGGGGAACCTGCTTCACATCGCAGGCCGACGTCAGCAGCGCACCCGACTGCGAACGCATCGCCCAAGAGTGCATCCGCGAATACGGCGGAATCGACATCCTGCACAACAACGTGGGAATCGAGATTCCCGGCGGCATCCTCGAAATCACCGAAGACGACTGGGACCGCACGCTCGACGTCAATCTCAAGAGCGTCTTCCTCATGTGCCGCGCGGTCGTCCCCCGCATGATCGAGCGCGGCGGCGGCGCCATCGTCAACATATCCTCCATCAACGGCATCCGCACCCTCCCTGCCTTGTCGGGCGCATACGGCGCGTCGAAACTCGGCATGGTCGCCCTCACCCGCGAAATCGCCATCGAATTCGCCGCACAAGGCGTCCGCTGCAACGCCGTCCTTCCAGGGATGATGCGCACCCCCTTCGTCGAGGCCTCCCTGACCCAAGCATGGGGCGGCGACGTCGAAGAGATGATGCACAGACGCGACGCCATGATCCCCATCGGAAAGCAAGGCGAGTCATGGGACGTCGCACACGCCGCACTCTACCTCGCCTCGGACGAAGCCAAATACGTCACGGGCGCAGCCCTGGTCGTCGACGGCGGATTGACCGGCGGAGTGCGCACGGCGTCTTGACCGCGTTCGGACTGCCTCGCTCCGCGCCGTCGCCCAGAGCCGCTCGACGAAGCGGCTACTCGTCCAGATCGAACGTCACCCACCAATGCCTATGGTCGCCGGTGTGTTGTCCAGTACTGATATACAAGATGTCGTATTTGGGCAGCGGCGCTGCCGCCAAGCATTTGCCGCCCAATATGACGCCCTGGTTATCGAAGTGGAAATCGAAGTTTTCGTTCCCATACTGCTTGCGAATTCCAGGGAGATTGGTCCTATCGACCGGCGTCACATGGAGGAAGATGCGAGGTATCTCGTCCTCCTCGCTGCACGTCTCTCGAACGTAGATGAGCATCTCTTCCGTGAGGTATAGATCGAATCTTGATCGGACGATAGGTTCCGCGTCTCCCGCGAAATCCCTAAGATAATCGTCCACTGATGAGGCATCGATCTTCATGTTTTCAGCGTTCCATCCGTAGGAATTCCAGCCGTAGGCAGGGGTGACGACGGCTGTCCAAGTATCGCGGGTGGTGATATACCCGGCATAGCCTACGCAGAGGAGCAGCAAACCCGCCAATACGCGGACGACAAGCGTGCTAGCTCTTCTACCCCCTCCTCCCCAGAATTTAGGTTCTGAAATCCGGGCGAGACGCGCAACCCAATGTACGCTCATGAGTTCACCCCAGTACTGGGGGAACTTCTCTATCGCGCACACGATTGCAAGAGCCAATGGGACGTACATTGGAGAGAGAAGTCGGGAATCCAAGAAGCTACTGTCGGAGTTGTTCACCGTCGTACTCGCAACCATGAATGCGAGGTAGACGAATGTGAAAGACCCAACTACCGGCAAGAAGCTATTCTCATGCGTATCGTTCGCATTATGCGCCCATCGTATGACGCCGTACCCTACCACGGCGGCGAGTGCAAGCAGGACCGCAAATGTCGCTTCGGGCGTTCTCACAATGGACGGAAGGTAGTCCATGGCCAACGGGTTCCAACCAGTTATCGTTTCGAGCGCGCGTTGTGCGTTGAATGGAACCGAATAGCTCGATGGTTCTCTGGAGCCTGTCAATGCGTCTAAGAGGAGGAAGTTGCGGAGCATGTACAGGCCGGTCGGCGCGATGGATATGGCGATGTACAAGCCGACGCGCCTCGCCTTCTCCGAGAGAGATTCCGTGCGCTGTAGGAGGAACAGCGGCACGAGAGCCATGATTACGGCAACGCCGGCGTAGCGTGTGAGAAAGGCCAAGGCGGTGAACACCGCGGACCAAATCAACGATGATGTCTTCCCCGACTGCAAGTACCTGTCGCCTTGAAACAACGCCAGCGTCGTCAGCAAGATGAAAGTTCCTTCGCTAAAAGCATACGACGCAATCCACACTACGGGGATGGATACGAGAACGGCCAGCGCGCCGACCACTGCGAGGAAGAGGGATTGGATGCGATACCGAAGCCAGTGGCCAGCTATGAAGATGGTCATCCCAAAGGCCGCCGCATTGAGTGGGCCTACTACGCTGCGGAGATCGAATGTGAACCCGCTGGCAAGAGCGAGCATCGTCGGATATGCAGGAGGCCAATTCGCATTGAAATTCCTGTCCCACAGCAGCCAATTCTCTGCCGTTAGGAGTTTGCCCGCCATCCGAATATAATTCTTCCCGTCTCCGACTACTCCAACTCCGTTGTAGACGCGCAACAGGACGAGAACTGCTCCCAATACCGCGAAGGCTGCCAAGAGCAAGGTGAAGCGATCGGGCCGGAATCCAGCTGCTCTCCGGACTATGGTCGAGATGTGTTGCATTAGTCTGTCACCGGCGGATCCATGCCGATATCCGCCGTCGATCGGTCGATTGTCCAATGATCTGTAATCCGAAATCTAGCGAAAGGCCTTTGGCGCGGCGCTCCCTGCATTCGTTCTTCAGTCCGTCGCCGCCTTGCAGCAAGAACCCTACCACATCACACCGTCGATGGTGTACACATGGAATCGCCGGTTCCGTTGACTCCTATTGGCATAGCTCCCCTCGTCATCCCCCCTGTCTACGTCATTCCCGCGCAGGCGGGAATCCCCCAGATGCTTGTGGGGATGGACACGGAGAAGGAGAGTCATTCCCGCGCAGGCGGGAATCCCCCCGTCCGCGTCATCCCCGCCCCCTCCGTCATTCCTTCCTGTCTACGTCATCCCCGCACTCACCCACGTCGTTCCCATACCTACCCCCGTCATTCCCCCCGTCTACGTCATCCCCGTACCCACCCACGTCATTCCCGCGAAGGCGGGAATCTCCCCCCGTCCGACCCGCACGCATACCCATACCTGCACAGACACATCGAACCAACCGGCCCGCATTTGACAAAACAGAACCTGCGTACTACTCTGAACCTATGACGACTCCGTCGAAACCACAACCCAAGGAGATTCCCCCATGCGCGAAGCACACCAACCCCCAACCACCTCGCCCGCCGGCCCTCCGCATGACCACACTCACGGATCGTCGTCGCTCCTCCCGCCGTCTGCAAAATCCGACAGAATCCAACAAAATCCGGCAGAAACTCGTGTGCGCGCGTACCCTAATTCGCGTGCGCCCGCGCGCACGAGGAACTCGCGTCCTATTGTTGCGGCATTGGGAGAGCAGAACCGCGCAGCCCCCCGCGTCATTCCCATACCCCACCCGCGTCATTCCCGCACCCACCCGCGTCATTCCCATACCCTCCCACGTCATTCCCGCACCCACCCGCGTCATTCCCATACCCTCCCACGTCATTCCCGCACCCACCCGCGTCATTCCCATACCCACCCACGTCATTCCCATACCCACCCACGTCATTCCCATACCCACCCACGTCATTCCCATACCCACCCACGTCATTCCCATACCCACCCACGTCATTCCCATACCCACCCACGTCATTCCCATACCCACCCACGTCATTCCCATACCCACCCACGTCATTCCCATACCCACCCACGTCATTCCCATACCCACCCACGTCATTCCCGCGAAGGCGGGAATCTCTCCTCCCTGCACGAATTCCCCCCAGTCCGCCGCGGATTCGACGTACCGCCTGGAGTCGCCGTCCCCGAACCGTCATGCCAATAATCGAACGAAACCCAATCGTCGGCGGGATCCCCAGACCCCGCCCTGGCCTGCTATACTGTACATTGGAAACGCCCCGGGTGTTCCACAGCATCTTCAGGAGTATTCGTGATGGACCTTGGCATCGCTGGCAAGACCGCGCTCGTTACTGGCGGAAGCAGGGGGTTAGGCAAGCACTGCGCGTTGTCCCTGGCGCGGGAAGGAGTGAACGTCGCCATTTGCGGACGCTCGAAAGACACCCTCGAACGAGCCGTGGCCGAACTCCGCGGACTGCAAGTCCGCGCAGTCGGAGTCGTCGCAGATGTGTCCGACACGAGCCAGGCCAGGTCTCTCCACGAACAAGTGGTCGACCAGCTGGACGATGTCGACATCTTGGTCAACAACGTCGGCGGCAGCCTCGTGCGCGCCAACCCGCCCGACCTCTCCGTGGACGACCTCCGAGCAGTATTCGATCTGAACTTGTTCGGCGGCTACGAGCTGATGCGCCTCGTGATTCCCCACATGCGCGCGCGGAAATGGGGCCGCATCATCAACATCGCTTCGATCTACGGGCGCGAATACGGCGGCGGCTTCGGCTACATGACCGCAAAAGCCGCCCTCATCGCCGCCACGAAGCACGCTGCGCGAACACTCGTGACCGACGGCATCCTCGTAAACAGCATCGCTCCAGGTTCGATACTCCACGAAGGAGGCTCATGGGAGCGCTTCCAAAACGACAACCCGCCCGACGTCGTCGAGGAATTCATCGACCGAAATCTGCCCCTCGGCAAGTTCGGTTGGCCAGAACCCATCGGAGACCTCGCGGCCTTCCTCGCATCGGAGCGCGCCAGCCTAATCACAGGCGCCTGCATCGTCGCCGACGGCGCCCAAAGCAGCTACGTCTGATACCGCCCAGGCCCCGAATGCAGCTACTCATCGAGGCGAAACCGCACCTCCCATTCGCGTTGGCCGCCGCCGTACTGTCCAGTCGTGATGTACGCAATGTCGTATCCGGGCAGCGGAGCTGCCGCCAAACATTCACCGTTCAATACTGCGCCTTGCCTATCGAACTCGAAATCGAAATTGTCGAACCCATACTGCTTGCGAATTCCCGGTAAATCGACTGCATTCACTGGAGTCACATGCAGAAAGAAGCGCGCGCTCGAGTCTTCCACACTGCACATGTCCCTTCTGTAGATGAGCATGTCTTCATCGAGATATATGTCGAAAGTGGATCGGACGATAGGCTCATCATCTCCTACGAGGCTTCTGATATAATCATCTACGGATGATGACGCAGGAATTCTGATATTGCGTGCATTCCATCCGATAGCGTTCCATCCATGAGAAGGATAGATGAGCGCAGTATACGTGTCCCGCGCAGTGATATAACCAGCGTAGACGATGCAGAACAAGAACGGAGTCGCCAAGACTGCGGTGATGATTCGTCTCGATAGTATCCAACTGATATACCGATATATTGGCAAATTCCTCGATCTCATCCAAGCCGATAGATCACCGCAGTATCTTGGCATATTGTCTATGCCGAACACGACCGCAAGTGCCAATGGAACATATACCGGAGAGAGAAGCCGAGAATCCAATTGATTGAGTGCCAGTTCGCTGACTGTAGCAGCCGCAACCATGAATGCAATATACGCAGGGACGAACGATCCGGCCACTGCTAGAGACCTGTCCCCATCATGCCCGTCCCGGTCTCTCCGCCAACGCAAGACGCTGTAACCCGCCGCCGCAACCCCCGCCAGCGCAACGAAGAGAGTCGCCTCTGTGCTTATGAATGACGGAAGATAGTCCTTCACTAGAGGGTTCCACCCCTCCAACGTGTCGATCGTTCTCTGGATGTTGACCAGGAGACCGTCGTTCGACGATGTTCTCGATCCAGTCAACGTCCCCGTCGACAGAACATTCCGTAGCATGTATAGGCATATCGGGGCAATCGAAATAGCCAGATACAGGCCGATGCGCCGCGCCTTTTCCACTGAGTCCGTCCCGCGATGAAGAACGAGCAGCGGGACGAACCCCAAGACCACGGCGCCCCCTGAGTATCTAGTTAGACAGGCCAACGAAGTGAACACCGCAGCCCAGACGAGCGCTGAGCGTTTGCCCGATTTCAGATGCTTGTCACCGTGAAACAACGCTAGAGTCGTGATTAGGATGAAGATCGCTTCGCTCCATACCCATGACGCCGCCCATACTACGGGAATGGACACGAGAATGGCGAGACAACCGAGCGCCGCAAGGAGGCGGGATTGGACTCTTTGCCGAAGCCAATGTCCGGCGATGAAGATGGTCAGTCCGAATGCGGCCGCATTGAGCGGCCCTGCGACGCCGCGCGGGTCGAACACCCAGCCGCTTGCCAGCGCCAATAGCGTAGGATATGCCGGCGGCCATGACGCATTGTAGACGCCCGGCCACAGGAGCCACCCTTCTCCCGCGGTAAGCTTGCGCGCCATCGAAAGGTACGGCCCCGAATCCCCCATCACCCCCACTCCGTTGGCGATCCGCAGGAAGATTAGGGCTGCACCGAGAACGGCGATGGCCGCCAAGAACAAGGTGAAGCGATCAGGCCGAAATCGCACGGCGCGCCCAACCATGGTTTCGATGCGGACGGATCCTCGCCGACTCCTGCCGTTGTCTAGTCCTTTGGCCATAGCCGCCACTCCGAAAGCCGCTTGCGGGGTCGGTGTCCAGCCCTCTGGATTCATGCTCGAATCGGGTCTCCCCAAGGATCAGGATTCTTATCGTACCACAGCGGCTATGCTGGTCTACTCATGGTTTCGACGCCGCCGAGTGATTCACGAGGACTGTGTACATACGCCCGATCTGGGATAGGATATGCGCGCTTGAATTCGGGGTTTGAAGATTCCGCCGCGGTATGACACTATATCTGCATGAGGCTAGGTCTTTTCGAAGTTGTCGAACCGCTGCCCGAGTTGCATGACGCCGTCGCCGTCGCCATGCTGCGACCATGGGTGGATGTGGGAAGCGCCGGCGCCCTGGCGCTGGGGATCGTCGAGCGCCACATGAAGGCTGCGGAGCTTGGGCGGCTCGCCCGACCGGGCAAATTCCTCGACTTCACTCGCGAGCGCCCCGTCATGACATGGACAGGCGGCGTCCGTTCCATGAGCATCCCCAACACGACCGTTGCCTATGCCCGCGATGCCGGCACGGGGCGAGACTTCCTCTTCCTTCACCTGCGCGAACCGCACATGAACGGTGAGGAATACTGTGAGGCCATCGTCGATCTGGTCAAGCATTTCGACGTCGTCGAATACTGCCGCATAGGCGGCATGTACGATCAAGTGCCCCATACTCGCCCGATCAAGATCACCGCCACTCTGCCCGATGAGCATCTCGATCGGCTTACCGGAATCGTATCGCCAAGCCGCAGCACCTACCAAGGGCCAACGAGCATCGTCAACCTCATTAGCGATGGACTGGCCGACGCGGGCATCGAATCGTCCAGCCTCATGGCTCACCTGCCCCACTATGTTCAGCTCGACGAGGACTACATGGCGTCCGCGCGCCTCCTAGACGCGTTGTGCGAGATGTACGACTTGCCCCGCTTCCTCGCGGACAAGACGCGCGGCCAGCGGCAGTACGACCAAATCGAGCGTGCGCTCGCCGGAAACGACGACGTCCGCAAGCACATCGTGCGGATGGAACAAGACTACGACGAATCGAACCTGCCGCAGACCCCAGACGACTCGACCGAAGAAGTCGCTCTCCCAGAGAATATGGAAGAATTTCTCCGCGAGGTCGGAAAGCGGCTCGATGACGAGGAGACCGCAGACAGCGAGTGATGTTGAGACGCTCGCGCGGTTCCGCCGGCTATGCCGCAGGCATTCGGTAGCCGACTTGAGGCTCCGTGAAGATATACTTGGGATTGTTCGTATCGTCCCCGAGCTTGCCCCGCAGCCTCTTTATGTACGAGCGTACCAGAGTCGATTTGCCGGATTCCTCCGACTGCCCCCATATCCGAAGCAGCAGATCCTCGTTTGACACTGCGCTCCCGTGACTGGTAGACAATTCGAGAAGCAGCTTGTACTCGGTCGCGGTCATATGCACCTTGCGCTCGGACATCGTCACAAGGCGGCGCGCGTAGTCGATCCTCAAGTCCAGCCTCTGATAAGGCCTCAACATGGCGACTTGGCCTTGTGCCGCGCGCTTCCGCAGGGTCGCCTCGATTCTCGCCAGCAACTCCGCCGGAGAAAAGGGCTTGACCACGTAATCGTCCGCTCCGATCTGAAAGGCCTTTACGATGTCCTCCTCGGCGTTGTGAGCCGACAAGAAGATGATCGGCGCGTTGGACACCTCGCGGATGCGCTTCATCAAGTCGAACCCATGCGAACCCGGCAATATCAGGTCCAACAAGATGATGTGCGGAGCCTCCAGGTTCACCATCTGCATCGCCTCATCCGGATCGCCGGTCCCCAGCTGTATGTACCCTGCGCCCGTGAGGACATTTCGTAGGTTCCTCAAGGTTCGAGGTTCGTCGTCCACGGTGAGGATTCGCGTTCGTTCCCCGACTTTTGCTATCCGCGCGTCGTTCTTTTGCCCAAAGTCAGGCTCGTTCGAGACGTCCGCTTCCTCCGCTATGGGCAGGGTAAAGCTGAATTGCGCGCCGTGTCCCTCCCCATCGCTCTCCGCCCATATGCGGCCCTCGTGCGCCTCGACGATTCCCTTGCATATGGCCAGTCCAAGGCCGTCTCCCGCAGCGCGTTCTGACCCTTCGTCGGCCCGCGAGAACTTCTTGAACAGATGAGGCAGTTGATCCTCTCGTATCCCCGTCCCATCGTCGATGACAGAAAAGATTATGGCCGGCCTGTTCGGATCCTGCGCCGCCGCGATGATGATGGGAGACGAACTCGGCGAATACTTGGCCGCATTGGTAAGGAGGTTGTTCAACACCTGTGCAATCCGCCGAATATCCGCAGTGACATTCGGCAGGTTCCCCGGGACATCGACCTCAATGTTATGCCGACCCATGCTCCTCAAGAACGTATTCTTCCCCTCGTCCACGAGTTCCAACGGCCTCGCGCTCTCCGGACTGATGGATAGCACCCCTGCCTCGATCCGGGTTATATCGAGCAGACTGCTTATCAGATGCTGCATCCGGTCTGCCTGATGGTTGATGATTCTGAAGTACTGGCGGGACTCCGCCTCGTCGAACGGCGTAGTCGCATCGAGCACGGTAGACGCCGATCCCTTGATGGCCGCCAGGGGCGAGCGCAGTTCGTGGCTCACCATGCCGATGAACTCGCTCCGCAGCCTCTCCAGCTCCTCGCGCGGGGTTAGGTCTTGGATGATTGCCACCGCCGACGTAATCTTCCCGTCCTCCGAGCGGATCGGCGTCGCGCTGATGAGAGTCGTGACCGTCCCTCCCTGAGGATTGTCCAGCAGGATCTCCTCCGCGCGCACGGCCTCGCCGTGATCGAGCGCGCGCGTCAGAGGGCGCTCCTCCATCGTGTACTCTCCTCCGTCCCTCCGGCGGTACAACGTTATATCCTGATACTTCTCCAGGTCGGTGCCGGGGATGGACGGGATGCCGATGATGCGCTCCGCCTCCTCGTTGACCGACACCACCTTCCTCGTCGCCGCATCGACCACCAGAACGCCTACCGGCGATTCGTTGACGAGAGTGTCCAGGCGCAGCCTCTCGATTTCTATCTCGCTCCGTGCGCGCTGCTCGTCTCGGTACCGAACGGCGTTGCCGATCGCCGTGGCCGCCTGCGACGCGAACATCACCAGAATCTCTTCGTCCTCCGGCGTAAACTCCTCGTTCCCAGTCTTCTCCGTAAGGTAGATATTGCCGACGGGCTCTCCAAGATGCCGCACCGGCGCTCCAAGGAAGGTCTTCATCGCAGGGTGATTGTTTGGGAAACCGACCGACCGCTCGTGCTCGGCGATGTCGGAGAGGCGCAGCGGCTCGCGTATCTCGTTCAAGTATCCGAGAAGCCCCAACCCCTTGGGCAGGCTCCCCATCCGCTGCCGCGCTTCCTCCGTAATGCCGGACGTAATGAATTTCTCCACCCGCCCCAAAGCGTCGAACACCGCCAACGCTCCGTACTGCGCGGACGTCAGCGTGCGCGCGCCGTCCACAACCTCTTGCAGGACGGTATCCAGATCCAGGCTCTCCGTGATGCGGAGGCTGACATCGCTCAACCTCCCCAAGCGGCTTCGCAGCGTCTGGTTTTCATGTATCAGATCGTCGAATTCCTGCAACTGTTCCCCTCCTGCCGACGTATTCTAGCTTCCGCGGGGGTTTCCATCACGCCAAACAAGCATCCGGGAGGTGATTTGATCTCTTTTCGCTCATTTGGACGATTTTCGGGGGTTTTTGCCCAAATTGGGGAAAATTACATGGATATTACACAAAAAGGGCATTGATTTCAACAGACTTTACACGGACTCGGACTGTACAATGTCTCCATAACGATAGCCCACCAACTGCATCATACCACACAATATTAGGAGGCGCAAGATGGTTAGACCGCAAATTGGCAAACGCGGCCTCCGGGCCCTGCCGCTCGCCTGTGAAAGCCCCTGCGGGCCGAGGACGAGGAGAGACCACGGGACGACTCCCCATCCCGCCCGCAGGGGCACAAACCCCGAACGACGAGTCCCGAAGCGACAGGCGAATACGAGGAACAGCGGAACGAATGAAACGAAAGGAGAAGTCATCATGCTGTTCATCAAAGTTCGGATACATCGGATACTGGCAGTGCTGCTGGTCGTCGTCGCCCTGGCCGCGGTCTCGATCCCACCGGCGCCAATCGGAGTCGCCCCCGTCTCGGCAGACTCCCGCTGCGACCAGCACTACTCCCACACCCACGGCTGGTTTAAGACACGCACAGACTCCTATAGGTACGACGGAGAAAGTCTGGGGAGATGGGGATACATAACCCACTGGGTGCGTCATACCAACTCCCTCATTGACTGGTGCGACTCCTAGTGTCGCGTAGGCTCCGCCCCTGGCGAGTGCTTGGCCTTCTCGGGGCGCTCGTCAGGGTGCGGACAACTCTCAAGGGAGGCGAATCATGAAAGGAAGAAACTATATCCTACTCTTCGCGTGGGCGACGCTCACGTTCATCGCGGCGGGGTGTTCTATCGCCTCGACTGAAGTCCACGATCACTCGGACGGAGACCACGCACACGAAATCAGTGAGGAAGACATGGTGGCGATAGAGTACTTCAGAGAGAACTTCCCGACGCGCGAGCAGGAGTTGCAGGTACGAGAGTGCACGACATCCCGGACCGGATACGAGTTCGACCCGCTGCCTGATGATTTCGGACCTGGTCTGGTGGGAACGCCGGCTCCGAGGACGGGGAGGAAGATACCGAACGAAGTACACGACGTCTCTCTCGAATGTGTGTTCGATCTAGGCCTCGAGGACAGGTTCTACCTGCCCTGGAACCATGAAACGCTCCGTGGATACCTTGCATGGCGCGCCGAGCGCAACAGCTAGGGCCAACGGCAAGGTCGGCGTCCAACGAGACCGACGGACGCCGACCGTATCAAGGGAAACTCTCATAAGGAGGCAGATCATGAAAGGAAGGAAAATCATACTCTTCGCGGCGGTGGTGTTCGCGGTTGGTGTCGCAGGATGTTCTGCACTGCCGGATGGATTGTACGATCGCTCGCACGGGGATCACTCGCACGCCGGCAGCGGAGGAGAGGACGCAAACCGACAAGAGAGCCTGGAGTACCTCATAGCGAACTTCCCGACTCGGGATCAACAGCTTCGAGTGGAGGAGTGCATAACTGCCAGGACCGGGTACGAGTTCCCGGAGTTGCCTGATGACTTTGGCCCCGAGTATCTGCTCAAGGCAACCCCGACGGTCACGGATGATCAGGAAGGGGCGGACGAAGCGGACGCGGCATCGTTCGACTGCATCCTCGCCCTTGGTTTGGAAGACAGGTATTTCCCGCCCTGGGATCACGCGCGGCTCCGCGAATGACGGCAGCCGCAATTTTCAAGGAGGAGCAATCATGCTGTTCATCAAAGTTCGGATACATCGGATACTGGCAGTGCTGTTGGTGGTCGTCGCCCTGGCCGCGATCTCGATCCCACCGGCGCCAATCGGAGTCGCCCCCGTCTCGGCAAACTCCCGCTGCGACGAACACTACGAACACTCCCACGGAGCGTGGTTCTGGAGGCGCATAGACCGCTACATTCAGCATGGGTGGGGTATAGATGCAGGTGGATACATGGCACATTGGGTCATTCATACCAACTCCAGCACTGACTGGTGTCCCTCCTAGTGCCGCATAAGCTTCCGCCCCTGGCGAGCGCTTGGCCTTCTCATTGGGTGCTCGTCAGGGTGCGGACAACTCTCGAAGGAGGCAGACTATGAAAGGAAGAAACTACATACTCATCGCGTGGGCGGTCATCGCGGTCATCGCGGCGGGGTGTTCTACCGATTCGACCGGAGTCCACGATCACTCGGACGGAGACCACACACACGAAATCAATGCGGAAGACACGGCGGCGATAGAGCACCTCACAGAGAACTTCCCGACGCGCGATCAGGAGTTGCAGGTACGCGAGTGCGTCACCAAGAGGACGGGCTTCGATGATTTCGTCGAACTGCCCGATGAGGCCGATCACGGGCCTCCGAGCCTGACGTCGGATCCTAACGAAGACATCCCCCACATACCGAACGAAGTGAACATCGCCGGAACCGCCTGCATCTTCGACCTTGGTTTGGAAGACAGGTTCTTCCCGCCCTGGGATCACGCGCGACTCCGTGCCAACATCGCCGAGCGCAACAGCTAGGGGCCAACTACAAGGTCGGTGTCCGGCGGTCTCGTTGGGCGCCGACCATGCCAAAGAGGAGAGCGAATCATGAAAGGAAGAAACTACATCCTACTCTTCGCGTTGGCGGCATTCGCGGTCATCACGGCGGGATGTTCGACACAGCCCGAACCGCATACCCATACCCATTTCGAGGATACCCATTCCATGGATGAGGCCAGGGAGTACCTCAGAGAGAACTACCCGACGCGCGAGCAGATGATTCAGGCGCGTGAGTGCACGACCGCGAGGACCGGATACGAGTTCGACCCTCTGCCTGATGATTACGGACCTGAGCGGGTGGGAACGCCGGCTCCGAGGACGGGGAGGAAGACACCGAACGAAGTAAACGATGTCTTTGCCGAATGTGTGTTCGACCTCGGACTCGAGTCTAAGTTCTACCCGCCCTGGGACCATGAAACGCACCGTCAATACATCGCATGGCGCGCTGAGCGCAACAGCTAGAAGGCGCGGTTCACGTTCGACATTCGTTGACGTGTGGGTTGTCAATCGGATTCGTGTATGATACCGTTCGTTGCATTCGTAGGAGTCTGGGGCCGGGCGCCAGATGCGACGTTCGAGAAAGGGGGCATTTGAAATGACCAATGGATCGGCGAATGGACCCGTCCTAAGTGGTCGGGGATTGAAGCAGAGCTTTGGGGAGCGGACCGTTCTGAGCGGCGTGGATATAGCTCTCCAACATGGCGAGGTGCTCGGCGTGGTCGGAGTGAGCGGCTCGGGAAAGTCCACGCTGCTCTATGCCTTGGCAGGCCTGCGGCAGCCGGAAGAGGGCGTTGTGATGTGGGGAAACACCAACGTTTGGAGTTTGCAGGAGCCGCACATTACCCGGGCGCGTCGGTCGACCTGCGGGTTCGTCTTCCAGTTCTCCGCATTCTTGGACGACCTCACCGTTGCGGCCAACGTCGCCGTCCCTCTCGTCGTGTCTGGAACCCGTCCGCGAGACGCTCGGAAGCGCGCTATCGAGCTCATGGAACGGTTCGGACTCGGAGAGTTGGGGGATGAGTACCCGTCTACGCTTTCTGGCGGGGAGCAGCAGCGCGCGTCGATAGCGCGCGCCTTGACCATGGATCCCAGGATCGTATTCTGCGATGAGCCCACTGGAGCGTTGGACGAGAAGAACTCCGAGCTGGTCGTTGGAGAACTCCGCGGCATTGCGGAGTCGTTCGGCGTCGGCGTGTTGATCGTCACCCATGATCCTCTCGTATCGGAATCGTGCGACCGCGTGGTGCGTCTGGAGCAGGGAAGTCTGGTAGAGGAGGATGGGTCATGAATTTGTTCTTTCGATTCATCTGGCCAAGGTCGCGAAAGTCTCTTGTAGTGTGGCTTCCGCTGATAGCGGCCGGACTCATCGCCTGCATTGGACTCTCCCTGGCGCTGGGGTTCCGTTCGGGAGTGTTGAATCAACAGTCCGCCATCTTCCTGCGCGACGGGGGCGGCAGCTTTGGGCCAAACAGAGTGCCGCCGACCCTGGACCCGGACGGCCCGCCTCTGCGTTCGTCCGAACTGATTTCCACCGGCTACGGCCCGCTGGCGGTCACGACCTTCTGGGGCGTAGAGGGGCAGAGGATTGGCGTCCCCGGCCTCGACCGCGTCGAGAAGCCTGGGACCGTTTTGGCTTCACCCGCCGTGCGCGCTCAACTCGATGACGACTGGACTGGCGAGTTGGAGGCGTGGCTGGGCGCTCGCTCGCCGGGTCGGCTTCCGGACGCCGCTCTGACACACCCGCGCGAAATGGTGATAGTCGAGTTCATAGACACTGCGCCGTCCGACGACGCAGCCTTGGCGTTCCATCCAGTCCGCACCCGCACGCCGGGCTATGCGGAGGACACGAGCTTCGTGGTGTTTGGGCTTCTCATCCTCGTGCTGCCTTCGATGGCGCTCGCGAGAGCCGCGGCAGCCGTGCACCTCAACACGCGCTCCCGCCGCTACGGCCTGCTGAGAGTGCTGGGCGCGCAGCCGCGTCAACTCGCCGCGGTAATCGCCGCAGACATGGCGGCCCCCATGCTGGCCGGCGCATTCGTCGGATCGATTGCCTACGCCGTCGCAATGGCGTCCCTGGATTCGTTCACCCTTGCAGGAGCCTCGTACTGGACGAGCGACTTGCGACTTGCCATCCCCCTGTCCATTGCGCTGCCGTTCGTCGTCGCCTCGGTCGGAATGGCGAGTGTCGCTCGAATGGTCTACCGCGCGGGAGGAGATCCCATCGGCACGCTGCGGAGGAGCGGCAGGCCCCCCCGCTTCGTCTCCTACCTGATGGCTGCGGGCGCAGTGGCCGGGCCGATCCTCGGGTACTACAGCAACTCCGAATTGGACGGGGGCGCGAGTCAGTGGGTCTATACCGCGGCTCTGCTCCTGAGTATCGTTGGCCTCGAGGGGTTGTCGCGGATAGCGACGGCTGGCGCAGGCAAGGCGTTAGGCGCTCTGACGCGCGCACAGACCGCAGGGGCGCGGATGTTTCGCGCTGGCAGCGACTCCCTGCTGGGCGTCTCCGCCACCTCCGTGGCCGTCTTCCTGATAGTGGTTTTCACATACTCGAACTACAATCCGCGCCCGCCAGACATTGGGGACTTCGACATCGTTGTATGGGTTCGAGGCGATACCGATGTCACCTCCATGGAACGCGTCGGCGCCGCCGCGGAAGGATATGAGGGCGTGACGCGCGTGGTGCACGTGGGCTCTCCCCGCGTCTCGGCCGGTGCAAGGAATTTCCTGTACACGATGACCTGCGAGGACGCGCCGGGTTCGGTGGAGCTCGACGCGCCGTGCGAGACGAGACGTGTCTACCTGAGCGGTGTGCCTCTCGCCGGCTTGGATAGGGTAGATACCTCAGTGGATTCGATGCTCGTGACGGAAGATTCACCACGGTTTCCCCTCCCCCCAACGATCCCGCCGGAGTACCGCGATGTGGTTCCCCCGCCCCTCCCCCCGTTCCCGGAGCATCTGACGGGTTCCATCCCCGTCGGAGGGATAGTCACATCGTCGTGGTCGAGTAACATCCCGGTGATGATGGTCGATGAGCAGCCTCCGGTGGAGAACGGCGTTCTGCTCATTACCACGGACGGCCAGGGCGAGTCCATGCGGCGAGTCATCCATGGACTGCGCCAGTTTCCGGACGTCCAATCGACCCAGGTGCGCGCCGCTCTCACGAGCGTAATCACGCAAGCGACGTTGGTCACCAACCCCTATTTCTTCGTCATGGCCACCACGGCCGCCGCGATTGCAGCCGTTGCACTGCTCTACGCAGTCCTCCTGCTCTTCCGCCAACGCCAGGCCGAGTTCAAGATGCTCCGCTGTCAAGGCGCGACCCGGATGCTGTTGTCTGTGGATCTCGGCCTGCTATTCGCGGCCCCGCTGGTAATCAGCTTCGGACTGGCGATTGCAAGCGGCATCGCGATGGCGGCCGCGTTCAACACAGCCCTCGACCTTCCGATGCCCGCGCAATCTCCGCAGACCACGGCCGTGCTCATCATCGTCGCGGCGGTTGGCGCAGCCGCCACCGCCCTCGTAGCAGGCTTCGCAGCCCGTGTGTCCCCCCTGATCGCCGACCCCGACGCCGCAGCCGCATAGCCCCAAAACTGATACAGAGACGCTTTCGTAGTAGTACATAGGGAAGCAGCGCCGAACGCACCCGATTCGACGCTGCTCCCCCCGGCGCAGATCTTCCTCTTCCACGTCGGTCGGACAAAGGACGGTCGCCGTCATGGTCACAGTGACGGACGCGAACGGCACGGTTGTGACAGATCGGCACGAGGTCGTAGTCAATCCATGAGTTGTCAGGTGCCTGCGAGATGAGAGTCAGAGATATCATGAAGAAGCGCTGGGTGAGAGTACTGCTCATTCTGGTGACGATCCCACTCGTAATGATCACCGCGTGTACAGGAATCGTTACCTATGTTTTCTACTGTAACTTTCCCGACTGGAGTGGTTTTAGCCCCGAGATTTCTCTGCCGCATGCTGTGGCTCTGGTTCCTACTGAAACGTCGCACGTACGGCCACGCTGGACGCCTGATGGTTCTCGGGTCGTGTTCTCTACGTTCTATGTTGACGCGGGCAGCGGAGCGTATGTTGCGGCGTCAGACGGATCAGTCCTTTCGTCCATAGAAGGAGTTTCTCCGAGTACGGGTTGGCTGTCTGATAGGCGTATGCCGCGGTCCGCATATCTGAGTTCGGATGGTTCCCTCGTTGCTTACCTTGTGGGCGACTCTGCGGGCGACAGGATTGAGACATCGACCCTCGATGGTTCTGACCGACGAGAGATTATCGTCGATGATGTGCATGTGCGTGGCGCCTCCTTGGTATGGTCTCCGGAAGACTCCAGTCTCGCCTTCTTGAGAGACATCGATCGCAGCATCAGTATCATAGGATGCCCCGATATCCGCTGGAGAGACGAAAGGGTTTATGGGATATACGCCGTGGGGGCGGGTGATGCAGCCGGTCCTGATATTCGCGAGATTGTGAGCTGGAAGCACCTTCGGGGCGCAGGTCATGTTGAAGTGATGGATGATATAGATGGTCTCTCGTGGTCGCCGGACGGTCGTTTTCTCGCCTTTGTAGGTGAACACTACATGACGGACGAAGGAGGCTACACCGAGCCGGGGTCTGGGCGGTCTGTTCTCTACACGGTGAGGGCGGATGGGTCGGATCTGAGGGAGTTGTTCACGGTATTGGGTAGGGGTACGATTGTGGAGTCTCTTGCGTGGTCGCCGGATAGTCGTCGTATTGCGTTCATGGCGTATGGGGATGATCCCTCGGCGGATCCCTCGGCGGGTCGATTTGGGGATGATCCCTCGACGGATCTATACCTCTATACGATTGACCATGAAGGGTTCGATTTGCGGGAAGTGGCGGCGGTGAATCCCCTCTTGGACGAGTCGCACCCAGAGATACGATACCCCGGTAGCATAGACTGGTCGCCCGATGGGTCTCGGATTTTGTTTTCTCTCCTTCCATTCGAGAGCGGGGCCTCATTCTCTAACCCCTGGTCCGTCTTTTCGGTTGGTACCCTGTACGTCGTAGATGCGGATGGGGCAGGTATCCACAATATAGGGCAGGGGAGCTACGCATCCTGGTCGCCCGATGGGTCGATGATCGCTAATTTGGCGCCGTATGGTTCCGATGTTGTGCTCTCTACCATGTCTCCTGATGGAACGGACGTCCGCGTGCTGGTTCGAGTGAGGGACGATGGTTTCTTGGCGGCTGCTGGATCTGATCAAAGGCCTTCTGCCACTGTCGCTTCGTGCTCGGCTGGTGTGGTGGTTGCGGATCCTGATGCGAACCCTGGTTTGGTGCGTGACTGCGAGGCTCTTGTGAAGATGGTGGACAGGATTGCGGTCGTTGGTCTGAACTGGAGTGCGGACACTCCGATCTCCGAGTGGACGGGAGTATTGTCAGACGTTCCAGTTGGTCGCGGAGATGACTCTGATTCGGGCACAGTTTCTTCTCCGGCGCGAGTGCGCGAGCTTTCTCTGTCCAGGCTGATCCGAGGAGACCTCTTCCCGGATGCAGTGATGGAACTGACTGGGTTGCGAGTCTTGGATCTTTCGGTCAATGGGTTGTACGGCGAGCTTCCGTCGGAGTTGGGCGGTCTGTCCGAGTTGAGAGTATTGCGGCTGGACAATAACGGGCTGAGAGGACCGATTCCGGCTGAGTTGGGCAAGCTGAGGATGTTGGAAGAGTTAGGCCTGAGTGAGAATCCCCTGGGCGGTTCCATACCGGCTGAGTTGGGTAACCTATCCTCATTGAGGGAACTGCATCTCAGCGGAAACTATTTGAGCGGTTCCATACCGGCTGAGTTGGGTAACCTATCCTCATTGAGGGAGCTGTATCTCGGCAGGAACAATCTGAGCGGACCGATTCCGTCCGAGTTGGGTAATCTGTCTGCCCTCAATGTACTTGAACTTCGCGGCCTCCGTGGCTTGACTGGTTGTATACCGGCAGCGTTGGCAGATCGTCTGTTCGCTAGCGACGGGCTGCTCATGGGCAGGACTGAGTCTAGTGGGTGGTTACCCAAGTGTGGAGAGTAGTCCGATGGGCATGAGCGTGCGGCATATGGTGTTGTATGCGCTGGTAGTGGTTGCGCTCGTTCCTGTGCTGGGTGGGTGTGGGGAGAGCACGCCTGCGCCTGCTTCAGAATCTGTTGGTGCGGAGGATGTGCCTGGGACTGTAGCAACGCCGGTATCGACGCCGGTGGATGTGTCTGCGTTGTCTCCGACTGCGGTTCCGTCCGCGGCGGTGCCGGTGGCAATGGCCGTGCATGACGCATCTTGATTCTGTCTGGAGTGGTACCCCCGGCGGGACTCGAACCCACGCACCCGGCTCCGGAGGCCGGTGCTCTATCCACTGAGCTACGGGGGCGGCACGCCAACGATTATAGCACTTCCCACCCTCGGTAACAAGGTTACTGTTGCGTTAATGTGTTTATGTACTCACGACGGTTCGATCCGAACCACATCACTCAGTTCAAGATCATCCAGCGCCTGGCGTAGTTCCGTCTGAAGGGTGTTCACAAGCGTCGCGTTACCCGTTACCGAGAACTCGACGCCCACTCTCAGGTTGTCCCCAGTCCGGAGTTTCGGAATTATCTTGGTGCCCAACTTGTTCCAGCTTTCAGGGGGCACGGTGCCCGCGAGCCGAAGCGTTGCCGTTTTGTTTGCCTCCGGTGGATGGACAGTAGTGGGGACAATCGGTACGGGATCAGGCGCCGTCTCAATGATGGGGACTGAGGGAGTAGGGGGCGTCCCATCTGGCGGTGGCACCGGCTCCGGCGGAGCCTTGAGTTCCGCAGCCTTGGATCTGGTCAGCAGGAACACGTTCGACTCGAATACCACCTCCTCCGGGCCCACCGGCTCCTTGTACCATGTCCTTTCGTACTGGCCGTTGCTTCTGTCGCCGGAGGCTAGGCCGAAGTCCCCTTTCCTTACGAAATCAATTATCTGGCCTCTGAGCACCGCATCTGGGTCTGGCAATCGTGTCAACACGCCATTCAGAAAGCTTTGGCGCAGGCTCATGAGCGGCCATGCTTTCGTATCCTTGAAGGCGGGCGGCCAGTGCCGTTCGATATAGCCCGCTCCGACGGAATCGTTGAGAAGCGCCTCGGACTTCAGCGCGCTGATGACTCGTCCCCTGAGCGTACCGCTTCCGCTGGCGTGGCCGGCTCCGAGGTCTATGACCTTCATGTTGCCGTCGGACTGGGTATCCCAAAGCGAAACGAAGCGGTAGCCCGCCCATACCTGTTCCCTGACCGCGTCCTCGGCATTCCTGATGTTGGCCTGTACCTCGGTACGGTTCGCTTTGTCGACCTCTTCGCCAAGCGTGCCGTCCTCCACTTCCCGCTTCACTCGCCGCCAAGCGAGCAATTTCTCGACACTCTCCCGAAGCTCTCGTCCCGGCTTCCTCACACACCAGACCAACGAACCTGGGTAGAGTCTTGGCGACTTGCCGCGCTCAGTGGTCCACTCACCAAGGCTTTTCCGAGTGCCGGCGTCCCATTCGTCTATGGGGTCGATGACGACCAGCGTGAGGCGGGGGGAGTCCTGCACCTCTTCGCCGTCTTTTGGGAAGTAGACTACCGGGATGGATACGCCGCTCCCAAATTCGGCCTCGACCAACTTGAGGATCGCCGGGTTTATCTCCGTCTTCTCATCGAGTGAGGCGCGCCGGTCGCTGGCGACTTTTTGCAGCGTCGCCTGGTGGTGTATGCGGTAGCCGTCCGCGCCGACCTTGCGAATGAAGAAGCCATGATTTTGCAAGGCCGCCACGGCGTTGTCGATGGTGGTCGTATCGACGTCAGGTTCGCCGAGTGCGAACCTCAACTCCGGCAGGCGCGCCACCTTGTCTATCTGTCCACCGGAGGACTCGAACAGTACTGCCGCGCCCACTCGGCGGTGGATGTTCCGGAGGGCGTCCTTGGTGTCCGCGTCCAGGCGCTTGGCGTGGGAGGGTTCTCCGACGATGTCGGCCTCTATGGCGGCGTCGAGACGCTGCTCGCCCAGCTGTCCCAGAACCACTGCGCGGAAATTGGGAACGTGCAGCGGGGCGGATCCCAGCGTGATGAGCGGCTCGTCTCGGGCCTCCCGAAACTGCTCGCTGTACGCACATGAAATCCACTGCGCCAGCATCGCTAGAGCCCCTCGGGTCTGCTGGAATTGGGGGAGCGCGCGCCACTTGCGTTGGAAGACGGAGAGCGTCGCAGGATGGAACGGGTAGCACGCCTCGAAACGCTTTCGGAGGAAATCTTTCGCCCTGGCCCCCGTGGTCGAGGTGTCCACGGCCGTCCATTCGGCGGGTAGACGGGCGGAACGCTCGAAGCACCATTCGGCGTATGCCCTCGCCACATTCTGACGAACTCGCTCTCGTCCCAGATCCTCGAACAGCCGGCGCCGCACGACCTCGCTGATTTCGGACTCGTCGTTTGCGATGAGGTCGTGCGCAACGCGCCGCACGACCTTGGTGATGCGCTCTTGCCACTCTTGGTCCCACTCGGTCATCTCGGTCTGGCTGCGCGGCAGGCTAATGACGGCTGCCGCCTGCGTCGTGCCGGTGACCGCAACGGTCAGGTTTTGGAGAAATGCGTGGAAGGGTTCCGCCATACTGCGATGGCGGTTGATGAAGTTCAACACCTCATCGAACAGCAGCAGAACCGGGCCGTTGGCTGCTGCGAACACTCTGGCCAGCGCCTCGGTGCCGGGCGGCGTGGTTTGGGCGGCGCTGCCGAGAGCGGCGACGCCCTGGTCTCCAGCCAGCTGCCGGGCGAGGTCGATCCACGGCGTCTCTCGCCCTTCCCCGGGATCCCAAGCGTTGCCGACGAATACCCCGACGCGGGCGTCCGGAGCCTGCGTGACGCCGGCATCCTTCAGGAGACCGGAGACGCCGGGCAGATTGTGGGCGTCATGCCCCGCCTTGGCGAGGTGGTATAACGACGCGAGGGTGTGCGTCTTGCCGCCGCCGAACTGGGTGACCAGCGTTAGAACCGGCGCGGTGTTCTCCGTCTTGCCGGACAGGCGGCGCAGCGCCATGCCGGAATGATCCATCAACGCGCGCGTGAAGCACGTCCGAGAGAAGAACTGCTCCGGGTCGCTGTAGTCCGCAGGCGCAGTCCCAGCGACCACCTGCTCCAGTGCGATAGCGAACTCGTCCGGACTGAAGGAACGGCCCTCGCGGACTTCCTTTCGCAGCTTTACGACCTTGTGCCAGGGATTCATTCGTGGATACCTCTCTCGCTGTGTCTTCCCGGACGTATTCGCACTCGATCCCTCATCACTACGATGATAGCGCCCCCGCGCATGTCATCCGCGTGATGCTCGATCAAGTAGCGCATTACGGCCACCTTCTTCCCAGGGTGCATTTCGACGAAGCGAATGATGCACGGATGCCGCATTTGATGAACGAAGACTAGCTCGCCAAAATCCTTGTCTTCGGTAATCAGGATTCTCTGTTCTTCGTTCGCTAGCTCCAGCAGATCCTCATCTGCCGCGCGCGAGTCTCTCTCCAAAGCCGAAAGAACGTCGTGCCCCATACCAGTCAACAGCGCGTGCATATTGCGGGATGCCGCGCATACGTCGAGAAGGAATCTCAAGACGCCTACTGGACGGATATGTGCTCATACACACGCTCGCCGGCCAGGGAGCGGTGGGCAAAGGCCAGGCACGCTTGGATGTCTTCGCGCTCCAGGAACGGATACTCTTGGAGGATCGTCTCCACGGTGGCGCCGGCCGCGAGCATCCCCAGGACGTGCTCCACCGATATTCGCATCCCGCGAATGATCGGTTTGCCGCCGAATATGCCCGGGTGGAAGGTGATGCGGTCTAGTGTTTCTGTCTGGGTTGTCATGGTCTCCTCCGAGGCGCATCATTGCGAGCCGAATACCCGGGGCTTCTCTCTTCCGGGACTTCTTTGGACGGATGCGGTATCGCGTATCTCTCCTCTAACGCCAGTCAATCATACACTAGTATACCATAATACCGGCAAGATTTCTCACGCCGTCTCGAAACACTTGGAAGCTCTTCGATCGGTTCTTGTCTATATTCATATGACGGGCGATTCTTTCGGCCCATTCGCATTTCTCCTTGCCCAGCTCGGGGTAGCCCGCTTTCTTCAGCGGCGCTGCCCCGCCCGAATGCACCGCATCGGCAAGAACTTCCCACGTGCCGCATATGCTGTCCTGCTCGTAGCCGTCCAGAACCGAGTCCTTGGCGTTGGGGTAGGCCGCCCTCACGGCGTCGGGGTCTCCCAGCAGCCACGCCTCGCTTTCTTCGATGGCGATCCTGAACAGCGTCGTGCGCGGACGCGGGTTGCACGCATCCAACACGTCGCGCAGATCCTGCTTGAAGGCCATGCAGTCCTTGTCGTCTAGGTCGACTACGACGAGAACCGAACACGACTCATTCAGGCTCCGTCCGTATCCCCGCAACAGGCTAGGCAACTGTTTCAACAGAATCCTCTTGCGGCGGTCGGCTGTTCCCCGCAGGTCCGGCGGGATGCGGCCAAGCCCCTTGTAAGGGTGTATCTTCCAGGAGTGCTCCGAATAGTTCGCGCCGAGAATCTTCTGCATCACGACCTCGAGCGCTTTTCCTCCGGACGCATCCTCGGCCAAGACTTCGAAGTGCATTGGCCTACCTCCGGTCCAGGTAGTTGCTGTACCAGAGGCCGCCGAGCGGCAGCCCTTCGTGCACCATCGCCTTGACGACATCGTCGTCGCTGGCTCTGCGAACGGCGGCGAACCCATCCGGCTCCTTTTCCAAGACCCATGTCTCCTCGGGGCTGAGCGCGTCCACGAAATACGGCTGATGCGTCGTGACGAAGATTTGGGACGTTCTTCCCCTTCTCTTGGCGTGGTCTCGAAACTCCACCGCCAGAACCTCTAGCAACCTGTGGTACAGTCCGTTTTCGGGTTCCTCGATGCAGATGAACGGCGGCGGGGACGGGTCTTCGAGCATGATCAGGTACGCAAAGACCTTCAACGTCCCGTCGGACATCTGCTGCGCGTAGAATGGGTCGTCGAAGCCCTTGTCGTTGAAGCGCAGGAGCAGCCGCCCGTCCGGACTCCGTTCGGTGTCGATGCGGTCGATGCCGGGCACTCTCTCCGCGATTCGTGTCAGGATGCGGCGGAATCTGTCCGAATGTTCGCGCTCCATGAACTGAACGACGTTGCCAAGATTGTCTCCGTGAACACTCATTCGCTTTTGGGGCCCCGCTAACGGCAGGCTGCGGGCTGCGTCAGGCGTGAAGTAGCTCAGATACCACCCTTCGACGAACTCGCGGAACGACGATATCCGGGGATGCTGCTTCAAGGCTCCGAGCGTCGTTATGCCGAGCCTGCGTTTGTCTTGCAGCTCGACGAGTTCCGTTTCTGCACTCTCTTCTCCGCTTTCTAGTTCTTTCCAGAAGGCGTCTAGATCGAAAATCGCCGACTCGCTGTCATCGAATTCCCGCCCTTCCGCTTCTCCCCGCCACGCCACTCCCCTGCCGTCCTCCATCATCAAGAAGGAGAAGGGGCGTCCGCGCGTCTGGCCTGCGCGCCGTTGGCGGAGGCGTTCGCGCGATACATACGGGCGGCCGGATGCGTCCATATCGACGGCGAGATCGTAGGTAATGGGACGGGAGTTCGTTCTTTGTCTGTAGTAGACCTGGAACTCGATTGGGCCGGCGCTTCCTTGGGATCGGATTCGCGCGAATCCCCCGCGCCCATGCGCATCGCAGGCCTCCTCCACGCCCACTTTCAGGCAGTCCCCCAGGAAGCCGAACGCATCGAATAATGAACTCTTGCCGACACCGTTCTTTCCAATCACCGCCGTCATCGGAGTCAACGGTTGCACGGCTCGCGTGTTCCACAGCCTCCCGAGTGTTACATCCCTCAACACCCGGTAGTTCCTGATCCTGATTCCCTCGATCCGTGCCATGGGGGGTCGGTTCTCCTCAGCGGGTCCAGAACCACGCTACGGCAATCAAACCGACGACGGTGCAAACAAGAAGACCAATGAATGCCCCCAGTCCACCACCGAGAATCCCTCCTATGACTGCGCCGAGGACCGCTAGTACGACGACCATGAGGATGTAGATGATATTTATAAAGTCCGCCACTGTAATTTTCCTCCACTATTGTGATATAGGCAGGGTCTCCTTACGACTTCAGTATATCACCGCGGGGCGGCGAGCAGCATGGCGTCGAGGAGGCGCTTTTCTTCGCTGCCGCGGGGGTAGAGGGCGGAGAGGGCGTTGGCTAGACGCATGAAGTCGGGGCTGAGGTTTTGTTCGCGCTGGATCATCGTGCGGAGGCGTTGGGTCTCGCCGGATGCTTGGAGGAGCATCGCTCTGTGGACGCGGTCTAGCGTCGTCCAAGTTCTGCGCGGGTTCGATGTCGACGGGGGCTTCTGCTCCCTGGCGGTTCGCGCGGCGCGCGCGGCAGACGGCGGTTCGGGGAAGAGGCCGAGCTGCGGGGATGGGGACTCGTCGGACTCTATCGCGGCGGCGATGCCGTCCATGTTGAGATCCTCCCTGCGCTCCCTGACCGGCAGCAGCCGCACTACGCCCTTCTCCGTGCGGATGATGCGCTGCTCCCAGGCGTCGAGGCGGATGCCCAGCGGCTGGGCGAAGCGACGGGCGACGTCGAACGGCAGGGTGTACGCGCTCGGACGCCGGCGCGGGGCATCATCCCCGTCCTCATCGCCGCCGTTCCCCCCAGACGCAGGAGCCTCCCCGGTGCTCTGCATCGTCCACAGGAAGAGCGCAGTCAGACGGGCGTCCTCCTCCAATGCGCCGGCCATGCCATTGCGCGCCTGCGCCTCCTCCGTCCCAAGCACGTTCTCCAATGCCGCACGCCCAACAGCCTCCCACACCCGCACAAGATACTCGTCGAGGGCGATCTCCCGCCCCTCGGCGGTCTCCACGCTAGTGTGCTTGCTGTATATCTCCAACGCAGGGCCAATGCACGCAAACACCAAATCCGCCCCGCGCACGCCCTCACCCTGCAACCGCTCCATCCACTCCCCAACGCGCACAGGCAACTCCCGCAAGACATCCCCCCAATCTCCAACACCCGCATCCGACGCACGCGGACGACAGACGAGATGAACGCTGGTTGCAAGCGCGGCAGAGTCAATGGCACGCAGACGAGACCTCATTTCCGTCGCTATCGGCCACGAGCCGGTGATCGTCCACCCGCCGCGAATCATGCCGGAAAGCAAGGCCTCCCATCCCGCCGTGGTCTTGTGGGCGAAGACGACGGAACCGATGCCGTCCTCTCTCAGAACGCGGCGGCCCTCCGCAAACGCCCGCGCCATCGTATCCTCGAACCACTCGCCGTCCTTCCGACGGCCGTCGTTCTCCTTCGTCTCGTCTTGGACGATCTCCGCAGTCTTGGGCGAGAGGATGTTGTCCGGATCGAAAGGGTCGCGTAACAAGGGATGGTCGGGCAGCGCGCGCTTGAGCCAAACGAGGAAGTAGTCGGAGAGGTCAGAGTAGGGAATCGCATCGTAGTAGGGCGGGTCCGTGAACCAGACGCCTGCGGATTGGTCGGGCAGCGGGTGGTCTGTAGCGTCGGCTGGTTGGACTTGGCCGGCGTAGTGTGTGTGTTGTTTGTCGACTACCCTAGCGATGTATTCTATATGCGTCGTCCAGCTTCCGGCTGCGTTCCTGGTCGGAAGCGATTCGCAAAAATCCCAAACCATAGGAATCGCTTGTCGAGCGAAAAGGTTTCAAACCTTTTCGCTCGACAAGCCCCACGTTGCAAGATTGGAGCAATAATCTGTATTTTTGCCGACAGCAGACGCAAGTAATTTGGATACCGCATCTGATTTGGATTCAACCTTACGGACGGAATCAGTGAGAAGCGCTAGCGCCGCCTTCTGCCGCGCGGTGAACAGGTCGCCCCACTGGAGCATTCCGTAGCGTTGGACGCTGAACGCACGACCGGCTCCTGATCCTCCGCCTGCAGGAGTCGGCTCGTCCGGCACGGGGCGGAGTCCCTGTCTGCCGCCGTGTTCCCATTCGTCGATGATTGCGTCGACGCGCTGCTGTGCGCGGTAGACGGCGTCGTAGTCTGCGTTCGTAGGCGGGCGGTAGTGTCGTCCCTGTTCGCCGGGCCTGAGAGTTACGACTGCGGTCATGCGCGCGCCTCCGATGCGGTCGCCGCGGTCGTTGAACGCTACGTCTCCGCCACCCTTCTGGGCGGCAATCTGAGTTCGCACGCGGTCGGGGGGCAGGATGGCGTGGCAGCAGATGCAGGTTGCGCGTGCGCGGGACACCGTGCCGTCGTGCACTTCCGCATCGGACTCTGGCTCGAAGACATCGAATGTGACTTGCGGCGGCCCCTGCGTTGGGTGGGTGACGATAGGGCGCAGGGCGCGTTTGCGGTTTGGCTTGTTGCACAGCCACATCGATCGTATGAGGGGGATTTCCGCGCCGCAGTCGGGGGCCTCGCAGCGGACGGTGCGCGCCCAAAGGTAGAAGATGGGGGTTGCTCCGTCCGGGTCTGTTGGGTAGAGGTCTGCGAGTTCTCGCTCTGCGTTCTCTTTGATCTCCGTTCCTGCGCGCCGCAGTTCGTCCGCGAGTCCGGGGCCGTTCCTTGGGATGTCTTCCAGCATGACTTTGAGGATGAGGCAGGCGACGGGGTTGAGGTCGCTTGCGAATGTTTCGCATCCGAGTCGCAGGGCTTCGAGGGGCATTGCGCCGCCGCCTGCGAAGGGGTCGACGACGAGGGGGGTTTCCTCAGGGTGTGCGGCGTGGACGAGTGCGCGTGCGGTGTCGAGGTAGTCTTGCTTGGAGGCGTTGTCCCAGTTTGCGAAGTCTGCGATGAATCGCAGTAGGGTGCGTTGCAGGCCGTCGTCGGTCGAGATGTCCGCATCCCATCCGGACGGACGCTCGCGCATGTCGCCCAGGGCGTTCCGCGCCTTGGTCTTGAAGTCGGGCGGGCATTCCGGGTCGCGTGGATCCGGCAGCAGGAGCGCCATGAGGACTGCGCGCGAGGATGCGAGGGGGCGGCGCGCCCACCAGATGTGCAGGGTTGCAGGGTGCCCGTGGTGGATGTACTTCTCCCCGGATGCGTGCTTGGACACCTCTGCGATGGGGAAGTCCACCTCCGCGAGGCGCTTGCATTTGGGGGGGATCATATGCGGGCTGCGGCCCAGGTGACGACTGCTTCTGCGATCTCCAGCGCTTTCTGATACTCTTCCGTCGTGACTGGGATGCCGCCTGGGTAGCGCGTGGCCACGGCGTACTTGCTGAGACTTCTTGCGGCGTCGACTTCCTCCGGGATGGTCTCGCCGGTCACTTCGAGCACGCCCAAGAGATCGTAGATGTCGTGAGTGTACGGATACTCGATGTCCCGCTGTATCATGACGGCCTTGATGGCCTTTTCGGCTGCCTGCTGCGCGTTGAAGCAGAGGTCTTCGAGGTAGACGTCTGGATTGCGGGTTCTTGCGTGCGCCAGATTGCTTCGGGCGCGGCCCAACCACTCTCGCGGGTCGTCCGGCTCATAGCGCTCATGCGGTTCATAGCCTGTCTTGTCTTCCCGCACCGACGCCGGCTCGCGTTGGGCGCGGCGCGTCCGCGGCTGCGGGTCGCCCGCGGCGTTGGATTCGTGCGACTCGTAGACCGTCCTGCCTTCGCGCAGGGCCGGCTTGATGACCAGTGGGTGGCTGTCCTTGTAGCGTTCGACGTCGTCTGGGGAGACGACGACGACGTCTATTGGGATGCCGACGCCGCGCAGGCCGCCGTATATCTCTCCCGTGAGATTGTAGTCGTCGGTGTCTTTGACGATGAGGAGGTCGACGTCGCTGTGGCGGTTCATATCGCCTCTGGCGGCGGATCCGAAGAGGATGATCTTTTCTGGATGCGCGACATCGACGACGCGTTGGACGATATCGTCCAGGGTGCGCTGGTCGAGTGCGGTCGTCTCCGTCTCGCGCGTTCGCTGCGTCATGTTCCCTCCCACTGTCATTATACCACGAACGCGCGTCGCGTGTCTGCATACTGGGCGGGTCACATTGCGTCTACGTCTGGGGATCGTCCTCCGTCTGGGGATCGTCCTCCGAACGGGATTCACATGCGGCGTCATAGACTACCTTGGATCCCTTCAGCAAATTCTTGCTGTGCAAGCGTTCGATGTCGCGTGGGGCGACGACGATGGCGTCCACTGGGCGGAAGTTGGTGTGCAGGTTCTTGTATACCTGTGCCTCGAACTCGCTGCGGACGGCCAGGTCGCAGAAGTCTTTGACGACGAGCACGGGGATCCTGTCGTTTGGGTCTATTTCGCCTCTGGAGGCGGGCGCCAAGAAGATGACCTGCTCTGGCTGTATGCTCTTGACGATGCTTTCGAGGATATCGTTCAGGATGCGCTGGGCGAACGTGATGTTCTTCGGGTTGTCTGTTTGCTGATTCATGCTCCCTCCTTGCTGTCATTGTAGCTGTCATTATACCCCGAACGCTCTTCGCGTATCTGCATTGGGCGGGTCATTGCGTTCACATCTAGCCAGTAGCGCTGCACTTTGTTGACTTCGTGCCAGCAGAATTGGATTGGATCGCGGACGGGTTCTTGCAGTTGCGGTTTGTCGGCGCAGTTCGTGACGATGTAGAGCCAGTAGCATTCGCGGCGTTCGTTTGGGGTGAGTAGGATCGTGCCTGTGGCCGCGGCGAGTCCCTTCACCTCGATGAGGCGCAGATCGCCGGACTTGGGGTCGAGGCTGGTCACGTCGTAGCCGAGGTTCTTTTCGTGGACGTCTTCCACGTGGCGGCCGTGGGCTTGTTCGTGTTCCATGACGACGCGCATGGCGATCATTTCGGTTTCTGCGTTGGGCATCAGGCGCTTCACTTCGGGGTCTGCGCTCTGGGGGTGTGGGAGGACGAGTGCGCTTGCGATGCGTTCGACCCCTTGGATGGTGAGGGCTTTTTCCTTCGTGAGTCTTTGCAAGCGGCGGTTGCGCCGCGTCGACGCTTCGTCGTGTCTGGCCTGTGCCTGCGCGAACCGCCCTTCGGCGCCGGGGAGCTGATTCTCCACTGCATCGGCTGCGTGTCCAATCTCCAGGTCTGCGCGCGCGATCACCTCTTCGAGGGCGATTTCGACGTGTTTTGCGATGCGTTCGAGTTCGTGCAGGCGCGGCGTGCGAACCTCATCGAAGAACGGCGTGAGGATGCGTTTGTGCAGCCATGTGGTCGCTTCCGGGAGGGACGCTGCGGCTGGCAGCTCGTCCGGCGCGGCTGCGGGAGTCAGGTTGCCCAGGATGTCCGGTTCGCGTGCGCGGGGATCTGCGCCTTCTTGCAGTTCGACGGTGAAGAGGCGTTCGCGGATGGTGCGTCCGAGGCCGTCGACGACACGCGCGCGGTAGAAGTCGAGGCGTGCCGGGGCGTCGTGTTCGATGGAGTGGAAGCATGCGCCGTCGTCGAAGGTGTCTTGGCTGCGTTCCAGCGCGTTGCGTCGCAGCGCCTCGAACAGGGGATGCCCGGGGGTTACCCACTCCCAGTTGCGGTCGCCCGCGGTGTCTCTGTCCGTGGAGAAGCGCGGATAGCGTGCCGCCAGTTCCGGCAGATTCCAGCCCGGGGATCGTTCGTACTTCTTCAGGCTTGTCGGCGTGCGTCCTGGGTCGAACGTGTGCGGCTGTCCGCGCACTGGGGTGAGTTGCAGGGATGCGCCTGCGGCGCAGTCTTCGATGAAGCGCGCGATGGTTTCGGGGACGACGCGGCGCTCCTGGGCGTGTGCGCGGCGCTCGACCAACATGTCGATGTTCAGCTCCCGAGAGGCCAGGCCTTCCAGGGCCGTCTGGCAGATGTCGCGGAAGCGGCGCTCGTCGACGTCCCGGAGGAGGCGGTCTTCCAATTCGGCGTGGCCGACGCCCCCCGCGTAGAATTCACGGAACACTTGCTCGATGCGTGCGGCGGGCAGCACCTCGCCAACGACGTTGAAGACTGCGTCGTCCTCCAGCGCGTCCCTGATTTCCTGGAGCTTCGTGAGCAGGCGTTGGAGCACGCTTCCCTCGATGGTGTTCGTGGCGACGAAGTTGAAGATGAGGCAGTCGTTGATCTGTCCGTAGCGGTGGATGCGCCCCATGCGCTGTTCCAGCCGGTTCGGGTTCCAAGGGATGTCGTAGTTGAAGAGGATGTGGCAGCACTGGAGGTTGATGCCCTCGCCGGCGGCCTCGGTGGCGACCAGAATCTGAGTGGCGCCGTCCCTGAACTGCTGCTCCGCGTAGAGCCGGGAACCCGGCTCGTCGCGCGACCCCGTCCTCATGCCGCCGTGGATGCTTCCCGTCCGGAATCCCCAGGAGTTCAACTGATCCATCAGATGGTCGAGGGTGTCTCTGAACTCGGTGAAGATCAGCAGCCGCTTGTCCGGGTCATCGAAGAACCCCTCCTTTTGCAAGACGGCCTTGAGTTGGTCGAGCTTCGCCTCCCCGCCGGATGCCTCGACCGCCTTTGCTTTGTCCGCAAGCTCCCGGAGTTCGCGGACCTCTGTGCGGACATCCGATGCGTTGCGCGCCAGCGAGACTGCCTCCAACATCTCCTCCAAGCGCTCTCGCTTGGCGTCCTCCATCTCTTCGAGCTCGTCCGAATCGTACAGGTCGGGCCGCGGCGCATGAACCAGTTTTTGCGCTTGTTCGAGGTTCTGCTCCAATCGGTTGGCGCGCTTCTCCAGGGAGCGGCGGATGGCGTAGGCGCTGGATGCGAGCCGTCTCTGGTACAGGGACATGAGGAAGCCGACGGCGCGTGCCTGCCGGTCGTCGCCCTTCATGGCCGCGCGGCGGCTCTGCTGCGTCACGAACCGGCTGACCTGTTGGTACAAGTCGAACTCGTCGCCGTCGATGGTGAATGCGGCGGTATGGGTGGTCCGCTTCGTGAACACGGGTTTTGCGGCCCATTCGCCGTCCGGCTGCCGCTCCGGGAAGTAGACCATCGCTTCCTTCGTGCGCCGCAGGTAGAAGGGCGCGCGCTGCTGCTCCATGGCCTCTTCGATGGACTTCACATCCGCGTAGGCGTCGCGGTCGAGGAGCTGCAGGAATCGGGTGAAGTTGTGCGGGTCTCCCTTGTGCGGCGTGGCGGTCAACAGCAGCACGTTGTCGGATCTGTCGCGCAGGATCTCCCCCAGCTTGTAGCGCTGACTCTTGTGCGTCTCGCCCCGCGCGGACATGCGGTGCGCCTCGTCGACGATCACGAGATCCCAGTGTGTCTGCTCCAGTCCGGGCAGGATGTCCTCGCGCTTGGCCAGATCGAGAGAGGTGATGATCTGCTTTTGGTCCGACCACTGGTTGACGCCGAACTGGTTGCGGACGTTCTCGCCCGTGAATACGATGAACTTCTCGTCGAACTTCTCGCTCAATTCCCGCTGCCACTGAAACGTCAGGTTTGCGGGACAGACGATGAGGACTCTCTCTGCAAGCCCCCGCAGCTTGAGTTCGCGGACGAGCAGTCCCGCCATGATGGTCTTGCCTGCGCCGGCGTCGTCGGCCAGCAGGAATCGCACGCTGGGGAGCTTCAGGAGGTGCTCGTAGACGGCTTCGAGCTGATGAGGCAGCGGATCCACCCGCGAGATGGACAACCCGAAGTAGGGATCGAACTCGTAGGCGATCCCAAGGGAGTATGCTTGCAGTCCCAACCGGAGCAGGCCTCCGTCGCCGCAGAACGATAGAGATGAGTCGGCAATCTTCAGCTCTTCAATGAGGGCGGATGTCAGCGTGACTCGCCGGAACTGCTCCGTCCGCTGCCCTACGAGACCCGCATCCACGGCATCGGCGCCGTTGGCGCGGACGGTCTCCACCCGCATCGGCTCGTCGAACAGCGGCCCAGTCAGCACCTGTCCTTCACGGATAGCGTCGTCGATACTCACCTGTCGTCACCCCTCGCTTTCGATGTCATCGCATAGTAGCGCCTTCCCCCAGTGTACCAAACTTTCGGAACCGCCGCCGCGCGACGATGCCGGAAGCGACCCGGGCGTATCAGGTCTTTGCCGCGGTTTCGCCGGCGATGCGTGCGGCGATCTCGTCGATCGGAAGGGGGCCGAGGTTGTCGCCTGCGCGGAGTCGGACGGCGGCGGTGTTCGTCTGGACTTCGCGGTCTCCGACGATCAGCATGTAGGGGATCTTCTGGATCTGGGCGTTGCGAATCTTGGCGTTCATGCGGTCGCCGCGCTCGTCGACGTGGGCGCGAATGCCTGCCGCATCGACGAGGCGAGATGCGATCTCTCTGGCGTAGGATGTGTGGCGTTCGGCGATGGGAATGATCTCTGCCTGTACGGGAGACAGCCACACGGGGAACGCTCCGGCGTAGTGTTCGATCAGTACGCCCATGAAGCGCTCCATGGTTCCCAGCAGCGCGCGATGCACCATATACGGGCGGTGTTCCTTGCCGTCGTCGCCAATGTAGGCGAGATCGAAGCGGTCGGGGAGGTTGAAGTCGAATTGGACGGTTGTGATCTGCCACTGCCGGCCGATCGCATCCCGTATATGGATGTCGATCTTCGGTCCGTAGAAGGCCCCTCCGCCTTCGTCGACCTCATAGTCGATTCCCCTCTCCACGAGCGTCGTCCGAAGCGATTCGGTAGCCAGCTCCCATCGGCTGTCGTCTCCGACTGCCTTGTCGGGTTTGGTAGAGAGCATGACGTCGTAGCGCTCGAAGCCGAAGCTGCGAAGGAGGAAGAACGTCAGATCGAGGACGCCGTTCACCTCGTCGACGACTTGGTCCGGGCGGCAGAATATGTGTGCGTCGTCTTGGGTCATGCCACGAACGCGCAGCAGCCCTTGCACTACGCCTCCGCGCTCGTATCGGTACACAGAGCCCAGCTCGCCGATGCGCATGGGGAGTTCACGGTAGCTCCGGAGGTCGTTCTTGAAGTACATGACGTGGAAGGGGCAGTTCATGGGCTTGAGGTAGTAGTCCTGCCCATCCATCTCCATGGCGGCGTACATATTCTCCTTGTAGAAGCTCAGATGTCCGCTGGTTTCCCATAGGCTGGACCGTCCGATATGCGGGGTATAGACGAGGTCGTAGCCGCGCTTGCGATGCTCGCTGCGCCAGAAGTCCTCGACGATGCCGCGCGTCAACGCGCCCTTTGGGTGCCATATGATGAGGCCGGGTCCGGTCTCGTCATGGATAGAGAAGAGGTCGAGTTGCTTGCCGAGTATTCGATGGTCGCGCTTCTTGGCCTCTTCGATGCGGTGGAGGTGTTCTTCGAGGGCTTCCTTGGATTCGAAGGCGGCGCCGTAGATGCGCTGGAGCATTGGTTGGCTTTCATCGCCGCGCCAGTACGCGCCGGCGACGCTGAGCAGCTTGAACGCCGGAATCTTGCCTGTGGATTCGACATGGGGTCCGGCGCAGAGGTCTTCGAAGTCGCCGTGGCGGTAGGTAGTGATCTTTTCGGAGACGGGGATGTCTTCGATGATTTCGAGCTTGAGAGGCTCCTCTGCATTCATGTGCACGGCGTGGTCGCGCGGGTACTCGCGGTACTCGAACGGGAAATCTCGTTGGATCACCTTTCGCATTTGCTTTTCGATGCGCGCCAGGTCTTGTTCGGAGAATGGCTCCTCTACCATGAAGTCGTAGTAGAAGCCGTCGTCCGTCGGGGGACCGATGCCGAGCTTGGCGTGCGGGTACATCTTCGTTACGACGTCCGCCATGACGTGGGCGGCCGAGTGGCGAATTCGCTTGCGGAGTTCTGCGAGGTCGATCTGATCTGACATTTACGGTTCTCTCCAGAGGGGAAGGCGCGGGCCGTCGGGCGGGCGCGGCTTCATGGTATGAGGACGGTTTTGAACACACAAAGCCTCCCACGGCGTTCTCACGAACCCGGGGAGGCTTCATAGTCAGCGTGGCGATTCGATTACGGAGGCTACGGGGTTCCCAAGCGCCTCTCCCTTCCGAATGTGGATTCGGGATCTATTGTACACGGACTGGCTCAGTCGCGTCAATAGCTATTGTACATGGACTGGCTCAGTCGCGTCAATCCCACGTATTGATTTCGGCGAGTCCGTGGGCGATGCGGTGTCTCAAGGACTCGGCATCCTGGGGCGTCCAGTCGTAGAAGCCCCTCCCTGCCTTTGCGCCGCTATAACCGCGTTCGACCATGTCGTGCAGGATCGGGGCGTCTGTGTCGTTGGACAGGTGGGGGAACACGTTGGATGCGACGCGGGATATGATGTCCCATCCGGCGAGGTCCAAGACGCTGAGGACGCCTGCGGACGCCCACCGCCGCCCGAGCCCCGCGCTGACTGCAAGGTCGACGTCTTCGGGGGATGCGATTTCGTTTTCGACGAGCCAGAGCGCTTCGCGGAGCAGAGCCATTTGCAGGCGGCTTGCGACGAAGCCGGGCACTTCGCGCGCAAGCAAGATGGGTTGCTTCTGGATGGAGCGCAGCAAGGTCATTACTGCTTCCGTCGTTTCCGGTGAAGTGGTAGGGGCGGGCACTACTTCGACGAGGGGAATGAGGAAGGGCGGGTTGAGAAAGTGGGTGTTGATGACCCTGTCGGGGCGGGTCGTGGCTTCTGCGAGCTTACTAGGCAGGAAGCTGGAGGTGTTGCTAGCGAGTATGGTACGGGCGGGGCACAGGTCGTCGAGCCTGCCGAACAGGTTGGTCTTGGCATCTCCATCTTCGTAGATCGACTCGATCACGAGATCGGCGTGCGAGACGGCATCGCGCAGTCCGGTTTCCATTCGCAGACGGGTGAATACGGATTCGGCCTCCTGGTCGGAGGTGACACCCAGAGCGCGCAGGCGGACGAGACTGTCCTGGATCATGCTGCGCGCGCGGTCGAGACTGGCTTCAGAACGGGAGTGAAGCGATACGTCATACATGGACAAGGCGAACTCGAGCGCGATGCCGTGACCCATGAGACCAGCGCCAATCACGGCGACGGTACGAATGTTTGCGGCCTGCATCGATCAGCTCGACTCTATGACTGCCTTGAGGTTCTCGAAGTTTTCGTGTTGGCGCTTCTTCATATTTGGCACCATGAAGAACATCATGATCTTCCATAGGGGCTTGGTGGCCTTCACATCGGTGCGGCTGGATATCATGGTCACTCCCCGGCCCCGCCTTTCGAGGGTCACATCGACCGTGCTGTTCATCAATTCGTGGTCTAGGTCGAAGGCGAACTGCGTGGGCGGGTGGATGGCCCGCACTGTCTCGACGAGAACGACCTCCCTGCCTCGCTCTTCGAAGAACATCTTGTACTTGCTGCCGACGGTCAGCGGCTCGCCTTCGATGGTCTCCATACTCGTGAATCCTTTCAGCCATTGGGACATCTTGGACTCGTCCATGAAGACATCCCAAGCTTGTTCGATGTCTGCGTGAACCTCGACGCTAACGGTATATTGGGGCATGGTTCCTCCTCTTGCTCGATCGTGCGCGGCCGGCCGTTAGAAACTCGCCCGCGCTCCTCGCGTGGCGGACGGGATGCAATGCACTACGCTGCGGCCCCGCGGGCGGATCTCATTGATCGACCACGGAGCCATCGACGTGAAGTCTCGTCTCCACTTCGCGCGGTCTTTCTGGGAAGTGCTGGAGGGCGTCCTCCGCCAGTTCGATGCCGATGCCGGGTCTATCGGGAATGATCAGGAATCCATCTTCGACCTGCAGCGGCGTCTTGACGATCTCGCTCTTTGGGGGCTCGCGCTCTCCCAGGGGATACTCTTGGATGGTGAAGTTGGGAATGCACGCGGCAAGTTGTAGACAAGCGGCGGTGCTTACCGGACCGAGGGGGTTGTGGGGTATGACTCCGACATATTGAGACTCGGCGAGGGCGGCGATCTTCTTGGTATGGGTTAGGCCGCCGGCCATGCAAACGTCTGGACGGATGTATTGGACGGCGTTGCGGCTGAGCAGCATCTGGAATTCGTGGATGGTGTGAATGCGTTCGCCTGTCGCAATAGGCACCGAGACCTTGCTTGCTATGAGGGCCATGGCGTCGAAATTGTCGGGCAGCGTTGGGTCTTCGTAGAACATTGGGTGGTATTGCTCGATGCCCTTGGCCAGCACGATGGCCTCGGCAGGAGTGAGCTGACGGTGTATCTCGATGCAGATGTCGACGTCGTCTCCTGCAGCCTCGCGGTACTGTCGAACGGCGTCGATGGCGTCTTCCATCTTATCGACGTGGGTTTTGAAGTAGGGGATGCTCCGGTCTTCATCTAGGAAGGGGGTGAGGTGGCCAACTGCGGTGTATCCTTGTTCGCGTGCGGCGGCGACGCCCTGGACGAGTTTCTCGCGGGTATCGCCAAGTACATGATAGTAGACGCGGGCCTTGTCCCGAACTGCTCCTCCGAGCAGTTGGTAGGCTGGGACGCCGAAATGCTTCCCCGCAATGTCCCAGAGGGCGATGTCGATGGCGCTGACGGCGCCCATGACGGCTGCGCCCCGAAAGTGCGCGAAGCGGTACATGTACTGCCAGTGATGCTCGATGCGCAACGGGTCTTCCCCGACCAGATAGCGGCCAAACTTTTCGATCGCAGCCTTGGACGCTTCGAGGAAACCCCACGCGCCGGACTCGCCGATCCCTGTTATCCCCGCGTCGGTATGAACCCTCACGAAGAGAAAACGATCTACGGACAGTGGTTCGACTCGCGTGATCCTCATGGATATTCCTTTCGATAGAGCGGTCACATCATACTGCATCCGCGCGGCAAGAATGAACCGCCTATGGTCACCCGTCGGGGAACGGATCGTTCATGCTCACGTTCGCCTGGGATTCTCGAATCGACAGACCACGGCTGACCTTGTCTTTCCACAAGCTCTTGACGTAGGTAATCACCGCGATGATTTCTTCGTGGCTGAGCTGAGCTCCGAACGCGGGCATGGCGCTCTTGAAGTTGGGCAGGAGAACCGGATCTTCCTGTATCTTTCCACCCTGCTGGACGATTCGGTACAGATGGCCGTCGGGGTGGTGCCATGTGTGACCATCGCCGTTGAGCGGCGGGGCGGGCATGGTGCTGTCGGGATTGGGGATGTGCCAGTCAGGCTGCCCCTGTCCCTGCGTTCCGTGGCAAGCCGCGCAGATGGAGGCGAAGATCTCCTGTCCAGACCGCACAGAGGGCGGCGCATCTGGGATTTGCGTTGGAGGCGCAGCGCGCTGCTCCGTCGATGATGAGCACGCAACAACGGCGACCATCGCAAGCGAGGCGAGGACGATAGCACACATTCGCCATGAGTATGGACGAGCGCAAAGACCCATATCTATGACCAACAGGAACCGCGGCAGGACGTCGACGCGGAAGGTATACCAGACAGCGGCGCTGGAAGAGAATCTGGGTATGAATCTAGTCCTGCGGCGTATCGTAGCTGAACATCCAGTTGATTCCAAACTTGTCGGTGCAGGAACCAAAGTACGCGCCCCAGAACATGTCCTGCAGGGGCATGGTTACCGTGCCGCCTTCCGAGACCTTGGCGAACAACTCGTCGGTCTCTTCCCTGCTATGGGTCGAATAGCTCAACGAGAAGTTGCTCCCGGCGACATGGGGAGGGCCAAAGTCGGAGGAGGTATCGCTGCCCATTATCACGCCGTCTCCGATGGACAGGGTGGTATGCATGACCTTGTCTTTGTCGGATTCCGAAACGCCTATGTCGGGCGGAGCGTCCGCGAACGTCTGCATTATCGCGTACTCGCCTCCAAATACGGAACGATAGAAGTCGAACGCCTCTCGGCAGTTGCCGTCGAATGTGAGATACGTGACTATCGGCATGGATTTCTCCTCAGGATATAGACTCTCACAAGTAGGATACCTCGTAGAGCGCGGATCGTCAACTGCAACCCTGCCGCGGACTCGGCGTCTCCATCCGAGAAGACGGGGCGGCGAGTACAGAGGCGCGGCATGGTGTACACTACGGAGGGAATCATATTTCGAGGGTGAGCGTGTATGAAGACGGGAATCATTGGCGCGGGAGTGTTCGGGCTGGCGGCGGCCATCGAATTGCGGCGGCGAGGGCATGAGGTGACGATCTTCGATCAGGGGCGGATACCGTATGTGAATGCGGCATCGACGGACGTAGCCAAGGGGATCCGGCGCACGTGGTACGGAAACGGCGGGCCGTATGTGGAGCTGGTCGAGCGGGCGGCCGTGCAGTGGCGCGAGTGGGAGCGGCGGTCTGGCAAGTCGGTATACCACCAGGCGGGCGGCTTCAAGGTCATGCGCGGGTTCGAGCCCGGGAACCCAATGTACGAGAATTGGCGCTACCTTCAAAGCCGGGGAACGGACTTGACGGTCATGACCGCGGACGAAGGACGGAAAAGGTTCCCGCAGTTCGTCATCGAGGACGACGAAGTGTGCGTGTACGACGATTGGGCGGGATACATCGAGAGCGAGCGCGCAATCACGCTGATGGCAGACATCGCGCGGGAGGAGGGCGTTGCCGCCGTGGAGGAGACGCCGGTGACCGCCGTGGAGGAGTCGGCCGGGGGCGCGAGGGCCGTGACGCCGGACGGCGCGCGGGAGTTCGACCGGATCGTGGTTGCGTGCGGAGTGTGGAGCGGCAGGCTGCTGCCCGATGTCGGCAAGCATCTGCTCGTCACACTGCGGGAGATGGTCTTGATAGAGGTAGATCGTCCGGAGGTGTTTTCACGCGGACGGTTTCCAGTGTGGACGGACGACCCAGACGTGTCCGGCTGGTACGGCTTCCCGCTGCTGCGAGATGGGTGGGTGAAGGTTGCCTTGGAGGGGATCGGGGAGATCGTCGATCCGGACATCGACCGCGCGGGGTCGCAGGAGTTCGTCGAGCAGACGATGGCGTACTTGCGGCGGCGCATTCCAGAGATGAGCCGCGGACGGGTTGCGGATGCCCGCGCCTGCCTCTACTGCGCGACGCCGGACGACCATTTCATCATCGACCGCGCACCCGGCTCCGAGCGGATCATCGCGGCCACCGGAGGCAGCGGGCACGGATTCAAATTCGGAGGATCGATCGGCGCGGTCATCGCGGACGCGGTAGAGGACGCGGAGAATCCGCTCGGCCACTGGTTCCGCATCGGCGACCGCTTCAAGGGCCTGGCGGAGCAGACGCGGTCGGTGGCGGAGTCGCGGGGGTATGCGGTGGGGCGGGCAACCAGCGGCTAGTCGAAGCGCAAATGGAACTCTGACAAGTCCATGCCCGCGTGCTTGATGATGCGTATGGCTCTGAAGAAATGCCTCCACCAACCGCCCTGCACCGAGACGAACCAGCCATTGGCTTCAAGGGTCATTCGCATCTGGCTGCCGTCCGAATGACGTCCATCGCGGCTCACTATTAACTTACCCGGACTTGAGGCTCGAACAGGTTCACTGAGCTTGCCGTTGTCTGTCAACCACCTCACGAGCTCAGGAACTGCACGACGATATTCAGGAACTACCACGTCCGAACCGTCAGGAAACCGTATGCCTTTGGGACCAGTATCGGGCATTGTTTTCATGTCCAACTCCGAAAGGGGTTTCCAGCCAGACCCTGGTGGAAGAGGAGGCTCCTCCGTACCTGACGAGGGTTTCTCTATGATTGGATCTGTCCCGGCAGCGACATAGCCGGATTCGACACTGGGTCCCCAAAGCGCAAGGGACTTGAGGCAAACCTCCGCGGGCGACTGTTCTTTCAAGTCGAAGGAGACTATCATCATGTCCTCTGCTGGTTGGCGTATATCGTAAATCTCCCAGCGCACCCCGTTGGTCACCGCGAAGTAGCGAGCCCCAATACTACGTCGAGAGTAATCGAACGCTTGATTGGGAGCGTCTTCCAACGATGCGCTAGCCGCCTTGGCCTCGACAATCATCACAGGAGAACCATTCTTGTGAAGCGCGTAGTCTGCGCGTTTCTTGCCTAAACTGTACTCGACAACCACTTGCTCCGGGTCAGCAGTGTCCCATCCGAGTTCACGCAACAAAGGGTCGATCAGCTCATAGCGCGTTTGCAACTCGCTGAGAGTATTGCCGCGAGCGCCAATACGCGCCTGCAGGGTCTTCACCAGTTCTAGTAAGCCGTGGAGTAGCATGTCTCGAATCGTCTCCTCCGTGAGGTTTGGCGCATTGTAGCGGAGCCGTGCTCGGATTGCAAGAACCGCGGCTACGCGCTCGGCGGGCTTGGGGAGGCTCAGGCGGTGTAGGCGGCGCTCAGGTTGTCGAAGGCCTCGGGGAACTCCTTCTTGTCGGAGTCGCCGATGACGATGCGGAAGGTTCCTTTTGCGGGGCCCTCGCGGATGGTCATGGTTCCGCAGTTGAAGGCGTTTTCGAGAGTCTTGAGGACGCGGCGCTTGTAGTCGGTATCGGGGTTTTGCAGGTGCGCGCCCTTGGTCTCGAATACGAGCACATGGGGCTTGCCGTCGGTTTCGCCGGCCATGGCCACGAAGTCCGGCCAGATGCGCTCTTGCTTCCATCCGCGGAGGTAGTAGTCGCCGCGCTGGCGAGCCGCCACGCGATGCCACCATCGGAGCGCCCTTCGCTCGTCGATGTAGCGGGCGAAGTTGCGCTCTAGTTCGCTGTCGAACTGGCTGTTCAACACCGGCTCGAAGAGGTTCAACTGCAAGGACTCTCCCGGCCTTCGTTCGAGGGAATGGTCGTTGGCTACGACGGGGATTTCGTACTGTTCTTTCATGCGGAAGTTGGGTTGTCCGGTTTCGAGATCGAAGCGGATTTCGCCGCCGTGCAGCTTGGCGCGGAAGATTCCCTCGGCCTGCTTCTCTACTTTCGTGGCGACGGAATTCCGCAGCTCATACGCGAGATTGGATCGTCGATCGTAGATATCCTCGTCGGTGGCGCCGTCCGCTCGCCACTTCTCTAGGAAGTTCTGGGTGACGCGTGCGGCCTGCCACGGGTTGGGCATGACGTCCGCGAGACGGCGGGTGAACCACGATATGCGGATGGTCTTGTCGATATACGGTTCGCGTTCTTTGTGGTAGACAGGCAGAGTGTCCCCGACGTCGACTTCTGCAGATTGCCATTTGGGGCCTTCGGGCGAGCCGGTCTGCAGGTCGCCGGCGTCGATTTCATGCCACTCGATGTTCGGCACGATGTGCCGTTGGTAGTCCAGCTCGCACCAGCCGGACCCTTCGCGGTGGAGGACCTTGGGCAGGAAGATGTCCGTCCTGCGAAACTTTTCGCGGCGCTGCAGGGTGACTCTGGTCAGCGATGCGGAATCTCCAAGCACGTCGCCGCCGAGTCCGGTCAATCCTTCATGTTCCAAGCCGTTCTTGACCTGCCGGACGGCGTCGCCGATGTCGGTGTTCCAGCAGTAGACGTAGCACTGGTCGAGCGCCTCTCGTCCGGTGCGCTGGGCGTGAGGCTGCCGCATCACGCGGCCGACGAGCTGGATGAGGGGGCGCTGCGCGCGGGTGTTGTCCAACATCACCAGCACATAGGCGAATGGGCAGTCCCATCCCTCCATGAGGGCGGACTTGGTGATTACCCATTGCACGGGAGAGAAGGGCGAGAGGAGGTCGACGCCTTTGAGTTCGTCCACGTCGGACGACTTGACGGATACGGCCTCTGCGGGAACGGCCAGGCTTTGGATGAGGTACTCGCGGACGTCCTCCGCATGGACGCGCTCGCCGTCGCGCTGGTCTTTGCCGGTGCGTTCCACGCGGACGACGGCGATGGGACGGATGTAGCGTCCGTCGTTCGCTTCGAGAGACTGCGTCTCGGCCGCCAAGTCTTCGAGTTTGTCATGGGCGGCCGCGAGGGTGTGCTGCCAATCGGCGTTCTTGATAAGGGATTCGACTCGGACAGGCAGCTTGATCATCTCTTCCTGCTTGAGTTCGACGCCGGTGATGTCGACCAGCAGGTTGCTGATGCCCTTGTTCGGCGTGGCCGAGAGTTCGATGACGAGGGATGGGTCGAGTTGGTTGACAGAGCGGACGAATTCCTCGTTGGCTTTCCGCTGCTTGCTGCCGTATGCCTTGTGCGCCTCGTCGAGGATGACGACGGGGCGGAGCATCTTGAAGACGTTGTAGAGGCTGTACTTGACGGGGCCGCCGTCGGATGTGCGTTCGAGGTCGCAATAGCGGTTCAGGAGTTTGCGGGCCCCGAGGGGGTCGTCGCTGTCGGGGAAGAAGGTAGGATAGCGCCCCGAATCGCGGAACATCCGCAGGAAGTCCCTTCCCTTCCGCCTGTTGGCGGCGGGATACATGAGCAGCATGACGCACAGGTAATTGTCGGTGTCCGCGCGGGTGAAGACGTCGTCCTTTTCGAGGATCTTGACGCGCCCGCCGCTCGCGCGCTCCAGCATCTGGCGATAGGGATGTTCGCGGGTTCTCAGCGCGGCCTGGGTCTGATCGTAGATGGCCCTCGTGGGGGTGATCCACAGGGTCAATCCGGTCTGGCGGCGGATGCGTCCCAAGGCTGCGGCCGCCAGCAGGGTCTTGCCGCCGCCAGTGGGGACTTTGAAGCAGACGTGGGGGATTGGGCGTTTTGCGTCGTCGGTGCGGCTAGCATACCCGCCGGCGGATTCGGCGACGGAGCCGGATTCCGCAAGGCGCTCCCACGCGGCCTTGGGGTAGTTGCTGACGTCACCCGGCACGTCGGCGCCAACGCCCCGCAAGGCATCCGCGGCTTTCTCCGATTTCCTCCGCGCGCACTCTAGCGCATCGAGCCAGCGGGAGAATGCTTCCAGTGCGGCGACTTGGTATTCTTTGAGTTCCATGGTTCTCAGACCTGATGCAGTCGGAACATCATACCATGTTTCGGGGTTCGATGCGACGGCTTGCGGCGGCGGCATGACTGCATGACGATCACCCTGCGGACTGAATCTCGTAGGGGATCTGGCAGAAGGTGACGCCCATCTTGGTAAGCTCGCGCTGGCCGACGTACTTGCCGGGGCCGAACACGATGGCCTTGCGCCCCGGCCCGGCCTCGGCGCCAATGCGCTTGGCGCGGTCTGCGCTCAGCATCCCGGAGTTGCCGCACAGCCAATCGACGTCCGGCTTGTAGAGCAAGCAGTAGTCGGTCTGAGGGCTGCTGTAGAAGAGGCCGTTGTCGTTGCGCGCACGCAGATCGTCATCGCCGGCCGATATGCCTGATGATACGTGCAGGAGATAGGCCGCAAGGGCGGAGTACGACGGCAGCGCAGAACCGGAGAGCATCGCTTCCAGCTCGATGGGCTGTCCGAGCGTGCAGTACGTGAAGCTGCCGCCCAAGCCCTCGCGGAGGGACTCGTCGCGCACGTCTGGCACGCCGTCGATGACGCGCCGCACACGCTCCGCGGTGATCGTGTCCGCGTAGGGCTCGCACTCGACGAGGATGAACTTGCGGTTGCCGCCGTCTTCCTTGTTCAAGGCAAGGACGGCGTGCGCCGTCGTGCCGCTGCCGGCGAACGAGTCGAGAACGATGTTGTCCTCACTAGAGGACGATTCTGCAATCGCGATAAGCTTCTGAATGAGCTTTGTTGGTTTTGGATTGTTGAAGTTGACGGTATTGCTTTGAAAGGCATCTTGTAGTTGACGGGTTCCCTCGTCTGTAGTCCCGGCAGTGTCCGCCAACATGAGGTCAATTGGTACGATACCCTTCTCTTCCGATTCGCTAAGGAAATTCTTGAGGCGAGGATATCGCAAGTTCCCATCTATACCCCACCAAATCCTCTTGTCTGCAACGTGCTCATCATAAGTGCTCTGACTGTATTTCCAAGCATGGGTTGGGTGGTCAATTGCCGCTCCTGTATGTGGATTGACAACCGAATAGACCAAGTTTGGCCTTTGTTCTTTGGTCGCAGGGTTAACGTATGAACTAGATATCCAACTACCCCGCGGGTCATTATCGGGATTTTGGTAGGTTTCGTTCAATTTCTCATCACGTCTCACTCGAATACGTGACAGGCTCTCGGATTTTCTGTAGACAACTACATGCTCACGTTGATTTGAGAAGAGTTTAGCATTATTGCTCCTACCGTAGCGATGTTGCCAGACTATATCAGCAAGAAAATTCTCCTCGCCGAAAATCTCATCCATGATCGCGCGCAGGTGGTGCTGCTCGTTGTCGTCAATCGAGACGAAGATCGCCCCGTCGTCGGACAGGAGTTCCTTGAGCAGCTGAAGGCGCGGCCACATCATGCAGAGCCATTTGTCGTGGCGTTCGAGGTCTTCGTTGTCGACGGGGCAGTTCGAGGCGAGCCACTCGCGCATGAGGGGAGAGTCGACCTTGTCGTTGTAGACCCAACCCTCGTTGCCGGTGTTGTAGGGCGGATCGATGTAGATGCACTTGACGCGGCCGGCGTAGCGTGGGAGCAGCGCCTTCAGGGCGTGGAGGTTGTCGGCGTGGATGATGAGATTGTCGTCTGGTGACTCGGCGTCAAAGTCCCTAGCACCGTTCTGCGCCCCAAGGGACTTTTCGGCGTGGGGCACGAGTGGGTGGTACGGCACTGTGAGGTGGTGCGCGTAGATGTGTTGCTTGCCTTTGAAGTCGAGGGTTGGCATGGGGGTTAGGGGGCCTCGTTCATTACGAATTCATTGACGCCGAGAATCCTCTGCACTCGAAAGCTCTGCTACTCTGGCATCAATAGCGCCAAGTATTGCGCGAGGAATTCCACTTGATCTGTTGAGATAGTTCGTCAGAAGTTCTTTCTCATCGTATGAGGCAAAACAGTCAACTTTTCCCTTGAGATATGGAGAAAGGTATCGGATTGAAGGTGGGACCCCTTTCGCTATGGAGAACTGATACACATATTTCAAGTGGTCTTTCAAGTATCCGACCACGGGAAGGAAGTCGGCGTCTCCGCTGACGAGGATTGCGACGTCGTAGTACGGCATCTTGGCGATCATGTCTACGGCAATGCCTATATCTACTCCCTTTTCTCCTACCTGAACACCTCTATAGATGATACCCTCGTTGTCATCCTGTTCAATACGATGTACACGAAAAGGATGAACTTGATACTGTCCCACGTATCTGAACTCCAAGAAATCTGTCTGTCTCTGAATATTTTCGAAGACGTCTTCTCGCAGGCGCTCGAAGTAGTTTCGCTCACTCTCGTACCATCTGTGAGCCAGATCAATTACCCTCTGAGGTGTGAGGCCGATAATCCCAGGATGTCGATCTACCACTTGTTGAGCCAAACGACCTCTCTGATCATGGGAATTAATCCAGGGAGATATACTCTCTGCGTAGTACCAGTGAACGCGAATCAGTTGATGATCCCACCCAGTTACTTTGTCGAACTTTCTGAGAATTCCACGATAGAAACTTTCCCAGTCGAAGTGACTCTCCTCAAGTCTATACCTGCGGTGCGTAGGAGAATCCGCAGATGCAAATGAGAAATCCCTGAGATTGCCGCGGAAATTCGCTCCGTCAACGAATACCGCCGTCCTGAGAGGCATCCTTACACCCTCACAAGAAAATAAGGGGGGCCTATTTGGCCCCCTGGCTCCCATGTGGGAAAGTTCTCATGTGCGGCGAATTTCTGGTGCCGCAAGTCTATGGTAGCTGGGCGGCGCAGAGCTTGTCAAGCATTTTTTGCAAGGGATTTTTTCGGACAAGTCCCTGCTTGGCTGAATCTGCAACACTGGTTGCCCTCCTACCCGACGATGTCGCGGAAGACGCGGAGGTAGTTGAGGCCGAGGAGTTTGCGGAGTTCGGTTTCGTCGAAGCCGCGGTTGGCGAGGGCGACGGTGAGCATTGGCCAGTCGGCGAAGGTTTGGTAGTCGGTGTTGTGGTAGTCGCCGTGGACGCGGTGTTCTGGTCGGAAGCCGCTCCAGTCGAATGCGCCGCGCGGGAGTTCGGGCATGTCGTCGGGGTATTCGATGAGGGAGCCGGTTTGGGGCCCGGGGCCGCATTTGTCGTTGCCGATGCCGACGTGGTCTATGCCCATGACGTTGACGAGGTGGACGACGTGATCGACGAATTGGTCGAGGGTGGCTGCGGTGGATTCGTCTTGGACGAAGCCTGGGACGATGGTGACGCCGAAGAAGCCGCCTTGGTCTGCGACGGCCTTTGCGAGTTCGTCGCTCTTAGCGCGGTCGTGGTAGGTGAGTGCCTTTGCGTTGGAGTGGCTGACGATTACGGGCGAGGTGGAGAGTTCGATAGCGTCCCAGCCGACCGCTTCGGAGCAGTGGCTGACGTCGACGATCATATCGAGTTCGTTGAGGCGTTCGATGACGGCTCGTCCGAAGTAGGAGACGCCGCTGGCGTTGTGTTCGGTGCAGCCGTCTCCGACGAGGTTGCGGAGGTTGTAGGTGAGTTGGACTTGTCGGAGTCCGAGGTTGTAGAAGATGTCGATGCGGTCGAGGTCGGTGGCAAAGGGGACGGTGTCTTGGAAGTCGATGATGAGTCCGTGCTTGCCGTCGCGGTATGCGCGCTCGATGTCGTCTGCGCGGAGGACGAGGACGAGTTCGCCGTCGAGGGCGTCGAGGATGGAGCGTGCTTCCGCCATGCGCTTGAGTGCGGTTTCGAAGGCGGTCTCGATGCGGGCGCCTGCTATGTACGTTCCCGCGCCGACGGTGACGCCGGAGGTTCTCCAGAGGTTGAGGTATTCGTCTGCGGCGGCCGGGTTGGTCTGGACTTGACGTGCCGCCATGCGCGCCAAGACGTTGCCTGCTGCGCCTCTATCCATGCCCTGCTGATGGAGGCCTGCGAGGGCGGCGCGCATGGCGTCGTTGAAGAGGAAGCCGGACGTCGCAGGGGGCTGCTGGGCGTCGATGACGAGGGCTTGGTAGTGGAGCTCGCGCGCCTCTGCGGGGGTGAAGGATGGCTGTCGGATCGGGTCGCGGACGGATTGCATGGGGAACCTCACAGGCGAAATGTCGAATGATGATAGCAGAAATGCCGTGGAAAGCGTGCCTTTCGCAAGAGAAAACGGGCGGATTCTATGCGGGGCACAGCGGCCGGTCCTGGGGTGTTGCTTTGCTGCTGCGCTGCCGTTCGAAGGTTTTGCGGGCGCGGTGCTCGGCCTCTACAATGCTTGCCCATACCTTGAGCGCGCCGTGGCTGTCCATGATATGGAAGAGCGCGGACATCGCGTCCACCCCTACGAAGGGGGGCCAAGTGATGTCCCTCCACCAGAGGACGGAAAATGCCGGAACGGGGGCATCGAGGGGTCCGAGGTCCATGGGGATTTGAAATGATCCGCCGCTGGGACGGTAGGTCCGGTAGCCGTTGGACGGCCAGGCATCGGCGGGAAGGACGTCGCGCGCGAGGAGGGTATGGCTTGGGTTGTCTATGGACACGTAGATGACTTGGTTTGGGCTGTGGATGAGGGATGCGTCGGAGATGCCAGTCCAGTCGTAGCCGTTGGGGTAGTCGTCCAGCAGTTCATCTCGGATCTCGTCGAGGTCGATGCCGTCGAGCGCGGGGGCGGCCGATGATTCACCATCGAAGGCGCCGAGGATGTCGTCCATGAATTTCGCGCGCGCCCAGCCTCCGAACTCCAGCAATCCATCCACAGCGCGCTGCCCGACGTCGCGTTCGAGCTTCAATGCGTGCTGGTATCCCACTTGATGGAGTCCTCCCCGCAGTAGTAGAACGCTATCGTACCCCAAAGCGCAGAACATGACTATACCCACTACAGGACCTCGGGGCAATCTGCTAGAAGGATCCAAGCGCATGGCCCAAACGGCTCCGTTCGATGTATTGGCGTGGCGCGTATGAGACGGCGGCTCCAAGCGATACCTCGAATCCGTTGCGATCTGGGCGCAACCCAATGCAGAGAGAAGGGAGACGGAACGCCGGTTGCCTCGCGCGCGTGCGCGCGTGCAAGAGTTTCCGTAGAATCTTGTTGGGTTCTGTCGGTTCTTGTCGGATTTTGTAGACGGCGGGAGGAGGGCCGTCTCTTCGGGGGTTTTGACGCAGCGGGGTGGATTCCCGCCTTCGCGGGAATGACGTGAGGGTGTGCGGGAATGATGTGGTTGGGAGTGGGAGTGACGTGGCTGGTTGCGGGAGTGACGTGGGTGGGTGTGGTGGGTGTGGTTCTTTGCGCGCACGTCACTTGAAGGCGTACGTGGGAGGGAGTGGGAATGACGTGGGTGAGTGTGGTTCTTTGCGCGCACGTCACTTGAAGGCGTACGTGGCTGGCTGCGGGAGTGACGTAGGTGGATGCGGTCATGCGGAGGGCCGGCGGGGGATGTTGTTGTGGGTTGGTATGTTTCGCGCATGGGGGTATCTCCTTGGGTCGTGGTTTTGCAGAGTCGTCATATATTCAGAGTAGTACGTGAGTTCTGTTCTGTCAAATTCGAATCGGTCGGTTCAATCCGGGTGCGATTCATACCGTCGAACTGGGGGCAATCCATACCAATGAATCGAACGGAACCGGGAAGAGGTATTGGTTGGAAACACGCGCATCGAGTGGTAGAGTTAGATTGAACTAGGAATACTGCGAGAGGGAAAACTCGATGGGGCCGAAGATTCCAAGCAAGCCGTCGCTGAACGGCATCGAGTCGAAGTGGTTGGAGCGGTGGGAGGCGGATGGTACGTACCGTTTCGACGATTCGAAGGGCAGAGAGGAGATATTCAGCATCGATACGCCGCCGCCGACGGTAAGCGGCTCTCTGCACGTCGGGCACGTGTTTTCGTATACGCACACGGATACCATCGCACGGTATCAGCGGATGCGGGGGAAGGAAGTGTTCTACCCGATGGGGTGGGATGACAACGGACTTCCAACCGAGCGGCGAGTGCAGAATTACTACGGCGTTCGATGCGATCCTACGGTGGCGTACGATCCAGACTTCACGCCTCCTGCAAAGCCTCCCAAGTCGGCGATTTCAATATCGCGGGCGAACTTCATCGAGCTCTGTCACCAGCTCACGCAGGAAGACGAGAAGGCATTCGAGGACCTTTGGCGCAATCTTGGCCTGTCGGTGGATTGGTCTCTTACGTATGCGACGATCGACGAGACGGCGCAGAGGGTGTCGCAGAGGTTCTTCTTGCAGAACTTGGCGCGCGGCGAGGCGTATCAGAGGGAAGCGCCGACGCTGTGGGACTGGACATTTCAGACGGCGGTTTCTCAGGCGGAAATCGAGGATCGGGACGAGGCCGCGTCGTACCATAGGCTGCATTTCCGGCATGAGGATGGTTTCGTGCCGATCGAGACGACCCGCCCGGAGCTGCTGCCTGCGTGCGTGGCGGTGGTGGCGCATCCGGACGACGCGCGCTACCAAGAGTTGTTCGGGCGAACCTTGGCCACCCCGCTGTTCGGCGCAGAAGTACCTCTCATTCCCCACGAACAGGCAGATCCGGAGAAGGGATCCGGAGCGGCGATGGTGTGCACCTTCGGAGATACGACGGACGTCACTTGGTGGCGCGAGCTGCGTCTTGCGACACGCAGCATCGTAGACCGAGACGGCAAGTTGATGCCGGTAGAGTGGGGGGCGCAGGGTTGGGAGTCGCAGGACGCGCGGCGGGCGCAAGGGCATTACGACGAGTTGGCGGGGCTGCGGGTGTATCAAGCGCAGAAGCGCATCGTCGAAATCTTGCGCGAGACGGGTGAGCTGCATGGGGAGCCAAGGCCGATCACGCATCCTGTTCGGTTCTACGAAAAGGGCGACCGTCCATTGGAGATCGTCACTAGCCGGCAATGGTACGTCAGGAACGGGGGAATCGACATCGACCTCCGGGAGAGCCTGCTCGAGCGGGGTCGAGAGTTGAGTTGGCACCCGAGTTCGATGAGGATCCGATACGCGGATTGGGTGAACGGTCTGAATTCCGACTGGTTGATCAGCCGTCAGCGGTTCTTCGGCGTGCCGATTCCGTTGTGGTACGCGGTGGGAGCAGATGGTTCGGTCGATTACGACCGGACGATCGTGCCTGCGGACGACCAGCTGCCGGTGGATCCCTACAAAGACACGCCGGCCGGCTACGAGGAGCATCAACGAGGGCAGCCAGGCGGTTTCGCGGGAGATCCTGACGTGATGGACACGTGGGCGACGTCGTCGCTCACGCCGCAGATCGTAGGCCGCTACGCAGAGCCGGACGATTTCATGGAGAAGATATTTCCGATGGATCTACGCCCGCAGGCGCATGAGATCATCCGGACATGGTTGTTCTACACGACAGTACGGTCTCATCTGGAGCATGACAGCTTGCCCTGGAAGAACACGACCATCTCCGGATGGGTGGTGGATCCCGATCGGAAGAAGATGTCCAAATCCAAGGGCAACGTGGTAATTCCCCTGCATCTCATCGAGCGGTATGGAGCGGACGCGGTGCGCTATTGGGCGTGCAATGGGCGCTTGGGAAGGGATACGGCCTTCGACGAGAACCAGATGAAGGTGGGGCGTCGATTGGCCATCAAGCTGCTGAACGCCAGCAAGTTCGCGTTGGCGATCGGAGATGCGCCCGGGGCAGGGGGGGAAGTTACCGAGCCGTTGGACGGAGCGATGCTGATCCGCCTCGCGCAGTTGGTCGAATCCGTAACGGAGGCATTCGAGCAGTTCGACTACGCGCGGGCATTGGAGATCACCGAGGGCTTCCTGTGGTTCTTTGCGGATAACTACATCGAGCTCGTGAAAGGCCGGGCGTACGGCAACCGAGGTGACGATGCTCGGGATTCCGGACGAGTCGCGCTGCGCCTGGCCGTCGAGACGCTGCTGAAGTTGCTCGCGCCGCATATGCCGTTCGTTACCGAGGAAATATGGTCTTGGTGGAAGGATGGGTCTGTGCACCGCTCTTCCTGGCCGAACGGCGAGGCATTGCGCGCGGCCGTGGACGACAACGCAGACGAGTCGACCTACGACGTTGCAAGCGAGGTTCTGGGAGAGATACGCCGGTTCAAGAGCGATGCGAGCCTCTCTCTGAGCGCTCCAGTGGGGAAGGTAGTCGTGCGGGACACAACCGACCGGTTGGCCGCGCTGCGGGGATCGCTGCCCGACGTGCAGGATGCCGGACGAGTCGAGGAACTCACTACGATGGCAGCCGACGTTTTCTCGGTCACGGTAACTCCAGACGGCGCCGGATAAGCGAGAGTCATATATCCTCACGTTTGGGTGAAGGACGCGGCGGACTCCCGCCCCTGGGGCAGCGACGGGAGGCGGAAAGGCCTATGCCCTTGCGGATGCGGTCATCTTCTGCTTGCGCTGGACATCCTTCCGTATCCGCTCGAGCTGACGGAGTCCCTTGGCGGTATCGCTGGCAATCTTGGCTTTGTCGGAGTTGGCCCATCGGTACTTGAAGAGCCAGTATGTGAAGCCGCGGTGTTCGGCCATCGACGAGATGCACTGGTGATTTGGCCCCGCTGATGCGCGAAAGGCGAGGAGGAGTTCGAGACTCGACTTGCCATAGATTCGCATGAAGGCGCGGTCGAGGTAGTCATCGCGGTAGCGGACGCCGTTGGAAGCGTCCCGCTTGCGCGCTTCCAATTCGCAGGCAAGTTGCAATGCTTCCTCGACCGTCACTCCATAATAGTAGTTTAGGTATCCTCTGTATTTGTCTCCGTCCAATAGCCGCGCTACGTCCTCATCATCGAACCGATCTGGGAACACCCCAACAGTCAGCAACGCTTCCCTTTCCTCTTCGGATACGTAGTCTTTTACTTCGTCCAGTAGACGCTCGGCAAGCAGGAGCCAATCGAACGCTTCACCTGCGATGAAATAGTCGAGGGGGCGTCCCAGGTATACCTCTTTCGGCACAGTCCAAAGCGCCATCGCTTCGAGGAGAGCTTCTGGCCAGTCGCGGCCTGCAGCCAGGGCCGTTCGGAGGTGTTCGAGGGCCGCACGTCTCGAATCGATGTTGCGAGTATCAGATTGGCTATCCATGTTCGGAGAGGAATTGCGGTCGGTCGGATTTGTCCAGTGCAAGGTATTGCATGAAGGAGTCGAGGGGCAAGGTGTTGAGTATGTGCTTTGGTTCGCACCATGCTCTGCGCGCCACTGCGACGCCGCAGCGTTGGTTGTCCAGACTCTCGGCGTCGTGAGCGTCGCTGCTAATGACGAGGGGAACTCCGAGTTCACGGGCGCGGGAAGCATGGATATCCTTGAGATCGAGCCGATGGGGAGACGAGTTGATTTCGAGCGCAGTACCTGTGAGGGCCGCTGCCTTGAAGATAGCCTCGAAGTCGGCTTCGATCGGCCTGCGTTCTCCGATCATGCGAGTCGTCAAATGGCCTATCGCTGATACGTGTGGATTGTTCATGGCCTTGATGATGCGGGCGGTCATCGACTCCGCGTTCTGGCTCATGGCAGAGTGGACGGAAGCGACGACCCAGTCCAGCTGCGCGAGTACGTCGTCTGGGTAGTCCAGGGTTCCATCCGCTCGGATGTCAACCTCGGATCCTGCAAGTATCTTGATGCTGCGGAGGCGCTCTTCCAGACGGCGTATCTCTTCGATGTGTTGGGATAGGCGCTCGATGCTCAGGCCGTTGGCGATTCCTCTGCCCACGGAGTGATCGGTGATAGCGATGTATTGGTAGCCGCGTTCGGCAGCCGCGGCAGCGATCCGGTCGGTGGGGTCTCTTCCGTCGCTCCAGTCGGTGTGAAGGTGGAGGTCGCCCTTCATGTCCGATACCTCCACGAGCTGAGGAATGGAGTTGCTCCGGGCCCTCTCGATCTCATCTCCGCCGGTGCGTAATTCGGGAGGGATGTACTGAAGGCCGAGTCGCTCATACAAGGACTCTTCATCTGGGAACGACTCGCGAGCGCCGGTACTCGATACGGCGATGCCGTACTCGTTGAGGGACATACCTTGCCGCTGGGCGAATTCTCGGAGGCGGATGTTGTGCTGCTTGCCGCCGGTGAAGTACTGGAGAAGAGCGCCAAATTGAGAGATGTCTACGACGCGGAGGTCGACTTGTATGCCCTCGTTGAGGACGACGGAAGACTTCTTTTCGCCGTGCCCAAGTACGTTGATCACATTGGGCAACTCGACGAGTGCGTCCAAGACCTCTTGCGGGTTGGTCGAGGCGCACACGAGGTCGATGTCGCCGATGGTTTCCTCGAAGCGCCGGATGCTTCCAGCTGGTTCGATGCGGACGATGCTGGGGCAGGTCTTCGTTAGCGCATGGATGACGCGCTCGGCGGCGGGAAGCGCTCTAGCGATGGGAACGCGGTCTTCCTTCGTACGGGCGGCCGCGATTTCCTTGAGGATATTTTCGGCCTTCTTTGGTCCCATACGGTCGAGCGATGCAAGACGTCCATCAGCGGCGGCGCGTTCGAGGTCTTCGACGGAGGTGACGTCGAGTTCCTTCCACAGACGGTTCGCCGACTTTGGGCCGACACCCGGGACGCGCATGACGTCGAGGATGCCGTCTGGAAATTCGGCGCGCAGGTTCTCATAGAAGTCCATCCGGCCCTCGGTAACGATCTGCGTTATCTTCCGTGCGATGGCTTTGCCGATACTGGGAATTTGGGTGAGGTCCTCGCCGTCCAAGACCATCTGCGAGACCTCGGTTCCGGTGTGCTCGACGGCACGTGCGGCTCGCTGATAGGAGACGACGACGAACCGGCGCTCGCCCTTTATTTCAAGCAGCCCCGCAATGTTTTCGAATATCTCTGCGATTTGAACGTTGTTCATTCTTGCACCCGCAGCTGGCATCCCGGTCTATCGGACTCGCTCATCTTACGACATTTCAAGAGAGATTTGGCAACCGAAGTAGACGCGTTCTATCTTGTCTACCATCGAACGCGCTACTCGCCGACGGCGAAATCGGAGGACTGGTAGTGTAGACTATGGCCGCAGTTCATGCGAGGAGGGGGATATGTTCGACGTACTCATCAGCGGGGGGGATGTGGTGGACGGGACCGGAGCGCCGTCGTACCGCGCGGACGTTGGAATTCGGGGGCAGCAGGTCGCGCGCATCGGCGATCTATCCTTTTTGCCGGCCAAACGGGTAATCGACGCCCGCGGGCTGAAGGTCGCGCCGGGGTTCATCGACACGCACACGCACTCGGAAGGCAACTTGCTGATCGACCCGCAGCATGCGTGCGGTCTGCGGCAGGGCATTACGACGGAGTTGCTTGGCATCGACGGGATGTCGTATGCGCCATTGTCCCGCGAGAACTACCTGGCGTACCGCCGCTGGTTGAAGGGACTGTTGGGAGAACCGCCAGAGCATTTGGACATGAGCAGCGTCGAGGCGTTTCGCGGCAACTATCACGAGAAGGCGTCGATCAATACGGCGTATCTCGTTCCCAATGGTACGGTACGTCTGGAGACGGCGGGATTTCGGGACGTGCCGTTGAAGGGAGAGACGATGGAGCGGTACAAAGACCTCGTGCGGGAGAGCATGGCGCAAGGCGCAGTCGGCTTCTCGACGGGATCGAGCTACTACCCGGGCCCCTGGACGAGTACGGACGAACTGGTAGAGATATGCGAGTTGGTACGGGATTTGGGCGGGGTGTACATGGCCGAGCCGCGGCGGGCCAATCCGGAGCGCGCATTTGGAGGAGGAGGCGTTCGGGAAGTGCTGGAGGTCGGACGGAGATCCGGAGTGAAACTGCACTTTGCACACTTTCGAACCGATCCGCGGACTGCCGGGAAGGTGCAGGAACACATGGCAGAGATCGACGAAGCAAAGGCGGACGGTCTTGATATTACACTCGACATCTACCCCTACCCGAGCGGATCCACTATTCCGGTTAGTTTCCTGCCCAGCTGGGCGCAAGAAGGGGGGCCGGGCAGCATCATCGAGCGCTTGAGGAACCCAAACGACCGCAGGCGGATCGTCGAGTATCTGGAGAACGAGTACTATTACATGAGGTCGCTCGATGAAGTCGTCTTCTCATATGTTCCGGGTGACCCGTCGCTGGAGGGAATCAGCTTGCCGGACCATGCGGCAAGAGAAGGAAAGAGCCTGGGAGAGGCGTTGTGCGACATCCTGCTTCAAGAAGACCTTTCGGTCGGCTACACGATGCCTCCGCCGTCGAGTTATGGATTGTGGAAGCAGGTGAGCAAGGACTCGATGGAACTGATCGCGAGGGACGACTACATGGTTTGTTCGGACATCACGCCTGCCGGGTCTATGCCGCATCCGCGGTCGTATGGAGCGTTTCCGCGCTTCCTCGGACGGCTGCGGCGCGCGTATCCGACGGTGAGCCTAGAGGGCATGGTGCATCGGATGACGGACCGCCCCGCCCGCCGGTTCGACCTCATCCAGCGCGGACGCATCCAGGAGGGGTACTTCGCGGACATCACCATCTTCGACGCCGAGCGAGTGATCGACACCGCGACATACGACGATCCAATCCAGCACCCCGTCGGCATCCCATACGTGCTGGTCAACGGGCAGGTAGCGGTAGACGGAGAGCGGTGCACCGGCGCTCTCGCGGGTCAGGCTGTGCCGTAGAACCTCCGCGGCAAGCAATGAAGACAGACGGAGCCAACCGTTCTCGTTCGAAGCATGTGTACTTGGGGCGAGAATGAACCGCTTCCCATCCGCACGGATTGGAGACGAGGAGGGATAGAACCATGTTCGGAGCACACGAAAGTCGGTCGGGAACGACCGATGGATCGCTCTGGGTGGAGTTGAGCGTCGAGGCGCCGTCGGAGTTCGTCGAGCCACTGACGCAAGTGTTTACGGAGCACGGCGAGGGCGGCGTGGCGATCGAGCTTCCCGCGGGGCACAATCCTGATGAGGGAGAGGCCCCGCCTACGCCGGAGCGTGTGACGGTGAGGACGTATATTCCGCACGACAAGCGGTTGGAACAGCGGTACAGCCGCATCGATACGGCCGTGCGGTTGATCGCCCATGTCGGAGACATCTCCGATCTGCGCGTCCGCGTGATGGAGGAGCAGGAGTGGGCGGATGCCTGGAAGGAGCATTTCCACGTCCTGCGCGTTGGCGAGCGGGCGGTGATCGTGCCGACGTGGCGCGACTATGAGCCGCGAGAAGGGGATGTGGTCATTTCCATCGATCCAGGGATGGCATTCGGGACGGGGCACCATCCAACGACGCGGATGTGCATGGAGCTGCTGGAACAACTCATCGAACCGGGCTGCCGCGTGTTGGATCTGGGATGTGGATCGGGAATCCTCTCGATACTTGCGGCAAAGCTGGGCGCGTCCGATGTGTTTGGATTGGAGATAGACCCCATCGCGGCGTCCGTTGGGGCATCCAACGTCCGAGAGAACGGCGTTCAAGATGTCGTCGAGATCCACGAGGCTACCTTACCCAATCCCCGTGCGGTCCCCGGAGGCTACGATCTATTGGTCGCAAACGTATCCGCAAAAGTCATAACCGACTTGGCGGAGCATATCGTCGAGGTCGTCCGGAGCGAGGGAAAATTGATATTCTCCGGCATATTGGACAAGCAGCGCGGGGGAGTCATCGAACGGATGCGAGAGTTGGGAGTCACGTTCGACGACGGGTCGAACGACGAGGACTGGGCGGCTCTGGTCGGCAGGGTCGGATGACGTATCGGGCGGTGCGGGACAATAGGGCTCACTGCCATTCGTACACGATGGACGCGGGCTGTCCCATTACGATGACGTTCTTGCAGCGTAGACGGAGGGCCGCGCTTACCTTGCGGCCCTGTTCCCGGGATGTAAGCATGGTGATGCGAGCGCCGGACTTGGAACACCTCCGGAGGATGTCGATCAGCCGTGCGGTATCGACGCTGGGAAACCGCACGCCAAAGGGGGCGTTGGTTACCAACCTCGTCTTCTCATCGACGAGGCCGATATCCAGTGCATCGAAGGATGCGCGGACGATGGAGACATCATGGCGTGCAAGGCGACGGGCGGCGATCTGACAAGCTGCGTCGTCTACATCGAACCCTATCGCGGCGCGGGCGTCGTAGAAGCGCATCGCCGCATCGAGTACGGAGCCGGTGCCCATGAACGGGTCGAGGACGGTGGTGGTCGAGTCGACGCCCGCCAGTTGCAGGAGGGAGGATGCCAAGTGCAGTCTGAGGGCACCGGGGCGCGTATGGTCGTCGCCGAGATTGGAGCGTATTTGTACTCCAACGAAGCCAAAGGATGGGTCTGCTTTGCAAAGGATGCGTACTGCGTTGGCGCTGGCGCGGCGCCAAGCGGGAAAGGCTGTGCGGATGACGCGATCCAGAGCCTGATCCAGCGCGGACCGGCTCAATCTCGTGCGTCCGAGGGTTTCGCAGGCAATGGAGTATCGGCGCGGTCGAGTTCCTTCTATGATGGGGAGCCAGCCCAAGATGGCTCGTTTGACATCCGCCGGACGCATGAGCTTGCCGAGCCTCCGAGTTGCGTCGGCGCCGCTGCGCGCGGACGCTGAGAGGACGTGTCCGAAGACTTCGGACGGCGTATTCAGTGCATGGGGCCAGACCTCGGTGGGGTCCTGCTGCACTATCGTGGAGTCGCGGTGGTAGAATCTTGGGGAGTCGTCGACGGAATCATTGGCGCGGAGTTCGCACAGGGATGCGAACGCCCATCCGGGCTGGGTCGTCAGAATGCGGGTACGGGACTCCATCCTATTCGGGAATGGGCGTGCGGCCCATGAGTTCCGCAGCCGCGCGGTGGACAGACATGCCCTTGAAGAGGATTCGGTACGTCGCTTCGGTAATGGGCATTTCGACGCCCAAGGTTGCGGCGAGGCTGCGTGCGGCGACGGTGGTATTGACGCCCTCTGCGACGTTGTGCATTCCCGATACGATCTCATCGAGGGTTTTTCCTTGGCTCAGGAGAGTCCCGACATAGTGATTGCGGCTGAGAGTGCTGGAGCATGTTGCGATGAGGTCGCCCATTCCCGCAAGTCCGGACAGAGTCATCTGCTTCCCTCCGGCGGCCAGGCCAAGGCGCGCAATCTCTGCCAAGCCGCGGGTCATGAAGGCGGCCTTGCTGTTGTCGCCTAGCTGAAGTCCGTCGCAAATCCCAGCGCCGATGGCGATGATATTCTTGAGCGCTCCTCCGAGCTCGACGCCGGCAATATCGGCATTGGTATACACTCGGAAGACGGAAGAATTGAGTATGGTCTGTGCAGTTCTCGCGGCGTCTTCATCCGGGGAGGCGACGACGGTAGACGATAGCTTGCCTTGTATGATCTCGTGCGCGAGGTTGGGGCCGGAGAGGGCGCAAATGGGCGGCTGATCGATGGCGGAGAACTCTTCTTGGAGAACCTGGCTCATACGGTTGCCGGTCTCGGTTTCGAGTCCTTTGGAGGCGCTGACGACGACGCTGCCGCCGCTGATGAAGTCACGGATACGGCGAGCATTGTCTCGTAAGGCAACGGAGGGAACCGCAATGATTACGAGGTCTGCCTCCGCCAAGGCTTCGTCTGCGCGCGGCGTAACGGACATGGATTTAGGGAAGGGCGCTCCGGGCAGGAATCGAGTGTTCTCGTTGTCCAGTCGGAGCGCGGCTGCCTCATCCTCATCGCGAGCCAAGAGGCGAACGCTGCTGCCTTCTCTCGCGGTGATGATTGCGAGGGTCGTTCCCCAACTCGTAGCGCCGACTACGCAGATCTCGGCCATCGCAGACCCTTCCCTCGCTGAGTCCGGGCTCGTGGAGGGGCGGCATCGACCTTGTGCCCGAACTTCCGCTCCGATCCATCGAGCAGACGCTTGATGTTGTCACGATGCCTCCAGATGATGATTGGCGCTCCGGCGGCGCCGTAGAGGGCGTAGAGAATCGGTTCGACTCCTGTCAGCGCCATGACTGCCAACGTTATGGATCCCAAGCCGGCGGCCAGTATGGAACCGAGCGAGATGTAGCGAGTCAACGCGACTGCGCCAATCCCGATGATCGATGCAATGATACCCGCGATGGGAGAGAGTGCAAGGAGGCCCCCCCATCCCGCGGCGGTTCCCTTGCCGCCCGAAAAGCGCATGAAAGGGGACCAGTTGTGTCCGATGATCACCGCGACCCCGGCCAGGGCATGAACGGCGGGTTCACCTGCGGCGAAGTACCTCGATGCGAGGACGATAGCTGCGGCCTTGGTCAGGTCGAGAACAAGTACGAAGGCAGCGGCAGCGGGGGTGACAGTGCGCATGACGTTGGCTGTGCCTGTATTGCCGCTGCCATGGTCGCGGACGTCTACGCCGCCGAATAGCTTGCCTGCGATCAGTCCGAAGGGAATGCCGCCCAGCAGGTAGCCGAGTGGAACGAAGACGATGTACTCGATCACTTCTGCCCCCTTCGCTTGAAGCGCATTCTCAACGGGCTGCCTGCGAATCCGTAGGCAGCGCGGAGGGCGTTCTCCAAGTAGCGCTGGTATCCAAAGTGTATCATGTCGGCGCGGTTCACATAGAACGTAAAGCTGGGGGGAGCCGTAGAGTCTTGCGAGACGCTGTATATCTTGGCTGCGCTTCTTCCCGAAAGCGCAGGGGGGTGGGCGGCGACAGCGTTGAGAATGGTCCGCCTTAGGTCGTAGCGGGGCAAGTCCTTGCGCCACTGGTCGGACACGTCTTGAACGGTGCGCATGAGAACGTCCAGACCCGTCTCTCGCAGGGCGGAGATGAAGCAGACGGGCGCAAACGAGGCGAATTTGAATCTCTCACGAACCTTTCGAGATGCCGTCTCCTTGTTTAGCCCGGCTTGTTTGGACAAGTCCCACTTGTTTACCCCGAATATGATTCCCTTGTGCATGTCGAGGATGTAACTCGCGATGTGGGCGTCTTGGGCCGTCGCGAGTTCGGACGCGTCGAGAACGAGGATTGCTACGTCCGCGCGGTCGATCGCTCTGATCGAGCGGAGCGAGCTATAGCGCTCGATGCCCGGCTTGATGCTGCCGCGTCGACGGAGCCCGGCCGTGTCTACGATCAGGACGCGGCGGCCCTCGTAGGTGATGAGCGTGTCCACGCTGTCCCTCGTCGTGCCAGGGGTCTCGCTAACGATGGAACGTTCGTGTCCAGTCAGGGCGTTGAGCAGCATCGACTTGCCAGCGTTCGTGCGTCCAACTAGGGTAATCGTGAGATCCGCTTCCGGGTCGGGAACGTCGGGAGTCTGTGGAAACGCGTCGACGACTCTCGCCATGAGGTCGTCGACGCCAACGTTGTGGTACGCGCTGATGGGTACGGGGTCGCCGAGACCCACATCGTAGAATTCGTAAACCTGCTGCTCGCGGCCCACGTTGTCGGCCTTGTTGACTGCAACGACGACGGGCTTGCTTGACGATCGGAGCGCCTTGGCGACGTCACGGTCTCCGAGGGTAACGCCGGTGCTGACATCCGCCACCATCACGATGACATCCGCGTCCGCAATGGCAACGTCGACCTGTGCGCGCACTTGCTCGCGTATCTCCGTGGAGGCTGCGCCAGGCTGGTTGCTCCGCGAATCTTCTGGATGCTTCGATATTGGAGCGAGCCCGCCTGTATCCACGAGGATGAACGAACGCTCTGCCCAAACAGTATCTGCGCTAACGCGGTCTCGCGTGGTGCCTGCAACGTCGGAGACGATGGAAACCGGCCGGCCAACGAGTCGGTTGAAGAGAGTGGACTTCCCGACGTTGGGGCGTCCTACGATCGCAACAAGTGGTCTTGTAGAGGTTGGCAACGATCCTTCTCACTTATCTCCTCATCGCTCGTCATTCCTGTGAAGGCGAAAGCCGATCGGAGAAGAGATCGATCATGATTGCCTTCTGAGCGTATAGGCGGTTCTCTGCCTGATCGAACACGACGGAGCGAGGATCATCCAGCATTCCCTTGGATATTTCGGCGCCCTCATAGGCCGGCATGTCGTGCATGAAGATGCTGTCCGAATTCGCGCATTCCATGAGTTGGGGGTTGACCTGGTACTCTGCGAAGGCGGCGGCGCGCGCTTCCTTCTCATCTTCTTGCCCCATGCTGACCCAAGTATCCGTGTAGACGACATCCGCGCCGCGGGCCGCGAGGTGCGCCGTCTCGAACCAGTTCACCGTCGAGCCGCTTGCGGACGCGCGCGCCTTGGCTCCCTCCCAAACGGCGTCTGGCATCCGGTATTCTGGTGGAGACGCGATTGCGAAATCGGCGCCGACCGACGCGCATCCCAGCGCCAGGCTCGCAGCGACGTTGTTGCCGTCGCCAACGTATGCTACCCGGAGGCCGCCGAACGCGCCCTTGTGCTGCCGGATGGTAACCAAGTCTGCCAAGGCCTGGCATGGGTGCTCGAGGTCGGACAGCGCGTTGATGACGGGGACGGACATGCAGGAAGCGAGCGTCTGGAGCGCCGCATGCTCGAACACGCGGGCGACGACGCCATCCACCCACCGATCCAGCACCCGAGCCACGTCCTCCACAGGCTCCCGCACGCCAAGATTGACGTCTTCCTTGGCAAGGTAGATGCAGTCCCCGCCCAATTGGCGAATTCCTATCTCGAAGCTCACTCGTGTACGCAAGGAAGGCTTCTCGAACAGAAGCGCGACGATCTTTCCTTCCAAGGGGCGGTTGGAGCGCGCGTTCTTGACAGCCTCTGCTCGTTGGACGAGTTCACTGAGGTCGGAAGGGGTCAAGTCGGATATGGATAGGAAGTCCTTGTTCATGGGGCCTGGCCGTGAGTGAAATGAAGTGTTATGAGAATTATACCACGCAAAACGACCTGGTTGCCTTCCATTCACGTCCACGCAGTCGATTCGACTTGGTTTTGTGGACGCGCCATCGCCGAGGAAGGATCAGGGGGCTTCGACGCGGGAGATGGTCTGCAGGTCGATCTTGCGCACGGATCGGAGGAGGACGGCAAACGCCGCAAGGATGATGACGAGCAGGCCGGTATATGTCGGGAGCATGAACGTCCAGTCGGTAATGGCGGTGTAGGGGGGCAGAACGACGTCCGGGGAGACGATGACGACGGAGGAGACCACCATACGACTCATTTGGAATCCGGCCCAGGTGCCGAGGCAGATACCGAGTGCGAGCGTGGCGAGGTGTTCGAATGCGAGGAAGCCGAGCAACTGGCGGTTGGAGAATCCTAGGGAGCGCAGAAATCCCACCTCGCCTCTGCTGCGGTCGATGAACGCCACGAGATACGTCACATAGCCGAATGCGGCGGTGAGGAGGACGATGACGACTGCGACGAGCGCCATGGATGTCCATCCTGCTTTGGCGAGGGGATCGAGGCGGGTGGTATCGATGGGAGAGAGTCGGTCGTAGATGGAGCCGGGGGCCAACGACATCGACTCGATTCGTTCGACGACCGAACGATGGGCAGGTGGTGAGGTAGAGAGGAAGAATTCGTTTGGGGAAAGGCGGGGAGTCGAATTGATGATATTGGCGTGGGAGAGCATGGCTTCGAGGTCGGCCAGGACGAAGCCGTTGCGTCCGGGGCGCATGGTCGGGAAGTGATCGACGACCGAGCGGACGACCGACGGAACTGCGCGTCCACCCACGTTCATCAATATGCGGTCTCCGACCTCGACCCCAGCGGTTTCCTCGAATCCCGCGCTCACGACCACGGGCAGCTCGCCTCCGGTTGGACTGAGGTAGATTCCTCGGATTCCGCGCTGCCCTTCCTGGCCAAAGCGGAACATGGCCGACCGTTCCCCGTCGTGAGCGTCGCCGCCGAACGAGTACAGCCGGTCGAGCGCGAGCCTCGATGGTACGATGGGCGTCCAGCGAAACAGACCCTCGAAATCTTCTAGGACGATTGGAGTGCTGTCGTTGGCAGTCTGCACATGAATGTTGTCGATGAGGACGACGCCTGGCGTAAGAGTTCCGTAGCGGGACTCGTACAGCTGGATCGAAACGATGCTTGCCGGATGTTGGATTCTGGGAGGGAGCGGCCGGCGCAGGAGCTTCCAGGGCAGCTCTTGCCGCTGTTGGGGTATGACGGCCGCGCCATCGTCCGAACTGCCGCCCTGCTGCTCTGGAGGTTCCCAGAGTTGGCCAAGGGTGAAAGTGGTCAGGTCTCCATCCCCTTCCTGTAGGACGATTTGAACCCATAGCTGGTCGATGGGTTCCATCAACTTCACCCAGAGGCCGACGGATACCGCGTCTTCCGGAAGGGCGATGCGGTCGGGGGACGGGTAGGAGTTGAGGGCGCGCATGACCTCCGTGAGGGGCTGTTCCGAGAAGTCGTCCCGGTACCATGCGAGATAGGGAAACTCGCGGGAGTCCACCGCCAGCAGTTCTACTCCGTCGGCCCTGTCGAACCGCGTCTCCCGATAGGCCGGCGAGACTGTCCGAACGCCTGGGATGCCGCGGTAGCTGTCGGCGAGCGTATTCGTTGCGAGTTGAGAGAAGAGGATTGATTCGCCGAGGGCCACGCGCAGATCCGCGCCGGCGTCGTATTGGGCCTGATCCGTCTGGCTGCGGTCGAGGGTGCCGCCTACGGTCGCGGCGAGGACGCCCACGCCCGTGGTCATGGACAACAGCAGAATCAACCACGAGTACTGCAATGGGTTGCGCGAAACGTATTTGATGCCGACAGAGAGCGGCGCCGGAGTGAATCGCGCAGCGGCGCGGAAGATACCGTATGACAGCTGGATCGGAACGATCGCCCCGAGCAAGACCGCGGGCGCTGTGAGAGCTCCAGCCGTCCGAATGGGCTCCTCGGCGAGAAACCATAGGATGAACCCAATTTGCGCCAGATAGCCGACGATTCGATAGCGGATGAGAGACGAGCGCGCCGTGAACAGGTAGGCAGCGGCGACCAGCGCTAGGATGACAATCGAACCGACCCAGGCAGTGCCCAGCCCGCCTCGCAAGTCCCGATACAGGATGCCTATTGCGAGAGAAGCGACCGCGAGAGCGATCAGGATGTGCGACAACACCGGGGACTCTCCTGCCGCGTAGCGCATCACCATGGGGAAGAGTCTCAAGAACAGGAGGCCTGCGACTACCAAGAAGACGATCGGAGCGAGGAGGAGAACTTCGTTGACTTCTATATCTCTGAAGAGTCCTCCTGCCAGCACTTGCCCGCGGTTGTAGAGCTCCCAGTAGATGAGGCCTCCCAGTACGAGAAGTCCGATATCCAGATAGTAGCGGTGGATGATGGAGGCTGAGGCGGGTCTGGACGTCTTGAACTTGTGCAGCAGGACGGCGCCGCGCGCGCCGACGACCGTCGGCAAGGCGTACAGGGCGAGGCAGACGAGGCCAGTGCCGGCGGCAGCAGCGAATGGCATCGGACCGAGGGAGACCGGGAGGGGGTCTCCGCCGGTCATTTCGCGGAAGAACGGCAACCTCCCTGCCGTGGCAGCGGCGGACACGGCGAGAAGCGGGGCGGCGACGACTGCGAGGAGTGTCATCACGAGTCCCTCGAGTGCGTAGACGCGCGCCATCTGAGCCATGCCGACTCCCCTCGCGCGCAGGAGGGCGGAATCTGCCTGACGGCTGCGGACGAGGTACGAGACCATCATCACGAGGAAGACGAGGACGGCCGCCACCATTACGGCTTGGAGCAAGAGCAGCGGCACGCGGGAGAAGAACGCGCGCGCCCCAAACTGCGCCATCATGCGAACGATCCCAGAGGTCGTCTCGGCGGAGCCGGGCATCCTCAGCGCGAATTGGGTCTCGAACTCTCGAAAGCGGCCGCGCACATCGCCGGGCGTCCACTCCTTCATCGCCTCTTTGTCGATATCCACCGTCCAGATGGTAATGCTCAACGTGCCCGGGAATGCGGCATGGACTGCGGCGAAGAGGGGGTCTTGCTCTACCAAGAGGGGAACCGGAGGTATCTGCGGGTCGTAGATGCCGTCGCCCGGATCGTCGGGGTCCGGCACTTCCGGACGGAAGTAGAGCGCGGGAGTGGGAAGCCAATAATCGGCGCCCGGGTCGGCGGGTTCTACGATGCCGACGATGGGCACGGAGATGATGCGGGGCGATGCCGGGTCTGGCGTAACGCGCAGTACGTCCCCCGCCTGCAACCCAAACTCGGCGGCGGCCGTCCGGCCAATCACAGCCTCCAAGACGGGAGATTCCGGATCGATTGGATCCTGCGGACGCGGCAGGCGTCCATCGATGACGTCGATGTGTTGGCCGACGTCCGAAAGGCTGCGAAGCGCCGCGCGTGCGGCGGAGCCCTCCGCGAGATGCGGCGGCGGACGGGAAAGCGAGGGAACATCCGCGTAGAATTCGATGCCCGTCACGAGGCGGCGGTGTCCGGCGTATATCTCTCCGATATGGTCGTCTACCGTCTCGACGAATGCTCGCTCCGTAGCCTCCGCCTGCCGCGGAGTCACGGGAACATAGTAGGCAAACGCCAAGAGCTTCGATTGGAATCTGCCCAGCCGATCGATTTCGATATTGAGCGCAAGCCGCTCCAGGGAGACGAGATAGACGGGCGCCGCAGCGGCGAGAGTGGCCGCGAAGAGAATGCCGAGGAAGACGCTCGCCAATAGCATCCTGGAATGCCGGATGCGGCGGAGGACGAGCCTGGATGTCGAGAGAGCAGCCATGGCGGCGTGTTCGGCTTGCGGGGATGCTGGGTACTATACACGGTTTGGGACACCGGGCGTATGGGGGAATGCAAGAGGTTCGGATAGAATGGAACCATTGCGGACAGGTTCCGTTTACTTTCGCGGCATGGATTGCGCCCGAGCCGCATCAGATTCCCGCCTGCGCGGGAATGACGTGTGTGGGATTGCGCCCGAGCCGCATCAGATTCCCGCCTGCGCGGGAATGACGTGTGGGATTGCGTCCGTGCCGCCGCAGATTGGACTCTCCGTCATTCCTGTTGGGTCTCGTCATTCCCGCTGTGTCTCGTCATTCCCCCCGGTTCTCGTCATTCCCGCTGTGTCTTGTCATTCCCACGGTGTCTCGTCATTCCCCGGTGTCTCGTCATTCCCGCCCCTGTCCCCGTCATTCCCGCTGTGTCTCGTCACTCCCGCCCCCGTCTACGTCATTCCCGCCCCCGTCTCCGTCATTCCCGCGTAGGCGGGAATCTCCCGTTGCGCCATTAGAACGCACCACTTGGAGAGTCCCCGTCCCCCATCCGTCATGCCGCAAGAGGAAACGGAACCATTGCGGACAACACTCCGTGCAACGCGCGCAGGATTTCGGTATGATATACCGGTACGTATGAGAAGCGAGGTTGGAGTTGGACGAGAACGAACGCGACAACAACGAGGAGATACTGCGGGAAGGGCCGACGCGCGGCAAGTTCACCGTCTGGCCGTATGAAGTCGGCATCGTCATGCGGAGCGGCGAGGTCGTGGACATCTTCTCCCAGGGCGAGCGGAAGCTGCCGCGCGGAGAAGTGCGGACGCACGTCGTATCCACCGCGCCCTTCCATCTGACGTTCTGGCTCAAAGACCCAGGCGATGCAGACCAGCCGACCGAAGGCGTCGCGCTCGACCAACCAGTGCTCACGGCGGACGGACAACTGGTCACCGGGCGAATCGATCTCACACTGACGGTCCTCCCCAAGAACGTGGAGTATCTGCTGCAACTGCTGACCCCGAGCGGCGTCATCACAAAACAGGAAGTTGCGGACGCCATCAAGTGGGAACTGCTGGCGAAGGTATTGGCGCTCGACCTGCACAAGCACACGGCCGGCGACCTGCGCGGGAATAGGGAACTCTTCAAGGGCATCTACGAATCGCTGCAAATCGAATTGACCTCTACCATCCGACGGTACGGACTGCGCCTGGACAACTTCTACGTCAACTGGGGTCTGACGCCGGAGGAGCAGGAGCGCATCAAGGAGCAGCGCCATCAGAGCGTCATCAGGGACATCGAGCGAGAGGAGGAGCTGGGCGGCAGACAGCCGAACGGCGGCGGCACTCCCGAGCAGCCGGAGGATCTGCCGAGCGAGCGATCAGGATGGATAGGCTGCGTGGTTGCCGGCATCGTCGCCGTTGGCGTTTTGGCCGCTATCGGATTCGCCGCGTTTACGTTGCTGCGTTCGGACGACGGCGCGCAGCAAGACACGCCGGCCCCGGCAGCCGCAGCGCTCCCAACGGAGACGCCCCTGGCTGCCGCCGCGCCGCCCCCAACCAGCGAGCCCGCCCAGACCGCGCCGCCCCCAACGGTCACGCCGGTCGCCGCCGCCGCTCCACCGCCGACCAGCGAACCCGCCTCAGCCGCTGCCCCTCCAACGGCCACGCCGACCCCCGAGCCGGCACCCGAGACCGCGCCCGCAACGGCGCGCCCGACTGCACTCCCTACCATGACCAGCACTGCGACGCCAGTTCCCCCAACGCCGCAGCCCCAAACGCCTACACGCATCCCCGCGCCAGCGCCAACGGCAACGCACACCCTGACACCAGTACCGACGCCGACGCATACCGCGACGCCAGTACCCACGCCCACGAACACGCCCATACCGACGCCAACGCACACCCCGACGCCAGTACCCACGCCCACGAATACGCCCATACCGACGAACACGCCCATACCCACGGCGACGTCTACGCCGGTCCCAGGCGGACGGATTGCGTTCTCATCTTCCAAGGACGGCAGCTGGGATATTCACATAGTGAACCCGGATGGCTCCGGCGCAGTCCGGGTGACGGATCTGCCCGGAGACGAGTACGGCCCAGTCTGGTCGCCGGACGGCCAGAAGATCGCCTTCAGGCACGAGATGGAAGAGAACTCGGATATCTACGTCGTGAACGCGGACGGGTCTGGCTTGACGCAGCTGACGTATCACCCCAAGCGGGATAGAAACCCAGTCTGGTCGCCGGACGGCCAGCGCATCGCCTTCGAGTCCGATAGAGTTGGGAGCTGGAACATCTACGTCGTAAACGCGGACGGACTGCTCTTGACGCAACTGTTGTTGGGTTACGGAAGTCATGAACAATACCCCGCATGGTCCCCCGATGGACAGAGGATTGCGTTCGCATACTCCGATGGGGGGGCCATCTACGTAACGAATGCGGACGGGTCGGAAACGAACCGGCTGATATCAGGGAGTAGTAAATACGGCCCAGTGTGGTCACCGGATGGCCGGATGATCGCTTTCTGGACATACAGAAGTACCAATAACTGGGACATCTCCGTAATGAGCGCGGACGGGTCTGGCTTTACGTTGCTGACCAACAACCCCGCGAGAGATATGCGGCCGGGCTGGTCGCCGGATGGGCAGCGCATCGCGTTCGACTCGAACCGTGACGAGAACTGGAACATCTACGTCGTAAACGCGGACGGCTCTTCGACGGAGGCTCGTCTCACGAACGATCCGCAAGACGACTACTTCGGATCATGGTCGCCCGACGGCCAGAGGATCGTCTTCACGCGCGGCTCCGGGGAAGAAGCCGGCGTCTACGTCATGAACGCAGACGGCTCCGGCGTGACGTTCCTCGGCGCGGGTATAGACGCGGTTTGGTCGCGGGAGTAGGGGGGCGTGCGAGTCCCACCGTCATTCCCGCACCCACCCCCGTCATTCCCGTGACCGTCTACGTCATTCCCGCGTAGGCGGGAATCCATTGCGCCCATGCGGATTGAGGCTAGGCATTTTGGCATTCCTTCTTTTTACACGTCCCACACCACTCCAGTTCTTTGTCACGCTCCGTACGTGCCCAACCTTTGATCTCGGACTTATCTGTCGAGCACACTTTTATGTAATCATGTGTCGACCTTAAATTACCCCTCGGCACAATCGTGCCACAGTCCGCCCGATGCAGTTTCACGGTCGTACCCCCCCTGGTCGTCTCCGTGTTGAGTACATACCCATCTTGGTGACTCTCAATCCACATTTCGTATCCAATATCGTCATCTTTGAATATCTTCATCGGGAACCTCCGTTTGACGTTTTCACAAGGCATCTGCTATTTTGGGAAACGTGGATGTCGTCATTATATCTCCTCTCCCTTCTCCCCCGCAACGGAACCCACGGAGATACCGCTGGCGGGGGAGGTTGGAGCAAGGATCCGGGTTGGTTGACAGCGAACATTAATTGGAGGTGCTTCAAGCAGTGAGTACTATGAAGAAGCGACCGTATAGAGATGCGTTGAATCGGGCGGTGGGTATTTTCCGGAACGCGCTGAATCGGGTGGTGGACATTTTCCGGAACCCGCTGTCTCGGCGCCCCGAGGACTCTCCCCAGAACCCGGAAGCGCCCAACACTCCGCCGCCGACACCTTCCGCAGACCAGTCATCGTACCGGCTGAATAAGGGCAGTACCCCTGCTCTCCTTCACAAGGGCGACAGTGTATGTGTCAAGGTCTGGGCACCGGATTCCCTCAAGAATTGGCCAGAATATCCTACGAAGGATGCCGCTCGTCGATCCATTTCCCGCCAAACCCGTGAATGCAGGCTCTGCTTCTAGCCTTGCGGGCGGGTGACAATGTGAACATTAATTGGAGGTGCTTCAGGCAGTGAGTACGATGAAGAAGCGACCGTATAGAGACGCACTGAATCGGGCGGTGGACATCTTCCGGGACGCGATGCGTCCGTTCATCGTGCGGAGCATGGCGCTTGGACCCGGCGGTCGGGTGCAAGAGGGATCGATCGATGTGAACGATTTTCCTCACATCGTGCGGCAGAATTGGCACGATCTCTTTCATATCGTGTTCAACGAGGATCGCACCGTGGAGAATGCCCTGTGGCAGATCTCGGAGGCTCGAAACAAGGCGGCGCACCCTGGTCCGAAGGACGTCGATTGCGAGTATGTGAGAGCCCGCCTGTATGACATAGCGGACGTGCTTGGCCGCATCAAGGCGCAGGCCGAGAAGCGGGCTGTGGAGAATATCCGGGACTCGCTGTTTGGGCACCCCAGTCACCCTCGCAAGTACCCGGAAGCTCCCCACAGGCCGAACAGGCCGACGCCGACACCTTCCCCAGACTGGTCATCGTACTGGCTGAATGCGATCATGGACCCTGTTATTCTTCACAAGGGTACCTGTATGTACGTCAAGAAGTATGCAGGGCGATACCCCGGTCATTGGACGGAATATCCTACGAAGGATGCCGCGGATGCTGCTGGTCGATCCACTCTCCGCCGAGTCCAGGACTGCGGGATCTGCTTCTAGCCTTGCGGGCCGGGTCGGCTGCGGCTGCCCGGAGAGCCTCCTCGCTAAATTCTTGTCTCGCGGCGCGGCTGGTGCTATAGTAGTGGACGAGTAGTTTGCGTCGATGCTCGAATCCACTGCTTGGGAGCGCGCCTATGTGCGGAATCAGCGGGATCATGTACATGAACAGCGGACGGGACGCCCTCGCCAACGTTGGCGGCGACCTCGTCAAGATGCTGGACTCGCTGTCGCACCGGGGCCGCGACTCCACCGGCTTCACCGTCGTCGGCGGGCAGAACGGCGATCATCTCATCGTCCGATTGTGGACGGAGGACGCGGCTGACGCCAACCTCGTCCTGTCGAGAGTCGAGGAGTCTGTCGCCGCGCTCGGGGGCTGCATCGCCTCCAAGGACGCGTCGAACGGCTTCATCCGCCTTATGGTCGACTACCAGGGCGAGGCGCAGCGTTTGGCGGAGGCGCTGATGCAGACGGACGGCGTCGTCATTCACAGCATCGGGCGGGCGTCCGAGGTCATCAAGGATGTCGGCGTCGCCAGCGACGTAGACCACAAGCTCCGCGTAAGCCAGATGCGCGGCACCCATGGCATTGGCCACGTCCGCATGGCCACCGAAAGCAAAGTCGACATCACGCATTCCCATCCTTTCTGGGCGTACCCGTTCACCGACGTTACCGTCGTCCACAACGGACAACTGACCAACTACCACAAGCTCAAGCGGCACTATCAGTCGATGGGGCACCACTTCCTCACCGAGAACGACTCCGAGTTGATAGCAGTCTATCTGGCCGACAAGCTCGCGGATGGGCACTCCCTGGAGTCCGTGCTCACGCAGTCCCTCGACGACTTGGACGGCACATTCACCTACCTCGTTTCCACCAGATACGGTATGGGCGTGGCCAAAGACCGATGGGCTGCAAAGCCGCTGGTTACGATGCAGACGGATGACGTCGTGGCGGTCGCATCGGAGGAGATCGCCCTTCGCAGCGTCTTTACCGATGAGGAGCTCGACCGCGTCGAGCCCCAAGAAAGCGAGGTCCTCACGTGGTCTGTATAGACGCGAAAGGCCTTTCCACCACCGAGCTCAACCGCAGGATCAAGGCCGCCGCCGAGTCGGACGGCGAAATCACGATACTCAACCCGCAGGCCCGGCACAACATCGCCGTTGGAATCCTCCGTCCGTGCACGGTCACCGTGCGCGGCAGCGTCGGATACTACGCCGCATCGCTCTTGGACGGCCCGGAGGTGCGTATCGAAGGAAACGCGGGGTGGGCCCTTGGGGAAAACCTGATGAGCGGGAAGATCACCGTTTCCAAAGACGCCGGCGCGTCCGCTGCCGCCACCATGAGAGACGGAGAGATCGTGGTTGGGCGAAACGTCGGCGCGCGCGCGGGAATCTCCATGAAGGGCGGCACCCTCATCGTCGGCGGCAACTCGGGCTTCCTCACCGGGTTCATGATGCAGAAGGGTCGAATCATCGTTTGCGGCGACGTCGGCGAGGCGGTTGGCGATTCGATGTATGAAGGGGTGATCTACGTCGGCGGCGAAATCGGTTCACTCGGAGCCGACGCAAAGGAAGAACCCGTTTCCGAAAGCGACTTGATCGAACTCTGGGAAGTGTTGGAACGACACGGCATCGACCAAAAGCCTCGCTTCCGGAAGATCGTCTCGCAACGAAGACTCTACCAATTCGACAAGCTCGAACGACTCGAGATGTCTGCGGTATGACTCGCGCGCGCATCCCGCATCCGTCGTTCTGAGAAAGCGCGGACCAACGCAGGCAAAGGACACCATGGTACAGCCAACGAGCCAGATCTGGGCGCAGCACATCATAGACGACATCCACGCCAAGGCCGACATCGGGCGCTACCGCATCCGCGGATTTAGCACCTTCCAGCGCGTCACTCACTTCGATGACCTAACCTTCCTGTCGACCGGACTGACTCGGTTTCCCTTGGAGGGCTACAAGGAGAAGTGCAACACCCGCGTCGAGCTGGGAGGACGCTATGCGAGCGAACCGCTTGGCATCGAGACCCCGGTCTACATTACCGGCATGAGCTACGGCGCCCTCTCTAGCCACGCCAAGCGTGCGTTGGGCAAGGCAGCCAGCATGGTCGGCACCGCAAGCTGCACCGGCGACGGCGGTATGCTTCAAGCCGAGCGTGAGGCGTCCGACAAGCTGATCTACCAAGTCCTCCCCAGCAGGTACGGTTTCGACCCCCATCACCTCGTTGGCGCGCAGGCCGTCGAAATCGTCGTAGGGCAGGGCGCCAAGCCCGGAACCGGCGGAATGCTGATGGGCGTCAAGGTGCTCGACCACATCGCCGAGAGCCGCGACTTGCCGTCCGGCATCGACCAGCGAAGCCCGGCACGCCATCCTGATTGGCTCGGCCCCGACGACCTCGCCGTCAAGATCGAGCAGATCCGCGAGGCAACCGACTGGCGCGTCCCCGTCAGCGTGAAGCTCGGCGCGTGCCGAGTCTCCGACGACGTGAAGCTGGCCGCCAAGGCGGGAGCCGATATCATCGTCGTAGATAGCATGGTCGCGGGCACCGGCGCCTCCGGCGAAGCCCTCCTCGACCATAGCGGCATCCCGACCATCCCCGCCATCGTCATGGCCAGAGAGGCCCTGCGCGAAATGGGACTCTATGGGAAAGTGAGCCTCGTCGCGTCCGGCGGCATCCGGAGCGGCGCGGACATGGCCAAGTCCATCGCTCTCGGCGCGGACGCAGTCTCGATCGGCATCGGCGCTCTCATCGCGCTCAACTGCAATCGAGACGTCCCCGAAGCCGACTTCCCCGCAGAAGTCGGCGTACCCGCCGGCCAGTGCCACCACTGCCAAACCGGCAAGTGCCCCGTTGGCATCGCTACCCAAGACCCCGTCCTCGAAGCCCGCCTCGATCCAGATGAAGGAGCAGAGCGCGTCGCCAACTTCCTCAACTCCATGACCATGGAAGCAGCCCTCCTTACTAGATCGCTCGGCAAGAGCGACATCCGAAGCCTCGAACCCGAGGATATGGTCGCCCTCACGATCGAGGCGTCCGCCATGGCGCGCGTCCCCCTCGCCGGAACCAACAAGATATTCGGCTGGGACTAACTCTCCCCTTCGCCTCTACGCGGTTCCCGCGACCATGGATTCTATCCTCATTCCCTTGCTTCCTCACTGGTCGCGGATATAGTCCAGGCCGTGCATCTTGAATACGGCCGACTGGCTCGCCCGCTCGCTGGGGAACTGCTCGATGCCCGACACGTCGTGCAAGGAACGGAAGACGTTCAACGCCGCGCCGTCCGAAAGACGCACCTCCACCGCAACGCCGACCTGGCTGAAGACGACCATTGCCCGGCGTCGGTCAGGGGAAATGTCTATCTTGCTGTGGAAGAGAGAGAACAAGTCGCTCAAGGATTCGGGAGTGCCGTCGTTGGGAAAGATGGTAGTCTCTCGCCCGTTCGCAAGATCGACCATCAGCAGCCTCGACGGGCCGTGCACCCCGTCTCTGCCGTGATTGTCGAACATCAGGAACTTCGTCCCCTCCCAGTGCCGGACTGCATGCTGCTGGAAGAAGCTGCCCCGAACGACCCGCTTGACACGTCCAGAATCTCCGTCGAGAATCGCGAACGCGCTTATGTTGCGCATGGACACCACAAGATCCCCCGGCGACATCCCCCACGCCCCGCCTGTGTCATCACCGATCCGATGGATGAAGTTCAGGTGAATAGGATCGCAGCCGCGCCCAGGCAGGGTATACTGCAGCACAGGCGCGAATGGTGAGTCGAGCAAGGCGTCCATGAGATCGACACTCTCGACGAGCCGTCCATCGCCGTCGATGACGTTCACGGTGTCCCAGTAGGGGGTGTCCGAACCGCAGTCGATCCTGACGGCGAGGCCTGTACCCTCGATGTGGAAGGATATGGAATCGCTGCCGACCGTCTGTCCGGGAACCAGAGCGGAACCGTCGGCCTCTATCTCCGGCCAGTGATGGCTGTAGTCCCTTCGGAACCAGACCGGATACCCATCGCGGTCGATCCTTGCAACTCCAGCGCCGTACGGGAAGGCTCGATAGTCGGTATGAAACACCACCAACAAATCGCCGTTCGGGTACCGCGACATCCCTATAGAGTAGACGTCTCTGACGAACGAGAATGTGGGGGCGAGTTCGAAGGGGAATTCGTCGGTCGCGGCATCTTCCGCCGCCTGTTCCAGCGCATCGGGGCGAAGCGGGTAGGTGTGGACGACTTCACCAGCCGCGCCGAACTCGACCGCCAAGCATCCCCATTCCGGGCAAAGATCCATGAACTGGAAGCGGCCGCCGTACCATAGCAGCGGCTCACTCAGGGAATCGCCGTCCAAGAATTGGATGCGATTCGCGGGCGCGCTTTCCGGTTGCACATCCGCGAACTGCCCCGAAAATTTGCCGTCGTCCGCGACCGCCGGTTCTCGCAGAGTCTGCAAAGTCTTCAAGCCGTCGGAGATGATCGAATAGGGAAACAGCCTATATCTGACCATGAGCCCGCCGTAGGCGAACGATGCTATGGCGATGGCCGCAATGAGTAGGAACAGAGGCAAGTGCCGCCATGCGCTCCTGGCGTATCCCGTGAGACTGGATCGGCGCTCGCCATCCGACTCGATAGAAGAAGACGCATTGGCTAATGGGTAATCATTCGCTTCATGTTCTGTCTCGTTCTTCATCGACGCGGAGGATTCCGATTGCAGAGGATGTCTCGAAAGATCGAAGATTCGCGTGAAAACCCGTTGTGTCCACACCTTCGCACGAGCGGCCCGAACAGGAGTATATCTTTGCATAGCTTCCCCACAGAGTCAACGTTGTTGCAATGAAGGTTCCGTTTGATGACGGCTAGGGTTCGGCGCCTCCAAGTGATGCGCCGAATCTGCTGCGAAATCCGTACCGAGAGAAACCCAACGGAACGCCGTTGCCTCGCGCGCGTGCGCGCGCAGGCACGAGTTTTCGTTGTGGTTCGTCGGACTCTGTCGCATTGTGTAGATTTCTGTCGGCGGCGGGAGGGGGCCGTCTCTTCGGGAGTGTGGACGCAGCGGGGTGGATTCCCGCCTTCGCGGGAATGACGTGGTTGAGTGTGGTCATGCGGAGGGACTGCGGGCGAGGTAGTTGGGGGTTGGTATGTTTGGCGCATGAGGCTATCTCCTTGAGTTGTGAATTCGCGGATTCATCATAGTCCTAGAGTAGTACTTGAGTTCGGTTCTGTCAAATGCGATTCGGTCGTTTCGATCCGGGGCGATTCGTATTGACGAACTGGAGGCAACCTATGCCGATGAATCAAACGGAACAGGAATGAAGACTTGAGGCCGTTGGCCCGCCATAGTATGGTAGGGTCGGCGCGGAGTCCCAAAACCGACCCCTGCGGGGTATCGCGTTGGCACTCTAGGCAGGTATGATACCAAGCGTCCATGGAATCGTCGTTCACTTGTTCACTGGTTGGCAGGGTATGGAAACGTTGACCGAGGGCGCGGGTCGGTTGGGTATAGGCCTTGCTCCTCTCCAAGTCGAGCGGTTCCGCTCCTATTACGACGAGCTCGTTGCGTGGAACGCACGCGTCAACCTGACGTCCGTTTCCGGATGGGAAGAAGTCCAGACCCGTCATTTCCTCGATTCCTTGGCGGTCGCGTCTGCGCTGCCGTCAGACGTTCTGCGCGGAGGCATGATCTTGGACGTTGGCAGCGGCGCCGGGTTTCCGGGCTTGCCGCTCAAGATCGCATACCCTCGGATGAAGGTGACCCTACTGGATGCCGCCGCAAAGAAGACCGCCTTCCTCCGTCACTTGGTCGAAGTAATGGATCTGCAGGGAGTCGAGGTCGTGACTGCGCGCGCGGAGACGCAGGCGCGCGTTCCGCAGATGCGAGAACAGTTCCATGCCGTCGTTGCGAGGGCCGTTGCGAGGTTGAACACGCTCGCGGAGCTGTGCTTGCCCTTTTGCGCGGTCGGCGGAGTGACGGTCGTTCAGAAAGGCCCGTGCCCCAATGCAGAAGTCCGCGAGGCCCAAAATGCTATTGACACGCTAGGCGGCACAGTCAAAGATAGTGATATGCTGATTGAGCCGTCCATTGGAATAGGGTCACTCGTAGTGATCGAGAAATGGCGGCCTACTCCTCCACGGTATCCCAGACGGCCTGGAATACCATCCAAACGCCCCTTATAGAGCCGAGTCACCATGCAGACCACGTGCTATGCTCGACAATAACGACGCCGGTGTTTCTCCCTCGGTATCGCTGCGGCAGCGCATCCTCTCTCCCTATAGCTTACTCTCGTTCGCAGTGGCGTTCGCGGTTCTCTACTTCCTCGCAGTTCGCTTCGACATCGAATGGAGCCAGACGTGGGCCAATATCAAAGCGCTCGATCCGGTGCAGTATGCGTTGGCCTTCATCTTCTACGCCCTCACCTTCGTGTTCCGCGGCGCTCGCTGGAAGATCCTCTCTCGGACCGCCGGCCTCGAAGACATCCCCAATTCCCGAGTGCCGTCCGTCGCCCGCTTTGCACAGATCATCGTAATCGGATGGTTCGTAAACGCAATCGCATTGCTAAGACTTGGCGACGCCTATCGAGCCTATGCCCTCTCCGACGAAACGAGAGCAGGCTTTTCCTGGAGCCTCGGCACCATCTTCGCCGAGCGCATCATGGACATGGTGGCGGTCTTCCTGCTCATCGTTGCGGGGGCCCTCGTCTTTTCCCTGACCGCCGGCTTTGCTGGAACCTTCTACATCGTCGGTGCGGCATCCGTAATGGCAGTAGCGCTCGTTGCCATCCTAGCCGTGATGCGGCTCGGATACGGCGCCAGGTTGGCAAGCATTCTCCCAGATCGGCTGGAAGGTTCGTATCAGAGGTTCCACGCGGGAACGGTCGGGAGCTTTGGCCAATTGCAGGTTCCATTCTTGCTCAGCCTCGTTGGATGGATCCTGGAAATCGCGCGGCTCTACTTCGTAGTGCAGGCGCTCGGTTTTGACGTCTCCATCCCTCTAGTGCTAATCGCAGCCCTCGGCAACGCCATACTCAGCACAGTGCCGACCCCAGGCGGCGTCGGTGCAGTCGAACCGGGGCTCACCGGGTTGCTCGCCCTGGAAATGGTGCGCCACGACGCAGCATCCGTCACCCTCGTCGACCGCTCCATCACCTACCTCAGCATACTCGTCGTTGGCGGCTTGATCTTCCTCGCATGGAACCTCACTCGATCCCGCCGACGCAGAAAGAGCCTCGACCCTACCGGCGTCTAACGGACTCCTCCGGCAGCGCCCATGGAATCCCGTCTTGGCATTCCTGCCCCTGCGTTGCATGGAATCCCACCCCGTCATTTCTGGGGAGCGTCGTATAGAGAATACTGTCATTCCCTTGAAATCGTGAATCTTGCTTTCGGCCAATGCGCGCCCGAGAATCTGCCACCAAAATTCACCCTTGACCATCACGCCTTCCCAACGTACCCTAGGAGTCCTAGTGTAATTCCTCCGTCGCAGCGGCCGATGCCCGCTCGATCCGATATATCAGTTCATCCGGGAGACTACTCATGACCAGCCGAGTCGGACGACATGCCTTGAAGAAGATGAGCGCTGCAATTAGCGTCGGGCCGGATCGTGCCCCTGCCCGCGCCATGCTGCGCGCAGTTGGGCTCCGCGATGACGACATGGACAAGCCCTTCGTCGGCGTTGCGAACCTTGCCAGCGACGTGACGCCCTGCAACGTTCACCTGACTCGCATCGCCGAGCGGGTCAAGGACGGCGTCTGGTCGACCGACGCCGTCCCCTTCATGTTCGGCACCATCACCATCAGCGACGGCATCTCCATGGGCACCGAGGGCATGAAGGCTTCCCTCGTGAGCCGCGAAGTCATCGCCGACTCCATCGAAACCGTATGCTTTGGAGAAAGCATGGACGGACTAATCGCCGTGGCCGCATGTGACAAGAACATGCCCGGGTGCATCATGTCCATGGCGCGCCTCAATATCCCGTCCATCTTCGTCTATGGCGGCGCCATCCTCCCAGGCAGCTTCAACGGCAAGAACATCAATATCCAAGATATGTACGAAGCCGTCGGGTCATGGTCTCGCGGGGAGCTTTCCGAGCGTGACCTCATCGGGATGGAAAAGGTTGCCTGTCCGGGCGAGGGCGCTTGCTCAGGAATGTTCACCGCCAATACGATGTCTTCCGCCATCGAGGCCATGGGCATGTCCCTCCCAGGCGCTGCGGCGATACCCGCGGTCGATCGACGCGGAGAAGGCGTCGCATACGACGCCGGCCGCGCGCTCTACCAACTCCTCGAACGCGACATCAAGCCGAGGGACATCATCACCAAGGAGTCCTTGGAAAATGCCATGATGGTCGTCTTGTCCATGGGCGGCTCCACCAACGCCGTGCTCCACATCATCGCCATTGCCCACGAGGCCAATGTCGATGTCGGCATGGACGACTTCGACCGACTCAGCCGCAAGACTCCCTACATCACCGACCTGCGTCCGGGCGGGCAGTATGTCATGTCCGACGTAGACAGAGCCGGCGGCGTCCAGGTCGTCATGAAGGAGCTCCTAGATGCGGGACTCCTCCACGGCGATTGCATCACCGTCACCGGGAAGAGCATGGCCGAGAACCTATCCGAAATGGACATCAGAGAACCTGATGGCCGCGTGATCTACCCAATCAGCGCCCCCCGCAGCAAGACGGGCGGCCTCGTCATCCTCAAAGGCAATCTTGCCCCCGATGGGGCCGTGATGAAGGTTGCAGGGATGAAGCGCCTTGCGCACGAAGGCCCGGCAAAGGTCTTCGACGGGGAGCGCGCCTGCTTCGATGCCGTCACAAAAGGCGAAATCGAACCGGGAGACGTACTCGTCATCCGATACGAAGGCCCCAAGGGCGGCCCAGGTATGCAAGAGATGCTCGCAGTAACCGGCGCGATCATGGGCCAAGGCGACCTCAGTTCCAACGTGTTGTTGATTACAGACGGACGATTCTCCGGCGCGACCCGCGGCCCGATGATCGGACACGTCGCCCCAGAGGCCGTCGTTGGAGGAACCATCGCCCTCGTCGAGAACGGCGACCTCATTCGCATGAATGCGGAAACCCGCGAACTCGCCGTCCTCGTCTCCGACCAAGAACTGGAACGACGCCGCAAGAACTGGCGGCCCCCCTCTCACCCCTACGAACGGGGAGTCATGGCCAAGTACGCCCGCCTCGTCGGCTCCGCCGCCGATGGAGCAGTTACTTCATAAGGTTGGCGTTCCGTTTGACGCATCTATCCAATCGTTCGATTCGTTCTACTCTAGATAGGCCCAGGACCGCAGTCGACTCACCCGGACTCTGCCTCCAGATCGTCAATGCGTCCTGTCAACGGGCGACGGCGTCTGCCCGATGGCGTCCAAGCGGCGTTTTGCCTCCGCGTACACATCATCGGAGAGCGGCCCCCGCATCACCGACTCGACGTTCTCCCGCAGATGCTCCGATCGTGTGGTTCCCACGATGATCGTGTGGACATGCGGATGCGCGAGCGTGTAGCGCAGAACGAACGACGACCGGCTCTCTCCGTGTTCCAACAGATCATCCAACCCGGCGCGTTGGAACTGTCTCCACGTCTCCGCCCGTTCGCCGGACGACGTCTCTCCCTGCGCCACTCCTCCCCGAATGATGATTCCCACACCTCTCTCTGCCGCCTCGGTGATCCAATCCTCATGCTCGCGTTCGAGTGCAGAATAGGGGATCTGCATCGTGTCGAAGACGTCCCATTCCAAGAAGGTCGGCAAGTCGGGTAGGGTAGTCGAAATTCCGATATGCCGCACCCTTCCAGAGTCCCGCATCTCCCGAAGGGCTTCTACCAGATTGCCCCGCTCCATCTCTGCCGCCGTCGCGTTGTGCGGCTGGATGATGTCGACGCTCTCTCGCCCCAACCGTTCGAGGCTAATGTCGATATTCCGCAGCAGATTCTCTCTCGTCCATTCATGCCGCGAGCTGTTCCGATCCGGCCATGTGTCCGTGCACCCGCACTTCGTGGCCAGGCGAAACTCATCGTACCGACCCCGGATGCTCTTGCCGATCCACTCCTCGGCGAACATGTAATCGTATGCAGTGTCGACGAAGTCGATCCCGCAGTCGAGTACCTCGTTGTACAGGCCCGCCGCACGTTCCTCTGTCCAATACACCCGCTCCGGCCTCCACAGCGCCGTACCGAATCCCAGCCTGGTTACCTCGATCCCCGTCCTCCCCAAGACCGCAGTTGGCAGCGCGTCCTTCATGTTCCGCACCTCCTCAGCAGGTTTCGCATCTTGCGGCCACATCGCCGCTCGCCTCCGCCCCATAGTACCACGTCCGCCCGCCCCAGGAGAGCCCCGCCTCCCATACTGTATCCCTCTCCTGTCATTCCCACGTCCCTCCCACGTCATTCCCATCCCTGTCTACGTCATTCCCATCCCTGTCTACGTCATTCCCGCGAAAGCGGGAATCTATCCCTGCCTCCCATATCGCGCCCCACTCCCGTCATTCCCGCCTCCCTCCCACGTCATTCCCGCATCCCCCTCCCGTCATTCCCGCACCCTCCCACGTCATTCCCGCGAAGGCGGGAATCTCCCACCTTGCGGCCGGCAGCCAAGAACGGTAGCCTATTGAGGAAACTCCTGCATGACTGCCCCGGCGGTCCAACCTCCCGGAAGCGGCGCGCCGTTCGCGTACCGAGCGCACGCCGCCCTGATACCGTGTTCGCCGGAACGCAGGCCATGCAAACCCTTCCAAAGCCCGGAGGCCGATGAGAACGTGAGCGCCCTCAACATCAGCAACTTCATATGGGGCATCGCCGACGACGTACTGCGCGATGTCTACGTGCGCGGCAAGTACCGAGACGTTATCCTCCCAATGCTCGTCATTCGACGACTCGATGCAGTCCTCGAACCCACCAAAGACAAAGTCCTCGCGATGAAAAAGCACTTGGACGATAGCGGTATCACCCATCAAGACGCCGCCCTCCGACGCGCGGCAGGCGAGGCGTTCTACAACACCTCCCCATTTACCCTCCGAGGCCTGACCGCCAAGGCTCGACGCCAACAGCTGACGGCCGATTTCGAGACCTACCTCGACGGATTCTCTCCAAACGTCCAGGAAGTGCTCGACAACTTCAAATTCCGCAATCAGGTTCCCACCCTCGTCGCATCCGACGCCCTCGGGTTCCTGATAGAAAAGTTCCTCGACAGCTCCATCAACCTCAGCCCCAGGCCCGTCTTGAACCTCGATGGATCCGTCCGGCTGCCCGCCCTCGACAACCACAGCATGGGGACGATCTTCGAAGAACTCATCCGCCGCTTCAGCGAAGAAAACAACGAAGAAGCAGGCGAACACTTCACCCCCCGAGACGTCGTCGAACTCATGGCGCGCCTCGTCTTCATGCCCGTAGCCAAAGACGTACGCTCCGCACCATACCTCGTCTACGACGGCGCCTGCGGAACCGGCGGCATGTTGACCGTCGCGGAAGAAACCCTCCAGCAGATCGCCAAGGATGAAGACAAGGAAGTTACCGTCCACCTCTATGGCCAGGAAGTCAACCCAGAAACCTTTGCCATCAGCAAGGCCGACCTCATCTTGAAAGGGGAGGGCGTCGAAGCGGACAACATCCGCTACGGCTCCACACTCTCCCAAGACGCATTCCCAAAGCTCGAGTTCGACTTCATGCTCTCCAATCCGCCCTATGGCAAATCATGGAAGACCGACCTCGACCGACTCGGAGGCAAGAGCGGCATCCGCGACCCCCGCTTCCTCATACGACACGCCGACGACCCAGAATACAGCCTCGTCACCCGCTCCAGCGACGGACAAATGATGTTCCTCGCAAACATGCTCGGCAAGATGAAGAACAATACCGAACTCGGCAGCCGCATCGCAGAAGTCCACAACGGCAGCTCCCTCTTCACCGGCGACGCCGCATCAGGCGAAAGCAACATCCGACAATGGGTCATCGAAAACGACTGGCTCGAAGCCGTCGTCGCCATGCCGCTCAACATGTTCTACAACACCGGCATCGCCACATACATTTGGATACTCACCAACCGCAAGCACCCAGACCGAAAAGGACACGTCCAACTCATCGACGCCTCCGAATGGTATACCATCCTCCGCAAGAACCTCGGACAGAAAACCTCCGAGCTCTCCAAAGAATACATCCAACGCATCTGCGACACCTTCCTCGCCTTCCAAGAAACCGAACACTCCCGAATCTTCCCCAACAACGCCTTCGGATACCGCAAGGTTACCATCGAGTACCCCCTCAGACTCCGCGGCATCGACCCAAACCGGCCCTACAAGGCAGCCGAAACCAAGCCCCTCATCGACGCAGGCAACCGCGCGGACGACGCCCCGCCTGTCATACGCAAGATCCACAAGCGCGGCGCCGAACCCAACCCATCCTGCGGACTCTTCCAAACTACCATCGACTCCAAACCCGCCGTCGTCGAATACTGGCCAGACCAAGACCTCCGCGACTCCGAACAAGCGTACATGTCCGACCACGCCGACGCCGACGCCTTCCTCCGACAAGAAATCCACCCATTCTCCCCCGACGCATGGTACGACCCCGCTAGCGTCAAGATCGGCTACGAAATCAGCTTCACCCGCTACTTCACCAAACCCGAACGCGTCCCATCCACAGAAGACATCCACTCTGATATACTGGCCTCCCAGACCGAAACCGGTGAACTCCTGGGGGATGTCATTGGATGACTGCCAGAATGAAACTCGGTGGACTGTTCCGCAGATTTCGACTTGAGAAGGTCAAGCTCGGGCCGAGATGGGCCAGCGCGGAAATATCCTTTGATGAACCAGCAGACAAGGACGCCGCCTGGGACCTCTATGTCGAAATGCTTACGAGAATCGTCACCCAATCCCTTCCCCCGGACGCGGGCGACGAGAAAACCGCATTGGACAGCGTATATTCCCTTTTCCCCACAACCCGCGAAATCCTGCGCCACCGCGGACGCAATGCCATACAATTCTCCAAGGTTGCGATTCCCGTGCTCAACCAGATCGTTCGCCCATTCACAGCGAAATGGCACAAGGAAAGCCTGTCCGGTGCCTTCCTCGACCCGTGCAAACGGCAAGACTTCCGGCAAGAGCTTGCCGAACTCCAAGAGGACTTACGCAACTACAACCGCATGTTGGCCGACATCGCCGGCGTCGAAGACCTAACAGACCTGGAGAAAACCGAAGAGGGGTGACCATGCCCATTGACGATCCTTCCCTGTTGCGGTAGAATGGGAACAAATATACACTCCAAGGAGGACACCCATGCCTGAAACGCCGAGACACAAAGTATTCGTCAGCTACCACCACGAAGATCAGGCATACAAAGACAAGTTCATCCAAATGATGGGCGACGATATTGTGGATGAATCGGTTGATGATGGGGATATAGACGACGGGAATCTTCCTGCCGAAACGATTCGAGAGAAGATTCGCGATGGGTTCATTCGTGACGCGACCGTAACAGTCGTGCTCATCGGCCCCTGCACCTGGCAGCGAAAGCATGTCGATTGGGAAATCGGTTCGAGCCTCAGGGACACCAAGAGGAATTCAAGATGCGGTCTGTTGGGCATCCTCCTTCCCAATCACTCGAACTATAGTACGGAAAAATACTATCATAAGTTGGTTCCCCCCAGGCTGGCCGATAACGTCAGTGGGGATGACCCATACGCAGTGGTGTATAACTGGTCAAATTATTCGTCGCATGTTCGCGATTGGATCCATACCGCGTTCGAGCGCAGATGCGGTACTCCCCCCGACAACAGTCGTCCGCAGTTCAAGAACAACAGAGGCGGCGACTGCGCCCACGGCTGGCAATAGGCCCGCACGCGCAGGAAAACATCATGATCCGACCAACCGCAGTACAACCCAGAGACGGACGCCGCATATGGCTCCGCTACTCCGACGGCGCGTCCGGAGAAGTCGACCTATCCCACCTCGCAGACGGCGTATTCACCGCGTGGAACGACCCAAACTGCTTCGCATCCGTACACCTAACCGACTACGGCGTAATCGCTTGGAACCCAGACATAGAACTTTGCCCCTACGCCCTCTACATGCGCCTCACAGGCAAACCTCTCTCGCACCTCACGCCAACCCCCCAAGCCATCCTCGAAGATGCTTGAGATCTCCCACTGACCACCCATCCCCCCCATGACCGACCGACCGCCGCTCCTCCCAACATACCCCGAATACAAACCCTCCGGCATCCCATGGCTCGACGAAATCCCCGTGCACTGGGAAGCGTGGCGGCTGAAAACAGTCTGCCGGTTGGCCTACGGAAATACCCTTACGGCAGACATGCGGGTAGACGGGCCGGTGCCCGTATACGGATCGAACGGACAGATTGGGGTTCATTCATCGGCAAATACAAACGCCCCGTGCATAATTGTTGGACGCAAAGGATCATTCGGTAAAGTCAACTATTCGGAGGAGCCTGTTTTCGCAATTGACACAGCGTTCTTCGTAGATGACCGTTATACCAATGCCGATTTGCGATGGCTGTATTACTATCTCGTCTGGTTGAAACTCGATGCCGCCTCCCGTGATTCGGCGATACCCGGTCTCAACCGTCAGGAAGCATATCGGAGAGTAGGGCCAATTCCACCTCCCGAAGAACAAGCCGCCATCGCCCGCTACCTCACCCACAAAGACGCACTCATCCAGCGCTTCCTCCAGGGCAAACAGCGGATGCTCGACCTACTCAAACAACTCCGCAAGTCCACCATCCACTACACAGTCCTAGGCGGACTCGACCCCAAGAATACGCCGATGAAGCCCTCCGGCATCCCATGGCTCGACGACATTCCGGAGCATTGGCAGACGCCGCGCCTCAAGTATCTATGCTCGAGATCCGGAATCTATGGCGCAAATGTCCCTGCCACAGAATATCAGGACAGCGGAATCCGATTCATTAGAACAACCGACATCACCGACGAAGGACTACTCAAAGACGACGGCGGCGTATTTCTCCCCAAAGAGCGCGTTGAGAACTACCTGCTGAATGATGGAGACATCCTCATATCGAGAAGTGGAACCGTAGGACGTTCATTCCTCTATCAGTCGAAATTACACGGCCCTTGTGCACACGCTGGATACCTCGTTCGGTTCGTTCCTGGGCCCCATATATTGCCGGAATATCTCTTCCAATTTACCCAGACACAAGCCTTCCAAGGGTTCCTTCGGTGGGTGGTTGTCCAATCGACCATTAAGAACGTCAACGCCAGGAAGTACCGCAACGCATACATTCCTCTACCACCCCTCGAAGAGCAGGCAGCCATTGCCGAGTACCTGGACGATAAGGTGGCCAAGATCGACGCGGCCATCGCCGTCACGATCCGGATCATCGACCAGATGCGCCAGTACCGCAAGAGCCTCATCCACGAAGTTGTCACCGGCGTCCGCGACGTCCGCAAAGCCGCCGCCTCCATCCCCACCGACCCCCCTCCTCCCGCCCCACCCACCCCCTAGCGCCCCCGTCGTCTCCGTCATTCCCACACCCTCCCACGTCATTCCCCCCGTCGTCTACATCATTCCCGCACCCTCCCACGTCATTCCCACTCCTGTCTACGTCATTCCCGCACCCTGCCTACGTCATTCCCGCGTAGGCGGGAATCTCATCCCCGCACCGCATTTGACAAAACAGAACTCACGTACCACCATAGACCCATGGCCACTCCAACCAAACCCCAGCCCAAGGAGAACATCTTGCAATCCCCAATCTGCAATCATCAATTCCCCATCCCTCCCACGTCATTCCCGCACCCTGTCTACGTCATTCCCACTCCCGCCCCCGTCATTCCCGTGCCCTGTCTACGTCATTCCCGCGTAGGCGGGAATCTCCCCCCGACTCGCATTTGACAAAACAGAACTCCCGTACTACCCTAGGCCCATGGCCACTCCAACCAAACCACAGCCCAAGGAGAACATCTTGCAATCTCCAATCTGCAATCATCAATTCCCAATCTGCAATTCCCCAGATCGCCGTCGGCAGAATTCGACAAAATCCGACAGAATCCTACAAAATTCATACAGAAACTCGTGCCCGCACGCGTACCCTAATTCGCGCGCGCGCGCGTGAGGCAGGAACTCCTATCAGCCGCAAATCGTGCTATCATGAAGATGGTGCGGCCATCCAAGATCATCCGGACGTGTGCGCCGGCAGAGGTAAACCGTGGGCAACCGACGCTTGCAAATAACCTTGCAGCCTGAAGTGTTGCAGTGGGCGAGGGAGCGTATCGAATTCTCCCCCGAAGAGCTGGCGCGCAAGATGAAGGTGAAGCCGGATCGAGTGCTCCAGTGGGAGGACTCTGGACAGGTCAGCGTTGCCCAAGTCGATCGCTTGGCTGCGGTTACCCACACCCCTGCGGGGTTCCTCTACATGTCGAAGCCGCCGGAAGAGGTATTGCCCGTTGCAGATTTCCGTACGTTTGGCGATAGGCCCCCGCGCCGTCCCAGCCCCGACCTGCTGGAGACGGTGTACACCATGCAACGCCGTCAAGCATGGATGCGCGATGAGCTGATAGCGGACGAGGCCCCGCCTCTCGATTTCGTCGGCGCCTTCAATACCGCATCCGACCCGAAGGTGATAGCCGCCGCCATGCGGGCCGCCCTCGCGCTGGAACCCGACTGGGCTGCCGGAGTAAGAGGAGGCTGGGAGGATGCCCTGCAGTTTCTCCGCGACTGTATCGAGGAAGTTGGAATCCTAGTGGCCGGCAATGGCATCGTGGGCAACAACACCCACCGCCCTCTCCATCTGGGCGAATTTCGCGCCTTTGTCTTGATGGATGACTACGCCCCGTTGATCTTCATGAACAACAAAGATTACAAGTCCGCGCAGATGTTCACCATGGCGCACGAGCTCGCCCATATATTCGTCGGCGAAGACGGCGTCTCCAACTTCGAGGAGATGCAGCCCGCCCATCATAGAACCGAGATATTCTGCAATAGTGCCGCGGCCGAGTTCCTCGTTCCCGAGGAAGAACTCCGGGTGTACTGGCGAACCGTACCCGAAAGCCAGGATCCGTACCAGTCCGTTGCGCGGCGCTTCAAGGTCAGCGGCATCGTCGCCGCGCGCCGGGCCTTGGACTTGCATCTGATAAAGCCTGCGGCTTTCTCCGAATTCTATAGGGAGTACCTACAGCGCGAGCGCCGCAAGGGCTCAAGCGGGGGAGATTTCTGGAACAGCCAGAACGTGCGAATCGGCAAGCGCTTCGCGGCCGCCGTGGCCCGCGCAGTCACGGAAGGCCGCCTCCTCTATCGGGACGCATACGCTTTGACCGGACTGAAAGGCGATACGTTCGTCAATATGGCTCAGAGCATGGGTGTGCAACTATGACCGATCGTTCCGGCCCGCTGTACCTACTCGACTCCAACGTCTTCATCGAAGCGCACCAACGCTACTACGCGTTCGACATCTGCCCCGGATTCTGGGAGTGGTTGTCTCGTCCTTCCACTAGGAGCGACATCGTGAGCATTGACCGCGTCAAGGCTGAACTCGTTGGATACAAAGATGCCCTTTCCAAGTGGGCGAAAGACCCCGCTAGAGAGGGTCTGTTCGCCGATGCGACGGAGCAAGCTGTCTTCGACGCCTACGGGCGGGTCATGGATTGGGTACGCGAGAATTGTCAATTCCAGGAGCAAGCGAAGGAGGAATTCGCCCGTGGCGCGGATGGCTGGCTCATAGCCTATGCTATGGTATACGATGCCGTTCTCGTTACTCACGAAGTGTACGATGAAGATGCCAAGAAAGTGGTCAAGATACCAAACGTTTGCACGGAATTCGGAGTTTCCTACATGAACACCTTTAAAATGCTGCGCGAACTTCAAGTGAGATTCGATTGGAACCAGGGGGACCTATGACCACCGACACCACCGAACGCGGACTCGAACGCCTCATCTGCGCGGCCCTCACCGGCTCCCCCTGCGACCGAGTACAACCCGGCGCAGTCGGCGAAAGCCCCATCGACTACAACGCCGGATGGGCCTGCGGCGACCCCAGCGACTACGACCGAGAATACTGCGTCGACCTCGTCCAGCTCGCCGCCTTCTTGAACGCCACCCAGCCAACGACCGCCGCACGCCTCGAAATCGACCGCGACACCCCCGTCCGACGCAAGTTCCTCGCGCGCCTCAAGAGCGAAGTCTCCAAACGCGGAACCGTCGACGTCCTCCGCAACGGCCTCAAGCACGGCCCCGACTCCGTCGACGCCTTCTACGGCGCTCCCTCCCGCGCCAACATCGCGGCGACGGAGCGTTGGGAATCAAACCGCTTCGGCATTACTCGACAGCTCCGCTACAGCCTCACTGACACCCGCCGCGCCCTCGACCTCTGCCTGTTCGTCAACGGCCTCCCAATCGCCACGTTCGAACTCAAGAACAGCCTTACCACGCAGACCGCCCAGGACGCGATCGAGCAATACATGCACGACCGCGACGCACGGGAGCCCATCTTCGAACTCGGCCGTTGCATGGCGCACTTTGCCGTAGACGACAACGAGGTCTACTTCTGCACCCATCTCGACGGCAAGCGATCCGTCTTCCTGCCCTTCAACCGCGGCTGGAACGACGGCACGGGAAATCCCCCAAACCCCGACGGAATCAAGACCGCCTACCTCTGGCAAGAAACCCTCACCCGCGAAAGCCTAACGAACATCATCGAAAACTACGCCCAGATCGTCCAAACCGGCAACGGACGAAACTCCCGCAAGCAGATCTGGCCTCGCTTCCACCAACTAGAAGTAACCCGCAAGCTCCTGGCGGATGTGTCCCAGAACGGAGTCGGACGCCGCTATCTAATCCAACACTCCGCAGGCAGCGGCAAGTCGAATTCCATCGCATGGCTCGCCCACCAACTCGTCGAAACAGAGAAGGACGGCAAGCCGGTATTCGACTCCATCTTCGTCGTTACCGACCGCACGATACTGGACAGGCAAATACAAGATACCGTCAAGCAGTACGCCCAAATCGGCGCTACCGTCCACCACGCAGAGAAATCCGTCGACCTGCTCCGCGACATAGAGTCAGGCAAGAAGATCATCATCTCGACCTTGCAGAAGTTCCCCTACATCCTCGAAAGCATTGGAGCCGCCCCCCGCGGCCGCGCCTTCGCCATCATCATCGACGAGGCGCACTCCGGGCAGGGCGGCAGCACCTCGGCCGCCGTATCCGACGCTCTCGGCTACCACACCACGGAAGACGAGATCAATCGAATCATCGAATCCAAGAAACTCCTCGAAAACGCCAGCTACTTCGCCTTCACCGCCACCCCAAAGAACAAGACGTTGGAGATGTTCGGAGAACCCGTCCCCCGGCCAGATGGAGCGACTGGACGCCGCCCCTTCCATAGCTACACGATGAAGCAAGCCATCCAAGAAGGATTCATCGTGGACGTGCTCCAGCACTACACCCCCATAACGAGCTACTACAAGCTCGTCAAGGCCGTGGAGGACGATCCCGAATTCGACGCCAAGCGCTCCCGTGGCAAACTCCGCCGGTACGTCGAGCAGCACGAACACGTCATCAATCTCAAGGCGGAGATGATGGTCGACCACTTCTATGAGAACGTGCTGGGACAGAACAAAATCGGCGGCAAGGCGCGCGCCATGGTCGTTACCGACAGCATCCAAAAGGCGATCGACTACTATCACGCCGTCGCCCGCAGCCTGAAAGAACGCAAGAGTCCCTACGAAGCCCTCATCGCCTTCTCCGGCGAACACGACTACGGCGGAACCCCAGTCACGGAAGCATCCCTCAACGGATTTCCGTCCGGCCAAATCGCCGACAAATTCAAAGAAGAACCCTACCGATTCCTCGTCTGCGCTGACAAGTTCCAAACAGGCTACGACGAGCCCCTCCTGCATACCATGTACGTCGACAAGATGCTGGCCGGCGTCAAGGCCGTCCAAACCCTCTCCCGCCTCAATCGCTCCCACCCGCAGAAGTACGATGCCTTCGTCCTCGACTTCACCAACAACGCCGACACCATCGAGAACGCGTTCGCCGACTACTACCGAACTACCTTGCTCTCGAACGAAACCGACCCCAACAGACTGCACGACCTCAAAGCGTCTCTCGACGGTTGCCGCATATACTCCACCTACCAAATCGACCACCTCGTCGAACGCTACCTCGGGGGCGCAGACCGCGGCGAACTCGACCGCATCCTCGATTCCTGCGTGAGGGATTACCTAGAACAACTCGATGAAGCCGGACAGATCGAATTCAAGGGAAATGCCAAGGCGTTCCTCCGAGCCTACGGCTTCCTGGCGTCCATCTTGCCCTACAACATTCCCGAATGGGAGAAGCTCTCCATCTTCCTGAACTTCCTCGTTCCCAAACTGCCCGCCCCCGTCGAAGAAGACATGTCCCAAGGCCTCCTCGCCGCCATCGACATGGACAGCTACCGCGCGGAAAAGCAGGCCGCAAGGGATCTTTCACTACTCGATGAGGATTCCGAACTCGACCCCGTCCCAGACGTCGGCGGCGGAAACAAACTCGATCCGGAGCCTGACCGGCTCTCGAACATCCTCCGCGACTTCAACGAGAAGTTCGGCAACATCGACTGGAAGGACCCGGACAGGATAAGAAAGCTGATAACCGAGGATCTTCCTGACAAAGTAGCCGCCGACAGAGCATACCAAAACGCTATCACGTCCAACTCCGACCCCCAAAACGCGCGTATCGAACACGACCGAGCCCTCGAAGGAACAATTACCGACCTACTCTCCGACGACGCCGATCTATTCCAGAAGTTCAACGACGACCAATCGTTCCGCACATGGCTGTCGGAGATGGTCTTCTCCTTGACCTACCGCAAACCCCCCGAACGGCAAGATGCCCCGACCGCCCCTCGCGCTTGAACCTCCGCGCGGGTAGGGAAGAGCTACCGGCGTACTCTCATCCGAAAGAACCCATCCGCTACGCCCTCACCCGTCGGATCCATCCATCGATGTCCACCCCAGCGTGTTCGCACGCGTGCAAGACGATTTCCCCCGCGGCCCTAGCGTCTTCCACCGCGCTATGATGCTCGAATGCGATGCCCAAGTCTCCTGCGATGCGCGCCAGACTCCATCGCCGCCGATATCTTCCCCGCCAGGCGCGCCGCGCAATCACGGCGCTGTCGAGCCACGTCGCAGAGATCGGCGCCAACCCGTACTTCTCCGCCGCCCCTTCCAGCGCGATGCGGTCGAAGCTCGTGTGGCTCACCAGCGCACTCCCCTCCGCACGATCCAACAGCTCGTCATAGACTTCCGCAAACGTTCCGCTGCATTCCACGGTTCCCGCATCAATGCCGTGAAGATCGACATTGAACCAATGGAACCCTTCCTCAGGGTCGACCAGCGTAGACCACCGATCCTGTATCTTCCCTTCGCGAAAGTGAACGACGCCTATCTGACAGATGCTCGCCGGACTCGCGTTTGCGGTCTCAACGTCGATTGCATTGAACGTCAGGTTCATGCCTCCTCCCTCTCGATTTGCTCCGCGCCTACTCGTCTAGTTTCCTGCTATAGTTGCCCTTGATGCAAGGATGGTTTGAGACCGACTGCGCGCGGTCGATGGACTCTTGAACGCAAGGAGCAAAGATGACACACGACGACACGTTGCCCGCATACACCAAACGGCATTGGGGAAAATCCGACCGACAGGACAAGAATCGGATCCACCTCCTGGAGCACCACTTGGCAGACGTCGGCGCCTGCTTCCAGGCCCTGATGCGTGTTCCAACCATCAGAAAGCGCCTCGCCGCGTCCGCACGCCTCGCCGACCTCGACGAATCGACCTCCGCCAGGCTCTCGGTATTCGCCGCCATCCACGACATCGGCAAGTCCAACGTCGGATTCCAGGCGCGGATATGGAGTCTGGAGGCCCTCCAAGGACAGCGCAAGCCGGGGTGCGCCGGGCACACCCACGACTTGGTACCGGTTCTGAGTGGGGAGGACACCAAAACCTCCAAATGGTTCTTCGATGCGCTGGGATGGGACGACTTCCTCACCTGGGACGATTGCGGCGGCGAAACCGCCTGCGCGATGCTCGTCGCAACCCTGTCCCATCACGGCATCCCGTTGCAGCTCGAAGGTGGACAGTCGAAGAACCCCGCGGTCTGGCGGGACTTCCAAGCACTGAGCCCGAAAGACTTCGTGCAGAGAATCGGCCTCCTCCTCCGCGAGTGGTTTCCTGCCGCGTTCCAGCCCGGCGCGCCTCCGCTTCCATCGGCCCCAGAGTTCCAACATATGTTCCTGGGCCTGTGCAACTGGGCGGACTGGGTCGGCTCGAACGAATCCTGGTTCCCCTATGTCGATACCCCCCGCGACGACTACTTCCAAACACTCGCCCAGCCGCACGCCAAGGCGGCCATCGACGCCCTGAAACTCGACCTGTACGCTCAAAGAGGCAGTTTCACAGAGATACCAGAATTCGGGAGTCTATTCGGTATTTCCGGCTCGCCAAACGCAATACAACAGACCACACGCTCCGCGCCGCTGGACGAACAGCTCATCATCATCGAGTCCGAGACCGGATCCGGCAAGACGGAGGCCGCCCTCTGGCGCTTCGCGTCCATGTATCGAGCCGAATTGGTGGACGGCCTCTATTTCGCCCTGCCGACTCGCGCCGCCGCCGTCCAGATCCACGAGCGCGTCGAACGCTTCATCCGCAGCCTGCTCCCCCAGGCACACACGCCCCCCGTCGTGCTCGCCATTCCCGGCTACGACCAGAAACCGGGCGAGGAAATCGTCGACATGAAGGACTACGACCAACGGGATGACAACCGGGATGAAAGGCCTTGGGCCGCCGAGAGTTCCAAGCGCTTCCTCGCCGCCCAAATCGCCGTCGGCACCGTCGACCAAGCGATGATGGGCGCGCTCCAAGTCAAGAACGCGCACATGAGAACGGCGTGTCTGGCCAGAAACCTCTTGATAGTCGACGAAGTGCACGCTTCCGACACCTACATGACCGTCGTCCTCGAATCGCTGCTCGACGCCCACCTCGGGGCCGGCGGGTATGCCCTCCTGATGTCGGCCACGCTCGGTTCGAATGCCCGCCATCGTTGGCTGCATCACGGCGGCGGAAAGACCATCAAACCCGTCCACTCTCTCGATGATGCCGTTCGATTCCCCTACCCCGCGGTCAGCGCCTCCGCCGCCTCCGCTTCCGTGATCCCCGCCGGCGAGAACGACCAAGAGAAGACCGTGCGGATCGAGGCGCATCCTCACATGCGAGACTTCGACGACACTGCCCAACGCGCCTTGGAAGCTGCGCGCGCCGGAGCAAAGGTCCTGATAGTCCGCAATACCGTCGATTATGCGGTGAAGACGCAGCAAGCATTGGAACGCCGAGCCATCCATGACGATGACGCGCTTCTGTTCGCGGTTGGAGGAAAGAAAACCCTGCATCATGGACGATTCGCCCCATGCGACCGCCGCCTCTTGGATGCAGAGATAGGAAGGCTGCTCGGCGCGAACAGGCAAGACGGCGGGCGCGTCGTGGTCGGCACCCAAACCCTCGAACAGTCTCTCGACATCGACGCCGACCTGCTGATAACCGACCTGTGCCCGGCAGACGTCCTCCTGCAGCGCATCGGCCGCCTCCACAGACACCGCCGCAACGACCCCAACCGCCCGCCCGAATGCGCGCAGCCTTCCTGCACCGTGCTAGTCCCCCCAGACGGCGACCTCGCGCCGTTGTTGACCAGCGGAGCCCAAGCCAACGGACTCGGCCCAAACGGAGGCGTGTATATGGACCTCACGATTCTGGAAGCGACCCGGCGGCTGATTGACGATCATCCCGAATGGCGCATCCCAGAGATGAACCGCTTGCTAGTGGAGAATGCGACGCATCCCGCAAGATTGAGTGCCATCGTCGAGGAAATGGGAGAGGATTGGCAGGCGCACGCGAACAAGACAGAGGGCAGCTGGATAGCCGACAAGATGCACGCCCAAGGACATACGATCAAGCGCGACAAATCGTTCTTTACGGACAACCGTGAGGTGTCGTTCGTAAGGGACGACGAAAAGATACGCACGCGCTTGGGCGACGACCGCATCGACGTAACCTTCGAGCCTTCCCAGTCCAGTCCCTTCGATGCGTCCCACAAGATCGACAAGCTGGCCGTCTCCGTCCGCTGGCTGCATGGGGCGGATGCGTCCCAGCCCGTAGAACCAGCGCCCGTCGCCGGCGGATTCACCTTCTCCCTCGGCGACCGCCAGTTCCGCTACGACCGCCTGGGCCTCCGCCGCATCGAGAAAGAGACATGACCGGCGAAAGCAAAGATCGAATATCATGGCCATGCCTTCAAAATCCCAAATTCCCTCTTGACAAGCCGAACGTACGCGCTATACAATAGCAGGCCAGTTCTTTCGACAGGCGTGCCAGCGGAGTACAACCATATGCACAACATCCTCACAGACCAGCTAATCCGCATGGACACCCGAGACCGCGGCCGCATCTCCGCGCCGCTCCCGGACGTGTACGCCGCGCTGATGGTGGACGAAGTCGACGCCTTCCCCGCGCTGCGCCCGCACCAACGCCACGCCTGGCACGCCTTCCTCGTCCAGCTCGGCGCGATGGCCCTGCGTCGCGCGGGCGCCAGCGAACCACCCGCCGACTCGAAAGCATGGGCAGCCCTCATACGCGGACTGACCCCAGACTACCCAGACGACGAGCCATGGCATCTGGTAATAGACGACATCACCAAGCCAGCCTTCATGCAGCCGCCAGCCTCCGCCGCGGACAAGCGCCCGGCGTACAAGAACAAAGTTGAGTCTCCGGATGAGTTGGACATGTTGGTCACACCCAGGAACCACGACCTCAAGTCCGCTGTGGCGTCATCCCCCGGGATTGACGACTGGCTGTTTGCCCTGCTTACTGTCCAGACGATGGACGGCTACAAAGGAAACAGGAACTATGGGATTTCCCGTATGCCAAGCGGATACGGGAACCGTCCTTCATTCAGCATCACCCCTTCTACTCGGATGGGTATTCATGCGAAGCGCGACATGCTTGCATTGTTGGAGCATCGACAAGCCCTCTTGAAAGACTATCAGGAGTATCCCAAGGATGACTCAGGTATCTGTCTCATATGGACAGTCGAGTGGGATGGTACAAAGGCCGAGCCCCTGTCCCCAAAGCAATTAGATCCCTTCTACATAGAAGTCTGCCGTCGCGTTCGGTTGGAGTCGGTAAGTGGCAAGTTGCGTGCAATTCGCGCTAACTCAGAAGACCGACGGTGCGTCGATGTGAAGGGGATGACTGGAGACCCGTGGGCACCTACTGGCAAGAGTCGAAATAACACGGGAACTCCCCCGGCCTTCCTAGGTCCGCGTGAGAAGTTTGGGTATGAGAGAGTAGTCGATGGAGTGTTCTCTCCCGACTGGACACGTCCTTACCTCTTACGCCCAGCGAGATTTGATTCGGGCTACGAAATGGAAATGCAACTTGTTGCTCGCGGTATGATTCGGGGCGAAGGAGGGACTGAAGGCTACCATGAGCGCATCATCCCATTTCGGCACAAAGCTGCTCTAGTCTTTGGAAGATCCGATTCTCATTGCGAGCTGGGCGACATTGCTAGAGAGCGAATCGTCCAGATTGGTCGCATCAAGAATATCTTGCGTCGTGCAGTTGCTACATTCTCCGCTAGAAGTGAATCTGGTATTAGGAATGAAGACTGGTCACGTGCTGATCCTTGGCGCGACAAGCTAGATGAAGTTGTCAACGCTGAGTTCTTCGAGCGTCTGCAAGTCGAATATGAAGCAAACGAACAGGTTGAGCGGCAGCGCATTCGTAATGACTGGCTGATGAATGGCGAAGATGGCGTGTTGGATCATGCACGCGAGATTTTGAGGGATGCCCAAGATTCCCTTCCATGCCCCGCCATCCAGCGGTACCGCACGCGCGTCTGCTCCGACAACGTGTTTGAAAGTAGAATACGCAGCAGCAAGGATGGACTGCCGTTCTTGTTTCGGAACGATGAAGAGGAGGCTTGACTAGTGCCAAGCAAACAAGTGGACGAACGACGCACGGGCTATCGGTTGGAACGCCATTTTTCGGAAGATGTAATCGAAGAGGCTCATAGGCACGGATGGCAGACCTTCCATCTACGTGACTGGTACAGCAAGGAGATAGTTCGCGGGAGAGGATTCCCAGACCTGGTCATGTACCGGATGGATGCGGAGACCGGGCGCTCCGAGTTGGTAGCGGCAGAGTTGAAGAAGAGCCGGGAATACTCACCAACTCTGGAGCAGAAGGAATGGTTGTCAGCACTGGGGCAGCATTTCCGGGTATTTGAGTGGTATCCAGAAGATTGGGAGGAGATTGACCGAGTTCTCCGAGACGGTCCAAACGGTGTCAATGTCTCCGGCCAATCGTCGACGCTACGCTCCGGAAGTACTGTGACGAGTCAGATACCACGGAATTTCGGGACGGTAATCAAGGGAATCGCCGAGACCATCGAGAGCAAGGAATTCGAGACCGGCGACAGATCCAGACTCCGCCGCATGGACCCCAACAGGCCCGACGCGGCAGCTTTCTGGCGTCTGATGGCGAGGGATGGGATCCCCAGGAATCCAGACTTGCGGAAATGGGGGCTCATCGTACAGGGCATAGCGATCATGGCTCATGGCGCTGGACTCGCGCACAACCCGAAACGCAAAGTGGGACGGGTTCTGTACGAAGGTGGAGGTAAGCGCACGCCGTTCTATAGCGAGGATAGGCTTGCGACTCTGCTATCTGCGGAAGGCTCTACTCTGTACACTCTACTTGCTCGGCTGTTCCGCATGTTGGCCTCGGAGAGGTGCTCGTTCAATTGGCGCGAAATGGCATGGTTCATATTGAACGAGGGATGCGACGAAGAACGAACCAACAACGCGCGGGTTGCGATAGCTACAGCATACTACCGTGCAGAACACCGCAGCACGCCGTCTGCCGAAGACCGCGACAACTGAATTCAGTGCGAAGGAGGCACAAAATGACCATACCCAGATTCCTACAGATACACACACTGCACTCATACCCGGCCGCCCTCCTGAACCGCGACGACAGCGGCCTGGCCAAGCGGATGCCGTTTGGAGATAGTGTCCGAACGCGCATCTCCTCGCAGTGTCTCAAGCGACACTGGCGGATGGCGGAGGACGAGTTCTCCCTGAGCGGGATAGATGGATTCACTGACGCCATTCGTTCTCGCAATGCTGTTTCTCGCGGCGTGATGGAAGAGTTGCGCAACTCTTCCACAGCTAGCGAAGAAGTGTTGCAGAAAGTGGAGGGGGTCTTTCAAGAGAAGATCTACAGTGAGAGCGGCACTCAGCCGTTGCTTCTCGGCTGGCCTGAAGTAGAGTACCTACGAAAGAGGGCTGCGGACATCTGTGGAGAGCACCCGAATGACGCCGAGGCCGCAAAGAAAGCTGCTGAGGACGTCTTTCACACACGACGCGGCGAAGGGAACAATATGCGTGCCATGAGGAGTGCGACCAAGTTGCCTGCAGGGCTGATCAGCGCACTGTTCGGTCGGATGATAACGTCCGACCCTTCAGCCAACATTGAAGCCGCCGTATACGTCGCACACGCGTTCACTGTGCATCGACAGGAGAACGAGATGGACTACTTCGCGGCGGTAGAAGACCTTCCAAATTCAGAAGAAGGACCGGGCGCGGCCCACCTCGGCGACGTAGAGTTGACCGCCGGACTCTTCTACGGCTACGTCGTCGTAGACGTGCCTGGCTTGGTCTCCAATCTGGAAGGCTGCCCCGCTTCCGAATGGGACGGCGCGGACAGGACGTTGGCAGGCAAGGTAGTAGAACATCTCGTTCACCTCATCGCCACCGTCTCCCCGGGCGCGAAGCGCGGCTCGACCGCGCCCTATGCCTGTGCCGACCTGATGCTGATCGAGGCTGGATCGCGCCAGCCCCGCAGCCTTGCAAACGCCTTCCGGAGCCCGGTGGACGCGCAAGTGTCGGACGCTGTGGAAGCGATGTCCTGCCACATGTCCAAGCTGGACGGCGCATACGGCGCGCGCGAGTCCCGCCGCGTGATGTCCGTCGACCCCTGCGAGATGCCGAACGCGGATAGTCTTGCCCTCGACGACCTGGCGTCCTGGGCGTCGGACGCAGTCCGCACCGGCGAGGCGGGTTGAGAAATGAAACACCTCATCCTAAATCTCGAATCGCCCCTGATGGCGTTCGGCGGCGAGACGATAGACAACTACGGCTTCATTCGCTGGTTTCCCTCCGCATCCATGCTCACCGGACTCTTCGCCAACGCGCTCGGCTGGCGCAGAGTCGATCGTGAGCAACATCAGCAGTTGCAAGACCGCCTGGTGTTCGCTGCCCGCATAGACAGAGAGCCGGCCGGCGGCGTGCGAATGCAGGACTACCAGACCGCTCGGTTGTATGAGGACGAGAAAGGCTGGACGACAAGAGGCGAACCGGAGGGACGTGAAAAGAGTCCTACATATAAACGTGAGGGATCGGAGGGGCGTAAGGCATTGACGCATCTGCGCTACCGGGATTATTTCGCGGATATGCGGGTCACCGTTGCCCTGCGCCTCGACCCTGACGGCGACTCTCCGACGCTGGACACCTTGGCATCGGCGCTGCGAGAACCTGCGCGGCCCCTGTTCATCGGACGAAAGCCGTGCATCCCTTCCACGCCGCTTGTCGGGGACAAAGACGAAGATATTGTCGAAGGCGACACCGCCTTGCGCGCCCTGTTGAACCGACCCATCGAAATCGAGACAGACGATACCGAGCCGAAACCTCCTGTACGGCTTCTGTGGCCCGACCGCGAAGGCGCAGAGGGCGTCCGTGAAGATCATTCCTACACGCTCACCGACGAGCGCAACTGGGTCTCCGGACTTCACGGTGGCGGGCGGCTCGTCTTCGAGGGGACGCGCCCAAGAAAGTGTTTCCCTGCACCGAAAGACGCCCAGGAGCGAGAGGAGGAACAGCCATGACCACCCCAGCGCTTGCCTCGCGCGCTCCCATCGCGGGCGGCAAAGTCACCCATATGATCCGCGCGGACATAGACACCCGCGCATTCTTTCGATGGGCCGGATCCAGAGGCATGGTCAGCCGAAACGCATTCGACCCAGGCTTCGCCATGCACTGCCTCCTAACCGAGAGCTTTGGCGCCGCCGCCCCGAAGCCGTTCAGGATAATCATACCCCGCGACCGCGACCGACGCCCCGGCACGTTCTATGGGTATGCCGCATTCGACGCCGACGAACTCCGCACCGCCGCCCAGACATTCGCCTGCCCCCTGCAATCGCAAATCCTCCCCGCCTCCAGTATCGCCAGCAAGGCCATGCCAACTTCCTGGCAGACTGGACAGCGCCTTGGATTCGAGGTTCTCATCCGCCCAGTCGTTCGGAGGTCTCGCGGCTCCGAAAGGGCGGGCATAGAACAAGACGCATTATTCCAGCGCCAAGCGGATCCTCATTCCGAAACGACATCTCGACCTGGAGACTCTATGCGAAAGAGGGAAGAGGTGTACCGCGATTGGTTGTCCGAAAGGCTGTCTGGCCGCGGCGCGCATTTGGAGGACGCAGTACTCAGATCGTTCCAGCGCGTTCGGGTAGTGCGAAAATTGCGCGCACACGCCTCCGAAGGGCCGGATGCGGTGATGCAAGGCGCTGTTACGGTGACCGAACCCCGCCAGTTCGCCGACCTCATCGCGCACGGAGTAGGCCGCCACCGCGCCTATGGATACGGGATGCTTCTCCTGCGCCCCGCTCGAACTGCTCATCTTCCATGAGATCCGACCGCCGCACCTTAACAGCAAAATATCCAAGCCGGGTCGACTATCTCTGCGCGTGTTGGGTAGGAGCGCGCGCAGAGATGGATCGAGGAGGTAGGCCAAGATGATGAAGGGCAGGCTAGGGCTGGAAACTGCGAGGATTCCGCACGCCGACCGCCAGGGACTCCTGTGGTTGAGTCGAGGCGCCTTGACCGTTCGAGACGGCACGCTCCGCTTCGAACGACAAGACGGACCCGACTCGGGAAGTCCCCTCGACGCCGGAGAGTACGGCATCCCATTCCAATCGATCTCCATGATCCTACTAGGTCCCGGCTCCACCGTCAGCCATGACGCCCTCCGCTTGATGGCGCGCCACGGCACCGGACTCGTCGCAGTCGGTGAAGACGGCGTCCGATGCTACACAGCCCCTCCGTTGATGCCCGACACGTCCGACATCGCCCGCCGTCAAATGCGCGCATGGAGCGACCCCGACGGCAGCCGCATCATCATCGCCCGCAAGATGTACGCCCTGCGACTCGGCGAAGTACTCCCCCATCGTGACATCGACGCCCTGCGCGGAATCGAAGGCGCGCGAATGAAGCGCACCTATCAAAACCTCGCCCAGCGGTATGGCATCGCCTGGCGCGGCCGCCGCTACGACCGAGCCAACCCACTCGCCGCCGACATCCCAAATCAAGCCATCAACCATGCCTCCGTAGCGGTAACTTCCGCCGCAGCGATCGCCGTAATCTCCCTGGGCGCGATTCCCCAGCTGGGCTTCATTCACGAACACAGCGGAGAAGCCTTCCCACTGGACATCGCCGACCTGTTCCGCGACTCCATCCTCCTGCCCGCCGCCTTCAAGTCCGCCCGAGACGTCATGGAAAACCCAACGCTAGACATCGAAAGACACACCAGACGAACCACAGGAGAACTGCTTCGGACCGAGCGAGTCATCTCCAAGATGATCGACCGAATCAAAGTATTGTTCCAAGATGTCCCTCCCATCGACGAAACCTGCATATCGCCATCGGACGCTAGCCAATGACCTGCGGAGTAGATCGGCCAGAGAACCCGGCGCATTCAAATACCCTCGTCATTCGGACGGAGACGGCCAGATGAATGGCAGGACTTCCCGCGGAGGTGCGGTATGACGGTAGTCGTCACAGTGAACGTAGAGGCGCGTTACCGCGGATTCCTCGCGTCCGCAATGTTGGAAATAGCTCCCGGCGTATACACGTCTCCCCAAATGACAGGCGGAATACGGGAAAGGATCTGGGATGTGCTAGCGCGGTGGCATCACGACCTAGGGAAGGGCGCAATCGTAATGACCTGGAGAGACCCCGAGGCGGGAGGCGAACAACAGATACGAACGCTTGGCGAACCTCCCAAGCACATAGTTGACGCCGACGGCGTATACTTGGTAAAGTACGACTAATAGTATTCCCTTGGCGAATGAAGGCCGTTCATTTCATCCAATCGCCAAGGGGTTCCCCCGCACACGCGGGGATAGACCGGGTCGCCCTCCTCGCAGTTGCAGGCGATGTACGGTTCCCCCGCACACGCGGGGATAGACCGGAGATTTTGTCGACGATTCGCAGCGCAGCTGCGGTTCCCCCGCACACGCGGGGATAGACCCGGAAGCACGGATAGGACGGCAGAGATCGCCAAGGTTCCCCCGCACACGCGGGGATAGACCCCTACCTACTACAGGATTCGCCACGACCCGGGGGGTTCCCCCGCACACGCGGGGATAGACCGTTGGCCCATCCCTCACGGAGCTGTTCTGGGGAGGTTCCCCCGCACACGCGGGGATAGACCCAGGGGGGGCTTCCTGAAAGAGAAAAAAAAAGAGGTTCCCCCGCACACGCGGGGATAGACCGCAGTACTCCCCCATACCCAAAGAACGGCTCGCGGTTCCCCCGCACACGCGGGGATAGACCCACGGCGGGGGAAACAACGCTATCGCTGCGGGGGGTTCCCCCGCACACGCGGGGATAGACCTCGTCCTGCAGTGCATTGCTGATAGTGAGGATGGGTTCCCCCGCACACGCGGGGATAGACCCTGGCATACCAAGCCGACGAGCCCATGAGTCCAGGTTCCCCCGCACACGCGGGGATAGACCGATGATGAGGTCGTCGTCAGGGGGTTCTGGGGAGGTTCCCCCGCACACGCGGGGATAGACCGCCCAGCGTTCTTCCATCGTCGCTGACCAGTACGGTTCCCCCGCACACGCGGGGATAGACCCGGCTGATAGATCAGGGCGGGGCAGCGCAGGCAGGTTCCCCCGCACACGCGGGGATAGACCTACACGAGGACATACGATCCGCGAATGCTGCCGGGTTCCCCCGCACACGCGGGGATAGACCGTATCATTACGAAAGGAGGTTAGCCATGAAGGAGGTTCCCCCGCACACGCGGGGATAGACCTTCTGGTGATGGTCACGGGTTCATTAGAGGGTGGGTTCCCCCGCACACGCGGGGATAGACCGTGTACTATTCGTACAAGGAGTACACTGAGCCTGGTTCCCCCGCACACGCGGGGATAGACCTCAATCGCGTCGGCGGCAGCGCAAGCGCCTGTCGGTTCCCCCGCACACGCGGGGATAGACCCTGTGCGGGGATACCGACCTCGCTATCGATATTGGTTCCCCCGCACACGCGGGGATAGACCAACTTCCGATCCACATCGTACTCCTGCATGGCGGGTTCCCCCGCACACGCGGGGATAGACCCGCGCGTCGCCGTCAATATGTCTGGCTTTGCAGGGTTCCCCCGCACACGCGGGGATAGACCCTGCGGATTGGGCTGTAGTGTGTCCAGCTGAGAGGTTCCCCCGCACACGCGGGGATAGACCGGGTGCAGATGCCTCGCCTGCGAACCGAGCCTGGGTTCCCCCGCACACGCGGGGATAGACCCCGAGTGCGCGACCACTGCGAAAGAACTCCACGGGTTCCCCCGCACACGCGGGGATAGACCTCCACGGAAGACATCCGGCCGCATCGGGTCCGCGGTTCCCCCGCACACGCGGGGATAGACCCGCGGAGGGCGGTTCTGCTACCCCCGCACAGCGGGTTCCCCCGCACACGCGGGGATAGACCCCCAGATTATAGGGAGTTTATCGGGGTTTATCCGGTTCCCCCGCACACGCGGGGATAGACCCGACGGACTGCCAATCTCTCCGGCAAGATGGGCGGTTCCCCCGCACACGCGGGGATAGACCGCGCATGACCCAAGACGGGACACTCATGTCTTAGGTTCCCCCGCACACGCGGGGATAGACCGTCCATCCAGTCTACCCAAGACTCGATACCACGGGTTCCCCCGCACACGCGGGGATAGACCGCATATGCCTCCGGCCATCTTTCCGTGTCCAAGGGTTCCCCCGCACACGCGGGGATAGACCTCGCCGCTTGTGAACGCGCGCTCTTCCGCTCCAGGTTCCCCCGCACACGCGGGGATAGACCGTTCTATGCGCGCGGCAGCGCAGTGCCGACGTTGGTTCCCCCGCACACGCGGGGATAGACCCGAGGTGGGCGCTACTGCTACCCTGGCCGACATGGTTCCCCCGCACACGCGGGGATAGACCTTGAACAGCGATTGCGACAGCTGCGTCACGTCCGGTTCCCCCGCACACGCGGGGATAGACCGGCGATCAGGGGGATCACGGCAACGACGGAGGTGGTTCCCCCGCACACGCGGGGATAGACCGCGTGAGACCAGAGACAGCGCCAACAAAGAGATGGTTCCCCCGCACACGCGGGGATAGACCGTGAGTACTCGCTTGGTAGAGGACTACGCGCTAGGTTCCCCCGCACACGCGGGGATAGACCGCATACATCCCCATCCCTTTCGGTATCGATGCAGGTTCCCCCGCACACGCGGGGATAGACCGTTGGGAGATACTGCGAAGGGGCGGACGAACTAGGTTCCCCCGCACACGCGGGGATAGACCCAACCTTCCCTCTCTGGCCTCGTAGAACTCTAGGGTTCCCCCGCACACGCGGGGATAGACCATGCCTCTTGCATCATATCGTACGTCTTTGGAGGGTTCCCCCGCACACGCGGGGATAGACCTCCCTCGCGTATCAGCATCGCACGGATTTGCTGGGTTCCCCCGCACACGCGGGGATAGACCTGCGCTGGGTAGCCAGATCGAGATGGCATAGGCGGTTCCCCCGCACACGCGGGGATAGACCGGCACTCGGGGGGCTCATCATACTGGAGCTGGAGGTTCCCCCGCACACGCGGGGATAGACCCCCAGTTCCCATCCTTACCAGGATAGATGACAGGGTTCCCCCGCACACGCGGGGATAGACCCCCCCTATTCTGGCCATCTCATCCATCATTGCTGGTTCCCCCGCACACGCGGGGATAGACCGGTAACGCTGCGAATCTGAAAGGCGCAGGAGTAGGTTCCCCCGCACACGCGGGGATAGACCGGTATAAAGACTGTCTCTGATATCTGGATCGCAGGTTCCCCCGCACACGCGGGGATAGACCGTAGTACGACGTGCTCCACTTGCGCCACGTGTCGGTTCCCCCGCACACGCGGGGATAGACCGGAGGACGACAATGCCTAGTATGCCAATGTTCAGGTTCCCCCGCACACGCGGGGATAGACCGGATTGCCACCGCACGCGAGCGCGGCGCGGAATGGTTCCCCCGCACACGCGGGGATAGACCGCCAGCTAGCTGCCATCGGATGCTCGCGACCAAGGTTCCCCCGCACACGCGGGGATAGACCCTGAACCCCCCCGACGGATCGGGGGGGTTCTCTGGTTCCCCCGCACACGCGGGGATAGACCCTGATACCCGTCTGACGGCTCTGCCACTCCACTGGTTCCCCCGCACACGCGGGGATAGACCCGGAGCGTGTTTTGTTGGAGGCGGCGTTGGTCGGGTTCCCCCGCACACGCGGGGATAGACCGTTGTAGCCAGTCACTACCCCCAACTGCTTCGTGGTTCCCCCGCACACGCGGGGATAGACCGTTTGACCCGTCCCCAAGCACCCTGCCGACGTCGGTTCCCCCGCACACGCGGGGATAGACCGGCCCCGGTGCCACAAGATTGGGCTCGGCCCTCGGTTCCCCCGCACACGCGGGGATAGACCCCGATAGTCCTGTCGTCAGTCAAAGGTAGGGGCGGTTCCCCCGCACACGCGGGGATAGACCTCAGATTGTACTGCGGTGCAACTACTCCATCGAGGTTCCCCCGCACACGCGGGGATAGACCCGACCGTGACGCCGCGTGGAGGCGTGTGAGCGCGGTTCCCCCGCACACGCGGGGATAGACCCCGTCCCCCTTGATACTTCAAGCGCAAGCGCAAGGTTCCCCCGCACACGCGGGGATAGACCCATGGAGCGGTTTGACTTGGGGCGCGTCCCCCTGGTTCCCCCGCACACGCGGGGATAGACCGTCAACTGCCGCCCGCAGCGTCGTCCCGCAGCCGGTTCCCCCGCACACGCGGGGATAGACCCGACCGTGACGCCGCGTGGAGGCGTGTGAGCGCGGTTCCCCCGCACACGCGGGGATAGACCGCCTCCGCCCTTCAAGCGCAGGATTCGATAGGGGGTTCCCCCGCACACGCGGGGATAGACCTCGGCAGTTCCAGCAGGTTGCCGCGAGGGAAATGGTTCCCCCGCACACGCGGGGATAGACCGATTCCGCGTGAGGCATACGCCTACGTGATGTCGGTTCCCCCGCACACGCGGGGATAGACCCGTATATCATCGTGTCGTGGAGGATGAGCCCGTGGTTCCCCCGCACACGCGGGGATAGACCCCTTGCAAGGCAAGATGCCGGGGGACGTATACGGGTTCCCCCGCACACGCGGGGATAGACCCCCTGGCGTCCGCCTACTCGACGTCCCGGAGGGGGTTCCCCCGCACACGCGGGGATAGACCGATATACGAGTCAGCGCGAAAGGATCGTTCAACGGTTCCCCCGCACACGCGGGGATAGACCGTCGATCATGTTCGAGGGAGCCTTCGTCTTTCGGGTTCCCCCGCACACGCGGGGATAGACCCGCTGCGGGGACGTATGCGCGCAATGCGCTCCAGGTTCCCCCGCACACGCGGGGATAGACCGTACATGTATGGGGCATTCAGGGCAAGCCGGGGGGTTCCCCCGCACACGCGGGGATAGACCCTACCTCGAATTTTTGGGTCGATGAGCGAGAGGGGTTCCCCCGCACACGCGGGGATAGACCGTTGACTACGACATAGAACGCCCTTGCCCTCTCGGTTCCCCCGCACACGCGGGGATAGACCCTCTCGGATTCCCATAGCCGCGGCAAACAGCCCGGTTCCCCCGCACACGCGGGGATAGACCCTGCGGCGTCCCGCATTCGGGTCACGTCGTTCGGGTTCCCCCGCACACGCGGGGATAGACCCATCAGGGAATCGGGGATGATCCACGGCCTAGAGGTTCCCCCGCACACGCGGGGATAGACCGGTTACTCATACCAGTTGCGAAGCGCGCAAGTGGGTTCCCCCGCACACGCGGGGATAGACCCGCAGTCGCACTGAACACGTCCCGGCTACGAACGGTTCCCCCGCACACGCGGGGATAGAGGTCTTTGGACATCCGCATGTACTCACTGCTCAACGGTTCCCCCGCACACGCGGGGATAGACCGTTTGGTACGTCGGCTTCAACTGGTGGGACTGGGGTTCCCCCGCACACGCGGGGATAGACCTTTCCCTCCCTATCGCGTTGATTCCCTCTACAAGGTTCCCCCGCACACGCGGGGATAGACCCTCCGTGCCCACTACTCGCACGGCCGTGCAGTGGGTTCCCCCGCACACGCGGGGATAGACCGTCGAAGATAGAGTGGACGGACACGACGTGGAAGGTTCCCCCGCACACGCGGGGATAGACCGCTGCCTGCCAGCTCAGGCTCCGCGAACCGAAAGGTTCCCCCGCACACGCGGGGATAGACCCGGGTTGAACGCAACCCCCAAGCGATTCCCTCCGGTTCCCCCGCACACGCGGGGATAGACCCTTTGCGCTATGCTTCCCCGGCTTTGGATTCCCGGTTCCCCCGCACACGCGGGGATAGACCCTTCTTGGTAGTTCCTTGCGAACGACAGTCCGGGGTTCCCCCGCACACGCGGGGATAGACCCCTGATACGTATGTCCGGGGGTCAGATTCATCAGGTTCCCCCGCACACGCGGGGATAGACCCCTCCTTGTGATTCGATAGGGGCCGGATGGCCGGGTTCCCCCGCACACGCGGGGATAGACCGAACGTGACCATCTTGACTCCGTCCCTCCGACAGGTTCCCCCGCACACGCGGGGATAGACCTCTTTGATACGTAGCACGCGCGCGCCTCGTCTCGGTTCCCCCGCACACGCGGGGATAGACCGACGTACGAGTTCGGGGTCTTCTGCCCGGACTGGGTTCCCCCGCACACGCGGGGATAGACCGACTAGGAAGGAGGACGGCAATGAAATGGCAGGGGTTCCCCCGCACACGCGGGGATAGACCGAAGACCTATACACCGCCCAAAAGTTCGCCCGGGGTTCCCCCGCACACGCGGGGATAGACCTCGGTCGGACGGCCCGTTCTATACTGTGTACGCGGTTCCCCCGCACACGCGGGGATAGACCGGGGACGGAAGGCAACGCGTTGACGATTGCGGAGGTTCCCCCGCACACGCGGGGATAGACCGCGTGACCTTGAATCCGTCCTTGTACTTGGGCGGGTTCCCCCGCACACGCGGGGATAGACCCGACTCAGAGTCCGACTTGCAACCCTCGACCGTGGTTCCCCCGCACACGCGGGGATAGACCGTAAAAAGGTACTGCGGCAACCTTTGCCGGCGGGGTTCCCCCGCACACGCGGGGATAGACCCGAGTACCAGTTGTCTTCCCTTGTCGCCGGACGGGTTCCCCCGCACACGCGGGGATAGACCCTAGGTAGCCCTACCTACCGCGCGCGCAATCTCGGTTCCCCCGCACACGCGGGGATAGACCGCGTATCTGGGTAGCCATACGTCAAGGGTAGCCGGTTCCCCCGCACACGCGGGGATAGACCCTGCTATGCCGAGCGGGCGGCAATACGCCTGCAGGTTCCCCCGCACACGCGGGGATAGACCGTCGTACTCTTGAAGAATCCGACTCTCCTCCATGGTTCCCCCGCACACGCGGGGATAGACCCTGGAGATACGTCTGGGTTGCCTTCTGGAGCGGGGTTCCCCCGCACACGCGGGGATAGACCCCTCCGCGTAGTGTGTAGCCATATGTCCTCCTCGGTTCCCCCGCACACGCGGGGATAGACCGCATCTAGGCAAGGCAAGCGGGGTCGGTTCGCCGGTTCCCCCGCACACGCGGGGATAGACCGGCGGAGTTCGTATCGCCTCGTCTCTTCAACGTGCGTGAATTCCAATCGCAACCAACTGCGCTTGTGTATCCGGGCGGCGTGTGTGGTATACTCTCATTGCGGTGCCTCCTCGCTAGGTATCGCCACGTCCGGGGGCAATGCGTACTGCCGCCCGGACAATTCGTTTGAGTATGTGTATCAGTACTGCACGCAGTTTGTCAATAGGCAATCCGATATTCGTAACGCGGGCGGGGGCTCCTCAGCACTCGCCGGAACGAATCCCTTCTACGAGCACCTCCCAATCCCACTCAAGTAATGTGGATTCCCTCCGCCATTTGTCTATGAACGGCAGAGCTGCATCTGCCCATTCGACGATCAATGGATCTTCCGAGCTCCATCTGTCGCGGAGGTCTGCGAACTTTTCTGGGAACCTCTCGGGATTCCTCCATATCTGGTATGCGTGCAACTTCGGCACAGAGACGGATGATCCGTCGCGGACGATTACATAGACGGGATCCGTATCCACCATGAGAATAGCCGCTGCGATCTTCATATTGCATTCGTAGCGAGCCGTAGCCGCTTCCTTTGCAGTAGGCGTCGCTCTCCTCGCGATTGCGGTTGCGGCGAATTTCTCATATTCCGCGATGGATAGCTGTTTCTCAGCCTCTCTCAGCCTTTCCTCGCCGCCGCACGCAAGTATGGCTACACACACCACACCGATCATCACCGCAATCTTCATTCCGTCCCCCCTTCATTTCGATGCAGGCAGTATACACTACCCAGGCGGGGCGCAAGTCAGGGGATGAGGCTGTCCAGCCGCGCCTGATTCATCACTGGAACGTCCTTCACCCGAAAATCCACGCCGTCCGCATCCATGCGAGCGATGACGTTCCCGATGGTAGTTTCAGATACAGACGGCCCGTCGCCGTCGGTCGAGAGTATCTGATACGTCTCCGATGGCAGGTTGCTATTCCTGCCGATGATGCGCGCGCCGCGAGGTCGACGTAGGCTATGCGACGTCTTGCCAGTATTGAAGTCGTGCGTTATCCAATACCTCCCCATCTTGAAGGCGACCTTCTTGGGATAGCGACCGGGCGGTAGTTCCTTCGGCTTCGACTGGCGCGCGCGGTGATGGGGTGGGGCGCCTCCGGGCAGCTTTGGTCTTATCATCCGTCGAACGCGCGGCGTATCCAGCCGCGGCGTATCCAACCGGGGGGTATCCAACCGGGGGGTATCCAGCCGCGGCGTATCCAACCGCGGAGTATCCAACCGCGGCGTATCCAACCGCGGAGTATCCAGCCGCGGCGTATCCAAGCGGGGGGTATCCAACCGCGGCGTGTCCAAGCGGGGGGTATCCAACCGCGGCGTATCCAAGCGGGGGGTATCCAACCGCGGCGTATCCAAGCGGGGGGTGTCCAACCGCGGCGTATCCAAGCGGGGGGTGTCCAACCGCGGCGTGTCCAAGCGGGGCGTGTCCAGCCGGGGCGTGTCCAGCCGGGGCGTGTCCAGCCGGGGCGTGTCCAGCCGGGGCGTGTCCAGCCGGGGCGTGTCCAGCCGGGGCGTGTCCAGCCGGGGCGTGTCCAGCCGGGGCGTGTCCAGCCGGGGCGTGTCCAGCCGGGGCGTGTCCAGCCGGGGCGTGTCCAGCCGGGGCGTGTCCAGCCGGGGCGTGTCCAGCCGGGGCGTGTCCAGCCGGGGCGTGTCCAGCCGGGGCGTGTCCACTCGCGGCGTGTCCGTTCGTGGGGTATCCACTCGCGGCGTGTCTGATCTAGGAAGCTCAGGAAAGCGGGCGATCAAATTCGTCGCAAATTTCGGAGCCCGTGCACCACGCGCCCTGGACTCACGACTCGCTCGACCGGCCTCCCGCAACTCCCAAATCTCCATGTCATCCAAGTCGAGATGATCAGGTATGAAGTTTAGGCTATCACGTTCCAGATGCCCCCCCTGCTCCACAAAATCCCTCGCTTCCTCCAAGTGTTCCAATACCATGACAAGCTCATCCTCATCTATTATCCCCTCCTCGAAGAGCGCTTCTATGTCCGATTTCATCGAGTACACATTAGCTAGATCGGATCTGGCCTTGGAATTTTGCGCACCCGTCTGCTCAAGCGCTCTTGCCATCGGAAAGCCTTTGAAACTCATATGGGAATAAAACGGATTCAGCCGTTTGCCGAACTCCATCACGTCGAACACGCGCGCACGGAGTAGATCCCACGGGCTGTAAATTTGTGCTCGAGTCGACGGCGGCTTTTCCCAGTCGCGCGCCCGACCAAAGATACCCACCTTCTTTCCGTCAACGACGAAGTACTCGCCGGCGCCGAACAGCTGCGGAATGCTCTTGATATTCACTCCCAAGCCCTTGCGGTAGCGAGATTCCAGCTCGACGGTTTCTTTCCACAGCTCGTCTTTTCCCTTCGTAGACCATTCGTCAGGATCCCAGAACCGCTTATCCAGATCATCAGGGCCGATCCGAATCACTCCCGGATTGCTGCCCTTGATGCCAAGGGCCGACGCGGCATGCAATGCCATCGGGGGAGACGGCGCAACGAAGAGCCCCTGCTCACTATCTGCTATACGAAACATTTGTCCGTCGGGTTGCAGAGGGTAGGCAAAGGAGGGAGGTGGAGAATCTTCAAGGCGACTGATCGCCCACTGATTGCTTGTCCACGGCATCGAAGTCAGTTTCCCTGCCTTGTGGTCGTTGGCCGCCTGCAGGGCCTTTGTCCAATCCAAGGAGTTCGAGTACTCCGGCAAGGTGAAGCCGCGTGACACCAGAGTGTCATAGGCGGCCCTAAGATCCGTTTTGAATCGACTTTCTTCTTCCATGAAGAATTCATTATTCTTTCTATCGACATAGTACCCGTCGGGGTCAAGATGCTCTACACCTAACCGCTTGAATTTCTCCTGCATCTTCGCGCCGCCAGGCTGCAGGAAATCGCCAATGTTCGGGGTGACGTGATACATGAACCCATGATGCTTAAGTTTTGCACCGCCGTCCGTAGACGTATATCGAAGAACTCTGTCATCAGGCGCGACCCACTCAGCCCTCCCAGTCTTTATGATCATATCCATAATCCCTTGCCTGTCGTCTGGGTGTATCAGCCGCAACCAGTTTCCGAACCCGACATGCGGGCGATTGATGCGCGATGTCTGGGTTCCCCCGCACACGCGGGGATAGACCCTGGACTTCCTCTTCGATGTATCTCTTGCAGACGGTTCCCCCGCACACGCGGGGATAGACCTCGGATCGGTTGTCGTCATGGCGCTAGTGTACTGGTTCCCCCGCACACGCGGGGATAGACCGCCCGGTAGGAAGCGCATCTCATCAGAAGAGCCGGTTCCCCCGCACACGCGGGGATAGACCGCTATCGGAGATCATCCGCGGCTTCGACGGCGGGGTTCCCCCGCACACGCGGGGATAGACCTCGCCAATGACCTGTCTGACCGCATCTGGAATTGGTTCCCCCGCACACGCGGGGATAGACCCTGCGCGGGATGCGGACACCGCTTCCCCGGACAGGTTCCCCCGCACACGCGGGGATAGACCTGCCCCGACGGCGAGCAGGACGCCTCCGGCCATGGTTCCCCCGCACACGCGGGGATAGACCGGCAACGGCTATAGGAGGTCAAGATGATAGAGGGGTTCCCCCGCACACGCGGGGATAGACGTCGCCGGGGAAATGCTTGACAAGTCTGTTGGCCGGTTCCCCCGCACACGCGGGGATAGACGGTCTATGAGTATGCCCATTCGATTCCTCCTATCGGTTCCCCCGCACACGCGGGGATAGACGCGCTAGGCCCCTTCCGATATGTACTGGGAGGGGGGTTCCCCCGCACACGCGGGGATAGATCGGGTCTGCCTTCATAATCAAGGTCTCTGACCGGGGTTCCCCCGCACACGCGGGGATAGACCTGTTGTATCAAGTCGAGTACGAGTTGTACACCGGGTTCCCCCGCACACGCGGGGATAGACCGCATGACGGGACGGTACGCCTTGACGGGCAGTTGGTTCCCCCGCACACGCGGGGATAGACCGTCGTCCGCATATGCAATCGGAACCGAAATGATGGTTCCCCCGCACACGCGGGGATAGACCGCGTAGGCGGGAGTGGGTTGTAGTTTTCCATCTGGTTCCCCCGCACACGCGGGGATAGACCCTGCTGGGAAAGTAAGGTTGCTTTCGCATCCGGGGTTCCCCCGCACACGCGGGGATAGACCGCGGCATTTGATGAGTAGGTAGCATGCCAGAGCGGTTCCCCCGCACACGCGGGGATAGACCGCCAGTACTCCAAAACCTCCTCAGCCATCTTGAGGTTCCCCCGCACACGCGGGGATAGACCTGATACGTTGCAGTGGGGCGCAGAGCAGGCTCGGGTTCCCCCGCACACGCGGGGATAGACCCCGAGTACGTGGTCTCTCTGGCGCTGTATCCCAGGTTCCCCCGCACACGCGGGGATAGACCTTTGACGACGTGGCAGCGGCAGGCGAGCACACAGGTTCCCCCGCACACGCGGGGATAGACCTTCGTGTGCGGAGGATTGCGGTGTACGAGTGTCGGTTCCCCCGCACACGCGGGGATAGACCGCTTATGCTCAATGAAATATTCCGGCTGGTCGGGGTTCCCCCGCACACGCGGGGATAGACCGATTCCATTGGGCTGGTTATTGACGGCGTCGTCGGTTCCCCCGCACACGCGGGGATAGACCCCCAGTCTTCTACGCACACTACGACGGGCAGGGGGTTCCCCCGCACACGCGGGGATAGACCGCCGTCGAGGTGCGGTACAGGGGAATGATGGACGGTTCCCCCGCACACGCGGGGATAGACGGGCAGGAGTACCTTGATCTCTACGAGTTCGAACGGTTCCCCCGCACACGCGGGGATAGACCTCACGTCAGCGGGGGGCCGAATTTGACGACGTGGGTTCCCCCGCACACGCGGGGATAGACCCTCGTCATGATACGCATTCGCCCACTCAATCGCGGTTCCCCCGCACACGCGGGGATAGACCTGCCATCATATTCGCCTCCCCACCAGCGCCGCGGGTTCCCCCGCACACGCGGGGATAGACCGCCCAACATCGGCAAGCACATCCTCGACAACCTGGTTCCCCCGCACACGCGGGGATAGAGTGACCATCGTAGGCGTCCCGAGTCATCCGCTGCTGGTTCCCCCGCACACGCGGGGATAGACCCGCGCCCCCCTGCCCGTCGTAGTGTGCGTAGAAGGTTCCCCCGCACACGCGGGGATAGACCGCACAGGATGGGGTTTCAGGGCGTTCCGCCGGTGGTTCCCCCGCACACGCGGGGATAGACCCGTCGTGACGATAGACGAAGAGGGGAACCGCCTGGTTCCCCCGCACACGCGGGGATAGACCGTTGTCCCCGTCGATGGGGCGCTTGACCTCGACGGTTCCCCCGCACACGCGGGGATAGACCCCCAGCCAGTCGACCATCTGCCACTCGAGACGGGGTTCCCCCGCACACGCGGGGATAGACCCCTCCGCGCCGAGTTGGAGCGCGATTGGATTGAGGTTCCCCCGCACACGCGGGGATAGACCCGATCTAAATCTCTATTCCGTCCGCATGGACGAGGTTCCCCCGCACACGCGGGGATAGACCCAGTACCGCCAGCGCCTCGACGGTCTTGGGGATGGTTCCCCCGCACATGCGGGGATAGACCGGCGTCTCCGCGCCGCAGTTACGACAGGCCTGGGGTTCCCCCGCACACGCGGGGATAGACCCGACTCCCGCGCAGACCGTCCCGCGCCTTTCTTGGTTCCCCCGCACACGCGGGGATAGACCGGATGCCGTCCGCGTACGGTCGTAGCTCCTCTGGGTTCCCCCGCACACGCGGGGATAGACCCTTGATACACGGAGGACGAACATGAATCGACTGGGTTCCCCCGCACACGCGGGGATAGACCCCAGTACGCGAGCGGCATCGCAAAGCTTGCTCAGGTTCCCCCGCACACGCGGGGATAGACCCGCGAATATTGAGGCAATTTCCCAGATTGCCCCCGGTTCCCCCGCACACGCGGGGATAGACCCACGACTCTCTATATGTACAACGACGACGCCCTGGTTCCCCCGCACACGCGGGGATAGACCCGCCAGCAGACCCGTCGTAGACCTGGTATTGATGGTTCCCCCGCACACGCGGGGATAGACCGTTGATACCATTTTATGACGTCTCCCATACCAGGGGTTCCCCCGCACACGCGGGGATAGACCTGCCCGTTGTCCTCTCCCCCCTATTCCGCTCACGGTTCCCCCGCACACGCGGGGATAGACCATCCCCCCTTTGTTCATTCCCATCTCCCGTGCTGGTTCCCCCGCACACGCGGGGATAGACCCGTCAACGTATAGCCGAACGATCCGCCTTGCCCGGTTCCCCCGCACACGCGGGGATAGACCGATGGAGGTACTGCCCACGCGCGCTCCCAAGCAGGTTCCCCCGCACACGCGGGGATAGACCCGTCAGGAGACGTACTGATAGGAGGCGGAGCGTGGTTCCCCCGCACACGCGGGGATAGACCGCGCGAACGTGGGGGACGCGACCGGCCTAGACGGGTTCCCCCGCACACGCGGGGATAGACCCGTTTGCAAGCGCAGCCCACTGCGAGCCTCACGGGTTCCCCCGCACACGCGGGGATAGACCGGCGGAGGCAATATCGCCGTCGGAGGACAGCGGGGTTCCCCCGCACACGCGGGGATAGACCGTTGTACTTGCACGCCCAGCAGATGCGTTGGGTGGTTCCCCCGCACACGCGGGGATAGACCGCGAGCCGTTCTGGTGGGCAAGCAGGAGGTTGAGGTTCCCCCGCACACGCGGGGATAGACCGGTATCAAGTTGCATTCTGGCCGGGCCCGGACGGGTTCCCCCGCACACGCGGGGATAGACCCGGCCGCTTGCCGCTAGCCGCAGCCAGTCGACGGGTTCCCCCGCACACGCGGGGATAGACCACGCAGCGCCGGACACGATGCCTGTCCGCAAGGGGTTCCCCCGCACACGCGGGGATAGACCCGCATCGGTCGGACGTTGACTTGAAGAACAACTGGTTCCCCCGCACACGCGGGGATAGACCCGATAGCGAGACTTCGATTATCGTTACATGGACGGTTCCCCCGCACACGCGGGGATAGACCCGACCGTGACGCCGCGTGGAGGCGTGTGAGCGCGGTTCCCCCGCACACGCGGGGATAGACCCGACGATGGAGATGGCTGTCGTCTATATCGTACGGTTCCCCCGCACACGCGGGGATAGACCTCACGGCAATCACCGGCGTCCCGACGCCTGTGGGGTTCCCCCGCACACGCGGGGATAGACCCTTGATTGCCCAAGTCGTGGGTATGATTCGAGCGGTTCCCCCGCACACGCGGGGATAGACCCCCGGTGACTGGGGAGGACGACAGGATCAACGCGGTTCCCCCGCACACGCGGGGATAGACCCTTGTGCCTGCCGATTTCCATCACCAGCAGATTGGTTCCCCCGCACACGCGGGGATAGACCCTCTGTAGGCGTGGCTATAGGCGCAGTGATATTGGTTCCCCCGCACACGCGGGGATAGACCCTTGTGCCTGCCGATTTCCATCACCAGCAGATTGGTTCCCCCGCACACGCGGGGATAGACCGTTGGAAGTGATCGATGAGTACGCGGAGATGAGGGTTCCCCCGCACACGCGGGGATAGACCCTCTGTAGGCGTGGCTATAGGCGCAGTGATATTGGTTCCCCCGCACACGTGGGGATAGATTGTGCGAGTATGAGTGACGGTTCACTGCCAGGCCAATTCGCCTTGCGTGTTGCGGCAGTTCGCCTTCTGTTCTGGGGTCGCCTTACGGGAGATGATAGATGCTGAATAGCCTGCGGCCGTCCGCGCGGCGTTCCTCGATAGCCTCGCCGCCGGGATGCGTCTCGCGGAGTGTGTCTATCTCCTCTGCATATGGAGGAAGCAGGACGTATGTCACCGGCCCCTCGTGCAGCCTTTCCAGAGAGAACTCGCCAAACTCCCGTGACTGGTCCATACCCGGCGTGTTTGGATACAAGAAAAGCCGAGTCTCGTAGTTGTACGACCAACGCCCCGCATAGAAATAGATTCTGCCCGGATCGTCGAACGCGTGCGCGGTATCCAATGCACCTACGAGGATCTAGTTCGTCTACTCCGGATGGTGTATCAAGGTTCGTTGCCTTGATCCTTCATTTCGTACCACTCGATGACATTGAAGCCGCGCCTCCCTGCTTCTGCTTCGGCCTGCTGCAAGGCCTGCCAAACTTCGAAGTCGGCAACCTCAATCGCAGGCTGACGTGCATCAGCCGCTTCAGGCTGACTCATCCAGTTGAAGTAACCTGAGACATTCATATATGCAATGGCGAGAAGAGACGCCATGACTGCGCTCTTGAACCACCAATGCACGCTTAGTTTCAATTCGAATATCCAATGTACCCCCAATGCGACAAATAGATAGAAGAACGGCGCTGTTCCGATTGAACGCCCTCCATCCGGTGTAGCGTTGGAGAGGATCTGTGCAGGGAAGAGCATCACAATGAAGAAGACCCACCAAAGGAGCGTGTGCCTCCATTTCAAGACAGATGCTGCCATTCCGACCCAGAACAATATGCCAGTGAATCGGTCAAGGAAGCCTCTGCCTCCTGCTATGTAGCGCGTATTTATCCCAACATATGACATATCCGAGTCCAGAAGAACGAGGCCTTTGAGATTATTCCACGTCTGCTGAGCAATGATTTCGATGTTGCTATTGTCCCCGAACTGCATTCGGTTTTGCTCGTTGAATATGTAGATGGCTCTGTTACGAACGTTATAGTCTTCCCAATTGTCTAGGGCGAAAGTGATATGAGGAAGGTATAGTACCAATGCAACGGATATCATTACTGCATATCCAAGCAATAGGCGTTTCTTGTTCTCTTTGTGCAGCATCAGAGCGAGAGGAAGATAGGCTATGAGAGCGATGAAGATCATTCGTCCACTGGGATGGCCGTATAGACCAAGAGTAACGAACAATCCCGTAGCTGCATACAGAAGTATGCTCCCTCTTCTGATTGAGGCCGTAGCGGACAAGACCGTCAGGAGAGCGTACAATGCGATATGAATATTGTACCACCCAACCCGAGAAAAGTGTAAATACCATAGGCCTGTTGCCAGAAGGAAGGTAGATGCCAGGGCAGCTGGCTTGTTCAGATCGTATTGCCGCGCGACGAAATAGAACACCGGTAACGATAGCACGCTCAGAACCACGCTTGCCATCCGTACTCCGACAATGGATTCCCCAAATACTGCCATGAACCAGCTCATCAGATACAGGTTGAACGCAGGTGTTTGAGTCCAATCTATCCCGAAGAATCCGGGCCCAGTGTTCGCTGTGATATGGTAGATGACCTGTAGGTTGTCTGCTTCGTCAGCTTGTACGTTTGGAGGGATATTCGTAAGCGATATCAGACGCAGCGCGAGCGCGAGTAGGATAATGCAGATCAGAGTTGCGGTTTCCCAACTACCGGCCCCCATCGCTTGGAGGCGAGTTCGTGCCAGTGATAGAACGTTTTGGATTGACCTGGACGTCTTATCGGTCGTTGCCGTAACCGGCGATCGTCCCGGTTCAGTGATAGGCTGCCCGCACGCGTCGCAGAAAGTATAACCCTCGGGGTTCGCCGTCGAGCATGACTCGCAGACGATGTCTGACTGGATTCCACGCCCGCAGTCACCACAAAACCGCGCTCTGGACGAGTTTTCATAGCCGCACCAGGAGCAGATCATAGAACGGAGCCGGCTACTATTGGGTGAGGGCGCATTTTGATGTGGGCTATCATGCTCGAGGATTTCTTGGATGCGTATCGTCGGGATAGGTCGCTGGGGTGTAAAGGGGTTCTGCGGAGGGGAAGACGCCGAAACTACCTACGCCAGTGAGGCCGCGCTCCGAAATGGTTGCCAACTCGTCACCCTCGTGGACAGGAAGGGGAGCGCTAGCGCCAACCTGTGCCGCCGAGTATGACGGGCTCGTGATAGTCCGAGCGGCTGTCCCTCGGTATCGCGGCCACCATGACGGCTCATGCCAGCACGGGCGATCCATGGTCTGCATTTTCCCCCCTATGCTTTTCACTCCGCATAATGATAGCATACCATGCAATCTATAGTCATGGTACACGAAAGGTTGGGAACCGCATTGATCAGACTGCTCGCAGCCGCGGCATTGGCAGGCGTCTCTCTGCTCGTACACGAGAAGCAGGAATTCACTGCGCCCGTGTACGCCCAGGAAAGCCCAGTCATTCGTATGGCCGAACCAGAGCCTCCGTATTGCGTGCTTCGGGATTCGCCCTATGCAGGGTATCGGTTGCTGTCTCTGACCGGAGACAATTTGACCGCGCTCGGCAGTGAAGGACGGATTCAATTCCTTAACTTGGCAACCGGAACGATCACGGATCCGCACTCCGAGGGAGTGGGATGGTTGGACTCTCGCCGCGTCACGGTGGACATGGCGCATGTTGGGGAAGAGTGGCCGCGTTGGCAGCGGCGAATGCTTCAAGCGCGGATAACGTCAGTCGATTCTGGACTGTCGTCCAACTGGTCGAGTGAGTTCGTGTTCGCCGACGACCATCGGACGTGTGGATTGAATTCGCTCTTTCCACCATCCTCCCCTATACGGGGGGTTTCTGGTGACTTGTGGGCTGATGTGATCATCGGAAAGCCCGACTTTTCACAGATACACCTCAAGAGTGTTGTGCCGTTCAAGGTGTCAAACCCTGGCGGCGTGCTCGTCGACCGTTCAGTCGATCCGGGGAGGGCGTACATCTGGGATGCAGGCAACAATCGGATTCTGGGGATAGACCTGGCAGGATGCTACGCGGGCGACAGTCCATGCTCGGCCGACATCGTGATTGGTCAGCCGTCTGCATCCGATCACTCGGCTTGCAACGGGGACAGCGGGGTACAGGGTTACCCATTTCGATCGTCTGCCGCCGCGGACACGCTGTGCGGCGTACCTGATTATTCTCTCAGCGCATGGGAAGCGCATACGTTCGTAACCATGGCGGTCGATAGCAGTGGCGCTCTCTACGTTCCTGATTCTTTCAACCATAGGATACTGAAGTACGAAAGCCCTTTCCAGAATGACTCAGTAGCGGATGCAGTATGGGGACAGGCAGACTTCTCAGGTATGGTATGCAACAGAGGAGATTTCGATACTCCTACTCCCGAAACCCTTTGCTTCCACGCCCAGACCAATAGACTCAAGTCGAATCTTCAAAGCATCGGCGTCGAAATCGATCCGGACGGCAATTTGTGGGTGGCTGACAGCGGCAACCACCGCGTCCTCCGTTTCTCTGTAGACCCCACTAGCGGAGAAATTGCGAAGGCCGCCGATCTGGTGTTGGGTCAACCAAACTTTCGTACTAGAAATACTGGGAACAACCTTGACGAACTACATGCGCCGTCAGCAGTAATGATTGATCCCAACAATGGACAGGTATACGTTGCCGACACAGGCAACAGCCGAGTCCTAGTTTTTGAGCAGCCTTTCGAGTCCGGCATGAAGGCGAAAAACACTTTCGGTTCTCAGTTGTATCATCCTACGTCAATCGAAATGGATCCCAATGGGCAAGGTATATGGATCAACGATTCCGGTAACAGAATGGTTGAGTTGTGGGACCAAACCGGTACTTCTGTATTGAAAGTATTGGGGAAATATTCGTACCTGCCTAACCGCAAATGCGGTCACGCGCTTGCAGAACTACCCGGTGCTCCTCATATGTGCCCTATTGCCGGAGGCTTCGGATTGGACAAACAGGGGAATGTCCTGATTTCGGTGTTCCTGGACACAGCGGACGTCTTTCGTTTCCCTGTATCCTCAGCTGGCACTCAGATCGTTCGTCCCGATATGCGTCTCTTCTATCCACCGCATGGCTCCAACTTCAGAGACATGAAAGGAATACATTCCGCCCGCGGGATTGTTGCGTGGAAAGATCAACTCATAGTATCCGACATACGTCGACTGTTGTTCTGGAATGGGCTTGACGCATTGACCACTGGACAACCTGCGGACGGAGCAGTTGGCAACAAGTTTTCTGACAAAGGGTGGTCGTATTGTTGCGGGAGAATCAAAGTGGACGATTCCGGTCGCTTGTGGGTCTTGGGATTCGAAGGCGCTCATTTCCTAGACGTCTACCAGCTCCCTTTGACTGATTACTCGGCGCCGATCCATACGATATGGAAGAGTGAAGCAACCTTCCCTGTACTCGGAACGGAAGACCATGTCACGTTGGAGTATAGCATCGACGGCATTGCGCCTGTGGGAAATGGTGATTTCCTGTGGTTGTCCGACACTGATAACCATCGTGTCTTGCGTATTCGTGATCCGCTTACTAATCCAGTAGTGGACGTGATATTGGGACAAGGAAGCGCCACTGGCACCCAGTGCAACCGTGGACGATACCCTCCAGTCCAGGCGGGGTCGTACACTAATGTCCTCTGCTTCCCTGGCGCGCTGTCCATTGACCGCTTCGGCAACCTCTATGTTTCTGACCACGCATTGGAAATAGAAGGGAATCGGCGACTACTCGTCTTTGCCGCAGCGTCGTTCCCTTCCACGAATTCCGAGACCATCTTCGCCCCTACAGCTACAAAGATATTTTTTCGATCAGCTGTAGATCGTGCAGACCTGTGGGCAGATCCTTGGGAACGCGGCACTGTTCTTGGTGGACATTTTCGTGCTTTCTGGTCCCGCAATTTGGATGCGGCGACGTGGGAACCTGCGTTCGACAGCAGAAACAGAATGGCAGTGGGATACAACGCCTACGCGGGCTCTCGGTTCGTTGGGATGTATGACGACCCTCTTGGACCTGCCGATCTTCCAAGTTCGTACTTGTACGATTTCGGCTCCATGCCGTACACGGCCGCATTCGACAACAACGACAACCTGTACGTGGGCGACATCAACCGCTCTCGGGTACTCGTATACTACAACCCATTTGGCAACCCACAGCAGCCGGCTGCCCAGACCACTCCCGGCTCGCCCACCCCGTCTCCTCCTACGCCTCAATACCCTTTGACCGTCGAGTCCGTCACTCCAGAACCTCCCTATTGCGTGATGCGTGAGTCCCGCTTCGGCTATGAGAAGACGTTGACCCTGGTTGTGGACGGCCTTCCTGAGGTGGGATGGGGTGACCTGTCGCTGGAGTTTCGCAGGGTGACCGATGCTCACAGGGAACGGTTGGCCGTGGGCGACATGTCTCAAGTGCGGGTGGATGGGAACCGGATCATCGTGGACATGAGTAGGGGATTTGGGGGGTATATTTGGTCCGACCGCGACAAATTGACGTTGACCATTCGAATCCTTGGGAGTCACGGCGCTCCCGTATCGAATTGGTCTCCTGCGTTCCTACTCGCGGACGACGTCGAGGCGTGCGGCATCGCACTTCCGACGCCGACCCCCACGCCGACTCCGACGTCCACCCCCACGCCGACGCCATCACCGACGCCAACGATTACTCCCACGCCAACGCCTACCTTGACGCCGACTCCGACCCCAACGCCCACGATCACTCCAACACCCACGTCCACGTTGACGCCAACTCCAACCTCGACGTTGATCCCCACGTCGACGGCGACAGCGACACCTACGCCGCTTCCCACGTTAACGCCTACATCGACGCCTTCGCCGACGCCCACGTTCACGCCGACGCCGTCACCGGTACCTACGCCGACGTTCACCCCGAGTCCAACAAGCACGCTGACACCCGTATCGACGCCGACGCCCACGTTCACTGCAACGCGAACGCCGGTGGCTGCATCCGCTCAGTCACTGCCCGCCGCCGAAGGGAATCAGGCGCCGTCTCCGACCGCATCGTCGACACCTGCCGCATCGAGCGGCGCCCCCGGCGGCTTCTGCAACGCACCGAATGGAGGCGGGACGGGTATCGAACTCGGGATGGTGATGTTCCTCCTGGCGCCAATCGCCCTCATCAGTTTGAGTAGGCGCCGACGATGTAGGAGTTGACGACGCGGCTGAAGATGCGGAGCGGCGTCTGCGATCCCAATATCCAACCGGATTCGTTGACACCCGTAGGGGGTTCGTGTAAACTTAACTGAAATCAGTATGAGTTTCAGGACTGTATCCTGTACGTGACGCACCCCGTTCCGACACCTACATCGCGCCTTGAGAACAGGCGCGCGGAGTTCTCGTTGACTTGGTCTACTGCGCCGTTGTGTCTCTGCGGATGGGCGGGCTGCTGAAGGGAGGCATCAGTTGCAGACGACAGACTTTAGAATTCGATTCGCCGGTGAAGGCGGGCAGGGGCTTCTCACGGTCGCGGAGGGCTTCGCTTCCGCAAACGTGCACGCGGGGTACCATGCGCTCACGTTCGCGACCTTCCCATCGCAGATCACCGGCGGCCCAACATGGTTCCAAGTACGCATTTCCACTGAGCCGGTCCTGAGCCGCGGCGATCAGTTGGACGTACTGGTCGCGTTCAATGAATACGCCTACGAGGTGCACAAGGACGAAGTGCGTGATGGGGGCGTGGTAGTGTACGACTCCAAGGCGTTCCACCTCGATGATGACGGCAGGAGCCTTGGCATTCCCTTCGATCAATTGGGGCGTTCGACTGGCAATCCCAGGGCGGCCAACATGGTCGTTATGGGCACGCTCGCCGGACTGATGAATATGCCGCAGTCGATATTGGAGGAGTTCGTCAAGAAGCGTTGGGGAAATGTCGAGAGATACGGCGAGAAGATAGTCCCGCAGAATATTCACGGGCTCACCCTCGGACGAGAGGAAGCGCGCAAGAGCGGCTTCAACCTAGGAGAACTTGCTCCCCCTGTCAACCCGGACTACGAGCAGATATTCTTGAATGGCAACGAGGCTATTTGCCTAGGAGCCGTGCACGCCGGTCTTGACTTCTATGTTGGCTACCCAATTTCGCCCGCAACGACCATTCTCGTGTGGATGGAACGATGGCTCACCGGCAAGGACAAAGTCGCCTACCAGGTTTCTTCGGAGATCGAGGCGGTCAACGCAATGATTGGAGCGGGGTACGCTGGCAAGAAGGCCATGACGGCTACGGCTGGGCCAGGCGTTTCCCTCATGGGTGAAGGGATAGGCTTCGCGTGGATGGCGGAGATTCCCATCGTAATTTGCGACGTGCAGCGCGGAGGGCCGGCCACAGGGCTTCCGACCAAGACCGAGCAATCAGACCTATTCGTGTCTCTGCATCCCGCTCATGGCGACGTTAGTCTCCCCGTCATCGCTCCCGGCTCTGTGGAGGAGTGCTTCTACGCAGCAGTCGAGGCATTCAATTGGGCAGAACGCTATCAGGGGCCGGTGATCCTCTTGAGCGAGCATTCGTTGTCGGAGCGCAAGGAGAACATCCGCAAACCCGATCTGGAGACGGTGCCAGTCGAGAACCGCACGGTCTATGATGGGGCGAATGGGTATCATCGCTACGAACCAAGGGAACTTTCGCCGATGCCGATACCCGGCGGCCCCGGCAGTTACGTCGCCAACGCCAGCGAGCACGACGGCATGGGCGATACGACTCACCGCGCGGAGCGTCATATCCAAATGACGGAGCGTCGCTTTGGCAAGTTGAAGCTGTTGGAAACCGGAACCTTCGAGGCGGAGAATACTCAAGCGTCTATCGCAGTGATGCCATGGGGCGGATCCAGAGGCCCTACTCGCGAAGTATGGAGAAGAATGTACGAGGCCGGAACGGGCGATGACTTGGCGTGGTACTACACCATGTACCTCAATCCCCTGCCCCCTGCTCTCCTCGACGAGTTGCGCACCAAGGAACTGGTCATCGTTCCTGAGCTCAATTACCAAGGCCAATTCTCCGCGTACCTGCGGTCCCATGGAGTAAAGGCCGAGTCGATCACCCAGTACACTGGACTCCCGTTTAGCATCGGAGACCTGCTTGTACGCCTCGAAGACCGAATCGGAGCAGACCACAAGGAAGAGGTTGTCCTATGACCGACAAGAATCCAGAGTACGATTTCAAGTGGTGCCCAGGATGCGGTGATTTCGGAGTCCGCCGCGCCCTTGAACAGGCTGTCGCCAGGCGCCTGATCGAGGCCGAAGAGCCGATGCGGCAGACCGTAGTCGTAGCGGGAATTGGCTGTTCCGGGAACCTCGTCCACCTTCTAGAAGGAGAGCAGCCCTTCGGTATCCACGGCTTGCACGGCCGTACGTTGCCGGTTGCGTTTGGTGTCAAGACAGGACGTCCAGATCTGAACGTCGTGGTCGTCGCCGGAGACGGCGATTTCCTGAGCATCGGAATGGAGCATATCGCTCCCCAGGCTCAGCGCAACCTCAACGTCTGCGCAATTGTGATGGACAACGCCGTCTACGGACTGACGAAGGGACAAAGTTCTCCCACGAGCGCGCTGGGAATGATCACCAATTCCACCCCATTCGGCAAGATGGAAGAGGGACTTGACCCCCTTCGACTGTACCTGACCGTAGGAGTCTCTCACGTCGCTTCCGCGATTTCAAGCAAGATCAAAGATATGGCGAACATGATCTACGACGCCATGGAGTATCCAGGCTTCGCCGTCGTCCACGTTCAGTCGCCGTGCACCGAATTCAACGATACCTACAAGGAGCTCAAGGGAGACCCCCGCAAGGGCATCCCGGGAAAGGCATGGGATATTCCAGACGACCATGATCCCACGAGCCTTGACGCTGCAACGAATCTCGTCGAGCGTGGCGGAGTGCCCCTTGGCCTGCTGTACCAAGCCAAGCGGGAACCAACGCTCCAGCAACGCCTCGATGACATCGATTCCAAATCCTCCCCGCTCACCGTGGAGCAGATGGTAGCATCCTACGGCGTGTAGAGCGGAGGCCGGCTTGCGTTGGATTCCTCCATCCTTTCTCCCAGGCCATGCCGCGCGTTTCGAAAGGATATACCTGATGTTCCTATGCACAGATGCGGCCCCTGTGCGGTCGCCCTTCTGCGAACGCGGCAATCCATGGGGATGTGAGTAGTCCCAATTCGGCGAAATTCGTTCACTCCCCCGGTACTTCCACAATCGGGAAATCATATGAGGGTCTAGTACGGAGTAGGGAAGCAAGAGTTTTCGAGACCTAGCGTCATCAGTGGGTGATAAGAATACACACGCTTCGAGAGGTAGCCGAAACTGCTCGCCAGTGATATATTTGTGATTGCCAGCCGCAGGTTCGACGGAGAATCAGATGGACATAACGATCACCAAATCCCCAACTGCCGGTCTACGCTCTCGACCCGCAGATGCCGATCTTGGCTTTGGCCAGATACTTACCGACCACATGTTCCTGATGGACTATTCCACCGAGCGGGGGTGGCACACCCCCCGCATAGAACCGTATCACGACCTGACTCTCGATCCGGTAGCCATCGTCCTGCACTACAACCAGCAGGTCTTTGAAGGTTTGAAAGCGTATCACCTTCCCGACGGCGGCATCGGGCTATTTCGCCCTGATAAGAATGTCGAACGAATGAACGTCTCGGCAGAGCGCATGGTGATGCCTCAGATTGACTCGGAGATGTTCATGGACGCCGTGAATGCCCTGGTTCTGCTCGATCGTTACTGGTTGCCGACTTCCGAGGGAACATCAATCTACATACGGCCTACCATGATTGCCACCGAGGCCGCCTTGGGAGTCCAGCCCTCGAAGACGTACCTCTTCTTCATCGTCCTGAGCCCAGTGGGTCCCTACTACAAAGAGGGGTTCAATCCCACCCGCATCTTCGTTTCCGATGAATACATTCGCGCCGCGCGCGGCGGCGTCGGAAATTCCAAGACATCAGGCAACTACGGTCCAACGTTGTACGTATCCGAGGATGCGAAGGCGAAAGGCTATACTCAAGTGCTCTGGCTGGACGCCGCGGAGCGCCAGTATATTGAGGAGGTCGGCACGAGCAACATCTTCTTCGTCATCGACGACGAGCTGGTTACCCCCGGACTCTCTGGTTCGATCCTTTCCGGGGTCACGCGCGATTCGGTAATTCACGTCGCGCGAAGCTGGGGCATTACGGTTACGGAGCGACGGATTTCGATAACCGAAATCGCCCAGGGTTGCAAGGCCGGCGTCGTCACCGAGGCGTTCGCTACCGGCACCGCAGCCGTCGTCTCGCCCATTGGCGAGATCGGATACAAAGGCGAAGATATTGTAGTCGGGGAAGGAGACACCGGGCCCCTCGCCCGACGACTCTATGATGAACTCGTCGGTATCCAGTACGGCTACAAGGAAGACCCATTCGGCTGGAGAGTACGCATAGCCTAGGAGGCGGCTTCCAAACGCCCCGCAAGCCTGGCTCTCCATACGACCTGATATGGTTCGAGGATGCTAGGCTGCCCAACCTCGTCCGATGGTGAGGTTCATCCTGCCGCGATGTACTTGGATGGACACTTGACGATGACGTTCTGGCTGTAGAACACCCCGTCGTCGCCGTACGACCCTTCGAGGATGATCTCCGAGTGTTTGTTGAAGAACAAGTCAGGAACGACGCCGTCGTGCACGGCCAACAACGTTTCTCCCCCGTCGGTGTCCTGGAGCGTAAACCGCGCGATGGTCGATGATTCCTCCCGCACGAAGGAGTCTTGAACGAGCTTGCCGTTGACGCGCACGATCCGCCCCTCTTCGGTTGGCCCCGCCTGCTTTACCTCGCCAACCGTGTAGAAATAGACGCTCGCGCTCTGAAACGCTGTGAAGGCAAGGAAGCCTAGCGCGCCAAGGACGACCGTGAGACCGACGATCACCTTGATGCGATGCGCCATCCGACTGGGCTCAGGCGCGGCAACGGCTTCCGACACACTTGTTGTATGGCGTTCGAACGTCTCGTTTTCCACGCGCGTTTGCTTGCCTCCTCTAGTGCTGTAGGGTAGCCTCGCGCTCATCTTCCATGTCACGAACCGTCTGAGCGAGCGCGTCGATCTCCCTCCGCATCTCTCTCTGACGCCGGGACATGTAGAATACGTACCCAAAGAACCCCGCCCACGTGATGATGTACACGGCGAAGAGGAAGGGCAAGTTCGCGTCCGGGCTTGATTCCGATGCCTGAGCAAGAGTCGACGAATGAACGACATCATCAGTCGCTTCGCTCGTCGCGTGGGCCGCGGTATGCAAGAGAGCCGTCACAGCCAGCGCGAGCAGAACGACTCCTGCCGGCTTGACGAGCCCGGCAATCCTATGTGACACGTTGGAATATCTCGTCAATGTCGTTCTCTGCGTTCCTCAAGCTGTATCGCTCAATGATTAGGTGCGTGAAGACGATTGCAAGCGCCGCCATGGAGACGACGACCCCTACGAGCATCCTCGGGTCGAGCGCGTCCCCCTCCGCGGACGGGCCAAGCACCAAACTCGGGTGAGCTGAGCGCCACAGCTCCGCCGCGTAGTAGATGATGGGGGCGTCAACCGCCCCGATGACTGCCAAGACAGATCCATACCGCGCGCCCTGCGAACCTTTCGGCCCGTATGCGCGAAGCATCAGGTAGCTTGCATAGATGAACCAGAGCGCCAGCGTGAGCGTGAGCTTCGGGTCCCATGTCCACCACACTCCCCACACCGGTTTTGCCCATATCGCTCCGGTAACGATGCCCAGACTGCAGAAGACGAACCCGACCTCCGCCGTGGCATAGGCAGCCGCGTCGGACTTCTTCCCCTTGGTAATCAGGTGCGTGATGCTGGCCCCTGCGATCACCAAGATAGAAATGAGCGAGAGAATGGCCACCGGCACGTGAAAATAGAATATGCGCTGAGACACGCCCAAGTTGGCGTCAGTCGGCACCCACAGGAAGACGAGATACAGCGTAGCCGCCATGAGAATGGCCCCGGCGATCACAAATCCATCGCGCAACAAGTCCGCCGCGCGGCGGCTAGCCGGAGGATCGCTGCGCATAGTAGCTGTCCTGTCCATGCGCGTAGTATACCACAGTTCATGTGGCGTAACTATCATTTCGCGATATGTCTAAAAGCCATTGACCCAGCGACTCCGGTATCCTAGCTGCACGGTTGCGCCCTTCCTTCGGAGATCGAGGGAAGGAATGAGACCGACCTTGTCAGAGCGGCATATGCTATGCCAACTCTGGTAGAATCTCCTCTATGGAGCGAGAGACGTTCGAGCGGCTGGTGCGTCAGGCGTTGGGTACGATTCCGGATCAGTTCCGGCTGTACCTCGAAAACGTCGACGTTATCGTCGAAGACTGGCCATCTTCCGACCAACTTGCCGGGCACTTGGTGGAGGACGGAGAACTGTTGCTGGGCCTCTACGAGGGAGTGCCGCTTACGGAACGCGACGACTACGTACCCATCCTGCCCGACCGCATTACGATCTTTCAAGGGTCTATCGAGTCGATCTGTTCGACCAACGAGCAAATCGTCGAGGAAGTGCGTGAAACCATCGAGCACGAAATCGCCCACCACTTTGGGATAGACGATGCGCGGTTGGGAGAGTTGGAAACTCGTTAGGCGTCCGGGGCCTTCAGGCGGGGATTGTTTCTTTTTGCAGCCTGCTTTATCGCAAGGACGATTGGTATGGCAGCCAGTGCGATGACCGCGGCTGCGAAGAACGGCAAGCCAACCGATTGATCCTGCAATTCGGCCAATCTCGTGCTCCCAACCGATCCAACGACCACCCCCAGGGAGTACACCGCGTAGAAGATGCCGAAGGCCATGCCTCGATGGTCCGCCCCCGTGGACTCCGTAACGAGTGCGGCTGCCGCAGGAAAGACGAGGCCGTATCCCATACCGTAGATCGCCATACCCGCAACAACGCCTCCATAGTCGCCAAACATCCCCAGCGCGCCCAACCCGGCGGCGACCACGAGGAGCCCCAGCATCGACGGGGCAAAGCGTCCGAAGCGGTCTCCCGAGCGGCTGATCGGGCTTGCCATCACTACCATCGCTACCAGCGCGTAGATAGCGAAGCCGTAGCTCGTCTGCCTGGCTGTTTCACCGCGGTCTTCCAGCACCAAAGGCAAGTATGCCACGAGAGCTCCGATGCCCACCGTGATTGCGAAGATGGCCGCATACGCCGACCACAGGCTCGGCGTTCTCCATCCAGCCCCCAGTCCGTCTACGCCGGAGTCTACCTCCTCGTACCGCGGCTTATGCCGAGTTTTGCGCGTGACCAGCAGGAACACCAACATCGTTGCGATGATGAAAGCTGCATCCACCAAGAACACTGCGTCTGCGTCCATTAGGTCACGGAGAATGCCCGCGATTGGAAAGCCGATCAGGGCTGCGATGGCGATCAATGCCCCGGTCACGCCCATCGTGCGCCCCCGCTGATTGGAGACCGCTTGATCGCCGATGATGGAGAACGCGCCCGGCGCCAATACGGCCGCGCCGATACCGTGTATTGCCCGCGCCGCAGCGAATTGCTCTGGCGTGCGAACGAGCGAGTAGCTGATGACCGCCGCGGCAGTGATCGCCATACCCGCAATGATCGGACGGCGGCGGCCCCATCTATCCAGCGCAAACCCCGAACCCAAGTTGCCGAACAGGTTCGTGAACGAATATGCCGCGACGATGATGCCAACGAACGTCGTCGACGCGCCAAGGATCTCGGCGTGCGGTGCAATGGTTGGGAATTGGACGAAGAGATCGAAGAACGCCGCCAGCACGACGAGCCTCGCCGCCCATATGACGCGGCGCGCAGAGCCTTCCGATTGAAGCGTACTAGATACCATGAAACCCCGTGCAATTACCCCACAACACAGTATAACGCACGGGGAATCAGCCTACCAATCATGCAGACGCCCTCGTTCCATTTACTTGGTCGGCATGAGACCGCAGCGGATTGGACGTATCCCTTGAGTCTGACATCTCCCAGGCGTCATTGCCAATGAATCGAATGGAACCTCGGAGTCGACTCGGAACCAGCAGCACGGAGACTCCCACCCCCAGTTATACAGGGAAGAGAGGAATGACCTTGTTCCACGGGCGGCGTTGAGATTTCCTCGGCGCCTGTTGCACCGAGTGGAAGAGTCACCTCAGCTCGCGCGTGTCGCCGTTGCGGCGGGTCACTTGCTCCTTGTCGAGATGTTCCAGAAAGGCCAGCGCGTACTTGCGGCTCGTGCCAAACATGTCGCGGACATCGCTCACCGCAATGGGGCCGTTCTTCTCAATGTGCTCGACCACCGCGTCGACCATCCGGCGGTAGGCCGCCGCGTCGAACACAATCGTATCGCTTACACGCACGACGAGCCCCGCATCGACGAGCAATGCGATGATCTCAGCATCTGGTGCAGGCTCGGTAGCGGGAGAGAATGGTTGTGAGGCGAGTGACGTGAGATAGGCCTCCGCAGTCTTCTTCTGATCTGTAGTCATCCGGCGCACGTGGCCGGCCAAGTACACTACTGGGCCGTCTTCCACCACTGTTCCGTCCCTCCGTAAGATGTCGATCGCCTCGGAAAAGATGCGCGGCGTCGTCCCGATGCGTCGTCGGAGCTCCTCCTTCTGAGCGCCCTGTCGGAGTGGATGTGATTCATGGTAGACCGCCAGGAATTCGTGCGCCTTGTCCCGCAGCGCTGCCCATCCCTTCCGGGTAAAGACCGTTTGCCCTGACTGAAGTAAGACCACCATGCCGTTCTCCGCCATCTTCGTGAGCTCGGAACGCGCCGCAGCCGCCTGCATGTTGGCGCGGTTTACGATATCATCGAAATCTGCCGGCTCAGAATACTCGATTGTTCTGAGCAAGACGTCCCGAGCGTCCCCGCGCTCCAACGTCGCGAGCCGTTCGATGGTAGGCAGGTGGTTCCGCTTGTGTCTGCGGGTATGCGTCTCCAAGATGGTCCCCCCGCCGATGGTCGTCCGATTGGAGCGAATAACGAAGAAATCGTCTTTGACGACTGTCACAGGGGTATCCAGCTTCAGCTGGGCCCATACCGATTCCCCCGGCTCCGCGCGCGTCCCCTCCAACAGCCGTAGACGCCCAACGACCTCGTTGCTGCCTGTGTGAACGTTGACGAGCATATTGTGCCGTGCAGGGCGGCTGGCGACCTCCGTGATTCGCAGACGGACGTCGACGGCGTCCGTTGGCGATAGCCACCCCGGAGTAGTCAATACATCCCCTCGACGCACGTCTTCCTGCGCTAGTCCAATCAGGTTGGCGGCCACCCGCGTTCCCGGTTGTGCGGTATCCAGCTTCTTCTTATGACTCTGAATGCTGCGGATCCTCGACGCGCGCCGGTCTGGCAGGATTTCGACATCCTCTCCAACGCTCATGCTTCCGTCGATGAGAGTACCAGTGACGACGGTACCGAATCCGGACATCGTAAACGCCCGGTCTATTGACAGACGCGGCCGTCCAAGATCCTCTCGAATCGGCGTCTCCCAGAGAAGCCGTTCGATGGTTTGCGTCAACTCCTGCAAGCCCTCCCTGGTAATGGCCGACACGGGAACGATGGGCGCATGCTCGAGAGTTGTTCCTTCGATGACCTCCTGTACTTCCGTCGTGACGAGTTCCAACCATTCCTCGTCCACGAGGTCGCGTTTGGTCACTGCTACGATTCCTCGACGGACGCTCAGCAAGTCGAGTATGGCAAGATGTTCCCGCGTTTGAGGCATGACGGACTCGTCGGCCGCAACGACCAGCAACGCCAAGTCGATGCCCCCCACGCCTGCCAACATGTTGCTAACGAAGCGCTCGTGGCCCGGGACGTCGACGATGCTAACCTCGTTGCCCTCGGAGAGAGGCATCCACGCGAAGCCCAAGTCGATGGTCAGCCCGCGCTCCTTCTCCTCGCGGAGTCGGTCCGGATCGATGCCGGTCAGCGCCTGAACGAGCGCCGACTTGCCATGGTCGACATGCCCTGCCGTTCCGATTACGTACAACGCCCATGCCCTCCCAAAGATATGTCTAGGATAGCAAAGCCGCAGCTTGGGCGGTATGCTATCCTACCGAAGGAGGCGGACGAATACCTCATTGCTCAAGAATCTTCCTCTTGCGGTAAGCCGAATGCGTCCGTCGATCATCTCGACGAGTCCAGCAAGTACGACCTCGTCGATTTCTTCCTCGTAGACCGTGAGAGGGGACTCTCCAAAGCGGCTCTCGAACCCTCGGATGGAAACGCCGTCGTCAAGTCGGAGTCCCAGCATCATCGTCTCCGCCATTTCCGTGCGCCTGTCGATGACCTCGACGAAGTCTACCACCGGCGACGATCTGACAGCGGCCGCGGCGAGACCATCGCCCCTTGCGCCTGTCGCAGTGGTCGGCGCTCCATGGTTTTCGAGCCGTTTGACGTACTCTCGAGGGGGCTTGAGGTTCGAGAAGCGATGCCCGCCCAAGTACGAATGCGCCCCCGGTCCCACGCCCAGATATGGTTCGTTGCGCCAATAGACGAGGTTGTGGAGGCTTTGCCGTCCTTCCATGGCCCAGTTGGATATCTCGTAATGCCGATAGCCGGCCGCGCCGAGTTCTTCCTCTGCCATTTCGTACATGTCCGCAGCAAGGTCCGGATTGGGAGCGGGCAGCGTGCCTATAGTGACGGAGCGTTCCATAGGAGTCCCGCCCTCGAGGGTCAATGCGTATAGAGATACATGCGGTGGGCGCAGGTTGGCCGCCTGGGCCAACGTCTGCCTCCAACTGTCGAGAGTCTGGTGCGGCAGACCATACATCAAGTCTATGCTAATGTTGTCGAATCCCGCACCCTGCGCAATTCGATATGCAGAGACCGCCTCCGCAGCCGAATGACGCCTCCCGAGCAGTCCAAGCAACTCGTCATCGAAGCTCTGCATCCCGATGCTCATCCGGTCGATCCCGATGCAACGATATGACGCAAGCTTGGCGGCAGTGCAATCTCCAGGGTTCGCTTCTAGAGTGATTTCCGCTCCGTCCTCGAGCGCGAACGACCGTTTGATAGCCGCCGTTAGAAGCGCGATGCACTCGGCGGGGATGTACGACGGAGTTCCACCCCCAAAGAAGACCGTTTGCACCAACGGCTTGCCGAGCATACTGCCCCAGATCTCGATCTCGGCTGTTAGCGCGGACACGTAGCCGGGTATGAGTGGCTCGATCTTGGCATAGGTGTTGAAGTCGCAGTACGGGCACTTCGTTTCGCAAAAGGGAATGTGGACGTACAACGCCATGCGCCGTATTGAGAGGGAGTCACTCTCTGGACGGCCGGCATCTGTCGGTAGGTCGCCCCTCTTCATCAGTTCACACTACGCCCTAGGTGCAATACACGCCCTTCACATGGACTCGCCGTCATACGTTGAATAGGACTCGCATCACGTCGCCGTCTTTGACGATGTAGTCCTTGCCTTCTTGACGCAGGACGCCGCGATTTCTGGCCTCTGATACGCTTCCGCATTCTATGAGATCGTCGTAATGCACGATCTCGGCGCGAATGAAGCCCTGCTCGAAGTCCGAGTGGATCTTTCCGGCTGCCTTATGCGCTACAGTGCCCGTCGGAACCGACCACGCGCGCACTTCGTCGTCTCCGATCGTCAGGAAGGAAATCAAACCAACGAGATCGTAGGACATGCGGATTATCCGTTCCCAGCCTCGTTCCCATGCGCCCATGCTCTCTCGGAACTCGTCCTCCTCTTCCGGATCCATCTGGGCGAGTTCCATTTCTAGCTTCCCGCAGATAGCGGCAGCGCAAACGTCTCCTCCCGGAAACCTATCGACAATCTGCTTTTCGATGCGCGTTGAGTCCTCGATCTTGTCTTCGCCGATGTTGAACACGGCGATCAGCGGCTTTGAAGTGAGAAACCGGAATTCTCGAATCTTGTCGGCCTGCCCGGATGGGAAGTGCTGGTCTCGGATGGGCACTTCCAATTCGAGTTGTTCTCTGATCCGTTCGATGCACTCGCGCTCCGCGTCGATGTCCCCTCGATCTATCGCATCCGCGCCCTTGTATCGTTCGTCGAGCCGCAGCAACCGCCGCTCTACGAGGTCGAGGTCAGAGAATAGAAGCTCGATCATCATGTTCTCGACGTCGCGGAATGGGTCGACCGACCCGTCCGCGTGAACGACCGATCTGTCGTCGAAAGCCCGCGCGGCGATCAACAGCGCATCGACCCGTTGTAAGTCATTCAGGTACTGTCCAGCTATCGCCCGCGTTCCACCCATTCCCGGAGTTGGCCGCGGTACGTCGAAGTAAGTTACTGCCGCATGCTTGGGTTTTCGGGGTTCGTACATTCTTGCAAGCGTGTCGAGACGAACGTCCGGTACATGAGCAACTCCTATGTTCGGCTTGCTCGCGTACTCGGATACGGCGGCGCGTCCGCGGGTAACCGCATTGAATAAGGTAGTCTTTCCGCTATTGGGCAGTCCGATTATCCCAATTTCCAATGTCCGAATCCTTTAGGACGGTGGATGTCGATCTCAGGGCATCTATCTCGCACAGCCGCTTTGCGAGTGAGATTCCCTTGAAGGATACCCGGTGCATCACGAAGATGATCGCTTCACTTCGGTTCGTCCGCGATGTGCCGGTATCTGCCCTCGATCACGTTTTCTCCGGATGGGCGGGATCCTCCGTCGCGTTGACCATCTCCGCCATGCCTTCGCGCTTGGTCGAGTAGGACATGACGCCCAGCCGTAACGAGGAAGACCGCCAGCGTAGTAACGACGACGAGAATGTCATCGATGTGCCCCAGTAGGGGAATGACGTCCGGGAGAAAATCGAATGGCCAGACGAAGTATAGAAGCACTGCGGGAATGATGAGCTTCAGCCGGAGCGGAACGCGCCGGTCGAGCATCAACCTCACTATCAGACGGAGTATCCTCGTCAACCCTAGCAATCGAAGGGCCGCCATAGCCGTATGCCTCTGCTCCCCACTCTTACGATATTGTCCGCTCTTACGATACCATATCGTCAGCTCTGTTTGGCAAGATAGGGGGTTGTGTGATCCATCTGCTGTTTGGCGACGACGAGTTCACCATACGCGAGACGCTCTTGGAGATGAAGAACGGCGTCGGCGCGCCCGAGGTGCGCGACGTCAACATCGTCACGCTCGGCGGAGATGTTTCTCTGGATGAGCTTGCGGCGAACGCCGGCACTGTGCCGTTCCTGTCGGACAAACGTCTAGTGATAGTGGACAGACTATTGACCAGATTCGAGCGCGGCGGCCGCAGATCGAGTTCGAAAGCATCGAGCGCCAGCGCATCCGACAAGTGGAAGAGAGGTTTCCTGGAAATGCTCGATAGCGTTCCGCAAACGACCGACCTTGTCTTCGTCGATGGCCCGGTAAGCCCATCGAACCCAGTATTCAAGCTGATGCAGCATAAAGTTACTGTACGAAAGTTCGTCGTGCCGGGGCCTCGCGAGCTCCTGCAATGGATCGCCCATCGGGCCCTGTACGAGGGCGCGGAGATTGAGGAAGGGGCCGTGCGAACCCTCGCAGAGACCATCGGACAAGACCTGCCGGTAATCGCCTCTGAGCTCCGCAAACTGGCCATCGCCGCTTCCGGTCGGACGATTACCGCTGGCGATGTGGATCGAATGGTCTCGTACGCGCGGGAGTCGAACGTCTTCGCCGCGGTCGACGCGGTCATCGAGGGCCGCGTCGGTGATGCGCTAGTCCTCGTTCATGGACTGCTCCGCACCGGCAACCCAACGGGATACATCGTCACGATGATAGCGCGTCAGTTGCGCCTGCTCATTCTCGCCAAGGACATCGACGCCCGCCGTCTCTCTACAGGCGAGGCCTCCCAGCGGCTTAAACTCTCCGGCTATCCTCTCCGAAAGACACTGCACCAAGCTGACCGATTCGGCAAGGAGCAGCTTGTCGATCTTCATCGCACACTCTTGGACGCCGACATCGCGATGAAATCCACCGGCGCCGATGACGAGTTGATCCTAGACACGCTCATCGCCGATATTGCGTCGAGGCCGAAGGGAGGCCGGCCGGAGGATCTGCGCGCGTGATGAAAATACCGACAGCCGAAAATGCACGCCGAGCGATGGAAACACCGTGCGGGGTTGATTGGAATTTCGGTGCGAGGGTACTCGCAGATGGAGAATCCCTCTTTGGGGTAGGAGTGTTGCTAAATCAGATGATAGATGGAGCCGGATTGGGTTGATCGGACAGACGTACCGAATAGGGATTGTAGGACTGGGCCCGATTGCCGTACGTAAGCGCGCTTCCGAGGACTTGCCAAGCGCCGCACAGGAATCCGCCCGCGCCTCCGAAAGACTCCCATTCGCCCCGTTTGGCGACCCTCTCATTCAATCCCACGCGGCGGCGATCGCTCACGTGCCGCAGGTATCGCTTGAAGCGGTCTGCGACATCGACCCGGCCCGAATCGACCGCTTTGGTGATAACTGGGGCGCGCGGTGGCCGGACGCGAGGTCGTATCGCGACTATCGCGAGATGCTTACCAGCGAAGACCTCGACATCGTTGCGGTCACCACGCCCGAACATCTCCATGCCGAACCCACTGTCGCGGCCGCAGAGGCCGGCGTCCGCGCGGTCTTTTGCGAAAAGCCCTTGGCAACGAGTATCGAGGACGCCGACCGTATGATCGCCGCGTGCGAGTCCAACGAAGTGCTTCTCTCAGTAGACTACACACGCAGATGGACTCCACTGTTCCATAAGGTGCGAGATGCGATACGGTCCGGTACCATCGGGGAGTTGAGTATGATGTCGGCGTCGTTCGGCGGAACGCAAGCATGGATGTTTCGGAGCGGCTCCCACCTGTTGGACGCTATGGTGTTCTTCTCCGACGCCGAACCCGCCAAGGTATCTGCACACCTCGAGGAAGGATACGACGACTGGGATGAATACCGGGGTAGCGGCGGCGGCAACGCAACGGAGCGCGACCCCGGCGCGACGGGGTATATCGTGTTCGACAACGGCGTGCGCGCATTCTTCTCCTGCATGAAGAACACCCCTGATTCGTTCCGTGACGTATCGATCACTGGAACGAAAGGGTCTATAACGTTCGAATTCGATCGAGAGTCCGCTGATCTTCGCCTCTTCGATCCTTCCCGCTCCTACAATACTCTGAAGATGCAGCTGACTCCTCCCGTCTTCAGGTCGAGGGGAATCGAGGCAGCCTACCGCGAGATCGTCGATAACCTCGCAAACGGTACGGAGAACACGTCGCCGGCGCGCGGCGCGAGGAAATCCGTGCAGATCATGATTGGATTTCTCAGGTCTCACCAAAAGGGCGGGCGAATGGTGAATATACAAAACCTCTGACCGCAGCCCGGCTTGGCATCGACTGCTCCCTCGATGGATCTATGAGCTGGGACAACGGTTGGATCGGTTCGATTCTCATCGCAGTGACGGGACTCTTGGCATGATTCCTACTCTCGGTAGGTCGTCGTGTCTGGGTAGAAATCCGACCATGCGAACCAGAAGAGATGGAAGCTCCGTATCATTGAAAGCAGACGGCCATGAAGCGGTCCTGCGATGGCCTGGCCATTCAGCTTGTTCCAGACCGAGCCAGTCTGTTCGTCGATCATCTGCAAGGGTTCATCCCCTCGCTTGAAGGTGAGCGTTCTGCCTGCGGCGCTCCGATCGAATACCGCTGTAACTCCGCTCCGCTCTTCGTGGACTGCGACGATGTCCACCTTTCCCAGCGTGTCGTTTATGACCGCGTCTCCGAACAAGTCTCTGGACGAATATGCTCTTGCATGTTCACCTACAGCCACGCCCAGCACGATGTCTTTCGGGTGGAAGCGTCTATCAGGGTTGTTCTCGCCATAGGCTCCCACCATATCAGGATCTGCATAGTACTGGTCGTAGAAGTTGTATGGGCGGCCCAAACTGCCTGTGTCCAAGAACTTGGTATTTGGGTGTTCATCCTTCCATGCCGCCCAGGTGACTGTAACCGATGGAATGAACGGAAGCTCTGTACCGCGCTTCGGCCCTGCGACCGCTCGTCCGAGGACTTGACTCCAGAGTGATCCCGTCTCGCGGTCGTACATCACTAGAGAGTTGTGGATCAGGCTGCCATCGACCCCGAATGTAAACGTCTCTCCGTCGATCTCGCGGGCATAGTCTATGCCCGTCAGGCAGAGCGGTCACCACGTGACCAAGATTGGTTTCCCTCCAACCGTGTCGTTGACTACCTCTCGGTTGCTAAGATAGTCGACTGAATACGCGGTGCTCTCGCCCGCGATGGATACTCCGATTACTGTACTGAATGGCCCAGCTTGGTCATCCACTTCATCGGTAGAGATGTGAACTGGATCGAAGACGGCGGGGATGAGGTCGCGGGGGCCGACTCGAATGATCGGTGCGGCCCGAGCATTTACAGGCGCGTTGCTGTTGTCGGGGAGTGGAGACTGCGTTCGGAGCGGGGTTAGTGATGATGTAGGCAAGGGGAGGGCGGGAGTGCTTGCCTGTTCCCGTTCGCCGGGTTGTTTGAGTGCACACGACCATAAGGCGAGAGCAACGAGGAATGACCATATTGACACCACAGCAAAGCGGTTCATGTCGATCTCTCCGCCGGTGGCAAGTTCCTACATCCGCGCCTGCATATCGCGCGTGCCGTCTAGTAGTTGATAGACGAAAGCCCTGTGGACGACATTCGTCCACAGGGCTTGAGGTTCCTCTACTCGCCGCGGGCTACTACTTGCACGCTGCGGGGTCGTCTGCGCTCCCGACCACCAACGGCGCAGTTGCCTCGGTGCCTCGGATGCCGGCGGCCTTGACCGCGTACAGCCCTGGCTCGATGCCCGATGCTGCGGTATCACCCTCGGCGGGCACATACGCCTCGATTTGGACCTCTGCTTGAATCGCGCCTCTGGAGTTTGCAAGCGCGGAGCCGATGGGAGACTGAACCGGGGCGCCGTCCGTCGAGTCCGTTACCAGGAAGAGGTTCGTTGACTCGCCCGGCCTGAATCCCGATCCATAGATGGTCAACTCCATGCCTCCGACGACGCATCCCGCGGTCAGATTCGCGTCTACCACAGGCGGCGGAGCCGGCGGACGGATGACGACTGGCGGGGTTTCTTCTACCAGAACCGCGGGCGTGGTGCCCATGCTTCCGTCGGCGCCCCTGGCCATGACGGTGACGGTGCCGAGCCCCAGCAAGGTCTCCATTTTGCTGCTGACGCCGGCGACGGAGTTGAGCGGGTCGCTGATGGCGAGCATGAATGCACCCCCGCCGTTAGCGCTTGCGAAGCCCAAGTTGGGGTCGCGCGTGCCGGCGATGTCCAGGTAGATCTGGATCGGCTCGAAGGGTTGGAAGCCCGATCCGGATATGCTTACCCCCTGGTCGAGGTAGATGACCGTGCTCGGGTTTTCTTGGTCCTGGCTGAGCGTTATGTTCGCGCCAGGCGAGATGCCCGGAGGTCCCTGCGCCCCTTGCGGACCAGGAAGGCCTGGCTCGCCGGGAAGGCCTGGCTCGCCGGGGTTGCCTGGGTTGCCGGGCAGACCTGGGGAACCCGGAGGGCCCGGAGGACCCACCGGACCCTGTGGGCCTGGGTTGCCGGGATTGCCTGGCTCACCGGGGTTGCCGGGAAGCCCGGCCTTACCCGGAGGGCCTTGGCAGGCTGCCAGCAACAGCAACGAGAATACCGATGCCAGCACCATGTATATGATGCTCCGCGGAGCTCTTTCCGTTTTCATTTCGCCCCCTAAACTACAGATTTTCCGAGTTTGTCGACTCTACTACCGATCAAGTACCCTCTCCCGCCGTGTATTAGGAAGATATGGCGTCCATGTCGGCGCTCGTACGGCCGCACTATCATATTGCCCTTGTACGCCAATGTCAACCCCTTATTCCCATCATACTTCAATTCGATTCGCCAGCAAAATCGCATAGCGTCATCGGGTTGCGCTCGGGATCGGTTCAGTGCATTATACTATAGACTGTCCAATGGTTCAACTCACTCACAGCCGGAGCAATGATGGGTTATCTCCTACTGACTGACGAAGAGCAACTCCTCCGCTCGACGGTTCGGGGATACGCGGACGACGTACTCGTGCCGAATGCGTCCGCGTATGACCAGAGCGGACAGTTCCCCGCGGACAACGTCGAGGGGTTGGCAGATCTTGGTCTATTTGGATTGGGCATTGACGAAGCATACCATGGCAGCGGGGGCACGGCGCGCCAGTGCGCTATCGCAGTAGAGGAAATCGCGCGTGGATGTACTGCGACGAGCGCCATCTACGTGGCGCATCAGTCGCTCGCCGCCCGCTTCATCCAAATGTATGGGACGGAAGCGCACAAGAGGGAGTATCTGCCAACCATGGCCGCCGGCAAGACGATTGGAGCGTTCGCACTCACTGAACCAGGGGCGGGCAGCGACGCCGCCGCCATCCGCGCGACGGCTGTCCGCGACGGCGGCGCTTACGTCTTGAATGGCGCGAAGGTGTTCATCACCAACGCCCTGGAGGCTGACGTGATTGTCGTACTTGCTTCCTTGGATGTTACGCTCGGATCGAAGGGGTTTGTTCCTCTCATCGTCGAGCGCTCCTCGCCAGGCCTGACCGTCACTCCAATGCATGGCAAGATGGGCATCCGCGCGTCGTCCACGTGCGAAGTATACTTCGATGATTGTCGGGTCCCAGCCGCCAATCGCATCGGCGAGGAGAAAGAAGGTTTCAAGCTCACTATGGAAGTGCTCAACACTAGCCGTGTGGACATCGCCGCGCAGGCTGTGGGTGTAGCGCAGGCCGCATACGAACATGCGGTCGCGTATGCGCGGCGGCGGAAGGCGTTCGGGAAGAATCTGTCCGAGATGCAGGGCATACAGTGGCTGATAGCAGACATGGCCACTGATATCGAGGCCGCCCGTCTCCTCGTCTTGCAGTCCGCGACCCTCCGAGACCACGGTTTGCCGTTCGCTTCCGCAGCCTCGATGGCCAAGCTCTTCGCGTCGCGCGCGGCCGTCGAATCAGCCGATAAGGCCGTGCAGATACACGGCGGCGCGGGGTACTTTGCCCCCGCTCCGGTAGAGCGCCTCTACCGAGACGCCAAGATTACCGAGATATACGAAGGCACATCAGAGGTGCAGCGGCTAATCATCGCACGGAACATTCTCGCGGAATGAGCTGGCGATCTTCCGTACTCCCATCTCTCGAACCCACCTTCCGCGTGGTGTTTCGGATATTATACTCATACCAAGAAGACACCGTATCCTGTGCTAGGAGGAAATGTTGAAGAAGAACAACGTTCTGCGCGACCTCATCGAAGAAGGCAAGCCTACCATCGGCACCCACGTGCATACCGTCTGGCCGGGCATCGCCGAGGTGATCGGGCACGCCGGCACGATCGACTATGTGGAGTTCACCAGTCAGTACGCTCCATACGACCTATTCTCTCTCGACAACTTCGCCCGTGCGGTCGAGCTCTTCGATCACATGACGTCCATGATGAAGGTCGATCAAGAGCCGCGCACGTACTTGGCGGAGAAGGCCACGGGGTCCGGCATTCAAAACCTGCTGTTCGCGGATATTCGGACGGTTGCGGACGCGCGCGAGGCCGTTCGATCCGTTCGACCGGAGACGCCGACAGACGGCGGCATCGCGGGCGCCACGAGCACACGTGATATGGGTTATGTCTTCCCGGGAGTATCGCTCGGCGATTGGGTGAAGATGGCCAATCAAGCCGTGGTGGCGATCATGGTCGAAAAACGCGAAGCCGTCGAAGACCTGGAAGCTATCCTCGACGTTCCAGGCATTGATATGGTGCAGTTCGGACCCGCTGATTACTCCATGAGCGTTGGGCGGGCCGGCGACTACGACCACCCCGAGGTCAGAGAAGCACAGAAGTACACCATCGAGACTTGCATCGCCAAGGGCATCCGCCCGCGTATCGAGGTTGGCCAATGGAGAGAGGCGGCGGAGTACATCGACATGGGCGTCATCGACTTCGCGGTTGGCACCGACTTGAACGTGATATACGAATTCATGAAGGAGCACGGGCGAGAACTCGCCAAGGCGCTCGGAAGGTAGACACGCCGCCCGCGTCCTTCAGGGAGAAAAGCACGAAAGGGAGCAGATATATGAAAATCGCAGCACTCATCATAGGGATCGTGGGATCGCTCGCAGGTTTCTATCTTGGAGTGGAGAATGGTCTTACCCCAGCTGCAGACGGATCGGAACCAATCACGGTGGGCTTCGTAGTGGCGGTGCTTGGGTCCCTCGCAGGTCTCGCTGGGTCGGGGTTGTCCATGTTCAAACCCAAGCCAGCTTCGATACTGTTGCTTGTGGGGGGAATAGCAGTCGTCATCGGCGTTCTAGCCACCTGGCCTGCAACTGTGCTCCTGGTCGTCGCAGCAGCCATTTCCTTCCACGCTCCTGACAGGGAGAGACCTGCGAGTTAGCGAACAAGCGCGGTTGCGAATCGATTTCTCGATCGTAAGATGGAAGTAGGCTCCATCCGTGGGGCCCTCTCCATTGCGCTTCTCTGCAAGAATGCCCCAACACGTCATGGAGGAGATAGTTGCCCCCCGGCGGTTGGGGCCATATAATCTCGCTATGGACGATGTGCAGGCCGATAGAGCAATATCCGCGTCAGAATCACGGCTTGGCCCTCGACGGCTCCTTGACTTGTACCGGAAGATGGTGCTTTGTAGGACGCTTGACGAGCGCGTGTGGATTCTGAACCGACAGGGAAAGGCCGCTATCGTCGCTTCCGCACAGGGGCATGAGGCGGCACAGATTGGCTCCGTGCACGCCCTCCGCGTTGGCAATGACTACTTCTATATCTACTACCGCGACCTAGCCGTCCTGGTCGGACTCGGAATGACCCCATCGGATATCATGTTGGGGTTTGCCGCCAAGTCCGGAGAACCACTCGCTGCCGCGCGGCAGTTCCCGACGCACGGCGCATCGCCCAATCGTCGCATGGTGAACCTTTCCAACGTGGTCGGGACGCAGATACCCCAGGCCGTCGGATCCGCACTGGCATCGAAGATGCGCCGTCTGGATGAAGTGACGATCGTCTACTTTGGCGATGGCGCTTCCAGCGTCGGCGACTGCCACGAGGCGATGAACTTTGCGGCCGTCCACAAATTGCCGGTCATCTTCTTCTGCGAAAACAACGGCTACGCTATTTCCGTGCCGCTGTCGCAGCAGATGGCGGTCGACAGCGTAGCAAGCCGAGCGGAGGGGTACGGGATGCCGGGCGTCGTCGTCGATGGAACGGACATTACTGCCGTTCACGATGCTGTGTTGGAGGCAGCACGCCGTGCACGCTCCGGCGGCGGCCCAACCATCATCGAAGCAATGGTCGAGCGGTATTTGCCCCATACCAGTGACGATGACGACAGCCGCTATCGTGCAATGGAAGACATCGAGAAAGCCCGCGAGCGCGACCCGGTTCGACTACTGCAAGAACAACTCCGCGAACATGGAGTCTTGACTGAAGATCTCGACGCCAAGATCCGCAGCGAGGCCAAGCGCGAGGTAGACGATGCTACGAATGTTCTGGAATCCGCCCCGTATCCGACGACCGAGGGTTTCTTCGACCACGTGTACGCAGACTGACGTCTGAAAGGATGCCATTCTACGAATGAGAATGATTGGTTTTGCATCGTTCGATCACCGAGCGAAGAGTGAGGAGAGGATGCCATAGCGGTACAAACGGTCATAGAAGCGGTACGGGACGCTATGCGGGAAGAGATGCGCCGTGACGATCGGGTTTTCGTCATGGGCGAGGACATCGGCGCGCGGGGCGGGGTGTTCCTCGCTACGGACGGCTTCCTCGAAGAGTTCGGGGCAGAGCGTGTGATTGACACGCCTCTGGCCGAGTCATCCATCGCAGGTATCGCGCTCGGGGCCGCAATGAACGGTATGCGCCCAATCGCAGAAATCGAGTTCGCCGACTTCATCTGGCCGACGATCAACCAAATCGTCGGCGAGGCTGCGCGCGTCCGGTATGGAACCGCGGGACAATTGCAAGCTCCGATGGTGCTGCGGGCCCCGCAGGGCGGCGGCGTGCGCGGCGGACTCTACCACTCTCAGAGCGTAGAAGCGTTCTTCGCACACACCCCCGGACTCAAGGTTGTCGCTCCCGCTACTCCATACGACGCCAAGGGACTGCTCAAGAGCGCCGTACGGGACGACGACCCAACCGTCTTCCTCGAACACAAGCGGACATATCGGCTCGTCCGAGGCGAGGTACCCAAAGGGGAGCACACGATACCCCTCGGCGCCGCAGACGTGAAGCTTCTCGGTGATGACTTGACGGTAATCACCTACGGCCTCATTCTGCACCACTGTATCGAGGCCGCACAGGCACTCCAGAGAGAGGGAGTTAGCGTAGAAGTGCTCGACCTCCGCACCGTCCGACCCCTGGACGAGGACACCATTCTCGCCTCGGTCAGGAAGACCGGCAAAGCCCTCATCGTGCACGAGGATACCAAGATGTTCGGAATAGGGGGGGAAGTGGCCGCCCTCATTGCGGAACACGCCTTCGAGTACCTCGACGCCCCCATCGCCCGCCTTGCAGGTCCGGAAGTGCCGGCCATGCCGTTCAGCCCAACCCTAGAGTCCGTCTTTCTCATCGACACGGAGCGGATCCTCGACGCGATGCGAAACTTGGCGGCATATTAGCGAGTATAGTCTACTGGAAATAGGTGCGACCACATCAGATTGAAAGGAAGAAGACGCTGTTGCAGCGTTCTCCGGGACGAAGCGAGGTCCGGAATGAAGATCACGTTGCCCCAAGTAGGGGAGTCGGTCACCGAGGGTATCATCGAGCGATGGCTCAAGCAGGTAGGTGACCGGGTCGAGAAGTACGAGCCGTTGGCGGAAGTGGTCACCGACAAGGTGAGCATAGAGGTGCCGTCGCCTGCGGACGGTACATTGACCGAAATCCTCGCGCCTGCCGGTCTGACCGTGCAGATGGGCGCAGTCATTGCCGAGATCGAGGTTGAGGACGAGGTTGACCAAGCCCTCGGACTCGACGACTCCGCACCCAAGAGGAACCAGGCCCCGCCGCAATCTATAGACCGTATCGGTGCCCTCGACAAGGCGGCGTCGAATGTTGGTCCAACCGGATCGGGAGGTCCCATCACTACCGGCCCGAAGCCGGACCAGCCGACGAAACGACCTCGCTTCTCGCCGGCCGTAATGCGGTTGGCAGAACTCCACGGCGTTGACCTCGACCGCGTCGTCGGCACCGGACTCAATGGCCGAGTAACCCGCAAAGACGTTCAAACGTTCATCGACGCAGCGGGGATTCCAGACGAGCCCTCATCGACTAATCCCTCCGAGGATGAACGTGTCCCCCTGACCCCTGTGCGGCGCATGATAGCCGAGAATATGGCGAGGAGCGCATCTGAGATACCCGAGGCTTGGCTCTCGATGGAGGTGGACGTTACCAATATCATGGTCGCGCGGGAACGAATAAAGGACGAATTCCAGCGGCGGGAAGGCGTGCGTCTTACCCCTCTCGCCTTCATGCTCGAAGCCGTCGCAGAAGCGCTCAAAGCCAACCCTCTGTGCAACTCGACTTGGGACGGCGGCGCCATCGTGTTGAAGAAGCGGATCAACATCGGAGTCGCCGTCGCCGCGCCAAAGGGACTCATCGTTCCCGTCGTCCGTGATGCAGACCGCCTTTCGGTCTCCGGCCTGGCGCGGGCCGTTGATGCCCTTGCACGCAAGGCCAGGCAGGACAGCCTCGGCATCGCCGACGTTCAGGGGGGAACGTTCACCGTCAATAACACCGGCGCCCTCGGATCAGTCGCAGGCAAGGGCATCATCAACTACCCCCAAGCAGCCATTCTGAATACCGAGTCTATCGTCAAACGGCCGGTAATCGTCGACGATGCGATCGCCATACGGTCGATGATGAACCTTTGCCTTACGTTCGATCACCGCATCCTTGACGGAGCCGAGGCCGGCGCTTTCGTTGCGGACATGAAGCGGCGTCTCGAATCGACGGATCCGAATTTGGAAATCTAGGATACTATGACCACCTGTGCGATGGTCGATCTGGGCTCGCTCGACTATCTGGAGGCGCTCGCGCTTCAGCGTCGCGTCCACAGCCGTGTGGCCAACGGCGACATCCCAAACGTGCTGCTGCTCCTCCAACATCCCCCCGTTTACACCATAGGGCGCAGAACTGACCGAGAGGACGTGCTCGCGTCCGACGTCAATCTCTCGGAACTTGGCGTCGACGTGTGCCGCACCGACCGAGGAGGCGCGGCGACGTATCACGGCCCTGGCCAGTTGATCTGCTATCCAATCTTGAGACTGCGGGAAATCGGAATGGGCCCGCTGTCATACGTCCGCGCGCTAGAGCGGGCCATTGCCTCGATGTTGGCGGAGATTGGCATTGCGGCCGCATCTGATTCGAGGCCCACAGGTGTGTGGGTTGGAGACGCGAAGATCGCCGCCATTGGAGTGCGGGTAAGCCGGGGAACGACCATGCACGGCGTGGCGCTGAACGTGTGCACCGACCTGTCATACTTCGAACACATCGTCCCGTGCGGAATGCCGGGCGCGAAAGCGACTTCGATACGAGAGCGCGGCGCAGCGCTTGATGTGTCCAGCGCTATTGACATCCTCGCTCCTCACTTTGCTCGCGTCTTTTCCTGTTCTCTCGTCCGGTCGCTCCCTGAAGACATAGGAGAGGCTGCCTATATTTCATCCCTTCGCGGGTCAGCGTGAATATCCCAAAGTTCCTCTTTCGCCTCGCGTTGGGACGGCGGCTTCCGATGACGAGCGGCCGGCTTGTCACGCGCGGGGTACGCCGCGCTGTGGTTATTCATCGAGACCGCTACGGCGTTCCCTACATCGACGCGCAAACCGACCATGACGCCTGGTATGCTCTGGGGTTCTGCCAGGGGCAGGACAGGTCGTTCCGTCTGGAAACGCTGCTCCGGGCTGCCCGCGGGACATTGTCGGAGCTCGTTGGGCCGAGTGCCCTGCCTGCGGACCGGCTCTCTCGGCGCATCGGGTTCGCTCGCCTCGCCTCGAAGCAGCTCGACGTGCTCTCTCAGGATATTCAAGCGCGGTTCGACGCTTTCGCGCACGGCATAAACGACGGATTGATTCTCGGATGCGCTCGAAAGGCGCACGAGTTCACTCTGTTGCGGGGAGAGCCTTCGCGCTTTGCCGCCGTCGATCTCGTCGCAGTCTATCTGCTCCAGGCGATGGCACTCTCCGCAAACTGGGACATCGAACTCGTGCGACTGAGGATACTCCAGGAGGACGGCCCAGAAGCGCTCGCGCTCTTGGATCCCCGGTATCCCGCGCGGCATCCGGTGAATGCCCCCCAGGGAGTGGACGCGGGGCCTGTTGCCGATGCGCTGTCCAAGGATATGGCCATGCTGATCGACGTCGTTGGGGTGAGCGGCGCGTCCAATAGCTGGGCAGTTTCACCGTCCAGAACTGCCGCTGGAAGGCCAATCCTTGCCAACGACCCTCACCTCGTGCCATCCCTGCCTCCGCATTGGTACCTTGCACATGTCCGGACGCCTCGATGGGGACTGGTTGGCGCGACTTTCTCTGGGCTGCCGGCGTTTCCGATTGGCCATAACGGCAGTGTGGCGTGGGGAGTAACCTTGGGGCTTGCGGATAACTCCGATCTGTTCTTGGAGCGACTGGGGCCCGACGGAGTGAGCGTTCAAGACGGAGACGGCTTCGTACGTTGCGGGATAATCGATGAGAAGATCGAGGTTCGGGGCCAAGCGCCAAAGCTCGAGCGCGTGCTAGTAACGCCGCGGGGTCCCATCGTCGCCTGCTCGCAAGCCGACGACTCTCTCGCTGTCTCTCTCGATGCTACGTGGCTTCATGCGCTCCCCGTGGATGGCCTGTTGCAGGCGCATCGGCCGAGCACGTGCGAGGAGTTTCGCAGCCTGTTCGCAGAGTGGCCGCACACGTCGATAAACGTTTCCTATGCTGACGTTCATGGAGATATTGGGTTCCAACTCGCTGGACAGGTTCCACGTAGGCGAACGGGATATGGCACTCTACCGCTTCCGGGATGGCGCCAGGAGGTCGGGTGGCACGACGAGTTTGTGAAGTTCGATGAGATGCCCCACGTGAACAATCCCCCACGCGGCTACGCAGTTACCGCCAACAACCAGCCATCACCCTACGGACAAGAGCCGTTCCTTGGTGTGGATTGGATGGATGGATACCGCGCTGCGCGGATCGCTGAGATCATCGAGTCCAAGGAAGATTGGGACATAGAGAGTACGAATAGTGCCCAACTTGATACCGCGTCCATACCCTGGCGAGAAATGCGGGGCGCGGTGTTGTCGGTCGAGCCGCTCTCGGATGCGTCGAAGCATGCACGGGATATCCTCGCGGAGTGGGATGGCGAGGTCGAGGCGGAGTCCGTCGGCGCCGCGGTCTTCGAGTTCTTCCTAGTGGAGATGACGAGTCGCGTTGCGCGCAGGAACGCGCCAAAATCATGGAAGTGGGTTCTCGGACGCAGCGAGACTCCCATCCACGCTCTGACCTTGTTGTCCGGGCGAAGAGTCGGTCATCTCGTCGAACTTCTGCGGAATCCACCGGACGGCTGGTCGAGCGCGGACTTGGCGTCCTCCATCGACAAATCTTTGGACGCGGCAGTTAGACAGCTGCGCAGGCGCTATGGAGACGACCCAGAACGCTGGAAGTGGGGCAGCGTTCGCCGGCTTGCGCTCAAGCATCCCCTTGGCCGCAACCGAGTGCTCGGCGCGGTCTTCAACCTCCCAACGATACCGTTCGGAGGAGACACCAACACCGTATCGCAGGCCGGCGTCGACCCGCGCGACCCCGCAGGAAGCCCCCTGGTCTGTGCGTCGATCAGGATGACATTGGATGTAGGGAACTGGGACGAGAACTCCTTCTCCATGCCCGGAGGCCAATCCGGGAACCCGCTTTCCCCGCACTATGCGGACCAATTCCGACTCTGGAAGCGAGGATCTGGGATAACCATCCCCTGGTCGCAGGAAGCGGTCAAACGGGTGACGGTCTCAACGCTCCGCCTGGATCCTGCATCGGACGGCCGATGATGATTGAGATTCCTTTTCCTTTGTTGTGACGGGTTGCACCCAGACCGCACCCTCCCCCGTCATTCCCGCGCCCACCCACGTCATTCCCACGGCAAGTCACGTCATTCCCACGACCCGTCCCGTCATTCCCGCACCCACCCACGTCATTCCCACGGCCCGTCCCGTCATTCCCGCGAAGGCGGGAATCTGCCCCCATCCGCCCGCCCCTATAGAAACGCCCCCGGCCCCAATCCTTGACAACCCGACGATGAAGCCGTACCATTTCCTATGGACTCCGAACGAGTCTACCGACCTCAGATCGACATCAGATGCAAGACTCCGCATGACCCGCCAACTCATCCTGCCCGCGCTCGCCGCGGCCATCCTCTTGTCCGCAGCGTGCGGCGACGACCCTCAAGTCGATATAGAGGCCACCGTCGAAGCGCAGGTTGCCGCTACACGCCCCGACTTGGAAGCCACCGTCGAGGCGCAGGTCGCCGCACGGCTCGACGCTCAGGCTACCAGCCAAGCAGTCTCTCCGACCCCGCTGCCAACCGCAACGTGGACTCCGACGTCTACTCCCACACCCACACCGACGGCAACCCATACTCCACTGCCAACGCATACCCCAACCAGCGTGCCAACTCCCGTACCGACTGCAACCCATACTCCACTGCCAACGCATACCCCAACCAGCGTGCCAACTCCCGTACCGACCGCAACCCATACTCCACTGCCAACGCATACCCCAACCAGCGTGCCAACTCCCGTACCGACCGCAACACGGACTCCGACGCCTACTCCCACACCGACTGCGACCTATTCTCCAACCCCCACGGTAAAACCTACTCTCACACCGACAAGCACGCCAACACCGACTGCGACATATTCTCCAACTCCCACGGTGACGCCGACCCATACCCCCGTACCAACGGTCACCCCCACGGTCACGCCTACTCCGCTGCCGACCAATACTCCTACGCCAACTGCAACCTATACTCCTACGGTCACCCCCACGATCACGCCTACCCCGCTGCCGACCAATACTCCTACGATCACGCCTACTCCGCTGCCGACCGATACTCCCACCATCACGCCCACCCCCTTCGTCGGTGCGTGGAAGCAATTTGAGGGGGTAGCCGACTTTCTTACGGGCAGAGAGGTGATAGGCATTGGCTTGTGGTCATCCGACATCGTAGACACAGGGGTCAGGTTGTTCGTTTGGTGTCACTTCAATTCGGCCGTGGAACAGGAAAATAGACTCGAAGCATACATCGACTGGGATGAGGATCTGGGGTGGTCGGACTATCCACCGACCATCGCCCTGCGGTTCGGCGGCGGAGACATTCAGGAAGGCGTGTGGATACTGACCACGAACAGCATTGCGACATTCGCGCGCGGCGTCGATGCGACACTCGCGCCCGATGTCGATGCGTTCATCTCAGATATGAAGGGCGCGAGCCGCTTGGTGGTAAAAGTATGGAAGCAGGACCTAACGACAATCACTGCCCAGTGGGACGTTGCAGGCTTCCAGGATGCAGTTCGGCCGGTCGAGGACAGATGCGATCCGAGCTTCGTTCCGACTCCTACTCCAACTCCAACCAAACCCGGGGATCTGCTCTGGCGATATGGAACAAAGGGCAATGTGATTTCAGCGCCGACAGTTCTAGGCCATGTTGTGTACTTTGGTTCAACCGATGGCTACGTATACGCGGTGAATGCCTACTCAGGCGATCTGCTCTGGCGATATGAGACGGGATACGAGGTGTCTCCCTCTCGAGTGGTTGCATACTACGGCAAAGCCTACTTTGTAGGCTCCGGTGGAGACTTGTATGCGGTGGATGCAGACTCCGGCGAACTGCAGTGGCGATATCAGACATATGACGTTGAGCCTGAGCCTTCCTCGCTGGCGGTTGGGTCCTCGGGCATCTACTTTAGATCGACCAATGGTCGCGGATATGGGGTGGATACCGACGGACTGTCGGGAAGGTCGTCATTTGGGACGGAGAGCTATGTGGTTTCCCCTCCAGCGGTTGGTATCTCGGACGTTTACTATGGAGACACGGGCGTCCCTCCGGGCGCAACCAGTAGTTATGGTTATGTACGCGCCAAGCATGTCAACTCCGGACGTTTCCGCTGGCGACACTGGACCGAGGGCAATATGGTTTCCGCGCCGACAGTTGCAGGCTGGGATGTGTACTTTGGTTCGACCGATGGCTACGTGTATGCGGTCGATGGTGCCGGCGGCGGTCGGCGCTGGCGGTATGAAACAGGAGGCGAGGTGCACTCCGCGCCGGCAGTTGGAGTCGGCATCGACGTCGTTTACTTCGTCTCAACCGACGGCTACTTGTACGCGGTGGATGCAGACTCCGGCGAACTGCGCTGGCGGTATGAAACAGGAGGCGAAGTGCGTTCCTCTCCAACGTTTGGACAGGCTGGACATGGGGGACACTACGGCGTCGTTTACTTCGTCTCAAGCGACGGCTACTTGTACGCGGTGGATGCAGACTCCGGCGAACTGCGGTGGCGGTATGAAGTAGGAGCCGATGTGCACTCCTCTCCGGCGGTTGGATACGACATCGTCTACGTTAGCTCAAGCGACGGCTACGTGCACGCGGTGGATGCGAGGGGACGATAGGGGGTTCGGTTTCTTTGAGACGGATGGCGGACGGGGTTTACGGCTTCCAATAGGGGGCGGCCTGTGTCGACGAAGAACGCATGAACGCGAAATGGGGGAAGAAGAATAGTGGATGTGAACTGGTGGACAATGATTGTGTCGTCGTCTGTATCTGGCGCAGTTGGCTTTGCGCTTGGGACTAGTTTCTCAGGGATGAAGTCTCTAGTGAAATCTCAAATGAAGAAGAGGAGGCATCGTAAATGGGATAAGTGGATTCAGGACGCCTGGGAGTTCACCGACCGAGTACAGATGTATAGAGAGGCTTGCAGGAGGATGGGTCTGTACGAACGGCATATACAAGACAGAGCGGTCTACCTGCAAGGCCCCCCAGCGAACTGCTCGTATGATCTAGTGATGAAGGATAGGTACATCAAGGGATGGGTGGAAAGTATGAAGCGTGAATCAGATGTCGCCAACCTTCAGCGCCTTGAAGAAGGGGATTACCTTCGATATGAGAAGGAGTATGAGACTGGTGCCATCTTCGATCGATGGAATCGGGAGATGTCCGAAGAGTTCAGGGAGTCACGCAAGATAAGGATAGACGGGTTGAAGAAGAAGATTGCGTCCCCTGATGATATTCGTCTTCTGCCGCTTCTTGACCTCAGTGGTCATGGGAATCAGAACCCCGACAATATAGACCCCAAAGCGGTCGGGGATTTAGTAACCGTCGAGTTGGAAGACGGATGTAGTGAGACATTTCAAGAAAATGTTGTGTTTGCACATGTTCCACATATCGGAGGAGAACAGGCAGATTGCCCTACGAAGGAACACTACCCTGGCCGCAAGTGGAAGCAATAGATTGCCCGCACAGTCAATCGAGTGAGAGCGTCAAACACGGTATCCTCGCGAGTGGGCGGCAGTCTCTATGACCGGTGCACGAAGACCGTGCGGTAGTCGCAATCGCGCAAACGTAGGCTACGTGCACGTGGTGGATGCAGGGGGACGGTAGGGGTCGCATAGCCAAGAGATAAGCCGCACCACAGACATCCTGTTCTCTTCAACTGAATGCGTGGGGGCAGGTTGCTAGATTCCCGCCTTCGCGGGAATGACGTGAGGGTGCGGGAATGACGTGAGGGTGCGGGAATGACGTAGACGGGGGTGGGAATGACGGCGGTAGTTTTCACTCTTCCTTTTGTGAGGGGAGAGGGGATAGGCCTGGCTATCTTCATCGTCCTGGTGGTTACGCAAAGGTCTGCACCCACCCACGTCATTCCCGCGAAGGCGGGAATCCATCGCCCCCAGGCGGACTGGACATACCGCTTGGAGTCGCTGTCCCCGAGCCGTCATGCCGATAAATCAAACGGAACCGTATTGAGTATTGCCGGTGCGGCTCCCGCGCTGACGAGGTTCATTCGTTCGTCGCTATGTCGAATGAGCCTTGCCAGATGCGTCCATTGCTATCGAACTGCCCGGTTACGATTCTGGCGATTTCGTATTCTGGAAGGCGGCGAACGGCGAAGCAATCCTCACCACTCTGCCATCCAAAGTTCTTGAAGTGAAAATCGCGGTTCTCGAAACCGTGGAACCTGTTTCGGTACAGAAGATGTTTTTCGTCGGCCGGTATTACGTGCAAGAAGAACAGCGCATCCGTGTTCTCGCATTTCCCAGTGCTAGCGTATACCAGATCGTTTCCAACGTGATAGACGTTGTAGGTCGATGCTATGACTGGGTGAGGGAGGTCGGAGATTCGTTCGCCGTAGGCGGTCATGTTGTATGCGGACTTGTCGGGATGCTGTTCGTCGTAATCAGCGCGGTCGTAGAGGAAGACCAGCCGATTTTCCGGCGTGAGGGTGTCACCGCCGGACTGCCGCCCAAGAGTGACTACGAAGTCTGCGAACTCGATCTTGTCTCGATCGTCGTAGTATAGAATCGTGCTGCCTGAAAGATAGTACGCCGAGCCGTACGGCACTCCGGTAAGCGCGTTGCCCATTGGCCGCGGACCTGCCTCGAGGGGAACGAAGACTACCTTTCCCTGTATCATGCTGCGGATGACCTCGAAGTCCGCGATCATCGTTTCATGGAATTCGCTGGTGTCCGCATCGTTGAACGATCCTGCCAGGGCATCGTAGGATGTTCTCGTTATCTGGTAGATGGAAGCCGCGAAGACCAATGCGGCGGCTATGGCCACGCCAACGATGAGACGGTTGCTGCCCGATAGCCTGTGCACCAGCAGCAGAACGAAGGAGAAGAGGACTAGCGGGATGCCGACGTAGAAGATGCTCCTGTAGTCGTGCCAGAAGGCCTCGCTGCGCAATGCCAGCGGCCAGAAGAAGCCGAACGACAGCAGGGTGGCAAACAAGATTCTATGACGGAAGAACGCCAGGCCGACCACGCACGCTCCTAAGGCTGTCACTCCGATGATGTCTCGCAATCTTGGTGAGACTATTGGAGTATTTCCCAGTGCATCGAAGTAATAGGGAACGACCATTCCGCCGATGAGGGAGAACTGTCCTTGGAGGAAGGGGTTCCAGGCAAGGCGTTGGGCAATACTCGATCCAAGGTTCTGGTCCGTTCTAAAATTGCGCTGTATGGCGCCGAATGACGGCAGTTCACTCAGAGACTTTTCTCCTCCGAGTGCGAAGTACTCGTTCGCGAAGCTGATAGTTAGGATGGATGCGGCGAAGAGCAGCGCGACAGCGCCGAGCAGCACGAAACGGCTGCGAATCAGCGAACTTGTCACGTGCATTGGTCGAAGCCGCAGAGGAAGAGCGGAGGCTGACGAACGCGCTCTGATTATCTCGCCGGTTATCCCCCAAATGATGAATGGCAGGAGCAAGGCCAAGACTTGCCAGCCCAACAGCAGGGCGAGACATACCTTGATGAGCAGCTGGCGGAATCGTCCATCTTGTACGAAGATGACCAAGCCATGGAAGGTTAGCATCACTCCGAAAATGTCTATCCCCATTTCGTTGGCGATCATGTCGGCGTAGTACAGACAGTAGTAGGATGAGAACGCCAACAGGGTTGCGGCAAGGGCGATCCATCGGTTGGACGTGATGTGGCAAAGGGCCTGATATGCCAGCGCGACGGTAGCGGTGAAGAGCAGCAGCATCAGGAACCTGGCTGCGGTGATTTGCGCGGACAAGCTACCGCTGAAGGGCAGGGTGGCTATCTTCATGAGCGCATAGCCGCCGATAGGGAAGCGGTTGTACGGCGCATAAGCCGGGGCGCCGTCTTCGTCCAGAGTCTTGCGATGGAGCGGCAGGAAGCGGTCCTCATGCGAGAGATTGACGGCCACCGTCAAGTGCTCTGCGGATACCAGATCGTGGAAGAAGCCGCGATAGAAATGACCTCGGGCGCCGACGAACAGGAATACTGTGAGCAGGCTGACCAGCAGCAGCGCGAGAGGAAGCAGCGGCGAACTCAACGCGGATTTGAGCCTGTCGAGCAAGGTCATGCTTCTACACCGCGACATGATGGGATTGTGATTGTAGACTCGACGATCGTCATCTTGCGCACGGAAGGGGCTTCCATTCGATGTGCTGCCGCGGAGGTATCGCTATGAATGCGCATCGGACGCAGACTACTAGATTCCAGCCTTCGCGGGAATGACGTGGGGGTATGCGGGAATGACGGTAGAGAGTGCAGGGGAATGACGTGATGAGAGAGTGCGGAAATGATGGTAGATGGATTTAGGATGCGGCGGCAACTCATGCCAATAAGTCAAACGCGCAACCGCGGTTATTCGCCGGTCAACGTCGCCATGAGCCGGTGGACTGCAGGCTTCATGCTGCCCATGGAGAAGGAAGGTCCCCCATCAGGATAGTGTATTTTGAGGGCTATCAGGATTGGGCCGTCTTGTTCGATGATGCGAGGCAGCTCGGTCTTGAACTCTTCCATATCGTCGAATCTGTAGGCGCGGGGGTATCCCGCCCCTTCTGCGATGGTCTTGAAATCGTAGATGCCAGCGCCGGGTACGGGTTGGCTGCCGGTTGTGTGGTAGGCCTCGTCGTCGAACACGAAGTGAATGAAGTTCGCGGGCGTTTGCCCGGCGATGGTGACGAGGGTGCCCAAGTTCATGAGGAGGCTGCCGTCCCCGTCCATGCACCAAACCGTCTTGTCCGGCCGCGCCAAGGCGATGCCCAACGCCATGGACGACGCTTTTCCCATGCCTCCGTATATCGGGAGGTCATACTCGGGCTTGTCGGAGAGATCGCTCCAATACCGGTTTGGCGTCATAGTGCCGACGACGATCGCGTCCCGCCGGGACTCGCTCAGAAATCGGACGGCTTCATAGCATGGGATCATGAACTGGATGTCCTAGGAGCATGAGAGGTTGCTTGCATTGTATGCTCTAGCCGGCTGCTGTTCAAGGGCCGCGGTCTGGTTCGCGGTAGGTCATCGAGTCTGGCATTCGATCTGCTAGTCCGAGTGCAACGATGGCGCGCTCGACGACGAAGTCCACCGTATCTTGGATCGAACCACCGCCGAGGTAGAAGGGCGGGTTTGGAGGGAGGACGACAACGCCCCTGCGCGCGAGGGATGCCATATTCTCGAGGTGCGCGGCAGTCAGCGGCGTTTCACGGGGGACTATGACGAGTGGTCGGCCTTCCTTCAAAGTGACGTCCGCCGCTCTGCGGAGCAGATTGTCGGCTGCCCCCTGAGATACCGCCGCCGCGGTTGCCATGCTGCACGGCGCTATCACCATCCCCGACGTTGGAAACGTGCCGCTGGAGATTGGGGCCGTGAGGTCGCCAATTGGGTAGTAGGTGAAGGTTCCATAGTCTGCCCAGCGTTCGAGTGCGTCGCCGAACGACTCGTTTGCCTCCTGGCGCCATACCATACGGGCGGCGGCAGTGGCCGTGGCGATGACTCGGCGATTGGCCGACAGAAGGCGCTCGATCGTTGCGCGGGCAAGAACGCAGCCGCTTGCGCCGGATATTCCTACGACGATGGGATGGGATTCGTTCGACGGGATCATCACGATTTCATACTATCACGAGCTGCCGCAGCGCGCCCTCTTGAGAGAGTACTGTTGCGTTAGTGTGTTTCATCAGCTAGCACTCCCACCGCCGCACCTCTGCGGGTGCAGTCAGCAGGCAGTCGATCCGGCTGTGCTGGTATGTCGTCACGTCATCCATATGGTCAGCCCGCGACTCCATCTGAAGTATCCGGTTCTCGTAGTCCGACAGTTCCTTGTGCAATTCGACCACCTCCGCCTCCAATGCCTGGATCCGCCCTCGATTTTGGCCTGCGGTATACCACGACTCCGCTATGACCATCCACACCACTAGAATGACTATCGTCGCGAGTATTCCGCCTACGATCCCGGCGATTATTTTCAATACCGTTCTCATCCGTATCACTTCCAACTGCAATGCCTACACACTAACGCAACACAACCCTTGAGAGTACGGGGATTTGGGTTGGCATTAGGGCATGAATACCGCCGCGACCGTTCCCGCGAAGACGCTAATCGACACGAGGGCGTTCGTCCTCATGAAGGTCGCTCCGATGCGGGACGTATCGGACGGCGAGGCTATGCGGTACTTGTAGGCCATCACTATTGCGGCTACGGCGCATCCGGCATAGTACGGCGGCGCGAGTTCGAGCAGCACGCCGACGCACAGAAGGGACAGGACAGCCAGAACGTCGAGCGCCTGGGCTATGCGAAAGGCGGCGGTGAGACCGAATCTCTGGGAGACCGAATGCAGGCGTCGTCGGGTGTAGAACTCCCAGTCTTGCGCGTGGTAGAGGATGTCGAAGCTGGCAGCCCACAGAGCGACAGCGGTAGAGAGGACGACAGGTTCCCAACTCAGCGTTCCCCGCACCCCGATCCACGCTGCGGACGGGGCGATCCCCAATGCCCAACCGAGGAAGAAGCTGCCGGCCCATGTGAATCGCTTGGTAAACGGATAGAAGATCAAGTACGCGGCCGCGATGGGCGCGAGGGTTAAGGACAGGGAGTTGAGTTGTGACGCGGCGATGAAGAAGATGACCGCTGCCGCTGCGGCGAGGGCGGTCATCTCGGATGGTCGGAGCAGTCCGGCCGGCAGATGACGGGCGGCAGTCCTCGGGTTGTCTGCGTCGATATGCCGGTCGATTATGCGGTTTGCCGCCATTCCGAGCGAGCGGGCCCCGACCATGGCGACGGTTATCCAAGAGAATTGGCTCCACGTCGGCCAACCGTTGGCGGCAAGGAACATTCCGGAGTACGCGAACGGAAGCGCGAAGGCGCTTTCTTGGAATTTCACGGCGTCGAGGAAGTGATGGACACGTTTCAACAGATGCGCGGAAGCGGCTATATTCCGAGCTTGTCCCATTTCCCATCCACCAACTTCCTGATTTCCTCGCTCATGACGATTTCCGGCGGCCACTCTCGGCTCGACCCTTCCATCGGTCCCTTTGCGGTGGCGTCGATGCCGATCTTGCTTCCGTATCGGGGCGTAGATGCGGCGTGATCGAGATCGTCGACCGGTCCGTCTGCGAATACGATGTCTCGACGCGGGTCGACGTTGGCCCCGATGCGCCACGCCACTTCGGAAAGATCGTGCACGTTGACATGTTGGTCGAACACGACGATGGCTTTGACGAGCATCATCTGTCCAATTCCCCAAAGGCCGTACATGACCTTCCGCGTGTGGCCGAGGTATTCCTTCTTCATCGAAACGAGAACGTAGTTGGTGAATATCCCCTCGGCCGGCATGTTGTAGTCGACGACTTCAGGGAGGGCGAGACGGAGCGCTGGAAGCATGATTCGTTCGCTCGCCTTGCCCATGAAATAGTCCTCGGTCGGCGGTCTGCCAACCATCGTCGTCGGATAGATAGGATCGTTTCTGTGCGTGACGGCTTCGACGTGGAATACCGAATAGTCTTCCGCCGGCGAGTAGTACCCGGTGTGGTCGCCGAATGGTCCTTCCTGCCGCAGCTCTCCTCTCTGAACATATCCTTCGAGGACTATTTCGGCGTGTGCGGCACTTCGAGGTCGACGGTCTTGCAGCGCACCAGTTCGACCGGCTCTCCACGGATGAAGCCGGCGACGACGAGTTCGTCGAGGTCAGGCGGCAAGGGCATCGATCCGGCCCACATTGTGACTGGATCTCCGCCAAGCGCTACCGCCACTTCTAGGCGTTCCTGGCGCTGCGACTCGGCCTCTCGGAAGTGGCGAGCGCCCACCTTGTGAGTCTGCCAGTGCATGCCCGTGGTGCGTCGGTCGTACACCTGCATGCGGTAGGTGCCAACGTTCCGGGTGCCAGTCATGGGATCTCTGCTGATGACGAGCGGAAGGGTAATGAACCGACCGGCGTCGAGAGGCCAACACTTGAGGATGGGCAGCGCCTCGAGATCGACGTCGCTCCCAGTGATGACGACGCTCTGGCAAGGAGCGTTGCTTGTCACTCGTGGCCGCGACCTGGCGGCGCCGGCGAGATCTCCCAGGGCTTTGAGCTTTGCAATGAGGCCCTCAGGCGGTCCCTGCACCATTCCGAGCAGCTTGCCTATACGTTTGCCAATCTCGTCGGTATTCTCAACGCCCAACGCCCACGCCATGCGCTGATGCGTCCCGTAGAGGTTGATCGCCACGGGGACGCGGTATCCGTCGACATTCTCGAAGAGAAGAGCCGGCCCGCCGGACTTGATCGTTCGATCGGTGATTTCGGTGATCTCGAGGTCACGGCTGACTGGCTCCGTGACTCGGCGCAGCTCGTCTTTGTCTTCCAAGAAGCGGATGAATTCTCGGAGGTCTCGGAAGGCCATCTTCTCGGTTACCTCGCTTCCCGGTGTGCGGAGCGCAGTTCGGTTGACGAGAGGTCTCGCCGGAATCTGCTCTCGGGTATTGCGCGGAACATGTCTTGGAGTTCGCTCGGCATCCGGATGTCGTCGAGCGTGCGGAAGGCCCCGCCTTCTCGCCGCCCCGCTACGAGGAACCGACCGCCGCGCCGACGGATTTCGATCAGCGCATCCGTCATCATACGTTCGTCATCCTCATAGTATCTTGAGTCGATCAGTCTCTTCGCAGTATCGTACCCGATTACGAAGGTTGTGTCGGGCAGTATCCGCGCCTTCTCGGAGAACGTTGGGGCCTTTGTTAGGACGACGTCGTATTCTCCTGCGAATTGGGCGAGCCTTTGGCGTGCGATGGCTGCGCTCAAGGGTGGTTTGTCGACGTTGACGATGGACATTTCGAACGCGACTGGCTTCATTAGCATCTCCGACGCCGCGGCTGCCAACTCGCGGTGGGCGGTGTGGAGCGGGTCGAAGGAGCCGGACAATACTGCGCCGCGCGGTCTTCCATTGCTTTGGACGGCGCCGTCTGCCTCGATGAAGACGCTGTCGATGGCGCCAGCCAGCAATAGGATGATCGGATCACCGGAACCGGTGATGTGAACGTGCTCCGGAGGAGTCAGGGGCAGAGAAACTCCGCGGCCAACGTCCGCAGCGTCCGCGAGGGCGCGGAGGGTCAGCAGACTTGCGGCGGTGTCCTCGCCGTTGCGGTCTCTGTGGCCCTTTACGAGCTTCAGGCTGTAAGTGACAAGGCTCTCCTGCATTCGGCAGGAGACATGAACGCGATGGTCGCCGCGCTTTGGTCGATCGGTGGCGAGGGCGGCTGTGCATCCGACTCCTATGAGACCGATCTGGGAGTCGGAGAGGAATCTCGCACGCTCGAATGCGTGGGATGCCATTGATTCTGCCGTCTTGGCTGTTACTACCCGCTTTGGCCGCTCTCCGAGGAAGTCTGCCAACGCTTGACTCGAGTAGGGTACCAACGCTTCCAAGACCGTCTGCGACGCGCCGGGAGTCGCCAGAAGCCACATCATCGACCGTATGCCTCCGCCGGAGGCGACCAGGACTATCTTGGCCGGGCTGGCGTGGATCCGTCGGATCGCATCGTGTATCTCGGCATCCATAGGCGTCTGGTTTTCAGAGGAGATTTATTAGTCGGGGCCGGAGGATCATATGTACCATGGACAATATGGCAGATCCAGCGAGTACGACCAGGATGGTCCCGCCCGTTCCTTCTCCAATAACCAAACCGAGCGCGGTTCCCGCTGCGGGGGGATGCTCGGTATCCGTCACGACCATGATGAAGATGCTCACGCCTACCGCTGCCGCCGCGATGCCATCGAGAAAGATAAGGGATTGGGTGGATGGATCGCCAGTCTGTAGCGTCAAGAACAACATGGAGACCCCGCCGACGATCACTCCAACGACGTGTCCACCCACTACCCGGCGAGGGTTCGATGCTGAGCTATGCGGCATTACGAAGATGATGAACGCGGTTGATGCGATCGCGACGACGATGGCGGCCTGGAGCACTACGTCTACCACCGTGAGTATCGCCATGAGGGCAAGAGTGGCGATTCCGCATTGGAACAGATAGTTCCTCCATTTGCGGCGGATTTTTCTGTCGATCAGGCGGCCTTCCAGCACGATGCCGCGCACTGTCAACCTCCTCCCCTTGAATTTTGGAGAGATCATATTCATCGTGGAGTAACCACCTGCCCTCGTCTCATCGTTTGCGTCTACGCGCTATCTCGCTCCGAGTGAATGGTACCCCCTCCATACGCTCATTGTCTAGGTTCGTCTTTGCCCCGAAGGGCGAGGATCCGGCCGCAATCCGGGGCCGGAGAATTTTGGATCGTTCCCAGACGCATCGAACCAACCGATTCGCATTTGACAGAACAGAACTCGTGTGCTACTCTGGGACTATGACGACTCCGCGAAACCATACTCCGAGGAGACAGCCGCAATGTGCGAGACATGCAAACTGCCGGTCGAGTCGCTCCGCGCCCCGAACCGTCACCCCTCATTCCACTCCCAATCGCAGCGCGCCCCAGGAGACGATGCCAAACTCGCCGTCAGGAGGATCCGACAGAATTCGACAGAATGCAACAGAACACGACAAAATGCTACAAAAACTCGTGCGCGCACGCGCGCGAGGCAACGGCGTTCTGTTTCCATACTCCGAGGAGACAGCCGCAATGTGCGAGACATGCAACGTGCGGGTGGAGCGGTTTGGGCTCATCGACCCGAGGAGACAGCCGCAATGTGCGAGATATGCAAACTGCCGGTCGCGGAGCGACGCGACCGCAACCCTCACCGGTCATTCTACTCCCAATCGCAGCGCGCCCCAAGAGACGATGCCAAACTCGCCGTCAGGAGGATCCGACAAAATTCGACAGAATGCGACAGAATACGACAAAATGCCACGAAAACTCGTGCGCGCACGCGCGCGAGGCAACAGCGTTCCGTTTTTCCTTTCCCTCGCCACGGGTTGCGACCTGGGCGCAACGGATTCGACGTATCGCATCGCTCGGAGTTGGCCGCCACCTAGCCGTCATGCCAATAGACCAAACGGAACCCCGTCTTCCCAATTGGTTGCATGCAACGCTCACGTATGCTACTATTTTCCTAGCATTGGAGAGAGGAGGCAGACGTGAATCTGGAATCCACAGCCACGCTTGTGGGGATCGTCCGCGATGTTCTCCTGATCTTCATCTTGCTTTTCGTGGGTGTGGCGCTCTACGTCATCTACCGAAAGCTGTCGAGCGTGCTCGAATCAGTGGACGGAACGCTCAAGAGCGCTCGAGAGGTGACGAACGCCATATCGGAAAGGTTTTCGGAGTCGACGCCATCGGACGGCGGCTTCATATTGGGAATAGGGAAGATACTGTCATTCATCCGCCGACTGTTCGCGCGGAATCGTGATACCAATTCGTCATAAGGAGAATGCGTGCTATGGCTAACAACGACAGTGGAATGGCTTTTGTTGCGGGATTCTTGTTCGGAGGCGCCCTGGGTGTGGGCCTGGGGATGTTGCTCGCTCCAAAGTCCGGCGCAGAAACGAGGGAAGAGATCGTTGCACACGGCGACGCGCTGAGGCAGCGGGCGGAGGACGTAGCGGCCCAGATTAGCTACAAAGTCACCCCCACCATCGAATCGTTGCGCGATCAGGCAGCCCCTGCGGTCGATGCCGTCCGCCAGACGGTCGGCGTGAAACGAGGGGCGGAAGCTGCCGATGCCGATGAAGCAAGTGGGGAATCGTCCGAGCCCGCCGCGGAGACGAAGAACGCAGCCGCGACCTAGTCGCAAGATACTGCACGATCGAACGCGGGAGCGGACTGCTGCAAAGTCCTCCCGCGTTCGACTCCGATCACATTTGCACGTCGGAGGACAGCGAGTCGCGCAATTCGTCTTGCCCGGTCGCGGTCATGACTGCCACGACCTCATCCCCCGCCCTGATTGTGAGATCCGGGCTGGGCAGTCGAGGGGTTCCGTCGCCGGAGATTATGAGAGTGGGCAGCGTTCCTTCAGGGAAGGGTAGGGTATCGAGTCTCCGACCATCGGATCCGTACGTTCTGGGAACCTTGATCGACACCAGCGAACGATCGGCCCCGTTCGACGGAAGCGACTTGAGGCGTTCGATGCCTTGGTGGCCGAATCCTTCTTGAATTCGGTGCAGGATGAGGTCGGGAGCGTCCACGACGACATCGACGCCGAGCGAGTCGAATATACTCCAGTGATCCGAGCGGTTGACGACGGATATGCTCTTTGGCACGTCGAATCGGTGTTTGGCGAGCTGGCACGCGGCGAGGTTCACGCCGTCGTCTTCCCCCGTGGCTATCACTGCGTCGGCTCGGTCGGCCCCGGCCTCTGATAGAACCGTCGAACTCACACAGTCGCCCTCGACAGCGACGATTCCGAATGCGTCGTCCGCCGCCTTGCAGCGCTCGCGGTCCGCGTCTATGACGGTGATCTCATGGCCTGCTTCAATCAGCCACCGTGCGACGGCAAGTCCTAATTTGTCCGCTCCGATTACCACTACGTGCATCTTGTTGCCCCTTCGCTACGCACTCGCTGCTCTGACTGCATGATCTACTAGCAGGGATGTCGCGCCGATTGCAATCAATCCCGTTTCCTGACACATGGCTTGCAAGTCAGGATTATCCACGCGGCAGACGACGACGTCCACGTTGTATCCGCGCTTTGCGATCTGCGCGGCCAGGATGTTGGTCGTGTCTCGATTCGTCAGAGACATGAAGACGTCCACCTCTTGAATTCGCGCCTTCATCAGATCATCGGGGGCCGCGCCGTCTCCAAGCGTAGTCTCTACGCGCTGCGCTTCCCGAAGCTCGTAGGGGATGCGCTCGAACGAACTGAGATTCTCATCCAGCACGTGTACTTTGTTCCCCTGCTCTGCGAGTGCGCTTGCCGCGGAAGCGCCGAGATCGCTGCACCCCACGATCAGGACATACCTCGGTCCGAGTATTGGCCTGTCGCTCTGCACCATGTTCGGCTTAACGTTCGTCCACTTGTTCTGCGGCCGCCTCGCGGTTGTTCGTTTCGTCTGGCATCCCGCCTCTCCACAGTACGACGCTGCACGGCGCGTGTTCGAGCACGTAGGGCGCGGCGTCCCCAAGGGTGAACCTGCCGTGCTTGGTCTTGTACGGCATCCCAATTACCACCATATCCACCCCCCTCTCGACGGCCTCGTGAACGATTGCGTGCCCTGCTCTGCGCGCTTGAAGCAGCTCCGAGTGAACCTCGCGCTTGAACGGCCTCGCCGTCCGCTCCATCGTATCCAATAGGTCGTCTGCCCGAGTCGTATAGGCCGGCACGTCCGAGTCTACCGGCCGGCTTCTCTCCATCTCAATTACGTGCACGATATAGAGTTTGCCCCGGCGCGGATCCGTAAGCTGGGCTGCGAAGCGCACCGCACTCTCGTCTGTAGAGTGTCCGGAGACTGCGACCATCGCCGACTCGATCTTGAGTCCTGCCGGCTTCTTCAAATTCAACACTGGACAGTTTGAGCGGTATCTCGCATCACTGCGTGGTTCATGCCAATGCCGCCCACTCCCTCGATCATGAGTAGGTTCAGTAGGTAGGCAGTCGATCGAGCAGGTGATCGTGTCCGGCGAGTATCATCACGTCTCCTGCTTGAATCCGGTCGTTCGGATCCGGATTCAGCGAAATGTCCCGGCCGCGCTTGATCGCTATCACTGCCAGACCGTACCTATCCCTAGGTCCGGATAGACCGGCCTCGCCAATTGTCTTGCCGTCGAATTCTTGAGAGGCCCTGATGCGGCTGAATCCGTAGTTCTGGGACAACTCCAGGTATTCTTGGACGCTTGGGTTGAACATGTTATGCGCCAGTCGTACTCCCATTTCCGACTCGGCGTGGATGATCCTGTCCGCCCCAATTTGTTCCAAGGCGTTGCCGTGCAGTTCGTCATGCGCGCGCGCTATGACTTGCGGGACCTTCATGTTCTTCAGGATAACCGTCGAGAGTACGCTCGCCACGATGTCCGACCCGATGGCGACCACCGCGACTTCGTAATCGGGTATGCCCAGTTCCCTCAGGACGTTTTCGTTGGTCGAGTCCCCAGTGACGGGGAACGTCACCTGCCCCATCATGCTTTGGACGCGCTCTTCATTGTCATCGATCGCCAAGACGTCGTGACCGAGGTTGTACAGAGCACGAGCCACGCTCGAACCGAATCTTCCGAGACCGATGACGACAATTTGCTGTTTCATAGCCTTCACGAAGCCCGAATGAAGTCTGGCCTGTCCTGGAGTGACCCATGGGCCAGCCTCTATGGATTATAACGGATTGGTCGCAGATGCAACCATCCTATTCGAGTCTCCCTCTGGATGTTCCCCGCTACCCAATCGTCACGCGCTCCGTGGCGTAAGTATACGTCTCTCGCTTCGTGCTTCCTAGCATCAACAAGACTATGGAGAGCGGAAACACCCGCCCGATGAACATCGAAACGACCAAGACGATTTTCCCCCAGCCCGACAGGTCGGACGACAACCCGGAGCTGAGCCCTGATCCGCTCACGGCCGAAACCGCCTCGAACATCGTATCGATGAACGCGAATTCCCCTCCTCGTTCCGCGAACGTCAGCAGCATTCCCGAGAGGGCGGCAATGACGATCATGGAGATGCACAACGTCATCGCCTGCAGTACTTGGGAAAACGGCATTTCGCGTTGGAATATCGTAGTGTTCCTCTTGCCGATCAAAGCCGCCGCCACGGCGACCACCACTATTCCCGCGGTGTTGACTTTGATTCCGCCCGCGACGGATGTAGACGCCCCGCCCACCATCATAAGCGCCATCATCAGGAAGTTGGTGTGCTGTTCCGTATGCGCGTAGCTAACCGCAGTGAACCCTGCGGTTCGCCCGCCGATCGATTCGAACGCGGAAACCGATAGCTTATCCATCAGTCCGAGGCCCCCGATAGTGGAGGGATTTCCAGACTCGAACAGGAGCACAAGCGCGGCCCCAGTCAGAATGATCAACCCCGTCATGCCAAGCGCGATCTTGGAATTGAGAGACAAGGCGCCCCAACGCCTCTCCCGTCCGACCTCCAGTATCACCATGCAGCTGATAGCGCCGAACGCGGCCAACCCCGCAACGATTGCCATAGTTGCCCAATCCAGACCAAAGGCCCCCTCATTCTCCGTACCGGGTATGGGAATGAACCCCGCATTGTTGAAGGCGGATATTGTTAGGGAGAACGCCTGCCTGAGACTCTCGATCGGCGAATAGATGAAAGAGAACCTGATGAGAAGCAGGAAGAACCCCACTGATTGGATCCCGACGGCGACGAGCGCGACCTGCACAGTGAGGCGCATGACGCTTCCGAAGTAGGTGCCTGCGCCGACCCGCTCGGTCGACCGCGCCGGCATCCTCTGCCCCACATTCAACAGGAGCGCGACTGCGATTACCATGAATCCCAGCCCTCCAGTAAATGTCAGAGCCAGGAGCGCCAGCTGACCCGGCGTCGACCAGAAATCGGGAACGTTCTGAGTTGTCAACCCGGTGGCGGTAGCGGCAGACGCCGCCGCAAACAGCGCGTCCAAGAACGGCGTGAATCCTCCTCCGCGATGGCTGACTGGCAATACGAGAACCGCTGTGCCCGCGAGGATCAACAACAAGAAACAGAGACCCGGCGCCAGCGGCAAGAATAGAGCGGCCCTCGACTCTCTGCCGCGAGCAGAGGACACTCTCAACAACGACGTGAATCCCGTCCCCCGCCGTCGGACAATCCCTTCAAGCGTCGTCCATGAACCGCTCAGCAGGACCCTCCATCAATTCTTTCGGTGCAGTATCTCTCATGGATTCTAGAAAGTATTGGGCCACGGTGTCAATTGCCAGCCCAACTGGCCCCCGTTCGATTTGTCGCGTCGTAGCTGCATCTGTGAGTACGCATCGGACATAGAACGCTGGATACCCGCGAAAGGCGCGAGAATGACAGGAGTGGGGGAATGACGGCAAGAGGACTTACGATGCGGGGAACCTGCCGCTGCAAAGCAAACGGAGCCAAATCCGCTTGCAGCGCTTGACAGTCGTTAGGCATTCAAACTACAGTTATACTGTGCTGTTTCCTGCCCTCCGGGTCAGGCGGCGGCGTAATCAGGGAGGGAAGGAAACCATGCTACAAAGATTCAAACGACCGATATTGTTCCTGTCCGTGTTGGCCGCAATGGCTATCGGGTTCGCAGTTGGCTGCGGCTCCGATGACTCGTCGGATGCTCCCCCAACACCGGACGTCCAGCAGATCATTCAAGACGCCGTCAGCAGCGTCCCGCAAGGCGCGAGCGCAGCGGAGATACAGAAGATGGTATCGGACTCGGTAACGGCCGCTTTGTCCGCACAGCCGGGGCTGACGCGCGCGGACGTCGAGGCCATCGTCAACTCCGCGACGGCCGGACAACTCTCCGCGGCCGACGTGCGCGGAATCGTCGACCAGTCCATTCGCGCCTTGCCGGCTCCTGAGATAGACGTCGAAGCGCTCAGCAGCCAGGTTGGAATGGCGCTTGCAGAGGAAGGAGTCAGCGGGGAAGAGATCACTAGGATCATTCAGAACCAAGTGAGCGCTGGTTTGTCTGGAACGCTTACCCGAGGCGACATTCAAGACCTCGTGGCGCAGGCGGTGGGAGATGCGGTAGGAGACCAGGTTTCCGCAGAAGACGTCCAAGCGATAGTAGATAAAGCCTTGGAGACCACCAACCAAGCGATCGAAGACGCCGCGATGGCCGCCCAACAGGCCGCTCAACAAGCTGCCCAGGCCATTGAGAGCGTCCAGCAGTTGTCGCAGATCATCCCCACGCCCGAACCCGACACCGGCATCGTGCGGGTGCCTGCCGCCGTTCCCCCGCCAGCATTCAGAGGCGCGACAGCCGAAGACCAAAACCTCGTCTTCCCCATCCAGAGCAAGCGCAGCCAAATCGCGCCCTACGTCGAGGGGAGCTACATCGTCCGCACCGTCGACAAATGGGTCTTCATGCCCCTGTTCCAATTCGACCCGGACGGAAACCTGCGGCAGGGCGTAGCCGACAGCTACATGGTCAGCGACGACGGACTTACCTATACCGTGTTCATCAAGGACGAAGCGGTCTTCCACGACGGAACGCCGGTCACCGCCGCCTCCGTCAAAGCAGCGTGGGAATTCGGCGCACTGCCGGACAATCAAGTCTCCTGGGGCGCGTCCCTCCTGCACCTGAACAAGATCGTCGGCATGGAGGAAGTCGCAGACGGCAGCGCAACGACCGCAGGCGGCATCGTAGCCGTCGACGACAAGACCCTCGAAATCACCCTGGCCGACCCATCCCCAACGTGGCCGCTGGAAATGGGACTCTGGCTTCTGGGCATATTCAAGGCAGATTATGCCATGGCCAACCCCGATACTTGGCAAGAGAACCCAATCGGCGTAGGCCCCTATAAGCTCCGATGGGAGCCGGACAGCGGACTCATCGAAGTCACCCCGTCCGACTACTGGTGGGGCGAAGAGCCAATCATCCAGAGGATCTCCATGCCGTTCGTCGGCGACCTCCAAACGCAAATGATCATGTACGAGAACGGGGAAGCGGACATCATCTTTGGAGACCTCGTGCGGCAACCGGCAGTTCACGATCCTGAACACAGGTTCAACGGAGACCTCCAGAGAGTCAAAGGGTCGGCCATCTGGTACTTCGCCTTCGACACCACCATTCCGCCCTTCGACGACATCAACGTTCGCAAGGCGCTGTCGCACGCGATCGACATGGAGACCGCCGTCAAGGCCGTCTTCTCCACGACCGCAACCTGGGGCAACGGGATCATCCATCCCGCCCTGGCAGCCTACACCCCCAGAGACGGATACACCTATGACGTCGCAAAGGCCAAGGAATTCGCCGCCCAATCCAAGTACGGCGCAGACCCATCGACCTGGCCGACCATGCACGTAGCCCTCACCCGGGCGCAGTACATCCGCCTCGCGGAAGTCCTCCAGGAGCAGTGGAAGGACAACCTCGGCGCAACCGTCACCATCACCAAGCTCGAGAGGGGGCAGGAGCCGCCCGATGGCGTGAACCTCTACCGCCAGAGCATCGGCGGACGAGTGGCCGACGCCGGCGGCGTGCTCCGTGACCTTGGACACTCCGAATCGTCCGTCGTCGGTCGAGGCTCGAAGCACTCTGACCCCGCACTCGATGTGCTCATCGACGGGGCGGATCGGCTTCCAATCGGCGACCCCGACAAGATCGCCCAGTACCAACAAGCCGAAGAAATCATCATCGACAACTACTGGGTGCTGCCGATCATCTTCTCGACCGACCGAGCGTACCTAGTACAACCCTGGGTCAAGAACTTCGCCACTACCTTCGGCGACGATTGGAACTACCTGCCCTGGATGACCATCGGAGAGCGCAGACGCTAGTTCGCACATGAGGTCAGGCGCGCCCGGCCTTCCATGAAGCCCCGCGCGCCTAGGCATCTACGAGTTCTTTCGCTTCCTGTCTGGGGCCAGCGCGTCGGACGGGAAGCGAAACGCACCCGGCGCACAGAGACACCCAACAGCGGGCGGGACATTCCTGCCCCCGCAACCCTTCCCACGGTGAGGACGAGGTCACATGCCAGACGACAACGAAGAGAAGCCCGTTTACTACCACATAGACATACGCGGATCGGAAGAGGACGGACAACGCGCGGTCAAGCACATGATCGTCTCGCGGATGGGGTACACCAACCGACAATCATTTACCGCGGCCGTAATCGAGGACATGGAAGCGGAGGATCTGATCCAGCAAGTGGCCATCCAGGAGGCGGACGCCGCGGACTTCATCCTACCAGACACGACGCTGAAGGAAGCGGTCTTCCGCGTCCTGCTCTCGAACGAAAACAAGCCCATGACATCCGACCAAGTGAGCAAGGTGCTCGAAGATAAGTGGCAGTTCAGCCCAAACCCCCGAGACGTCTCGCCCGCAGTCATCACGCGGCTTCTGGAAAACAGCGGCGATACGTACGGCATCGCCCGAACGCAGCTGGATGAGGAAGCGCCGCAAGATCCGGACGCCCCCGATGAGGGCGATGAGACGGAAGCGTAACCCCCATCATTCGGCCGGGACATGGCCGATCGGTCCGGCGGAGAAGCGCGCGAAACGAGAGATGTCACGCCTAGACTCCCCTGACTGACGGGTAGTTCGTATGATCTGTCATCTCTGGACTCCGAGCCGAGTCCAGAATGGCGGATCCTCCAGAGAGTGAGAGCACTTGCGCGTCTGGGAACCTCGAAAGGGGGAGAGAATTCCCACACCCTGCTCATGTCTGGACGATCCAGCTGCCCCAGCCCCAAGCGCCGGACGCGAGGTACTATGCTAGAAGTCGTCGTCCTTCGCCTTCCGCTTCTTCTTGATGACTTCGACCGCGGGGGTAGGTACCATAACTGGAGAAAAGTTGACCGCGCTGGGAGTCGTCTTCTTCGATTTCCGCGCCTCCCGCTTGGGGCGTCCGCCTCTAGCCATTTCGCACCTCCCAAACTGTGGATTCGATTGCTCGGCCCCCCATAGTATACGATACCGCCTTGCCCGCTGTAAACCGCCCAACCCTCGGACAGGGCCTGTCGATAGCCGCCGTTCCCCACGGTCATCCCCTGGGAATCCGGACTTGAAATTCTCCCCCTTCCCATTCGGTCTCCCTCGTCATCTCCCAGCCCTCTCGAGCGCGCAGCGACTCCCAAGAACGCAGGCGTCCGCGGATTTGCAAGACTGCAAAACCTCGTATTATCCGGCGCGCGCCGAGAATCATTCACCTCTGCGGCCCTGAGAGTATAATCAGGGTGACGTTTCCCAAAGGAGGCTTTTTCGTGAAGCATGGTATAGACCTTCCCCCGTTTGAAGAGTACTCCGACCCTCGCACGATGGCCGCCCTGGCCTACGAGGCCGAACAGGCTGGATGGGACGGCGTGTTTACCTGGGACCACTTGTGGCTCGGCAGCAGCGGTCCGTTGGTCGATCCCTGGGTCGCCCTCTCTGCGATCGCGTCTCGAACGGAGCGGGTTCGCATCGGCGCGATGGTGACCCCGGTCGCCCGCCGGCGTCCATGGCAACTGGCCAGGACGACCATCTCTCTCGACCATCTATCGAACGGTAGGCTCACATTTGGGGCAGGACTTGGAGACCCCGCGGAAAGTGAATTCGCCGTCTTTGGCGAGGAGACCGACAACAGACTGCGCGCGAAGAAGTTGGACGAGGGGCTCGACGTTCTGGCGGGGCTATGGTCGGGAGAGGAATTCCACTACGCCGGCGAACATTTTCGCATCGACGGCGTGACGTTCCGTCCAACCCCCGTGCAGCAACCGCGCATTCCTATTTGGATTGGCGGCCAATGGCCAAATCGAGCGCCCTTCCGCAGAGCGGCACGGTGGGATGGGGTAATCCCCATCGTGGACAATGGAAACACCCCCATTACCCCCGACATCCTCCGACGAATCGGAAAACTGATCGCGGCCCACCGGGTCGACGACGCTCCGTTCGACATGATAGTCAGCATCGGAAACCCAATGTCGGACCGCGCCGATCTCGACGACCGCCTATCGGCCATGAGCGAGGCCGGACTGACGTGGGCAATATACGGCTTTGGATCCTGGGTCGGAACCTTCGCGGAGTGCCGCGCTAGGATACGGCAAGGGCCGCCCCAATAACCAGCCGATCCCCCGGTCCCATGCGCCGCTTCACCCTGCCCGCAGCAGTCCTTCTCTTCCTCGCCATCGAGTTCCTCGATGAGCTGGTCGACGGAGTCGGAAGCGCAGCGTGGCCCCTCATACGAGACGACATCCACCTCACATATGTGCAAGTCGGGTTGCTGGTCGGCATCCCAGGCATTCTGTCCAGCTTCATCGAGCCGGGCCTCGGCATTCTGGGAGACATCGGCTATCGAAGACTTCTGGTGATTGGCGGTGGCCTGGTGTTCGCCGCATCTCTCGCGCTCGTCTCGATCAGCCAAGGATTCATCGTATTGCTAGTCGCCTGGATCGTCTTCTTTCCTGCGTCTGGCGCGTTCGTCACCTTGTCGCAAGCGTCGCTGATGGACGTCGACCCCGCTCGCCGCGAGCAGAATATGGCCAGATGGGAGTTCGTAGGATCGGTCGCCAACGTGATCGGCCCGTTGGCGCTGACTGCGGCCATCGCACTGGGACTCGGATGGCGCGGAGCATTCCTCGCGGTGGCAGCCCTTGCCATACCTGTCATCGCCGCGGCCGGACGAGTACCCATCGCGGGGGAAAGGCGCAGACCCGGGCAGGACGCATCGGCGTTCCGAGAAGGCGTCCGAACCGCAGTGAACGCGGCAAAGCAGTTTCACATAACCAGATGGTTCATCCTGCTGGCAGCCTCCGACCTGATGCTCGACGTCTTCAAGGGTTTTCTCGCGCTCTACATGGTAGACGTGGTCGGACTGTCCGAATCGGGCGCTGCGCTAACCCTTGCGGTCTGGATCACGGCGGGACTATTCGGAGACCTGCTTCTCATACCATTGCTCGAACGAGTGCGTGGTCTGACGTATCTGCGCTTCAGCGTGGCCGCCGTCCTAGTGCTCTATCCAACCTTTCTCGTCGCCCCGTCCTTCGAACTGAAGCTAATCGCCGCCGGCCTGCTGGGATTTGCGAACGCGGGATGGTATTCCATCCTGCAGGGACACGCCTATACCTCCATGCCCGGACGGAGCGGCACAGTCATGGCCCTGGGGAACGTCTTCGGATTCGCCGGATACCTGCTGCCGCTCGGCCTTGGAGTTGCCGCATCCGCCTGGGGGCTAGACACCGCCATGTGGCTCCTGCTCGCCGGTCCGCTCGCCCTCCTCGCTGGACTCCCGCGCCGTGCTCTGCCGTGAAGGATGCGGTATCATAGAGGAAACGCTATGAGAACGAACCTCGACCCACGAGAAGAAGAACGTATCGCAAGGAGGAGAGCATGTCCCGTGAACAACTTCGATTCCTCGCCGTGATGGCGCACCCCCACGACTTCACGCACGTCGCAGGCACTTGTGGAATTCATACGGGGATGGGAGACGACGTGACGTGGGTCTCCATGACCTCGGGCAGGATGACGCATAACGAGCGGTTGGCGGACGAGCTCCGCAAGCATCCTGACGAGCAAGACCCCGCAATCGTCGATCAATCGGCCGAGAGCTACGCCGCCGAGAAAGCTGCGGAATTGAAGGAAGTCGCCGCGCTGTTCGGAGTCACCGATGTGCGAGTGCTCCCGTTCACCGACAAGCCGTTCGTCGTCGAGCGGCAGCCAGACTCGATCGAAGCAGTCCGGGAGATCGTCCTCGAGATTCGTCCGCACGTCGTGCTTACGCAAAGCCCCTTCATCGACGGGCGGCACGCAATGGCATCCGCCGCAAACAACGACCACACGGAGACCGGCGTAGCCGTCATGGAAGGCAAACTACTCGCGCAGCTGCCTCGATACGGCCAGCGCGTGCCGCCGTATACCGTTCCTGCAACCTTCTTTCCAGGCATCTACTTCCCTACAGAGTATTGGGATTTCGCCGTCGACGTGACCGAGCAAATCGTGGCGCGCAAGAAAGCGGAAGCGCTGTACAAGTCGCAAGGACACGACGAAGAATACGCTGCCCGCCGCGTCGAAATATCCGTCGGAAGCCAAGGCATGCGCGCGGGCGTCCCATACGCCGAGGGATTCGTGCAGGAAAACCCGCAGACGGTCTCGCACATCGAGCTGTCGGAGCATACACTGCGCAAAGGCACCCAAACCCGCGCGGACACCATGCGAACGATAGCCGGCAGGAAGTAGATAGAACCCTCTTGGAACCCAGATCCCGCCGAGACTACCCGACGAAGCGCGGCAACAGATCGTTAGTCGCGCTCAACCCCCAAGACCCACTCCTGCACATCGAGCAGCTCTCGGACGCCGCCGGCCGCCAGATCGACCAGACCGTCGAGGGTATCACGGGAAAACGCCCCATTCTCCGCCGTACCCTGCACCTCGACGAACTCCTCAAGATCGGTCATCACGACGTTGAAATCGACATCTGCTTGAGAATCTTCCTCGTAGTTCAAGTCGAGCAGAAGTTCGCCATCCAGTACTCCCACGCTGGTAGAGGCGACTGCGCACCGGAGTGGGAGGTCAGCCAGCACGCCGTCTTCCACAAGGCTAGACAACGCGCGATGGAGCGCGACGTATCCCCCCGTAATCGCAGCTGTGCGCGTCCCGCCGTCCGCCTGGATTACGTCGCAATCGACGGTGATCGTCCGCTCCCCAAGCTTGTCGAGATCCACAGCCGCCCGCAGCGATCGACCGATGAGTCGCTGAATCTCCAGCGTTCGCCCTCTCGGCCCGCTGCGCCCCTCTCTCCGATTCCGAGTCAGCGTCGAGCGCGGCAACATCGCATATTCCGCCGTGATCCACCCTTGACCAGAATCTTGCAAGAATGGAGGCACGCCGTCCTCGACGCTGACCGCGCACAGCACCTGCGTCTGGCCCGCCTCGATCATGGCCGACCCCTCCGCAAACATCAGGACATCGGCGTCGATGCTCGTAGGCCGAATTTCGTCATATCCGCGTCCGTCGCTCCGTGTCATGCGCGATTCTCCGTGCGTTTGTCCCTACCATATCCTATTTTGCACTCGTCTACTCACTCGGAAGGATGGATTTCTTGGAAATCGCGTATGAGAATCGACTTGATTCCATCACTATCCACGCGTGCAAGGAATGCCCTATATGGCCGCTGCCTTCCGCAAAGGCAAGACTGGCCATGGGCTTGTTCTGCGAGCATTGCCCCTTCGAGGCCGGAGAGTCCCGGCTCGCGAACCGAACTTCATGGGTTGCTAGAACCCGTGCCAGCCGGGCAGGGCGGCCGCCTGCCGGACCCAATTCACCATCTGCTCCTCATCGAGTTCGCCCTCATAGATGTCGATCCAGCGCGCGTCCTTGTCCTTGCCTGATCCCGGTGGGACGGGGCACAGGGACCTGCCATAGAGGAAGGTCACCTTTACGTAACGAGTAAAGACGTGATAACTCGCGAACCACCCTTGCCCCTCGATGCCGTACCAGGGCGAGTTCCACCTCACAGCCTTCCGTACATTGGGCGCCGTGCGCACGATGAGGTCGTCGAGGCGCCGCCCGACGTCGCCCTTCCAGCCCGGCATGGCCGCGATGTACGCCTGCACGGGGGCATCCCCATCGGCCTTCGCGATCTGAGGGTTGCCGCCTGAGAGGAGAACCACCGGCTTCTCGCCAGCCTGCTCCGCAACCGCCTCCTTCGCGGCCTCCGTTGACTTCTTGGATGTCATCGCTGCCTCTCGTACACCGTACTGGAACGGACTCGATTCTATCACCCCAGCGCCCGCTTGAGAACACGCAATCGCTCACAACGCCCCGCCCACGGCTGTTCCGTCTACTTTCTAGACATGACGTGATATGATGGTCTCACGGTCGCTGGGTCGCAGCCCGGCGACCCAGCCAAAGCTAGGAGTAGGCTACCTTGACCAAGAATACCGCCGCCCTCAACCGCACCCTCTTCATTGCGGACAACCGCAACCTACTCGAACATCTAGACAACGAGAGCATCGATCTTATCTGCATTGATCCGCCGTTCGCCAAGAACCAGACGTGGGTCGGAGCCCTCCGTCCCCCGCTGTCCGACGAGGAGCGAGATCTGGAACTGGCGACCCTGGCGGATTGGGAGATCCGGAATCGTGCGGAAGCGGCTGATGCGGGCATCGAGTGGCCGGACTGCGAGAACGGAGCCGCGAAGTTTCAGGACATCTGGCGGTGGGAGGACGACGTCCACGAGGAATGGCTGGACAGGATCAAGAGTGAATACAAACCACTAAACCGCGTGATCAAGGCAACCCGCCATACACACGGGGAAGACACTGCAGCCTATTTGACGTACATGGCCATTCGTTTGGTAGAGATGCATCGCGTGTTGAAGCCGACCGGTAGCATCTTCCTCCACTGCGACTACTCGGCCAACTCCTACCTCCGTCTGGTGATGGACTCCCTGTTCGGACGGGCCAACTTTCGGAACGAAATCGTATGGAGGAGAAACGACGTGGGCAAGGGAAGCCAACATACGCCCAAGTCGTTTGGAACCAACACGGATACGATTCTCTATTACAGCAAGTCGGCCGATACAAGAGTTCGTCCGTATCGAGACCTGACAGAGGAAGAGGCATCCTCCAGGTTTGACAAGATAGATGAACATGGCCGCAAATACAATACGGCCACCCCTCTCTTCTCTTCCCGTTCGATGGGGGCCCGCCCGAATTTGTGCTACGAGTGGCGCGGCTTCCGCAACCCGCATCCAAGCGGATGGAGGCTGAGCAAAGAGCGGTTGGAAGAAGAGTATCAGAAGGGGAACGTGGTCATCCGGCCAGACGGGAAACTCGAACGACGCAAGTACATAGATGATTATCTAGGGGTTCCGATAGACAATCTTTGGAGCGACATTCCCCGAATTGGGTCTGCCGCAAACGAGCGCACCGGCTATCCGACGCAGAAGCCCGCCGCCCTCGCAGAGCGCATCATCAAGGTCGCCACCAACCCGGGCGACATCGTGCTCGACTGCTTTGCGGGCTGCGCCTATGTACCGGTCGCCGCAGAACGCAACGGGCGACAGTGGATCGCCTGCGACATATCCCCGCGTTCTCTTACCGTCCTGCGCCGCCAGTTCGCAAAGTTCCGATACGCGGTCAACGGGGAGCGGCAGGGAGACGAACCCCCGCTGATCGCAGATGCAGATATCACCGTTCGCTCCCCCAAGGACTTGCCGCTGCGGACGGACAAAGATCCGGAGCCGGCGATACGCACCAAGCCATTGTCGCCGCGGAAGTTCAAGGTTCCGTCTAGTATCATTCCAGAGAAGGAAATGTTGGAGTTCCTACTCGAGTTGTCAGGATACATGGCATGGTGCTGCGGGTTCGCCAATCGGATGCCGGACGGAAGGATCGTGCGGACGACGAAAAACTTCCACCTCGACCATATTTCTCCAAAATCAAAGGAGGGAACATCGAATCATATAACGAATCGTGCGCCAATGTGTACTAGTCACAATATACGGAAGAGCAATCGTGGTGTCCTTCTCGCAGATTATCGACAGGAGATAGCCGATGCCGGCGAGATGATGGTAAACACGACGGACGAGTTGGTCGACTTGTCGATGGCATATGAGGCTGCACTCAACCGACACTCGGTGGAAAGCGCCAAGCGCGGTGTGCGGGGGAAACGAGGAAATACGTCGACTAAGTAGCAGTTTGGCGCCTAGTCGTCATACCGACGGCGTCCAGGTGCGTGCCGTACTGGTAGATGGGTATCTGAAATTGCCATGTCCCGAAAGGAAACGGAACCGCCACGGCAGTATCGTTGAACTCACCGCGCGGACTCGGTATGATGGATAGTGCGGCTTTCTTGGAAGCGCCCTTCCCGGCGGTAAGCCCGCAAGGAGCCGACGAGACGATAGAGAATTCATCATGCTAACCCTCGTTTCCGATGAGATAGAACGATACGCCGTCGAGCACACGACGCCGCTGCCGGACCATCTTGCAGACCTGACGGACTACACGTTCGCCAACATGAACATCCATCAGATGATCTGCGGGCCGATAGAGGGCACGCTCCTCCAATTCCTCGTCTGGACAAGCCAGGCCAAGCACGTACTGGAACTCGGCACGTTCACCGGATTCAGCTCCCAGATGATGGCCGCCGCCTTGCCAGACGATGGAATCCTCGTCACGTGCGACATAGACCCGAAGGCCGCCGCGGCCGCCAAGGAGTTCTATGACAAGAGCCCGCACGGACGCAAGATCGACTTGCGGCTGGGCCCGGCCCTGGAGACACTCGAAACCTTGCGAGATTGGACATTCGACGTAATCTTCATCGACGCAGACAAGACGAACTACTCTGCCTACTACGAGAAGGCCGTCGACCTCCTAGCCCCCCGCGGAGTCATGGCAGTCGATAATGTTCTTTGGGGCGGGCGCGTCCTAGATCCGAAATCAGACGAAGACCTCGCCATCGCAGCATTCAACGAACGAGTAAAGAACGACGAGCGGGTACGCCATGTCCTGTTGCCAATCCGTGACGGCGTTATGCTCATACGGAGGTCGTCATAGCATGAACGCGGCGAACGAACACGCGGTCCTCACAGAAGGATTGATACGCAACTACGGCGATGTGCGAGCGGTAGATGGTATCGACCTGTCTGTCCGCGCGGGAGAGATATACGGCTTCCTCGGACCCAACGGCGCGGGAAAGACGACCGTCGTCCGGATGCTGATTACCCTCCTGTTGCCGCACGGCGGAAGGGCACTGGTTGCCGGCAAGGACGTAGTGCGCGAACCGAAGCAAGTGCGCCTCCGAGTCGGAGCCGCGCTGCAAGAGGCCGCCCTCGACGACAAGCAAACCGGACGAGAAATACTCCGGCTGCAAGGATGGCTCTTCGGCATGTCGAGGCGCGAGATCGACGCGCGGCTGAAAGAACTTGAATCTCTAATCGACATTGGCGACGCCATCGACCGGTTCGTAAACACCTACTCCGGAGGCATGAAGCGCAGGCTCGACGTAGCCGCGGCTCTCATCCACAATCCGGAGGTGCTGTTCCTCGACGAGCCGACGACTGGACTCGACCCCATCAGCCGCGCCCGAGTCTGGGACGAAGTGCGGCGCGTCAACCGCGATCTTGGAGTGACCATCTTCCTGACTACTCAATACCTTGAGGAAGCGGACGCGCTCGCAGATCGTGTTGGAATCATCAACAACGGCAAGATAGTCGTGGAAGGAACCCCGAGAGACCTCAAACGCTCCGTCGGAAACGACGTCATCATCGTACAGATCGATGGGGACGCGCAGACCGCAGCCGACGCGCTGAGCAGCATCGCCGGCGTCATGCAGGTCGAAGACCACGGACAAGAACTCGTAGTCTCCGTCGAAAACGGCGCGGCCCTCGTTGGAAACATCGCCCTGTCCTTAGACCGCAGCGGCGTCAATGTCGGGGAAATTACCCTCAGAACCCCCACGTTGGACGATGTCTTCTTGAACGCCACCGGCGGCCGCATCAGCGCCGCCGCAACCTCGACGGAGGAAGAAGCATGAACGCCACAGAAGAACAAGTGCAAGCGACCGAAATACGCAGCGTCCTACGGAAGCGGCGCGGAGTGTTCTTCTCCGATCTGGCGGCCGTCTCATCCCGCGCGCTGCGATCGACGAAGCGGGACATCGAACTTCTACTCCCCGCTCTGGTAATACCTGTCTTCTTCTTCGTGGTCAATATCGGAGCCTTCCAAGACGTCGCAGAGAGAATACCCGGCCTCGACTACAAGGCGTTCCAACTCCCCGTCGCCATCATATTCGCCGTAACGGGAATCTCCCGCGCGATCACTCTGGTGTTCGACATTCAGGGCGGCTACTTCGACAGGCTATCCCTAACTCCGGTCAATAGGTTGTCCCTCCTGCTGGGGCTGATGGTTGCAGACTTCACATTGGTCGTTGCGTTGTCCATACCCGTGGTGATAATGGGCTTCGTGGTAGGCGTCCGCTTCGAAAGCGGGGTGCTGGGCATACTCGCCTTCATCCTCATCGCCGGCGCGTGGAGCCTCGCATTCGCCGGATTCCTCTACGCGATAGCCCTGAAGACCGGCAACCCAACCGCCGTAAACACCAGCTGGCTCGTCTTCTTCCCCTTCCTCTTCCTCACAACCACCTTCCTGCCCAAAGAGTCTCTCACAGGCTGGATGTCGACCGTCGCAACGTACAACCCAGTGACCTACTTGCTGGAAGCGCTCCGTTCGCTCGTCTCGGAAGGATGGGACATTGATGCGTTGTTCCTCGGTTTCATCTCCATCGCAGCAGTAGCCGCAGTCAGCCTAACGCTCGCGCTCCTCGCCCTCCGAGGACGCGTACAGCGACGCTGACGCCCCCAGCGCCGCATCTCCGTCTTGGCGTGCAGGGCGTATTGGCTAAACCGCCGTGAATGTGCCATACTGATAAGGAACGATCGAAAACGCATACCGACTCAAGACCGCACGCCGGAGGCATACCATGACCACGAACACCAAGAGCAGAGCGAACGGCGTAGAGCCAATCGTGACCGGACCAGTAATGGAGGCGCGCCGCAGAGGCAGAGGCCCGGCTATCTGGCTCGCCGGCGACCCCGAGGACCTCAAGCCATGGATGGACCGCGGCGCGGCAGGCATCGTTACAAACACCGTCGTACTCAACGATATGGTGAAGAAATACGGCCAGATTCGAGACGTCGTCCAGCGATACCTAGACATCACCGACAAGCCAGTCGTCGTTGAAGTCGACGGACACTCCACCGAAGAACTACTGGACGTCAGCCACTTCTTCACCCGGATGTCCGACCAGGTCATCATCAAGATACCCTGTACCGCCTACGGACTCGGCGCCTTCCGTGCCCTGGCTGGAGAGGGAATAGAGACATACTGCACGACCGTCTTCTCCCTGCCGCAGGCCGCCGCAGTTGCCCAGGCGGGAGCGACCCACATCCTGCCATTCTGCGAGCCCGTCAAGCAGATGGGAGGAGACCCAACCCAGCTCGTCCGCGAGTGCGTGCAAATGTTCGCAGGATGGGAAAACCGACCCTACATCACCGCTGCGCTCGTAAGGAGCGTCGAAACCGCATACGCCGCCCTCCGCGACGGCGCAGACGGCATCATCATCTTCTGGCCCATCTTCAAAGAAATGATGGAACACCCACTCACCGACACCTGGAACGAAACGTTTATGAACGAGTGGGCAGCCATGAACGATGCCGGACTGCTGGAAGGCGTACCCGTGCGACTCGACTAGAAGCCGTTTCAAGAGTACAGGCCGTTCAGCCCCAGGCGCTTTTCACATCGAACCAGGGAGACCGAGCACGTGCAAGGCATTCTCGAGAACCACCGAACGATGGCTCTCACCCCCTCGTTCTCGGCTGGAACTAGAAGAATCCCGCTACAGCCTCCCACCAACTGACCACTACGTCGACAGCGCGGTAGTTGTCGAGCCAACGCCCCCAATGAAGGACGTACTCCTGGAACTCCTTGAGCACGAGCAGAAGCGCCAACCATACGGCCGCGCGCGCCCAAGTCATGTCATAGTCCGGCTTGAGCCGTGATACTGCGGCTACGAACAAGAACCAAAACTCGAAGACGTTCGGAAAGAACAAGAGGATGCCTCGCCATGCGGTGACCTCGAACGCGGCGACTCCCACGATCCGGTACGCGAACAAGGCCACGGCAACGGTGCGCGGGACGCCCTTCCAACGCAGCGCGACGACGAGGAACGTAACCATATACACCTGGTCCACCCACTTGTCGAAGGTTTGATAGTCGCGCACTCCGCCCAAGTCCAGCAGGTTCATCATGAATAAGTCGGAGAAGTCCACCAGCACTGCCAGGATGCCCCCGGCAAACGGCCACCATAGCACCGGCAGCGAGCCGACGACGCGGACGACCGCTATGACCACTTCTTCCAGCGTCACGACCTATGCCTCGCAATACACTCGCCGCCTATCGGCGCCGTATCCAAACACGTCCGGCGAAGGGCGCCGCGTTGCCCCGACATGCGGCATGGTTCCCAAGATGCAGCTTTGGCCCATAGCGCTCGGTGAGGCCGTCGTCGGTGGCGACCAATCAACTGATGCGGATGCTCAGTGAAACTTGGCCAGCAACGAATACATCTTGCCAGCCTCGATGATGACGGGGAGCCAACGGTGAGAACGATGGGAAGCGAACACAAGCCAAATCACCTGCTCGGGAAATGGTGGAGCTGGGGGGACTCGAACCCCCTACCTCTTCAATGCCATTGAAGCGCTCTCCCAGATGAGCTACAGCCCCGCGTAACCTAAAGCAAGTCTAGGCTTTCCTCTCATTCCAATGGTAGCAAATATCTGCTCGGCCTATCAAGAGGGTGTGGCAAGACGAATATCCCTCGTCCCATGCCGACACGGCTTTGCAGACCCCGCCTATGGGTAGTCATATACTCGACGAACTATCCTTCTCAGAGAAACCTGCGATGCCAGTAGTGAACGTTCATCAGGCCAAGACGCATCTCTCCCGCTTGCTCGCGGAAGCAGAGGAAGGGGCGGACGGCGTCATCGCCCGCAGCGGCGCGCCCGTCGTGCGGCTACTCGAACCAGATTGCATAGAGCCGAGCTCGCTTCATGCGGAACCGGAGCCTCACCGGCCGCCCAGATAGCGCGGAGATGTCCGTTTCGCCGTTCCAAGTTACGGTGTGGCTCAACAGACGGTGTCCGCTGATTGGATCGCAGTCGTCGAATGAACGGCCCTGGGCGGTATTTCCCGCGAACGTGTTCGTCTGCTCCGAAGCGTCGACGACCTCGACGCGAATTTCGCCGCGAAACCGAGTCCATGCGTTGATCTTCAAGTTGCCGCCCTCGAACGTGAAGGGGACCGTGGTGAAGCCGCCCTCGGTTTCTGCCTCCAGGGATGTGAAGCCGTCCTTCCTCCACGAGGCGCGGCAGACGTACCCGACATATCCGCCCGTGACGCTGGGGTGCGCTTCTTGATAGAGGTTCTCTGGGCTGTTGGTCTTGTTGTTGTGAGTTCGGCTGGATGGAGTGATTGGGATTGAGAACTCGTCCGGACTCAGAGATGTGACGCCAGGGCCTGCATATGCGCCCGACTGCCAATCGCGCGCCGGCGCGCCGGACGTGCCAGGGTCGCCAACCGGCACGATCGGCTCGCGCGTTGGCGCTACCCAGTTCACGCCGTCGCGGCTTGCGAGCATTCGTACTTCCGTGATGTCCTTCTGCCGCTCGTAGTAGGCGGGGAACATCAGGTGCGCGTCTGCGCCGGGCCAGGGCGAGTAGGCGTTGGTATAGATGTCCGCGCCTGGGTTGTCGTGCATGTCGGTCGAGAAGATTCGCTGCGGTTTCGGCCATCTCTTGAAATCGTCGGTCTCCGCGTAGGCGATGAACCGCCGTCCGTGAATCCGGCCGCGCACGTGGATAGTCCACCCTCTGAAGTAGCCGACGTACTTCCCCTTTTCCTCGCTGTATCGGGCGACGATCTGCGTATCGGAGAAGTAGTTTGGAATCACCGGCTCTACGATCGGCGTCCAGTGCAGGCCGTCCGGCGAGGTTGCGCCGTAGACACAGGAGTTTCCATCCGGCTGGACGCCGCGGTGAATCAGCTTGTAGCGCTCGCCGGGCGTTCCGTTTGGATCTTTGAAGACGGTTGCGGTAGGAACTGGCCGCCGGTTCATCGATACGTTCAAGGCGTACACGAGGTTGTTGTCTCTTGACCCTTCCAGATCGACCGTGCCGATTCTCGGTTTGTTCCACGTTTGGCCGTCGGTGGACTCCGCGTACAACAGCATGTAGCTGGTTGGCTCCTCGTAGGACGTTTCGCGCTGCCCACCGTATACGGTGTAGTAGAGCCGATAGACCCCCTCGTCCTCGAACATCGTCGTGTGCAAGGTGAAGGCCGTCTCCCATGGTTTTTCGAGACCCACTATTGGCTCTGCGTCTATGCGCGGCCTGTGCGCGGCGATGGCGATTCCGTGCGGCATCTCCCAGCTCGCTTGAAGCGCATCCCCCCATGAGACGCCATATCCCGGCTCGACGAGGGAGTAGTCGATGAACACTCGCTTGGTCGAACCGATCTTGGGAAGCGTTTGGTTCGTCATGTCAATTCCTCCATGCAGGCGAACGCGTCGTGTACGCCGGGGATCGTTCATGGACGATTCGCGCGCCCGGCAGCTCAAGAAAGTCCTTGCGTTCGTCCGTCATTTCCTTGTGCGTATGATCCGCTTCTATTGCGGTTCGGTGATGGTGACAATCTGGTCTGCGCGCACGTTCGTTATCGTCTGGGTCTGTCCGCTCGGCCAGTATACCGTCATGGAGTCGACCGCCGTCGCGTTTCCAATTCCGAAGTGCGAGTCGAGCATGTTTTGCCCCATGAAAGTGGATCCGCTCATAGTCTTTCGCACCTGAGTCTTCCCTGCGGCGGTTATCTCTATCTTGGCTCCGAGTCCGCCTGTGCCGCTCGAGAGTCCCCGCAGGCGCACCCGCAGCCAGTGGTTTCCGTCTGCACAAGTATTTCTGAACAGCCTTGCCGGCTGTCCGAAGTTGTTCACCACCACATCGAGGCATCCGTCGCCGTCGTAATCGAGATATGCGCCGCCTCGTCCGATGCCAGGGTCGTCCGCGCCTGACCATTCGGACACGTCCTCGAACGTTCCGCCGCCCCGGTTGCGCAGCAGCGCGTTCGGCTGCTCGACTGGATTGGGCGGGATGACGTCCGGATCGCCTCCGAGGTAGCCGCTGACGACGTACAGATCTTCATCTCCGTCGTTGTCGTAGTCGAAGAACATGGCGCCCCAGGCCACCCGCACCTGATTGCCGATCTTGCCGACCCTCACGTTCGCCTCCTTTGCCGCGTCCGTATACTCGACGCTGGAGGGGATGCGCTCGAACAAGACGTTATCCCTGATGTTGGTTACGAACAGGTCTACGAGTCCGTCGCCGTTTGGGTCGCCGACGGCCAGGCCCATTCCATACATTGGAACGTCGATCCCGCTTTCTACCGATACATCGGTGAATTGCCAGCCGCGTTCGGACGGTCCATCGTTGCGCCAAAGCACGTTGGGTTGGATGTCTGCGCCGAAGTCGTTGATGACGATCAGGTCGACATCTCTGTCCTCGTCGTAGTCCAGCCACGCGGGTTGGAACCCTGCGCCCCAGACGTTGCCGAGCTGCACGTCCAGCCCTTCTCGAGGGGCGGACGTATCGCCGAGCAGGGATGTCACGTCATCGAATCGTTCACCGCGGACGTTGTGGAACAGCGCCATTCCTCCGACCGACGAATAGAAGTCCTTCATCATGAGCAGGTCGGGGTTGAACTCGTTCAGGTGCCGAGTGACGACCAGGTCGAGGTATCCATCGCCGTCGTAATCTCCCCAAGCGCATCCCGTCGAGCGAAAGACCTTTTCTCCGTCGTCCACTCCTGCCGCGGTCGTCACGTCGTCGAACTCACCGCCGCCTTGGTTCTCGAAGAGGCGGCTGGGCCCGAAGTTCGTCACGAAGAGGTCGGCATCGCCGTCGTTGTCGTAGTCGCCGGCGCATCCGCCGTTGCCCTCTCCGTCCGGATCGTCGACGCCGGCTCTCGCTCCTACCTCGGTGAACGCGCCATCGCCTTGGTTGCGATACAGATGGTTCGGTCCGTTCGTGTTCGAGAAGTAGATGTCGTCGAGTCCATCACCGTCGAAGTCGAATACTACCACACCCGCGCCGATGGGCATCATCCTGCCGGGCATTTCTCGGTTGCTGAAGCGAATGCCCGCCCCGTCGGTCACGTCCTCGAATAGAGGAGTAGAAGGCGCGGGAGTGTCTGGGACAGCGGATGCTTCAGCGGCGGTCTGGGTGTCCGATCCTGCCGCGGCTTCCCCTCCCGTCTCCGTCGATTGCGTGGTCTCTGTCGTTCCGCACGCCAGCGCGCCAAGCAAGCCGAGCATGAGCGCCGCCGCCGCGATCCGACGCCCACGGCTTGCGAGCGCGGGATTGGTCTGCGGTCTCATGCCGATTGTGAATGCTGTCATGTGTCTCGTCTCGGCAAGCGAGTAGTGTAGGGGGATTCTATCAGAAGTGCGACGGGTTACTATGGAAGTGAGAAGGAGAGTCACCTTGCCGCCTCAATTGGCCTGAAGGGACCGAAGGACTTACCGCCCCAGCACAGTACAGTCCCATCCTCGCTCAACCCGCATGTATAGATATCGCTGCTGCTGATTGATATGAATACATTGTTTGGTGGTGGCGATGCTTGGCCGTGAGCGTTACTGCCCCAGCATATGGGTGTGCCGTCCGGTCGGAGAGCACATGTGTAGATCCAGCCGCTGCTGATTGACGTGAATACCTCGTCCTCCTCTGGAAACGCTTGGCCGTGCGTGTTACTGCCCCAGCATATGGGTGTGCCGTCTGGTCGGAGCGCGCAGGTATGGTACCCCCCGCTGCTGATTGATGTGAATATCTTGTTTGGTGGCGATGCTTGGCTGTACTCGTTGTTGCCCCAGCATACGGGCGTGCCATCTAGTCGGAGAGCACAAGTATGTAGCCCCCCGCTACTGATTGACTTGAACACTTCGCCTGCAGGTGGAGACGATTGCTCCTTCTCGTTTCCGCCCCAACACACGGGCGTGCCGTCCGGTCGGAGCGCGCAGGTATGGTACCCCCCGCTGCTGATTGATTGAAACACCTCGTCCTTTGGCGGCGACGCTCGTCCGTATAAATCGCGGCCCCAACACACCGGCATACCGTCTGAGGTAAGTGCGCAAGTATGGCCGTCACCACTGCTGATTGACTCCAACGTTTCAGGTTCTCTAGCTGCCCAGAGAAGAGCCGTGCGCTGTGTCTCTTGAATATCCTCGGCGTTGGAGATTATCTCTATGAGTTTCCCCCCGTCTCTTTGGAGGCTCCACATGGACTCCAACACATCTACGAGGGCGTCGAGGTTGGCCGTATCCAATGTTATACCTACCGAAGAATCCATCTCGGACAGGTAGAGCGGTATCAAGGGAAGATAGTGATTGTGGTAGATACTCCGGAACTCGCCGGACGCATCGTAATGTTCCCGTGATGGTACGTTTTCCAAGTTGTTGATGAAGTCGACGAGCCTCTGCCGGTCGGCAGCCCATATGACGATCCGGATCGGTTCTGGTATTCGTGTTCTGACAGGAGTGTCGGTAGGTATCGCCCGCGGCCCAGACCGCCATGTCTGCCTCCACAGACGCCGATCCTCAGGCGCAAGATGGGCCAGCCAATCAAGATGTTCTTCCCAAGTTGCGCTTTCTCCATCCTCGATGAAGCCCTGTAGATACTTCCGAAGTGGAGGAGGAATCAGAGACATCTTCCGGTCTGCGTGGTGGGGTAGGTTGGTTTCCATGATGTGGTATAGTCCACCCAACTTGTGGAACTCGCGCCGCTCCAGGATCTCCCAGGCGTTTTCTCCGTCTGGGGTATTTGCTTCGACGAACTCTACCAGCCATTCGTAGTACGGACGCCACGGCTCCCATTCGTTTGGGAGACCAGACTCGTCGCGCTCTCGGAAGTCGATGAGGAATTGCGCCACGTCCCGTCTAAAGGTGTAGACGTTCATCTTGTCGCATGGTTCGGAGAATCCTGTCCAATGCGGCCAAAACGCGTGCATCACCTCGTGCATGATACCGTACGGCTCGCTGTGGCCAATTCCTATGTATCCGCTGACGATGTAGCCGAACCATCCATATTCCTCGCGTCTCCATTCGATGTGGATGTCGTTGTCTATCCACTCCTTGGCCGCATCGGTAAGCCCGTAGATCTGGCTAATCTCGTGAACTCTTGCTTTGACCCATGGGTCGTCGCTGGCCGGCAGCATCCTAGTCCTGTAGCTCTGGACTATGTCTTTATCCTCACCCGCGCGTTTGGTTGCGGAGGTTGACGCGCCATCCAGGTTTCTTGCCTCGATAGAGATGTCGTACCACGTATCGGGTTCGAGTCCGTCGAACGTTCTGCACCTGCTTTCGCCCCACTCGGAAACCTCTACGGGGCGTCCATCTCGCTTGACAGCGACCTGATATTCCGTGTAGTCGGGATTGAGCTCGTCGATTATGGGCACCTGGAAGCCGCCCCAGTGTGTGCGCGTTTGCTCGGTAAACCGGGGCGGATGCGCCAGCGTCGCAACCACTCCCTCCGCGGCGACGCTCCGCCCGTTGCTTTGTCCAACGACAAGCCTGTACCTATAGGGAGTATTCGGGTCGAGTCCGGTGTCCTGATAAGCAATCGCGTTGGGGCCGAACGTCTCAGCCAACTCATCGCCTCTATGCAGCGAGAGCCCGGTCGCATCGTCGAGGTTCAGCTTCCACGTCACGAGTATCTGTGTTGGTGACTGAGCAGAGAAATCCAACACGATGGGACGAGGCGTCGGAGTCGGCGTGGGAGTCGGTGTGTATGTTGGCGTGGGAGTCGGTGTGTATGTTGGTGTAGGCGTCGGGGTGTAGGTCGGCGTGGGCGTCGGTGTATATGTTGGCGTGGGCGTCGGTGTGTAGGTCGGAGTGGGAGTAGGTGTCTGGGTCGGTGTAGGAGTGGATGTGTTAGTGGGTCTGGGGGTAGGAGTACTTGTCGGAGTGGGAGTAGGCGTCTGGGTCGGTGTAGGAGTGGATGTGTCAGTGGTTCTGGGAGTAGGAGTACTTGTCGGCGTGGGCGTGTTGGTGCTTGTCGGCGTGGGAGTCGGAGTGAGGGTCGGAGTCGGCGTGAGGGTATTGGTGGGTGCGGCGGTAGCCGTACTGGTTGCCGGAGGCGTGACCGTCGGAGTGGGAGTGGACGTGTCGAAACAGGCCGTCAGGAAGGCGGCGGAAACGATGCACACAATCGCGTACACGGAAGCCATGCGCCCTATACAGATCGATTCGCAGATCGCCTTGGTAGGAGTGAGAGGACAGCGCATTGGTCATACTCCCGAAGATGACAATCCCGCGGCGGTCCGACGTCGACGGCTTGCGCGCGCCGGGTTGGTCTGCGGTCTCATGCCGGTTGTGGATGCTGTCATGTGTCTTGTCTCGGCAGACGAGTGGTGCAGAGGGGATTCTATCAGAAATGGGGTAGAAGTGTGAATCTGCGCGATGCGCGGCGTCGTTCGGTAGGCGCAAGTGATGTTGGGCGAGAGTATGCCGCACGCTGGACGGAGGGTGACGGCGCGAATTGACCGCGTGCGACGGATAGTGCTATAATCGGTATGATTCGTTGGGATGCTTCCCTTTGCTCCTCCCTAACCAATCTCTGACGACTTCCGTTATGAAAGTGCGAGAATATACCCATACACTCGGTTCCTTGGATTCCTTTGGGCGCCGAGTATTCCGGCGGGTTCCAAGACTATCGGTAGTTTCGGGTCGATGGACGCTTCCATGAACCTCAAACGTGTTTCGCTCTCTCTAGCGGTTGCCTCGGCGGCCGTTTGGATTTCCTGCGGCGGCAGCTCTACGTCTCCGGAGCCTACCCCGACGCCTGCAACGAGGCTCGATGGGGCATCATCCGATCGGGGCGCAACGGCGTCAGGTGGACGGTCTACCGGTGATTCCAGCCGCCCGGCGCCGCTCGCCAAGACCAGCAAGCGCAATATGAACGACCCCCGCCAGGCGTTCGGTGTCGTCAAGATGGACAACGGCAGGGTGTTGGTCATTGGGGGGATCGGACCGTATGGCCCTTTCCCGCTGGTCGAAGAATACGATCCTGCCACGGACACTTGGACGACCAAGGCGAAGATGTTGACGTCTCGGGCATTCATACCGGCTGTGCAGCTCGAAGACGGGCGAATCCTCGTGATGGGCGGTTCTGGCGAGACGGAGAACCTCAACTCCGCGGAGATATACGACCCCGAAGCCGATACTTGGGTTCAAGTTCGTCGGATGATCGACAACCGCGGACTTCACGACGCGATACTGTTGGACGATGGCAGAGTTCTGGTGACAGGCGGGATGGGCTTGAGCGGCGGAGCATTGAACACCGTCGAGATATACGATCCCGAGACCGAGAATTGGTCGGAGGTCGCAAGTCTTCAGTTCCACCGCGGCTCCCATGAGTCGGTTCGGCTCCAGGATGGGCGGATTCTCGTTGCGGGGGGTGGAGACGGCGCGTTCGTTCCCGTCCAACAGGCGGAGATATACGATCCGGCGGCTGGAGAGTGGTCGTCTGGAGGAGAACTGAACTCGGGCCGTATCGCGCTTACTCTTACCTTGCTCGAAGATGGTCGAGTCCTGGCCTATGGTGGAGAGGAGTTCGCCAGCGCGGAGGTCTACGATCCGGAGACCAACGCTTGGGAAGTACTGCCGGATCCCGGCGTGCCTCGTCAAGACCACACCGCGACCCTCTTGTCCGATGGTCGAGTACTGATCGCCGGCGGCGGCACCGAGCAGGGGATTGACGAAGATACCGCGGAGGTATTCGATCCGGCGGCGAACCTGTTTGCGCCCGCGGGCAATATGGACGCCTCCCGCGTTTCGCATCGCGCGGTCTTGTTGAACGATGGGCGCTTGATGGTTATCGGAGGCGCGACGAGAACGGGGCCGTATGACTCCGTTGAGTTCTACAATGCGGATGCAGGGACGTGGTTGTCTGCCCCGTTCCTTGGATCTTGGGAGAGGGCCGACCCCCTCGCCCAGCCGCGGGCGGGACATACTTCCACGCTTCTTGACGATGGGACGTTGCTCATTGCAGGAGGCAGGGCGAGAGGAGACGAGGATGACGCCGGTTCTCTCGTAGACTTCATTTCCTCCGTGGAGATATATGATCCAGCGACCGGGAAGTCCCGCACTGTGGCGGACATGAACGACCCTCGGGGTGGACACGTGGCTGCGCTCCTTGGAGACGGGCGCGTCTTGGCGGCGGGCGGACGCAACCTCTCGATTGACGAAGAGGGGTCTCGGTCGATTGACTTCATTTCCTCCGTGGAGATATACGACCCCGCCGCCGACACTTGGACGAGAGCGGCGGACATGACCTCTCCCAGGTGGGCTCATACTATCACTGCCTTGGACGATGGGTCGGTTCTGGTAGTCGGCGGCGAGAACAGAGATGGAAAGGTTGCCGCGGCCGAGCGGTACGACCCCGCCGCCGATGCGTGGGTCGAGGTTTCGCGGATGGTCGATGGACGTTCCGGCCACTCGATGGAGATCCTGCCTGATGGGCGGCTCATGGTGGCGGGCGGGTCCGGCCCCACTGTAGAAGTATATGATTTCACCACCGGGGAGTGGTCACTCCTGCCAAACCTCGACCAGCGTCTGCGAGATGCAGCGGTGGGCGTTTTGCCCGATGGGAGTATCTTGGTCGCGGGAGGATTCGGATCTCAGGGGCCGGTGAACACTGCGTTGCTTCACATCTTGGGCTCGAACGAGTGGATCTATGTCGACCGGCTCCCAGAGACCCGCATCAGCCCGACTATGACCCGGCTGCCAGACGGCGGTATCCTCATGCTCGGAGGTACAGGCACCACGAAGGGATGGATATTCGACGGCTCTACCGGCGGCTGGCTCTACGCCGGGAAGATGTTCGATTCTCGCAAGGACCACACGGCTACGCTTCTTCCAGACGGCAGAGTTATCGCCATTGGCGGGGAAGCGCGCAACCGCATCATCCTCGGCTCGGTCGAGATATACACTCCTGATAGTATGCAGTGACTCGACGCACGGCGGCTGCCCGGTTCACGGCACAGCGCCGATGTATGAAACTCACACCCTTCGCCTAGCCGCACGAGGGCGGTTACCATGAGAGAATCGAGACGATTCGGTTGACTCCGCGTTCTATTCGGACTATCCTCAGTTCATGCAGTCGTTCGCCCCTCCCAGCACCCGAACCATCCCAAATGCCTATTCAACGCACGAAGATGAATACCGCGTCCTGAACTCCGGCGTTGGCCTAGTCGACCGTTCGGGAGTTGGCCGTCTGGCCGTCGCCGGGGGAGACGCCTTGGACCTGCTCGACCGATTGTCGACGAACCAGCTTGCGGCTATCGAGACAGGGAGTGGAGCGCCCACCGTTCTTACGACGAACAAGGGGCGCGTCATCGATCTCCTGCACGTCTATCGTGACCGTGACCATCTCATCGTGACCACTTCCGCATCCAATCAGCAACGGGTCGCCGAGTGGATCGAGTTCTATACGTTCGTGGAGGATGTAACCGTCCGAGATGTTACCGACGTTACCGTTGCGCTTTCGATAGTCGGACCAGAGTCTCCCCGTATCTTGGACGGGTTCACGAACGGAGCTGCATCGTCGTTGATGTCCTTCGAGTGGCGCCCCGCGACGATTGACGGTGCGTCGGTTGCGGTCTACCGCACCGACTTCCTCGGAGTTGCATCGTTCGATTTGGTGACGGATGCGGAAGATGCAAGCCGGCTCTCCACGCGCCTTCTGGATGCTGGAGCGGTTCCCGTCGGCTTGGATGCGGTCGAGGTCGTTCGCATCGAGCAGGGCGTCCCTGTGTTCGGCAAGGAGTTGACTGAGGACTACAATCCTCACGAGGCCAACCTCGTTCGCTACATCAGCTTTTCCAAAGGGTGCTACGTCGGTCAAGAAGTCATCGCGCGGCTTCACACGTACAAGAAGGTTCAGAAGCGCCTCGTTGGTCTTCGCTGGGACGGTGAGGGAGTTTCGTCGGGCGCTGGCTTGATATGCCAAGGTAAGCAAGTTGGCGTCGTCACGTCTGTTGCGCGCGTCCCGGGGGGCGGCGCATACGTCGGACTTGGCTACGTCCGGCGGGAGTTCGCAAAGGATGGTATGGTAATATCGGGTGAAGCGGGAGTCGCGGACGAGATAGGGATCGTGACTCTGACCCAGTTCCTGTCCTCGAAATTCTCTGCCAGCCATCTCGCGCGTACTCCGAAACCTACGCGGTCGAGCTCGATCATCGGCGCGTGTCAAGCGGCAGGTTAGTTGGAGATGTCCTCGTATACGACCTGGGAGATTCGCGCCAGCTTGGGATCGAGGTCTGTGCTGTCCGTGATTTGCTTGGCCATGATGGCGACGGCGTATGGCCCGTTTGGACTCCACACGATGCCCACGTCGCATCGGACGCTGTAGACTCCACCTGTCTTGTGAGCGGCCGCAACGTCTTTCGGCAAGTAATATGGAATGATGCTTTGGAGCTTCTGGCGTTTCAAGATGTGGAGCATTCCTTCTCTGGACTCGTCCGAAAGGAAGGCGCCGTCGTGGACGAATTCCAATAGCCGCGCCATGTCGCTTGGAGACGATACGTCTGACTTATCCTCGTCTAGCGCATCGCAGTCGTGCGTTAGACCGCGGTAGCCTTGCTCGACCCGGTCCGAAACCTCCCAAAAATCCTCCAGAGACCTGCTCACGGGAACTCCTGCCAGACTAAACAACAACTCCCGGCAAGACATTCGCAGCTTCGTGCTGGTCAAGCCGAGTTCGGCCATCGTCTTGTTGATGTTGTTCTCCCCAACGATGTCATAGAGGATATCAGTGGCGAGGTTGTCACTCACTATGATCATCAGCATTGCGAGGTCGTGCAGGGTTGGGTTTAGCCCGCTGCCGAGCTCCCGCAACACGCCTGAGCCCGGCACCCGCAGGTCGTCGGTCAGTTCAACGCGCTGCGCGAGGTCTAGGATGCCCGCGTCGACTTGCCTATACATCTCCGCGAGTATCGGAACCTTGAACGTGCTTGCGGTGAAGAATACACCATTTGGGTTGTGCTCGATCGTTCTTTCAGTGATGAGGTGCCGCGCGGCCACTCCCACCACGCCTGGGACGTCGTCGATGGCTTCTTGCAACGTTTTCATATTCTGCGCTCGTGTTGCGGGATTATCCAATAGATTATACGTCTATCCTCTCGGATTCACTAGTTCGAGACCGTTCTGTGAATTGCGTAGTTTGGGAATCTCCCTTATAATCAGCGAATCGAACCGAACATTGGGAGCGTGCAGATGCAGATTGACTACGCGGCCCTTGCAGTTGGCGATACCATATCCGACCGGAAGATACTTCTCTGCAGTGATAGCGTGGAGCGGTACGTGGCCGCCGTTCGGGACGAATCAGGGGTGTTCGATCCGTCAGATTCATCCTCGATAGTTCCTCCGATGGCGGTGGCGGCATTCAGTCTGCGCGGCGTGTTGGATGATCTGGGAATACCGCGCGGAACGTTGCATACCGCCCAGGAGATGAGTTTCCTCGGAGAGGTGTCGGTTGGCGAGACTCTGAGTTGCACCGCTTCAGTCGCCCAGAACGCCGTCAGGGGCGCTTTGCGGTTTATTGCGGTCGTCATGGACGTCCGCGGGGCGGACCAGAGCTTAGTCATGACTGCAAAGAGCACGATAGTGACGCCAGTATGATGCGGGTTGGTACCGAGTTGCGAGCGATCACGCGAACGGTCGAACAGGCCGATATCGCTGCGTATGCGAACGCGGCGGGAGATTTCAATCCGATTCACCTCGACGACGAGTTTGCAAGATCCACCCAGTTTGGCGGGACGATCGCACATGGTATGATGATAGCGTCGATGCTATCGGAGTTGATGGCGTCAGAGTTCACGCGCGATTGGCTGACGACTGGCGGCCTCAAGATTCGCTTTCGCACGCCGGTGAGGCCAGGAGACACGGTGACAGCGTATGGGAACATCAAGGGCGTTCGCAGCGGCAGTTTGGGAACACGGGTTACGTGCGCGGTTGGCGTTCGCAATCAGAATGATGAAGTTGCAATCAGCGGCAATGCGACGCTGATCGTATCCAATGCCGACGCGCGGACAGGGGAAGACAGTGGATCAACCAAGTAACGATGTACGGATAGCGGTGGATGCGATGGGCGGAGACCATGCGCCGGCGGAGATCGTCGCAGGCGCGGTTGAGGCCGCCGGGCAAGGCGGTGTCCGGATAGCTCTCGTGGGCGATCCGGATGCGGTGGGAACGGAATTGGCCAAGCACGACCTTGCAGGCCTTCCGATTATGCCGGTGCCTTCCAAATGTGTCATCACGGAGTCCGAGCAGCCGGCGCTGGCGCTTCGCCAGAAGCCCAAGGCGTCACTTGTGGTGACGACGGCTCTGGTGGGCAAGGGCCAGGCGGATGCAGCGGTAACGATGGGGTCTACCGGCGGAGCGATGGCGGCTGCGGCTGTCATGCTCGGTATGATGGAAGGGATAGAGCGTCCGGCTCTTGGAGGGCCGATCATCGGGTTCGCTCCTCGCACTGCCATCCTCGACCTTGGCACCAACGTCGATTGCCGCCCGTCGCAGCTGCTCAGCTTCGCCGTTGTGGGGGATATGTGGGCGCGCCTGTTTTGGGAAGTGGAGAACCCCCGCGTCGCCCTACTAAGCGTCGGGGCCGAATTTGGCAAGGGAAACCGACAGGTGAGAGAGACGGCCGATCTGTTCGCGAGAAGCGGGTTGAACTTCGTCGGCAATGTCGAGCCCGATCAACTCGTACACGGCGTCGTCGACGTGGCCATTGCAGATGGTTTCGTGGGCAACGTGGTTATGAAACTCACCGAAAGTATTGGACGGGCCGCAATCGACTTTCTTCATTCTCGGTTGGGGTCGCGGTTGTCGGAGGCTGAATTGGAAACTCTGACAAGTGAGTTGAACGAGCGGACGAATGTGGTAAACATCCATGGAGGGGGGCCGCTGCTCGGAGTTAGGGGCGTGAGCATCGTCGGTCACGGACGAGGGAAGCGAGGGGAGGTCAGACGGGCTATCGAGCAAGCGGCTACATGGCATCGGCTTGGTTTCGTCGAAAAATTGAGCGGCGCCCTTTCCAGAGTCCGTACGGAAGCGGGCGTCACGGAGTAACAGCGCGGGCGCGATGGAGGTGTAGTGCAGGTCAAAGAACTTGATGGGAAAACTGCCCTGATTACCGGGGCGTCGAAAGGCATTGGAAGGCAGACCGCCATACGGTTGGCGGAAAAGGGGGCAAGAGTCGCCGTCAACTATAACTCATCTCCCGGAGCCGCCGCGGAGGTCGTGGAGGCGCTCACCGGCTACGGCGTCGAGGCTTTCGCGGTGCACGCCGATGTCTCGAATAATGACCAGGTGCGCGAGATGTTCCAACGGGTCGAGAAGGAGTGGGGAGGCGTCGATATTCTCGTCAACAACGCGGGCATCATCGACGATAGACACTTGATCCGAATGTCCGACGAGTCGTGGCACCGAGTCATCGATGTGAACTTGCACGGGACCTTCTACTGCACTCGGGCCGCGATTCGCAAGATGATGTCCCGGCGGTGGGGTCGAATCGTCACGATCGGTTCAATCGTCGGCCTGCGCGGCAACCCCACTCAGACGAACTACACGGCATCGAAGGCTGCTGTGATCGGCTTTACCAAGGCGCTTGCCAAGGAAGTGGCTACCCGAAACGTTACCGCCAACGTCGTCACGCCCGGATACTTCGAGACCGAGACTACCTCCGTCCTTACGGAGGAGATGAAAGACTACTGGAAGGAAAGAACGCCGATGGGTCGCTTCGGTGAACTCGACGACGTTGCTCATCTCGTTGCGTTCCTTGCCCTCCCCTCATCCAAGTACATCACGGGCCAAGTGGTATCCGTGGATGGCGGTCTGGCTGTTTAGCTGCTCCATGGCTTTGAACGAGGACTTTACAGGCAAGAGGGCGCTCGTCACTGGGGGCTCGCGCGGGATTGGCAAGTCCATTGCTCTCTATTTTGCGCGGCGCGGCGCGGATGTCGCCTTCAATTACCTCCGCAGCCACGATGCAGCCGCGCAAACGCAGCGAGAGATCGAGTCCCTGGGTGTGCGGTGCGTCAAGGTGCGTGCGCATCTGGGGGACTCCGACAAGATACGCGGCCTGTTCGCAACGATACGCGAAGAGTTTGGTACGCTCGACGTACTGGTAAACAATGCGGCGTCTGGGGTGAATGTTCCTGCTGAGGATCTTCGAGAGAAGCATTGGGATTGGACGATGGGGGTGAATGCCAAGGCGGCTTGGCTGTGTTCAATCGAGGCCGCGCGCCTGATGACACGGGGCGGGCACGTCGTAAATGTCACCAGCGAGGGTTCGCGGAAGGTGCTGCCAAACTATTTCTCAGTCGGCGCGTCCAAAGCCGCGTTGGAGGCGATAACGCGGTATCTTGCGGTGGAACTAGCCCCTCGCGGTATATCGGTGAATGCGGTTTCGGGCGGATACGTCGACACGGACGCGCTCGACGCTTTCGAAGACAAGGAGCGAATGCTGGCCGAGGGGATGAAGACGCTCACTGGCCGTATGGTCACAGCCGAGGACATCGCGGCCGCGGTGGCGTTTCTCTGTTCTCCTGGGGCCCATATGATACGGGGGCAGATAATTCTCGTGGACGGCGGGGCCACGTTGAGGGCGCACTAGGGCGGTGCTTAGCAATTTCGACTCCAGCGCAATACCGGCCTGCGGGCCGCCAGCGCCTCGTCGAGGCGGGTGTTTGGGGTGTTATGTGGAGCATCCCGCAGGAGATCCGGATCTTCCTCGGCTTCCCTGGCGATCAGCTTCATGACCTCGATGAACTGGTCGATCGTTTCCTTGCTTTCGGTCTCCGTCGGCTCGATGAGGAGCGACTCCTCGACCACGTCTGGCAATGGGAAGTACATCGTTGGGGGGTGTATTCCGTAGTCGATCAGACGTTTGCAAACGTCCTTGGCCGAGACCCCGTATCGGTCCTTGAGGTTCTTTGCGGAGAAGACGACCTCGTGTTTGCAATGGCGGTCTTGCGGCAGGTCGTAGACTCCGCGCAGCTGGCTCAGAATGTAGTTTGCGTTGATGACGGCATCTTCGCTAACGTTGGAAATGCCCGCGCCTCCGAGGGTGCGGATGTACGAATACGCCCGCACGAGCGCGCCATAGTTGCCCTGGAATGGTCCGAGCCTGCCGATGGACTGCGGGGGGGATACGAGCGTGAACCGCTCGTCGCCGCGGCTTTCGGTGCGCGCGACGAGCGGCTCCGGCAGGAAGGGGAGCAGCCGTTCGCTAACCATGACGGCTCCTGCGCCTGGTCCGCCTCCGCCGTGCGGTTGCGTGAATGTCTTGTGTAGGTTGGAATGGACGATGTCGAAGCCTAACTCTCCGAGCTTCACCTTGCCGAGCAGCGCATTGAGGTTTGCTCCGTCGCCGTACATGATCCCGCCTGCGCGGCGTACAATCTGTATCACCTCAGGCAGGTTCGTATCGAAGATGCCGAGCGTGCTTGGCTGGGTAAGCATGAAGCCTGCCAGGTCGTCCCCAACCGCGGCTTGGAGGGCACTGATGTCGGTATCGCCTTCTTCGTTCGTTGGGAGAGAGACAACGTGGAATCCGGCGACGACCGCGGACGCCGGATTGGTGCCGTGTGCGCTGTCGGGGATCAGCACCTTCTTGCGCTGGGTATCCCCGCGTGCAAGGTGATACGCACGCGCCATCAGCATCCCTGCGAACTCGCTTTCCGCTCCCGCTTTTGGCGAGACGCTTGCCCCGGCCATGCCCATGAGCTCTGCCAATATCTCTTGGAGGCGCCAGATTAGTTTGAGAGCGCCCTGAACGGTGGACTCCGGCTGGCAGGGGTGAATCTCGGACATGCCCGGTTGCGCCGCCATCTCGTCGTTCACCTTTGGGTTGTACTTCATGGTGCAACTGCCGAGCGGGTAGAAGTTGTGGTCGATGGAGAAGTTGTAGTGGCTCAGCTGCGAAAAGTATCGGACGATCTCGCTTTCCGATACCTCTGGCATGTCGAGTTCATTTCGGAGGAAGGTATCGTCAGGCAGATCGGACTCTGGCACATCCAGCTTGGTAAAGCTAACGCCGACACGGCCCGGCTCGCTGCGGTCCATGAGTAATTTGCGGTTGTGTTCTTCGAGCATTCGGCCAGGCTCTATCAAGATGCGTCGCCTCCAATCTCGGACAGTGCATTCGCCAATGCCTCGATTTGCCCTCGGGTGTTGAGGTCCGTGCAGCACAGGAGCAACCCGTTCTCTATCTGATCGCTCACGTCGAGTCCTCCAATGATCTTGTATTCGAGGAGCTTTTCGTTGATCTCCGCCGGAGGCCGTGGACACTGCGCGACGAACTCGCGAAAGAACATGCCTTGTATGGGCAGGGAGTAGCCCGGTATATCTTCTATGAGAGAAGCGAGGTAGTGGGCCTTGTGGTAGCAGAGCTCGGCGGTATGCCGGAGTCCTTTCTTGCCCTGCGCCGCCATGTAGATAGCGGACATCAGGGCGATGAGTCCCACGGATGTGCAGATGTTGGATGTTGCGCGCTCGCGTCGAATATGCTGTTCACGTGTTTGCAGCGTCAACACGTACCCGGTTCGTCCGTCGGTGTCTACCGTCTGGCCGACGATGCGGCCCGGCATCTGTCTCAGGAATTCTCTGTCTCCCTTGCTGGCCAATACGCCGACGTAGGGACCGCCGTATGAGGGCGAGGTCCCCAATGTCTGCGCTTCTGCGGTAACGATGTCTGCGCCGTAGGCGCCTGGCGGCGCGAACATGCCAAGCGACGTCAGGTCGACGGCGGCGATCAGCAGGGCGCCGGCTTCGTGAGCGCTGGCCGCCACCGGTTCCATATCATGGATATAGCCAAAGAAGTCGGGTTGTTGAACGATGACGCACGCGGTGTCGTCTCGCAAGTCTAGGTGATCGATTTTGGACTGGTCGATCTCGAGATCGTGTCCTTGGGTGTACGTGCGCACGACGGATCGATAGTTGGGGGAGACGGTGTCTGCGATCACGATTCGGCGGCGCTTGGTGATGCGCGCCGCCATCATGGCAGCCTCCGCGAGAGACGTTGCCCCCTCGTACATTCCGGCGTTTGCTACGTCCATGTCGGTCAGTTGACAGATCAGGGTTTGGAACTCGTAGTGCGCTTGGAGGGTTCCCTGAGAAATCTCTGGTTGATAGGGCGTGTACGAGGTCAGGAACTCCCCGCGGTTGGCGAGGGCGCGCACTATGGCTGGGACATGATGCCTATACGCCCCGGCTCCAAGGAAGCAGGCGTAGTCACCTGGTGTGACGTTGAGGTCTGCGAGCTCTCCGATTTCCTCCCGCAACTCGAACTCTGAAAGCGGCTCTGGGATGTTCAGCGTTGGGAATCGAAACTCCTCAGGTATATCCGCGAACAATTCTGCGGATGAATCGACGCCGATCGCGGCCAGCATCGCTTTCCTGTCTGCATCAGTGTTTGGCGAGTAGTGGGACGGGATAGTCGTGTCTTGCATGGGTAGGTATGGATGCGAAACCCTGTAATTTGGATGTGATGCGGGCTCTGTTCGCTGCTTGATCTAGCGGGACTCCAAGAATTTCTCATACTCGTCGGCGGACATTAGTGCATCGAGCTGTGACTTGTCGCTTATCTCGACTTTTATCATCCAACCGGCTTCGTATGCGGACTCGTTGACCATCTCGGGCGAGTCTGCGAGTTTCTCGTTGCGCTCGACAACGGCGCCGCTTACTGGGGAGTACAGCTCGCTGACCGCCTTGACCGACTCGATCTCGCCAAACTGCTCGGTGGCGGTGACCTCGTCGCCCACGTTGGGCAACTCGACGAAGACCACGTCGCCCAGCTCATCGGCGGCGAACTCGGTGATGCCAACTACCATGAGCGTGCCCGACTCTGCACGCACCCACTCATGCTCTTTGGTGTACTTCAAATCGGCGGGGTACTTCATGGGCGTCTCCGTGAGTAGAAAGGTAGGGAGCAGACGACAGCCTCGACGCTGCGTCCTCGAACGTCAATGTACAATTTCGTGCCTGGCTCTGAGAAATCAGTAGGAACATAGCCCAAGCCGATATTCTTGTCAAGCGTGAACGATATGCTGCCGCTGGTTACTTCTCCGATTTTCTTTTCTTCATCTCGTATGTCGTATCCGTGTCGGGCGATGCCGCGGCCGACCATCTCGAATCCGACGAGCTTCCGGTTCGGTCCGGTATCGCGGATGTCTCGCAGGGATTTACTAGGTATGTAGCCGCGGCGGTCGGGGTCGACGAACCTATCCAATCCTGCCTCATACGGATTTACCGAGGTATCCATGTCGTTGCCGTGCAAGAGCAGTCCGGCCTCGAGCCGCAGCAGGTCGCGGGCTGCGAGTCCGCACGGCGCCGCGCCGGCTTCGATCAACGAAGTCCAAACGGAAGCGGCCGTCTCCGAGGACGGCATGATCTCGAATCCGTCCTCTCCGGTGTATCCTGTGCGCGCCGCAAGCGTTTCCTCTCCGTCTATGTCGATAGTCGCGATGCTAAATGGACGAATTCTCGCAGGATCGTCCCCGGCGAGTTTCGATAGGGTCTTCGTTGCAGAGGGTCCTTGGATTGCGATCATCGCGAGTCGCGCGGAGGCATCCTCGATCTTGACGGAGGAATCGTCCGGCATCCATCTATGCAACCAATCGTCGACCGCGCCTCGGTTTCCCGCATTCGGGATGAGTAGGTAGATGTCGTCTTCGAGGCGGTACAGGATGTTGTCGTCGATGATGCCGCCTTCCTCGTTGCAAGTTACGCCGTATTTGGCGCGCCCCAAGGGGATCTTCTCGGCGTCCGCGCTGAATATCCTACTCATGAAGGTGCCTGCTTCCGGGCCTCTGACGAAGACGCGCCCCATGTGGGATACGTCAAACACTCCGACGTCCTTGCGCACGGCGTCTACTTCTTCCAAGATGCTTCCGTATTGCACCGGCATATCCCATCCGGAGAATGGGACCATTCGCGCGCCCATCGATATGTGTGCATCGTGGAGGGGAGTGACTAACAGTTGATGCATAGCGTTGCGGATGGGAGTTCTGATGGGTGGATTTCGATTTCCTGCGTCGGATTCGGTATCGAGCGGGAATCGTTTGATGAGTGGCCGATGTTTTCGACAACCGCGTACCCGAGCAGGACTGCGAGAATCGATGCGCTGACCAAGGCTACCGCCATGTTCGATATCCCGGGAGAGAATACTATCATGCCGACGAACGTCTTGCCTGTCTTGTGGATGTGAATTTGGATCAGCGCGTAGAGATTGAGAAAGAGGGCTACGGTCAGGCTGCCGAGAAGTACGATCGGGGAGACGAGGTTCATGGTCGGGCTCGATATCCAGTCCGTGAATGGCGAAAGGATTGAGACGCCGGCATAGTGTTCGATGACGGCGGTGGTGAGAAACGCGAGGGGCGCGGACAACAGAGCGAAGCCGATGATCGCGGACGCGCTCCGATGGACGCCGGGGAATGCTATTTCCACTTTCCTGCTCCCTGTAGAGCTTCTTTGAACCGTCTCAGGGCCTCGATGTGGTTCGACGGTCTCGAAAGATTCGCCCGCATTGTGTTGATGGATAGGTGGGTCAAGCCAACGGCCTGCCATTTCTCCGCTGCTTCAGCAAGGGTGCTTACAGGCGAATCTGCATAGCTGACGACCTTCTCGAATCCTACGTTCGAGGGATTGCGCCCTGCGTCCGTCGCATACATTCGCACTTTGGAGATGGCAGACGCGATCTGTGGTGTAGGGGTATGCCCGGCTCCTGCGATGATCCATCCATCCCCCATCCGGCCGATCCTCCGCAGTACTCGGTCGTCGTATCCGCCGAACCACACTGGAATTGGGCGTCGAACGGGCAATGGGTTGATGCCGGCGTCCGTGATGGTGTGCCAGCGTCCCTCGAACGTAATTCGGTCGTTCGTCCATAGCGCCCGCATGACTTCGATCTGCTCTTCGGAACGACGGCCTCGGTTCGAGAACTCCTCGACCAGGGACTCGTACTCGACGTGGTTCCATCCGATTCCGATGCCTAATCGCAACCGTCCATTCGACAGCACGTCTACTTCTGCGGCTTGCTTTGCGACGAGAGCCGTCTGGCGCTGCGGGAGAATTAGGATACCGGTCGTTAGTTCCAGTGTGCGGGTTTGCCCGGCGAGATACCCGAATAGGACAAACGGCTCGTGGAAAGCGTCGGTATGACGGTATGGACCGCTCAGGTTCTTGTGTGTCTCCGAATGAGCGCCGAGGACGTGGTCGTATACCAAGAGGTGGTGGTATCCGAGTTCCTCCGCGGCTTGCGCATAGTCGCGGATTACCAATGGGTCGTTGCCAATTTCGAGCTGTGGAAAAACTACTCCGAACCGCACGCGCTGTCCTCAATCCGAGTGTCTTCGAACCATTATACGCCATCGCCTTGTCCATCTGAATGAATTCATTTGTGAGCCTCTCCGTTATGAATTCGCAAGGGGCACAGACCAGTAGATTCCCGCCGTCGCAGGAATGACGGGGACGTGGAGGGAATGGCTGCACAGTAGAGATTGGCGGGGTAGATGGAGTGACGCGGGAGGGTTGCGCGGGCTGGCGCCGGACGGGATGATGCGGGTATCGAGTTTCGGAGGGCAGGTTGCATGAGGATTGCGCTTCATGGTTGGTATGTGTTTGTTATAGTTCATGTGTTCGGTCTGGTCAAATGCGAGTTGGGTTCTCGTCCTGATTCTCTCGTCGAGTGCACGAGCGTAGCGTTGTTGGTTGATAGGCGGGGTTGCGGGATATTATTATAGTAGTATCAGTTCTGTATTCTTTCTGGTGGTCGGTTGCGTGAGACGACTAACACCATTGCGGGGACAACGTTACAAGAATGGGGAGTGTCTGGTCTCACTCCGATATCCTAAACGGGCAGGGTGTTTCAGAGTGGCCGTCGGGATCGGATATTCATTTGTGTCATGAAGCGACTATCGCTGACAAGGGTAATCGTACGGCGCGTCGTCGACGATTGGAAGTTGCTGTTGACGGTGTTCGTGGGCATCGTGATCGCCACGACCGTGGGCGCGGGAACGCCCATCTACTTGGAATCCCTCGACCAGCTTTCCTTCAACGCTGCTCTCGACCGGATCGAGGATCCGAGGATCGATGTTTTCGGCGCGGAGGTGGTCTCGACGGGCAGATCGGTTGACACAGCCGAGAAGGTAGTCACCGAAGCGGTTGACCAGCACGTCGCATACGTATACGGGGGACACGAGCGGTTCGGCAGGAGTCGAGTCGCCATTATCGGGACGCCAAACATTCCTTTGCCGGAGGGCAGCGGCGATGGCGTGTTCGTTTCGCGTGGCTACGTTCAGCATCTGTCGAATTTGGACGACTACGTTGAGATAGTCGAGGGTCGAATGGCGACCGGCATAGTTGACAGTTCTGCCTTCGGTCCACTGATCGAGGCCGTCGTTTCGTCCGAAATGGCGGCGCGCTATCGGCTCGAGGTAGATCAGGGAGTAATTCTTTCCGCGCAGCTCATCAGCCAGAGGGCTGTTTCTCGCGATCCTCAACAGCCCGTGGACGACACCGAACTCGATGAGTTCCTAGCAACGAGCCCTCCGCCAGTGCCGTCGGGCCCTCCGTCACTTACTGTATCGATCGTTGGAATCTTCGATCCGTTGGACCCCGACGATAGGGTTTGGGGTCAAGATAGGCGCGCCCTCTCGCCGTCGGTAATTGAAAGCCCGTCTCCTTTTCTGACGCAGCAGAAACCGGATGAACCTCCCCTGGTCATGTTCACGGACGAGACCGCCATGCGTATCGTCTTGCCGGACCTGATCGAAGAGACGACCTTCCTTGGACAGGAGACGTATGTCAAAGGGGCTCCGATGTTGGTGGATACGCCGGCGGAACCGCTTCCAACCAGCACGGGGCAGGGGATAGTTGCCAGACTCGGGTTCTTGGTGTCATTGACCAATGTCGAGGATCATATAGAGTTCGTCCAAGGGAGGATGGCTGGCGCTGAGATCATCGAAGGCCCCCGCGGCCCCATCATCGAGGCCATCGTCCATCGGGACGTTAGCGTCCGGACGCAGATCGATGTCGGAACCGAGTTCCACTTTTCTCCTGAACTGGGCCAACGAGAGGTCATCACGCTTCGCATTACCGGCTTCATTGAGGAGGACGATCCGGAGTCCGCGTACTGGCAGTCCACCGGCAGCTTGTTGAGCTCGAATCCCGCTCGCCAGAACGCCCCGTTCCTCCTCATCTCGGACGAATCGCTTTCGACCTTGCCGATCATCGTTAGGCACGAGACGCTTACGCAGGTGCTTACGCAGACCTACCCAGGCTCAGTGCTTCGGCTGCAGTGGGCTATCGATATTGACTCTGATCGCCTCAAGGAGTGGTCGGCTGCAGAAGCGAGAGATCGGTTCGGCGCATTTTCCGACGCCATCGCAGCCGAGCTCCCGGAGGCCCAATCCAGCACCGAATTCGTAGAGAATCTCACCGAATCCGGGAGACTCCGAAACTTCTTCGCCCGGATACCGATGCTCTTGCTGCTAACGGTGATCTTGCTAACGGTGTTGTTCTTCCTTGGGATTCTCGTGTCGTATCTGACGGAGAGCAGAACCAACGACTCGTCCCTCCTGAAGACTCTCGGGGCTACCGTCACTCAATTGACGAGGATATATACCGCCGAGGGGTTGGCGATGGTGGCCGTGGCTGTGGCAGTGACGCCGTTCTTGGCATACGGGATGGTGGCTGTGTCAGGCGTTCTGCCGTTCTTCGAGGAGATGAACGAGGGCAATCTGATGCCAGTGCGGTTTTCCTCGACGCCGTTCATCATCTCATTCGTCGTTGGTCTGCTCTGTCTAGCGATATTCGTAGTACCCAACGTGATGAGTTCTCAGGGCGGGACGCTCGTTCGCAGGCTTCAGACTTCGCGGCCCCTGGGCATTCCATTCATCCAACGATACAACATCGACGCGGGAATACTCGTCTTTGGCGGTCTCATCTTTTGGGAACTTCAAAGGCGCGGACAGTTCGTATTCAGCGGGCTCTTCGAGGAGACGCAGGTAAACCAGGCGTTGCTTGCCGCGCCGGTTCTCTTTCTCGTCGCGGTTACGTTGGTATTCATGCGCTTCTTTCCTCTGATCGTTCGATACGTTAGCGGCGAGTCGATGCAAATCGTTGCCTTGCTGGCCTGGTCATCGTCGATCATATCCGCCGCAGGGGTGTACTGGCGCGGGCGGAGCGGAGAGACCGTTGATTGGTTGCTGCCTGCAATGGCCGCCATCGCCGCTCTGGCTGCGTTCTTGCTTACCAAACGATGGTGGCGCAAGAGAAGATTGCGCGCTCTTGGCCTGGTCGTACAGGCCGCGCTGATCGCTGGGTTCGTTGCCTCGAACCCCCCGGTGTCTGGCGACCTCTTGACCATTCCAATAGTGGGACTCATCGCCGTGCCGCCTGCGCAGCTGGTCTTCATCATGTTCGTCAGTCTGAGTCGAGTCACACCGGTATGGCTGGAGATTGGGTTGCTTCATATGTCACGCAATCCAATGCAGTACACTTGGCTCATCCTCTTGCTGGTCCTCTCAACTGGTCTCGGAATTTTGGCGACGACGGTCGGCGGCACCCTTGCACGGAGCCAGGTCGAGCGTGTTCTCTTCGATGAAGGGGCGGACCTTCGGGTTACGGCGTCCCTTCTGGCGGAAGGTGGTGTGGGGGAAGTGCTTCGCAAGTCGCGGGAGATCGAAGACGTAGAAAGTGTCGTGCTTGGATACCGCGAGCGTGGGCAGACTGGCGGATCGACGGTCGAGGTGCTTGCGGTAGATACGGATGGGTTCGCCGACGTCGCTTGGTATCGTGATGACTTCTCGGACAGCTCATTGCCAGAGCTCATGGACAAGCTCAAGCCGCGGGAGGCAACCGGGAGAATACCCGTGCCCGATGATGCGAACGGCATCGGGATGTGGGTAAAGCCCGAGCCGTTCATACCTGGTCTCGACATCTTCGTTCAGATCGAAGACGCAAAGGGGGCTTTGCAGACGGTCTTCTTGAACGAGCTGCGAACTGATGGGTGGCAGTTCATGGTCGGCAATATTCCGGACACTATCAAGCCGCCTTGGTCTCTTGCGTCGATTCACATGTTCGAGCCCGGGTCGGACAATCAGGCTGGACTTTCTGGTTCTCCCGTGACGCCGGGCACGCTCTACATCGACGGTCTCATTGCGACGGTCGGTTACGATAATCAGGAGGTGACGCTCGACGATTTCGAAGGCGACCAGCTGAAGTGGGAGCCGATTCTCACGTCTGCTGCATCGACCGAGAGCGTCGTGTTCTCGCAAACGGAGGTGCGGAATGGATCGAAGGCGATTGCCTACTCATTCGGTGGACAGACCTCGGAGGGGTTGCGAGGATTCTATCCGACCGCCTCACCCGGCCCCTTGCCGGTGGTGATAGACTCGTCCATCGTTCGCGCGGACAGGGACGTCGGCAGCACCATCATCACAAGGGTCGATAACCGTTGGATACGGATGGAGGTCGTGGAAGTCGTGGATTTCTTTCCGACGCACGATCCACAGAGAGGGGGGATCATCATCACCGACTTGAATAGCCTCGTGGAGCGCTCCAACGTGCTGCTGGATCATCTCAGGATACGCCCTCTCGACCTCTACTACGACCTCAAGCCGGGTTCCCATGAGAGAGTCGGGGAGGCCGTGGTCGAGATACTTGGTCCGCAGGGCGGGTCCGTTCGTGATGGGCAAGGGCGGTTGGAGAGGCTGCAACTGAATCCGTTCGTGGCCGCAGGGTGGAGGCCGATGACCATACTATCGCCGGCCATCGCGGTGTTCGCGGCGGCCGTAGGGTACGTCACGTATCTGCTCCTCTTTGCCCGCCGGAGCGCGGTCGAGATTGGATCATTGCGAACACTAGGACTTACGAGAGGTCAGTTGATCAAGCTATTGGGATTCGAGCATCTCGCCGTGGTCGCCGTCGGTATCGGTTTGGGCACGTGGGCCGGCTTCCAGATGAGCCGTCTGACCGTCTCGCCGTTGGCGGTTACCGAGACTGGATATCCAGTTGCGCCGCCGTTCATTCTCTCCACGGAGTGGGTAATCATGGGTCCAACCTATGCGGCGTTGGCGCTGTTGTCTGTCGCCGCGCTGGGTATTCTCAACCGCGGCGTCGGCCGCTTGGATCTGCGGGCCGTGTCTCGCTTTGGAGAGTAAGATGAGAGGGGGCGAACGCCGTCGAGATAGGCAGTTTTCACAGGACGGAGCTGCGAAGCGGTGAATAGGGAGACGATGAACGAGCGGCTGAACAGGATCGCATACGGGATGCTATCGACATGGCAGCTTGTTGCAAAGCGCATGTTGGCGCACTGGCGGCTTCTGTCCTATGTGGTGATCGGTGTGGTGCTGGCGTCCGCCATACTGTCTGGGACGGTAATCTACTTCGAGGCGCTTCGAGAGCTTGCCTTGAAGAATTCGTTGTCGGAACGTTCGAGAGAAGACCTGCACCTCAACGTTCGCGCCAGCAGGGGGCCGACCAACGACGAGGAATACGCAAAGGTAACATCCGTCGTCAATCCGTTGGTGGATCGACATGTTGGGTGGATGCTGCGCGACCGTATTCACGGCGGGCGCACCCCCACCTTCTACATGAGCGCGCCTGAAAACGCGGACGAGGCGAGGGAGGGGGATGACCGCACCTACTTCGCATTCATCCAAGATATCGACCAGCGAATGCGGATCGACGAGGGAAGCTTGCCGAGGAATGTAGACCCAGTGCTCCCGGGTCAAGTGTTGGAGTTGGATGCTTTGGTTCCCCGTCAGGCGCTTGCCGAATTCGGAGCGCAGTTGGGAGACCAATTCGCCGCGGTTCCTTCGTTCTCCTCCGATATTCCGCATGTCGTCGTTACCATTTCTGGAGTATTCGACCCGCTGCAGGCAGACGACGGCGAGTTAGTCTATTTCATGAACGAGGTGCTCCAATCGAGTACGGGAGTGACGGATCTACGGGTTCTGCCGTTCTTCATCTCGAGGGAGTCGTTCCTCTCTGCGTTGGGCGTGTCGGTTGGAAGCATGACCAGCAATTATCTATGGTTCTTGAAGACCGATCCGAGCCTCGTCAACGCGGACAATGCCGCGTTGACTGTCGCCAACATTCGCGTCATGAACTCGCGCGGCGCGGCGGCGTTGCAAACGTTCTCGCACACTACCGCCCTCGACGACGCCTTGATCGAGTACGACCAGAGGCTGTTCTTCAGCAGGCTGCCTATGTTCGTCGTGTTGATCCTCATAGCGTTGGTGATCCTCTACTATGTCGCCACTATGTCGTCGTTCGTCGTGGAGAATCAACGCTCGGAAGTAGCGCTGTTCCGCAGCCGCGGTTCCGATGCTCCTCAGGTGCTCACGGTGTTCATCCTGGAAGGAGCGATCATTGCGGTGTTGGCGGTAATCGCCGCGCCTATCCTCGCCGCGTTCACGGTTAGCGTACTTGGCCTCACACCGGCCTTCTCCGGCCTTACCGGGGGCGGGTTGCTGTCGGTCGAGATTTCTCCGGCCGTGTATGCTCTGAGCGCGCTTGGGGGCGCGTTGGGTTTTGTGGCGATTCTGCTTCCCGCGGTACAGGCTTCCAGATTTGCAGTCACTCAGCACCGCCAGCAGTCGTCGCGCCCGTCTACGCTGCCTGTCTTTCAGCGGTACTATCTTGACGTTCTGCTGCTTTTGGTCGCCATCTTCTTGTTCCGTCAGCTAACCGAGCAGGGCTCGGTCGTAGCGCGTGACGTGTTTGGCGCGGCGACCGCAGACGAGCTCCTGTTGGCGGTTCCTGGGTTGGTGCTCGTCGCCTCCGCGATGGTGCTGCTTCGTCTCTTTCCGTTGTGCATGAGCCTGGTTAGCAAGTTGTTTTCGCGGGTCATGCCGGCGGTAGCCGCCATGACCATGTGGCAGATGTCGAGGCAGCCGGCGCACTACTCGCGCCTTTCTCTCCTCTTGGTGCTCACGGCAGGGCTGGGTATTTTCGCATCTAGTTTTGGATCCACCCTCGACCGCAGTTTCCAAGAGCGTATCTTGCATCTTACGGGCAGCGACGTTCGGGTCGCCGGGGTTCGGAAGTCGTCGACCGAGTTGTCCGATGCTGCGCTCATATCCGGAGGCCGCTTCCTCGCCGAGGACGCTTACGAACGGATACCGGGTGTCGATGCGGCCAGCGCAGTCCTTCGGAGTCCCGGACGTGACGTGACTCGACAGCAGGGTGGTTCGCTTGAATTGATTGCTTTGAACGCCGGGAATTTCGACAGCGTGACGTGGTTCCGCGACGACTTTTCCGACGAACCGCTGATTGATCTGCTAGAACGGATACGTCCCATTGAGGCAGCCCAATCTGCGGCCGGCATTCCACTTCCATCCGATGCGGTGTCCATCGGGGTCAAAGTCCGATCGGACAGGATCCGCGCCACCGTTCGGGTCGCGGTCCGGCTGACGAACTCCATCGGACAAGAAGAGAGTTACCAGCTCGGCTTTCTGAGTTCGAGCGAATGGCTCGATCTTGGAGTCGAGTTGTCCCAATCGGATACGGATCGGTTTCTTGCGGGCGGACCGTTGCGTCTGGTTGCCTTGTACGTCGAACAGGCCAACATCAACGTATCGCTCGACGCCGGATCGGTCATGTTCGATGAGGTCTACGCTGTGACCGGCAGCGGCAAGACTGCGCTCGACCGGTTCGACTCCGTTGAGGTATGGGATGTGCTCAAGACAACGGAAAATTCTGCAAATGATGAGTTGCAATCGTCTTCTGAGGTCTTCTCTTCCGAGGTCGTTGACGGCGGTTGCGGGGATGGTTGTGCGGTGTTCACTTGGGTGAAGGGCGAGCCGTATACTCCGCGGGGCGTCTTCGTCGGCGATGAACCTCCTCCCATCCGCGTGCTGGCCAGCGGCGCCTTCCTCGAGGAGGATGGCCGCGAGATTGGAGACGAGTTCGAGATAGCCGTCGACCGCTTGCGCATACCAGTTTCAATCGTCGGATCCGTCGACCTATTTCCTACTATCACGACGGACTTGAAGAAGTACCTCATTGCCGATCTTTCCGTGCTCGATGCGTTTGCTTCGAGCGGGCTCGCGGATCAGTCGTTCGAGCCGGACGAGCTCTGGATATCGTCGTCCACGACTGCGGGCGCGCGACAGGATCTGCTCGATCGACTGGAGTCCGTCGAAGGCTTCGACTCGATTTCTGTTCTCGATCGTGAGGACCGTTTCCGATCCAGGGACGCCAGAGTGGACCCGCTTGTCGCGGCGGGGTGGAGAGCTCTGTTGTTCATCGCGTTCTCGTCCGTTCTGGTACTCAGCTGTCTAGGCTTCCTCGTGCACGCTTACTCATCGTTCCGGAGCCGTCAGGTGCAGTTTGCACTCATGCGGACGGTTGGTCTTTCGGGTCGTCAGCTGACTGTGATGATGTGGCTCGAGCAGACGGCGATCATAGCCATCGGGTTGGCGCTGGGCACGTGGATGGGCAGCAGGCTCGGAGCGACGGTGATGCCGTTCCTCGGACATAACGACTTTGGGGGCAAGGTTATCCCGCCGTTCGTGATGGTGATCGACTGGGGCGCGCTGCTCATCACCTACGCGGTGATGCTTGCGGTGTTCGCGGTCATCACCCTGGGGTTGATACTACTCGTTCGGCGGTTGTCATTGTCGCGCATCCTGCGCGTCGGGGAGCTGGGGTAGGGGGATTACGCCGGCTCGCGCTGGAGGTTCAACTCCAACAAGCGTGCTACGATCTCGCCGTCGCTCAGATTGGGCGGCCATCCGTATGCGGCAAACACTGCATCGTCGAGTTTCTCGTGCGCGACCGTCAGCCATGAGGGTCGGTTGTTGTAGAGGTTGTTAAGAGTACGATCCCTCAATTCGGGAGAACTGACTGTGTCTATAGGGGGCTTCACCCAGCCACATCTGATTTCGTTCAAGTGTTTGGCGACGCTAGATATGTCTGTTTCCTGATTGGGTGTTGGGTGGGGGAGAGGGAAGGTCTCGAAAGTTGAGGTGGGGGTGTAGCGAGGCCCGGATCCCAGTTGGGTTCCCGTTTGTACGGCCCATAGTCTGTGGATACGAGAGTGAAGTATCCCGAAGTAGTAGTAGTCGTCGCGGGCGAAGACGATGACGGCGTTGGATGGCAGGGTAGTGGTTGGAATCCAAGCGAACAATCTGTGCTTGGAAACCGCAGATGTTCCAATGTACCGCTCCAGTCCATGAAAAGCGGCTCGCATTTCGATTCGTGGACGCTCATGAATCCACCACTCGCTTGCAGTAGTCCTCGAGGCGTCCCGTTCGGGTTTTACGGTCTTCCTCACGTATTCGAATGGGCCTTCATAGAGAGATGCTTCGTCGATGGGCATCTCCGGCGAAAAGTCAATAATCCATCTGTTTCGAGGTCGGCCGGTTATGTCGGTTCCGATGATCCATGGGCGCACTACATCGGAGTTGGCTCTGCCATCGGGATTTGGGTAGTCCAGGAGACACCGCGCGTGGTCTTCTGCAATATCGAACGAGCCGCCTTTCGTAACTCCCATGAAGGCGATGCCGAGGTTCTCTTTCAGTCGGCGCGCCTTCGTTACGTCTGTTTGGCCTGATCTTAGATTTGCGTAGATCGTGGACACATCTAGTCCATCGATATTGCGGTTCGTCTCTTGGCCGTTGTCGAAACCGACCATCGAAATGCGAACGGCCGCGCCGTCGAGGGTCCATTCTCGGTCGGACTGCGCCCAAAAGATGCCGCCTGTCTTTGTGATTCGGTCGAGGACTGTGCGGTTCTTGCCGCCACGAATTCCCTGGGTCGCCAACAGTCCGGCTCGTTTCGCCTGCCCGGATTCTATCTGTGCCCGCGCCTTCTCGAACCAGTAGCAGCACAGATCTGCTTCGCGGGGGACGCGGTCGCCCCACACTTCGAACAGGGCGTCTACGTAGTCGTCTCCCAACTCCCTGCGGAGCATCTTGCCCCCGAGGAAGGGCGGGTTGCCGACGATGACGTCTGTCTTCTGCCATTCCGGCTCGGTCGGCTCGCCGTTCTCGCCGCGTCCAACGATGGCGTCTATGCGGGCGATATTCTGCAGTGGTTCGATGATTGGGGTCTCGTCCTTTAGATTGAGCGCGTTGCGGAATTTCCACTGAAGATAGCCGATCCACACGACTGTGGACGCCAGTTCGTTTGCGTATTCGTTGATCTCGATTCCGAACAGCTGGCGCGGGTGGACTTTTGGTGTTAGTCCAGAGATGCCGTGCTGCTCTCCAAAGACGATTACTTCCTTCTCGAGCGCTTTGAGCAGCGCTAGGCTCACGTACAGGAAGTTGCCCGAACCACATGCGGGGTCGAGAACTCGCCAGGATGCAAGTCGATCTATGAATCGAGAGAGTATCTCGCGGAGCTTCTCCTGAGAGGAACTCTGTTCGCTTTCCGGTTGTAGTTGCCAGTCAGTATATGCCTTGGCTTTTCTCTTCTCTCGTTCCCATGCTTTCCGCTGCGGGCGCATGAGAACTGGTTCGACGATGAGTTCGATATCCTCGCGGGAGGTGTAGTGCGTACCTAGTTGCTTGCGCTTGCGCTTGTCGATGATTCGTTCGAACAGAGTGCCGAATATCGACGGCTCGATGTCCGACCAGTTTAGGTCATTCAGGCGTTCCAGCAAGGCGATATGATCCGCGATTAGCGGGGGGACGGATGTGTCGTCGAAGAGTTCCCCGTTGAAGTGGGGAACATCTCTCATGAGGAACTTGCCGCCGCTATCCTTCATTGCAGCGAACAACTCGCTCAGGTACATCCTGAAGTAAGCCGGTTTGGACTTGTTGATCTCGATTAGATCGGCGAGCGCCACCTTGGGCAGGAGTCCGACGTCGCTTGCGAAGAAGCAGAAGATCATCCGCATGATGAAGCGGGCGATGTCTTGTTCGCCAATCTTCCATTCTCGCATATCGTCCGCGAGAACGCGGAGCAGGTCGGCCGCTTCTTCGGTAAGCTTCGACTGGAGCTTGCCTGGGTTTAGTTTCTGGGGGTCGGTGAACAGCGCAGAGAGTATCTGAATCGGAGTAAGGTCCGAATCCCCGGTCGCTCTATTGACTGCAAGGTCGGCGTTGTCGAATTCGTAGATGCGCTTGACGGTGTTGTTGAAGTTGGTGTGGATTTGGAACTTATCCAGATCGCATACGACCAGCAGGGGAGGGTTGCCAAGGGCTTCCCGATATAGCTGCAGTTGCTGATATGCGGCTGACAGGTCTTTGGTTAGCCCCTTGTACTCCCATGCGAAATGGTCTTTTCGCCAGACGTCGGCGAAGCCCCTTCCTCCGGTGGATTTGTCGAGTCCTTTCTCGAACGTGAACCACTCGCCCTCGGGATCGGCCTCGGCGGGTGTTTGGACACCGAGCATTCGACACACGTCCAGAAAGTGCTCTTGAGAGCCGGCTCGCTCTCGGAGATTGACCGTTGTCCACTTGATGGCAAACTCGGTTGGGTTCATGCTATGTTCTGGATGCTCGTATCTGGATTGGAAGAGGCGCCTGTGCCCGAGCGTTCGAGAGTAAGACGGCTTGGCCACCACTAGAGACGTTCCCGGTTCGCTTCGTCCTCGGAGTCGTCAATTTCTTTGGCGTCCGCGCCCGATATCTGGTCAGCCAGTACCTGTCCATAGGTAGGGTAGGCCGAACGGTCGATTTGCACTTCGGGGTCCCATACCCGTGATCGGATCAGGGCCCTGCCACAGTGGAGGAACGCTTCTTCTACCGTGACCCGCAGGCCAGAAAGCGGGGCTTTGTTCCGTATCTTCATCGGCTCCAGGGTGGCCTCGTCCGTTACGATTTCCGCCTTGCCTTTCACGCGAAGCGTCTCGTTCATCCCCGGCACGAAGAAGAGCAAACCCACCCCGGGGTTTTCCACGATGTTCTGCAACGAGTCGACCTGGTTGTTACCCGGTCTATCCGGAAGCATGAGGGTCTTGTCGTCGATAATCTGCACGAACCCCGGGGGGTCGCCTCGAGGGATGCGTCTGCTTGTCCGCCGGCGCCGGCGGAGCTCAGGATGCAAAGAGGCGAAAGGGCTATGAAATTCTGGAAGTGGACGTCCAGATGGTCTAGGACCTTCTGCGCAGCTCGAGGGGCAGGTGGTTTGTAGACGGTGCGCAATTCCGAATGGTTGGTGACGCTCATGTGTATCCTCCTCTCTGCATCTGGACGGTCATTCTCCGTCTTCTGGCAAGGTATCAGCGAAAGCGACCGATGTGACTGGGACACCGGGCATCAAGTTTCCTGGGTATGACTCACGCTCTGAAGGCTGGCGGGTGAATTTACTCTTGTGTTCGATGAGGTAGATCGAGGCCGCCAGCTAGCCGCGGCGCATTGTGGAGAGCCTGTCTTTTCTGTTGCGAATGCTTGGAGCATGAATTTCTCTCCGTGTACATTTACGCCGCTGTGACCGCGTATTCAGGCGCTCGAATGCACGCGACCCAGTGATTGGAGCTAACTTCGCGGAGTTCGGGTACGTCGTCTTTGCATTCGTCTACCATTATAGGGCATCGGGTATGGAAAACGCATCCAGGGGGTGGGTTCATTGGGCTCGGCAACTCTCCTCTCAGGATGATTCGTTCGCGCTGCGTCTCCATATCCGGGTCGGGGATAGGGATGGCAGAGAGTAGTGCCCGGGTGTAGGGATGGAGGGGGTTCTGGTATAGCTCTCGTCGGTCGGCTATCTCCACGATGCGCCCGAGATACATCACTGCTACCCGGTCGCTGATATGGCGAACTACCGAGAGGTCATGGGCGATGAACAGGTATGTTAGGCCGAGGTCCTCCTTGAGTTCCTCGAGCAAGTTGATGATCTGCGCTTGGATCGACACGTCAAGCGCGGAGACTGGTTCGTCGCACACGATGAAGTTTGGATTCACGGCTAGGGCGCGCGCTATTCCGATGCGTTGCCGCTGCCCGCCGGAGAATTCGTGCGGGTAGCGGTCTGCCATGAATGGGTTCAAGCCGACTGTTTGCAGTAGCTCGGCGACGCGGTCCTGGTATTCGCGCTTGCCGTTAGTCAGATTGTGAACCGAGAGCGGTTCGCCTACGATGTCGCCGCAGGTCATGCGAGGGTTCAACGATCCGTACGGGTCTTGGAAGATTACCTGCATCTTGCGTCTGATGGGTCTTAGATCTTTGTTGCTTAGACCGTTGAGCCGCTGTCCCTCGTAGAACACATCCCCTGACGTTTGCTGTTGCAGCTGGAGGATAACGCGTCCGAGCGTCGTCTTGCCGCTGCCACTTTCGCCAACCAGTCCAAGTACTTCGCCCTTGTTGATCGCTATCGACACATTGTCTACTGCCTTGACTTCGGCAACCTTCCTTTGAAAGACGATTCCCTTGGTTATTGGGAAGTACATCCTGATGTCTCGAACTTCGATAAGCGGCCTGGCCCCGTTCGACTCGATCACGGTCATTCTCCTGCTGCCGCCTGCGGCGTCAGGAGGTCAGGAAGTTCGTGCGACCGCCAACAGGCAGATCTGCGCTTTGTCTCGTCTGCATAGACCGGCGCGAGTACAGGGGTCTCCGTCATGCACTGTTCGACGACGTACCTGCACCTTGGCGCGAAACTACATCCGGCGCGGAGGCCTATGAGGTTTGGGGGAAGCCCATCGATGGGTTCCAGCTTGACGTCCTCTCGTTCGTCAAGGCGCGGCACTGAACGAAGCAGTCCCAGTGTGTATGGGTGCCTGGGCTCGTAGTAGATTTGGCGAGAGGTGCCCTCCTCGATGACGCTGCCTGCGTACATCACGATTACCCTCTGAGCGTATCGTGCGATGATGCCTAAGTTGTGGGTGATGAGGATCATGGCAGTACCTAGTTCGGTAGACAGTCTCTGCATCAGTTCCAGTATCTGCGCTTGGATGGTCATGTCGAGGGCGGTGGTCGGTTCGTCCGCGATGATGAGTTTCGGGTTGCAGCTTACCGCCATGGCTATCATCACGCGCTGACGCATTCCCCCGCTCATCTGGTGCGGGTAGTCTTCCAATCGGCGTTCGGCGTCTGGAAAGCCGACGAGTTCGAGTAGCTCTCTCGCTCGATCTTGGGCTGCGCTGGCGCTCATGTTTAGGTGGAGTTCAAGCGTCTCGGTCAGCTGTCTTCCGACAGTCAGCACAGGATTGAGAGAGGTCATCGGCTCTTGGAACACCATCCCGATATCGTTGCCGCGGACCTTTCGCATCTGAGCGGGGGGGAGCTTCAGAAGGTCTTGACCGTTGAAGATTACTTCGCCCGATACGATCTTGCCGGGTGGATCGGGGATGAGGCGCATGATCGAAAGGGCGCTGACGCTCTTACCACAGCCGCTCTCGCCCACGATGCCGACGATCTCCCCTGCGTTCACCGAGTACGAAACGCCATCGACTGCCTCCACGATGCCGTTGTCAGTGGTGAAGTGGGTCGTCAGATTCTTGACTTCGAGAAGTACCGCCATGTTCTCTCTGCCGCTTCGACGATTGAAATTCTTCGTAGAGTAGCAAGCCATGCGACGGAGGGCAACCGAGACGGCGTTGAGGTCATGCCTTCCCTGTTTCCAGCAAGGCCGCGCCTTCCACGCGCGCAAGCGCGCGATCGAATGTATAGAGCGGCCCCGCTCCGACTCGACCAGCGGCCGCAAGAATCATGAGGTCTGCGAAGCCTACTCCGCCTTGACGGTAACGGAAGGCCGCGCGGGCGATGTCTTCGGCCGCTTCGATGATGAGACTGTCCGTGGCGATCAGTTCCACGAGCACGTCCGCGATGTTCTCGCGCGTGAAGTGGTAAGAACGCTCCAGCACCCAGACGACTTCTATCGCAACTTCTCTGCAGATGAAGCCCGGTCGATTGGAAGTCAACTCTTCCAGCAACGCGCGGGCCGCCATCGCCTGTTCGGGGTCGTCGTACACCAGATAGCGCACGAGTACGTTGGTATCGATGGCGGTCATCCCGCGCTGGCTCCGTCGGCGATGGCGCGTTCCATGTCCTCCAAAGTCACTGTCGGACCGTCATTCCTCAGTACGCCAAAGAGCCTACTGAGGGGCCGTACTGCCATGATTTGAACTTCTCCGTCCTCGATGATGTAGCGAACCCGATCCCCGGACTGCACGGACAGGGCTTCCCGTACGGCCTTGGGCAACGTAGTCTGTCCTTTTACTGTGATACTGGACTCAATCATGGCATGTACTCCTCTGCATTGCGAAATGAATATGAGCCTTACTGTATTGAGTATAGCAGGGGTTCGGCAGAATTGCAAGTCCAATTTAGAATCGGTATTCCCAACGCGCCCGGCGGTGTACATGTATCATCACCTTATCCCTCCTCCCTTGGATTGGGAGGGGGGCGCGACGAACGCGATGACTCGGTTCTTCTCCCGTCTACTCCCTTGAGCGAGGGGGCGGCGTGTGTTGACACCGATTACATGGGGCCGGAGCGGAAAACCCCCCGACCAGTTGGCATTCGTCGGGGGGCCGCAAGAGGGGGAGATGTCTGATTGTTCTGAGGACGCTATTGGGCGCCTTGCCCGCCGACGCCCCGGCCGAACCCGGCGCGTCTTCTGCCACCAAACGCGCCAAAGTCATCCATGCCCTCTGGGAGGGTGTTCACTACTCGGGCCTCGATCGCGCCATCCTCACCGGGAGGCCCGAACGCCGTCACTTGCATCCCAACTTGTAGGTCATCGATCGTGCCCTGTTTGGTACGAGAGATGATCGTCTCGTCGTCGAGGGTTACGGGTAGGGGCCCCTGCTGCGTGTCGATGGTGATTACGTTGCCGCTGATGCTCTCGATGGATCCGAAGATAGGCGGGACGCCCATGGCGCCCGCGAATCCCCCTCCGCCGGACTGTCCATCGGATCCCAAAGCTGCATCCTCTGTGAAGGTACTCTCGAATACGACGCTGACCCCGGGTCCGCCCGGTCCTTCAGTGATTATCTCACTCTCGACGGCTCGGAATTCCTCGTTACCCACGGGGAATCCGGCTTGCCCCGGCGCGTTCGGGATGCGTTGTCTGCCGGTGAAGGCGCCGCCGAATCCGCTGCCGCCTTGCCCGCGCTGTCCAAAGCCTGCCTCTTGTCCTTCTGGCTCGATAGTGATCATGCGCGCGGTCGTTCTGCCATCGACTCGCTCGCTGAACGCGGTAACCTGCATCCCTTCGGTCAACTCCGACGGGTTGAGGACGGACGTGACACTAATCATTGTGTCGTTCGCTAGGGTGGCTGTCACAGGTCCTGTCTCCGTCTCGATGGTGATGGCGTTGCTGTCGATGCTTTTGATGGTTCCAAACGCCTGCGTGCCCGGCATTCCTCCGAAGCCGCCCACTTCGCCGCCGAACTGGGCTTGGAGCTGCTCGGCGATCTGCATGAACTCCTCGGGACTCATTTCGCCGTTCTGAATTCGCTGCAAGATCTGCTGAAGTTCTTCTTCGCTGATCGGCTCGTTCTCTGCAACATCGCCTCCGTCCGTCGCTTCGTTCGGTTGCGTCTGGGATCCAGATGATTCCGAGTCGTCCGAAGCATCGGAATTCGTGGAGGCAAGCGACTTCGTGGGCGTCGGGAAGTCCGACAGATTGGCCTGCGCGGCGACAGGAGTGTTGTTCTCCGCGGTGCCGCATGCTGCGGCCAAGCCGAGAATGAGTATTCCAACCAATGAACTCAATGCTCCGTTGATCCTCATCATGCTCACCTCCGTTTCTTGGTTCTTTTCTTGGCGTCGTCGTCAGGGTATTTCAGTCTTCACCCGCTACTCGTATCTGAGGGCGTCTATTGGGTGCAGGCGCGATGCTCGGATGGCGGGATAGATCCCAAAGAACAGCCCGATGCCCGCGGATACTACCAGGGCGAGTATGGCGAACTGGTTGTTGAAGCTCGTCGTGAAGGTTTGGCCTACCAGCGTTCGGCCGTCAATGGCGTTGGTCATCCAGAACCCTATGGCCACGCCGAGCAGCCCTCCCCCGATGCTCAGCGCAGTGGCCTCTGCTACGAACTGGAACAAGATGTCGCGCCGCTTTGCGCCCATCGCCTTGCGGATGCCGATCTCTCTCGTTCGTTCCGTAACCGATACGAGCATGATGTTCATGATGCCGATGCCGCCCACGAGCAGGGATATGCCCGCTATCGCCCCCAGGAAGACCACGAGCGTGTTGGTCGTCTCTTGCAGGGTATCGATGGTTTCCTGCTGGCTGGTGACTAGGAAATCGTCTTGGCCAGTAATGCGGTGCCGCAGGCGCAACACGCCGCTGGTCTCCTCGATGGCTTCGTCGACTTGTTCTACGTCTTTCACCTGGACGTTGATGAGGTTGACGATCACGTCGCCGCTCGTGGTGCGCTCGCCGCTCATGCGGTAGTATGCAGTGGTGATTGGGACGATGACTTGTACGTCGAAGCTACCGAATCCGAATCCACCTTCCTTCTCCAATACGCCTATCACACGGAATCGGCGCCCATTCAAGCGGACGTGCTCTCCGACCGGGTTGCGGTTCTGGAAGAGCCATTCCGACACGGTGCCTCCGAGTACGATCACTTCGTCACGGTTGTCGACGTGCGGGAACGTGATGAACATTCCTTCTGCCAAATCGAGGTTCCTCGCTTCGAGATATTCAGGGGTAGCGCCAACGACCGTGCTAAATGTGTTTTCGCGCCCGGCGGCGATGGTGGCTCCCGTGTTGATCTCCGGGGCCGCCGCGAGCACCGACGGCGTGTATACCGGGTCGACAAGCGCCTCGGCGTCGCCCAAGGTGAGCTGCCCCTGTCCTTGAGGTTGGACGAACAGCAAGTTCGTGCCGAGCCCTTGGATGAGGCCAGTGATCTCGTCGGCCGCGCCGCGTCCAATGGACATGAGCGTTATCACTGCCGTCACTCCGATGACGATGCCGAGCAGGGCGAGTCCGGCCCGGAGCTTGTTCGCTCCGAGCGAGGAGAGCGCGGTCTTTATGGTTTCCAACGGTGACATACGGCTATTCCCTATTTGCGGGACCGGCGGCGAGCGCGGGTTCCTGGCGCACGTCGTCCAGTATCTTGCCGTCGAGCATCCTGACTACTCTATTCGCGTGTGCTGCGATGTCGCGCTCGTGCGTGACGATGATTACTGTGATGTTCGACTGTCGGTTCAGCTGCTGGATGGTCCATATGATCTCTTGGCTCGACGCGGTATCGAGGTTGCCGGTTGGCTCGTCCGCCAGCAAGATCGACGGGTCTTTGACGAGGGCCCTGGCGATTCCTACTCGCTGCTGCTGCCCGCCCGACAGCTCTACTGGCTTGTGGCGAACTCGGTCGGACAGCCCGACTTGGTCGAGGGCTCGGAGCGAACGCTCTCGCCGCCCGCGGCCGTTGCCGTACATTAGCGGCAGTTCGACGTTGGCCAGCGCGGACAGGCGCGGCAACAAGTTATACGTTTGGAACACGAACCCAACTTTCCGGTTCCGAATCTCTGCCAACCGGTCGTCGCTCATATCCCTGACATTTTCCCCCTCTAGGCTGTATGTGCCGGACGTGGGCACGTCCAGGCATCCGATGATGTTCATCATGGTCGACTTGCCGGAGCCGGACGGCCCCATGATTGCAGTCAACTCGCCCCGTTCGATAGTCAAGCTGACGCCTGCGAGCGCGTTGACCGCAATCTCCCCGATGCGGTAGACCTTTGTAACCTCTTGCAGGTCGATTATGTTGTCTTGCGTCGTTTCCATGAATCAGCTACTCCCTTCCGTCTCACCGGCGAGGGCCTCTCCCAATGGGCCCGAACGCTCCGAATCCTCCGAACCCGAATGGGTCCCCACTGCCGACGACTTCCATGCTGATGGTCTCGCCTTCCTCGAGCCCCTCCTCTACTACTACCCAGAAGTCGTCGCTGATGCCAAGCGTCACCGATCGTTCGGCGGTGTCGTTGCCGTTGACTACGCGCACCACGGGCGCTTGGGAGGTTCCGTAGAGCGCCTGCAGCGGAATCAGTATTGCATCGGTCTGCTCGCGGATGATGACTTGTGCGGTGGCGCTCAAGCCCTCGGGGAGTCTGACGTTCTCTGTCGAATTCACTCTGATCTTGACCGGATAGGTCACAATGCCTTGTGTGGACGTGCCTGAATTGGCGATTGAGGAGACCACTCCTTCCAACAATTGATCGCCGAGTGCTTCCAGGGTGATGAACGCCTGCGCGCCGACTTGGAGGAACAGCACATCGATCTCGTCGACGGAACCGCTCACCTCGACGACCGATGGGTCGATGATCTCGATGGCGTTCGTACCCGCGTTGACCTGCTGGCCGAGTTCGATGTTGACGGCGGAGACGACTCCATCGAACGGCGCGCGCAGAGTGGCGTTCTCCAGATCGTCGATGGCGGTATCGAGCTCTGCGCGCGCGGTGACCGAGTTCCTCTGCGCCAGGTCGATATCCAACTGATCCACGGTCTTGTACTTTGCCCGAGTCTCTTCGGCCTCTGCGAGCGTTTCCTCCGCCAAGCGAACGGCGGTCTCCTTGACGCGCCGGTCCGACAGGTCCGGGTCTGCGAGCAGGTCTGCCAGCGCTTCTTCGGCCTTCTTGAGATTGGCCTGCGCCAACTCGATCTTGCGCTCTGTGAGGGCGGACTCTGCTTCGGTCGCTTCCATGAGGTCGACCAGTGCCTTCTCTGCGTCCGCTAGGGAGGCCTCCGCGGTTTGGATTGCCTTGCGCTTCGTTTCGAGCGACAAGTCATCCGGTTCCATGAGCGTGTCTCGTTCTTCGATGGCGTCCACCAAGTTGGCCTCGGCCGTCTCGACGGCGCGCTGCTTGGATTCGACCTCCAGGGGATCTGGCTCGGACGTCAGCTTCGTGAGGTCTTCTTGGGCTGATACGAGGGTGGCCTTTGCCAGATTGAGCTTTTCGATCTTGCTCTTGAGATTGGACTCGGATAGCCCGGCGAGGAAATCGTCAAGGTCATCTTGTTGCTCATCGAGGGTATTGCGAGCGGTCGAGACCGCGGACTTTGCGTCTTGTACTTTGCCATCCTGCTGGACGGTGACCGTTTCGAGGTTGGTGGTCTGATCTTTGACTGTGTCCCATGCGGTCTTGAACTCGTTGCGGATGCAGGAGCGGCCCAGACCACTCTCGACGTCTGGATCGCGGCAGTCTACGACGGCCCCGACGGGAAGGAGGTTCGTCCACGAGAATACGACGATTTCGTCCCATGCGGTTTCTGGGTCGTCCTGAAGCGCTCCTATCTCGAATTGCGATCTCATCCTGTCGATGTGAGGCCCGTCGAAGATGTACACCAAGTCCGCGCCGAGCGACGCAAAGAAATCATCGGGAGCGGAGTCGCGTTGGGGTGGGGTCAGGTCTACGCCTATCCACTTCAGGAAGACGTCGGCATACTCGTCCTTGGCTTTTGCGAGGTCGTCCTGGGCCGTCTTGATGTTGTCCGCGGCATCGCGCTCGGCGATTCGCAGATCGGATTGGGCTTTTGCGAGATTTTCGTTCGCCGTATCGATATTTGCCCGGAGGTCTGCGATGCGTTCGGTAGTGGGTGGGGAAGTTTCGTCCGCGTCGTCCACCTCTTTTTGGGTGGTTTCGATGGCGAGTTGTGCATCTGCCACTGCCTTGCGAGCCTCCGCCAGTGTGACCGCGTTCGAGGTCAGGAGCGTCTCGAGCGCGTCTCTTGCCGTTTGCAGGTCGAGCTGCGCTTTCGCCACCTTTGCTTGAGCCGCGGCGAGGTCGCTTTCGGATGGGTCGATGAGCTTGTCGAGATCGTCCCGGGCGTCTTCGAGTGCAACACGCGCGGCGGTTACGTCGGATTCGGCCTTTGCGGTCTGCGTGAGTGTCGGAGTTGCCAGGGTATCCCTGTCTTCCTGTGCATTGTCCAGCTTGGACTGCGCGTCCAAGACGTCGATGCGCGCCTGGGCGAGCGCGTCGTCCGATACCACGCCGAATTCTCTCAATTCCTTTTGGGCGTCCTCGAGTGCAACTTGCGCCTTTGCGACGTCGGATTCTGCTTTGGCGATCTGCTGGTTCGAGTAGGGGGTTTGGGCGTCTTCTAGCGCGTCCTCCGCTTTCCTCACGTCGACTCGCGCTTGAGCTATCGCTTTTTCCAGATTTGCCATTGTCTCTGCGTCCAGCGCGGCAAGCGCGTCTCCGGTGCTCACTTGGTCGCCTTCCTCGACGGTCAAGTCTGCAACGAAACCTTGTTGTACGAACGTCAAGGTTTCGCGCGTCGCGTACTGCAGAGTTCCCTTCATAGAGACGTCATTGACGAGATTGCCCCGCGTCACAGGCACCAGCTGGGTCTGCGTGTCGTCGTCTTCGCCGTCGCTCGAGTCGGTCAACACCGTGAAGGCGTAGTATCCACCCGCCAATGCGCCGACGGCGACGATCACGCCGGCCCACAACCGCCAAGACTTCATGCGTTGCAGAATCTTCGTGTGTACGCCCATGTTCGTTCCTCTCTCGATTATTCGCCCGTCAATCCTGTTGTATGAATTCGATCCAGTTCCCTTCGGGGTCTTGCAGGTAGCATGCCCATCTGCCCTCGGCTATTTGGGCCGGCGGGTTCATCTGCATTGCGCCGTTTGATACGACTCGTTCGAAGGTTTCCCTGATGTCGTCCACCATGAACGCCACGTGGCAGCCGCCGATGATTGCCCGTTCCTCCGACGCCCGTTCGAGAGAGGATGGGTGGTCGTATTCAATCAGTTCCAGGAAGTGTTCTTCTCCTTCTGCGGCCATCTTTGCGATCCTCAAGCGAGCGTCTTCGTACCCAACTACTTGGGAAATCGACGATCCCCTCCGTTCGAACTGGTCTAGCATCCGCAGCCCTACGACGTCCCGATAGAACGCTACTGCCCCTTCGAGATTCCGTACTACGAAGCCTGCATGGTTCAAGGTCTTGATCATATTAACGTCCTCCAGTTCGGAAAGGTTGGCATCCGTCAGAATGCTTGCGTCGAACGATTGTACTGGTTTAGGCATACCAGCTACCGGGGATCAGTGGGGAGGGTAAACGTCATGGTCGTTCCGATGCCGGGACGACTTTCCGCCCATATCTTCCCCCCGTGCGCTTCCACGAGGTTCTTGGCGATGGAAAGCCCCAACCCCGCGCCTCCGGTGAAACGAGACCGCGATGGGTCAGACCGTCTGAACCTATCGAACACCGTTTCGATCATGTCTTCTGGAATGCCTTCCCCATCGTCGACTATCGAAACTGCGACCTCGTTCGGAGACCGCATCTCGACGCGGGTGGTGACTTTTCCTCCGCGCGGGGTATGTCGAACGGCGTTCCCAATGAGGTTGTCGATCACTTGCACGACTCGGGCTGTGTCCATCAGAACGGGAGGGATGTTGTCCTCGATTACTGCGTGCAGGGTGACTCCCTTCGCCTGCGCCTTGGCCTTGAAGCCGCTCACGGATTGCTGCGCTGCGTTGCCGATTGACCCTGGTTGGCGTTCCAGCCGCAGCGCGCCGGCATCCATCAAAGACAGCAGATTCACGTCTTCCACTAGGCGGTTGAGGTGAAGCACCTGTTGTCGCACGCTGTCCAGGGTCTCCTCGTTGGGCTTCATGACGCCGTCTCTCATCGCTTCGACGTAGCCCTGGATATTCGAGAGAGGCGTTCGGAGCTCGTGCGCCACATCCGCCATGAGGTTGAGTCGTTGCCGTTCTGCCCGTTGGATGTCGCTGGCCATGGAGTTGAAGGTTTCGCCCAGCTCTCCGATTTCGTGTGGGCGGAGCCTCGGCACTCGGTGGGAATACTGGCCGCCGCCGAACGTGCGAGCCGCTGTGCGCAACACGCCGATGGAGAGCAGCGCGCGCCGCGAGAGCAGCGAAATGAGCGCTATTCCGAATATCCCAGCAGCCATGCCGGTCCACAGCAGCGAGGTGTCTACCTTGGCCAACAGCTGCGACATCGGAGGCTCTTGGACGCTGCCGGGCAGATCCGCCGGGCCCATCTCGATAGAAGCGACTTCCTTGTCATGGTCGCGGACCTTGTAGATGTACTTGGAGAGTTTTTCTCGCTCATACGGCCGTTTGCGGTGGTCGACTTCCGATCGAACGATCGGATTCTTGTACGCTTCCCATCCGATGCGTTGGTCCGGCGTCTTCGCGTCTGCCGTCTTGGAGGCGACGAGGGATATCTTCTTGCCTTCCGGGTCGGTAACGTCGATAGTCCAGTTGTACAGCCACTTCGCCTGATCGAGCATTGGTCCGATTCCCGCCAGGTCTTTGTTGTCGTAGTAGTACTGCGCGACGACTCGTTCGATGCGCTGCGCTCTGGCGCGCTCGACCTCTTCTTCGAGATTCTGAATTTCCCGGGCGGTGGAGTACCGAACGTACAGACTTACGCCGATTAGGGAGACTGCCAGCACGAGTGTGAAGCCCACGATCAATCGGAAGTGTAGACTCGTTAGCCAATTACGAAATCTTTGCATCGCCAAACCTGTACCCTACTTCATAGACCGTATGAATGTACCTGGGTTCTCCTCCGGCCTCGAGCTTGCGTCTGAGATGCGACACGTGCGCGTCGACGGTTCGGTCGAATCCGTCGAAGTCGTAGCCGAACGCCCTATCGATGATCTGGTCGCGGGTGAACGTTCGCCCCGGATTGGTGACGAACATGACGAGCAGCCGGAACTCCGTAGGCGTGAGAATGGCTTGCCGCCCTCCGACGGTGGCAGTTCGCTGGGATTGGTCGACTCGGATGGCGCCGTACTGGATGATGTCCCCTTGCCTACCGCCCTTCTGCCTCGCCGTGCGCCTGAGCACTGCTCGCACTCTGGCGCATAGTTCCTTTGGGCTGTAGGGCTTTGTGATGTAGTCGTCCGCGCCGAGATCCAGCCCCGCCAGCCGATCTCCTTCCCCGTATCGGGCGGTCAACATCACGATGGGAACGTCCGACTCCTCTCGAATGACTCTGCACACCTCGACCCCGTCGATCTTTGGGAGCATGAGGTCGAGGACCATAAGGTCTGGATTGCTTTCACGTGCGAGTCGAAGCCCCTCCAACCCGTCGTTCGCAACGAGTACGTCGTGCCCGTCGTGGGCCAAGTAGGTGCGTGCGATATCGACGACTCCCGGGTCGTCTTCGATGAGCAGGATTTTGCTTCCCAACGGATCCTCCGGGTTATTTCACAAGTGATAGCGTGAAGGCTGCAAGCACGGTTGCCGCCGCGCCCCGCCTTCACGCTATCGGCGATTGGGCTCGACTCCTATCTTACAACGACGAGCCTTCTGTGGAGGCGGTATCGTCCCAGTCCTTCTCGCCCCAGTCGTAGTCTGCTCGGCTCTTCTTGTGGCCGAACCATCCGTGGTCGAAGCCTCGGCCCTTCTTGTAGCCGAACCATCCGTGGTCGAAGCCTCGGCCCTTCTTGTGGCCGAACCATCCGTGGCTAAAGCCAGCTCCGACGCCTTCCGGCCTGTTTTCGTACCAGGTCGAGTATGCGTCCGCCTGCTCTTGCGTTATCTTTTCGGCCTCGACCATCTTGTCGAGCAAGGCCTGGATGCGCTCGTCTGCCATATCCAACGCGGATTGATAGCGCGCGAGGTATGCGTCCGCCTGCTCCTGCGTCATTTTGCCGGACGAGACTGCTTCGGTGAGCTTGGCTTCGATGTCCGCGCGGGCGGTTGGGTTGAACTCGAAGGAGAATCCGTCTCCGATGCCTTCCGGCCGCGCCTCGTACCAGGCCAGGTATGCGTCCGCTTGCTCCTGCGTCGCCTTTTCGGCCTCGACCATCTTGTCGAGCAAGGCCTGGACGCGCTCGTCCGCCATGTCCGACTTTGCCTGCTCCATGGCGTTTTCGACCGCCTCGGTTTCGAGTCCGAGTATCTCCGCCACCCGCTCGGCGAAGCTCCTTATTGGGCTTTCTTCGGCGCTCTGCGCCAGCACCGTGCCGCCCATCACGCCGACAGCCACCATTGCGGCCACCAGCAAGCCAACTACTGCCTTCTTCATTTCCGAACACCTCCGATGTGTATTCACCTCTCCTTTGCGTGATACCACTGTATCGGACGTGTTTGAAGATATTATGAAGATACCCGCAATCTTTTGGAAGTTCCCGAGGCGGGTATTGTGACGCAATGATCCGAGTGCGGTTTGGGTGGAGAGAGCGTCACCCCCAGTCGTTCCCCTATCACAAGGGAACGGTCTGGGGCGGCAGTGGGTGTTTTTCCGCGTTCGGTTGGTTGGCGCCCGCCTACATGTAGTTTAGAGTCGGCACTCGGAAGGGGGGCGTCATCTCGGTTGCGTCCATTTGGTACGCCTCCTTCTTGTAGATCTGTATGCGGTAGTGTTCGTAGTCAGGGACGAACATGTGACCGTGTTCGTCGACGCGCACCGAGCGGGGGCGGGCGAAGTACTTTTCCGGCTCGTAGGGGGCGGTCTCTCGCATCCGTCGGAGTTTGGCGGTGCGGGTGAGCATCCTCTCTAGGTTTGCTTTGGACAGCGTCGCGTCTCCGACGAATTTCTGAACGAAATGTCCGTCCGCAGCGAATAGCTGGACGCGGTTGTTGCCCCAGTCGCACACGTATATATCGCCGTCCGCGTCCACGTCAACCCCCGATGGGCGGTACAGCTCTCCGTCTCCGCGGCCGGATGCCCCAAACATCCAGATGAACTCGCCATTCGGGGAGAACTTCTGAATACGGTCGTTGCGCCAGTCCGCCACGTATATCGACCCCTCGGCGTCGATGGTCATTCCCCACGGCATGTTGAACTGGCCAGGGCAGTCTCCGAACTCTCCGAAGCTCGATATGAATCGTCCGTCTTTGGTGAACTTCTGAACGCGATGGTTCATCGAGTCGACCACGTACAGGTGGTCTTCTCCGTCGATGGCGAGACCTGCTGGTCGGTCGATTTGCCCTTCGCCTCCTCCGTACTCGCCCCATCTTCCAAGGTATTCTCCGTCGGTCGTGAAGGCCGATATACGGTGGCATGCGCTGTCCGACACGTAGAGTTCTCTTTGGCCGACGTCGAGTTCGATAGCCATCGGCCACATGAAGCATGCGTCGGGGACGCTGTATTCGTAGGATTTCCATCCGAAGCTGCCCAAGTTGTCGTCGTCCAGATTCGTGACGAGTATTGGACCTGACTTCCCCTTGGTGTACATGCTCCCTTTGCCGATGACATATAACCGCCCGTCGCGCGCAGGCGCGACGTCCACGGGAAAGTGCATCCGCATGAACTCGCCGATCGTCTTGATGTATGGAAAGCCGGCTCGTAGAAGTCCGTATGGCCGCATGTTCGGTTCTCCTTTCCTTCACTCCGTCATTATGCTCGATGCGCTTGGATCGGCGTAGAGCAGCCCCAGAGCTGTACCACTTCGCCCGTTCGCAGGCCTGCTTCCTTGGGTGGACAGGTTTTTGGCGGATGGGTCGTCAATTCAATTGGTACTCCCTCGTCGATACGATCAATTGGAGCATTCGCAGCACGCGGAACTCGTTGATCTCTCGCTTGGACGAGTTGTGAAGATCGAGGTCTCCACCTTGTTCTGCGAAGTGGAGCAGCCCGAGGATGCTTTCTTTGCTGAGTGGCGCGGGCCGCACCATCCGGACGCACTCACCGACGAACTCGGTTGGAGGCAGGGATCGCTCGATCTTTTCGAGTCGGTCGATCACGGTCCGGATGCCCGGCTTGTCTGCGTCGTCGATCTCGTCCACTGCGAAGTTGACGCGCTCGTTCAGCGTGCCGCCGTCGATCCATCCTGCGCCGAATGGCCACCCCTCTACGGTCAATGGATTCATGAGAGACTGTCCCATGGATCCTGTTGCTCCTGATATGCGCGGCAAGCCGATCTGTATGTCCTGAAACTCGCCAGTCAGCTTGACGACAGCGGTTACCAGCTCCGTGGGCGTCTTCACCCGCAGGTATCTCGCTTCTTTGAAGAAATAGGAATTGAACAGGACACGGAGGATCGTTCGGATGTCTCCGTTCGAGGTTAGGTACGCGTCCGCGAGGGTGTCGATGGCATGGGGGTCTTTTGGCGGGGTTTCGTTCCAGCTCGATACTGGGGGCTCGTCTGCCACGAAATAGTTGTACAGGTGCCTCGATATGAATCTTGCGGCGGCAGGTTGCTTGACGATGATGTCCACGATGTCCTCTCCGTCCCACTCCCCCATCTCGCCAAGAAATTCCTTCTTGGAGTAGTCATGCTCCTCTTCTGCGAAGACGAACCTCGAATGGTAGCCGCCGTATCGACTGCCTGCGCCCGGTATTGGCGTCTGGATGGTCCAGCCCGTGAAGGCGTAGGCGGCGGACTTCACGTCTTCTTCCGTGTAGTTGCCGACACCCATCGAGAAGAGCTCGAGAAGTTCCCGTCCGTAGTTCTCGTTGGGTTCGTCCTTGAGGTTCTCGTTGTTGTCTAGCCAAAAGATCATGGCGGGATCCTTCGATAGTTCGACGAGCAAGGTTCGGATGTTCGTCATCCCCAGCCGTCGGAACATATCGATCTGCGCCTGCGACGACGGGTTGTGGGCAGACTTGAACTGTCCAGTAGCGAAGATGTGGTGCCAAAAGAGGGTCATCTTCTCTTCCAGCTGGCGCTGCGAGTTGAGCATTCGATACCACCACACTGGCCCATATCCCGCGTTGCCGGTGCTGTAGAAGCGCTCGATGACGTCGATCTCCACGTCCGGAAATCTCTCTGGATGCAGGAGGTCATCGACCACATCTTCGTATGGACGGGATGCGAGCACGTCGAGTTCTTCGAGTCGAGCGCCGAACCCCGCGCGGCGCATCAGATGTGCGTAGAGGTCATAGTCGTTCGCTATGGAATCCATTTCTCCATTCTCCTTTGGAAAGGAATGCAACCGCCTCTATATTCTACCAGTCAATAGGCCGCAAAGCGACTCGTGCCGAATCGCCATCCGCGCTGGCCGCCAAAGTTCCGGTCGTAGCCCGTGGCCGTGAACTCGTCGTCCGGTTTTCCAACGAGTTTTCCATCCTGCAGGTATTCTCGGTCGCTGCCATACAGATTGGCGATGAGCAGGTTGGTCAGTTGTTCGCGGACTTGCGCCATCGAATCGTCGTTCGCTAGGTCGTGCAACTCGTTCGGGTCGTCTTCCAGATCGAACAGCTGAAGACAGTTGCCGAGCGGATAGTAGATCAGCTTGTATCGACGGTCGCGGATCATCCGTGAGGCCGTCTCGTGTTCCCAATGCTCTCCGTAGATGTAATCGCGTCTTCGCTCGCCGATCATCGAAAGTCCCTCGACCGAGTCTGGAATCGGAATCCCGCATATCTCTGCTAGAGTCGGGAAGATATCCGCTTGCACTACGAGCCGATCGTCCAGAACGCCTCGTCCGATGTCGGTACGGCCGGCCGGCTGCATCAAGACCATTGGTATCTTCGCGGAGTCTTCATAGAACAGGTCCTTTGCCCACTGGCCGTGGTTGCCGAGCATCTCCCCATGGTCCGATGTGAATAGGACGACGGTGTTGTCGAGGATACCTTCTTCTCGAAGCATCCCGATCACTAGGCGGATTTGGTGGTCTACGTGAGTGCACATGGCGTAGAAACCCTGACGAGCGATGCGGACCGCTTCCTGCGAGTAGGGATTGCGGCCTCCCCATCTGCGCGCCTTCAAGCCGCTGGGCAGATTCGTCCAATCTCTGGCCCATTCGCCGATGAAAGGCATGTCGATTTCCCTATCCCGGTATATCTCGATGAACTGTTCGGGTGGAACGATGGGAGGGTGCGGCTCGCTAAACGACATGTACCAAAACCCTGGCTTCCTGGGATCGCGTCTTGCGATGTACCTCGACATTTGCCGGACGGTCCAGTTGGTCTGGTGGAGGTGTTCGGGTAGGTGCCATGGACGCGCGATGTAGTCGTTGTGTCCCATCGCGTGGGTCGCTTCCTGCCCTGAGTAGCCCTGCTCCTGGAGGAACAGCTCGTAGTCGTCTTTCGTCAATCCCAGATGGTGGCGCCCCTCTTCGTTGATCTGGGCGTCGTCGAAGCCGATGCGGTCGCGCTGCGGGTAGACGTGCAGCTTTCCGACGGCGAATGCTTGGTATCCGTTGTTTCTGAACGTCTGCGCCATCGTCGGCAGATTTGGCATTGGCAAGCGTTCGTTGAATACGCGGTCCCCATGAGTGCGCGCGGAGACGCCGGTCATCATCTCCCGCCGCGCGGGGATGCACGAGGGGGTGGCTGTGTATGCGTTGGTGTACGCCGCGCCGTTGGCTATCAACTGGTCGAGAGTTGGCGTTAGGACGGTCGGATGTCCCAAGGCTCCGATGAGCCTCCCGAACCAGTGGTCGGTTGATATCAACAGTACGTTTGGCTTGTCTGGCACTTCGGGTCACCCTATTGCGTCCTTCCCACTATAGGAGGAAGTCATACTGCTACAAGCGCGTCGGCCGGTTGCTGACTGGTCCGGCGTGGCCGAATCGGTACCCCCGCTGATTGCCGAACGCGCGGCTCGGCGCAGGATGCGGCGCGCGCGGCTGAGGTTCCGGCGTCCCGACTAATGCGTTGTTCTCCACCCATGCCGTGTCGCCGCCGTACATGTTCTCGATCAAGGTATTCGTCAGGCGGGCCATGATATCCGAATAGGATGGGTCGTTCGATAGATCGCAGGTTTCGCGCGGGTCTTCATGCAGGTCGAACAACTGTGTCCGATTGCCCTCGGGGTAGTAGATCAGCTTGTGCCTCGTATCGCGGATCATGCGAGTTGGACGGTCGTCCTCCCCGTGCTCTCCGTAGATGTACCCGCGTCGATCCTGGCCGAGCAGCGACCGACCCTCTACCGTGTCGGGTATTGGAATACCGCAGACCTCGGCAAGGGTAGGGAAGACGTCCGCCTGCACGGCGAGCCGGGTGTCGATGGAGTTGCGTTCGAGGTCTGTGCGGTTTGCGGGGGGCATGAATACCATCGGAATCTTGGCGGAGCTCTCGTACATCAAGCCCTTGGCGAACAGACCGTGATTTCCCAGCATGTCGCCATGGTCTGATGTGAACAGTATGGCGGTGGCGTCGAGTAGTCCCTCTTCTCTGAGCAATCCTATGACCAGCCTCAATTGATGGTCTACATGGGTCGCCATGGCATAGAAGCCCTGCCTCGCGCGTTTCACTGCGGACGGCGAGTAGGTGTCTCGTCCGTGCGGACGCGCGCGCAACGCGAATGGCCACTCGTCTGGGCTTTGGGACCAATCACCGTAATAAGGTTCGTCGATTTCCAGGGATCGGTACATGTCTAGGTAGGACGGCAACGGTGCCAGCGGCGGGTGCGGCGGACTGAACGACATATACCAAAATCCTGGTTTGCGTGGATCCCGCCGCGCGATGAATTTCGACATCTCTCGGACTGTCCAGTTCGTTTGATGCAGGTACTCGGGCAGGTGCCACGCGCTTACCATGTAATCGTTGTTCGAGGCTCCGTGTCCGTACTCTTGGCCGGCGAAGCCCTCGTCTTGGAGGAACAGCTCGTAATCGTCTTTGGTCATCCCAAACTGGTGGCGTCCCTCTTCGACCAAGAGTGCATCATCGAAGCCGATGCGGTCACGCTGCGGGTAGACGTGCAGCTTTCCGACGGCGTATGCCTGGTAACCGTTATCGCGGAACGTCTGGGCGATTGTGGGCAAGTTCGGCATTGGCAGAGTCTCGTTGAAGGTGCGGTCGCCGTGCGTCCGCGCAGACGCGCCCGTCATCAACTCTCGACGCGCGGGGATGCAAGTGGGCGAGGCGCTGTAGGCGTTGGTGTAGGCAATGCCGTTTCCGATCATGTGGTCGAGGGTTGGCGTCAGCACCGTCGGATGTCCCAGGGCGCCAATGAGGTCGCCGAACCAGTGGTCCACACAGATTAGGAGAACGTTTGGCGGTGTCGTCTTGCGCGTGCTCATCGCGGGAGTTCCTTCGTCAATTCTACCGCGCTCGGATTCTCTGCGGCTTGCTCCAGAGGGATGGGCTTGTCTGCGTCGCTCCAGATCCGATACAGATACCAGAACACGTCGCGCGCGACGCTTCCGACCGGAACGGCTGCCAAGATACCGATTATCCCGAATGTCTCGCTTGCTATGATGATGAGAGCCATGATGACGATGGGGTGCATATTGACCGCTCTGCCTTGTATGCGAGGCACGAGGAGGTAATTTTCCACTAGCTGCGTTCCGAGGTATACCGCAATCGCCCAAACGATCTTGTCTGGCGCCGTCGCGAGTGTGATGATGATACCCGGCACTGCGCCGATGATAGGCCCAACGATCGGTACCGACTCGGTAATGCCAGCAATCAAGCCCAACAACACCGCAAAGTCGATTCCGAGCAATCTCATACCGACGAAGACGAACAACCCTACGAACAGCATGAGCGTAAGTTGGGCCCTGATATATGCCCCCAACGACCTGCTGACCATTGCGCCGATTCGCACGCAGTGAACGCGGACGTTCTTTGGAAACAGCCCGTAGAACCCTCCGATGATCCGCTCTCCGTCTTTGAGCAGGTAGAAGAGGAGCACGGGCACGATCGCGAGGCCGATGATGAATCTGATCACGTCGGCTACGGTGCTGAGCGAGCCAGTGATCGCCGATTGGATCATGCTCAACAGAATGTCGCCGAATTGTGTGAACATCCCTTCGATCTGCAACTGTATGCTGTCGGGGATGTCCTTCGAAAACTCCGCGGTGAATTCTTCGACGGCCTGTCTGGCATTGGAATATATGCCCGGCAGATTCTGCAGTAGCTCGGATGCCTGTTGAAGGGCGGGAGGCAGGATGAGAGCGAATATCCCTGCAAGGATGCCAATGACTGCAAGATAGATGATAGAAATCGCGGTGATCCGAGAGGCGACAGGGAACCTCCGCCGCCAGCGCCAAGGTATGGCCTGTTCCAGCCACCTGACCGCGGGCAGCAGAATGTATGACAGAATGCCGCCGATGACGAACGGGAAGAGAGCGGCCCTTGCGAAGTACAGAAGCAGGATGACAATGAAGACGCTCGCCGTTATCAAAGTGATGCGCCGCCGCCGGTTCGGCGGAAGCTCCGCAAAGCTAGTCCAGGGAGAAAATCGTTCCACTCTCGGCCTCTGTGCTCAGGGGGAGTCTGGTAACTATACCATACTCGCCTCGGACGTTTGCGTCACTGCAGTAATCCTCCTTGGACTGTTTCGAGAATTCGTTTGTTTCCGCGGCAGGCCTGCCCTGCGTTTCGAGGCGGCGGAGAACCCCAATGGTCGATGGACGGGGACAGACGTGAATGAACCCATTCACCGCTGATCTGGTAGCTGTTCAAAGACGGCTTCGAGTAGGGAGGATGGGCGAAATCTGCTATCCTAGTGCCATGCACCGCGAGAACCGGCCGCAGCCCCCAGATTACGGCATCCTGTTCAATAACGACGGGACGATGCACGGCGCGTCCGAGTATCCGCAGCGCATTGACGACCTGCTGGACAAGATATACGGACCAATCGAAGACACGCAGGTCGGCGCGCTCTTGTGGTGTGTCGGCGCGGAGAAAGCGAGATGGCCATCCGATCGGCTGGAGTCGGATGTTGTATCCGATGACCGCTCCTATGACTCCATGAAGGAGTTCCGAAGGACAGAGAGCCTCCGTGCGATGTTCGAGCGGGGCGAGGATGTGTACGGCGCCATCGTGCGTCGGGGGCGCGAGCTTGGCATGGATGTGTACGCATCCATCCGTATGAACGACAATCACTTTTGGTCCGACGCGGCTCGAAAGGCCTACCCCCTATCGCCGGAAGAAATGACGAAGACCGACCGTCCCCATCTCACACGGTTCCGCAAGGAACACCCGGAGTGGACGCTCGGAATTGGCAACGCCCCCCGTTGGGCCGCAACCTCGTGGAATATGGCTGTCCCTGAGGTGCGAGAGTACATCCTGCTCCGTATCGAGGAGGCGTGCGGCCTGGCCGATTGGGACGGCGTCGAGATCGATTGGCAGCGCCACGCCTTCCACCTCCCTGAGTTCGACGCGTACCGCCTTCGGTACGCGCTCACCGACCTCCAGCGCGCCATCCGCGTACTTGCGGACGCGATAGCCGCGGAGCGGGGCCGTCCGTTCTACATCATCGTGCGCGTCGGAGCCTGCGAAGAGACCAACCGGCGCATCGGCTACGACGTCCAAACGTGGATCGAGGACGGATTGTGCGACATCGTCGCGACGAACGCCAACTCGGGCAACGACCCCGGCGTCGAAGTGGAACGCTACGTCAAACTCATGGACGGCACCTCGGTCAAGCTCTATCCGGGATTCGACAGCCATGGCGAGTTTGGACGAGGACATCTCCTCGAGCAATCTCGTTGGCGCGAGGGATGGCTTCGCGGACTTGCCATGTCCTATTACGAACGTGGCGCGACGGGCGTTCACGCATTCAATTGGCATAACTACGCGCGCTCCCTGAGGCCGCTGCTAACCACCCTTGGATCGCCGCGCACTCTTGCGGGCGAAAACAAGGTGTACACTCCAATCAAGCGTCATATTCGCGGCAGGCAGGAGTTGCGGTACGGCGCCGAGCGCGACGACCGGCTGCTCGGGGAGACACCCGTTTGCCTGTACCCAACGATAACGGGCATCGGCCCGACCTTCGAGATTCGCGTCTCCGACGCCTCCTCCTGTGCGCGGATCGTCGAACTTCAAGTCAACGTGAACCATTACTCGTCCGATGATGTTCTCACCGTCAAGTTCGACGGAAAGCCGCTTGGCGAACCGACGCTGCATCGGTCGGCGCGAGAACGCCAAGGCGAGACAGCGCAAGCAACGGAAGATGCTTGGTTGGTCTGGCGGCTAGACCATGATCAGTCCGGACGTGGCGTTCACGAACTCGAAGTCGTCCTCATCCGCCGTGATCCTCGTATCGGTGCCCCCATCGTCGTGGAAAACGTCGAACTGCACGTAACATACCATACGCAAGGAGCATATTTCTCATGACTTCCCCAGTCTCCGCAGCAGCAAACCATCGGACCCGGCCACCGGTTCGACCCTATCGAATCATCTACAATTGGGACGGCGCGCCGCATCACTACTCCGATTACCCCCAGACGTTGGAGCAATTCTTGGACAAAGTATACGCTCCTCTGGTAGACACGCAGGTAGACGCCCTGTTTTGGTGCATGGGCACTCACGAGGCGACCTGGCTGTCCGACAACATCCCCGTGGTGGGGGACACCGTTGGGCGCACGTATGGTAGCGTGCTGGCGATGCGGGATGCAGAGAACCTCCGCGCGATGTTGGAGCGCGGCGAAGACCCCTACGGCGCGATGGTCTCGCGCGGCCGCGAGCTCGGCATAGACGTGTGGACGTCGATCCGCATGAACGATCAACACTTTTGGAGCATCGACAGTCTGGAGGCCATGCAGAAGTCCGACGCGCAGGGGCTGACCGACATGCGGAAACAGCATCCCGAGTGGTGCTTGGGGAACGATGCGCCAAACTGGTGTGCGACATCCTGGAATATGGCGATACCGGAGGTGCGGGAACACAAGCTCGATCTTATCGAACAGGCATGCCGTCTGGCGGATTGGGACGGCGTCGAGTTAGACTGGCAGCGCCACGCCTTCCACCTCCCGGGCAGGCACGAATATCGCCTCCGCTATACTTTGACCGACTTGCAGCGGGCGATCCGCATGATGACCGACCGCATCGCCGATGAGCGAGGCAGGCCGTTTCCGGTGGCGGTACGGGTAGCGGCAACGATGGAAGCGTGCAGAAACGTCGGATACGACATCCAGACATGGGTCGAGGAAGGACTCTGCGACATCATCATTGGCGGCGGCAACTCTGGAACCGACCCTTGCTTCGAGACCGAGGAGTTCCTTGCCCTCGTCGAATCCACGAATATATCGGTGTATCCGGGGTACGATTTCGACAGCAGGCAGGCTGCAAACCGTCTCATTCCTCATGCGGAGTGGCGCAATCGCTGGTTCGCTGCGATGTCTCAGAGCCACTTCGCGCGCGGCGCGGACGGTGTGTACGCCTTCAATTGGCACGCGGGGCCGACCACCCGTCGAGATTCCCTGACCACGATCGGCTCTCCGGAAACTCTGAGGCGGAATGACAAGGCATACACTGCCGTTCACAGGAGCATTGCCAACAACCCGCTCCGCGAGGATGCAGAGCGGGACGACCGGCTGTACGGCGAGGTTCCCGCCGCACTCTATCCAACGTTGACACACGACGGGCCGCTCTTCCACGTACCCATATACGACGACATCGAGGCCGATGGGGGAAACGTCCAACTCCTCATCGAGCTCGAACGTTTCTCCCCGACCGTCGATCAGGTGCAAGTCTTGCTCGACGGTGCCGCTCTCGGCCCGCCGACTGTCCGCAACGCCAGCGCCGAGGACCCGACCAGCCCGTCGGATGTGGACGAGAACAGCTGGCTCATCTGGGACCTGCGTCCGAAACGATGCGCCAAGGGGATGCACGAGATCAAGGTCATCCTCGTCGAGCGCGACCCTCGGATACGCCCGTGCATCGTCGTGAACAACGTCGAGTTTTGGGTCTCGTATTCGTAGCGAATACGCACGCCTCCCCCTGACGTCATTCTTTGCAGAGGGCGTTGCTCCCACATCAGAACCCCCGCCGTCAACCCACCCACGTCATTCCCGCGAAGGCGGGGAATCTATCGTCTGCTTGTCTGCAAAGGCAACGTCGTCTGGGTCATTCCCGCGAAGGCGGGAATCTAGTGGTCTGCGTCCGCCCCCCATTCATAGGGATACCTGCGCCGCAATGAATCGGACGAACCGCCGCGCGGGAGTCCTTGACGGGGATGCTCCGGGAACCGAGGCTGATTCGGCTCACTCAAGCCCCACGACACGAGCGGGAGGATACGCGTTCTCTCCTCTTGTGTCGAGTTGGCGGGTGGCTCCTGCGGCTCTTGTGAAGTCCCAAGCGTGGTTGCTCGGTCGACTCTTTGAGCGCTGGAGGGCGTTTTTCAAGGAAAACCGAGGAAATTCGCAGATGTGACCAAATTACACGGAAAATCGCATTGAAATTAACTGCATTTACACGGGTTTGCTATTGCAATCCCCTGATTTACCCTGTAGTCTAAAGGGAGAAAGTACGATCCATAGGCTGAAAACAACCATATCGCGCGTCAAACGTAGTATATATCAAACGAAAACAGAGGAGACAAAGTTGAACATCCGGGCCCCCTAGGCGAAATGAGCATGCAAATGAATATCCACAAGATCATATTGGCGGTATTGGCGGCGGCAACCATAGCGGTGGGGACGACCACCGTGGCCGTCTACGCGGACGGGCCAAGCGACTTGGTCCCCGAAGAGGTCCTCACGGGCGCCGACCTCGAGAATTGGAACGCGCTCACGGCTGAATTCAAGGCGGTCATACTTCACGACTTCATCCCGGAGATACCTGAACGAGCGCCTGACCCCAGCCATCACGTCAGCACGCTGGCCTCCTTGGTGGCCGTGATGCTCGACATACAAGAAAAGAGAGAAGAGCGTAGAAGGGCCGCCCCTGGCGTCACCGGCGCGTGGGGAGGACGTGTGGGCTGCGACTTCTCGGTGTACATTAACTCCAGAGGCGCGACGTCTTCACTGTACTGCGATGCAACCATGGCCAACATCAATGCATACGTTCAGGTAGGGAGACGGAATGCAAACACCCTCGCCGGGCGCGCCAACGAGACGTGCTGGGATTGTTCCAGAGAATGGGCAAGAGTGTATGATCCGCCTCCCAATCCCTGCTATCGGCGGCACGCGACCGGCTCTGCAACCCCCACCGGGTACGAACCGAATGGGCCATACCCTGCACACCACACGTACTCCGGCGAGCACGATACGTACTGTTGAACTGACCGCTGCGGGCCTGTTGCATTCATAGCAACCGGCTGTCCGGGCGGCTGCGCAGAGTGAGGATCCATGCGGAAGCGCGGCCGCCCAATCAGTCACAGAGCAACGAGAAGGAAAAGGAGGAGCAACCATGAAACATCTCACACGCAAAGCAACGTTGTCCACCGTCATGACAGCCGCGGCGCTTGCAGTCGTCCTCGCCTGCGGAAGAAACGCTCCCGCTGCGCCGCCTGCTTCTCCGACGCCGGATGTGGCGCCGCCGGCGGCCGCGCAAGCATCCCCAGCAGTGATGCCGCCGTCGGACGCTGAAGCGGAGCCCGCGGCAAACCAGTTCGAGGCAGGTCTTGCGGGAGACGACCTAGAGAAGTTCCGCGTCCTTCCCTCGGAGTTTCAAGACGCCCTCCGGCAAGCCTACGATGAAGAAGGCGCGTCCGTCGCCCTCCAGTACCTGCGCGGACTCCCGGACGACACCCTGCCGCTCACGGACGTGTTGGAGCCCCCCGCAGGGGGTTGGTTCGATGCCCTGCAGCCGCAAGATCAGCGCTACATGCTGTTGGAAGCATACCCTGCAGCGTATGATCGAAATGCGATGCAGGGGGGGAATGATCGCGATTTCGCGTTCGAGTTCAAGCAGATGGTCCGCATCGCATTCGACAACCGCGGCGTGAGACTCCCGCCCGTCGAAGAAGCGCTCTCCGCCGACGCTCTCGCCAAGCTCGACGCCCTCGACGATCCCCTCCTCTCCCGTGTGTTCCGTCTCATGTGGGACGAGTCGAAGCCACTCCCAATGGACGTGGACGACGCCATCGCCCGCTTGCAAGCCAACCTGCTTGCAGCACCCACGGACTTGCCGTCCCTGGAAGAATTCGGACTGTCCGCCGAAGCGTTGCGGCAGTTCTCCGAGCTCCCGACCGACATGCAGGACTGGCTCTGGAAGACCGTTGCAAGCTCTATTCTCTCTTACGGGCCGACTGATGGGCCATTCTGGCCTGTCGAGGACGAGTACATCCGCACACTGTCCACGCCCGCGGCGAAGGAAGCGTTCGACCGCGGCATCGTGCCGCGCGCCGTCTACGTGCACGGCCCGTCGACGTTCGCGTGCTTGGGCGGCCCCAGCGAATGGCCGGACGCGGTCGCGGCGAGAGTGCCGCAGGACATCGACGACCTCCCAGTCGTCTTCCTTCCCCCGTACCAAGGGATACTCTCCTCCGATGCGTTGAGCCGTCTGAACACCATGGATGAGGATCTCAAAACCGCGTTCGAAAACATATGGAACTGGTCCCAGCCGGTCGCGCCAGCGGACGCCCTCTGCGAGATAACGAAGTTCGAGCGCGGCATCATCGACGCCCCTGTCACCTCCGCGCCCGCAGCCGATGAGCTGCTCTCCGATGATGCGTTGGCCCTCTACCATCGGCTCGATGATGACGGCCGAGACTGGATCGACGAAGGGATCGCACAGTCGATCCTGAGCGGACTCGTCATCATACGCGGCGAACCGGGTTCATTTCCAGAGCATGTGTGGTCGTTCGATACTCCGCCGGCGGACTTCATCGACGCGGTTGCGGCCCAGGTGGGGGAATCCCTCCAGATCATGTTCGCCGCGGAGGCGTCGCAACCGCGCTGACTATCGGGATTTGGCCTCTTTGGGCGCTGGAGGGCGTTTTTCAAGGAAAACCGAGGAAATTCGCAGATGTGACTAAATTACACGGAAAATCGCATTGAAATTAACTGCATTTACACGGGTTTGCTATTGCAATCCCCTGATTCACCCTATATTCTAAAGGGAGAAAGTACGATCCATAGACTGAAATCAGGCATATCGTACACCGACCATAGCAACATCGAAAGGAGACTTCAAGATGGCGATACCAAAGACCGACATACCGGCCATCTGCACCGCGCGACTCATCTGTCACCGCCCCTGCGGGCCGAGGACGGAGCAAAGACCGGGACGACTCCCCATCCAGCCTGCAGGGGCACATCCGAACCAACGCCCGAGTGCGTGATCGTCCCAAAACAGAAACGAAAGCAGAGGAGACAAGGTTGAACATCCGGGACCCGTAGGACGAAAGGAGCATACAAATGAATATCCACAAGATCATATTGGCGGTATTGGTAGCGGCAACGACCATCCTGGCGTTCGCCGTCGGCTGCGGCTCCGAGTCGCCCGCGGCTGCGCCCACTGCGCCCGCCGCGACACCCACGGCCCCGCCCTCGGAAGCGGCGCAAGCCCCTGCCGAGCCGGACGCGGGAGAGACGCCTGCCAACGAGCCGGACATCATTGACTTCATGGACGCGGAGACGGCCCGAATGTTCCATGCCATGAATTCGGACTGGCAGGAAATGGTAAGAAACTCCTGGGGCTTCGTCACGTCGATAGCTCCGCAGGACGACTGGAAGGAATCTGCGGCGGATATCGTCTCCCAGATGTACGCGAACGCGAAGATCAAAGGGCGCACCAGCGACGCATCGGTCGCAGGCGTGCAAGACCTCGTCGATCCAAGCAAGGGCCCGGGGGGCGACCAGTCCGCAACGGCCTCGCCTCCCTTCGTGCTGGGTCTGCTCCCTCCGAAATACCAGGAAGCGTACCAGCTCATACCTGAAGGCTCCCTCATGCGGGAGTACATGGACAGCAGGCTCGGATCCTTCTCGCAGGAAGGGTGGGAGGCGGTCAACAGAGAGCCAAACAAGCCGTACCCGCAGCCTGCCCCGGAGTTGGATCCGGGAGAAGAGTTCGAACTCACCCGGATGATTCGAACCGCGGGTGGGGAAGAGTGGTTCATCCAAAGGCTGCAAGCCATCGACGTCGATGCGGCTCGCGAGTTCCAAGCCGCTGCGGAAACCGACGAACGCCTGGAGGTGCTCCGGCAGCTCGTCGAGATCGACGGCAAAGAAGACGCCGTCATGGAACTCCAAGCGGAGTGGGGAGCAAGGTCGGCTGGCTTCACCGAGGATCAGGTCGCCGACTTCGTCCAGCGCCATCGCGACTCGGCTGCAGACCGCGCCGCATGGAGACGGATGACGCCGACACAGGGGTACCTGAACGTTGCAGAGACCTTCATATGCGGCGACCTGATGAACCACATCGTTGGGGAAGATCCCAGGACGGCGGTCTCCGGCCCCGCGCAGTGCGACATCGACAAGGTGATCGCTCTGACCAGGGCCGCCCTGGACGAGGGACGAGCGGCGACCAGCGAGGAAGACTTCCGAGAGGCGATCGACTACTACGAAGAGACCGGGCAGTGGACGTTCTCCGTTACGCGGAGCGGCACGGAAGGCGAATAGGCGGGAGTAGAGGTGCATCGTTCGCTGTCGTTGGCGCACAGCGAACGATGCAGGCAAGCACGGCCGCCCCGTCGACGCCTCTGTCACCTCCACGCCCGCAGCCGATGAGCTGCTCTCCGATGATGCGTTGGCCCTCTACCATCGGCTAGATGATGATGGCCGAGACTGGATCGACGAAGGGATCGCACAGTCGATCCTGAGCGGACTCGTCGTCATACTCGGCGAGCCGGGTTCGTTTCTAGAGCAGGTGTGGTCGTTCGATACTCCGCCGGCGGACTTCATCGACGCAGTTGCGTCTCAGGTGGAGAATACTCTCGAGGTCATGTTCGCCGCGGAGGCGTCGCAACCGCGCTGACTATCGGGATGGCCTCTTTGGGCGCTGGAGGGCGTTTTTCGGGGAAAATCGAGGAAATTCGCAGATGTGACTAAATTACATGGAAAATCGCATTGAAATTAACTGACTTTACACGGGTTTGCTATTGCAATCCCCTGATTTACCCTGTAGTCTAAAGGGAGAAGTACGATCCATAGACTGAAATCAGGCATATCGTACACCGACCATAGCAACATCGAAAGGAGATTTCAAGATGGCGATACCAAAGACCGACATACCGGCCATCCGCACAGCGCGACTCATCTGTCGCCGCCCCTGCGGGCCAAGGACGGAGCAGAAACTGGGACGACTCTCCGTCCAGCCCGCAGGGGCACATCCGACCCAACGCGCGAGTGCGTGATCGTCCCAAAACGGAAACGAAAACAGAGGAGACAAGGTTGAACATCCGGGACCCGTAGGACGAAAGGAGCATACAAATGAACATCCACAGAATCATATTGGCGGTATTGGTAGCAGCGACGATAGCGGTGGGAACGACCACCGTGACCGTCTACGCGGACGGGACCGCACTCGCTACGGTAATGGACAGCGAGACACGCGCAACGTTCGACCAGTTGACTCCTGGCGGACGGCGAATCATTGAAGACGTTTGGCCCCAGATCAAGAGTCAGGCTCCCAGACAATTCTGGGAAGCCGAGGTGGAATCCATAGTCCAGGCGATTCACACCCATGAGGTTGTGAACGAGCTTGGTACAGGTCTAACACCTCGGGGGCCTGGGGATGACACAGACGATTCCGGGGCAGTCGCAGGTTCAGCGGCAGCGCCGGGAGCCAGAAGGGCAACGACCGTGGCCAGGATGGTAACGAGAACCAACATGTATGTCGGCTATACGTCGGCGGTGACAGGAGTGTACGTCCTGAATGAGGGACTGTCTGCTGGCGTCACTGTCTTCGGCGTCCACGGCAGAGGCAATTCAAACATGTGCACGGATTGTCTCAGCGTCTACGCATCGGTACCTGTACCTCCAAACAGACCAGGGTACTATTCTGCGTTAGGAGTACACAACGCAGCGAATCCACAAGGCTTCGCGACCAGCGGTGACAGTCTGAAGATCACGAACTAGGTTGCCGATGATGCTCTGCTCCGCGCTCCTCCAGGCGTGGGGTAGGGCATCACCGGCAGAGCGTAGGAAGCACGCGCGAGGAGGTGTGAGAATGCACAGCATACGACGAATGATGAGATACGGACTGCCCGCCTTCGCGTCGACCTTCCTCTTTCTGGCGGCGTGGGCCTGCGGCGAAAGGGAATCGACGCAGGTCGAGTCGGAATCCCCTGCAGTGTCGTCCAGCCGTGCGGAGATCGAGAGACTGCTGTCTGGAACGACGCTCGAACGATACCGCGCGCTGCCGCCGGGCTTCCAGGAGGCGCTTGCCGCCTATGTTTGGTACGGGGCGCTGCCGGCTCTCGTTCCCCTTGCGGTGAGGGACAAGATGGATCAGTGGGGGGCGGTCGTTCCGTTGCCTGAAATGCTAGGCGAGGCGCGGGCGGAGAAACTCCACGCGCTCGAGTCTCAGCCCGACAGGTATGCGAACTTGTTGTTGTCCTACTACGTGTATGTATCGAACACGGAACCGTCCGATGTCGAGCGGGCGGAGTCGATGCAAGAAATGGCGGACATCATCCTGCTGTCCCCCTCGCAGACGGTTGTTCGCGTCAGTCCAGGTGGAGACTCGCTCGTCCAACTCAGAGACGCGGTACCCGAGGTGCTCATCCCATCCCTCGGTTCCGTCCTCACGAAGACTGCGCTCGACCGCCTCGATCGACACGAGCCGAGCATTGGGGAAGCACTTCGGGATACGGGAAGTATTGCCAGCACCGGGCAAACTGACGTACTCAACCTTGCCATGTTCCTGACCCGGTACGAGATGTTCATGCTGAAGGTCGAACCCGGCAGCTTGGAAATGCCGTCGATTGAGAGCGTCTTAACAGACGATGGCCTTTCGACTTTCCTTGCTCTGCCGCAGGATCGGAGAGACCGCGTGTCCTTGATGTTTCGACGGAGCGCAATCGCGAGTTACGTTTCTTACGTTGCGAGCCAGAGGGAACCGGTCGATCTGTCTTCTATCGCGGTTGCGCTCGGCGACGTTCTGTCGGGCCACGCCGTCAGCGCCCTGGAGTTTGCGACGGCGCAAGGAAGCGGGGGGTTGCACGGTTTCTCAGGTTGGTCATCCGGCGGCTGGCATTGATTTCGGCAGGGTGAAGCTGAACACGCTTCCTCGTCCGGGTTCGCTCTCGACCCAGATTCGTCCGCCGTGGGCTTCGACGATTCCCTTGGCGATGCTTAGCCCGATTCCCGCGCCGCCCGAGTCGCGTTGCCGCGCGGGGTCTGCGCGGTACGCCCGCGCGAACACTTTCGGGAGGTCTCGACGCCGTATCCCTTCGCCGGTATCGGCAACCTGGACATGCACTTCTTTGCCCGCGTCGACCACCCGTATCGAGATGGAACCATCGGGTGGAGTGTGTCGGATGGCGTTCTGCACCAGGTTGTAGAGCACTCGTTGAACGCGCTGGGAGTCCATCGAGACGGGGGGAATGTTCTGATCGACTTCTCCCTCGAGCCGCAGCCGCTGGTTCGTCGCCTGCGCCGCCATGCTCTCCAGAGTGTCCGATATGAGGTCTTGAATGGATGAGGCCTCGATGTGCAATGCGAGGATGCCCGCATCGATCTGCGACAGCTCGAACAGGTCTCCGATAAGGTTGCTGAGGTTTTCGACCTCGGATTGTATGGTTGCGAGGTACCGTGTTTTCGTGTCTTGGTCGGTGACTACTCCGTCGTTGATGCTTTCGATCATCGCGCGAATGGACGCGAGGGGAGTTCGAAGGTCATGAGACACTGCCCCAAATAGCTCCTTGCGCGCGTTCTCCAGGTCTCGCTCGCGTTCGAAGCTGCTCTGAAGTCGTTCCACCATGTCGTTGAAGGCGGCTGCAAGCTCGCCAACCTCGTCGTTTGACTCGACTGGCACCCTGGTATTGAGGCTTCCGGTGTTTATTTCACGCACCGCCCCCACGAACTTGCTCATGACACGCGCGGTTGGGTTGGACGATGCATACGCAACGAAGATCGACGCTCCAACGGAGAAGACCATGAGGCTGATGAGCAAGTAGAGGTCGTGCGGTTCGAAGAACATGAGGACGGCGACGAATCCCACGTTTGCCAATGAGAGCGCCATCACGAGCACGGATACGAGCACGAGTCTGCTGCGGATCGAACGCGCCCAGGACGGCAGTCCGAACTGCGACACTGCTACCCCGATGCCAACGGTAATGCCGCCGGAAAACAGGAGGAACAGAGCGAGCAGCGCCAGGTCCCGCGCGGGCGGGTCGATGAGGACTTCGCCAATCGACACGACGACGGCAAGGAGAACGAGGAGTGTCGCCGCCGCCTGCACGACTTGCTTTCCCAGTGAATTCATCGGTCTATGCCTCGAATTTGTAGCCGACGCCCCAGACCGTCTTGACGTAGCGCGGCTTCATCGGGTCCGTTTCCAGCTTCGCTCGCAGCCGACGGATATGGACGGTGACGGTCGAATAGTCCGCCGCATACGAATAGTCCCACACCTGATCCATCAACTGCGTCCTCGTAAACACGCGGTTGGGGCGGGAAGCGAGGAAGAAGAGGAGGTCGAACTCCTTGGCTGTCAACTCGATCTTGCGCGCGCCGTTCGATACCTCCCGAGTGTCGGGGTTGATTTCCAAGGATCCATGCCTGACGGTCGATCCAGAGCTCGAGTTTGGGTTCGTTCCCGCCCGCCGCAGCACCGACTTGACCCGGGCAACCAGTTCTCGCGGACTGAACGGCTTTACCATGTAGTCATCCGCGCCCATTTCAAGTCCGACGATACGGTCGGTTTCCTCTCCGCGCGCAGTCAGCATGATGATGGGCAAGTCCGTGTTCTTGCGTAGGATGCGGCACACTTCGAGCCCGTCCAGAATGGGGAGCATGATGTCGAGGACGACGAGATGCGGCTTCCATTCCTGCACGACCTTCAGCGCGTCGGCTCCATCCATGGCCACGGCGGCATCATACCCCTCGAGCTTGAGGTAACGTTCCACGACCTCCGTCACCACTCGTTCGTCGTCTACGATGAGAATTCGAGTCGCCATTTGGACGTAGGGCCATTCCTTCCAGACACTTGATGGTATGGTAGATAGTATACGCGAGTCTGTGGGTTGGTGTGTTTGGGCTGACGGATGCACGCGCGCCTCAGATCCACTTGTTTGGTTGCTATGATATGGTCCAAACGTTGCATCCGCCTTACGAAACTTACAGAACTGTGAACAGTGCGCCTGCCGCCATTGTTCGTCTGTCCCGCGCGAATACGAAATCGTCCCTCGACCCTCCTTTTCGCATCCTCCAACGTCTATCTCCGGTCGTCCACTAGCTTCATCTTCCGCGAACTAGAGAAGTACGCCTCGTCGACGTATGCGAATTCGAGATCGGCGAGTTTGCTGGAGACGAGGAACTCCAACTCTAGTTGCTGCGACAGCAGGGATGTCTTGATGGACTCTTCATGGGGGATCATTGCTTTCGGCAGCACGACGGTGAGGACGTCGCAGGTGCTCTCCGTCAGGACGAGTTGCATGTATCCGATCTCGTCTCGGCGGCTGTACGCCGAGCGCAGGAAGGATGCGTAGTGGAACTGAGATCCGAGAATCGAGAATCTGTCTCCCGTGCGGCCGATCACGTCGACTCGCGGGTACCGTAGACCGCATGGACATTCGCCCTGCCGAACGACTATTTCGTCGCCGAGCGCGTACCGCAGCAGAGGCACTGTCCGTTGGACAAGGCTAGTGACTATGATCTGCCCATCCGATACTTCATGCTCGGACGGGCGAATCTCGAAGAAATTTCGGTCAGTGAACAGGTGGATGCAGTCGTGGGCTACGCACTCGATGCCGAGTGACGCGGCCTCCGCCGCACCGTAGTAGCTGAAGACTTCCACGCCCCAGTTTGCGTTCAACTCCCTCCGTAACTGATGAGGAACGCGCTCCCCTATGAAGATGACGCGGCTCAAGCTTCGCTTCCTGTTTGCGGTTTCGTATGCTCGGCGGAGAGGCCCAAGCAGCCGCTCGAACATCGAAGGCACTGCGAATACTGCTGTTGGATCGAGACGCGCCAGACCGTGGAGACCCCGTTCGTAGTCGCGCCCGACCGAATATACGTATGTCTCCTCCGCTCCCAGTACATCGAGGGCGCGGGCGAACGAAACCATGAGGTACACGGGGTCAGTATCGACGCACGCCGCGCGGTCGTTCTTCGTGATGCCGGCCGCGCGAAACAGGTCAGCCATGAACTCGTGGTCGCGGACGTCGTCGTTGCTGGATATGAAGCGTTTCTTGCGCGCACCGGTGGTGCCGGACGACGTCTCCATGTCGACGATCCGGTCGACTGCCTGGATGCTTTCCAAGGAAACCTCTGTCAACATGTCGCTGCCTGTGATTGGCAGGCAGCCTATGACGTCGAGAGGGTCGGAGTCCGCGATAGTCTTGTTCGAGATGCCCGCTCGCTCGAAGAGACGGCGGTACGCGCCGAATCTGGAATGCGCGTACCGGAGCGCGTCCCTAATGCTTTCCTTGACGGGTAGGGTAGGTTGTTCCAGTGGACTGGCGCCGCGCAGGACGGACGTCATCGCTCCGCCTTGCTTGGGTGAAGGGGCGACGAGTGGTCAGCAGGTTCTTCGTTCTGGGTTGCGCGCTCGATCTTCACGCCGCCGAGTGGACGCCGAACCGAGCCCGGATTCATGCCCTCCTTCATGGCTGCCATCACTCCTACGGCCTCCCAGTAGTTTTCTACGGTGTATAGCTGCCCTGCTGCCCAAGGCAGCATCGTGAGGTCGTTCTTCATCAGACTCCTATTCTCTCGGACGGCGATGACGGGTATGTTCTGTTCGAGCGCCGCCAGGGGTGGCAGTCCGAGGCATCCGTCGGGAATGACGAGGCAGGAGACGTCTTGCACGGTTAGCGAGTTTGGGTGCGTGCGCGCCGAGATGCGGGGGGCTCTGTGCAGTCCATTGAGCACGGACTGGAAGAAGGTAAGCGATACCGCCTCGGCCGCCATGCGGGGGTCTACGATGCCCGGGTCCATGTTGGCGGCCTCCACCGACTCCATCATCGGAGCGTGCGCGGACGGAACGTCGTACATCGTCGATACCGCGTGCGTCAACATCGCCTCCACGCCGCCCCAGGGATTTACTACTTCGCCGCTGCTAGCAAAGTAGACCGCGTGGGGAATGTCTACGTCGATCACTGTGGAAATGGCCACGGCGTCGTACTCGCCGCGGTACTTGTCGAGCGCATCGAAGACGCGCTCCAGTTCGTCGACCGTTCCGGCCGCGCGGCCGGACGGGGTATACCGCCCCTTCGCCGGCAGGGGCGGATCGAGGACGACGATACGCTCGCACGGAAGCCCATACGTGGCCCGCGCGCTGTTGACCGCGTTCACTGTCGCCCGTGTGAATCGCTCGTTCGGGTGCGCGTCGATGATGACGAGAACCCTGTTCGATCTGACTCGTTCGAGTGAGATGGATCCCATGAGGAAACGGCTGATGATACTGCCTTCGACGTAGAGTCCATTGGAGGGCAGCTCGTTCAAGTCGGAAGCGTTGACGACGTTCGGGTGTGTGATGAGGGTGTCGCAGACGGACGCTAGCAGCTGCGCGACTGGAGTGGCGTCTCCGGCGTGTCCGCCGATTTCCGCGCCGATGCCGGTTGGTATGACGAGCACCGCATTGAACGCTGCAGCGTCCTGCCCGCCGCGGCGGTAGAGGTCGAAGATCGACGCATCCGTCTGCGCTGCGCCTTCCAGAATGCCGACCTCGCAGCGATAGGAGCGTTCGGACGACGCGGTCACTGCAAAGCGGATTGGCGTCTGCCCGCCGCCGGTCTGGCGCGAGGCAGCCTGTCGGATTCCGTTTAGCATCCCCCCGCGTCCGTCCGGGGCGGTTATGGTCAATTCTCGCTCGAACAACCTCATAGACGCCCTGCCCTCTGCATCGCCGTCTCGACGAAGCTCCCGTCTCTTCGCAACTCGAAGACAGACGGTAGGGGAATCCCATTGAATGTGTTCGCCTTTACGACGGTGTACGCCCCCGCGTTCTCAAACACGATGCGGGACCCGACGGCTAGGGGCTGCTCGAAACGGTACTCTCCGAACGCATCCCCCGCCAGGCAGGACGCGCCGGCGAGAACGTATTCGTGTGTGCCCCCGCCATCGCCCGCGACGTCTGGTCGAAACTGATACTCGAACACCTCCGGCATGTGGTTCACCGTAGTGTCTAGTATAGCGTTCGTCTTCCCTCCGCTCTGGAATAGGTCCAAGACGGTTGCTGCGAGGTAGCCGCTGTCCCGTACCAACCCTGCGCCCGGCTCAAGAATGACATCCGCGCAGTATCGGTCTCGAATGAGGCGCGCGGCGTCCTCGAGGGGTCGAACATCCGCCGCTTCGTTGAGCAAGTACCCCCCGCCCAAGTTGACCCACTTGATTCGAGAGAACGTCCCCGAGAGACTCGCTTCCAGGATGGTGACGGTTTCCAGCAGTTCCAGCAAGTTGGTCGAGTCGCAGTTGGAGTGGATATGCAGACCATCGACCGCCACCCCGGCCCAGTCGAGCGCGTCGGCTGCGTCTTGCAGCGGGACGCCGAGCTTCGTGTGCGCGCCGCACGGGTCGTATCGGTCGTCGCCGACGAACGAGAGTCCGGGGTTCACACGCAATCCAATTCTGGCGCGTCCTTCAAACGCGGGGGCCCAACGGCGCAGCTGGGTCAGAGAGTTGAATGTTACGTAGTCGCACAGTTCCGCCAGTTCCTCCGCGTCGTTTGGATGAACCGCTACGGTGCATAGGTGCACCGTAGCGGAGCTTCCGAGGGAACGCCGCGCCGCGCGCGCTTCTACCAGCGAACTGACGCTGCATCCGTCGATGAATGGGACCAAGGCCGCCAGAATCCCAGGCAAGTCGTTTGCCTTGACCGAGTAGAGGAGCGTACATCCTGCATCCTTGGCGATTGTTTGGGTTCTCGATGCGGTAACCGCCAACCGTTGGACGTCGTAGACGAACGAGGGCGTCTTTGGAACGCGCTCGGGGCCGTTCGGCGCGGATTGTAATCGAGGGGCCGCTTCTATCATTGAGCGACGGTAGCAGAGAGCGCCGTCATCGTCAACCGGCGCGGCGTCTGACGTCGTTGGGGATTTAGCCGCTTACAGGTGACGCGCTGCGGCGCGGTATCTAGTACTCTGTGCGAAACGCTTGTATGATTGGCTGCGTACCGTCTTGACTTGGAGGCGCTTGTGGTGAGAGCTGCGCTTAGCGTGCTGCCGGTGGTGTTCACGTTGGCGTTGGGCGCTGCGTGCGGCGGCGCGCTTTCCGAGGAAGAGGTGCGGGAGAAGATCGGTCCGTCGATGGTGAGAATTCAAGACGGGTTCGATGCTATTGGCAGTGGGTTCTTGGTGGAGGGCGGGTATGTCGCAACCGCGGCGCACGTGGCGTGGCCGTACGCCGTCCTAGACGTGGTGTTCGAAGATGGAACCGCACATGAGGATGTTCCCGTGTTGGCGCATGATCATTTTGCCGACCTCGCGTTCCTCGGCCCCATCGACACATACGTGCCAACGTTGGATCTTGTGAAAACCGAAACCCTGCGGATGGGTGATACTGTTCTCTCCATTGGGCACGCTCTAGGATCCCCGTCGCTGTATGTCACGCGAGGCGAATACGAAGGCGTATTTTTGGGCCATTACGAAGGCATATTTTGGGGCCGTTTGCAGCAGACGGATCCTACGCACATATACTCCACGGCTGAATCAAATCGTGGCATGAGCGGAGGCGTGATGACGAACCGCGACGGGGATGTGATTGGGATTGTCGCTCTAGGCGGAGAAAATCTGACTATAGGTCCATCTTCGGACGTCATACTGGACGGGTTGAACAGAGTTGTGCACGGTATGGATCTGTCACCTCTGGGATCACGGTTGCTGCCCGATACGATAGAGGGCAGCAACCAGCACGAGTTCACCCTGCAGGGACGGTGGGATACAGCGATCTTTTGGTCTCGAGGTTTGAGAGCGACCGTTGAAATCGATGCGAGTTCGGATGTGGAGTATGCCTTGTTCGATCAAGAAGGACCGCAGTTTCCTACTGTCTTTCGATCTGCCGGAGACGGCGTGGCCAAGCGATGCTGCCATGACGGACCGTGGTTCCTTGTAGTACGGCAGTCCAACTCGGATTATAAGGATTTCCCCGTTTTGGTTCGGAGTTCCACTCCGTTGGCGCGGTACGACGACCCGGACGACGGGAGGGAAGTAGGTATCGCTCGCAAGGTCTTCGGGGCGATTGATACTCCCGGGGATATCGACCGGTACAGGATCCAGTTGTCGCGCGGGCAGGTCATCGTGCTGCGGATAGTGTCCTTCGACTCCCTGCTCGTGGAGGTCGATTACCTCGAGCCTCTGCCGCACGACACGCCGCCAAAACGCATGCTCGGTGTGGCGTATGAGGTAAAGTACCGTGCGGCGTATGATGGAGAGTACACAATAGCCGTCAGACAAGATGAGGAATACGATGCCAGCGCAATAACGGTCTACTCGTTGGAGATGCTGGCTTCTACCCTGGCGGGAAGGTAACAGGGAACGGTGCTGTCGTCAACTAGCGCGGCTTGCAAAACGCATGTATCATACGCTCTGTCGTACCATAGACCTGGAGGCGCTTGTGGTGAGATCTGCGCTAATCGCGCTGCCGGCGATGTTCGCGGTGGCGCTGGGTGCTGCGTGCGGCGGCGCGCTTTCCAAGGAGGAGGTGCGGGAGAAGATCGGTCCGTCGATGGTGAGGGTCGAAGACCGACAAGGTCTTGCTGGCGGCAGCGGGTTCTTGGTGGAAGGAGGGTACGTCGTAACTGCTTCTCACGTGGTGCGTCTAAATACCGCCCTCGACGTCATCTTCAATGACGGCGAGGAGCATGAGAACGTTCCTGTCGTCGCACAGGACAGATCCGCAGACCTTGCCTTCCTTGGCCCCATTGACACGTCCGCGCCTCCTCTAGATATTGCAGAAGTCCGGCCCCTGCGTGAAGGCGACGTTGTCTACTCGGCTGGATATGCGGGGTTCGACTGGTCGCTGTCTGTCAATAGAGGAGGATATGAGGGGTGGCGGATTTCGGATGCGGGCGTCGCGCAAGTGTATTCTACGGCCGGATCCACCGGCGGCATGAGCGGCGGTGCGATCATGAACGGCAATGCGGAGGTGGTTGGGGTTCTCATTGGGGGGGACGACAACGGGAGTTCTGGGCCTTCCTCGGACATCGTGCTGGATTGGCTGGAGAAGATCGTGCGGGGCGAGGGACTCTCGGTTCTGGGGTCTCGGCTGTCCTCCGACAGCGCAGAGGAAAGCGCCGAGCACGAGTTCACGCTGCGGGGGGGGTGGGACACGGCGATATTTTGGTCTCGGCGTTCGGCGGCGGCTATGGAGTTCGATGCGGCTTGGGATGTGGAGTACGGATTATTCGATCAGTGGCCAGGGGCGCGGTTTAGCCCTCCGTTTCGATCTACGCGGCAGGACGTCGAAGAGCGATGCTGCTTTGAGGGGGAGTGGTTCGTAGTGGTAAAGCCGCGGTTCGACCTCGACCGCGATGTCGTGATTTGGAGTTCGGTTCCGTTGGCGCGGTACGACGATCCGGACGACGGGCGGGAAGTAGGCATCGCTCGCGCGATCACCGGAGCGATCGACGCTCCAGGCGATATCGACTGGTATACGATCCAGTTGTCGCGTGACCAAGGAATCGCCGTACGGATCGGCACTCTCTTCGATTATGATTTGCGCGTTACGATCGACTACCCCGGCGCGCCGCCGCGCGACGTAGTATCGGAGTCACCACAGTTTAATGACAACGTGCAATACCGCGCACCTCACGATGGAGAATACACCATAGCCATCGAGCATAGCGGCAAGGCCCGTCACAATAGTGGATTAATGGAGTACACACTCGAAGTCTATGCTTCTGCAACGGCGCAAACGAGGCGATTGGAACCGCTTGCGTCCACGATCGAGAGTCCAGTGGGAGAGTTGTTGCAGCACCGGTTCAGGCAGCGGACGCCTACGATCCGCATCGACTATCCCGCGGACGTTGCGGGCGGGGACAGAGAGGTATACGGCGCGGCGCTGTTCGAGCAGGACCGTTGGGGTAGGACAGTCACCCTGGAGGAGCGTGATCTGAGTGAGTATAGACGAGAGCCTGACGAGGCCATGTCGGTCGATGACTACATGGAGCGTTCGGTACTGGCGAACTCCTTCCCATACAAGGGAGACAAGGTCGTTACCGCGCGCCGGAAGCTTGAGACGTCATACGGCTCCCCGGCGCTCATCGAGGAGTTCGAGATGGGAGACGCGGGAATGAAGGGCGTGCGTTTGGCATACATCCATCAGGAGCAGACCGGGTTCATGGCGGTCTTCTATGCGCCGGATGATATATTCGACAAGTGGAGGCCGGTGGTCGATTACTGCATAGGCACGTTCTCCATTGGGGGCGCTGCGATTGGTCGATGACCGGCGCGAGGCCCGAGTGCCGGGTGTCCTGCATCTGCGGTTGACCTGCGGCCAACCCGAATCTACAATGATGCGGTGAAGAGAGGAGCCACTCATGCTCAAGTCCATATTCGGCCGCAAGAAGCGCAGGCCTGCAGGCGCTGCCGGGCGGCTTCCCGACAGCGTGAAGGATGCTATGGTCGGAGACGTCTTTACGATCACCGGCTACGACGTGGAATACGACGACGGCTACTACCTCGTGGAGGCCAAGCACCGCTACTCGACACAGTACGGCAGCTGGCACGAGCTGGTTGGAGGCGACGGGGACCGCAAGCTGTGGGTTTACTGGTCAAACGACAGCGGGCGACTCTTCGCATCGGTTACGAATACCAACGAGCCGATCGGACTCGATGTTCTCAATCTCACCCCCGGCGACCTGGCGGAAGTCGACGCGCAGCACTCGTTGAGCAACTACTTCACGTATGAGGGGCGGGACTTCTACTATCTCAACAGCGGGGAAGCGTTCTTCTTCGAAGGGGAACGCGGCGACGGGGTCGGATACTACACATGGGACTTGATGAGTTCGGACGAGCGCACTGTCCTATCTATCGACAAGTTCGAGGGGCGGCCGTACGAGTGCTATTTTAGCGCAGTCGTGCCGCCAGACAGCATTACAGTATACAAGCAGTAGACTGCGCGGACGCGCAATCGAGGGAGAGAGACCATGGTTGATACGTTGTTGGAAACGCTGCAGTTCTTCCCGCGCGGGTTGGCGTATGTCGCGCTGGGAGTCGTCGTCCTCTACCTGGCCAAGTGGATTCTCGACTTGGCGACCCCGTATCACGTGAGCGACCAGCTAAGCCGGAAGAGCAATGCGGCCCTCGGCCTCAGCATCAGCGGCTACTTGCTCGGCGTCATCGTGGTGTTCGTAGCGGTGTTGTACACGCCGTTCGCATCCGGGGATGGAGAATGGCGTTTCACCACGGAGTTTGGATTCGACGTGATCGAGGTCTTCTTGTACTCGGTCGGCGCTATCGTGGTGTTGAACTTGACTCGGTATCTCATAGATCACTTGGTGCTGTACAAGTTCGATGTGGAAAAGGAAATCATCGAGAATCAGAACTTGGCCGCCGGCGCAGTGGAGTTTGGGGTATACCTCGCCGTGTCTCTGGTGGTCGCCGCGTCGTTGGCTGGATACGGAGATCCGCAGCTTGGAACCGCCGTGCCGGACACCCTCGATGAGATCATCCGCTCGGCCGTCTTCTTCGTGTTGGGTCTGGGGGTGCTCATTCTGTACGCGCTGTTCTACCAAGTCACCACGGTCTACGACATTCACGATGAAATCGAGAAGGACAACGCTGCGATCGGAGTCACGATGGCCGCCAATCTCATCGCGGTCGCGCTCGTCGCCTTCAAGGCCGTGGCGGGCGAGTTCCTAGGATGGGGCGAGAGCCTCATCGGGTTCGCCGTGTTCGCCGTGATTGGGTTCCTGCTCCTGGTAATCGTCCGTTGGATCATCGACAAGGCCATGTTCCCAAAGGTGAAGATCGCGGACGAGCTGTCGGCTTCCCAAAACGTCGGCGTCGCCTTCATCGTCGGGGGGGTGGTCGTTAGCACTGCGCTGATACTCCTCTTCGCGGTCTAGGGGCTGTGAATACGGCGCTTGGGAGCCCCCGAATCATTGGGTACTCCCTTTTCGGGGACCTTCGCATGACCGTCGGGGGGGTACTGTTGACTTGTGGTTGATAGACGAAAGGAGAGGCAACATCATGACGGACGTAGAGAGAGGCTATCGGATCGGCGAGACGGATTTGTGCATGGCTATCGAGGGTATGCGCGGGTATGCAAAGATGCTGCGCGCCCTAAACAGGCCGTACGCGGCCGGGATGGCGCAAGCGCAAGACGAGACGGCTGACCGACTAGAGGCGATATTGAAGGAGATTATCGAAAAATGCAATCAACCATAAGTCAACAGTACCGTCGGGGGTATGAAGATAGCAAGTTCTATCTCCTCTGCTTTCGAGGGAGAAGGCTAGGGTGAAAGTGAGAACTCCCCGCCGGCTGAGTTATGCAATGGTCTCCTTTCGCGGGAATGACGTCAGGATAGTTGGCGGGTATGAGAGAATGCGGTCTATGAAGAGTGAGTACAGATGAACGCGGACGAACTCCATACGAGGATCGCACAGGATCTGCGGGACGGGTTTCGTCACATCAGGGGCAGAGGCAAACTGGTCAACGAGGCGGCTACCCTGCAGGTGCTCATCTTGCCGTTGCTGGAGTCGTTGGGGTATCCGGCGACGCGTCGCATACCCGAGTACGGCGAGGCGGGGGGGCGGATCGACGAGGCGTGCTTCTTGCGGGAGGTGAACGATGCTCCCGGACATGCGGCGGTCATCGTCGAGGTGAAGCAGTACGGCGCGCACGTTGATTTCGACCGGACGCCGCTGGGGCGTGGGCGGTACGGCTCTCCCAACCGGCAGATTCAGCGCTACCTGCGGCAGCACAGGGCCTGCGGACAGGATACTCTCGGCGTCTTGACGGACGGCGTGAAGTGGCGGGTCTACCGCCGGGTCGGCAATCCTGAATCGCCGGATATCCAGTTCGTCCGGGAGTACGACTTCCAATCACTGGCGCGGAGCAGTTGGGTTGGGCCGATCGTGCTGGAACTTGGGGTGCGAGAGCAGATCGTAGATCTAGTGGATCTGCTCTCTGCGGAGACGATAGAGTCCCGCGTTGGGGATAGAGCTGGAATTCCGCCGCCGTCCAACTTGGCCGATCAATTCTTGACGGCCATCGCAGAGGATCTGCGTCCCAAGTACGTCGTGCGGCAGATGCTCGATGAGCCGGACGTCATCCTCGAAACCGATCTCACTAGAGAGGTGAGTTTGGACGGCGTTCGCAAGGATGCGCACGACCGAGATTGGAAGGCATACGCCTACACCAAAGCCGTTCCAATACAGTCTGAAGAGCAGACCTTGGCCGGCCGGCGGGCGGTTGTTGCGGCTGTGGAGTATCAGTACGATGCGGATCGGCCGGGTCCCGACCGTGCGGACACCGCGCTCTGTGCGAGGGCGTTCGCCAAGGCGGACGAGTCTGACGTTGCGGTAGTGTTCGCGTACTCTGCGGAGCCATGGGCGGGCGGCGCGGTGCAGGCGCGGATGGCGGTCGCGGCCGGACGGCAGGTGAATATGACTGCCCCCTTCGATCTGGGCGTGCCGTCGCCGTCCGCGCGGACGGCGGTCACGCAGCTGCTCGAATTGCTCCGCAACCCAGGCGACGGATTGACCGCGGAGGATCTGTTGAGGCCGGTGGAGGTATCGACGCTGCGGCAGCAGTTCTATCGGGAGGTCGAGCAGTGGACGGACAGAATGCAGTCTGGCAAGGACTTGCCGCAGCGTCAAGCGGTCCTGCGACATCTGGTGCGCGTGATGTTCACGTGGATACTGCGGGAGGAGAATATCATCCCACAAGAGCTGTTCGAGCCGGCGTTCATCGAGGCCAATTTGCCCTGCGTCGACGACTACCATCGGGACGCGCTGCGCTTCCTGTTCCATCATCGAATGAACATACAGCGTTCTGCGCGCTCGCCGCATGACATCGCTGCTCTCGACAAGGCCATGGAGCAGACGCCGTTCCTCAACGGTTCGCTGTTCGCCGTGCACGCGGACGACGATAGATTGGACATTCCCTTCGCGGAGTATTGGGGATCGGACGAAAGACGACCGGGCTTGTTTACCATCCTTTCGCGATACCACTGGACGATGGACGAACATCGCCCAGGCGAGAGTGAGCAGACCTTGGATCCGGAGTTGTTGAGCAACTTATTCGAGCGTCTGATTACCCCGACCGAACAGGGCCCGGATCTGCCCTCTCGCCAGCCGAAGGGCACGTACTATACTCCGGCGGACATCGCGGACGAGATGGTGAAGGATGCGTTGGCGGCGGCGGTTCGCGGCAGCGCGCCGAACTCGGTATCGGACGCGCAGCTCCTCGATCTGTTTGGGGATGAAGACGCGCCGACCCCGGAACTTACTTCCCAAGAGCGCGGCAGATTGAGGGAGCGTGTCGAGGAACTGCGGATATTCGACCCGGCGGTTGGATCCGGAGTGTTCTTGTTCAGTGCGCTCAATGCGTTGAAAAGGGCGCTCGACAAGCTGGGGGCGAACTCGGGCAAGCCAGAGGGTATCATCCGGCGGCAGCTGGCCGGACAGGACATTCACCCGCTTGCGGTGCAGATCACGCGGCTGCGGCTGTTCGTGGCAATCACGGCGGAGCGCAGAGGACTGCGGGAGCACGAACCTCTGCCGAATCTGGAGGCGCACATCGTCTGCGCGGACACGCTGCAAACCATCGCAGACCCGGCGTGGCGGCCAGACCAGCCCGGGCGATTGGATGCGGCCGATCCGGAACTCAAGGCGGCTCTAACCGACTTGGCAGAACACCGCAAGCGCTGGTTCGAAGCGTACACGGAGTCGGCCAAGCAAGAATTGTTGAAGCAAGACCATGCGCTGCGTGACCGTCTCAGGGCAAGGATACGCAGAAACGGCGATTTGTCCGGCCCGGAGCTCGTCGGATTCGCGGAAGCACCGCTCTTCGATGTCAACCCTACGCCGGCACGAACGGATGCGCGGCTGCTGTTCTACGAAAGCGATTGGCGAGGCTTCGACGTCGTCATCGGCAACCCGCCGTATGAAGCGTTGTCTCAGTCGATGGAACAGTCCGAGATCGACGCGCTGAAGAGCGACAAGCGCTACCAAACCACCAACGTCAACGACTTGTATGCGTTGTTCTGCGAGACTGCATTGGCGCTCTCCAATCCCGATGGCGGGGTAGTTACGATGATAGTGCCGCTGTCTATAGCATTTGGGCAAAGACAAAGAACGTTGCGGAGAATATTCGAGAGCCGATGCCGGAAGATTGACTTGCGCCATTACGACAATGCGCCAGACACTCCCTTCAACGCCAGTCCAACGGTCAAGACACCGGGAAACAGCCAACGAGCTACCGTTTTCACTGTCAAACTCGGTAGTGCGCCAAACCCTGTAATCATTTCTAGCGGCTTACAGCGCTGGCCTACATCGATGCGAAAGCAATGCTTGATGCAAAGAGGCAGAACACAGTTGCATCTACCATCCAGTAATGGCGACTGGCGAATCTCGGGGCAGTGGCCGAGGATTCCTACACCGGAAGTCTGGGGTATGGTTAGCGCCGTCATGAGCCAGAAAGCGCCGCTGGCAAGCCTGCGAAGCGACGAAGGCGAGACCATTTCCTTTCCCCAGACAACGCGGTACTTCATAAGTTCCATACCGGAAGGTACTGCATCTCCCAGAAGTGAAACTCCGTTCACTGTTCCCACCCACGACGACCTGTGTCTCATAATGGCTGTTCTCAACGGACACGTGGCGTATGGATGGTGGAGAATCTATGGAGACGGGTTTCACGTAAATAGATATGAACTCACCAGTTTGACCATTCCAGACCTCTGGTTAGAGGATCCAAAGCCTGCCATCGACTTGGGGCAACGCCTGATAGATGCGATCCCCGATTGCATGGTTGAGACGCGCCAGCACGGCAAGGATTGGAAGAACGTCAATTTTCATCAGAAGCCTGACTTGGTAGAGGATCTGGATCGTCTACACATCGCTGCGCTGGGACTGGAGGAGGATCCGCTGCTGGGGCACTTGCGGATCATGCGGTCGAGCAACAGCTGGTACTATCCACCAACTTCGTCTTCTTCCCGCTGATGGTTGGCAGGAGTGAACGCTACTCTTGTTGGATGATGCGGCGCAGTCGTTCGTCGTCGTCTTGTCGCATGGATTCTCTTGCTTGCTCTTCCATGAAGGCGAACCCGGCTTCAATGATGTTGTCGACCGCGCAGTCGTCGATCAGGGGGCGGTCGACGACCGGCATGAGGACGGCCTCGAAGAACTCGCGGTCGTGGATCGCCGAGCGCCAGTCATCCTCCAATTGTGCGAGGGAGCCGTCGTACAACTCGACGAAGAGCACCGTGTGGACTGGGGAGAGAGACTCCGCCTCATAGACGGGGATTCGGCAGTCCGCTCCGCCGCCGCTGAGGAAGTCGCACTCACCGGTGGATGAGTCGTACCGAACGTCGGCGAATATCTCGTACCGATCCAGCGCGTTTTCGGCTGCTGCGGTCATTTCGTGTATCGTCTCTCGTCCGTGCTCGGTGACTTCGAACAGTCCGGAATCTTGGGAATGTTGGATGTGTCCTGATTCTTCCAAGAGGTTGGCGATCGGCAGGAGAGATGCGTCTGCGCTGCTGGATGGTCGAACGTGCAGGGTGTAGCCGAGTGGATGCAGGAAGTACAGCAGCATGCGGGTTTGCATCCACGCCATGGCGTCTTCGGTGTTGGCGAACTCTCCTTGTCGGACGGCGTAGTCTATGGGAGAGAACCTCTGCTCCAGGACGAGGTCGAGCACTGGCGGCGCGTGACTCTGGTCGACGACATGGCTGACGAGCGAAGAGCCGTCGAGCTTCGGTCCGTGGTTCTGGTAGATGTCGACTGTGCACATGCCGGCCTCCACTCTTGCAAAGATGTCGACTAGAGAGTCGTACATGTCCGGGAGGTCGGGATTGATGTCGAGGTCGAGTCGTTGCCGGAAGGAATGTTGCGCAGATTGGGCGGGAGGGAAGACGCGGTGGAGTAGGTCTCGCAGGGAGACGGAGCATAGGCCGCTTGGCAAGCCGATCCAAAATGCGTCTTCGATGGGCATGGCGCCGAGCGTAACGCGCAGCACGAGGTTGCAGTCGGAAGCGGGGGGGCGAGACGACCATGGCGGGTTGGTGGCGTCGAGAGGTTTGGCGTATCGCGGCTCTTCGTCGGGCAACCGTTCTACCCCGTCCGACGTTGTGACCCGATGATGGTTTGTCCTCCGCCTCCGCCTCTGAATAATCCTCCGCCGCTGGAAAAGCCTGAGCGTCCGCCTGACCCGCTAGAAAAGCCGGATCGACCGGTGGTTCCCCAGCTGCTGCGGACGCCGGTAGCGCTGCTCCTGAAGGCGCCGGAGGATCGGGTGGTCGACTGATACGATTGCCTGGCGGCGCTCACGTTTCGGCTTGCCGAGTCGTAGCGCGACCCAGCAAAGCTCTTCTGCCTGTTGAAGTAGTTGGTGTTCTTCGTGACCTGTTGGTTGTATGAGTACGAGTTGCGGTACTGCGTGCGCGTCCGCTGCATCGTATCTCGAGCGTAGCCCGGATTGGTCGTGTAGATGTACCTTGGGCCCGTAACGGCGGACAGCAGCATGTACGTGAACAAGAAGTTGCCTGCGCCCCAGGTCGAGTGGTAGTACGAGTTCGCGTGGTAGCCGCGCATGTCGTAGCTCTGGTCCTGTTTCTGTGTGATAGTGAAGAGCCTGTCGTCCCGCGAATCGTCTATCGTATAGTTCTCGTCCAGGTCTTCCCAGCCTTCGAGGACGAGGGCGGTGTCGGTCTGCTCCGCGCGAATGAGTAGGAGTCCGTCTCCTTCGTATATCTCGTTGACGCGCAGTTCGAATTCGGTCACGCTCTCGGAATCCTTGAAGGCGGTCTGCACGTCGTCCAAGTTGATTCGTCCGGCAGCGCCGTCCGTGGCTGCCCAATCTTCGTATGAGGGGCCCGAACTGCATGCGGCGATCGACGGACCTGCCGCGATGGTCAGCCCCGCCATCGTTCGGATTCCCATCTTCTTCCATCGAGTTGTCATGTTTCTCCCTCCTGCCGATGCGCAGCCTACGCTACACGAGAATGGCTTCTAGGTCATCCTCGATCGAGACCGCTTCTTCCTCTTCCTGTTCTTTGGGATGGAAGGCCGCCAGCCGCCGCACGAACTCGTCGGATGCCTGCTCCCAGAATGCGCCGTATGCCCGTTCTGCCTGCAAGACCAGCTCGGACACCGCGCTGCGCCGCCCGAGTACAGACAGCCGCGCGTTCGACGCCATTTCCTGCACGAGTTCCAGATGCTGCGTCCATAGCCTATCGCTCACTTGCAGCATCATCGTCTTCGCCAAGCGCGCGTATTGCAGTGTGTCTGCTAACGATGATTCATCGCAGAGCCGTGCGGTAATCATCGCGGATATCGAATCGGACAACGCGGCGGCGCCGAGACCGCGAAACTCCTCGATGTCGATGCAGAAGTCGAGTTGTGCGATTTCCCGCAGATCGTCGAATCTCCGTTCGTAGTTTCCCAACTCGAATGCGGGGACCGCCCGGGATACGAGCCGGTGGACTGCGCTCCGCACGATTCCCCGGCAGGTTTCGTCGAACGTATCGTCGTCGAGCAGGGCATTGCGCTCGCGGTAGTAGTCTAGGGTATGCAGTTCGATGACGCGCTCGAAGTCTCCAGATGCGGCGCGGTCGGCCAAGGCATCTCGCTCGATCCACGCTTGGGTTCGTTCGACGAACGTTTGTGCGTCCGCGGCGTCTGTCGGCTGCGTCCGATGCCTTGCGGTAACGATCGGGCGGTCTTCCAGCGACAGCACGAACCGAGACGAACCATGCTGCCCCTGTCTGCCGCTCCTGCCGCGGAGTTGCATATCGATCCTTGTGGCGTCGTTCATCTCGGTTCCGATCACGTGGAGTCCAAGTCCGAATTCCAAGTATACCTCGTTTGCGGTTCCATCCACGATGAGGGAGGAGCCTTCGATGCGGTATGGGATGCAGAGCTTGGCGACTCCCGAGCCGAGCGCCTCTGCTACGTCCTCGCGTCCGCAATCGACTCGAATCGTGCGGCTGTCCGATGCGTGGGTGCGTTCGATCTTGTGCGCGAACCGTTCGATCAATCGTTCGTCGAGATCGCTGTCCAGGATGATGTCGGTTCCTCGTCCGGCCATGTTGGTAGCAACGGTTACCGCGCCGGATGATCCGGCTTTCTGGACGGCGCGCGCTTCGTCGGAGTTGGTTACTGCGTCGAGTCTGTTGTGGGGAATGTCCGCCCTGGTGAGTAGGGCGCTGAGTTCGTCGGACTGCTCCACCGTGCGTGCGCCGATCAGGACCGGGCGACCGAAACTGTGCCAATGCGCTGCCTCGTCCACGATCGCGCGCAGCTTGTCCGCGCGAGTCGGGTGCATACGCGGCGGACGATCGACCCTCCGGGAAGGGTTTGCGGGCTCCAGGCGCACGACATCGAGGCCGTATGACTGTTGGAACTGCGGCTCGGCGTCGACCGCCGTCCCCGTCATTCCTGAGACGTGGTCGTACTGCCGCAAGAACCCCTCGACGGTTAGGTATGCCAGCGTCTCCGGCTCCGGATGCACGCGGACGCCCTCTTTTGCATCCACGGCCGTCTGCAATCCGTGCTGGTACTTGCTGTCCGACTTCCGTCGTCCAGTAAGATCATCCACGAGGACGACTCTGCCGTCGGAGACGATGTAGTCCTCGCCGCGCTTGAGGAGGAGGTATGCTCGGAGCATCTGATGCGCCTGGTTGGCGAGTCCGTACCGAATCGCGATTCGCTGGGAGACTGTATCCGTTCGTCGCCTGCGTTCGTCGAGCGGCATCGTCCAATCCTCTTCGATGGCGGAGAGTTCGCCGTAAAGGTCGTCTGCGTCGAAGACCGATCCGATACGGCGTTCGATGAACTGCGCGCCGCGCTCGGTCAGGATTACGGAGCCTCGGTGGAAGTCGGTCGTGTAGAACAGCTCATCCGTGAGATCGTTCTCGCCGTCGTCTTGGTAGGAATCGTCGACTATGGCGCGCGCGCTTGCAAGCAGTCGCGGATCACTGGCAAGGGCTGCGGTGACAGACTCGTTCTCCGGGTCTGCCAACATGAGCTTGACGAATCGCTTTAGGTTCTCTGCATCGTTCGTCTTGGTCAGTCCATTTGCGATGGACGAGGCGATCCATTTCTGCTCTTCGATCAATGCTTCGACCGCCGATTTCACGCGGAATAGCGATCGAGTCCTATGGGCGGGCTTGCCAGATATGATGAGGGGAGTGCGTCCTTCGTCGATCAATACGTGGTCGGCCTCGTCCACGATCGCGGCATGTAGTCCGCTCTGTACCAACTCATTGGGAGAGTGTCGCAGGTTGTCGCGCAGATAGTCGAATCCGAACTCCCGCAAGGCGCCGTACAGAATGTCGCTGCTGTAGGCGCTTCGCCGCTCGGAGTCTCCCATGTGGCTGAGAACGGCCCTCACCGTCAGTCCCAGAGATTCGTATGCGGGGGCGAGGAGCTCTGCATCGCGCAGGGCGAGATAGTCGTTCGCGGTAATCACGTGCACCTTGCGTCCGCTCAGGGCGTGCGCTGCGGCCGTAAACGCGGCTGCGATCGTCTTTCCTTCGCCCGCGTCCATCTCGACTACGTTCCCATCGAGCATCAATCGACCGGCAGCGATCTGCTCGTCAGTAGGCTCGAACCTCATCGCTTCTGCGATGGATGACTGTTCGACCGCCTGATAGAAGCGCGCAGACAAGGCAATGTCCGCAGTGTATCGGGCCGTGCTTTCCTGATCGACGAATGCCATCGTCTCTGCGATTACTTCATCGGGGCCCGCGAGGCCTTGCGGGGATTCGCGGTACTCGGCAATTTCGGGGAGCGTTCCTCGAGAATCGAACAGCCGCCATGCGCCGATACGCCGCCTGATCGTCTCGTCGACGACCGCTGCACACTCGACCAGGGTCTCCTCGCGGTCCGTGAAATTCCCTCGTCTGATGTCGTCTGCACGGGCGCGAAGTTCCGCATCCGACTCGTTTGAGAGATCGACGCGCCGAACGCGCGCCGTGAACTCGTCTGCCTTCCGACGGGATCCGCGGAATGCGCGTGTCTTCTTCCGTCCGCGATGCGGTCGCGCGGCCGGCGACGCGCCAAGGAAAATAGTGTCTTGCAAGGCTCTGCGCCTCCTCGTTCCTTACGGCGTGCGTCCGAGGGACGCAGCGGCTCGTCGGAAGCACGGGTCGAGTTCGGGCTCCGGGATGCGGTAGATGCCTGTGAATACATCCCGCAAGATCGGTTGCAAGTTCCCCATGATTGCTTGAGTGCTGCTCGACATGGGCGCAGCAACGAGGCGCAACCGACGGCTACGCAATCCCTGGACGGATGGCTGCGCGTAGTCTATCGGAGTGGTAAATCCCCCCCATTCATCGAGATACTTTCGGTGGAGCCACCCTCCATCTTCTACCTCGCTCAGGACGAATCCCGGGTAGGTTTCGGACTCGCTTGCGAGTTCTCGTATCAAGAATTTCCTCATTCGCGTGTACACCCCGCGCCCTCGGAACGGTTCTCGTACTCCAGCATAGAGGATCATACAGCCATTCGTCCTCCGAAGGTACACTCCCAGCATTGCCCCGATCGGTCTGCCTGCTTCAAACGACGCGACAAGCTTGGGAGCGACCGCCGGGTCGGTGAGCGGCGAAACCGTATCTCGAAACGAGTCCGCGTCTTCCACATTTCCGCTCCCGATCGTCTCCTCAAACAACACGTGGGCCTGGCGCACGGACTGATCCGTGCATTCCAACAAGCGAACTTCGCAGACCTCCGAGAGTGTCATTTCAGCATCTCTCGGAACTGTTCCCACTGACGGCGTCTGGAGTCGATATAGATCAGCTTGTCCCCCTCGGTGCATACCTGCCCCTGAAAGTTCAGTATTACTGCGCCTCTGCGCACGACGCCAACGAGGTTGACGCCGTTGTGCAGCAGCTTGACGGCGATCGATTCGTAGGAGTCGTCAGGGCCTATGGCATCATCCACCGTCGCAGTAGTCAGGGTTCCTTCTATTTCGTTGCTCGTTATCGCCTGCGCGAGCAAAGTAACTCCCGGGTCCTGCGCCTCTTGTACGAGCAAGTTCGTCGCCATGCTCATAGTGTATACGATGGATACTCGGTCGGACTTGCCGAACAGCGCCGAATGCCTGCGGTCGAGACACTCTGCGACGATCTTGATCTTCGGGTTTAGGCTCTGTATCACGAACGCGACCGACGCCACGAAGCTATCGGAACGCGGATCGTCGTAGCCTGTGCTGAGGATTATGACGTGGGTGGCGCGCTCGATTCCGGCGCGTTGGAACGTCCATTCTTCCAGCGGGGAGCCGCGCACGAACGACACATTCTCAGCCGCGAACGGGAGCCGGTCGATCTCTTCCGACACGATGATGATTTCCTGGTCGTGGTGACCGGCGTCCGTCGAGAACTCCTCGATGACTTGCCTTACCCTCGACTCGCCCGGGAAGTTGACGATCACCAGGTGATTTCGCGCAGCAGGTTTGCCCATGCCTGACCTCTCTCTATCGCGGAGTTCAACGATCCAGTCCACCAGCAGTCCTAACGACGTGGTGAACGCTGCCAAACCGATGATCACGACGAAGAATGCAGTCCCAACTTGCGCGCCTATCGTCGTGGCGGAAAAATCCCCATATCCAATCGTCGTGATCGAGATCACGCTGTACCAGATACTGTCCCACAGACCGGGCGGCTCCGGCGTGTTTCGCTCGAAGTAGAGGAACGTGAGCGTGTTCCCCGCGATGCTTGTCGCAAGCGTGAACAGGAGGAAGAGCAACCCCAGTTCGCGGTGTCTGCGGACTTTGCGGATGAGTCGGTTGATGGAGTAGATCATGGTTTTCGTGAGTCACTTTGGGGAATCTGCACACATGGGCGGCAATGGAGTTCCGCCATTGAATGGAACAGCCGTCACGATCTCATCGAACGAATTCGACGCAGTTCCAATATCCTCGCTACTCCTTTGCAACATACTCTAGGCTGCCAGTCGTATGACTGCCAGTCCGGCTTCGTGTCCCTCGCCGTGCGCGTCGTCGTATCTGTCGAGCAAGTGGTCGTATGAATCGAAGATGCGCTCCGCCTTCCATGGCTCGTCCTTGGCGAAGGCCTCTGCGATCGGCCCGTCCAATCCCCACGTGTCGGAAACGTCGCACTCCAACCTTGCTTCCGCACATGCGCGCAGATACTGCCCCCGTAGTGTATCGAATGTCCGTTGGGTTCTAAAGACGATTGGCGCCGCCATGTACTCTTTCGTAATGCACAAGCCGAGCTCGTTGTCGAAGACCTGGCCGAGGTCGACGTATGGTATCCATCCTTCCATGGCAAAGATCATGTCCTCGACGATGTCTTGCGAAACGCGGTGGTAGTAGAAGTCCTCGTCTCTGACTGCCATTCGTACTCTGACAGGCCGCTTGGACGCAGGGCGCAACAACTCGTCCGCCTCGGCTCCGGAGGCGAATAGGAACGGAATGTTCCCGTTGGTTGCGTCCACCAGAAGCTTCTGGCAGTCGAACGTGTACAACAGCGCGGTGTGCTGCCAGTATCGCATGAATCGTTTCGAGAATCGAAAGTCGAGGGTGTCGAGCATCTGCCGCAGCCGATCTTCGGGGGCCGGGTCTGGGGTATTCGGCCCCGATAGGACATACTCCGAATCTATCCCGTATCGATCGGTCAGGAATTTCAGTGCTTGCACCTTTTCCGAGCATATGCCGCCGCCGCCCTCGATGATGTTGAGGACGGTCTCATCGCCCGACTTGTAGATGAGCTTCCGTCCGGTGAAGCGAGAGTAGTTTTCGAAATCGGAGTCCCAGATGCGGTGGGCGAGCGCCCAAACGAAGTTCGTCTTGTCGTCGGTCGACTTCAGTTCGCGGATGCGCTTCGCCCGTTCCTCGCCAAAGCAGGCCTGGATGCTACTATCTACGAAATCCTCAAATGTGGCCGAGCGCCTATCCCATCTGCGCTTGTGGAAGCCGACCCAGTTGCGGTCGTACCCGACTCCAGCGCGGTCGATTTCCAGATCGACGACCTGCGCGTTCTTTTCTTCGACCTCGACTGGATCCGCGATGGTCCTGCTGCCCATGGGGAGCGGCCGGCCGCTTTGGCGGAACTCGACCCCTGAGAACATGGCCCCTAGTTGGCCTGAGTTGGACGAGAGGTAGACCAGGTCTTGGATGGCGGCGAGTGTCTCTGCCGAGTGTTCGGTGATGCGGCGGTCATCGAGTAGGGCGGACGTTTGGGGGTTCTTGAGGTACTTGTCGAGCAGGCACTCGAGAGTGAGTTCCAAGTCGGACGCATCAATGCGGACCGCGCACCTCCGCGCAGTCACGAGGTCGGTCAGCCGCAATACGACGTTCTCGGTCAAGTCGACGCGCTCTCCGCAGTGATGGATATCCACGCAGTCCGCCGTATGCCGTGCAACGGCTTTCCTCTCGAGTCGGTATCTCTGCACATCATATCACGTTGATTGTGCAGAACAGCGCACCTCGTTGGCGGCGGTTCGGTTTCATGTATTGGCATGACGGGTAGGGGACGGCAACTCCAAGCGATACATCGAATCCAGTCCATGCCGAGGGAAAGGAAACGGAACTCCGTTGCCTCGCGCGCGCGTGCGCGCACGAGGTTTCGTTGCATTTTGTGGCATTCTGTCGTATTTTGTCGAATTCTGTCGCTGGCGGGAGGAGGGCCGTCGCTCCGGGGGGGTGGTCGCGGCTGGATGGATTCCCGCCTTCGCGGGAATGACGTGGGTAGGTGTGGTCATGTGGAGGTCCGGCGGGGGAGGTGGTTGGGGGTTGGTATGTTTCGCGCATGGGGCTATCTCCTGGTGTTGTGATTTCGACGGAGTCGTCATAGTTCCAGAATAGTACGTGAGTTCGGTTCTGTCAAATACGAGTCGCTTGGTTCGATGTGTCTGTGCAGGTGTGGCTATGGATTCCCGCCTGCGCGGGAATGACGTGGGAGGGTGCGGGAATGACGTGGGAGGGTGCGGGAATGACGTGGGAGGGTGCGGGAATGATGTGGGAGGGTGCGGGAATGATGTGGGAGGGTGCGGGAATGATGTGGGAGGGTGCGGGAATTACAACGGCGGCGGGCGCTGGAGGACATAGGGAAGTGGATTCCCGCCTTCGTGGGAATGACGTGGTGGGTGAGCGTGGGAATGACGTGGGTGAGCGTGGGAATGACGTGGGAGAGTGTGGGAATGGGGTGGGAGGGTGTGGGGATGGGGTAGGGGGATTTACACTCTAGGGGCGATCCATACTGGCGAACTGCGGGTAATCCATACCAATGAATCGGACGGAACCCGGGCCGCGATTCATTGAATCGGCATAACATCTGTGCTACGCTGGCTGTAGTATGAAGAAGGGTCGCGTAGTAGTTGCAATGAGTGGCGGCGTGGACTCGTCGGCGGCAGCGTTGCTCTTGCATCGGCAGGGCTACGAGGTCATTGGCGTTACCATGCGGCTTTGGACCGAGGAGCGCGCAGATGTTCCAGTTCACGCCAAGCGCTGTTGCTCGGTCGAGGACGTCGAGGACGCGCGCCGCGTGTGCCAAGCCATCGGCGTGCCTCACTACGTGCAGAATTTCGAGAGCCAGTTTCGGGAGCACGTGGTCGACTACTTCCGCGCCGAATACGATCGCGGGCGCACACCGCATCCGTGCCTCGCCTGCAACGACAAGATCAAGTTCGATTTCCTTCTCCGCCGCGCGTTGTTCCTCGACGCGGACTACATAGCGACCGGTCACTACGCGCGAATCCGCAACGGCGGGCCGTCGCTGCGGCTGCTCAAGGGCGCGGACTCCGGCAAGGATCAATCCTATGTGCTGTTTACGCTCACGCAATCCGAATTGGGGAGGCTTCTCTTTCCGGTGGGGGAGTACCCAAAGTCCCGCATTCGGCAGATTGCAGCAGAAGCGGGGCTGCCGGTGGCGGACAAGCCCGACAGCCAGGAAATCTGCTTCATCCCCAGCGGCGATTACCGCAGCTTCCTCATGGAGCACAGCCGGCCGCGTCCTGGAGACTTCGTGGATCTCGACGGGGTGGTCATAGGACAGCATCCCGGCGTGCAGTTCTTCACCATCGGGCAGCGCCGGGGACTGGGCCTGCCCGGCGGGTCGGGCGCTCCGATGTTCGTAGTCGAGATCGACCCCGGCTCGAACCGCGTCACGCTTGGATCCAGCGCGGATCTGTATCGTTCCCGCTTATGGGCGTCCCGCGTCAATTTTCTGGGTGGTGTTCCGAACCGCGAGCCGACTCGGGTCATGGCAAAGATTAGATACAAGGCGTCCGAGTCGCCCGCTGAAGTGGTCGTGCGCGACGACTATGCGGAGATTCGCTTCGACGAGCCGCAGCGCGCGGTTACTCCAGGACAAGCCATCGTCTTCTACCGGGGCGACGAGCTCGTCGGCGGCGGGATCATCGAGGTGGAGCGGCCGAACGCCGCGTGAGCCGGACGTATGTACACAGGAGAGATTAGCCTTGGAAGCTGTCGCCGCGATTCTACTCTTGCCCATCGGAGTCCTGATAGTCCTGGCTCTGGGACTATTCCCAGTTGTAGCGATGGTGTATGGAGTGATTGCGGGTGTGCGTGAAATCAGGGACACCTACTAGGCAATCGACGTGGGAGATGCCAGTCCCTCTACAAAGGAAGGAGAAAGACAGATGATGCCGAAGAGGTACTACCGGAACAGGCAGATCGAGCTGTCAATGACAGTGGACGACATCGTGTACAAGGGGGGCAAGCGACGAGCGCCGTCTGCGCTCCTCAGGTTCAACAACGCGAAGAACGAGTTCTCCCCAGAGCTACTCGCGTGGTTCAAGTTGAACATCGGGGACGGTGAGAACTTCGGAATCAATGGGCATTCGAATGTCGGGGAGGATGTCACGAAGATGCAGTTCTACGGTGTTGGATGCCTTCCAGACTACACGTTCATCGACGATGACGGCAAGGAGAAGCCCTATTGGCCGGAGTGGAACACGAAGGATTACTACTTCGACAAGTGGAGCGGTCTGGATATGCTGTTCGTGGCGCGGACGGTGTTCGGTAGGGACATCATCGGTTTGCTTGGGGAATTAATCAGCGTCAAGTGCCGGGTCAAGCACGCGAGTGGCTATCACGTGGTCTTCGAACAGGTCGTGACTGAGGATGAGGCAGAGCCCGTCTCGGCTGCGCCCTAGGAGTGGACATTGCCCTCTGTCGGCGTCTGACTTCCGCGTGGTCGCTGGGCACAGAACGGGGGAAGTGACCGGCAACCCCGTTCACACAAGGGTAGTGTGTATCACTCCCATCGTGCGCTCTCCTCGTACCAGTCCGTGTCGATTCGCGCCTCTTCCTTCCGCGCCATCCGCAGCTCCGCCAACGACAGCTTGTTCGACTTCTTGAGGTTGCAAGGACTGCATAGCAGCGCGTAGTTGGGCATCTCGTCCTTGCCCCCCAACGATGTCGGTTTCTTGTGATCCCTCACCAGATGGTCCGCGTAGGGCGGCACCCAGCCGCAACCCTGGCACCGCATCCCGTCTCTCACTAACAGCTGTTTCCTGACCTCGCTCACTGGAATTTTCGGCGCGTCCTTCTTCTGACTGGTCACAACCAGCTCGGGCGCTACAGGTTCGCCATCGTCCGTGCGTTCAGGGGACTCCGTCAGTACGCGAACGATGTCGTTCCACGCCATGCTCCCGTTGATGACCTCGTTTTGTAGCCGTTCGAGTATGACGCCGCCCGCCTTCTCTTGGATGTCGATGCCGATCCACTGCCGTCCCAGCTGCTCCGCCGCAACGCACGTCGTCGCGCAACCTGCGAACGGGTCGAGCACCATGTCGCCGGGGTTGGAGGACGCTTCGATCATGCGCTTGTACAACGCCAGGGGCTTTTGCGACGGGTAGCCCGTCCGCTCCTTGGAGTTCGCCTCCAACCGCTTGATGTCTGTGATTACATCTTCCACCCCAGGGCCTATCGTCGACTCCAAATACCGCTTCAACCGGGGCATCCCGTCTCCCATTGCGGGCCAGAATATCAATCCTGCCCCGTCGAGCGCGTCCAGCCGAGCGTGAACATCCGGATACTCGTCTGGCCAGCCTGGGATCAGATCGTTCTCGACGATGAAGTCGTTCATTCCCCCCTGTATTGGAGTACTCCAGTGCCTCCCCCTTGCGGACGGGTCAATCCCCCGCCATGGTCTTCCCGATTCTCCACCGCTGGCACCGGGCGCAGTAAGATCGGCGATGCTGAACCTTCCACGCTCGTCTTCATGACGGTATGTCCGCTTGACGTACTCCTCGTCCTGGGGGAGGTGCTGCATGTTCCACGTATAATCGGAGCTCTTCGAGTAGAACAGGATGGTGTCGTGAACTCGACCGAATTGTCTAGCGCCCGAACGCCCTGAGTGCCGCTTCCACACGATCTCGTTTCGGAAGTTCTGTCGTCCAAAGATGGCGTCCATCATGGCCTTCAAGTAGTGTGAGGCGGTCGGGTCGCAGTGAAGATAGATGCTGCCTGTATCCTTGAGTACCCGCCCCATCTCCAGAACCCGAACGGCCATCCAGCACAAGAACGCGCCCATGTCGTCGCCTGCCGCGGCGTTCGTATAGTGGATCACGTTGTAGAGGCTGGGATGCTTTTTTGACAGAGCGTTCGTCCACTCCGTATGTACGTCGTCGTCCCAGTTCCAAATGTCCTTGTATGAGACGTTGTCGCCGGCCTTGGTCGTTCCCTCGAAATCTTTGACGCCCTTGTTGAAGGGCGGGTCGGTTGCGATGAGGTCGACGCTCTTGGAATCCAAGCCCCGCAGTACGGGTAGGTTGTCTTCGAGGAAGAGGGTGCGGTTGTATGCTATGCTGTTCGTGGTCATTGCAGCTGCCTCCTGCTCTGGCTCGGTCACCGGGCTGCTACCCGGCGGCCTAATTTATTCTATCACAACCGTACCATCCTCTCTGTAGAACCAACGCGCCGGTATATGATGATTGAGGTATACTGCCGGGAGTTGTCGTCTCTGGTTATGAGCCGAGCGCGATGGAGGTACTCTTGCAATCGAGGACGTTGCCGATACGGAACCGGCGCGCGCCGTACACAGAGGAGAAAATTCTTCTCGAACGGGGGTACTCGCTGGTGGCGGGTATCGACGAGGTTGGGAGGGGGCCGTTGGCCGGTCCTGTCGTGGCTGGGGTTGTGGTCTTGCCTCCGAGCCCGACGGGATCATGGCTCGACGGTGTTCGCGACAGCAAGCAGATGACGCCGCTTCAGCGAGACCGTGCCTGCGCGTCGATATTCGAGAACGCACTGGGCGCCGCGACCGCTGCCGTTTCCGCGGAGGAGATCGACGACATTGGCATTGCCCCGGCGACCGCGCTGGCGATGAGGCACGCGGTCGAGTCTCTCTCTCTGCTGCCTGAGTACCTGCTGATCGACGCCTTTCCCCTTCCGGGCGTCGACATTCCGCAGAAGGCGATCGTTCGGGGGGATGCCGCGTCGGTGTCAATCGCGGCGGCGTCTATCGTGGCGAAAGTTGCGCGAGACCGCATGATGATCGAGATGGACGACCGATACCCTGAGTATGGTTTCGCGCGCCATAAGGGATACGGCACGCCCGACCACATCCGGAGAATCAGAGAATACGGTCCTAGCCCGATCCATCGGTATTCCTTCGCGCCCATCCGTCTATGGGGCTGCTCGCGGTGACCACTCCTCGCCAGCGCACGGGAGACCTGGGCGAACGAATTGCCGCCCGTCAACTCCGCATCGCCGGGTACGAGATCGTGGAGCGCAATCACCGCACTCCGCACGGCGAAATAGACCTCGTGTGCGACCAACGCGGCACTCTGGTGTTCGTGGAAGTACGCACCCGCCGCCCGAGCGGCTTCGGATCGCCCGAACAGTCGATTACTCCTGACAAGGCCGCCCGCCTCATAGCTTCTGCACAGCACTATGTTCAACACGCGGGTACGGAGTACTGCGATTGGCGCTTGGATCTAGCGGCAATCGAGTTGGGGCACGACGGCAAGTTACTGCGTTTCGACGTGATCGAGAACATCGTCGAAACGTGACATCTGCTTGAACTCTTCTTGGGTTCCGTCTATCGTGCATTCATGCACCCGTTCGTCCGATTCCAAATCGAATCCCTTGTCGAAGACCTGCGCTTCCTCGACCTGCTTGCGGTCTCTCCGTCGGAGAGAATCAGGAGATTTGAGCGCCTTCTGCAGGATGCTCCGTTGGTCGATGCCGTTCGGTTTCCCGTCCATCGTTCGACTGCCTATGAGTCGGACGAGGGTGACCTCATAGAGTCGCCAGAACGCTCCGTCCTCCATGCGATAGACAAGGTACGGAAGACGATCGGCCTGCTGGAGTCGTTGAAAGAGTCTCCACTCCCGCCTCGATGGGTCGTGAGGGCGGGGCAGACTCTCTCGGAGGCGGAATGGCATATCGTATCCGCCGTCCGCGCGAAGACTGCGCTTGGAATCCGCGGACTCTACGTCATCGTCGGTCCGGATGCCGTGCGCGGACGGACGGTGATCGACGTGGCGGAGGAGGCTCTTCGCGGCGGCGCCTCCGTCCTCCAGTTGCGGGACAAGACGGGGGAGAGCGGCCATGTGCTCGACGTTGCGCGGATGCTGTGCGAATTGTGCAGGGATCATGGGGCCTTGTTCTTCGTCAATGACGATTCGTCCATCGCAGTGTCCAGCGGGGCGCACGGCGTTCATCTCGGACAGTCTGATCTCCCCGTGCAAGAAGCGCGCGGCATTCTGGAGCGGACGCAGTTGATTGGCCGCTCGAACAATACGAGGGGAGAACTTGCAGACTCGCTCTCCGCGGAAGTGGATTACGTCGCCGTGGGGGCGGTGTTCCATACGACGACGGTCGGGAAGGGTGGTCGTCCTGCCATCGGACTCGACGGTGTACGGAGTGCGAGGGAACGCACATCGAAGCCGATTGTGGGAATCGGAGGCATTGACGATCGCAACGCCGCGGAGGTCGTCGCTGCCGGGGCGGACTGCGTGGCAGTCGTCAGCGCAGTCACGATGGCGGACGACCCGCGGGCGGCGGCGGCAAGGCTGGTCGACGAGATCGAATCTGCGAGGAGGTCTTCATGACAGACGCGCGGAGCCGAAAGATGGAACTCCGGGCAATTGCGGACTCGTCTGCGCGAGAGTTCGCGGCGACGCACGCCGACCGGGAGCAGGCGCTTCGCCTTGCACGGGAGATCGTTCGCAATTCCGCCAATTCCATCCGCGCGACGCACCGGGCAGAGTTCGAGAACGCGAGAAACCTCCTCGACGCGGCGGCAAGTCTCTCTCGCGAAGCCATCGATCTGCGAGATCGACGACCTCGCGTCTATTACGGAGGTTATGTCGAGGACGCGCTCAAGGAATACGCAGAGGCTGCAATTGCTCTCGCCATCGTCGAGCGCAGGCCGATTCCTACCGCGTCCAGTTTGGGGATCGGCGCGGCGCCGTACTTGGGCGGCCTCGCCGATGCGGTCGGCGAGCTCCGCCGCTTCATTCTCGACGCCCTTCGCACGGACGACTTCTCACGGTGCGAGGAAGTCCTCGACGTCATGGACGAGATATACACCCTCCTCGTGACGATGGACTATCCGGACGCAGTAACGCGTGGACTTCGTCGGAGTACAGACATGGTTCGCGGCGTCTTGGAGCGCACGCGCGGCGATCTCACGGTCGCGCTCCGCCAAAAGCGCTTGGAAGAACGGTTGTCAGAGGCGCAGGACTCCGCCCGGCAGCAAGAATCTCTATAACGGCTCCACTTCCGCCCCATATGAAGGGCATGAAGAGCCGCGGCCCCCGCTTGAATGCCGACCGCCGGCTGTGGTACCATCTATCCTGCTTCATATGGAATCGCACGCAGAGTCTTCCCGCGCGTGGGGAGGCTTTTTCATGGGGGATGAAATGCAAGAGGTCATCTACTTCGCCATCGCCGCATCGGTCATCGGGCTGCTGTTCGCGGTCTATCTGGCTGCGGCCATTGTGCGGCAAGATCAGGGCAGCGAGCGCGTCCGCTTCATTGGACACGCGATCCAGCAGGGCGCGACTGCCTTCCTCAAGCGGGAATACGGCGTTCTTGCTGTCTTCGTCGTCGTGGTAGTCGTCGTTATTGCCCTGTTCATCGACTACGACATACTCGGCAGAATCGGTGGTGACGAAAGTGGCGGAGTCCCATCAACGGCCATCGCGTATTTGATTGGAGCCGTTGGCTCTGCGTTGGCCGGATATATCGGGATGAGCATCGCCGTGCGGGCGAACACCCGCACGACCGTAAAGGCGCAAGAGGGGTTGAACTCAGCCTTGCGGCTGGCATTCAACAGCGGCGCGGTCATGGGTCTGTCAGTCGTGGGCATCGGCCTGCTCGGCGTCACCATTCTCTATTGGATATTCCGGGACGTTCAGATCGTTGCCGGTTTCGGCATGGGGGCGTCATCCATTGCACTGTTCGCGAGAGTCGGAGGCGGTATCTACACCAAGGCTGCGGACGTTGGCGCAGACCTCGTTGGGAAGGTCGAGGCCGGTATTCCCGAGGACGACCCGCGAAACCCGGCGACAATCGCCGATAACGTCGGCGACAATGTTGGGGACGTGGCCGGCATGGGCGCGGACCTGTTCGAGTCATACGTTGGCTCGATTATCGCTACCCTCGCGTTGGCTGTTACTGGGGCAATGGCGCTTGGCTTCAACGCTGACGACGTCATGGAGGTTACGGAGAACTTCGACCATGAACTTGTCATGCTGCCAGTGTTGCTCGCCGCAGTGGGCATCGTCTCATCCATACTTGGCACCTTCCTCGTCCGAGCCCCGGAGGGGGCAGACATGGGCCGACTCTTGTGGGTGCTCCGCACCGGTATATTCTCATCCGGCGTTCTGGTGCTCATTGCGATCGGTGTCCTGATATACCTTCTCGGCTTGCCCTTCGAACTCTTCTGGGTAGTTCTCATAGGACTCGTCGCCGGACAAGTCATCGGCACCGCATCGGAAGTGGCTACTTCATACGAATACAGGTTTACTCGTGAGATCGCGGCGCAGTCAGAGACTGGCCCGGCGACCGTCATCATCGGCGGTCTGGGACTTGGTATGTTGAGCACGGTGGTGCCCGGCATCGTGGTGGTCGTTGCTATGTGGCTCACCAACGATCTCGCCGGCACCTACGGGGTTGCCTTGGCAGCAGTCGGAATGTTGTCGACGCTTGGCATCACCTTGGCGACTGACGCATACGGACCCGTCGCCGACAACGCGGGTGGGATCGCGGAGCAGGCCGGTCTTCCTCCGGAAGTGCGGGAACGGACGGACGCGCTCGACTCGCTTGGCAATACTACCGCGGCGACGGGGAAGGGGTTCGCAATCGGATCCGCGGTTCTGACGGCGCTCGCCCTCATGGCGGCGTATTCGGAAGTGACGGGCGTGACTGACTTCAATCTCACGGACGTGAACGTTCTCATAGGCGTCTTGCTTGGAAGCCTCATGCCGTTCTTGTTCGCCGCGCTGACAATGCAGGCGGTCGGGCGCGCCGCCGGAGCGATGGTGCAAGAGGTCAGGCGGCAGTTCCGCGAGATTACTGGACTCATGGAGGGAGAGGCGGAAGCCGATTACGCGCGCGCCGTCGATATTAGCACGCGGGGAGCCATGCGCGAGATGGTTCTGCCGGGGCTGATCGCCATTATCGCGCCTGTGGCGGTTGGGGCGGTTCTCGGCGCGGAAGCGCTTGGAGGGCTGCTGATTGGCGCCATTGCTACCGGCTTCCTTCTTGCCATCATGATGGCAAATGCAGGCGGCGCGTGGGACAACGCCAAGAAGTACGTCGAGGCCGGACACCACGGCGGCAAGGGAACCGACCAGCACGCCGCGGTGGTCGTGGGCGACACCGTGGGCGACCCATTCAAGGACACGTCTGGGCCGGCCCTCAACATTCTCATCAAGCTGATGTCCATCGTCGCACTTGTCTTTGCGCCGTTGTTCCTATAGTATGTGGGAAAGGGAAGGGATGAGATGTCACCGGAACTTGTCGGTATCATAACGTTGTTCGGGACGATCGTAGCTCTGGGAGCTGCGTTGTTCGGGACGCTCAAGTGGTTTGCGAACTACATAGACAAGCGTTTCGAGCAGATGGAGAGGCGTTTCGAGCAGATAGAGAGGCGCATCGAGCACATAGAGAGGGATGTTTCCCAGCTTCGGGAGGGCTTGGCGCGTTTGGAGGGGATGTTCGAAGGGGCGTTCGAGCGGGTTCCGCGCGCGCGTCCTGACAATCCCCAAGGAGGGTCCGAGGCAGTCGCTTCCGCAGGCGGTGTGCAGGCGCAACAGTAGTTTATGAGGATACCCTGTCCATGGCAGACCTCGTCATTCAGTCGAATGCCCTGACGAAGCGGTACGGGAAGATCACTGCGGTAGATGATCTTTCGCTAGAAGTGCGTCGCGGTCATGTGTACGGCCTCCTGGGTCCCAATGGGTCTGGAAAGACGACGACGATGGGGATGCTGCTCGGGTTGGTGAGGCCGACGTCGGGCAGCTTCAGCCTGTTTGGATCCTCTACGCGGCTCCAAGAAGCGCTCCACCGCATCGGCGCCATCGTCGAAACACCTTCCTTCTATCCATACCTGTCCGGACGTCGAAACCTTGCCTACTTCCAGGGCGTCTCTGGGCAAGGATCCCCCCGAGAGCTGGATGAACTGCTCGACAAGGTTGGCCTCTTGCAGCGCGCGGACAGCAAGTTCCACACCTACTCGCTTGGCATGAAGCAGCGACTCGGTTTGGCTTACGCGCTGCTGGGCGATCCGGAGATCCTGTTCTTGGATGAACCGACCAACGGTATGGATCCCGAGGGCACTGCGGAGATTCGAGATCTGATTCGCGAGCTCGGAACCGGGGGCAGGACGGTGCTGCTGTCGAGTCACCTGTTGCATGAGGTCGAGCAGGTCTGCGACAGCGTCACCATCATCTCGAAGGGGAAGTTGATTGCACAGGGACCAGTCGCCGAACTGGTAGCTTCTCGCAGGGGTGAACAGGTTCGGGTGAGGACAACGGATAACGACAAGGCGCGCCAGATCCTCTCGACCCTGGACTGGGTCGAGTCTGTAACGGACGGTAATGAGGATCTGCTCGTGAACGCCCCGATCGAACGCTCCTGGGAGCTGACGGCCGCCTTGAGCAGATCCGAGGTCTATGTTACCGAGATGGGCCCTGTGCGAGTGTCCCTTGAGGAGTATTTCCTCGAGGTCACGGGCGAGGACAGAGACGACGGAGGCGAGACCGGATGATTGCTCTGGACATATTCCGCCTCGCCAAGTGGGAATGGTTCAAGATCCGCCGCCGCTGGATGGTGTGGATCATGCTGGGCATCCTCGCAGTCTTGTCTCAGTTCGGCCTGGTATGCGATTACGTCCAGTACCACAACGAAGGATTTCGGCAATTTGCTAGCGGCAGCGGCGGCTCTGTTTCAACGACCGTGACAGTGGACGGCGAGACAGTGACTGTCGAGATGACGTGCTTGGACATCTTGGAAGACCGCTTCCCGCCCGAATTCGAGCAGATCCCGAAAGCGGAGCAGGAGAATTTTCTAGAAGACGTATCGAGTCTCCGCGAGAATGCATGCGGCATTGTCAGTCCACGGGATTCCTTCCGCAGGGGGTTCACCCTCCCACAGGCCATTACGCGCGGCATCGTGAATTGGTCCTATCCCATTGCCATCATCCTCATCATGATTCTCTCGGCGTCGTCTATGGGCGGGGAATATGGTTGGGGCACCATGAGGACTGTGCTTACCAGGGGTGTCGGACGCTGGCAATTCCTCGCGTCCAAGGTCATCCTACTCGCGGGTATTGGCTTCGGCGGGATCGTCATCACGTCTGTTGTGATAGCTGCGGCCTCCCTTCTCGCGGCAGTCCTCCCGCCGTCCGAAATCGGACAGCTCGCAGACGCAGGAAGATGGTCGGATGCCGCCATAGCCATCCTCAAGTCGGCCTATGTGCTCGTTCCCTACATTGCCGCGGGAGCTTTCTTGGCTGTGTTGACTCGATCATCGGCGATGAGCATTTCGTTGTTGATGGGATACTACGTCGTAGAGTTGATAGTCGCTCCTACCCTCGGAGCCGTGGGGTCGGGGAACTGGGTCGGGAGCATCCCCGACTTCCTGCTTGGGAGTAACGCCAACGAGTGGATGTCGGCGGGGTTGGTGGATGTCGAAGTCTCGAGTGAGAGTGTCACGGATGCGCAGCTGGCGTCTGACGACAGGCTCCGCGCGTTCTTGGTGCTCCTGGGGTACACGGCAGCGTTCGGCGCGGCCGCCTTCGCGTTGTTCCGACGCGAGGACATCGCCGGCGCAAAGGGCGGATAGCGGCTCGGAGCCGATACCGGACGCCATAGACCGTTCCTCCTGGGCGGCGTGGGATCATCGCCCCCGCTTGTGCTACACTTGGTACATATGAGAACGGCGGCTATCAATGACCGAGAATGAGACGGCACGCGCCCCCGCCGCTGCAAGTTCTCTCGGAGAGAGCGGCTCATCACCTCGAAACCATCTGTCCGCGCTACTAGCCCTCCAGCCGCTGTCCGTTCTATAATCGTCCTGTCATCCCCACACACTGCGAGCGAGAATTGACAAGCGCATCATTTGCCCCACTCGACCTGACCACCCTCATGTCCCTGTGCAAGCGCAGGGGATTCCTCTTCCAGAGCAGCGAGATATACGGCGGGCTCGGCAGCACATGGGACTATGGGCCGCTGGGGGTCGAGCTGAAGAACAACGTCAAGCGCCATTGGTGGCAAACGTTCGTATGGGGACGCCGCGACGTCGTTGGGCTCGACGCCGCCATCCTCATGCACCCGGAGGTTTGGCGCGCGTCCGGACACACCGCGCACTTCAACGACCCGCTCGTCGAATGCCGCGACTGTCGTCAGCGCTTCCGAGAAGACCATGTCGAGGGGAAGTCGTGCCCTGCGTGCGGTGTCGACGATGCCTTCACCGACGCGAAGCAGTTCAACCTCATGTTCGAGACTCATGTCGGCCCCGTGCGGACCGACGAGAACAAGACTCCCCTCCGGCCGGAAACCGCGCAGGGCATCTTCGTCAACTTCAACAACATCGTCACATCGACGCGGCGCAAGCTGCCGTTCGGCATCGCGCAGGTCGGCAAGGCGTTCCGCAACGAAATCACCACCGGCAACTTCATATTCCGCACGCGCGAGTTCGAGATCATGGAAATCGAGTTCTTCGTCAAGCCGGGAGAGGATGAGGCCTGGCACGACCAATGGGTTGAGGACTGCATGGCATGGTACACCGGCCTTGGCGTCGACCCGGACATGCTGCGCCTGCGCACGCACGAGTCGGACGAGCTCGCACACTACGCCAAGGCGACGCACGACATCGAGTACCGCTTCCCATGGGGTTGGGGGGAGATACAGGGCATCGCCAACCGCACGGATTACGACCTCAAGGCGCACTCCGATGCGAGCGGCGAATCGCTCACCTACTTCGACGAGCAGGCCAAGGAACGCTACACGCCATACGTCATCGAGCCCTCCGCAGGCGTCGACCGCGCGGTTATGACCTTCCTTGCGGACGCATATACCGAGGAAGAAGCGGTCAGCGCCAAGGGCGCATCGGAGAAGCGAACCGTCCTCAAGCTGCATCCGGACCTCGCGCCGGTCAAGGCCGCGGTTCTGCCGCTGAGCCGCAACGAGCGCCTGGTTCCCACGGCGCGTCAGGTGCACGACATCATCCGGCAGTCCGGAGTCGTCGACGGGCTCGTGGAGTACGACGACGCGCAGAGCATCGGGCGGCGCTACCGCCGGCAGGACGAGATCGGCACGCCCCTTTGCATCACCGTCGATTTCGACACCCTCGACGACCGCGCTGTCACCATCCGCGACCGCGACACGATGGCGCAGGTGCGGGTGCCAATCGACCGGCTGGTTGGGGAAGTGGGGGAGCGGCTGACGACCGTGCCAGGAGAGTCTTCAAGACCATGAGCAACTTGGGAGGTAGTTCTGTGGGCATCCCCGAACCTCAACTTAGTAAGTGGTCTGACCATGGGCCGCAAGACGCTTCGAAGCGCACTCACAAGGCGATACGGGAGGTATTGAAGCAGTATCCTCCGCTGTCGAAAGTGAAGTATGACTTTCGCCTTCAAGGATCGTATAGCAACGACACCAATATACAAGGCGACAGCGACGTGGACATCGTGTTGGAACTGCAATCGACGTCCCACTACAAAGCAGGCTCGACTTACGACACTTGGAAGCTGTTCAGGCGCGATGCGCTCGGGGCTCTGAAGAAAGGATTCGGCGAGAAGTATGTGGTAGAGGGCAAAAAGTCGATCAAGGTGAAGGCGGGCCGGCGGCGGCTGGCGGCTGATGTCGTCGTCTGCATAACGCACAGCAACTATGGGACATTCTCCTCGCACATGGAAGGTATTATGTTCTATGCGTTGCCGAACAAGCGCCAGATAATCAACTACCCGAAGAAGCACTACGAGAATGGCAAAACCAAAGACAGGGACACATCGCAACGGTACAAGCGGACTGTGATGATATTCAAGAATGCTCGAAACCATCTCGAATCCGAGGGCCGGATCGACGCAGACCTCGCTCCGTCGTACTTCGTCGAGTGCATTATCTACAACGCGCCCAATTATATGTTCCAACCCGGTTTCCAGAACACGTACTTCGCGGTCGTCAACTGGATGCGGGGAGCATGGCTTGACGGTATGCTCTGCCAAAACGGTCAGCAACGTCTGTTTGGCCAGTCTCCTGAACAGTGGGATACAGAAGATGCCAGAGAATTCATAGGCCAGCTTGCGGCCTTGTGGAACGACTGGGGTTGATTCGACGGCGATGCATTCTTACGAAGCGGACGGCCGGACAAGGGTAACGCTTGTTCTCGCCATAGTCGGCGTCTTGTTGGCGTGGATTCTGGGCGCGTCGTTCGCGTGGTTCCTGGGCGAGTTGTTGGGACCGGAGTTGTCGTGGTTGCTCAGCGCGCCGTCGGTGCCCGCGTTCTTTTCTGCCGCTTACTGGGTGTTCGATCGGTACGTCTGGAGGCTGGATCTTCTGCGGAAGATCGGCTTTGTAGATGTCCCAAACCTCAATGGGGAGTGGAAGGGCGAGGTCAAATCTTCTCATGGCGACGACGGTTCCTCGCAACCTGTTTCCGTCGTCATCCGTCAGCGTTGGTCGAAGATGGCCATCCGTCTGGACACCGAACATTCTCGTTCGCATAGCACCTTGGCGGCCATCAAGACGGACGACGCGGTGAATCCTGAACTCACGTACCTCTATCTCAACGAGCCAAGTCCGGACGCACAGGAGACGATGGGGGCTCACCGGGGCACTGCTTTACTGGAGCTGTCCGGCGATGCGCTGGTTGGCATCTACTATTCGGGTAGGGGAAGACGGGAGATGGGGACGATCACGTTGGAGAGGGCTCGATAGCGTCCGTTCCAGCGGCAACGCTGACGATGGACTGCGAGGAGGAACTCCAGCCCACGCTCACGGGGTAGCGGCGATGGACCAGATCGTGAAGAGTTGGAAGCTGGTCGACCGGCCGGCGATGCCATCGCCTGTGAAGTAGCTGGCAATGGCGTATACGGTTCCCGGCTCGAGCCAGCCGCCGAGTTGCAGCCGCTCCACGTAGTGTCCGTTTACGAATAGCCACCCGTCGGACCCGACGACGATGACGCGGATGTGGTTGCTGCCGCTTGCGATGGTGGAGATGCTGCTCGACGGTCTTTCGGCCAAATGCTGGGTAGAGTCTGGGTCGCCGGTGCGGAGACGGTGGAACCAGTATCCGTCCTCTGTGACTACGACGGCGTGGAACTCGTTCCGTCCGCTGTTTCGGAACAGGAAGCCGCTGCTCCAGGATCCGTCGCCTGGATGGTATGGGTTGGAGAACCGCGCTTCGAAGATGCCGTCGGTTATCGTGGTGTAGCTGTGCCATCCGTCGATGGAGCGGTCGTCGGGGTTGTGCTCGATGTCGCCGTGGGTGGGCCCGTAGCTCTGGGTGATGGGGCGGATGGTGAAGCCGTAGAATCGGGTTGCTGTGTTGCGGCGCTCGTGTCCGGTGAAATACGCGCCGATCAGTTTGATCGCTCCGGAGTCGGTGAGTCCGCTGAGGTCGAGTTCTGCCTCGTACTCGCCGTTGATGAAGAGCCATCCGCGGTCGCCTTGGGCGATTACGCGGATGCGGTTTTCGCCGTTGGTGTCCGTCCTGATGTTCGACGATCCGGAGGATTGGACGAGTGAGTCGGTGCTTGCGCTGCCCGTTCGCAGGTAGTGGTGCCACGACCCGGCGCTGTGGACGACGACCGCGTGGAACGTGTTGGCGGCGGAGTTGCGGATCATGATGCCGTAACTCCACGTGTTCAAAGGCGGGTTGCGGAAGGTCGCCTCCGTCACGGAGTCTGCGAAGTCGACTCTGCTATTGAAGGTCGGGATGAACCCATCGTCCGGGTCATGCTCCATCGTTCCGGTCACTGGGCCGTAGGAGTCGCTGCCGGACGGGGGAATCCACACCGGGGTTCTCGTGGGTGTGGAGATGGAGGACTGGCTGCCGGACTTCATGGTCTGGAGGCGGCTGGAGAGAACGCTGGATCTGATGGCGAAGCCGATTCCCTGCGCGAAGTAGTCTTCCCCCCATATCTCTCGTTGTACGGACGTGTTCATACCGACAACTTCGCCTCTGAGGTTGAGGAGGGGGCCGCCGCTGTTGCCTGGGTTGATGGCCGCGTCGGTTTGCACGTAGTCGACGCCTCTACGCGTGCGGAACGCGGAGACGATGCCCCTGGTCACTGTCATTTCGCCGCGCAGCTCCGACGAAAGCGGATACCCCAGGGCGACGACTTCTTCTCCAGCGCGCACTTGGGCCGCGAGCGGGAGCACGGTCAGGCGCGCGGACGTCGTGACTTTCAGGAGGGCGATGTCCCGCGCGGCGTCGGACGAGACCACCTGGGCGGGCAGTCTGCTCCCGTTGTCGAGCACGACGGTTATGCGGCTCGATCCGTCGATGACGTGTTCGTTCGTGAGGATGTGGCCTTGCGAATCAACGATGAAGCCTGACCCAGACCCGGAGTTCGTGAGCACAAGCACGACGCCTGCTCTGACTCGCTCGACGAGGTCTGGGATGGACAGGTCTGTGCTTGGCGTGGCCGGCCTTGCGGTTGTGGGCGTGCGTGTCGGCGTGGTTCCCTGCACGGTTGTGGGCGTGCGCGTCGGCGTGGTTCCGCCAGTGGTAGATGGAGGGTCGTCCTCGAAGGCGCGGGCTATGGCAGTCTGAGCCGCTGCGACGGCGGTGGCTTCGTGGTCGGGCGTTGGAGTAATCGTATAGGTAGGCGTCGGAGTTGGAGTATTGGTGGGAGTGTGTGTCGGCGTCGGGGTTGGGACGGGCGTCGGCGTGTTGGTGGGCGTCGGGGTAATCGTCGGCGTTGGAGTATGCGTCGGCGTGTTCGTCGGCGTTGGAGTGAACGTCGGGGTGTGAGTGGGTGTCCGCGTCAGCGTTGGAATGGGCGTCGGCGTGTGAGTGGGCGTTGGTGTGGGTGTTGGAGTCGGAGTGGGGGTATGGGTAGGCGTAGGCGTCGGCGTTGATGTTGGGGTCGGAGTGTTGGTCGGTGTGGGGATGGCTTCCATGGTTGCCTGAACGCCCAGGGCGATGGCGGCCTGGCTGGTCGCTTGCGCCTCGAGTTGGGTGGAGACCTGAGCTGCGATGGTGGCGTCGACGTCGATCGTCGGGGCATCGTCGCCGCATCCCGCTGCGAAGAGTACCGCAGTAACGAAGATGGATAGAACGATCTTTGGACTCATGGCGCTACGGAGATCCTATAGACCAGACGGCGAGATTGTCAACGTTGGTGGACATGCCTGCGACGCCGTCGCCCATGAAGTATCCGGCGACGGCCGCCGCGGTTCCTGGTTTGAGCAAGCCTCCGAGTTCGAGTCTGTCCACGTAGTTTCCGTTTACGAACAGCCATCCCTCGGATCCGAGTGCGATGATGCGGATGTGATTGCTGCCGTTCGGGTCGGTGGATATGCGGTCGGACGCGCGGTTGGCCAGTCGTTGGACGGCGGTTGCGCCGCCCGCGCGCAGATGATGGAACCATCTGCCCGACTCGTCGAGTACGATTGCGTGGAACGCGTTGGTCGGTGTTCGTTCTCGGAATAGGAAGCCGCTGCTCCACGATCCGTCGATGGAAGAGTAGGGGTTGTGGAAACGCCCCTCTATGATGCAGTCGGCGACGCGGACGTGGATTCGTTGGACGTCGATGGCTTGGTCGGTGGGGTTGTGCGGGATGATGATGTTCTTGGGCGCGTGTGCGGTTTGGATCTCGCGGACGATGAAGCCGGAGAAGCGGGTGCTCATTCCGCTCCGTTCCTCTCCTTGGAACCAGGAGCCGAGTAGTCCAACCGATCCGTATTCGACGAGGCTTCCGAGGTCGAGTTCTGCTTCGTAGGCGTCGTTGATGAAGAGCCATCCGCGGTCGCCTTGCGCGATCACGCGGATGTGGTTTTCCGCGTTGGGCGAGGGGTCGATATTGGACGAGGGAGCGCCCTGGGTATCGGATTCGCGGGCGGTTTCGCCGATTCGCGCGCGGCTCCAGCTCCCGTCGCTGTGGATGAGGACTGCGTGCGCTTCGTTCTCCCTCGTTCGTCGGAGGAGCAGCCCGCTGCTCCAGGGCCCCTCGGAGGGGGCTCTGAAGGTTACCTCGGTCAGGAAGTTTGCTACGTTCACGTTGCTGTCGAACGTGGGAATGAGGTCGTCGTCGTCATGATCGAGGGAACCCGCGGCGGGGCCGAATGTGTTTTCCGGGGAGTGGGAGACCGGGGTTTGCGGGGGCGGTGATCCTTGGCCGTCGTCGGACAGCGCCATGGCTATGTACGCGGAGAGGACGTCGTATCGAATTGCGAAGCCAATTCCCTGAGCCTGGAAATCTTGGCCCTCCATGCTCATCCTGCGCTGGATGGACACATTCATGCCGACGACCCGGCCTGTGAGATCGAGGAGGGGGCCGCCGCTGTTGCCGAGATTGATGGCTGCGTCGGTCTGTATATGGGGGACTCCGAGGTCGAGTCGGAAGGAGGATACAATGCCCCTCGTCGTAGAGAGGCTATCGGTGTCGAGGGGATAGCCGAGCGCCAGTACTTCGTCGCCCTCTCGCACGCTCGTTGCGATTTGCAGGACGGTCAGGCGTCGGTCGACGGCGATCTTGAGAATAGCGATGTCCTGGCTGGCGTCGGATGCGGTGATCTGAGCGGGGACTCTGGCGCCGTCGTCGAGTATGACGGTCGTGCGGTTGGATCCGGCGACGACGTGGTGATTGGTCAAGATGTGCCCTGCGTCGTCGATGATGAACCCCGATCCCCTTGCGGACGTTCCAACGACGCGCACCACACCGGCCCTCTTCGCCTCGACGATGTCTGCGATGGATAGCGCGGGAACGTCCAACAGCGGCGGAGTCGTCGGAATGGGCGTAGAGCTGCCTTCCTGTCCGGCTCCGGGCGTGGGGGATTGCGAGCCGTCTCCCTCGAACGAGCGCGCTATGGCGGTATTTGCGGCGGCGACTGCGGTTGCTTCATGGTCTGGAGTTGGCGTGACCGTTGGGACGTTCGTTGGAGTCGGCGTCTCCGTTGGAGTCGGCACGGGGGTAATGGTAGGCGTTGGCGCAGGAGTTTGGGACGGCGTCGGGGTGTTGGCGGGAGTGGGCGTCGGAGTGGGCGCGGGCGTATTCGTGGGAGTAGACGTCGGGGTTGGAATCAGTGTCGGCGAGGGAGTGCTGGTGCTGGTTGGAGTGTTCGTGCGGGTGGGCAGTGGGGTAGGGGTGGGGGTAGGAGTCGAGGTCGGGCTTGGGGTGTTGGTAGGCGTGCGGGTGCTCGTGGGAGAGGGCGGGGTAGTGGGAGTTTCGGTAGGCGGCGGGGATGCCGCTTCCATGGTGGCTTCCACGCGCGCGACGACGGCGGCCTCGGTGGTGGCCTGGGCGGCCAGTTGCGCGGCGACTCTCGCCTCGACGGTGGCATCCACGTCGGGGGGAGGGCCGCCGCAGGCGGCCGAGATCACGGCGACGAACGCCGCGATGGCGATGATGGGCGCTCTTCGGATGTTTCGCATCGGATTGGCGAATGCTTGGGCGCGGCAGCAGCCGCGCCGGATTTGAGTCTATTCGGTGCGTTCCTATGCGAGTGCAGCCTCGACGGTGACGGCGACGTTGCCGGCGATGGCCTTGGAGATCGGGCAGCCGTCCTTGGCAGCTTCCGCTGCGCTCCGGAAGCTCGCCGCCGTCGCGCCCGGCACGTCGCCGGTGACGGTCAGCGCGCTGCTGTCGACCTTCCAACCGACTTCTTGCTGCGCGAACGTAACGGTTGCGCTGACTTCGAGTCTCGTTGGCGGCGTGCCCGCCTGCGTGAGTCCGTTGGACAACGCCATGCAGTAGCAGGCCGCGTGGGAAGAAGCGAGCAGCTCCTCGGGGCTGGTCGTCGGTTCTTCGCGGTTCGTTCTCGCAGCCCATGATACGGCGAGTCCGGTGAACGCGCCGCTGGACGCGGAGGCTCGTCCGGAGCCCTCCAAGAGGGAACCTTCCCATACTGCGGTCGCTGCGCTCTTCGCTGTTGCCAATGTCATATATCGTCTCCTTTCCTAGTTCCGTAGTGCGTTGCATCGGGGGATGCAAACATATCATACCGTACTCGCGCCGTGTGCGGGTATTCGCAGCGGGCAGGCCTTGCAAGGAAAATACTTGACTTTCTTGGGGGCGTTCCATATCATGTCTCTTGCCAATCGCGAGGTTTCTAGTACGGGGCGTGTCCCAGCTCCACATCCGCTGGGTCATGCGTCAGGGCACTCTGTGCCCCTGAGTGGCCCGTATTAGGGACGGTTCGTGATTGGCAATTCGCAAACCTGACCACGAGGGGGCAACTAAGTGAAACTCTCCAAGGCAATCATCGGGCTCATCGCCACAGGGTTCATATTCACGTCGGCAGGGGCGTGCGAACCCGAAAACCTCGAAACTGATAGAGTCCAACCGCCGTCCCCCAGGCAGGTCAACGTCCAGTAGCACCAAACGCTCTGCGATGCCGTTGCAGCCGAAATGCGCGTGAACGAACTCGAACTCTTGTAAGGACGCGATAAGCGAGGAGGCCAAGTATGGAAGACGAAAAGAGAGAATACGTACCCACTCAAATTGGGTGGGCAATCATGGCGACCCTGTTCTGTTTCCCACCAACCGGCCTTGTATCAATCCTTCATGCCTTGAAGGTTGGTAGGCTGCAGACGGCAGGAAATTTGGAGGAAGCGCGTGAATCGTCCCGCAAGGCAAGAAAATGGGCGTTCATCTCTCTATGGACAGCATGTGCATGGTGGGGATTTTTCCTTACGGTCGCCATCATAGCAACCATCGTTTCTGATTCTTCAGACGGGAACGACGAGCTCGCTGAAGCACAGGCCACGATTGAAGCGCAACAGCGGACTATTTCTCGTCAAGGTGCACGTATCAATGAACTGCTCGCGGTGGAACCCGACGCCCAGCTAGCTTTGAAGCAGGAAGAGCTAGAGCAGGCCCAGCGCGCGATCAGTGCACAGTTTGCTACGATTGCTGATCTGAAATCTCAGATCGATAGTCAGGTGCCAACTGGACTTGAGAAGTGCAGCGCAGTAGTCGCAGACATGCTCTCGTATCTGAGTTATTCCTTCGCTGGGAGCACGGAAGGAGTAAATAGTATGTCTAGGGAACCAAGGTATCCCTCCGCTATACAGGAGGGGAATCTTTGGATTGACCGGCTCAACGATACGATAATGAATGAAGGACAGCCAGGGCTTCTTTATGATTTGTCGGTCCTGTTCGGCATCCTTGCGGCTAAGCTGCCCGGCGGACTTTTTTGCGACTCGTAGACCGCACAGAAAGGAAGAACAGAGATGGGCTTTGTAGAGGACGTTGGATACGTGCGGAGGGATTCGTTCAGACGACATCAGATTACGAATCTGACCCGCCGGCGTCCTCCGCGGTCGGCACGGTAAACGAGAGCGTGCTGCCTTCGCCTTCCTTGCTCTCGGCCTGCACCTGTCCGCCGAATGCCTGAACGATGTTCTTCACGATAGCCAGGCCGAGTCCGCTGCCGGCGTCCCGTCTCGACCGCTCGACCTTGTAGAACCGCTCGAATATGTGCGGAAGCGACTCCGGCGGGATGCCGATTCCGTTGTCGGACACCCGCACCTCCACGATGCGCCCGTCGTCCGTCGACGCCGAGACGTCGATTCTTCCGTCCTCCTGCGTGAACTTGAGCGCGTTGTCCAACAGATTCCGAACGACCTGCCGCATCCGATCCTCCTGCGCTGCGACCTTGGGCAGTGCGTCCGGCAGCGATACCCGCGTATCGATGCCCAATGACCGGGCGATGTCGGCGTACCGCCTGCCCTCCTCCTGGATCACCGACGCGATGTCCACCGGCTGCGCTTCCATGTCCTCTTGTCCGCTCTGCAATCTCGTCAGCTCCAAGAGATCGTTGACGAGCGTCGTCATCCTATCGGTCTCGACGCGGATCCGTCGGATGTAGTCGGCGTTGATGCGAGGATCGTCCAGTCCCCCGTCCTCGAGCGTTTCCGCCATTGCCTTGATCGAAGACAACGGCGTGCGTAGCTCGTGGGAGACGTTGCTCACGAACTCTCGCCGTGAGGTCTCCACTTGGCGCAGCTCCGTAAGGTCATGCAGGGTGACCAGCATCTCTCCTTCCTGTTCATTCTCCAACGGCGTAACGACCGCGCTGACTGTCCGCCTTCCGGACGTCAACACGATCTCGGCGTACTGCCGTTCGCCGGCCGCTCTGCACGCCGCGAACAGTTGCCTCAGTTGGTGATCGATGTTGACGGCGGATAGGGGGGCGCGCCTTGCCTGCGATTCTCCTCCGAACAGCGCCGCTGCCGCCGAGTTGATGAGGGTTACCTCCTCGCGGGAGTCGACGACGATCACGCCGTCCGACATCGTGTCCAGGACGGCCGACAGCTTGTTCCGCTCGCCGGCGAGGTCCCGCATCGCGTCTGTGAGGGAATCGCCCATCCGATTGAAGGCGGCCGCGAGCTCGCCCGCCTCCTGGGTAGATTGGACGTCGACTCGGTAGTCGAGGTCGCCGGCTGCGATGCGGTCGATTCCGCGCGTTACTTGTCGTATGGACTGCGCGGAGCGGCGAGAAGCGAGGACTCTGGCTGCCGCGTAACCCGTGACAGCGCCAAGCAGCGTCAGCGCCGCCGCGGCCTGCCACACTGCGCCGCTTTGGAGACCCGCGGCGCCTAGGAACGCCAAGAGCAGGGTTGCACAGACGACGGCGCCGCGCCGCAGCATCGGCCCCATCTCCTTCACCCCTCGAACCTGTATCCATGTCCGCGAACGGTGAAGATTCTCTTCGTCCCTCCGGCCTCGCTTTCGATCTTCCGTCGAATCCATCGAACGTGCACGTCGACGGTGCGCCGGTCGATGTTGTCTTTGCTCCCCCAGACCCGATCGAGGATGTCGTCTCGCGTAAACGCCTTGCCTGGGTTCCCTGCAAAGAGCGTCAGAAGGTCGAATTCCTTTGGCTTCATCTGAATGGGAGCGCCGTCGAGGAATACCTTCCTGCCGTTCACGTCGATCTGCAAGTCCCCGCGCGTAATCATCCGGGGAAGCGGACGGCCGTCCGCGAGGGAGTGCCCGTGTTCGGCTCGCCGCAGCATCGCCTTGACCCTCGCCATCAGCTCCCTCATGCTAAACGGCTTGGTCACGTAGTCGTCGGCCCCCATTTCGAGGCCCAGCACCTTGTCTACCTCTTCCCCTTTGGCCGTGAGCATCAAGATGGGCACGGGGCTTTCGCTGCGCAGGATGCGGCATACTTGGATTCCGTCCATCGTGGGCAGCATGATGTCGAGGATGATCAGGTTTGGCGGATCCGCCCGCGCCGCCTCCAGGGCTTCGCCTCCGTCGGCGGCCGTCTCGACGCGGTAGCCCTCTCGCTCTAGATTGTAGCGCAGCGGAGCGAGGAGGTTCTCTTCGTCCTCGACGACGAGGATGGCGCTTCGCTCTCCGCTTCGCGCGGATACTGTGCTCATGGTCGATTTCCCTCTCAACAGTCTATAATAGATTCGGCGGCCTGCCTATCGTTTGGCGATGCAAGGAGGCAAGATTGTTTCGAGCGGCAGCTATCATCCTCGCAGCCTTGCTACCGGCTGTCATGACCCTGTCCTGCCGCACGCCTACAGACGAACTCACTATCCACGACGCCTTCGAGGTAAACATGGAGGATCCAACCGGCAGCGGAGAGTATATCTTCGACCCTGCGGAACTCGCCTTCTCGTCCGGAGAAGCCGTGACCCTCGCGCTCACCTCCGAGCGCGAGTTCCACACCTTCACCGTTCCAGAACTGAACATCGACGTTGCGGTGGATGCGGGAGAGACCAAGGCGGTCGTCCTGACGTTCGACGAACCCGGCTCGTACCAGCTCATCTGCATCCCTCATGAAGCGCTTGGGATGGTCGGTACAGTCAGCGTGCGCTAGAAGGCTGCCGATATGCGCCCGATGCGGAAACTCAAGACCATATTCGCGCTCATCGGTGTGAGTGCGGCGGCGCTGCTTGCCGCGGAGGTTGCGGGCCGCGCCGCGGCCGCCATCGATGCGCGCTACTTCGACCCTCCCGCAAACCGCACGCTCGTCGACGATGACGTCCGCTCCCGCCTGCCAGCCTACGAAGGCGTCGACTACGACCCGCGCCAGCTGCTTGCCGAGGTCCGGAAGAGCGACCGCGCAGTCTACCAACCGTATACGATGTGGCGGCGCAGACCGTACCGGGGAACATATACCACGATAGACGTGGAGGGAATCCGCCGCACCACCGGCAACTCTCCGAGTGACGATTCCATACAGGTTTGGATGTTTGGGGGATCTGCGGTTTGGGGCGTTGGAGCGCCAGACCATGAAACGATCCCCAGCCGCCTGGCGTCCTTGCTCAACCGCGAATTCGGTATCGACGCCACCGTGAGAAACCTCGGCGAGCGCGGATTCGTCTCGACGCAGGAAGTAATCTATCTCATGCGCGAGCTGCAGTCCGGCGGCAGGCCGGATATCGTGATCTTCTACGACGGCGTAAACGACGCGGCGGCCGTCTCCCTCTGGCCGGAGTTTCCCGGCGCGCATGTCTCATTCGATACGGTGCGCGATCGATTTGAGATGGACATGGACGGCGGCTCGTTCGGCTCGTTCATCCGCTCCACCGGACTCTATGCCGCTTCCAGGATCGTCCTCGACCGACTCGAAGCCGACCCCTTCGAGATGGACGGCATCATCATCTATTCCGCTGCGGATACCGGCTCGACGCCGAACTACCGCTGGCTCGCGGAGCGCGGAATCGACGTTTGGCTGTTCAATGCCCGCGTCGTCGGCAGCATGGCGAAAACATACGGCTTCATGCCCTTGGTGCTCTTTCAGCCGGGATTGTGGTCGAGCGGCAAACCGCTTGACCCCTCGGAAGAGTCGCTGCTTGCTTCCGAGATGGAGTTTGCAGGCCTGATGACCCTCATGACCGTGCGCTCCGAAATGCATTCGGTTCTCGAGGAGAGATCGTCCGAAGGGGATGCGCCAGAGTGGGTTGTGAACATGAACGACATCTTCTCCGAGACGCGGGAGCCGGTCTATATCGACTATGTCCACGTCTCGGAGAGGGGAAACCGAATCGCGGCCCGGCGAATCGCCGAAGAGGTATTTGCGCGCCTTTGCGCTCGACCGCAAGATCTTCTGCCAAGCAAGTCGCTCCCTCAAATTCGCGCCGCGTGCTCGCGCTAACTCGTACATCCGACCCCTATCTGCGGCGGCAGGCCCAACGAATTCCCGTTAGACGACTACGATCCCAGGTGGTACTATTCGATGACCTTGACTTTCGCAGACCAAACGCAGATAGGATAGGGGAGCGTGGAGGACTGAAGAACATAGCATCTGGTGGCCCGAAATGTTCCTTTGGGAGACGATGACAAGGAGGGAAGAAGCATGACAGCCAAACGTATCGTCGAACGCAAGATTCCATTGTACATCGCGGCAGCAGTCGTCCTGCTCGTCTTCGCGTCTGGCTGCCCAGCCCAACAAAGCCCCGTCCCTGTTGGCGAGCGTGCGACGCCAACGCCGGCGCCAACCGCCGCGAACGTCCAGGGTAGTACCCAGGCGACCGAGGCCCCCACAGCCGTCCCAGGCACACCCACTCCGGCGCCGACTCTCGAACCCACGGCCGCGGTCGCTACCGTCGAGGCTCGGCAAGAGCAGCATCTCGCTTCGTTGTTCGAGCCGTCCGTGGGCGCCCTCAAGTTCGCGGAGTGGGACGAGAAGTCGGTGCAGTTCTCAAACGCCCTGCTCGGTTACATCCTCGTCTACGGCTACGACTTCTCCGTCGAGATAGTGCAGGTCGAGGGGGACGCCTACCAGGACGCATTCCAAAATGGCGAACTCGATGCAGTCTTGATGCTCGACAGGGCCGGGGCCGGCGACTGGTACGTTACCCACATCGACGCCGCGGCGATCTCCGACCTAGGATCCGTCCGCGACGGAGACGACGGCCTTCGCCTCGTCGTACACTCCGGCTTGGCAGACCGCGCCCCCGAAGTGACCGAGTTCCTGGAGAACGCCAAACCCACCGATGCCCTGATCGACGAGCTCTCCGCCAGGATCAGCGCTGGACGCATCGGCATAAAGCCGACCACCCAAGCAATCAAGTTCCTGAAGGAACACGAGGATATTTGGGTTCAGTGGGTTCCTGCCTCCGTGGCTGAGAAGGTCAAGGCAGCCATCGAGGCGGGAAAGACCAGCCTAGTCAACCGCAAGTGCATCCCTGTCGGCGGCTCCGGCGGCGGAAGCCCCAACTGCGGAACGTAGCGCCGCTCGCCCCGGCGCACATATACCAGAGGGAGAGAGTCTCACATGGTTTCTCGAATCCTCCAATTGATAGAGGACAGACTGGACGCCGGCGGTCATGCGGACATCGCTGCGTCCACTCAGGTCGTCTACGTCGCGGAAGGAGAGGCGGGCGTTCGGTCGGACGGCGTGGACGCGCGCATGACGGCGAATCAGGCGCGCTACTTCTCCGACGCGCTCCGCGTCAGTGCAGGGAGCGCCGGCACGGTGCTTTGGCGGTGGCAGCTGACCTCCCCGGGCGAGCCCGTCACCGACGCGCCCGCCGCGGGATACTCCTCCCTCGTCAAGCTCCGCGCGCAGATCGACATCGCAGACGACGACGGCCGCCTCATCCGCTGCGACCGTGTCGACTTCCCGCTCGGCGGCATAGCCTATACCCACGTCCACCAAGGCCCTGGCATCCGCTGCCTGTATGCCGGGGAGCTCGATGTCACCGTACATGGGAAGACGAGCCGCGTTCGCCCCGGAGAACCCTGGTTCGAGGCGGGGCCCGATCCAGTCTACGCAGAAGCGTCGAAGACCGAGCGCACCGCATTTGTTCGCGTGATGATCCTGCCTCGCCGACTGCTGGGAAAGAGCTCGATTCGCTACGTGAACGAAGAAGACGCCAGCAAACCCAAGACGCAGACCTATACCGTGTTCGTGGACGAGCCAATCCAAATCTAGCCATGGGGCCCATGTAGGGAGTATCGTCCAGTGCCTAGCCAGAACTTCGTAGGAGCCTTGTACGCCTATCCGTGGGACTTGACGGACGAGGGAGTCGATGACGCGCTCGACCGCATCGTCGACCGTACCGCCTGCACGGAAATACTCCTGACGCCTAGCTATCACGTCTCCAACTACTTCCTCCCTCACAACCCGAACGGCCCAATACGCTTTGGAGAAAACGGCGCAGTCTTCTTCTCGCCTCAGCCAAGGCGCTACGAACAGACCGCCATCAAGCCGCGCGTCAGCCCGTCCGCGGCGGCCCCAGGCTACTTCGAGCGGATAGTCGACGCCATCCACCGCAAGGGACTCGTCTTCTCCGCGTGGAACGTCTACTTCTTCAACCACTACCTCTCCGAAAAGTACCCGCAGTTCGCCAAGCACGATCTGTTCGGCACTCCCTATCTTGGGCAGATCAGCCCGTCGTCCGAGGACGCCCAGGAATTCGCCGCGGCCCTCACCCGCGAGATCATGGATCGCTTCCAACCCCATGCCGTCCGCATCGAAGCGCTGCAACGCCAAACCTGGCGGCACGGAATGCTCAAGAACAAGATACAGGGCGACATATCCGAGCGGTGCCAATTCCTCCTCGGCCTCTGCTTCAATCCCGCTTCCATGCAGAACGCCGAGGAAGCCGGCATGGATGCGGAACGCTTTCGTGCAGACGCGGAAGCGTGGATACGCCCACGCCTTGCGAGGATACCGACCAAAGAAGACATGCTCCCCGCAGACCCCGACTGGATGGCGGAAGCGTTCCAAGGACGATTGCGCCAGTATGTAGACGCGCTGAACGACTGCACGACCCGACTATGGCTCCGCGTCGCGGAGATCGTCAAGCAGGGTGGGGGGAAGGTGCAGATGGACTATCTAGCCGACGGCGTAAGGACGGACGTGAACGGCTTGGAACCTCGAATCAATGCCCGCATCGACCGACTCACCGCCGCCTTGCCCTCCGAGCCTGACGCGGCCAAGGCGCAGCTGCGCGAGTACCTGCACATGATCGCGCCGGACGGCGAAGTATTCGTGCCTCTGGGGCCGGGAAACATCACCGAGCCATCCGGCCTCGTGGAGCGAACCAAGGCCGCCGCAGAGGCCGGAGCCGCAGGCGCGCTGTACTACAACTACGGCCTGCTCCGCGAGCAGCAACTCGAATTCGTCGGACAGGCCGTCCGCGCAGTGTAGCCGCGCTACTCCTTCTCGGCCGTGTCGAGATTCAACAAGAACCGGTTCCCCTGTCCAACGCCATCCAATATCTCGACCTCGTGGACGTACATGTCGTGGCTCTCCACATAGACCGTCGTCCCAGTCGTCTCAATCGACAGCCCGCTTGGCGACGTGAACTTCGTGCCTGCGTCGACCTCTTCCGTTTCCGCGTATCCCATCTCTATCTCCAAATAAGAAGTTCCCAATATCCTCCTCCCATCATACCAGTGATTGGGACCGGGGGGAAATATCCAGAGATGACCGTTCCGTTCGATTCATTGGCGCGGATCGCCCCCCTGTTCGCTAGTATGAATCGCCCCCTGTTCGCTAGTATGGATCGCCCCCAGCCCGTAAATCCTTCTGCCTCCGTCATTCCTGCATCCACCCACATCATTCCCGCACACTGCCTCCGTCATTCCCGCACCCACGTCATTCCCGCGCACTGTCTACGTCATTCCCGCGAAGGCGGGAATCTAGCCGCCCGCGTCCGACACGGACATCCCCTCGCATCGCATTTGACAAAACAGAACCTCCATACTACCATGAACCTAAAGACGACATCGTCGAAACCATAATCCAAGGAGACACCCCCATGCGCGAAACACCTCAACCCCCAACCACCTCCCTCGCCGGACCTCCGCATGACCACACTCTCGGAGCGACGGCCCTCACTCCCGCAGTCTACAGAATGCGACAAAATGCGACAGAACACGACAGAATGCAACGAAATGCTACGGAAACTCGTGCCCGCGCGTGACGCGCACGCGCGGGCGAGGCATCCCCTCCCGTCATTCCCGCACCCACGTCATTCCCGCGCACTGTCTACGTCATTCCCGCGAAGGCGGGAATCCTCGTACCCGCGTGCGTTCCGTTCCCCCGGCACGGGTCGGATTCGACGCATCGCTTGGAGTCGCCGTCCCATGAGCCTCATGCCAATACATTGAACGGAACCGAGATGACTGGTATTTCCTGCACATATGAGGGATAGTGGGTGACATGCGCGCTCGGTTCGTGTAGAATAGGCCGCGGCGCGCTATCGCCAAGCTAAGGAGGATCCCCATGACTGCCAAGCCAACGATGATGTTCTACCACGACGGGCGGCACCCGCTGATCTACATGTACGAGCCCCCAATGCAAGTGGAAGAATACCAACAGGCCGTCGACGAGTTGATTGGAACCCCCATTCAAGCCATCAACTTTTGCATGGGCGACGGTCGCACCGTCATCCACGATACCAAGGTGGGTGAGCTCTGGGGCCACAACCAGGACCGTTGGGCGCACATCATCTTTCGGCGCGCCCATCAGAACGCCAAGGGCCTGATAGAGACCGGCAACGACCCCTTGCGCGTCGTCGCCGACCGCGCGCACGAAAAGGGCTTCCTGTTCTATCCTGTCCTACTGGTGCAGCAGGGAAGCGGCGATCCAGAAACCGATACGCGCGGCTCCACATTCCGGTTCACTCACAAGCATCTCGACATCGGCGCGGCGGGCGATGTGCCGGAAACCTTCGATGGGTTCCACTGCGCGGACTTCAAGCACGAGGAAATCCGCAGCGAACGATTCGCCCTCATCGAAGAAACCCTCCAGAACTACGACTGCGACGGCTTCGAACTTCAGATGAACTATCAGCCGTACTACTTCCACCCCAACGAAGTGCAAGACGGCATCCCAATCATGACCGAGTGGATACGCCGCGTATCCAATGCCGTCCGAGCCAGCGGCGCAGACCGCGAGCTGGTCGTCCGCATCCCCGCAAGCGTCGAGGGATGCCTCTCCGTCGGCATGGACATCATCCGGTGGATAGACGAAGGGCTCGTGGACGTCGTCGTCGCTCAGGACTTTTCGGGGCCGGAGCTGCTTTCCGGCATGTCCAACTTCCGCGAGCTGGTGGAAGCGGCGGAAGGGAAGCGCACGCGCGTCCTCGCGGCCATTCAAAGCAACGCAGACACCGACCGCGTCGGACAGGCCACCATCGAAATGATCCGCGCCGCCGCCTCCAACTACTGGATGCAGGGCGTCGACGGACTCTACCTCGCCCACTGGTTCGGCAACTGGCCGTATACCGCCAAATTCTACGAAAAGCTCCGCGAAATCCCATACCCCGAAGTCATGGAGACCAAGGACAAGATATACTCCCTCCCGACCATCTCCCAGCGCTACCAAAGCCCCAGTACGGAACCCGGACTGTCCATGCAGCTGCCGCGCGACCTGCACGAGGGGCAGACCGAGCGATTCACTCTCATCGTCTCCGACGACCTCCGGAAGTGGGACGACGTCGGACGCATCCACAAAGTGCTGCTCCGCGTCCGCATCATGGGAATGACCGAGATCGACGAAATCAGCTTCAAGCTGAACGGCAAGCCCTTGCCCGATGCCGCCCTGCGCAAGATCAACGCCCTCTACCGCATGAGCGCCCCAAGATACCGCGTCGGCTCCGGCTACTGGTTCATCTACGAACTCGACAGAGACCTCTGGCCCGTCCGCGGCGACAACACCCTCGAGATCACCCACGACACAGTCGACACCGTCCCCCTCGAGCAAACCCTCGTCCGAGACGTCGAACTCGATGTCCGCTACCTCATGGGCAAGAACTTCCACCGCCGCCTCGTCGATGACGAACTCGGCCCCTACGAAATAGCCTCGGAGTAGCCCCCGCGCAATCCAAATACCCAGCGCGCTGCGTATTAACTATCGGTAGGGAAGAGCAGACATGGCAAAAGAGACATCCCGCAAAGACACAATCGAAACCGTCTTCCGAAATACTCGAAATGCAGTCTTGACTAGCCATCGGTTCTTGTGATACAGTCATGCAAGTTTCGGGCCAATGAGGCCCAATGCAAGTCGATTCGGAAAGATTTGGCTCGATACGAAAGAGGAGGAAACGAATGCCAAACCGAAGGTTGATACTCTCGATAGTGGCCGGCCTTGCGTTTGCGTTGGCGTTTGCCGCGTGTGGTAGCAGCGACGACGACACCAGCACGACGGCTGCCCCGGCCCCGGCCGCAGCGCCCGCAGCTCCGGCACCGGCTGCCGCTCCGGCGCCAGCGCCCGCTCCGGCACCAGCCCCCGCGGCCCCGGCCGCAGCGCCGGTTGCGACGGCAGCCCCAGCAGCGCCCCCAGCAGCCCCGGCTACGCGCACTCCGGCAATGCCGGCAATGCCGCAGGCAATGGTGCCCCCGTCGTGCGTGATCCTCGGCGACACCGTCACCGACTGTCCGCTGCGCAGCCCGCACGCGTGGAAGCCCGCCCGGCAGCCGGTGCCCGGCGAGGTCTGGCTGTTCCAAGACTACGACGGCCCAAAGCCGACGCAGTTCTTCGAGTCTCCGCACTCCGCCCAGATGGTCAAGCAGGGACTCATCCCTCCACTGATGGACCGCCTCCCCGTTCCTGAGGACGTGGAAGTCATCGCCGGTCCCGACGGCATCGGCGAGTACGGCGGATACTACCGACAGGTACAGCCGCACAGCTACATCGGCGAATGGATACTCGCCAGCTGGAACCGGCGAGACTCCCTCGGCGGCCTGCGATGGTTCCCCTGGATCGGCAAAGGGTGGGATGTGAGCGACGACGGCACCTTGTGGACGTTCACGATGCGCGAAGACCTCAAGTGGGGAGACGGCGCAGCGATGGATATGGAATCGGTGGAGTTCGCTTGGGAAGTGAACCTCAATCCCGCTCTCTTTGGCGGCCCGCTTCCTCTCGAATACAGCGACCCCGTAACGCAGAACCCGCCCAAGTTCGAGGTGGTGGATGATGTGACGTGGACGCTCGAGTACGACTCCCCGATCTTCACGATCATGGAAGCGCGCTCGACGCCGAGCACGCTGTGCTCGCCCGGTCGGGTGTGCATCGTGTGGCATCCGTCGATGAAGCGCCTCTATCCGCAGTACGCTGGACAGGCGGCTGTTGACCAGATCATCAGAGACGGCGGGTACACCGACCTGCTGGACATGCTGCGCGGCGAGTTGGCCTTCTGGGACAACATCGACAGCAACCCGTGCGCGGCTCCCTACTGCAACGTCCAGGAGACGGATTCCCAAGGGCTGTTCATGAAGAACCAGTACCACTGGTTCGTCGACCCTGAGGGCAACCAGCTTCCGTACACCGATGGCGCGGTAATGCAGAAGTACGACGGCGGACGCGACGTGATCATATTCCGCGCGATGGCCGGCGAGGAAGACGGACGCACGTCCACGTTCATCCCCGGCGAGCTTCCGCTCTACATCCAGAGCATGGAGCGCGGTGACTTCTCGATCTACCTCTGGCCGAGCACCGGCGGCGCTGACCTGACCACGACGATGCAGCAGACCTACAACGAGGATCCTCGCATTGGCGAGCTCATCCGCACGAAGGAATTCCGCCAGGCTCTGTCCGCAACCGTGGACAAGAACGACCTCAAGAGCGTCGTGCTTTCGGACATCGGCGTGGTGCAGAACCGCGTGCCGTTGCCGAACAACCCATACTACCCCGGCGACGAGTACCGTCTGCTCCATATGGAGAAGGACCTCGCAAAGGCGAACGAGTTGCTGGACGGACTCCTGCTGCATGAAATAGATGAAGAAGGCTACCGAATGCACAAGGACGGAACGGGAACGATCGAGATGCAGATCACGGTCGGCCCCAATCCGAACCCTGCAGTCGCTCAGGCTGCAGAGATTCTGAAGGCTGGCTGGGAGAGCGTCGGCATCAAGACGACCATCGCAGCCGTCCAACAGACGACGCGCGACAGCCTTCAGACGACTGGCATTTCTCGGGACTACTCGGCCTATCAGTACAACCCGTGGATGGTGCAGTGGACGAGCCTCGCGCCCCTCACGCGCGGTGATCTGGCCGGCGAGATCGGCAAGTATTATGCCAGCAAGGGTGAAGAGGGAATGGCGCCCACGGGCGGCGACCCCAACTGGCTGCCCATCGCTGGGGACGGCGAGTTCCCGGCGGATGCAGGAGGCCTGTTGGCGCGCCAGTCCCAGCTGTGGGTCGACGGGTTGGGTGTGAGCAACCTCGACCCGCGCCGCGTAGAGATGGGCAAGGAGATGTTCGCAACCAACGCCGACCAGCTTTGGGGCCTGAACTGCTGCGCCTACTCCGGCGTGTTCCGCGGCGTCTTCGTCACCCGGAACAACTTCCGCAACAAGCCAATCACGCATGAGCGCGACCACAACGGCTTTACCGCCTGGGCGCGCTTCTTCGAGGATGGCGTTGACAACTTCCACCATCCGAACAACCGCTCGCAGTACTGCTCGAGCTGGTCGTTCACGGACGGCGGCAGCCCCTACGACCGCTGCTCGAAGACCGTGTGGTAGTCACAACCGCACAACCGTAGGCTTCCAAGCCTAGAGTCGGGCGGCCCCACCGGAATCCGGTGGGGCCGCCTTGTTCTTGCCCCGTCCGAATCCAGTGGGGCCGCCTTGTTCTTGCCCCGTCCGAATCCAGTGGGGCCGCCTTGTTCTTGCCCCGTCGGATTCGTCGTGTTCCCCCCATCGTAGACCCACCCTTACATCATTCCCTCGCCCACCCCGTCACTCCACCACCCGCGTTATTCCCGGCCCCTCATGTCATCCCGCACCCGTCCGACGTCATTCCCGCACCCGTCCCACGTCATCCCGCACCCGTCCCACGTCATCCCGCACCCGTCCCACGTCATCCCGCACCCGTCCCACGTCATTCCCGCACCCACCCACGTCATTCCCGCGAAGGCGGGAATCTATCGGTCCGCCTCCGCCGCGCATCCACAGAGCTACCCTCACGCAAGATCAAATAGAACCCCACCCTCCTCCCTCCGAGATGTTGTATAATGTCTGCATACGGTTTCGTCGAAAGGGGCTGAACATGACCACTGCGAGCGTGGATGCGAAACTGATGACTGCGAACGATCTGTTGCGTCTATCCAGCAGGGGCGTTCGGGGCGAACTGATTCGGGGGGTGCTTTGTGAGACGATGCCCACAGGATACGCGCACGGCAAGATCGTGGTGAATCTGGTTCTCTTGTTGGGAAACTTCGTCACGCCGAGGAAGCTCGGGAGCCTGACGGCGTCCGACTCTGGCGTGTGGCTAGAGCGAGACCCGGACACTGTGCGCGAGCCTGACATAGCGTTCTTCTCTGCGGAGAAGATCCCGTTGGGCGCGATGGATTCCGGCTACGTCGAGGCGGTTCCCGACCTGGTTGTAGAGGTCGCGTCTCCCAGCGACAGCCCCCGCGACCTCTACAACCAGGCTAGGATGTGGTTGAGCTACGGTACCCGCCTCGTATGGGTCGTGCGTCCCGACGCCCGCGCCGTGGATGTCTATCGACCCGGCCGCACTGCCTCTACACTCGTCGCCGAAGACACCCTCGACGGCCTGGACGCATTGCCAGGCTTCACCTGCCCGGTGCGATCCGTGTTCGACGATTAGCCGCATCGAAACTATCATTCTCCGCCCACATCCAGCCTCCAGTCATTCCCAGTCTCTACCCGCGTCATTCCCGCACCCACCCACGTCATTCCCGCGAAGGCGGGAATCTAGCAGTCCGCCTCCGCCACGCAAAATTAAACAGAAACGTCTTGTATATGCTCTTGACGGCATATATTATATGAGCGATAATACGAACATGACTTGGGAGGTTGTTTTTGACCAGGCCTTCGAATCGGAGTTTGACGCGTTGCCAACAGCTGTACAGGATGAACTTCTTGCACATACGATGGTTCTAGAGACATTTGGCCCGACGCTAGGCCGTCCATGGGTGGACACATTGAAAGGATCGCGCTATCCCAATATGAAGGAGCTTCGTTTCAGCGCAAGTGGCGGAGTGTGGCGTATCGCTTTTGCTTTCGATCCTAACCGTCAAGCTATCCTGCTCGTTGCTGGCGATAAAGCGGGAGTCCCCGAACGACGCTTCTATAGGCAGTTGATAAGGAAGGCCGACGATCGATTCTTCCAACACCTGAATCGGCTCGGAGAGTGAAGGAGGGTGATATGACGACTCTCACTGACAAGATAGATGCGCTGCCAAAGGCGCGCCGCCGCAAAGTAGAGCAGAGGGCTCACGCACTCATCGCAGAGGAAATGTCGCTTCGAGACCTGCGAAAAGCCCGGAACATGGCTCAGGCGCACGTGGCCAAGGATCTCGGAATCAATCAAGAAAACGTATCTCGCCTCGAAAGGCGCGCCGACCTGTTGCTCTCTACGCTTACGAGCTATGTCGAGGCAACCGGCGGGCGTTTGCGCCTCGTGGCCGAGTTCCCTGACCGCCCGCCCGTTTCACTAACGGGTATCGGTGCTCTAGCCGAAGACAACTCCCCGCGCGATTCCTGACGCGCGGCAGAACCTTGGCGCTCCTCTCGGTATTGCCACGCGCCCCCGATAGTCGTACCATAGTCCCCGCTACCTTCCATCCCCAACGCGGAGGCAAGTCGATGATCACAGCCGCCCACGCCGCATACTTCAAGTCGTTCGGATTCCTCTTCATCCCCCAACTGTTCTCGGAAGACGAAATAGCCGACATCACCGCGTCCGCGGACGCCCTTTGGCTCAAGCTCCGCGATGGCAGGCCCCTGGATCCTGAGGACGGCCAGGCGGAAGGCGCCTTCGTCGAACAGGACGCCGCTCTCACGAGCATGGTCGTGGACGACCGCGTCTACGGCGCCGTCGAGCGCATCCTCGGACCCGGATTCGTTTGGGCAGGATCCGAGGGCAACGTCACCGTCAACTCCGAACATCCGTGGCACCCCGACCGTCCAGGCGACGACGACGAGACTGGGTACACCCGCCTCAAGATCAATTTCTATCTCGACCCGATTACCGAAGAGAACGGTTGCCTGCGCGTCATCCCCGGTTCCCACCGCAACCCGCTGCACGAGGACATCGAGCCCGAATCCCGCCACCAGCGGCGCGGATTGCCGGTGCGTCCATACGACGTCCCCGGACCGGACATGCCAAGCGCTTCTCTCGAATCCAACCCCGGCGACGCCATCTTCTTCCATCAGAGCATCTGGCACGCCATCTTCAATGGCTGGGCCGGACGGCGCTACATCGCCTTGAAGTTTGCCGCCAAGCCGGAAACCGACAACCATCTGGCATCGCTTCACTACTACTCCGGCGCAGTATTCGACCCGCACCCAAACTGGCTCCGCAGCGACGACCCAAAGATCCGATCGATGGTCTCCGACCTGCCCGCACTCGGCGCAAAGAAAGTGCACGACTTCGTCCAGTTCCGAGACGACAGTCCCAACTAGGACGAGCTAGCGCTGCCTCCATACCTGTTCTACGAAAAATCCCCCACAGATACCCAAGGAGCAAACCATGACCACCTTCCCTCGACAGATTGCGGCCGGCAACTGTGGTGACGGTTCCCCACTGGTCTTGGGCGATGAAAGCATCATCGCCGACCTCTACACAGGCGGCTCTTCCGTTTGCGTCGTGGACTGGGACGGCGACGGTGAACGCGAAATCGTCGTTACCGTGGGCAACGGCGGCATCTCTAGCTACAAGATCTTCGGTGCAGTTCAGGACGGCACTCCTATCGTCGACCGCGGCATGGAGTGGGGGAGAGTATCACGCGCTCCCCATCGAAACGAGTGGGATGAAGGACTCGTGGGCGTCGTCTCCGTTGCAGCCGATTTCGACGGCGACGGCCAAACAGAAATGATCCTCGCCCCGCGGGGCTACTCCCTGAAACCCACGGTTGCCGTATCCCTGCAAGACGGGCCCCCTTCCACCCGAGACCAGGGGCGCGCCGTCGACGTCCGTGGCCGCGAATCGGGCATCTCATTCGGGAGCGGGGGCGTCGCCGCAGTCGATTGGAATGCGGACGGCATCGTTGACCTCGTCGTCCTTGAATCCGAAGCAGGTGAAATGTGGGCGATGAGCGAGGACGGCGTCGTTCCCGAAGACCAACGCGACCGATATGACAAAGAAGGGAAATGGTTCTCGACCTACGACGAGCGCACCCTCCATCTCTACCGCAACACGAGCGCAGAAGGCCGAATCGAATTCACCTACGCAGGAAAAGTGGATGTCGTCCTCCCTCGCCACACTCAACACATCGGGGTGGTGAATCCCACCGACCCGTCCGCCGGCCTCCTGCTCCTGAACTACTACGCGCACGTTCACCATCTGCCCATACTCGCGCCGGGCGAACGCCCCGTATGGGGCGAACCGTCCGAATTGTTCACCTTGCACGGCGAACCCTTCAGCCGCATAACCACGTTTCAGGGGAGTATTGGCGTATCCGACGTGTTGGAGGACGGCCGTTTCGACATCTTCGCCGGAGACAACGCGGGCAACGTCGAATGGGCGCGGTACTACGGACAGGACGCCGCCAACCGACCGCTGTACGACACCCCCCGCAAACTCAAGCAGAGGAACCCTCATGTCAACGGCGGCTTCTTCTCCGTTCCTACCGTAGGCGACTGGCGAGGAACCGGCATGGATGACATCCTGGTCGGCAGCATCGAAGGGCATGTCTTCTGGTACAAGACACTGTCGACGAACCCCCTCCGCTTTGCCCCCCCGGAGCGTGTCCGCTACGGCGCGACCGAAATTCGACGGCTTGCCACTCCCCATCCTGCGGGCGGGCGGCACTGGGGAGGCTCCCAAAGCCCCTATGACGGAGACACCGGCGGATACACCAACCCTGTTCTCGCCGATTGGAACGGCAACGGCCTCCTCGATCTGATCGTCTGTGACATGGTGAGCCTCTACGAGTGGTATCCCAACTGGGGCTCCAAGACCAACCCAGAGCTCGGCCCCCCGCAACGCCTTCATCTCGACGACGGTTCCCCTCTCATTGGCCCCTGGCGCCAACAACCGGGTATCGGCCGTCTGACCAACGGAGACCTGCCGGATATCGTGATCCAGGACCAGGACCTCGACCTCGCTCTGTATCGACGGGTAGGGCGGGACGACCTATCCGGCGTGTTGCAAGGCGAAAAGCTCCGCTACGAGGATGGATCGACTATCAAGACGCACGGCGTCTATACTCCGGCAGGCGGGGATGGACGCGGCAGAACGAAGATCACCATCGTGGACTGGAACGGCGACGGCGTCCTCGACCTCTTGATCGGCGTCGGCCCGCAGCACGGAAGCCCTTACCGCGGCAGCTACATCCTCTTTGCCGAAAACGTCGGAGACGACCAAAATCCACTGTTCAAGAGGCCGGTCGTTCTCGTGTTCGACGCCGACGGCAAGCCGTTGGAGTTCTGGCGCCACGGCGTGCACATGGCCCCCGTAGACTGGGATGGCGACGGCAAGTTCGAGCTGATCGCCGGCGCGGACTTCGGCCACATCTGGTACTGGAAGCCCGAGCACTTTGGCAGCCCCGCCAGCGGCGACCCAACCGCTCCACCGCGCCCGGAAGGAGAAGAAGGATTCGGCCCCCGCGACGACGAGTAGATCTGCTATACTTGACAAGCCTTTTCGTGTGAGATATAGTATGGCTATCTATTGGGAGGAAGTAAGACATGGGTGAAATCGCCACCCTAGCAAGGCCGTCGACAGCGGTTGAGGCCCCAAAATCAACTTGGCTGGATGTTCCAGTCGGTTCGTCAATCATACCGTGGGAGTCCCTCGTAGATATCTATCGCCATGCGCGCGCGGAGTATCCCTACGAATGCTGCGGTTGGCTCGCGGGCAATAGTGAGTACGTCAGCATCGTTAGGCCGTGCGTCAACATGCAAGCCAAGGGTAACCACCCAACCGATCCGGCTCGCACAGCCCAAACCGCCTACGTATTCGGCCCCGATGATCTGATGAAACTCAACCACAGTTTCGACTCCGACGAGCCGGCGCGAATCATCTATCACTCCCACCCAAATGGTCGGGCGTACCTCTCCGACATCGATCGACGAGTGGCCAGCAGCCCATGGGGAGACGGCCCCGCGTACCCGGTTTTACAGCTCGTCGTCGGCATTGACGAGCGGCGGGTAGTTGAGTCCGCCCTCTTCGAGTGGTCGGACGACGCCGGGTTCGTCAAAGTAGGACGATTCGAGGGCGCAGATATCTAACGCTTCACACTCGCTCGGCGCTGCCGCTAAACCCTGCTGCCAGCGCCGAGAACGTCCTTTGACCTAGATCGCTATGTCTCCCGTCTCGCCGGTGCGGATGCGGATTACTTCCTCCACCGGCATGATGAATATCTTCCCGTCGCCGATCTCGCCCGTCCGAGACACTCCGATTATCGCGTCGACCGCTCGCTCCACATCCGCATCGCTGACGACCATCTCCATCTTTACCTTTTGCAGCATGTCGACGGTGGTCGTCTGTCCGCTGCGTCCCATGTGAACCACGCCGCGCTGCGCGCCCCTGCCCGTTACCTGCGTCGTCATCAGCCGGAAGAACCCCGCATCTGCAAGCGCGTCCTTGACGCTGTTGACCCGCTCTGGCCGTATGATTGCCTCGATCTTCTTCATGTGAGAATCCCCCCTTCCTTCATAGCCATGGATCCGAGACAGCCTACCACTTGTAGGCCGTCTCCCCGTGCTCCGCGACGTCGAGTCCGATGGCCTCCGCGTTGTCCGAAACCCGTAGTCCGATGGTCAACTTCAAGGCCCAGAGGATGGCCGTGGTCGTGACGAACGCCCACGCCCACGTGGCGGCGATTGAAACGAGCTGGATTAGTACCTGGTCCATCCGCGTGTTTTTGGTGAACTCTTCGATGCCTCCAAACTCTACGCCCAGGAAGATACCCGTCGCCAGAGCGCCCCACGTCCCTCCAATTCCGTGCACTCCCCACACCGAGAGCGCGTCGTCCAGCTTCAGCCGTGCCAGCAGCCCCACCGCGAAGAAGCAGATGATCCCGCCAACAAGTCCGATGACTACTGCCGGCATCGCTCCGACGTAGCCCGCCGCCGGCGTAATGGCGACCAACCCGGCCACTCCGCCCGATGCAGCCCCGATTACCGACGGTTTCTTCTCGAATATCCACGATACCGCAGTCCATCCCAATATCCCCGCTGCGCCCGCCGTATTGGTGACGACGAAGGCGTTCACTGCGCTTCCGTCCGCCGCCAACGCCGAGCCGGCGTTGAACCCGAACCAGCCGAACCACAGCAATCCCATTCCCAGCACCACCATCGGAACGTTGTGCGGCTCCATCGACTCTCTGCCAAACCCGAGCCGCTTGCCGATGACCAGCGCCGCCGCCAACGCCGCTACGCCCGAATTGATGTGGATGACGTTCCCTCCTGCAAAGTCAAACGCCCCAAGATCCCCCAACCATCCACCTCCCCATATCCAGTGGACGACAGGCGCGTAGGCTATCGTTACCCACAACACCGTGAAGATGATGTACGAGCTGAACTTCATCCGCTCGGCGAACGCCCCCGTGACGATGGCAGGCGTGATGATGGCGAACATGCACTGGAAGATCATGAACGCCTGGTGCGATACCTTGTCCGTATGCGGCCCCGCCTCCGTCGCGCTCACGCCCGCCAACCCGAAGAAGGACAGATCTCCAACGAAACTGCCGACGCCCGGCCCAAATGCGAACGTGTAGCCCCAAAGTACCCAGACGACGCCCACGATGCCGATGCTCATGAGACTGTGCATGATGGTTCCGGCAACGTTCTTGCTGCGCGCCAAACCGCCGTAGAACAACGCCAGCCCCGGAGTCATCAGCAGCACCAAAGCGGACGATACGAGTATCCAAGCCGTGTTGCCACTGTCCATAGAGGGAACCCTCCCGAAAATTGTCGTTCGTTGTGCGAAAGTCTACCTGCCCCGCCGACCTCAGTCTAGGGCAACGCCCCCGATTCGGACTCGAGAAGCACAAGGTTACAAACTTGTAGCAAACGCCACAGGTCATTCTAACGGAGAAGAAAGGAGTCGAGAGTGCAGCGGCAGCTGTTTGGCTCTACTAGGACAATCGCATCTTTCTACCCTCCTCTCCGATTCCTGCAACCTACTCAATCCCAGCGAGCTGGCGTTGCATCAGTTGCGGCAAGCGCGTGCGGACGAGGTGCATATGGACGCCGACCCGGAGGAAATCCATTCAGTGTGTGAATGATTGTCGTTCATGCGGCGAATTCCTCGCACAAACAGCGGGAAGCTTCCGCCTAGGGCGCGTATTCGGCCTGGCTGCGCGGCTCCTGATTCGTCTCTCGTTGCCGTTCGAACTCGTAGAGCAGGATAGCCGCGGCTGACGCCACGTTCAGAGACGATGCCTCGCCCCGCGTCGGTATCCGAACGATGTCGTCGCAGGCCTTCAAGTAGCTCATGCTGAGGCCGTGCGTCTCGTTGCCGATGACTAGAGCGGCCGGACCATCGAATCCATACCCACGGACGTCGATCGCCCCTCTTGCGGAACTGCCCACCACGCGGAACGCCCCGTACCGCCTGCGAACCCCCTCTGCCCACGCGCGTACTTCCCGATGCGATGGCAGGCGCACGATCGGCAGAGAGAACAGCGAACCCATGCTGGCCCGCACCGTCTGCGGATCGTACAGATCGACCGCATGTCCAGTTATCACCAGCCCCGACGATCCGAACGCCTCGCACGTGCGGATTACCGTGCCGAGATTCCCGTGACTGGATGGACGATCGAACACGACGACCACCGAACGCTCGTCCACTGGGATCCTTGAAATATCGTCGCGTTGCATCTCGATGAGCGCGATCAACTCCGAGCGTTTTCCCTGCTTGCTCGACCAGCGCAGCGGCTCGAACAGCCGCGTGGGGAGCTCATAGTGCAGACGCGCGGTCGACCGTTCGAGAACCTTCACAGCAAAACTGGACAGCTCGACGTCCCCCGCATAGTACACCGCGTCGACCTTCCATGAATGCGACATCGCTTGTTGGATCGTCTTCACGCCCTCGACGAAGAACTTGCGGTGCTTTTGCCGCCGCGCCCGGTTCCTGCTCAAGGCATGGGCGTGCTGAAAGGCATCGTTCGCAGAACGCAGATATACGAGTTTAGGAGCCATGAGATGTGCTAAGTATACTACCCAATTCCTGCGGAGGGAGACCTTGGCATAACCATCGGGGGGGGGAACGAAGAGATGATAGCCAGTTCCAATCCCGCCTCCCTTCAAGGGAGGGATATGGACTAGGGTAAGGGTGAAAACTCCCTGCCGTCAATCCGAGGTCTCCCTCCACGAGAATCACATGAGGGTGGATTTACGATGTGGGAGCAACCTGCCGCGGCATGGATTGCCCCCGGGCCGCAGCAGGTTGGACTCTCCGTCATTCCCGCCGGGTCTCGTCATTCCCGCGTAGGGAGACCTTTGCATAACTAGGCGGAGTGGTTGTTTTGAGATGCTCTGCCCATGGTGCCCCCGTTCATTTTGCGTGCTCCGGGGTCCATTCCCATACCCCGGCAAGAGGTTATGCAAAGGTCTCCGTAGGCGGGAATCTCCCGTTGTGCGATTCGATGCCGTTCTATGATATGCTGTGCGGGTCATTCAAGATCCAAGGATGGCTCTGTGGACAAGGCGAACGCCGACCGCACGTTCTCTATCGGAGCGAAAAGGAAACCTTACGGATGACCGACATGCAAGCGCCGGCTCAGTCCGACCACGGCGTTCGGAAGGACACTGCCCCCAGATTCCACGAGCTGGACGCCCTCCGCGCTTTCGCCATGCTCTTGGGCATCGTCCTACATGCGGCGATATTTCTCATACCCGATTTCTGGCCAGAGGAGTATACCGACCAGGTCTATGACGCGGCTTCGTCGGATTCGAATTCCGACATCTACTTCATCCTCTTCTCCGCGATCCATGGATTTCGGATGCAAGTGTTCTTCCTGCTCAGCGGCTTCTTTACTGCAATGCTGTGGCAGCGCCGGGGCCTCCGCAGTCTGGTCGTGCAGCGGCTCAAGCGCATTGGCTTGCCGCTCGCGCTCGGCGCGGTGACGATCGTTCCGATGAACGCATGGATCTTCCTCGGAAGTGACTTCCAGTTCGAGTGGTGGCCGTTCCTATGGTTGTTTGAGGGATTCGATCACCTGTGGTTCCTCTGGCTCTTGTTGTGGTTGGTTGTTGGGTTCGCGGCGGCGGTGAAACTGGGATTGAAGTTCCACCATCGGGTGATATGGTGGCTGCTCGTTCCACTCGCTCTGCTGCCGCAGCTCATGATGGGAGAAGAGGTATTTGGTCCGGACACGACGGAAATGTTGATCCCCGACCCGGTAGTGTTGGGATACTATGCGATATTCTTCGCGTTTGGCGCATTCTCGTATCAAAGGGGACTGGTAGTGTCCGGTTGGTGGGCGGTTGCGATCTTGCCGGCGCTAACGGTTGTATTCCTTCCGTCGCTCTCGCTTCTGTACGATGTGGAGGCGTCGTGGTTGGAGCCGGTCGCAGCTGCGCTGCAAGTCGTCTTTGCCTGGATGATGTGCTTCGGATTGATTGGCTTGTTCCGCTGGGTGGCGTCGCACGGGCGATTTTGGGTGCGCTACATGTCGGACGCTTCCTACTGGCTCTATCTGTGGCACCTGCCTGTAATACTGCTGCTGCTCCGGCTGATGAAGGATTGGCCGATCGGCGTACACCTGAAGTTTCTGTTGATATGCGGGATGACGACCGCGATCTTGCTCGTGGTCTATCAATTGGGCGTCCGCTATACCCCGATTGGGACGATGCTCAACGGTAAGCGCACCCGTCGACGGGCCGCAGTGTCCGCCCCGGCCGGCGCGTCGAGGTAGGGGGCTGGCGGGTTCCATACACGGCGTTAGATGCCCTTCGCCAGTTCGGGCTTGCCCTGTCGGAACAGCCAGTCGAGTACCCAACTAGTGAAATGGAGGATGAAGAAAGGGGAGTGGGCGCCGCCTTGGATGGACCAGAGATGCATGGTTAGATGGTCTTGGCAGCCGTGGTACGCGGTGACGAACGTTTCCTTCCCGTCCAGGCTGATGTCGATGTTGATGAAATTCAAGACCTCGGGATCTAGACTGCAATTTCCGCGTTCTGCCCATCTGTGCACCACATCGGAGGCCGCGGGATATTCGCCCGGCCCGATGTCGGGGTTCGATCCGCCTTCGATCTTGACGACCTGATCATTGTCGCCGTGGATGTGCAGCACTGATACGGGGTTTGCGGAGTCGCAGCGGGATGGATCGGAGAATGAGGATCCCGCGATTGAGACGATTCCCTGGAGTCCGTGCATGTTGTCGCAGGCGAGGCGGTATGCCATGAATCCACCGTTGGAGTATCCAATAGCAAGAATGCGTTCAATCGAGACGAACTGCGCGGCCTCCTCCGTCAGTCCGGTGAGGTACGCTACGTCGTCTGGCTTTGCGTCGGTCTTTCCGCAGCAGAAGTCGGTCGCGTTCCAAAATCGGTTGTTCTCGTCATCGCGCTGGCCGTCGGGGATCAACAGTGCAAATCGTCTGGGCCCGACATGTCCCAGGAGATGGAGGCGCTCGATCATGTCTGAGGCGAACCCTCCGTAGCCGTGCAGAACCAGTACTAGGGGCACGGGTGTCTGCGGGTCGAGGTCGGGGGGAAGGACGAGGGTGGCGGGGCGGGTTCCTCCGATAGTGTGGGCAACGAGGCCCATGTCCGCAATATCTTGAGCGATCTCGGCCTGCGAGAATTCACCGAGGCCGACGAGCTGGTCGAACGTCCGCACGATCGCGAGCACCAAGATGAAGAGCGCGAATGGGGTAAGTGCGATAGCGATGATGATCATGAATGCGCGTTTTCTCATCTCGCGTGCATATGCTCTCCAGTGGGGGATTTGGTCTGCTGTTGGACTATTGCGACGATGCCATGTCTGCCGGCTGATTGTAGCACAGAGGCTGCGGTCATTCGTACTTACCGCGGAATATCGCTATAATGGAACTTGCGCGCACCCAGCCGCGCAAGTCGTTGGATGAAGCGAGGGTGTCATGGCAGTAATGACGGGCAAGAACGCGATGATGGAGATGCTGCGAGCGGAGGGCGTGAAGTACGTCTTCGGGAATCCCGGCACGAGTGAGAGCGCGATGATGGACGCAATCGAGCGCTATCCTGACTTGGAGTACGTGTTGGTGACGCAGGAAGGGGTTGGCGTCGGGATGGCGGACTCGTACGGACGCGCGACGGGGAGGCCGTCGTTCCTGAATTTGCACATCGAGACGGGGTTGGCCAACGCCATCAGCTTGCTGCACAACGCGCGCGAGGGCGGATCGCCGATAGTCGTTACGTCTGGGAACAAGGACATCCGCGAGTTGGCGCACGAGCGGACGGACTTGGCAGCCATGGTAGAGCAGTTCACCAAGTGGACGGCGGAGGCGACGTATCCCGACCAAGTGCCGTTCTTGATGCGTCGTGCATTCAACGAATCCAAGACGCCGCCGATGGGTCCTACCTATGTTGGATTTTCTGCGAACGCGCTGGACGACGAGGCCGACGTTGGCATCTTCCCATCGCCAGACGGGCACCACCGCACCGGGCCTGACGTCCATGCGGTCGAACGGGCGACGTCCATCTTGGCCCAAGCGTCCAATCCGTTGATGATCGTGAGCGATAGGATCGCGCAGTCGGGAGCGTGGGCGGAGGCTGTGCGCGTGGCGGAGTTGCTGGGATGCGCGGTGCATACTACGATCATGCATTCGGAGTTTAACTTTCCGGAGAGCCATCCGCAGTTTCGGGGGGCGATTCGGCTGGCGTATCCAGAGTCGGAGGATGTATTGAATAGGGCGGATGCGGTGTTGCTGGTGGGGAAGATGGCGACAGGGTACTACATGTTTTCACAGCCGAGGTTGGAGTATTTTGGAGAGAACACGAAGCTCGTGCACATCGACACCGACCCGGCGCAGGTTGGCTCAACCCAGCGGACGGATGTTGGGATGGTCTCCGACCCCAAGTCCGCGTTGGCGGCGTTGGCCGATTCGTTGGACGCGGGGATGTCTGGCGGCGCGCGCGAGGCGGCGGTTGGCCGGGCGGCCGCGTTGGGCGAGGAGAAGCGCGCGCTTCGGTCCGCGTGGGAGCGGAACTTGCGCGCCCATTGGAACGACAGGCCGATGACCCGGGAACGCATGGCGTTCGAAGTGGCGCAGGCCGTGCCTGATGATACGGTCATCGCGGATGATTCGGTTACCGCGAGGGACGCAGTTCATGGGGCGTTTCGATTCGACGAGCCGGGCAGCTTCTACGCCGGACGCGGGGGCGCGCTGGGATGGGGCATGGGCGGCGCCATGGGAGTGAAGTTGGCGCATCCGGATCGTCCGGTGGTAGGGATCTTGGGAGACGGCAGCGCGATGATGACGGTACAAGGTCTTTGGACGGCGGCAGTCTACGATATTCCGGTGGTATATGTGATTTGCAATAACGGGGCATACCGCGTCTTGAAGATCAACATGAATGCCTACAAGACGTTGATCGAGGGAGAAGCGAATCCGACGAGCAAGTATATTGGCATGGACTTCCCGCAGCGGTTCGACATGGCGGGTATCGCAGAGGCGATGGGAATGTACGGCCGACGGATAGAGGACCCTGATGAGATAGGTGCGGAGATCGGGAGAGCGTTGGAGTCTGGAAAGCCGGCGGTGTTGGATGTTGTGATCGACGGGGCCGTATAGGGCATCTATCGACTGCTGCCGGAGAGGATGCTGCCATCGACGCGCAACGATTGCATGAAGTTCTAGCCGAGTTCAAGGCAGGCCGGCGTACCGCCGATGAGGTTGTCGAGCTGGTTGGGGATCTGTCGTACCAAGATTTGGGCTTTGCGAAAGTAGACCATCACCGCACCGTCCGCAAGGGGTTTCCGGAGGTTGTCTTCGGACAGGGAAAAACTCCTGCCCAGGTTGCGGAGATCGCGTCTGCGCTGTTGGAGCATTCGGACCGCCTGCTGGTTACCAAGACGACGCACGAAGCGTGGTATGCCGTGCGGCGGGAGGTTCCTGATGCGTCGTTCGATGAGACTGCGCGAGCGATAATCGTGGATCGCCGCGCGACGCCCGACCCTGTGTCCGGAGTGACGGTAGTAAGCGCAGGGACGTCGGATCTGCCTGTCGCCGAGGAGGCTGCGGTAACTGCGGAGGTCATAGGATGCAGGGTAGAGCGCGTCGTCGACGTTGGAGTTGCGGGGATACACCGCCTGTTCGCGGAGATGCCCAGGATCGGAAGGGCACGGGTAGTCGTCGTGGTTGCGGGGATGGAAGGAGCGCTGCCGTCGGTAGTGGGCGGCCTCGTGAGGGCGCCCGTGATCGCGGTTCCGACGAGCGTCGGCTACGGGGCGAGCCTCAATGGGCTGGCCGCGCTTCTGACGATGCTGAACAGCTGCGCCCCGGGAGTGTCGGTGGTCAATATCGACAACGGGTTTGGGGGCGGCTACTTGGCGGGCATGATAGCGCTTGGGCCGCAGTGACCCGCGCTCGTGGATTCTCGGCCTTCGATGGAATGACGCCAAGCCTCAAATCTTGTTGGAGCGCTCGATGCGGGCGCCGCCTTGGTAGACGTCCACAACGTTCCAGAGGTGAGTGATGTCTTCGGCAGGGTTGCCGTCCACGACGAGCGCGTCCGCCGCTTTCCCCGGTTCCAGCGTTCCAACCTCGTCGTCGATCCAGCAGGACTTTGCGGAGTTGCCCGTGCCTGCCGCGATGGCGTCTATGGGAGACATGCCGCCTGCGACGTGGGCTTCGACTTCGTCCTGGAACTGGGCGATCTGATGCCAGCTCCAAGAGGTATCCGAGCCGGCTGCCATCTGCACGCCGGCTTCGACCATGCGGCTGAAGGAGTCCATCATCAGGTCGTGCGCTTCCATGCCGCGGTCGAGCACTTGGCGCTCGCGTTCGGTCAGTTGGACGCCGCGTTCGCGCTTTTCGGAGATGACGCGGTAGTTGGCGCGTCCTTCGTTGAGAGTCATGTTGACGAAGACGCCTTGTTCGACGATGCGTTCTGCGATGTCGGGTTGGTACTTGTAGGTTCCGTCGGGTTCCATGTGCCTGGCGTGTATGATGGTATCGATGCCCGCGTCGAGGCAGTTTCGCATGGAGTTGGAGTTGACGCAGTGGGCGGCCACGTGCTTTCCGAGCTTGTGCGCCTCTTGCGCGATGGCGGTCAGTTCGTCGACGTCGAGAGACGGGAAGAAGGGGAAGGATGTGCGTGTGCTGCCTCCGGATGCGGTGACTTTGATGAAGTCCGCGCCTTCCTTGATGAGTTGTCGGACGGCCGCTTTGCACTGGGTTGGGCCTGTGGCCTCGATGCCGAAATAGCCGAGGTGCCCTCCGATGGCTGCGACGGGACGGCCGGAGAGAATGAGGCGGGGAGCCTCTGCGAGTCCCATTTGGACTGCTTGGCGGAAATGGAAGGTCGTTCGGTTCTTCGCGCCGCAGTCTCGGACGGTAGTTACGCCGGAGTAGAGATGCGCGCGGGCGTTGTTGGCGGATTGTACAGTCAGGATCTCGTCGGGGAGCTTGGCGAGGTCGTCTCCGAGTCGTCCGTCTCCAATGCCGTTGAGGTGGACGTGGCAATCGACCAGGCCAGGCAGGATGCTTTTGCCTTCATAGGATATTTCTCGGACGGACGACCCCTCTGGGGGTATGACGGACTCCTCGGTTCCTACGGCTGCGATTCGGTTGCCGTCGATCAGTATCGCACCACGCTCCATCGGAGGGGCGCCGGTTCCGTCGATGAGTCGGTCTGCAGTGAGAAGGGTAAAGTCGGAGTTGGTCATATCTGATCTCTCAGGTTGGATGTTCGCGGTCTCATATTCACGGATACACGGTAGCCGAACGGACGCCGGTGCGCAAGAGATGACCGCCCGGGGTTTATTGGCATGAGACACCTAGGAGGATTTGGTCCCCTCGCTTGTTCCGGTATGGTACATTCATGTTAGGCCATATTGCATGGACGGCGGACGAGGCGAATTGGTGAAGGAAGTCCTAGGCCGGGGCGGATGTATTTGGGAGTCGAGGGTTGACGATAGGTGGATGTATGGGACTTAATGACAGGGAGACCATGGCTGCTTACCCTCATATCGAGCGATACCGCGCGGAGCTGAGTCGGTTGATCGAGTTTGGTGGATCAATCAATGAGCAGAGCATCCGTGCGGCATTTCAGAACTGCCTTTCGGCGTACTGCGCGGATCACAAGGAGAGGCTGGAGCTGGTACCGGAGCTTCCCTACGGCGCGGGGGTCGTGCCGGATGGCACGGTGAAGGACAGCTTGCGGATGCCTCGCGGGTACTGGGAGGCGAAGGATACCCTCGACGACCTCGATGCGGAGATTCGGTTCAAGTTTGACCGCGGCTATCCGCGAGACAACATCATATTCGAGAACTCGGAGACCGCGGTGCTGGTTCAGAACCGCGACAAGGTGTTGTGTGTAGACATGACGCGGTCGGCCGACCTCCATCGGCTAATTCGGAGGTTCTTGGACTATGAGTTGCCTGAGATTGGGGAGTTTCGGACGGCGCAGCGGCAGTTCAAGGCTGACTTGCCGTGGGTGATTGGGAACCTGCGAGAGTCGGTGGAGGATGCGAAGTCGAACAGTGCGGCGTATCAGAGCGCGGCGGCGCAGTTCTTGGAGTTGTGCAGAGAGAGCATCAGTCCGTCGGTTTCGGAAGAGGATGTGCGGGAGATGTTGCTCCAGCACATCTTGACGAAGGACATCTTCTTGCGCGTGTTCCGTGAGGATCAGTTCCACCGCGAGAACAACGTTGCTAGGCAGTTGGACGAGTTGGAGCGGACGTTTTTCACTGGCGCGGCGCGGCGTGAGGCGATTTCGCGTTTGCAGGCGTACTATGGGGCGATAGGGCGGGCCGCGGATGAGATTGCGGATTATGGGGAGAAGCAGGGGTTCTTGAAGGCGGTCTACGAGGATTTCTACACTGCGTACAATCCTGCGGCTGCGGATCGGTTGGGGGTGGTATACACCCCGAACGAGATCGTCGACTTCATCATCCGGGGCGTGGATTATCTCTTGGAGAGGCACTTTGGACGGAGTTTGGCGGATGATAACGTGCAGATCTTGGATCCTGCGACGGGTACGGGCACGTTCGTCACGAGCTTGATCGAGCGGCTGCCTGCGGATCGGTTGGAGTACAAGTACTTGAAGGAGATACATGCGAACGAGGTTGCGATACTGCCGTACTACATCGCCAACATGAACATCGAGTACACATACAAGGAGAAGACTGGGCGGTACTTGGAGTTTCCGAATTTGTGTTTTGTGGACACGTTGGACAACATGGATTGGCAGGAGAATGGGACTACGAACGGGGTAGTCAGGCGGCAGGGGGCGTTCAATCTGGGGGGGTTGTCGGTGGACAATTGGATACGGATTCAGGAGCAGAACGAGAAGACGATCAGCGTGATAGTGGGGAATCCGCCGTATAACGCGAATCAGAGCAATTGGAACGAGTTCAATCCCAATCGAGAATATCCAAAGGTCGATCGACGCATCCGCGAGACGTATATCGCCAACAGCTCGGCGCAGAAGACGAAGCAGTACGACATGTACAAGCGGTTCATCCGTTGGGCGTCGGACCGGCTGGCGGAAGACGGTATCATGGCGTTCGTTACCAATCGCGGCTATCTGGACAAGTTCCAAGATGATGGGTTCCGCAAGGTGTCCTTGGAGGAATTCTGCGACGTCTATGTCGTTGACTTGGGCGGGGATGTGCGGGGGAACGAAGGAGTCGGGAACGTCTTTGGGATTATGACGGGTGTAGCGATAGGGTTCTTCGTTCGCAGCTCGTCATCGCAAGCCGCTGGCAAAGTGCATTACCACGCCGTTTCGGACGCGCAGCCCGGCGCAGACAAGTTGTTGGAGTTGCAGCGGCTTGACGTTGGAGAGATGGACTTCGCTGACATTACGCCTGATAAGAAGGGGAATTGGCTCAATCAAGTGAATCCGGAATTCGAGCGGTTGCTGCCGATTGCCGATCGACGGACAAAGCTCGCCAAGACAGATGATGACCAACGTGCGGTGTTCGGACTCTATATGATGGGTGTAGTAACCGCTCGTGATGAATGGGTCTATGACTTTGATCCAGATAATCTCGGCCGGAAAGTACGTGGACTTATCAATTCATATGAAGAGGCGCGTGCATTGTACGGCGGCAGGGACGTCGACAATGCTATGCTAGGGACCTCTATCAAATGGACTCGAGACCTCAAACGACAGCTGCGTCTTGATGTTCCAAATGTATTCGACAGGACAAGTACTCGACAAGCACTGTATCGACCATTCGTTGTCAAGCAGTTGTATTTCAATCAAAATCTGAATGAAATGCAATATCAAATCCCTCGTATGTTTCCTGGGGACTACTCGGAGTACGACAATAGAGTAATTTGCTTCCAATCTACCAGTGCGCGCAGACCTTTTGCGGTCTTGGCGACGGATCGGATACCCGACCTGCACGTGTTCTTCGACGGCACGCAATGCCTCCCGCTCTACCGCTACACGGAAGAAGGTGAGCGCGTGAGCAACATCACCGAGTGGGGTCTGCGGCGGATTCGGGAGCACTACGGAGAAGAAGGGATTCGGGCGGAGGACGTGTTCGCGTACACGTATGGGGTGTTGCACGACCCGGCGTATCGGGAGGAGTACGCGGTTGACCTGCTACAGGAGTTCCCTCGGCTGCCGTTGTACGATGATTTCGAGTCTTGGGCGAAGATGGGGCGCGAGTTGTTGGACTTGCATATCGGCTTCGAGTCTGTGGAGCCGTATCCATTGGAGAGACGGGAGAAGGAGGGTGTGGTTTCTCCGCGCGCCAGGCTGCGCGCGGATGTGGACCGGGGGCTGATCGTGTTGGACGACCGGACGACATTGGCGGGAGTTCCGCGCGAGGCGTGGGAGTATCGTTTGGGGAGTCGATCCGCGTTGGAGTGGGTGTTGGATCAGTACAAGGAGCGGAAGCCGCGCGACCCGACGATCCGGGAGCGGTTCGATACCTATCGGTTCGCGGACTACAAGGAGCGCGTTGTGGACTTGCTTGGGCGCGTGTGCGCGGTAAGCGTGCGGACGATACGATTGGTGAAGAAGGCCTAGGCCCGGGCGGGTGTATGGGACTTAATGACAGGGAGACCATGGCTGCTTACCCTCATATCGAGCGATACCGCGCGGAGCTGAGTCGGTTGATCGAGTTTGGTGGATCGATCAATGAGCAGAGCATCCGTGCGGCATTTCAGAACTGCCTTTCGGCGTACTGCGCGGATCACAAGGAGGGGTTGGAGCTGGTGCCGGAGCTTCCCTACGGCGCGGGGGTCGTGCCGGATGGCACGGTGAAGGACAGCTTGCGGATGCCTCGCGGGTACTGGGAAGCGAAGGATACCCTCGACGACCTCGATGCGGAGATTCGGTTCAAGTTTGACCGCGGTTATCCGCGAGACAACATCATATTCGAGAACTCGGAGACCGCGGTGCTGGTTCAGAACCGCGAGGTGTCCATGCGGGTAGACATGACGCGGCCGGCCGACCTTCATCGGCTGATTCGGAGGTTCTTGGACTATGAGTTGCCTGAGATTGGGGAGTTTCGGACGGCGCAGCGGCAGTTCAAGGCAGACTTGCCGTGGGTGATTGGGAACTTGCGAGAGTCGGTGGAGGATGCGAAGTCGAACAGTGCGGCGTATCAGAGCGCGGCGGCGCAGTTCTTGGAGTTGTGCAGGGAGAGCATCAGTCCGTCGGTTTCGGAAGAGGATGTGCGGGAGATGTTGCTCCAGCACATCTTGACGAAGGACATCTTCTTGCGCGTGTTCCGTGAGGATCAGTTCCACCGCGAGAACAACGTGGCGCGGCAGTTGGACGAGTTGGAGCGGACGTTTTTCACTGGCGCGGCGCGGCGTGAGGCGATTTCGCGTCTGCAGGCGTACTATGGGGCGATAGGGCGGGCTGCGGATGAGATTGCGGATTATGCGGAGAAGCAGGGGTTCTTGAAGGCGGTCTACGAGGATTTCTACACTGCGTACAATCCTGCGGCGGCGGATCGGCTGGGAGTGGTATACACGCCCAACGAGATCGTCGACTTCATCATCCGGGGCGTGGACTATCTCTTGGAGAAGCACTTTGGTCGGAGTTTGGCGGATGATAACGTGCAGATCTTGGATCCTGCGACGGGTACGGGCACGTTCGTCACGAGCTTGATTGAGCGGCTGCCTGCGGATCGGTTGGAGTACAAGTACTTGAAGGAGATACATGCGAACGAGGTCGCCATACTGCCGTACTACATCGCCAACATGAACATCGAGTACACATACAAGGAGAAGACTGGGCGGTACTTGGAGTTTCCGAATTTGTGTTTTGTGGACACGTTGGACAACATGGATTGGCAGGAGAATGGGACTACGAACGGGGTAGTCAGGCGGCAGGGGGCGTTCAATCTGGGGGGGTTGTCGGTGGACAATTGGATACGGATTCAGGAGCAGAACGAGAAGACGATCAGCGTGATCGTGGGGAATCCGCCGTATAACGATAGCCAAGCCAACTGGTACGATGCGAACCCAAATCGGAAATATCCGAGAGTTGATGACCGTATCAAGAAAACCTATGTCAAGAATGGGACGGCGCGGAGAACTCACCAGTACGACATGTACAAGCGGTTCATCCGCTGGGCATCCGACCGGCTGGCAGATGACGGGATCGTCGCGTTCATAACCAATCGTTCCTACATAGACAGCAGGCAAGACGATGGGTTTCGCAAAGTCGCGGTGGACGAGTTCAGTGATTTGTACATCGTCGATCTGGGGGGAGACATACGCAAGAAAGGCCGCGTGGGGAATGTCTTTGGAATCATGACTGGTGTGGCTATCGGGTTCTTCGTGCGGAATCAAGCCGATTGTGGTGAGAGAGGCAAAGTACACTACTACGCTCTAATCGACGAACAATCAGGGCAGGACAAGCTGGCCGAATTGAACCGTCTCGACACAGCGGATATTGAGTTCCAAGACATCGATCCCGACGCGAAGAATAACTGGATCAATCAATCTGACAGTGGTTTCGAGAATCTCATGCCGCTCACGGACAAGCGCGCCAAGACCGAAAAGGCCATCCTCGGCACGCAATCCGTGTTTGGGTTGTGTTCGATGGGCATCGGTACCGCTCGAGATGAGTGGGTATATGGCTTTGACTCGGAATCCGTTTCTGACAAGGTGTACTTCCTTTGCCAAACCTATCGAAATGAGTTACGGCGGTTCGAGGGTGAGAAGCCTGATACTAGCTCGGCCAACGATTGGGTGGACAAGTCCATCAAGTGGACGAGCGAGCTAGTTCGTCATCTGGTCAATGGAGACGCTCTCTCGTTTACGGATCAAAATATCGTCTCTGGCATGTACAGGCCGTTCGTCGCAAAGCACTGCTACTACGCGCCTATGGTCACACACCGAAGGTATCAGATGCAGAGGATATTCCCGCACGGCAAGGCCGTCGATAACAAAGTCATCGCATTCTGCGTCAGTGGCCGAGAATTCTACGCACTGGCCTCCGACAAGATCGTCGATCTCCACTTCACTTATGATACCCAATGCATCCCCCTCTACCGCTATACGGCGGAAGGAGAGCGTGTGAGCAACATCACAGATTGGGGGCTAGAGCGGATTCGCGGGCATTACGGGGCCGATGCTAAGGAGATCGGACCGGAAGATGTCTTCGCCTACACCTACGCTGTCCTGCACGACCCTGCATATCGGGAGAAGTACGCGGTGGACTTGGGGCGCGGTGAGTTCCCTCGGCTGCCGTTGTACGATGGTTTCGAGTCTTGGGCGAAGATGGGGCGCGAGTTGTTGGACTTGCATATTGGCTTCGAGTCTGTGGAGCCGTATCCATTGGAGAGACGGGAGAAGGACGGCGTGGTTTCTCCGCGCGCCAGGCTGCGCGCGGATGTGGAGCGGGGGCTGATCGTGTTGGACGATCAGACGACGTTGGCGGGAGTTCCGCGCGAGGCGTGGGAGTATCGTTTGGGGAGTCGGTCTGCGTTAGAGTGGGTGTTGGATCAGTACAAGGAGCGGAAGCCGCGCGACCCTACGATCCGGGAGCGGTTCGATACGTATCAGTTCGCGGATTACAAGGAGCGCGTTGTGGACTTGCTTGGGCGCGTGTGCGCGGTAAGCGTGCGGACGGCGGCGGCAGTGCGCGAGATTGAGGGGCGGGGCGTTGATTCTTCGCCGCCGTCCGCTGGCGGGGTTGGTTTAGTATGACCGAGTCGATGAAGCTCAATGTGATATGGTATACTATCTTGCGGATGGCCCGTTCGAGAGGCCTCGTTTATCATTGCAACGGAGTTTGTCATGCCGAGCACTTTTGATGTCATCACTACACTCGTCGACTTGATCGGTGAGCTCATCCTTACTTGTGCGACGCTGACCTTGGTGATCCTGATCTATCGGCAGGTCAGCTTGAACCAGCAGCACAACAGAGTGCTGATCAGACCGATCGTCGCGGCCGAGAAGTACCCTCATAGGTCGAAGCTCGTGCTCTCGTTCAAGAACTATGGGACGGGGGTGGCTATGGACGTTCAAGCGGGGGCCGTCGCAGAAACGGCCCGTGGAGAGGACATCAGGATGACGAATGTCGGGGTCATACGACCGAACGAGAACCGCAACGAGACCTTCGAGAGCGCCAGCCTGGACACCGATCGACCGTTCAGGGTTGTACTGAACTATACCGACATAGAGAAGAATCTCTATCAGGACGAGTTCACCATTCAGCCCTAGTTTCGGGGATCGTCTCCGACGATGCGCGCCGTCCGCCATGGCGCTGCGGGCTGCCGGCCGATCTTCCTGATGTAGAGGCAGAGAGGCGGCGGTTCGTGCAGCGTCGGGCTTGGGCAGTACCGCCTGATCGGTTGGGAGATTCTTGAGGAACGTGTCGTCCAATGCAAGCAGGAAAGCTCCCTCTCGAATTCCTTCGCCGTCTACTCGATCGGATCGAGGTGCGCGATCGAAGGGTCTTCGTCGGGGCGAGGGCTGGGGAAGACGCCGCGCTCATCGACTTTGGGGATCGCTTCCTCGTGGCCAAGACCGACCCCATTACCTTTGCGACGGATCTCATCGGTTGGTACTTGGTGCACGTCAACGCCAATGACATCGCTGCAATGGGAGGAACGCCGCGGTGGTTGATGGCTACGCTGCTGGTTCCGGAGGGGTCGTCGGAGGCGGAGGTGGAGCGTATCTTTGGGCAGATCGGCGATGCGTGCGCGGAGTTGGGCGTCACACTGATAGGCGGCCATACCGAGATCACGTATGACTTGCCTCGTCCGATTGCGGTAGGCGCTATGTTGGGAGAGGCTCCGAAGGGGCGCGTTGCGCTCACGTCGGGAGCGCAAGCGGGGGACAGCATCGTCTTGACCAAGAGTATCGCTATCGAAGGGGCGTCCATTCTCGCCCGTGAGTCGGGCGGGCGGCTCTTGGAGCGCGGGGTAAGCCGCGGCGCAGTCGAGCGCGCTCAGGGATTCTTGTTCGACCCCGGCATCAGTGTCGTGCGGGATGCGGCGGCGGCGTGCAGCGCGGCGGCCGTCCACGCCATGCACGACCCAACCGAGGGCGGGGTAGCAGGGGGCCTCGTGGAGATGGCGGCCGCAGCCAACGTAGGCGTCTTGGTCGAGGAGGAGGCCATTCCGATACTGCCGGAGTGCAGCGAAATATGCGGCGCGCTCGGGTTGGATCCACTGGGACTCATCGCGTCCGGATCCCTGCTCATCGCAGTTGCGCCCGAGGACGTTGGCAAGGTGTCGGACGCCCTGGATAGAGAAGGCATCCCTGCCAGCGAGATCGGCAGGATTACGGAGCCCGGTGATGGGCTCAAGATGCGCTCCGGGGGAACCGTCCGCGATCTTCCCATGTTCTCTCGGGACGAGATTGCTCGGTGGTTCGCCGAATAACGAATGCCTCTCGCGGGACGACGGTCGAACGGCCCCGCCTCTCCATCGCGGTTTTCTTGCAACGAGATGCGTCTCAGTGCTACCCTATATCTGAGGGCAGTTTCCTGTCTGGCACCGTCGGTGGACGCTTCTGGAATTCTACGGCATCTACATCTATGAGGAGAGACAACTCGCCATGGACAATGTCTTCATCTACTGGGACAACTCGAATATCTTCATTGAGGCGCGGCGGCTTGCAGAGGAATTGGACAGCGGCCCAGACGCGCGCTCCCGTGTTCGCATCCACTTTGAAAACATGCTGCGATTGGCTCACGCAGACCGCACGATGGAACGCGCAGTTGCGGCTGGTTCCGTGCCTCCGGAGATGCGTCAGCTATGGAACCGTTTGGAAGGCGAAGGTGTGGAAGTCATGTTGTTCGACCGCGGTGGTCCGGAACGCGGAGAGCAGCAAATCCCAGATCATTGGCTTCAGCTGCGAATGTTGGAAGCCACGCTCGACTACAACGGCGACCCGGGCATTGTAGTGTTGCTGACCGGCGACGGCGCGGGCTACCACGAGGGCTCTGGCTTCCATAGCGCCTTGGAGCGGATGCACAAGCGCGGCTGGCGGGTGGAAATCCTGTCGTGGGCACATTCCTGCAATCCCCGGATGCGGAGCTGGGCACAGACAAACGGCGTGTTCGTCCCCTTGGACGACTTCTACCACGCCGTTACCTTCTTGGATCCGTCCAGTCCAGGTCACCCGTTGGCGCACTCGCGCGATTCTGCGGCGCTGGACTTGTCCGTGCGCCCGATGGCCTGATCCGGCCGCGCGCGTTCCAGCAGCGTTCGCAGCGCAGCGCGCGGATTGGAGCGCATGGGCGGGAAGTGGCTGAAGCATATCAGGTCGAAATCCAGATCGAGCAGCCGTTCGAGCGAGCGGGCGGCCTGATCTGGGTTCCGAGTGAACACGGGAGACGGCAGGCCGAGCTTGCGCACGAACTTGAGCTTGTATTGCAGGGCGTCTCCGACGATGATTGCGCGTTCGGTCGGCAGGTAGAGGGCGATACTGCCGTCCGTATGTCCAGGAAGATGCACCGTGCGGACGTCCGCTGCGAATGGAATGCTGTCCCCGTCGTCGAGCCGATGCGTGACGCGCGCGGGGTTTCCCATGAGCTTGGCGTGAAGGGGATCCGCAAGTTTGGAGGCCAGCCGGTACTGCACCGGGTTTGGCGGCGGTTCTCGCCCCTCGATGATGTCCGCATCCAGTCGGTGCGCCGCGACCGCAATATCCTGCCCCTCGACGACCTCCGCCAGCCCGCCCGTGTGATCCGGATGCGCGTGGGTAATCACCACGCAGCGCACATGTTCGAGAGACACATTCAACGCCTCCAAACCTCGAGAGATCGCGCCCCGGGTTCCGGGCAGCCCTGCATCGACCAACAGGACGCCCCCATCATCGACGACGACGCTAACGCGCGCCCCGACGGTCTGTATCTGGAAGATGCGGTCGGTTATGGGTATCGGCTTCCCAAACATCGTGTGAATTGTATCCTATCAACGCGGTATCCGGTAATCGTACTTCCATGATGCGGATCTGACATTCGGTTTCGTCGATTCCCTTTGGGACGTTTCTGTATTGACAATAGGACATGGTTGGATATATGATAAGTTCGATTACAGCCCATCGGGTCGCCACCCGGTAGACGGGAATCTGGCGGCCCGATTCATTATATTTCCACGGAGTGGACGTTTCTGTCCACGGGAAGCCGAATGAGCGTTGCCCAAAGCAAGCCCGGCGGTCGTGTACGAATCTTTGTCGACTTCTGGAATTTCGAGCTGTCCTTGAAAGAGATCCAAACCGGTTTTCGCGTTGACTGGTTCATCCTTGGTCCGGTCTTGGTGGAAGAAACGCGGTGTATCGTCGGTCCGGAAACGCCTATGGTATATCAGGGAATGGGGATATATGGTTCTTATGACTCCAATAACCCGAACGAAGAAAATCTCCGGCGGTGGGCGTCAAGGACACTCCCCAAAGTCCCCGGCGCGGTCGTCAGGATGTTTCCGAGGCGGCGGAAGGCTATGGCGCCAAAGTGCCCATCCTGCCAAAATGTAGTATCACGGTGTACGGTATGCGGCGCAGACATGCGGGGTACAGAAGAGAAGGGCGTGGACACCGCAATCGCGACCGATATGATCAGCTTGGCATGGGACGACAACTACGACGTTGCGGTTCTAGTCTCCTCTGATCGTGATTTCATTCCTGTCGTCGAATCTCTGTCGAACAAAGGAATCAAAGTAATACACGGCAGCTTCCCGCCCAAAGCTTCGGAACTCACTCATTCGTGCTGGAGCTATATCGACATTCCGGATATTAGCCAGAAGTTCCGACTTGTCTGACGATAGAGCCCCGACCCGAAGCGTGCAAGGCTAGCTTCCTCCCGGACGCAACGACCCCAAGTCTCCGATGTCGAAACTCTCTTGAGGCATAAACGAAACCGCATAAACCTATCACGCATATTCCGGCGACGTATGTGGTATAATGGTTAGCCCAGTTCATTGGATCGACGTTGCAAGGAGGCATCGCATGGGAACGAAGCGCGAATTCACCATCCAGCGAGGCGGCCGGTTGGAGCGCACGATCGTGGGCAGGACTGGACAGAAGCATCATCCCGATCCGGACGGCCATTTCACGCGGATACTGGGTGCCTGGGCAGGATTCCTCGATCCGCCCAAGCATGGTAAAGACGGCCACTTCACCGACGAGGGGCAGTACAGACGCGCCATCGAGAAGGCCGTCGCCGAGAACAAACAGTAACGCTCAAGGCTCCGACACTCACGCAAATGTGAGCGCACGCGGAGCACTTCGGGGCAAGCAGATGGAACCGATGCTGCGAATCTCTTGAAATCCATGGCGTCGTCTGGGTACTGTAATGCGTATAAGATCTGTTCGATATCCGAGACGAGTCGCTCGTATGCGGCCGCCGGCCTAGGAGACGTTCCGTAGCAGCCGGTGAAGGAAGAGACCTTGGATAGCCAGATACTGCCCATTCAGGAACGCTTGAAGAACGACCTCGCGCTTGGCGAAAGCCACTTCCGCGAGTTCAAGAGTGCCATGCACGGGCCCGATCGAAACGTCCGTCGCAAGGTAAGCCTGGTGGCCGAAGACATTGGCGAAACTCTAGTGGCGTTCGCCAATGCGGACGGCGGGACGTTGATCGTTGGAGCCGAGGACGACGGCACGATATCCGGCCTCTCATACGCTGAAGACGATATCGCAGTACTGCGGAATGCGCCGAAGTCCCATGTCCACTCGGGCACGCCACTGTCCGGATTCAGGGCGCGCTTGGTGCCGATGGGAGACAAGACCGTCCTCGTATTCAGTGTGCAGAAAGGGACTCAACATACCCATCTTACCAGCGGCGGGCGGTGCCTACAGAGACGGGATACAGACACCGTCCCAGTGGCTTCGGAGCAGATTCGGTTCGAACGTCACGAGCAGTTGTCGAGGGAATACGATCAACAATGGGTCGACGGCGCAACAGTGAGTGACCTCGATCTCGATCTTCTGAATCGCGTAACCGAAACAGTCTTGCCCAGGTTGTCGGCGGAGAAGCGCCTCCAGTTCTTTGGACTGGCCGAGTTCGATCAGGAGTCTCTGCGGCTGAGACGCGCCGCGTTGCTGCTGTTCGCGTCGAACATCGGCAAGTGGCATCCGAGATCCGAGATACGCCTGCTCCAAGTGTCCGGATCTGAGTTGTTGACCGGCAGCGACTATAACGTCATGCGAGATGAGACGCACCCAGGCAATGTGCTCGGGCTGCTCAGCGAAGGGTGGGAGCATGTTCGGCAGTTCTTGGGTCGGAAGCGGCTCGTGGACGGAACCTTCCAGCTTCAATTGCCCTATCCTGAAGACGCATGCCGTGAAGCGTTCGTGAACGCCATCGCACACAGGGACTATAGTATCCAGGGTCGCCCCATCGAGATCATGGCATTCGACGACGGGCTTGAGATCCGGAATCCGGGCAGGCTGCTCTCCACCGTCGATCTGTCCGAGTTGAGAAAAGGGGCGGGAGTTCACGATTCACGCAACACGTACATCGCCCGCGTTCTCAGGGAGCTCGATTACATGCGGGAAATAGGTGAGGGCATCCGCCGCATCAGCGCGCTGCTGGATGGACACGAGTTGGCTCCCCAAAAAATCGACTCGGTAGATCATTGCTTCCTGATATCCTTCTCCCAGGGGAACTTCTTTAGTCCGGACGAACGGGCATGGCTCGATGCGTTCAGTGAGTACGATCTCAGCCGCGAGGAAAAGCTGGTCGTGCTGTTGGGGCAAGGCGGCAATCTGGTATCCTACAACCAAATATCTGAAACTCTCGGCATCGCCAATTATGAAGAGTACAAGCCGATCATCCTGATGCTTCAAAGGAAAGGACTGTTGTCCTCCATCCTCAAGAAGGGAGCCGCAAGTACTGCGCACCAGCAGGGTATCGAATCTGGGCAGGTTCCCAGATTCGCTATCCAGCATCCGGATAGCGCGCAGGGAGACCAGATTGCAAGGAGGCATCGCATGGGAAAGAAGCGCGAATTCACCATCCAGCGAGGCGGACGATCGGAGCGGACGATCGTGGGTAAGACTGGGCAGGAGTATCGTTATCCTAATCCGACCAACAAGCACGGCAAGCACGGCCACTTCACCGACGAGGGGCAGTACCGACGCGCCATCGAGCGGGCCGTCACTGAAAACACACGGAGCAAATCCCAATGACGCAAGACCCTGACCACGCCCCCAACGCGCAAGACCCGCAGGGCATGGACGCATCCCCAGAACCGCAGCGCGACGACGCCCCAGAACCGCTGCCGCAGCAGGAAGAGCTGTGGCGGCCGCCGGCGCGCTTCGGGTCGGTGCCAGTGGAAGCGGAACCAATGGGGTGGGACCGACGACAAGGCTTCCTCAAGCACTACCCACGCGTCAACCTGCCAACGCAGATAGTCGAGCGCGTCCAACTCGGCATGGATGAACCCCACGAACCCAACCGACTCATCTGGGGCGACAACCTCCACGTCATGCGGCAAATCCCCTCCAGCACCATCGACCTCATCTACGCCGACCCGCCCTTCTTCTCCGGCAGGAAGTACAACGTCATGTGGGGAGACGCAAACGAAATGCGCTCGTTCAGCGACATCTGGCAAGGGGGATTGACCGGCTACCTGATATGGCTCAACGCAAGACTCTACGAAATGAAGCGCCTGCTCAAGCCGGCCGGATCGATCTACCTCCACTGCGACTGGCACGCAAGCCACTACATCAAGGTCGAAATGGACAAGATCTTCGGGTATGAGAGTTTTCAGAATGAGATTGTGTGGCGCTATCGTCGTTGGCCGGCAAAGCAACGTAGATTTCAGAAAATGCACGATGTAGTACTGAGCTATACAAAAGACAGTAATGAAGCAGCAACATTTAACCAAATGTACGAGGGTCTAGCAGACTCAACCCGCAAAATATGGGGTACAAAGCAACAAGTTGCTGATTTCTCGTCCGGAAGGCGCAAGCCGAGCCAAACCGCGAAAGAATCCCCAGGGGCACCGATGTCGGACGTATGGGATATTGGTGTTATTGCCCCTATCTCAAAGGAACGTATCGGCTACCCGACGCAAAAGCCGGAGGCATTGATCGAACGCATCATCAGGGCGTCGTCGAACGAGGGGGACGTCGTGGCGGACTTCTTTGGCGGCGGCGCAACGACGGCGGTTGTGGCGCAGCGGCTTGGTCGGCGGTGGATTACGTGCGATCAGTCTCGCGTGGCGGTATCGGTGTCTGCGGAGCGGATGAAGCAGGATGCGATAACGCGGGGGTTGGAGGATGCGCCAGTCCTTGATTTCACGGTCGAGCACTGGGGGATATACGAGGCGGAGCATTTGTCGAGGATGCCGTTGGGGCAGTTTCGGGAGTTCGTCTTGCGCGCATACGGCGCGACGCGGGTCGAGGAGGACGGCGATTCGGTCATTCACGGTTGGCGCAATCAGTTTCCGATTTGGGTTGGGCGTGCGGATTTGGATTCGCAGGCGACTGCGGATGACGTATTGGAGTTTGCGAACGCGGTTCGTCGGCTTCCTCTCTATCGGGACGCTAACTTGCGGGATGGGACGATGTTGGCGTGGGGATTTCGCGCGGACGCGGAGGATGCCGCGAGGGAGCTGCGGGAGCGGGAGGCGGTGGACGTCAATTTCGTGCGGCTTTCGCAGGTGCGGATTGGGGATCCGGGCTTTCGGGAGCACATCGTCGGTCGGTCGACCGACCGCGCGGACTACAGCGAGTTCTTGACGTTCGTGCATCCGCCCGTCGTGACGGTCGCGCATCGTGCGCTCGGCGGGCGTGCGGTGACGTTCGACGCGGGGGACTCTGCGGTGGTGAACCTTGGCGCTGAGGTCGTGAACGTGCAATGGGATTTCGACTACGACGGTCAGCGGTTCGTCGCTGAGCCTGGCTACTCGTTCCAGCGCGACAAGAACGGGAAGGTGAAGCTCCGCGTTACGCACAAGTTCGACCGCGCGGGAGCGTATCAGGTCGCCTGCCGGGTGCAGGACAGCCGCGGGGGCGAGGGCACGTGGTCGGCCGAGATCGAGGTGAAGTCGTAATGTTCAACGAGTTTGGCGGGTACGAGGACGAATTCTCGCAGTGGATGCATGACGGCTATCCCGGCGCAGCGGATGCCACGGTGCGGTACATCGCGCATCTCACCGACCCGATGGACGACATGCGTCCGCGCGAGGGGAAGTTGTGGGAGCATCAGTGGGATTCGTTCTTGCGGGTGGTCTACGCCTACGAGATTCGGGGGCAGGAGTTGGCGCTGCCGGACGGGGTGCTTCTGAACGTCGTCACCGGCGGCGGCAAGACGGCGATCATCGCCGCGCTGATGGTATGGCTGAACCTCGCGCACGAGGTCAAGAAGTTCGTCCTCCTGTGCCCAAACCTCATCGTGCGGGATCGGTTGGAGGAGGATTTTCACGACGGGAAGGTATTCGACGACCGCGGGTTGATTCCACCCGGCTCGAACGTGCGGAAGGACGATTTTGCGCTGACGACTCTGGGGGGAGACCGCCAAGCCAGCTGGGCGAACATGCTGGGCGCGAACGTCATCTTGGGCAACATCCACCAGTTCTATATCAGCAACCGCGCGGGACAAGTCAATCTGGCGAGCTTGATGAACGGCTCCAAGTTTGCGGTATTCAACGACGAGGCGCACAACTCTCCTGCGCCGGAGTGGGACGCTACGCTGGAGAAGCTGCGCCCGCAAACGATCTTGCGCGTGGATACGACAGCGACGCCCGACCGCGCGGACGACAAGACGCCGGACAGCAAGATGATCTACGAGTACCTCATTCAAGACGCGCTCGCAGACCGGCTGGTCAAGACGCCGGTGGTGTATCAACCGAACATCGAGACGGTGGAATTGACGTATACGGACGCAAAGACGGGGGAGAAGCGCGGCGTGGAAGAGATCGACTGGGCGGAGGTCGACCGCTTGGGGTTGAATGCGACGCAGTGGGTGACGGACGAAAAGCCGATGCGGCAGCAGATGGCGATAGCGTTGCAGCGCCTCAACGAACAGGAGCGGCGGGCGGGCGGACGCTATCATCCGGTGCTGTTCGTCGTGGCAGTGTGCAAGCTGGATGCCGAGTTCGCGGCGAAGACGCTGCAAGACCACTTCCGCGTGAAGACGCTCCTAGTTACGGAGGACAGCCCGGACGAGGATCGGAAGCGGGCGTCTGCCCTCCGCACGAAACGATGGACGGGCGAGCCGTACAAGGCGGTTGTGAGCGTCCTCATGCTGCGCGAGGGATGGGATCTGCCGGAGGTTGGGGTAGTGCTGCTACTGCGAAAGTTCGGCAGTCCAGTCTACGGGCAGCAGGTGATCGGGCGGGGACTGCGCCGCGTTCGCACCGGATTGGTACGAGACGAGGAGCCGCAGATATGCGCGGTTGTGGATCATCCGAAGCTAGAGCATCAGTGGCTGTGGGACATGTTCAGCAGCAAGATTCGCACCGGCGTTGGGGTAGACGACGAGTTCGACGAGACCGACGACCTGCCCGAGCCTCCGCCGAGGCAGATATTGGACAAGCCGGAGAAAGTCATCAAGATTCCGCCGCCGAACGTCGATCCGGACGACGATGGTTTCGAGCTCGAATTCACACAACCCCCGGAGCCGCTGAAGGACTGGAGGGAGGCGCTGGAAAAGATTGCGTACCCGGCGCATACGACGGAGATAACCGATCAGGACATTTCGGGCGTCGAGGGGAAGGAGTTGACCGGCGACGGTTGGAC